>NZ_JAIGNR010000005.1 GCF_019711595.1 Qipengyuania sphaerica | reverse complement strand
CCAGCAATGCGGTCGATATCTCGGGCAACATCAGCTTCGAGGACGATGGTCCTGCAGTCGCGATCGTGCTCGATGCCAATGCCGATGTGACGCTCGACGAGAGCGGCGATGGTGCCGGAGCGGTCACGCTCACGGCGGGTTCGTCCTACACGGCGGGCAATGATCCGGATGTGGCGGGTTCGAACGCGCTGTCGATTGCGACCAGCGGTACGG
Organism: Qipengyuania sphaerica; assembly: GCF_019711595.1. GTDB lineage: Bacteria > Pseudomonadota > Alphaproteobacteria > Sphingomonadales > Sphingomonadaceae > Qipengyuania > Qipengyuania sphaerica. The sequence continues at coordinate 165,004 of NZ_JAIGNR010000005.1, read as the reverse complement.
CGATCGTGGACTTTGCGGCCAACAATCCTGCGTATGGTGCTGACGGGCAGGGCGGCGATCCGACCTATGCGCTGCAGCTCGACGCGGTCGGCCCGCTGAGCAACCTGACGCTGACCGACGGCTCGACCATCACGCTGGTGGAAGAGAACGGCGTGATCTACGGCGTGGTCGACAACGGCACCTTCGCCGGCCAGGCGGCCTTCGCGATCGGTATCGATACCGATACGGGCGTGGTGACGGTCGAGCAGTATCTCTCGCTCGAACATCCCAACCCGAACAGCGACGATGAAGCCGTCACTCTCGATACCGGTGCGATCAGCGTGGTCGTGACGGTCGAGGACGGCGACGACGATACCGCGACCAGCAATGCGGTCGATATCTCGGGCAACATCAGCTTCGAGGACGATGGTCCTGCAGCAGTTGCCGCTGATGCACTGACCGGAACGAACGAGGCCGGCTTCTACATCGAGGCCCTCAACGGCGGCTTCGATGTCGATGCCAATTACGGTGCCGACGGCGGACGCGTAATTTTCACACAGGCGTCGATCGATGCTCTTGAAGCGCAGAACCTGACTTCGGGACTGGCCCCGCTTGAATACTCGATCTCCAGCGATGGCACCGTGCTCACGGCTGCGAAGGCCGGTGGCGGATCGACCGTCTTCACGATCACGCTCGACCCCGAGAACTTCGACGATCTGTATGTCTTGCAGATGTACCAGCCGCTCGATGCGGTGACGAATGTCGACTTCAACGACGGCGGGTACAACTTCGTGGGCGGTAACGGTGCGTGGGCCGGCTTCAACCAGCCCGGCACGAACGACAGCTTCGACCTGCTGCTGACGCCGGAAATCGGCGGTGTGAACAACGGCACCGTCAATACCTCCGACATCGCCGGCGGTGTGGGCTCGGGTAACTCGCTCGGCCTGAGCAGCGGCACCAACCTGCCCGAAACGCTCCAGGTCAACTACGTCCAGGATCTCGGCGGCGATCCCGGCGGTTCGGGCGGCTATGGCCAGCCGGGCAACCGCGACCACACCTTCGAGGAAAACCTGACCACCAATGGTGCCAGCGCGCTGTTCACCTCTTCGGCTGGTACGGAAATCAAGATCACCGCCTGGGACGACACCGACAATGACAACGATCTCGACGATGGCGTCCAGGACGACATCACCGGTATCGTGATCAGCAATGGCGGTGAAAGTTCCGAGCTTATTGCCGATCCGGGCAACACGAACCCCATCCCCGTGACTGTTGGCGGCGATAACTACACGGTCACCTTCAACAATGACGGTACCGTCAACGTAACGGGTGTGAACGGTTCGTCGGGTGCGCAGGCCGAAGGCACGCGCATCGCGGTCTTCACCGACCAGCAGGGCGTCGACCAAGGTGAGAATCCGGAAGCTGGATACACCACGCTAGAGTTCACCTATGTCTCGGGTGACACAATCAAGGTCGGCGATTTCGGTGCAACGATCCAGTCGGACGACCCGGTCGGGTTCACGGTGCCGATCTCGGTCATCGACAATGACGACGATGTCGTCAGCTCGGGCGAACTCGACATCACGCTCAACCCGGCAATGAACAATGCCGCGGTTCCGTCGGCCAAGGCGGCGTCGCTCGACATGGCGGTGAACGACAATGACGGTCTCGTCAGCCTGTCGACCGTGTCGACCGACCAGCAGGCGACCCGCATCGACATGCGGCCGCTCGAGATGGCCACGGTCGCTGCCATGGCAGCCGGCTTCTTCATGCCGGAAGTCCGTGCAGACCTGAATCAGACCTTCGGCGATCCCCGTTCGGCGGGTCACGATATGGTTAATTTCGAGTTTGCAGGCGGCTTCGACATGGCGGCGGTGCAGCTGCCGGAAGCTTACGCCATGAACTTCGAAGGCTTCGTCCAGTCCGAGCCCGGCTTTGCCGGCGGTGACATGATGGCGAGCATCCTCGGCACCCAGGTCGATTTCGGCGGCCGCATTGCCGACATGGCGATGCAAGTCCAGTCGGAAGGACCCGACTTCGCGGCGATGGCAATGCAGGCTCCGGAATTCTCCGGCGGTCCGAGCGCCTTCGAAGGCTTCGCCAACATGGATGCCGGCAGCGCGATGGAAGCGCTCCTCATGCTCGAAGCACCGGGCAAGATGGTGGACGTGGCCGCGATGCAGGAACCCGGGTTCGGAGTGGGCGAGGCTGTGGCCGAACTCGCAGCCGCAGCCCAGGTCGATGCGATCGTCGATTACTTCGCCGATGCCCATGACGGCGTGGCGATGGCGATCTCACCGGCTGAAGGATTGCTCGACAGCATGGTGGCCAACGATATGGCGCAGTTCGCCATGGGAATGGCCGCACAAGAACAAAACGACGATGTTGCCGCCCTGGCAGCGGCATCGGCCTAATCGCAGAGAGAAGTTTGCAACAAGGGGCTTTGCAATGAATAAAAAAGCAGCGATTTTCGCGCTTGCCGGAGCCGCGGCGGGATTAACTCCCACCGCGGCCTTCGCGCAGGATGACCTGATGGCTCTGGACGGGGACGAACTGCGCAGCGCGGTTCAGATGCGCTACGATGCCGGGCTTGCCATGACCAACGATCCCGCGATCGTGGCCGCCAACGACCCGCGTTACCTGTGGGCGAGCGAGGCCAAGGCCCAGTGCGGCATCGCGCTCGGCTATCTCAAGTCGAACACCAAGGATCCGGTCAGCCTCGGCCGCTGCGCCCTGGCATACGACATGATGAACCGGGCCCCGCAGCCGCGCGTTGCAGCACCCGAGCCGCAGCCCGCGCCGCGCCCCGAAGTCTGCACAGCGCAGGCACCCGGCCTGATCTTCTTCGAATTCGACAGCGCCACGCCGCAGCAGGATGCGGTCGAAACGGTCGAATACGTCGTCGAGAACGCGCCGGTCTGCAACTGGACCAGCTTCAAGGTCGTCGGCCACACCGACCGTGCAGGCAGCAATGCCTACAACATCGGCCTGTCCGAACGCCGCGCCGATGCCATCGAGAGCCTGATGGTCGCTCGCGGCATTTCCGGTGCGAGCATCACCACGGAGGCGGAGGGCGAGGAAAGCCCACGCGTGCCGACCGCCGACGGCGTGCGCGAGTTGCAGAACCGCCGCGTCGAAATCCTGGTCAACCAGTAAGGGAGGGGACGAGACATGCGTAAGACAACTCTCGCAACCGCCGCAGCGCTCCTGCTTGCAGGTTCGGCTCCGGCAGTCATTGCCCAAGACAACACCGGACAGACGGTAACGATGCAGGAAGCGATCTCGATCGCGATGCAGTCGAACCCCGACATCCTGCAGGCGCAGTACAACAAGGAAGCGATCGAGTTCGAACGTCGCCAGGCGCAGGGGCTGTTCCAGCCGCGCGTCGGCATCGAACTGGGCGCCGGCGTCCGCCACCTTGAAAACAACACGCGCCGCACGCTCGGCATTTCGGATGACGAGCTCTACCCGCGCGAAGCGGCTATCCGCGGCGAGTGGACCCTGCTCGACTTCGGTCGCCGTCGGGGCGAACTGCTGCGCCAGGCCTCGCGCGTGGACGGTGCGTCCAACCGCGTTGCCGAACGTTCGGAATTCATCGCCCTGCAGATCGCACGCCAGTATCTCGACGTGCTGCTGCAGGAACGCGTGGCAGCAGCCGCACGTGACAATGCGATGTTCCACCAGACGCTGGTGGGCGACCTCCAGCGCGGCGTGACCGAAGGTTCGATCTCGATCGCCGACCAGCAGCAGGCGGAAGAGCGCTACCAGTCGGCCCTCGTGCGTAACGAGGAAGCCGATCTGGACCTGCGCAACGCCTATATCTCGCTTCGCCGCCTGACCGGGCTCGACATCAACGTCGGTGCCCTGCCGCCGGATCTTTCGGCTGCCATGCCGGCCGACCTGCCGACGGCAGTGGGCCTCGCACGCATCAGCAACCCGCTGGTGCGCGAAGCGCAGGCGGACGTCGATGCGGCCAATGCCCTGGTGGATTCGGCAGAGGGCGACCTCTACCCGACCATCGGGATCGAGGCGAGCGGCCGTACCGGCAAGGACATCGATGGTTTCAAGGGCGAAACCAACGACATCCAGGCCCGCGTCGTGCTGCGCTGGGACGTGTTCGACGGCGGCATCAATCGCGCCAAGCTGCAGGAAACCATCCGTCAGGCCAGCCTTGCACGCTATGCCCTGCACGATCGCCAGCGCGAAGCGGAAGAAGATGTCCGGATTGCATGGCAGCAGCTGGACACGCAGCGTCGCATCACCCAGCAGCTCGATCGCCAGAGCCAGGTCAGCGACGACTTGCTGCTGAGCTATCGCAGCCAGTTCAACATCGGCCGCCGGTCGCTCTTGGACGTGCTCGATGCACAGAACACGCGCTTCAATACTCAGGTGCGTCTCGAAACGGCACGCTTCTCGCAATTGTTCGCGCAGTACCAGACGCTTGCTGCTACCAACCGCTTCCTCGACGCGCTGAGCATCGCACCGGGAGCCGGCTCCGGCCAGACCGAACGCGATCGCTTCGATTACGGTCCGCCGGTTGAAGCCGAACTGCAAAGGCGCGTCGACGGAGATTGAAGCAACGGAAAGGGGGTTTCCATCTAGGCAATGGAACACGCCAAGGCAGATATGATTGACGGGCGGGTCCTCGACCCGCTCGTCGACTGCATCGCGGAAGCGGCGAGCCGGTATGGCTTGCCGTTTTCGCGCACTACGCTCGTACAATTGCCGCGTAATCCGGATGGCCTCCTGCCGCAGCACCAGGCTCCGGCAGCGCTGGATCTTGCCGGGCTTAATCACGATTTGCTCCGGCAGAAGCGCCTCCCCACAAGCGGTAAGACCCTGCCAGCCATCGCTGCGCTCGAAGAGGGCGGCTTCGTCCTCCTGCTCGAATCGCAGGAAGACGAATTGCTCGTCTGGCGCCCCGAAACGGGGACAGAGACCTGGGAGAAGCGGCTCGACCTGGCCGAAACCTATTGGGGAATCCTCTTTCCCGTTTACGGCGATCCCGACCGGATGCGCGCCGACGAAGCGCCCTGGCATGCCAGGGCGCGCGGTCACTGGTTCTGGGGCGAGTTGCGCCGCGAGCGCAGCGCCTTCATGCCGGTCGTCCTTGCCTCGCTGCTGGTAAACCTGCTGGCGGTCGCGCTGCCGATCTTCACCATGAATGTCTATGACCGCGTCATCCCGAACCAGGCGCAGGAAACGCTGTGGGTCCTGGGTCTTGGCGTCGTGCTTGCCTTTGCGCTCGAATTCGCGCTGCGCCGCGCGCGCACCTCGATCGTCGACGAGATCGCGCAAAGGCTCGACCTCAAGCTGAGCCAGAAGATTTTCTCGCGCCTGCTCGCCATGCCGCTTTCGGAGCGCAAGGGGCACACCGGTTCGATGGCGGCGCGCGTTGCCGAATATGCCATCGTGCGCGACTTCTTCGCCTCGACTTCGGTCGTGCTGGTGGTGGACGTGGCGTTCCTCGTCATCTTCGTGGCCGTCATCGCGATCATCGCAGGCTGGCTCGCGCTGGTCCCGCTGACCATCATCGCCGCCATGGCGATTGCAGGCTTCATCCTGCAGAAGAAGGTCGTGGAGGCATCGCAGGACGCGCAGGCCGATTACGGTCTCCAGCAGACGCTGCTGGTGGAATCGCTGACCGGCGCGGAAACGCTCAAGGCCATGGGCGGGGAGGGCGGCATGCTCTCGCGCTGGCATCGCCTTGCCGATATCGGTGGCCATTCGCAGCTTCGCCTCAGGAACATAAGCTCGGTTGCAGTCAGCCTTGCGCAAGTCTTCCAGCAGATTTCGACCGTCGCGCTGATCATCGGCGGCTATTACCTCTTTGCTGCGGGCGAGATCACCATGGGCGCGATCATCGCGATCGTGATGCTGGCTTCGCGTTCGCTGGCCCCGGCAGGACAGATTGCATTCCTCCTTACCCGCGGCCGTCAGGCCAAGGAAACGCTGGAAAGCATCGAGCGCATGTTCGATGGCGGGGACGAGCGCAAGCAGGGTGCCAGTGTCGCACCTGCAGCGATCAAGCGCCCGACCATCCGCTTCGAGGATGCCGAATTCCGTTATGCTCCCGAAGCGCCCGCCGCGCTTTCGGGCCTCAACCTGGCCATCGAGCCGGGCGAGCGGATCGCGCTCGTCGGACGTGTTGCCTCGGGCAAATCCACTTTCGGGCGCCTGCTCTGCGGCCTTTATGCGCCGAGCGAAGGCGCGATGATGGTCAATGGCATCGACAGCCGCCAATACCGCCCGCAGCAGCTGCGAGAGGCCCTTGGCTTCGTGGGGCAGGATGCGGCGCTGTTCTCCGGTTCGGTGCGCGACAACCTCACGCTGGGTCGCCTCGGCCTGTCCGAAGAGGCCCTGCTGGAAGCCATGCGGGCAACGGGTGCAGACCAGTTCCTCAGCCGCGATGCGGGCGGGTTTGACCGCTCGGTTGGCGAAGACGGTCGCCAGCTTTCGGGCGGCCAGCGCAGCTTCCTTTCGCTTGCCCGCGCCATGGTCGAACCGCGCGAGCTCCTCTTCCTCGACGAGCCGACCGGCGCGATGGACAGCGAGACCGAGAAAATGTTCGTCGAACGCCTTTCGGCCTCGATCAGCCCCGAGCAGACGCTGGTGATTTCCACCCATCGCCCGGCGCTTTTCTCCGTCTGCAACCGTCTCATCGTACTCGACCGCGGCCGCGTGGCTGCGGACGGACCGATCAAGGAAGTGCTGGCCAAGGCCGGTGCGGCGCAGGGAGGCACGCTGTGAGCAAGGCGGGCATCGCACGCGCCAAGCGCGCCTGGGCTTTCTCGGTCCTTGCCGTGGCAAGCGCGCTGATCGGGACATCCGCTATGCTGGTGCCGCAGGAAAAGGCCGAGGCCATGGCACGGCTGGCGCCTCAAATGCAGGCCGACCTCGCCGACATGACGACGTCCGCCGAAGCGGAATCCACTCTCGTGGAAATCGACGAGGGCGATGCGCTGGCGAAGAACCTCGCCATCCCGACACTGGGCGGACGGATCGAGCGGGTGGGCCGCTTTGCGGGCATTCCCATGTCCTCCAACTACTACGGCACCGCGACCGATTGCCTTGCGCAGGCGGTCTATTACGAAGCCGCACTAGAGCCCGAACAGGGCCAGCGCGCGGTGGCGCAGGTCGTGCTCAACCGCGTGCGCCATCCCGCCTATCCCAACACCGTGTGCGGCGTGGTCTATCAGGGCTGGAACCAGCCGGTCTGCCAGTTCAGCTTTACATGCGACGGTGCGCTTATGCGCAAGCCGCAGGCAAATCTGTGGCGCAAGTCGCTCGCCATCGCCCGCGATGCGCTGGGCGGACGCGAGGTCTCCGAAGTCGGCACGGCGACGCATTACCATGCCGATTACGTCGTGCCCTACTGGGCCTTCCGTATGGGCAAGCTTGCGACCATCGGGCGCCATATCTTCTATCGCTTCCCCGGTTCGCCGGGCCGCGCCGCCAGCTTCTACGGCAATTGGGCGGGCCGCGAATTCAAGCCGCAAGTCGATTTTGCGCGTTTTCTCGCCAAGGATGACGAGCGGATCGCGCTTGCCGCCGAAGCCCAGTTTACACCCGGGCTGACAGTAGTGCCCGACGTCACCGACCGCCATGCCAAGGCCGATGTCGGCGGACGTATCGACACCACCAAGACCTGGCGGCTGACCATACCGGATCCGGTCCAGGCAAGCGCCGGCTATCGCGAAACGCTCAGCTCGCAGGGCGCCATCATCGCCGCCCCGGCACCTTCATCGGAGCAAGTGCAATGACTGTCTTCCAGCGTTGGAACACGATGAGCGCGGCGCAGCGCCTGATCGTCACCGCTGCAGTGGGAATGCTGCTGCTGTTCGCCTGGGCTGCTTTTGCGCAGGTCGACCAGATTACCCGCGGCGTCGGCAAGGTGATCCCCTCGAGCAAGGCGCAGCTGGTTCAGCCGGCCGAGCCCTCCGTCGTGTCCGAAATCCTCGTGCGCAGCGGGCAAAGCGTCAAGAAGGGCGACCTGCTGGTCCGCCTCGACGATTCGCAGAGCGCCTCGCAACTGGGCGAGCTCCAGGCCGAAACCGATCGGTTGGCCGCGCGCGCCCAGCGTCTCGATTCGGAAGCTTCCGGCGGGACGATCGGCTGCGAACCCGGCACGGCATGTGCCGAGGAAGCGCGCCTTGCGCAGGCACGCCGCGATACTGCGCGGGCCCGCGAAGCGTCGCTGGCCTCCGCGGTCGAGCAGCGCCGCCGTGACTTGTCCGAGGCGCAGGCAACGGCCTCCAGCCTCCAGAGCAGCCTTCAGCTCGCGCGCGAGCAGGTCGACATGCTGCGGCCGCTGGCGGCCAAGAATATCGTTCCGCAAACCGACCTTCTCCAAGCGCAGCGCGAAGTGGTCGACCTTCAGGGCCGCCTTTCGGCCGCCCGCCAGGCTGCCGGCCGCGCTTCGGCTGCAATCAACCAGGCGCAGGCCGATCTCAGCCAGGCGCGTGCCGACTTTCGCCAGCAAGCGCTTGCGGAGCGCAGCGAGATCACCACGCGTATCGCGGTGAACGAGGAAAGCATTCGCGGGGCCTCGGCCCGCCGCGACCGCAATGAACTGCGCGCGCCTTCCGACGGCATCGTCAACGACGTGCAGGTCACGACCGAAGGCGGCTTCGTGAATGCGGGCGAGAAGATCATGCAGATCGTGCCCGTGGGCGACAAGCTTCTGGTCGAGGCGCGCATTTCACCCAGCGACCGCGCCTTCGTGAAGGTCGGGGACAACGCCAACATCAAGATCACCGCCTATGATTTCTCGATCTACGGCGGGCTGAAGGGTAAGGTCGCGCAGGTCAGCGCAGACAGCATCTTCGACGAGGTCGAACGCGAGGCCTATTATTCGGTGGTTATCGAAACCGACCGGTCTTTCATCGAAAAGGGCGGCGTGCGCCTGCCGATCGTGCCGGGCATGGTCGCCGATGTCGCCATCCTGACCGCACGGCGCAGTGTGCTGTCCTATCTCTTCAAGCCGGTAAACCGCGCCTTCGATCGCGCGCTTACCGAGCGATAAAGGCTTCCCTTAGGGGGGAGAGAGGGGCGCGGGTGGCCTAGCACCTGCGTCCCTCATTTGTTTCAGTAACCGTGAAGCCAGCTCTGCTTTGCGCCGAGGCTCATCACCGGGCGATAGCCATGCGCGAGGCTCGCATCGAGCGGCGCGCTGCCGACATTGTCGAGCATCAGCCAGCCATCCCCTTCCTTCACCAGCAGAACCGCATGGTCGCGGCGGCGGATGAGGTCGCGGGCGAGCGTGAGGATCATGTCTTCGCGCGCCACGCCTGCAGCGGCGAGAAGTTCCATCTTGAGCAGGGCGAAATCTTCGCAGTCGCCCTTGCCGAGGCGCAGCGTGGTTGCGGCATCGGCCCAGTAATCGCTCTTGCCGTAAAGCTCGATGTCTTCGGCATGGCGGATTTCACGGTTCACCCAGCGGTTGACCGACGCGACGATGTCCGCGCGGCCGCGGCCATCGCTGCCGACGCGGCGAAGGGTGGCCGACAGATTGGTGCGGCCCGCACTCACGCGGTTCCACTGCGCATCGAAGCTTGTGCGCGCGATCGGCACCATCCGGCTTCCGAGGACGAGATCGCGCCGCGGCGTTGCGGCTGCGTAAAGAGGTTGCACGCTGCGCGGCACGGCAAAGCCCACCGGTCCCGCAACGGCGAACGGGCTGGCGGAGATCGCGCAGGCCTCGCTGCGACCGGCGAGCGGCGCGGCGGCAGGTTCGAAAGGCTTGGCAGGCGCACTCGAAAGCAGCGGATGCGACGAGGGAGCGCTTGCCTGGCGTGCGCGGATCGCGTCGAGCGCGCTCGCGCCCCCGATGATCTGGGCCGACTTGCTTGGGGCTGGGACGGCGATCGATATCGGGGAGTTGGCTGCCAGCGGTGCCGCTACCGGCGATCCGCAATCTCCGGCCAGCATCTCGGCAGTCTGGACCGCCACCAGCGGGGTTGCTGCCTGCGCGACTTGGGGTGCAAGCGCACACAGCACGGCGCCGGCGAGCGCGGTCCGCATGGTCGAGTGCTTGGAGAGTTTTCCAGCCATGCCTCCCGACTAGGGAAGCAAGTTCAAGGAACGGTTTCGCGTTTAGGTTAACGAGGGGGTAAGACCTTGCTTCAGCCCTCCGAAAGCTGCGCCGGGATAATACCTAACGACCCTTCCACGAAATATATGGAAATCACATCATGCGCTTCGCACGTCCGCTCGCAATGTTCACTGCGGTGGCAGGTCTCTTTCCTGCATCGGCCATGGCACAGGAAATCTATGGCGGGGTCTATGCCCACGCCGTCGACACGCCTTTCACTTTCGCCACCAACGAAGGCGGTGTGGACGTCCAGGCAGGTTTCCGTTTCGCTGAAATCGACGCGCTTGGAGGAATGCAGCCCTATGTCTTCGGCTCTGCAAATCTCTCCGGCGATACGAACTTTGCGGGCGTCGGTGTGGGCTGGAAGGCGGAAATCGGCCAGGTCTACCTGCGCCCCGGCGTAGGCCTCGTTGTGCATGACGCGCCTTCGCTCCGCGTCGATCCGGTGACGGGTTTCCGCACCGACCTCGGCAGCAGGGTTCTGTTCGAGCCGGAGTTGGCTTTGGGCGTCGATCTGTCGGATCGCTGGTCGGTGGAGGCGAGCTGGGTCCACATCAGCAACGCCCGGCTGTTCAACCGCGACCAGAACCCGGGCATCGACACGATGGGGCTGCGGGTGAACTACCGGATGTGAGATGCGGCGGGGGCATCGTGCCTGCTCCGCCCTGCAAAACGAAAAGGGCGGCACCTTGCGGCACCGCCCTTCGCGTGATCTCGCGAAACGAGATCGAAGCGTAAGCGAAAAGCTTACTTGAGCTCGACGGTACCGCCGGCTGCTTCGATCTTGCCCTTGATTTCTTCGGCTTCAGCCTTGTTGACGCCTTCCTTGAGCGCCTTCGGTGCGCCTTCGACAAGAGCCTTGGCTTCGGTGAGGCCCAGGCCGGTGATGGCGCGGACTTCCTTGATGACCTGGATCTTCTTGCCACCGTCGCCGGTGAGGACGACGTCGAATTCGTCCTTTTCTTCAGCTGCGGGGGCATCGCCACCGCCGGCCGGGCCAGCAACAGCAACAGCAGCAGCGGCGCTCACGCCCCACTCTTCTTCAAGTGCCTTGGCAAGCTCAGCGGCTTCCATGACGGTCAGCTTCGACAGTTCTTCAACAAGCTTGGCGATATCAGCCATGATGTTTCACTCCAAATAATAGGCCGGGGTGCCTGATCGGCTCTGCCCCGATGAATATGTGTTCTGCGCGAGAACCAGCTCTTACGCGGCTTCCTTGGCGGCATATGCGCCGAAGACACGTGCGAGCTTGGCCGCGGGTGCGTTGACGACCTGGGCAACCTTGGTTGCCGGGGCGTTGACGAGGCCCACGATCTTGCCGCGAAGTTCGTCGAGGCTCGGCATCGAGGCGAGTGCCTTGACCCCTGCTTCGTCGAGCTTCTGCGCGCCCATCGAACCACCGACGATTTCGATCTTGTCGGTGGTCTTGGCGAACTCCACCACAGCCTTGGCTGCAGCAACCGGATCCTCGGAATAACCAAGGGCGGTCGGACCGGACAGGTACTCGTCGAGACCTGCGTAGTCGGTGTCCTTCAGGGCGAGCTTGGCGAGACGGTTCTTCGCAACCTTGTAGGACGCACCGGCTTCACGCATCTTCGTGCGCAGTTCGGTCGACTGGGCGACCGAAAGGCCCAGGTTGCGGGTCACGACGACCACGCCAGCCTGGTTGAAGACTTCGCTGAGCTGGGCGACCGAATCGGCTTTCTGCGAACGATCCATGCCATACTCCTTCACTATGACCGAACGGGATGGCTCCCGAACGATCGGCTACGTTTGTCCATGCCGAAAAGACGACACGGGCGAGTCCGTTGATGGGGGAAGGAGTGCGCCAAATGGCGCGAAACGGCGGGTTTCAAGACCCACCGGGAATTCTCTTTTCCCCGTCTAGGCTGGAAATTAAGACCGGGCAGATCCCGGTCACCAACTGTCTCGGACGGATGATCGGCTTGCCAGTAGGCTTGCCGGTCGGGCGCGCATCTAGCGGTTCGGGCGCAGGAGTCAAGTTTTCACTGGTGCAGGAACCTGCCGAATGCAAAAGGACCCGGCTCTTTCGAACCGGGTCCCAATGTGCCTATGGCGCCCCGCACGGTGGCGGGATCGACAAAGCGATTATTCGCCAGCCGGAGCTTCTTCAGCAACCGGAGCTTCTTCGGTGCCGGCTTCGACGGTGGCGTCGACAGCAGCTTCGTCGGTGGTGACGGTTTCTTCGACGACCGGAGCTTCAACCGGAGCTTCTACAGCGGTTTCTTCGACCGGAGCTTCTTCGGTCGCGGTTTCGCCGCAAGCTGCGAGCGAGAGAGCAACGGGGAGAGCGGCAACGAGTGCGATCTTCTTCATGTTTATCGTGTTCCTAAGCGCCATGATTGGCGTAGCCATAAAATAGCCACATTCAAGCGAGTCGCAAATATGGAAAATGCATCGAGCCCCTAGCCCGATGCATATTTTTCCGAGTTTTCGCCCGTTCAGATGCCAGGTTGCTCGTAAGCGAGCAGGTCGCCAGGCTGGCAATCCAGTTCGCGGCAGATGGCCTCGAGCGTGGAGAAGCGGATGGCCTTGGCCTTGCCGGTCTTGAGGATCGAGAGGTTGGCAAGCGTCAGGCCGACGCGTTCGGCCAGCTCGGTCAGCGTCATGCGCTTGGCGTGGAGCAGGTCGTCGAGTTTGACCACGATATAGGTTCCTTCTTCTGCCGGCATCACACGGTCCCTTCCAGGTCGGCGCGCATGGCGGCACCATGGCGGAATACGCGGGCAAGGATGAACAGGGTAATGGCGAGGACGATGCCGCCCAGGTCGAGCTCGGCGTCCATGGTCGGGTCGACTTCCTCGAAGGCAAGCTGAACGCGCACGATCAGAGGTACGAGAGCCAGGGCGAGACCCTGCACGGCCACCATCAGCCAGGCCATGTGGGTCAGGCGCTCGGCATTGGCGGGCACGAAGGGATCGCCTTCACCAACGGTGTCGATAATTGCGAGCAGTTTGCGCAGGAAAAGGAAGGTGAGGATGACGGTGGCGAGGAAGACGACCAGCAGGCCTGCCACTTCCCAGTGAGGGAAGACGGCCGCCAGATTGCCCGTTTCTTCGCGCATCTCGCGCTGGATCAGGTCACGCCCGAACAAGACGAAGGGAATGGCGAAGACAAGCGCGGCCGTGGCGATACCGAGCAGGATTTGCAGGATGCGGATGGCAACCCGTGCGACAGTCAGCAGGGGGTCGTTTTTCGTATTTGTCACGAAGTGTCTCCGAAAGGGTCAGGCGATGGCCGGCAGGGTGGCGACGGAGGCCGACGCGTGTGGCACGACGGTAACCGCCTGGACCGAGACGAGAGTGATGATGATGGCCGCAAATGCGGCAGCGAAATTGGGGCTGAAACGAAGCATTTATCGATCTCCTTGATCTTCAATATCGATAATCAATAAGGCGAGTCGCACTTATTGTCAATCGATAATATCGAGAAACGATATGTGACATATCGAAACTCGAAATGCCCGGATTTCCGCCGTTTGTGCGCCAATCTGGCGTTTGACTTTCCTCTGTACGCTTCCTACATGCCCTCCCGACCGCACGCTTCGAGCGAATCCGATTCATGCGCGGGGATCGGGTACAGGATGGAAGCGGCGTTTCCATATCGCGACGCTTTTCATGAGCTGCAGCTGCCGCCGCTATTGGCGCGCATTCGCTGCGGCCTTTTTGCGTCCCGATCATGGTTCTCACGCGCATGAGACACGAATTGCACCCCTGTCCGCGCGGGGGTGACGCACACGAGAAGAGGTAACTACCCCTTATGGCTACCAAGGCGAAGGCGCCCCGCAGCACTGCTTCGGGTACCGCAAAACGGCGTATCCGCAAGATTTTCGGCGACATCCATGAAGTCGTCGACATGCCCAATTTGATCGAAGTCCAGCGCGAGAGCTACGAACAGTTCCTGCGTTCCGACAAGGCCACCGGCCATGTCTCGGGCCTCGAAAAGACGCTGCGCTCGGTCTTCCCGCTCCGCGACTTCGCCGGCACCGCCGAACTCGACTTCGTCCATTACGAACTCGAACCGCCCAAGCACGACATCGTCGAATGCAAGCAGCGCGGCATCACCTATGCCGCGCCGATGAAGGTCACGCTGCGCCTGATCGTCTTCGAAGTCGACCAGGAAACCGAGACCCGCTCCGTGCTCGATATCAAGGAGCAGGACGTGTACATGGGCGACATGCCGCTGATGACGGACAACGGCACCTTCATCATCAACGGTACCGAGCGCGTTATCGTCAGCCAGATGCACCGTTCGCCGGGTGTCCTGTTCGACCACGATCGCGGCAAGACCCACAGCTCGGGCAAGCTCCTCTTCGCTGCCCGCATCATTCCTTATCGCGGCAGCTGGCTCGACTTCGAATTCGACGCCAAGGATGTCGTCAACGTGCGTATCGACCGCAAGCGCAAGCTGCCGGTCACCGCGCTGCTCTACGCGCTCGGCCTCGACAGCGAAGGCATCCTCGACCACTTCTACGACAAGGTCACCTGGAAGCGCGCCAAGGACGGCTGGGAGCTTCCCTTCGTCGCCGAGAACTGGCGCGGCCAGAAGCCGGCCTTCCCGCTGGTGGACGCCAAGACCGGTGAGGAAGTGTTCGCGGCCGGTACCAAGATCAGCCCGCGCGCTGCAAACAAGGCGGCCAAGGACGGTCTCGAAACCCTGCTGCTGCCGACCGAGGAAGTCTTCGGCCGTTATGCCAGCGAAGATCTGATCGACGAGAGCACCGGTCGCATCTACATCGAAGCCGGTGACGAGGTCTCCGCCGAGAACCTCGAAGTGCTCGACGCCGCCGGCGTCGACAGCCTCGACCTGCTCGACATCGACCACGTCAACACGGGTCCGTGGATCCGCAACACGATGAAGGTCGACAAGGCAGAGAACCGCGACGAGGGCCTCGAAGCGATCTACAAGGTCATGCGTCCCGGCGAACCGCCGACCAAGGAAACCGCAGAAGCCCTGTTCGAAGGCCTGTTCTTCGATGGCGAGCGCTATGACCTGTCGGCAGTCGGCCGCGTGAAGCTCAACATGCGCCTCGACCTGGATGCCGAAGACACCGTCACCACGCTGCGCAAGGAAGACATCCTTGCCGTGGTCAAGGAACTGGTCGACCTCAAGGACGGCAAGGGCGAAGTCGACGACATCGACAACCTCGGCAACCGCCGTGTCCGCTCGGTCGGCGAACTGCTCGAAAACCAGTACCGCGTCGGCCTGCTGCGCATGGAACGCGCGGTCAAGGAGCGCATGAGCTCGGTCGACGTGTCGACCGTGATGCCGAACGACCTCATCAACGCCAAGCCCGCCGTGGCTGCCGTGCGCGAGTTCTTCGGTTCTTCGCAGCTCTCGCAGTTCATGGACCAGACCAACCCGCTCTCGGAAGTCACCCACAAGCGCCGCGTTTCGGCGCTTGGCCCGGGCGGCCTCACCCGCGAGCGTGCAGGCTTCGAAGTGCGCGACGTTCACCCGACGCACTATGGCCGCATCTGCCCGATCGAAACGCCGGAAGGCCCGAACATCGGTCTGATCAACTCGCTCTCCACCTTCGCCCGCGTCAACAAGTACGGCTTCATCGAGACGCCGTATCGCAAGGTGAAGGACAACAAGGTTACCGACGAGGTCATCTACCTCTCGGCGATGGAAGAGCAGAAGCACACCGTCGCACAGGCTTCGGCCGACCTCGACGACAAGGGCGGCTTCGTTGAAGAGCTGGTCTCGGCGCGCCAGAACGGCGACAACCTGATGGCGCCGCGCGAGAGCATCACGCTGATGGACGTCTCGCCCAAGCAGCTCGTCTCGGTTGCAGCATCGCTCATTCCTTTCCTGGAAAACGATGACGCCAACCGCGCACTGATGGGCTCGAACATGCAGCGCCAGGCCGTGCCGCTCGTGAAGGCGGAAGCGCCCTGGGTCGGCACCGGCATGGAAGAAACCGTTGCCCGCGATTCGGGTGCGGCGATCACCGCCAAGCGCGGCGGTATCGTCGACCAGGTCGATGCGACGCGTATCGTCATCCGTGCGATCGGCGATGTCGAACCCGGCCAGTCGGGCGTCGACATCTACACTCTGCAGAAGTTCCAGCGTTCGAACCAGGACACCTGCATCAACCAGCGTCCGCTGGTGAAGGTGGGTGAAACGATCGAGGCCGGCGATATCATCGCCGACGGTCCCTCGACCGATCTGGGCGAACTGGCGCTGGGCCGTAACACGCTCGTCGCCTTCATGCCCTGGAACGGCTACAACTACGAGGATAGTATCCTCATCTCCGAGCGTATCGTGAAGGACGACGTCTTCACCTCGATCCATATCGAGGAATTCGAAGTCATGGCGCGCGACACCAAGCTCGGCCCCGAAGACATCACCCGCGACATCCCGAACGTCGGCGAGGAAGCTCTGCGCAACCTCGACGAAGCGGGCATCGTCTACATCGGCGCCGAAGTGCACCCGGGCGATATCCTTGCCGGCAAGATCACGCCGAAGGGCGAAAGCCCGATGACGCCGGAAGAAAAGCTCCTGCGCGCCATCTTCGGTGAAAAGGCCAGCGACGTGCGCGACACATCGCTCCGCCTGCCGCCGGGCGTTGCCGGAACGGTCGTGGAAGTCCGCGTCTTCAACCGTCACGGTATCGAGATCGACGACCGTACGCGTGCGATCCAGAACGAGGAAATCGAACGCCTCCGCAAGGACGCTGCCGACGAACGCGCCATCCTCAACCGTGCGACCTACAACCGCCTCAAGGACATGCTCGAAGGCCAGACCGCCTCGGCTGCTCCGAAGGGCGTGAAGAAGGGCACTGTGATCGACGAGAGCGTGCTCGAAGGTGTCGACAAGCACGAATGGTTCAAGTTCGCAGTTGCGGACGACAACCGTCAGGCCCAGATCGAAGCGGTCAAGTCGCAGTATGACGAGAGCGTGAAGGTCATCGACGACAAGTTCGAGGACCGGAAGGAAAAGCTCGAGCGTGGCGACGAACTCGCTCCGGGCGTGCTCAAGATGGTCAAGGTCTTCGTCGCGGTGAAGCGCAAGCTGCAGCCGGGCGACAAGATGGCCGGCCGTCACGGTAACAAGGGTGTCATTTCGCGCATCCTGCCGGTCGAGGACATGCCGTTCCTCGCCGACGGTACGCCGGTGGACATCGTCCTCAACCCGCTGGGCGTGCCTTCGCGCATGAACGTCGGTCAGATCTTCGAAACGCATCTCGGTATGGCAGCCCGCAATTTGGGCATGCAGATCGGCGAGCAGCTCGAAGAGTGGAAGAAGGCCAACCCGAACGCTGCGGAAGACTATTCCAAGGCGAAGCCGCCCGAAGCCGTGATCGAGCGCTTGAACGACGTTTATGGCGACCGTTATGCCGAAGACCTCAAGGCCCGTTCGACCGAGGAAATCGTCGAACTCGCCGGCAACCTGTCGCGCGGTGTCCCGATGGGTACGCCGGTGTTCGACGGCGCGCGCGAAGGCGACGTGACCGTGGAGCTGGGGCGTGCAGGCCTCGATGCAGACGGCCAGTCGGTCCTCTTCGACGGCCGTACCGGTGAAGCCTTCGACCGCAAGGTGACCGTGGGCATCATCTACATGCTCAAGCTGCACCACCTGGTCGACGACAAGATCCACGCCCGTTCGATCGGCCCGTACTCGCTCGTCACCCAGCAGCCGCTGGGCGGTAAGGCGCAGTTCGGCGGCCAGCGCTTCGGTGAGATGGAGGTCTGGGCACTCCAGGCCTACGGTGCAGCCTACACGCTGCAGGAAATCCTCACCGTGAAGTCGGACGACGTGATCGGCCGTACCAAGGTCTACGAAGCCATCGTCAAGGGCGACGACACCTTCGAGGCCGGCATTCCGGAGAGCTTCAACGTGCTCGTCAAGGAAATGCGCAGCCTGGGTCTCAACGTCGAACTCAAGTCGCTCAGCGACGACGAAGACGACGACGGCCTCGCGATCGCGGCGGAATAAGGGGGCTAACCACCCCCTCCGCTTTCCGCCCATTAGAATTACCCCTTAGGGAATTAAGTCATGAACGAACTGACCAAATTCACCAACCAGCTCGCGAAGCCCGAAACCTTCGACGAGATCCAGATCGGCATCGCCAGCCCCGAGCGCATCCGCTCGTGGTCCTTCGGCGAAATCAAGAAGCCGGAAACGATCAACTACCGTACGTTCAAGCCAGAACGTGACGGCCTGTTCTGTGCGCGCATCTTCGGCCCCGTGAAGGACTACGAGTGCCTTTGCGGCAAGTACAAGCGCATGAAGTACAAGGGCGTCGTCTGCGAAAAGTGCGGCGTCGAAGTCACCGTGACCAAGGTCCGCCGGGAGCGCATGGGCCACATCGAGCTTGCAGCTCCGGTCGCGCACATCTGGTTCCTGAAGTCGCTGCCGAGCCGCATCGGCCTGTTGCTCGACATGCAGCTCAAGCAGCTCGAGCGCGTGCTCTACTTCGAAAGCTACATCGTCACCGAGCCGGGCCTAACCGCTCTGGAAAAGCACCAGCTGCTGACCGAAGATGAAATGCTCGAAGCGCAGGACGAATACGGTGAAGACGCATTCACCGCCGACATCGGTGCGTCCGCAGTCAAGACCATGCTGATGGATCTCGACCTTGAGCAGGAAAAGGAAGACCTGCTGGAAGAGCTGGCGACCACCAAGTCGAAGCTCAAGCCTGCCAAGATCATCAAGCGTTTGAAGGTCGTCGAAAGCTTCATCGAATCGGGCAACCGTCCCGAATGGATGATCCTCGAAGTCGTGCCGGTCATTCCGCCCGAACTGCGCCCGCTCGTCCCGCTGGACGGTGGCCGTTTCGCGACCTCGGATTTGAACGACCTCTACCGTCGTGTGATCAACCGTAACAACCGCCTCAAGCGCCTCATGGAGCTTCGCGCGCCGGACATCATCGTCCGCAACGAAAAGCGCATGCTGCAGGAAGCCGTCGACGCACTGTTCGACAACGGCCGCCGCGGCCGCGTGATCACCGGTGCGAACAAGCGTCCGCTCAAGTCGCTCTCCGACATGCTCAAGGGCAAGCAGGGCCGCTTCCGTCAGAACCTTCTGGGTAAGCGCGTCGACTATTCGGGCCGTTCGGTCATCGTGACCGGTCCGGAACTCAAGCTGCACCAGTGCGGCCTGCCGAAGAAAATGGCGCTCGAACTGTTCAAGCCCTTCATCTACGCCCGTCTCGACGCCAAGGGTCTCTCGATGACCCTCAAGCAGGCGAAGAAGTGGGTCGAGAAGGAGCGCAAGGAAGTCTGGGACATCCTCGACGAAGTCATTCGCGAGCACCCGGTCCTCCTCAACCGCGCACCGACGCTCCACCGTCTCGGCATCCAGGCATTCGAGCCCGTGCTGATCGAGGGCAAGGCCATCCAGCTTCACCCGCTGGTCTGCGCCGCCTTCAACGCCGACTTCGACGGTGACCAGATGGCCGTTCACGTTCCGCTGAGCCTTGAGGCGCAGCTGGAAGCGCGCGTGTTGATGATGTCGACCAACAACATCCTCTCGCCCGCCAACGGCAAGCCGATCATCGTGCCCTCGCAGGACATGGTGCTGGGGCTGTATTACCTGTCGATGGAACGTCAGGAAAAGACGCCCGAGTATATCGAAGGCGACGATGGCGAGAAGCACGAGCAGCTGCCGATGTTCGCCGACATGGCCGAAGTCCATCAGGCTCTGGAAGTGAAGTCGGTTACGCTTCACTCGAAGATCATGGCCCGCGTCCCGCAGGCCGACGAGAACGGCAAGGTCGAAATGAAGCGTTTCGTCACCACGCCGGGCCGCATGCTGATCGGCGAATGCCTGCCGAAGAACCACAAGGTTCCCTTCGACATCGTCAACCGCCTGCTGACGAAGAAGGACATCGCCGACGTGATCGACGAGGTCTATCGTCACACCGGCCAGAAGGACACGGTGCTGTTCGCCGACGCCATCATGGTGCTGGGCTTCCGCCACGCGTTCAAGGCCGGCATCTCCTTCGGCAAGGACGACATGATCATCCCCGACAGCAAGGCGGGTATGGTCGAGGAAACCAAGGCGCTGGTTGCCGATTACGAGCAGCAGTACCAGGACGGCCTGATCACCCAGCAGGAAAAGTACAACAAGGTCATCGACGCGTGGAGCCAGTGCGGCGACCGCGTGGCCGACGCCATGATGGAAGAGATCCGTTCGCAGCCGATCGACAAGGACGGCAAGGAAGCGCAGATCAACTCGATCTACATGATGTCGCACTCCGGTGCGCGTGGTAGCCCGGCGCAGATGAAGCAGCTGGCCGGTATGCGCGGCCTCATGGCCAAGCCATCGGGCGAGATCATCGAGAACCCGATCATCTCGAACTTCAAGGAAGGCCTGAACGTCCTCGAATACTTCAACTCGACCCACGGTGCTCGTAAGGGCCTCGCGGACACCGCGTTGAAGACGGCGAACTCGGGTTACCTGACCCGTCGTCTCGTCGACGTGTCGCAGGACTGCGTCATCGTCGAAGAGGACTGCAAGACCGACAACGCGCTCGAAATGCGCGCCATCGTGCAGGGCGGTAGCGTTATCGCCTCGCTCGGCGAGCGCATCCTCGGCCGTACGGTTGCCGAAGACATCGTCAACGCTTCGACCGACGAAGTGATCGCCAAGGCCGGCACGCTCGTGGACGAGCCGATGGTCAAGGTCATCGAGGAAGCCGAAGTGCAGGTCGCCAAGATCCGCTCGCCGCTGGTCTGCGAAGCCAAGCAGGGCGTTTGCGCCACCTGCTACGGCCGTGACCTGGCTCGCG
Organism: Qipengyuania sphaerica; assembly: GCF_019711595.1. Taxonomy (GTDB): domain Bacteria; phylum Pseudomonadota; class Alphaproteobacteria; order Sphingomonadales; family Sphingomonadaceae; genus Qipengyuania; species Qipengyuania sphaerica. The sequence continues at coordinate 144,173 of NZ_JAIGNR010000005.1, read as the reverse complement.
GTACGCCGGTCAACATTGGTGAAGCTGTCGGCGTCATCGCCGCGCAGTCGATCGGTGAGCCCGGCACGCAGCTGACCATGCGTACCTTCCACATCGGCGGTGCCGCACAGCTCAACGAGACTTCGCATCTCGAAGCCGTGTCGGACGGTAAGGTCGTCTACCGCGACATGCCGACCATCACCGACAAGAAGGGTCGTATCCTGTCGCTCGCCCGCAACGGCGAACTGGCAGTGATCGACGCCGAAGGCCGCGAACGCGAAATCCACAAGGTGCCTTACGGTACCGTGCTGATGCACAAGGATGGCGGCAAGGTGAAGGAAGGCGATCGCCTGGCAGAGTGGGACCCGTTCTCGCTGCCGATCATCACCGAGCAGTCGGGTGTGGTCCGCTTCCAGGACCTCGTCGACACGCAGACGATGGAAGAGCGCGTCGACGATGCCACCGGTATCGCCCAGCGCGTCGTCACCGAAATGCGCGCCACCGGCCGCAAGAAGGACGACCTTCGCCCGCGTCTCACACTGTTCAACGATGCCGGCGACGACAGCGAAGCTGCGCGTTACATGCTGGCGCCGGGCACGGTGCTCTCGGTCGAGGACGGCCAGGAAGTGCAGGCAGGTGACATCCTCGCCCGTGCTTCGCGCGAAGCTGCCAAGACCCGCGACATCACCGGTGGTCTGCCGCGTGTTGCCGAACTGTTCGAGGCCCGCGTGCCGAAGGACAATGCGATCATCGCCAAGATTTCGGGCAAGATCGAATTCGTCCGCGAATACAAGGCGAAGCGCAAGATCGCGATCGTTCCGGAGGAGGGTGATCCGGTAGAGTACCTGATCCCCAAGACCAAGATCATCGACGTCCAGGAAGGCGACTTCGTCAAGAAGGGCGACACGCTGATCTCGGGCTCGCCGAACCCGCACGACATCCTCGATGTCCTCGGGATCGAGGCGCTGGCCGAATATCTCGTGAACGAGATCCAGGAAGTCTACCGACTGCAGGGCGTGAAGATCAACGACAAGCACATCGAGGTGATCGTTCGCCAGATGCTGCAGAAGGTCGAGATCACCGACGGTGGCGACACCGTGCTGCTGCCGGGCGAACAGATCGACCTGGAAGAACTGAACGAGACCAATGCGAAGCTGACCAAGAGCAAGACGCCCGCCACCGGCGTGCCGATCCTGCTCGGCATCACCAAGGCCTCGCTGCAGACGCGTTCGTTCATCTCGGCCGCATCGTTCCAGGAGACCACCCGCGTCCTCACCCAGGCTTCGGTCGAGGGCAAGAAGGACACGCTGGTCGGCCTCAAGGAAAATGTCATCGTGGGCCGTCTCATCCCTGCCGGTACCGGCGCGGGCATGAACCGCATGCGCGTGACCGCCTCCAGCCGCGACGCCGCTCTGCGTGCACAGTGGAAGAAGGCCCAGGAAGCGATCATCGCTGCCAATACCGCCGAGGAAGAGCACGAAGCCGAACTGGCCCAGGGCCCCGAAGCGGCGATCGGCGACGATCCGCTGGCCACGATGGAAGGCGAAACCCACGGCACCGATGCCGATGCGGGCGACTACCTCAACGAGGAGGCGAAGGACGGCGAATAAGCCGCACTTTCATCCGACAGATCAGGCCCCGCCGGAGCGATCCGGCGGGGCTTTTTCGTAATTGCTTGGGCGACCGAAAGATTTTTGCAACGCGGATGTGCTTGACCGTGTGCGTGCAACGTTGCACGCTCGCCCCGCAAGCCGCAGAAATGCGTGGATGCGGGGCAAACGCTAACAGGGGAATGGCGTGTCGCGACCTGAGCCCGTGACCGAGTACCAGGCGAAAAGCGACCACGAAGCGGTGGAGGATCCGCTGCAGCAGCTGCTGCTCTATCGTCGCCTGAAAAGCTTCAGCTCGGGCGCCACCACCTCGCTTCTGCCGGCGCTTGCCTCGATTTTCGCCCTGCTCTGGACCTTCTGGAACAATGCACCGGCGATTATCATGACGATCTGGGCCACGGCGCAGATAACGCAGCTGGGGGTCTTCGTCTGGCTCGACCGACGTCTCGACCTTGAAACCGCCAGCTTCGAGGAAATGCGCGACCAATGGCAGCGCGTCCTCGTGCTCCAGTCGATCGGCAGCACGATCTGGGTGGTCGTCTTCCCTTATCTCGCTTCTTATGCTGCAGGGCTGGAAATTGCCGTGCTGGGCATCATCGGCACGGCCGTGCTTTGCGGAACGCTCCTGGTGCACCGCACCGCTCCGCAGGCGGCGATTTTCCATACGCTCACGATGTCCCCCTCTCTCATCCTGTCCGCCTTCCTGATCGGATCTTGGGGCGCCTGGCCGACCGTCCTCCTGATCTGCAGCTTCGCAATCGCGCTGTTCGTGGCGGCGCGTGCGCAGGAGAGATACTTCGTCGCGGCGGGCGAAGCCGAGATCGAACGGCGCGAGAGCACCGGGACCGTCCGCATGCTCCTCAACGACTACGAGGAGCAATCCTCCGACTGCCTTTGGACGGTCGGACCGCGCGGCAATCTGCGCGATGTCAGCCAGCGCTTTGCTGCGGCAGTCGATAGCGATCCCGAAGTTCTCGAGGGGAGTTCCTTCCTCGACCTGTTCATCGCCGGCGAAGACCGCGATGCGCTTGCCACGCGCCTCGTCGAACGCAGCCCGTTCCGCGATCTTATCGTTCGCCTGAGGGTTTCGGGTGAACTGCAATACTGGCGCCTTGCTGCCCGGCCGCGCGAGGATGGCCGGATGAGCGGTGTCGCCCGCGATGTGACAGCCGATCGCCTTGTCGAAGAGCGCGTCGCCTTCATGGCCCATTACGACAATCTGACGGGCCTCGCGAACCGTTACCTCTTCAACGAACGGCTAAGGTCGCTGACGGGAGAGCACTGCTCGACCGGTTCGAATATCGCGCTGTTCTATCTCGATCTCGACGATTTCAAGGCGGTCAACGACACGCGCGGACACCTCGTGGGCGACCGGCTGCTGCGCGAAGTCGGCACGCGGCTCGAACAGGAGATCCGCAGCGAGGACCTGGTCGCGCGCCTCGGCGGAGACGAATTCGCAGTGCTGATCGAAACGCGTGCGGGTGACGGCCTGCTGATCGAGCGCGCGCACCGCTTCCTCTCGGTCGTCCGCGCGCCCTACGAGATCGAGGGCCACACCTATCGCATCTCGACCAGTGTCGGCGTGGCACGCTGCACCGATGGCGATTGCGATGCCGAAGAACTGATGCGCCGCGCCGACCTTGCCCTTTACGCGGCGAAGGAAAAGGGCCGCGACAATCTCGCCCTGTTCGAACCCGCTCTCGACAAGGCGGCGCGCGAGCGTCGCGAGATCGAGAGGGACCTGCGCGAGGCACTGGGACGCGGCCAGATGCGCATGCATTACCAGTCGATCATCGACCTCGATAGCGGACAGACGACGGGCTACGAGGCGCTGTTGCGGTGGTATCATCCGCAGCGCGGAATGATTGCGCCGACCGATTTCCTTCAGGTCGCGGAAGACACCGGCATGATCCTCCAGCTGGGTGAATGGGTCATACGCCAGTCGCTGGCAGATGCGGTTTCGCTTCCCGGCAATTTCCGGATCGCGATCAACCTGTCGCCGACACAGGTCAGCAATCCGAACCTGGTCGCAACCGTCGCGCAGGCGATCCATGCGACCAATATCGATCCCGAAAGGGTGGAGCTCGAGATTACCGAGCATGTGCTGATGGACCAGGGCGAGACCGGTCACGTGACGCTGCTCCGCCTGCGCGAACTGGGCGTGCGCGTGGCGCTCGACGATTTCGGAACGGGCTATTCCTCGCTCGGCTATTTGCGTCGCTTCCCCTTCGACCGGATCAAGATCGACCGCACCTTCGTCACCGACATCGCCAGCGACATCGGCAGCCAGGCAATCGTGTCGACGATTACGCGCCTTGCCGATGCGCTCGGCATGGACACGACCGCGGAAGGCATCGAGAACCGTGCGCAGCTCGACCTGCTGCGCAAGCTGGGCGTGCAGGAAGCGCAAGGGTTCCTCATTTCGAGGCCGGTCCCGCCCGATGAAATCGGCCAAGCGGGCGATGCCGCGGCCTCCGACGCGGTTCCGGATCCCGATCTGGGCGAGGAATTCCTCGAATATCGCAAGAAGCGCGAAGCCAGCCTGTCGCGCCGGCGTGGCGGAGACGTGGCATGAGGTTTGCAGCATGCATGGCAGCGGTGGCGCTGTGGGGCTGCAACCAGGCCCCACCTGCAGGGCAGCAAGAACCGGCACCGGTCACCGATGCTTCCCCGGTGGTCGAAGAAATCGACCTGGTCGGCCATTGGCGGGTCGCCGGGATCGACGGGAAAGAGGTCGACGAGCCGCGCGCTCTCGCCTTGAGGATCGACGAGGAGCACATCTGGTGGGAACCCAGTTGCGCTGGCGAATTCCGGCTCTACCGGATTTCCGGAACCGGCTTCTCGGCCAGCGCGGAGCCCGGGCCGGGAGGTCCGATCTGTACCATCCCGCGGGCACCCGAACTGCCCCGGCTGTGGTCTGCCTTCGAGGCTTCCGACACGATCGAGCGGACACCCGAGAACGGCGTGAAAATCTCTGGCGGCGGACGCAGCGTAACCCTGTTCTCGCAATAGCGCGATGCATGCGCTATCGGCGCGCACCATGACCACGATCACCCGTTTCGCGCCTTCTCCCACAGGGCGTCTCCATGTCGGCAATATCCGCACCGCGCTGCACAACTGGCTGCTGGCGAGGAAGGCGGACGGCAAGTTCATGCTGCGGATCGACGACACCGATGCGGAGCGTAGCCGCGAGGAATATGTCGAGGCGATCCGCGCCGATCTCGCGTGGCTCGGTCTCGCGCCAGATGGCGAGGAGCGCCAGTCGCAGCGGCTCGAGAAGTACGAAGCGGCTTTCGAGGCACTGAAGGCTGCGGGCCGCGTCTATCCGGCCTACGAGACTGCGCAGGAACTCGAACTCAAGCGCAAGATCCAGCTCGGGCGCGGCTTGCCCCCGATCTACGACCGCGCCTCTCTTCGCCTGAGCGAGGGAGATCGTGCGGCGAAAGAGGCCGAGGGCACTGCCCCGCACTGGCGCTTCAAGCTCGATCACGAAGAGCCGATCCGCTGGGAAGACGGCGTGCGCGGACAGCAGAAATTCGATCCTGCGCAGCTGTCCGATCCGGTGATCCGCCGCGCCGACGGTAGCTGGCTCTATATGCTACCTAGTGCGGTAGACGATCTCGATATGGGCGTGACCGACGTACTGCGCGGCGAGGACCATGTGTCCAACACAGCCGTTCAAATTCAGATGTTTACCGCACTAATTGCTGCAGCATATCGGGCGCAGCAAATTCCTCGTTTCGCGCACGAGGCCTTGCTCGTCGGCAAGGAGGGAAAGCTGTCCAAGCGGCTCGGTTCGCTCGGCTGCGATGCTTTCCGCGAACGCGATATCGAACCCGAAGCGCTGGTCGCGCTGCTGGCCCGCCTCGGCACCTCGCAGCCGGTGGAACCGATCGCCCATCGGGCGAAACTGGTCGAGACATTCGACTTGTCGACCTTCGGCCGCGCTCCGGCGAAATTCGATGACACCGAGCTCGACCGGATCAACGCAGCGATCGTCCACCAGATGGAATTCGATCACGCCAGGGCGCGATTGCCCGATGGTATGGACGAGGCCGGATGGCATGCGGTCCGGCCGAACCTGACGCATGTTTCCGAAGCTGCGGAATGGTGGAAGCTCGTGATCGGACCGATCGCGCAGCCGGAGTTCGGCGAAGAGGACAAGCGTTTCCTCGCCGCTGCGGCAGCCGCTCTGAGCTGTGGCGAAACCCCGTGGCAGGACCTCACTGCCTCGCTTAAGGAAAGCACGGGCCGCAAGGGCAAGGAACTGTTCCTCCCGCTCCGCCAGGCGCTCACCGGGATGGACCACGGGCCGGACATGAAGGAATTGCTCCCGCTTATCGGAGAGGCCGAAGCACGCGCCCGGCTGGAACGCGCAGCCGCCTCCTAGCGTTCATAGGCGAGGGCAACGAGCACAGGGGGTAATTCCGCAAGATGGCAGGCGAGGCACTGGTCCCCACCAAGCACTGGCTTGCCGTTTCCTCCGCGCCGACCGCATTCAAGGATGCGGTTGCCGGCATCGTCCTCTCGATCCTCCTCGTGCCTCAAGCGATGGCATATGCCCAGCTGGCGGGTCTGCCGCCGCAAATGGGCCTGTTCGCCGCGCTTGCCCCGCCGCTGCTCTATCTCTTTTTCGGTACTAGCCCCTTCGTCTCGCTCGGGCCGGTTGCACTCGTGTCTCTGGTCATTGGCGAGGCTGTCGGCGGAAGCGATCTCGCGCCCGAAATCGGGGCCGAGATCATTGCGATCGAAGCTGGGGTGCTGCTGTTGCTACTCGGCGGACTGGGGCTGGGGAGGCTGGTGAATTTCATCAGCGAGCCGGTACTGCTCGGCTTCACCGCGGCCGCGGCGGTCCTGATTGCAGCGAGCCAGCTGCCGACGCTTCTCGGTATCGAAGTGGCGCGGGCAGGGGATCTTCCCGCAGCCTTGCGGGCCTTGTGGGCAGGCGCTGGAGAGCTTCGCCCTGCTACCACGATCATCGGTATAGCGGCGCTTGTCGTCCTGGTTTTTACCGGGCGTTATGCCGCCCCCTTCCTCTGGAAAATCGGGGTGAAACCGCCCTTCCGGCTGGCGCTTGCCAAGTCTTTCCCGCTGGTCGTCATTATCGCTGCCGGCATTGCCGCGACGATGGTGAAGGCGCCCGTGCCGATGGTCGAATCGATCGACGGCGGATTGCCCAAACCTGCATTTCCCTTCGTGCCGTTATCCTATTGGATCGGTTTCCTGCCCGGAGCGCTGGCCGTGGCGATCATCATTTTCGTGACCGCGACGGCGGTTGCGAAGACGCTGGCGGGCGAAGACCGCAGCCATCTCGACAGCAGCCGCGAAGCAGTCGCGCTGGGTGCGGGCAATGTCGCTGCCGCGCTCACCGGGGGCTATGCCGTGGGGGCCAGTCTCAGCCGCTCCGCGCTGGTCCGCGACAGCGGGGGCAAGACGCCGCTCGCCACCGTGTTCGCTTCGGGGGCGGTCATCGCAGTGCTGTTCTTCCTCGCACCCCTGCTCGGCCTGTTGCCCAAGACCGCGCTGGCCGCACTCGTGATGAGCGCCGTGTTCGGTCTCATAAAGCTGCGCGATATCAGGATGGTCTGGAGGCACGACCGGATCGAGGGGCTGATCATTGCCGCCGCCTTCCTCGCCACGCTCGTGTTCGGCGTGCAGCTCGGTCTTGCGATCGGGGCAGGTCTGGGGCTTGCCCACTTCCTGTGGTTCTCCTCGATCCCGCGCGTCACGCGGGTGGGAACCGACGATGGCGGCACGACCTACCGCTCGGTCCGGCGCGACAATGTCGAGGTCAATACGCTGCCCGTGCTCGTGGTGCGGATCGACCGCTCGATCTATTTCGGCAACAGCGAGTATTGCGAGGACCGGATCGTCAAGCTGGTCGCCGAGCACGAGGGCGTCGAGAAACTCGTGATCGACATGCGCGCGGTGAATGCGGTCGATGCCAGCGGCGCGGCGATGCTGCTGCGGCTCGTCCAGAGGATGCGTGACCAGGGTATCATCGTCCACTTTGCAGGGACGCACCAGCCGGTGGCGAAAAGCATCAAGCCCTATGGCGGCGAGCGCAGCGACTTCCACCGCAGCGTGTCAGACGCGCTGGAAGCCTGCGGCATCCACGACGACGGACCGATCGCCTACACCTGAGGTTCAACCCTCGTGCTTGTCCAACTCGTCGCCGGTTACGGTCACGACGTGCAGCAAGTTGGTGGAACCCGGAGTACCGAAGGGAACGCCTGCAAGCGCGACCAGCTTCGATCCTGCACGCCCGAAACCGTGGCGTAGCGCCATGCGCTTGCCCTTGGCGATCATCTCTTCGAAGCTGCCGATGTCCTTGGTCGCCACTGCGTGTGCGCCCCACAAAAGGGCGAGGCGGCGGGCGGTGACCATGCTGGGGGTGAGCACGAGCAGGGGGACGCTGGGCCGTTCGCGCGCGACGCGTCGCGCGGTCGAACCTGAGCCGGTGAAAACGGTGATTGCCTTGATGGCCACCGTGTCGGCCACGCTCATGCAGGCATGGGCCAGCGCGTCGGCCGTCGTGCGGTCGGGCGGGGTGTCGAGGAAGCGCACGCGCTCGAGATAGCTTTCGTCGCCTTCCACCTGCCGCGCGATGCGGTGCATGATGGTGACCGCTTCTTCGGGCCAGTCGCCCGCTGCGGTTTCGGCGGAAAGCATCACCGCATCGGCCCCGTCATAGACTGCATTGGCGACGTCGGAGACTTCGGCACGGGTCGGGGCAGGGCTCTCTATCATGCTTTCGAGCATCTGCGTCGCCACGATCACCGGCTTGCCCGCGGTGCGCGCCTTGTTGACGATCCGCTTCTGGAGCGGCGGGACTTCCTGCGGTTCGAGCTCGACGCCGAGGTCGCCGCGCGCAACCATGATGCCGTCCGACATTTCGATGATCTCGTCGAGACGGCGCACCGCCATCGGTTTTTCGATCTTGGCGCACAGCGCACCCTTGCCGCCCATCAGGCGGCGCGCTTCGGCAAGGTCCTCGGGACGCTGGACGAAGCTGAGGCCGATCCAGTCGACGCCCTGCGACATGGCGAAGGCCAAATCCTTGCGGTCCTTGTCGGTCATCGCCGGAATGGGAATTTCGGCATCGGGGACATTCACGCCCTTGCGGTCCGAGATCACGCCGCCGACTTCGGCCGAACAGAGGATTTCGTCCTCGTCGGCGCGGATCACCTTCAAACGGATCTTGCCGTCGTTGATCAGCAGCCGCTGGCCCTTTTCGAGCAGGCCGAAAAGCTCGGGATGCGGGAGCTGGACACGGGTTTCGTCACCCGGTTCGGGATTGCGGTCGAGCGTGAAATGGCCCGAGTGGCGGATCACCGCCTGTCCATCCTTGAACTTGCCCACGCGCAGCTTCGGCCCTTGCAGGTCGGCGAGGATCGCGATGGGGCGGTGGAAGTCCCTTTCCATCGCGCGGATGGCGCGGATGGTTTTCTCGTGATCCTCGTGCTCACCGTGGCTCATATTGACGCGGAAGGCGTCGACGCCGGCCTTGAACAGGCGGGCAAGCATTTCGGGAGAGCGGCTGGCGGGGCCGACTGTGGCGAGGATCTTGACCTTGCGGCCGCGCGGATCGAGCTTTTGCATGGAAACCGCCTATGGCAGAGCCGTGTGGCAACTCAAGGACTACTATACGATGGATACGAATACAGATGCGCTCGACAACCTCCCCGATGCCGTAGCGGCAGCGGCGTTCCGGCGGCTGGTGCGCCACCTCCAGCACCGCCATGATACGCAGAATATCGACCTGATGGGGCTTTCCGGTTTTTGCCGCAATTGCCTTGCCGACTGGATCATCGATGCCGGTTTCGAAGGCGACAAGCTGGCTGCGCGCGAGCTCATCCACGGCATGCCGCAGGACGAGTGGAAGGCCACCCGCCAGACGCCGGCGACCGAAGAGCAACTGGCGCGGATGGAAGCGAGTGTGGCGAAAAATCGCGTGGACTAGCGAGTCGCCGCCTTCACCTCGTCCGGAGGGGTGGCTATCGAGCCACCAACCGATTCTCATTTCATTGGAGCATTTTTGAAAATGGCCGAAGCCACCGACGACCGCCTGCGCCTGCTGATCGAGCGCATCGAACGCCTCGAAGAAGAAAAGAAGGGCATCGCCGACGACATCCGCGACGTTTATGCCGAAGCCAAGGCCGTTGGTTACGACACCAAGATCATGCGCCAGATCATCAAGCTTCGTAAGATGAAGCCGGACGAGCGCAGCGAGCAGGAAACTATCCTCGACACCTACAAGGCCGCACTCGGAATGAGTTGATCCGGCGCGCCCGCGTCCTATCTAGGCAACACACCTGTAATCATTGGAGGAACTGCACATGCCCGGACCCTGGAAGGACGCACGCGGCGTCATCGTCACGACCACGCCGACCATCGAAGGCCAGCCGATCCAGGAATATCTGGGCATCGTCACCGGCGAAGTCATCGTCGGCGCGAACCTCTTCCGTGACCTGTTTGCCAACATCCGCGACATCGTCGGCGGCCGCTCGGGCAGCTACGAGCGCATCCTGCGCGACGCGCGGGAGCAGGCGATCGAGGAATTGCAGGCCGAAGCCGCCTCGCACGGTGGCAATGCGGTGGTCGGCATCGACCTCGATTACGAGGTGATCGGCGACACGGGCTCGATGCTGATGGTCTCGGCCAGCGGGACCGCGGTCAAGGTCTAACCCCGAACGAGGCCCAGCGCTTCGTAGGTTTTCGTAAGCGTCGGTACCGCAATCTCGCGCGCTTGGGCAGCGCCGCGCGCGAGGATGGCGTCCAATGCCTCGCGGTCTTCGAGAAGGCTGGTGAAGCGTTCGGAAATCGGACGTAGCGTTTCGACCAGCAGCTCGCCCAGCGCAGGCTTGAATTTGCCGAAGCCCTCGCCGCCGAAGTCCCTCAGCACATTCGCCACGCTGCCATCGGTCAGCGCGGCGTAGATCGTGACGAGGTTCAGCGCCTCGGGACGCCCGGCCAATCCACCTTCTTCGCTCGGCAGCGGCTCGGGGTCGGTCTTGGCCTTCTTGACCTTTTTCATCACCGTATCGGCATCGTCGGCGAGGTTGACCCGGCTCATCTCGCTGGGGTCGGATTTGCTCATTTTCGCCATGCCGTCACGCAGGCTCATGATCCGCGCGGCCTGCGGCGGCACGATCGGATCGGGCAAGGTGAAGACCGGCGCATCTTCCGATGCGAAGTCGTTATTGAATTTCTGCGCGATGTCGCGCGCCAGCTCGAGATGCTGCTTCTGGTCCTCGCCCACCGGCACATGCGTCGCCTGGTAGAGCAGCACGTCGGCGGCCTGCAGTACCGGATAGGTGAACAGCGCGACCGACTGGCCCTCGCGGTTCTTGCCCGCCTTGTCCTTCCACTGCGTCATGCGGTTGAGCCAGCCCATACGGGCCGTGCCGCCGAGCAGCCATTGCAGCTCGGCATGCTGCGGGACCTGCGCCTGGTTGAACAGCACCGAGCGCGACGGGTCGATCCCGCAAGCGACCAGCGCGGCGGCCATTTCGAGCGTGCCCTTGTGCAGCTCGGCCGGATCGTGCGGCATGGAGATTGCGTGGAGGTCGGCCAAGAAGAAGAGGCATTGCTCGCCATCGCCCAAATCGTCCTGCATCCGCACCCAATTGCGGATCGCCCCGAGGTAATTACCGAGGTGGAGATTGCCGGTGGGCTGGATGCCGGAAACTACGCGCATGAGGACTTAAGGCTCTTTTCTCTTGGTCAGGGCAGCGATGCGCTGCCGGTCGATGGCGCCGACTGCAAAGGCAACGCCGAAATACACTACCGCCGAGCACAGCACGAGCAGGATCAATGCCCCAAGGCGCTCGAACAGTCCGGCGGAATACCAGCCGGTTAGCAAATCGCGCGCGAACCACAAGGCGGCGCCCATCGCGGCGGCAGCAACAAGCTGGCGGGCAACGCGGGCAAGCAGCGCGAGCGGCACGGTGTAATAGCCGCGCTTCACGAGGACGGCGTAGAGATAGCCGACATTGATCCAGGCGCCGATCACGCTGGCGGCCGCAATGCCGGGCACGCCGTAGCCCAGCGGCTCGATGGTAAGGCCCGGAAGCGACAGGCCGATATTCCAGAGGCAGCTGACTACGAAGACGAAAAGCGAGATGAAGGCGGCATAGACCGGTGTGCGCGTGTCGGCGCGTGCATAGAAATTCGGCACCAGCACCTTCACGAGGACATAGGCGGGAAGGCCGAGAACCAGCACGCCCAGCACTGCCCCGGCAGCGTTCGCATCCTCGGCGGTAAAGCGGCCACCCTGGAAAAGCATGGTGATGAAGGGCGTTGCGCAAATGGCGAGCGCTACTGCCGCCGGGATCGTCAGCAGCATGGAAAGCTCGATCGCATCGGACTGGATGCGGTCTGCGCCTTCCTTGTTCTTGCCCCCGACGAACTTGGACAGCGTCGGCAGGATCGCGGTCGAGAGCGCGATCCCGATGATGCCCAGCGGCAGCTGGTTGAGCCGGTCGGCATAATTCATGTGGCTGACCGAGCCGGTCGCCAGCTGGTTGAGGAAGTAGAGCTGGACCAGCGTGTTGATCTGGTAGGCGCCGCCGCCGATCGCCGCGGGCAGGGCGATGATCGACAGGCGCTTCACCTCCGGCGTGATGCGCGGCCACAGGATCCGCGGACGGAAGCCTTCAACGCGGGTCCAGATGTACAGCCAGACCAGCTGCAGCAAACCTGCTACCGGAACCGCCCAGGCGATGACGAAACCGACGCGCTCGACGCTCCAGCCGAGCGTGGATGCGGCATATTCGCCGCCTAGCAGCGCCACGATCAAGACCAGGTTGAGGATAATCGGGAAGCTCGCGCCCGGCGCAAAGCGGCTCACCGAATTAAGCATTCCCGTGAACAGCGTGACGAGGCTGACCAGCAGGATGTAGGGGAACATGATCCGCGCAAAGGCGACGGCGATGTCGAAGCCCGCCGGATCGACCGGCTTTTCCGATAGCAGCCAGATAATTGCGGGCATGGCGATCATCATCACTGCGCAAAGCAGGATGAGGACCGGCAGGAATACGCTCAGCACGTCGTCGGAAAAGCTGCGGGCATCGTCCAGCCCGCCTTCGCCGTGGAGGCGCTTGGAAAACATCGGCACGAATGCGGCCGAAAATGCACCTTCCGCGAACAGGCGGCGGAAGACGTTGGGGATGATGAAGGCCTGGAACCACGCATCGGTCACCGCATTGGCGCCGAGCACGCGGCTGAAGATCATCTCGCGCGCCATGCCGGCGACGCGGCTCACCATGGTAAGCGAGCCGATCGTCCCGACGTTCTTGAGCAGGCTCATGGCCTAGCTTCTAGCTGTGTAGTTCAGGCGTTGCCAGTGGGCGCGTCAGGAGCGCCTTCGCCCTGCTGCTGCGCCGCGCGGGCCTGGAGCTGCTGCTGATAGAGCGAACCGAAATCCATCGGGTCGAGCAGCAGCGGCGGGAAGCCCGCATCGCGAACGGCGTCCGAAATGATCGCGCGTGCAAAGGGGAACAGCAGGCGCGGAGCCTCGGCGAACAGGAAGGCGTGCGCATGTTCTTCGGGCAGGTTGCGAATGCCGACGAGGCCGCAATAGGCGAGCTCGATCAGGTAGACATTGCCCTTGTCGCTATCGGCACGGGCGGTCATCTTCAGTTCGACTTCGTGAACCTCGTCGCTCACCTGGTTGGCGGCAATGTTGACCTGCACGTCGACACGCGGCTGTTCGGTCCACTGGTAGCTGGCCGGAGCGTTGGGATTCTCGACCGAGAAATCCTTGATGTACTGGTTGAGCATCCCGACCGTGGGAAGGTTGTCCGCGCCGTTCGCGCCGGCTGCGGGATCCATGTTGAGGTCGGTCAGTACGTCGTTTTCATCGGCCATCGGTCAATCGCTTCTTCAAGATAGTTCGAATCGGAGGTCCGGCAGGGCGTCGAGCCCGCTTCCGGAAGGTTCGGCGCGCGCCTAGCACCCCCGTGGGCGCGGGGCAATGCGGCTTGGCCCTCGCCGCGCGGGCAGGGCGGACCATCACCACTGGTTCATTGTCGGTTTGTAATTGATACCTATCTAGTGCAGGTAAGTATGGAACTGCCCGGCCATCTGGCACGTAGGCAGAGTGAACACTGATTGGACAAGCATTCGTGATCTACGAGATCGTCATCCTCGCCGCCATCGCCGCCTTCCTGGGGCTCCGCCTCTATTCCGTGCTGGGCGAACGGTCGGAGCATGAGGAAGGCCCGGCCGCGCACCGTTACGATGCGCCCGACGGCCAGATTCCGACCGCCAACGATCGCCCGGTCGCACCCGTGCGCCAGCCGGTGCGCCTGCGCAGCGTCGACAATGCCTCTTCCGCGAATGAAAGCGCGATCCGCGCGATCGCCAGCGCCGACCCGCGCTTCGACCTGCTCGCCTTCCTCGAAGGCAGCAAGGCGGCCTATGGCATGATCCTCGAAGCTTTCTGGGAAGGCGACAAGGACACGCTGCGCGATTTGACCGACGATGATGTCTATGCCGGTTTCTCCGGTGCGATCGACGCGCGCGAGGCTGCCGGTGAAACGCTCGAAAACCGGTTGATCCGGATCGAGGATGCAACCGTACATGCCGCCGAGATGGATGGCCGCACGGCGCGTATTTCGGTGCTGTTCGTATCCGACATCGCCTCGCTCACGCGCGACAAGGACGGCAATATCGTCGCCGGTTCGCTCGATGATGCGGTGGAGAGCCGCGATATCTGGACCTTCAGCCGCAATGTCGGCTCGAGCGACCCGAACTGGGTGCTCGACGAGACCGACCAGGGCTGACCCTCACCTGATCGCCGGAGGTCACATGCGTTATCTCGCCGGGCTGGTCGCAGCCTTTGCCATAGCGGGATGCACCGCGATCCCCGATGCCCGCCCGCCGCAGGATATCGGCGTGGTCGAGCCGCCCGAGCCAGTTCCTGCCGATACGGCACTTGCCGCGACGCTGACGGCAGGTCCGCCGATCGAGACCATGCCCTTTCCCGCCTTCGATGCAGGTCCGGCGCTCGCGGCGTTCAAGCGGTCCTGCGACAAGATCCTTTTCCGCGACGATACGAGCGGCCTCACCCGCCGCGTCGACTGGCAGGCGCCCTGCGGTGCCGCAGCCAATTGGGCGAGCGATCCGGCCGCCTTCTTCACCAGCCAGTTCGAAACGGTCGTGGTAGGCGACGGCAGTGCCTTCGCCACCGGCTACTACGAGCCCGAAATTCTCGGGAGCAGGGTCAAGGCTCCGGGCTATGAAGTGCCGGTCTACGGTTTGCCCGAAGACCTCGTGCGCGCATGGCCTGCGGACATGGCGGAAGCCGAGCGCACCGGACGCCCTCCGCTCGGTCGCTACGACGAGAATGGCGATTTCGTGCAGTATTTCGAGCGCTCGGAAATCGTCGCGGGCGCGCTCGAAGGCAAGGTGCCTGTCATCGCCTGGGCTGCCGATCCGGTCGAATTCTTTTTCCTCCAGATACAGGGAAGCGGTTTGCTGCGGCTTCCCGATGGCGATGTCATGCGCATCGGCTATGCGGGGCAGAACGGGCGCGAATATGTCGCCATCGGGCGCCCCATGCGCGAGCAGGGACTGATCGGCGACGGGACCGATTATCCCACTTCGATGCAGGGCCTAATGGGTTGGCTGCGCGACAATCCGGAGCGCGCCGATGAAATTATGAACCTCAACAAGAGCTGGATTTTTTTCCGCGAGCTGGACACCGAAGGGCCGCTCGGTTCGCTCGAAGTGCCGGTATTCGCGCGCGACAGCGTGGCCGTGGACCCCAAGTTCGTGCCCTATGGCGCACCCGTTTGGCTCGATATGGAGGCCGACGTCGCCGACGGCGTCTGGATTGCGCAGGACACGGGCGGCGCGATCAAGGGCGCCAACCGCTTCGACACTTTCTGGGGCAACGGCGCAGATGCTCGCGAGATCGCAGGTGGGATGAGCAGTCGGGGCAAGGCCTACCTGCTCCTCCCCAAGGGGACGCTCGCGCGCCTCAAGCAATGACTGCGCGATTTCGGTGGGCGCGATGAGCGCGCCGCGCGGTCTGACGGCGGACGAAGCGGAGGCGTGGGATAAGCTCGCAGCGACCGTCGAGCCGCTGCACGTGGGCAGGGTAAAGCCCAAGCCGGTGGCCGCGCCCGAAACCGTCCTGCCCAAGAAGCTAAAGGTCCAGCCGCAGCGTGTCGTGCCAGCGCCGAAACCCGCTCCGCAGCCCTCCAAGAAGCCCCAGAACACGCTCGATTCCCGGTGGGACAGGCAGCTGAAATCGGGAGCGGTCCAGCCGGATTTCACGCTCGATTTGCACGGCCACAACCTCGATGCGGCCTACGACCGGCTGATGAGCGGAGTGACTCAGGCCCGAGCCATGGGCGCGCGTACGATCCTGCTCATTACCGGCAAGCCGCGCCCCGTCGATCCGGCGGATCGCGGAACCCGGCGCGGCGCCATCCGCGCCAAGGTGCTCGACTGGCTTGCCGCCTCGAGCCACCACTCGGCCATCGCCGCCGTCCGCCGCGCGCATATCCGCCACGGAGGCGAGGGCGCGCTCTACATCGTACTCAGGCGCGAGCGGTAACGAAGCTGCGGATCGCCAGCAGCACGGCGGCCACCGCCATGAACAGCAGCGCCAGCCCGACCATGTTCACCAGCAGCATCGGCCAGCCGAGCGAAGGCAGATCGAGGAAGAAATAGGGATAGAAGCCCGTCACCGCGCCGTTCGCCAGAGCAAACGCGCCATAGGCCAGCGGAACCAGCACGACGACCGGCAGCGACTTCCAGCTCACCAGCTGCTCGCGCGAATGGGCGAGCCACCACAGCACTCCGCCGAGCGGCACCAGCGTGTGGTGCGCGATATTGGTCCACCAGTCCACGCCCTCCGGATGATGCGCATCGGCCAGCAGCACATGGTAGACCACCGCGATAATCACCAGCGCCGCAGATAGGGCAAAGGGCACGCGCGGCTCGATCGTGCCGCGCCACGCGATCCACGCGAAGATCACACCCGCCGCAAAATTTCCCCAGATGGTGAAGAACTGGAACATCCAGCCGAGCGTGGAGGAAAACTCCTCGCCATCGGCCATATTGGCGCCGACCTGCGCGATCAGCGATCCGATCGCGAGCAGCGAGAGAAAAAGGGCAAATGTGCGGGCCTGATGGGACAACTGCGGGATCATGCGCGCCTTCTAGCGACAGGACAGACCTTTTCCAGTCGCAATCACAAGGGAAGGGCGAGCGTCGCCTTGTGGCGTTTCTTGACGATATGGCTTTCGAAGCGCCGAACGGCCGGCGAGCCTTCGAGAATGCTATCGGCAAACTCGTCGAAAGCCTCGAAATCGCGCGTCACCACCAGCAGGACCATGTCGAGTTCGCCTGCCGTATCGAGCACCCATTGGACCTGCGGGCTTGCGACCAGTTCTTCGCGCAATGCCTTTGCCTGCGAAGTTTCGTGCCGCTCAAGATAGACGCGTACGAGGGTGGAGATCTGGTTTCCGGACACCTGTGGGGAAAGGACTGCGACCTCGCGCTGGATGGCGCCATTGGCCTTTAGCCCGCGCAACCGCCGCGCGATGACGGAGGGAGATCGCCCGATCGCTTCGGCAAGCTGGTCGGCGGTGCGGCTTGAATCACGCTGCATTTCGGCGAGCAACTGCCTGTCGATGTCATCCAGCTCGATCATGCAGTTTCACTGCGCTCCTTGCCAGAAATTGGCAAGAACGGGATAAATTTTGCCCGCAATGGGCATGGCACGCGCCTATGATCGCGACCGTAACTGATACGGAGACGAAATTAGTGAAATCGGGTCTATTCGGCGTGCTGGGCCTTGCCTTTAGCGCCTGCTTCCTCGCGCAGGCTTCGACGGCCGTGTCAGCACAAGAGGCCGGGCATCAGCAACAGCCGGTGGACCCCGCGAGGGTCGTCGGGGCAGTGCGGGAAAGCATATCGCAGCGCTATGTCCTTCCCGAAATGCGTCCCGTACTCGATGCGGCATTGGCGCAAGGACTGGCCACGGGGCGCTATTCGGTGTCCGATCCCGTCGATCTCGCTCAGCGCATCAATGAGGACCTGGCGCGCGTTGGCAAGGATCGGCATCTCAACTTCCGCTACGATCCGGAACGCGTTGAAGTGATGCGGTCGGCCATGGGAGGGGGCGGGTTCGACGAAGATCTCTATTCGAAAAAGGTGCGCGAGCAGAACCACGGAATTTCCCAGCTGCGTATCCTGCCGGGAAATGTGCGCTATCTCGAATATACCGGCTTCGAATGGATCGGGGAGGAAAGCGAGCAGGCGATCGACGATGCCATGCGCTTCCTGGGCGGCGGCGAGGCGGTGATCATCGATATCCGGCGCAATGGCGGGGGAAGCCCGCGAGCGGTGCAGCAGATCGCAAGCTATTTTCTTCCCGCCGGACAGCCTCTCGTCACGTTTTACATGGAAGGTGACGCATCGCCCGAACAACCCGAGGCGCTGGCTGAACTAGGCGCTGCCCGATTGATCGGCAAACCGCTCTATGTCCTCGCATCGGGCCGGACGGCTTCGGCGGCGGAAGAGTTCGCCGGTCACGTGGCGGGGTTCGGCTTCGGCGAACTGGTCGGTGCCAATACGCGTGGAGCCGGTTTTCGCAGCAGTTACGAGGTTATCGATCAAGGCTTCCTTCTCAGCATCTCGGTCGGCAGGGCGGTGCTGGTCTCGACGGGCAAGGATTGGGAGCGAACAGGCATCGCGCCGACGGTGAAGGCCGATGTCGACAATGCCTTGCCGATAGCCCATTCGCTGGCCCTGAAGCGCATCGCCAGCCAGTCCGACGGCGAGGAGGCAGCGCGCTATGCTGCATTTGCAGGCGTCCTCGAGGCTGCCGCGCAAGACCGGCAGGCGAAACGCGCCTCTGGCGATTATGCTGCCGCTTTCGGCGAGCGCCTCGTGACGGCAAGGAACGAGGGCAAGCTCTTCTATTCCCGCTCGGGCGCGCCGCATGAGGAGTTGGTCGCGCTGGGTGGCGACCGCTTTGCCTTCCGCGACAATCCCGACGTCCAGCTGGAATTTTTCTTCGAAGGCGGGAAGCTGTCGGCGCTCGAAATCTCCGATGCCTTGGGAGAGATCAAGGGACGCTACCCGGTGACGGGGGTTTAGCGCGCGCAAGAAAAAGCCCCCGGCGTTTCCACCGGGGGCTCCTTGCTTACCCGAAGGGTCCTTGGCGGCCCTTACTTGTGGTATTTCGCGTAGGTGAGATCGAAGCGATCTGCGTCCATGACCTTGGTCCAGGCCTTGACGAAGTCGCGCACGAACTTCTCCTCGTTTCCGTTCTCGGCATAGACCTCGGCCACGGCGCGCAGGCGCGAGTTCGAGCCGAACACGAGGTCGGTGCGCGTGGCGCGCCACAGCTCCTTGCCGGTCTTGCGGCAGGTGCCGACGAATTCCTCGTCGCCGCTCTCGTCGACCACTTCCCAGATCACGCCCATGCCGAGCAGGTTCCTGAAGAAGCTGTTGTCGAGCTTGCCCGGGGTCTCGGTGAGGACGCCGATGCTGTTGCCGTGCGTGGTGTGCTTGGTGACAGCACCCATGGCTCGCAAGCCTCCAACCAGCACGGTCATCTCGGGGATCGAAAGGCCGAGCAGATGCGCCCGGTCGATCAGCATGTCCTCGGTTTTCACCGATGCCTTGGTCTTGAGATAGTTGCGGAAACCGTCGGCAAACGGTTCCAGCGGTTCCCAGCTCTCGGCATCGAAGTCCTCGCGTTTCGCATCGCCGCGGCCCGTGGTGACTGGCACGGAGATATCGAAACCGGCATCCCTGGCTGCCTTTTCGACGGCTGCCGAACCGGCAATGACGATGGCGTCGGCCATCGAGATGGACCCGCGGATCTCGTCGAGCTTGGCGAGGACCTTGCCCAGTTCCTCGGGGTCGTTGACCTTCCAGTTCTTCAGCTCGTCGAAGCGGATGTGTGCACCGTTGGCGCCGCCGCGATGGTCCGAATTGCGATAGGTGGAGGCCGAGGCCCAGGCCGCTTTCACCAGTTCGGAGACGGTGAGGCCGCTATCGAGCACCTTCGACTTGAAGGAGGACAGATCGCCGTCCGATACCTGCGTTCCGGCGGGAACCGGATCCTGCCAAATCAGGTCTTCGCTAGGCACTTCGGGGCCGAGGTAACGGACCTTGGGGCCCATGTCGCGGTGGCACAGCTTGAACCACGCGCGGGCGAAGGCATCGTCGAGCGCGGCCTGGTCGTCGCGGAAGCGTTCGGAAATCTTGCGATATTCCGGGTCACGCTTGAGCGCCATGTCCGCGGTGGTCATCATGGTCGGGACCTTCTTGGACGGGTCGCGCGCGTCGGGCGCCATGTCCTCGGGGTCCGGATTGACCGGCTGCCACTGGTTTGCACCCGCAGGCGACTGGACCAGCTCGTAGTCATATTTGAACAGCAGGCGGAAATAGTCGCCGCCCCACTGCGTCGGGTTCGGCGTCCACGCGCCTTCAATGCCCGAAGTCGTGATGTGGCCCTTGCCGATCTCGTCGGGGTCGGTCAGCCAGCCAAAGCCCATGCGATGAAGGTTCTCTCCTTCGGGCGCGCCGGAGAAGGTGTCGATCGGCTTGGCGCCATGCGCCTTGCCGAATGCGTGACCGCCTGCAGTGAGAGCGACGGTCTCCTCGTCGTTCATCGCCATGCGGCTGAAGGTTTCGCGCATGTCGCGGGCCATGCCCTCGGCGTCGTGCGGATTGCCGCCCGGGCCTTCGGGATTGACGTAGATGAGGCCCATCTGGATCGCGGCGAGCGGGTTTTCGAGCGCGCGGCCTTCATCCGGGTGGATGCGGGTTTCAGCGCCCGTATCGACCCATTTTTCTTCCGTGCCCCAATAGACGGTTTCGGGATCGAACACGTCGGCACGGCCGCCGCCGAAGCCGAACACGGGGCCGCCCATGCTCTCGATCGCGACATTGCCTGTAAGGATGAAGAGGTCGGCCCAGCTGATGTGCTTGCCGTATTTCTGCTTGATCGGCCACAGCAGGCGGCGCGCCTTGTCGAGGTTGCCGTTGTCGGGCCAGCTGTTGAGCGGTGCGAAGCGCTGCTGGCCGCTGCCACCGCCGCCGCGCCCGTCGCCGGTGCGATAGGTGCCTGCCGCGTGCCATGCCATGCGAATGAAGAAGGGGCCGT
Organism: Qipengyuania sphaerica; assembly: GCF_019711595.1. Lineage (GTDB taxonomy): Bacteria > Pseudomonadota > Alphaproteobacteria > Sphingomonadales > Sphingomonadaceae > Qipengyuania > Qipengyuania sphaerica. Next base: position 123,443 of record NZ_JAIGNR010000005.1, on the reverse strand, counting down.
AATGGCCATAATCTGCCGGCCACCATTCCTGGCTGTCGGTCATCAGCGCGGTGAGGTCGGCCTTCAGTGCATTGTAGTCGAGCGCGTTGAACGCCTCGCAATAGTCGAAATCATCGTCCATCGGATCGGCCGCGCGGCCGCCTTCGGTGAGGATTTCGAGGTCGAGCTGGTCGGGCCACCAATCGCGGTTGCGGCGGCCGAAGAGGCCGCGCGTACCGCTGTCTCCGGTGAAGGGGCAGCCGCTTATGTCTCCGGTTTTGGCGTCCATGAAGTCACTCTCCTCGTAAAAAGACTCGGGTCTCCCGCCCGACAATGCAGGCACAGTGAACCTTGCCCTCTAATCCGTCCAATCGATTAAACGGTTCAAATAGATTGGAATAAGCGATTGAGCGACGAAGCGTGGCGCACAAAGGAAAAACGCCGCCATCCCATTGGAATGACGGCGCTTCATCTACGGATCGAGACCGGGTCATGCGGCCTCGGCGATGTCTCCGGCAGGCTCGGTGCGGATCAGGTAATCGAAGGCGGAGAGACCCGCTTTAGAGCCTTCGCCCATGGCCACGACGATCTGCTTGTAGGGAACATCGGTCACGTCGCCTGCGCCGAAGATACCGGGCAGATTGGTCCGCCCTTCCTCGTCGGTGACGATCTCGGCGAATGGGCTGAGTTCAAGGCCGCTGCCCTGAAGCCATTCGGTATTGGGCACGAGGCCGATCTGGACGAAGACACCTTCAAGGTCGATCCGGCGTTCGTCGCCCGATTTGCGGTCTTTCACGACCAGGCCATCGACCTTGCCGTCCTTGCCGGTGATCTCGGTGGTCTGGCCGCTGGTCACGATCTCGACATTGGGCAAGCTGCGCAGCTTGGCCTGCAGCACCTCGTCGGCGCGCAAGCTCTCGTCATATTCGATCAGCGTCACATGGCCGACGATCTTGGCGAGGTCGATCGCCGCCTCGACGCCCGAATTGCCGCCGCCGATCACCGCGATGCGCTTGCCCTTGAACAGCGGGCCGTCGCAGTGCGGGCAGTATGCCACGCCCTTGTTGCGATATTCGGCCTCGCCGGGCACGCCGAGGTTTCGCCAGCGCGCGCCGGTCGCAAGGATCAGGCTGCGCGCCTTGAGCGATGCGCCATTGCCGAGCTCGACCGTGTGGAGGCCGCCTTCTTCCTTGGCCGGCACCAGCTTCACCGCCTTGGCAAGGTTCATCAGGTCGATCTCGTATTCGCTAACGTGGCGCTCGAGCTCGCCTGCCAGCTTCGGACCTTCGGTATAGGGTGTGCCGGGCAGGTTCTCGATACCGAGCGTATCGTGCAATTGCCCGCCGAAGCGTTCGGCCGCGATGCCGGTGCGAAAGCCCTTGCGCGCGGTATAGATGGCCGAGGCCGCGCCAGCAGGTCCGCCGCCGACGATGAGGACTTCGAACGGGTCCTTGGCAGCCAGCTTTTCGGCAGCCTTGGCATCCGCGCCGCTGTCGATCTTCGCCAGGATCTCGGCCAGTTCCATCTTGCCGTTGTAGAAGGGCTCGCCATTGAGGAAGGTCGCGGGCACGGCCATGACGTCGCGCTTCTCGACCTCGTCCTTGTATGTGCCGCCCTCGATCAGCGTCGCGGTGATGCGCGGATTTTCGAGTGCCATGAGCGTCAGCGCCTGCACCACTTCGGGGCAATTGTGGCAGGAGAGCGAGAAGTACATCTCGAAGTGGAAGTCGCCCTGCAACCCTCGGACCTGTTCGAGCAAATCGGCATTGACCTTGGGCGGATGGCCGCCCGCCCATAGCAGCGCGAGCACCAGCGAGGTGAACTCGTGCCCCATCGGCAGTCCTGCAAAGCGGACCCACTTTTCCGCGTCGCTTGCGCGGCGGATCACGAAGCTGGGCTTGCGCTCGTCCGTGCCGTCGAAGCTGGCCGAGACCATGTCGTGCAGCGCAGCAATCTCTTCGAGCAGTTCGCGGGTTTGGCGCGACTTGTCGTCATCGCCAAGCGAGGCGACGAGTTCGACCGGCTCGCGCAGATTGGCGAGATAGGTCTTCAGCTGCTGGGTCAGGTTCGCATCGAGCATGGACGGACTCCGGGCGTGGTTCGCGGATGGGACGAAAATTTCGGGGAGGGGAAAAGGCCCGGGGCGGGGGGGAGGAATTGCCCCGGGCCTTCCAGCGACCCGAGTTCTATGCTCGGGCTCTTGGGTGGGCGCGACTAGGAACGCCCACCTTAACGGATGCTGTCAGCCTTAGATCTTGCCGACGAGATCGAGCGAGGGAGCCAGCGTTTCGCTGCCTTCTTCCCACGCAGCCGGGCAGACCTGGCCGGGGTTGGCGCGCACATACTGGGCGGCCTTGATCTTGCGTGCGAGTTCGTTGGCGTTGCGGCCGACGCCTTCGCAGGTCTGTTCCATGATCTGGATCACGCCGTCGGGATCGACCACGAAGGTCGCACGGTCGGCAAGGCCAGCGCCTTCACGCAGCACGTCGAAATTGCGCGCCAGAACGTGGTTCTGGTCGCCGAGGAAGGGGAAGTTCAGCTTGCCGATCTTCTCCGAAGTGTCGTGCCACGCCTTGTGGCTGAAGTGCGTGTCGGTCGACACGGCATAGACTTCGACGTCCATCTTCTGGAGCATGGCGTACTGTTCGCCGAGGTCTTCCAGTTCGGTCGGGCAGACGAAGGTGAAGTCGGCCGGATAGAAGAAGAAGACGGCCCACTTGCCGCGCGTGTCTTCGTCGGTGACCTGGAAAAAGTCCTTGCCGGCCTGGAAGGCGGTGGCGTTGAACGGCTTGATGGTGCTTCCGATGATACCCATGGGTTATTCTCCGTTGTTCGGGTGTGAAACTCGGAGATGCAGATAGGGAGTGCTGCGATGCACAAAAGCGATTTTGTGCGATTGCGAGCATCGGAATTTTCAATCAGTAGCCTGGAACTTTCGGAAAGCTCAACTAACTGCGCGTTTCCTTGCATTTATGGCAAGCGAGTAGGCGGAAATTGCCAGCCGGGTTCGGGTGAGAGGCGGATTTCCGCCTCCCACCCATGCCACGGGGTCAGAGGATGAAATCGCCCGCGCTGAGATCCATCTGCCCGTCGAGGCGGATGTAGAGATCGCCGACGCCGTCGCCGTCCACGTCCATTTCCACGATGGTGCTGGTGCTGGTCTGGAAATAGCGCAGTTCGCCTGCCGTCTGGCTGAAAGCCGAGGTGCCGATGAAGGCGAAGTTCTGGTCGCCTTCGACGTAAATACTGGCATCGACGTTGCGCAGGTTGATCCGGTCGCCGTCCGACTGGCTGAAGTCGGTGATGATATCGGCGATCGCGAGGCGCGCGCCCATCTCTTCTGCACTCATGAAAATAAAGCTGTCGGCGCCCGCGCCGCCGGTCATCGTGTCGCTGCCGTTCTCGCCATAGAGCCGGTCGTTGCCATCGCCGCCGTCGAGCGTGTCGTTGCCCGTGCCGCCATAGATGCTGTCATCACCGCCCATGCCGTGGAGCACGTTGACCCCGCCGACACCGCGCACGATGTTGTCGAGCCCGTTGCCGGTCCCGTCGAAATCGCCGGTGCGCATGCGCAGGATCTCGACATTGTCGCCCAGCACATAGTCGAGCCCGGCGATCACGCCGTCATTGCCCTCGCCTGCCAGCTCGAGCACGCTGTCGCCTGCATCGTCGACGAAATAGATGTCGTTGCCGGTGCCGCCGACCATCTCGTCATTGCCCGCCCCGCCGATCAGCGTGTCGTCATCTGCCTGGCCGTAGAGACGGTCATCGCCATTGTCGCCATAGATGCGGTCGTTGCCGTCCTGGCCGTAGATGCGGTCATCATCTGCGCCGGCCCAAGCGCGGTCGTTGCCCGTGTCGAGAACGATGACATCGTTGCCCCCATGGCCATAGACTCGGTCGTCGCCTCCCAAGCCTTCGAGCCGGTTACCCGTCGCATCACCTTCCAAGCGGTCGCGGAACTGCGTGCCTGTAAGGTTTTCGATCGATACCAGGGTGTCGATGCCGGCCCCCAGGGTGTCCTGCTGGACGCCCGAAAGGCTAAGCCTGACGAACACTCCTTCCGTTGCTCCCTTGTAGCTGACCGTGTCCTTGCCGCTGCCGCCATCGATGAAGTCGTTGCCGAGATTGCCGTAAATGAGGTCCGCTCCGCCCAGCGCGGAAATGGTTTCATTCCCCGTTCCGCTGAAATAGGTATCGGCATCGGAGGTCAGGACGGTTTCCCGATCGGCAGAGCCAAAGACGAGATGGCCGAGCACCGTGACCCCGTCCTGCAACTCGGTAGCCAGGTCGAGATGGTAATATCCACCTGCAAGGATCAGGACCTGATCGGCACTACCGTTGCCATTGGCGTCATAGGCGATCTCGGTATAGCCATCATGCCAGCTATAGGCCATGTCGCCGACTTCACCGGTCAGCGCGCCATAGTGCATCGAGCCATTGGAGATGAGGCCCTCAATATAGGGGTGGTAGAAGCTGACTGTATCGTCATGGTCGAAATCATGGATCCATACCCCTACAAACTGACCTTGCGAGAAGTCGTACAGATCCGCGCCGCCCATGCCCCAGACATGATCTTCAAAAGTTCCATAGGGTGATTGATTCCAGGCGCTCAGGGCGAAATGATCGCCCGATGTCGATCCGATCAGGACGTCGCCCAGCTCCGTGTTAATGAAATAAACCTCTACGCCGTCCAGTTCGGAAGCATCCACCTGCATCCCGTGAGACGGGACATTGCCGTAACGATAGTCACTGAAAATCTCGACCATCTCGACATTGGTTGCAGTGAGCAGGGTATTATTGCCTTGGAGGACCGTGAATTCCTGCGAGTCGCCTATCGCGTAAACCCACTCACCGGAAGTCGCACTTTCCAGCGCGGCAATATCGAAGCCGCCAGCGCCATCCATGTAGTTTTCGCCGGCACCGAGTGAAACGGTGTCGTTATAGTTGCTGCCGAAAAATACGTCATCGCCAAGCCCCAGGAAGAAGACGGTAAAGCCGTTCGGCACCGGGGATTCGAAGGCACTGGCGTCTACTGTCACATCGTAGACCAGGTCGCGATCCAGGTAGAAGCGGACCGCTTCGATGTTGGTGAAGCTGGTGTCGATGGAGCCATCGCTGCTGGTCAGGCTGTTTGCGCCAAGAGTATAGGTGACCGGCCCGGCAGGCATCGGGAAAAGGTCTGAAAGCCAATTGGTGAAATAGAGCTGGTCCAAGCCATCCCCGCCATCGATCGTGTCGGTGCCGATACTGCCGTATATCCGGTCATTTCCTCCCAGGGCGTCGATCGTATCGTCGCCTGAAGTCCCGTAAATATTCTCGCCGTTATCAGTCCCTGCAATTTCCATTTTTCGACCCCCTTGGTGAAATAAGGGCCGACCGGAACCACAAGCCTAGCGTCGTCGTCGAAAATTTTCGGCGGCGTTAGATGTGAGAGAGCAGACCCTTTCCGCGACAATTATCGCGGGAAATCGGAGGGTCAAGTTCAGTGGCGAGCCCGAAACTATTCGCCCGTAACTGTTGTATGTAACGCACAGTATTGGGGCGCGGGATATCCACACCGAGCGCGCATTTCTTGCTACCGCTGCGCTATTTGGGCGCGGTGCAACATCATGTGATCCGCCAGGACCAGCGCCATCATAGCTTCGACCACCGGCGTACCGCGGATACCGACGCAGGGGTCGTGGCGGCCCTTGGTGCGGACCTCGGTCGCCTTGCCTTCGCGGTCCACGCTGGCGACGGGGGTGAGGATCGAGCTGGTAGGCTTGAAAGCCACGCGGCAGACCACCGGCTGGCCGGTCGAGATGCCGCCAGCAATGCCGCCTGCGTGATTGGCGGCGAATTCGGGTCCGTCCGCTCCCGGTGACATGGCATCGGCGTTCTGCTCGCCGGTCAGGCGCGCGGCGTCGAAGCCGTCGCCGATCTCCACGCCCTTGACCGCATTGATGCTCATCATGCCCGCCGCAAGGTCGCCGTCGAGCTTGGCATAGATCGGTGCGCCCCAGCCTGCGGGTACGCCCTCGGCCACGCATTCGACCACCGCGCCGAGCGATGATCCGGCCTTTCGCGCATCGTCGACCAGCTTTTCCCAACGCTTGGCGGCCTCTGCATCGGGACACCAGAAGGGATTGCGGGCGATTTCCTCTCGATCGAAATTCGCCGGGTCGACCCGGTCGCCGCCGATTTCCGCGACATAGGCGAGGATGGTGACATCGCCGATCACCAGCCTCGCCACCGCGCCCGCCGCCACGCGCATCGCCGTCTCGCGCGCGCTCGACCGTCCGCCGCCGCGATAATCGCGGAAACCGTATTTCGCGTCATAGGCATAGTCGGCATGGCCGGGCCGGTAGGTATTGGCGATCTCCGAATAATCTTTCGATCGCTGGTCGGTGTTTTCGATCAGCAGACTGATCGGCGTGCCGGTGGTCTTGCCCTCGAACACGCCGGAGAGGATGCGGACCTCGTCGGGTTCCTTGCGCTGGGTGGTGAACTTGTTCTGCCCCGGTTTGCGCGCATCGAGGAAGGGCTGGATGTCGGCTTCGGTGAGCGCGATCCCCGGCGGGCATCCGTCGAGCACCGCGCCGATGGCAGGCCCGTGGCTCTCGCCCCAGGTGGTAAAGCGCAAGACGCGTCCGAATGTGTTCCAGCTCATATGCTTCGTCTTGTCCCAAGCAACCCTACGTGTCCACTTTGCCTTTTCTGAACATGGATGAAGCAGGATTTTCCTACAGCAATGAAAACTGCGACAAGCGTTCGAGACTGGCGATGCGCGCATCGTCTTTTCGCCATGTGTCAACTTTCGAAATCTGACATAAAGTGTATATCAAACAAAGGGCTAGGAGGAGTTGGATTGCTTGGCGCGGTGTCAACTTCGTCAACCGGTCGGCAAATCGTCCCCGCCCGGCGAGCGCGTTGGCGATAAACGAGGGGGAAGCACTGGCAAAAGCAGCAGGGGTAGCGCAGAAGGAATAATATGATTGCGAAGCTCAAAGGCCTGCTCGACGAAACCGGCGCGGACTGGGCGGTGATCGATGTCTCGGGCGTCGGCTACCTCGTCCATTGCTCGACCAAGACGCTCGCTGCGCTGGGTGAAAAGGGCGAGGCCTGCACGATCTACACCGATCTTCAGGTGAGCGAGAACGACATGCGCCTGTTGGGCTTTGCCGAGGCGGCAGAGCGCGACTGGTTCCGCCTGCTCACGCAGGTGCAGGGCGTGGGCAGCAAGGTTGGCCTCGCCATCCTCTCGGCGCTGTCGACCGGCGAGGTGCAGCAGGCCTGCTCGCAAGGCGATGCGGCGACCATTGCGCGGGCGCAGGGCGTCGGGCCGAAGCTTGCCGGACGCATCGTCAACGAGCTCAAGGACAAGGCCGGCGCGCTTCCCGGCGGCGCGGGCGTGGCGGCGGTCGCATCACCGGTCGGCGGGGCGAGCGCCGATGCGGTCAGCGCGCTCGAGAACCTGGGCTTCAAGCCAGCCGTGGCCGCGCGCGCGGTGGCGGCGGCACAGGGCGAACTGGGCGAAGGCGCGAGCGAGGGCGATCTCATCCGCGTGGCATTGAAGAGGGCGGCGGGATAATGGCACGCGACTGGCGCCTCGGCATCCTGGCGATCTACGCGCTGGCAACGCTCGGCCTGATGATGGATGCGGGCGAACCGGACCAGCTGTGGTGGTGGCCACTCGCCCTCCTGTTTCTCCTATGGGCGGTGGCTCCAATCGCGCTCTTGTGCATTACGCAAGGCCATGTGACGGCAAAGGGGATCGCAGCTCTCGCAATCGCGGCCTTCGGGCTCTGGGCCTTTGTCCAGACGATGTATATCGCGGCTCCCGATGCACAGGGAGGCTTGATTTTCCTGTTTGCGCCGCTGCTGCAGCTGGGAGCAGCACTGGCCTGCCTGGGAGTTATCAAGGCCGGGGCTTGGGTTAAGGAGAGAAACGGATGAGAGGGGCAATTCTGTCATTCGCACTGGCAGCATTCTGTGCGCCAGTATCCGCGCAGGACATGAGCGCTTTCCAAACCGGTCCCGTGTTTGCCGACTTCGGACCGCATGCTTCTGTCGACGGGCTCGAGTCCTTCGCGGCAGACACCGAGTTCGCGCACAGCTTCGACGTAGCCAAGGCCGCCAAGGATGGCGCGCGCAATCGCGGCTTTGAGAGCGCCGCGCGGTTCATCAACATGCATGTCGCAAACGGCGTGGCGGAGGAGAATATCCGCGTTGCCGTGGTGGTACACGGACCCGCGGTGCTCGACTTGCTTTCGGCCTCGGGCTGGGCGGCGCATGGCAAGGAGGGCGAGAACGGCAGCGCCGCAATGGTGCGCGCGATCCTTGACCAGGGGTCACGCTTCATAGTCTGCGGCCAGAGCGCCACCGCGCAGGGCGTAACCGCCGACCAGCTGATCGAGGGCGTCGAGATGGACCTCTCCGCCATGACCGCCCACGCCAAGCTCCAGCAGCGCGGTTACACGGTGAACCCGTTTTGAATTTCAGGGAGGGAAGAATGATCATGCGAAAATTGATCTCTGCGCTGTGTGCCGCTGTGCTTGGCTTCGCACTTCCAGCCAGCGCCCACGAAGCCGAAACCCGCAGCGGACCGGTATTCTCCGAATTCGGCGATTGGACAGTCGTGGACAATGAGCAACCCGCACCGATCGAACAAACCTACAAGGTGATCTTCGACGCGACGGAAGGCGCTGAAGACGGCGAAGTGAACTGGCGCTTCGACAGCGCGGCCCGCTTCATCAACCTGTTGGTCGAAAACGGCGTGCCGCGGGAGAGTATCGAAGTGGCGATCATCGTCCACGGCCCCTCGGGCTACGATATCACCACGCGCGAACGCTACGAGCGGCAATATCCGGGGCGGACGCATGGCAGCCACGATGTCGTCAAGGCTATGATCGCCGACGGCGTGCGCTTCTACATCTGCGGCCAGTCCGCCAACGGGCGCGGCATCACCAACGACGACCTTATCCCGGGCGCAGTGATGACCCTGTCACAAACCGTCGCCACAGCCATCCTGCACAACGAGGGGTTCACGAATATCCCGTGACCGAGCCTGTTCCCCTTCATTCGCCTGACCGCCAGCCGGAAGATCCCGATGCTGCGCTTCGGCCAAAATCGCTCGCCGAATTCGTCGGACAGAAGGCGGCGCGCGAGAATTTGCGCGTGTTTATCGAAGCGGCGAAGAACCGCGGCGAGGCGATGGACCATGTGCTGTTCTTCGGGCCTCCCGGCCTCGGCAAGACCACGCTGGCGCAGATCGTCTCGAAGGAATTGGGCGTCGGTTTCCGCGCTACCAGCGGGCCGGTGATCGCCAAGGCGGGCGACCTTGCCGCCCTGCTCACCAATCTCGAGCCCAACGACGTGCTTTTCATCGACGAGATCCACCGGCTCAATCCTGTGGTCGAGGAAGTGCTCTATCCGGCGATGGAGGACCGCGCGCTCGACATCATCATCGGCGAGGGGCCGTCTGCGCGCAGTGTGCGGATCGATCTGCCGCCCTTCACGCTGGTCGGCGCGACCACGCGGCAGGGGCTGCTGACCACGCCCTTGCGCGATCGGTTCGGCATCCCGGTGCGATTAAACTTCTATACCGAGGACGAATTGCTCAAGGTCGTCACCCGCGGCGCAGGGCTGCTCGGCATGGGGATCGACGAGGGCGGCGCACGCGAGATCGCCCGCCGTTCGCGCGGGACGCCGCGTGTGGCTGGCCGGTTGATGCGCCGCGTGCGCGACTTCGCATCCGTTTTGGGCGAACCGGTCGTGACCACCAGGGTCGCCGACGAGGCGTTGACCCGGCTCGAGGTCGACAGCCTCGGCCTCGATGCGATGGACCGCCGCTATCTCACCATGATCGCGACCACCTACAAGGGCGGGCCGGTTGGCGTGGAAACGCTCGCAGCGGGCCTATCCGAACCGCGCGATACGGTGGAAGAGGTGATCGAGCCCTACCTCATCCAGCTCGGCCTGATCGCCCGCACGGCGCGTGGACGAATGCTCAACGATGGCGGATGGCAGCACCTCGGCATCGTCCCGCCGAGCAAGCCGCAAACGGATATGTTCGACAAGTAGGGTGCAAAGGAAAGGGCGACCCCTTGCGGAGCCGCCCTTCATATTTCGAGGAGTTGGAACTCAGGCCGCGGCCAGTTTGCGCAGCACGTAATGGAGGATGCCGCCGTTGCGGTAATATTCCATCTCGTTCGCGGTATCGATGCGGCAGAGCGCGGTGAAGCTGAAGGTCTCGCCGTTCTCGCGGACGACTTCGACTTCGATGTCCTGGCCCGGCGTCAGCTCGGCGAGGCCCTTGATAGTGAAGCTGTCCGAAGCGGTCAGGCCAAGCGACGAGCGGCTTTCGCCATCCTTGAACTGCAGCGGCAGCACACCCATGCCGACGAGGTTCGAACGGTGGATACGTTCGAAGCTTTCGACGATCACGGCGCGGACGCCGAGCAGGATGGTGCCCTTCGCTGCCCAGTCGCGGCTCGATCCGGTGCCGTATTCCTTGCCGGCCACGACCACCAGCGGCGTGCCGTCTGCCTTGTGACGCATTGCTGCGTCGTAGATCGGCATCTGCTCGCCCTTGTAGGTGGTGATGCCGCCTTCGACTCCCGGGACCATCTCGTTCTTGATGCGGATGTTGGCGAAGGTGCCGCGCATCATGACTTCGTGGTTGCCACGGCGCGAGCCGTAGGAGTTGAAGTCCTGCTTCGAGACCTGGTGGCTCTTGAGATACTCACCGGCAGGCGAATCTTCCTTGATCGAACCTGCGGGCGAAATGTGGTCGGTGGTCGTCGAATCGCCGAGGATGGCGAGCGGCTTCGCGCCATTGATGTCGGTCAGCGGCGCAGGCTCCATGCCCATGCCCTCGAAATAGGGCGGGCTGGCGACATAGGTGCTGGTCGGGTTCCAGGTGTAGGTGTCGGATGCCTCGACATTGATCGCCTGCCAGTGCTCGTCGCCCTTGTAGACGTCAGCATAGCGGGTCTCGAACATCTGGCGGTCGATGTTCTTCGTGCGGTGGTCGCGGATTTCCTCGTTGGTCGGCCAGACATCGGCGAGCATCACGTCGTTGCCGTCCTGGTCCTGACCCAGCGGGGTCTCGGTGATGTCCTGCGTCACCGTCCCGAGGATCGAATAGGCGACAACCAGCGGCGGCGAGGCGAGGAAGTTGGCGCGCACGTCGGGCGACACGCGGCCTTCGAAGTTGCGGTTGCCCGAGAGCACCGAAGCGGCGACGATGTCGTTACCGTTGATCGCCTTGCTGATCGGCGGGGCAAGCGGGCCCGAGTTGCCGATGCAAGTGGTGCAGCCATAGCCGACAAGGTCGAAGCCCATGGCGTCGAGATCGTCCTGCAGTCCAGACTTCACGAGGTAGTCGGTAACCACCTGCGATCCCGGCGCGAGGCTGGTCTTCACCCAGGGCTTGGGCGCAAGACCTTTCTCGCGCGCCTTCTGGGCGACGAGACCGGCAGCGATCAGCACGTCGGGGTTGGAAGTGTTGGTGCAGCTCGTGATGGCCGCAATGACGACGTCGCCGTCGCCGACATCGTGGTCCTTGCCTTCCACGTCGACGCGGACCGGCGCGTCCTTCTTGTAGAGCGACTTGAGGTCGGTGTTGAACAGCTCGTCCACCTGCGGCAGCGCAACGCGGTCCTGCGGGCGCTTGGGACCGGCGAGGCTGGGCACAACCTTGCTAATGTCGAGGTCGAGCGTCTTGGTGAATACCGGCTCGTTCTCGGGCGTGAACCACATGCCCTGTTCTTTCGAATAGGCTTCGACCAGCGCGATTGTCTGCTCGTCGCGGCCGGTCAGGCGCATGTATTCGAGCGTCTTGTCATCGATGCCGAAAAAGCCACATGTTGCGCCATATTCGGGCGCCATGTTGGCGATGGTCGCGCGGTCGGCGAGGGTGAGGTTTGCAACGCCTTCGCCGTAGAATTCGACGAAGCGGCCGACCACGCCCACTTCGCGCAGCATCTGCACGCAGGTCAGCACGAGGTCGGTTGCGGTCACGCCTTCGGCCATCGCACCGGTCAGCTTGAAGCCGACCACTTCGGGGATCAGCATCGAGATCGGCTGGCCGAGCATCGCAGCTTCGGCCTCGATCCCGCCGACGCCCCAGCCCAGCACGCCGAGGCCGTTGATCATGGTCGTGTGGCTGTCGGTGCCGACGCAGGTGTCGGGATAGGCGACAAGGTGGCCATCTTCACCTTCGGAAGACCACACGCCCTTGCCGAGGTATTCGAGATTCACCTGGTGGCAGATGCCAGTGCCCGGGGGCACGGCGGTGAAGTTCTTGAAACTTTTCGAGCCCCATTTGAGGAAGTCGTAACGCTCGGCATTGCGGGCGTATTCGAGTTCGACGTTCTTCTCGAAAGCCTTGGGGTGGCCGAACTCGTCGACCATGACCGAGTGGTCGATCACGAGGTTAACCGGAACCTGCGGGTTGATCTTTGCGGTATCGCCGCCGAGCTTCGAAATCGCATCGCGCATGGCGGCAAGGTCGACCACGCAGGGCACGCCGGTGAAGTCCTGCAACAGCACGCGGGCCGGGCGGTACTGGATTTCCTTGCCGGTCGCAGGATTCTTCTGCCAGTCGGCGATTGCCTGCACGTCGTCGGTCGAGACGGTGAACCCGCCGTCCTCAAAGCGCAGCATGTTCTCGAGCAGGACTTTCAGGCTGAACGGAAGTTTCGAAACGTCTCCGATTTTCTCTGCCGCCTTGGCGAAGGAGTAATAGGCGTAATCCTTGCCGTTCACGGTGAGGGTGGAGCGCGTTCCGAACGTGTCCTGGCCGACCTGGGTCATGCGTGCGAAGTCCTTTCTGATTGGAGCCGTCACCAGACCAATGGGCCGGGCGGCGAAATGTGCCGCGCCTGTGCGCTGTAGCGGCCAAAAAATCAAGGGTCGCCGCCTAGGCAAAACGTCTCATCGGGAACCGGCATCAGCCTTCATGGGTTATTAAGGCAAAATCTGGGCAATCGCGCCGCACGGCCAGAACCGCCGAAGCGCGCGGCCCAATGAGGAGTTGTAACCATGAGTGCCTTGCTCGAGGCGACGAACAAGTCGCACCGAACCCTGCGTGTTGCCGTTATTGCCGCTGCCCTTGGCGTGGCAGGTATGTTTACCGCCGCTGCCACTTTCGCCGGAAGCGAAGCGCAGGCCAGCGAAACGGCCCCCGTCGTAGCGTCCGCTGAATAAGCCGGATAACTAGATAGCGCTTTGCACGGGCCGTCGCCTGCGCGTCGCGATCCAAGACCCCAGTACGATAAGCGCTGCGCCGAAGATGGTCGCCGCGCTTACACCTTCACCGAAATAGAACCAGCCGAACAGCGAGGCCCAGAGGAAACCGGTATATTCTATCGGAACCAGCCTTTGCGCCTCTGCTCGCGCATATGCCCATGAAAGGAACAGCGCGGCGCTTACCGCCAGCGCCGCTCCCGCCGTAATTTCGAGCCATGCGCGGCTTTCGGGAATCACAAGCAGAAATGGCGCACCCGCCAGCAGGGTCAGTGCGGCGATGCCGTTCTGGAATGTCGCGACCTCTTGCGGGCTGGCGATCAGCGCCTGCTGGCGCTGGAGGACGAGATTCCAGGCATAGAGGATGGCGGACAGGGTAATCATCACGAGGCCCCAGGCGGCATCTTCGTCCATCTCCTCGCTACCCATCTTGCCGCCGACGATCACCACCACCCCGACAAGGCCTAGAAGGGCTGCGTAGACTGCGCGGCGCTCGATCTTCTCGCCGAGCAGGATGGCTGCGAGGTAGAGCGCAAACAGCGGTGCGATGAAGCTGATGGCGATCGCTTCGGCCAACGGCAGCCGGACGAGCGAGGCGAAGAAAGTCCAACCCATGAAGGCGACCACCACTCCGCGAAGGACATGCACTCGCATCACAGCGCGTGTCGGCAGCCTACCTTGGTGAAACCACCAGATCGGTGCAATCATCGCGAAACCTATCGCGCATCTCAGCAGGTAAGCGCTGTAGGCGCCGACCGCGATGCTGGCGCTTTTCATCACCGCGTCCATCGCCGAAAAGAGGCAGATGCCTATCAGAGTCGCCAAAACCGGCTTGAAGCTGTGATCGCTCGCGCTCATTATCGCTGGCATAGTGCGCCCTGTCGCGGGCGCAACTCGGTTCAGCCATGGTCAAGCCGGGATCGCCGAATATCTGCGAGAGTTAAAGAATAAATGCGCCTCTTAAATGCGGCTGTTTCGACCGCTGGCGAAAATATTGGTGGGCCAAATGACACGTTTTCAGACTTCGACCGGCATCGCGCTTGCTGCGACGCTCCTCGCATCTTCGGCGAGCGCTCAGCAAGCTGCGCCCGAAAGCATTCTGCCGCAGCCAAAGGGGGAAGCAGCCCCGACTGCACAAACGGCGCAGCCAAACCCCGCCCGCACTGTCGACGAAGCCTTTGGCGACATCCAGATGGCCAGCGGCGAGGTGGTGCAGGAAATCCCGTCGCTCGAAGGAGTGTGGACGCTGGCGCAAGCGCAGCAATTGCTCGATTTCATACCCGGAGTGGCGGCCGAGGGTCTTAATCCTTCGGATTACCAGTCCGAAGCGCTCACAGCTGCAATTGCAGCGGGTGAGGGCGAGGAACTGAACGTTCTCGCCAGCAAGGTCTTCGTCTGGCTGGTCGAGGACCTGCGCGATGGCCGTACGCCGATGGAATCGCGCCGCCAGTGGTTCGTTGTCGATCCCGATGCGGACCGTTTGCCGACCTGGAAGCTGCTCGAGGATGCGCTGGCGTCCGGCGAGATTGCCGCCACGCTCACCTCTCTCAACCCGGTTCATCCCGACTATGCCGCGCTCAAGGCCGAACTCGCGACGGCGAGCGATCCGGCCCGCATCAAGCTGATCCGCGCCAACATGGACCGCTGGCGCTGGCTGCCGCAGGATCTCGGCCGGCAGTATCTCGTCACCAATGTGCCCGAGTACATGCTGCGCCTGACGGTCAACAACAAGATCATCGACAAGTATCGCGTCGTGGTCGGGAAGCCCGGCCGCACGGCGACCCCGCAGCTTGCCGAAATGGTCGAGGCGGTTATCTACAACCCGACATGGACCGTCCCGCAGTCGATCGTGGTGGGCGAAGGGCTCGGCAACAAGGTTCTCAATAACCCGACCTGGGCGCGGAATGCGGGATACAAGGCGACCAAGGGCGCGAATGGATGGATTACGGTCGTCCAGCAGCCCGGGCCGCAAAATTCGCTCGGCCTGATGAAGCTCGACATGCCGAACGAGCACGCGATCTTTCTCCACGACACGCCCAGCCGCCACCTGTTCAACCAGGACAATCGCGCGCTCAGCCACGGCTGCATTCGCGTGCAGGGCGCGCGCGAGCTGGCGATGACCATGTCGATGCTCGGCAATGCGAAGAGCAAGGAAGATATTCCCGCGATCCGCGAGGAAGTGTCCGAGATCACCCAGAGCGGGGAATACACGCGATATGCGATGGAGCGGCAGTGGCCGGTCTACATTACCTACTTCACCATGGCGACCGACGTCGACGGGAAGCTGCGCAAGTTCAACGACATCTATGAACGCGATGCGCCGGTGCTGGCCGCTCTCGATGCCCCGCGCGTTTCCGACCGAGCCCGCGAGACGAGCGAGGAAGCCGTCGAGATCGTCGACGACATGCAGACCTGATTTATGGCTAGCCCCGGCTCAATAGACGCCGGGGTTGGTCCGCTCGAAAGTGCCGCCGCCTTCTCGCAGCAGCAGTTCGGTCTGTGTGACTGGCGGCGGTACGCGGCGCCCGTCCTCGTGCAGGCCCAGGCTTTCTGCATAGAGCAGCCGCCCACCGCTCAGGTCCAGAAGAACCTTGTCGAATTGCTCGGGGCCAAGCACGAAGCAGCCGTTCGATCGGCCCAGCCGACCCCATTTCTCCACATGTTCAGGCCTCGCATAGTCGGCCTTGTGCATCACGATCGCGCGGGGCATCGCCATGTCGTTGGTCGGGTCCAGCCCGTCGAGCCGGATTGAGGTGCCGTAGCGGCCGGTATACCAGCTCCGTGTCAAATAGGCGCCGCGACTTGTCGCTTCGCTGCCTTCGATATTCGAAAAGCGCTTGAGCCAGCCGTCATGCTCGCCGTCCGAACCTGTGCCATGCGCGACATGGAAGCTTTCCACATGCTCGTTCACCAAGTCGACGAAGTGGAAGCGCTTCTGCGAGGAATGCAGGCCGAAATCGGCAATCCCGACGATATCCTTTTTCCAAATTACATCGCCGACCCTTTCGAGCTGCTCGCGGGCAATGGCGAACAGTTGCTCCTTGCGGGAGGCAGCAGGCTGGACCTGCGCAAGGGCACGAGTGGCCAGCATCGAGCTGGCACCGAGGGCAATCGTGCCCTTGAGAAGATCGCGCCGTTTCATATCCTGACTAACATATAGGATGAATCTATCGTTCCAGTGAACGGATTTCACCTGGCGTCGTGAATTGCCTTCGCCTGCATGCCCAAGCGCACGATATCGGGCATGTGTTTGCGAGCTGCCTTTTGGAACTTCGCGAAAATGGCGAGCCTCGGGCTGTTTTCGGCGGCGAGCTTGGCAACCGTGGGGCCGGTGAAGTCGAGGCGGGAAGTCGCAAACCAGCGACCAATCGCTTCGTTTTGCGACCACGCGCCCCGGTTCATCATCGTCACCAGATGGGCGTAGGGAAATGTGGAAGGCGTATCGGTGAGTGGCCCCGGCCTTGCCAGCGCGTTGCGCTCGTCATCGTTATCGAAATTGACTTCGAGGAAGGCGGCGAGCGCGGCGCTGAAAACCACAGCCGGAACGTGGAGCGGCTGGAGGAGGATCGTGTCTCCGTCGAATACGGGGCGGTCATCTCGCCCCGCCGTGATCGGAACCGCCCTCGCCGTGCAATCGATGAAGAGGGCCCCTTCGGGCACATCCACTTCGTTGTCCGCGAAGACCAGTTTACCAGGCTCGATCGCGGTCACGCGGCCGTTACGGATGACGTTCTCGATACGGCGGAGGATATCGACTTCGCCCTGCGAAATGGTGGCGAAGTGATACATTTCGGGTTCGACGCTCTCGTCAATGCGCAGGTAATAGCCCTGCTGCCCGAGCATTCCCATCAGTTCGGCACCGTCCTGCGCCTCGCCCGCCGCTTCGAGGATTGCGATCTGCATGCCGACGATCTTTTCGAGGTTCTCCTCGCCCGGCTGGGTATATTCGCGGTTCCAGATCCAGCTCTCGCGCGGGCGAACCCAGCTGATGGCGGCAGGATCGATACCCTGCTGGATGAGCCACACGCCGGTATCCATCGCGGTCTTGCCCGCACCGAGAATGACGTAATGTTTCGGCTGGTCGGTGCCGCGCTGCCAGAGACGGGGCAAATCTCCGGGCGGTACGACCTCTACACCGTCGGCGACGTCGAACTGGCGCTTGTGGGTCGAAGGCACCGAAGTCTGGTAGAATGTCGCATCGACGAGCTTCCGCCGAACCTTGATCCGCGATTCCTTGCCGGAGAACAACGCCCGGACCGTGGCGATGCGGTCACCGTCCATGCCTTCGAATGCCGTCGACGGCAGGTAGGAAACGCGGCCCGTCGGCAACAGCTGCGAATTCATCACGGTTTCGAAATAGGCCAGGACCTCAGCACCGCTGGCCAATGCGCGCAGTCCCTTGTTCGGACCATGGGTGTCGATGTGCTCGTGCGGGAAGGGCAGCGAGTTGACGCCATAGGTCGCGCTCGGCTGGTGTAGCGCGACGAAGCCATAGGCGTCGTTCCAGTGCCCGCCGGGCTTGGCATGCTTGTCTACGAAGGTGATGTGGCAATCGGGGTCCTGCTCGATCAGCGTATCGGCGAAGGACAGTCCAACCGCCCCCGCGCCAACGATGAGATAGTCCGTCTCCATGGCAGTCAAATTCGCCTCCAGATGTCTCGTCCTAGGCGCGACCGATGGATACAGGATAACAGGTCGAAGCCGGATTTACAGGCGCTGTTTCCTGCGCATTTGCCTTGGCGCAGGCGATCATCGAGCGCGCGTGCCGGTCGGCCACTTCGCGCGGGTCCTGTCCGTAACCGCCGCCGAGCGCGCTGGCCACGGGCAGGCCGCGCTTGCGGGCCTCGGCGATCAAGAAGGCATCGCGCCGGTCCAGACCTTCATCGGTGAGTGCTAGCCGACCCAGGCGGTCGTCCGCATGTCCGTCTACCCCTGCCTGGTAGAGGACGAGGTCAGGCGAGAAGAGGTCGAATACTTCGGGCAAATGCCGTTCGAGCGCCTCGAGATAGCCATCGTCGTCGGTGCCGTCGGCGAGCGGGACATCGAGGCTCGAGCGTGCCTTGCGGACCGGGAAATTCTTTTCGGCGTGTATCGAAAGGGTGAAGATATCGTCGCGACCCGCGGTCAGGCTGGCCGTCCCGTCGCCCTGATGGACGTCGAGGTCGACGATCAGGACGCGGCTTGCGTCACCCTCGGTGATCAGGCGGTTGGCGCAGACCGCCAAGTCGTTGAAGACGCAATAACCAGCCCCTGTATCGTGAAGGGCATGGTGGCTGCCCGCAGCCGAATTGGCCGCATATCCATGGCGCTTGGCCAATTGGGCGGCGAGCCACGTGCCCCCGTTTGTATGGGCGACACGCTGGGCAATATGCGGCGTGACGGGAAAGCCGATCCGGCGTTCCTTTTCTCTCGGCACCTCGGCGGAGAAGACTTGCTCGACATAATCCGGGCAGTGAACTGCCTCGAGCCATCGCTGCGGCATGGGCGGGGGGGCGTGCTCGGTGATCGGGTAAGCGCTCTCGCGCAGTGCGACCATCACCGCCATGTACTTATCGAACCGGAAACTACCGCGCGTCGGCGCGGGCGCCATGTAATCCTCGTGATGGACGACGTGGAGCATCTTATCGCCCGTCGAGCGGTCGCCCGTTGAGAGTGGCGCCGGTTGTCTCAGATGCCCTGATTTCAGCTTGGGGTTCGGCACTTGGCCCACGGAGGGCAGCGGTAAGCACACAGACAAGGACCTGCTTGAGCCTCACCGCGACGAAAACGCCGAGCAGGGGCGCGATGATAAACAGTAAGATAGCCTCGACCTCCCTGTGCTGCCGCATCAGGTGAAGGGCCGCGACCAGGGCGGAAAGTGGCGGCAACCCCATAACGGCGAGCGTGGGGAATGTGCCGAGCAGTTTTGCGAATTGCCCCGGCTTGTTGCGCCCCATCCACAGCAGCGTCGCTTCGATTAGCGCGATGATGAAAATTGCCGCAAGCCATACCAGGATGGCTTCCCGCCAATAGACTTCCAGCCCGCGAAGAGTGACCTCGAACAGAGTCTACTCCGCCGCTTCCGCATGCGGGTCGAAGGCCACAGTTTCGCCTGCCTCGATGGCTGCCGCCTTCTCCTCGACCAGCTTGACGATGTGATCGAGCATGTCGTCGCTCTCGATATGGTGGTTCTTCACGCCCGAGAGATAGACCATGTGCTTGCCATTGCCGCCGCCGGTCAGCCCGATATCGGTCTCGCGCGCCTCGCCGGGGCCGTTGACCACACAGCCCAGCACGGAAAGGCTCATCGGGGTCTTGATGTGCTCGAGCCGCTTTTCGAGCGTCTCCACGGTGCGGATCACGTCGAAGCCCTGCCGCGAGCAACTCGGGCAGGAGACCACGCGCACGCCACGGGTGCGCAGGCCGAGTGCCTTGAGCATCTCGAAGCCGACCTTCACCTCCTGCTCGGGCTCGGCCGAAAGCGAAACGCGAATGGTGTCGCCGATACCCGCCCACAGCAGGCTGCCGATGCCGATCGAGGATTTGACCGTCCCGCCGATCAGCCCGCCGGCCTCGGTAATGCCGAGATGCAGCGGGCAGTCCACCGCCTCTGCCAGCCCGTGATAGGCGGCGACCGCGAGGAAGACGTCGCTGGCCTTCACCGCGACCTTGTATTCGTGAAAGTCGTGATCCTGCAGCAGCTTGATATGGTCCAACGCGCTTTCGATCAGCGCTTCGGGGCAGGGCTCGCCGTATTTTTCGAGCAGGTCCTTTTCAAGACTGCCCGCATTGACGCCGATGCGGATCGCGCAGCCATTTGCCTTCGCAGCACGGACAACCTCGGCGACACGCTCGCTCGACCCGATATTTCCCGGATTGATGCGCAGGCAGGCCGCGCCCTTGTCGGCGGCTTCGAGGGCGCGCTTGTAGTGGAAATGGATGTCGGCAACGATCGGGACGTTCGCGGCCCTCGTGATCTTGTCGAAATCGCGCGTCGCTTCCTCGGTCGGGCAGGAGACGCGGATGATGTCGGCGCCCACCTCCTCGCAGCGGCGGATCTGGTCGATCGTCGCCGCCACATCCTCGGTCGGCGTGTTGGTCATGGTCTGGACGCTGATCGGAGCATTGCCCCCGACGGGAACGCTGCCGACCATGATCTGGCGGGACTGACGGCGCTCGATATCGCGCCAGGGACGTGTGGAAGACATGGGCCGCGATATAGGGGAGCGTTGATGAAGGGGCAATGACAGGCGTGGAGGTTTGATGCATGAAGCTTGCATGAGTGAACCGACCGACCACGCCGAAACCCGGACCCCCTTGCTGTTCGGGCGGGTGCTCGACGGGCAGGGCGGCGCGCGCGAGATAGGCTGGGAAGAGGCGCAGGACTGGCAGCCGGGCGCGCCGGGCGAGGTCCTGTGGCTCCACATCTGCCGGACACGCGCCGGTGTGCGGGACTGGCTGGAAGAGCAGTTGCATATTCCCGAGCCGACAGCGGAATTGCTCACCAGCGACCAGACCCGCCCGCGCGCCTTTGCCGAGGGCGAGACCCTGGTAGGCACGCTTCGCGGCATCAACTTCAACCCGGGCGCGGAACCCGAAGACATGATCTCGATGCAGCTGTGGTGCGACGGGCGGCGGCTCATCACCCTGCGGCGCTATCCGCTGCAAACCCCGCGCGAGGTGGTTGCCATGCTCGACCGGGGCGATGGACCGCCCGATGCGGGCGCGACCATTACAATGCTGGCGGAATTGCTGATCGCACGGATGAGCCAGTCGATCGTCGACATGAACCACGTGCTCGACGAGCTCGAAGATATGGACTCCGAGGAACATGCCGAGGACATGCTCAAGCGGATCTCGACCATTCGCCGCAACTGCCTCGGCCTCAAACGGCATATGGCTCCGCAGCACGAGGCGCTGGAGCAGATCAGCAAGGACGCGCCCTACTGGTTCGAAGAGCACGACCGCCGCGAGATCGCCGAGAGTATTGCGCGCCTGCGCCGCTATCTCGACGATATAGACATCAGCAAGGAGAGCGCGCTGGTGCTGCAGGACGAACTGCGCGCCCGCAGCCTCGCCAGCAGCGAGCATGCGACCTACATGCTCACTATCGTGGCCGGTATCTTCCTGCCGCTAAGCTTTCTGACCGGCCTGCTCGGGATCAATGTCGGCGGCATGCCGGGCATGGACGACCCCGATGCCTTCTGGGCCGTGGTCGCCCTTTGCGGCCTGCTGTTCATCGCGCTGATCGTGGTATTCAGGCGCCTGCGCTGGCTTTAGCCGTCATCCCCCGCTTCGCTGCGAGGGGATAAACTCCTCGCGGACCGCCTTTGCGATCAGGTCGAGCGGAATGATGCCCTGGCTCAGCAGGAAGTCGTTGAACGCCTTCTCGTTGAAGTCTGCACCCAGCGCGAGTTCGGTTTCCACGCGCAGGTCGATCAGCTTGCGATAGCCGTAGTAATAGGCGCCTGCCTGGCCGGGAGCGCGGAACTGGTAGCGGTCGAGCTCCTGCTTGGTCATGCCGGGCGAGAACAGCGCTTCCTCGCGCAGGACGCGTTGGGCTTCCTCTCGCGTCATCAGCCCGAGGTTGAGGCTCGGGTCGAGAAAGGCGCGGGCCGCGCGCAGCAGGCGGAACTGCTGGGCGATGAATTGCCCTTCGATCGGCTCGTGCGGCAGCATTTCGGCTTCGGCGTAAAGCGCCCAGCCTTCGACATTCACGCTGTTGAAGGCATAGAGCATGCGCGCAAGGCTCACGCCCTGTTCGACCAGCGCGGCAAACTGCATTTCGTGACCGGGCCGCGCCTCGTGCGCGCTCAGTGTCCAGCTTGCGGCGGGGAAGTTGAAATCGTCATAGACGTCGTCCGCGCTGGCCGTCGGGTTGCCGACGGTCAGGACGAATGTTCCCTGTTCACCCGTGTTGCCGATGAGGCGCGGCGGCCGCATGTGCGGCGCGGGCTGGGCAGCGCTTTCGGCGGCCGAGGCGACACGCATCAGGAGCTCGCTGGTCGGCAGCGAAACGATCTCGTTCTCGCGGATTTTCGCCTCGAGCTGGCGGTTCACATCGCGGTAGAAATCCTCGATCTCCGAATTGTCGATCTTCTGCTGCTTGAGCCGCGTCATGACCGAAGTCATGTCGGTTTCCTCCCAGCCATATTTGGCCGCGATCTGCGGGGCGAGCGCTTCCATCTGCGCGCGGATTTCATAGAAGCCGCGGCGCGCCTGGCTCATCGCCTCGCGCGGGTCCATGTCGATGCCGACATTGCGCAGGTTGAGCGCGTAGAGTTCTTCCGGAAGGCGTGCATCATCGCGCGCAGCGGGCAGCACGACTCTCTCGGTCCATTCGCCATAATCGGCGAATTGCGCGTCCATCGCATCGAGCGCCTCGTCTGCGCCATCGATGTCGTATTTCTCGAACAGCTCGCGAATGCCGGCGGCGAAGGTGGGAAGCTTGCCGACCGATTCCGCGACCTCGACCTTGTAGGGGCCGATCTTGCCATCTCCACGGCTCGCTTCGAAACGCGCCTTGGCTAGCTCGGTATAGGGCTCGTAGCCCGCTTCGACCCCGGTATAGCGGCGGAGAAGCTCGACTGCCGAAGCGCGGCGATTTTCCGCGGTCTGGTCGGAGAGGATGGCGCCGATCGAGTAGAAGATACTCTGCGGCAATTCGGACCATTCGAGCATCATGCGCTCGTTCAATTCGGTCGAAAGAATCGAGCGGTCGAGATTGTCGATCAGGATCGCGAGATCCTGTTTGACCTGCGTGTTCTGCTCGCGCTGCATCGCGGCGGCAAACTCGGCACGCAGTGCCTTGGCGCCTTCGA
This sequence comes from Qipengyuania sphaerica, assembly GCF_019711595.1. Classification (GTDB taxonomy): domain Bacteria; phylum Pseudomonadota; class Alphaproteobacteria; order Sphingomonadales; family Sphingomonadaceae; genus Qipengyuania; species Qipengyuania sphaerica. The sequence continues at coordinate 100,431 of NZ_JAIGNR010000005.1, read as the reverse complement.
CATAGCGCTCGTTCGTATCGTCGGAGTAATCGAAGGTCAGGCCGTCGTACTGTTCGTAGCCCGCCTGGCTCGCGCCTTCGGGGAAGAAGCCCGCCTGGAAGTCGATCAGCCTCTGCGTGTAGGCGTTGCTGGTCTCGATCCAGTCGGCGGACTGGGTTTCGGCATTCTCCTGGGCATAGGCCGTTGCGGGCAGGATTGACGCAGTGGCAAGCGCAATGGCGGCGGCGAATGACTTCATGAAAATCTCTCCCTCTCTTGGGAAGGAGCGATGCACCTTCACCGCCCGATTGGCAACGGCTTCCCCGACAAAGGGCGATTACCAGCGGACGAGCGGCGGGATGGCAAGCCGCCCGGCAATGCCACCGACCAGCACTGGCGCGACATGCCAGATCCCAAGATGACCGATCGTTTCAATGGGGCAGGTCAGGCCATAGGCGAAGCTACCGATCGCTCCGGCGGCTACCCCGGCATAGGTGCCCGCAGAGGTCAGAGAAACCGGGGCGCCGCGCCTTAGCCAGAAGACCAGCGCTATGGCCGTAACCAGGCCTGCCGTGATGCTCGCGAGGAGGCACGGCACGCCATGCGAATCTTCCATGATCGCGGCGAGGAAATGCGTTGCGCCGAGCATGATAAGGGCCGTTACGGGCAAGAGCGCGACCATTCCGGCGGACCAGCGCGCGCCTTCATGGCCGCTGCCGACCTGGGGCGTCGCCATACGCACGACGGCCAGCGATGAAGCGGCTCCGAGCAGCGCGAGCATGCCGTTTGTCACGAAGAACATCGGCGTGGCCTGCCCTGCAATCATGTGCGTCTGCAGTTCGCCGAATAATGCGACCAGCACGATGGTGACGATCGCTGCGACGGCTACCAGCGCGATGCCTCGGGAACGCCGAATGGGGCGGACCGGCGCGAGGTCGCCGGCGAGCTGGTCGAAGAAGTGATTGGAGACCCGGTTCATTTCAATCGGCCTTTTCTACGAGAGCGGACAGCTTCTTGAGCCCGCGATGGATATTCACTTTGACCAGGCTTTCGCTTTGGCCGGTACGCGCCGAGGCCTCGGCAATGCTGAGCCCTTCGATCTTCACGAGTTCTATGGCTTCGACCTGCTTCTCCGGCAGGTGCACGAAGAGCCGCTCGAGGCTCATGCGTGCCATGACGACCTCTTCCTCGCTGTCCTGCGCAGCATCGTGGTCGCCCAGCTCGTCTTCTGCCGAACGGTAGACCTTGCGCAGATGATCGACCCAGCGGTAGCGAGCAATGGCAGCAAGCCACGGGAAGAATGGGCGTGAAGGGTCCCAGCTGGCGCGCTTGTTATGGACTGCGAGCAGGACTTCCTGCACCAGGTCATCGCGCTGGGCAGGGGGCACGCGCTTGGCGAAGAAACGCTCGAGCCAGAGCTGCGCCTCGGCCAGCAACACGCGATAAACCGCGCGGTCGCCATTTTGCGCCGCGGCCATCATTCGCGCCATGCTGGCTTCATCTGCAATCAAGGCATAGCTCCCGCAACAGCTTCTGCGGGCGAGTTCGCCGATAGGCCCCTTTCAGTTACAGGCCGGGAATTACCCGTAGTCAAATTGCTGGCCGACCATCTCCTCGCTCATCGCCCACAGCCGGTCGGCATTGTCCTTGTCGACCGCATAACTGCGAACACCGCCTCCGGTGTCGTGATCGTCCTGGTTGGCAACATGGCAGTCCTCGCAATAGAGGCCGCCCGCTCCTTCGAGCTCGTCCGCGGTGGCTACCCAGCAAGTGGTCGCCGCACCCTGCGGGATGGTCTTGAAGGGTTGTGGCTGCTCGCCCCGTTCCTCGGCAGCTTTCTCGATCCGCGCCATCAGGTTCTGGACGTCTTCCTCGCTCATATGGCGACCGAGGTTGGTGTGAATACCGCCCGGATGCAGCGCGTAGGCGTGGATGCCCTTGTCGGCGAGGCGCTGTTCGAGGCCGACCGCAAACAGCACATTGGCCGTCTTCGACTGGCCGTAGCTGGTCCATTTCTCGTAATCCCGGCGTTCGAAATTCGGATCGTCGAAATCGACCGGCGCGATGTGATGACCGCGGCTGGATAGGTTGACGATGCGCGGGTGATCACCCTTCTCGACCAGCGGCATCAGCAGGTTCGTCAGCAGGAAATGCCCGAGGTGGTTGGTGCCGAACTGCATCTCGAAACCGTCTGCGGTCTTCGCCTCGTCGCAGGCCATGACGCCCGCATTGTTGATGAGCAGGTCCATCTTGTCGAACCGTTCGTTCGCTTCTGCCCCGGCCTTTCGGATGCTGTCCAGCGAGGCGAGATCGCACACAAGGGTATCGACTTTGGCGCCCGTCTCCTCGGCAATTGCATCGGCGGCGGCCGAGAGTTTGGTGGCGTCGCGTCCGGACAGGATGATGTGCGCGCCCTTGGCCGCCATGGCGCGAGCGGTTTCCTGTCCGAGCCCGGAATAGCCGCCGGTCACCAGCGCGGTTCGGCCCGACAGATCCTTGTCCGCAAGAACCTCGTCCGCCGTGCTCGAAAATCCGAAATCGCTCATGTCTCGCCTCTCTCTCAGTTCCTTGGGAAAGGCGTAGCACAAAGAAAAAGGGGTGCGAGACCTTTCGTCCCGCACCCCCGCCAGACACCTCTCTCCCCGGTGTCCCCTTATGCCTCGATCACGCGCCGGGCGGCAGCGGATCGTCGCTCTTGGGTGCTGCAGCCCTGCGTGCGCGCGGCGTGGGCGCAGCCGGAGCCGAGCCACCCGACAGGTCGCTATCCATCTGGTCGAGCTTGCGCGCCGCCCAGTCGCGGCCGCCAAGACCAAAGGCCAGCGCGCCGGCCACCGCTACGCCGCCGATGAGGATCGTCAGCGCATTTGCAGGGATCATCCCGCCGATGCCGGTGAACTGCAGGCCCATGAAGACGAACAGTATGATCGTCGCCCAACGCACGATGGTCCCTGCCGTCGAACTGCCCGCATCGCCCGAAATCAGGCGGGCCAGCAGGTTCGCGATGAGGAAGCCGAAGGCAATGACGACGGCCCCGAAGATCACGCGTCCGCCCAGCTCGAGCAGCTGGTCGAGGATTGCGGTCAGTTCGGGGAAGCCGAGAATACGCGTGGCGGCAATCGCGAAGAACAGGATGATTGCCACTTGCGCGATACGGGCGATGATGCCGCTCGCTGTCGTCCCTTCGGCGACCAGTCCGCTTTCAGCCAAGGCCCGGTCGACGCCGAGGCCCGGCAGGATCTCCTTGGCGATTTGCACCACGAACTTGCTGATCAGGTAACCGATGCCGAGCAGGATCGCCGCCGCGATGATGTTCGGTATGGCCGCAAAGATCATCCGCAACATGTCGGAGGCCGGTTCGCTGATCGACTGGATCTCCAGCTGCTCCAGCGCGGCGATGGCAACCGGAATAGCGATCAGGACATAGGCGATCGTGCCGATCGTCTTGCTGATCGCGGTATTGCCGGTGACGTTGTCGACACCCCCGCGATTGGCCCATTTGTCGAAATCGACCGTCTGCAGGAAGGTGACAACCAGATCGCGCACGATCCGCGCCACCATCATGCCGATGAAGAAGATCAGGCCGGCCCACAGCAGGTTGGGCAGGAAGTCGACGACATTCTCGAGCAGGCTGTCGATGGGGCCGGCGACCCCGCCCAATTCGAGGATGTTGAGGATGATGAGCAGGCCGAACAGCCAGATCAGCAAGCTGACGATCTTGCCGAGCGATTCACCCAGCGTCGAACCGCTGCCTGTCCCACGACGGAAAAAATCTATGTTGTTCACGATATTGGCGAAGGCCCATTTCGCGGCCCTTGCTGCAAGCCAAGTCACAATCAATGCGCCGAGCGCGTAAAGAAGCTTCTCGCCCAGTTCCAAGGCAAGCTGCTCGTCGAAGCGATATCTGTCGAAAATCATGAAACCTCTCTCCCAATGGTTTCCGTAGCGTCAGGGCTATCATCGGTGTCGGATATCTCCAAAAGGGGTGTCGGGGATTGAGTGGATAACTTTTGTTGCTATCCCGTCGTAATGAGAGGATTTTTCGCAAAGATCGCATGTGGCCAGGCCGCAATTCTGGCTCTTTGGGGAAGCCCGCTGGCGGCGCAGGAAGAGGGGAAGTGGGCCATCGCGATCCATGGCGGGGCAGGGACCATCGCCCGCGAAAATCTCACCCTTGAGCAGGAGGCGGAGTTGCGCGAGTCGCTGCAAGCCGCGCTCGATGCGGGGGCGAAAGTGCTGGCGAATGGCGGAGAGGCCCTCGACGCGGTAGAGGCGGCGATCCTGCTGCTCGAGGACGATCCGCGCTTCAACGCGGGACGCGGCGCGGTCTTCACCTGGGACGAAACGCATGAACTCGACGCCTCGATCATGGACGGGCGCGACCGCAATGCGGGGGCAGTGGCCGGGGTCACAAACGTCCGTAATCCGATACTGGCCGCCCGTGCAGTCATGACCGAAAGCCCGCATGTGATGCTGGCGGGTGAGGGCGCCGAGATCTTCGCCGCCGAGCAGGGCCTGGAAATCGTGCCCAACGAGTATTTCGATACCGATTTCCGGCGCGAGGCGCTTGAACGGCTCAAAGCGGAGCAAGTTTCGGCGCTCGATGTCGACATCAAGTTCGGGACTGTGGGTGCGGTGGTGCTCGACCGGCACGGCAACCTTGCGGCCGGTACCTCGACCGGCGGGATGACCGGCAAGCGCTGGAACCGCATTGGCGACAGTCCGGTAATCGGCGCAGGTACCTATGCCGACAACCGCAGCTGCGCGGTCTCGGCCACCGGCTGGGGCGAGTATTTCATCCGTGTCGGCGTGGCGCATGAAATATGCACGCGCCTAAGGGGCCAGAAAGAGCTGTCGGCATCGTTTCGCGAGATGCAGAAAATGCCGCAGGCAGTCGCCGAAGCGCTTTTCGACGGGGAACGCGCGCTGCAAAAGACCGCCGATGACGTCATGGCCGAGGTGAAACAGCTCGGCGGAGATGGGGGCGTAATCCTCGTTACCCCGGACGGCCACGCGCTTTTCAGTTTCAACACCTCCGGAATGTATCGCGGACGCGCAAGCAGCGAAGGCATGAGCGAAGTCGCGATCTACGGCGACGAATAATCCGTCTTAATTCGCCGGGCCCTCACCAGCTATATTCCAACCGCCCCCAAGCAGCGAAGCGATAGGGCAAACAAAAAGGGGACCGGATTTCTCCGGCCCCCTCTCGGTGTTCCAGCCCGGGGGCTGAACCCTGATTACATGCCCGAACCCGGGCCGTAGGTAACTTCCACGCGGCGGTTTTGCAGTTCGCGAACACCGTCTGCGGTCGGAACGCGAAGCTGCGTTTCGCCGAAGGCTTCGCTTGCGATGCGGCCCCCCGGGACACCGCGAGCGGTGAGGTAGTCGCGGACCGAGTCGTTACGACGCTGGGCGAGGCCCATGTTGTACTGTGCCGAACCCGAGGTGTCGGTGTGGCCAGCGAGCATGACCGAAGCCGTGCCGCAGTTGGCGTAAGCCGAAACCGCGTTGTCGAGGATCGTTGCCGCTTCCGGAGTGATCGTCGATTCGTCCCAGTTGAAGAAGACGATGTACGGGCCCTGCTGGCAAACCGGAGCCGGCGGAGGCGGCGGCGGAGGCGGCGGGGGCGGAGGAGGAGGCGGCGGGGGCGGCGGCGGCGGCGGCGGCGGAGGTGTCACACCACCGAAGTTGAATGCCAGAGTGCCCATGATCGAATGCGAAGCCCATTTCGTCTCGATGCCGACACCGCCGTCGTTGACGAGCTGGTATTTCGGAACGTTGAAATAACGATACCGCAGGCCGACATCGATCGTATCGGTCAACGGAGCGCGCACACCCGCGAGGGCCTGCCAGGAGAATTCCCATTCGCTTTCGTCGAAAACCGAGTTGTCGAGCAGCCGCACGTCGTGCTTGACCCGGCTGGGCCCGGCACCACCGCCGACATAACCGGAAATGCCATCATCCGGGCCGAAGTCCAGCAAGGCGTTGCCCATTACGCTGAGTGCGCTTGAAGTACCCGAACCGAAGCTGGTTACCGAGTCGACCAGACCAAAGGTGGTCGCGTCGTGGCCGAATTCGCGGTAGCTGCCCTCGATCTCGATACGAAACGCACCAAAGTCGTGACCGGCAAGAGCGAAGCCGTCAAAACCTTCGTCGGGATCGATGAAGATTTCGCTGACGTCCGGATCACCCGTTTCGACATCGAAATTTTCGGCCAGAGCCGGACCGAAGCCGAGCTCTACATAGGTCTGGCCGTCCCGCGCGAACGCCGGAGTTGCGATTGCGGTCGAGCAGAGCGCCAAACCGATAATTGTCTTTTTCATAATATCCCTCACTTGTGGCGATTGGGCCTGAAAGGTCATCCGTCGGGCAGGGCGAGCGGGTCGCGCCTGTCCCCAACAGAACCTTAATGCCCTTTATGCAGGAAGCTGCCAGCGGTTCCCTGAATTTCGAAAAAAACGGTTCAGGGCAAATCATTAGCGACATTTTGGCAACATCTGCTCCCGCCCGTATGGCCTTTCCTCCGACCACCACAGAGGTGACGCAGCTTTCGAATTCGGCTGTAACTCAGCCGCGTTTTCGCGCCTGGCCGTAGCTTCCGAGCAGCCGCACCGAATTCGTCTGGAACTCGAGTTCTTCAAGTGCGGCATCGACCCGCGCGTTTCCGGGGGCACCCTCGATATCGGCATAGAAACCGGTTGCCGCGAAACTCGCGCCTTTCTGGTAACTTTCGAGCTTGGTCATGTTGACGCCATTGGTCGCAAAGCAACCGAGCGCCTTGTACAGGGCGGCAGGCACGTTCTTCACCTCGAAGATCAGGGTGCTCATGGCCGTCTCGGCTTCGATCGATGCAGGCTCACGCGGTTCCCTGGCCAGCACAACGAAGCGGGTCGTGTTGTCATGCGCATCCTCGACCGCTTCCTCGATGATGTCGAGGCCGTAGAGATCGGCCGCCATTGCCGGTGCAATTGCGCAAAATGTGGGGTCCTTCAGCTCGGCGACATAGGCTGCAGCCCCTGCCGTATCCGCATGGGCGAGGGCGACGATCCCGCGTTCCTGCAGGTAGTGCCGCGATTGGCCGAGCGCCTGCGGATGGCTGTAAGCGGCCTGGAACGGCCCGGGGCCGGTCGCCATCAAAGCATGCGAAATACGCATAAAGTGTTCGGCCACGATATGAAGGCCGCTTTCTGGCAGCAGGAAGTGGATATCGGAGACACGGCCATGCTGGCTGTTCTCGATCGGGATCATCGCACAGCCCGCACGCCCCTGGCTCACCGCGTCAAGCGCATCCTCAAACCCGATGAAGGGCAAGGGGAGGCCATCGGGATCGAACTGCATGGCCGCCTGGTGCGAATTCGAACCGGGCGCGCCGCCGAAAGCGATGGCACGAGCGGGATCGGCGGCGGCGGCCTGCCGCATCGTGTCGACCATTTCGATCGCTGGTTTGGCGAATGTGCGCATAGGTTCGCCCTGTTAGCGGCCATTTCCCCCGCTGCAAGCGCAATGGGTCTTGCGAGACCCTTGCGCGAGCGCCCGCTCGGCACTAGAGCGGCGCCCAACCACCAGACCACCACGGATTCTCGCAGGCTTTCACGCAATGGACGATCGTTTCAATACCGCTTCCGGCTGGGTTCTTTTCTCCGGCATCGTCGCGCTCGGCGCATCGATTGCATCGGGCATGTATTTTCACGCCGACAGTAACGAGGCGCTGCCCGAGGGCGAGGCCGGCTACTGGGTCAAGGGCGAGGAAACTGCATCCGGAGACACCGGTCCCGATCTCGGCACCCTGCTTGCCAGCGCCGATGTGGCGGCTGGCGAGAAGGTCTTCGCCAAGTGTCAGGCCTGCCACACGATCAACCAGGGCGGCGCAAACGGCATCGGCCCGAACCTTTACGGCATCATGGGTAAGCCGATCGGAAAGCATGTCGCAGGCTTCGCCTATTCGAGCGCGCTCTCCGACCATGGCGGCGACTGGTCCTGGGAAAACATGGATGCCTGGCTCGCAAGCCCCAAGGGTTTCGCCAGCGGTACGAAGATGAGCTTCGCCGGCCTTTCGAAGCCGGAAGACCGCGCGAATATCATGGAGTATCTCGCTGCCAACGGCGGTGCGCCCGCGAAACCTGCACCTGCGGCTCCCGAGGCGGAAGAGGCTGAAGAAGGTGTCAGCGTCGAAGGCGAAGAGCCGACCGAAGCCGAAGCCGCTGGTGCCTTGGGTGCCGACGAGCCGGTCGCTTCGGCCAATGCTGCAAGCGATAACGAGGGCGCGACCAAGGTCGACTGACCCCTCTGCCCATTGGTACCGAAAGACCCCGCCCTCGTGCGGGGTTTTTTGTGCCCGGTGTCAGCCTTTGAAGCCTTGAGCGATCACATACCACTCGCTCGATCCCTTGCGGCTTGCGGGGGGCTTGGCATGTTTGACCGTCTTGAAATGCTTCTTGAGCAAGTCGAGCAGGTCCTTGTCGGTTCCTCCTGCCAGCACCTTGGCGAGGAAGGTCCCGCCCTTCTCGAGGTTCTCGACCGCAAACCATGCGCCTGCCTCGACAAGGCCCATCGTGCGCAGGTGGTCGGTCTGCTTATGACCGACTGTGTTGGCGGCCATGTCGCTCATCACCAGGTCGGCCTTCCCGCCCAGCGCCTCTTCTAGCACGCGCGGCGCTTCCTCATCCATGAAATCCATCTGGAAGATCTCGACACCCTCGATCGGTTCGACCTCGAGCAGGTCGATGCCGACGACATGCGCCTTGGGTACGAGCTTGCGCGCCACCTGCGCCCAGCCACCCGGCGCGATGCCGAGATCGACGATGCGTTTCGAGCCTTTCAGGATCCCGAATTTCTCGTCCATTTCGATAAGCTTGTAGGCGGCCCGGCTGCGATACCCCTCGGCCTTGGCCTGCTTCACGTAAGGATCGTTGAGCTGGCGCTGCAGCCAGCGCGTCGAGGATTCCGAGCGCTTCCTTGCAGTGCGGACGCGCGTGTCCTTGTCCTTGCCCGACCGGCTCATACGTCCTGCTCCCTCATTCTCTGTAGCGCGGCGCGACTGCGCTCGCCGTCGGCATCGGCCGCCATCAGGCTGCGCAGTATTCCCTCGCGGATGCCGCGGTCTGCCACGCCGAGCGTTTCGGAGGGCCAGATATCGAGAATGCTTTCGAGGATCGCGCAGCCCGCCACGACGAGGTTGGCGCGGTCGTCGCCGATGCAGGGCAGCTGGCGCCGCTCGGGACCGCTCATATGGGAGAGCTTGACCGAGATGTCGCGCATCGCCTTGGATGGCAGGATCAGTCCGTCGACCGCCTGCCGATCGTATTGCGGCAATTCGAGGTGCAGGCTGGCGAGCGTCGTCACTGTGCCGCTGGTGCCCAAAAGGCGGATCGGATGCGGACCCTTCGTGAATTCGCGCACACGCTCTGCAAAAGGCTTGAAGCTGTCGACCACGGTCTTTCGCATGCGGCGATAACGGTCGAGCCGCAATTCCTCGCTGTCGTCCGACCCGGTGACCGTGTCGGTCAGGGAGACCACGCCCCAGGGAACGCTCATCCAGTCGAGGATGCGCGGAACGGCTCCGCTCGGTTCCACAAGGACCAGTTCCGTAGACCCCCCGCCGATATCGAAGATGACCGCGGGCCCTTCGCCGTCCTCGAGCAGGATGTGGCAACCAAGCACGGCAAGGCGCGCTTCTTCCTGCGCGGAGATGATATCGAGCACGATGCCGGTCTCTTCGCGCACACGTTCGATGAATTTCGGCCCGTTGGCGGCGCGGCGGCACGCCTCGGTGGCGACCGAACGGGCGAGATGGACATGCCGGCGGCGCAATTTTTCGGCGCAAACGTGCAGCGCGGCAAGGGTTCGTTCCATCGCCTCGTCGGAGAGCCGACCGCTTGCGGCAAGACCTTCGCCAAGGCGCACGACGCGGCTGAAGGCATCGATTACGGTGAAGTTCTCGCCAGATGGCCGTGCGATGAGCAACCGGCAATTGTTCGTGCCGAGATCCAGCGCGGCGTAGGCCTGCCGTTTTCCGCGCACGAAATGTGGCGACGCTTTCGCCTGTGCTTCGGAGGGTTTTGCCATGCGCGGCTCCGCATCGCGCGCATGCGTCCCGTTCTTCTTCGGGCGCTTGTCGGGCCGGGAGGGGCGCTTGTAGCGGAAATCGGCTACCTTGCCGGACGTGCCGCCCCGTTTCTTCCCATGCCCCCGTCTCATGTCCGGCGGATTACGTTCCGCCATGGGGAAATCTTTCGTTATTCCTCCCGCGCAAAACCACCTCGCGCGGGGACCTGGCAGCGATGCTAGCGATTGGGGCGCAATCGGGCAAGCAGATGGTGGCGCACAAGGGTTGACCAAAGCGATGCACGAAACTAGATGCGCGGCCTCTCTTGCGGCTGCGAGGCGATTCTGCCCGGCGCGCGATGAGCGATGATGCCCCGTCGTCTAATGGTAAGACTACGGACTCTGACTCCGTCAATTGAGGTTCGAATCCTCACGGGGCATCCACTTTTTCCCACAATTTTCGTCGCTTAGTGTCCGAAAAGCAGCTTTCTCACTGTCGAAATGCGTGCGCTTTGCAGTGACAAGGCAGCATCGTGGTGTAATATCGCGGTTAATGGTTCAGGACAGAAGTCGCAAAACGCGTGACAAGGTGTTGCAGGCCGCACGCGAACTCATCATCGAACATGGGCACGAGCAGGTCACGCTGAAGGACATCTGCGAGCGCTCCGGTGTGTCCAACGGTAGCGTGTTCCACCATTTCGGTTCGAAAGAGGGGATCATCCGCGAATTGTTCGCGGAAGAACGCGGTGCCTACCTGCATGCTGTCCAGCAGGCCATCATGGCCTATGAAGGCGATCCCTGCGAGGCATTCGGAGCCGGAACGAAGGCGGCGATGCATTACCAGGCCAAGCATCCTGTACGTTACGAGCGCCTGATTGCCGAATTTTCCGACAGCGAATGGCTGCGCCAGAATGTCGACGTGTGGCTTTCGGTTGCATCGGAAGAAGAACAGCCGGTGATCGAATGGGCCGCCAAGCATTTCGCCAGCGGCGAATTGCCGATCATGCCGCCCGCCTTCTACCAGGCTGCCTCCATGGGGCCGACCGAACTGCTGTCGCGCGCGCATCGCCAGGGCAGGCTCGCGGTCGAGATCGAGGCGCTGGGCGACGAGCTGGCCGAGTTCGTCAGCTCAGGTCTTAAGGGCCTGCGCGAAAAGCAGCGCAAGAAGTAGACTTCCGTCGCGAGGAACAGCTTGGGAGTTGCATCGAGCGGCTCTAGCGGCGATCATTTACTGGCCCGCCAAGCCAGCATGGAGCCTGCAATCCGACCCTGCCTGTCCATTTTTGCACGGCTTCCTGTGCCAGGCAGGGTCAAGACGCGGCTGATTCCGGCGCTCGGTGAAGAAGGAGCGGCTCGCCTATATGCACGCTTGCTGGCACAAACGATCGACGTGGCGCGAGAAAGCGGGCTGGACTTCGAACTGCGCGTGACCGGCGGGGAAATCGCCGCATTCCACGACCTTTTCGGTGACGACATCAAGGTGGTCGACCAGGGCGAAGGCGACCTTGGCGATAAGATGGCCCGTGTCCCGCCGCCCGCTCTCCTGATCGGCAGTGATTGCCCCGGCGTCACGGCGCCTTTGCTGCGGGCTGCGGCGGGTGCTCTGGATGACCGCCGCGTCGTGCTCGGTCCCGCCAATGATGGGGGTTATTACCTGATCGGGTTCCGCGAGCCCGTGCCCTTCCTGTTCGAGGACATGGAATGGAGTACGCCCAAGGTCCTGCCGGAAACGCTTGCCCGGCTGGCGCAGCGCGGGTGGGGTCCGGCGATCCTGCCCGAACTGGCCGATATCGACACGCCCGAAGACCTCGCGCAGTGGCCCGAATTCGAATGAGCGTTACGCTGCTCGTGCCGACGCTGGACGAGGAGAAGGCGCTGCCCCATCTCGTCAGGGCTTTCGAGAAGCTCGATCCGCGGCCGCTTGAAATCCTTTTGGTCGACGGCGGCAGCTGTGATCAAACTACGAGGATCGCACGCGATGCCGGGTGGCGGGTCCTCGACGGCGAGAAGGGCAGGGCACTCCAGATCAATCTCGGGGTTAAGGAAGCATCCGGCGATCTCGTCTGCGTGGTGCACGCCGATACCGTGCCTCCCGCCGACATGGTGCAGGTCATTGAGGACACGCTGGCAGATCCGTCGGTGGCGCTTGCCAGCTTCACGCCCGTCATCCGCGGTCCTGAAAAGACGCGCTGGGGCACGACGCTGCATAACTGGGCGAAGACCTGGTACGCGCCGCTGATTACCCGGCCGCACCTGTTCCTTCGCGGAGTGCGGTTGCTGTTTGGCGATCATGCCATGTTCTTCCGCCGAGAAGATTTCCTCGCCGTCGGCGGATGCACACCGGGCGATGCAGTGATGGAGGAGGCCGATCTGTGCGTAAAATTCGCGCGGCTCGGCCGGGTCAGGATGGTCGCGCGGCGGGTCTATACATCGGACCGGCGGATCGCGGCCTGGGGCCCGCTCAAGGCGAACTGGATCTATTTCAAGGTCGGCATCTTGTGGGCAGTCGGTTTGAGACACCGGATGGCGCGGAATTATCCCGACGTGCGCTAGGCTTCCGGCAGAAAACCGGATGCGATGCAATAATCGATGAGCCGCCGGATGTAACTCTGCCCGGTTGGCGGACAGCCGCGCCCCGAGATCGCGCGGAACTCGGCGTCGGAAAAATGCGGATCGCGCTGGAAGTAGCTCGCATAGAGGCCTGCCACGCGCTTGTAGAGGCGGCGTTCCAGTGGGGGCAGCGCCGCAGGGTCGAAGTCTTCGGGTGCGACCAGTTCGGGGCGGTGGAACTGCGGATAGGCGCCGATCGCGTCGGCGAATTGCTCGACCGGCAGCGGCTGGCCCGAGACGAGGTGGAAGGTCCCTCCCGCCGCATCCTCCATCCGCTCGACCAGCGTGACGAGGCCCTGCACCACATGATCCAGCGGAACGAAATCCAACGTCCCGTCGGCGCGCGCGGGCATATGGCGCACGCGTCCCTCGGCGATCAGCTTGAACGCGGCATAGGTCGTGTCGAACTGACGGATCGCGCCCCTTTCATATTCTCCGACCACGATAGAGGGTCGCGCGATCGCCCAGCGTAGGGAACTGGCGCGCACCAATCCTTCGCCTGTCGCCTTGCTGGCTTCGTAGCCATTGGCGAAGCCTGCCTGGGGCGGCGGCTTGTTTTCGCGGATGATGCCGTCGGTGTCGCCGCAGACATAGGCGGTGGAGACGTGGAGGAAATCCATCCCGCCCGCCTCGGCGAGGGCTAACGCGTTGGATACGCCGCCTACGTTCACAGCACGATAGTCTTCTTCGGCGAGATCGAAGCGGACGGTTGCGGCGCAGTGGATCAGGGCATCGTGGCTCGCTGCGACCTGTGCAAACCGGTCCTCGCTCCAGCCGAACATTTCTAGCGAAACGTCGCCCACAATTGGTTCAACCGCCACGCGGCTGCCATCATTGGCGAGAACATCGGGGTTGCGATGGACGAGCGCAGTGACCTCGTGCCCAGCTGCCACCAGTTTGGCGCAGGTCTCGCCGCCCAGCAGGCCGGCCGCTCCGGTGACCAGAATTCTCAAAGCGATGCGGCCAGTGCCATGTAACCGGGAGGTCCGTTCGGGCGAAGGGGGAGGCGGTGTTTGCGAGTTTCTTCGCATCTTCCGCAAATTCGGTTACGGAGCAAGCGATGAAATTCACCCATGACGTAATCGTGATCGGCGGGGGCGCTGCCGGGCTCACCGCTGCCGGAGGCTGCGCGCTGTTCGGGCTGGACGTGGCGCTGGTCGAGGCGCGCAAGATGGGAGGCGAGTGTCTCAACGACGGGTGCGTGCCATCGAAGGCGCTCATCGCTGCCGCAAAGCGCGCGGCGGAGGCGAACGAGACGGAGCGCTTCGGCATCACGCTTTCGCCGCCGCAGGTCGAGTGGGCGGGCGTTCACAAGCACATCCACGATGCCATTGCCGCCATCGCCCCCCACGATAGCGAAGAGCGCTTCGAGGAGATGGGCTGCGAGGTCTTTCGCGACTGGGCGCAGGTGACCGGCCCGCAATCGGTCGAGGTGGGCTGGCGCACGCTGACAGCGCCGCGCATCGTGATCGCGACAGGTTCGAAAGCCGCTGTGCCGCCGATCGATGGGTTGGCCGACACGCCCTATCTCACCAACGAGAACCTGTTCGATCTCGACGTGCTGCCCGATCACCTCGTGATCGTCGGCGGCGGCGTGATCGGGATGGAAATGGCGCAGGCCTTCCGCCGTCTTGGCAGCGCGGTCACCGTGGTCGAGCCGGGCGAGCTGATGGGGCGCGACGATCCCGATAGCGTCGCGGTCGTGCGCGAGGTGCTCGAAGGCGAGGGCGTGCGCTTCGTGAAGGGTCTGGCCAGGAAGGTCGAGGGCTCGGCGGGTGCCATCACTCTGCACACCGATGATGAGGCCATTTCAGGCTCGCACCTTCTCATCGCGACCGGCCGCAAGGCGAATTGCACCGGCTTCGGGCTGGAAGAAGTGGGCGTCGAGATGGGCAGGAACGGCATCGTAGTCGACGATCGCCGCCGCACGTCGGTCAAGGGCATCTACGCCATCGGCGACTGCCGCGACGGGCCACGCCTCACGCACGTCTCGGGCTATGAAGGCTCGAACGTGGCGCTCGAAATCACGCTCGGCCTGCCTGCCAAGGTCGACTGGTCGGCGCTGCCCTGGTGCACTTATACCGACCCCGAGGTCGCGCAGATCGGCATGACCGAGGCCGAAGCGCGGGAGAAGCATGGCGACAAGGTCACCGTGGTCAAGGAGACCTTCCACGACAACGAACGCTCGCTCGCGGAAAGCGCCGACAAGGGCCACATGAAGCTGGTTCTCAAAGGCAAGAAGGTCCTGGGCGCCAGCATCGTCGGCAAGAATGCGGGCGAACTGCTGCTGCCCTTCGCGCAGTCGATAACCGGGAAGAGCAGCACCTTCGCACTGGGGTCGGCGATCATTGCCTATCCCACCCGCAGCGAGATCTCGAAAGCCGTTGCCTTCAAGGCGTGGGAGCCGACAGTCTTTGGCAAGGTCCCCAAATGGTGGGCGCAGACACTCGCAAAACTGCGCCGGAAGCTGTCTTGAGCGAAGCGCGCATTAAATCGCGCAACGCGCCTGCCGGACCTTCGCCATTCGCGGTCGAGGCGGCGCCTCTGCCGCGCGAGAAGTTCAGCGATCCGCTGGTCACCGCCAAAGGCGAGGAGCGCGCTAGCGTTCCGCTGACCAAGCTCGACACGCTGTGGCTCAACACCGGCACGCTCTGCAATCTCGCCTGTGCGACCTGCTACATCGAGAGCAGCCCGACCAATGATGCGCTGGTCTATCTCTCGGCCAAGGACGCTGCGCGCTTCCTCGACGAGGCGAAGCGGCTCGACACGCGCGAGATCGGCTTTACCGGCGGCGAGCCCTTCATGAACCCTGACTTCATGATGATGCTCGGCGACACGCTTTCGCGCGGGTTCGAGGCGCTGGTGCTGACCAATGCGATGAAACCCATGCGGCGGCACGAGGCAGGCCTGCTTGCGCTTCGCGAAGCGCATGGCGACCGCCTGACCCTGCGCGTCAGCCTCGATCACCATACACAAGAGGTCCACGAGGCCGAGCGGGGCCCGAGAAGCTGGGAGCCCGCAATGGAAGGGCTGCGCTGGCTATCGGAGAATGGCTTCTCGATCGCGGTTGCGGGCCGGTTGCTTCCCGATGAAGGAGAGCAGGCCGCGCGAAGCTGCTATGCCGAGTTGTTCGCGAACGAAGGCATTGCCATCGACGCGCATGACCCTGCGCGGCTGGTGCTCTTCCCCGAAATGGACGCGGACAAGGACATCGCCGAAATCACGACCGACTGCTGGGGCATCCTCGGCAAGTCGCCCAGCGATGTGATGTGCGCCACCAGCCGCATGGTCGTTCACCGCAAGGGCGAGCCAGCCCCGCGCGTGGTCGCCTGCACGCTCATCCCTTATGATGAGGGCTTCGATCTGGGCGAGACGCTGACCGAAGCCGCTGGCGACGTTCCGCTCAACCACCCGCATTGCGCGCGCTTCTGCGTGCTGGGCGGGGCGAGTTGCTCGGCCTAGGACCGATTGCGCCGGGAGCCCGTTGGAAGGGCATGTTCGTCGATAACACGCTGCTCGATCTCGCTATTCGCGGGCTGGTCCTTTCGCTCATCGGGCTCGCCTGGGTGACGCTGCTTATCCGCGTGGTCGGCCTGCGGTCGCTCTCGAAGATGACCAATTTCGATTTCGTGATGACCGTCGCGCTCGGCTCGGTGCTGGCGGCTGCCGTGACGGCGGACAAGTGGACCGTCTTCGGCCAATGCCTGTTCGCGATGACCGGGCTGTTCGTGGTCCAGTGGCTGGTCGCCCGCGTGCGCAAGGATTCGGATGCCTTCGAGCATGCGATCCAGAACGAGCCCGTCTTCCTCATGCGTGACGGCGAATTTTGCGACGACGCGCTAAAGTCCACCCGCGTTGCGCGCAGCGACGTGATCGCAAAGCTGCGCGAGGCCAATGTGCTTTCGCTATCCGAAGTGCGCGCGGTGGTGCTGGAGACGACCGGCGATGTCTCTGTGCTTCACGGCGACAGACTCGACGAGAAGATCGTCGACAATGTACGACAGGATTAGCCCTTCCGGCCGTCGAGCCATTTCGCAAAAGCCACGCCGCCGGTGATCAGGAACGGCACCAGCACAATGCTCAGCATCACCTTCGCCAGCACTTGGCCGATCAGCAAATTGCCGATCGGGAACTGGCCATAGAAGGCAAGCGTGATGAAGATGACCGAATCGATTGCCTGGCTGAGGGCCGAGGCAATGGCCCCGCGCATCATCAGCGAAAGCGTACCGGTGTTCTCATCGCTTCCGCGCAGGCGCGAGAAAATCCATACATTTAGCAGCAGCGAGACGATATAGGCCGCCGGACCTGCGGCCCAGACGCGCCAGATCGTCGCATGGACCTGTTCGAATGCGGCCAGATCTGCCGGGCGGCCCTCGACCATTTCGGGCGAGGCGGGCAGGTTGAGGACGAGTTGCATCAACAAGGCGGAGATCAGCAGCGGCAGGAAGCCCCACCACACGATGCGATTGGCCAGTTTCTCTCCGTAAAGCTGCGCGATCGTGCTCGAGATGACCACCAGCAACAGGAAGGCAAAAATGCCCGCCTCGACCGCGAGGTCGGTCGGGTAAAGCTGCACCTGCTTGAACGCGAGCACGCCGGCCAGCACCGTCATCCCGCCATAGACCAGCGTGTAGACGAACAGGCCCAGAGGCGTGGAGGCTGCCTTGATGCGGATATCGCCGGTGGTTTCGGTCATGCTGGGGCAGGTACTCTCTTAACGGGTGACAGCCGAAGCTGGAATTGCGACGCTCAATTGACTATGCGGGCGCGCCGCGCAAGACGTGAGCCTGTTTTCATCCGCAACTAGTCGCTTCGCCAAAGGGGTCGGCATGCCGCCAGTAGTGATCAATATCCTCGGGATCGTCGTGATCCTTGCCATCGCCTTCCTGCTGTCGACCGGCAAGAAGCGGATCAAGCTGCGCGTTGTGGGCGCGGCCTTCGCGCTCCAGGCCGTGATGGCGCTCATCGTGCTGCGGACCCCGTGGGGCGTGCAGCTAATCCAGGGCATGTCCAACGGCGTCATTGCGTTGCTCGACTTCTCGAAGGTCGGGATCGAGGCCGT
Source organism: Qipengyuania sphaerica (assembly GCF_019711595.1). Classification (GTDB taxonomy): domain Bacteria; phylum Pseudomonadota; class Alphaproteobacteria; order Sphingomonadales; family Sphingomonadaceae; genus Qipengyuania; species Qipengyuania sphaerica. The sequence goes on along the minus strand of NZ_JAIGNR010000005.1, from coordinate 82,739 downwards.
GTTCGGACCCATGGGCTCCAACCCCTTCACCAATACTTTCGTGATCGCGGCGCTGCCGGTGATCGTCTTCTTCGCCGCTATCGTTTCCATCCTCTATCACTGGGGTATCATGCAGCGGCTGGTGCGCTGGGTCGGCGGCGCGATCGGCTGGATTACCGGTATCTCCAAGGTCGAGGCGCTCGGCAGTGCGGCCAATATCTTCGTCGGCCAGTCGGAAAGCCCGCTGGTGGTGCGCCCCTACCTCGCCGCGCTGACGCCGAGCCGGTTGTTCACGCTGATGGCTGTGGGCATGGCGGGTGTCGCGGGCACGATCCTTGCCGCCTACGCCAGCTTCATCGGTTCGGAAGCCGTCCCCTTCCTGCTTGCGGCAGCCTTCATGTCTGCGCCCGGCGGGATCCTGATGGCCAAGATCATCATGCCCGACGACGAAAGCGACCTTGCCCGCGATGCTGCCGAACTTGCAGGGACCGAGGAAGAAATCACGCTCCCCGATGCGCGGATCAGCGCAGAAGGTCCTGCCGCCCTGACCGAAAGCGGGAAGCCGCACGAAGTCGAAGTCGCCGAAACCTTCGAGGAAGGTCACAAGCCCGCCAATGTCATCGAGGCAGCCGCGCAAGGTACGCAGACCGGCGTCAAGCTGGCCGTGGCCGTAGGTGCCATGGTGATGGTCTTCGTCGCCCTGGTCGCGCTCGCCAACGGTATCCTTGGCGGGGTTGGCGGATTGCTCGGCTATCCCGATGTCACCTTCCAGCAGCTGCTCGGCTATGTCTTTGCGCCGGTGATGTTCCTGATCGGCATTCCGTGGGAACAGGCCCAGTTCGCGGGCGGCCTGTTCGGCACCAAGATCGTGCTCAACGAATTCGTCGCCTTCATCGACCTCGGCGCGATGGAGCCCGGCACGCTTTCCGATCGCAGCCGCGCGATCGCCACATTCGCGCTGTGCGGCTTTGCCAATTTCAGCTCCATCGCGATCCAGATGGCCGTGACGGGCGGCCTTGCGCCAAATCAAAGACCGGTGATTGCAAAGCTGGGTATACGCGCGCTTGCCGCCGGTAGCCTCGCCAACCTGATGAGCGCAGCGCTGGCGGGACTCTTCCTTCCGTATTAAAGGGCGCACCCATTATGACCGATTCGAACACCGATATCGCGGTTGTGTCGCTGGCACAGCCGCTCGAAAGCATTGCCGAAGACCTTGGCCGCAGTTTCCAGGAATACGGCTTTGCCGTAATCCGCGATCACGGGATCCCGCAGGATCTGATCGACCGCGCGGAAGCCTTGTCGAAGGAATTCTTTGCGCTGCCCGACGAGGTGAAGAAGGCCTATCACATCCCCGGCGGCGGCGGTGCGCGCGGCTATACGCCATTCGGAACCGAGAAGGCCAAGGACGCCAATGTCCATGACCTCAAGGAATTCTGGCACGTCGGTCGTGAACTGCCCGAAGGCCATCCGCTTGCCGAATATATGGCCGACAACGTCTGGCCCGATGAAGTTGGCGACTTCCGCGAGACCTTCACCGAGCTTTATGCTGCCTTCGAAGAGGCCGGAGCCCGCGTGCTGGAGGCGATTGCCATCCATCTCGGCCTGCCGCGCGAATTCTTTGCCGCCACGGTCGAGGACGGCAATTCGGTCATGCGCCTGCTGCGCTATCCGCCGCTCGAAGGCGCGGAAGCCGAAGGCGCGATCCGTGCCGCCGCGCATGGGGACATCAACACCATCACCCTGCTGCTCGGCGCGGAGGAGGCTGGCCTCGAACTGCTCACCAAGCAGGATAAATGGAAGGCAGTCGATGTGCCCGAAGGCGCGCTCGTCATCAATGTCGGCGACATGCTCGACCGGTTGACCAACGGGAAGCTGCGCTCGACCACGCACCGCGTGGTCAATCCGCGCGGCGAAGCGGCATACCGGGCGCGCTATTCGATGCCCTTCTTCCTGCACTTCCGCCCGGACTACGTGATCGAGACGCTTCCGAGCTGCATCGACCCGGAAAACCCGGCCGACCACCCCGAGCCGATCTCGAGCCACGACTTCCTGATGCAGCGCCTGCGCGAGATCAATCTCGCGTAAGGCACGGCTCGTCTGACCGCATTTGCACGGCGGAGAGAATCTTTTTCCGCCGTGTGTGGTTTTTGCAACATCGCTAAGTCCGCGGAAACCCGTGGTTTTTCAGTCTCAAGTGACTCGCCGTCCACACCGAGCGGGTGCGTGTCTTGACTCTGTCACAAAAGGATAGCTTTGCCGAAACATCGCCAGCCTAGCGGGGCGGCGCATTTCCAGTGCTATCCATATTTCCAATCTGATGAGACGAAGGGGTCTTCTCCGATGAAGTTCAAGTATCTCCTGGCTGCCAGCGCAGTCAGCCTTACCGCCGGCGCCGCCATGGTCGCCGCTCCGGCAGCCGCGCAGCAGATCACTTCGGCGATCCAGGGCACCGTGCAGGACGAAAACGGCACCGCGCTTGCCGGCGCAGAAGTGGTTGTCACCGACACCCGCACCGGCGCTTCGCGCACCGTGACGACCGGCGCCGATGGTGGCTTCAACGCAACCAACCTCACGGTTGGCGGCCCCTACACCGTTGCCGTGAACGCCCCCGGCTTCGAAGGCCAGACGCTCAATGACGTCAACACGAGCCTTCAGGGTGCGACCGACCTGACCTTCACCCTCACCAGCGGTACCGGCGTGATCGTCGTCACCGGTGCGCGCGTGCAGACCTCGCAGATCGCCACGGGTCCGGGCCAGAGCTTCGGTCTCGAAGTTCTCGAATCGGCACCGACCTTCGATCGCGACATCCGCGACATCATCCGTATCGACCCGCGCGTCAGCCTCGACCGCGACGACACCGGTGCCGGCGTCGACCGCATTTCGTGCCTTGGCGGTAACGATCGTTCGAACGCCTTCACCATCGACGGCATCAACCAGGGCGACGTTTACGGTCTCAACGACACCGGCTTCGCCTCGCGTAGCTCGGCTCCGGTCCCCTATGACGCCATCCGCGAAACGCAGGTAGCCTTCGCACCCTTCGACGTCGATTACGGCAACTTCACCGGCTGCGCGATCAACGCGGTTACCAAGTCGGGTTCGAACGAATACCACTTCGGCGGCTTCTTCGAATATTCGAACCAGGACCTTCGCGGCGACAAGGCTGGCGGCGTTATCGCCGGCGACATCGAGCCGCTCAAGCGCTGGGGCGGCTATGTCAGCGGCCCGATCATCAAGGATCGCCTGTTCCTGTTCGGTGCCTACGAGCACCAGGAAGCCGGCTTCCCGCAGGAATACGGCCCCCTGAACGGTGGTTTCGGTGACGAAATCGGCGCCGTCTCGGTCGAGCAGTTCAACGAGATTTCGCAGGTCCTGAGCTCGGTCTACGGCATCGAAACCGGTCCGATCGTTTATGTCCGCCCGTATGAAAACGATCGCTACTTCGTTCGTGCCGATCTCCAGATCAACGACGACCACCGCCTCGAAGCAACGTACCAGCGTCTGGAAGAATCGACGCTGCAGTCGGACGACTTCAGCCAGTTCGGCAGCTTCCGCGGCGCAGTTGTGGGTGCCAATACCTTCAACGAAAGCGGCACGATCTCCGACTACTACTCGGCACGCCTCTATTCGCAGTGGAACGACCGCTTCTCGACCGAACTGCGCTACTCGCGTTCGCAGATCCAGGACCTCCAGGGTCCGCTCGGCGGCGGTGAAGCCCAGGATGCCAACCCGATCCCGCGCATTGTCGTCGGTATCGACAACGGTGCAGATGCGGGCTCGAACCGTTACGGCGCTGTCCAGGCCGGCCCCGGCTTCTCGCGTTCGGCCAACGACCTCAAGACGGACATCGACCAGTTCCGTGCAGCCGCGATCCTTGATGCGGGTGCTCACCGCTTCAAGGCCGGTGTCGAGTGGAACCACGCCAACCTGTTCAACCTGTTCGTCCAGAACGCGACCGGTCAGCTGGTTTTCACCAACATCGACGATCTGCGTGAAGGCATCCTTTCGGACGGCTTCAGCACCTTCACCGCTCCGTTCAACGTCGCGGCCGGCAATGCTGTTGGCGCCTATGGCAACTTCTCGGCCACCGGCGACGTCAACGACGCAGCCGCAGCCTTCTCGCGCGACATCTACTCGGCCTTTATCCAGGACGAATGGATGGTCAGCGATCGGTTCGACGTTACGCTTGGCCTGCGCATCGACTTCTACGATGGCGACGAGCCGGCACATAACCCGAACTTCTTCGATCGTTACGGCTTCAGCAACGCAGTCGGCTTCAGTGCACTCGATCCGATCGTGATGCCGCGTGCTTCGTTCGCCTACGATCTCGGCGACCTCGCCGTGTTCTCGCGTGCGGAACTGCGTGGCGGCGTCGGCATCTTCTCGGGCGGCGACCCGCTGGTCTGGTTCGGCAATGCCTTCCAGAACGACGGTCGTGGCTTTGCCGAAGGCAACACCAACTCCGACGCATGTCCGGCGGGTCCGATCGACGTCGTCGAAGGTGGCGTTTTCACCGGCGTTCCGGACTGCTTCCGCCAGGATGGCATCGCGCGCGCTGCTGCAGGCCTTGGCGACACCCAGTCGATCGATCCGAACATCGAAGTGCCCAGCGTGCTGCGTGCCAACCTCGGCTTCTCGAGCGGCCTCGATTTCGCCCCCTCGGGCTTCTTCAGCAACTGGTCGATCAACCTCGATTACATCTATTCGAAGTACAGCAATCCCTACACGATCGTCGATCTTTCGCAGATCCCCGATATCGATGAGGGCCTGAACGGCTTCGCTATCGACGGTCGACCGATCTACGCTGCCATCGATCCGACCCAGGATGGATGCGACGCAAGGCTCGTGGGCGTATACCCGCCGACCTACACGGGCGTGACGGGCGATTGTTTCGGCACCCGCCGCGACAACGAGCTGATGCTGACCAACTCGGCAGGTTACGAGAGCCAGATCGCCTCTGCGATCCTCGCGAAGAACTTCGACGGTGGCCTGTTCACCGAAGGCGGTTCGGTCAACTTCAGCCTCGGCTATGCCTTCACGGACGCCAACGACCGTCGTAACATGTTCAACTCCACCGCGGGTTCGAACTACGACCGTACGGCGGCTTTCGACCGGCAGGCTCCGGCAGAATCGCGCGGCTTCTTTGCAAGCCGTCACAACATCACGGCACGTACCTCGTTCCGTGAAGAGTTCTTCGAAGACCTGACCACCCGTCTCGGCGTGACCTTCGTCGCCCGTTCGGGTCGTCCGTACTCGATCACCTTCTCCGAAGACGGCGTGTTCAACGACTCGACCTCGGGCGAAGACAACGTTCTGGCCTACATCCCGAACGGCTTCGACGATCCGAACATTTCGCCCCTGTCCGACGAGGATGCGGTCGAAGCGTTCACCAGCTGGGCAGCGTCGCAGGATTGTGTGCGCGACTACATCGGCAGCTCGATCAAGCGTAACACCTGCGAAGTCGAATGGTATTACGACATGGACGTTTCGTTCAGCCAGGAACTGCCCGGACCGGGCCGTTTCTTCGGCCGCTCGGACGATCGCCTGACGCTGTTCGCTTCGATGGACAACTTCCTGAACTTCCTCGACAGCGACTGGAACGTCCAGCGCCGCCGTGACTTCTCGGGTCTCCAGAACGTGGCTTACAGCGATGGTGTCGACGATCAGGGTCGTTACATCATCGAGAGCTTCCGCGGTGCCGACGAGATTGCCGGCGACTCCTTCGTCAATGTGAGCTCCTCGCTCTGGCGTCTGAAGGTCGGTATCAGCTACGACTTCTAAGTCGGGGCTCGATCAACCAAACAGGAAAGGGCGGTCCTTCGGGGCCGCCCTTTTCGTTTGCGCTTGGCCCGCGCGCCAGGCGCAGCGCTCACGCGGCTTCGAGCAATTCCTTAGCAAGCTTCCTGCGCACGTCGCTCTCTACCCCGGCGCGCAAGGCCCGCTCCAGCGCGGCCGCCTTCCTGCCGAGCTCATCTTCACCGAATATGCCTGCGGTGCCGGCCAGCTTGTGCACGGTGCGCGCCAGCTTTTCGATCCGCACGCCTTCGAAAGCGTCTTCGCGAACGGCTTTGGAGACGGCGTCGATCGCCTCGCTCCGCCGCGTGCTCCAGCGCTCGAGCATTTCGGGGGAGTGGCACTGCGAACGAGGCGGAGCCGTTTCGGCTGCCACCATCTCTTCATCGACGATCTCGACCGGCAGCCAGCGCGCCAGTGCCTCGGCCAGTTCCTCGAACACCAGCGGCTTGGCGAGATGCGCCTGCATGCCGGCATCGAAAGCCGCGGCGATATCTTCGGGATAGGCATTGGCCGTCAGCGCGACAATCGGCAGCGCGGACTGGTCTACGCCCGCACCGCGGATCATCCGCGTCGCCGAATAGCCATCGCAGCCGGGCATCTGCACATCCATCAGCACGAGGTCGAAGGGCGTATCGGTATCCGCCGCATCGAGCGCCGAGGAGACGGCCTCGAGACCGTCGCGCGCAATCGTGACCTGCTGGCCGAGCTGTTCAAGCATGGCTACGACCAGCATGCGATTGACATCGTGATCTTCGGCCAGAAGCACGCGCGCCTTGCTTCGCAGGACCGGAGCCGGAGTGGCGGGGCCCTTGGCGGTCCCCGGCGCTGCGTTCGTCTCGGGAATGTCCAGCGGGATACGCAAGGTAAAGCGTGAACCCACGCCGGGCATCGAATCGACGACCAGGGTGCCGCCGAGCAGCTCGGCAAGCTGGCGCGATATGCTGAGGCCCAGTCCGGTGCCGCCGAACCGGCGCGTCGTACTGGCTTCTTCCTGGATGAAGGGATCGAAGATCTGCTCGATGCGCGAGGGCGCAATGCCGATCCCGCTGTCCTCTACGGCAATCGCGAGCGTTTCGCCTTCGCGCTGTACCGTGACCTCCACCTGCCCGCGTTCGGTGAACTTCACCGCATTGGCGATCAGGTTGAGCAGGATCTGACGCAGCCGGAGCGGGTCGCTGATGGCGCGCTGCGGCAGGCCTTGCTCGCAAGACAGTTTGAGCCTGATCCCCTTGCGTTCGGCGTTGGTCAGATGGAGGCTGACGCAATCTTCCGCCAGCTCGCGCAGGTCGAACTCCTCCATCGAAAGGACCAGTTGGCCCGATTCGATCTTGGAGATGTCGAGGATGTCGTTGAGGAGCATCATCATCGAGCGGCCCGAACGCACGATGAGTTCGGCATAGCGCGAGGATTCCTCGTCCAGTTCCCGCTGGCGGAGCAGGTCGGCAAATCCGAGCACGCCGTTCATCGGGGTGCGGATCTCATGGCTCATATTGGCAAGGAACTGCGCCTTGGCGCGCGCGGCATTCTCGGCATGGCGCATGGCGCGCTTGAGCTGCCGTTCGAGCTCGACGCGGAGCGTGATGTCGCGCGCCGAGACGACAATGCCTTCGCGCTGTCCGCCGTCCGCCGCATAGGCGATGGCGCAATCGGCCTCGATATAGACGGGCTTGCCTTCTCCGTCGTCCAGCAGGCGTCGGTAGGTGAAACGCTCCGTCTCCGTCCTACCCGAAAGGAGCCGTTCCTGTACCGCAGCGATCTCTTCGCGCGAGTCGGGGTGGGAGCGCTGTGCGGTGGTCGAGCCGACGAAGGTCGAGGGCGGCGCGCCGAGGACCTTTCCGACCGAGGGCGAGGCATAGGTGCAGCGCCCCTCGAGATCATAGCGCAGGATCGCATCGGTGATGTTGTGCGTCAGCAGGTCGAGCTGTTCCTTGCTGTGCGCGATCTCGTCGAGATACCGTTGGCGTGTCGACAGCATGGCGGCGACGGGCATTCCAACCACCATCGCAGATGCCAGGAATGCCTCGAGTATCAGCAGTTCGGCATCCGTCTGGAGCGACGCGAGTATGATCGGTCCGGATCCCATGCGCGTGCAGATCAGGGCAATCACCGCTACTTTCAGAACAGAGAAGGCGGTGCCGAGGGTTCCCAAGCGGAAGGCGTGGGCGACCACGATCGGGGGGATGAGGAACAGGAGCGGATAGGAATTCTGCGTGAAGATGAGCAGGGTCAGCGTCGTGCCGCCGAAAGTGAGGAGGACCCACTCGAAAGCCTCGCGCGTCGTCGGCCAGCGGGCATTGGCGACCGCGTCCCAGAACACCAGCGCGCTGGGGGCAATGATCAGCATCGCAAGCCCGTCGGAAATGGCCCAGCGAACAATACTCTGCGTCGGTACGGGCGTAATCGATGCGAGCGAAGCCGTGGCGACCAGCGACGAGGCGACCGGTGCCACGAGCCCTGCTGCCAGCATGAAGCGCGTGAGGTCATGCGTGTCCGCCATATCGGGCCGCGGGCCGCACCAGTGCCGCACGAGGCTCACGGCAATCCAGACCTCGACCAGATTCGCCAGCGAAAGGATTGCTGCGGTGACAGGCGTGTCGCCGATAACCAGATTGCTTGCAAAATTGCCGGCCAGGGCGGCGAGCAGGACCAGCCCCTCGTTGGGAATACGCAGGCGAAGGAGAGCGGCAACCATGAAGGCATTAGGCAACCAGACGACGGCCACCCGACCGTCTGCCCGGGTCAGATCGGCGCTCAGATAAGCCAGCGACCCGAAGCCGATCAACGCCCCCAGTGCGTAGAGCCAGGGCGCGACGAAAGCTCGCGCTCTTGCGATATTGCCTTCATCGTGGATCGGCACACTCGCCATACAACAGGTCTCCAGCCATCAGGCGTCCATGCGGTGTGCCCGGAACGCCGCTCCGCGTCCTCCGTTGGTCCCGATATGTCCGAACCTGCGACCAGCTTCAGCACGACCAAGCGGCGACCCAACCCCTGGCTTATCGCTGTCATACTGTTGATTCACTTGGGAATCTTCTACGTATTGGCACGTATGCTCGTGCCGAATGCGGTGAGCAGCGTAGAGCGCTCGGTTGTCTCCGCCTTTACGGTGACAGTGACTGCGCCGCCGGAAGAAGCACCGGTGGTCGAACCCGAGCCGGATGAAGGGGCACAGGGCGATCCCGGCAAGGAAGCGGTTCCGCAGCCGGTTACCGCTCCCACTCCCAAGCGGCAGGTGAAGCAGGACAAGCCGGTGCCGCGCGCGTCGTCGACCGGTGCGGCTACGACATCTGGTGCGACGCAGGCAGGCGACGGCACGGGTGCCGCGGGCAGCGGCACGGGCACAGGTGCGGGCAGGGCAGGCGGAGGCCAGGGCGGGGTAGCGGCGACCAAGCCCGTGCTCACCCAATCGATCACGGATTCGCGCTCCTTCCCGGTTCCCCCCGGCGGGCGCGAGGCGCGGATCGGCAAGTCGGTGATCGTGAAGCTGATGGTCTCGGCACAGGGCCGCGTGACCTCATGCAGCGTCTATCGCGCCAGCCCCTTCCCGGAAACCGATGCCAAGGTGTGCGAATTGTCCTACCAGCAGGTCCGCTTCGAACCGGCACGCGATGCGCAGGGCAACCCGGTTGCCGCGCCCTTCTATTACCAGCAGCGTTTCTTCAACTAGAAGGCGGGCAGCGGCCTATTCACTGCCGAGCTTGCCGAGAATGCCGACCAGTTCATCTTTGCCGTAAGGCTTGGTCAAAAGCCCGCTGGCACCGATTTCCTCCAGCCGGTCGGCCATTTCTCCATATCCGGTCGCAAGCCAGAAAGGCACGCCCATCTCGACAAGTTTCTCTGCTACGCGCTCGCTGCTTTCCTTGCCGAGATTGTAGTCGAGAATGGCAAGTTCGGGTGTCTGCTTGGAGAGCAGGTCGAGGGCGCCGGCCACCGAGCTTTCGACGAACACCTTGTTCACGCCCAGCTCGTGCAGGCAATCCTCCGTATCGAGCGCGATGATCATGCTGTCTTCGACCAGCAGGACCGTTTCGGGGAGACGGTCCAGTCCGTTGCTTGCCATCACCTCTTCCTTCGAGCTCTTCGATGCGGCGCCTGTGACCCCGGTCCATTCAATGAAGCGCGAGGGAATGCGGAACGACGCTTCAAGGCCTGCAAGTTTGTATTCGACCTTTGCTTCGCCGCCGAGTTCGAAAGGAACAGAGCGTTCGATAATGGTGGAGCCGAAACCGCGCCGGGTAGGAGGCTTCACAGGCGGACCGCCGCTTTCCTTCCAGTCGAGCTGGAGCGAGCCGTCGGCATTTTTCGTGACCTTGATATCGAGCTGGCCCGAATTGTCCGCCAGGGACCCGTATTTGGCGGAATTGGTGATCATCTCGTGGATGACCAGCGCCATGACGGTGTAGGCTTCCGGCGCAATCAGAGCTTCCGGACCGGTGAGATTCAGCCGTTCCTGACTGTCGGTCAGGTAGGCATGCGCTTCGGTCTCGACCAGATCCCGCAGCGGTGCGGCCGACCAGTTGCCCTTGGTGATATTGTCATGGGCCGCGGCGAGCGAGGCAATGCGTCCGCCGACGATATCGGAGAATTCCTCGATCGAGGACGCCTCGCGCTTCGACTGGCTGATCAAGCCGCGGATTAGGTTGAGGATATTGCGCACGCGGTGGTTCAGCTCGGCGATCAGCAGTTCCTGCTGCGCCTGCGCCTTCGCGCGTTCCTGCACGGCCTCGTCGGTCAGGCGCAGGATGATCTCGAGCAGGGTTACACGCAGCCCTTCGGCCACCTGCAATTCGCCCTGCGTCCAAGGGGCGGCCTTGCCTTCGACCGATTCCTGCCATGCTTCGAAGCTCTTGCGCGGGGTGAGCCGCGCGCCATTCGGGCCGTATTCGACCGGTTTTTCCGGATTGCCTGCCCACAGGACGGTCTGCGTCAGCCCTTTGCGCCACAGCACCAGATAATCACGCGGCGTGCGGGAAACGGGGATCACCATCGCGCCGACTGCGCGGTCTGTAAAGCGTTCGGCCTTGGGGACAAGCGTTGCCAGGGCGTCGGTCGCGAGGATCTTGCTGGTCGCAGCGCTGTTCAGGCTGGGGACGACGGCGCGGAATTCTTCCTCGTTCGGCGCAGACCCGCTTGAATCGTAGATGTCTTCGACGAAGACGCTTGCCCCGTCGTGCGGAATGACCTGCTGGATGACCGGCGTGATCGTTGGCAGGCTGTCCGAAAGCGAAGTGCCTGCTGCGATATCTCGCATCAGGCGGTTGTGCACTTGGCGGCCTGCTTCGCGCAGCTCGTCGCGTTCGCGGTAAAGCGCCCGCTCAAGCATCATCGAGAAGAGTTCGGAAAACAGCTCCGCCGATGTGCGCTGCGAATAGGGCAGGATTTTCGCGCTGTAATGGTGGCAGGCGAACAGGCCCCAGAGCTTGCCCTCGATGATGATCGAGATCGACAGCGAGGCGCCGACGCCCATGTTCTGCAGATATTCGATATGGATCGGCGAAACCGAACGGAGCGTGCTCATCGAAAGGTCGACCGGGTCGCCCTCGGTCGTCTGGCCGGGTTCGATCGGGACAGGCGTCGCATTGACATCACTGATGATGCGGAAGCGGTTGCGCTTGTAGAGTTCGCGAGCCTGCGCCGGGATGTCCGACTTGGGGTAACGCAGCGTGAGGAAGGCTTCGAGATCGTCGCGCTTCGCTTCCGCCACGACTTCACCCGACAGGTCTTCATGGAAGCGATAGACCATGACCCGGTCGATATCGAGAGAAGCACGCAACTGGCGCGCAGCCTCCTGCAGCAACCTGCCCGTATCGTCGATCTTTTCCAGCCTGGCCATGATCGGGCGTAGCAGGCCGATCTGGCGGCTGACGTCGCCTTCGACATGGGGTTCGAGTTCGATGATCGTATAGGCGCCGGTCGAATGCAGCGCGCAGTCGAACAGCTGCCCCTTGCCCATCAGGTCGAGCCCGAAGAGGCGCTCGACCTGGTCGGGATCGACCAGTGCGGCAACCGCGCTGCGCAGGCGTTCGAAGGCTTTGTCAGCGAAAACCTGCGAAAGGCGCGCGCCGACCTCCACCTGCTCTTCGATGCCGAGCATGTCTTCGAGATTGGCCGAGCGCTGGCCGACGAACCAGTCGGCATTCACCGCAATCAATGCGCCAAAGGCTTGGATATGACCGAGCTGGTGGATCGGCTCGCGATCGCAATTGGAAAGGTCGACCTGGGGATCCTGCCGATTCATGCCGCTTCCTCCAGTCCTTGAATTGCGAAGGCCTGCTCGAAGCGCGCGAAGGCGGCCCTGGCACCGCGTATCGCTGCCTCGACCTGCTCTTGCCCGTGAGGGCGCGACAGCACTTCGAGGAGCTTGCCGAAATAGCGGCCCAAACCCTTGTCTGCGAGGAAGGCTACCGGTCCGTCCAGATCGCGTTTGCGGCGCTGCGCGAGCATTGCGCGATTGCCGAGCGAAGAGCCCGCGAGCACCCAGGCTGCGCCAAGTGCTTCATCGGGGGAGTTGATCGCGAACTCGCCGGAAACTCGCGGTGGCTCGCAGCCCAGATCCTGCAGGTCCTGCGCGATAAGATGCGCTTGGCCGGGCAAGTCAGGGAGGTCCGCCGGGCGGACCTTGCCGAGCGCCGCTTCTATTTCGCGGCGTGCGACATACTGCGCCGAAAGAAACGCGCTGTAATCATCGTCGGAGGCCATCGGCAGATGACCAACGCAGCGGTCGAGACGCGCGTGGATATCTCCCGTGGCCTGCCTCAGTTGCTCTCTCAATTCGCGGACCCCCGTCCTTGTTTTCCGTTTCGCAAAGGCCCGCGAGCATGTCCTCCCCAAGACACCACACGCTTTTGCTGCGTTCCTAAGCGCGCAGAATGGAGAAAAGTTCCAGCCAATATAAAGAATTGCCGGTGAAAAATCTGGCCGGGGGGAGACCTATTTTTGCTCGAGCAGCTTCTGGCCCTTCTTGCGGATGGCCCCGGCAACGATCGGCTCAACGAAGGACAGCGCCGGCGGCAGGTCGATTTCGAAGACCACCTGCGTATCCTCGATCAACACCTGGGCACGGGTGACGTTGCCCATCGCCTTGATATCCAAGGCCATGCAGTCCTCGTTCGGCCAGCTCGTGGTGACGTCTGCCATCCCGCCCGGGATCGCGTCGCCGATCTCGTGGCTGCGTGCATGAAGGCGGCGGCGCACCTCCTCCTTGCCGAGATTATGCTGGAGGGGAACGCGCATCAGTCCTTATGCTCCAATTGGGGGCTGGTTTCGGCCCCGCTGCCGAACTTGTAGTCGAGATAGCGATGCTTGATCGCGAGGTCGTCGAGCGAGCCTTCGGCCAGCTGGCGGGTAATGGAATCGATCTCGCCGCTGATCTTGCCGAGGCTCTCGGTAAGTTGCTGGTCGGGTGTCGACCCGGCGCGCTCTTCGCTCCGCATATGCGCTGGGATCCGGCGATAGCTTTCGATCATCTCGGGCAGCTGTTCGCCGACGAGGCTGCGCACTTCGCGCGCCTTGGGATGGTTCTGGTCGACCCCTTCGAGCTGCAGGCCGAGCGCGTCGAGCTGTACGCCCATGTCGTTGACGATGCGCGCGGCCGGAGGGGGCAGGGAAGGGGCCTGGCTTTCAAGCCACAGCTCGGTGCGGCCTACCATCTGCTGGACATTGCCCTTGTTGATGTCTGCCCGCGCGGGAACCTTGACCTTCTGCGAGAGCACGCCGCCGAACAGCAGGACCATCACGAGGAAGGTGATCATGACGCCCCAGAAACCGATGCCGTTGAGGATCGCCCCGGCAACACCTGCCGCGATCAGGATGCCGACGAAGCCGATCGCCAGCTGGACCAGCTTCTTCGTCAGATGCTTGGACTTGAGGCTGGCGGAGCCTGCACCGATCGATCCCGCGCGGCGATGACGCCCGCCGGAACGGTTGTCGTCACGCACGCGGCGTGCGTCCTCGATTATCCGGTCGCTATCGCGGGTGAGTTCGCCCAAGGTCCTAGCCCTCGATGCTCAACAGGCCGCTTTCGGCAACCTGCTTCTGCGCCTGTGCCTGCCCTTCGGCGCGGGCGATATAGCCTTTCGACTTCTCGACTTCGTCGGACAGGACCGTGACGGTCTGCTTCATGCTTTCGAGCGCGCGGACCTTGAAGTCGTCGACCTCGTCCATCGTATCGTAGATATTCTGGAAGGCCCGCTGCAGCGTTTCCAAGGGGATCGTGCTGGCGGCGGCCTGCTCGTGGATCTTGCCGGTCTGCTCGCGCAGCATGGTGCTGGTGGAATCGATGATGCCCGACGTCGTCTCGTTGAGCGCGGTGATCTGGCCGAGCACGAGGCGCTGGTTGGTCATGGCCTCGGCGACGGTTACCGCCGTACGCAGCGCACCGACAGTGGTGGTGCTGGCGCGGTCCACACCCTTTACCAGCTCGACATTGTTCTTCTTGACCAGGTCGAGCGCGAGGTAGCCCTGCACGCTCACTGCCATCTGGGTGAGCAGGTCCTGCGTGCGCTGGCGGACATAGAAAAGCGCCGTCTCGCGCACCGCCTTGGCCTTGGCCGGATCGGTCGCGTCGAGTTCGGCGGCCTTTTCCTCCAGCTTGGCGTCGAGCGTGTTGGAGATGTGGATCATCTGCTCGAGGTTGCCCATCGCTTCCCACAGCTTCTGCCGTTCGACGTCGATCGCGGCATTGTCCATGATCAGCTCGTCCTTGCCGCTCGACAGGTTGAGCAGGATCGACTGGATATGCGTCTGCGCGCTCTGGTAGCTGCGGAAATAATTCGTCAGCTTGTTGCCGAAGGGAATGATGCCGAGGAACTTGCGCGTGCCCGAAAGCTTGCCGCGCTTGCCCGGATCGAGATCTTCGACGACGCGGCGCAGTTCGGCAAGGTTCGCGCCCACGCCTTCGTCCTTGTCCATCGCGCGCACCGGACGGTCGAGGAAGCGGTTGGACATGCCGGCCGCCGCCATGATTTCCTTGCGGCCCATGTTGGTCAGCTGGTCGACCTTCTTGCCGAATTCCGGCGAATTCGCATCCTGCGCGATCAGGTCGGCGACGAAGCTGTCGACCTTTGTTTCGAGCTTGCTCTTGACCTCTTCGGAGACCGGAACGAGGCCCGCAGCCTTCTCTGCCGAGATTGCCGGAACGGGATCGGGCGGGGTGAGGTCGAACTCGGGCGGAGCCGCCGTCGTGGTGGGAGCCGTTTTGGGCGCGCTGGCGGTGTCTGCCTGCGGTTTTGCATCACTCATGACGGGCGAAATCCTCCGTGTGAATCCTGTATCTGTATTAGGTAGCTAAGACGCGATCTTCAAGGCTCTCCGGAAGCTTCGCTTAAATGATTCGGAAATAAAGGTTTTTTGTGTTAGCAGAGTCGCAACGCGATGGGTCGCGTCAACGCGGACGGGGAATTCTGGTGTCCAGCGGATTTATGACACAATTGGCGGATGAATCGCAGGTCGTCCTCGCGGCGATCCTCGATCAGTCGCAGGATTGTATCCAGCTGCTCAGCCCGACCAGCGAACTCGAATATATGAATGCCCATGCGCGAGAGGCGCTTGAGGTCGATGATTTCGAGACTGTCGCCGGCAAGCCCTGGGTCGAATTCTGGCCCGATGACGCGCACAAGAAAGTGAAAACGGCATTCGACAAAGCGGTTCGCGGACAGCGTAGCCGGTTCGAAGCCTTCTGTCCGACCACGTCGGGCCACTCGCATTGGTGGGACGTAAGCGTCGCACCGGTCATGGATTCGTCTGGCGAGTTGGCCCATGTCCTCGTCACCATGCGCGACGTGACGGATTACATGAACCGTCGGCTCAGCGACCAGTTGCGCCGCGAGGAAGCCGAACGTGATGCGGATCTCGCAGAAAGCGTTGCCCGCGAGATGCGGCACCGGCTCAAGAACCAGTTGGCGGTCGTTGGCTCGGTTGCGAAACTGCTGGCGCGCCACACCGATACGGCGAAGGAATTGGTCGGCAAGCTCGAACAGAAGCTGCTCGCACTTGCCCGCGCACAGGATTTGCTCACCGTCCACCGCGATGAGCCGGTCACTGCGTTCGAAGCTCTTCGGCAAGTGCTCGGCGCAAGCGGCGCGGGGGATGCGATCGAATTGCTATCCATACCCGACGTACGCCTGGGCGACGATGCTGTGCAGCAACTGGCGCTGATCCTCGGCGAGTTGCAAACCAATGCGCTCAAATATGGTGCGCTTAGCAACGACAAGGGCAAGATCACCCTTTCGGGCCTGATGAAGGGCCGTTCTCTGTGCCTTCACTGGCACGAAGACATTGGCAAACCGCTTCCGCAACCCGAAAAACTTGGTTCGGGAATGCTGCTGGTCGAGAGGATCGGCTCGACCGGCGATGCACCGGCGAGTGTCGAATGGCACAAGAACGGGCCGTCGATCCGTTTCTATCTGCGCACGCTGGACTGACGGGAACAAACTTTAGGCCGCGACGGCCTCCGCCAGACTCTCGAGAATAAGATCGTTGGTGGCCGGCTTTTCCAAACAAAGCAATTTCTTGAACTCCGGCGGGAAGTCTCGCAGCGTGCATTCGGCACTTATGAAAATGACCGGCACTCCGAGTTGGCGAAGCTCGCCCGCCAATGGCCAGACCATTTCGTTTCCGAGATTGATGTCGAGCAACGCCGCATCGAGCGGCCCCTCGCGTGCAAGTTTGAGTCCGGAAGCAAGGTCGAAAGCCGGGCCCACGCTGTGAACTCCGACATCGGCCAGCAAGTCTTTTAAGTCATAGGCGAGGAGAGGGTTGTCCTCCACGATCAGAACCCGTTTCCCAGGCAGTTTCTTCATCATGGCAATAACGCGAAATAATTGGGCGACCCGCGTAGCATGATGACCAAACGTCAAGAAAATCGCGGAGTTCCGCCATTCTCGGACGAATTGAGCGGATTCCCGCGACGAATGGCGAAGGCGCTGATTTTGCTAAATGTTATAGTTGCCCCGCAGAAACAGTCCGCGCGTCAGGCAGCCATCTCCAACTCGATCGGCTGGATTTCGCCCGACAGGTAAAGCCGCTTTGCCTTGGCGCGGCTGAGCTTGCCCGAGCTGGTGCGCGGCAAGGTGCGCGGCGGTACGAGTTCGACCACACAGCTCATTCCGGTCACCCCGCGGACCTTGTCGGCGATCTGTTCGCGTAGCTTGATCCGCTCTTCGGGCTCGGAAACGCGGCAGTGGACGAGTACGGCAGGAGCCTCCTCGCCATCGGGCGTGTCGATCGAGAAGGCGGCGATGTCGCCGTGATTGAAGCCGGGCAGCTGCTCGACCGCCCATTCGATATCCTGCGGCCAGAGGTTCTTGCCGTTGATGATGATCATGTCCTTCGCCCGGCCGACGATGAACAGGTAGCCATCGGCGAGATAGCCCATGTCGCCCGTATCGAGCCAGCCGTCTACCAGGCAATCGCTGGTGGCTTCCTCGTTACGGAAATAGGAGTGCATCACGCTCTTGCCGCGGCACCAGACCTTGCCGATCTGGTGGTCGCCGCGAATGTCGCCGTTCTCGCCGCGGATTTCCACTTCCATGCCCGGGAGCGCCTTGCCGCAGTTGACGATGGCGCGGTAGCGGGCAGGTTTCGACAGGTCGCGCGGACGGCCCGAAAGGCGCTCTTCCTCGACCAGTTCGACACGGATGCCTTCGCCCGGGGGCATGACGGTGACCGCCAGCGTCGCTTCGGCGAGGCCGTAGCTGGGGGTGAAGGCCGATGCCTTGAATCCCGCTTCGGCAAAGGCGTTGACGAAATTCTGCATCACGTCGGGGCGGATCATGTCCGCGCCATTGCCCGCAGTGCGCCAGCGCGAGAGGTCGAAGCGTTCCGACACATGGCTCTGGCTGGAAATGCGGCGTGCGCAAATATCGTAGCCGAAAGTCGGCGAATAGCTGAGCGTGTTGCCCTGGTTGCGGCTGATGAGGTCGAGCCATGCGAGTGGGCGACGCGCGAAATGTTCGGTCTTGATGTAATCGACCGAAGCCTGGTTCGCGATCGGCGAGAGGAAGCAGCCGACGAGGCCCATGTCATGGTACCACGGCAGCCAGCTGACCACGCGGTCGTTTTCACCGAGGTCCACGCCTGTGGAATGGCCGAAAAGGTTATGCAGCAGCGCCTCGTGGGTCACCGCGACGCCGGTCGGGAAGCGGGTCGAGCCGCTGGAATATTGCAGATAGCTGATATCGTCGGGGCTGGCTTCGGGAAGCTCGCACTGCGGCCCATCGCGCTGCGCAAAAACATCCCAGCTTTCGCCGTCGCAGCCCTGGTTGTCGGCCGCGGCCTTGGCCATCTCGGCGATGTCGGGCGGATAGATGAGGATCTTCGGATCGCTGCTGGCCAGCTGGACCTTGAGCTGGTCGATATAGCTGTCCTTGCCGCCGAAAGTGGTCGGCAGCGGCAGCGGCACGGGCCACGCGCCGGCATAGATGCAGGCGCAGAACAATGCGGCGAACTCGGGGCTGGTTTCGGCGACCAGCGCGACGCGGTCATCCTTCCCGATGCCATAGGCCTTCATGACATAGGCCAGCTTCAGCGCATCCTCGCGCATTTCGGAGAAAGGATAGGCGCGTTCGAGATTGCCGCGCATGTCGTGAAAATTGAGGCCCTTTTCGCTCTTGGCGGCGTAATCGATGGCCTCGTTGAAGGTCGCGAAATCGCTCCTGCGGCGTGGCAGGCTGCAATCATTCGGCGTCGGCGTCAAAACGGCGTCGGTCATATTTATCTTGTGAACCTTTTGAAAACAGTGCCTTGTAGGCGACCCTCAAGCGAATTTAGGCTGCCCTCCCAATGGCAGCTCGTCTTCAATCTTTCCCATTCGTCAAGGTTTGTGGCACGAATATGGCCGATGGCTGATGGTCATGCAACAGGAAGGCGCACTCGTCGCACGCCCAAACCGCTCGACCGCACGCGGCTGAACGACCTCGCGCTGCATTATGTCGCGCGGTTCGCGACCTCGTCCGGCAAGCTCGAATTCTACCTGAAACGCAAGCTGCGCGAACGCGGCTGGGATGGCGAAGGGGAGCCCGATATCGGCGGTCTGGTCCAGCGCTTTGCCGAGAAGAATTACGTCGATGACGAGGCTTATGCCCGCATGAAGACAGGCGGCCTGCTCGCGCGGGGCTATGGCGCGCGCCGGGTCGAGGAGAAGCTGCGCGCCGATGGGCTTGGGGAGGGCGTGCGTGCTGCCAATGCGCCGGACGAGGCGGAGGCGCGCGAGGCGCTGTTCGCCTACGTGAGGCGGCGGCGCTTCGGCCCCTTCAGGATTGCGCCCGTGGGCGAGGGTCCCGAAGCGGCACACAAGGCCCGCGAAAAGCAGCTTGCCGCAATCCTGCGCGCGGGCCATTCCTTCGATCACGCCCGCCGCGCGGTCGAGGCAAATAGCGAAAGGGAGCTGGAAGAATGGGTCGCAGAAGCTCTGGATTGATTGCGGCACTCGCCGCGCTGGCCTTGGCAGGCTGCGACGCCCAATCCGCTCCAACATCGGAATCCGGTCTTGAGACGACGCAGGTTACCGTGGTTTCGAAGAGCGGCTCGCACGTCCTCGATGCCGAAGTCGCCGATACGAAAGAGGCGCAGGCGAAGGGCCTCGAAGGTCGCGACGGCCTGGGGCCGAACGAGGCAATGCTGTTTCCCAATAGCGAGCAGACCGCACAGGTTTTCTGGACCAAGGATTCGACCTTTCCGGTCGACATCGTCTTCATCGGTGTCGATGGCCGGGTCTCCAACATCGTCGCCATGGCCGAGCCCAATTCGCCCAAGCAGTATTTCTCGGTCGGATCGAGCAGCGCCACGCTGGAGATGGCCGGCGGGCGCGCGGCCGAGCTCGGGATCGAGCCGGGCGACCAGGTGAGTTGGTAGGCGCGCAACAGGTGCTTGGCGCGCGCGCACGAATCCGCTAGGCGCGCCGCCATGAGTCTTCTCGGCAAAATCTTCACATGGTGGGACGGTGCGACCATCGGGACGCACCTCTGGAGCTGGCGCAACGGCGAACAGGTCGGCACCGATGCACAGGGCAATGCCTATTTCCGCTCCAAGCCCAAGAAAGGCCAGCGCGAACGCCGCTGGGTGATCTACGAAGGCGTCAACGATGCGAGCCGCGTGCCGAGCGAATGGCACGGCTGGCTGCACGGAGCCTTCGACGACGTGCCCGAGAGCAATCTTCCGCCCGCTCGCATCTGGGAAGCCGACTATACGCCCAACGCAACGGGCACCGGCACCGCCTACCGCCCTCAGGGTGCGCTGGAGCGGGGCGGCAAGCGCGCTGCTGCGGTGGGCGATTACGAAGCCTGGTCGCCGGACGCCTGACGATGAGCCGGGCGGTCGCGCTGCTGTTTCCACTGGCGATGCTGGCCGCCTGTTCGGACGATCCGCCCGCGCCCGAAGCGGTCGAGACCGAAATTCCCGAAGAGCTGCAGGATGTCGAACTGCCCGAGGTGGTTGCCGAAGACGCAGGGATCGGCACACCGATGGAAGAGCGCGTCGCCACGATCGGCCTTTTGAACAAGCGCAACAATCTCAGCCAGGACCTCGAGCTGAAGCCTGGCGAACAGCAACGCGTCGGCGATGTCATCGTCCGCCTGCGTGCCTGCGAGCGGACCGCACCGTGGGAATTTGAAAAGGACGAGGGCGCCTTCGTCCAGGTCCTCGTGCGCGAGCGCGGGAGCGAAAGCGATTTCCGCCGCGTTTTCTCGGGCTGGCTGTTCAAGAACAAGCCCTCGATCAACGTGGTCGAGCACCCGATCTACGACGTCTGGGTCAAATCCTGCGCGATGGAATTCCCGGGCGAAGAGTGAGCATTGGCTGCGGCCACTGCTTGCGGGATGGTCGCTGACGGCTGGCCTTGAGCCGCGAACAGTTTCTCCAGATAGGCCGCCTGCGGCATCGCCACCGCGCCCATGCTGGCGAGGTGTTCGGTCATGAACTGGCAGTCGAGCAGCACGTAGCCCGCATTGCGCATCGCGGCGACCAGCCATGCGAGCGCGACCTTGCTGGCATTGGTGGCGCGGCTGAACATGCTTTCGCCGCAGAAAACGCGGTCGAAGGCCACGCCGTAGAGCCCGCCGACCAGTTCCTCGCCGAGCCAGACCTCGATCGAATGCGCATGCCCTGCGCGATGCAGCGCGATGTAGCTCGCCTCGATCTGGTGGCTGATCCAGCTTTCGGCCAGTTCCTCGCGCGGCTGGGCGCAGGCGGCGATGACGCTCGCGAAATCTTCGTCGCAGCTGACGCGGAAGCGATCCTGCCTGATGACCTTCCGCAAGGATTTCGAGACGTGCAGCCCGCCCAGCGGGATGATCGCCCGCTCGCGCGGCTCCACCCAATAGACCTCGCGGTCGTTGCGGTGATCGGCCATGGGAAAGACCCCGCTGCGATAGGCGCGCAGCAGCAGCTCGACCGGGATCGTATCTGGCACGGGGGCATGCATGGCGCGCATCCTATCAGTTTGCGCAATCAGGCGCGATACGCCGCTTGCCATTCTGCCCCGCCCATACTAATGCGCCGCTTCCTAGCTGCAGGGGTGTAGCTCAGCTGGTAGAGCATCGGTCTCCAAAACCGAGGGCCACGGGTTCGAATCCTGTCACCCCTGCCATTTTCTCCTTACCGACTTGTCGCTGACGCATGGCCGCTCTATCGCGCGTGCCATGACAGAAGAAGAAAAGAAAAAGCGCGATCTCAAGGATCGCAAGTTCTACCCGGCCGAAAAAGAGGCCGAATTCGAAAAGAAGGGCCTTGAGGTCCACACGCCGCAAACGGCGCATCCTTCCTACAAGTTGGCGTTCCAGGACAAGGAATTCCTCCTGCGCGAGGAATTGCGTCCGGTGCGTTTCCAGCTCGAGCTGCTGAAGCCCGAAATGATCCTCGACGAGGCCGGGGTGGGTTCCACCATGGTGATGTACGGCAGCGCGCGAATTCCCCCGCCCGAAGCCGCCGAAGAGGCGCTGGCGGGTGCGAAGGACCTGCCTGACGAGGATCGCAAGGTCGTAGAAAGCCTTGTCGCCAAGAGCAAATATTACGGCGAGGCGCGCAAGCTGGCGCGCATGGTCACCGAGAAATCGATCATCGAGGATGGCAAGCGCCAGTTCGTGGTGTGCTCGGGCGGCGGCCCTTCGATCATGGAAGCGGCCAATCGCGGCGCGAGCGATGCGGGCGGCGAGAGCATCGGGCTCAACATCATCCTGCCGCACGAGCAGGCTCCCAACCAGTATGTGACGCCCTACCTCAGCCTCAACTTCCACTATTTCGCGCTGCGCAAGATGCACTTCCTGCTGCGCGCCAAGGCAGTGGCGGTGTTCCCCGGCGGTTTCGGTACGTTCGACGAATTCTTCGAGCTGCTCACGCTGATCCAGACGGGCAAGATGAAGCCCATGCCGATCCTGCTGTTCGGCAAGGACTTCTGGACCCGCGTGATCAACTTCGAGGCGATTGCCGAGGAAGGCACGATCTCGAAGAAGGATCTCGACCTGTTCCGCTGGGTCGAGACCGCCGACGAAGCCTGGGAAAAGATCGCCGGCTTCTACGACCTCGACCGCTAGTCTTCGAACAGCTTCCTGACGGCGTGATGGCCGAGCGGGCCGCTGCCTTCGCCAAAACCCGGTGCCTGCTCGATGGCGGCCCGGGTAAAGGCGCGGGCGATGCGGATCGCGTGGGTCAAAGGCTGGCCATGCGCGAGCATGGTGGCAAGCGCCGCGGATAGCGTGCAGCCGGTGCCATGCGTGTGGCGCGTTTCGATCCGCTGGTGGCCGAAACTGGCGATCTTGCCGCTGGAAGAGACCACGTAGTCGATTACCTGGTCGCCTTCGCCATGGCCGCCCTTGGCGAGCACGATGGTGTCCTGAGCATCGGCCAGCTCGGTCGCTGCATCGAAGACATCCTCTTCGGCGATTTCATCCCGCCCGGTGAGCGCGGCGAGTTCGGGCAGGTTCGGTGTGACGATCGTGGCGATCTGCATCAGCGCGGCGAAGGCTCCGATGGTGGCCTCGTCCGCCAGCACCGAGCCGCTGGTCGCGACCATGACCGGATCGAAGACGATTGCGCCTGGAAAGGTATCGAGCCGCTCGGCCAGTCGCATGGCGATCTCGGGCGAGCCGAGCATGCCGATCTTGATGGCGTCTGCCCCGATGTCGGTGAGGCAGCTTTCGACCTGGTCCATCACGAGATCGGGATGCATGGTTTCGATCCCCTGCACCCCGCACGTGTTCTGCGCGGTGACGGCAGTGATGGCAGTCATCGCATAGCCGCCGAGCATCGTGATGGTCTTTATGTCGGCCTGTATACCCGCGCCGCCCGACGAATCGGATCCGGCGACGGACAGTATGCGGGGGGCGGTCAAAGGCCTTCTCCGTCGGTCATATTGCGAATGCGCTGGTCGTAGGTATCGGGCTCCGGGCCTTTCAGCTTGCGGATCACGAGGGGCAGCCAGACCACGACAAACAGCACCATGAGATAAAGCGGGACAGCTGCCCGCGTGAATTCGCCGCTGCGCACGATCACGTCAGACGCCCCGCCCCGGCAATAGAGCGAACGGCCAGTCTCCGGATAAGGCGCAGCGTCCAGCACAAGACTGGCACCCTCCTCGCAGAGCCTCGGCTCGAGCGCGGGGAAGGTGAGCGGAAGGGCGAAGATCATGATGAGCGGCGCGATGACCGCCCCGAGGAATAAGGTCAGCACGGTGATGCCGAGAATGGATCGCAAGGCGCCTTGCATCGACCGCTCAGCCCTTGAACTTGCGCTCTGTACTCGGCGGGAATTTCTCCTGCAGCTTCTTCGCGCGGGTCGGGCGGTCCATCAGCTCGCCGCTGCAATTGGGGCAGAGATCGTCGAGATCGTCGGCGCAATCGGCGCAATAAGTGCATTCGAAGCTGCAGATGAAGGCGCCGGGGTTCTCGGCCGGAAGGTCCATGCCGCAGCGTTCGCAATCGGGGCGCATTTCGAGCATCAGGCAGCATCCCTTACGGCATCGCAAATCCGGTCGACCACGGCTTCGACCTGCGCGGCATCGTCGCCTTCGGCCATGACGCGGATCACCGGTTCGGTGCCCGAGGGACGGATGACGAGGCGGCCCTTGCCTTCGAGTTCTTTCTCCGCATCGGCGATGACCGATTTCACGCTGTCCGCTTCCAGCGGCTTGCCGCCCGAATAGCGCACGTTCTTGAGCAGCTGCGGCACGGGGTCGAAGACGTGGAGCAATTCGCTCGCCGGCTTGCCCGAGCGCACGAGGCTGGCGAGCACGCGCAGTGCGGCCACCGTGCCATCGCCCGTGGTGCCGTGGTCGGTCAGGATCATGTGGCCCGACTGCTCGCCGCCGACATTGAAGCCGCCTTCGCGCATGCGTTCGAGCACGTAGCGGTCACCGACCTTGGTGCGCTCGAGCGTCAGGCCGATGCCCTCAAGATAGCGTTCGAGGCCGAGATTGCTCATCACGGTCGCCACGACGCCGCCGCCAGTGAGGTCCCCGCGATCCTTCAGCCGCGAGGCGATAAGGCCCATGATCTGGTCGCCATCGACCGTCTCGCCCTTCTCGTCGATCACGATCAGCCGGTCGGCGTCGCCATCGAGCGCGATGCCGATATGCGCGCCTTCTTCCAGCACGCGCGCCTTGATCGCGGCGAGCGAGGTCGAGCCGACATCGCGGTTGATATTGGTGCCATTGGGTTCGACCCCCATGGCGATCACTTCCGCGCCCAGTTCCCAGATCGCCGAAGGCGCAACCTTGTAGGCCGCACCATTCGCGCAATCGACCACCACCTTGAGCCCGTCGAAGCGGATGTCGCTTGCCACCGACTGCTTGACCGCATGGATATAGCGCCCGCTGGCATCGTCGATCCGGCGCGCGCGGCCGATTCGCTCGGGGCTGACAAGCAGCGGCTCCTGCCCCATCAGCGTCTCGATGGCGAGTTCGGCATCGTCGGAAAGTTTGTAGCCATCGGGGCCGAACAGCTTGATGCCGTTATCCTCGAACGGATTGTGGCTCGCTGAAATCATCACGCCGAGATCGGCGCGCATCTCGCGCGTGAGGAGGGCGATGGCCGGGGTGGGCAGGGGACCTGTCATGGTCACATCCATGCCCACGCTGGTGAAGCCCGCCACCAGCGCGCTTTCGACCATATAGCCCGAAAGCCGCGTGTCCTTGCCAATCACCACGCGGTGCTTGTGTCCGCCGCGCAGGAAGTGCGTGCCCGCCGCCTGGCCGACTTTCATCGCGATTTCGGCCGTCATCACGCCCTCGTTGGTGCGTCCGCGAATGCCGTCGGTGCCGAAGAACTTGCGCGCCATCTATATCTTTCCCGTTATCCCTCCGCCCCCCTTTGGCGCGTTCGGGCCGAGAAGAAAAGACCACTCACCCCCCTTTCCGTTCCGTTCGTCCGGGCCTAGTGCAACCTCGAACGCATCCGTGCGTTAGGGTCGCAGAAGAGTTTTACACACGTACCAAAAAGGGGAACCACTCCATGGCCTTCGAGCTGATCGACCTTCCTTACGACGACACTGCGCTGGAACCTGCCGTTTCGGCAAAGACGCTGAGCTATCACCACGGCAAGCACCATAAGGCCTATATCGACAAGACCAACGCAGCGATCGAAGGCGGCGACCTTGCGGGCAAAACGCTGGAAGAAGTCATCGCTGCGGCGCGCGGCAGCGATCAGGGCCTGTTCAACAATTCGGCCCAGAGCTGGAACCACGGCTTTTACTGGCATTCAATGGCCGCCGAGGAAACCAACGCTTCGGACGAGCTCAAGAGCATGATCGAGACGACCTTCGGTTCGGTCGATGCGCTCAAGGACAAGCTGAAGGAAAAGGGCGCAGGTCACTTTGCCAGCGGCTGGGTCTGGCTTGCGGTGAAGAACGGAGGGCTGACCATCGAGGAAACCCACGATGGCGACACGCTGGCCGATCAGGACGGCGTAAACCCCCTGATGGTGATCGACCTCTGGGAGCACGCCTATTACCTCGACCACCAGAACGCGCGTCCCGAATACCTCAACGCGGTGAGCGGCAAGCTCAACTGGAAGTTCGCGAGCGAAAACCTCGCACGCGGTACGACCTGGCAGTATCCCTGCTGATCCCAAGCCGGGTAGACGAATTGACCCGCTGCGCCCCACGGCGCGGCGGGTTTCTTATTGCGTCCCGCCGGTTTCGGTATCGCTTTGGAGGAAATCGGTGGCGAAGAGCGGTTCGCCGAAGATGAAGCCTATGACATTGGGCCTGCCGACATGGTCGAACAGAGCCGTCAGCATTAGCAGGATCGGCACCGAGAGCAGCGCGCCAAACACGCCCCAGATCCAGGTGAAATAGGACAGGGCGATCAGGATCATCACCGGGTTCATGGTGAAGCGCGCGCCGAGGATCGAAGGCGTTATGACATTGGCCTCGATCGTGTGGAGCACGAGATAGGCTGCCGCGGGCACCAGGCCGAGCAGGACGGTATCGGTGGTCCCGATGCCGAACAGGGCCAGAAGGCCGATCATGATTGTCGGCCCGATATAAGGCAGGAAATTGAGGATCGCGGCCAGCCCACCCCACATGATGGGCGCATCGACGCCAAGAGCCCAGGCGCCGAGCGCGACGACCACGCCGACGCAGGCGTTGATCCAGCCGACCGTCAATATGTATGCCGCGACACGGTCCTGCACCTCGCGCAACACGCGCGCCGCCTTGATGCTGGTGCCGAAGCTGGTGCGGCCGAACAGCAGCCGCTGGCGCAGGCGCACGCGCGCCTCGATCATGAAATAGGCCATCAGCAGGGTGAGGATCGTCTCGATCACCACGCTCGGCGTGGCGATGGCGATTTCCTCGAGCCAGCTGGGTGTTGCAACGACGACTTCGCGTTCCTCCTCTCGCTGCACCAGGTCGGCCAGCTGCTGGTTGATCTGCGCCACCCAGTCGAACTGGTTGCGCAGTTCGGTGAAGCGGTCGCCGACCTGTTTCAGCAATGCCGGGAACTGGTCGAACAGCGCGACCGCCGGCTGCAGGATAAGCGCCAGCGCCAGCAGCAGGATGGCGAAAAACACGATCAGTGAAATCAACGCCGAGAGGCTGTTCGGAAGGCCGATCCCATGCAGCTTGTCTGCCAGCGGCGAGAGGATGACGGTCAGGATGATCGCCGTCACCAGCGGCAGGAACACCACCGAACCGATCGACAGAACGAAGGGAATGGCGAAGAAGACCCCGAGCCCGATGAGCACGACGAGAGCCGAGATCAGGCGCAATTCCTGTTCGGCAAAGGAGAACCGCCGCCCGTGCTGTGCAGGGGCGGGGGTGCTCTTGTCGTCGTTACTGAGTTCGCCCTCGCTCATCGATCACCTATCTGCCGCGAGGCCCGATTGTCGGCAAGAGGCGCGTCGCCGAATTCAGCTGCGCGCCGCCACACCCTGGCCCGCCGCGACATCGTCCAATTCTTCGAGGATAGCGCGGTGCGCCGTATCGTCGTCGATCGAACGCTTGGGGATCGAACCTTCGGCGAGCATGGTGTTGAGCGCGCTGCGGGCGCGGCCCACGCGGCTCTTGATCGTGCCGACTGCGCAGCCGCAGATATTGGCCGCTTCCTCGTAGGAGAAGCCGCCAGCACCCACCAGCAGCAGCGCCTCGCGCCGTTCGGGCGGGAGCGTGAGCAATGCGCGGTGCATGTCGGACAGGTGGATCGGCTCTTCCTGCCCCGCAGGCGCGGTCAGCACGCGCTCGGCCACGGTCTCGTCATACTCGCCGCGGAAGCGGTTGCGCCGCATGTCGGTGAGATAGGCATTGCGCAGGATCACGAAGGTCCAGGCGCGCATGCTGGTGCCGGGCTGGAAGCGCTCCTGCGCCGCCCATGCCTTGAGCAAGGTCTCCTGCACCAGGTCGTCCGCCATGTCGGCGCGGCCGCACAGCCCGCGTGCAAACGCGCGCAGGTGCGGCACCACCTCGGTGAGCTCTCGCTTGAAGTCGGCCTTCTCGGAGGCCGTGCGTTTTTCGGCCCCCATCAGTCCTTCGTGTCCAGTTGCGAGAGTAAATCCTTGAAGCTGTCGGGGAGGTCTTCCTCGACGACGGAATCATACAGGCGTTTCAGGCCGTTAGCCCAGTCGGGCCGGTCCCTTGCACCGCCTTTTGCTTCCTTGCTTACGGCCGGTTGAGGCCTTTTTTCGGAAGGTTGTTCGGATGTCATCGCTTGCAGAATACGTCCTTGCCTTCGCAAATGGCAGATGGCCGCAGCGCGACCATGCCCCCATTGCTTTTCGATCCCATTGGTCCGTGCATAACGCCGATTTCCGGCAACGGTTCCGGACAAATCTCGAAAACGGGGGGAATTCTGCGCCAAGGCGTGGAACCTTAGGCCTCTCGGCGGATAGTAGGCAAGACCGGGGCAGGAAGCACAAGAGGGTAACGCTGGTACAGGACGATCTCATGCGCAGGGGGAAGCGGCGGCGTTGGCTCGTCGATTACCCGCGTGCCGTCCCGCTGGCGATCTTCCTGCTGGTCGCTGCCGTCACGGTTGTCAGCGTCTTTTCGATCGAGCGCGGCGAACAGGTCCGCGAGTCGGCGGAACTGAACCGCCAGGCGCAATCCATGGTCTCCGCGATCGAACGGCGTGCCTATTCCAATTCGTCCTTCCTGCGGGCCGGCGCAGCGCTGTTCGGATCGCAGGATGTCATTACAGCCGATCTTTTTCGCCAGTTCGTATCCGAACTCCGGCTCGATGCCGATTACCGGGGCGCAGAGGGCATCGGCTGGGCGCCGGCCATTACGGACCGCCAGGTCCGCCAGTTCGAGGACGAGCTGAGCGCGGGCAAGGTCGACCCGACATTCGTGACACCATCGCTGGAAGAGCAGCCGCGCAGCCAGCTCGTCCCGATCCTGTTCCTGCAGCCAGACACCCTGCGCAATCGACGGGCGCTGGGCTTCGACATGTATTCCGAGCCCGTCCGCCGCGAAGCGATGGACCAGTCGACGCGCACCGTCAGGCCCACGGCAAGCGGACGCATCACGCTCGTCCAGGAAGGCGGCGGCGAGGATGCAGGCTTCCTCATCTATATGCCGGTTTTCGACGGTTCGGGCCCGAATCGGAGCCTCAGGGGCTTCGTCTACAGCCCTTTCAACGCGTCGCAATTTCTCGAATCGGCTTCGGAACTGGTCAGCGCAGACCGCGCCGCGGTGCGTTTTTACGACCTGCACGGGGGCGAGCGCTTGCTCATGGCCGAAACGCCGGGCTGGCGTGACGAAGGCGAAACGATCGAGCGCGAGATCGACCTCGCCAACCGCTCCATGTTGCTGGTCGTGCAATCGACCCGCGATGCCGCGCTCTCGCCGCTCTCCATGATCACGCTGCTGTTCGGCCTTGCCGTGGCGAGCCTGCTGCTGGTGGTTGCGCGGCTGCTCTCGCAACAGGCGCAGGAGGACAGCCGATCGCTGGAATGGTTCGCGCAGCAGAACTCGATCCGCAATTCGCTCACGCGCGAGCTCAACCACCGCGTGAAGAACACGCTGGCGAACGTGCTTTCCATCGTCTCGCTCACGCGCCGCCGGGCGGATTCGCTCGACGAATTCGCCGAAGGTATCGACAGCCGGATCCGCGCGCTTTCAGCAACGCATGACTTGCTCACCCAGTCGGAATGGGGGACCACCCCGATCGCCTCGGTCGTGGCAGTCGAACTGGCGCCCTATACCAACGATGCCGACCACGAGGTCGTCAGCAAGGGTCCCGACGTCGAGCTCGCGCCAAACGACGCGCTCTCGCTCGGCCTTGCTATCCATGAACTCGCCACCAATGCCGCAAAGTTCGGCGCGCTTTCAGTGAGCGGGGGCAGGGTCTCGATCATCTGGGAACTCATCAACGAAAACCTCGCCAAGGTGCAATGGTCGGAAAGCAGCGGGCCGAAGGTCACCCTGCCAAAGAAGCGCGGTTTCGGGACCGACCTGATCGAGAAGATCGTGGCGCACGAACTGCGTCACCCGGTCGAGCTCGAATTCCATCCCGACGGGGTGCGGTGCACGCTGCTCGTCGCGGTGCGCGAACCGGGCGAATTCGAACTGCGCAGCAACCGCCCCACCGCTCCGCGCGCTCACTGACCTGGTCCAGGCAAAGAAAAGGCCGCCCCGGATCGCTCCGGGGCGGCCTATTCTTATTTCGCAATGGCGACTTAGCCGAGCGGGCGGCTCGAACCGAAGAACAGCGCCTGGCTGATCGCGGCGCGGACGGTCTGTTCCTGGAACGGCTTGGTCACGAGATAGGTCGGCTCGGGACGGTCGCCGGTCAGCAGGCGCTCAGGGTACGCGGTGATGAAGATCACCGGCACACTGTCGATGGCGAGGATATCGTCCACCGCATCGAGGCCCGAGGAACCGTCTGCCAGCTGGATATCGGCGAGCACGAGGCCCGGCGTCTTGTTGGCGACCACTTCCTGCGCCTGCGTGCGCGTGGCGGCGGTGCCGCAGACTTCGTGGCCGAGCGAGGTCACGAGGTCTTCGAGCTGCATCGAGATCAGCGGCTCGTCTTCGATGATGAGGACGCTCGTCGCGCTCTCGCGGTCGATCTCGCCGACCGCTTCCTGGACGAGGTTTTCGATCTCGTCGGCCGACAGGTCCATGATCTCGCCGGCCTGTTCGACCGAGAAATCCTCGAGCGTGGTCAGCAGGAGCGCCTGGCGGTTCAATGGCGTAATCGATTTGAGGCGATCCTGCGCCGCACCTTCATGGCCCGTGTCGCCTTCGGCGTCGGGCACATCCATGTAGGCGCTCGACCATACCTTGTTGAAGGCGCGGTAAAGCGGCACGCGGCCGCCTTCGAGCGAGGATTTGAGCTGAGCGTCCGCCAGCGCCGCTTCGAGCGTGGCGCGGACAAAAGCATCTCCGGTAGCCTGCGAGCCGGTTAGCGCGCGGGCATAGCGGCGGAGATAAGGCAGGTTTTTAGCAATCTGGTCACCAAGCGACATATAACCCCTTCCGTGGTTTGCGCGTGGAGAACGTCCCTGTCCGACTTCGGTTCCGCCTGCAAGCAAAGCTTCGATCCGATTTGACAAATGATGGAATTGCGCCAATCGAGTGTGCGGGTTGCAAATCGCCGATGAGGCTAAGGGGAGCTGCCTTGCTCGACGTCGCCGAACCATATGACTGCATGAACTGCCCGCTGCTCGATTGCCGGGGCTTGCGCCCGCTCGACGAAACGCAGCGCGCCTACATGAATACGATCAAGCAGGGCGAGAAACTGTTCGAGCGCGGCGATACGATCCTGCGCGAGGATGACGAGGTGCAGCACCTCAATACGGTGCTCGAAGGCGTCCTGATCAGATACCGCTCGCTCGAGGACGGACGGCGGCAGATCGTCAACTTCATGTTCCCCGGCGACCTTGTCGGCCTGCAGGGCGCGTTCGACGAACCATCCAGCCATTCGGTCGAGGCGCTGATCTCGTCGCGCCTCTGCGTCTTCAGGCGCGACGAATTCGTCAACCTGATAAAGCAGAACCCACGGCTGGGTTTCGATGTTACTTGGCTTGCCGCCAAGGAAGAGACAGCGCTGGAAAGCCACATCGTCTCGCTCGGCCAGCGCAGTGCGAAAGAACGCGTGGTGTTCCTCGCCGTGTGGCTGCTCGACCGCGCGATCGCCACCGGTCTTGCGCATGACAACAACGTGCTCGACATCCCGGTCACCCAGTCGCAGATCGCCGACATGCTGGGCCTGTCGCTGGTCCATACCAACCGCACGATCCGTGCGCTCGACCGCGAAGGCCTGGTGCAATGGGGCACGCGCGAAATCTGCGTCCCCGACATGGAGAAAGCTGCCGATTTCGCCGATTTCGAGCGCAGCGACCGGGGAACACGGCCCTATATCTGAGGGCGATTTCGGCCCGTCCAAAATGCCGGCGAAAAAAATTTCACGCCGTGGGAACCCGTTTCTCGCTCGTCCATTTACCTTATGTCACCGCCGAGACCCCCCCTCCCGTCCAAGCGGCTGGTGATACGATCCCGAAAGGCCTTCGCTCCAAGAGAGCGGAGGCCTTTTTTTCATGGTCGCGAATTTCGGTTTGGAAACCGCTCAAGCCTGGTGGAGCGACCGGAACAATTTCCGACCAGCCAGCTTCAGCAAGACTTTCGATTATTCGGGTCGCAGCGCACCGCGGAGCCGCGAGATGATACCCTTGCGCGCCGGCTCGGTCAGCAGGGCCACCAGCACTTCAGGTTCGTAGGGCTTTTCGAGCACGCAGCCCAGTTCGGCGATTTCTTCGGGAATATCGCGCGGCATGCCGGTCGAGAAGATGATGCGCGGACTGTCGGGGCCGAGCGTGCGGACGAGCTCGGCGATCGCCCAGCCATCGTCGCGATCGGCAAGATGCACGTCGAGCACGATCGCATCGGGTTGCTTGCGACGCAGGGCAGCCAGCGCTTCCTCGGTCGTCGGGCAGATCTCGACCTTGCTTACGCCGCCGTCGAGCAGCGCCTGTTCCAGGGTCAGGCCGATAATCGCATCATCCTCCACCACCAGCACATGGCGTGGGAGTTTCGAGGATGATCTGCTCTTTTTCACGCTGCCCCTGTCAATCGGATCGAGAATGCAGTCCGGCTTGGGCTGCGCAATCCGAACGGCAGCGGGGCCACGCTAGTTCCCGTGCGTGCAGAAAGTCCTCGCAGCTGTGGCCATGCTGCAACTAGGCAGCGGACGCTAAAGCGATTTTTCGTAGATCACATATTCGCGGTTGATCGTACTCTCGATCGTATCGGCGATGGCAACCATCCCCTTGTTGTCGTCGAGGATCCAGCCGATCTCGCCGCGCTTGCTGCCGAAATCGGCGACGGCATTGCGGCGGATGAATTCGATCATCATGAAAGCCAGCTGGCTGGCGAGGCGCGAGCTCTGGAATTCCTTGAGCACGCCCATCAGCGGCACCCGCATGCCTGCGCCCTTGGGCTTGCGCAGCCAGCGCAGCAGGTGGAACCAGCCGAAGGGGAACAGCTTGCCGCCGGTCTTTTTCAGCGCCTCGTTGATATCCGGCAGCACCATCATGAAGGCGACTGGCCGGCCGTCCAATTCGGCGATCATGTTGAGCTGCGGCTTGATGATCGGCTTCATCTTTTTCGACGCATGGCTGATCTCTTCCTCGGTGAAGGGGACGAAGCCCCAGTTCTGCGACCATGCGTCGTTGAGGATGTGGAGGACCGTGCGTATTTCCTCGTCCCAGCGCTTCATGTCGATCGGGCGAATGGTGATGCGCTCGTTGCGCTCGCCCGACTGGACGATCCGCTGGACCAGCTTGGGGAAGCCCTTCTGGATATCGAGATCGTAGGTCAACAGGCGCTTGGTCTCGCTATAGCCTTGGCCTTCGATCCAGCCCGCATAATGTGCCGGATGGTGGCCCATCATGATCATGGGCGAATGGTCCTGTCCCTTCATTAGGAGCCCCGGCTCCTCCCAGATCGAGAGCGAGATCGGTCCAATGACGCGGGTCATGCCTTTTTCGCGCAGCCATTCCTCGGCGCGTGCGAGCAGGGCCCTGGCCACCTCTTCGTCCTCGGCATCGAAATAGCCGAACATGCCGGTGCCCGGACCCATGCCCTGGTCGGTCGGTAGTTCAAGCGCGAGATGATCGATATGCGCGGAGACGCGTCCCACCGGTTTGCCATCGCGGCTGGCGATGAACAATTGCACGGTGGCATGGCCGAAGAAGGGGTTCTTCGCCGGATCGACCAGTTCGAGCTGTTCGGAACGCAGCTGGGGAACGTAATGTGGCTCACGCGCCGCAAATGCGCGGCCGAGATCGACGAACCTTGCGCGTCCCTTCTTGCCTTCGACACCTTCGATCACGATATTCTGTTCGGCCACGCGGGAATTCCTATTCAGGCGCTTCGTTCAGGCGCGGTTAGACCGCTCCAAGTTAATTGACCAGTGTCAAGGAATTGCGTGCGCACGATCACTATGATCGATAGCGAAGACTGTCATTTCGCGCCGCTTTCGCCTACAGGCACCCCGCAGGAAACGAGATATGAACGCCGAACAGACCATCGCTGTCGCCAATGACGCGTCCGCCGCCCGGACGCGCGGCTGGCATTCGCAGATCGCCGACGACAAGGCGATGCTTCGCGCTGCCCGCGACCTGACCAAGGATATCGCCGATCATCGCGCCGCGATCTACTGGACCGACATGGTCGGCTCCGCACTGGTCGGATACGGCACGCTGGCGGCTGCGATCCTGATCGAGAACACGGCGCTTGCCGTCGTGCTGGCGGTCGTATCGGTGCTGACGCTCTACCGCGCGCTGCTGTTCATCCACGAGATTTCGCATTTCCGGAACGGCGCGCTGCCAGGCTTCCGCACGGCATGGAATGCGCTGGTCGGCGTGCCCATGCTGACGCCCTCCTTTATGTATGAACAGGTCCACACGCTGCACCACAAGCGTACGCAATATGGCACGGTGGAAGATCCCGAATACCTGCCGCTCGCGCTGATGAAGCCGTGGAGCCTGCCGCTCTTCGTGATCATCGCCATCCTTGCGCCCGTGGCGCTGCTGTTCCGCTTTGCGGTGCTGGTGCCGCTCGGCGCGATAATCCCGCCTGTCCGCCGCCTCGTGTGGCAGCGTGCCAGTGCGCTCGCGATCAATCCCGAATTCCGCCGCCGCAATCCCGAGGGCGATTTGAGCAAGCGTGTCATCCTGCAGGAGGCCGCCGGCTTCCTGTGGTCATGGGTGCTGATCGGCAGTGTCTTCCTTTTCGGCTGGAAGCCGTTGCTGGTGGCGCTAGCCGTCGCTTCGGTCGTCGCGCTGCTCAACCAACTGCGCACGCTCGTTGCCCATCTGTGGGAGAACGAGGGAGAGGCGATGACCGTGACCGCGCAGTTCCTCGACAGCGTCAACGTGCCGCCGCCGGGCCGCATTGCGGAAATCTGGGCGCCGGTGGGCCTGCGCTACCACGCACTGCATCACCTGATGCCCTCGATGCCCTATCACTCGCTTCCCGAAGCGCATCGCCGCCTTGTCAAGGAACTGGGCGATGGCTCGACCTATCACGGTGCGAACCATGCCGGGATGGGCGTGCTGGTGGCGCGGATCGCGCGCAGCACCATGGGCGGCCGCGCCTAGCAAAAATTCGAACAAGCACGAAAAAGGGCCGCTCCCCTCGGTGATTGGGAGCGGCCCTTCGTGTTCACGGGCCAAGCGACCCGGTGAGATAAAGGCTTAGTTGGCGTCGATATCCGCCTGGACGCCATCTTCGCTGATGGTGGCGTCGACGTCGGCACCATCGATGGTGACGCTCGAGCCGGTGTCGCCTTCGGCGGGCTCGGTCACGACGGTGGTTTCGGTTGCTACGGGCTCTTCGACTACGACGGTATCGGTGCCGTCGGTGCCTTCATCGGCCGGTGCATTGGCTTCGGCGCAGGCGCCAAGGGCGATCGCAGCGGCGAGGGCGGGAATTGCAAACTTCTTCATGCCGAAACTCCTTTGTGGCAGCATTGTGGCTCCAATGCGCCGGAATTGAGGCGGTTCCTGAAAATCGTCAATCGAGAAACAGGATCATCGCGATACGCCGTTCGCGCGGCAGGCCGTGCTGCGCCTCTTCCTCGAGGTCCCGCTTGAGCCGCGGATGGGCATCGAGATCCTGCACGGTTTGGAACCCGTGCCGCGCATAGAAGGGGCCGTTCCAGGGGACGTCGGAAAAGGTCGTCAGTGTGATCGCGGCGAAACCGCTGTTCTGCGCGTCGATACCGAGCGCGCGCAGCAATACCGCCCCTATTCCGCGGCCCTGAAGGTCGGGGTGGACGGAAATCTCGCGAATGTGGAGCTCGCGCCGAAAGGGTTCGGTGGAGGTGAAGCCGACGATCCTGCCATCGCTTTCGGCTACGAGCGAATGACCCTTGCGGATCAGCCGGCGCTGTTCGTCCGCGGGTATGGGGTCCATCCCGGCAATCGCGTCGAGACCCTCGACCTGTTCGAACAGGCGACCGGCAGCAGATTCGATAGCAGGCAGGTGATCGGCGTCCGCCTCGCGCGCAAGCCTGATCGAGAACTCGCTCATTCTTCGGTGCGGATCAGGACCGTCTCGCCGATCAGGGCGAACAGGAAGAACGGCGCCCACGCGGCAAGCAGAGGCGGGTAGCCCCCGAAATTACCCATCGCGAGCGCGGCATTGTCGACCACGAAATAGGCAAAGCCCAGCGCCATGCCGATCAGCGCGCGCACGAACAGCGCGCCCGACCGCGCAAGGCCGAAAGCTGCCACCGCGCCCAGCAGCGGCATCAGGAAGGACGACAAGGGGCCGGACAACTTGTGCCACCATTTGGCGCGCATTTCACCGGTTCGCCGTCCTGCCTCTTCGAAGGCATCGATCTGCTCGCCCAACTCCCAGAAGGGCACGGCGTCGGGATCGATCTTGGCAAGGTCGATCTGGTCTGGTGTCAGCTCCTCGCCAACCAGCAGCCGGTCGGCCTCGCGGCTGGAGGCGCTGGCGACATCGAACCGCTTTATGCCCTCCAGCTGCCACCCCGGTCCGGCATAACGTGCGCTGTCGGCATCGACCTGCTCGACGATCGCACCCTCGGGGCTGCGGCGATACCAGGTGACATCGCGCATGCGGATACTGTCTCCGCTGCCGGTCAGTTGCGCAGCGGTCAGCACATTGTCGCCATCGGCGAGATAGACATTGGCTCGCACCGAGGATTCTTCAGGAACCGGCCCCCAGTCTGCCGCATCCCATGCCTTCAGGGTCGCCGTCGCCCGCGTCACCACCCGTTCGTTGAACAGGAAGCTCGCGCCGCCTACTACCAGCGCGGTCAGCAATAGCGGGGCCAGCACCTGGTGCGCCGACAAGCCCGCCGCTTTCATCGCGATGACTTCCGAATTCTGGTTCAGCGTCACCAGTGTGATCAGCGTTGCCAGCAGGACCGAGTAGGGCAGGAAGCGTTGAATCAATTGTGGGATGCGCAAGGACGCGTAAGTCAGCAATTCGCCCTGTCCATTGCCCTCCACCGCGAGGATCTTGCCGCTGTTCGACAGCAGGTCGAGCATCATCAGCACCAGCACCAGCATCACCAGCACCGCAAGGATGCGGACGACGAACATCTTGGCGAGGTATTTGGTCAGCGTCGCCGAGGGGAAGAAATCGAGCTGCATCAGGCGAGCGCCTCTTCCTCGTCATCGTCGAGCACAACCCGGCGGTTGCGGCGGAACAGCTTGGCGAAGCGCTTTCCGACCTTGGAGAACCAGTTTTCCAAGGCGCCGATCGCCTGCCCGCCCGGTACGAAAGCCACGCGGTAATACATCCACAATATCAGCGCCGCGAAGACGAAGAATGGCACCCATAAGGCGAGAATCGGGTCGAACATGCCGATGGCGGCGAGGTCCTCTCCGTACTGGTTCACCTTGTGATAGGCGACCACCATGATGATCGAGAGAAATACGCCCAAGGCGCTGGTACTTCGCTTGGGCGGTATGCCCAGCGCCACCGCCAGCAAGGGCATGAGTGCCATCATCACCACCTCCACCAGCCGGAAATTGAAGCTCGCCTGAGAGGCGTCGCGCTTGCTCTCGGTCTGGTTGTCCGCCCAGCCGATCCGCAGGAGTTCGGGTAAAATATACTCGCGCTCTTCCTCGCCGCGTGCGCGGAATTCCTCGATGGCGGGAAGGTCGATCGGCAAATCGTGGCGGGTGAAAGTCAGCACGCGCGGCGTCCGGCTGCCGGTGTCCTGCACGATCGTGCCATCAGTCAGGCGCAGGATGATCGTGTCGGGATCGTCGGTCGTGGCGAGGAACGCCCCTTCCCGTGCGCTGATCGAGAGGACCTGCCCCTTATCGTTCGCCACACGGGCGAAAATGCCCTTCAGATCGCGACCGTCGTTCTCACTTTCCTCGATGCGGAGCGCCATGCGGTCGGCGATGGTGTTGAACTCGCCTACCTTGATCGATGCGCCCAGCGCTCCGGAGCGCAGCTCATATTCGAGCCTCTCGTAAGTGAAGCGACTCACGGGCTGGATGAAAAAGACCAGCGCCACGTTAAGCGCCATCAGGATGCCGGTAATGGCGAAAGGAACGCGCAGAAGACGTCCGTAACTCATCCCGACCGCGCGAAAGACATCGAGCTCGCTGGTTGTCGCGAGCTTGCGGAAGGCGAGGAGGATGCCGAGGAGCAATCCCAGCGGGATCGCGAGACTGGCATATTCGGGCAGCAGCGTCGCCAGCATCTGGAAAACCACGCCGATCGGCCCGCCTTCAACCGCAACGAAATCGAGCAGTCGCAGCATCTTGTCCAGCACCAGCAACGAGGCTGCCAGCACGAACACGCCGATCATCGGCACGATCACCAGCCGGAAAATGTAGCGGTCGATTGCGGGGAGGAAATTGAGCACTCGGGTTCCGGCAGTTGGGTCGCGTGTAAGCGGCCCTAGCGGTAAAATTTCACCGCGTCATGCCCCGGAGTGAATTACGCCTTTTCGAGCGTGCACTGTAGCGGGTGCTGGTTCTGGCGCGCGAAGTCCATCACCTGGTTCACCTTGGTTTCGGCGACTTCGTAGGGAAAGATGCCGCACACTCCCACGCCCTTTTGGTGGACGTGGAGCATCACGCGCGTCGCTTCTTCCATATCCATGCGGAAGAAACGCTTCAACACGATCACCACGAATTCCATCGGGGTGTAATCGTCGTTCAGCAGCAGCACCTTGTACTGGCTTGGCTTCTTGGGCTTGGCGCGCGTCTTGGTGGCGATGGCAACTTGGCCGTCGCCTTCGCGCGTATCGTCATCGCCGTCGTCAGCGGCGCGGATAGTGTGGAGTTGGCGAAAATCGACCATTCGGGGCGCCAATATCGTATCGCTTGGGCAAATCGCAAGCGCGGAAACCATGATGTCTCTGATCGGACACCTGCAAAAGCAAACGGGCCGGACGACACCTGGTGCCATCCGACCCGCCGTTTTCAACCACCGGGCAAGGGAGAGAGGAGAGAGATGCCCGGCGGGTTGAAGCTCGTAATGTGTTTCGCCTGATTAGGCGGCCTTGCGGACCTTCTCGGCAGCGAGGCTCATGCGGCTCGAAAGCGGAGCGAAGGCTTCGTTGGCGAGCTTGAGCATGGCTTCGGTGTTCTTCGAGGTGGTCGAGACCATGGCGTCGAAGTTGCGACGGGCGATTTCGCCCTGCAGCTGGAAGAGCTCGGTCGGCGACTTGATCGCAGCAACCTTCTTCACGTCGGCCTGGACGGTTTCGGCAGCCGACTTGGCTTCTTCGACATAGGTACGGCCCATGTCCTGCATGCCCGAAGCAAGGATCTTGCCGCTTTCGACGAGGGCTTCGAAGTTGCCCTTCTGGAATTCGACGGCGTCCTTGGTCAGTTCGGTGCCCTTGTCGTAGGCAGCCTTGGCGCGGGTCTGCATTTCGGCAGCCATTTCCTTCGCCTTGGCGGTGTAGTCGGTGGTCTTAGCGTTCTTGGCAGTGGCCATGATGGTTTCCTTCAACTTGGTAATCGGGGTGGTCGAGGTTTCGACGGTCTTTTTCGCTACCGGCTTCTTCGCGGGGGCTGCCTTCTTGGCAGCGACCTTCTTCGGCGCGGCTTTCTTGGCTGCAGCCTTCTTGGCGACCGGCTTCTTCTTGGCCGGAGCAGCCTTCTTGGCGGCAACCTTCTTCGCCTTCGCAGGGGCGGCCTTCTTGGCAGGCGCAGCCTTCTTGGGCGCAGCAACGGCTTCGGCGACCTTGTCGGTCTTCACCGGCGCGGCGGCATCAGCTTCGACAGCCTTGGCAACGGCCTTGGTGCTCACCTCGGCAGTTTTCTTTTCGGCAGCCTCGGCATAAGCCTTCTCAGCGGCAGCATCGATTTTGGTCTGGCTTTCGGCCATGGGATTAACCTCGCTTTATGTTGCACTGCACAAAATAGGCATTGCAGCTGCGAAGTCAAGGAATTTTTGTGCACTGCACAATAATCCGCGACGAGCCGTGTTTTCAGCGGGTTGGTTGCAATTATCGGGTGCGGTTAAGCACTATTTTGTTAGCGCTTTGCGAATTTGCAACCGCAATATCGGACTTTCCGTCACCATTCAGATCGCCGATCGCGATGCCATAGGTGTCAGCTTCGCCCTCATCGAGTCCGGTGCGGACAAATCTGCCAGCATAATTGCGCAACAGGCTGTTCGCGCCCTCGACACCTGCCACGAGATCGAAATCCCCGTCACCATCGGCATCGAATGCAGCAAGGGCCTGAATGGCCTCTTCTCCCGACCACACCAATCGGGGGTCGGCGAAATTGCCAGACCCATCGTTGGCGAGGAGCGTGATGGCCCCGTCTCCCTGTCCCAGCACGATGTCGGTATCGCCATCGCCATCCATGTCGGCGGCCAGAAGCTTGCGATTGTCGCCCGCGGTCTGCGGTAGCTCGCTCGGCGAGAATTTGCCGGTGCCATCGCCAAGCAATATTAGGCTGGCAGCTTCATCTCTCCGGGCGATTGCAAGGTCGGCAAGCCCGTCGCCGTTGAAATCCGCCGTTGCCAGACCGGTGGAGGGGCCATCGGTGCCGGAGATCGGGTTGGCGGGCGCGAAACGCATGTTGCCTAGACCGAGGAACAGCAAGTCTTCGCCGCGCCTGCGGGCCACCACGATGTCGGCCCTGCCGTCACTATTGGCATCGAGCACGATCGAGCTGCGCGCGGCGCCCCCGCTTCCCTCAAGCGGGGCCGCTTCCGTGAAGTTGCCCTTGCCGTCATTGGCGAAGGCGAGGGAAGGGAGGGTGTCGCGCACCATGACCACGTCGATATCGCCGTCGCCATCGAAGTCGCCGGGCTCGAGCCGGTAGCTGGCCGAAGGGCCGCGCCCGATGGGGAGTGCCTCAAGAAGGCGACCGTCGCCATTGTTGAGATAGACAAAGTCGGGCTGAGCCCAGTGCCGACCGTTGGCGGCAAGCACGTCAAGGTCGCCATCGCCATCGACATCGGCGAGGGCGATATCGGCGGTCATCCGCGCCTCGAACTCGAACTCGAGGAAGACGATGTCGAGCAATTCGATCTGTGCCGCCGCCGGAGCGGCCATCAGCATTGCGGCGCTGCCAAGCAGCGCCCGTCTACGCAGTATCACGCGAATTCCCTCCCGCACGCGAATCAACGCGTGGCGACGTAGCGTCCCGGAGCGTCTTCGACCACCTTGTCACCTTTCCCGCCGGGCTTGCGTTTGCCCGTTGCGGCGACGGTTTCGCTGTCCTGTTCGCGGAGCCAGTCGATCCAGTCGGGCCACCAGCTACCAGGGTGTTCGACTGCGCCCTCGCGAAATTCGGCGAGGTTGCGCGGGTTACCGTCGTTCAGCCAGTACTGGTACTTGCCCGAGGAGGGCGGGTTCACCACACCGGCGATATGACCCGACCCGGCGAGCACGAACTTGAGCGGGCCGGTGAAGTGTTCCTTCATCCGCCACACGCTTTCGGCAGGGGCAATATGGTCTTCCTTGCCCGCCTGGACATAGGTCGGCGTCTTGATGAGGCCAAGATCGATGGGCGTGTCGTCGACGCTCAGCGCATCACGCTCGACCAGCCGATTATCGCGGTAGAGGTCGCGCAGATACTGCTGGTGCCACTTGGCGGGCAGATTGGTAACGTCGCCGTTCCAGTGCAGCAGGTCGAAGGCCGGATAGTCCTCGCCCAGCAGGTAGTTGTTGACGACATAGTTCCAGATCAGGTCGGTGCCGCGCAGCAGGTTGAAGGTCGCCGCCATATAACGCCCGTCGAGATAGCCGTCGGGCGAGAGCGCCTTGATCGTGCCGAGCTGGTTGTCATCGACGAAGTTGAGCAGTTCGCCCGCTTTCTCGAAATCCACCTGCGCGGTGAAGAAGGTGGCCGATTTGACCTTGTCCTCCTCGCCCCGGCGATGGAGCAAGGCGAGTGTAGCGGCGAGCGTGGTCCCGGCGACGCAATAGCCGATCGCATGCACGCTCGGCACGTCCAGCCGTTCGCGGATATGGTCGATGGCGTCGATCTGTGCGCGGACGTAATCGTCCCAGATGACGTCCTTCATGCTGGCATCGGCCGATTTCCAGCTGACCATGAAGACGGTCACGCCCTGCTCGACTGCCCATTTCACGAAGCTCTTCTTTTCGTTGAGGTCGAGAATGTAGAAGCGGTTGATCCACGGCGGGAAGATCACCAGCGGCGTCGACATAACCTTCTCGGTCGTGGGGCTGTACTGGATGAGCTGGTAGATCGGCGTTTCGTGCACGACCTTGCCCGGTGTGGTTGCGATATTCTCGCCCAGCGTGAAGGCGCTCGCGTCGGTGTGCGAAAGCTGGCCGCGCTTCATGTCGGCGAGCAGGTGCTCCATCCCCTTGACCAGGTTCTGCCCCTTGGTCTCGAGCGTGCGCTCCATCACCACCGGGTTCAGCAGCGGGAAGTTTGCCGGGCTCGCCGCCTCGGTAATGGCCTTGGTGGTGAAGCGCAGCTGCTCGCGCTGCTGCGGGTTCAGCCCTTCGATATTGTCGGCCATTTCCTCGACCCGCTCGGCAAGGAAGAGGTAAGTCTGGTGGATCAGCGCAAAGGCCGGGTGTGCACGCCATTTTGCGTCGGCGAAGCGGCGGTCCTTGCGCGGCAGTTCAACCTCCCCGCCTGCCTTCTCACCGGCCTTGGGGCCGAGGCCGTACTGGCCGAGGACGGAGTTCCACATCTCCATGCCTTCATCCCACAGCGCCTTTTGCTGTTCGGCGTGCGCGATGGGCATCTGTTTGTACCAGTCGGTCGCCAGCGCCATCCAGCGTGCGGGATCGAAATAGGGGACCAGTGCCTGCGGATTGCTCATCTGCTCGGCCTGGTATTGCGCCCAGAGCGTCTGCAGTTTCGTGCCCGTTTCGGCCCAGGCCTGCGCGTCTTCGGGCTTCATGGCCGCATCGCCCATCATCATCGCCGGGTCGACAGCGCCAGCCATCGGCGCGAACATGGCGCGCATCAGCTTGGCCGGATGCTCGTAGAGATTGGTGAAGGGATCGGGCGTTTCGGTCATTATCGCTCCTTAGCGCGGCCAAGCGGCGTTTGTCGCCAGCCTAGAATATTCCGCGCGTCCATGCATCTATGCCGTTTGCGCGTGGCCGATGAATAGGTAATCAGTATGACATCACTACGCGCCACGGAGCTTAAATGTCCGACGAATTCTACCGCATCAAACGCATGCCGCCCTATGTCATCGCTGAGGTCAACGCGATGCGACACGCGGCACGGCAGGCGGGGCGCGACATTATCGACCTCGGCATGGGCAATCCCGACCAGCCGCCGCCGCAGCATGTGATCGACAAGCTGTGCGAGGTGGCGGCGAAGCCCGATGCGCATGGCTATTCGCAGTCCAAGGGCATCCCCGGCCTGCGCCGCGCGCAGGCGAATTACTACCAGCGCCGCTTCGGGGTCGAACTCGATCCCGAGAGCGAGGTGGTGGTGACCATGGGCTCGAAGGAGGGGCTGTCCTCGATGGCCACCGCGATCAGCGCACCGGGCGACGTGATCCTCGCGCCAAGCCCGGCCTATCCCATCCACACCTATGGCTTCATCATTGCCGGCGCGACGATCCGCAGTGTGCCGACCACGCCCGACGAGCGTTACTGGCGCGCACTCGACAATGCGATGGCCTATACCGTGCCGCGCCCGACGGTGCTGGTGGTCAATTACCCGAGCAACC
This sequence comes from Qipengyuania sphaerica, assembly GCF_019711595.1. Classification (GTDB taxonomy): domain Bacteria; phylum Pseudomonadota; class Alphaproteobacteria; order Sphingomonadales; family Sphingomonadaceae; genus Qipengyuania; species Qipengyuania sphaerica. Next base: position 39,407 of record NZ_JAIGNR010000005.1, on the reverse strand, counting down.
CGACTGCCGAGACCGTGGATCTGGAGTTTTACGAGCGCCTGGTCGCATGGGCCAAGGCCAACGAGGTCTGGGTGCTATCAGACCTTGCCTATTCCGAGCTCTATTATGACGGGAAGCCGACCCGCTCGATCCTCGAGGTGCCGGGCGCAAAGGATGTGGCGGTCGAATTCACGTCGATGTCCAAGACCTTCTCCATGGCCGGGTGGCGAATTGGGTTTTGCGTCGGCAACAAGAAGCTGATCGCCGCACTGACGCGGGTGAAGAGCTATCTCGATTATGGGGCATTCACACCGATCCAGGCCGCCGCCTGCGCCGCGCTCAACGGGCCGCAGGACGTGGTCGAGCAGAACCGCTTGCGCTACCAGCACCGCCGCGACGTGATGGTGGAAAGCTTCACCCGCGCCGGCTGGGAAATTCCCTCGCCGCCCGCCAGCATGTTCACCTGGGCCAAACTGCCACCGGGGTTCGAACACATGGGCAGTCTGGAATTCTCGAAACAGCTGCTCCAGCATGCAGAGGTTGCGGTGGCAGCAGGCGTCGGCTTCGGCGAGGAGGGCGAAGGCTATGTCCGCATCGCCATGGTCGAAAACGAGCAGCGCATCCGCCAGGCTGCGCGCAACATCAAGAAGTTCCTCTCCGACCACGGATCCGCACCGAAGATCGACCACGCGAGGTAGCCCCGGTAAAGTTACTTATAGGTAGTTCACCGGATTTTATCCCTGAGCTCTTTCTGCTTGTGCACCGCACTGGCGGGAGGGCTAAGGAGAGCCCCCGTGGAACTTGCTGAATATACATGGTTGTCGGTCGCTCCTTCCCCGCCAGGCCGGTGGGATTTGCGGCTACTGGGCTGGACCTTACGGTCCGAATTTCGGTCGCGCTCAATCACGCAGGGATTGCCAACGCTGCTCGATTGGCGGATCGGCTTTCGCTGCTCGGACTGGAGCGATGTAGGCTGCAAGCAGTCGGTGATTGTCGTCGGTGTCGAAGAACCCGAAGTGCGCGCGCAGCTGATCGGCGAGGGCTTCGGAGATGCCCTGTCCTCCCAGGTGGCGCTGGTCGAACTGGCGGCGCGGCTGCTGAAACTCGAGGGCCTGCAGCGCCAGATACCGCGCCAGCAGCACATCGGCCCGGTCACGCTCGACCTGTTTCACCGCGATGCTCAGGTGGATGACAAATGGGTCGGCCTGCACCCGCGCGAGTTTGCTCTTCTCTGGCGGCTTGCCGAAACGCCAAATCGCCCGGTGGGCAGGCAGGAATTGCTCCGCGACGTCTGGCGCCTCAATCACGAACCGGAGACCAATTCGCTCGAAGTCCATGTCTCGCGGCTTCGTGCCAAGCTGGCGATCAGCAATGTCGGGTGGATCGTGCACACCCATGAAAGCGGCGGCTATTGTATCGGTCACCTGCCCCGACAGGAATACCTGCGGGTGGACACGGCGAAGCGGATACCGCAGGAAACGCGGGCACAGCAGCCGAGGATTCCCCAGACCCATGAGTACCGAGAACCGCGTTACGATTGACCTTGCCGACAATGGCGTTGCGCAGGTCCGCTTCAACCGGCCCGACAAGATGAACGCGCTGGACCCCGCGCAGTTCGAAGCGATCATAGAGGCGGGCGAAAAGCTTCGCGAGATGAGAGGCCTTCGGGTGGTCGTCCTGGCGGGCGAGGGCAGGGCGTTTTGCGCCGGGCTCGACATTTCCAGCTTCACTGCCGCCCCCGATGGCGAGCGCAAGCCTCTGACCGAGCGCACGCATGGCAATGCCAACACCTTCCAGGAAGTTGCCATGACCTGGCGCAAATGCCCGGTACCGGTCATCGCGGCAGTCCACGGCGTCTGCTTTGGCGGCGGCCTCCAGATTGCCAGCGGTGCCGACATTCGCGTGGTCCACCCGGCGACGCGCATGGCGATCATGGAAATGAAGTGGGGCCTCGTGCCCGACATGGGCGGGTATCACCTCTGGCGCGGCAATGTCCGCGACGATGTGCTTCGCGAGCTGGTCTATACCAACCGTGAATTCTCGGGTGAGGAGGCGAAGGAATATGGCCTTGCTACCCATGTCACCGAGAACCCGCTCGGCAAGGCAAACGACATTGCGAATGAAATAGCCAACCGAAATCCCGAAGCAATCCGCGGCGCGAAGCGGCTGTCCGACGCGATGCTGGAAAAGTCCGGCGACGAAATCCTGATGGAAGAAAGCGTCGAGCAGGCCGGAGTGATGCGCAGGCCCAACCAGATCGAGGCTGTGATGGCGGGCATGCAGAAACGCGCGCCCAAATTCACCGATGCCTGACGCGCTTCAGCTTGCGGGCTTGCCGTAGGTCCAGGCAAACGGGCCCGAAAACCCGAAGGTCGGCGTATAGTCGAACACCATGGTTGCCGGCAGCACCTTGTCGGTGCGGTTGTCCAGGATCATGAAGTGCGAACCTTGCTTGACCGCAAGCACCGCGTGGTCGGTCTTCTGGCGATCACGCAGCAGCACGAGGTACATATCGTCGGCCGGTATGCCCAGCTCGCGCAGGAGCGCCATCTTGGCGAGCGCAAAATCCTCGCAATCGCCAAACCCGCGCGTAAGTGTCGTCGGGGCGCTCGACCAGACATCGCCGGCGCGGTCGTCCTCGTAGCGAACCCGCCAATTCACCCAGGTATTGATCATTGCAACGGGATTGCCGCCAGTCACGCGATTGGCCTGCGACAGTACCTCGTCCCAAGGGCCCGACATCCCGCCAAGCTCGTAAGAGCGCGCTTCTTCCCACTTCTGCATCGAAGTCGCACCCTTGCCGATGGGCAAGGCAACCATGCGGAACAGGCTTGGCGCCGGCGGACGGACCGGGGGCGGCGGCCCCGGGTCGACGCAGGGCTCCGAAGCGGTGTCGTCTTCTACGGGAGGCAGGGTAAAGACGGCGCCCGTCGTCGGCATCCGGAAGCCCTCAGGTTCTTCCGCTTCGCCAGCAGGCTCTACGCATCCCGATGGAGGCTCCGGGATATCGAGGATGATGGCCTGCCGTGCTTCGGGCAAGATATCCTGTGCCCGCAGCGCAGGTATCGCGACAATCGCCGAACCCGCACAAAGCAAGGCCAGCAGTCGTCCCATTTGTCCTTGTGTCTTGCGCATGGAGGTCCCGTCCAGGTGGAGGATGAGGATCATTTCGGTCCGGGGCAAGGCATCCCCAACTCGATCCGACTCTGTGCTTGCACGGCGTATCGCAATTGCGAATATTCGCCTGTGCGGACCCAAATGCGGTCCGGCGAGTTGAAGCCGTTACGGGCGTGAAGTTTTTGCGAGAGCATTCGGGCGGACATGGCTGAAGGCGACAATGAACGCGGACGGTTGAGATCGTCTCACCAGGCTCATAATGCGGTTCACCCGGACCGCGCGAGAGGCATGGGGTTCGAAGGGGCCAGCGGTCTCCTGTTCGAGCAGGCCATGGCGCAGACCCGCATGGCCGTATGCCTCACCGATCCCAATTTGAAAGACGACCCGATCGTTTTCTGCAATGAGGCGTTCCAGCGGCTCACGGGTTATCAAAGCGAGGAGATCCTCGGTCGCAATTGCCGTTTTCTCCAAGGGCCCGACACGGACCAGGCGCAGGTGTCGAAAATTCGCGACGCCATCCGTGCCGAAGAGGTCGTGGTCGTCGAACTTCTGAACTACCGCAAGGACGGGTCGACCTTCTGGAACACCCTCCACCTCGGCCCGATTTACGACGCCAACGGCAAGCTCACCTATTTCTTCGGCAGCCAGTGGGACGTCACCGACATCCACCAGTCGCGATCCGAGGAACGCCATGCGAAGGCGCTGGCGCGCGAGATTTCGCACCGCATGAAGAACGTCTTCGCCGTCATCGGCGGCATCGTTAACATCACTGGCCGCGCAATGGACGCGCGCGAAGTTTCGCGCAGGATCAACGAGCGGATCCAGGCGCTTGGCCGATCCTACGAACCCACGCTCGACGAAGCGGTGCTCGGTACGATCCACGTCGGCCAGGCGATCCGCTCTGTGCTGCAGCCCTACGATCCCGAAGGTGACCGTATCCGCTTCACCGGGAATGGTGTCCGCACCGAGCCCAATGCCATCTCCGCAATCGGCCTCACGCTCCATGAACTGGCTACGAATGCCAGCAAATACGGGGCGCTTTCCAACGAGAATGGAACGGTCGACATCGCGTGGAAGCATGTGAAGGACAAGCTTGGCCGCAATTCGCTTGAAATCGAATGGAAGGAGCGGGGCGGCCCAGTGCTGAGCGGCGGGCCCGATGAAACGGGCACCGGCTTCGATATCGCCGATACGCTGCTTTCGCATTCGCGCGGGATGCTCGAAAGATCCTGGGAGAGCGATGGGCTGCGGGCCACGATCATCGTTCCCGTATCGAACTCATAAGGGCTGCGGATGAAGACGTTCCTGGTACTCGAAGACGAACCCCTCATCGCGATGGATCTCAAATTCGCGTTCGAAGACGCGGGGCACGAAGCCGTTACCGCGGTCGATAATGAAGAAGCGCTCGCCTGCATCGAGAAGGGCAATATTGCGGGCGCAATCCTCGATGTCAGTCTCGGGCGCGGGGTCACTTGCAAGCCGACTGCGAACCGCCTGCTGCGGGACGGCATTCCTTTCGTGCTCCACACCGGCGATCTCAACCGCGTCGGCGAACACCTGCGCGAGATCGATGCGCCGGTAATCGCCAAGCCGCGCCCTGCCGACGATGTGGTGGCCTCCTTGCTCAATCTGCTGAAAGAAGCAGCCTAGGCGCGTTCAGCCGAAGATCGCCACGCTCTGCATTCCGTCCAGGACCTGACGGCCATCGGCATTCCACAATCTGAGCCGCTCGGACGAATAGCCTCCATCGGCGTGCTGGCTCGCGTTCTCGGACAGCCACCATCCATCGCGCGTGGTTGGGCTGGTGTCGAGCAGGTTGAAGGACCAGTTGATCGAGCTGATCGGCCCCTGCCTTTTCATGGCCCGCATGGCGCCGGGCGGCAGTACGTCGCCGAGCAGGATCAGTTCGCTGACGGGATCGAGCCCTTCGCGATCTGCCAGCCGTGCCCAGCGCCGTACCACGGGCGCTCCGGGCCCGCGGGCTTCCTGCGCGCGGCGGATCTCGAAATTGTTCTGGATGAAGGCCGGCCCCTTGCCTTTCATGGCGACTTCCGCCTCTTCAGGCGGGCCGGGCCAGTCACCGACCTCGGCTGCCGCGTGCAGTGCATTGGGCTCGCGCTCGGTCCCGAACAGCCAGAAGGCTGACAGCGTACATTTACCTTCGCACCACAACTCGCTGCGCACCTGCGCTACATTGCGACCCTGCCGCACGATTTCCCGCTTCAATTCGACTTCCGGTCCGGTGGGCGCGACGAAGGCGACCTGGCCGGCCCGCAGGGGCGGAAGGTTGGGAAATGCGCGGGTCGCTGCAGTATACGCGATCAGCGCCGAAGCCCCGCCGTAAAGAGTGCGCCCCTGCATCCAGTGGTCGAGGTTTTCGAAGCGAGTTTTCCCGCCTTCAGGCGTGATCGGATCGGTGAGGCTGGCAATGCTCATACGCCCTCATTGCCCGCCATTTCGTTTGCGTCCAGACTGACGTAACGTAAGGCGATTGCATTGGCGGACGAGAATCGCTAGTGCGCCGCTTCCCATGCCGAGAGGCGCGGGCGAGGCCCGATGGCGGAGTGGTTACGCAGAGGACTGCAAATCCTTGCACGCCGGTTCGATTCCGGCTCGGGCCTCCACTTCTCTTGTATGAGAATGTGCCGCTTTAGCTCAGTTGGTAGAGCACATCATTCGTAATGATGGGGTCACGTGTTCGAGTCACGTAAGCGGCACCACTAACCCATTTCTCAGTTTCTCTGGATACCTTGAATTTCCGACGCTTTTCGGGAATGGTTCAATCCTTGGCGACGCTAGTTGTTTCTGCGAGTGCCCCCAAAATTCAGTGGTCGTGGGGGCACTGCTGGGGGCACTGATCGCATTTTGGATTGAGGTGCCCCCAAATGGCTTTAAAGGCTATCGAGTTAAAAGCGTTCTCACCGCGCGATAAGGTTTATCGCAAGAGTGATGAAAAGGGTCTCTACGTCGAAATTCGACCGAATGGGTCAAAGCTCTGGTTTCTCAAGTACCGTATTGACGGCAAGGAGAAGCGGCTGGGGCTAGGCAGCTATCCGGAAGTCAGTCTTGCGGCTGCACGCGAAGCGAGAGACGCGGTGCGGGTCGACATTCGGGCGGGACGAGACCCGCTTCTCGACCGCAAGCTGGCGAAGATCGAAAGGCGTATCGGGGCGGGCAACACGTTCCAAGCGGTTGCAGAGGATTTTATCGCGACCAAATTGGAGGCGAATAACAAGGCGGACTCCACAATCGCCAAGGCTCGGTGGTTCCTATCCCACCTAAGTCCCGCAATCGGGAAAAGGCCCATTGCCGAGATCGAGCCCGCAGAATTGTTGGCGGCGTTAAAGAAGATCGAGAAACGCGGGCATCGAGAGACGGCAGTACGGACAAGAAATTTCGCAAGTCGGGTTTTTCGGCACGGCGTGGCCACAGCACGATGTAAAACAGACCCTGCCCACCTGTTGACCGGCGCTTTGGCGACGCCAATCGTCAAGCATCATGCTGCGATCCTAGAACCCAAGCCGCTAGGCGAGTTTCTGCGCGCCATCGATGAGTTCAGCGGCGGGCCGATAGTTAAGCTGGCGATGCAGATCAGCCCCCATGTCTTTCTCCGTCCAGGTGAGTTACGCCAAGGAGGCTGGGACGAAGTCAATTGGGAGGATGCTCGCTGGACAATACCGGGGAGCCGCACCAAACTTCGAAGGCCGCACTCTGTACCACTCTCGACCCAGTCGTTGGCGTTGCTCCGAGAACTGCAGCAACATTCCGGCGGCTACGAGTTGATGTTCATTGGCCAGCGCTCACATCTTCGACCGATGAGCGAGAATGCCCTTAACGCTGCATTTCGCCGGATGGGTTTCGGTAGCGATGTCGTGACAGCGCACGGTTTGCGATCGACTGCATCCACCCTGCTGAACGAGAGCGGGAAATGGCATCCTGACGCAATCGAGCGTGCGTTGGCTCACGGCCATAGCGACCAGACGCGGGGCACGTATGCGAGAGGCCAGCACTGGGAAGAGCGCGTCATGATGGCGCAATGGTGGAGCGACTATCTGGACCGACTCAAGGCAGGAGGGGAAGTCGTGGATCTGCGAGCCGATAATCGCGCAAACGCTGTTTGAAAGGCCCGCGCACGAAACGATCCACGATATCCACAAGGGTTATACCCGAATCAAGACGCTGAATGCTTGCCGCAACGCCTGCTGGAGCGCAAGGGTAAATCAGCACACATCGAGAACGGGAGGGGAACTTTCCGCTTCGCCGGTGGTGCATCCCTGGCCGGTCTCGGTCGCTACAAATGGTGAATTTAATGGCAGCATTGATGACGATCAAAAACTTCTGCGATGAATACAACGTCAGTCGTTCAACCGCATATCGCCTGCGCGACAGCGGAGATGTGCCTCATGTCCATATCGGACGGGCGGCACGTATCCGTCGTGTGGATGCCGAGCGCTGGTACGACTCCCTCATTAGCGAGGCGGCGAATGACTAATTCGATGGCAGAAAAGCAAGAGCGCCAATAAGGCTTCCGACCTTATCAGCGCTCGTATCCATTGGTAGCTCCCAGTTGGATACAGCTTCAATGCCAAAGGAAACCCGGACCGTCCACACAAAATGTGTATTGGTCTACGCGATTGGGGCGGCTGGCTTCGCGGCTGGCCGCCCCGTCCAGCCGCTCACGCTTCATACCTCGGCGTTTCTAGTCGTATCTTTGAAACTTGCAGCGGATTGTGCCTGATTGTCACAAGCCGGATAACGATTTCAGTTAGAAATCAAAAGCTTGGTCGGCTGACTTGTATCCCGCCCTTTATAGGAGGGTTTTTCTTGCCTGCAGTGAACTTGAAGCGTGGCGGCGCGCGCAATCGAGCGGACCGCACAAGCTGGCAGTTAAGTGAACGCCAGTGCCGGTTGCTGCTGAAGCGTAGCGAAGATGCATGGCTGTCCGGATTGCCCCTGAACCGCTTCATTACCCTCGCCTGGGGCAAGGCGGCACTCGAAGGCTTGGACGCAACGAAAGCCACCGGAGGATTTATCCGCATAGCGCGCGAATGGATGCGCTGGCACGGATACCCGATGCCTTGGGTCTGGGTGCAGGAAACTGGCGACACCTTCGGCCAGCATGCTCACATTTTGCTCCACGTCCCGCCGGAACTCGACCTGTTATTTCGCCCGATGCCGCTGCGATGGGGTAAGTCTTTGCTGAAGGGAGCTTACGTCGCGGGCACCGTGCAATCTCAGCGATTGGGTTCCGCATATACTAGCAACGCTAATCCGGCGCTCTATAGGGCTGTCTTGCTCGGCAAGCTCACCTACATGATGAAATGCGCACCCGAGGCACTCGAAGCGAAGCTTGGTCTTGCCGGTTGGGGGCATAAACCTTGGGGGCAATCGTCCAAGGTGGTTGGAAAGCGTGCGGGCGCGTGGCAGCGCAGCCGGGGGGGTTAGGTCAAACTCGACTGCCTTGAAGGGCCATGGCGGCCGATGTCTGCAACGCGATCGCTAATACAGTTTCTCGCCCGCGCGCGCGAGGACGGCTAAATTAGCCTAGAATAGCCGTCACGATATATTGTGTTTCGATGTGCCAGCATGTCGCATAAATGCTGATTTCACAGATGATTTCGGAAAATAATTGGCGGCTGGGCGGGCTCGCGCTAGCAAACTGCGATGTTTGAAAACGCTTTAAACACTATCGACCGTGCCCTTCGCAATGACGAGGGGCTTGCTTCCGAACTGGACTATGCCGAGCAGACCAGCTGGTTGCTGTTCCTCAAATACCTCGCCGACCTGGAGCAGGAGCGCGCCGACGAAGCAGAGCTGGAGGGGCGTGACTATCATCCGATCCTTGCCGACGAGTATCGCTGGGGCACCTGGGCCGCGCCCAAGGACGACGATGGCGAGATCGACCGCAACGCGGCAAAGACTGGGCAAGACCTGATCGACTTCGTGAACGGCGAACTGTTTCCCTACCTGAAGACTTTCCAGGGTGAAGGCACCGATGCCGATACGCTCGAATATAAAATAGGGCAGATATTCGCCGAGATCACCAACCGCTTTCGTTCGGGCTATTCGCTGCGCGAGGTAATCGAGATTGTCGATACGCTCGATTTCGGGAGCACCACGGCCAAGCACGAGCTTTCCGATCTGTATGAAGTCCGTATCAAGCGCATGGGCAATGCGGGGCGCAATGGCGGGGAATACTACACGCCGCGTGCGCTGATCCGGGCGATGATCAAGGTGGTCGATCCGCAGATCGGCGAGAGCATCTATGACGGCGCTTGCGGGTCGGCTGGCTTCCTGTGCGAGGCGTTCGACTACCTGAAGAAACCCGATCTTTCATCGGGCGAATGGGACACCCTCCAGCGCAAGACTTTTTACGGACAGGAGAAGAAGTCGCTCGCCTATGTGCTAGGCGTGATGAACATGATCCTGCATGGGATCGAAACGCCAGCCGTGCGGCACACCAACACGCTGGCCGAAAACGTGATGGATATCCAGCAGGCCGACCGGCACGATATTGTCCTCGCCAATCCGCCTTTTGGCGGAGGCGAGCGCAAAGAAGTGCAGCAAAACTTCCCGATCAAATCGGGCGAGACCGCCTATCTGTTTATGCAGCATTTCATCCGCAAGCTTAAGGCAGGCGGACGCGGGGCGGTTGTTATCAAGAACACCTTCCTGAGCAATACCGACAATGCCAGTGTGGAGCTGCGCAAGGAATTGCTGGCGAGCTGCAATCTGCACACCGTGCTCGATTGCCCAGGCGGTACGTTTCAGGGCGCGGGTGTGAAGACGGTGGTGCTGTTTTTCGAGAAAGGCGCATCGACGCGCAAGGTTTGGTATTACCAGCTCGATCCGGGGCGTTCGCTGGGCAAGACCAATCCACTCAATGATAACGATCTGGCCGAGTTTGTCGCGCTCCAGCCGGACAAGGCAGATAGCGAAAAGAGCTGGAGCGTTGGGGTCGAGGCGCTGGATCAGGACACCGTCGATCTGTCGGTCCGCAATCCGAATGCCCCGGAGGAAGAGCCCTTGCGCGAACCGGCGGACATCATTGAGGCGATTCTGGCGCGCGATGCCGAGACTGCGCAGTTACTCGAAGATATTCGGGGGATACTGTGAGTTGGCCCGCCGCTCCGCTTTCCAGCGCTTGCAAGACGTTCGCAGATGGCGATTGGATCGAAAGTAAGGACCAATCCTCTGGCGGTATCCGTCTTGTCCAGACTGGCAATGTCGGAGAGGGCCGGTTTAAAGACCGGCGCGACAAGGCGAGATTTATATCGCCGGAAACATTCGACCGCCTAAATTGCACGGAAGTTCTACCCGGTGATGTGCTGATTTCGCGCTTGCCCGATCCAGTTGGTCGATCTTGCCAAATTCCCGAAACGGGCGACAAGATGATCACTGCCGTGGACTGCACAATTGTGCGGCCAGAAGCGGATAAACTGGATCAGGATTTTCTAGTTTATTACACGCAGTCCAAGGCATACCAGCGCGATATTGAGGAGCGCTGCACTGGCACAACTCGGAAGAGAATTAGCCGAAAGAACCTAGGACTCATTCCGATCCCACTCCCCCCACTGGAGGAGCAGAAGCGGATTGTTGCGGTGCTGGATCAGGCCTTCGCCGCCCTCGACCGCGCCCGCGCCAACGCCGAGGCCAATCTGGCGGATGCGGAGGAGCTGTTTGATATAGCATTACAAAATGTGTTCGCCACAACAGCCAAGGGCAGCGACCGGGCGCTTCGTGATGTGTGCTCAGTCATTACAGATGGCACGCACAATGCGCCGCCATATGTGAACGACGGTATCCCGATGCTCGATACCAAGAACATCGGTGATGGCTTTGTGATTGAGGAGGCCTCGGCCAGCAAATTCATTTCGAGAGAGACGGATGCCCAACTAGCTGGGCGCTGCAAGCCTAGGCCTGGCGATGTTTTAATTAGTAGCAGGGGGACAATCGGGAAACTCGCAATTGTGGAGGATGGCCAAGACTTCAACATCATGGGCAACATCATTCTGTTGCGACCAAGGCCTGAACTACGGCCCCTATATTTAGCCTACCGCCTGATGGCTGAGGTAGTGAAGATACAGAACATTTCGAGAGGGGCTGCGCAAAAGGGTCTCTACCTGAAGCCTATGCGCGAATATCCAATTCGCCTGCCAGACTTGAAAACTCAAGATGGCATAATCGCTAAGCTAGAAGGAATCAGCAATGCTCGGGGTAGTCTCCAAGGTAACTATCTGAATAAACTAGCTGACCTCGATGGCCTTCGCCAATCCATCCTGCAAAAGGCCTTTGCCGGGGAGCTGACCTGAAAAGATGCCCATAGACCCGACCGAGACTGAGGACGAAACACGGGCAGATCGTATCGATCCCGTCTTGCTGGCTGCGGGATGGGGGCAAGTTGAAGGATCGGTTGTCAGGCGAAGCTACCCGATAGCTCCGGGGCGCATTATCGGCGGAGGGCAGCGCGCAAATCCCCTGAGGGCGGACTATTTGCTGATCTATCGAGGCCATCAGCTTGCGGTGGTTGAGGCAAAAAAGGCAAGTCTTGGCTACACCGACGGTGTTGGACAGGCAAAAGATTATGCGCGGCGGCTGGAAGCGCGCTTTGCATACTCCACCAACGGAGTGGGCTGGTATGGCATAGACATGAATACGGGGAAGGAAGGCGATCTCGACCTGCCCTTTCCCGGTCCCCAAGAGCTTTGGGATCGATGCTTCCCCCAAGGCAATGACTGGCGCGAACGCTTTGGCGCGGTTCCGTTTGAAACCGGCGGGGGCAAGTGGCAGCCGCGATATTACCAGCACAACGCGATTACAGCCGTTCTGGAGGCCATAGCGCAGGAAAAGCAGCGCATCTTGCTTACACTCGCCACAGGCACGGGAAAGACCTCTATCGCCTTCCAGATCGCCTGGAAGCTTTTCCAGGCGAAGTGGAACCTCTCAGGCGAGCCGACACGCCGGCCGCGCATCCTGTTCCTTGCCGATCGAAACATCCTCGCCGACCAGGCCTATAACAGCTTCAACGCCTTTCCAGCCGATGCGCTGTGCCGGATCGATCCCGATGAAGTGCGCAAGCGCGGCGGGGTGCCGACCAACGCCAACATCTTCTTCACGATCTTCCAGACCTTCATGACGAGCGGCAAGGACGGGGAGGCCGAGTTCACCTTCGAAGGCTACGCGCGCGATTTCTTCGACTTCATCGTGATCGACGAATGCCACCGGGGCGGGGCGCGGGACGAGAGCACCTGGCGCGCAATTCTCGAGTATTTCGAGCCAGCCGTGCAGCTAGGTTTGACCGCCACACCCAAGCGCGACGTGAACGCAGATACCTACGCCTATTTCGGCGAGCCGGTTTACACTTATGCGCTGAAGGAGGGGATCGGCGATGGCTTCCTGACCCCGTTCAAGGTTCGCCAGATGGCGAGCACCCTAGATAGCTACACCTTCAGCGACGATGACGAAGTGGTGAGCGGGGAAATCGATCCGGACAAAGAATACAAGGAAGCAGATTTCAACACGCGGCTGGTCATCGAGGCACGCGAGAAAAGCCGTGTGCAGGAATGGATGGACCAGATCGACCAGCGCCAGAAGACGTTGGTCTTCTGTGCAACGCAGGAACACGCGGCGCGGGTGCGCGATTACATCAACCAGATCAAGGACAATGAGGACCCGCATTACTGCGAACGGGTAACGGCGGATGATGGCAAGCTGGGCGAGCAGCACCTTCGCGAGTTCCAGGACAACGAGAAGATGCTTCCGACCATCCTGACGACGTCGCAGAAGCTTTCCACCGGAGTGGACGCACGCAACATCCGCAATATCATCCTGATGCGTCCGGTTAAGTCGATGATCGAGTTCAAGCAGATCATCGGGCGGGGCACTCGGACTTTCGACGGGAAGGACTTCTTTACCGTCTATGATTTCGTGAAGGCGTACGAGCACTTCAACGATCCCGAGTGGGATGGCGAGCCATTGCCGCCGGACGGACCAACCAACCCAGGGCCGCCGAAACCGCCCAAGCCTGAGCCACCTGACGGCCCGGACGATCCAACCGATCCGAAGGAGCCAGCCGAGAAGGTTGTCGTCAAACTGGGCAACGGTAAAGAGCGGCGGATCACCTACATCGGCAACACGCTTTACATGCTCAACGGCAGGCCGATCAGCGGCGCGGAGTTCATGGCGCACCTATTCGGGGATCTTGGCGCGCTGGTGGCTGGCGAGGACGAACTGAGGGAAATCTGGAGCAACCCCGAAAGCCGGAAGGGCTTTCTCCAGCGGCTGGAAGAGCGGGGTTATGACCGTCAGCGTCTGGACGATATGCGTCGCCTTATCGATGCACCCAACTCCGACATCTTCGATGTGCTGGCATACGTACGCTTTGAGCTTGCCCCGAAGGCACGTTCAGAACGTGTGGCAGAGGCAAAAACGGCCGGGCTGGGCGGGTACGAGGAAGAGATGCGCGAGTTCCTTTCCTACGTGCTGCAATCGTACGAGGTGCAGGGCATTCGTGAGCTGGAGCTATCCAAGATAAGCGACTTCCTTCGCATCAAATACGGCGGCACGAATGATGCCAAGCGCAAGCTTGGGGCTGTGGCGGACATCCGGGGTGCGTTCATCGATATCCAGCGTCACCTGTTCAAGTAGATGCTGGTGGATTGAAGCGCGCCATCTGTTCCATTTTTGTTCCAAATGCGCTATGGCGATGGTATGGGCGGATTTGGTTCGGGAAGGTACGGTGGCAGGCCAACAGCGGACGCATCTCGCAAGGTAGACCTCGCATGGATGATGCGCAGCGGACTAGCCGTCATCGGTAGGGAGACGACCGGCACTCTACGATGGCATTGTGGCGGAGATCCGGCTGGCAGCATTAGCTACCGTGCCCTGCTGAGCGAAGCTGGAAACGAGCGGTTGGTGCTCGACTATACTCGGGAGACCAATGGGGAGCGGGAGCACGTGCTGCAAACGGTGCATCTTACCGCGACCGAACAGAACTTCGGAGGCAAGCGATGGTGGATGATCTGCCCATACCTCGGGCACCGCGTCGCCAAATTATACATGCCGCCGGGGGGTGACCGTTTCGCCTCGCGAAAGGCATGGCGACTGGGTTATCAATCGCAACGGATCTCGGAGCGAGATCGTCCATTCGAAGCGTTGTTTCGCCTACAAAAACGTCTCGGGTGTGAGCAGGGATGGGAGATGCCTATTCGTCGTCCAAAAGGCATGCATCGCAACACATTTTCTGCTTTGGAGGAGGAATACTGGCGTCTGGACGAACTCTGCGCGGTTGAAATGATGAGGGTGATTGGACTGCTGCGCTAGCGGCAGCTTTTGCTTGCCTCCTGCCAAAAACGGTCATTCCGCTAATGACCCCAATATAGACGTCGGACAAAAACCCATTCACAGCCTGACGTCCGCTCCGCTGCTTATCATAAACCAGGGCATGCATACGCCGGCTTTTGAGGCAGCGGGCGCTTGATCCCCCCTCTTGCTAGTGCCGCAGCAAGCTCGGGGAACTGACGGGCGTCGAATTCCCGATAAATTAGGAACTGGCTTAGAGTGAATAGAGCATCCCTGCCCTTTAGCGGTGCTAGCACTTCGTTGGCCTCCTTATCCAGTCCAGCAGTCAAGGCTGATGACCACTTTACCACGATCGGCAGGCTCGTCGTTTCGAGCATCTCTCTCGCCAACTTCCTCGCCTCGCCGACTTTCCCATCAGCGCATAGCTGTCGTATCTGCGCACCGTCGCGAACCGCTGCGGGCAATTGGCCATCCAGCATGCGGTTGAGCAGCTTACGTGCTTGGTCGTTCTCCCCTGCAATGAGTAGCGCTCTATGGGCCTGGAATTGCAACGCCGTATAATCGGGAGCTTCTCGCATACCCTCTCTAGCGTAGCGCAATGCAAGTTGTGGATCATGATCCATATAGTTCGTGCCGATGACAGGATAGGCTCCACCACGGCGCGTATCTGCGATGATCCGATCTATGGATTTTTCAACGAGATCGTACCGTTCGGCAATTCGCGCCTGTTCTAGGAGTGAATACCATATGTCCTCATCGCCTGGCCTTTCTTCCAGATATTTTTCCAGCAAGCGAACCGACTGGCGATAATTCAGATCTGCCATTTCTCTGGCGGCCCGATACAGCAAGCGGTCAGTCTCGCTCGGCGCAGCAGCGATGGCAGCCTCGATATGCTCAATGTAGCGTTGGCGTCTTTGCGTATCTGACCCAATGTCCGATGTATCGGAATATATGGTATTTGCAGTTACCATCTCCATATATGCCGCCTCCCAATGGGCGCGCGCAAACTGTGGGTCGAGCTTTAGCGCCTGAGCATAGTATGCTCGCGCTTCTTCCATCATCGCAGGATTGCTATTGAGGACGGCCCGCTCGACAAGTTCGCGGCCCTGCCTCCAAGCGCGATATGCCGGCACAGATCGCGTACCAATACGGGTCATGTCGCGTAGGCGCTGAGGGTCCATTACGCTACCGATCGCACTTGCTATCGCGAATGCCACATTTTCTTGTAATTCGAGAATATTGCCGGACGGCGCATCGAACCGCTCGGACCATTTTTCCCGGCCTGTGGCCGTATCGGTCAATCGGGCGATGACCCGAACGGTATCATCCTCAGTTGTCACACTCCCACTCAAGATATGCCCGAACCCGGCCTCCCGACCCACGGCGTTCGCGCCTGTTCCAGCTTCCTGAACCTGTGCTACTATCGCGCCACCAGCGAGCTCGATGTCGGGAGTACGGGCGAGCGTGCTAGAAATTTCTTCGTCCAACCCTGAAGCAAGGTCGGTGGCATCGGGGCCGATAGCGCGGAATGGCATGGCGACGACCGACTTGGAGGCTATCGATCTGGTTTCCGCCGGACCCGGATCGCGTTGAACCCACCATATTCCTGCGATCGCTATGAGCAGCGAGCAAATTCCAACGACTAACACGATGCGGGGCGATGACGACGAACTCTTTTCTTCCTGAGCACTTTTCCCGGACTCACGGCCCGAATCCGCTGCACGCAAGCCCGGATGGACAGGGCGAGGATCGACATTTCGTAGGAAACGATAACCCTTGCCGTGATGCGTCTCAATCCATTGCGGATCTCGCGCACGATCATCGAGGGCGCGCCGCAGGTCGCGAATGGTGGTGGTAAGTACTGCGTCCGAAACAGCTTGATCCGGCCAACCGACATCAAACAATCGGTCCTTTGTTACTAGGAGGCCCGCCTGCTGCATTAGCTCCTGTAGCAAAGCGAAGGATTTGGCCCCCAAGTCGAGCTTGCGAGACGCGAGCCATGCCCGTTGGTCCGCGCGGTCCAGAACCAAATCGCCTGATACCAAGAACCGCGATTCCGCCTCGGTTCGTAGGGTGTCCTCCAGCCGCATAACACCAAGCACGATAGGCTAAGCCGCTATCTTGTCGAGACATTTTCGATGCTCACCCGCCGTCGATTTCAGAAATTCCTCATAAGTCCTGCGGGTCACTTCATGAATTCCAGTATGGAACAAGTCTATGATTTATATACGATACTTATCGACGATCGAAAGCCGGGGCGGGCATAAGGCCGGTCACAAACTTTTCATCGCTTTCTCAAGCATCGTCGCAATTATCACACCAGAAGACCGGCATTAAATCGCTTGAGGTAAGTTCTTATGCTCATCAACCCGTTTGCATGTCGTCTTGTTGCATTCTTCTGCGCGATAGCATCGACCGCCGCAATCCTGCTGATCACACACCTGCCGGTCTCGCACGCGGGATCGTCCGGGACGATGATTGCCGAAGCTCCGCGGCTAGCTTTGACGGTCAAGGCTGAAGCCGACCGTTCCTCCAGAGCGATCGGCGCAAATTACTTGCGTCACCGACTTTGAAAATCGCCGAAAGGAGGTCATCATGAACGAATTTCATTACATCTCGCTCAGCCTGTTTGCCGCGTTCGCTATTCTCGAACTGGTTTCGAAGGGGCGGTCGTTCCCAGCCGTGAAGCGGTGGCGGACCAAAGGTATCGGCTTTGCTCTCCTCTACTTCGCCGTCGCCACCTTCGCACCGCTGGTGTGGGACGAGGCACTGGGCGCCCACCAATTAATAAATGCCTCGGCATTGCCGTTCTGGGCACAGGTCGCACTGGGTTTCCTGGTGCTGCAATTCGGCGTCTACTGGTGGCATCGCACCATGCACCGATCCGACACGCTCTGGCGGATGTTCCACCAGATGCATCATAGCGCGGAACGGGTGGACATCTGGGGAGCGTTCTATTTTCACCCCCTGGACATGCTCGGCTGGGCGTTCCTTGGGAGCCTCGTGCTCGTCCTCGGCGTGGGGCTGACCGGTGAAGCGGCTTTCATTGTCGCGGTAATGGCGACTTTCTGTTCGATGTTTCAGCATTCGAACCTCAAGACCCCGCACTGGCTGGGCTATCTGGTGACCAGGCCGGAAAGCCATTCGGTCCATCACGAGCGCGGCATTCACGGCTTCAACTACGGCGATATCCCGCTGTTCGACATTCTCTTCGGGACCTTCCGCAACCCGCCCGTCTGGAATGGCAAGGCCGGTTTCTACGATGGCTCGTCCGAGGAAACCGTCAAGTTGCTGACGTTCAGAAAGATCGCCTGAATCCAACCCAATCCGCTGTTGGCTGAACGACCCTTGCAGCCAACGGCAGGGCCTGCGTGGCGGCGCTCCTCCCTGCGTCCCCCGCAAGCCGCCGCGCAGGCCCCACAACCTTGATCGAAAGAGAGAAAAAACGATGGCAAAATATCGCAACAACCTGCCGCAACTCGGTGGGGACATCTACCTCACCGATGCTGGGATCGAGACCGATCTCATCTTCAACCGCGGCATCGAGATTCGAGAGTTTGCGGCGCATACGCTGCTCCCCAATCCGAAGGGCCGCAGGGCGCTGCAAGACTATTTCGGCGGATTCATCGATTTGGCCAACCGCTTCGGGACAGGCCTCATTCTCGACACGGTCACCTGGAAGGCACATCGCCACTGGGCCGACGATCTCGGCGAAAGTCCGTCCGAACTGCACGAGGCCAATCGCATCGCCGTTGCGCTGATCGCCAATCTCCGCGCTACCGCAAACAATGTGAAACCCATAGTACTCAATGCGCCGATCGGTCCTCGCGGTGACGCCTATGCGCCCGAAGAACTCATCGATGCCGATAGCGCGGAAGCCTACTATGCCGAGCAGCTCGGCTGGCTGACGAACACCGAGATCGACATGGTCACCGGCCTTACCTTCACCCAGGCGAGCGAAGCTGTCGGCCTTGTTCGGGCAGCCCGCTTCGCCGAGCTACCCTGCGTCATCTCTTTTACCGTGGAGACCGATGGGCGCCTGCCCACCGGCCAGCCACTGCGCGAAGCCATCGAGCACGTCGATAGCGAGACAGAGGGATCGCCCGCCTATTACATGATCAATTGCGCGCATCCCGATCACTTCGCAGATGTCCTTCGCGATGGCGACTGGCGCAAGCGTATCCGCGGCATTCGCGCCAATGCTTCGCGCTGCAGCCACGCCGAACTGGACGAGGCGGAAGTTCTCGACCCCGGTAATCCGGTGGAACTCGGTGAACAATATTCGGACCTGCGCGCGGCCATGCCCTGGCTCAACGTCTTCGGAGGTTGTTGCGGCTGCGACGTGCGTCATGTCGCGGCGATAGCGACCAGCTTGGCTGCCATGGCCGCCTAACCAAGGGCGGGTCACCTTCCCGCCTATCAAAACGCAAATTCAAACCAGCGCCCCTTCGCAACATATGTCGCGAAGCGAGGGAAGGCGTGCCAAATCCACACAGGAGCAAATCCCATGAAATCCATTACCAAACCACTCGTTTTTCTCGGCCTTACAACCATGCTGACCCCGGCAGCCATTGCCCAGCTTGCCAATCCAGATCCGCAATGCCGCGAAGACAGCTCGAGCACGGACAGTCTCAGGTGCGGGCGAGGATCGGTCGTTGACGGCGAAGGTGCCACCGCCGTTGGAGACACCTCGATTGCCGGTGAAGCGTCGGTTTCAGTAGGCCGCCGTGCCAATTCGCACGCAGGTCGTGCTGTCGCGGTTGGCGATAACAGCTTCGCTGCTGTTAATAGCACGGCAGTCGGTCGATTGGCACGCGCCGACGGCGTAAACTCCTTGGCGCTTGGAGGCGGCGTTGGCACCGATACGATCGGCGCCTGGGCATCGGGCGTGGGTTCTATAGCAATGGGAACCCGATCCGAAAGTACACATCTGCAGGCCATCGCGATCGGGTTCGCATCGAATGCGGAAGACGAGTTCGCCATCGCGTTGGGGGCCTCCAGCTTGGCCTCCGGTGCCGAATCAATGGCAATGGGCCGAATGTCGGAGGCTTCGGGTGATTTCTCAACAGCACTGGGACCGTTAGCGCGAGGCGTTGGAATTTCCTCCACCGCAGTTGGAGATGGCAGTGAGGCTCTGGGAGACTCAACTGTTGCTGTCGGCGTAGCTAGCAAAGCGGATGGCGAGGCCAGTATAGCCATCGGGCGAAAGGCTCAGGCAGATGGTGTGGGCTCAGTTGCTATGGGACGCGACTCGAAAGCTCGGGGTGCGGGTGCATTGGCGTTCGGAGCATTAGCCTCGGCCAATGCGGAGGATACCTCAGCGTTTGGAGGTACGAGTGTCGCCCAGGCAGCAGGGGCTTCCGCATTTGGCAGTCTCTCTGCGGCCCTTGGCGTAAACTCTACGGCATTGGGTAGAGGGGCTGCAGCGCATAGCGAGAAAAGTGTGGCCTTGGGAAGTTTTGCAGGAGCGAGGGGAGTAGGCGCGATGGCGCTGGGGTCCGAATCGAACGCAAATGGTCAACAGGCCGTTGCTATCGGAAATGCGGATGCGATTGGTGACTTTGCCATGGCGCTGGGCGACGGCGCGGTTTCGTCCGGTAAAAGCGCTTCGGCTATTGGTCGCCTGGCAATCGCCAGCAACGACCGGGCGACCGCTGTTGGTTCAGGTGCAACGGCAGAACATCTCGATGCGACTGCGGTAGGAAATCGCGCGCACGCACTTTTTGCTCGCAGTACAGCTGTCGGCCAGGGAGCAATCGCTCGCAGCGACAATGCGACGGCGATCGGCTACCAGGCGAACGCCGGCCATCATTCATCTACCGCAGTAGGAGCTAATGCCACCACCACGGCCCGCGATCAGGTGATGCTTGGTGCTGCGGGAAGCCACGTCGTTATCGCCGACATCGACAGCTCGACTGCTGCGCAGCAGGGTCCTGTGGATGTCGTCACCATCGACCGGAACGGCGTTCTCGGACGCCAGTCGGTTGCCAGCCAGGCCTCTGTCAACAAGGGCTTCGATGCCCTGCGTAGCCAGATGGACGTCATTGCAGCCGTCACTGATGCCCAATTCAGCGCACTGTCGGCCGATGTCGCTGCGCTGACCGGTCGGGTCGATACGCTCGAGCAGGGTTTGATTGACACCAACTTCCGCCTCGAATCGCTGGATGACAGCGCGATGGGCGGAATCGCGGCTGCGATGGCTTTGGGACAAGGCAAGATTGTGCCCGGTGCTGGCGTCTCGATGACCGTTGCCGCGGCAACCTATGGCGGCCAGCAAGCCTTTGCTGGATCGCTGACGGGGCAGGTTGCTGAGAAGGTGTACGTCTCGGCCGGTGTGACCGGCAATACCGGCGACGACAAGATCGGCGGCACCGTATCGGCCACTTTTGGCTTCTGACCCACCAGCGGGAGCGGGTGTCCTATCCGCTCCCGCATCGTAAGTTTCCATATGATGCACGCGCTTTACCAGGAGATCGGATTATGACCGCTATCATGTTGCTCCATGGCCTGCCCGGAAGGGGAGAGCAGTGGCGCGGGGTGGCAGATGCGCTTGCCCCGCACCGCGTGCTCGCGCCGACTTTCGATGGCTTTGGTGATGATTGGGCCGACCGTAATTTCCCTTCGAGCGCGCACCACGCTCGCCAGATCATCGAAATCGCAGCGCTTGAAGATCCCGAAGGGCTGGTGTGTGTAGCCTGGTCCTTCAGCTGTCACCCGCTTTTGCTTGCGCTCAGCGAAGGCCTAAAATGTCGGCAAGCCATCCTCTTCGATCCCAGCAGCGATACCTACCTCCAGCCTCCAGACAGAGAGCTTTTCCAGCAAGACGCGATTGCCGCATTCGGACCTCTTTTCGCCGAGATGGGCGAAGCGGATGACCGCCGCCTCGCGCAACTCTCGTTTGCCGCGACCGGCTCCCGACGAACATGGGATGACCTTGAGGAAATACAGCGCGAGCCCTTTATCGGCAGCGCCGCAGCTTTGCGACGCGCATTCGCGGGCGATGCTTCGCCTGAAACACTAACGGAAGAAATGCTCGCCCGAGTGACAGCACCAGTAGTTGTCGCTTCGGGCAACAAGAGTCGCCAGATGTTTAGACTGGCAGCCTCACGTCTAAGCTCTTTAATTCCCGGCACTCGGTTTATTTCGGTCAAGGATGCAGACCATCTTTGGCCCGTTTCCAGCCCGGAATCCTTTGCCTCTTTTATTAAAAGAGAAATTGGGGGCGCACGCATATGATAGGCCTGTCACCGCTCGAGGCGCAAAGTATCGCTCACCTTCGCTCTATTGCGCTTGCAGCGATATCTGACCCGCGATCCGATTATGACGCACACCAAACCTCTGCCTGGCTGCTAAATTTCCCTGGGCCAGACGACTTTCACGAGCGGATTTTTTCACAAAAGATCGTCGTAGCGCTCGACGGAGCGAGCGCAGAGGCCGTTGGATTCATGGCTCTCCGACCGGACGGCTTGATCGATTTTGCTTTCATCCATCCAGACCATCAGGGGGCCGGCCATTTCCGGGACATGGTGGAGGAGGTCGAAATCCAAGGCCGAAATCTGGAACTGGCCACACTGGAAGCTCGAGCCAGCCGAAACGCTCTAGGCCCCTTTCTCGCTTGTGGGTTCGAACTGATCTCACGCGAATTAGTCGAGCTCGAAGCAGCAGAGCTGGAACGCTTTCATGTACGCAAGTCATTGAACACAAGATCGAAGGAACAACCGTGAAGGAAACTTTTGTAACCCAGACCCCTCGGAAGATAATGGGTACTGCCTATTTGACTCTTGGACTGGCCACCATGGCGTTGCCGGATTTGATGATTGACATCTCGGTGCAGGACCCGTCGCAGAGCAACGGCCTGACACGCCTGATCTTCCAATGCTTCGGACTTCAGGCAAGCCTGTTCGGTCTCCTCGCATTGGTCAGCCGCTTCACGAGATCGACGTATCTCGCTATTGGCGCTGCCATCCTGCCCGTTTTCGTATTCGATTACTGGTTCTACGCCGTCGACCCAGTCCTCACTTTGGCAGGATCCCTGATCGACGCCATCTTCAACGTCGTTTTCATTGCGATGTGCTGGCTTGGATGGAGAGGGCTGGAGAAATGACATCTCGTAAATCCTGACGGGTCTGGTCAGGATCCTGCAATGCGCAAGCGAACCTAGCTGCAACTTACGGGATGTCTAACCATGCAGCCCGCGACTCATTTGGGAAATGTTATGAGAAATCTTGCTTTGCTGGCAGCGGCATTTGTTGCCTTTGCCTCACCGATCTCAGCAGGCCCCGCTGAAGAGCGAGCCAGCGATGTCGAGGTCATGATCCTTGGCGTATATCATTTTTCGTCACCCGGGGGCGATGTGGTCAATGTCGAGGTTGACGACTTTCTCGACCCGAAGCGACAGCGCGAACTTGCCCATCTGGCGCAGACGCTGGCGCAGTGGAGACCGACGCGGATTGTGGTAGAACAAGAAGCCCACGGGCCGAACTTCTCGCTGGAAAGTTACGCGCGCACCGAACAGCTTCTTCAGACAGAAAGAAACGAGACCGTTCAACTCGGATATCGCCTCGCTCGCCTTCTCGGTCATGAGGCTGTTTACGGCTTCGATGAAAGGTCTCGCGATGGTGAGCCTGATTATTTCCCGTTTGAAGCAGTCCAATCTTTTGCACAACGATCAGGACATGGAGAACTGCTGGAAACGCTAGTCGGGCAGGTCGAAGCGGCGTCGGAGGTTGAAAATGCAGCTATACAGAAACGCAGCGTTGCGGAGACCCTGTTCCACCACAACGATCCCATGTTGATGACGCGCATGCATCACAATTTCTACTATTCGATGCTGACAATCGGTGACGGAGAGAATCAGCCCGGCGCCGAACTCAACGCATATTGGTACATGCGCAACGCCAAAATGTTCGCGAAGCTCGATCTTATCGCTGAGCCTGGAGATCGGGTGCTCGTCATCGTTGGAAGCGGCCACACGACCTGGTTGCGGCACTTTATAGAGCATAAACCCGATTTTCAATTGGTGGAGAGTATGCCTTATCTGATCGCCGCTGCGACGCTGGACGATGCACTTGGAAGTAAGCGATGAGCAAAGCCCTAATCCAATCAATCAGAAAGAAACGTCGGGAGTGATGGAGATCGATCATATCTTCGCGATGATACACCCATCGGACAGGGTTCTGCAGACTTTGATGGATTTGGGTCTGGTTGTGTCATATAGGCGAAAGCACGAGGGGCAGGGCACGGCAAATGCCTGTTTCTGTTTTGAAAACCTCTACCTCGAACTGTTGTGGATCGAGGATCCTGTCCAAACTTCATCTGGCTCATCGCGCGGCCTCGGATTGCTAGACCGAGAAAAAGGAAGTCACTCAAGTTTGAGCCCCTTCGGCATAGCTTGGAGGCAGGGATCACGCACTTCGCCTGACGAATTTCCCGCATGGGTCTATCGTCCCAGTTTTCTTCCCGAGAATGGCATCGCCGTCGCAAGCGAAAGTTCGCTGCCGGGACAGCCCTTGATGTTTGAGTCGCCTAGCTCATTCTCGCCAATTGATCGATGTGAGAGCGAGCGTGGCGCAATCCAAAGCAAGCAGGGAATGCGCGCGGTGTCTAGTATTACGATTTCTTTGCCAGAAACCGCTCAGCCTAGTGACACGTTAAGACATATTGCGATGCAAAGCACGCCTTCGATCTCTATCGTATCCGGACAATTTCACGCGATTCAGTTATCGTTTTCGAAGGACCAAGGTGTCGAGCAACGGTCGCTGACTATTGCTTACCGTTCGAACCAACCAAAAGTTTTGGTGCATGCCAAAAACCAGGTTTTTGGGCGAAAGACCGAACATACCGACGTTGGCATCGGCACAGTTGGCACGTCGCCGATTGGTTTGGATAGAGGCTGATGAAAATTTCAAAGGATTTTCGCACCCTTCGGGCAACGATCGAAACAAATCGCCTCATATTACGTCCTCCACAAAGAAACGATCTCGCGTGGATTTTGCAATCTCTCAATACCGGGAGGGTAACCGCTCACATTGGAGGTATTCAGGCCGACGCTAAAATCGTCGAGGAAAAATTGGAAAGAGACATCAAGCAATTCTCGATTGGACGGAGGCTGAGCTGGACGATTTGGACACGCGCGGAACAGCTCCGCGTTGGAAGGTGCTCATTATATCGGGTCAATAATAATCTGGCCCCTAAAGAGCTGCTCGGCTGCCCTGAAATTGGTTGGGTATTGGACGAACGCGCTTGGGGACACGGATATGCACTCGAAGCCGCTTCCGCTGTTCTGAAGCACTTCTGGATGTGTGGCCAAGACGGTCGCGTCTATGCGCAAACGTCTGACTCAAACACGCGGTCGACGAAGTTGCTGATGCGACTGAATTTCAATCGTCATCCCGAGCACAGTTACGATGACCCGAATTATCCGGCCGCTGACAACCCCACGAGCGTATGGTCGGTTTCCGAATAAGGTTTAAGAAAGCGGAGCCCCGCTCCAATGATTGTTTAGAGCTCGAATTATCGAGCAACATTGCCTTTTAAAACGGACCCAAGCTTCCAGTTCTCCTCGACAGACGCGCTCGCTCGTGACAGTCGTAACCTAGCGATAATCGCCGACACTATAGCAACCCCTGCAGTTTTCTGAATTCCATGTTTTTCCCTCAGAAAATTCACGGTCGTTGGCTTACCACCCATCTGACAAACTACTCTCCAAGCTGACGACGTGCCAGTAGCAGCAGCGGGGCTAACGACCCGATAGCGTAACTTACAGAGTGTCGACTAATCTGCTCGAAGACGATTTTCCGTTGTTCGGGAATGGCGTCGTACTATTTGCCAGTCGTCGGATTAATAAATCCATGTGTCCGTCAGCATAAAGCTGTCATCTCGGATAAGTTTTCCATCGACGACAACACGCTCACTACCCTCAACAGTTGCGACCGCAGTGTTACCTTTGACGAGGTGACATTACCCTACGTAAGCCTGCCTATTCGCTGTCAACGAAAGGGATTCGGGGGCACTTATGGGGGCACCCGCGACAATTCCTGAAAAGAAATCAAGATATATCAAGCCGGTACATGTCAAGCATGGGTCACGTAAGCGCACCATTTCCGTATTGGCGGAACCTTGTCATTGAGATGTCCCCCAACCGTTCAGGCAGAGCGCCTGCGGCCAAGCTCTCCATTCGGTTCACAGGGCATTTTATTGGCCCATCCAGAACAAGAGGTATCTGCAGCCTTGTCTTGCTTCTACCAGTTCCGGTTCTAGAAAGAATACTTGGTCGAAACCTGGATCTTTTGCAGATTGCCTGCCTCGCCATTCTCCAGCGTACGTTCGGCATACATGTACTCGAGGCCGATATCGATCGGGCGTGACGGCGAGTAGATGATATTGGCCAGCACGTTCCAGCTCTCGTCGGTCACCGAGCCGCTGGTCAGCAGGACCGGATTGTCCGCCTTGAAATAGGACCCTGCCACACTCGACCGCAGCTTGTCGGACCAGAGGTGGCGATAGGCGGCGAAACCCGAATAGGTGAAGATCGGATCCAGATCGCCATCCCCATCGAGTGCTGCATCATTGACAATGTTGAGACCGATATAGCGGCCTAGGCCGTCGCCGACCGTCCCCATGAAGCGGAAATCGTCCTTGTCTCCGAGCGCGATCTTGCCCGACAGGCTCAAACCGTAGCCCAAGGCGCTATCGTCGCCCGTTCCGAAATCGTCATCGCTGATGCGCAGATTGCGCAGAATGCCGGCAGCCGTGAGCGAGCCCCATGTACCACCGAAATTGTATCGCGCCACGAAATCGGGGAGCGTGTCGTCGCCCGCAAGCACACGGCTGCCGGTCGGCGATGTCACCGTGGTTTCGGGCTGCTCGACCGCCAGCATCAGGCCGCCATTGGTGTACCGGATCATCGGCTGCCGGTCGAAGACGGTGCCCGGCGTCGTCCCGATGAAGTCGAGGCTGTCGGGAAGCGCGCCGACATTCTGGAATGTCGACCAGGTCTGGCCAAACAGCCAGTTGTCATAGGTGATGAACGCCTGCCGCAAGCGTGGCTGGTAGCTGTTCGAAATCCGCTCGTCCCCGCCGGGCGTGACCATGAAGTCAAGCTCGATCTGGGAGTTTAACGCGTGTTCGGCCCCCACATCGGTAGAGGTCTTGAAGATGATGCGCGACTGGCGAGCACTGAAATCCGTGTCCCAGCCCGATGCCTCGCCACCAACCGGTATGGCGCCGGGGATCAGGAAATCACGCACAATGCTGCCCGTTTCTACCTGACCGCCGCTGGTGCGCTGAGAGATGGCGTCAAGCTTGACATAGCCTGCATATGACACGGTGGTATTCCCTACGCGGAAGCCCTTGTCTTCCTGCTTTTTGGGATCGTCGATCTGTGCGGCAAGTTCCTCTTGGCGCGCCTGCATCGCGCGGGTTTCGGCGAGGGCTGCCTGCGCCGCCGCCGCATTCTCTGCCTGCTGGCTTTCCATCTCTCCCTGCTGGGCGTCGAGTCGTTCGATCAATCCCATCACCAGCGCTTCGAGCCGGTCGAGCCGGGCATCGACATCTTCGTCCTGCGCGGCGGCAGGCGTCGCTGCCAGGCATGTGCCGGCGAGAAGCGCCATGCGGAATGCGGTGTTCATGCGGCCGATAGCCATGTCCTCGTCTCCCTCACTCGTTATGGGGTCGGACAATGCGCCTTCTCGGGCGCCGCGATAAATCGGCAGTTAGTCGTACGACCTTGGTCTGACAGCGCGGATAGCCTCGTGAGTGCTATTCCGATTCGGGCAAAGGGAGACCGACAATGCTCGACGCAGTTCACCGCTTGGGCAGTGCCACCGAAACGCACTGCACCTCCGAACAATACGATGCGCTCTACCGGCAATCGGTCGAGGACGGCGACGGTTTCTGGCTGGAACAGGCGAAGAGACTGGACTGGATGACCGCACCTTCGAAGGCGGGCGAGTGGTCCTACGACCCGGTCGACATCAAGTGGTTCCAGGACGGCAAGCTCAACCTGTGCCACAATGCCATCGATCGCCATCTTGCGACGCGCGGTAACGACACCGCGCTGATTTTCGAGCCAGACGACCCGGCGACGCCGGGGCGTAGCCTGACTTACCGCCAGCTCCATGCCGAAGTCGTGGCGATGGCGAACGCGCTGAAAAAACTGGGCGTCACCAAGGGCGAACGCGTCACCATCTATATGCCAATGGTGGTCGAAGGCGTCACAGCGATGCTCGCTTGCGCCCGCATTGGCGCGATCCACTCCGTGGTTTTCGGCGGATTCTCGCCAGAGGCACTGGCCGGCCGCATCGAAGGGTGCGGAAGCCGTTTCGTTGTAACCGCAGACGAAGGATTGCGGGGCAGCAAGCGTGTCCCGCTCAAGGCCAATGTCGATGCCGCTCTTACCCAGTTGGGCGAAGATGCCGGGGTGAAGGGAGTGCTCGTCGTTCGCCACACCGGTGGCGATATCGCGATGTCTCCGGGGCGGGATCAGTGGTTCCACCAACTGGCGAGCGATGCCGATTGCCCGTGCGAGGAAATGGCTGCGGAAGACGCACTCTTCATCCTCTACACATCAGGATCGACCGGAAAGCCGAAGGGCGTGGTTCATACGACCGGCGGCTATGGTGTCTGGACAGCGACGACGTTCAATTACGTTTTCGATTACCAGCCGGGCGAGGTCTTCTGGTGCACTGCCGATATCGGCTGGATCACCGGCCACAGTTACATTGCCTACGGCCCGCTACTGAACGGTGCCACGCAGGTGATTTTCGAAGGCGTGCCGAGTTATCCTGACCACAGCCGCTTTTGGGAAGTGGTCGAGAAGCATAAGGTGAACATCCTCTACACCGCGCCAACCGCGATCCGCGCCTTGATGCGCGAGGGTGACGCTTCCGTCACCAGGCATGACCGCTCCTCGTTGCGGCTGCTTGGCACGGTGGGCGAGCCCATCAATCCGGAAGCCTGGAGGTGGTATTTCGAGACGATTGGCGAAGGCCGCTGTCCGATCGTCGATACCTGGTGGCAAACGGAAACCGGTGGTGTGATGATCACGACCCTGCCTTCCGCGCACGACATGAAGCCGGGAAGCGCTGGCAAGCCCTTCTTCGGCATCCAGCCACAACTGGTCGACAATGAAGGCGCTGTGCTGGAGGGCGCGACCGAAGGAAACCTGTGCATCACGCACAGCTGGCCCGGCCAGGCACGCACGGTTTACGGCGATCACGATCGCTTCGAGCAGACCTATTTCAGCACCTACAAGGGCAAATATTTCACCGGCGACGGCTGCCGCCGCGACGAGGACGGCTTTTACTGGATCACCGGCCGCGTCGACGATGTCATTAATGTCTCCGGGCACCGGATGGGTACGGCAGAAGTCGAAAGCGCTCTCGTCAGCCATGCCAAGGTCGCCGAGGCGGCGGTGGTCGGCTACCCCCACGACATCAAGGGGCAGGGCATCTATTGCTACGTCACCCTGAACGCAGGCGAGGAAGGGTCGGACGAGCTTTATGCCGAGCTGCGTGGTCACGTGCGCAAGGAGATCGGCCCGATCGCCTCGCCGGACCATCTGCAGTTTACCGATGGCCTGCCGAAAACCCGCAGCGGTAAGATCATGCGCCGTATCCTGCGCAAGATCGCCGAGAACGATTATGGTTCGCTCGGGGACACATCTACGCTGGCAGACCCGAGCCTGGTTGATCGTTTGATCGAAGGACGGCAGAACCGCTGAGCATCATGGCCCAGCGCATCATCATCGCCGACGATCACCCGCTCTTCCGCACGGCGCTTAGCCATGCGGTGGCCAAGGTGTGGCCGGAAGCGGAAATTGTCGAGGCGTCGAGCGCCGGCGAGGCTCGGCGCGAGGTCGAGCAGGGGGCCGAAGCGCTTCTGCTCGACCTGCATATGGAGGATTCCAACGGGCTTTCCGCGCTGATGGACTTTCGCCAGGATTTCCCTGCGCTGCCGGTCACCATCGTCTCGGCCAGCGAGGAACCGCGCGTCTATGCGGCGGCGAGCCAGCTGGGCGCGGCTGCGTTCATACCGAAGTCGGCGAGCCTCGAAGAAATGCGCGAGGCGCTCGCCTGCGTGCGCGAAGGCGACAACTGGTTCCCCGAGAACGAGGGTGAAAGTGACGACGATCTGTCGCGCATTGCCTCGCTCACCCCGGCGCAGCGGCGTATCCTCGGCCAGCTAAACGAAGGGCTGCTGAACAAGCAGATCGCCTACGAACTCGATATCAGCGAAGCGACGGTCAAGGCGCACATAACCGCAATCTTCCGCAAGCTTGGTGTCGTGAACCGTACGCAGGCAGTGTTGCTGGCAGGCAAACTGGCCGTCGATCAGGAAACGGCGGACCCCGCGGCCGGCTGATCGTCGGCCCTTCCGCGCGCGATACAATCCGAAATGAGCGCCCGCAGCGCGGCGGGAGAGGATGGCTTGAGCAGGCGATTGGCTCCCATGCGGGACGCTGCGGCCTCCGTTTCCGCGCCCGCTTCGGCCGTGAGGAGGATAGCGGGGGGCTTGGACTGCCAATGCTTGGACAGGGCGCAATAGACTGCATCGCCGCGCTCCTCTCCATCGAGGCGATAATCCATGATCAAGACATCGGGCGGCTCGGATGACACTTCGAGGGCCTGCAGCAGGTTGCTCGCGCAGCTGACTTCAAGGCCCCACTTGCCGAGCAGGGCGGATGTGGCAGTCAACGCTGCGGGATCGTTGTCGACGATGAGGACGCTCGAACCAACAAGGCTGGACGGACGCCGGGCGCGCTCGGGACGTGGCCGCGCACCCCAGCGCAGCACCGGCAGGCTGACCGCAAAACGGCTGCCCCTGCCTTCAACCGAGGTGGTAACGACCTCGACGCCGAGAAGCGCGGAAATTCGGCGCACGATGGCAAGGCCAAGACCGAGGCCTTCGCGATCGCTGGTCTTGCCGCGCTGAAATTCGCCGAACAGCCGCTCGATATCCTCTTCGGCGATCCCCGGCCCGGTGTCGTAGACGCAAAGCGCAATTCCTGTGCTTTTGCGGCGCACGCCCAGCAGCACACCACCGTCATCGGCGTAACGCACCGCATTGCTCACGAGATTGCGGACTATGCTTGCAAGTAGCGCGCGATCGGTTTGCAGCCAGGCGCTCGTTTGCACTGTCTTGAAGGTCAGACCCTTGCGCTGCGCCTGAACCGCAAATTCGCGCTCGATCTCGTCAAAAACGTCGTTGAGCGCGACCGGTTCGAGCCTGGGCTCGATCCCGCCACCGTCGAGCTTCGAGATATCGAGCAGCGTGCGAATGAGCCGGTCGGCCGAGGTGATCGAACCGTCGAGACCGGTCACCAACTGCTCGAGACGGTCGCGCCCCCGCACTTCCTCGCCAAGCGCAGAGGCAAACAGGCGCGCTGCATTAAGCGGTTGGATGAGATCGTGGCTTGCCGCAGCGAGAAACCGCGTTTTCGAGCGGGTGGCAGCTTCCAGTTTGGCGTTGGCTTCGCTCAGCTGTTGCGTACGCTCGGCTACTTTTTGTTCAAGCGCCTGTTCAGCCCGCCTTTCGGCAGTGACATCGCTGTAGCTGGTCACATAGCCGCCGCCGGGTGCGGGATTGCCGACGATGAGCATGATCCGACCGTCGTGCTGCTCGCGCTCCATACGGTGCGTACGGCCGGCGCGCATATGCTCCAGTCGGCGAGCTATCTGGGCTTCGATATCCTGCTCGCCCGTGCCGCCTTGCCGCAGGTTGAAGCGGATGAGATCGGCGATCGGTGTACCGACGCTTGCCAGCTCGTCGGGCAAAGCGAACATTTCCTGGTAACGGCTGTTCCATGCGACCAGCTTCATCTCCGCATCCACCAGCGCCACGCCCTGGTCGATGTTCTCGATGGCCAGCTGTAGCAGGTCGCCGCTGAAGGAGAGGCGCCGGTTGGTCTCGTCGAACATGGCGACGACCTTTTCGAGCGGCACGGGGTCGCCTTCCGACCAGCTTGCAACCAGCATGCGCGCGGACGATGTGCCGACCACTCCGGCGATCGTCCGCTCTGCCAGCGCAATTATCTCTGAATTGGCCGGATCGCCGTCCCGGTATTGAGGCCCGAGCGTCTCTTGCGCGCGCTTGGTGCCGACAAATTGCGCCAGCAGCAGTCGGATGTCCGCCACGCGCTTGGAGGTGGAGAAAGCCGGACGCGTGCCGGGCGGATTGACGCCGACGAAGGCTGCGGCCTGCGCCGCGTCGACCAGCGTCTCCCGCCCGAATACCGATCCCGCCCAATAGGCAGCCACATTGGCTCCGAGGCTGAGCAGGACCCCCGAGACGAGATTGTCGGGGTTGATCGCGAAAAGTGGCGGCTGGCCGGTCGCTGCGGGGACGATCAGGAGCACCAGCCAGCACATAAACCCTGCCACCAACCCGCAGACCATCCCGACCTTATTGCCGTGGCGGCTGAGCATCCCCAGCACCAGTCCGGGCGCAAACTGCGCCATCGCGGCAAAGGCGAGGGTGCCAAGCCCAGCCAGATTGGCTGCCGCGCCGAAGCCGAGATAGAAGAGGTATGCCAAGAATAGCAGCGCCGCGATGACCAGGCGGCGCACCATCAGCAGCCTCGACGCGAGGCGGGTCCGGTCGCCGGTGCCCAGCAGCTCGCGCCGGAATACCAGCGGCGAGACGAGATCGTTGGTGATCATCGTCGAGAGCGCCACGCTGGCGACCACGATCATGCCGGTCGAGGCGGCAAAGCCGCCCATGAAAACAAGGAGGGCAAGCGCCTCGTTACCGCTGGCAAGTGGCAGGGCCATAACGATCATGTCGGACGCCGTATCGGCGGGCAGAAAGGCAGTTCCTGCCATGACGATCGGCACGATAACGAGCGATGTCAGAAGGAGATAGGCGGGAAACAGCCACTGCATTGTCGCACTCGCCCGGTCGGTCCGGGCTTCGACGAAGGTCATGTGGAACTGGCGCGGCAGGCAGAGCGCTGCACAGCCTGAGATAAGCGTGAGGATGGCAAAACGAGCATCGATCTGCGCAGCCGAGAAAGGCGATGCCTCGAGCATGGCGGGAGCGCTTGAGGAGAGTAGCAGGACCAGTGCGAAGGCAGCGACGGCAAGCAGGGCGAGCAATTTGACCACGGATTCAACCGCGATGGTCAGCACGAGTCCGGCATTGTCGCCCGCCCTGTCTCCCCGGCGCGAACCGAACAGGATGGCGAACAGCGCCATGCTCCCCGCGACCAGCAGCACCAGTTCGTCGGCGGTGACGCTCGCCTGCAATTCCGGATCGAGTGCGAGCAGCGAGGCACCGACCGATTGCAGTTGCAGCGCCATATAGGGGAGCGAGCCGATGGTCGCGATGATGGTGACCAGCGAAGCAACAGCTGCGCTCTTGCCGTAGCGCGCAGAAAGGAAGTCGGCGATTGAGGTCGAATGCTGCGCTTTTGCCTGAGCGAGGATGCGTCTGACCATGCCGAAGCCGAAGGCGAAGACGAGGATGGGTCCGAGATAAATCGGCAGGTAATGCCAGCCTGCAGAGGCTGCCGAGCCGACCCCGCCGAAAAAGGTCCAGCTGGTGCAGTAGACCGCAAGGCTCAGTCCGTAGATCCAGTCCCTGCGCAACCGAAATGGCGCGATGCCACTTTCGGAAAGCCGGTCCTGCCGCGCGGCCAACCAGAACAGCAGCGCCAGATACAGCGTGGCAGCCAGGATTGCTGCGCCAAACAGCATGTGGTCTCTCCCTCCGATTGCCAACCTAGCCAAGCCATCGGCGCTTGCAAGGAGAAGGGCGGCAACCTCGCGGCGCCGCCCCATCCGTGCGATTGCCCGAAGGCATCAGTGGGCGTGGGCTTCCCCTGCTCCTCGCGGAACGCGGATCGAATCCACCAGCTTCTTGATTTCGACCGGCGGGCTGGCGGTCACCTTCGACACCGCGACGGCGACGATGAAGTTCAGCACCATGCCGACCACGCCGATCCCTTCGGGCGAGATGCCGAAGAGCCAGTTTTCGGCTACATTTGCTTCCGGGCTCATCAGCTTGAAGTAGAAGATGTAGCCGAAAGTGAAGGCGAGACCCGTAACCATGCCGGCAATCGCGCCTTCCTTGTTCATGGACTTGGAGAATATGCCCATGAAGATGGCCGGGAACAGGCTGGCTGCGGCAAGGCCGAAGGCGAAAGCGACCACCTGTGCCACCCATCCAGGCGGATAGATGCCGAGATAGCCTGCCACCACGATCGCCGCAGTCGCAGCGATGCGTGCCGCCAACAATTCGCCCTTCTCCGATATGTTCGGCTTGAAGGTTGATTTGAGCAGATCGTGGCTAACCGAGCTCGAGATCACCAGGAGCAGGCCCGCCGCTGTCGACAGGGCTGCGGCAAGGCCGCCTGCCGCCACCAGTGCGATCACCCATCCCGGAAGATTGCCGATTTCCGGATTGGCGAGCACCATGATGTCGCGGTCGACATAGACCTCGTTCTCGCTGTCGGCGACCGGCGTGTTGGTCACTACACGTTCGCCCGAGGGGCCGGTTTCCGCCGCGAATTCCGGCGATCCTTCGAACGCCTCTCCGCTGCGGACCTGCATGACACCGTCGCCATTCTTGTCCTGAAAGGCGATCAGGTCGTTGCGCTCCCAGTTCTTGAACCAGCCAGGCGCTTCCGAATAGCTCGTCTCGTTCACCGTATCGATGAAGTTGAGACGGGCGAAAGCGCCGACTGCCGGAGCGGTGGTGTAGAGCAGGGCGATGAACACCAGCGCCCAGCCCGCCGACTTGCGGGCGTCCGAGGCCTTGGGGACGGTGAAAAAGCGCACGATCACATGCGGCAGGCCCGCCGTGCCGACCATCAGCGCCAGCGTGATGCAGAACACGTCGATCATGCTCTTCGACCCGTCGGTATATTGCCCGAATCCCAGATCGGTGAGCACGAGGTTCAGCTTCTGGAGGACGTATAATCCGGAGCCATCGTTCACTTGGCTGCCCAGGCCCAGCTGCGGGATCGGGTTGCCGGTAATCATGAAGCTCAGGAAGAAGGCCGGCACCATATAGGCGAAGATCAGCACGCAATATTGCGCGACCTGCGTATAGGTAATGCCCTTCATCCCGCCGAGCACGGCGTAGATGAAGACGATGCCCATGCCGATGATTACGCCCCAGAAGATCTGCACGTCGAGGAAGCGCGAGAACACGATCCCCACGCCGCGCATCTGGCCCGCGATATAGGTAAAGCTGATGAAGATGAGGCAGATCACCGCCACCACGCGCGCGGTCTTGGAATAGTACCGCGTGCCGATGAAGTCGGGCACGGTAAACTGGCCGAACTTGCGCAGATAGGGGGCAAGCAGCAGCGCCAGCAGCACGTAGCCACCAGTCCAGCCCATCAGGTAGACCGATGCATCGTAGCCGAGGAAGGCGATGAGGCCCGCCATCGAGATGAAGCTTGCCGCGCTCATCCAGTCGGCGGCCGTCGCCATGCCGTTCACGACCGGGTTCACCCCGCCGCCGGCCACGTAGAATTCCTTCGTCGAACCTGCCCGCGACCAGATCGCAATGCCGATATACAGCGCGAAGCTGAGGCCGACGAAAATGTAGATCAGGGTTTGCGTGTCCATGATGGCCTCCTCAGTCGTCGAGATCGTACTTGCGCTCGAGCGTCTTCATACGGATGACGTAGAAGACGATGAGTGCGATGAAGATGTAGATCGAGCCTTGCTGGGCGAACCAGAAGCCGAGCGGGTATCCGCCGAGCATGAACTGGTCGAGGAACTCGCGGAACAGGATCCCGGCCCCGAAGGAGCAGGCGAACCAGATCGCCATGAGCGAAACCAAAAGGCGGATATTGTCGCGCCAGTAGGCGCCCTCCGCTTCGCTGGTGGTGTGGGTATCTGTCTCGTCGGCCATGGCCCTCCCCTTTCCTTTATTCTCTCGCCGCCCGCAGATTCGGGAGCTTCAGAGCAAGGCTAGGCAGGCTGCAGGGCCGCGACGAGCGCGACATTAGTCTAATGGGTTTCGATGGCCCCGAGGTGCGTGCCGGGCGGCATGCGCGACAGCTGGGCGAGCAATAGCTCGGCAGCGGCAATGGCATCGGACAGAGCATCATGTTGTTCGTGTGGGGGCAGGTTGTATCGTTGTCGTGTCGCGGCGAGGCGATAGGCGTCACCGCCCGGTAAATTTGGCTTCAGCCTGCGCTCGAGCGCCAGCGTGCACACGGTCCTGACCGGAATAGCGATGCCGAAAGCGGCCTTGGAAATGCGGGAAATGGCCTCACGCTCGACGCTCGCCCCGTGTGCCACGATTATCTTCCCGGCAAACTCGCGCAGGAAAAGGTCGACGATGTCGCGCACGGCAACGCCCCCGCGTGCACGTTGCTCCCCGATGCCGTGAACGGTCACTGCCTGATCGTCGAGCTGGCGCAGACTGCGAACGTCGGTGCTTCGTGCCGTTGAGAGACCGATCCCTCCGTGGCTCACTTCGACCCATCCGGCTTGCAGCACGTGCGCGCCGCGCCCGAGGCCATCGAGTTCGAAGTCGAGCGCCATGAGAGGTGCATCCGGAACCGGCGTCTCGGATGAAGGCCAGGCGGCGGCCGCGTAGCCTTCTAGAGCTGGAATCCCGCTCTCCCGGCACGTACGCAGCGCTCGTTCGAACCGCCAGCGGTGGACTCGTTCAAACAATGCCGCCGGCCATGTTGCGCTTGACCGATTCCAGCGCGTCGCGAATGACGGAAAAGCTGTCCTTCAGATAATCGCGCTCAAGCGGCGAAAGCTCGCCGGGCGCTATAGCGTTGTCGGGATCCTTGCCGCTGCGCAGCTGCTCGGCATGATGCGCAATCCTGAGCTCGTTCACGAACAACATGGCGTCTCTCAGGCTGTCGGCATCGCTGCGGGCCATGTGGCCGGCTTCGGCCAGCCATTCCAGCCGTTCGATAGTACTCACGGCAGGGCTTCCCTCTGCCAGCGCAAGCGTGCGGGCGATGTCGATGATCGGCAGGATGGCCTGACCCTTGGCATCGAAAACCTTCTGGCCGTCGCTCGATTTTTCGAGCACCAGATTGCGGAAAATACCTAGCGGGATACGGCTGCGCTGGGCATCGCGGGCAAGGTAGCTCAGGAAAAGAGAATTGGTCTTGACCTTTCGCCTGATGTGCTTGTGGAGATGCCGCGCAAGCTCGGCCTCCCCGGATACCGCACGCATGTCGAAGAAAATCGTGGCGCGAAGGATACTGTCTTCGTCAGGGTCGTCGATCCAGTGGTCGAAGCGGTCGCGCCAGCCTGAAAGGGTCAGGCGCTGTGCCGCATTCTTCGCCATGATGCCGCCGTTGCAGTATACGAAGCCGCATTCGTGGAGGAGGTCGGAAAGCCATTCTCCGAGCCCATCGAAATATTTCTCGCCCGCCCCGTCGACATCGTCGGAAAGGATGAGGCCGTTATCCTGGTCCGAACCCACGAGTTGCTCTCCGCGAGCCAGCGATCCGAAAACGACGACGGCATAAGAGCAAGGCGGAGGTCCGAGCTCGATTTCCGCAAGCTGCGCCGCGCGCCGGTGAACCGCTTCGCCAAGCGCTGACGTGAAACGCATCACATGGCTTGCATGAAAGCCGCTTGCTTGCATTCGCGCAAAGCCTTCGGGAATGCGACGGGCAGCGGCGATCAGCGCCTCGCGGCTGCGCGCCTTGGAAATCTTTGTCCCGGTGTCGACCGCGCTGTCGCCAAGGAAGGCAAGGATATCGGTCGCGCTGAGGATAGAGCGCAGATCGCCGTCTGACGAAACGACCGGAACATGGCGGAACCCGCCCGCGGTCATGCGCGTCATTGCTTCCGACAGGGTGGCGGTCTCGGGCAATACAACAGGGTCTCGTGTCATCACTTCGTGCACCGGCGTATCAGGATCGATCCCCGCTGCGAGGACCCGATTACGGAGGTCCTTGTCGGTGAGGATGCCGCAGATCCGATCGTTCTCGCACACCACCAGCGTGCTGACATCGTGCTCGCTCATGGTCATTGCAGCTGCGGCGACCCGATCCTGGGGGTGGCAAGAAACCGGCGGGCGATGCCTCTGAAGCCCGGCAATACTGGTCTCCTCGAGGATGTTTGAACGTTTCTGCGAGAGGTCGCGCACTGCGGAGCGCAGGCGTTCGCTCTCGTTCTCGGCAAAGAACTCGCGCACCTCCTGTGATCCGTCGCGAAGGCTGTGGAATTGTGCCGCGGGCAGCATGTAAACGAGCGTGTCTTCGAGGGCGACCGTCGTATTATTAACTTCGCCGCCCCGCAGGAGCGAGGGGTAGGCAAAGATACCACCCTGCGCCATTCGCGCGGTCAATTCCTCGCCCGCCAGGCGCAATTCCACAGCGCCGGACCTGATGATGAAGAGGTGGTCATTGTGCGAGCCAGCTTCGAGGATGGTCTGCCCCGCACGAAAATATCTTACACTCATCTTGCGGGCGAGGGCGGTAAGCCGCTCAGCCTCCAGCCGATCGAGCGGCGGGACTGTGGCAAGAAAGGTCTCGATCGAGGCCAGTTCGCTGGTCATGGTCCAAGACTACTACCAGTTTGCGGCATGTCTTCAGAGACTTTGGTAGCAAGGGCGCGCGACGCTATGGTGCCACGCAATGGCCGGCTGCTGCGAAGAATGGTCGTCGCACGGAGGGTCTGACTTTTGCAGGGACCGGTCTCGGATTGCGAAGCGGGAAACCCGCCATTTTGCAACGGGGCCGAATTGAAGAGCGGAGAGGGATCCTCAACGAACCCCCCTCCGCAGATTCCGGTACCGGTATCGCGCAGCTAATCAGATCGCGAGATACGGGTCGAGCGGCGGAAGCGGATCGCCGACCTTCGGCATCGAGTCGTAGAGCGGGTCCAGCTTGATCAGCATCTGCTCTTCGTTCTCGCTGTAGTTCTGCACGAAGGCGCTGGAATGGTCGTCGCCGTCCATCACGATCTGCTGAGCTGCTCCTTCGACGATGGCATCGCCATTTTCGTTGTAGGCCGCCAGTTCGGTATGGGCATCCGACCCGCTCAGGCCGTCGACGCCGAAAGTACCATTGTTCCAGTCGCCGCGCTGCCCTTGTTTGCCCACAGTGGAGATACCATCCAGGTCGGAGTCGTACTTCAGGATGAATTCGACCGCGGCCGTGTAGGAGTCGTAAATCTCCCCATCGATGGTGTTCTGGCCGGTCAGCGGGTCCTCGCTGTCACTTTCCGGCGTCGCCAGCGAGTGGTTGTTCAGCGTGTTGAGGAAGGTCGCGCCAAGGTCGCGTTCGAGTGCGGTGGTGTAATCGCGCTCGCCAGCGTCCCCGCCGCCGACCCAGTCACGTAGCTGTTCCGGTGTCAGGAAGATGTCGTCACCGGCATCGTACTCGCCATCGCCATCTTCATCCCACAGAATGAAGGAGTCGTTGGTGCCGTCCAGATCCGTATCGACGCCATACTTCGTGAGCAGGTCAGTCGTGCTCCAGCCTTCCTCGTCGAAGTTCTTCTTGCCGTCGGGCACTCCGTCGCCATTGGCATCGCCATTGTCGTCGTCATCGCCATTGTAGAGCGAGAAGCCGAGTGTCGACTGCCAGAAGCCCGGTGTACGGTTGGCGCCTTCGAGCATGTAGTTGCCGAAGTTGCCTTCCCCTTCGACCCCTTCCTGACCGTGGACATCGAGGCCGCTGGTCATGGTGAAGGAATAGCCACCGTCAGAGGTCTGCGTAAAGCCGTCCTGCTGGATTTCGTAGATGTAATATACGCCATCCGCGTCGTCCGACATCAGGGTCACCCCGTCGTCGCCGAGCGTATCAGGGGCCAGTCCGGTGAAGGAATAATAGCCGTTCTCGTCGGTAGTGGTGGAGAGGAAGTATCCGTTGTCCGGATTGTCGTCGAAATCGATCACGATGGTCCAGCCTTCGAGACCCACTTCGCCTTCGCTCCACTCGGTGTCGTTGTTGAAGTCGCCGAACTTGTAGCCCGACAGGTCCATTCGTTCGAAGTTGGCGAAGTCGACGTCGTCGACATCGAAGCCCGAGGTCTGCGTGCCGACCTCGACCTCGACGGCGGTGACGTTGA
>NZ_JAIGNR010000004.1 GCF_019711595.1 Qipengyuania sphaerica | reverse complement strand
ACCAAATCCCGGGGCCGGCCGTGTCCCAGGTCGGCCCCACGTCCCGAAGGAAGGGCCGGAGTAACCCTCCGGTCCTTCCGCTTTTTTTTTGGGGAAAGGCCCGATTACCGTTTGTCGAGAATGGTGCCGGTTAGAGGATTCGAACCCCTGGCCTGATGATTACAAATCAACTGCTCTACCAACTGAGCTAAACCGGCGCGCATCTTCGGTCCTGCCGCTTCGCTGCTTGCGAGCGAAGCGGAAGCAGGGCGCGCCTCTGGCGGAAAATCGCGCGCGCGTCCAGCCCGATTGCAGTGCAATGCACCTGCGCCTATCGCCTTCCTCATGGACCTGGGCGCAATCGTTTCCGAAACTTGGGAAGAATTGGCCGACGGGCGCGGCAGCGGCAATCCCGCGCGCTATATCCCGGCGCTGGCGCTGGTCGATCCGAACAAGTTCGGCATCGCGCTCGCTACCAGCGATGGCGAGGTATTCTGCGCCGGCGATGCGGACGAGGCCTTCTCGATCCAGTCGATCTCCAAGGTCTTCGCGCTGGCCCTTGCGCTGGAGCGTGAAGGAGCGGCCCTATGGGATGCTGTCGGGCGTGAACCTTCTGGCGATGCCTTCAATTCGATCGTCCAGCTGGAGCGCGAGAAGGGCATACCGCGCAACCCGTTCATCAATTCGGGTGCGATCGTCACGACCGACCGCTTCATCGGAGATCGTACCCCCGATGCTGCGGTAGACGACCTGATGCTGCGCCTGCGCCGGATGGCGCGAGACGAGACCGTCAGCTTCGACGAGGAAGTCGCCCGAAGCGAAAGCGAGACCGGGTCGCGCAACCGCAGCCTGGCCTATTTCCTCGAAGACTTCGGCAGGCTGCGCAATCCGGTCGAGGACGTGCTGTCGGTCTATTTCCGCCAATGTGCCCTCACATTGAGCTGCCGCCAGCTGGCCGAGGCATCGCTGTTCCTGGCTTTCGATGGAACCGACCCGGTCACCGGCCAGCAGATGTGCAGCGCCAGCCGGGCACGGCGGATCAACGCGCTGATGCTGATGTGCGGGCATTACGACAATTCGGGCCAGTTCGCCTTCGAGGTAGGTTTCTGCGGCAAGTCGGGCGTGGGCGGCGGCATCCTCGCCAGCGTGCCGGGCAGGGCGGCGATTGCGGTGTGGTCTCCGGGACTGGGCCGGTCCGGCACAAGCCTCCTGGGAGCCAAGGCACTGGCGCGTATCGGCTTACGCACAGGCTGGTCGGTCTTTAGCGGACAGCTGCCCGAAATCTAGAGCGCGCCGAAGGTCCAGCCCTCGGTCTGCGCGATTTCGGGCGTCAGGTCTTTGGGCGACCATCGCGCCGGGTCATCGGCCACCTTTCGCAGCCATGCCGCGGTCAGCAGCGCATCGCTCGAATGGTCGTCGATCTCGCCGCTTCCGGTGACGGGCGGCGAGCCCAGCACAGCCAGCGCCGCGTTGAGGGCATCGTAATCGCGCATCTTGGCCTGTCCGATACGGCGTCCGGCCTCCAGCGCGGCGAGGCTGGTGTAAATTTCCACGATGACCGAGCCGTTATCGGGCCGCGGGTCGATCGGCCAGACGGGCAGATGACCGCGCAGGTGATGCAGCATGCGCATGCCTGTCAGGCTCGACTTGCCCACTTGCGCCGCGCCGACGAGGTTGAAGTTCGAATAGGGTTTGCACCCCATCGCCGCCTGCGCCTTCTCCGTTACGCGGAAGCGGCCCTTGCCGTGCTCGGCCCCGTCACATCCGAAGTGCTTTCCCGTCTCGACACCGTCGCGAAAATAGGGGCGCAATCGGTCATGCGCGACGAAGCTGTTCGCGCCGAGATTGGGTTCTCCTCGAGCAATATCATCGATCATCTCCCAGAGCCGGGGCGCATCGGCCGGGGAGGCCTGAAATCCGGGAAAATAGCCGCCGCAATCGGCAAAGGGCAGCGCAATTCCGAGGTCCATCCCGACCAACGAATCCGCCGGGAGTTCATCTCTCAGGACCGCCAGCACGTCTTCGCGAGACCAGCGATGTTCGACAAGGACGGGCGGGCCACCTGCGGCATCTGCCAGTGCGAGCGCGATGCCCTTCTGCTTCGGCCCCTTCGCGCCCGACCAATCTATGGCGACAAAGTGCCGAAACCTAGGCATCCTCGTCTTGCGCTACCGCTTCGCTGCTTGAGCGCGGCGCACGTTCACGCCGCAGCTTGTCCCAATAGTCGAGCCGCTTCTTCACCTCGCGCTCGAAGCCGCGCTCGACGGGGGTGTAATAGCTCTGCGGCTCCATTTCATCGGGCCAGTAATTGTCACCCGAAAAGCCGTCTTCGGCGTCGTGGTCGTAGCTGTAGCCCGCGCCATAGCCGATGTCCTTCATCAGCTTGGTCGGGGCGTTGAGGATATTCTGCGGCGGCATCAGGCTGCCGGTTTCCCTGGCCGATTTGAACGAGGATTTCTGCGCCTTGTAGACCGCATTCGACTTGGGTGCGGTGGCGAGATAGGTGCAGGCCTGTACCAGCGCGAGTTCGCCTTCGGGGCTGCCGAGGAATTCATAGGCGTCCTTCGCCGCCATGCATTGCACCAGCGCCTGCGGGTCGGCCATGCCGATGTCCTCGACCGCCATCCGCACGAGGCGGCGGGCAAGGAAGCGCGGCTCTTCGCCTGCGGTGAGCATGCGGGCGAGGTAATAGAGGCTGGCCTGCACATCGCTGCCGCGCACTGCCTTGTGGAGCGCGGAGATGAGGTTGTAATGCCCCTCACGGTCCTTGTCATAGACCGCCACGCGGCGCTGGAGGAACTTGCCGAGACCCGCAGGATCGAGCGGGTCAGCGATTCTGGCATTGTAGAGCGTCTCGGCTTGGTTGAGCAGGAAGCGCCCGTCGCCATCCGAGCTCGCCACCAGCGCATCGCGAGCTTCGGGAGTAAGGGAGAGGGGGCCTTTTAGGTCTTCGGCCCGGTCCAGCAACTGGCCAAGGGCCTCGCGGTCGAGGCGCTGAAGGATGAGGACCTGCGCCCTGCTCAGAAGTGCTGCGTTGAGCGCAAAGCTTGGGTTCTCGGTGGTCGCGCCCACCAGAGTGACGGTGCCGCGCTCGACGAAGGGCAGGAAGCCGTCCTGCTGCGCGCGGTTGAAGCGGTGGATTTCGTCCACGAACAGGAGCGTGCGCTGGCCCGCTTCTGCGGCCTTGTCGGCGGCGGCGAAGGCCTTCTTGAGGTCGGCCACCCCGCTGAAGACGGCCGACACGCTTTCGAAGCGCATTCCCACGCTGTCGGCGAGCAGGCGGGCAATGGTGGTCTTGCCCGTGCCCGGAGGCCCCCACAGGATCATGCTCGAAAGCCGTCCTGCTGCGACCATCCGCCCGATCGCGCCTTCGGGGCCGGTCAGGTGGTCCTGTCCGATAACCTCATCGAGGTTCGCGGGGCGCAGGCGATCGGCCAGCGGTGCGTCCTCGCGGACTTCGTCGCGTTTGCCTTCGGGCGGGAGTTGGTCGGGAAACAGATCGGCCATTGGTCGGCTGACATAGGGCCTTCGTCGGGAAATTGCAGTGCCCTCTTGAAACGTCACTGTTAAGATATATCTTCGAGCTATCTAGGAACTACGAAAGACAATAGCGATGTACAAGGCACACAAGCTGAGGAAACTCCGCAAGCTGCGCAAGATGGGCATGTGGCCGCATGTCCATATCGCTGGCGGCTGGAACGACGCTTTCGGTCCGGATGGCCCCTTTGGTCCGGGTGGACCGTTCGGGCCGGGCGGTCCCTTCGGAAAGCACGGCGGCGGCAGGCGGCGGCGCATGTTCGGTTCGGGCGAATTGCGCCTGGTGCTGCTCAAGCTGCTGGAGGACGAGCC
This sequence comes from Qipengyuania sphaerica, assembly GCF_019711595.1. Taxonomy (GTDB): domain Bacteria; phylum Pseudomonadota; class Alphaproteobacteria; order Sphingomonadales; family Sphingomonadaceae; genus Qipengyuania; species Qipengyuania sphaerica. The sequence continues at coordinate 275,431 of NZ_JAIGNR010000004.1, read as the reverse complement.
GCGCCACGGCTACGAACTCATCAAGGCGATCGAGGAACTGACCGGCGGCAGCTATGCGCCCAGTCCGGGCACGCTTTATCCCACCCTGTCTCTGCTCGAGGACGAAGGCGCAATCTCGCCCGCCAAGGGCGACGAGACGCGCAAGGCGTACGAAGTTACGGCTGCGGGCCGCGAGGAACTGGAAGAGCGCGCGGACGAGGTCGAGGCCTTGATGGAGCGGCTTGCCGGTCACGGCGAGCACCGCCGCGCCTATGCCACGCCGGAGATGTTCCGTGCCGTGGGCAACCTCGCCACTGTCCTGAAGAACCGCGCCCGTTCGGGTAATCTCGACGAGGTCACGGTGCGCGAGATTGTCGACCTTGTCGACGAACTGGCGAAGAAGATCGAACGGCTCTGATTTCCGCCCGCTTGCGTCCCTCTTACCGCCCGCTAGGATAAGGTCAGGGGACGCAAGAGGGAGGGATTTCGAATGGAAGCGACTGGAAAGACGCCCTGGCACCTGTGGGTGGTGGGGCTCGTATCGCTGCTGTGGAATTTGGTGGGAGCTGCCGACTACATCTTCTCGAGCCTGCGTAGCGACGCTTGGTTCGAAGTGATGCAGTATCCGCCCGAGGGCATCGCCTATCTGGACCAGTTTCCTGCATGGGCACATGCCGGTTGGGCGCTCGGGACCCTAGGTGCATTCGTGGGATCGATCCTGCTGCTGGCCCGAAACCGGCTTGCGGTTATCGCATTCGCGGTATCCCTTCTCGGGATCGCACTGACCAGCCTTTACGAGGCTGGCGCCGAGATGCCGCCCGAGCTTGCTGAAATCCAGCCCGCCTGGTTCCCTATCATATTGTGGGGAATCGCCGTTTTCCTGCTGGTTTACAGCTGGATGATGAAAAAACGCGGCGTGCTGCGCTGAGCTAGGCTGCGGCTGCGCGCTGGTCGTGCAGCCGCAGATAGGTGTCGACCACTGCCTGGTTGATCGCGTCCCAGCTATAGGCGCGCGCTGCCATCTCGCCCGCCTTGCCGTGGGCGAGACGTAGCGCGTCATCGGTGCAATAGGGCGCGAGCGCCTTGGCACATGCGGGGGCGAATACCTCGGGCTTGCCTGGCGGGACGAGGATGCCCGTTTTGCCATCCTTGACGAGGCTGGCCGCGCCCGTGGCACCCGCCGCGACGACCGGCAGGCCGCAGGCCATGGCTTCCAGCGTCACATTGCCGAAGGTCTCGGTGATCGAAGGGTTGAAGAAGATGTCCCCGCTCGCCAGCGCCTTGCCGAGGTCTGCGCCTGTGTGGAACCCTACGAAATTGCCGCCGGGAAGCGCCTTTTCGAACCACTCGCGCGCAGGGCCGTCGCCTATCACGAGGACCTTGTGCGGGACCTGCTGCTTGCGCAGTTCGACGATGGTGTCGGCAAAGACGTCGAGACCCTTTTCCATGACCAGTCGCCCGAGAAATACGATCGCCACATCGTCGTCTGCCAGGCCATTGGCACGGCGCCATTCCATGTCGCGCTTGGACGGATCGAAGATGTCGCGGCTCACGCCGCGCGACCAGATCGAAATGTCCTCATGCATGTTCTGCGCCTTGAGCTCGTCGATCTGGCTTTGAGACGGCGCCACAAGTGCATCGCAACGATGGTAGAATCGACGCAACAGCGCCTCGACCGCCGGTTCGAGGAAGCCGAGGCCGTAATAGCGCGGATAGGTCTCGAATCTCGTGTGGACACTGGCGAGAACGGGAACGTCATGATCGCGCGCCCACTTGACCGCTGCGTGGCCGGTAGGATCGGGTGCGGAGACATGGACGAGGTTCGGCTTGAAAGCCTCGAGGTCCTTGCGGACATCGCTGCCGAGGCCGAGCGTGAGGCGATATTCGCCGCGGTTCTTCACCGGCATGCGCATGTTGGGCACGTCGACGAGGTCGCCCGTCGGCGGGAAATCGGGGTTTTCCACCACCGGGGCATAGACGCGCAGCGCAGCGCCCTGCCGCAGGACATAGTCGGCCAGCTTGTTCAGCGCCTGATTGCAGCCGTCGCGGGTGTAGTTGTAGTTCCCGCTGAACAGCGCGATGCGGAGGTCTTTTGCTTCCATCGCGCGGGGACATAGGAAAAGCGGAAGGCTTTGGCGAGGGGATTGCGCTTGTTGCAGTGCATCGGCCCGGCGCCTCGTCCTGTCGCACCTGCGGAACGCGACTGCCCTGCGCGACTTGATTGGCTGAGCCCAACCTTTTCCCCAGCATACCTATTTCGCATTGACTCCCACACAAGCAACTTTATTGCCGCCGGCGGGCCACGCGGTCCCAACGCCGCGCGTGCTCTCTGCAAGGAGAGAATACATGACTGAACCGACGCTCAAGCCTGAGCGCCCCTTCTTTTCGTCGGGGCCGACCGCCAAACACAAGGGCTGGTCTGCCGCCAATCTGAAAACCGAATCGCTTGGCCGCTCGCATCGCAGCAGCCTCGGCAAGTCGCGGCTGAAATACGCCATCGACCTGTCGAAGGAGATGCTTGGCGTCCCCGAGGACTATCTCGTCGGCATCATGCCGGCCTCGGACACGGGCGCGCTCGAATGCGCGATGTGGACAATGCTGCGCCCCGATCGCCCGGCGACCGTGGCGGCATGGGAAAGCTTCGGTAACGTCTGGATCCAGGATGCGGTCAAACAGCTCAAGCTGCCGAACCTGACCACGCTCGATGCCGATTACGGCGAAATCCCCGATCTCGAGAGCATTCCCCAGGAAAGCGACGTCGTCTTCACCTGGAACGGCACGACGAGCGGCGCGAAAATTCCCAACACGGACTGGCTCGCCCCCGGTCGCGAGGGCGTGACCATCAACGACGCCACCAGCGCCGTCTTCGCGATGGAGATGGACTGGGCCAAGCTCGATGCCACGACCTACAGCTGGCAGAAGGTGATGGGCAGCGAAGCCCAGCACGGGATGCTTATCCTCAGCCCCAAGGCGGTGCAGCGCATCGAGGAATACGACCCCGAATGGCCGCTGCCCAAGCTCTTCCGCCTCAAGAAGGGCGGCAAGATCAACACCGGCATTTTCGAAGGCGCGACGATCAACACGCCATCGATGCTGGCGACCGAGGACTACATCGAGGCGCTCGAATGGGCGCAGGCGATGGGTGGCCGCAAGGCGATGTTCGAACGCGCCGACGCCAATGCCAAGATCGTCAAGGACTGGATCGAGGCGACGCCCTGGCTGCGCAATATGGTCTCCGACCCTGCCAAGCAGACCAACACCGGCGTCTGCTTCGTCTTCCAGGGCGACTGGTACGAAAGCCTGTCCGACGAGGACAAGGCTGGCGTTCCCAAGAAGATCGTCAAGCTGCTTGAAGAACGCGACGTCGGCTACGACTTCAACGGCTATCGCGACGCTCCGCCGAGCCTTCGCATCTGGTGCGGTGGCACGGTCGAACAGGAAGACCTGAAGCGTCTCCTGCCGTGGATCGAGTGGGCCTACGAGCAGGTCAAGAACGGCTGATCCGGTTGGCGGCCCGCATTTCGGGCCGCCGCCTTCCCCCTATTACCGCCCGACGACATGTCGGGAAAACGACAGGAATTTTCCGTCATGAGCAAACCCAAAGTCCTCATCAGCGACAAGATGGACCCGAACGCCGCCCGTATCTTCGAAGAGCGCGGTTGCGACGTCGATGTCATCACCGGCGAAACGCCCGAAGAACTCAAGGCCCGCATCGGGGAATACGATGGTCTCGCCATCCGTTCGGCGACCAAGGTGACGAAGGAAATCCTCGACGCGGCGACCAATCTCAAGGTCATCGGCCGCGCCGGGATCGGGGTCGACAATGTCGATATTCCCTATGCCAGCGGCAAGGGCGTGGTTGTGATGAACACTCCATTCGGTAATTCGATCACGACTGCCGAACACGCGATTGCGATGATCATGGCGCTCGCCCGCCAGATCCCCGCTGCCGACCGCCGCACGCAGGCGGGCGAATGGCCCAAGAACGATTTCATGGGTGTCGAAGTTACCGGCAAGACGCTGGGCCTGATCGGGGCGGGCAATATCGGCTCGATCGTTGCCGCCCGTGCGCAGGGCCTCAAGATGAAGGTCATCGCTTTCGACCCCTTCCTGACCGAGGACCGCGCGGTTGAAATCGGCGTGGAAAAGGTGGATCTCGAGACGCTGCTCTCGCGTGCCGACTTCATCACGCTGCACACCCCGCTGACCGACGAGACGCGCAATATCCTCAGCCGCGAAAACCTCGCCAAGACCAAGAAGGGCGTGCGCATCGTCAATTGCGCACGCGGCGGGCTGATCGACGAAGAGGCGCTGGCCGATGCGCTCGACAGCGGGCAGGTCGCGGGCGCGGCGCTGGACGTGTTCCAGACCGAACCGGCGAAGGATTCGCCGCTGTTCGGGAAGCCCAATTTCATCTGCACTCCGCATCTGGGCGCAAGCACGACCGAAGCGCAGGTCAATGTTGCGCTGCAGGTGGCCGAGCAGCTGGCGGACTACCTCGTCAACGGCGGCGTCACCAATGCGCTCAACATGCCTTCGCTGAGTGCGGAGGAAGCGCCCAAGCTCAAGCCTTACATGAAGCTTGCCGAAAACCTCGGCAGCCTCGTCGGGCAGCTGGCGCATGGCAACCTCACCAAGATTTCGATCGAGCGCGAAGGCGCGGCAGCCGAGCTTTCGGGCAAGCCCATCGAGGGCGCTGTCCTTGCCGGCCTGATGCGACAGTATTCGGACACGGTGAACATGGTCAACGCGCCCTATCTCGCCAAGGAGCGCGGGCTCGATATCCGCTCGATCCGTCACGAGAAGGAAGGCGCTTATAACACGCTCATCCGCGTGACCGTGGGCACCGAGCAGGGCGACCGCTCGGTGGCAGGCACGCTGTTCGGGGCCGACGCTCCGCGCCTGGTCGAAATGTTCGGCGTGCGGATCGAAGCCGAGCTCGACGGGCACATGCTCTACATCGTCAACGAAGACGCGCCGGGCTTCATCGGCCGCATCGGTTCGTTGCTGGGTGAAAACGGCATCAACATCGGCACCTTCAACCTCGGCCGCCGCGAGGCGGGCGGGGAAGCGGTGTTGCTGCTTAGCGTCGACCAGCCGATCCCGCAGGAGGTCGTCAAGAAGGCCTGCGCGCTCGAAGGCGTGAAGACGGTAATGCCGCTGGCATTCTGACCTTCGATAGGGCAGGGGACGCGCCGCTATGACCAAGCCAGACGATCTCCTGCCCATCGGCCTCGAAGACGCGCTGCCTCAGCGCGCCGCCACCATCACCCGCGCCATGCGCGATGTGCTCGAGGCGATGGACGCGCATGGCTATGACCGCGTGCGGCCGCCGCTGATCGAGTTCGAACAGTCGCTTGCCGGGCGCATGGAAGGTGTGGCGACGCGGCGAATGGTGCGTTTCACCGATCCCGAAAGCCTGCGCACACTGGCCCTGCGCGCCGACATGACGGTGCAGGTCGGGCGGATTGCCGCCACCGGCCTCGCCAATGCACCGCGCCCCTTGCGGCTCTGCTATGCGGGCGATGTCGCCTTGCTCAAGGCCGACCAGCTCGACCCCGCCCGCCAGCGTCTGCAGCTGGGCGCGGAGCTGATCGGTAGCGACAATGTGGCTGCCGCCATCGAGGCGGTGACCGTCGCGCTCGATGCTTTGCAAGCTGCGGGCGTGACCGGTTTGTCGGTCGATTTCACCTTGCCGGACCTCGTCGATACGCTGGCCGAAGAGGCGCTTCCGCTCGATGTCGACAAGCGCGATGCCGTACGCCGCGAGCTCGACATGAAGGATGCGGGCGCGCTTAAGGCGGTTGGCGGCGAGGCCTATCTTCCGCTGCTCTATGCGACCGGCCCCTTCGATGAGGCGGTCGAGAAACTGGCCGCCATCGATGCGGGCGGAGCGCTTGCCACGCGGATCGCTGCCTTGCGCGAGGTGGCCGGGGCGCTGGGCGACCGCGCAAGGCTGACACTCGACCCCAGCGAACGCCACGGCTTCGAATACCAGAGCTGGTTCGGCTTCACGCTCCACGCCAAGGGTGCGCGCGGCGCGCTCGGGCGCGGCGGAACCTATGCGATCAAGGGTAGCGACGAGGCCGCGACCGGCTTCTCGCTTTACATGGAGCCGCTGCTGGAGACGCTCGGCACAAATGGCGGCGAGGCGCGTAAGACGGTGTTCCTCCCGCTCGGTCATGATCGCGAGGTGGCAAAGCGCCTGCGCTCAGACGGCTGGCGGACGATTGCGGCCAATTCGGAAAATGACGATGCCGCGTCGCTCGGCTGCACCCACGTGCTGGACGGCGGGGAACCGAAGCCGCTTTAATCCGCGCTCCAGGGCTCGTGCTTTGCCATGATGCCCTCGAAAAGGCCCGAGCCGGTCAGGCCCTCCAGCCACGCCTCGACATGGGTCAGGCCCTGCGCGGCGAACCACGCCTTGTCGGCATTCACGAACTGGCGGACGAAGGGGAAGACGGCGATATCGGCAAAGCCGCGCGTATCGCCGCACAGGTAGGGCGAGGAAGCGAGACGGTCGTCGAGCACGCGCAAATGTTCGACGGCCTTCGCGCCGTGCTCTTCCGGGTCCACGTCATCGTAGCGCGTCGAGTATTTGTAGCGGTCGAGATGGTGCTTGAACGGGCCATCATTGGCCGCGAGCAGTGCCTCGTCCTGCCGCTCCAGCCAGCCTTCGGGATCGTTCTGGCCCAATGCCCAGCGCATGATGTCGAGGCTTTCCTCGAGCACCTCTCCGTTCTCCCTGACGAACACGGGAACGGTACCCTTCGGCGAGGCTTCGAGCATGGCCTCCGGCTTGTCTCGCAGCACCACTTCGCGGTGCTCGTATCTCGCGCCGCTCACGCTCAGCGCCATGCGGGCGCGCATCGCATAGGGACAGCGCCGGAAGCTGTAGAGAACCGGCTCAGCCATCCTCTTCGCGGCGCCCGATATGCTCGCCCCCGCGCGCCTCGGCGAGTTTGGCCTGCTTGTGCCGCTCGCGATAGCGCTGGCGCTGTTCGTCCGAGCGTTCGCCGAAGCACTGGTGGCAGGAGACGCCTTCCTCGTAATGCGCGTGTTGCAGATCAGCCTCGCTAAGGGGACGGCGGCAGGCGCGGCACAGGCTGTGCGTGCCGACATCGAGGCCGTGCTTCACGCTCACGCGCTCGTCGAAGACGAAGCATTCGCCTTCCCAGCGGCTTTCCGCCTCGGGCACTTCTTCGAGGTATTTGAGAATGCCACCCTTCAAGTGATAAACCTCGTCCAGCCCTTCGCCGCGCACGAAGGCGGTCGATTTCTCGCAGCGGATGCCGCCGGTACAGAACATGGCGATCTTCGGCTTGCGCCCCTCCGCCTCGAATTCGGCGCGACGCGCGCGGAACCATTGAGGAAACTCGCGAAAGCTTTTCGTCTGGGGATCGATAGCGCCAGTGAAGGTGCCGATGGCTACCTCGTAATCGTTGCGCGTGTCGATCAGGATGGTGTCGGGATCGGCGATCAGCGCATTCCAGTCCTGCGGATCGACATAGGTGCCGACACCCTCCACCGGATCGAGATCGGGTTGGCCCATGGTCACGATCTCGCGCTTGAGGCGGACCTTGGTGCGGTGGAACGGCATCTCCTCGGCACGCGATTCCTTCCAGTCGAGCGATGCGCAGCCTGGCAGGGAGCGAATATGCTCCAGCACCGCCTCGATTCCTGCGTCGCTTCCTGCGATGGTGCCATTGATGCCCTCGTGCGCGAGCAGCAATGTTCCGCGAACGCCGTTTTCCTCGGCGCAGGCAAGCAGCGGACCGCGCAGCGCAGCGGGGTCTTCGAAGCGCGTAAAGTGGTAAAGCGCGGCAATGCGGATGGGCAGCTGTGACATCGTGGCGCGCCCCTAGCACCAGCTTGGCCGGAAAACACCCTTTCTATCTCGCTCGCGCCTTGCCCCGCATCGTATAAGCGCCTAGGGCCGCGCGCGTTTGCGCATCCCCGAAATAGCAGGACTGAAGAATGGCCAACGTCACCGTGATCGGCGCCCAGTGGGGCGATGAGGGCAAGGGCAAGATCGTCGACTGGCTCGCCAGCCGCGCCGATGCCGTGGTCCGCTTCCAAGGCGGTCACAATGCCGGCCATACGCTGGTCATCGACGGGACGACCTACAAGCTTTCGCTGCTGCCCTCGGGCATCGTGTCGGGCACGCTGTCGATCATCGGCAATGGCGTGGTGCTCGACCCTTGGGCGCTCAAGGCCGAGGTCGAAAAGCTCGAAGGGCAAGGCGTCACCATCAACGCCGACAATCTCGCAGTCGCCGACAATTGCCCGCTGATCCTGCCCATCCACCGCGATCTCGATGGCCTTCGCGAAGCTGCTGCGGGTTCTGGCAAGATCGGCACAACCGGACGCGGTATCGGCCCTGCCTACGAGGACAAGGTCGGCCGCCGCGCCATCCGCGTGTGCGACCTTGCGCATCTCGACCATCTCGAACCGCAACTCGACCGCCTCTGCGCGCATCATGACGCACTGCGTGCCGGGTTCGACCAGCCGCCCGTGGACCGAGAAGCGCTGCTAGAGGAATTGCGCGGCATTGCGGACTTCGTGCTGCAATACTCGCAGCCGGTCTGGAAACGCCTCAAGAAAGTGCGCAAGGCGGGTGCCAAGATCCTGTTCGAAGGCGCGCAGGGCGTGCTGCTCGATATCGACCACGGCACCTATCCCTTCGTCACCAGCTCGAACACGGTGAGCGGCACGGCCGCCTCGGGTAGCGGGCTCGGCCCCAATGCGACCGGATATGTGCTCGGCATCGTGAAAGCCTACACCACCCGCGTGGGCAGCGGCCCGTTCCCGACCGAATTGGAAGACGAGGTCGGCCAGCGCCTCGGCGAGCGTGGCCATGAATTCGGCACGGTCACCGGTCGCCAGCGCCGCGTCGGCTGGTTCGATGCGGTCATTGTGCGCCAGAGCTGCTCGATCAGCGGCGTCACCGGTATCGCACTGACCAAGATCGACGTTCTCGACGGGCTCGACGAGGTAAAGATCTGCACCGGCTACCGCCTGCGCAACAATGTTTACGATTACTTCCCCAGCCACGCCGCCGACCAGGCTGCAGTCGAGCCGATCTACGAGACGATGGAAGGCTGGAAGGAATCGACCGCCGGCGCGCGCAGCTTCGCCGATCTGCCCGCCAATGCTGTGAAATACGTCCAGCGCATCCAGGAACTGATCGAAACGCCCGTCGCGCTGGTTTCCACCAGCCCCGAGCGCGACGACACGATCCTTATGCGCGATCCCTTCATGGACTGATCTTGCGAGGCGCAGTGCGCAGGACTAGGCACGCCGCATGACAGATACGACACAGCTGACCGGCCGCCCGGTCATCTCCTCGACCGGCCTCTTCACGCCTTCCGAAAGCATTTCGAACGAGGAGCTGGTCGCCAGCTTCAACGAATATGTGCGCCGCCACAACGAGGCGAATGCAGACGCGATCGCGGCTGGCGAAATGGAAGCGCTGACCGAAAGCTCGGTCGAATTCATCGAGAAGGCGAGCGGCATCAAGGCGCGCCATGTCATGGCGAAACAGCCGGTGCTCGATCCCGATGTCATGGCGCCGCGCTGGCCGCAGCGGCCGAACGACGAAATCTCGATCCTTGCCGAAATCGGGGTGAAGGCCGCGCGCGATGCGCTCGAGCGGGCAGGGCGCAAGCCCGAGGATGTCGACGCTGTGCTGTGCGCGGCCTCGAACATGGAACGCCCCTATCCGGCGATGGCGATCGAGATCCAGCAGGCTCTGGGGATTGAAGGCTTCGGCTTCGATATGAATGTCGCGTGCTCATCCGCGACTTTCGGCATCCAGACCGCCGCCGACTATATCCGCGCCGGCAATGCGAAGAGCGTGCTCGTCGTCAGCCCGGAAATAACCAGCGGCCATCTCAACTGGCGCGACCGCGACAGCCATTTCATTTTCGGCGATGTCGCCACCGCCGTTCTGGTCGAGGATGCTGCCGTCGCCCCGGCAAAGCATTGGGACATCCTCGGCACCAAGCTCAAGACCGTCTTCTCTAACAATATCCGCAACAATTTCGGCTTCCTCAACCGCGCCTATCCCGAAAACGCCGGAGGGCCGGACAAGCTGTTCGTCCAAGAAGGGCGCAAGGTGTTCAAGGAAGTCGTGCCGATGGTCGCCCAGATGATCGTGGACGAGGCCGAGCGGCTGGACATCGATCCGCAGAGCCTGCGGCGCCTCTGGCTACACCAGGCCAACACCGGGATGAATCGCCTGATTGCGCACCGTGTGCTGGGTCACGAGGCCAGTGAGGACGAGAGCCCCACTGTGCTGGATACCTACGGTAACACCTCGAGCGCGGGCTCGATCATCGCCTTCAACCTGCACAGCGACGATCTTCAGCCGGGCGACACCGGCCTGATCTGCAGCTTCGGCGCGGGTTATTCGGCCGGGACGGTGTTCGTTCGCAAGGTGGGCTGAGCGAAGGGCACGGGCAGCCTGTCCCACGCCCGGAAGACATACGGGACAGCCTTCCAGATCGCCCACATCGCGGCGAGAGAAACGACGCCGTCCAGCGCGTAGTGATATGCGGTGTGGACCGATCCGATCCAGATAACCACCATGAACCAGAAGAATGCGCGGCCCCAGGCCTTCGAGCTATCCCGTGCTGCGAGCCAGAAAAGCGCGCATACCGCAAGGTGCATCGACGGCATGGCGCTGATCCCGCGGCCGAGCCCGTTCTCCCGCGCGAAATAGCCTTCGAGCAGCCCCTCCTGGACAGGAACCGTCATCACCGGAACCTGCTCATTGGCCCAGCGCAGATAGTCCATCTGCGCGGCGAAATCGGTGATGCCGAGAATGGGTTCGACGAAAACGGGCCCAACCGAGGCGAAGATGGTGGCCATCAATCCGCCCACGATCGACCATGAAAGCGCGTAGCTGAGGAAAAAACGACGGCGGATATCGTCCGAAACCCCCGGCGATAGCGCGATCACGGCGACGCCGATGTAAAGCAGCAGGATCCAGATGTGATAGACCACTGCAATAGCTGCTGTGACTATCGGATAGCCGAACAGGGGCTGGAGGATTTGCCAGGCATCGTAACCGAACAGGAGGGTGCGCTCCCACGCGATGAATGTCGCATCCCACTCGAACTCATTGAACAGCGGGATCATCGCCTTGAGGCTCGAGAATACGGGTATGAGGATGGCGCACATCGCCAGTACCGGGACTGCTGCAATGGCCCTGAGGACTCCCGATATCGTGAAATACCTGTCCCTCGCCCACCGCAATGGCCGGGCCGGCCGGTCGCGAAACAGCCGCCATATGATATCCACGAAGAACCACATTACGGCGCCTGTGAAAATTATCCCGAGGCTCTCGAACGAACCGACGTTGTCATAGGGAATGGAGAACCGTGACCAGAGGTAGAACACCACTGCGGAGCAAACGAGAGCATAGAGATATACGGGAAATTCGCCCCACCAGCGTCGGGCAATGTCGGACCAGTGCTTCATAACGCGGCATTTACCATGAATGAGTGAAGGAATCTCTAAGCCGGTGAACTTCGGCCGTTGCAAGCTTGTGACACCGGCTTTCCCCGCGTAGTGCCTCGGAAATGGCAGGAGACCTCCAAGACAATCACGGCCGCGGCGACGTTCCCTCGAGCATCCCGCGGATTCATCCCGAAGGCCGCAAGTTCGGTCTTGCCGTGCTCGGTGTCTCGCTGCTGGCCGCATGGTTCGCATGGGAGACGATCGCCTGGCCGCTCGCCTTCCTTTCGCTGCTTGTATTCGCTTTCTTCCGCGATCCCGAGCGGGTCGTGCCGCAGGACGATCGCTTCATCGTTGCCCCTGCCGATGGCAAGGTGGTGCAGATCGCGGAGGTCGAGCCGCCGCGCGAAATGGTGGTGGACGACGGCAGCGGGATTGCCGGCCTTGCGCCGGTGCCGGTGACCCGCATCTCGATCTATCTTTCGCTGATGGATGTGCACATTAACCGTACGCCCATCGGCGGCATGGTTCGCCGCGTGGTCTACATCCCCGGCAAGTTCCTCAATTCCGATCTCGACAAGGCGAGCGAGGACAACGAGCGGCAGCACATCCTGATCGAACGCTCCGATGGGGTGAAGGTCGGGGTCACGCAGATCGCCGGCATCATTGCGCGGCGGATCGTGGCTTTTGCGAAACCGGGCGATACACTGGGCGTTGGGCAGAGACTGGGCATGATCCGTTTCGGAAGCCGGGTGGATGTCTACCTACCGGCCGGGACCGGATCCTATGTCATGATCGGCCAGAAGGTCGTCGCAGGGGAAACCGTGCTTGCCGCCGTCGGTAGCCAGCCCCTGCTCGAAGGAGTGTCGCAATGAGCCTGCTGAACGACCAGAAGCCCTTGCCGGAGCCCGAGGAACGCGCGCGTCTCGGCCCCAAGGCTGCCGAAGACGAGAAGCCCGTACTCGGCCGCTCTCGTGGGCTGAGCCTGCGCGCCATGGCGCCCAATGCGATTACCGCCGCGGCGCTGTGCTCGGGCCTTACCGGCATTCGTTTCGCGATCGGGGAGCAATGGGCGGAGGCTGCAGTCGCGGTGATCGTCGCGGGTATCCTCGACGGCATGGACGGCCGTATTGCGCGCCTGCTGAAGGCCCAGTCGCGCTTCGGCGCCGAACTGGACAGCCTCGCCGATTCGCTGAGCTTCGGGACGGCGCCGGCTATCATCATTTACCTCTGGTCGCTGTCGGCAGAGCCGCGCTGGGGCTGGTTCGCTGCGCTTGCGCTTGCCATCTGCTGCGCGCTGCGCCTCGCGCGCTTCAATGCGCAGATCGATACCCAGGACCAGCCGCACAAGTCACTGGGCTTCCTCACGGGCGTTCCCGCGCCGATGGGGGCGGGCCTCGCTTTCATGCCGTTCTATCTCTGGATGGCGACGGATGTGGAGCTGTTCCGCGATCCGGTCTTCGTCGCGCCCTGGATCCTTGCGACCGCGCTGCTGATGATTTCGAGCATGGCGACGCCGAGCTGGACCTCGCTGCGCCCGCGTCGCGGTATCAGGCTGTGGGTGCTGGTCTTCGTGGGGCTGCTGTTCGGCGCACTGATGCTCGAACCCTGGTGGACTCTGAGCGTGATCGGGATCGGCTATCTGGTGCTGCTGCCATTCACGCTGTTCAAATATGCGCGGCTCAAGCGGCGCGCTGCGACACCTGCCGAATGACCGGATAGGCGCGGGACTGGCGACCGAAACCGTTCGCGCTTCCCGTGACGATCGATGGACGCTGGCCGACACCTGCCGTCGCATAACCCTGTTTCATCCGCTGCCGCAGCAGGCCGAAAGCGGACCACCAGCGAAGGCCGCTATCGGCGAGCACGAGCACCGTCGCGACAGTGGCGAGGGTGAATGCGGCGATGAGAACAGTTGCGAACATATCCGTCGTCTCCTTCCCCGCCTGCCTGTGCACAAGGCTGTTGACAGCCGGGGTAAATTTACGGGAAAACCCCTAAATCGACCGGCAAGTTCCGGCGATGAGAACAATGTTCTCGTTTTGTTCCGCCGTGTCAAGCGTTTTTCGCGCCCGGATTCCCTTTTTTCGCGGTGAATTGAGTCTGGATTTATCCGGCAAAGCCCCCTATGTGCGCGCCGTTCGCCACAGATTCGGCCAATTCCGGCCCGTTTCCGCGACGATCAAATCCACATGGAAGGCACACATACCGGTGCCCGGCGCGGGATACTCCGCACCACGGGTTCCAGTCTTCCAGAGGCACAACCGGAAAGGAAATGACCATGGCGGCTCCTACCGTCACCATGCAGCAACTGATCGAGGCCGGCGCACACTTCGGCCACCAGACCCACCGTTGGAACCCGCGCATGAAGCCGTATATCTTCGGCGCGCGTAACGGCATCCACATCATCGACCTGTCGCAGAGCGTTCCGCTCTTCGCCCGTGCGCTCGACTTCGTGCAGCAGACCGCTCGTTCGGGCGGCAAGGTGCTGTTCGTCGGCACCAAGCGCCAGGCGCAGGACCCGATCCGCGAAGCAGCGCTCGCTTCGGGCCAGCACTTCGTCAACCACCGCTGGCTGGGCGGCATGCTCACCAACTGGAAGACGATCTCGCAGTCGATCAAGCGTCTCAAGACACTCGACGAGCAGCTCTCGGGCGAAATGTCGGGCCTGACCAAGAAGGAAATCCTCCAGCTGACGCGCGAGCGTGACAAGCTGGAACTTTCGCTTGGCGGCATCCGCAACATGGGCGGCATCCCGGACGTGATGTTCGTGATCGACGCCAACAAGGAAGACCTCGCCATCAAGGAAGCCAATGTTCTTGGCATCCCCGTGGTCGCCGTGCTCGACACCAATGTCGATCCGAACGGCATCGCCTTCCCGATCCCGGGCAACGACGACGCTGCCCGCGCCATCAAGCTCTATTGCGATGCGATTGCCGAAGCGGCGCGCAGCGGCAAGGGCGAAGGCGTCCAGGATTCGGGTGCTGACGTCGGCGCGATGGAAAATCCGCCCGAAGAAGCAGTGGCCTGAGGCCCATTCCCGTTCGGCGGGAGCGCCATGCTCCCGTCACATAAGCGAGATACGCGCCGGGCCGCTGACACCAGCAGGCCCGGTGCCATCGCATCAAGAAACCCAAGAAGGAAATTACCATGGCTGCATTCACTGCCGCTGACGTAAAGGCCCTGCGCGAGAAGACCGGCGCGGGCATGATGGACGCCAAGAAGGCGCTCGAAGCCGCTAACGGCGATATCGAAGCCGCTGTCGACGCACTGCGCGCCAAGGGCCTCGCCACCGCCCAGAAGAAGTCGAGCCGTACCGCGGCCGAAGGTCTCGTCGGCATTGCCGTCGAAGGCACCCGCGGCGTTGCCGTCGAAGTGAACTCGGAAACCGACTTCGTTGCGAAGAACGACAAGTTTCAGGACTTCGTCCGCAAGACCACGCAGGTCGCGCTGGGCACCGACGGCGACGACGTGGACACGCTCAAGGCTGCCGGTTATCCCGATGGCGGTTCGGTCGCCGAAAAGCTGACCGACAATGTCGCTACGATCGGTGAAAACCAGCAGATCCGCCGCATCAAGACCGTCTCGGTTACCAATGGCGTGATCGTGCCTTACATGCACAATGCGGTTGCTCCCGACCTCGGCAAGATCGGCGTTCTCGTCGCTCTCGAAAGCGAAGGCGACAAGGCCAAGCTGGAAGAGCTGGGCAAGAAGCTCGGCATGCACATCGCCGCAGCATTCCCGCAGGCGCTGACCGCAGACGGCCTCGACGCCGAAGTGATCGAGCGTGAGCGCGCGATCGCCAAGGAAAAGGCAGCCGAGAGCGGCAAGCCCGAAAACGTCCAGGAAAAGATGGTCGAAGGCGCGGTTGGCAAGTACGCCAAGGAAAACGCGCTGCTCAGCCAGATCTACGTGATCGACAACAAGACCCCGATCGCGCAGGTCGTCGAGCAGGCCGGCAAGGATGTCGGTGCCAAGGTCGAACTGGTGGACTACGTCCGCTTCCAGCTCGGCGAAGGCATCGAGAAGGAAGAAAGCGACTTCGCCGCAGAAGTGGCAGCTGCTGTCGCCGGCTAAGCGAAAGCTCGCTTGCTGAACGAATTGGGCCGCCGGAGTTCGCTCCGGCGGCCTTTTTCGTGTCGCGGTCCTCTTGGCAGCGGCGCACTCGCGCTCTAAGGCCGCGCAAACCCTCCAGATCAGAGACCTACCCGCATGACCCTCCCCAAGATGAACCGCGTCCTCCTGAAACTTTCGGGCGAGGTGCTGATGGGGAACAACCAGTTCGGCATCGATCCGGCCTTCGTGCTGGAGCTCGCCAAGGAAGTGAAGGCGGCCAAGGACACCGGGCTCGAGATTTGCCTCGTCATCGGCGGCGGCAATATCTTCCGCGGCATGGCGGGCGCGGCGCAGGGGATGGACCGCGCGCAGGCCGATTACATGGGAATGCTCGCCACGGTGATGAACGCGCTGGCGATGCAGAGCGCGCTCGAACAGATCGGTGTCGAGACCCGCGTGCAGAGCGCGGTTCAGATGGACCAGGTGTGCGAGCCGGTCATCCGCCGCCGCGCCGAACGCCATCTCGAAAAGGGCCGCATCGTGATCTTCGCCGCCGGTGTGGGCGCGCCTTACTTCACGACCGACAGCGGCGCCGCGCTTCGCGCTGCCGAAATGAAGTGCGACGCGCTGCTCAAGGGCACGAGCGTCGACGGAGTGTACGATAGCGACCCCAAGAAGAACCCCGATGCAACGCGTTACGAAACCGTGAGTTATTCCAAGGTGCTGGCGGACGACCTCAAGGTCATGGACGCGAGCGCGGTGGCGCTGTGCCGCGACAATGACATTCCGATCGTTGTCTTCTCGATCCGCGAGAAGGGCAATGTGGCGAAGGTGCTGTCGGGCAACGGCACCCAGACCGTCGTTACCGACCACACCGCTTGACGAATTTTTGACAGAACGAAGAGACGAGGAAGCCTGACATGGCCAAATACGACAAAGCCGATATCGAGCGCCGCATGAAGGGTGCGGTGGAAAGCCTGAAGAGCGATCTTGGCGGCCTGCGCACCGGCCGCGCGAACACCAGCCTGCTCGATCCGGTCGTGGTCGAAGTCTACGGCTCGATGATGCCGCTGAACCAGGTCGCCACCGTCTCGGCGCCCGAACCGCGCATGCTCAGCGTGCAGGTGTGGGACAAGGCCAATGTAACGGCAGTCGAAAAGGGGATCGCCAAGGCGAACCTCGGCCTCAACCCGATGATCGACGGCCAGAACGTGCGCCTGCCGATGCCCGACCTCACCGAGGAGCGCCGCAAGGATCTCGCAAAGGTGGCGGGCGAATATGGCGAGAAGGCCAAGATCGCCATCCGCAACGTGCGCCGCGACGGGATGGAAGCGCTGAAGGAAGACGAGAAGAAGAAGGAAATTTCCGAAGACGAGCAGAAGCGCTGCGAGGGTGACGTCCAGAAGCTGACCGACACGCATGTCGCGGAGGCCGACGAGGCCGTGGCGAAGAAGCAGAAGGAAATCATGAGCCAGTAAGCGGCTCGCGATCGGCTGCACCTCAATGACCAAGGAAACCCAGGAAGCCCGCCATGTGGCCATTATCATGGATGGCAACGGGCGCTGGGCGAAACGCAAGCACCTGCCGCGCGTCATGGGCCACCGCAAGGGCGTGGAGGCCGTGCGCGAACTGGTACGCAGCCTCAAGGACACCTCGATCGACTGCCTGACGCTCTATGCGTTCAGCAGCGAGAACTGGAAGCGGCCCGAGGACGAGGTCGACGATCTGATGAATTTGATGCGCAAGTTCATCAAATCGGACCTGCCCGAATTCATCGCCAATGACGTGCGCCTGCATATCCTTGGCGACTGGCAGGGCCTTGCGCCCGACATCGTCGAAATGCTCGAGGACGCGCTGGCCAAGACCGCGCATGGCTCGCGCACGCTGGCAGTGGCGCTGAATTACGGTGCCCATGCCGA
This sequence comes from Qipengyuania sphaerica, assembly GCF_019711595.1. Taxonomy (GTDB): domain Bacteria; phylum Pseudomonadota; class Alphaproteobacteria; order Sphingomonadales; family Sphingomonadaceae; genus Qipengyuania; species Qipengyuania sphaerica. The sequence continues at coordinate 258,017 of NZ_JAIGNR010000004.1, read as the reverse complement.
GATCGCGCAGGCCGCGGCCAAGGCGGCTGCCAATGGCGAGGTGACCGAGCGCAGCATCGCAGCCAATCTCTACACCGCCGATTTGCCGCCGCTCGACCTGCTGATCCGCACCAGCGGCGAAGTGCGCCTGTCCAATTTCCTCTTGTGGCAGGCGGCCTATGCGGAAATGATCTTCACCGACGTATTATGGCCCGATTTCACGCCGGAGCATCTGCGCGATGCGCTGGACCAGTTTGCGGGCAGGGAGAGACGCTTTGGCGGACGCTGACACGGCGACGAAAAGCAAGAATGCGGACTTGCCCATCAGGGTACTGTCCGCTGCGGTGATGCTTGCAGTGGCGATTGCCGCGCTGGTGGCGGGCGATCCGTGGCTCGACTGGTTCATTGCGGCAGTGGTGCTGGCAACGCTGGTCGAATTCGTGCTGTTGGTGGTGAAGGCGACGCGCAATGTGCCCTTCCGCCTTGCCGCCATCCTGGCGGGCGCGGTCTATATCGGGCTGGCAGGCTTCGTCCTGTCGCAGCTGCCTGTGCCGTTGATCATCGGCGTCGTGGGCGCGGTTATCTGCGTGGACACCTTCGCCTATGCTTTCGGGCGCACGCTCGGCGGCCCGAAGATCGCGCCGCGCATCAGTCCTTCGAAGACCTGGGCAGGCCTCCTTGGCGGCATCGTCGGTGCGAGCGCGTGGCTGGCTGCCTTCGTCTATGTCGCCGCGCGGCAGGTCAGCGGCGCCAATACACTCGGCTTCGAAGCGGGCGAGATCGGCACACTGGTGGCGATGGGCGCTGCGGTTGCCGTGGCTGCACAGGCGGGCGATTTCCTCGAAAGCTGGCTCAAGCGCAAAGCGGGCGTGAAGGACAGCTCGCACCTCATTCCCGGCCATGGCGGCTTTTTCGACCGCACCGACGGGATGATCCCCGTGGCGCTGCTGGCGGGCGTATTCCTCAACCTCGTGCGATGACGCGTTCGATCACCATACTCGGAGCGACCGGCTCGGTTGGCGCATCGACGCTCGACCTCGTGCGGCGCAACCGCGCAGAATGGCGCATCGAGGCGCTGACCGCGCATTCCAATGTTGCTGAACTGGCGAAACTGGCGCGTGAATTCGGCGCTGGCGTGGCCGTGATTGCGGACGAGGCGCGTCTAGGTGAATTGAAGGAAGCGCTTGCCGGTTCGGGTGTGGAGGCAGCTGCGGGCCGCGCGGCGCTCTGCGAAGCGGCTTCGCGCCCTGCGGATATCGTCATGGCCGCCATTGTCGGCTGCGCGGGTCTCGCGCCGGTCATGGCGGCAATCGAGCAGGGCAGCACTGTCGCACTCGCCAATAAGGAGGCGCTGGTTTCGGCCGGCGAGGTGATGACTGCCGCCGTCGAGAAACACGGGGCAACGCTTCTACCGGTCGACAGCGAGCACAATGCCATCTTCCAGTGCCTGCAGGGCGGCAGGCTGGACGAGGTGCGCACCATCACGCTTACCGCCAGCGGCGGACCGCTGCGGCTGGTCGATGACCTCGACGCCGTCACCCCCGAACAGGCGATCGCGCATCCCAACTGGGACATGGGCGCCAAGATCAGCGTCGATAGCGCCACCATGTTCAACAAGGGCCTCGAACTGATCGAGGCGCATCACCTCTTTCCTGTCGGACTCGATAAGATCCGCATCGTGGTGCACCCGCAGAGCGTGATCCACTCGATGGTCGAATATCGCGATGGCTCCACGCTGGCGCAGCTTGGCCCATCCGACATGCGCGTACCGATCGCTTCCTGCCTCGCATACCCCGCGCGGATGGATACGCCGATGGCGCCGCTCGACCTGCCCGCGATCGGTGAACTCAGCTTCTTCCATCCCGACGAAGACCGCTTTCCCGCTACCCGGCTGGCACGGCAGGCGGCAGAAGCGGGCGGGGCGGCCCCGGCGACGCTCAATGCCGCCAACGAGGTCGCTGTGGCGGCATTCCTCGCCGGTAAGATAAAGTTCAGCCGCATTGCGCTATTGGTGGAAGCCGTATTGAATGCCGGAAACATGTCCGCAGCGCCGCGTAGTCTCGATGAAGTCCTCGAGATAGACGCTGGTGCGCGCCGGGCTGCCGAGGCGCTTATGGAGACTGCCTGAGTTGGACGCATCGATCCCCTTCTGGATGTATATCGTCGGCTTCCCGCTGCTGCTGGGGCCGCTGGTGACGCTGCACGAACTCGGCCATTATCTCGTCGCGCGCTGGTTCGGGGTGAAGGCGCTCGCCTTTTCGGTCGGCTTCGGCAAGGAAATCGCCGGTTACACCGACAAGCACGGGACCCGCTGGAAACTCAGCGCCCTGCCGCTCGGCGGCTATGTCCAGTTCAAGGGCGACATGGACCCGGCCAGCATCCCGCATCCCGACGAGATCGCAAATGCCACGCCCGAAGAGCGTGACGGCAGCTTCCACCACGCCTCGCTGTGGCAGCGCGCGCTGATCGTATTCGCGGGCCCGGCGATGAACATCCTCATCACGCTGGCTATTTTCGCCAGCTTCTTTGCGGTATTCGGCAAGCCTGCCCCCATCGATCCGGCGGAGACCAACGTCATCAAGAGTTTCGCCGAGGAATCGGCTGCACGCGATGCGGGCCTCATGGAAGGCGACCGGATCGTGGCGATTGACGGCGACGTTGTGGCCGAGTTCGAGGATATCCAGCAGCATGTCCTGCTCTATCCGGGCAAGACGCTGCAGGTCGAGATCGAACGTGATGACCGCAATATGACCCTGCCGGTCAAGCTCGCCGACGTGACCGAGACCGACCGGTTCGGCAATTCTTCGCGGGTCGGCAGGCTGGGCATCTATTCGACGGGTATGGAATTCCAGTCCGTCGGGATCGGCGAATCCGTCAAGCTGGCTTTCGTCCAGACCGGCGACCTCGTCGGGATGATGGCCACCGGCATCAAGCAGGTCATCGTCGGCGACCGCTCGGTGAAGGAGCTTGGCGGGCCTGTCACCATCGGCAAATATGCGGGCGAACAACTGAGCATGGGGCCGCTCGCCTTCATCAACTTCCTGGCGCTCATCTCGCTTAACTTGGCATTCATCAACCTCCTGCCAATCCCGGCGCTCGACGGCGGACACCTGGCTTTTTACGCGGCAGAGGCAATCCGCCGCAAACCGCTGGGACCGCGCAGTACGGAGGTGGCCTACAGGGCCGGTGTAGCGCTGGTGCTCGCACTGATGGTTTTCGTCACCTTCATCGATATCGCCAAGCTCCCGTTCATCGGGAATTAGGCGGGGACAGGCCGGTTCGTTTCCTCCTTTCGGGGTGCGACACGGCTTGATTGGAGAGGCTGCATCGGGCAGGGGGCCATCTGGCTTTCGGGACCCGGGGGCCGATGGATTATTTGAGGACGGAAATTCCCTTGTCGATGACCGGATTTGCGACTGCCGCTGGCGATACCAAGAAGCGGGCCGCGCGGCTCACTGCTACCCTGCTTGCAGGCACGATCATGGGCGGCATGCCCGGCGTTGTGCTGGCGCAGGAGGCCGAGGAAACCCCGGCCGAAACCCAGCCGGCAGTAGCGCCCCAGCAGGACATCGTCCGCACCATCGCGGTTGCCGGCGCACAGCGCCTCGAGCCGCAGACGATCCTTTCCTATATCCGCCTGCGCCCGGGCGATACCTATACCGCCGCAGCAGGCGACCAGGTGCTGAAGGACCTTTCGGCCACCGAGCTGTTCTCCAACGTCAGCGTGACCAATAACGATGGCAATGTCGTCATCACCGTCGTCGAGAATCCGGTCATCAACCGCGTGATCCTGGAAGGCAACCAACGGATCAAAAACGACAAGATCGTTCCCGAAATCCGTCTCGCGCCGCGCCAGATTTTCACCCGTTCCAAGGTCCGCGCCGACGTTGCCCGCATCATCGAGCTCTACAAGCGCCAGGGCCGCTTTGCCGCTACGGTCGAGCCGCAGATGGTCGAGCTGAGCCAGAACCGCGTCGATATCGTCTTCGAAATCGACGAAGGGCCCAAGTCCAAGGTCCGCCAGATCAACATCATCGGCAACGAGCAGTTCTCCGACGGCAAGCTCAAGGGCGAGATGGTCACCAAGGAAACCGGTGGCATCCTTTCCTTCCTCAGCTCGAACACCAGCTACGACCCCGATCGCCTGGCATTCGACCAGCAGAACCTGCGCACCTTCTACCTCACCCAAGGCTATGCCGACTTCCGCGTCGTTTCCGCGGTTGCCGAGCTGACGCCGGACAAGGAAGACTTCATCATCACCTATGTGGTGGAAGAGGGCGAGCGGTATAAGTTCGGCGATGTCGAGGTGCGCAGCGAACTGCGCGATTTCGACAGCGAGGCGATGACCGATCGGCTGCCGATGAAGCCGGGTGACTGGTACGATGCCAAGGTTGTCGAGGATACGGTCGAACAGATGACCGACCTCGCGGGCACCTTCGGCTACGCTTTCGCGGACGTGCGCCCGGAATACGTGCGCAATCCCGAAGAGCTGACGATGGACCTGACGCTGGTCCTGCGCGAGGCGCCGCGTGTCTATGTCGAGCGGATCGACGTGAACGGCAACACTCTCACGCAGGACAAGGTCGTGCGCCGCGAATTCCGTGTGGCAGAAGGCGATGCCTTCAACAGCCTCGCGATCAAGCGCTCGGAATCGCGCATCAACTCGCTCGGCTACTTCCAGGAAAACTTCGAAATCACCCAGGCCGAGGGCAGCGCACCCGACCGCGTGGTTCTCGAAGCCAATATCGAGGAGCAGCCGACCGGCGAACTGCAGCTTTCGGCCGGCTTCTCGAGCCTCGAAAAGTTCGTCCTGGCCGGTTCGATCCGCCAGAAGAACTTCCGCGGGCGCGGCCAGACCATCGGATTGAGCGTGAACTATTCGCGCTTCTCGAAGTCGGCGCAGGTCAGCTTCACCGAGCCTTACGTGTTCGACCGCAACATCTCGATGGGCGCGGACATCTATCACCGCGAATACGACAACGATTACTACGCCAACGACCTCAACCGCTACAAGCAGGCGACCACCGGTCTTTCGCTGCGCGCAGGCGTGCCGCTGACCGAATACATGTCGGCCATCGGCAGCTACACGCTCAACCGTGAAAACGTGACCGTCGGCACGCTGTATTACGACGATTTTGACGGCGACGGGGTCAAGGAGTGTGTCCAGTCGCGCTTCATCTGCGAAGCGATCGGCAAGCGCACCAGTTCGATCCTGGGCCTGACGCTCAATTACGATACGCTCAACAGCCGCTATCGCCCGACACGCGGCGAATCGATTTCGACCTCGGCCGAAATTGCCGGCCTCGGCGGAGACGTGAAATACCTGCGCATGCGCTCGAAGATGGGCAAGTGGATGCCGCTCGGCTCCGGCTTCATCTTCTCGCTGCAGGCCGAAGGCGGCTGGATCGAGGCATTGGAAGATCGCGGGCTGGAAGGCTTCGACGACGTCCGCCTGACCGACCGTTTCTTCCTCGGAGAACCGCAGTTCCGGGGCTTCGATGTCCGCGGTGTGGGTCCGCGCGTCGTCAGGCTGCAGTATCTCGACGATGATAACGACAGCGCCACTCCTCCGGTGCTCGAAACGATCGAGCAGTTCCGTGAGGACAGGAACCGCGTCGGCGACGATTCGCTCGGCGGCCGCGCCTACTACCTCGGCCGCGCAGAGCTGGAGATCCCGCTGGGTGCCGGCGCGCAGGAAATGGGTCTGCGCCCCTCGATCTGGCTGGATGTCGGCTCGCTCTTCGCGGTCCAGCGCCCCCAGCTCGACGATTTCCCAGACGGCCAGCAGGCTCGTTCGGGCGCCAACCTGGTCTACACCGGCCCCCTTTACAATGACGACGGGACGCCCAGGCTCGATAGTTCGGGCAACCCGGTGATCGGGCAAACGATTGACGCCGTCGATGCCGATGGCAATCCCAATGCGCCCGTCATCCTGGCGAACAGTGCTTATCGCGAGGTATTCCTCGGCAATAGCGTGAGCCCGCGCATTACCGCCGGTTTCGGCGTGAACTGGAACTCGCCCTTTGGTCCGTTCAGGATCGATGTATCCCAGGTGATTAAAAAGCAGCCTGGTGATGACACCAAGATCATCTCATTCAATGTAGGAACGCAATTCTAATGAAACTCTTCACCAAAACCCTCGCCGCCGCGAGCCTTGCTGGCGCGGCAATCGCTGCGACGCCGGCCGCCGCGCAGGTCAGCGGCAATATCGGTGTGGTCGATGTATCGCGCACCGTGGTCGCTTCCTCGGCCTTGAGCACCGGTTTCCAGCAGATCGGCACGACCTATGCTTCGCAGATCACCCAGATCCAGCAGAAGCAGCAGCAGGCCCAGACGCTGATCCAGCAGCTCGACACCAACAATGACGGTAATCTCGACCAGGCCGAGCAGCAGGCGGCGCAGACCGCCCCGCAGGCCCAGCAGATCCAGACGCTCGAGCGCGAGATCGCACAGCTCCAGAACCAGCTCGATACTGCGCGCGTCTATGTGGTCGAGCAGATTCTGCTCCAGTACGGCGCGGCTCTCCAGACGGTCGTTGCTGCCGACAACATCCAGCTCGTCATTTCGCCCGATGCGGTTGCCTGGTCCAACCCGGCCGCGAACATCGGCCAGAAGGTCGTGAACGCACTGAACGCGCGGGTGCCTTCGGTTCAGATCACGCCGCCGCAGGGTTGGCAGCCGAGCCAGCAGTCGGTCGCTGTGTACCAGCAGGTCCAGCAGCTGATGGTCATGGCAGCCCGCCAGCAGGCAGCAGCGCAGCAGCAGCAGCAGCCGGCACAGACCAACGGACGCTAAGAAAACAGGAGAGCAGGGGATGAGCGAGACCGGTTTCGACGTTGTCGAGGTGCTGAAGCGCCTGCCGCACCGCTATCCCCTGCTGCTCGTGGACCGCGTGGCCGAACTCGTCCCCGACGAGCGGATCCATGCCATCAAGGCGGTCAGCTTCAACGAAGATTTCTTCCAGGGGCATTTCCCCGGCGCGCCGATCATGCCCGGCGTCCTACAGATCGAAGCGCTGGCGCAGGCTGCCGGCGTGCTCGCGGTGGAAAGCCTCGGCCTCGCAGGCTCCGGCAAGCTCGTCTATTTCATGGCGATCGAGAATGCGAAGTTCCGCGCGCCTGTCACGCCCGGCGTGCTGCTCGATCTCAAGGCCGAATTCGTCCAGAAGCGCGCCCGCGTGTGCAAGTTTGCGGGCGAGGCATCGGTCGACGGCAAGGTGACCTGCGAAGTCAGCTTCACCGCGATGATTGCAGACGCGCCCGAATAACCTTGCGAATCCCGGCGCACGCCGCTATGCGCGCGCCTTTCCCAACACAGCTGGACCGGTCGGAACCGTTCCGAAGCTAGAAGGACGTTTATCATGAAGACCGAAGGTCACCCCGATTACCACATGATCACGGTCAAGATGACCGATGGTACCGAGTTCCAGACGCGCTCCACCTGGGGCAGCGAAGGCGACACGATGACGCTGGAAATCGATCCGACCAGCCACCCGGCATGGACCGGCGGCAAGCAGCAGCTCCAAGAGGGCGGCCGCGTTGCTGCCTTCAACAAGCGCTTCGGCGGGCTTACGCTCAAGAAGTAAGCTGCTCGCAAGAGCGAGGAAATTACGAAGGGCGGCCTTGCGGGGCCGCCCTTTTTCGTTTCACCAGCCCCATTCCTTTTCGCGGTACCACTTGGTGATCACGTATTTGACACCTTTGCGTACCTTCATGCCGTGGTGGATCGTGTTGGGATTTTCGCGACCATCGGGGCGCATGTTGTTCCAGCACACGAGCTTGCCGGTTTCGGGCTGGAAAGTCTTCTTCACCGCCTTGAACCGCGTCGCTCCGCCGGCCTCGACCTCGTTCAGATAGACCATGAAAGTCCAGGTCCGCTGTCCTGCAACCGAACAGTATTTGTCCCAGTCCTGGCCGCCCCGGTTGAAATAGTCGCAGTGTGGCTTGAATTCCTGCCCGACAGCGTAGCGCTGACCCTGAAGCGGTTCGCCATAAACCGGATCGATTCCATTGAGTGCCGCAAGCAAGGCTTCGAGTTCACGTACTGCCGGCTCCTCGGCATCGAGATCGCAGGTTTCGCTGGTCCGGAAGTAGCGGTCGTCGCCGGCATCGGCGAGCGTGGAGGGGCGACGGTCCTTTTCTATCAGTTGAACCAATTGTGCGCAGAGTTGCGGGCTTGCAAAATTCCGCAGCTGAAACAGCTCGAGCTTGTCCGAGGGCACGCGTTGCATGCCGGGACGCGACAGCAGGAGGTCAGCCGAAGATTCGCCGGGCAATGTCATCGCGGCGACGATAATGCCGGTGGAGCGCTTCGCAAGCCGCGAAAGATAGTTGCGCCGATTGTTCCAAAATCGCTTTTTCGCTTCCCATTTGCCCCCGCCTGTGCAACAGGCGCTCGCCGTTGCGCAAGGCGGGTTGACGGCCCAATCCTCGCGTATATGTGCCGCCTTCCCGGCAGCGTTTCCGGGGGCGTGTGGCGATCGTAGCTCAGTTGGTTAGAGCGCCGGTTTGTGGTACCGGAGGTCGCGGGTTCGAACCCCGTCGATCGCCCCATTTTCTCCCTTCGCACCGGGTCTGAGAGATACCTTTTCCAAGGGGCGAGAGGCCGATGACAGCGTTCTGGACCGAAGCGGATTACGACGATCACGAACTGGTCGAGGTCGTGCGCGACTCGAAGAGCGGGCTCACCGCGATCATTGCGCTTCATTCCACCCATCTCGGCCCCGGCGCCGGCGGTACGCGCTTCTGGCACTATGCCGAGCCTGAAGCCGCCATGCGCGATGCGCTGCGCCTGTCGCGCGGCATGAGCTACAAGAATGCCATGGCCGGCCTTCCCATGGGCGGCGGCAAGGCCGTCATCCTCGCCGATGAGAACAAGACCAAGACGCCAGAAATGCTCGCCGCATTCGCCGATGCGGTCGAAGCGCTGGGTGGGCAATATGTCACTGCCGAGGACGTCGGCATTTCCGAGGCGGATATGGCCGCTGTGGCCGAGCGCACGCAGTATGTCTCCGGCTTGCCCGTAGAAGGCGAAGATGCGGCCGGCGGTGATCCTGGTCCTTTCACCGCGCTCGGCATCTTCCTCGGCATCAAGGCCGCCGTGAAGCACAAGCTGGGCAAGGACAGTATGGACGGTGTCCATGTCGCGATCCAGGGTACGGGCAGCGTCGGCGGCGGTGTAGCGCGCCTGCTCGCCAAGGAAGGCGCAAAACTCACGCTGTCGGACATCCACATGGACCGCTGCGAGGCGCTGGCAGCCGAACTCGACGCCGATTGCGTTGCACCCGATGCGATCATGTCGGTTTCCTGCGATGTGTTCAGCCCCAACGCGCTTGGCGCAATCCTCGACGATGAAGGCATCGCACGGCTCGACTGCCAGATCGTGGCGGGCGGGGCGAACAACCAGCTGAAGCGCGCGCAGCACGGCCCGATGCTGGCCGAGCGCGGCATTCTCTATGCGCCCGACTATGTGATCAACGCGGGCGGGATCATCTCGGTGACGCTGGAATATCTGTGCCGCCACGACGAGGCGCCTTGCGACATCAACGAAGTGCGCAAGCGCATCGCGCTGATCCCGGGACGGCTCGAGCAGATCTGGCAGGAAAGCGACAAGTCCGGCATCTCGCCGGACCAGGTTGCCGACCGAATGGCACAGGAACTCATCGGCCGCTGATCCGGCTTGCGGGCAGGGGCGAGGGCTGCAATAGGCTGACCCACGGCTTTCACCATGCACGGTTTCGCTAATCCCAAACGGTTCCTCGCGCTGGCAGGCTGGCTGACGCCGCTTCTGCTTGTGAGCGGACTTGTTCTCACCGCAGGCGCGTTGGTGTGGGGCTTCACGCAGGTCCCGCCCGACCGGTTGATGGGCGAGACGGTGCGCATCCTTTTCATCCACGTGCCCACCGCCTGGCTGGGCATGGGCGGCTGGACCGCGATCGCGGTATCGAGCCTCGTTTTCCTTGTCTGGCGCCACCCGTTGGCGGCAATCGCCGCGCGCGGAGCGGCTGTGCCCGGTCTCGTTTTCACATTGATCTGCCTTGCAACCGGCTCGATATGGGGCCGCCCGACATGGGGGACATGGTGGGTTTGGGACGGTCGGCTGACTTCGATGCTGGTCCTTGCGTTTCTCTATGTCGCCTATATCGCACTGGGCCAGGCCGCCGAGCGCGAGGGTGTCTCGGCCCGCATTCCCGCCATTTTCGGCCTTCTCGGCGCAATCAACATCCCCATTATCAACCGCAGCGTGGTGTGGTGGAACTCGCTCCACCAGCCCCCCAGCATTACCATGGGCAAGAGCGCAATCGACGGCATCTTCCTGATGCCACTGATGGTGGCAGTGATCGGTTTCTCGCTCATTTTCGGCGGTGTGGTGCTGGCCCGGATGCGCGCGCTCCTGGCCGATATTCAGGCGGAAGCACGCCTGCGCCGCCGTGCGATGGAAGCCGACTGATGAGAGAAGCGCTCGACCAGTGGACCTTCGTTTATGCGGCTTACGCCATCGGTGTGGGCGGCACGCTTGCCATGATTGCGTGGAGCTGGCTGGCCATGAAGCGCGCAGAAAAGCGCCGCGAAAAGGCACGCGCCAAATGAAGGCGAAACACCAGCGCCTCGTCCTCGTGCTGCTCGCGCTCGCCGCGCTGTTCGGCGCGGTGCTGCTGGCGATCTACGCCTTGCGCAACCAGGCGAGCTATTTTTACCTGCCCGAGCAGATGGAGGCCTCGCCGCCCGCAGTCGGGCAGGCGGTCCGTCTAGGCGGCATGGTCGCCCCCGGTTCGCTCGAGACCCTATCCGACGGGATCACGGTGACCTTCACCGTCACCGGTCGCGAGGATTCGGCCGTGCCGGTTCGCTACACAGGTATTCTTCCCGACCTGTTTGTCGAGGGTTCGGGCGTGGTAGCTGAAGGCAGGCTAGACGCGGGCGGCACCTTCATTGCCGACAACCTCTTGGCCAAGCATGACGAGAATTACGTTCCGCGCGAACTCGAAGGCATGAGCGAGCACCAGGCCGCAAAGATGGCCGAAGACACGACGGTCGGCCTCGAATGATTGCCGAACTCGGTCTTGCCGCGCTGTGGCTGGCCGCAGCGCTGGCGGCCCTGCAGCTCTTGGGCGGTATCCTCGCCCTGCGCGGAGGGACCGAAAGTGACATAGCCGGCCTCACGCGTCCTGCTGCCATCCTGCAGGGAGGACTGGTAGCGCTTTCTTTCGGCGCGTTGCTGTGGGTTTTCGCCATCACCGATCTGTCGGTGAAGCTGGTGGCAACGAATTCGCACACGATGAAGCCGCTGATTTTCAAGATCTCGGGCGCCTGGGGTAATCACGAAGGCTCTATGCTGCTGTGGGTGACGGTGATGGCACTTGCGGGCGCATTGATCGCGGGAATTGAACGCCGCCTGCCAGAGCGCACCATGCAGGCCACACTAGCTGCGCAGGGTTTCGTGGCGCTGGGATTTTATGCTTTCCTGCTGCTGAGTTCGAATCCCTTCGAGCGCCTCCCTCAACCGGCGACCGAGGGGATGGGCCTTAATCCGCTGCTGCAGGATATCGGCCTCGCGCTTCATCCGCCGACGCTCTATTTCGGCTATGTCGGCCTTTCGGTGGCTTTCAGCTTTGCGGTCGGCGCGCTGCTGACCCGGCAGGTCACTCCCGATTTCGCCCGCGCGATGCGGCCATGGATCCTCGGCGCGTGGGTGTTCCTCACATTGGGGATCACTGCAGGCAGCTACTGGGCCTATTATGAGCTCGGCTGGGGCGGATATTGGTTCTGGGACCCGGTCGAGAACGCTTCGCTGATGCCGTGGCTTGCGGCCACCGCGCTGCTGCACTCGGCCAGCGTACTTGCGAGCCGTGACGCGCTGCGCGTGTGGACGATCATGCTGGGCGTGGTCGCTTTCTCGATGTCGATGCTCGGCACCTTCCTCGTGCGCTCGGGTATCCTGACCAGCGTCCATGCCTTTGCCGTCGATCCGGAACGCGGCAGCTTCATCCTGTTCCTCCTCGCCATCTATATCGGCGGAGCTTTGCTACTGTTCGCCCTGCGCGCAGGCGCAATCAACGAGGGCGAGCGCTTTTCGGTGGCCAGCCGCGAGGGGGCGCTCGTGGTCAACAATGTCATGCTGAGCGCCATCCTCGCCGTGGTGCTGCTCGGAACCCTCTATCCGCTGCTGACCGAGGCATTCGACGTACGCGTTTCGGTGGGCCCGCCCTATTTCAACCCGGTCGGCGCCATTTTCGCCTTTCCGATGCTCGCGGTAATGGCGGTCGGACCTCTGCTGCGCTGGCGCAAGGACGGCTTCGGACGGATTTCCAAGGAGATCGCGCTGGTGGCGGCATTCCTGCTGGCGGGCATCGTCCTTTTGGGCCTGCTGTTCGGCCTCGCGATCCTGCCGCTGCTCGGCTTGTCGTTTGCAATTGCCCTCGCTGTCGCGAGTTTCCTCCCGCTGAGAGGCCGCAAATTGCGAAGGGTGCCTATCGAGACATGGGGCATGGTGGTTGCGCATTTCGGCCTCGCTATCTCACTTTTCGGCATGGCGAGCGAAAGCGCCTTTACCGAGGAGCACCTTGCAGCTCTCGAAGAAGGTGGCGCAACCAGCGTTGGTCCCTGGCAGGTCCGGCTTGAGGCGGTCGAACCGGTCGCCGGACCGAACTGGACCGCGATCGCGGGGCGCATGGCCGTTTCCTATGAGGGGGGCGAGCCGCAAACTATTGCGCCGCAATCGCGTAATTTCTGGGCACCTCCGCAGCAGACCACGGAAAGTGTTCTCGTCACGCGTTGGAACGGCCAGCTTTATGCCGTGATGGGCGCCGACAATCGCGGTGGACGTTACCAGTTGAGGCTGTGGTGGAAGCCGTTCGTGACCTTCATCTGGTACGGCGGCCTGATCATCGCGCTGGGCGGCATCCTGGCGATCATCGGGCGGGTGCGCGGTGACCTGAAGCGCCGGATCGTGCGGCGCAAGGTCGCCGAGCGTCGGGCGGAAGCGGAGGCCTTGGCATGAGCTGGCGCTTGTGGCTCCCCTTCATGGTGTTTTTCGGCTTCCTCGGCCTTGCGGCCTACCAGCTCAGCCAGCCGCGCGACGAGTTCGTGAAAAGCGCGATGGTAGGGCAAGAGCTGCCCTATTTCACCTTGCCCGCCGCAGTTCCTGACCTTCCGGGCGCCAACAGCGAGGATTTCGCCGACGGCAAGCCCAAACTCCTCAACATCTGGGCAAGCTGGTGCCTGCCTTGCATCGCCGAGGCGCCGCAACTCGAAGCCCTGAAGGACGAGGGGGTCGAAATCGTGGGCGTGGCGATCCGGGACAAGCCTGAAGATATTGCGCGCTTCCTGTCCGACCACGGCAATCCCTATACCCGTATCGGGCGCGACGACTTGTCCGAGGTCCAGCTTGGCATTGGCTCTTCGGGTGTACCGGAAACCTTCGTGATCGATGGCAAGGGGCGCATCGCCTACCAGCATATCGGCGACATCCGGGCAGAGCATGTGCCGATATTGCTCGAAGAGTTGCGAAAGGCCGGGCGATGAGGGCGCTTTTCGCTTTCCTGATGGCTCTTGTAGCCCTCCCGCTTGCGGCGCAAAACGACATTCCGCCTGCACCCTATGCTTATCGCCAGCTCGACGATCCGGCGCAGGAGGCCGCGGCGCAAGACCTTATGGAGACGCTGCGCTGCCTCAAGTGCCAGTCGCAGTCGATTGCCGATAGCGATGCCTCCATGGCGGGCGACATGCGCCACCAGGTCCGCATCCGGATCGCCGCGGGCGAGGAGCCCGAAGACATTCGCCGCTGGCTGATGGACCGGTACGGCGACTATGTGAGCTACGAACCGGTGATGAGCGCCACTACCTGGCCGCTTTTCGCCATTCCTGTGCTGCTGGCCCTTATCGCGGCCCTGCTGTTCTGGCGCCGCTTCCGGAGGCGCGCATGAGCTGGCTGCCCATCGTTGTACTGGCCGCCATCACTTTCGTTGTCGCAGCTTTCCTTCTGCGCGTCGGTCGTGGGGGCTGGACGATACTCGGCGCGACCTTGCTTTTCGGTCTTGCCGGCTATGCGCTGCAGGGTTCGCCCGGCCAGCCCGCTGCGCCGGGAGAAGCGATGCAGGAAGAGCCTATCGATGGCGAACTGCTGGTCGAAGCGCGGCGCGAATTCTTCGACACCTCGCAATTCCCCTCGCGCTGGATCGTAACGGGGGACAGCTACCTGCGTCGGGGCGATTTCGAGCGGGCTTCGGGTTTCTATCGCAACGCGGTCGAGGAGAACCCGCAGGACACCGAGGCGTGGCTCGGTCTTGGTATTGCGCTGGTCGAGCATGCCGATGGACAGCTTACCCCTGCCGCGCTCCACGCCTTCGAGAAAGCACAGGCGCTGGAAGAGGAAAACGGCGGTCCGCGCTATTTTCTCGGGTTTGCGTGGCTCCGCGCAGGAGAGGCCGAGCGGACATTCGAGTTGTGGCGCGAAGCTCTGCTGGCTGCGCCCGAGGATGCTCCATGGCGCGAGTCGCTGGCGCTGCGCCTCATGCGTCTCGAGTCGATGATGCGGCCGGCCGACGCTGCGGAATAGGTCGGATTGCACCCATATATTGCGGTGCTCCCTCCATGGTGCTAAGCGCCGCCACCTTGCACGGGGGTCGCGCTCCCGAGAGCCAAGGTTTTGACCCCATGCGTCAGGTAACACTCCACATATGACCGAGGCGACTACGCCTGAATCGACGCCCGCTCAGGGCGAAGCGAACTCCCATGGCCATGGCGCGTCCAAGGCTGCTCTCGCCGTAGGTGCGATCGGTATCGTCTTCGGCGATATCGGTACCAGCCCGCTTTACGCCTTTCGCGAGACCTTCGCAGGCGCGGCCAATATCGCCATCGATCGCATGCACGTGCTTGGCGTGGTCAGCCTGATCTTCTGGTCGATGGTGATCGTGGTGGCGCTACAATATGTCACCATCCTGATGCGTGCGGACAACAAGGGGCAGGGCGGAAGCCTCGCGCTCGTCGCGCTGCTGAGCCGCCACATGGGCCAGTCCAAATACGCCTGGCTGGTCGTGCTGCTGGGCGTCTTCGCCACTTCGCTATTCTATGGCGACAGCATGATTACGCCTGCGATTTCCGTCCTCTCGGCGGTCGAGGGCCTGACCGTGGTAAATCACACGCTAGATCCCATGGTTATACCCATCGCGCTAGTCCTGCTGGTGATCCTGTTCGTCCTCCAGAGTCGCGGAACGGCGAAGGTCGGTGCCTTGTTTGCGCCCGTGATGATCGTCTGGTTCCTGACGCTGGCGGGACTGGGGCTCAACCAGATCATCCACAACCCCGATATCCTCTGGGCGCTCAACCCTTATTACGCGGTAATGTTCTTCGTCACCGACGGTTTCGTCGCCTTCCTCGCGATGGGCGCGGTGGTGCTGGCGGTGACGGGTTCGGAAGCGCTCTATTCGGATATGGGGCATTTCGGCCGCGGGCCGATGCGGCTTTCGTGGTTCGGCTTCGTGATGCCGTGCCTGCTGCTGAACTATTTCGGCCAGGGCGCCATGATTGCGGGCCTCCCGCCGGAACAGGCGGCCGCAGTCGTGCAGAGCCCCTTCTTCCTGCTCGCCAGCGAAGAGTTCCGCCTGCCGCTCGTCATCCTCGCCACCGTGGCGACGTTTATCGCCAGCCAGGCAGTGATCTCGGGTGCCTTCAGCATCACCCACCAGGCGATGCAGCTTGGCTTCATGCCCCGCATGACGATCCGCCACACGAGCGAGACCGAAGCTGGCCAGATCTACATCCCGGTCATCAACTGGGCCCTGATGGTCGCGGTGATCATCCTTGTGCTGACCTTCCAGTCTTCCTCCAACCTCGCCGCCGCATATGGCATCGCGGTGACGGGCGCGGTCACTATCGACACGCTGCTGATGGGTGTGCTGTTCGTGGGCGTGTGGAAATGGAAGTGGTGGTATGCCGCGCCGGTGGTGATCTTCTTCCTGATCATCGACGGGGCCTATTTCGCGGCGAACCTGTTCAAGGTGCCGCAGGGCGGCTGGTTCCCGCTGGTCGTGGGTCTCATCGCCTTCACCCTGCTCACAACCTGGGCGCGCGGGCGCAAGCTCATGCGAGAGCGCATGCACGAGACTGCGCTGCCGATCGAGATCTTTGCCAAGAGCGCCAAGAATTCCGCCACGCGCGTGCCCGGAACCGCTATCTTCATGGCCAGCCAGACCGCCGGTGTACCAAGCGCACTCCTGCATAACATCAAGCACAACAAGGTGCTGCACGAGCGCGTGATAATCCTGACGGTGCTGATCGCGGACGCGCCCTATGTCGATGCCGACGAGCGGTGCGAGATCCACGACTTAGGCGACGGTTTCTACCGTGCGGTCCTCCATTACGGCTTCATGCAGGAGACGAACGTCCCGCAGGGTCTGAAGGAAATGGAGCGTTGTGGCGGCGAATTCGACATGATGCACACCAGCTTCTTCCTCAGCCGCCAGACCTTGCTACCGAGCAAGACGCCCGGCATGCCCATCTGGCGTGAGAAGATATTCGCGTGGATGCTACGCAATGCAGCGACGGCGATGGATTTCTTCCGTCTGCCCACCAACCGCGTGGTCGAATTGGGTAGCCAGGTCGAAATCTAGGCTGGTCGCTCAGACGGCCGACAGCTCTTTCATCAGGTAATGCGTAGAGTGTCCCTTGGGGCGCCCTTCGAGCGTGGCCATAAGCACATACCCGGCTTTCTCATAGAAGGGCCGGGCCTGCCAACTCGTGGTCTCGACAAAGGCTTTCTCGCATCCCTCGGACCGCGCAAAGCGTTCCGCTTCCTCTACGATCCGGCTCCCCAGACGCAGCGCTCGGGCATCTTCGGATAGCCAGAGCAGTTCGATATGCAGCGTGTTCCAGTAACACGTTCCCCGAAGGCCACCAGCCAGCTCTCCCGCATCGTCGGTCGCAAGGACATGAAAACGGATTTCGTCTTCGACCCTTTCGAGATCGGGAATGCTGGCAGCGTTGAATTCCATGATGCCGCGGCTGAGGCGCGCGGCATGTTCTGCGGGCGGATCGAGGCTGATCTGGACTTCCATTGCCGGGTCCTAGCGCCTATCCTCTCACTGGGTCTACATCCGATCAACGTCAGGTGAGCGGCTTCTCCATTTCCGCTCTTTCGAACGCTTGCTCGCCGATATGGACGACCTCGTGCTCGACGACGGTGAAGCCCATCTTCTCAAAGGCCGGCTGAGCCATCAGGCTGGCATGCACCCACAGGCGCGGCTCGCCCTTGTCGCGCGCCTTCCCTTCGATTGCCTCGAACATCTTGCGGAACAGGCCGCTGCCTTGGGCCCCGGGGCGGATGTAGGCGAAATCGATATAGCCTGCTTTATCGAGGCTCATGAAACCGAGCACCGCCTGGTCCTTCACGGCCATGACAATGTCCTGCCGCGCCAGGCGCTCGTCCCAGGCTTCGCCGCTACGGCGTTCGGGCACCCAAGCGGCGCGTTGGGCATCGTTATAGCGGCTCGGCCCGTTGCGGACAGCGTCGTACATTACATCGGCAAGCGTTTCGTGGTCGCCTTGCGAGGCCCACGCCAGAATCATCGTATCGGTCATGCGGACGCCGCATATCCAGCATTCGCGCCCGATCAAGACCCCGGTAGTCGGAACTACCCCGCTTATCAGACATACACAGGGGCATGTGGAAATTAATCAGCTGTTATCGTTGGTCGACCCTGTCCTTCCTGCTGGTCTGCGCGGTCGGATATGGAGCACGCGCTGCAATCGGATCGGTTTACGGGGCGGCGGAAGCGGTTGATCTGCTCAATGCCCTCTCGCGCGCGGGGCTCTATCTGGGCTCGGCCATCGCGACTGCTTCGGCGACGATTATCGCCCTAATGCTCACCCTGGTGGGGATGATCCGCCGGATGGACGAGGATTTCGACCATGCGGCATATCGGGACGTCGCCATGGTAGGGCGCCTCTCGGCGATAACCCTGATGGTATCCCTGATTCTTCTGATGGCTTTCGCTTTGCCTATCGGCGAGTTCGACGAACTGCCGCCCGCATGGTTCGCCAACGTCTACGACGGGTTGTTCGCTGGAACGGTCTTGATGGTCGGCCTGTCAGCTGCCACCGTCGTCCTGATCTACACGACCCTCATGCGTGTCATGATCAAGATCACGCCGGGGGAAAACGAGGTATGATCAAGCCGTCGGCGGCTCGTCTTCTAGAACTTCGTCGGTGTCCTCCAGCGATAGGCCGTGTTTCAGCAGCATCGGGATCTGCGTGAAGGTGAAAAGGAAGGTCAGGGGCAGGAACACCCACAACTTCGCCCAAAGCCAGCTTTCGAAGCTCATCGTGCGCACCAGCACTTCGTTCAGGCCGGCAAGCGCAACGAAGAAGAAGCCCCAATTGCGCGAAAGCTTGAGCCAGCCTTCATGCGTGACACCTTCGAATGCGGCTTCCAATAGCACCTGGAGCCATGCCCGGTCGCGCAGCCAACCTACGATGAGCACGAATCCGAACAGGAGGTAGATCGCGGTCGGCTTGAACTGGATGAAGCGCTCGTCGCGAAGCCAGATGGTTAGCGCTCCGAAGCCGACGATCAGCGTCGTGGAAAGGATCAGCATCGGGCTGACCTTGCCGAACTTCCACTTGCTGAACACCAGCGCCACCACGGCGGCGACCATGAAGGCGATGGTGCCGTAGATCACCGCAGCGATCTCGCCGAAGGTCGAGGTCTCGGGCGGCTGGTAGAACTTGTAGACGCCGAGGAATACCAGCAGCGGGCCGTAATCGACCAGCGTGTGCAGCCAGCCGGTGGGCTTTTTTTCAGGTTTGGTGTCGCTCATCAGGCAATCCCCGCAATCACGCGCGCAACCAGGTCGGGGTCGAAAGGGCGCAAATCGTCGATCTTTTCGCCCACGCCGATGGCATGGATGGGCAGGCCGTATTGCTCTGCCGCCTGTACCAGCACGCCGCCGCGCGCAGTGCCGTCGAGCTTGGTCATCACGAGGCCTGTCACACCTGCGACCTCCTTGAAAACGTCGATCTGGCTAAGTGCGTTCTGGCCGTTGGTGGCATCGAGCACCAGCACCACGTCGTGCGGTGCTTCGGGGTTGAGGCGGCCGAGAACTTTGCGGATCTTGGCCAGCTCGTCCATCAGCTCGCGCTTGTTCTGGAGGCGGCCGGCGGTGTCGACGATGAGCACGTCGGTGCCGATCTCGGTGCCTTTCTTGACCGCGTCGAACACGATGGAGGCCGGATCGCCGCCTTCGGGTCCGCGCACGATGGGCACTCCCACGCGGTCTGCCCAGGTCTGGAGCTGACCGATTGCTGCCGCTCGGAAGGTGTCGCCTGCTGCCAGCATGACGTTGTAATCGTCCTCGACGAAGAGATGCGCCAGCTTGGCGATGGTGGTGGTCTTGCCGCTGCCGTTGACGCCGATCACCAGCAGGACCTGCGGGCGCGGGAAGGCGGTGATCTCGAGCGGCTTGGCGACCGGGCGCAGGATGGCGGCGATCTCGTCTGCCACCGCCTGCTTCAGCTCGTCGGCGCTTATTTCGAGGCCGAAGCGTTTTTCTCTGAGCTTCTCGCGGATGCGCGCGGCGGCGCTTGGCCCGAGGTCGGACATGATCAGCGCATCCTCGACATCGTCGAGCGTCGCATCGTCGAGCTTGGCCTTGGTAACCGCCTCGGAGAGGTTTTCGGTCAGGCGCTCGGAGGTTTTCTTGAAGCCGCCGAACAGGCGCTCGGTCCAGCTGGGTTTGCTCATGACAGGAGATTGTCCTCGAGTGTCTTGGGCGTCACGGTGACGATGGAGCCGCGCTGCGTGCCCTCGGGCAACTTCACGCGGGCGAATTCTGGCGAATAGCCGGTCCCGTCGGCTTCGGCGAGGACTTGCGTTGGCTTATCGACGAGCGACGCCAGCCACTCTGCGCGCAGCTTCGAAACTTTGGTACGAAGTTCTGCTGCGCGGCGCTTTATCGTGGCGCGCTCGACCTGTGGCATCCGCGCTGCAGGAGTGCCGGGACGGGGCGAATAGGGGAAGATGTGGCCGTGGACGATCTGCAATTCGCGGATGATCGACAGATTGGCCTGGTGATGCTCTTCGGTCTCGGTCGGAAAGCCGGCGATGAGATCGGCACCGACGACAATATCTGGGCGACGCTGCTTGAGGCGCTGCACCAGATCTGCCGCGTCGGCGCGCAAATGCCTCCGCTTCATGCGCTTGAGGATGAGATCATGCCCGTGCTGGAGCGAAAGGTGGATGTGCGGCATGACGCGCGGCGCTGAAGCGAAGAGTTCGAACAGTTCCTCGTCCACCTCGATCCCGTCGATCGACGACATGCGGATGCGGGCGAGGGCAGGGAAGGCATCGAGGACCGCTCGCACCAGCGCACCAAGCTTGGGCTGTCCCGCAAGGTCATGGCCCCATGAGGTGACATCGACACCCGTCAGCACGACTTCCGACGCGCCAGCTTCCAGATGCGCTTCGACTTCGCGCAGAACTTCGGGAACACCGAGCGAGCGGCTTTTCCCGCGCCCCTGCGGGATGACGCAGAAAGTGCAGGCGTGGTCGCACCCGTTCTGGACAGCAACGAAGGCACGGGTGTGAAGGGCAGGGACCGGCGGCGCGGAGGCAGGAACATTCCAGGAGCGTGGATCGAGTTTCACCTCGTTTGCGATCAGCCCATCGACCTCGGGCATGGCCGCTAGCTGCTCGCGCTCGATATCGGCGGCGCAGCCGGTCACCAGCAGGCGGGCGTCGGGATTGGCTCTGCGCGCCTTGCGGATGGCCTGCCGCGTCTGCCGCACCGCCTCGCTCGTCACCGCGCAGCTGTTGACGACGACCAGATTGTCTTCGCCGGCCAGCATGGCGCGGATGCGCTCGCTCTCGGAAATATTCAGGCGGCAGCCCAGAGAGACCACTTCGGGCGATTTGACCGGGGCGTTCACGCGTAATCGTCCCATTCGAACGAGCCGCGATAGCTTTCGGTGGCAGGTCCGGTCATGCGGATGGAACCGCCAGGATGCCATGCGATATCGAGCTCGCCGCCGGGGAGGGCGACGGTCACCGGATTGTCGACCAGCTTGCGGCGGATCGCATGGATTGCCGTGGCACAGGCGCCCGTCCCGCAAGCGCGGGTCAGCCCCGCGCCGCGCTCCCACACCCGCAGGCGGATGCGGTTCCGGTTTTCGATGGTCGCGACGTTGACGTTCACGCGCTCGGGGAAGAGCGGATCGTTCTCGATCTCGGGCCCGATGCGATCGAGCGGCACGGCATCTGTATCCTCTACAAAGAAGATTACGTGCGGATTGCCGACATTCACCGCGCCCGGATCGTTCAGCGTTTCCCAGCCGACAGGCATCGAGAGCGTGTCCACGGGATAAGCCAGCGGGATCGCGTCCCAGTCGAAGCGCGGTTCGCCCATGTCCACGCTTGCTCCGTCACCGGTCGGTGACGCCGTCAGCATGCCGCCGCCCGTCTCGATCCGCGCCTCGCTTCCATGGAGCAAAGCCACGGCGCGCGTTGCATTGCCGCAGGCACCGACTTCGCCGCCGTCATGGTTGAAAATCCGCATGCGAAAGTCGGCGCCATCGCTCGGTTCGAGCAAAATCAGTTGGTCGCACCCGATGCCGGTGTTGCGATCCGCCAGCCGCGCGGCGACCTTTTCCGTGATCGTTGGTATTTCCTGCGCGCGCGCATCCAGCACGACGAAGTCGTTGCCGAGACCATGCATCTTGGTGAAGGAGACGCGCATAGGACCGCGCATCTAGGTGCTGCGATGTTTAACGTCCAGCCTTAGCCGGCGCGCTTCGCGGTATCGTCTTCGTCGGAGGTGTTTGCGAGACTGACGACATTGTCTTCGTTCGTCAGTGCCAGCTTGCCGGCCATCTCGAGCCGCTTAAGGACATCGTCGGCCGGTTCGGGGCGGCCATAGTGGTAGCCCTGGCCCTTCATGCTGCCCCAGCGGCTCAGGGCTTCGAGGACCTTTTCGTTCTCGATGCCCTCGGCAGTGATTGGCAGCTTAAGGCCGTCGCTCATCGAGACGATCGCATCGACGAGCTTGTCGCTCTGGTTCTCGTTGCTCAGTTCGGTGATGAAGCTGCGGTCGATCTTGAGCCGGTCAAACGGCAGGCTGCGCAGCTGCGAGAGGCTGGAGTATCCGGTCCCGAAGTCGTCGAGGCTGACCTTGACGCCCTGGTTGCGCAGCGAGGTGATCATCGAACGCACCATGCCGATGTTTTCGTGCAGGCAGGTTTCTGTGACTTCGATGTCGAGGCGATGCGCAGGGAAGCGGTGTTCCACCAGCATCTTGAGGATCTTCTGCGCAAACCACGGATCGCGCATCTGCACCGGCGAAATATTCACCGACAGCGTGATCTCCGGATCCCATTGCTTGGCATCCTCGAAAGCCTTCGAAATCAGGCGCTCCGAAAGATCGGCGATGACACCGATCTCTTCGGCGATGGGAATGAAGATGTCTGGGTTCACCAGCCCCATCTCGGGCGATTCCCAGCGTGCCAGCATCTCGAAGCCGACGATTTCGCCCGTATCGAGATCGATCTGCTGCTCGTAATAGGGAACGAACTCGTCGTTCTCGATGCCGCGGCGGATGCCGGCTTCGAGTTCGTTACGAAAGCGCAGTTCGTTCTCCATCGGCGCTTCGAACCAGTAGAAGCGGTTCTTGCCCTGCTTCTTGGCGTGATACATGGCGATATCCGCCTTGTGCATCAGGTCCTGCGCCGGGGTTTCGATGCTCTGTCCGTCGAGCTGGTTGGAGCCCGCGATACCGATCGACACGGTGATATCGATGGCATTGGCCTGGTGTACAACCGGGCGTGCCACGGTTTCGATCATCCGCGTGACGAGATGGTCGATGCGATCGGGCGAATGCGTGAGATAGGGTACGGCGCAGATGAACTCGTCGCCACCCAGGCGGGCCAGCTGCGCACCATCGGGCAGCAGTTTGGCAATCCGCTCGGCAGCTTCGCACAGCACCTTGTCGCCGGCGGCATGACCGTTGAGGTCGTTGACCTGCTTGAAGTTGTCGAGGTCGATCGCAATTGCGGCGATCGCGCGGTCGGGGTTCTTCTCCCCGCTGAGGAGACCCTCCAGCATCGCGGCAAAACTGCGGCGGTTGAGGCTGCCGGTAAGGTCGTCCTTGTCGGCCAGCTGGCGAGCTTCGCGCTCGGCACGTTTCTGGTGCTCGAGCTCGCCGTTCAAGGCCTTGTAGCGGTTCCAGCCGAGCAGGATGAGGGCGATGTTGAGGATCAGCGCATTCGTCAGAATTGCGTCTGGACCGTCCGCGCCGCCAAAACCATGGCGCAGCAGCGCAGGCAGGACCATGCTTGCAGTCGCCATGAACAGACCGATGGCGGCCAGAGCGATCGCCAGGGTGACAAAGTCATGGCGCTTGCGCACGGCGGGCCACACGCTCTTGCGTGCTGCTCGGTCGGTAACGGTTACTGGCTCTTGATCCTGCGCCAAGGGACCCCCCGGAGTTGTCGGCAAGCTCTAATTACGCGGCGCTGCCTAAAAACCCGTTAACTGGTTTTTCCGTTACTTGGCTCGGACTGGCCAAGCCCTCTGTCGCCCGCTACGCAGCGCCAAACCAAAGACCCTCAGGAGCGCAAAAATATGGCCCGTTACTGGCTGATGAAATCCGAACCTTTCAAATACAGCTGGGACGACCTCGTAGCCGAAAAGGAAGGCACCTGGGACGGTGTCCGCAACCACCGGGCGAAGAACAACCTTGCTGCCATGAAAGTTGGTGACCAGGCCTTCTTCTATCACTCGCGCGAGGGGCTCGAGATCGTCGGCATCTGCGAAGTAAGCGTTGCAGGGATCACCGATCCGACCGATCCCGAGGGCAAATGGGCGGCGGTAAAGGTGAAGCCGAAGACCAAGCTGCCGCATCCGGTCACGCTCAAGCAGATCAAGGCGGAGCCGCAGCTGGCCGAGTGCGAACTGGTGAAGCTGTCACGCCTTTCGGTGGCCGAAATCACGCCTGAGGAATGGTCGGTCATCTGTTCGATGGCGGGCATCTAGGCTTTACCGCTCGGGCCTAACGCTTCGCCGCAATCCACCGGAACGCCAGCTGCTTCCCGCCCGTTATCTCCCTGTAAGCGCACCACAATTGGTGCAACCAGACAGAAGGAGAGGCCCCATGGGCGAACTGACAGAAAAAATCAAAGGCAATGCCAACGAAATGAGCGGCAACACCAAGCAGGCCGTTGCAGAGATGACCGACGATGCCAGCCTCCACCAGGAAGGCGAGCGCCAGGAACGCAAGGGCGAAGCCCAGCAGTTCAAGGGTGAAATCGAAGGCGAACTCGGCAACGACATTTAACGTTAGCCGCTACGCTGAAATTCAGCGAGGAAGGGCCGTCTCCCGACATGGTAGGCGGCCCTTTCGCTTGCTGTCAACGGTTGCGGAGACCGCTGACTGTCGCGCCGCTGGCGGCGAGCTGTTCGATCTCGATCCTGGCGTGGATCAGGCGCAGGCCCGAGCGGCCTTCGGCAGCGACGAGCGCGTCCTTGAATTCCTGGGTGGTCGAGGCGCTGGCCGACCATCCACCATAGGCCGAAGCGAGGGCCGCGAAATCGGGATTGGCGAGGCGGGTGCCGCTGATGCGTTCGTCGCCCGGGAATTCGCGTTCCTGGTGCATGCGGATCGTGCCATAGGCCGAATTGTCGACCACGATCACGATCATGTTCGCATCGTGCTGGACGGCGGTCGCCAGTTCCTGCCCGTTCATCATGAAATCGCCATCGCCGGCCACGGCAACGACGGTGCGCTGCGGGAAGCGGAGAGCGGCTGCCACCGCTGCGGGAACGCCATAGCCCATCGCGCCGCAGGTCGGGGCGAGCTGGGTCGGGAAACCTTCGTAGCGCCAGTAGCGGTGCCACCATCCCGCAAAATTTCCGGCGCCGTTGCAGATGATCGTATCGGCAGGGAGCGTGTCGCGCATGAACTGGACGCACGACGCCATGTCGAGCGCATAGTCGGCGGGACGCGCGGTCGCCCAGGCTTCCCATTCGGCGTGCGCCTGCCGCCCCGCATCGAAATCGATCGCATCGCCATCGTCCCACAAGGCAGCGCTTTCGGCGAATTCGTCCATCTCGGCGCAGATCGCAAGGTCGGCGGGATAGACGCTGTTGAGCTCGTTGGGATCGGGATGGACGTGGATGAGCATGCGCTCGCCATCGACCAGCGGGGGGACGGTGTAACCGTCGGTGGTCGCCTCACCCAGCCGCGCGCCGACTGCCAGCACGAGGTCGGCATTCTTCACCCGCTCGACCAGCTTGGGGTTGGGGCCGTATCCGAGGTTGCCGGCATAGACGCGGCTCGAAGGCGAGATCGCATCCTGCCTCCGGAATGCCGTGGTGACGGGGATGCCGAGGCGCTCGGCGAAAAGCTGGAAGTATTCGCGCGCCTTGGCATTCCAGCCCGCGCCGCCGATCACCGCGATGGGCGAGGCGGCATCGGCGATGAGCGCCCTCATCGCCTGCATTGCATCGGGGCACGGCGCCTGTGCCGGGCGCTCGACCCGCTTTCGCGGTTTGGCATCGGTGTCGCGGCTCAGCATGTCTTCGGGCAGGGCGAGCACGACTGGCCCGGGGCGGCCCGAAATCGCCATGGCATAGGCGCGGGCGACGTATTCGGGGATCCTGTCCGCGCTGTCGATGCGCGCGGCCCATTTGGCGATGGGGCCGAAAAAGGCGGCGAAATCGACCTCCTGGAAGCCCTCGCGGTCGCGCATCTCGCTGTCGACGTCGCCCACGAAGAGGATCATCGGCTGCGAATCCTGCATCGCGACGTGCACGCCGATGCTGGCGTTGGTGGCACCGGGCCCGCGCGTGACGAAGGCCACGCCGGGTCGCTGGGTCATCGCCCCGTCGGCGCAGGCCATCATCGCCACCCCGCCTTCCTGGCGGCAGGTGACGAGGTCGATCGTGTCCTGCTGGCCAAGCGCGTCGAGCACCTGGAGGAAGCTTTCGCCGGGGACGGTGAAAATCCGCTCGCAGCCTTGCTCGATCAGGCAATCGACGAGCAGCTTGGCGGCGGCGGGGGTAGGGCGTGTGGTCATGGCTGGGGCGGTTAGCGCCGCGCGACCTCTCGCGCAATCGCTGCGAATTCGGTTCCCGATTATCCCCAGGATTGGAAAATGCTGTCCCGAATTGGAACGGCGCGGATTTGCGGGGAAACCAATAGTTAAAAATTCGTTAAGTAGGCATCATGAGACGCGCCCTAGTCCTCTCGAACGAAGCCGCCCGCCACTGGCTGCGGATGAGCCTGCCGCAACGCCGCCGGATGTTTGCCGACGTCCCGCAGGGCGAGGTTGTGGACTGGAAGCTGACCGCAAACGACGTGCGCGGTGTGGCAACGACCTATTTCGCGACCCTTGTCGCGGTTCTCGCCTACATTATCTGACTTAAGAACTGCGGTTCAGCCCGCTTCTGCCTCGTGCATGCCTGCTGCCCGTTCGGCGGCCAGCAACCTGCGCCCGAGCCATGCGGAAATCAGGCACATAGCCGCGCTGATCAGCACCTGCTCGACGATTGGCACTCCCGCGGCGCTCATCGCCATCGCCGCAAGCGAACCGCAAACCATTGCGCCCGAATTGACGATATTGTTCGCCGCGATCGTGCGCGAGGCCTTGTCGGGCGAGACACGCGTGGTGAGGAACGCGTAGAGCGGCACCACGAACATGCCGCCTGCCACCGCTATGCCCAGCAGGCAGAGCAGGATCACCGTTGCAAGCGGCCAGGCAAGGAAACCCGTTACATCGAGCAGCTCGGCCGGCTTGTCGGCCTCCCACAATTTGCAGACCGCGTAGAAGGCGACGACGAAGGCCCCCATCACGATCACCGATTGCGGGGCGTAGCGCGCCGAAACCTTGCCCTTGAGCAGCGCACCGACCGCCACCGAACCGATCGCCACGCCCACCGAGAACACCACGAGGAAGATGCTCGCCACCTCCTTGCTCGCCATGATCACGTTCTTGGCAAGCGGCGGGAACTGGATGAACAGCACCGCGCCGATGGTCCAGAAGAAGCTGATTGCCAGGATGGCGTAGAAGACTTCCTTGTTGTGCATCGTTTCGCGCACCAGCTTCACCGAGGCGCGCAGGATGTGCCAGTCGAGCTTTTCGACCTTGCCCTGCGGTGGGGCGGACGGAACCTGCCGTGCGACCAGATAGCCGACTATCGAGGTCAGGATGATGCCGACGGCGGCCGCCTCGACAGGAATCCAACCGGCAAGGATCGTGCCTGCAAGGATGGCGATATAGGTCCCGGCTTCCACCAGTCCCGTGCCCGCCAAAACCTCGTCCTTGCGCAAGTGCTGCGGCAGGATCGCATATTTGATCGGGCCGAGGAATGTCGACTGGATGCCGGTCATGAAGAGCGCCAGCAGCATCAGCAATACCGGCACGCTGGTTTCGATCCCGAACACGGTGACAGGCATCTCGTAGCCCTGCCAGGCCATCATCAGGCCCGCGGCACCGATGACCATCAGCAGTATCTCGAAAGCCTTTACCCTGCGGATGATGAGCGCCTTGTCGCGCATGTCGGCAAGCTGCCCGGCAAGGGCAGACAGGACGAAGAACGGCAGAATGAACAGGCCCGAGGCGACAGCTGAAAACAGCCCTTCGGCCTCTTCCGAATTATAGATCTGGTAGACGACGAACAGGACCATCGCGGTCTTGTAGAGATTGTCGTTGAAGGCGTTGAAAAGCTGCGTGACGAAGAGCGGAAGGAACCGCCTTGTGCGCAGAAGATGTGTGCTTGTGAACATGAACCCCCGGGAAGTAACCTTCCGTATGGGAACACTTGGTAGAGACATCGTAGCGGCGGACAACCCCGCTAACCGTCTTTTGCGGCGGATGGATTGTCGCTAGGGGAACCGACACAGATGCTCACACTGCCCAATACCCTCACGCTTTCGCGCATCGTGGCGATCCCGCTGCTGGCGTTCCTGCTGTGGTGGCCGGGATGGGAAGCGGGTTACCTGATGGCCTTCGCGCTTTATTGCGCGATGGGAATCACCGATTATTTCGACGGTTATCTCGCCCGCAGCAGCGGGGCGGTTTCAAAACTGGGCATTTTCCTCGATCCGATCGCCGACAAGATCATGGTCGCTTCCGTGATCCTCGTCCTGGCTGCCCAAGGCGTCCTGCGCGGGCCGTATGTCGGCGATGCGCATGTGATCGCCGGGTTGATCATTCTGGTGAGAGAGATCGCCGTTTCGGGCCTTCGCGAATTTCTCGGCGGCTTGCAGGTTTCGGTTCCGGTCAGCCGCTTGGCAAAATGGAAAACGACCTTCCAGCTTCTGGCATTGGGTTCACTCATCCTGGGGCAGGGCTTGCCCGGGTGGAATGTCATGCTGGGAGACATGAGCGCCAACGTGCCGCATACCGTTGGTCTCGTCACCTTGTGGGCCGCCGCGGTGATGACCGTTATCACCGGATGGGATTACCTGAGGGTCGGCCTGAAGCACATGGACTGAGATGCTGGCTCGCCCTTTCTGCGGTGAGCCGATGCAACGCTACGATGCAACGCTATTGCATTGGTGAACCTTTTCTTCACCATTTGCGTTCATAAAGCAGGTCATGAGTGCATCGCTTCATATGCTTCTCGCCGCACTGCTCAAGGTTGGCGGCATTGCCCTGGTCTTCAACGAAGTCCGCGGGCTGGTTCTCGCAGCGCCGGTTCTGTACGGCATGTGGACCTCGGGCGGCAGTATCATGGCAATCTGGCTGGGCATCTGTGCCTTGGGCGGTATTGCGCTGAGTGTCATCGTGCCGATCTTCGCCTACAAGAAGCTCGACAAGTTCGTGAAAGCCAAAGCTCCGGCCTAACCGGCGCGCAATTCCTCTGCCAACAACTCGAAATCGTCGCGGCGCGGGGAGTTCTTGCGCCAGATAAGCGCGATCTCGCGGCTGGCGTTCTTCGACTTTAGCGGGCGGGCGACCACTTCGGTGCCCTCCAGTATTCCCGCCTCGACCGCCATCTCCGGCAGCATCGTCAGGCCGAGACCATTGTCGACCATCTGCACCAGCGTGTGCAGGCTGGTGCCGATCATGGTGGTGGACCCGCGCAGTTCGGGCCGGTTGCAGGCCGCGAGCGCATGGTCTTTCAGGCAGTGCCCGTCCTCCAGCAGCAGAAGCCGTCCGTCATCGATCATGTCCGCCGTCACCATTGCCGGCGGGTCACGCGGATCGTCTTTCGGGAAGGCGACATAGATCGGATCGTCGGAGATATGCGCCTTGTCCACTTCGCCGGTCGAGAAGGGCAGGGCAAGCAGGACGCAATCGACCCGCCCGTGCTGGAGCGATTCGACCGCATCATGGCTGGTCTCCTCGCGCAGGAAGAGTTCGAGATCGGGGCGTTCCTTGCGCAGGCGCGGCAGAAAGCGCGGGAGCAGGAAGGGCGCGATCGTGGGGATGACGCTCATGCGAAGCTGGCCCGCGAGCGGTTTGCCCGCCGCCTGTACGAGGTCGGCCAGTTCCTCGGTCTCGCGCAGCACGCGGTGGGCTTTCTCGACCACCTGGTTGCCCAGTGCCGTAAATCGCACCACGCGGCGGCTTCGCTCGACCAGCGTCACACCGAGCAGCGATTCGAGTTCGCGAATGCCTGCCGAAAGCGTGGACTGCGAAACGAAGCTGGCCTCTGCTGCTCGCCCGAAGTGGCCGTGCTCGTGCAGCGCGACAAGATATTGCAACTGCTTGAGGGTGGGGAGGTAAGTGCTCACCCGGCTTCGGGCTCCGTGATCACCTCGTCCTGCGCAGCGGCCATCATGCCGGCGTGAACATCATCGACATGGGTCATGAGCAAGCGTCCGTCCTTGACCGCGAACGCGAGGCGCCCCTCGACCAGTTCGAGTGCGTCCTTGCCGAACACCTCGTAGCGCCAGCCCTGAAGGATCGGCAGCTTGCGGACACCGGCGGCCAGCGCTTCCATCTCGTCCGCGCGCGTCAGCAGGCGGGCGGCGACGTCGATCTCTCTCGCGCGAATCTTGAGCAGTAGCTTGAGCAGGTCCGCCACCAGCGCGCCTTCCTTGCCCAGCGGCGCGCCGCGCTTGGGCTTTTCGGGCATTTCCTCCTTGGACAGCGGCTCGGCCTTGTCGAGCACCTTCATCAGGCGCTTGCCGATGTCGTTGTCCTTCCACGCATTGGACAGGCCGCGCACCTTGGTGAGATCACCCTGCTTCTTGGGCGGATGGCTGGCGATATCGGCCAGCGTTTCGTCGCGCATGATGCGGCCGCGAGGGATGTTCTTGTGCTGCGCTTCGCTCTCGCGCCATGCGGCCAGCGCCTTCAACCGGCCGAGCACGGTCGGGTTGCGGCCGGGCGAGCGGATGCGCTTCCAGGCGCTGTCGGCATCGTTGGCGTAGTTTGCCGGGTCGGCAAGCTTGTCCATTTCCGCATCGAGCCACGCGCCGCGCCCCGTCTTGACCAGCTTGTTCAGGATCTTGGGAAATATCTTGGACAAATGCGTCACGTCGCCGATGGCATATTCGATCTGCCGGTCGGTCAGCGGACGGCGGCTCCAGTCGGTGAAGCGCGCGCCCTTGTCGATCGTGAAGCCGAGCCAGCTTTCGACGAGATTGGCATAACCGATCTGCTCGTTCTGGCTGATCGCCATCATCGCGATCTGCGTGTCGAAGATCGGGTGCGGGGTCTTGCCGGTAAAATTGTAGACGATCTCGACGTCCTGCCCGCCAGCGTGGAAGACCTTGAGGACTTCCTCGTTGTCGCACAGCAGCTCCCACAGTGGGGCAAGGTCGATTCCCTCGGCCAGCGGGTCGATTGCTGCGGCTTCTTCCTCATTGGCGATCTGCACGAGGCAGAGTTCGGGCCAATAGGTGTTCTCGCGCATGAACTCGGTGTCGACGGTGACGAAATCGCTATCCGCCAGGCGCTCGCAAAGGGCTGCCAGCGTATCGGTATCGGTAATCAGCTCGTGTATTTTCATCGTATCGTTTCTGTCATTCGGGCGGAGTACCGCCCCCGCACCTTCGCGAATCTTGACAAAAGCCCGCTGGTGCCCTGTTAGCGCGCGCGATTCCTGTTAAGGAGCAGCGCGACGCCGCGCCCTTAGCGCCATACATCCCAAAATGGAAAGAATTCCAGATGCACGCCTATCGTACCCACACCTGCGCACAGCTGACCAAGGAAAATGTCGGCGATACCGTCCGCCTATCGGGCTGGGTGCATAACAAGCGTGACCACGGCGGCGTGCTGTTCGTCGATTTGCGCGATCATTACGGCATCACCCAGATCGTTGCCGACAGTGACAGCCCCGCGCTGCCCGTACTCGAGAAGCTGCGGCTGGAATCGGTCGTCACTATCGATGGCAGCGTGAAGGCGCGCGACGAGGTGGCGGTGAACAAGAACCTGCCGACCGGCGAGATCGAGGTCTTCGCCCGCGACGTGACCGTGCAGAGCCGCGCAGACGATTTGCCGCTGATCGTCAACCAGGCGGAAGACTATCCCGAAGAAACGCGCCTCAAGTACCGTTTTGTCGACCTGCGCCGTGAGCGTGTCCATAAGAACATCATGCTGCGCAACCAGGTAATCACGAGCCTGCGCCGCCGCATGACCGACCAGGGCTTCAGCGAATTCCAGACGCCCATCCTCGGCGCATCGAGCCCCGAAGGCGCGCGCGACTATCTCGTGCCCAGCCGCCTCCACCCGGGCCGTTTCTACGCGCTTCCGCAGGCGCCGCAGATGTTCAAGCAGCTGCTGATGGTTGCCGGTTTCGACCGCTATTTCCAGATCGCGCCCTGCTTCCGCGACGAGGACCTGCGCGCCGACCGCAGTCCCGAGTTTTACCAGCTCGACTTCGAGATGAGCTTCGTGACGCAGGAAGACGTCTTTCAGGCGATCGAACCCGTCCTCGCCGGCGTGTTCGAGGAATTCGCGGACGGCAAGACCGTGACCCCCGCAGGTGAATTCCCGCGCATCCCCTATGCCGAGGCGATGCTGAAATACGGAACCGACAAGCCCGACCTGCGCAACCCGCTGCAGATCTCCGACGTCACCGACCACTTCACCACTTCGGGTTTCGGCCTGTTCGAGAAGATCGTCGGCACCGGAGGCAAGGTCCGCGTGGTCCCCGCCCCGAACACGCACGAAAAGAGCCGTAAGTTCTTCGACGAGATGAACGACTGGGCGCGCCGCGAAGGCTTCGCAGGGCTCGGTTATGTCACCCGCAAGGGCGGTGAATTCGGCGGCCCGATCGCCAAGAACCACGGCACCGAGGGCATGGAAAAGCTCTATGCCGAACTGGGCCTCGGCGAAAACGACGGCCTCTTCTTTGCTGCGGGCAAGGAAAAGGACGCTGCCAAACTGGCCGGTGCCGCGCGCACTCGCGTGGCCGAGGAACTGGGCCTGATCGAGGAAGGCTGCTTCAAGTTCTGCTGGATCGTCGATTTCCCGATGTTCGAATACGACGAGGACCTGAAGAAGGTCGATTTCAGCCACAACCCCTTCTCGATGCCGCAGGGCGAGATGGAAGCGCTGGAAACCAAGGACCCGCTCGATATTCTCGCATGGCAGTACGACATCGTCTGCAACGGCTACGAACTGTCGTCGGGCGCGATCCGGAACCACAAGCCGGAGATCATGTACAAGGCCTTCGAAATCGCCGGCTATACCCAGGAAGACGTCGACGCGAACTTCTCGGGCATGATCGAGGCATTCAAGCTCGGCGCCCCGCCGCATGGCGGCTCTGCACCGGGTATCGACCGCATCGTGATGCTGCTCGCCGACGAGCCGAACATCCGCGAAGTGATCGCTTTCCCGCTCAATCAGAAGGCGCAGGATTTGATGATGGGCGCGCCCTCGCTGGTCAGCCCGCGCCAGCTGCGCGATGTGCACATCCGCACTATCGACGCTCCGAAGCCAGAAGGCGCGGAAGCCACCCGCGTCGATCGCGCCGGAGACTGACACGAAAGAGGGCGCGGAGATGAAACTCCGCGCCCTTTTCATTTCCGCTAACCCTGTGGTTAGTCGTACTGTTTCTCGATCATATCCCCGAAGCGTTCGCCTTCGCAGATTTCGTTATAGGCCTGCTGGACTACCGCCAGTTCCGAAGCTTCGAGCTGGTTGCTCTCGATCGCTTCCTGGAACTTGTTCTTGATGTAGTCTTCGCCTTCTTCGACGCGTTCGGCAGCGGCTTCATCGTCGCTTTCGAAAGCGGAGGTGATCGACTGCCACATCTGGTGGGCTTCGCCCGTCAGCGTGCCCTTGGTCACGAGTTCGTCGCCCTGACGCTCGAGCTCTGCGTTCATCTGGCGCAGCGTGTCTTCACGCTGGCTGCAACGCTGCTGCAGGGCTTGCTTCAGCTGGGGGCTGTCCGCCTTGTCACATGCCTGGCGATAGCCCTCGACCGAATCGAACGTAGTGTCGGTGAGGCTTTTGAATACCGTAGTTGCCATGATTTTGCTTCCCTTTTTCAAAGTGTTGATACCCATATAACGGGTGGGGAAGCGGCTGGGTCCGGTGTTCTCCGCACCCAGCAACCGGTTCGGCGCACAATGGGTTTCGATCAGCTATCGGCCTCTGTGAAAACATATTCATGCTGGGCATCCATGAGGATCAGTACGCGTTTGCCTTCGCGCTCCCCGATGACCAGCGGGAGACCGAACATGCCCGGCGTGGTCATGATTAGCGAGTGTGTGCCATCGTCATTCGCCATGGTGCCGATCATCGAGCGTCCCGAGGTCACCACGCCCCAAGTCGCATCGCCATCGCGCTCGATAACGAGCGGGCCGAGATCTTCGTTCACATAGCGAGGGGCGAGGGCGGCCAGCACCTCTGCATCGCCGCGCTCGATTATATCTTCGCGGCCCTTTGCCCGCGCCTCGGCACCCAGCTTTATCGAAGCAGCGAGGTTTTCCTCCGCCTCTTCGGTTCCATCGTAGAGCACTTCGAGCAGCTTGCGCTGGAAGAGGCCGAGCAGGCCCTGACCGGTGTCGGAGTTGGTCAGCAGAACGGCAGCGACACCGTCTTCGGGAATGAACCAGAAGTTGCTCTTGTATCCGATGAGGCTGCCGCCATGGAAGTAGATGTTCTTGCCCATGCGTGCGCTTTCCATCAGCCCCATGCCGTACCAGCTCTCATCGCCGATCGGCACATAGCGCTGGCGCCGCTTGAGGAGATTTTCGGCCGAGACGAGGTCGGTCCCATCGGCCAGCGTCCCTTCGCGCAACTCATTGAGTGCATAGAGCGCCATGTCATGCGCGGTCGACCACACCCCGCCTGCCGGGCGGTAGGGGACGATCATGTTGTTCCAGTCCATCGGGGCGCGCTCGACCGGGCCGGCATAACCGCGCGCATGCGGGCGCGCCCAGTTTCCGGCCGTCGCTTCGGAGAAGTCGAAGGTCGTACGGTTCATTTCGAGCGGGTCGAAGATGCGCTCGTCCATCGCCCGGTCGAAAGCTGCGCCCACTTCCATGTCGGGATAGACGAGGTGGCCGCCGATATAGCCCGCCGCGCTCGCCATGAGGTTGTTGTACTGGAACACCTCGCCGAAGCCGCTGGTCGGCTCGGTGGCTGCAAGCTGGACGAAAGTGTCGCTGGCGGGCGTCTCGGCGCTTGTGTTGAAGACCCACTGCATGTCCTTGCGCGGCAGGCCGGTGCAGGCGCAGATCAAATGTTCGACCAGCACGCTGTCGGTGGTCTCGGCGCTGCCGAGGCGGAATTCGGGATAGAGCTCGGTGACCTTCTGGTCCCACTTGAGCTTGCCCTCGTCGGCGAGCGTCGAAAGCAGCAGCGTCGCCATACCCTTGGTGTTGGAGGCGACCATGAAGCTGGTATCCTCGTCCACCTTCTCGCTGCCGCCCAGTTCGGTGGTGCCGAGGCCGCCTTCCCAGACGATCCTGTCGCCCTGCACCAGGGCGAGGCCGACGCCCGGAATCTCAAGCCCCTCCATCGCGCGCGTCACATAATCGGTGATCTCGGCGATGCGGGCAGGAGTGAGTTCGCGTGCTTCGCGTCCGGCGAAGGTCTCGCGCTCGAAGTCTGCAGGCTTCAGAGAGCCGAAGGCCTGGCCCAGCTGCGCGCCGCGCTTGGCGATCGTGGCCATCGCGCCGCGGATGAGGACCACCGTATACTGGTCGCCCTTGCGCAATGCGATGCCCTGCAGGACCAGCTTTTCGGCGGGCGAGGTCTCGTAATTGCTGACTGTAATGTTGTCCCAACCGTCGCGCGCAGGCGGTTCCTGCGAAATCGAAACCTCGCGGTCGAATCCGGGCGCAAATTTCTCCCAAGCGGCGGCGACGGCATCCGCACCGTTGTCGATCCCGCTGATCCCCACGATTGCAGCGCTGGCATCGCCTTCCGGCGCGGTGAACACCAGCATCCCGTCGCGCGTTTCGCTCGCCCAGCCGGGCACCGGCACGATCGTCGCTCCGGTCCCGGTCGCGACAGCCTCGGGCGCGGCAGCTTCCTGCGCGAGGACCGGCAGGGGCGAGGCGGAAAGAAGCAGGGCCGATGCGACCAGAGCGAAGCGTTTCATGAAGGATACTCCCAAGTGTGTTATTGGGACAATACAATATCAGCGAATTAGGTCAATTTCGCGTAGTTCGCTGCCGGCTTTACGCTTGGCCCTTGCGCTTGGCTCTTGCCTTCATTAGGGCGAACCCCAATTTGATAACCCTGCAAAACGAGAGGGAATAGAATGAGCGATACTGCCGACCGCGTGCAGAAGATTGTCGTCGAGCATCTCGGCGTCGAGGCCGACAAGGTCACCCAGGAAGCCAGCTTCATCGACGATCTGGGCGCAGACAGCCTCGACATCGTCGAACTGGTCATGGCCTTCGAAGAAGAATTCGGCGTTGAAATCCCCGACGATGCGGCTGAGAAGATCACCACCGTCGGCGACGCGACCAAGTATATCGAAGAGCACAAGGGCTAAGCCCCAAAGCTTTTCATGACCCGCGCAGCTTGTGCGGGACCGGACAGGCCCGACCCTGATGATGGGCCGGGCCTGTTGTCTTTTGATCGGAGAATTGCATGCGGCGCGTCGTCGTTACCGGACTAGGCCTCGTCACCCCGCTGGGTGGAGATGTCGAAACCACCTGGGCCAATCTTATCGCCGGCAAGAGCGGGGCGGGGCAGATCACCCGCTTCGACACCACCGGCCAGAAGGCGACCATCGCCTGCGAAGTGAAGCCAAAGGAACACGAGTTCGGCTTCGATCCCGACAAGCGCGTCGACCACAAGGTCCAGCGCCAGGTCGACCCGTTCATCGTCTACGGTATCGACGCCGCCGGACAGGCGCTCGAAGACGCCGGGCTCACCGAGATGGACGATGCCACCAAGGAGCGCGCAGGCGTCTCCATCGGTTCGGGCATCGGCGGCCTGCCGGGCATCGAAAGCGAATCGCTTGTTCTCGCTGAGCGTGGCCCCGGCCGGGTCAGCCCGCACTTCGTCCATGGACGCCTGATCAATCTCATCAGCGGTCAGGTCTCGATCAAATACGGTCTCATGGGCCCGAACCATGCGGTGGTTACCGCCTGTTCGACCGGCGCGCATTCGATCGGCGATGCCGCGCGAATGATTGCACTGGACGATGCCGACATCATGCTGGCGGGCGGTGCGGAAAGCACCATCAACCCGCTCGGTGTCGCGGGCTTCGCGCAGGCACGCGCGCTCAACATGAGCATGAACGACCGGCCGGAAGAAGCCAGCCGCCCCTACGACAAGAACCGTGACGGCTTCGTCATGGGCGAAGGCGCAGGCGTGGTGGTGCTCGAGGAATACGAGCACGCCAAGGCGCGCGGCGCGAAGATCTATGCCGAGGTCGTGGGCTATGGCCTGTCGGGCGATGCCTATCACGTCACGGCCCCGCACCCCGAAGGCAAGGGCGCGGAACTGGCGATGAAGATGGCGCTGAAGAAGTCGGGCCTCGAGCCTTGCGACATCGACTACGTCAATGCGCATGGCACCTCGACCATGGCCGACACGATCGAGCTCGCTGCGGTCAAGCGCGTGCTAGGCGACGATCTGTGCGGCGCCTCGATGAGCAGCACCAAGTCCGCCATCGGCCACTTGCTGGGCGGTGCGGGCGCGGTGGAAGCGATCTTCTGCATCCTCGCGATTCGCGACCAGGTGGTGCCGCCGACGCTCAATCTGCACGATCCGGACGAGGGCACCGAGGGCGTTGACCTCGTCCCGCTGCAGGCGAAAAAGCGCGAAGTGAAGGCCGCACTCAACAACAGCTTCGGCTTCGGCGGCACCAACGCCTCGCTGATCGTCAAGCAGGTCGACTAAGATGAAGAAGCTCGCCCTGCTCGGGGCGGTGCTGGCCTTGCTGGCCGTCATCGGCGCAGGCTGGTTCGTCGCGCCCTACAGCGCGGCGACCAACCTCGAAGAAGACACGCCCTATGTCGTGAAGCAGGGCGCCACGCTGACGTCGATCGCGCGCGATCTCGAAGAGCAGGGCGTGATCGACAATGCCGATGCCATGCTGCTGCGCGCCAAGTTCCTCGGCGGCGACGCGCCGATCCAGGCTGGCGAGTTCATGCTGCCGGCGGGCGCGAGCTTCGCGACCATCGTCGACATGCTGCAGAACGGCGATGTCATCCGCCGGTTCGTGACCGTGCCCGAAGGGCTGCCGTCGATCCTTGTCTGGGAAAGGCTGATGGCAGAAGACCTGCTGACAGGCGAAATCGAGGTGCCGGAAGAAGGCTCCATCCTCCCCGACACCTATGATTTCGAGCGCGGGGAAAGCCGCGCCGCAGTGGTCGCGCGCATGCAGGGAGCGATGGACACCTATCTCGCGCAGGCGTGGGAAAAGCGGACCGACAAGGCGGTGGTCAAGTCGCCCGAAGAAGCGCTGATCCTCGCTTCGATCGTCGAGAAGGAAACGGCAGGTGCAGACGAGAGGCCGATGGTCGCCGGCGCGCTGTCGAACCGTATCCGCATCGGCATGATGCTCGGCGCGGACGCGACCACGATCTATCCCATCACCAAGGGCAAGCCGCTTGGCCGCCGTATCCGCGTTTCCGAACTGCGCAGCAAGAACCCCTACAATACGCGCGCCGTGGCGGGCCTGCCGCCGGGTCCCATCACCAACCCGGGGCGCGAGGCGATCGCCGCCGTGCTCGATCCGGCCGAAACCAAGGCGCTCTATTATGTTGCCGACGGCACGGGCGGCCACGCCTTCGCCGAAACGCTTGCCGAACATAACCGCAATGTCGCGAAATGGCGCCAGATCCGGCGCGAACGCGGGGAGATGTGAGCGAGAGCGATGCTCCGCTCATCCTGACGGCGGAACTGCCGCCCGACCTGCATCGCCGCTATACCGACCTCAGGACCGCACACTTCCCGCCCGAGCGCAATTACCTCGAGGCACATGTCACGCTGTTCCATGCCATCCCGGCGCAGTGCGAGGACGAACTTCGACGCTACCTCGCGCGGCTGGTGGGCGAGGTGCCGCCGATCTGGGGCAGGGTGGAAGGCCTGATGTCCTTGGGAGGCGGGACGGCCATCAAGCTCTCCAGCCCCGACCTGCTGGTGTTGCGCGACGAGATTGCCGAACATTTCCGCGGCCTCCTGACCCAGCAGGACCAGCATCGCCCGCGCCTCCATGTGACCATCCAGAACAAGGTCACCTCCAAGGAAGCAAAGGCTCTGCAGGCACAGCTTACAGGCGTCATTGAACCTGGCGATTTCGCTTTTCCCGGCCTCGCGCTCCATGCCTATCGCGGCGGTCCGTGGGAATTCCTGCGCCGCTTCGCATTTCGCGGCAAATGAGTGTTGACCAAGGGGGCGATGCCCCCTAAATGCGCCGCCTGCCGAGCGGGCCGGATGGCCCGCCGCACGGCCTTTCGGGGCGGAGTAGCTCAGGTGGTTAGAGCAGCGGAATCATAATCCGCGTGTCGGGGGTTCGAGTCCCTCCTCCGCTACCATTCTCGAATCCGCATGGGTTCGCATTCTTCCGTATAAATCCGAAAAAAATAATGAAATCAAAGCGGTGTTGCTGATTCGCGTCCGCTTGCGTTCGCTTGCATGCGCTTGAAGCCGGATTTGGAGTGGGGGTATTTTGGGGGTACTTTCGGGGGGTACCGAAAAGGAGCGATACCCCCAATGGCTTTGAGTGAGATTCAGATCAAGAATGCGAAGGCGGCAGAACGACCCTACAAGCTTGCCGACGGTGAAGGGCTATTCCTCCTCGTAAAAGGGAACGGTTCGAAGCTTTGGCGCTTGAAATACCGCTATCGCGGGAAGGAGAAGCTGCTTTCCTTTGGTGCTTACCCTGACGTCGGAATCGCGGCTGCGCGTGAGTTGAAGACGCTTGCAAAGGCTGCCTTGGCCGAAGGCAAAGATCCGATGGTCCACAAGCCGGGTCGAGATTTCGAGCCAGAGAGAACCTTCAAGGCTGTTGCTGAGATGTGGCACAAGAATCGAAGGAGCAGCCTCGATCCAGCTCATGCGAAGCGTGTCTGGTCTCGAATGGAACGGGACGTGATTCCGGTATTGGGCGAAAGGATGATGCACGAGATCACCCCGCCTGAAGTTTTAGGCGTGATCCGCAATATTGAAGAACGGGGCGCTCTGGATATCAGTCGGCGTGCGAAGCAGAGCATTGGCCAAGTTTTTCAGTTCGCCATCGCGAGTGGGCTTTGCGATGCGGACCCCACGGCTCATCTTCGCGGCGCTCTGAAGCCGCGCCCTCGAGTAAAGCATATGGCCAAACTGCCGCTCGCTCAGTTGCCAGAGCTCATAAACAAGCTGGATCAATACAATGAAGAAGGGGAGCGACGTTCCGAGATTACTCGCGCAGCGCTCACCTTCGCGCTTCTGACATGGGTCAGAACGAAAGAACTTCGTTTCGCCAAGAAGCACGAGTTTGAGGATCTAGACGGAAACTCTCCGCTTTGGCGCATCGGGCCTGATCGAATGAAGATGCACCGTGAGCATATCGTACCATTGTCAATGCAAGCCGCTTCGCTCGCCAAGGACATGATCGCATGTTCTCAAAGTGACTATGTGTTTCCCGGTCAGAAGCGTGGAGTGCCGCTATCCGAAAACACCATGATCTATGGTTTGTATCGTCTAGGCTATCACGGTCGGCAGACTGTTCATGGCTTCAGAGGTCTTGCGAGCACATGGGCCAATGAACAGCTTGTCGAAGTCGGCGAGCCGCCAATGTGGATTCGAAAGTACCATGAAGACTGGGTCGAGCTTCAACTGGCTCATAGCGAGGAGAACGAAGTTCGCGGAGCCTACAATGCCGCAGAGTATCTGGCGCCACGTCGCGCCATGCTTCAAGATTGGGCGGACTTCCTCGATGCGATGCGCGGAAAAACAGACAATGTCGCGATCTTGAGAGCTGCGTGATTTAATGCGCTACGCCGGCACTTGGCCCAGCCACTCCACTCGAAGGCGGTCAAAGCCCACAACGATGCCCTCGGCAGTGACCTCGAAACCGAAGTCATCGTTCGATGGCTCGTAGCCTTCCAGAACCCAGTGGTCGCCTGCATCTGTCACGATCGCTGCCCCGCGCGGGAGATGCTCGAGCCGTCCGCTGATCCTTTTCCGATTCGTGTTCATAGTGCTCCATATGCCATCCATCTTTGGACAACGCTCCTTACATATTCCGGCGTTTCCCGATTTCTTGGTATTCCGCCAGCTCGGGAGACCGCGCCGGGCCCCGCATTGTAGGCCGCCAGTGCGAGATGGATCGCACCAAACCGGTCAAGCATCTGCCTTAGATATCGCGCGCCACCGTCGATATTCTGGGCTGGATCGTGCAGATTGGTTACGCCGAGTTCTCGTGCGGTCGCAGGCATGAGTTGCGCAAGTCCGGCTGCACCAGCCGGACTGATCGCCATTGGATTGAACCGGGATTCTTGCCAGACCAATGCCTGGAGCAAGCGAGGCGGCAATCGATACCTTGCTTCAGCTTGGCGGATGAGGGGTTCGTAGAGCGTCTCTTTGAAACTTCGACTAGCGGGGGATGAGATTTCTTTTTCGGTCCCAATGACCGCCAATGAAGGGGCATACGTGACTTCTTTGTCCGCCCGCTTTTCGACTTTGCTCAGCCGGTGATCAAAGACCTGGAACTCCTGCGCCTGAGCGATGGTGGGGATCGCAATCGCAAGCCCGCAACACACAGCAGTTACCCATTCTCGTTTCATCGCGCTCTCTCCTAGCTTGCCTGAATGCGCAATAGAACATAAATAGAACATTGGAGTGTAGGAAAGCGCCAAACGCGTCCGGCAAGAGGAAAGGGGGCAGTCTGCAGGGGCA
This sequence comes from Qipengyuania sphaerica, assembly GCF_019711595.1. Taxonomy (GTDB): domain Bacteria; phylum Pseudomonadota; class Alphaproteobacteria; order Sphingomonadales; family Sphingomonadaceae; genus Qipengyuania; species Qipengyuania sphaerica. The sequence goes on along the minus strand of NZ_JAIGNR010000004.1, from coordinate 216,801 downwards.
ATTGTGCGGCGATGGAGCTAGTATGTCCGTTTCGAACTCAACCCTATCCCGTCCTCCGCTTGAGGAAACCGCTCGCAAGCTCTGCGAGAGCCGCGGCGGGAAGTGGTCCGGCACCAAGGGCATGGCCCGGTGTCCAGCGCACGATGACCGCACGCCTTCGCTCGGTGTCACGCTTGGCCGAAAGGCTATCCTCCTGCATTGTTTCGCAGGCTGTGATCAGGCCAGCGTGCTTGCTGCCCTCGCTCGCGAAGGGATCGAGACCTCAGCGCTGTTTTTCGGCTCATCCGACGAATTTCCGATCCAGCCGAGCTATTCCAACAAGCCACCAGCTGCAGCGCTCCGTATCTGGCGCGATGCCCGGCCGCTGCAACGAAGTCCTGCCAAGGCATATCTCGAAGAGCGCGCCATCCTCGCCACGTCCCATGCGCTGAGGTTTCATCCACGCACACCGCTTGGACCGAAGGGGCGCGCCCGCTTCCTGCCAGCGATGATCGCTGCAGTCAGCCTCGACGAAGGACCGATTGCCGTTCACCGGACCTTCTTGTCGCATTCCGGCCATACCCAAGCATCGTTTGCCGAGCCGAAACGCGCACTGGGGTCGCTCGGCGAGGCGGCAGTACGTCTGTTCGCACCCGCCGAGGGAAGGCTCGGTCTCGCCGAAGGCATTGAGAGCGCGATGTCGGCCTATGCGCTCACCGGTATCCCGACGTGGGCAACGCTCGGCAATGAACGCTTCGGCCTGGTTGCCGTCCCTGAGAGCGTGAGCGACCTCCATCTCTTCGTCGATCACGATGCTGGCGGCGACCTTGCAGCTGAGCGTGGGCAAGGCGCTTATCTCCGTGAAGGGCGACACATCCAGGTCCGACGGCCCAATTCGCGCGGGACCGACTGGAACGACGAACTCCAGTCATGGCTGCGCCACAAGGCGTGTCGATAAGAGGAGAGAGAGCTTCTCGAATTCCTGACCCGGCAGAGGGCGCATGTCCCGATGCCTCAATCAGGAGGACGACCAGCCATGTTTCAGTCAGACTTTTTCCCAGACCGCGAGACATCGAGCACAATTCCGCTCGCTTTCGCAATCGGTGAACAAGTTTCCCGGCAACTTGCGGATGGATGCCACCTTACGCGACCTGACATTGCCGAGTTCTTTGCTGCTCAGACCGGCGCGCAGGATTGGGGCAGTGCGTGGACCATCGACGATTACAACAACGCGGTCGAGATTGGAGCCTTGCTCTGGCTTCGCGAATTCTCACGCGTCGACCTCGATACCGGTTTCCACGAGGCCGCAGCGCGGTTCGATTGGCTCGATGCAGCCTTACCGCCTCGCCACGTGCGCAGCCAGAGCCAGGTCGAACTGCAGCAATTCTCCACCCCGCCGATCCTTGCTTGGCTCATGGCCAAGGCCGCGTCGCTTGGCACGCGCGATCACATTCTCGAACCGTCGGCCGGGAATGGCGCTCTTGCGCTCTGGGGCGACGTTCGAGAATGCTTGCTGACGCTGAATGAGATCGATCCCGCGCGCTGCGATGCGCTCGCGCATATCTTCCCTCATGCTCGACTATCCGCACATGATGGCGAGTTGATCGCCGAACTCGCCAAGGGCCTAAATTCCAGCCTCCGCCCCAGCGTCATCTTGATGAACCCTCCCTTCGCCCGAAGCCGCGAGCGAGGCGTCGATGGCCGGACGGCAATGCGCCATTTGCGCAGTGCGCTGCGGATTTGCGCTTCTGGAGGTCGCCTCGTCGCCATTCTCCCAGACAGCTTTGATGTCATGACTTTTGTCGAGGACCAGGAACAGGCTTCGCTGCTGCTCAACGTCCGGTTGTCGGGTGCATTCTCACGAAGCGGAACCGGGATCGCGGTCAGAATGGTCGTCATCGACAAGGAGCCTCTTCAGAACACTTCTACGATCACGGGGGAGTTCGCCGACATCACCGAACTCAATTCCTGTCTCGCGAATTTACCCGTTCGCGCGCCGATGCACGCTAATATCCATCGCCTCCCGGTACGCCCGATTGCGACATCGGTGAGCGGCGCCGCCGCGCGCAAGCCGGTCGCTCCTTTCGAGACCAAAGCCGCCCAAGAAAACGCGGCAGTCGCGCTTGACTATCAGGCCCTTGACGAGCCCGCGCCGGTTCCCGAGCAGGCGGGTATCTACCTGCCTTACCGGCCGAGCCGCGTCATCATGCAGGATGCACCTGTTCACCCGACACCGCTCGTAGAATCGGTTGCAATGGGTTCGGTCGCGGCACCGTTGCCGAAAGCGCACCCATTGCTTCCCGCGAACTGGCAAGAGGGCAAACTGCTCTCGGCCGCACAGTGCGAAACACTGGTCTACGCCAGCGAGGCATTCGCCCGCGACCTTCCCGGGCAGTTTCGACCGAGCCAACACGGTACGACGGTTGAACTCGCGGAGGACGGTCACTCCTACCGCCAAGGTTTTTTCCTCGGTGACGGCACTGGCGCGGGCAAGGGCCGCCAAATCGCGGGTGTCATGATGGACCGCTGGCTCTCGGGCGAACGCCGTCACATCTGGATCACCAAGAACGAGACATTGCTCGAAGATGCGCGCCGCGACTGGGAAGCGCTTGGCGGGCTCCCGCTCGACATCCAGCCGCTCTCCCGTTGGAAGCTCGGAACTCCAGTATCGATGCCCGAGGGTATTCTCTTCGTCACCTATCCGACGCTTCGTTCGGGACGCGCCGAGGACACGAGGCTCGATCAGATCCTCGCCTGGGCTGCCGAAGATTTCGAGGGTGTGATCGCCTTCGACGAAGCGCACGCCATGGCCAATGCCCTCGGCTCTTCTTCCAACCGCGGCAAGGTCAAGGGCTCGGAGCAGGGGATGGCTGGGCTCAGGCTTCAGAACCATCTGCCGCGCGCCCGCGTGCTCTACGCGTCGGCCACCGGCGCATCGGACATTGCCAATCTCGGTTACACGGCCCGCCTTGGACTGTGGGGTCCCGAGACCGCATTTCCGACGCATGAGGCATTCATGACCGAAATCCGCGCCGGCGGCGTGGCGGCAATGGAACTGGTTGCCCGCGATCTCAAGGCACAGGGGCTCTACCTTGCCCGTGCGTTGTCCTTTGCCGGGGTCGAATACGAGATCCTCGAACATCAGCTCACAGAAGCGCAGGTGCGGATCTACGATGCCTATGCCGAGGCCTGGGCGATCATCCATCGCAATCTCGACCAAGCGCTCGAAGCCACAAGGGTAGTCGACGTGGACAGCGGTGATACGCTCAATCGCAACGCCAAGGCTGCCGCGCTCTCGATGTTCGAAGGCACCAAGCAGCGCTTCTTCGCGCAGCTTCTGCTCTCGATGAAACTGCCGAGCCTGATCCCTGCTATGGAAGCATCGCTTGGCGAGGACAATTCGGTTGTTGTTCAGCTGGTCTCGACCGCCGAGGCCATGCTCGACCGGCGCCTAGCCGATCTCTCGGACGAGGAGCGAGAAGCGCTCGATATCGATCTCTCTCCCCGCGAGTATGTCATCGATTATTTGGCGAAGAGCTTTCCGGTGCGCCTGATGCAGGTCTTTACTGACGAAGAGGGCAACTTGCGTTCCGAAGCGATGAGCGACGAGCATGGCAATCCCGTTCTTTGCTCGCGTGCCATCGCCGCGCGCGACGCGCTGATCGAGCAGCTTTGCGCATTGCCCCCAAACGCGACTGCACTCGATGCCATCATTGAGCACTTCGGGACCGAAGCTGTGGCAGAGGTCACGGGCCGCACTCGCAGGTTGGTTTTGGGGCGCGACGGTCAGCAGCGGCTTGAACGCCGAAGCGCAAGCGCCAACGTCGCAGAGGCACAGTGCTTCATGGACGGAACGAAGCGTATTCTGGTCTTCTCGGACGCAGGGGGTACGGGACGATCCTATCACGCCGATCTCGATGCGCAGAACCAGCAGCGCCGGGTCCATTTTCTCCTCGAACCGGGCTGGCGCGCGGACAATGCAATCCAGGGTCTTGGCCGGACAAACCGTACCAACCAGGCTTCTGCGCCGCTGTTCCGCCCGGTCACGACCGATGTGAAGGGCGAACGCCGCTTCATCTCGACCATCGCGCGAAGGCTCGACGCATTGGGCGCTCTCACACGCGGCCAGCGTCAGACAGGGGGACAGAACCTGTTCAACCCTGCCGACAATCTCGAAAGCGATTATGCGAAGGACGCGCTCTCGCGCTGGTTCCACCTGCTTTACGATGGCAAACTAGAGGCAGTTGGTTTCGGGGACTTCGTCGAGCGAACAGGCCTAAAGCTCGAGAACCCCGATGGCGGCCTGAGCGATAACCTTCCCACGATCCAACGCTGGCTTAACCGCATCCTCGCGCTCCCGATCGCACTGCAGAATGGCATCTTCGAGGAATATCTCGGACTTGTCGAAGCGCGGATCGAGGCCGCACGCGAGGCTGGCACGCTCGATCTGGGGCTGGAAACGGTTCGCGTCGACAGCTTCGCGGTGCTGTCTGATGAAGTTCTCCGCACCGATCCTGTTTCGGGGGCCGAAACCCGCCTCGTTTCGCTCGAAGTGAAACGCCAATTGCGTCCGCTGCGCTTCAAACGTCTCGTGCGGATGCACGAGATCGGATCACTCCAGGCCATTCCCCTGCGCAATGCGCGTTCGGGCAAGGTGGCCCTGTCAGTTCCGGCGCGGCGCCTCATCGCCGATGATGGCGCGGTGATCGAACGCCGTCGCCTGTTGCGCCCGCTTCAATCGGTCAACTGGACGCTCGAGGCGCTTGGAGAAAGCTTGTGGGAAGAGGTCGGCGTGACCGAGTTCTCTCAGCTGTGGACACAAGAAGAGAGCGCCGCAGCGGCCTCGCCGGTCACTGAACGAGTGCATCTGGCCACGGGACTGCTGCTGCCGGTCTGGAAGCGGCTGCCTGGCGACCATGTCCGGGTAACCCGGCTTGCCGCCGAGGACGGCAGCTCGATCATCGGGCGCGAAGTCCTCGATATCGACCTCGCCAAGATCGCCGAGACGTTCGGCCTGAAGGGTGTGTCCGGTCCGGCTCCGGCTGAGCTCGGAAAACTGGTCCTGGCAAGCGGGCAGCCCCAGCCGCTTACCAGTTATGACACACTGATCATCAAGCGCTCTCTGGTCGGCGGCGAGCAGCGCCTCGAACTTACAGGTTACGCGCCTGAGCGCCTCGATTGGTACAAGGCCAAGGGCTGTTTCACGGAGATCATCCGTTACCGTACGCGCCTATTCGTCCCTGTGTCGAAGGCATCCTCCATTCTCCCGGCCATTGCGGCCTGAGGGGCAAATCCAAGACCAAGCGTGAGAGAGGGGAGGGAGCCGGTGGCTTGTCGGGCCATGCACCTTCGCGTGACCCTGCAATCCATCAGGAGACAATCCATGATCCAGTCTATTCCCTTGAAGAAGCTTGTCCCAAGCCCGCGCAATGTGCGCAAGTCGAGCGACGTCCTTGCCGACCTGCAACTGCGGGCGGACATTGCCGCGCGTGGCCTCTTGCAGAACCTAGTCGTGCGAAAAGCCAAGCGCGGCAAGTTCGAAGTCGAGGCCGGTGGTCGGCGTCTGGCTCAGCTTCAAGCGTTGGCCGAAGAGGGCACGCTTCCCAAGAACCACGAGGTCACTTGCCTTGTCATCGAAGGCGAGGAAAGCGAAGTGCGCGAAGCGAGCCTCGCCGAGAACTTCCAGCGCCTCGCGATGAACCCGGCCGACGAGGCGCAGGCTTTCGCTGCGATCATCGAGGCGGGAGCCAGCACTGAAGACGTGGCCCGCCGGTTTGGTCTCACGGTCCGCTTTGTCGAGGGTCGTCTGCGACTGGCGGGTCTCGCACCTTGTGTCTTTGAAGCGCTCGCCGAAGGCGCGATCACGCTCGACATGGCCAAGGCCTATGGGGCGATTTCAGACATCGACCGTCAGGCACACGTCTATGCCGAGCTGCAGGATGCCTGGTATCAGATCACGCCTGACACAATCCGGCGCATGGTGCTTGATGCCACTGTTCGTGGCTCCGATCCGCGCGCGGTTCTGGTCGGGCGCGATGCCTACCTTGCTGCAGGTGGCCGGATCGAACGCGAACTGTTCGACGACGAAGCCAGCGAGAGCTGGATCGATGTCGCGCTACTCGAAGACCTTGCCCAGAAAGCGATGGATGAAGCTGCGAAGAAGGTCGCGGAAGAACACGGACTTGCTTGGGTGCGACCTACGCTTGGCAACTATGTCAGCCACGATCTCATCGAGGGCCTCAATCGGCTCCCATGCGAACCGGCTCCGCTAACCGAAGACGAGGCTCGCGAGCTCAGCGACCTTGAAGCCGACTACGATCGGACGGCCGCCATCCTTGAGGATGAGGACAGCGACGATAGCGAGATCGCCAAGGCGGAAGAAGAACTGGTCTCGATCGACCGCGCGATGCGCGACCTCAACGATCGTCCGCCGGTGCTTGCCGACGAACTGAAATCACAGGCTGGAGCGTTCCTTGTGCTCTCTCGCAATGGCGAACCAGCAATGGTGCCGCAGTACTATACGGAGGCAGAAGTCGTCGAAGAGGATGACGGAGCAGTCGAACCGATTGATGCAGGCACCGATACCAAGCGCAAGAGCGGGGCCCTTTCCCAGCGTCTGCTCGACGAGCTCGCGATGCAGCGCCGCGATATCCTGGCGATCCACCTCGCCAACGATCCCGCGCTTGCGCTCGACTTCATGGTCTTCACGCTCGCGGATGCCAATGGGCATGACTGGCGCGCGAAGAAGGCATCGACGCTGGTCGGCTCTGTAGCATCGGGACCGGTGGCCGGATTTGAGGCCAAGGATGCGCCCGCAAGCGCTGCGCTTGCCGAATTTGCCGCTTCGCTCGACGAAAGCTGGCGCTCCGGTGAGACCGATGTCGAGCGGTTCGAACGCTTCCGCGCATTGAGCGATGAAGCGCGTTCGGCCTGGCTCGGCCATGTCGTATCCCGCACGCTGGTCGCGAGCCTTGCGTGTGAAGGCGATCGCTCGGCGCCGCTGCACGAGATCCTCGGGTCGCTGCTCGAGATCGAGACGGCGCATTGGTGGCGGCCTACGGCGGTGAACTATTTCGATCGCGTGGCGAAGGCACGCACGCTCGAAGCGCTCGATGCAGCAGGCGGCCCCGAACTCGTCAGCCGCTATGCAGGCTCGAAGAAGGCAGAACTGGCGAGCGCAGCCGAGCGTATCTTCTCCGGCAATTTCATCGGCGAGGCGGATGTGAAGACGCGAGCGGAAGCGTGGGTGCCCGAGATCATGCGCTTCGGTTCATCTGAGGCGCCGGTCGAGGATGAAGCCGCGGACCCGACCGAAGACGAGACCGCGAACGACATTGCCGAGCAGGCTGCCTGACCCCTCCTGACAGGTCCAGGTCACTCGGCGGGCGGTCCGTCCCTCTCGGGACGGGCCGCCTTTTCACCTTTCCTTCCGTAGGTCGCTTACGTTGGTGAGCCTCAGAGGGGAGGGCGCCTTGTTCATCCTGAACCCGGACACGTCCGTTCCGGTGATCAGGAGACGATCCATGACCAAGTCCCGCCGCACCGCTTCAGTTTCTCCAGCCGGGCGCATCACTGCCGCCATCATTGAGAAGCTGGAGCAGGGCACCAAACCCTGGGTCAAGCCGTGGCGTGGCTTGCCGCTTTCTCGCCCGCTGCGCTCCTGCGGGACACCGTATCGCGGCATGAATTCGTTCTGGCTCTGGATGGTAGCCGATGCCTGCGGATACGCCTCTCCCTACTGGATGACATACCGCCAGTGTCAGAAGCTCGGTGGTCAGGTCCGCAAAGGCGAGAAGTCGACCATCGCGATCTTCTACAAGAGCTACACCAAGGAGGTCGAAACCGCTGAAGGCGGTCAGGATACGGAGAGCCGGCGCGTGCTGAAGGCCTATTCGGTCTTCAATGCCGACCAATGTGATTGCCTTCCCGAGTTCTACCACCCCAAGCCGCTGGTTGCCGCGCTGGAGCCCGAAGGCCGCGAAGATCGGCTCGATGCCTTCTTCGCTGAGATCGACGCAGACCTGCGCCATCACGGTGCCCAAGCATACTACGAGCCGCTGCGCGACCGCATCACCATGCCGCCCGCCGAACTCTTCGAAGCCTATGATCACTACTATGCGACACTCGCGCACGAGCTGTCGCATTGGACCGGTCATTCTTCGCGGCTCGACCGCGATCTCAAGAACCGCTTCGGCAGCGACGCCTATGCTGCCGAAGAACTGATCGCAGAACTGTCCTCAGCCATTCTTGGCGCTGAACTGGGCCTTCCGGTCACCCACCTCGACCATCATGCCAGCTACATCGCGTCCTGGCTCAAGATCCTCAAATCGGACGAGCGCGCAATCCTGACCGCAGCCGCAAAGGCCGAGGAGGCAGCCACCTTGCTGCTCGACTTGGGCGGTCACCAATCGAGCGACAGCGGCACCAATGTCGATGTCGCCCCCGAGATGTCGAACGCGGCCTGAGCAGGAGAGAGAAGATGGGACGTTCCGTCAGCTATCCGACCGGCTCCGTGGTCGCCTTTCGCCTGCTCGAGGACGGCGAAGACGACGATGCGGACTGGGTCTATGAGTGCCTCGTCGACGAAATCATCGATACCACAAAGGTAGCCTTTCCTTCCTTCGAGACCTTCGATGGATGGCGCGCTCGCGAGGACCGTATCCTTCTGCGCAACGCCTTCGCCGATTGCGGGATATCGACCTATTGCGGGCTTGCCGCGATCTGGCTCGCCCCTCGCGATGACGCTCGCTTTTGGGAAGCCGACTTCTATCACCCGCGCGCGCCACTGGATCGCCCAGATAGCGCCGCGTTTCGAACGAATGTTCGGCGAGCTGACACTGGTCGGGCGCTTCTCGAATGGAGAGGCGATCTTGGAGCGGCAAAATTCTTGCATATGAAAGAAAAATATGTATATCTTGCAAATAAAAGGATAGGCTATGGCGACGAAGCCACTCGAATTGCAACCCGATGATGGCAAGGTCCTCACCTCTGCTATCGCGCGCATCGCCGAGTTCTGGGGCCTCACCAATCCCAAGCTTGGTGCAATCCTCGGTGTATCGGAATCGACTGCCTCACGCCTGCGCTCGGGCAAGGCGCAGCTCGACCCTGCATCGAAGTCTTTCGAAGCTGCTCAGTTCCTCCTGCGGCTATTCCGTTCGCTCGACGCTTTGCTCGGGAGCGATGACATGTCTGCGCGGGCATGGCTGACAACCGCCAATCTCGATCTCGATGCGCGCCCGATCGATCTCGTCGACAGCTTCAAGGGTCTTATCACCGTTTGCGACTATGTGGACGCCCACCGCGCTCGCGTCTGAGTTCCGCCGCTACCGCCGGACGGTATGGCGGGTAGTTGAAGCGCAGCATCGCATCTCGACCAATCGACTGACCTCCGATCTTGGCGAGCAACAGCGGCTTGAGGAACTGGCCGACGCTGCAAAGCCGGACCTGCCCAAGACAGCGCTTGGGTTGCATTACCTCCTCGCTTCACCGTTTCGCTACGGCCACACGGTAGCCAGCCGCTTTCGCCGGGCGAACGAACGGCCCGGAATATTCTACGCAAGCGAGGCCGAGAGCACTGCGATTACCGAGACCTCCTACTGGCGACTCAAGTTCTATAGCCGCTCGCCGGGGTTCGTTCCGGGCAATCGGACCAGCGAGCATCTGAGCTTTTCGGTGCCCATATCGGTCACGCGGTTGACCGATACGACCAGACCACCGCTTGAAACTGATGCCAACCGATGGCTTGACCCGGACGACTATTCGCATTGCCAGGACCTTGCTGCGTCGGTGCGCGAAGCGGGTGGTCAGGCCATCCGGGCGCGTTCCGCGCGTGACCCGGACGGTATCAACCTCGCACTGCTCGATCCGACCGGCTTTGCTAAATCGGAACCGGATCACGGTCGGGGGTGGCACTTGCGCCACGAGGGAGATCGATTAACCGCGATCGCGGCTTTCCCGCATGCGGAAGTGCTTGCGTTTACGCCGGGACAATTCGGTCTCCCGGAGCGCTCCTGAACCGATCCGGGATTCCTCCCAAACAACTCCAGCGCCACTCCGACACTATCCCGCGCGAGCCTGTTCGCTGGTCCTTGTGCCCTGGACCGGTCAGGTCCCGCCGCAACCCGCGCAAGGCTGCGGCCCGTGTGACCCGCGCCAGCCTTGCCTTGCGGAGTTTCCCGCTGCCGCGGTGCGGCGTTCCCTTGTCCCGGTCCATTTCGGGCACGGCGAACAGGCCCGCGCAGAAATTCCTCTGCCGGCATTCGCCGGTCTCAGGAGGAATACTCAGATGTATGACAGTTTCGCCAGCCATCTTGCCGGCCTCGATCTATCCGGCTTCTCGATCACGCCTGCGCCTTTCAACGAATCCGACTTCCCTTGCGAGGACGCCATGGCTCACACGCTCGGAGCGGTGTGGTCCGATCTTTTCGCGCTGTTTGCCGACACCGCGCTCGAAGCCGACGCCGAGGATCTCGCCTGGGGCTTCGTCAATCTCTTCCACCGCGCCGCCAGCCGCAAGTCGGCCCAGGTGGACCGGGCCTCGGATGAAATCCGCGCCCTGTTGGCATCCGCCGACGGCTCCGAGGTGCATTCGTCGAACCTCGAGGAGCAGACCCTGCGCGCGCAGTCGGCTGAAGCCAGCATGCAGGCCTTCGAGCAGATGCGCGAGGTTGCAGCAGGTCTCTACCGCGACGAAACCGGGTCTTCGTGGAAGCCCGTTTCGGGATCGCGTGCGATCCATTCGAAGACCATGACTTCGGCTGTGATCGATGCCCGCGATTTCTTGCGCGTGCGCAAGGAACGCCGTCAGGCTGCACGTTCACCCGAGGGTACTCCGGTGGTTTTCGCCGGTGGCCGCAACAGCTTCGAAAGCGAGGCCGAGGCGAAGACCTACGTGGCTAACATCTGGGCTACACTCGACAGGGTGCGTGAGGTCGTTCCTGACCTGTTTCTCGTACACGGAGGCGACGGCAAAGGAGCCGACAGACTGGCCGCATCCTGGGCCGAGCGTCATGAAGTTCAGCAATTGACGTTCGGGCTTGAGCGCCGTCTCGGTGCCCGCGCCGGATTTAAGCGCAACGAGCAAATGCTCGGCCTTAACCCTCGCTACGTGGTGGTATTTCCTGGCAATGGCGTGACCGAGCGCTTGGTGATCGAGGCCAAGAAGCAGCGCATCACCGTAGTCGATCGCCGCGGACCGCTTGGTACCAGCCCCAACTCCCCTGCGTAGGGTTCAATTCACTCCCGGCCGGATCAATCTCCGCCGCCGAAAAAAGGGCGGCCCCTCTCGAGGCCGCCCATAAGGAGAGAACTCATCGCATTGCTGCTCCGAGCCCTTCGGGTCGCATTGGCTACATAGCACCGAACCCGATCAAGTCGATTGTAGGGTTACGACAGGCCCGAATAGATACGCTTTTGAATGCGCCTCTTGTCTGCACTTGCTGCGCCTAATGAACTGACCGGCGTTTACTCAGCGACATACATTCTCGGGTTCTTTCGCCAGGTCATCACTGGGCGTTCTCGGATCATTCATTCCGCGCTACAGGGTATTTCATGCAACTCGATGATCTGCTGCAGCGCTACTTTGCCTCGACCGACCTTTCCTCGGTTGCTCCTGACACACTTGCAGCCGGTATCGAGCATTGCCGCGTCGATTTCGGCCTTGAGAAGGACCGGGGCAAGCGCTTTGCACTGTGGTCGTTCCTGCACATGTTCGGGTCTGCCCCCGACCTCGAAGTGGCGTTCGAGAACGACGAAGACCGGGAAGCAGCCCGCAACTTGATGGATCTCCTGGCGGCATCGGAAGGCGATGGAGCAGGCTGATTGCAGTAGGGTCTTGGCACCTTCAGACCCGCACCCGATACCCATCCGGCTTTCTTCGCGAACAGTCCTGAACCAGGTCAGCTGAGGAGCCGCAACCCGTTCCTTTCCGGCCGTGTTGGCAGCTTCGCTGCCTGCCCGCACCACCCGTCATGAACAGGTTTCCCTTCGGCCCTTCAGGCCTGCGGTGCAGTCCTCCCATGCCCTGCTTCTTCTGGATGTTCGCAAGCCGGAGATGGTCTCCGGTTTGAGGAACTGAAGGAATACAACCATGACCAATATCGCAATCCTCACCGGCCGCATCGCCCGCGATCCGGAATCCCGCGAGACGAAGGGCGGCACCAATGTCACCGGGATCACCGTCGTCACCGATCGCCCTGCGCGCGACAAGGACGGCAAGACCTACAAGGACGAGAACGGCTACACCGCCAAGGAAAGCGAGTTCCACCGCGTGACCTGCTTCAACGGCCTCGCCAAGACCGTCGGGCAGTACTGCACCAAGGGCCAGCTGGTTTCCGTCCAGGGCCGCATCCACTATACCCAGTGGGAAGACAAGGACGGGGTCACGCGATACGGTACCGAGATCCTCGCCGACAAGGTCGACTTCCTCTCCCGCGGCAACGGCTCCGGCGAGAACGAAGACAACAAGGATGCTCCCGAGATCGACTAAACTCTCCCTTCGATCTCTCTCCCGAAGGGGTCCTGTCCAAGCCGGACAGGACCCCTTTCCTCGTTCTACTTCACAGGCGTTTGTTGAGCGCGAGGAGAAGAGGCGGAAGCGCCCAGCCGCTTTAACGCCTCGTCCTCTCCCAGCTTTGCAAGCTCCACGGCCACTCTTGCCAAGCCCTTCTTCGAGAACGTTTCAAGGCCCGTTCCGAGGATTACGCTGCCCAGTTCAAGTGCAGCCTGTTTCTCGAGTTCTTTCTGACGCTGGTCGAGTGCCAGCCGGTCGGCCTCCAGCTTCTGGAGTGCAGCTACAGCGCTTCGTTTCGATGGCATTGGAGTTCGTCCTTACTCCCCTTTTGCGTTCCTCCCCGGGGCCCCAATGGAGCAGGCAAGACCCTGTAGGAAAGTCCTTTTGCAGATGACTGGCACGGGCGCTCTTCATCGGGCGGGGGAGGGGCCTGGCTCACGGACTTTCAAGGATGACGGGCCCGGCACCGACGCGTCAAGGACGGCGGGGCCCCACCATTTTGTCTCCCCTTCGCTTGCGCTTCGGTACGACAAAATCGTTGCCCCCACCGCCGCTTCGCGGTCGCCCATGCGGGCGATCCCTGACCCGCCGGCACCGCGCCCATCCGCCTTCCTCCTGTCGTCTCACCGACAGACATCAGGAGGAAATCATGACTACACTTGGCAATCTTGAATCGAACTCGAACAGCTACTTCGAAGCACTCGCCACTGCCGAACGGCGGGCCTTGCACAGCTTCTTCGACCAACATGTCGTCGAGGATGACCACCTTGGATACTTCGCCCTCGACGAAGGTGACTACAACGCCTTGCCAGCACACCTAGCGAGCCGTGTGGTGCACACGGTGCATGGCGCAATGCTCGACGAGTTCTGAGCGTCCAATAGGGCGGGAGCCGTTCACGGTTCCTGCCCTTTTTTCGTGTTCGCTGGTGGAGGAAAAGGGCGAGTTGAGGAGCGGGGCTGGGAGACGCGCTCGGTCCCGCACCACCTGCGGCGGTGCTCCTGCGGGCGCGGTGTCTTTGTTCCGGGCCCCGCACGCACTTGCGCACCGCGACCGGGTCGGACCAGCGCGCGCGGCAGGACCGACAGGTCCCGTTCCTGCCGCTTCACACATGGTCCTTTGCCGGTCCCTCTTGCGCAGGTGCTGCCTCTTGTTGAGGGTGTAGCTTCGACATGACCGCTCGCAGGTACCAGCCAGTGCGAAGGGTTGCTCACGCTCCTTTGGCAAGGATTGCCAAGCCCCACGATCAGAGAGCCGCAATCATTTCTGGGTCGGCCCGCGCAATTGTGGGGGGATAGCACACCGTACGCAGCGATGCTGCCTGAAATCTGGCGCAATTCCGGCGCAAACGGGAGGTGTCCGCTTCTGTGCCAGGCTCGGCCCAGCAGCAATCCGGACTGTGCCGAACTGGTCCAAACTTCTGTAAGTCACGGAATTTCAGAAGAAAGTTTTCGATTTCCTACACCTTGGCTACTGGCATAGAATGGCACTTGCCTTTCGAAGGGTGAGCCAGGTTCTTTGAGACACAAGGAGCTTGGGTTTATGCCTAGAGACAAACGATTTGTGGCCTATGTCACACCCTTGATCGCTGACTGGATTAGGGACCAAGCGAGCGAGCGCAATGTCAGTTCAAGCATAGTCATCGGAGATTGTATCTTCGATGCCTGGAACCGCGCCAACGAGGCGGATTTGCGGACACCCGCGACCGATCCGGTGCGCCAGAATATCTTCATCACGGTTGCACTCGACGCCCTGCTAACGCACCATCCAGAAACCGATCTTCGCGATCGAACGGTCGCCGCCTACCAGCGCAGGCTTGAACGTCTCGGGCTCGTTGCTCCCCGTCCGCTGGGAGGCAGCGATGAAGCATAATCTGGTCAATTTTACCCGCGGCAGCCAGCTTCTCGGGCACTTCGGCTTCATGTTTGCAGCGGGCCTGAAAGGACCGTTGAGCGTCACCTTGCTCGTCGTTCTGGGCCTCATCTATTGGGAAGTCACTGGAACGCTGAGTGACCATCAGACCTATCTTCTCTGGATGCACATCTACGCCTCGGGATACGGCTTTATGGAGTTCGATCCAGACAAGCTTGTGAACCTGAAGCTGGCCGATGGAAGCATGGTTGCCTTCCCCATTTCGGTGATCACCGACTACCCACCAATGCGCGAAGCGATGACTCTTTTTCAGGCATCGGTGAAGGACGCGCTTGTCACCTCAGGACTTGTTCTGGCGCCGCTGTTTGTTCTCTTCTGGTGGGTGGCCGAACATTTCGGAGAACGCTCCAAGCAAAGGAAGCATGTCCGCGGCGCATCGCTCGCGACGCTGCCCGAACTCCAACGGGAAATCGGGCAGAACAACCGGGTCGAACGCGCCCGTGAGTATGGGAATTCATTTGGCTGGAAATGGCGATTTGCTGGGACAACTGTCTTGCAATCGGCAGGCCTCTATTCGCCCGCTCATATTGCCGGTGTCAGTTGGCCCTGGCGCCGCGAACAAAGCCATACCATGCTCGTTGGCACGACAGGTACGGGCAAGACTGTTGCCCTCACCGAGCTCGTTTCGGAGATCAGGAAAAGGGGAGAGCGCGCGGTTATCTTCGACCTTACCGGTGCCTTTATCGAGACCTTCTACGAACCCGAACGCGACATCATCCTCAACCCGCTCGATCAGCGGTGTCCTGCGTGGAGCGTGTTTGACGATTGCACTTCGCGCGCTGAATTCCATGCGGCGGCAGAGTCGCTCGTGCCTCACGATGGCGGAGGCTCTGAACAGTTCTGGGTGCTCGCCGCGCGCACCTTGTTTGTCGAGACATGCATCAAGTTGAACGAGGCAGGACGCGGGTCCAATGCCGCGCTCGCTAACGAGTTGATGAATGCCGATCTCTCCGATCTGCATCGCCTGGTAGAAGACACGATGGCTGGTCCGATCAGCACGCCCAGCGCTGCCAGGATGGCAGAATCGGTGCGCGCAGTGTTCAACGTCAACGCCAAGGCGATGCAGATGCTCCCTGACAAAGGAGAGCCGTTCTCGGTCCGCCAATGGGTTGCAGGTGAGTGCGAGGAAGGATCGCTGCTGTTCCTGTCTGCGCGCTATGTCGACATGACAGTTCTCTCGCAGTTGCTCACGCTGTGGCTCGACACAGCAATAAACACGCTCATGACTGGACGGCGGACGCGTGAACTCAAGCTGTGGTTCCTGATCGACGAACTGGGCGCGCTCCATCGCCTGCCCTCGCTTGAAAAGGGTCTGCAAACCGCGCGCAACTTCGGGGGCGCGATCGTCACAGGCGTCCACACTTTTGCCAAGC
Organism: Qipengyuania sphaerica; assembly: GCF_019711595.1. GTDB lineage: Bacteria > Pseudomonadota > Alphaproteobacteria > Sphingomonadales > Sphingomonadaceae > Qipengyuania > Qipengyuania sphaerica. Next base: position 201,008 of record NZ_JAIGNR010000004.1, on the reverse strand, counting down.
TCAAGGAGGTCTACGGGGAAAACATGGCGATGACTCTGTCTTCGCTTGCAAGGACCAAGTTGATCCTGGCTACTGCCGATCGTGAGACAGCCACATGGTGCTCGGACATTATCGGCCACCGGGAAGTTCGCGAGATGGAGGAGGGCTACAGCTATGGCTACAACAACGCCCGCGATGCGGTCAGCCTGACACCCCGCCGGCAGGTTGTGCCGCTGCTTCTGCCCGATGAATTCATGGGCCTCAGGAGCCTCGAAGGGTTTATCAAATTTCCCGATGGCTTTCCGGCAGCGCCTGTCACCTTGTCCCCGCGCGATTGGCCTCGGCGCGCCGAAGGGTTCATTGCGCGCGCTGCCACCACAACACCGCCTGGTGCTCCGGCGAGTGCCACCGCCGAGACGAAAGAGGGGAGTGCGGATGACGGCACTACCGGCAATGGCGACGACGGCGATCCGCGCAAGATGAAGGACAGGAACAAGCCGCAACGACAGCCCTCGCGCTCAGCCAACGTCAACTCGAAGAGCGGACCGAAGGTTCGGGATGAGGCAGAGAAGCCTTCGACCAGGCAGGCAAAACAGGCTCACACGAAAGCGGTCGATGAGACCCAACCAAAGGTCGGACACCGCCCGCCGGAGGATCGACGCCAGGGCGAACTTCCGCTTCCGGAAAGGCCAGGCGGGGACGAGGCACCGCCGGATGTTGCGAAAGAGCGCGAAGGCTCTCCGCGCAGCGATGTACCCGATCCTGCTGCTCGGCAGCGCGACGATGATCAGCGTGGAATTGCCGACCGAAAGCTTCAGGAAGAACAGCAGCGTTCGCTTCTCGGCGGAGCGGCCCATAACAAATACGATCACGATCTGGGTGACGTAGACGCAGAGATCTGATCGCTGGCACCGGGGAGGGCGAGGGGCCCTAAACGAAGGCTGACCAATGCTTTCAGTTGCCAATGTCCGCTCCTCCTCAGCGGCTGCCAACTACTTCGCGTCCGACAATTACTACGCCAAGGCGGATGCCGACCGTTCGGGCCAATGGCTCGGTGAGGGCGCCAAGAGGCTTGGGCTGGAAGGTCGGGTCGATGCCAAGGTCTTCGACGCCTTGCTGCGCGGTGAGTTGCCCGATGGGACAAGCGTTGGCAATTCCGGACAAGCGCATCGACCGGGCACCGACCTTACCTTTTCCGTGCCCAAGAGCTGGTCGCTGCTCGCGCTTATCGGCAAGGACGAACGGATTATCGCCGCCTACCGCGAGGCTGTCGTCGAGGCGCTGCAATGGGCAGAGAAGAACGCCTCCGAAACCCGCATTGTGAAGGATGGCAAGGTTCTCACCCAACCGACCGGCAACCTTGCGATCGGTTTGTTCCAGCACGACACCAACCGCAACCAAGAACCCAACCTCCACTTCCATGCGGTCATCGCCAATGTGACGCAAGGCAAGGATGGCAAGTGGCGAACCCTCAAGAACGACCGGCTTTGGCAGCTCAACACTACGCTCAATTCGATCGCAATGGCGCGCTTTCGTGTGGCGGTCCAGAAGCTTGGCTACGAACCGGGCCCGACCCTCAAGCACGGTAATTTCGAGGCGCAAGGGGTCTCCCGCGACCAAGTCATGGTGTTCTCTTCGAGACGCAAGGAGGTGATCGAAGCGCGGCGCGGCCCGGGGCTTGAAGCAGGCCGGATCGCCGCGCTCGATACACGCGCTGCCAAGAAGGGAATCGAGGATCGGGACACGCTCGGCAAAGTGTGGGATGAGACCGCAAGGTCGATCGGACTTGATCTCGCTCCAATCATAGAGCGCGCGCGCGGACGTGCTGCGCAAGCCGGTATGCCGGGAAGCACCTCTACCTCACTGGTCGAACGTGGCCGCGCGCTTCTCAGGCAATTTGCGGCGCACGTGCGCAGTCCAGCGGCTGACCCGCTCGTTCCGGCTTCGGTGCTCAAGCAGGACAAACAGAGCATCGCCGCCGCGCAGGCGGTCGCGTCGGCAGTGCGCCATCTATCGCAGCGCGAAGCGGCGTTCGAACGCGATGCGCTCTACAAGACAGCGCTGGATTTCGGATTGCCGACCACCGTTGCAAATGTCGAAAAGCGCACTCGCGCGCTCGTGCGCACAGGCCACCTTGTTGCCGGGAAGGGCAATCACAAAGGTTGGCTTGCATCCCGCGATGCCATTGAGACCGAGCAACGCATTATCGCCGAGGTCGAGGCCGGAAAAGGCGAAGTGGAATCTGTCCTCTCACCGAAACAGGCTGAGGATCGGGTACAGGCATCGGCCGAGATCGGTCACGGATTTCGTCTCAATGACGGCCAGCTGTCGGCTGCCCGACTGATCCTGACTTCACACGACCGGACTGTTGCAATCCAGGGCATTGCCGGAGCGGGCAAGAGCAGCGTCTTGGCCCCAGTTGCACAAGTCCTGCGCGAGGAGGGCCGGCAGGTCGTCGGGCTCGCGATCCAGAACACCCTCGTTCAGATGCTCGAGCGCGACACCGGTATCAGCTCGCAAACGCTGGCGCGCTTTCTCGGAGGCTGGAATAAGCTACTCGCCGAGCCCGGAAACCTCGCTCTCCGCACCGAAGCGCAATCGGCTCTCAAGGACAGTGTTCTGGTTCTCGACGAGGCCTCGATGGTCTCGAACGAGGACAAGGAAAAGCTGGTCCGGCTAGCAAACTTGGCTGGTGTGCATAGGCTCGTCCTGATGGGTGATCGCAAGCAGTTGGGCGCGGTGGATGCCGGTAAACCTTTTGCCCTGCTCCAAAAGGCGGGGATTGCTCGGGCAGACATGAACACCAATCTTCGCGCCCGAGATCCTGTCGTCCGCGAAGCTCAGGCTGCCGCCCAAAAGGGCGATGTCTCAAAAGCACTGGCGCAGCTGAAAGATCACACGATCGAGGCAAATGGTGATGGCGCCATTGTAGCTGCCGAACAGTGGCTTTCTCTGCCTGAGTCCGAGCGTGATCGGACAGCGATCTATGCATCAGGACGGAAAATCCGCTCAGCCGTCAACGAGGCCGTCCAGACCGGCCTCCTCGCCAATCGCGAAATCGGACCAGGCAAGATAGCGCTACGCGTTCTCGACCGCGTGAACATCACGCGCGAAGAACTGCGATATCGGGCCTCCTATCAAGCAGGCCGCGTTCTGGAGGTCTCGCGGCGAGAAAAGACGCTCGGCCTAATGCCGGGAGAATATCGGATATTGGATGGTCGTAGCGGTTCCAAGAACGTGACCGCGGTGAACAAGCGCGGCAGGCGATTCAGCTTTGATCCTTCTCGGATCAAGGCGAGCCAAACGAATGACAGCCTCTCCCTATTCGAAGAGAGGATGATGGAGGTCCATGAGGGAGACAAAATCCGCTGGACACGCAACGATCACAAGCGTGGCCTTTTCAATGCTGACCGGGCCAAAGTGGTGGTGATCAGTCGTGGGAAGGTCACCGTCGAAACCTCGAGCGGCGAGCAACTGACGCTGGCCAAGGGCGATCCAATGCTGAAACGGATCGATCTTGCCTATGCTCTCAACGCCCATATGGCGCAGGGTCTAACATCCGACCGCGGGATCGCGGTGATGGATAGCCGCGAGCGCAATCTTTCGAACCAGAAAACGTTCCTCGTAACGGTGACCAGGCTTCGCGATCACCTCACCCTCGTAATCGACAATACGCGAAAGCTAGGCGCCGCGGTGGCTAGAAACAGGGGTGAGAAGGCCTCGGCCCTTGAAGTAACCGAGAGGCTTCGAGTTGCTGCGGCTAAAGGGACATCCATTGACCAACCCAAGCCCGGCCAGCCGAAGGTTGAGAAGGAAATTACTCGAACGAAAAGCAAGACCCTCGATATCGGGATTTAGCGTTATCTTTGCACTCCAATCTCGGTCATTCGTGCGGTTGCAGCTCAGATCCGAAAGCTGCCTTTCGCTTGTGCTACTGGTTGATCAGATCTTTATTTCGACAATTGGTCAAACCTGGTGCCCTGTCTTCAGTGTGGAAACGAACTTCTCCGGAAAGAGATACAGATTCCCGCGCGCACGGGAGCAAGCGACGTACAGCTTATGCCTAGTCTCATCAGGTAATTCCTGCATCTTTCCATCCAAGAAGTGTTTCAATGTCTTGGGGTTTAGTGCAACGCAGACATTCTCATAGGTGTTTACACCTTTGCAGCGGCCCCAATTGTTCGCATTGCACGCATACTTTGCATAGTCACTGCGAAACAGCGTCACGTTTGCTGGTTCATTTGCAAGAGCCAAAGCCTCTGCTTGGTCCTCAACCAACCGAACATTGCTTTCGTCTGTCCGGTGGCTCGCAATTGGGATACCGATCGTTTCGGTTATGAAATCGCAGACTGAAGGACTGCACCTGTAGGTCTTGTCCAAACTCGTTTGGTCGACGTCGATACCTTCATTGCGGAATTGGGCGACATAGGCATCCAAGCCACTCGTGTGCAGCGATGCCCGTGTGTTTCCATCTCGACTTGTATCAAATGTATGCTGAAAAAAGTCCCCGACCAGTGAAAAATCCAGTCCCGCTTTGGTTAGTGCCAAAAGTAGGTTGAAATCATTCGATGCGAAATCCTGCACTTCGTCGACGAGGAACTGATCGAAATGTCGCTCAAGTCGTGCAGTGATTTCTTTAGTCGCTCCGAACTCCAAGGGGAGCTTTGCGGCGCGGTTTGCGTAGAGGTAGCGACCTTCGGTCAGATAGTGCCTTGGGTGGCTCTTCTTCCAAAATGGTCGAAATGCTGGAAGCTTCCAGGTGAACGATCGATCTCTCAATTCGTAAGAAAAGAACGGGCGGATGCAGAAGCGGTACAGGAATGAAAAGTAAGTCAACACCGTAACATGCGGTGGCACTCGCCCGAATTTTTCTACGAGCCCGGCCTCGAGATTTCGGTGATTCTCGTGGGTGTACGTCACTACCAGTGACCGCTTTTGGTCGTCGATCGTCTCGAGAATGCGCGTGGTCTTTCCTGACCCTGCAACCGCCAAGATTAGTTGTTTAGCCATCTGATTGCATCTTTGACATATTCGGGAGCGACGAGCTCCTTCCCGACATTGCTCGCCAATTGGTAAGCAACCTCCGCCTTGTTCTCGAGCATGTATTCCTCGACGGTAAGTGTTTTGCGCTTCTCGCCGAACAGCTCTTCACACTTTTCGACATTGTCGCGATAGACACAGACCTCAAATGTCCAGCGACCATCATCTGCATCGTAGAAAATCCGAATGTTCTCGAATTCGGCGAATCCTGCGTAACGATCGACACATTTCCGTTGTTGGTCCTTGTCGTTGTCGGTCACCACAGCAGTCTTGATGCCAAGCAATTGTGCAATCTCAAGAAAGCGAGGGAAGCTCAAACCTCCGACAGAAATCACCGAAACCTCAGAGCCAAACAACTCTTGGCCCACAACAGTTTCATACATGCTCTCCATCAACATGTATTCAGCGTTGCCTTCGACCAAGAGGCATTTCCTGGTCAACGCAAACTCTAAGACGAGGCTGTTCGGTGCCTTCATGAAGAAATTTGCTGTCTCTTCGGATAAGCCTTCGAGCTTGATGGGATCACTGGCGGGGTCACCGAAGAAGACGGCCTTACGCAGATCGAGCCGCGAGCAAATGAGTGAGCTATGTGTCGCAACGAAGACCTGGGAGTCACTGGCGCCTTCGATGACTCTCACGAGTTCCTTCATCCGCGTATGGCTGAGATGGTTTTCTGGCTCTTCTAGTAGCACGACATCAATATGGGTCTGTTTTGAAAGCGCAAACTCGGTACGAATGAAGCACTGTTGGCCCATCCCCATGTTCTCTATATCGACGCCCCGAGCTTCGATTGTCAGGTCGGTCTCAAGGTTGGCTTTTGGGCCGCTCTTCACCGAAAACGCATAATCGCCATCAACGCGCTTGTTCAACTCATCAAAGTTTTCCCGAACAAATCCATCTTTAGTCTGTCGATATTGGTATTTGAGGCGTTGCTTTTCGTCATCCTTCGCGTGTGCGCCGTACATCTTTTGCACATAGGAGCGAGAAGCATGCTCGTTGCTGATCTTCGTATTGTCGATCAACAAGTGCCTGAGCGGCTTATTGTAAGCGTGGATGGACCTTCCGCTGAATCCCTTAATCTCCACCATGTAGTATTCGAATGGAAACGTTGGATCGTCGCCTGAGACCAAGTCTGCGATGACTTCGTACAGATCATCCCTTGGCCGGCAGCGCAGGAACACTCCAAAGCCTTGCGTCTGCTCCATGTTGGATTGCCCATCGAATTCCTCTTTGTCGCAACCTCCCAGATAGAGATCGACCTCCATCTCCGGCAGGTCTGCAAATTCTCTTTCCTCTTTGGCCAAGAATTCTTCGACGGCTTGGCGATTGAGCAGCCGGTCAAGGCCAAGCGCATCGACGCGATTGGGATTGCCGCTAAGCACCAACTCAATCGCAAGTAAGATCGAGCTTTTCCCAGTCTCATTATCTCCGATAAAGATATTAAGCCCACTATTGAGATCTTCGATCTTTCGTTCCCTGAATCCTCGAAAATTCTTGCAGTGGATCTTCTCTATGTATTGGTCAGCCATTGCTCTCGATTACCAAAACACCCGGTCGCAGAACAGGCCGACCATGAGCGAATGCACTTATTTGGATATAGGCGGCAATCAGATTGCATTGCGCGAACACGTAGAGGCAGGGCATTCGATGGGAAACGCCATAAAGCAGCCGCTTGTGCAGCCTCTGAAGTATTCCGGGTCGATTCCGAGGTCACGAGGAATCCAAATGCTGACGCAATTGATGGCGAATTGCACCTAAAACGCCGAGTTCGATCTGCCACACCGACGGCAAACCGGCCTCGGCCAGCTGGGCAGGCCGACGCGCGAAAAGCCTCTTCTCAAACGCGATCTCCGATCCATCTGGTATGCTGATTGTCACACTGACCTGGCATCGTGCATTCTGCTCGTTTTCTTGAGCGTTTCCGAAAATTTCCCATTCGGATGTGCGCTCAATCCTGACCTTTTCGACCTCTAGTTCCTGCCATTCTCCGATCTTCTCGGACAGCAAGGTCAGAACGGGGTGATAGTCGATTAGGGCAACAACATCGGTAAACCGGCGCGTATCCAATGCCGCCTGAAACAGTGTGAGCGCCTTTTCCGGAGAATCCGGATCGAGCCGGGCCAGATTGGCGGCAAGAAACTTGGCGTTCCAAGCACGGTTCGATGCCTCATCCTTCGGCTCGGGCGCGATGTCGCGCGCCCATTCCACCACCGCCGCCAGCAGGTTCAGCGACTTGGCAGACACGGCCGGATAGGCATAGTTGAGGCGCGTCCCGTGCAGTATGCCATTGCGCAGCGGCATCGTCAGAGGCGCTTCGGAATAGCCCCGCTGTCCCTTACGCAGCTTTTCCAACAGAGATCGTAGCGCGGTCGGATGACCGGCAACGCTTTCCAGCGACTGGAACAAATGATCGAGATCCTCGATATCGGCGAACATGCTCTTGGTACCGGTTTCCGACACGCCGAACCCGTCCACCAGCATCAGAATGAGAGGCACGACAATCATGTGGTCGCCGGTGTCATAAGCCTGGAAAACGCGTTCCACGAACTCTGCCCGGACCGGATAGCGGGGTTCCGCCATCCCGCCGCCGAGAAGCTTGAGCGCTTGCCACTTGATCGGTTCGACAGCGAGCAAATGCGCGGTCAGATACTCGTCAATCAATCGCTGTTCCGCGCCTTCGAGCTTCATCGTGAGCGCGCGTGCTGCAGCTTCATAGCCGCACGCAAATTCCACATAGATCCAGCCATGTTCGAGGAAAGCGGCATTGAACCGGTCCGGTAAATCGGGCAGCCCTTCAAGCGTCTGCGCCAGCTTGAATACCTGTGAATCGGCCGGCATGCCGGCTGCTTGGCGCAAGAGCTCCTCAAGCTTCTGGAGATCGGGGTTGTCGCCCTTGATCCTGCTCGTGCCCTTGTTGCTCACGCTGCTCGCCCCGATACTGTCCGCCTGTCTCCGTCCTAGTGCAAGAGAACTTTGGAAACTCTAGCAATATCAAAAGAGAAGCGACAATAATATCTCAATGACAATGGATGCTACAGAATTGCGCGAACCAACAATTGCGGCCTTCGGCCTGACCAATGCCGATGCACGCTATACCTTCTACTATGATGAAACGAACAATGTCCGCCGTCTTCGTCTGACGCCGGATGGCTTCAACGTGCAAAGGCCGGAGTGCTTCGTTCTGGGCGGGATCGTCCATCGCGGCGAGCCTAGTCCGATCGATCTTACTGGCTTGCGCAACCGGCTCAGACTGCAGGCGAGCGTCACGGAGTTGAAGTTGAAACATCTCGGCAAGGGAGGGTTTCTCGATTTGCTTGCGTCATCGCGCACCGGGCCGTTTCTGGAGTGGCTGCAGGAAAGCGATTTTTGTGTCCACTACCAAGCCACCGACCTACTTTACTGGTCGATCGTCGATATCGTGGACGCCATTATCGCTGGCTCCGAGAAGTCGGAACTGATCCAGTATAACTGGATGCTGAAGGACAGCCTCTATCGCCTGCTCCGCGATGACCCCGACCAAACCGCTGAACTGCTGGGCCGGTACGACTTTCCAAATGTGGGTGAAGAACATCGGCGTGCCTTCATGACTGAACTGATCGAACTGACCGAACATCGAGGCGACGGGCTCGATCACTTCGCCTACCACATGCTCAAGGGCCTATTGGAGATGGGCATGAACATGCAGGCGCTGCCCTATCTGGAAGACGAGACGCCCAATCTGCTTATCGACGGATTTGGCCCGTTTTTCCTCAACCGGCTATGCCTGTTTACCCGATCGTCCCATATTCTGGATAACGAGTTCGAGATCGAACAATATCTGACGGGGTTGCAACTTACCGAAGCGGGACAGCCCTTGCGGCACTACCGATTCGCGGACTCGCTTATGGAGACGGGCGTCCAGATTTCGGACCTTGTTGCCGGACTTCTGGGAAAGCTGTTCTCATACATCATCAAGACACCGGTGGACTTGATCGCAGACGATATCCAAAACCTCTCGTCCCTACAGTCACGTAATCTTGAACTGTTGAGTAAGCTCCTCGACCGGTCGACCGATGAATCGCCTGCTTTCGCGCAATACGTCCTTGCAACCGAGGATCGACAGCGAGCCGGGTTCTTGCTTTCTCGATGAATCAGAAGATCGCTGTCCGCTTGGCCGACCCGGCGATCCTATAAATCGGCCAGATAACTTGTAAATTCGGGCGACAGCCTTTGCCCGACCGCGCTTTGAGCGGCCAGTGCAATTGCGGCGACACGCTTCAGGCCGGTAGGCTGCGCAATCGCCTCCTCCAGCGGAGGGATCGACACCGCAGGAGAGACAAGCGCGAAGCGCTGTGTCGCAACGGTTTGTGTCCATTCGCTACATGCCCACTCATCCACCAGCTGTTCGATCACCTCTCTGAAATCGGACCGGGCGGTCATTTCGGTGAACCGCAATGTCGCCAGGAACAGTTTGGACGGAGAAAGCCTTTCGCCCGAGCTGACGCGGCCCAATAGACTGCCATACTGAAGCCTGTCCGTGTCAGCTTTGCTCTCGGGAGTGCAGAGCGCATGGATGAGTGCATGCCCCGGATAGTCGACAGCCATCATTGAATTCCAACGCTCTTGGAGCGGTGCGAGACCGTCGTGAGCATTGTCGGCCAACCGAGCAAAGCAAAAAGCAAAGATAGCCGCTTCGGCGGCATCTCTGACAGTATCGTCGGCAAGCTGCTGCGGAGTAGCCGATGGAATAGATCGCCTCACAGGGTCTTCCAAATCTGACGCGAAAAACTCGTCTCGGTTGTCCATGCAATACGCCCGAAAATCCACCCAGTCCTGCAAAGCGCGCAGGAATGCTTGATCATTCTGGCTTTCGATCGCGGCAACGACACGACCGCGGCGCAAACTGAGCTCCATCGTCGGAATGCGCTGTTGGCCTAAGCGTTGGTCAAGCCGATCGTTGATTCCCAAGTTCAGATGAAAACGGGTTTCCGCATCCGCCAGCATGTACCAAGCGGTGTCCAGAGGCGCCATCGGCAGGTCTTTCAACCCCTGATGCGGTTCAGGATTGCTGCACATGCCAGGAGGCAGGTCGTAGATTGCATCTTTGATGCGGTTATAATCCCCGGTAGCCTCGTTGCTCAGCCACAGGATCAGCTGGCCTATCGTTTTGTAGCAATGGATTGCGCGGAGTGAGCTGCGCGGTGCCAGCTGGTCCAGATTCTCCAGACATACTGCCAGTTCACCAACAGCTTGAGCTGTGTCGCCTGCCTGATAGCTTGCAAATGCGGCGTCCGCGCGCAAACCGATAGCCATCGGCAGAAGGCCGTCGAGCGGCACCTTGGCAGCAGCCTTGTTACCTTCGAGAAACCACTTCTTCGCATCTGCCCAATCACCGGTCTGTCCGGCGCAGATGCCGGCTTCACGGCACAGGAAGGCTCTTTCGATATGATCGTTCTTGGAAAACTCCGGATCTAGACTCTCGAATTTCGCCAGTGCTCCCGCATAGTCATCCTGCCGGTACAGCACCTTCGCATGAGCGCGGGCGAACTGGTCGTCGCGACCGAACTGCTCGTTGCCTGCTTGCAGGGTTTGCACGGCCAGATCGGGATCTTTCAGATATTCGTCTTGCATGACGGCGACGGCAATCTCGCATTTGGCTGCCAAGGCTGGGTAATCCCACGAACTCGCGAGGCCAGACATCTTGCGGAACGCCGCGATCGCCGCTTCCGGATCGAGTGTCCCAGCCTCATGACCGGTGATCCAGGCCGAATTGACGAGCAACCCGAACTCGCTGGGAACCCGGTCATACTCGCCCAAAAATTCGTGTCGCAATTTCGGACCAACACTGTCGAGGCGTTCAAACAGGTCCGCAAGCGCAGCAGGTTCGCCGATTCGCATCGCTTGCGACATGAACAGCATTCCGAACATTTTTGGTGCCGACTTCAAGGTGCCTGGAGCATCCATCTCCCGAACAAGGCTCTTCATCGCTTCATCTGTTCGCGCCAGCTCCTCCAGGCGCAGCAGCAAATCGAACCAATCCGGTATGGCCTTGCTCGCCCGGTCGGAAAGCAGGAGCTTGGAAATGATCATTGCCTCGAACTTTAGATCGGCAGAGCCGGGTTCCGTTCCACCTTTCTCACGCCACAATGCGTCCCACACATTTTTGACTTCTTCGTCCGGCCCGAAGTCGAGGCAAACCAGGAGCTGAGCCAAACGCAGCATTTTCGAGACTGCGCCGTTGTCTGGAAATATCGGCCGTCTTGTTTGGGTCAGCCGCAATGAGATTAGATATCTTGAGACGTGCCGCCGGTTATCGGCGTCGGCTGCAATGATTCCGTGGGCAAGCTTCATCAGCGCTGTTTCTGCCTTGCCCGACAAGCCATGCAGATATGCGCTGCCACCCTGGGCTACCGATATTTCCTCTGATTCCATGATCGCATCGGCGAATGCACGGTGAATTGCTCGGGTATCCTCCTCGTCGAAAACCTCGTTCCCGGCCCCGTAGAGCAACGGTGAAATCCTGAACTGGCTAGCGCTGATCTCGTCGATCCACGGGCCTACCAGCTGATCGAACATCTCGCCTGCGTTGGGCAATGACGGGCTCAGTTTACCGAGTCTGAAAACCGTTTTCCGATCGAAACCGCCGAGGCCGAGACTAAGGCGATAGAGCAGCGTTCTGGAAGCTTCTGGAACCGAGTTGACCAGTCGGGTTCGCGTTGTCGCTTTCTCCCGCAAAACATCCTTGGATGACAGTCCATGTTTCATGAGTGCGGACAGTTCCGATTCCGGCCAATCTCTCGATTGGAGGCCAGCAATACTGGCTTGAACCAGCTGTGGGTGACCGTTGTCGGACGTGGCGTAGATCGCCGTACCCCATTTTTCGCTGTCGCCGCCCGCTTGCGTGATCAATTGATCAACATCAGCCCCCGTCAATGCGGGCGTCTCGATAACGGCTTCCGGCGAAATATTGCTTTCGCTAAGCGCGCGGGTTGAAGGTCGGCGATATGATGTCGCGATGCACAGCTGATCGCGCCGTTTCATCGCATGCAAGAATACCGCCATTGCTCTTATCACTGCGGGGTCATCGATCTGGTTGACGTCATCGATCAGGACTCCGCCAAGTTCCTGTTTCGAAAGTTCCGGGATAGATTCCATCAGCTTGTTTGCTGCGATCGATGGCTCAAGGTCTCGCAAGTCGAGAATCGACCACAATTTTCCGGTCGCTCGGGCTGCCAAACGCGCTGCTACTGTCTTTCCCATGCCGGTGCCACCGGTAAGCACCAAGACCCCCTTCGATTGGAGATCGGCGATCAGCTGGGCGTTGAATTCTGGTCGCTCAGCCAAGAGGCTTGGCAGCATGATCTCGGATTCAGGCAGCAAGCGCCGCTCGCTGACAAATTGCGCCTTTTTGTCATCGCCCTTGATAAGCTTTTCTGCGTCCGAGCGGCTGACTGACAGCCGCGTTTGCGCTTCGATAAGTAGCAGCAGGTCAGCGCGGGAAAGCTGCCTGCAGCCAGCCTCAGAGCACGTCATAAGGACATGTTCGAGAATAGGCGCCGTCAGGTTTCTGGCTTCGCTTGGCGGTATCTGTCCATGATCCCAAGCGAAACCGACAAGCATCTGTTCCAACTCGGCCTGCACCGCAGCAAGCGGCGGCTGGCCGCAGTCCCAATGCACGCACTGCAATATCCCCTGTCTCAGCTGTTTGTCATCTAATGCAGCGATGTATCTGATCGTCTCAGGGTTTAGCGGTGCGTTTTCGAGCGAGGCGCGCAGCGGCGCGGCGTCGGCGCCAGCTGCCGCCTTGCGCCAGTATTCGAGTGCTGGACCGCCCCCCACTTGCAGGTTTTTTCGTTTCTCAAGTCCGATTCTAGACGTCGACAGGAGCCGCACCGACACTCGCCGATCTGGATTGCGCTGTTTCAACAGAACCAGCGAATCCAGAAGTGCTGCGGCTTGAGACGAACCCAGCGTGACCGGTCCCGACGCAGCCGTGTCCTTGACCTGAACCGCATTGAGCGCGCCATTTGCCGCAACGGCGTAGTCCTCGGCAACTTCGAGATACAGCTCTTGGTTTTCTCCTAATTGCAGCCAGGCAATGGCACTCACATAAATTTGATAGGCATAGCCGCGCAGTGCGCTAACTGCTTGCCTTGTCTGATCGCCCGATACTCCGCTCTTGCGAGGATAGTTGGGATCTAAAGTTGCCATAATACTCTACTGATCATAGCACTGATACTAAGGCGGAAAATGCGAGAAAGCCACGAGCATTAAGATTAGAGATCGAGCGCGAACGGCAAGCCGATGCGACCATCCCAAAGCAGTGGGTCTTGGCTGCTTGTCACGAGCCCGCCTATGACAAGCAGCATCTCATCTACTGCGCAAGAGCTTCGTTTCAATGCGACTGCAAGGTAATGCCCGCAGTAATGGAGAACCAACAGCTAGATTACTTGATATGGTCGTCGAATGTCTTTTACGCCGTGCTTCTGCCCAAGAGAGGACATTCAGCAAACGGCCCAGACCATGCCGTCAGAGAGCTCTACCAAACCAGATGACTCGCCCAACAACATGGACATCTGCCCGATCCATGTCGTGCCATGTGGGGTAGGCGGGGTTGTCGCTGGCGATCGTGACCTGTTTGCCGCCAGGTTTGATGGCAATACGCTTTACCACCAGAGCTTCGTCTGCACGCAGCACGTAAATTCCATCACGGAGCTTTGAACCGTGGTCGGATGCATCCACGAGAACCTCGTCGCCATCGCTGAGCGTTGGTTCCATCGAGTCACCCATAACTCCGACGATCGACAGGCTCGCGCTTTTCGCGGCAGTCAATCTTCGTAGCCAACGCTCGTCGAAACCAAACCGCGTCTGAGCGCTTTCGCTTTCGGCAATGGCGCCAAATCCGGCGGATGCTTCAACCTCAAGAACGGGGATTTCAACCATCCCGTCTGAAACCGGGTTCGCCGGTCCTCCCAAGGTCTGCTCATCAACCCCGAAGAAGCATGCCAATGTCTTCCGATCCTCATCGTCGAGTATCTTCGGCGAGCCACGCTTAATGAATTGCTGGATGTAACTCGGGTTGCGGCCGAGGAGCCTTGAAATCGAGGCGTAGCCGTATCCACCCTGAATAATGAGGCGGTCGAGCTCTTCTCTGACATTTACCATCAGCTTGGTCCTTTGGATGCAGCCATAGGATTTTTTCCTAGACTCGCGGAAATCATCCTAGTAGGAACAGAACAAGAACACAAGCGAAATACGAGTCGGAGCAGTAAGGAAATGAGTTTGCTTGAACGGATCGAGAAGCATCTGAAAGAAAACCACATTTCTGCAACTCGCTTCGGTAGGCGCGCTGTTGGTGACCCCAGATTCGTCCTCGACCTACGAATGGGACGAAGGCCACGCCGCAGAACGATCGAACGGCTGGATGCTTATCTCGCGTCGTGCGAAAAGGCAGCTGCAAAACCATGCGACCGCGACCGCAAAGGTGTCCACCGCTCCGGGATACGGCAGCCGTAGTCACACGGCGCATCGCCCTGCTATTGTGATGATCGGCCCGTTGATGCATTCTGAGCCCAATAGAGGAGAGGGGGCTTCGGTTTCCGCGAAAGGACACTGACCTATGAGCAATTCCGATAGAACCCCGCCAGAGAACAAAGGCGATTGGGAAGGCTTTCGCGAAATCGATCGCGCCATCGCTGAGGATCGCCTGGCATCGTACACGTGGAAGAAGACCTGGGCTGATCCATGGGGACGTTTGAAGCTGATCCTAATCTTCGTTGGCTTGTCGGCATTTGTTGCATTCGTGGTAGTGCACGACGCCATCCTTTAATCGCGACTACCATTCCTTCACATCATCGGCCGCCTCAGCGGATGCTCCTCGTGCGTCCCGTGTCGTCCGATCAAGACTTCCTCTTCTTTGTTCGATGCTTCGAGCGCCTTGGTTTTGCCTTCGACCAACATCGTCTGCGATCTCTTCCCTGCCATCTGATGGATCTCCGAGAGAGCCTGGCGTCCCACCAAGGCGAACTGAGCCGCGCACGCCGCTCGCGCTTCTTACACTAGGCCGAGCCACAGGCGTTTTATCAGGCAACACCAGTTCGCTCGCGATCTCATCGTTGAGGCCCTCAGCGTAGCTTTCCACAAAACGCGCCTGCAGCTGCTGCCCTTGCGCGCTCATCTGGAAGTCGATGTCGTCAAAGCGGGCTTGACCGTAGTAGTCGCGGTTGGCTTCGATCTCCGCCATGCCCCATTCGCGGTAGGCTTGGCTCAGGTTAAGAGTTCCCGCAGCATTGGCGCTTTCATACCAGCTGGCCTGGCTCTCGAGCCGATTGGCGATCTCTTCCGCGCGGCGTGCCTCAATTGTGTAGCTATTCGCTTCCGTCAGCGATGTTGTGATACCCGCTGCGCTACTCGAGACGAGCGCTTCTGAGCTTGAGCTGGTTTCTCGGAAAAAACCTTCTCTCGAACTTGACCAATTCTGGCTTTCGGAAATCTGGCTTAGGGCACTTTCGATGCGCGAGCGATCTTCTGAGGCGATCCCGATATCGCTGTCGGTCCAGCTCTGATTGCGCCCGCCTTTCACGCCTAAGCTGGCGGATCCCGCACCTCTTTCTCCTTTCAGACCAAGAGCTCCGTCGCCATTCAAAAACCACGATACCGTGATGTCGTCCGATGCCCGGCGCGACAGGCCAAACTGCTGCTGCAAGGTGTTGGACGCGTTGTCGAGCTCACTAAATGTTCTTCCAATGCTGTCGTTGGCCGACGTTCCGCTGACTGTCTCGTTCGAGCGAGATCGGGTGTAGGCATCGCGCAGCTCGCTGAACCGCGTGACTGCCGAACTGGTCGATTGTTGGGCAAGGTTGGAAAAGGTCTCGCTCTGGCTGCGGCTCTCGCTCGCCATGGTCGACAGCCTGCTCGAGAAATCCTGCCCAAGTGTGGGGGTGAAGGGATAGCTTGAGGTCGGCACAGTCGCGAATTCTGCTTGCGGAAAGCCGGTTGTCTGTGTTCCGCTCTCGCCGATTCCTCTCGTCTGTGCCGCGCCATAAGCGATGTTCGGCGCGAGACTGCCTTGGGCGAATTGCCGCGAAAACACGCTCGAATTCTCGAGATTGGTGTTGCCGAGCGAGACATTGCCCGTGCTTGCCTCGCGCGCCGCTTCTTCGGCCGCATTCTGGCTCGGATTGAGGTAGCTCGTGGCCTGGCCCGAGATCGCCATCGCGCCGCGCGCAACGCCTCCTGCAAGAAACGGGATCGAGGCAACGAGATAACCGGCAAGAATTCCGATATCGTTGTTGACGTCGGTCATGCCGGAAAAGGTCGCAAGCGTGAGCCCGCTCGCGCCACCCGCTGCCGCAACATCGCCGGCGCCTTTGAGCATCAGGATCATGTGGAGGATGACGAAGAGCGGTCCCCAAGCGGCGAGGTAGAAGAATCCGGTGACATAGCCTCTCAGCGCGATCGGTCCGGTCCTTGGCATCAGGAACAGCGGGAAAAGCACCGGGAAGAGCGCATAGAAGACGACCGTCAGCACGACGTTGAGGATCGGCACCCACTTCATCGCATTGTGCGCGATCGAGGAATAGGTTCGCTCGGTCTGGATATCGGCACGGGTCTGCGCAAACACATCGACGCTCGATGCGCCGCTCGCTCCGGCAAAGCCGTGCATCGCCTGGTTCATCGCGTTGATGGTCAGAACCTGGCGGAAGATGCTGCTCGCGTCCTTCGAGATGCCGGTGAGATATTGGTAGGCCACCGGCAGGTCGGCGATCAGCTTGGCCTTGGCGAGCGCTTCGGTCTGCTTGGGATAGAGCTGACGTCCGGCAACGAGCGTCATCTCGTCGATCATGCCCGCCCACTGGTTCGAGAGCGCTGTGTAGGCCTCGCGGCAGGTGACGATCGACGCGGTAACGCTGTCATCGGCCTCGCGGGTCAGAAACTTCTGCGCACGCGCCGCGCTCCCGGGCGCGACGGTCGCCCAGATGTCATTGCTCTCGGACAATTCCTTCATCGAATAGCGACCGAGCAGCAGGTCGTAGAACACGCATTGGCGGACATGTTCGTCGAAATTGGCGGCGAACTCGGGATCGGCAATGCGCAGGGACCGCGTCGCTTCGAGCAGGCGCGCGCCGTAGATCATGCCGTTCTTCGAATAATTGAGATCATCGGGAAGCCCGAACACCGTCTCGGCCGAACGCGTCAAATAGTCCCCCGCCTGGCTGGTGAAGCTTGCCATCAGCGCGAGCCCGAGCGGGACATTGGCAACGGTCGCCGGAGCGAGGCTCGGATTGACCCGGTCGGTGACTTGGACGTCCAGCCTCGGCACCATCAGGCACATGTAGATCAGCGTCGCGCCTAGGAACCAATTGAGCCATGCGCGCCAGTCCTGATTGAACGCCACCACGATCACCGCGAGCGCGAACCCCATAACCAAGGCGACCTGAACCAGGCTCTTGTAGCCGCCGGCACCGGTCCATGCGGCGACGGCGTTGAGGACATTGACGATGTATTCGCCGCCGCCGGTGGTGAAGATCTCGACCATGTTCGCGGCTCAGGGGATGATCGAGCGCGACTGGAGCCCGCGCGACCAATCGAGTGCGGCGGACATCGAGGGCGACATCGAGGCGGCAAGCGCGTTCTCGATCATCGCGGTCTTCTCGATGATCTGCATGATCGCCGATACCTTGGCCTGTCCCGTCGCCTGACGCTGGACGAGGCCCGAACGTACCTCGGCAATCTGGCCGCGCCAGATTGCGAGCTTGGCTTCATCGGCGGCGATGAAGCTTGCCATCGAACGCCCGGCTTCCGACACAATGCGGTCGAGAATTGCATAGAGGAGGTCGATACTGGCGATCTCGGCGAGCGTGTCGCGATCGTCGGTGGGCATGCCGCGACCATAAGCGGCCTGTACCGTGAGGATCTTGTACAAGGGGACCGAGGCAACCTGCAGCAGTTCCTTCTCGGCATTGCCGATTGCGGTGTCGGTGCGGATCGCGTCGACCATATTGCCGATGAGGAGCGCGACGCGCGGGCGGATCGCCTTGGCGTTGGAAAGGCTCATCTGCTCGAAGGTCGGATTGAGGCAGAGATCGGTCTCGTCGCAACGAAACACGCGCACGGTCTGGCCCTGTGTCCCGTCGAGCAGCGCACTCACCAGGGTGGATGAAGCATCGCCGGCGAAAGGCACGAACTTGCCTGCCTCATCGTCCTTGGGCGGCACGTAGATCACCGTGCCGATCAGCGTCATGGCGTATTCGGCAAGCTCGCGGTCGAAAGTGCCGCCGGGGTTGAAGAAGGCGCTCTTTTTCAGGACGTGCCAGGTGTAGTTGCGCGCTACTCCCGGATTGATGTCGGCGTAGTCGGTACCGGCGCCCTCGTTGGTCGAAGCGCGCTGGCCGCGTGTACCGCAGCCGTGCTTGGCCGCGGCATAGTCGGTGAAGATGCCTTCGGAATTGCCGATCGCTTCGCAGATCGCCTTGTCGGCGAGATCGCCTTTGGGCCAGAGGCCTCCGACCAGCCCCTGCGCCATTTCGCAGGAGTTGATCGACAGGTTGTTCATGAGCTGAGCCTTCTGGCTGAACTCCTGCATGATCTTGTTGCACTCGGGACAGACGGTATCGATCGCGAGGCTGAAGGCGAACCCGACCGCGTTATTGGCCACGGCCTTCAGGAGCGCGACCATCTCGCTTGCATTGATGAAGGAAAAAGAGCCGGCGAAGATATCGATCCCGCCGCAGCCGGCGCGGGCTCGAGGGAGTTGAAGATTGGCGATATTGGTCGTCTTCTGCGGGAAGCGCGTCCAGACGTTGCCGAGGCTGTAATAGCCCGCCGACTGGCCTTCAAAGGCGGTCGGGCCGGTTACATTGGCCGCAGCGCCCATGTCGTCCATGAATCGGTCCATGCTATCGCCAACGTTGGCCGCGACAGGTGAGACGATCATGCTGGCAGCGGCGAGGGTCAGCGCTGCATTGCGGATGCTAGTAATCATGTCCGGCTTCCTTCGAGGTGAGAAGGTAGATGCGATCCTGGAGTTCGTCGGCAGAGAGCACGCCGTAACCGATCGGGATCGGTCGCTTGGTCGCGCTGTCCCACAGCACGAGCGCCGGGGTGGCCTTGCCTTCAAGACCGAGCCTGGCGCGCTGGTTGGTTTCCACGCGATAGTCGGGAAAGTGTCTTGAGGGTCCACCATCGGTCGAGATGGCACGCACCGTGATCCGCCAGCGGTCGGCAACGCCTTTGATGATCGGGCTCATCACTTCGCACGGCCCGCAGGTGGAACTGAAGAAATAGAACAGGCCGTAGCGCTGCGACAGCCGTGCCATGACGTGATCGCGCTCGGCGCTGCGGGCATCCTGCCACTGCTTCTTGGCGACCGCTCCGACCGGGCGTTCGAGCGTGTAGTCGAGTTCCGGGTCCTGCCAGATCGCGCGTTGCCAGACGTCGGAGAACAGCGAGGCGCGGTCGAGCTGCGCGCGCTGGAAACGGATATAGGCCGCGACATTGGCTTCGGTCGGATAGAGGATCGCGCGTGCTTTCAACTCGCGCAGTTCGGAGGTGATCGCGTCGAGTTCCTGCGTTGCCGGGACCGGTTCGGCTTTCTCCTGTTGCGGCTCTTCCTGGGGAACGGGCTTCGCGCAGTAGAACCAGTAGCCGAGCCTGCGCTGCTCGCAGTAGATCGCGTCGGCCGCAGTGGTCGATGGAGTGTCTTGCCGCTCCTGGCTATAGGCCGAGGTCACGGGAAGGGCAGTCAGGCCCAGGGCCAGCGCCGCCATGCGATAGAGATGGGTCATTGGCCGCCCCTTGCGTAATAGTCGTCAATCTTCTGCTGAATGAGGATGCTGGTCTCGAGTTCGTCGGGCAGCCGCGCGGCTTCGGTGAACTCGGCATAGACTTCGCTGAAATCCATCCGGGAAAGATCGAGCTGCGCGAACTCGTCGAGAGTGAACCCCTCGCATTGTTCTTCCTTGGGCTTGTCCCAGGGCTTGGGGAGTTGCTTGCGACCCTGTTCCTGTAGGATGCGCGAGAGCTTGCTCTCAAAGCAGCAATAAGCCTTCTTCTTGGTCAGGCAGACGCCAAGGAACTTCTTCGAACAATAGGTCCCGACATAGGCGCACAGCCCCTGCGCATCGCGCTGATGGAGCAGCACTTCCTCGCGGTCGCAGCCGAGCGCGACCAGCAGGCTGATCCCCGGAATGAGAGGGAAACCCTTGCCTTTGCAGCAATTGAGCACGCCGAAGACCTTGGACGAGCAGGTGTTTCTGGTTCCGCGGAATAGCGTCAGCGTGCTTGGATCGAATTGCCCGCGCGCTTCGTCCATCGCATGAAGCGCGGTGACCGCATCCTTGAACTCATCATTTGCGGTGCGCTCGATCGTCTCGCAGCTGCCGTCGATGCAATAGACATCGCCATCGCAAACATACTGCGTGGTGCTCTCGGTATCGGGCAGTGGGCATTCGTAAATGCGCTCCCAGGTCTCGCACGGGAGCTCGTCCGTGAGGCATTCCTCGCGGACAAACCGGCAGGTGCCCTGGCTCTCGATATCCGAGCAATCGGTTGCCGCTTCGCGCGACGTGCAGGTGTAGTTGCGCTGCCATTCCCAGCACGGCCGGGTGACCGAGACGCCATCGATCATGCGGGTCCGCGGGTCGGCGTCGGTGCAGATCTCATTGTCGAGCGTGCAATCGCCATTGTCGGCAAAGCCCGTGCACTGGCTCTCATCGGGAACGGTATCGACCGTGCTGTCGGTGGTCACCGCATAGGGCGTGTAACGAGGATCGGGCGCATCGCAGGCAATCTCAGCGATCGGATCACCTGGCTCGGTACAGTAGCGGGTAAACTGGTCCTGCCGCCACTGGAGGCACGGGCCGGGGCGATAGCCGCCGATGCGGCACGAGCCGCCATCGAATGCCGAGCACCATGGGAGGCCTTGGTAGACGCCGGTGTCGTTGCAGAGATAATGCCATTGCTGGCGCTGGGTCACATTGGCGACAAGCGGCACCGCGCACTGTCCCACCGACTGGTCGATGCGTGTGCCGGTGTTGCAGGTGGCGGTGTAGGTTCCCGCCGAACCCGAGCCGGGCGGCAACGGAACGCAATTGCCCTGGCCGCCTGAGATATCCATGCCGCTGGTGTAATCGAGCGGCGTCTCGTTGATCGCGAGGCTTCGCGCGATCACGTCTCCGATGTCTTGGCTGTCGAAACGCGCACGGTTGGCGATGCTGTCGCGCATGGCGCGATAACCCTGGTGTCCGGTGGCCGCCGCTGCGGCATTGCTCTCGATCCGGTCGGGATCGTCGGCGAGCGTTTCGAGGTCGCGCACGGCATTGCGATCATAGTTGGGGAGAGTGGATGCGTCGGGTTGCGATCTGGCAGCTGCCTGCGCTTCGCCGCGCAGGCTTTCGCCAAAGGCTTTTCCGTCGGCCCGCGCGTTCTGCTGCTGCGCAGAAAGGGGCGCGGCGATTGCGAGAAGGGCGAACAGTCCCAGGCTTAGCGATTGTGTGAACTTCATGGCCGCTCTCCTTCGAGGCGGCGGAGATGCATGCGTGCAAGCTGCGCGCCCGGGCCGCCTCCCGAAGCAAAGGTGTCGAGCACTTCGGCCACGCTGATATTGCCTGCAATGCGGTCGTGCGGCGGGAGGATTTCGCTGCAGTCGAACCCGTCGCAGGGGGCGAAGTCGCTCGCGATCATCACGAAGCTCGGAGCGACCTCGATATCGAAAGCGCGGAACAGCCGCGGGTCGATCCCGAGCGCACCGGCATCGCTGCCATCGCTCCAGATCGCAGCGATGCGCTTCTTGAAGCCGGCGCTGTCGCCTTGCGGGAACCCGCGCAGCAAGGTCACGCCGCCGGCCCTCGAGACATCGCGAACAAGCGCCTTCAATGAGGGCTCGGGCATTCCAAGCGAGGCAAAGGCAATGAACCGGGGCGTCTCGCCCATCGCCGCCACTTCCGCATCGGCCTGGGCGCGGATCATGCCATCGAGATCGAGCGGGCCTGTATCGGCAGTCGCCTTTGCAGTTGCTGCATACGCGGCGCGGTTCTCGAATGCAGTCTGCTGTGCTGCGCGCGCGTCTTCTGCCAACGCATCGGCCTTGGTCCTCACCGATGTGGCGAGCGCTTCGGCATCGGCAGTATGCTCACTGGCGCGTGCGCGGATCTCGGCAAGATCGAGCTCGGGCGAACTTTCCTGCGCAGACGCGGCGGCAAAGGCGGCGGCGGTCGCCAGGCTGGTAACGACAAGCAGGGGGAAGGCGTTTCTCATAATGCGCAGCAATTCCTCTTGCGCCAAACGAGGTATCCCATGTCTTCGCCGATGGCGGGGATGACCTGTCCGGGGGACTGGAAGGTGGTGGAGGCACCGATGGGCGGGCAGGCGAAGCGGCCCTTGGTCGCCGGATTGGGGTTGGTGGCTTGGAAGCGGTATTGCTGCTTTCGCATCACCGGCATCAGATATTTTCCGCACAGACCTTTGGAGCCCATCGTGCCCCAGGAGACGAGTTCACGGTGGAGCTTGTAGGCGAAGCGCGAGAGCACGAGACGCGAGGCCTGGACGTGGCCTATGCTCGCCGAGACATTGCCGTTCATCGGGTACATCGAACCCTGGCAGCCCGCGCACCAGAACATCTCGTCGAGCGGCAGGTTCGCGGTCGATGCGGCGCAATCCGCCGCGCAGGCGGCCAGTGCCAGCGGGTTGGCGAAGAGCACCGCTTCGGGGTTGATGATCGCGGTAAGTTCGCTGTCCTGCCAAAGAGGATCGACCTCGGAGATGTAGAGGATGTCGATCGAGCCGGGCTCGAGGCACAGGAAATCGGCGACGATCTCCATCCAGTAGATCAGCGGATAGGCATACCAATGGACGTGCCAGCTCGAATAGTACTGGCTTGCGCCGCCCACCGCCGAAGGGCCCGAGATCGAGCGGAACCCGATATCGAAGCCGGGATCGAGCTTCATCCCGCCCAGATTAACGAAGCACCACGGCTTCATGCTGACATCGGCGAGCCGCACCGGCTCCCAGAACCCCATGGCGATGCCGGGCCGAAGCCCGCACAGGCATAGGGGCAGGTCGGGATTGTCGGGATCGGGGCGATTGCTCGGCCAGATGTCGAGCCCGCCGACCGAGATCGGGAACAGGCACGACCAGCAGATGTCGGTGATCGGGTTGACGAACTGCCCGGTGCATTTGCCCGGCCCGGCATCGGCCGAGGCGGGCGAGGAAAGGGCGAGCGACAATGTCGCCGTGACGAGGATGAGGAAGGCGCGGATGCTGCTCATGGCTGGGCCTTTCGAGGCGGCAGCGCGATCTCGCTCACTTCGAGGACACGCCCTTTCTGGCGCACGCGCGCGGGCACGGCCCTGATGCCGAACTTCTCGGTGAACTTTCCGCCCTGGTCGAAATAGAACCGCCGCTGGCGGGCCTTCATCAGCTCGAGCGGGGCGCCTCTGACGAGGATCAGCTTGGCATTGGCAGTCTGCCTGAGCGCCCATTGGATCTGCGAGGGATCATCGCCGTCGAGAAACAGCAGGTCTGCGCGCAGTTTGACGCTGTCGAGCGGATTGACCCGCGTTCCGGCAGCATGGATCAGCTCGCCCTTGGCACCGCGGATATCGGCGGCGAGCGTGATCGTCGGATCGAACGGCCAGCTACGGCTTTCGATGGCACGGATCAGGCCGTCAACCGGATCGGGCCGGTTCACCCGCGCTATGGTACGTCGCTTCAATTCCTGGTTGAGCCGCGCGGTCTCGCCCGACTTTTCCATTGCCGTGAGGCGCGAATGGATTTGCTCGAGCAGGTCGCGCTCGATCACCGGGAAGACCGCGCCGCGTTGACCATAATCGCGTGCCTGCAAGCTGGCCGGGAGCGCGGCCAAAAGAAGTGCGCCGAGCGGAAGGAGCGAGCGCTTCACAGGATCGCCCTCCCGCTGCCGAGTATTTGCCCGCGACACACGAACCCGATCTCTGCGTAGCGGCTGTCGAGCCCGCGCGGATGGTCCGTTCCAGTGTAGTAGCAATCTTCTGGTATCGCGCCTTCGGGACCGCGCGTGAGCGGAATGCCCAAGCGGGTGGCTTCGAGCCGCGTCGCGACCTTCTTGCCATTGATGAAGACCGCATCGTCCTTGTGGCTCACCACATCGCCCGGCACGCCGAGCACGCGCTTGCCGAACATCTGCGGTCCTTGTCCGAAGTGTGTCTCGACGAGTTCGCTTTGCGGCGGCTCGAAGAAGATCAGGCTGCCGCGCGTAATGGGAGCGTGTTTGTCGAGCCAGAACGCCCAGTTGGGCAGGCTCGGACTGGCGTTGATGAGGAAGGCGTGATCCTTGCTGAAGGCGTCGAGCGGTGCCCACGCCAATGGCAGCAGGACGAGGCCCGAGAGGAGCAAGGGGCGGCGCAAGCGGAGCGGCAGTCTCATGGCTGCTCTCCATTTTCGAATGCATTGGGTTCGAGCTTCTGCGCGATGCGTCGTTCAAGTTCGGGGGTCGCGTCCTCGGCGGCTCCTGCAAGAACCGCTTCAGCCATCAGCACCACGCGGCCATCGTTTCCCATCTCGGCAACCGCGCTTTCCGCCGCCTGGAGGTAGGCGAGGCCTGCTGCCTGGACCGCTGCCGGATCGGCATCGACGCGCGCGGCTTCCTCGACGAAGCTTCCGATCGTTTCGGCAAGCCGGACGGTGACGATGCGTTGCGTAGGGGAGCTTGCGACCTCGCGCGTGATCCATGCGCCCCAGAGAAGCGCCGTAACCAGGGCTGCGGTGGCGAGCAGTTTGAGCGCGAGCGAATGCGAAGAGTTTAACTGATCAGACATGCGCAGGGTCTCCTTTCTTGAGGCGGCGATCGAGACGACGCAGGAAGGAAGGCATCCTCAGAAGGGCGAGGCCGCCTGAAGCGATGAGAAACGCGATCTGGAGGTCCTGCGCAAAGAAGCGGCGCGCCAGCGGTTCGGCTGTGCGGTAATGATCGGCGAGATTGCCGAGCTGGGCGAAGAGCGATCCCAGATCCCAGCCTGCGAGCAGGAGAAACACGAACAGCGGCAGTCCGAGTACGAACAGTAGCGTGCTGGTCACGAAACCTGCCGCTTCAATCAGAACGAGACAGCTGCCCTGGAACAGCGCCAGCCAGTTGATGGGTTGACGATCTGGCCTTGCCGGCTTTGGAGTCGGGAGTGGGACGCGGTCGACGAGGGTGGTGGTTTCGAGCGCCATTATGCAGCTCCTTCCACACCTGCGACCAGCGCGACCGCGCGCTCCAGCGGCATGCCGCTTTCGACATAGCGATGAATGTCGGCATAGGTGTCGGGATCGGAGGAGAAGATGGTCGCCGAAAGCGGATCGAGCACGAGCCGTCCGACGGCCTCCATCTCGGGACCTTTCAGATAGATTTCGCTGTATTCGGTGCCCGAGCGTTTGAGGCTGCGGATCAGCGTCTCGGTCCGGTCGTCCATGTCGAGCCGCGCTTCCTTGCGGAAATCGGCGATGGTCTCGGGCTTTTGCTGGAGCACCAGCATCCAGTCGCTGTTCTCGAGCGCGGCCCGCGCGCCATCGGACTTGTAATAGTCGTTGAGGGACTGGGTGGCGGTCGCCAGCGCGCCGCCATATTTGCGCGCGGTGCGAGCATATGTCTCGACGAACTCGCCCATCGAGCCGCCCTTGAGCATGGCCCAGGCTTCATCGATCAGCAGCAGTTTCTTGGTCGCGCGCGAGCTCCGTGTCATCGCCTGACCGGTCATGAACATGATCGCCGAGAGGACGACGCTTCTGAGTTCCTCGCGAGACGCAAGGTCGCTCATCTCGAACACGGTGAAATCGTCTTCGAGCGCGAAACTCGCTTTGCCGGAGAAGAACCCGGCATAGCTGCCACCGCGGCAGAAGGGCGCGATCGCGGTCGCCAAATCCTTGCCCGCCTCGTTCTCGCTTGAGTGCAGTGCGTGCGCGACATCGTCGATCGCCCCGCCGCTGCCGAGCGCTTCCCAGACCTGCGTCACCGCGCGGTCAATTAGGCCGCGTTCGGTGTCGGAGGGTGCCGCGCTCGGCCGGGCCATCTGGCCCACGATCGCCTTGATCATCGCAAAGCAATCGAGCCGGTAGTCCTCGTCTTCATGCGCGCGGGCATCGTCGACCATTGAGAATGGATTCAACGAGAAGCCCGAGGCGAGTGTGAACTCGACAAAGCGGCCGCCCTGCAATTTGACCGAGTGCTCGAAGCTGCGCCCGTCATCGATCACGACGACCTTGGCGCCGGCACCGCGCAAGGCAGTGCACAGCTCCTGCAGCAGCACCGATTTGCCCGAGCCCGACTTCCCGCAGATCGCGATGTTGTGGTTGCCTGCTGTGTTCTCGAAGGGAGACCAGAAGAAGGGCTGGCCGCGCCGTCCAAGCAGCAGCAGGTGCGGTATCTCGCCCCCGAGATACTCGCCCTGCATCGGTGCGATGTTCGCTGCCGTTGTCGAAAGCATCGTCCGGAAGCGCTTGAGACGCGCCATGTCGTGGACGAGCCCGTCGGCAAGGCTCAGGGGGAAGGCGGCGACGAGACCCTGCAATTGCAGAAAACGCTCGTCGGCAAGATCCCATCCGGCCGCCTTGTAGATCGCCTTGACCGTGCGCTCATGCGCATCGCCATCGCCGAGCGGCGAAATGGTGGTGAGGCCGTAGAAGAGCTTGACCAGCTTCTTGCCTGCCTGGAGTTCGGCCTGGACGTGTTTCCACTCCGCCGACTGCTCGGAGAGCCTGGGCAGGAAACGCGCGCTCTTGGTCTCGGAAAGACTGGTGGTGCGCATGAACTTGTAGCCCGCGCGCGCAGATGCCGTTTCCTGGTCGGGATAGTGCAGGCACAGCATGGTGGCGGCAGGGCAAGGGAAGCGCAGCTTGTCGGTGAACATGTCGCCGATGAGCCGCGCGCACTCCCACGGCGCCCAGCGTTCGGGGGTCGATCGCACGCCGTAATGGCGCACATCGAAGCGGTCGGGATAGCATTCTCCCATCTTCGGAATGCCATCGCGGGTGCGCCCCGTCTCGCGGAAGCGTTCGGTGCGCAGGATCAGCCGGTCGTCCTCGACCTCGAGTTCGATGTCGCGCCGGATGGCCTGAACGTCGAGCGTGTCCTCGCGATTCCAGTGCGTGCGTTCCGGTTCTCGCGCCGTTGTTGGCGAGGTCAGTTCATCGACGAGTTCGAGGAGGCCCGCCGGCTCGAGCGCGTTCGACGCGAGCCCTAGAGAATTGAGCATTCCCATGAGCCCGTTGCTGCATTCGGTTAGCTCTGCGTCGGTGACATGGCCCGGAACCGGGACACCTAGCGAGACAATCAGGCGTACATGGCGCGCGTGGAACGGTGCATGCGCCGAGCCCGATTGCCACACAAGATCGTAGAGCCGGTTTGTACGCGCTTTTGCGATGGCTTCGTAGATGCCGCCCTGCTCGTAGCGCGGCGCGAACCAGGGTCCGACGATGGCGCCGATCCGGGGCGACGCAAAATTGAGCACTTGCAGGCAGGCGCCTTGCGGCAGGCTTTCGGAGAAGAACTGGCCAAGGATCTCGCCGGTGCGCTCGTCCGCCCCGATCAGCGGGGTGACTTCGAGCACGAAGCCCTTCGAATGCGCGTTGCGATAGAGGCCGGATCCTTCGTCGAACACGCGGTAGGGCAGCCAGTCTGACAACATGTCGAGCGAGAAATGGGCCTGCGGATGGTCGGCGCGCTTGGCGTCGCCAAATACTCCGGAAAGCAGCGCATCACGCGCAGTGGCGAGCGAAATGTTCATCGCGTCTCTCCTTCAGGCGAAACAGGGTGGGGCACCCGGCCGGGGGAGGGGGGACGGCCAGGTGCCCCTTGGTCCGGCGCCGAGGCGCCGGGCAGCTCCGGCGCGCCCTGGGAGGGGATAACCAGGACGTCCGGAAGCTGCTGGGGAAGGGAAGAAGGAACGGTGGCGGCGCCTGTTGCGTCGCCGCTGTCGGTAGTGCCGTTCTGGCTCTGGCTCGCACGACCGAGCGCGCGCAGGACATCGGAGGTCGAAAGCGGGGCTCGCCAGTCCGATATAGGCTTCTCTGCAAGGGGCAAGTGCACGACGCGCGCTTCGTGCTCGCGGCCATCCGCGTCACGCCAGGCAGCAAGAACGACACGCAAAGTGCGACCATTCGTTGGTGACGAGGCAAGTGCGTTCGCGCCCTGCGGTTGCATTGCGGCCGTCGCCTGCTCGTCGATCGCGGAGGTCGGCGCACAGCTGCCTTCGGGCGCGCGGCAGGCGAAATCGCCTTTGACATTGCCGCCGAGCGTCGCGCAGCCACCGATTATCAAAGCAAGGCTTGCCAATGCGCCCAGTTTGATGGGGCGCGGGCTCATTGATCAATTCCCGGCTTGGCGCCTGCGAACTTCCGCAGCGTTGCGGAATCGCGGTAGCCGTGGAGGACTGCGCCGTCGCTTGCGCGAACGATGACCGGTGTACCGGCAAAGCCGTTGGCACGCGCGAAGGCTTCATTAGCATCGAGTTCTTCGCCGACGTCGCAATTTGGCGCTACCGCAGGCGCGCGCCCGGCATAAGCAGCGTGAAGCGCTTTTGCCTTGTCCTTGGCGCAGAGCACGCCTTCAGACATGCGGCGGCTCGAAGCGCCAAAGATCGAGATCGGGCGCTCCTCGACCAGCACGCCGGCCTTCTCGAGTTCGCCCGTCAGCCGCTGGCAGTAGCCGCACTGGAAATCGGAGAAGACAACGAGCCGCGGACCCTTGCGGTTGCCCCAGACGACCGCGCCATCCTTGGGCAGGCCTGAGAGGTCCACCATGGTCTTGGCGGGCGCGGTTCGGGCTTCGGGAGAATGCGCATCCGCGCGGCCTGCCGACCGCGCAGCTCCGGCAGCGAGCAGATCGGGATTGAGCTCGAGCAGCCGCGCTGCCGTCACATCGCGGCGTTCCTCGAGGTCGTAAAGACGCCCGACGAAGAGGTAGCGGGCCGCTTCGTCGATATAGAACAGGCTCTCGCCCGAGACGACTTCGCACCACGGCGCGAACGTCGTGCAGTCGAGCGCGTCGATCGGCGTCTTGGGGAGGCGCAGCTTCAATGCCTGTGCGACATCGCGTGCAATGGCGGCCTGCGCCGGCATGGCAGTGACCACCGCAACGCCGCTGGTGAGGAGGGCCGCTGCGCTGGCTGCGGCAAGCGAGACGTGGGCGACGCGGGCCTTCAGGCCCGGCCGGAATTCATGGAAATTCATTGAGAAGTGCTCCTGACATGGACGCCGTCGAGGAAGACGATCTCGACTGCGATGCCGGTCGGCATCTCGACGACGGGTTGATACTGTTCTGCGCGTTCGATGAGGTATTTGCTGACCGTGTCGGCCGCTTCGCCCGCGCCTTGGCCGAAGCCGCCTGCAAGGATGTCGGTCGGCGAGAGTGCTTCGCGCGTCCCGTCTTCGCCGACACGGCCTGCAAAGACGCCGTTGGCGTTGGCCGAGAAGCCGCGGCCGAAGCCGCCGACGATCCCGGCGAGCAGCGCCTGGCTGACAAGGCTGCCTTCGCGGCTGACGACGCGGCCACGCACGCCGGACTTTCCGGCAAAGGCGATGAACCCCTTGACCTCGCTGACCGCGTAGCGTCCGCCCGGCTGCGCGCAGGTCATGCGCACAAGCTTGACGTAGACCTTCTCGGCCGAGAGATCGCCGCGCGCTGCGCCGTTGACGAGGCAGCCGGTGAGATCGGTGGTAAGCAGGCGATTGCCCTTGAGCACCGAGCGGGCTGGTCCGGTGATGCGCAGCACCACGGGAAGCGGATCGCTCTGGCTGGTGACACCGGTCGATGCGTCGACGCCGACGATCACGGTCGCGGGCGCATAGCTGTTGGGCGGCAGGTAATCGCGGCTTGCTTCGAGCAGCAGCGGCGGCGAGCCATCGCTCGATCTCGCAGGTGAAACCTTTGCTTTCTCGCCCTCGAAGCTCAGCAAGCTCGCTTTTGGCTCGCCCAGCGTTGTCGGTTCGAGCGGTGAAGGTGAAGTGCCGTCCTGACGCGGATTGACAGGAGCAACCGGTGCGGTGGGCGGATTGGCCCGGACATTTTCGAGCTCGCTGCGCAGCACCGCATTCTCCGCCGAGATCGCATCGATCGCGGCCTGGCCATCGCTCAGCATCCGCGCGTTTTCGCCGCGCAGCGTTTCAAGCTCCTGCTCGATTGCGCTCTTGGAAATCTGGCCGTCCTGGAGGTCCTTGATCGCCTTGCCCTGCGCGTCGAGGCGGTTGCCGTAGGTGGCAACGAACTCGCGCTGCGACAGGTTGCGATTGACGAGGCCGCCTGTGTCGATGGTGGTTGCGCCACCTTCTTCGCCGTCCTGCGCATCATCGCCGCCGAAGATGAACATCGAACCGGCGATCAGTGCGAGGGCACCAATACCGCCGAGTAGCAGCTTCTGGCGCTGCGCGATTGCGGAATTAAGCTTCGCGCGCTTGGCGCTGCCTTGGTCTTTGGCGTGTGGGTTCCCTGATGTCGGGAAAGTATTGTCGGCCATCACTCGAGCCCTCCCTTGGCGAAGACGAGGAAGGCTTGCGTCGTCTCGCCGGGAGCAAGCGCATCGCGGCCATAGGCAAAGGCAAGTGCACCCGCAGGCGCTTCGCGTTCGCTGGAAAGATCGATGGGTTCGGAACCAAGGTTGCGCAGGGTGAAGGCCTGGCCGGTCAGCTCGGCACCTTCGTATTCGGCGACTTGCTGGACCTCGAGGCTGCCCGTCCGGCGCGGTCGCGAAAGCGCGGCCCGTGCGCGAAACCCGGGCAGCACCGCATCATGTGCCATGGTCTCGATCAGGCGGAGGGCAGCGCCGTCGCGGCTCGGTGCGCCTTCCTCCCACTCGGCGGCATCGGACTTGGCGAGCGCCGGGTTGGTGACGAAGAGCTGGCTCGCTTCCTCACCCTCGACGCGGCAGGCAAACTTGTAGACATGGCCCGCGCTGCTGGTCGCGAAGAAGCTGACTCTGGCGCTGGCATATTGAAGCGGCACCGAGACATAGATGTCGCCGCGCACCGGCTCGTGGGTCACTTCGAAATCGTTGTAGGGAAAGCCGCTCGCCATTTTCGAGACATTGGCGAAGCCGTCTTCGATAAGCGCAATGCGGGTGAGCGCACCGCGGGCGAGCACGCAGTCAATGGACGCGCCATCGGCCGCTTCGACGAACTGGTCGGCTCGGGCTGGCGTAGCGAAAGCGCAGGTCAGGGCGGCGAGCGCGATACTTGTCGCTGCTGCCGGGAAGGGACGGACAAGGAGATTCATAGGTCTTCCTCCTCGTTGGGGTTTGGAAGCTGACGGAAACCTGCAAGGCCGAGGCTGAGACCGCGGCGGTTCCAGGTGAATTCGAAGCTACGCTCCTGGCTCGCGATGACCTGCGCTCCGACGAAGGTCTTGAGCGTGCCGGTGACAGTGGAGGTCAGCGCCTCGGTATCGACGTGCATCGACGCGATGACGAAAGCCTGACTGATATCCGAGCCGCGTTGCTCGTCGACGATCTTGACCAGTTCGGCCTTGAGGTGTCCGCGCGCGGCCGGATCGGCCACCTTCAGGATCTGCTCCATCCAGTAGTCGAGGGTTTCGGGCGCGCGGTTGAGCAGCATCAGCGCGGTGTCGCGGGTAACAAGCTCGAGATAGTGTGCTTCGATCCCGCCACTGCTGAGCGCGATCCGTTCCGACGTGACCGGCACGAGCACGAGTGTCTCTTCGCGCGTCGCTGCCGCGCCGACCGCAAGTACGGTGGTGAGACCGAGTACACCGGCAAGCGCCGCAAAGCGGTTGCGCTGCTTCAGATGCCGCTGCGCTTCCTCGTAGGCAAATTCGTGTTTCATGGATGTCCTCCCTCAGCCTGCGAGCAGGCGGCAATGGGAGGGCGGCGTGGCTTTCAGCCCGAGGAAACTTCCCGGCAGATACCAGTAGGCAGCGTGCACCAGTTTCGACCCTGCACCTGACGCCTTCGCCTTTCGAAGGGCGAACCAGATAATTCCGGAAAGGAATGTGCCGATGATGATGTGCTGCGCGAGAATGCCCCAGGCAAACGGAACGAGAAGTCCCGCAAACTCGTCGATGGTCCAGAAGCCGATCAGTTCTGGATCGTCGAGCCGCCGTGGAACGAGGTATGTGTTGGCCATGCCGCCCTCCTGTCGAGACCTGCGATCAGATGGTCGCGGTCACGACCGAGGTGACGATCGGTACGCCGGTGCCGACACCGATCCCGACACCAACCGGCACGGCTACCTGTCCGAGCGCGAAACGACCCGACGCAAGTGCGATAAGACCGCCGGCAAGGCTGAGGACGGTGATGATCTTGCCGCCCGATCCTTCGAGGAAGTCGGTGAACTTCTGCAGCGCAGGGTCGAAGGTCGTATCAGCGCCGGCATAGGCTGCGCTGGCGCAGGCAAGAGCGATGGCAGCGGGAAGAAGGTAGTCGCGGGCGCGAACTCCGTTCTTCGCTTGTCGGGGAAGGGCGATTGCTTTGGTCATCGAGGTACTCCGTATCGAACATTGGCAGCGATGTGTTCGCTGTATGTTCTGTCCTCGATCGGAAGGCTGGGTGTAGGAAAACGGAAAGCGGAACGAGCTGGCAATCGACCAAGCAAAAAGCGACATTTTGCTGCCAATCACCGTAAGTTGCGCTTCCGGTCTGCTGTCTCGCGCTCTGCTGACCGCAATCCGCGCAAGAGCGGACGGCAATTGCGCGCCCACGACCGGATTATGCGCGAATCAATGATCGGCAGAGATTCTCATCATCCTACATGTTCTTTGTCTGTTCTTTTTTCTTTCCTACAGTCTTCCTGCTCGCCTAGCGCGAGTCTTTGTTGAGTAACCCTTAGGAAGATCCATTGGTCAGTCCCGACACATCCCGAGGCGAAGAGTCGCACGCAGGCCTTTCCAGCTTGCTGGCGGCCAATGTCTCGAACAGCGGCAAGACTCGCACCGAGATTTCCCGGCAAACATCGATTCACAAGGATGCATTGCGCCGGATCCTGACCGGCGAACGGCCTGCGACACTTGCCGAAGCATCAAGCATTCTGAGCGCCTGCGAGGTTGATCCGAAGTTGGCTCTGGCGCTTTTCATACTGACCGACGCCGACCTGGCGAGCGAGTGGATCGATACCGAGGTCGGCACCTTCCTTGGCGCATTCCTCACTGCACTGCCGGTCGCATTGACCTGCGAGCTCGGCTCAAGGTTGCAGGAGGTGCGTCCACGTTGGGCGAGGGGGACGGCGCAAAGGCTTGCGCGCCTCCTCTCCGAACACATTGACGATCTTGAACGAAGAGACGCGCTCTATATCGACGGCCAATACGAAAGCGCCGATGGCTGAAACGCAAACTCCAGCCTCGGGTGGTCCCGCAAGCACCGTTGACGATCTCACCGGGTCAGCAGAGCGACTTCTGCGGCTTCCCGAGGTCATGGAACGCGTTGGGCTCAGGCGGACAGCAATCTACCAAAGAATGAGGGAGGGGCGTTTTCCGCAATCGAGGTCGCTTGGACCTCGTTGCACAGTGTGGGTGGAGTCAGAAGTCAACGACTGGATTTCCTCCGTAACAAGGACTTGAACTGTCTGGGCCAGGCTTGCTTCTAACCCGAGCGAATGTTGTCAGAGATGGTTACTATTCGCATCCCCAAACACGCAGCAACTTCGGGTTATCGCGAGAGGCATGAAACAAGGCCATACGACGTATTGCCACAACGCACCGAGAGCTGGTCCTTCTGGCAATCGCGATTGCGAGATCCTTGTCCCAAACAGACACCCTTGGCCGAACTGACGATACTTCGGCCAAGGGTGACAATTTCCTCGCGGACGGGGCTTTTCAATTCTATTGCTTGGTCAGCGCGGTGATCGTGTTGCTTTCATCGGTCGCCTCGACCGTAAACTCGACTTTATCGCCAACGACCACATCGCCGCGCACCTCTTCGCTGGCGTCGAAAGCCATCACCATCTGAGGCCAACCCAGTTCGGCGACGGGTTCGTGATCGACGGTGAGCGTGCCTGCCTCGGCATCAATGGCGGTGACGGTGCCGACAGCGCTGGCCGTTCTTGTTCCCGCGCTCTCTTCCATCGCTGACATGTCGTGTCCTTCCATCGACATCTCGTCCGTCCCCATTTCGTCCATGGACTCCATTTCCTGCCCGCTGTCGCAAGCGGCGAGGGCCAAGGGCGCGGCCAGCAAGATGATTAGGTTTGAGGTACGCATTCGATTTCTCCTTTGGATTGTGTTGGCCGCTTGGGCTGTGGGCGCCGCATCAAGAGATATGCGGCGGGGATGACGAACATGGAAAGCAGTGGCGCAGTGATCATGCCGCCCACCATGGGTGCGGCGATGCGGCTCATGACTTCCGAACCTGCGCCGGTTCCAATCAGGATCGGGAAGAGACCGGCCAGAATAACGGCCACAGTCATCGCCTTGGGGCGGACGCGCAGGAGTGCGCCCTCCCTGATGGCTTCGCCCACGCCGTCCGCATCGAGTGCGCCTTTGCGCCGGGCGAGCGCGGACTTGAGGTAGATCAGCATGATGACGCCGAACTCGGCTGATACGCCGGCTAGGGCAATGAAACCCACCGATGTCGCGACAGACTGATTGTAGCCCATCAGGTAGAGGAGCCAGAAGCCGCCTGTGAGCGCGAAGGGCAGCGTACCCATGACGAGAAAAGCTTCGTCGAAGCGGCGGAAGATCAGGTAGAGAAGAACGAAGATGATGCCGAGCGTTGCTGGAATGACGACCTGCAGTCGCTCATTGGCGCGGGTGAGATATTCAAACTGGCCTGCGTAAGAAATGCTCACGCCCGCGGGCAGATCGACGCCCTCTGATACTGCTGCCTGAAGATCGCTTACGACCGAAGTCAGATCGCGCCCGCGCGTGTCGACATAAACCACGCTAATAAGACGTCCTTGCTCATTCTTGAGCATGGGCGGGCCATCGCTGACGCTCACCTGCGCGACGGTTCCGAGCGTGATTTGCTGCCCTGATGGGGTTAGCATAGGAAGCGCGCGCAGTTCTTCGACGCTGTCGCGGATTTCGCGCGGATAGCGCACGTTGATTGGATAACGGGCCAGCCCTTCGACGGTCCGTCCGATATTCGCACCGCCGATCGCGCCTGACACGATCTGCTGCACATCAGTGATGTTCAGACCAAAGCGCGCCGCAGCGACCCGGTCGATGTCCACGTCGACATAGCGGCCTCCGGACAGCCGCTCCGCCAAAGCGGAGCTGACGCCGGGAACCTGTTTAGCGACGTTTTCGACCTGCAACGCCACGCGCTCGATCTCGGCCAGGTCCTCGCCAGACACTTTTACGCCGATCGGGCTCTTGATACCGGTTGCAAGCATGTCGATGCGGTTGCGGATTGGCGGCACCCAGACATTGGCAAGCCCCGGCACCTGCACCGCACGGTCAAGCTCCTCGACGAGCTTTTCTGGCGTCATCCCGGGCCGCCACTCTTCGCGCGGCTTGAAGCGGATCGTGGTCTCAAACATCGTGAGGGGTGCTGTGTCGGTGGCCGTATCCGCACGGCCGGCCTTTCCGAATACCGTATCCACTTCCGGCACGGTTTTGATCAGCCGATCCGTACGCTGAAGCAATGCCGACGCTTCCCCAGGAGACAACCCGGGCAACGCGCTCGGCATGTACAAGAGGTCTCCTTCGTCGAGCGGCGGCAGGAACTCACCACCAAGACGGGTGAATGGGACCAGTGTTGTTAAAAATACGAGGCCTGCCACGACCAGAGTGGTCTTGGGGCGGCTGAGTACCCAATCGAGACCGGGCCGGTAGGCCTTGGTCAGGACACGATTGAGGAGGTTGGTATCCTCCTTGGGTATCTCGCCGCGGATCAGCCAGCCCATCAGTACAGGAACCAGTGTCACCGACAGGATCGCTGCCGCCGCCATCGCATAGGTCTTGGTAAAGGCCAGCGGCGAAAAGAGGCGCCCCTCCTGGGCCTGCAAAGTAAAGACCGGGAGGAACGAAAGCGTGATGATGAGAAGGCTGAAGAAAAGCGCTGGCCCCACCTCTTTCGACGCCTCCGCAATCAGCTTCCAGCGCTCATTGTTGGTCAGTTCCTCATCGGGATGTTCCTCTTCCCAATGCTCGATATGCTTGTGCGCATTCTCGATCATGACGATGGCGGCGTCGACCATCGCGCCAATGGCGATGGCGATCCCGCCCAAGGACATGATGTTGGCATCGACGCCCTGAAAACGCATCACGATGAAGGCGGCCAGAACCCCTAGCGGGAGCGTGACGATGGCGACGAACGCGGATCTGACGTGCCACAGGAACAGCGCGCATACGATCGCGACGATGATGAATTCGGCAATGAGTTTGCCGGTCAGATTATCGATCGAAGCGTCGATCAGCTTCGAACGATCATAGGTCGTGACAATCTCGACCCCTTCGGGAAGGCTTGCCTCGAGCACTTCCAGCCTCTCTTCGACAGCCGCGATGGTTGCGCGTGCATCCTCGCCTTGCCTCAGCACGACAATGCCGCCTGCGACCTCGCCTTCGCCATTGAGCTCGGCGATTCCTCGTCGCATTTCGGGGCCCAGCTGGATCGTGGCGACATCGGATAAGGTGACAGGGATACCGTTCCCAACGGATTTGAGCGGAATCTGCCTGAAGTCTTCCAAAGACGTTAGATAGCCTGAAGCGCGGACCATGAATTCCGCCTCACCCATCTCGACCACCGATCCGCCGGCCTCCTGATTGGACGCCTGGATTGCGCGCACGACATCGCTATGGGTGACGCCGAGCGAAGCCATCCGATAAGGTTCCAGTACGACCTGGTATTGCTTGACCATGCCGCCGACGCTGGCGACCTCGGCGATGCCCGGAATGGTCTGGAGCTCATAGCGCAGGAACCAGTCCTGAAGGCTGCGAAGGTCAGCCAGATCGCTGTTTCCTGTTCGGTCGACCAGAGCATACTCGTATATCCAGCCGACGCCCGTCGCGTCCGGCCCCAGCGAACTGGTTACTCCTTCGGGCAGCTCATTTTGCACCTGGTTGAGATATTCGAGTACGCGCGAACGTGCCCAGTAGAGGTCCGTCCCATCCTCGAATATCACATAGACGAAGCTGTCGCCGAACATCGAATAGCCGCGCACTGTTTCCGCGCCCGGCACCGACAGCATCGTGGTCGCAAGCGGGTACGTGACCTGATCCTCGACGATGCGCGGAGCTTGCCCCGGATAATTCGAGCGCACCACGACCTGCACGTCGGACAGGTCCGGGATTGCATCGACTGGCGTTGCCCGCACCGCCCAGAAGCCGGCCAGCGTGACTGCGATAGCTGCCAGAACGATGAAGAACCGATTGGCAATCGACGCGTCGATAATCCGCGCAATCATCGTTCGACCTTCCGAATGGACTCGATGCGCGGACCGGTGTCGGCTTGCGAGAATGTGAACTCGACATCATCGCCCGGCTCGAGACCCTCGACCAGAGAGGCGTCGGCTAGGGCGAAGGGCATGACCATGCTCGGCCACTCGAGTGCCGGCACCGGCGCGTGATTGAGAGTGATCGAAGCTCCGGCAATCTTCGTGATGCTTCCCGTGGCAGTGTAGGTTTTCATCTTTGCCGGGCCGTCGGATGCCATATCCATGCTTCCGTCGATCGACCTGACATCGATCCCGGCCAAACTCGCTTCGGAATCGATCAGGAACTGCCCGGATGTGACGACCTCTTCGCCTTCGGCAAGGCCTGCCAGGATCTCGGTCCTGCCATTCGCCTCGCGTCCGATTTCGACCTCTGCAGGCAGGAAGGCGCCTTCATCCTGTTTGAGCATCACAAGATTGCGGCGTCCGGTTCGAATGACCGCCTCCGACGGCACCAGCAGCGCACGACGCGTGTCGGGCGAAAGCGACACCTGCGCGAACATGCCCGGCTTCAGTCTGCCGCGGGGGTTCGGTAGTTCAGCCCGTACGGTGATCGTCCGGCTAGCTGCATCGGCGCTGGGCAAAATGGCGGTAATGCGCCCCGCAAATCGTTCATCGGGAAATGCTGCCAGAGTGGCGCTGACAGTCTGACCCTGCCGTACATTTGCTGCCTGTGTCTCGGGCACAGAGGCTTCCAGCCATATCGGGGAGAAGCCGGTAATCTCGGCCAGTGTCTGACCTTCCATCACCGTCATGCCTGGTCGCACGCCGAGCATGGTAACAGCGCCGCCCACAGGCGCCGCAACGGTGATTGTGGTTTGGGCACGGCGTGTTCGCTCGACAGACGCGATCATTGCATTGGTCATGCCGAGCAGGCGCATGCGTTGCCGCATGGCATCTGCGAGCGCTGCATCACCGGTATCCAGCACGGCGAGGTACTCGCGCTGCGCGCCGCCCCAGTCAGGGACCAGAATGTCGACGATGGGAGCGCCTCGACCCACCACGTCGTCCTTGGCAAGGCCGTAGGTTCGTTGGACATAACCGCCTGCTCTTGGCTGGACGATGGCCACGTCTCGGCTGTTGTAGGCCAGGACGCCCGTCACGGTGATTTCCGGCTCGAGAACTCCGAACTCGGCCGCTGCAGTGCGGATGCCGAAATTCTGGACCAGGCCGGGATCAATCCGCACGCCCGCTTCGGCCGCTTCTCCCGCGCACTTTGGAACCAGCATCATGTCCATGAAGGGCGACTTGCCGGGCTCGTCAAAGCGCTGTCCCGGCACCATCGGATCGTACCAGTAGAGCACCTCTTCGCACTCCGTCTCCGAGGAGCCCGACATCCCACCCTCGCTCTCACCTCCTAGGAGCGAGAGCGCGTATCCGACACCGAGGCTGACAAGCGCGACGGCTGTAATGATTGCATAGGTCCGTTTTGAAAGACCCGAGCTCTTGATCGCATCGCTCATGGCTGTTGCTCCCCATAGGTCAAGCGAAGCATTTCGGCCCATTCCACGGTCGCAGCTTCGCGTTCAAAGATTTCAAGATCGAGCAAAGCTAGATCCGCCTTTGCTGCAATCACGTCGATCAGGTCCGCGTTTCCGGCGGCGAAGCTCGCCGTCTCCAGTTCGACTCTCTGCCGGGCCAGAGGCAGCAATTCATCGCGCGCGCGTTCCCATTGGCGCTTCGCGCTGCGCCATGAGGCAAGATCGGACTCGAATTGGACTCGCAGCGCCCGCAATCGATCGTCGCGCTCCGCCTGTGCGGCGGCGGCCTCAGCTTCGGCGGCACGAATGCGCGGCTTTTGACGCCGATCGGTGAAGATGGGCAGGGTGACCGATCCCATGACGGAGAATGCATCACCGAAGGCAGGATCGCGCCGGCCATAATTCACACTGACTCCGAAATCGGGGCGCAAGTCAGCGCGCGCCAGGTCAGCGCTAGCCTCTGCTCGTCCGGTCGCTGCGTCGGCAAGACGGATGACGGGGTTGAAGTCCAGAGCTTGCTCAAGGCTGTCGCTGTCGACATTGGCCGCTGGCGCATTACCTGCGACCGCAGGGCTGTCCGTTCGAATGTAGCTCGAGAGCATGGCGCGTGCGGCATCTCTTTCGGCTTCAATTCTTGTGATCGCATCTTCGATGACCAGAAGCTCGCGGCGAATGGCGAGGCTTTCGGCCGGACGAGCCGATCCCGAAGCGACGGCGCTGTTCGCCACCGGCTGAAGCCTGCGCAGATCGCTGAGAGCCGTATGCGCGAAGGCGAGTTTTTCCTCCGCATAATACAGGTCGATCCAGGCAGTTGACGTGGCGATATCGATCCGCTGCTGCGCAACCCCAAATCGCATTTGCGCGAGCGCTACATCTGACTCCGCTACGTCTCGACGGGCTCTGCGCCGGGCCAGGTTCGGGATTGGTTGCTCAATGCCAACAGCAATCTGCGTTGGAAGCTGGCGATCAAACTCGAACGCTACTGGCCCTGTAATTGGCAAGTTTGCAATCCCGCCACGCAGCACAGGATCGGGCAGTTCATCTGCGGCTTCCGAGGCATCTCGCGTGCCGTCGATACGCAATTGCGCGGCCTGGAGCAGCGGCTGATCTTCGCGCGCTGCTCGCAAGGCTTCTTCATAGCCAATTGGCTGCGCAAGCACCACCTGCGCTGGCATCAGGGCGGCGGCAAGGATACCGCCTATGGACCGTTTCATGGAAAAATCTCACTTGATGTGCGTGCCGAGGTCCGGCGGCAATGACGGTGCATTGCAGCGCTGAGACCGCGCAATCAGAAGGGGCAATTCGCCTTCAGGTTATTCAATCAAGTCAGATTCGTGGAGGGGGGTAATCGGGCGCAGAAGCGCGACTGAGCAGAGGTGAGGTAATGTTCGACAAATACACAGGGCCGTCGGAAAATGGCTTAACAACATGCGAAGGCGCATCGCTCCCCACCCAAACAGCAGAAACCGCATTCATTGCCAGCAAGCAATCAACCGACATGTTCTCACACGGGGCGTCAGTATCATCGCCATGGTGATGAGCGGCCTCACCTTTTTCCGAGTGGTGCATCATCTGAGCGCAATCAGAAGCCAGCATCGGCTCTGTCTGAGGCATCGCAGCTGCTGTCGCTGACCCTTGGAAGATCAAGCCAAAACAGAGGAACAACGTCAGAAAGGTTCGATACAAAGCCATGCTTGGTCTTTACGCTAAATGCTAAGGTCTGGTTTCACAAGCCGCCCTGTCTCTTCTCTGCAAGAAAGGAGGCAGGGACCGCCTGCAGCGATCTCATGAGAGCCTGTCGCTAACGCGACATCAGGCCGCGCGATCATGATCAGCGCTCGCGGTTTCATGCACCTTCCGTCCCGCAAGTAGTATAGCCCCAGAAACCAAACTCATCAGAAGCACGAGGCGCGACGACGATCATTTCCTGCATACGGAGCCCAGCTGTGCCTTCATCATCCAGCAAGCGGGTGGTCACCCGAAGCTCGCCATTCGAATAGTTCCCTTGTTCATCTCTGGAGACCGGGATGAGCCGACCGTTGATCTTGATCG
This sequence comes from Qipengyuania sphaerica, assembly GCF_019711595.1. Classification (GTDB taxonomy): domain Bacteria; phylum Pseudomonadota; class Alphaproteobacteria; order Sphingomonadales; family Sphingomonadaceae; genus Qipengyuania; species Qipengyuania sphaerica. Next base: position 160,149 of record NZ_JAIGNR010000004.1, on the reverse strand, counting down.
CTCCTTGCCCTTCGCTGTCATACACGAATGAGGGATAGGCGACCTCGGTGAGCCGGAATTGGCAATCGCCTTCTGCATCGAGGGCTGCCAGATCGGCATCAGTCATGGTTTCAGGAAGCATCAGCCCAGGGCTGAGATTGGCAAGCGCGGTGCTTGCATCTTCAATGGGAGCTGCTTGCACGGGCGGATCGAGATGTGCCTCGCGGTCGTTGCCGGGGGCGGTGTTTGTGTTGCACGCAGCGAGGCCAAGGGTCGCCAGGGTTAGGATAGCGGCGCTTCTCATTGCTGGATCTCCTCAGGCAAACGTTCTTCGGTCCGCGGACCGTTTTGTTCGATGTCGTCGATAAGGTATTTCATCTCAGCGATCTCCCGGCGCTGCGCGACGATGATCGCTTTCGCGAGTTCGCGCACACGGGGATCTTTGAGGCTTGCTCGCTCGCTGGTCATGATCGCGATGGAGTGGTGCGGGATCATGGCCGCCATGTATTCCGTGTCGTCGACCGTCGTCTGACTGCGAACAAGCCAGAGAGCGAGTGCCATGGTGAGCGCGCCGACGCCAACGATGATGAAGTTCTTGGTGCGATCCTTGTACATGCCCCACATGAAGAGGAGCATGACGATCATCATCATGCCGCCCATCACGAACGTCATCCAAAAGCGCGTTTCGCTCCAGAACAGATCGTCGGCGTCAAAGGTGTTCGAATACATCAGGAAAAACATGATCGCGGTCGATGTCGCGACCATGGCCATGAAACGCCAGTAATTGCCTCCTCCACCCTCGTGAGAGGAGTGCGATTTATCGGTCATTGTGTTTCTCCTTGTGTCATCATCTTCCAGAACAATTGGGCCGAGCAGCTAATCAAGGCGAAGCCTGTCAGGGCCTCGATTCCAGCGATCACCCTCAGGTGATCGGTGGGATAAATGTCTCCCAATCCGAGCGTGGTCACGTTGATGAGGGAGAAATAGAAGTAGTCCATCCAGGTCATGGCGTCCGGTGTGTCGAAGCTACCCAGCCCCCACGCGGTGCCGAACCAGAACCCAAAACCGAACAAGGCCGCAACCAGGAGGTGCGAGAACAGCACCATGAGCGAAACCGCCATCTTCGCAGAGAGATCGGTTCGCCTATCGACAAGTCTGTGCGCGGCACCAAGCGTCGTTAAGTGTGAGGCAATCGCCAACAAGAAGAGGGCAACCGAGAGAAGCAGGGCGCCAATCATGCAAAGGCCTTGAAGCCCATCCAAAGGCCCATACCAATCATGAACAGGTTCTCGGTCAGCGAGACGAAACCGAGCGGCACGTTGCTCCCGCCACCAACACAGGCACATTTCAATTCACGTTTATCGATATAGACAGCCTTGAAGACACTCACTGCGCCGACCGTCCCGATGAAGAGCGCGAGCGGTGCCGAAAGCCACGTCAAGGCGCCCGCAGTCATCAAAATTCCGGCGGCTGCCTCGCCGAAGGGATAGATAAAGGAATAGGGCACCCACCTTTGGGCGAGCAGGTCGTAGTTCAGGAACATCGTGGAGAAGCTGCGAACATCCTGCAGCTTTTGAAGCGCGAGCAGCGTCATAGAAAGGCTGACGAACCACTCGGCTGCACGGACAGTGAAAGGCGTTTCGAAGAACGACCAGCTTAGGCCAAGCCCCAGCAGCAGTGCGACCGCAAAAATCGCCACTACAGGCTGATAACTTGTCTCGCCTTCTTCGGGCTGCGAGCGGCTTTTCCCGAAGTGTTCGCGCACGTCGTCATAGCCGCCGATCCGATCTCCGTTGATGAAGGTTTGCGGTGTGGTTTCGACCTGATGCTTTTCCTTGAAAGCATCGGTCTCGTCCCTGCTCGTCAAGTGATGGTCTTCGACTTCGAAGCCCTGGCGCTTGAGAAGATCGACCGTCTTGATTCCATAGGGACAGGTGTGATCGTCCATCACCATCCGGTAAACTTTTGCAGTTTTCGTGGTCATTTAGGCCTCGTTTCATTCATTCCGACGTTGTGGATTCTTACCCAAACCGTCCGAAGAAGTTTCAAAATTGATGAAACTTTCCTCATGGTCTCGGCCGCGGTTGAGTGGCCGCCACCTTTCCTCAACAGAGATCTTGGGTTAGGAATCTTGCGCCTGCGACGATCTACGCGCGAGGTAGAACCACTCGGCGATGAACACAGCGCCAATTCCAAGAACGGCATAGAGGACGATCGCCGGATCGCTTTTCAGTTTGACCCATGTGAATGCGCTTAAAACCACCGCGTCTGCTGCGAGCGCGGCCAACAGAATGGATGCGCGCGCGCCGATTTCCTCACGCAGGTTTCGAAACACCCCCCAGTGCACGAGCATGTCCATTACAAGGTAGAAGAAGGCGCCCAAGGCGGCGATGCGAGAGAGGTCGAAGAGCACCGCAAGAGCGCCTGCAACGACCACCGTATAGACAAGCATATGGCTGCGTATGCCGCCACTCATTCCGAAATGGCTATGCGGGATCATCTCCATCTCGGTCAACATGGTCAGCATTCGTGACACGGCGAAAACGCTGGCGATGACACCAGAAGCCGTAGCGGTGATCGCGATTGCGACGGTGAAGTAAAAGCCGAGGTCTCCCAACGCGGGTTCTGCAGCAGCAGCGAGCGAATAGTCACGCGCCTCCACGATCTGGGCGATCGAGAGACTTGAGCCTACAGCAACCGCGACCAGCAAATAGACAACGACGCAAACCGCGATCGAAATCATTATCGTGCGGCCGACATTGCGGTGGGGATCGACAATCTCGCCCCCGCTATTGGTTATCGTGGTGAACCCCTTAAACGCCAGGATCGAGAACGCTACCGAAGCTAACAGAGCCTCGCCGCTAGACGTCGTGGCAGGTTCGCTGAACGCGCCCGAGGCAAAGCCGCTGACCCAGATTGCAGCTATAGCAAACACGGCGATCCCGCCGATCTTGATAGCTGACATGACCAAGGAGAACCCGCTGACGGATCGATTTCCAGCGGCGTTCACAAGGTAGGCGAAGACGATCAGCCCCAGCGCCAGGACTGAAACCAGCAAACCGTTTTGTTCCAACTCGAACGGCCGCAGAGCATAAGTGGCGAAAGTGCGAGCGACGAGGCTTTCGTTGATAACCATCGACAGCGCCATCAGGAGCGAGGCCGATGCGGCAACAACGCCGGGGCCGTACGCCTTTTGGAGGATCATCGCGATGCCGCCGGATGAAGGCCAGCGGTTCGACATCTTGATGTAGCTGTATGCGGCAAGCGACGTGACAAGCGCGCCGGCGATGAATGATAGAGGGAAGAGCGGCCCGGCCAGTTCCGCGATCTGGCCCGTCAGGGCAAAGATACCGGCGCCAATCATCACGCCCGTGCCCATCGCGACACCGCCAAGAAGGCTTATTGAGCCAGTGCCGCTCGTCTGGTCGTCGTGCTCGTGCGTTTGCAAAACAGTCCCCGTGATTCGCCTCAAGGCGGGCGAAGGTTTCAAGACCCGGTACGAATATTTCGATCGCATCCCTCAAGAAATTTTCGAGCAATCAATATCTTCTGGATAAAGACTCGCTTATCAGGGCTGGATATTCACCACATTGGCCACAGGTGTGACTGCGCAATGCTGCCCCATGCTGGTCAGAGCTTTGCGCCGCGCAGGCGAAGCGAATTGACCACCACTGAGATCGAGGATGCGCTCATCGCAAAGGCCGCGAACATCGGGCTGATCAGGATGCCAAAGAAAGGATAGAGCAAACCTGCGGCGATCGGCACGCCTAAAGCATTATAAATCAATGCAAAGAACAGGTTTTGGCGAATGTTCCGCATCGTAACCTGCGCGAGCCTGCGCGCGCGCACAATGCCGTCGAGATTGCCCCTCACCAGGGTAATACCCGCACTCTCGATCGCAACATCGGCTCCGGTGCCCATCGCGATGCCGACATCGGCTTGCGCAAGCGCCGGCGCGTCGTTGACCCCGTCTCCTGCCATCGCAACCTTGGTGCCTTTCATTTGCAAATCGCGGATGAGCTTGGCCTTATCCTCGGGCAATACGCCTGCTCTTACCTCATCGATACCGAGACGGGCCGCGACCGCTTGTGCGGTGCGTTCATTGTCGCCTGTAGCCATGATGATCGTGAGACCGAGTTCATGAAGCGAACGGATCGCATCCGGGGTTGATTCCTTGATCGGATCGGCAACGGCAACGAGCCCTGCGATCTGGCCGCCAACGACCACGAACATCACGGTTTCACCGTCATCGCGCCGGACATTGGCTTGTTCGCTCAGCGATCTGCCATCAAGGCCCATATCGGTGATGAGTGCGAGGTTGCCGAGCGCAACCGATTTGTCGGCCACGCGGCCAATCACGCCCTTGCCGGTAATCGCTTCGAAATCCTCCGCGCTTGCAAGCTCGAGACCGCGCTCTTCGGCTCCGCGGACGATCGCTTCTGCAAGCGGATGCTCGGACCCGCGTTCGAGCGAGGCCGCCAAGCGCAACAGCTCCGTTTGTTCAAACCCTGGCTCGGCGGTGACAGCAACCAGTCTGGGCTTTCCTTCGGTGAGCGTACCGGTCTTGTCGACAATCAGCGTGTCGATGGTTTCGAAGCGCTCGAGCGCTTCGGCGTTCTTGATGAGCACTCCGACCTGAGCGCCTCGGCCGGTTGCAGTCATGATCGACATCGGTGTTGCAAGACCAAGAGCGCACGGGCAGGCAATGATCAGAACGGCAACAGCTGCTACCAGCGCGTAGGCCAAGGCAGGCTGCGGTCCCCAGACAGCCCAAGCGATGAAAGCGAGGATGGCAATCGCAATGACTGCCGGAACGAACAGTCCAGCGACCTTATCGGCGTATTTCTGAATTGGTGCGCGCGAGCGCTGAGCGGCGGCGACCATATCGACGATCTGTGCAAGCATCGTATCGGAGCCGACGCGCTTAGCCTCGATCACGAGACTGCCCGTACCATTGATTGTTGCACCTGTGACGCCGTCCCCTTCGACTTTCTCCACCGGAACGGGCTCGCCGGTAATCATGCTTTCATCGATTGATGAGCGCCCCTTGAGAACCACGCCATCGACCGGGACTTTGTCGCCCGGTCTCACTCTGATCCTGTCGCCGACAACGACCTCTTCGAGCGGGATTTCATCCTCGGTGCCATTGTCCCTGATCACACGGGCTGTCTTAGCAGCGAGATCGAGCAGCGCACGAATGGCTTTGCCGGTGCCTTCACGGGCACGCAGCTCCATCACCTGGCCTAGCAGGACCAGAGTTACGATGACCGCTGCCGCTTCGAAATAGACACCCACGTGGCCTTCGGCATCGCGAAAGCCGTCGGGAAAAATATCGGGGGCAACAATCGCTGCAACACTGAATATCCAAGCCGCGCTGACGCCCATCGCGATGAGCGAGAACATGTTGAGGTTCCAAGTCCTGAACGAGTTCCAACCCCGTTCAAGAAACGGCCATCCGCACCACAGAACAACAGGGGTTCCCAAGACGAATTCGGTCCACAAGGTGGCGCGCTCGCCCAGAATGTCGCGCACTCCTGGCCAGCCCAGAAATGGCCCCATTGTGAGCACCAGCAGTGGGAGTGTGAGCACCGCGCCGATCCAGAACCTTCTGGTAAAGTCGACGAGTTCGGGGTTGGGGCCCTCTTCGACCATAGCGGCCGATTCAAGTTCGAGCCCCATGCCGCAAAGCGGACACGAACCCATTTTGGGTTGGCGAACCTGGGGGTGCATCGGGCAGGTGTAAACCGGGCCTTCATAGTCCGCTGGAACGGCGTCGTATCGTCCGTCGTCAGCTGCCGCGGTGTCACCATGTTGATGCGCGCAATGAGCGTGGTCCATTATCGGCTCCGTTCGTTCATATGATGCTACCGAGCTTGCGGATAGCGAGATGCAATCAGTGCTATCGGTTGCGAGCTCGGAAGAAGCGGTAGAGCGGCACGGCCAGCCCCGCGATGTACCAACCGTAAAGAAAGCTGCCGATCGCCCCGGCGATGAAACCGGTCAGCGTGAGCCATTCAAACCCAGGGAGCCACGGCGCCCAGGCCTCGTGCATGCGGAATTGCGCAGGGGCGAGCAACCCAAAACCAATGCAGATGAGGTAGCTGGCGAGAAGGAAGGCGCTCAGCGTCCATCCCCAAGTCATGATCGAGGCTCTCAAAGGCGTATCAGACATTATAAGCTCCAATTGAAATATACTATAGGGGGGTATAGTATTTGCGATGCAGGATTGCAAGCGTCTAGGATTTGGGGGATTGGTCTCGGCCAACGGAGAAACGACCATGAGCGACAAAAAAAGCAGCAAATTTGCGAACACCATAACCCGCATGCGACGTGTCGAAGGGCAGGCTCGCGGTATTGTCAAAATGATGGAGGAAGACCGCTATTGTGTGGATATTCTCCAGCAGATCATCGCGCTCGAAGCGGCGGCGCGGCAAGCGCGTATCAAGGTCCTCGACATTCACGCCCGACATTGCATCGAAGAAGCGATCGCTTCGGACGATAAGGCCGATCAGTCGGAGAAAGTCGCCGAACTTGTCGCATTGGTCGAAAAGATGGCCAAATAGATATCGGTTACGCCGCCAAGGCATGGGGATTTGGAGGGGAAGGACCCTGGCGGCGTTTCGCATCAGTGATGATCGTGACCCGCTCGCGGCTTGTCCTCCTCCGCCGTCTCTCGTGCTCGTCATTTTTATCGCCGTAAGATATCTCGTCGTGTTTCTCCGATAGGGTTTGAGTTTCAGGGGTAGGATGCGAACACGCTTTGGCCGCTAGGTCCAAAGGCGATCACATCGAATGGCTGAATCCGGTTTTCGAATTCCATGCCGGGCGAGCCGACGGGCATGCCGGGAACGGCCAGCCCGGTGACGCCCTCCGGCCGTTCGCGCAGCAATCGTTCGATCGCATCTGCCGGTACATGGCCCTCGATCATGTAGCCCTCGATTTCCATCGTGTGGCACGACCAGAGCTCTTGCGGCACGCCGCGCTCGGTTTTGATCCGTGCCATTTCGGTCGTATCGACCGAGGTCACCTCGGCATCCGTTTTGTGCTCGACGTGATCAGCCCATTTCAGGCAACAACCGCAATTGGGATCGCGGAACATCGTGTAGGTCGCAGCCTGGGCAGCGTTTGAGCAGGCTGCCAGCAACAACAATGCGGATGCCACAAGCGACCTTTTAGGTAGGACCAAAAACCGGATTTTCATGAGTCGGGGACCTTCTTGGTGTATCCGCGCCAAAGCAAAATCGCCCCGGTTGCGGTGGGAAAAACTCGCAGGCGTTCAGCATCCTCGAAGATTTCTTGCAGATGTTCTTCGATGAGCCCGTCCGCATTGGGCTGGGTATCCTCGATCCCGTCGAGCTGTTGGACGGTCATTCTGAAAAGCCGACGCATCAGCGGCGGTTCCTGACGCATATAGTCGGCGATCAACACCATGCCGCCAGGCGTTAGCAACGCCGAGATTTGTTCGAGGATTGCGCGCTTCTGCTCAGGGGAGACTTGGTGAAGAACGAGGCTGCTTATGATCTTGTTCGGTTGCCAACCCCGACCGAGGTCGAGGGTGTCAAGAAAGCCATTGTGCCACTGGATCATGTGAGAGACGCTGCCGCATTTGCGCTCGGCGATTGCTAAGACGTCAGGGTCTGGTTCGACACCGAGGTATTCAGCAGGCGGGCAGCTCGACATCATCTGACGCAGAAGGGTGCCGGTTCCGCTGCCGACATCGATCACCTTGTCGAAGGGCTTGAGGTCGGCGGCGCGGACCGCGGCGTCGCGCCAGACATGCTCGCGGGTCAACAGCGCGATCGCTGCATCGTATACCGGCGTGAGCCAAACCTTGCCCAGGGCCGGAGTGAAACTGCGATCTCCCCTTGGCAGGCTCGTATCACGCATCACATGACCCCCATATGGTTGGGGCCATGAACCATTTCGCCGCCGTAATAGCCTTGGACGATGAGCGCCCCGGCGATGATGGCCAGCACCAGTCTGAGCCACCAACGGTTTTTGCCCGGTGAACTCAGCCACCAGGCTAACAGACCGGCGGCCGCAATCGCAGTGCCATTCCAACGATGGATGGCCAACGTCTCGGATCGGTCAGAAAGTCGCCAGCCCGCTGCGAACCAGCCAAAAGCGGCGGTGCCAAGTCCGCCAATTGCACCTGCGGCCACCAGAAAACGAACCGTGGTTTGAAGGCCCAGGCTGGGCCTGAGGATCAGGCCGAACTCCGTGAGCGCAGCGACCAGAAAGAGCGCGATCGGGAAATGGGCTGCAATCGGATGCAGTCTGGCCAATAGATCACTGAACGAGGTAAGGCGGTTCTCCTCGATCTTTTGTTGCATCATCTGGTCGGCCGACATGCTGTGTTCGGCGCTCGCACTATGGCTGTGTGCAATTGCTCCACCAGTGCCGTGATTGGTTTTTGCATCAGTGGAGCTGGCTTCCATCATCACCATCTCTTCATCGGACATGTTTGATTTATGACCTTCGTGCGCGCCGAGAGGCGCTGCCAAAAAGGTCGCGATCAGAAGAGCAAGGAAGGTCAGATGTCGCCGGGTTTGCATAACCTTGATACGCAGTCGCTGAGCCTAGCCCTCAAATTTCTTTAAGGGCTTGCGCGAAGTTCAGCGTATAGCTGTGTGTATCGCTACAAAGAGTATAACATGACCAAGCACCCTTCTTTCGATGCCGCGCTGGCATCGCTGGCTCAGCAAACCGGTTCGAGCGACCCCCATCAGCTCATGGATGGGGTGTGGCACCGGGCTGGAGAGTTGGGCGTAATCGCTGAGAGGCGCCGGCGCGCAGCGCTTTTCTCCGGATTGTTCGTCGTCGGTCTGGGCGCAGGGTTCGGAGCGAGTGAGGTCCCGCGCAACCTCGATGCTTCGGCAAAGCTTGCTGTCGCCAGTTTTGATTCCGGCGAAAGGCTGTCTCCGGCAGCCCTTCTGGAAGGCGGGCGCTAGAATTGAAGACGCAGCATATACTCTTCGCCATCCTGCTTGCAGCGCTCGCTGGTTGCCTCGGTGCCTTTGCATCGGATTATTGGCGCGACGGGGAACCAAGCGGCGGATTGCACCAGTTCGTTCATGATGAACTAGAGCTTAGCCCCGAGCAAAACTCACGGCTTGAAGCCTTGGAAAGCCGCTATGCCGTAGAAAAATCAGAACTGGAAGCCTCGCTGCGCGCGGCCAATGCCCGGCTCGCAAGGGCAATGGAGGCCGAACACGAATACGGCCCCGAAGTGAGCGCCGCGATCGATGACGTCCACGAGAAGATGGGCGCACTCCAGAAAGCGACCGTGCGCCATGTCTTCGATATGCGCGAACTGCTCGACCCGGACCAAAAGCTTTTGTTCGACCGTCAGGTCTCCGATGCTCTGACCAACGCTCCGCGCGACTGATCGACCGTGTCTTCGCACGGAAGCGACCACGAGCAGGAGTTGGTCCGGCAGTCTGTCGAGGGAAGCAGAGCCGCGTTCACTGCGCTGGTTGAGCCACATATTGGCCGACTGCTGACCCTCGCGACGCGTATGCTTGGAAGCCAACCACAGGGCGAAGACGCTGTCCAGGACGGCCTGGCATCGGTTTGGGTCGCGAGGCATCGCCTCGACCCTGAAAGACCAGTCGGCCCCTATCTGACTACGGTGGTCCTCAATAAGTGCCGCGACCGGCTCAGAACCAGAAAAGCGAAACGTTACTTTGGACTGGTGTCGGCAGACGATGCAGCTCTCGTCGCGGATGAAAGTCCCGATCCGGAAAACCGCGCGGCGGCCCGTCAGGAACTGAGCTTGCTTAGAGCCGAAATCGAACGGCTCCCGGTCCGGCTGCGCGAAGCCCTTGTGCTGGTGAGTATCGATGGGCGCAGCCAGGCAGAAGCGGCAAGTCTGCTAGGCGTGAGCGAGAAAGCGATCGAGACCCGCGTCTACCGGGCAAGGCAGCGCCTGCGCGAAAAATTCGAGAAGTTCTGAGGGATTAGGTCCTTCCGTTCGTAACGGAAGGAAACCCCTCAGGAGCCTTTTTAGGATGACAATCGTAAATCGCAGAAAATTCCTCGGCACAAGCGCTGGCGGCTTGGGCTTGCTTGGTCTCAGCGTCGCCATGCCCGCTTGGGCGCGCGGCGCGGATATCTCGGCGGGAAATGCCCGCAAAGGGCTGGACGAAGTGTCCGGGCCGAATATCGACCTCACCGTTGCGCGGTCGGCCTTCGCGACGGGTAACAGGCGCGGCGGTGCCATTGCCGTCAACGGCACTATCCCCGGCCCGCTGTTGCGCTTGCAGGAAGGTACGACAGTCCGGCTCAATGTGCACAACCAACTCCAGGAAGATACCTCGATCCACTGGCATGGCCTGCTCGTGCCGTTTCAGCTAGATGGCGTGCCGGGCGTGAGCTTCCCCGGCGTCAAGCCGGGAGAAACCTTCACCGCAGAATTCCCGGTTCGTCAGGCGGGCACCTATTGGTGGCACTCGCATAGCGGCCTGCAGGAACAGGCCGGACACTACGGCGCGATCGTGGTCGATCCGGAAGGGCCCGATCCGGTTCAGGCTGACCGCGAATATATCGTGGTTCTGAGCGAGTTCAGCGCCATGTCCCCGCACACGATTTTCGACAAACTGAAGAAGGGCGAAGGCTACTTCAACTACAATCAGAACACCTGGACCGACGACTACCCGCTTTCGGGTGAGGATCGCCGGATGTGGGCGAAAATGCGCATGATGCCGACCGACATCCTCGACGTGTCGAGCGCGGCTTACACCTACCTTCTCAACGGTCATGGCCCGCTCGACAATCTGGAATACCTTTTCCGGCCTGGCGAACGCGTGCGGCTGCGCTTCATCAATGCCGGCGCCATGACCTTCTTCAACATCCGTATTCCCGGCCTGCCGATGACTGTCGTGCAGGCGGACGGGAAGGATGTCGAACCGGTCGAGGTCGACGAGTTCCAGATTGGCGTTGCCGAGACATATGATGTCGTCGTTACGCCGGGCGAACAACAAGCTTACACACTGGTGGCGGAATCCATGGACCGCTCGGGCATGGGGATCGCCACGCTTGCGAGCGCACCCGGTGCGCGCGCCGCAATTCCGCCCCTGCGCGATCCGCCGCTCTTGACCATGGCAGACATGGGAATGAGCGGTATGGATCACGGCTCGGGCGGCGATGCCGGCATGTCGGGAATGGACCACGGCAATGGCGGCGACATGGCGGGGATGGATCACGGTTCCTCCGGCGATACCGAAATGGTTGGCATGGCCGGCATGTCGGGCATGAAAATGCGCGATACCTCGCGCTTGCCGCCCGATGTGAAGGTGGGGCCGGGTCTCGACATGGTGTCGATGAATCCGGTCGACCGAATGGGCGATCCCGGCATCGGTCTTGCCGATGTTCCCCATCGAACGCTCGACTACCGCAAGCTTCGCGCACTGGTGCCGAACAAGGATCCGCGAACTCCTTCACGGCGGATGGAAATACACCTCACCGGCAACATGGAGCGCTACATGTGGTCGTTCGACGGCAAGAAGTTCTCCGCCGTCTCCGACGAACCGATCCGCTTTGCCTATAACGAGCGCGTGCGCGTGAAGCTAATCAACGATACGATGATGGCGCACCCCATCCACCTCCACGGCCATTTTTTCGAATTGGTCAATGGCGCGCCTGGAGACCGCCAACCGCTCAAACACACGGTTGTCGTGCAGCCGGGCGGCAGCGCGCAGTTCGACCTGACGGCGGACGAGACGGGCGACTGGGCTTTCCACTGTCACCTACTCTACCACATGCATGCCGGTATGTTTCAAATCGTTACCGTTGCCAACCCAGATGGGAGCACAGCATGAAGACTCCTGTCTTTAGCTCGCTCGCCTCGGTTGCGGCCGTTTCAGTTGTTGCGGTGCCCGCCGCGGCGCAGGATCACAATCATTCAGCAATGGCGCAGCAGAAGGGTGCCGGGCCGCAGGCCGCTGCCAAGACAAAGTGCGAGCAAGAAGCCGAGCCCCATCGCGCGATGGGGCATCAGGTAGCCGAAGATGGATGCGGACCCGCTGCCCAGCCTGAAGCTGCCACGGACCACCCTAGCATAGATCATTCTACCATGGATCATGGTTCGATGACCGCTCAGGATGATCAGTCGAGCATGACGATGCCGATGGATGCTGCCGGTCCAAGTTCGTCCTCCGCGGGCCACGCGGAAATGGATCACGGCTCGATGCCGCAGGCGGACGCCGACAGCTCGTCGATGGATCACGGGCAGATGGATCATAGCCAGATGAACCATGGGCAGACGGGCACGCAGGACATGCAGGGCATGGACCACTCGGCGATGCAGATGGGCTCGGACGATGATATCCGGTTGCTGCCGCCTCCTCCCGAGGCAGGTAGCGGCCCCGCGCGTGCGGCAGCTTCTATCTGGGGCGAGGACGCCATGGACGAAGCGCGGCGCGAACTCATCCGCGAGACCGATGGTGGCATCCAATTCTGGTTCCAGGGCGACCGGCTAGAATTCCGCGCCCGCGAAGGGGGCGACGGTTATCTTTGGGATGTTCAGGGCTATTATGGCGGCGATATCGACAAGTTCTGGTTCAAGTCGGAAGGCGAGGGCAGCTTCGGGGAGTCCATCGAGGGTGCCGAGGTCCAGGCGCTCTGGAGCCGCGCCATTGCACCCTTCTTCGATTTTCAAGCCGGTGTCCGCCAGGATCTGACTGGCCCCGAGCGCACCCATGCAGTGATCGGTATCCAAGGGCTCGCGCCTTACCAGTTCGAAGTCGATGCCGCAGTTTTCGTCTCCACCAAAGGCGATGTGATCGCACGGATCGAGGCTGAACTCGACCAGCGCATCACGCAGCGACTGATCCTCCAACCGAGAGCCGAACTCGCGCTTTCTGCGCAGGACATTTCGGAGCTGGGCATCGGTGCCGGTCTCGACCGGATCGAGGCGGGCCTGCGTCTGCGATACGAGTTCGCACGTGAGTTCGCACCCTATGTCGGCGTTTCGCAGGAATGGCGCATCGGCGGCAGCGAGGATTTTGCGCGGGCCGTCGGAGAGGATCCAAGCGTCACCAATTATGTCGTCGGCGTAAGGTTCTGGTTCTGAATGTATAGAGAAGGAATACAAGAAAAATGAACAAGGCTGTCACACGGATCGTATCGACCGCGCTCGCACTTGCGCTGATGCCAACGGCTGCATCGGCGCAGCAGATGGATCATTCATCCCATGCAGGCCACCCGATGCAAGCCATGGACGCTTCTGTCGACGATGTTGCGGGAGCGGAAGATGTGCTGAAGGCCTATCGCACTGCCCTGGAAGCACGCGATGCCGACGCGATGTCCGCGCTCTTCGCGGAATCGTCCGCAATTTTCGAAAACGGCAAGGCAGAGGGTAGCTTCGCAAACTATATGGTGCATCATCTCGGCCCCGAGCTTCATGCGATCAAGAGCTTCACCTTTTCCGATCCGACGCTGACCGTGACGCGTATGGGGCATATGGCTTATGGCTATGAAACTTACGGGTATCGGATCGAGCTGGAGGATGGGCGCGTATTCGATCGTGATGGTGTTGCGACATCGGTACTCTCGCACGATGCTTCGGGCTGGAAAATTGTGCAGTACCATTCGTCATCGCGAGCACCGCGGAACTGAAAGTAAAAGCTGGGAGGGTAGCGAAGCTTGGTGACGCGTTCGGTAAAGCTGCGCCTGCATGTGCTGGGCAGCAAGATTCACAAGTGGCTGGCGATTTTGGTCGGTCTTCAGGTTCTATTGTGGATGGGAACCGGTGCCTTGATGTCGTTTCTCGATATCAAGGAGGTTCGCTCCGAGCACGTCGTTTCGCGTGAACCACAAGCGCTGTCTGCCGACGCCCCGCTCCCTGCCTGGGTCGCAAACAAGGGCAACCTTGCTGCTGTGACGATGCGTTCGCTCGATGGCGAAGCGGTAACAGAGATCCAACTGATCGACGGAAGCGTTAGCCTGCACGATCCGGCGACCGGGCGAAAACTCTCGCCAATCTCGGCTGAGACAGCGAAATCGGTTGCCCTGCGCGCCTGGACTGGACCTCGAACGACGATCGAGTCCGCGCGACTTGTTGACGAGCCAGTGGGGACAGAATTTCGCGGACCTTTTCCGGCTTGGCAGGTCACATACGGGGACGAGGCTTCCACACGCATCTATGTCGATGCTTCGAGTGGTACAGTCGGGGCGGCACGCAGCGATACCTGGCGCCTGTTCGATTTCATCTGGGGCTTGCACATCATGGATTGGACCCAGCGTGACCGCATCAACAGCTGGTGGCTGCTCCTGTTTGGTATAGGCGGCACGGTCATGGCCCTGTCGGGCTTTGTTCTCCTTGCAAACCGAATGCCAAGGCTGCGGGTTAGAAAGAGGTAGCCGACAAACCTGCGGCGCTCGAATGGTGGCTCAGACGGTCCTGGCTGTGGTAAAACGCACCAGAACCAGGGTCACTCCGGGAACAATCACCCACATGGCTATCGGTACGAGCGCCAAGCCTAAAACAGGGTCGATCGGCATCAATCGGCTATATCGCCACGCGAAGACACTATCGGGCGGTAACGATGTGGCGATCAGTTCTACCAACACCGCAACGGCGAGACCGAAGCCGAAATAGGTAAAATATGCAGATTTGCGCGAGCTGGCCCACCAATCAGCTCCGCCAATGAAAACGGCTAGGCGATGAGCTGCCAACAGGATGACCCCATCGCCCAGGCTGGCAATCCCACAACGGATCGTCTGTTGGTAGGAAGTCAAACTACCTGATTCAAAGAACGGCATCTGGTAGCTTTCCCAGACAAACGAAATCAGGGAGCCGAGAATCAGGAAAAGCCAAGTCGTTCGTCCCATCGCCCATTAGCGTGTCCCGAGGGCCGTTAACCGTCAACTACAAGTTGATCGGATTGGCTACTTCGGTGCTGCCCGAGCCTGTCTTTCTTTAGATAATAGACGAACAATGGTTTGGGAGATCGCGTTTTATGCCGAACGTGTCGGATCTGCCGAGCGCTCAGAGCCCCTCGACCTTCTCGTGCCGCTCGGTGTCACATTGGCTGTGATCGCCGAGAGCTTCGATAACCTTGCAATCCGCTGCGGCCCCACCGCCGCAAGCTTTGGCGATACGCTCCAGCTCTTTTTCGAGAGATGTGAGTTGCGCGATGCGCTGTCGGACAAGCGCAAGCTGCGTTTCAGCGATCTCGTTCGCCGTAGAACAATCCATCGCTGGGGTGGTTTGAAGCTGTAGCATCTCGCGAATGGCATCCAGAGAAAAGCCCAAATGGCGAGAATGCTTAATGAAGCTGATGCGCTTTACATCATCTTCGCGGTACATTCTCTGCCCGCCGGCGCTGCGCTCGGGTTTCGTCATTAGTCCCACGCGCTCGTAGTAGCGTACCGTCGTGATCTTCACGCCGGATCGCTTCGAAAGCTCCCCAATTGATATAGATTTCATAGACTTACCATTTCTCGCTTGAAGCTACAGTCACTGTAGCTTGTATCAAGCTGCCTGTCATTACGACTCGGGAAGAAAGAACAATGTCAGGCTGCTGCGAAGAGAAAGTGTTCGATGGGCTGTCACCGGCCTACAAGCGGGCCTTGATCATAGTGATCGCGATCAATGCGACCATGTTCGTTATCGAGATGTGGGCCGGTATGGCCTCCGGCTCGCAAGCTCTGAAAGCCGATGCCCTCGACTTCGCTGGGGACGCCGCGACTTATGGCCTTAGCCTGGCTGTGATCGGCGCATCCATTCGAACCAGAGCTATGGCCTCCTTGATCAAAAGCGGCTCGCTCGCGCTTATCGCCATCACAGTTCTTGGAATGACAGCGTTGCGGTTTGCAGAAGGCGTGCCGCCCGAAGCGCAGACCATGAGCTTGGTCGCACTGCTCGCGCTCGGCGCGAATGTTGCAAGCGTCATCATCCTGCTCAAATGGCGCGACGGCGACAGCAATGTCCGCTCGGTCTGGCTGTGTTCGCGTAATGACGCGATTGGCAATGTCGCCGTGATCGTCGCGGGCCTTCTTGTCGCCGCGACCGCGAGTGCTTTGCCGGATTTGCTCGTGGCAATCATGCTGGCAGGCTTGTTCCTCCGGTCGTCCATCGCCATCGCGCGGCAGGCGATGTCTGAGCTTAGGTCTGAGCGCCTTCATCTAGAAAGAGGGGAAAGCCGATGACCATCATGGCAAAGGAACAGATCCTCTCGTTGATCGAAATCGAAAGAGCCGCTTTCGAAAAGGCAAAACAGGTAGGCAATTGTGACGCGGCGTGGAGGGCACTTGAGCGCGAGCACATCCTCGGTCAGGCATTTTTCTGGCAGCATATCCGATCGCATATTGCGATGCTCAGGTTTGCTCTCACACAAGGGGAGATCGGCGAAGCTCTCGGACAGTTCGTGCGACTGGTTCTGGCGCCGCTCGGCAATATTACGGGCAGGCTGCCTTGGGGTAACACGGGACGGTCCAACGTTAATGCCTTCACGCCGATGCCGTACCCGGATGACCTTGCAGAAATATTCTCGCTACCTGACCAGGTCCATAGGCGATAACGACATGAGCAAACTCCCAAACAACCTTGCCAGAATAGTTTCTTGCACCATGCGCGCCGAAACCCTAGTAGCGGCGCCGTAATGCGACGTCTTATCTTGCCTTTTCTTGCGTTTGTCGCGCTCCTTTTCAGCAATCTGCTGATGGTGCCCGATGTGCATGCCGAACAGGGAGAGACGTTTGCGCACGCCGCCGACCATGTCTACGCGCATGGCGCAGAGCACTTCGATGCCGACGTCCCTGATGATGATCAGACCCGGCAGGACCACGCGGGTGGCCACCATCACAATTGCAGTTTCAATTTGAGCGAAGTTGGCAACCTCGTATCAAACGCTTTCTGGCATCGAGAAACGTTGAAGCGACCGCTGCGTGTAGCATCCCTGGCGTCGCGCATGCCGTCCGTACCCAAACAGCCCCCGAAGGCCTGACCGAGACCTTTTTTGTGGCGAGCGCAATCTCGCTCGCCAGGTTTCAGTCAGGAGATACGAAATGCGGTGCATTGCACTGGCCGCGGCACTTATGGCCGCGTCCATCGGCTCGCAAACATGGGCACAAAACACGATTACGCTCGACGAAGCGCTTGAACGCGCTGGCGTTGGTACAGGCGCGGAAGACGCAGCCTCTGTCAATCCGAGGGTCTACGGGCCTTTAGCGGAGGAAGAAGCAGCGCGCGCAGCCATCACGCAGGCGCGGCTGCGACCCAATCCGGAGCTGAGCTTCGAGGCGGAGAATGTCGCGGGAACCGGAGCGTTTTCCGGTCTCCAGTCCAGCGAGTATACGCTGGGCTTCGCACAGCAGATCGAGCTTGGCGGGAAGCGCCGCGCGCGCATCGGAAGCGCGGAAGCATCGGCGAGGATTGCTGGGGTTCGCCGGGATATGTCGACCGCTGAACTCGCGCTGGCCGTGAGAGAGCGCTACATTGCGGCAGTCGCCGCTGGACAACGCGTCGAACTCGCGCGTGAAATCGTCGAGCGCAATCGCGAACTTGCGCGTATCGCAACCGTGCTGGTCGAGGTCGGGCGAGAGCCTCCTTTACGGGCCATGCGAGCCCAGGCATCGCTTGCCGAAGCGGAAGCGCAATTGCAGGCTGCCGAAGCTGACGAGATTGCTTCGAGCCAGGCCCTCACTGCGCTGTGGGTGCCCACAGAAGAACCCTGGCGTGTCGCGTCTTCTTTCCCTGACATTAGCCCACCCGTCGCTCCGAATGATGCATCTGATCCGCTGCCGTTGCGGTTGGCAGGTGCTCGCACCGAACTCGCGCAGGCTGAGATCGCTCGCGAACGATCGCTTCGTGTGCCGGACCCGAGTGTCATGGCAGGAGTGCGGCGCTTCGAAGGCAGCAACGACCAGGCCTTTATTGTCGGCGTTACGATCCCGCTTCCTTTCGGCAACCGCAATCAAGGCAATATCGCTGCCGCCGAAGCGCAGGCGCGTGCTGCGCAGGCACAGGAAGCGATTGTCGAAGCCGATTATCGACTGGAATTCGAGCGCACCCTGACGCTTTATCGTTCTGCCGAGACAAGGGTTGAAACCTTGTCACGCGCGAGCCTTCCGCAAGCCGAGGAAGCGCTTCGACTGGTCGAGATTGGATACCGCAATGGGCGGTTTCCACTGATCGAAGTTCTGGCCGCCGCCGAGGCGCGGGATGCCATCCGTGAAAACTTGATACAGGCAGAAGAGACGCGAGGCGTACTTGCCGCCCGCCTCATCTGGCTCACTGCAGAGTGAGGTCCATTCCCATGAAACGTAACATTCTCATAGCCGTCGCGGTCGTTCTTCTCGCGACTGCCGCCATTTGGGCCTTCTGGCCTAATGATTCCGAGGACCATTCCGAAGACGAGCACAGCGAGGTTGCCGATGCCCCAGAAGGGATCGTGCCGATCAGCGACCAGCAGATCGAAGCCTCGTCGATCGATATCGAGACGGTCGAGGCAGGCTCCGCCACCGAGTTGGTGTTCCCGGCGACCGTTGCCGCCGCTCCGAACGCGAGCGCGCGGATCGACGCGCGTGCATCCGGAGTTGTTCGCAGCGTCAACAAGACGCTTGGCGACTATGTCCGTAAGGGCGAGACGATCGCGAGTATCGAGAGTGCCGATGCCGCCGCTCTTGCATCGCAAGTCGCGGCAGCACGAGCGCGCGTGGGTGAATTGTCAGCGCTCTATGACCGTGAGCGCCGGCTGTTCGAAGCGAATGTGACGGCGCGGCAGGATCTCGAAGCTGCGCAGGCCAACCTCCAGGTCGCGCGAGCAGAATTGTCGCGGGCGCAGGCGGCTGCCGCCGCCGCAGGCGTTGGTGGCAACGGACGCTCGCTTGCCGTGACCAGTCCGATTTCCGGCCAGGTCACAAGCGCCCAAATCGTGCTCGGAGCCTATGTCTCTGCTGGCGATGAGCTGTTTCAGGTCGTCAATGCCAGTGGGTTGCAGGTGCAAGTGGCGCTACCCGCCAATGATGCGGCAAGGATCAGTCCTGGCGATGAGGCCACGCTCGAATTGGGGCAGGGCCGCGAGATCGGAGGGCGCGTGCGTTCGGTAACACCCGCACTCGATCCGGAGAGCCGCAGCGCTACCGCTATCATTGCGCTGCGGGGAGGGGTGCCGGAACTGCGTCCGGGCGCGTTCTTGCAAGCCCGGATCCGACCGTCGGATGAGGCCGATGTTGCCGCGATTTCCGTTCCGGAAGAGGCTGTGCAGATGGTCGAAGGCCGCCAGGTCGTCTTCGTTCGCATGGCAAGCGGATTCCAGGCAATGCCGGTGACGACCGGGGCAAGGTCAGCGGGGCGTATCCAGATAAGGTCGGGCCTGCGAGAGGGTCAGAGGATCGCCACTCGGAACGCATTCCTCTTGAAGGCCGAACTCGGAAAGGAGGAAGCCGAGCATGGCCATTGATAGTCCTTCTCCGCTCGCGCCCGACCAGCAGCACCGATCAGGAATGATCGGTTCTATCCTCGATCTGTCGGTTCGCTACCGTTGGGCAGTTGTGGTTATCGCTCTCGGCGTCGCGATCTGGGGTGCATTCAACCTCGCGCGTCTGCCGATCGATGCGGTGCCCGACATCACCAATGTGCAAGTGCAGATCAACACCGAGGCTCCGGCACTCTCTCCCTCGCAAATCGAAACGCAGGTTACCTTCCCGGTCGAAACCGGCATGGCGGGTATCGAAGGGCTGGAGATGACCCGCTCGATCTCTCGCAACGGGTTCAGCCAGGTAACCGCGATTTTCGAGGAGGGCACCGACCTCTATTTCGCGCGGACGCAGGTGGAAGAAAGGCTTGCTACACTTGCCGCCTCGCTGCCTGAGGGTGCCGAACCTTCGATGGGGCCAATCTCCACCGGGCTCGGTGAAGTCCTGATGTACACCGTCGAGTTCGATGGGGCCTACGGCAACGATACGCCGAGCGGCGGACCGATGGGATGGCAACCCGATGGAAGCTTCGTCACCGATGACGGTGAGGTGCTGGATACCGAGGTGGCGAGAGCGGCATACCTGCGTACTGTTCAGGACTGGATTGTAGCTCCGCTCATGCGATCGGCCGATGGAGTTGCGGGCGTCGATACGATTGGTGGCTACGTAAAACAGTATCTTGTGCAGCCCGATCCAGATCGCCTCGCGGGCTACGACGTTTCAATCGAGCAGGTCATCACGGCGCTTGAAGCCGCGAACCAAGCCGAAGGTGCGAACTTCGTCGAGCGCGCAGGGGAGGCCTTGCTCGCCCGGGTCGATGCACGGCTGGGTACCGTTGAAGATATCAAACAGGCCGTTGTCGCGACACGCGAGGGCATTCCCATTCGCGTGGCCGATATTGCCACGGTTGAAGTGGGCGGTGATCTGCGAACAGGCGCAGGTTCGCTCAACGGTGAAGAGGCAGTCATCGGCACAGTGTTGATGCGCGCGGGCGAAAATAGCCGCACGGTCGCCGCCGGTGCCGCCGAGCGACTGGAAGAAGTGCGCGGGTCGCTGCCCTTAGGAGTGACGGTGGAAATCGTCTACAATCGCTCCACTCTGGTGGACGCGACGATCAGGACTGTGCGCAACAACCTGACCGAGGGTGCGCTGCTGGTCATCGTGATCCTGTTTCTGCTGCTCGGCAATATTCGTGCCGCGATCATAGCCGCACTGGTGATCCCGCTTTCTATGCTGATGGCAGCCATTGGCATGAACCGGCTGGGCGTATCGGGCAATCTGATGAGCCTTGGCGCGCTCGATTTCGGGCTGATCGTCGATGGCGCCGTCATCATCGTTGAGAACAGTATCGCCCGTCTTGCCGCCAGGCAGGAGCATGAGGGCCGTCTGCTAACCCTGTCGGAGCGGCTCGTCGAGACACGCCTTGCCGCACAGGAAATGATCAAACCGACGGTCTATGGGCAAGCGATCATCCTGCTTGTCTTCGCCCCCTTGCTCACCTTCAGCGGGGTCGAAGGCAAGACCTTTTCGCCCATGGCCATCACCGTGATGCTCGCGCTGGCATCGGCCTTCATCCTCTCGCTCACCTTTGTGCCGGCAATGATTGCACTTTTGCTGAATAAAAAGGTGAGCGAGACGGAAATGAAGCCGATCCGCTTGGCCAAAGAGCGCTATGGGCCCCTGCTACGCAAGGCGCTCGCTCGCCCGTGGCCGGTAATCGGGACGGGTGTAGGAGTATTTGCACTCGCGGCGCTGGTCTTCACCTTTCTGGGGAGTGAGTTCACGCCGCAGCTCGATGAGAGGGATTTGGCGGTTCAATCGCTGCGTATACCTTCAACCCCGCTCGAGCGTTCACTCGATATGCAAAAGCAGGTCGAAGGCCGTCTCAAGCAGTTTCCGCAGGTCGAACTGGTCTTCTCCCGGACCGGGACGGCCGAAGTCGCGACCGATCCGATGCCGCCGAATATCTCGGACGCCTATGTCATCCTCAAGCCGAGAAACGAGTGGCCAGACCCCTCGCTTTCCAAGGATGATCTCGTTAGCGAGATGGAAGAAGCGCTCGGCGACCTCGTCGGCAATCTCTACGAATTCAGCCAACCGATCGAACTGCGCTTCAACGAACTGATCGCCGGTGTGCGCGGTGATGTCGCCGTGAAACTTTATGGTGACGATCTCACCGCCATGACGTCTTCGGCCAACGAAGTTGCGGCGATCCTTAATGGTATAGAGGGCGCAGCCGACGTGAAGGTTCAGCAGGTCTCGGGTTTCCCAACGCTCGACATCGCGTTCGACCGAGCGACAATCGGCCGATACGGACTGACGGTAGAAGATGTGGCGCAGTCGGTGGCTGTGGCGCTTGGTGGCCGTGAAGCCGGACTGGTGTTCGAGGGTGACCGCCGGTTCGATATCGTGGTTCGGTTGTCCGATGCCGATCGCAACGATTTCGATCAGCTCGGAACCTTGCCGATCGCACTCCCGAATGGAGACAGCGTTCCATTGCGCGCGGTTGCAGACTTCGAGGTGGTTGACGGTCTCGCGGAAGTTCGGCGAGAGCAGGGCCGCAGATTGGTAATCGTTTCCGCCAATGTGCGCGAACGCGACCTCGGTTCCTTCGTCAACGAGGCCCAGGCGGAAGTGGCGGCAAACGTCGATCTGCCGTCGGCCTCGTTCATCGAATGGGGCGGGCAATACCAGAACCTGCAGCAGGCACAGCAACGCCTCTTCATCGTGGTTCCGCTCGCTTTCGCGGTGATCCTTTTGCTCCTCTATGCGGCAGTGGGGAGTTGGACGTCAGCCTTGGCGGTGTTCAGCGCGATCCCGCTGGCTTTGGCCGGCGGTGTGTTTTTCCTCGCGCTTCGCGGCATGCCGTTCTCGATTTCCTCAGCCGTGGGCTTCATCGCTTTGTCCGGCGTGGCCACGCTCAATGGCCTCGTGATGATCACTGCCATCAAACAACGTTTGGAGCGGGGGCTGGAGCTGAGCGATGCGATCGTCGATGGTGCCCTGGCGCGTCTTCGCCCGGTCCTGATGACAGCGCTCGTCGCGTCGCTTGGTTTCGTCCCCATGGCACTGGCCACCGGGACTGGAGCCGAAGTGCAGCGACCGCTCGCTACCGTGGTGATCGGCGGCTTGATTACCGCAACCGCGCTGACGCTGTTCGTTCTACCCGCCATTGTCAGCCTGATCTTTAGGAAGACATTGCAGCAAGCAGCCGCTCCGGATGATGGCGAGACCATCGAAGCGCCGTCTCGTCCGCTGCAAGAAACGTGACGCAAGGCGAGAAGTTGGATTGAAGGTGAAAAAAGATGAGAAAATTCAAGATAGCAGTAGCGCTCGCCGGCCCTGGCATGATGGTCGGTCCGGCCCTGGCACAAAACGATGTCACACCAGCGCCTCTCGCCGGAGTCTGGAGCCTAGGGGAAACGGCGTCGTGCGAATCCGGTCCGGCATGGGTATTCTTTGCAGATGGCTATTACGCAGAAGTGCAGCTTCCGGACGGAGCGCCTGCTGCCCTGCGTATCTGGCGGGATGAGGGCGATGCAATCGCCTATACCCACGCGCATATGCCATTCGCAGGGCACGAACGGCCGATGAGGGTTCGTCATCTCACCATCGAAGAGCGCAGTTCCGAGCGGTTGGTCACGCGCAATTATCGCGGTGTGGCGCGTATTTTCCATCGCTGCCCGGCCACGTCGCTCAAAGCGCCCAAAGGGCAGAGCGGGCATTGATTGAAAATTGCTCACCGCTACCGGCTTGCACGTGTGAGACTGAGGTTGGGGAGTACGATTTAGGAGGTTCGGAATGAGCGGCGAAGGCGAGCTGCATCTTGAAACCGCAGACAAGCGAAGAACGCTATGGGTCGTTCTCTGGCTCAATGTCGCGCTGGCCGTAGGCTTCTTTATTTTCGGCTATTTCGCCGACTCGAACGCCCTCATCGCCAATGGACTGGACAACTCCTCTGACGCCCTCGTCTACGTCCTGAGCCTCCTCGCGCTTACACGAACACGCACATGGAAAAGAAACGCCGCGCGCTTGTCAGGCATTCTTCTTCTCGTGCTCGCAGGAGGCGTGATCGCCGATGCTATCCGACGTTTTGTGGAGGGATCGGAACCGGGCGGCATCATGATGATGGCCATGGCCGCGGTTGCTGCGGTGGTGAACCTAGTTTGCCTTCGCCTGCTTCAGAAGCTGCAGCAAAAGGACGTCAACTTACGCGCTGCAACAACCTTCAGCTTTAACGACTTCGTCGCCAACGGTGGCATTATTCTGGCAGGGATCATTGTCATGCTGACAGGCTCGAACTGGCCCGATCTTGTTGTCGGTGTCGCCGTTGCGGGGATCGCTCTTTACGGCGGCATCGATATCCTGCGAGACGCGCATATGGATAAGCACGATGAAGAGGGGACGGAACATCACAGGGGTGATGCGTTCCGCGAGCCATGAGGCGCTAGCGAAGTCGGTGACCCGACAATCGAGATAAATTCCACTGCACGAAGTGCGCTTCGCGACTATCGCGGCCAGTACTTCAGTGTTCAGTGTGGTTCAGCGAGGTCACTCAAAGCACCATGGGACCAAGACAGGCATGCTCGGCGCTGGCTGAAATTGTTTAGCTCGCGGTCTGGCTTACGCGCGTGGGAAACATCGGTTCTTCTGCCGAGTTTTGACATGGTGGACGGTCCATCAAGGGGCAGGAGCCCTGCCGTAATGAAGGTGAGATGCCGGCCAATTTATACTAGGGAATCGGTTCGTCGCGGAGGATGAACTGGTTACCGCAACCACCGGTGGTTGGGGGTATCGCTGGGGGTATTTTCGGGACGGAGAAATAAAGGGTCTTTGTTTATCAGGGGCTTATGCACTCCTTCTCGTTCCCTCCTCCGCTACCAGGCGCACTGTATTACTACAGTGAGGCGGGCCCGAAATTCGGGTCATGTTTAGGTGAGCATTTTCCGTTTGTCCTGGGCCAATGATGGTGGTCCTCCAGCTCTCAGTAGTGACGGGGCAAGTTCCATTTTTCCTGAGTCATCGAGGTACTCCGTATCGAACAATGGCAGCGATGCGTTCGTTGTAGGTTCTTTCCTCGATTGAAAGGCTAGGTGTAGGAAAAGGAAAAGCGGAACGAGCTGGCAATCGACCAAACAACAAGCGACATTTTGCTGCCAATCACCGCAAGTTGCGCCTCCGGTATCCTGCCTCGCGCTTCGCTGACCGCGGTCCGCGCAAGAGCGGACGGAAATTGCGCGCCCACGACCGGATTATGCGCGAATCAAGGATCGGCAGAGATTCTCATCATCCTATTTGTTCTATGTCTGTTCTTCTACTTTCCTACAGTCTTCCTGCTCGGCTAGCGCGAGTCTTTGTTGAGTAACCCTTAGGAAAGTCCATTGGTCAGACCCGACACATCCCGAGGCGAAGAGTCGCACGAAGGCCTTTCCAGCCTGCTGGCGGCGAATGTCTCGAACAGCGGCAAGACTGGCATCGAGATTTCCCGGCAAACGTCGATTCACAAGGATGCATTGCGCCGGATCCTGACCGGCGAACGGGCTGCGACACTTGCCGAAGCATCACGCATTCTGAATGCTTGCGGAGTTGATCCAAAGCTCGCTCTTGCGCTTTTCATACTGACCGATGCGGACGAGGCGAGCCAGTGGATCGATACCGAGGTCGGCGACTTCCTCGGCGCATTCTTCACCGCGCTACCTGTCGCAATGACCTGTGAGCTTGGGTCCAGGCTGCAAGAAGTTCGTCCGCGCTGGGCAAAGGGAACGGCGAGACGGCTCGCACGTCTGTTATCCGATCATATCGACGATCTTGAACGACGCGACGCGCTCTATATCGAGGACGCAAGCGGGATCGCCGATGGTTGAAGCACGAGGGCCAACGATGGACCTGCCGGAGAACCCGTCGGCAGGCATACCCGAGCCTCCCGAGCGGCTTCTGCGGCTTCCCGAGGTCATGGAACGCGTTGGGCTCAGGCGAACCGCAATCTATCAAAGGATGAGGGAAGGCCGGTTCCCTGCATCGAGGTCGCTTGGACCTCGTTGCACAGTTTGGGTGGAGTCAGAAATAGATAATTGGGTTCAATCGGTAATTTCCGGGTCATTACCTGCCCACCAGAAGTGGACCATTCTGGAAGTTAGGATTTGGGCTCTGGACGGCTTGAAACGAGCTGATGAATGGCACGCAAGAGAGACATGCCAGAACAGATTATCAGGATCCTGCGCGAGGCTTAGGTTCGGCTCTCGCAATGACAGAAGGTGGGACGGGATGAAGGTTAGCCTGGCCCGGCAATTGAAGGACCTAGAGAAGGAGAACCAGAGACTGCGGAAGGCGGTCTCTGATTACACGCTCGATGCACTGATCCTAAAGGAGGTTGTCGAGGGAACAAGCATCATCCGAGCAATCCAGAGATTGCTCGACCACTCCAAGACTGAGGGCACCGTACGGTAATGGAGCGTCGACATAGAGGACGATCTCTCACTCGTTGTGAGGACCGTAATCTTGCTGGCATGGGGCGCTAGCTATACAAGAACTGGCGTCCGCTACTGGGTGGAAAGCAGACTTCGCTTTGATCTTATCATTCGACTGCCAAATTGGCCTGCATAGCGTTAATCACCTCTTGCAGGGTGCGAATGTCACGGGCCGGAATGCCCTTGAGTAACTGGTCATAGACCGCATCAGCCTCCTTCCGTAATTGAGGCAGAAGATCGATCGCAGGTGGGAGCAAATGAATTTTCCAAACGCGTCGATCATCTTTGGCGCTGCGCCTTTCGACGAGGCCAAGGTCTTCGAGCTTATCGATCGCTTGACCCACGCCCGCGCGTTCAAGTTCCAGCTTTCTGGCGAGTCCGGTCTGCGTGAGACCAGGGGTCCGATAAAGATGGGCAAGCGCTCGCCACTGTGTGCGGGTGAGACCGAACTGCTCTACCGAAGCGTCAAACGTTTTTCGCAGACGTCTCGTCACCTCTTCCATCAAGAATACGACACGGTCCGTATCGTTCAGGAAGCTCGCTGCTGCTGCGTCGGCATCTTGTTCGATCTGAATTGACATACCTTCCCGTACCATACCTCAGGTTCAATAAAAGCTATTTACTGTAAAGCGCATTACAATATAGGGCCTCTCATATGACTGGCGAACCGTTATCGATAGAAGGGGCCGGAGGGCTAAGGCTTGCTGCAGAGATGCTCGGCGATGAAAAAACCATGCCAGTCCTCCTCGCTCACGGCGGGGGCCAGACCCGGCGAGCATGGAAACGTGTCACTCACGACCTGGCCGAAGCTGGCTTTCGCGTCATCGCGATTGACATGCGCGGCCATGGTGAAAGCGCATGGTCTGCCGACGGTGCCTACGAACTAGCAGATTTCGCCTCAGACCTCGTTGCGATTGCAGCCTGTTTGGATAGCAAGCCAGCAGTGGTCGGTGCCTCGCTGGGCGGGCTTGCTGGGATGATCGCTGAAGGCGAGCTTGCTCCCGGAAGTTTCGCTTCCTTGACCTTGGTCGATATTGCCCCTCGCATGGAGCAGAGCGGCGTCATGCGCGTGGTCGGCTTCATGGACCAGCACGTCGAGACTGGCTTTGCGTCACCCCAGCAAGCGGCCGATGTAATTGCACGCTATCTACCACACCGGCGCAAGCGGAGCGCAGGAGGAAATCTGAGTCATTACCTGCGCAAATCGGACGATGGACGCTTCTACTGGCATTGGGACCCACGCTTCATCCGCAATATCATGGGATCGAACCGGCTCGATCCTGAGCGGCACGAACAGCAGTTCGAGAAGCTGAGCCAGGCCGCTGCCAAGCTAAGGCTTCCGCTGCACCTCATTCGCGGGGGGTCGAGCGATCTCGTTTCTGAAGAGGCGGTTGACCATCTGCGTGGACTGGTGCCGCATGCCGAATACACCGATATTGCGGACGCGACACATATGGTCGTCGGAGATTCGAACGATGTATTTTCCGCAACAATCCTAAAGTTCCTCAAGCGCCACCACCAGAGCACGGAGGCTGGATCGTGAACGACGCGACATCAATGATCGATCGAGATCGACTGGAGCACATGCTGGCGATCGCACCGTTTCATCAGTGGCTCGGCCT
Source organism: Qipengyuania sphaerica (assembly GCF_019711595.1). GTDB lineage: Bacteria > Pseudomonadota > Alphaproteobacteria > Sphingomonadales > Sphingomonadaceae > Qipengyuania > Qipengyuania sphaerica. The sequence goes on along the minus strand of NZ_JAIGNR010000004.1, from coordinate 132,659 downwards.
CACAGTCAAATCCTTTGGACCCGGGCAGCTCGAGCTTGAAATGCCGTGGCGTGATGAGATCGTCTCCAATCCGGTGATCGGTTCCGCTCATGGCGGCGTGCTCGCTTCTTTGATCGATCTTAGTGGCCTTTATGTGCTGCTTGCTATGGGGCACAAGGCCAAGGCGACCGTAGATCTGAGGGTGGACTATCACCGCCCTGCGACGCAGGGTCCCCTTCTCGCCAGCGCAACGGTGGTCAAGATCGGGCGGCAGATCTCGGTTGCGGACACCCAAATTACGCGACCCGACGACAAGTTGGTCGCCAGCGGCAGGGGTGCCTATGCATGCTGAGAAGGTTCTCTCTTTTCTTTCTAGTCGTTCTACCGATCGCCCTGCAGGCGTGCTCAACCGAAAAACCTGACGCTGACGCAGCCCAGGCGAACCAAGAAGGTCCGCGAACGGTCCAAACGATCAGCGTCAGCTCTGAGCCGGTCGCCGAGCCGGTGAAAGCTTTCGGCACGATCGCTGCGAAACAAAGCAGTGCCATCGGAGCCCTGGTAGAAGGCCCGGTGGAACGGATATTCGTGAAAGTCGGAGACCGTGTCTCACGAGGAGACCCGCTTTTCCGCGTGCGGCAAGCCGACTATCGGCGTCGCGTAGTTGAGGCCCAGGCGGCCGTCGACCTTGCCAATGCGCAGACCATCGAGGCGGATCGACGCTACGAACGCGTTATGGCTCTGGCGCCCAAAGGTTTCGTTTCGAAGGCGCAGGTCGATGCCGTCGAGACCGAGCTGGCGGTTGCGCGGGCTCAAAGGTCGCAAGCGCAAGCTGCGCTAGGCACCGCCAAGCAGGCATTGGAGGATACGATTACGCGCGCGCCTTACGATGGCGTCATTACCGCCCGTTTGGTGGACGAAGGGGTCTACCTCAATAACCGATTCTCGATGGGTGGGCAGTCTGCTGCGCTTGAGCTTCAGGAACTCGGCATCGTTGCGGCGATCGTGAACGCGCCACAGGAGCACGTCGACGCATTTCGTCGCAACATGCCTGCACGCGTCTTTATCGAGGGCTTTGATGAGCCCTTCGATAGCACCGTCTATATAATCAACGATCGTGTCGATCCGCAGACACGAATGGTCGAGTTGCGTCTGCCTATTGCCAATCCGAACTACAGAATTAGCTCCGGCCTGGGAGTGCGAGCCGAAATTTCGGTGCCACCCGCTCCTGCCATTGTTTTGCCAAGAAGGGCGGTTGTGGGAGATAGCGCCACTGCCAACGTGTTCGTGATTGAAAACGGTAAAGTCCGGCGTCGCGAAGTCGCGTTCAGGAGCATCGATCTTGACCGCGTTCTCATCCGTTCTGGACTGAGTGATGGCGAGCAGGTTGTTCTGGATCCGCCCGCCACTCTGCGTGATGGCGAAACAGTGAACGTGCAATTACAGACACGGCGCGACTAGCATGTGGCTTGCTGACGTATCGATCCGCAGGCCGGTCTTCGCTACGATGCTTATCGCATCGTTGGTTGTGCTGGGCATCGTCTCGTTCAACCGACTTGGAGTGGATCTCTTTCCCGAAGTTGAATTTCCATATGTTTCGGTTACCACCGCTCTGCCCGGTGCTTCCCCTGGCACAGTCGAGACCGAGGTCACCGACATCATTGAGGAGCAGCTCAATACGATCGCTGGGCTTCGCCAGATGCGTTCGGTCAGTGCTGAGGGCGTCAGCATCGTCAATCTCGAGTTCGAGCTTGAAGAGGATGCCGATCTCAAGGCGCAAGAGGTGCGAGACAAGATGTCCCGATTGGGTGCAGACCTGCCTGTCGATGCCGAACCCCCGGTGATCGAAAAGGTGGACCCGGATGCTACGCCGATCCTTTCGGTCCTGCTCTCTGGCGACATGCCGATTAGCGAACTGACCTCATTTGCCGACGAGGTGGTGAAAGAGCGGCTACAGCGCGTACCGGGCGTCGGCTCGGTTGAGCTGGTAGGAGGGCGCGAGCGAGAAATGCGCATCTGGCTGGAACCATCGGCAATGCGCGCACGCGGTGTGACGGCCGATGACGTCCTGGCCGCCCTGCAGCGCGAGAACGCCGAATTGCCTGGCGGTCAGTTGGTGACAGACGGTCGGACCCGCCAGTTCGGCATCCGCACAATGGCTGAAGCAGCCACGGCGTCGGAGTTTACAACCATTCCCATCGTCTATCGGCCAAATGGCCAGACAGTGCGCATCGGCGATGTTGGACGGGTCGAAGATTCGGTCGAAGACGAGACGACCTATGCCCAGTTGGACGGCGTTCCCGGCGTAGTACTCGAAGTGCGCAAGCAAAGCGGTGAAAACACGGTCGCGGTCGCTGAGCAAATCCGGGCAGAGATAGAGGCTGTTCAGGCATCAGCGACTGCGGACGTAAACTTCGTCATCGCACGGGATACATCGCGTTTTATCGAACAGGCGATCGGTGACGTCCTATTTGACCTCTTCATCGCCGTGCTGCTCGTCGTCGCTGTGACCTTTCTTTTCCTGCTGAGCTGGCGCGCGACGATTATCGTGCTGCTCGCGATACCCACCTCGATCATCGCGACATTCGCCGCCTTCGCTGCATTCGACTTCACCATCAACATGGTCACCTTGCTTGCCCTGACGGTCGCTATTGGGTTGCTGGTCGATGATGCCATTGTCGTGGTTGAGGCTGTCCAGAACGACGTCGACGAAGGGGCCGACAGGACAGAAGCTGCCCATGCTGCGACCAAGCGCGTTGCGCTCGCCGTATTGGCTGGAACCTTCGCCACGCTGGCGGTATTTGTTCCGATTGCCTTCATGGAAGGGATCGTTGGCCGGTTTTTCTTCCAGTATGGTCTCGCCATCGTCTTCTCGGTGAGCGTATCGATGCTGGTTGCGTTTACCCTCACACCTGCGCTGTCCGCCCGGCTGCTTCGACCGGAGCAACCCGAGGACGGGTGGCTTTCTCGCGTTGAACGATTTCATGTTGGCATGCGCGAACGTTATGTCGGGCTGGTGGCTTGGGCCATACGGCGTCGACATCTTGTTCTTGGAGGGGCGCTGGCCAGCGTCTTCGTGGGCGGGTTCTTTGCGGCGCTCGTTCCCAGCACCTTCATGTCAACGACGGACCGTTCAGAATTCCTGGCCACTGTGGAACTTGAGCTCGGAACGGGCATCGCCGGGGCCAAGGATGCCGCTCAGCGCGTCGATGCAGCCTTGCGGACAAATCCCGAAGTCGAACTTGTCTTCGTAAGCGCAGGAGGCGGGACCAACCCGAAGATCAACGAATTGGACGTCTATGTCGGCCTGACGCCGAAACGATCGCGAGACGATTCTCAGGACGACGTAATGTCATTCGCGCGCGAAGCACTCGCCGAGAGTGGCGCACAGGTCCAGGACGTCTCGATTGCAGAGGTGCCGTGGGTATCAGGGGGTGGAGTCGGACAAACTGCCATCGAGCTGATCGTCACCGGGTCAGATACGAATGCGATTAACGAATACGCTCAATGGCTTGAGGGCGAATTGGCAGCGCGTCCGGATTTTGTCGACGTTCGCACAACCTATCAAGGGGGGCGCCCCGAGCTACAGGTCAAGCTCGATCGTGATCGCGCAGCCGACCTTGGCATTACCGCACAGAGTCTGGCGGCATCGAGCCAAACGCTTATTGGGGGAAGTGATGCGGGCACTTTCGAGTCCGATGGCAGACGATATGATGTCCGCGTGCGGCTTGACGAGGGTTCGAGACAAAGTCTCGCCGACATAGAGACGCTCCCGCTTAGAACAGGGCAAGGGACACTTGTGGACCTTGCGGCGATCGCTGAAGTTGACGTCGCATTCAGCGCCGCCGAGATCGAGCGGATCAATCGTTCAAGACAGGTTTCCGTACTCGCGGATACTGCGCCTGGTGTCGCGCTTAGTGTGGCGGTGGCCGAAGTTGAAGAGCTGATCGCGGCCAATCCACCTCCGACGGAGATTTCTACCCGAATGGAGGGGACCGCACGCCGTCTGGCAGAGTCCGGAGAGGCAATTGCCTTCGCCTTTCTTCTCGCGATCGTCGCGCTCTATATTGTGCTCGCGAGCCAATTCAACAGCTTTGGTCAGCCGATCATCATCATGTTGACTGCGCCCCTGTCTTTCTCTGGTGCCTACTTCCTGATGTGGGCGGCGGGGCAGGAAATGAGCCTGTTTGCCCAGATCGGACTTATCGCCCTGATGGGGATCGTCATGAAAAACGGCATCCTGCTTGTTGACTTGGCCAACCAGTATCGTGAGGCGGGGATGGACGCGGCTAGCGCCATGCGCAAAGCAGCGCCGGAGCGACTGCGACCGGTTTTGATGACTGCGCTCGCGGCTGTCTTCGGAATGATGCCGGTCGCGCTCGCGCAATCCGACGCAGCCGAATGGCGTAACGCAATGGGCTACATCATTATCGGTGGTCTGACGACATCCACGCTCCTCACCTTGTTGGTAATCCCGGCTGCGTATTCAGCAACGTCTGACATTCGCCGCGCGCGCCAGAGTTTTGCTAAAATGATCGCAAGCCTGCGGGGCGGGCTGACAGTTGCAAAGCAAGCCGATGAAGCATGATCGGGAAAACACTGTCGGCGAGCTTACCCGGCTGGCTGAACTCGGCCAGATCTTCGCTCGGCATGGTTTGAAAAATCTCGGAAGCGCGCTTGGCATTAGTCCGGTTTCAAAGGAGGCGCCCGATCCCAGGGACTTGCGTCCTGCATCGGTGGTGGCGCTGTTGCGCGATGTCGGCCCCGTCGGGATAAAGCTTGGCCAGCTCCTCGCGACCAGAAGCGATCTATTTACACAACCCTGGATTTCCGCGTTCGGCACTCTCCATGACCAGGTGGAACCACTGCCGTTCGATAAGATTGAACCGGTAATTGTCTCGGCGTGGGGCAGCGACTGGGAATGTGAATTCGCCGCTTTCGATAGGAACCCGATCGCCTCAGCTTCGATCGCGCAGACATATGTCGCAACCCTGCTGGATGGAAGCGAGACTATCGTGAAAGTCCGCCGACCCAGCATGGCGGCCAGGATCGAGGCGGACATGAGGCTGTTGATACGGCTCGCGGGCATTGCCGAGCGTCGTTCAAGTGACATTGCCCGCTATCGACCCGTCGAGTTCCTACAGTCATTCGGCAAGAATTTAGCGCGGGAAATGGATCTGGCAGCGGAAGCGCGCGCCTGTGAACGGATTGGCGGTTACCTGGAGATGCTGGGAGTGAAAACGCCAGCGATCCACTGGGAGCTCACCGGTATCACGATCAATGTGCAGGAGGCCATGACCGGAATGCCCGCGTCGCGGCGCCCGACATCCGATCCGGCAGAAAATGCCCGGTTCGCGAAGAACTATGCTGATGCCGTGCTCCGAATGATCCTTCTCAACGGAGAGTTTCATGGGGATCCACATCCCGGCAACGTCTTCTGGATGGAAGGGAGCCAGGTAGGTTTCATCGATTTTGGTTCGGTGGGTTTTCTCAGCGGCGCACGGCGTCAGGAAATTGTCCGCCTGATTTTCGCCATCGCGAATGAGCAGACAGACAAAGTGGCTGACCTGCTGCTCGACTGGGCGGGCAATCCGATCGTGAACCGCGCACAATTGGTGGTGGATTTGGATGAACTCATCGGGGAGTTTCGTGGTACAGCCCTTGCCGGGATCGAATTGGCGGCCATCTTCAATCGGGTTTTCAAATTGTTGCGCGATTATCGGCTCGTATTGCCGCCCGATCTCGCCATCTTGCTGCGTGTCTTGCTGACTGCAGAAGGTTTCGTTCGGTCCTTGGCGCCGGACTACAACATCGCAGAGGAAACGAGGCCGATCGTGATGCAATTGTTTGCGGAGCGATTTTCCATCGGAGCCGCGCGGGACCATTTCACGAAGGTCCGCAGTGGTCTGCTCGATGTCACCGCATCCTTACCCGATCTCATCGAGCACGTTGCCTCGATAGCTCGATCGGGTACAATCCGGGTATCTTTAGATCCCGCCAGTCTTAACCACCTGACGCGGGAAGGGGACCGCACCACGTCCGTTAAGGGCCCGTTAGTCGCCGCATTAATTGTTTCTGCCGCAATTTTGGCTGACCAGTCGCTGGTTCTGTCAGGAATCGCTTTGGCGCTCGGGGCGTTCGCTTTATTTCGTAAATGGGAATAAACGGGTTACCCGCTGGAAACCTCACGTCCGCGGGCGCCTGGCACTTGATTCAGAGAATACAGGAAGAGTGGAGTTGACCGAACAGAAGCCTGCCGAAGTGATGCCTGCCGCAACCATTCTTTTGGTGCGCGACGAACCGGAGTTCCAGGTTCTCATGGTGAAGCGACATCATCAGATCGACTTCGCATCCGGAGCTCTGGTATTCCCGGGCGGGAAACCCCATTCCGAAGATTCATCAGAGGAATGGGCAGCCTGCTCTGATGGCTGGGAGCGGGTCGATGCGACCCAGAGGATGTTGAAGATCGCTGCAATCCGTGAAGCATACGAGGAGGCTGGCATTTTGCTGGCGGCCAACCGCGATGGCAGCCCTTTCGAAGGAGCCTGCGATCCGGACAGCCGCAGGGCAGTCGAACAAGGGGAGCGATCGTTTCTTGATGTCGTCCGGGAAGCCAATGTGATCTTGCGGCTTGATGGTCTCAGCGAATTTGCCCGGTGGATTACCCCGGTCTTCATGAAGAAACGCTTTGATACATGGTTCTATGTCGCTCACGCGCCGGCACGCCAGATTGCCGCCTGTGACGGCTACGAGATGGTTGATGCTGAATGGCTTTCACCCCATGGCGCACTGGAGTTGGGGAGATCGGGCGAGCGCACGATTATCTTCCCCACGCGGCTCAATCTCGAACTGCTGTCCCAGGCCAGCAGTGCTGCGGACTGCGTAGATCGCGCGCACGCGCGCAAGATCGTGCCTGTCATGCCGCAGGTTTTGCAGCGTGACGGCAAGAGTATCCTGACCATTTCGGAGGACGCAGGTTACGGCCCGGCAAGCGAGGTAATTGGATGAATATCGCGCCGAGATGATCGATCATCCTGCAAGGGCAGACCGTATGCCATCGATATTATCGTAAGGCATGCACGAAAACTGCCGCTCTGGTCGCTAGTAGTCTGACAGTTTCGCGAAGCGATCCTTGATCCAACCGGACGATCCAAAGCTTGCCTCCAGCACGCGGGCGCGTTTCAGGTAGAAGCCGACGTCGTATTCGTCGGTCATCCCGATGCCGCCGTGCAGCTGGATACCCTGGTTGCTGATGGTGTGCAGCACGCGGTTGGCTTCCGCCTTGGCGATGGTCGCCGCGCGCGCGACGCCGAAGCCGCCATCGACCGCCTGGAGGCCCGCCTCGACCGCGCTGCGCATCTGAGCGAGGTCGGCGAAAAGGTCGGCCATGCGGTGCTGCAGCGCTTGGAAGGTCGCGAGCACCTGGTTAAATTGTACGCGCTGCTTCAGATAGTCGAGCGTGGTGTCGAACACCTGCTGCGCCATGCCGAGCATTTCGGCTGCGGTCAGCACGCGCGCCCTGTCGAGCACGTCGTCGAGCAGGCTGTCGCCGCCGCCTTCGAGCTTATCCGCCGCCGCACCCTCGAAAATCACGTCGGCATGGCTGCGCTGGTCGGTCAGCTTGCGGGTGGTGAGCGAAACGCCGGCGCCCTTCTCGACGAGATAGAGCCCATCCGTCGCTGCTACCACGAACAGGTCGGCGCCATGTGCTTCGTGCACGAAGGCCTTCTTGCCGGTCAGCTTGCTGCCCGAAACGCTCGTTTCGATGGCCGAAGGATCGTGATGAGCGCCTTCGTCGACCGCGAGTGTCGCCACCATCTCGCCGCTGGCGAGCCTGGGCAGCCATTTCGCTTTCTGCTCCTCGCTACCGCCGAGCACGATCGCGCTCGCGGCGATGGTCGTGGCGACCAGCGGGCTGGCGGTCAGCGTCTTGCCGAGTTCCTCGACCACGAGTCCAGCCGACATGAAGCCGAAGTCCGAACCGCCGTGGTCTTCCGGGATGATGACCCCGGCCCAGCCCATCTCCGCCATCGTAGCATAGGCGCTCTTGTCATAGGCGTGGTCTTCGCCGCTGGCACGGACCTTGCGGAATTCGGTCACCGGGCTTTCGTTGGTCGCCCAGTCGCGCGCCATGTCGCGCAGCATTTCCTGTTCTTCGTTGAGAACTGCCATGTCGAAGTCCTCCCCTCTCTTACTGGTGGTCCAGCATGCCGAGGACACGCTTGGAAATGATGTTGTTCTGGATTTCGGTCGAGCCGCCATAAATTGTCGCGGCCTTGCCGAAGAGCCATGCGCGCACCGCTTCGATCTCGCTGTCGGAGAAGCTGTCGCCTTCCCAGCCGAGCCCTTGCAGGCCGCGGATCTCGATCAGCAGTTCGGAGCGTTCCTGGCTCAGCTTGGTGCCGAGCTTCTTGAGTACCGAGCTGATTTCGGACACACCGCCTTGCGCTTTGCTTTCCTCTACAGCGCGCCGTGCGGTCAGCAGGAAGCTGGACCAGCGGATTTCGAAGTCGGCGACCTTGTCGCGCAGGACCTTGTCGGCCAGTTCGCCATTCGCATCGGTCTCGCAATGCTTCCTGGCGAGATCGCCCAGGCTCCCGCCCATCATGCTCGCCAGCCTGCCGCCGCCGGCAATGTTGGTGCGCTCGTGCTGGAGCAGGCGCTTGCCGATGGTCCAGCCCTGGCCTTCCTCGCCAACGAGGTTGGCCTTGGGCACCTTCACATCGGTGAAGAAGGTTTCGCAGAACGGGCTGGTGCCCGAAATCATCGTGATCGGGCGGACTTCCACGCCGGGCGCATCCATGTCGATCAACATGAAGCTGATGCCTTTGTGCTTGTCGCTCTTGTCGGTGCGCACGATGGCGAAGCACTTGTCGGCCCACTGGCCACCGCTGGTCCAGGTCTTCTGGCCATTGACGACATAGTGGTCGCCCTTGTCTTCGGCGAAGGTCTGCAGGTTCGCGAGGTCGGACCCTGCATTGGGTTCCGAATAGCCCTGGCACCAGCGGATCTCGCCGCGGGTGATCGGGGGGATATGCTCGCGCTTCTGCTCTTCGCTGCCGTATTCTAGCAGCGTCGGGCCGAACATCATCACACCCATGCCGCCGATCGGGTTATAGGCACCGGCCTTGGCGAATTCCTGGTCAATGATCTTGGCCTGCGCCTTGGTCAGGCCGCCGCCGCCGTACTCTTTCGGCCAGGTCGGCGTGCCCCAGCCACGCTTGCCCACTGCCTTGCGCCAGGCCTCTTGGGTGGTCGATTCATCGGTCGGCCCATCCACCCCGGCGAGCAGATTGCCCTTGTTCTTCAGTTCTTCAGGGAAATTGTCGCGCAGGAATGCCTGCACCTCTTCCCGGAAAGCCTCGTCGTCGCTGAGTACTTCGGATTGTCGTTGAGTGGCCATCGGCATTTTCCCGAAAGTTGAGGAATGTCAGATTGAAATCAAAAAATCAGAGACGGAGAGTTCCGCGTCAGTACTGTTGTTCGGGTACATGCAAAACCAATCCATCCAGCATTGGCTTCATCGGGATCTGGCAGGCAAGTCGGCTATATTCGGTGGTGCCTTCTGCGAATTGCAAAAGATCGGCCTCCATTCCATCGCTCATCAGCCGGCCCACCTTGTCGATCCATTCGGGATCGACCTGGACATGGCAGGTCGCACAAGCACACACTCCTCCACAATCGCCATCGATACCTGGCACGTCGTTATACAGTGCCGCTTCCCTGGCTGTCTCGCCTTCTTCGATCTGGACCTGCCGTCGCTCTCCGTCGCTCGACACGAACGTAACATTGATCATCTTGTTCTCCGCATTTCGATCTGGCTGGTCAGCGAGCGTGCAGACGCACCGGCATCCGTGTGATCCCGCGCACGAGGTTTGAAAAAAGGCGCTCCGGTTGACCGGTGACTTCGACACGGGAGAAGCGCTTGTGGATTTCCTCCCAGATAATCCGCAGCTGCAGCTCCGCCAGCCGGTTTCCCATGCAGCGGTGAATGCCATAGCCGAACGAAAGGTGATGTCGCGGATTCTTGCGGTCGATGATGAACCGGTCCGCATGCTCGATGGCGCTCTCGTCGCGATTGCCCGAGAGATACCACATCACGACCTTGTCGCCCTTCTTGATTTGTTTGCCGCCGATCTCCCAATCCTCCAGCGCGGTGCGGCGCATGTGGGTGAGGGGGGTCTGCCAACGGATGATCTCCGGAACCATCTTGCCAATGAGTGAAGGATCCTCGTTGAGTTTCGCATACTCGTCCGGGTTTTGGTTCAGGGCGAGCACTCCGCCGCTGATGGAATTGCGGGTCGTGTCGTTTCCGCCAACGATCAGCAGCATCAGATTGCCGAGAAACTCCAGGAACGGCATGTCGCGCGTCGCGGGAGAATGAGCCATCATCGAGATGAGGTCATTCTTCGGTTCTTGGTTTATTCGTTCATCCCACAATGCCTTGAAATACATTGCGCAACCGATGAGTTCTTCGCGTCGCGCCTCGTAGGATTCGACGATTCCGGTTTCAGGCGCCGCAGTTGCGACATCGGACCAGCGTGTGAGCTTGCGCCGTTCCTCCCAGGGAAAGTCGAACAGTGTCGCCAGCGTCATCGTCGTCAGTTCGATCGCAACTTTGTCCACCCAATCGAAATCTTCGCCAACCGGGAGTTCGTCGAGAATCTCTCCTGCGCGTTTGCGGATGACCGGTTCGAGCAGCTGGAGATTGGACGGAGCCACAGCCGGGGTCACCGCCTTGCGCTGCTGATCGTGCTTGGGCGGATCCATCGCTATGAACATTTCCAGTTCCAGCGCGCCCTCGACCGAGTGCATGTCCTGGATCGCAATCCCGCCAAGCTTCGCTTCCGATGAAAAGACTTTATGATTGGTGTCCACCGCCATGATGTCGTCGAACTTGGTGATAGACCAGTAAGGACCGACATAACTCTCGCGGCAGTAATGGACCGGTTCTTCGGCGCGAAGTCTGTCGAAAAACAGCCCGATCGTATCGTTCTGGAAAAGACTTGGCCGGGCCACGTCGATTTCCTCAATCGGAATTGACGCGATCTCGGCCGCGACATCTGGTGCTGCGGTCTGGATGTTCATAAGCGGCGATCCTCATTCACGATTCAGGCTCGATCGGCCCGTGGCGATGCATAAGGCAAGCATTTCAGGCGGTCAATAAACCGTACACTCTTTTTGCATCTTGCCTCCGCTAGAGTCGTCTCATAGTGTAATGGACGAGCGATCGGCAGGCATAATGATTATACTGTTTAGACGAGTAGGTTGAGGTGTGCAGATGAATGGCAGATGCCAATGGTAAAGAAGGCCAAGCGTGCCCTTTCTCTTGCGCAGAGCATTGTGCGGGACATCGAGGCAGGCTCTCATAATCCGGGTGACAGGCTTCCGCGCGAAGATGAAATGCTGGCGCGCTACGAGGTTGCGCGCGCGACCTTGCGAGAAGCCTTGCGGTTCCTGGAGTTGCAAGGAGTCATCCATCTCCAGCTAGGGCGTGGTGGAGGTCCTGTCGTCGCCCGGCCGCAGACCGGCGATTTCGCCAGTAGCCTATCGCTGATCCTGCATTTCATGGAAGCCGATTTGCGCGGCTTGCTTGAGCTGCGCGAAGCAATTGCTCCCGATGTGGCGGCTTATGCGGCGCAGCGTGCAACGACCGCCGATCTCAGTGCGCTGGCCGGGTGCCTGGCGGATCTGAGGCGGCATGAAGCCTCTGACCAGTTCGAGGAACTCAATCGCAGGTTTCACGACCTGTTGGGTTGGGCGAGCGGCAATCCGCTTTTCGGTCTCCTGACGTCTGCGATGCATCTGCTGACGCGCGAGTTTTCCCATTCGCTAGGCTATTCGGCGCAGGAACGGGCGTTGCAGATAAAATTTCTGGGTCGGGTCCTCGAGGCGGTGCGAACTGGGGACAGCACCGCGGCACGCCGGGCGATGGGCCAGTTGGTAGCAGGCTCTGCCGAGTATCTTTCGGAGCGCAGTCCCGAGCTGGTTTCGCAGCGGGTGAGGTGGGGGCAGCTTTAGAATTTCAGATGGTTTCGAGAGTGCCTGGCGGCACAGGTTGGAGAGGAAAAACAATGGCGTTGAACAGCCGAATTTGCGAAATGTTGGGTATCCGTTACCCGATCCTTCTTGCCGGAATGGGCGGGGCGAGTGTGCCGGCACTGGCGGCCGCAGTGTCGAACGCCGGAGGGCTCGGGGTTTTGGGCGCTGCCGCATGTTCTCCCGATCAGTTGCGCGACTGGATTCGCCAGACACGGGAATTGACCGACAAACCATTCGGCGTGGATACGCTCCTTCCCGCCTCGGTCAGACGCGGTACTGCCCCTCAAAGCGGTTCTGCACCCCAAAACCCCATGGATCTGATGGGCGAATATCAGCAGTTTACGCGTGACTTCATGGATCGTGAAGGACTTCCGCAGGTCGATGCCGCCGCAGCCATGCGGGCGGCGGGCGCGCCCGAGATGGGCAAGGGCGGCCCGCAATTGTTTTCGAAGGAATTCTTCGAAGCGCAAATGGAAGTGGTGATTGAGGAAAAGGTGCCAGTCTATGCTGCCGGCCTCGGTAATCCCGAGCCCTGGATGGATCGGCTCCACGCCAATGGGACCAAGGTCATGGCGGTGATCGGCAAGGTCAAGCACGCCGAACAGGTCGTCGGATCGGGCATCGACATAATCGTCGCGCAAGGTCACGACGGCGGCGGTCACAACTCGCCGATCGGAACGATTTCATTGATCCCTCAAGTGGTCGATGCCGTTGGCGACCGTGTTCCGGTTCTTGGGGCTGGCGGCATCTCGGATGGCCGGGGTGTTGCTGCTGCGATGATGCTGGGAGCAGAGGGTGCATGGGTCGGCACGGCATTCCTCGCTACCGAGGAAGCGGGAATCGAGCGCTTCCAGAAAGAGGCGATCACTGAAAGCGGCGATGCCGATACCGTCGTGAGCCGCTCGCTCACCGGCAAGCCGGCGCGCATGATCCGCAATAAATGGGCCGATGCCTGGGTGATGGCCGGCAAGGAACCTCTGCCCATGCCTTATCAGTCGATGATCTCCGGTCCGGTCATGGCCTCCGGGATCAAGGCAGAGCGCAAGGATGTCATCCCCGGCTTTGCCGGCCAGGGCATCGGTTTGATTGATTCGATCCGGCCGGCCGCCGAAGTGATGCGCGACCTGGTCGACGGAGCCGAGAAGGCGTTGGCTTCTGCCGGTACCTACAGGTGAAGCGAAGGAGGCAACGTTATGGCTAACGCCAGAGGACATGAATTGCGCCGCCGGAAACCTATCACAGGGTGCGCGCTCTGTCTGAACAGCTCGAACGCGATTACCAGGCGGTGAGGCAGGCATGAGCTTCAGCGACAAATCGGCTATCACCGGCGTGGGCGAAACCGCCTTCGTGAAAGGCACCGAAAAAACCGCAGTCGATATGATGCTGGAGGCATCGCGCAATGCAATTGCGGATGCGGGACTGAAGCCGTCGGATATCGATGGCATGGTTCCCCCTCCGATCTACACCACATCGGAAGAGATGGCGGCTAACCTCGGCATTGATGTTCTGCGCTATGCCTCGACAGTCCATATGGGCGGTGCGAGCCCGACCACGGCCCTCCAGAACGCCGCGATGGCCATCGCCAGTGGATTGTGCGATCACGTTCTGGTGACGCTCGGCTGGAACGGTTATTCTGCCCTGCGACCCAAGCCCGGCGCACCCCCGACGCGGCCGATGAACATGAACACGCTGACGAACACGATCCAGGGTTATTACATCCCCTATGGCGTGTTCCTGCCGGTGCAGATGTATGCCTGGCTCGCTACGCGGCATTCGAAGATCTACGAAATTGGCCTGGAGGCGATGGCGGCTGTCGCATTGGCTTGCCGTCGCCACGCACAGCTGAATCCGCAGGCCTTCACTTATGGCCGGGAACTGGATGCTGAAACCTACCATTCCGCGCGCTGGATATCCGAACCATTTCGCCTTTACGATTGCTGTCTTGAAACCGACGGAGCCTGCGCGGTCGTGGTCTCGCGGATGGACCGTGCCAGGGACATGCCGCATGTCCCGGTGAGCATTGCTGGCGCGGCGGAAGGACATCCGTATCCTGCCGATGACATCCCTTCGCGTCCCGATCCCTTCAAGATTGGCCTGAGCTATGCCGCGCCACGCGCATTCGAAATGGCTGGGGTCCACCGCGAAGACATGGATTTCCTGCAGATATACGACTGCTTTACCTATATCGTCCTGCTGCAGCTGGAAGCAATGGGCTATTGCGAACCTGGCGGTCAGGCAGACTTCGTCGCCAATGGACAGATCGAGCTGGGCGGGCGCTATCCCGTCAACACCCATGGTGGCCTACTGAGCGAAGCCCATGTTTGGGGCCTAAACCATATCGTGGAGGCAGTGCGCCAGTTGCGCCACGATTGCGGAGAGCGGCAGGTTGAGGGCGCTCAGACCGGCTTGGTCACCGGCTGGGGCGACCTTGGTGATGGCAGTATCGCGATTTTGAGGAGGTTCGCGTGAGCGACGAGAAGGATCTTCCACCCAAAATGCGCGCCTCGGCGCAGGCTGCTCCACCAAAGCCACTGCCTCGCCCGCAGGATCCGGTAGAACAGGATTTCTGGAACCGGTGTCAGGACGGCAACCTCTACTTTCAGCAGTGCGAGGGATGCGGCAGCTTTCGGCATCTGCCGCGCTACATGTGCGCCCGCTGCGGCTCACCCGAATGGTCGTGGGAGCGCAGCAGCGGTAAAGGTACGCTGTTTTCCTGGACGGTCACCCATCAGGCGCTGCATCCCGCATTCGCCGCCGAGATTCCCTTCATCGCCGCAGTAGTGGAACTGGAGGAGGGTGTACGAATGGCCACGCGGCTGATCGATTGCGCGCATGACGAGCTCACACTCGATCTGCCGGTCACGCTCGATTTCGAACCAATCTCTGACGATTTTCGCCTGCCGGTATTTCGGCCTGCCAGAACTGCGTCCGCCCAAGGATAAACCAAGATGGACCTCGACTACGGACCCCGATATGACGCGTTTCGCGAGGAAGTGCGTCAGTTCCTTCAAACCCATGGTCACCGTGCACCCGGTGGACAAGGCCGCGCCGCGCGACCATCCCCCGAAGCCGTTGCATGGCAAAAGCTGCTGATCCAGCATGGATATACTGCGCGCACGATCCCCGAGGAGTATGGCGGATACGGGGCCGAGCCGGACATTCTTGTATCCCGGATCATCGCCGAGGAATTCTCGCGCGCAGGGATACCCGGAGGCCTTGCGAACCAGGGAATCTCCATGCTCGTTCCAACACTGCTGGAACTCGGAACCGAAGCCCAGAAAAGGGAATGGATCAAGCCAACCCTCGAAGGCGAGATAGTCTGGTGTCAGGGGTATTCGGAGCCCGGGGCCGGATCGGACCTCGCCGCTCTCAAGACCAGCGCCCGGGTCGAAAATGGCGATTTCGTGATCAACGGGCAGAAGATTTGGACCAGCACCGCCAAGCAGGCGGACATGATCTTTTGCCTGGTGCGGACCGAACCGGACGCGCCCAAGCATGGCGGCATCTCATACCTGATATTCTCGATGGACACACCCGGGATCGAAGTGCGTCCGCTCAGGACCATGACCGGTCATGCCGAATTCAACGAGACGTTCTTCACCGATGTTCGCGTTCCCATGGACCAGATCGTCGGGCAGCGCGGGCAGGGGTGGTACGTGGCCAATGCAACGCTGGGCCACGAACGCGGTATGCTGGGCGATCCCGATGCGCTGGAAAGCCGGCTCCAGGCGCTGGTCAGGCTGATGCAGGCAGAACAGGTCGGCCAGGGGTGCGCAATGGACAATGCGGTCCTGCGTGACCGGCTGGTTGCATTGCAAGCCGAAGTCGCGGCAATGAAGTTCAATGGCATGCGCATCCTGTCGAACAGCCTCAAAGGCGATCCCGGAGGCATGGCGAAGCTGATCGTAAAGCTGCAGAGCTGCGAACTGGCCCATCAGATATCCGCGCTCGCGATCGATGCGATGGGCGAGATGGGCATCCTCTATCATGGCAGCGAGCGCGAACGTGAAGGCGGCGCGTGGCAGTGGAACTACATGTTCCAGCTGGGACTGATCATTGGTGGAGGCACGGCCCAGATCCAGAAGAACATTATCGCCGAACGCGGACTGGAAATGCCGCGAGAGCCCAAGCTGGCAAAGCCGGCTGCGGTTGAACAGGCCACCAAGGTTGCTAGCGGACAGGAAAAGGGAGCAGTCTGATGGATTTCGGACTTTCGCAAGACCAGCAGATGCTCCGCGACGCGATCAGTCGCACCCTTGCTGATACCTGTCCGCTCGATCATGTACGCGAATGCACGGAGGACAGGGCTTCCTTCAGCGACAAGGTGTGCTCGGCGCTGGGCGAACTTGGCATTTGGGGAATGATGGTTCCCGAGCAATATGGTGGCCTTGGCATGACAATGCTCGATGCCGCCGTCGTGGCCGAGCAACTCGGCTACGCCGTCGCGCCGGTGCCCTTTATCGGTTCCCATGTTCTGGCGCCGCTGGCGCTGGCACAGGGCGGTAGCGAAGAATTGAAAGCGCACTGGCTGCCGAGGATCGCGAAGGGTGAAGCGCAGGTCGCGGTCGCGATCGCGCAAACGGTCGAGATCCGGGACCAGTCAAGCGTGGACTTCGACGGCGAGAAGCTCGACGGAACGGCGTTGTTCGCGCTCGATTTCCTTGGAGCAGACGCGTTTCTTGTCGTGGATACCGCCGGTCGCATGCACTTCGTAGCTGGCGATGCTGCGGGTCTAGAGATGGCTCCTCTCACCACGATAGATCGCACCAGGAGCGTGGGGGAATTGCGATTTTCCGGCGTAGCGGGCGAAGCTCTCGCGGACGATGATGGCTCCACATCCAGCCGCCTACGCGATGCCGGCCGGGTGATATTGGCCGCCGATAGCCTTGGTGCAGGCCAGGCTATGATCGAAAAGGCGGTCGACTATGCCGGGCAGCGCGAACAGTTCGGGCGCGTGATTGGCAGCTTTCAGGCGGTCAAGCACATGTGCGCGGAAATGGCTGCTCGCCACGAACCATGCCGTTCGCTCGTATGGTATGCCGCCCATGCGTTCGATACGGCGCCCGACGAGGCTCCGCTCATGGCTTGCCATGCGAAATCGCACACGGGTGAAGTCCATCGCTTTGTCGCCCGAACCTCCACCGAAGTGCATGGGGGGATGGGTTTTACCGATCTTCTCGGCCTGCATTTCTGGTTCAAGCGGATTGGTTTCGACCGGCAGATACTGGGCGGGCCCGAAAAAGTCAGAGCCGAAGCGGCGGCCTTGCAGGGGTGGACGCAGGCCGCGTGAGATAATGAAACCGGCGCACGTTGACCGAGAAAAGCGTGGCCACGGAGGAGAGAGGACCTTTAGACGTGATCGACTGGAACCTTGGCGATATCCTCGATGCAATCGAGCCCGTGGTGCCGGGAGATGCTCCGGCGCTGATTCACGGTGATCGGATCATTACCTGGCCCGAAATGTCGAAGCGTTCGAATAATCTGGCGCGCAATCTGCGCGCGCAAGGTGCCGGCGACGGTGCGAAGATAGCCTTCTACATGCGCAACCGTCCCGAATACGGGGAATTGATGGCAGCGTGTTTCAAGGGTCGGCTGACGCACGTGAACATAAATTATCGTTACCGTCCCGAAGAGGTTTTCTACATCTTCGACGATTCCGATAGCGAGGTAATCGTTTACAGTTCCGAGTTCCGCGACTGCATTCTTGAACTGAAGGAGCGATTGACCAAGGTTCATACCTTCGTGGAAATAGGCGATGCTTCGCAGATTGCTCCCTTCGCGCTTCCTTACGAAAAACTCGTAGAAGGTGACGGCGCGCCTCTCGATATCCAGCGGTCTCCCGATGACCTGCTGTTCATCTACACAGGCGGCACCACCGGCATGCCCAAGGGCGTGATGTGGCGACACGACGACATGCGCAAGGCTCAGCTCGATGCGCAAAAGCTGCTTGGTCCAGTTCCCCAGACCATGGAAGAAATGGTGGCCCTGGTGAAGCAGGGCGAGCTTTCTCGCATCACTTTGCCAGCGTGCCCGCTGATGCATGGAACCGGGTTCATTACCGCTATCGGCACGCTCATGTCGGGTGGGGCCATCGTCACGCTGTCCGATCCGTCCTTCGATGCGGAAGAATTGTGGGATGTGGTGGACCGGCACAGGGTGCAAAGCATCGCCATTGTCGGTGACGCTTTCGCCAAGCCCATGCTGCAGGCGCTGGACGCACAGCCGAAGCGCTGGGACACGAGCAGCCTGATTTCGATCATTTCGTCCGGCGTTATGTGGAGCAAGCAGGTAAAAGAGGGCCTGTGCAAGCATATCCCCCAGGTCATCCTCATGGATAGTTTCGGAGCTTCGGAAGGGTTGGGCTTCGGCTTGTCCGTGACGACCGCACAGGGCGGCACCAATACAGCGAAATTCGGGATCGGGGAATTTTGCGACGTGTTCGATGAAAACGACCGGAAGGTCGAGGCGGGGAGCGGCGTACCGGGCTATATTGCCCGCAAGGGCGCAATTCCTACGGGGTATTACAAAGACCCGGTAAAGTCAGCCAAGACTTTCAGGACGATCGACGGCGTGCGTTACTCCATCCCGGGCGACTGGTGCCGGGTGGAATCCGATGGCAGCCTGACCTTGCTTGGCCGCGGCAGCGTTTGCATCAATACTGCAGGCGAGAAGGTCTATCCGGAAGAAGTGGAAGAGGTGCTCAAGACCCATTCCGCCATCGCCGATGCGTTGGTCGTCGGAGTTCCAGACGAAAAGTGGGGCGAAGCCGTGACCGCAGTGGTGCATCTGAACAAGGATGCTGAATTCGACGAGCAGGCGATCAAGGATCACGTGCGCGCACAACTGGCAGGGTACAAAACCCCCAAGGCGATTTGTCCCACGCAGGCCGCCCTGCGCGCGTCTAATGGCAAGGCGGATTACGCGACTGCCAAGCAAATCGCAAAATCAGGTGCCGTGGTATCGTGAACGAGTGCTGCTCTTCTGATTACGATGCTGTCATCGTCGGGGCCGGATTCAGCGGTATATATCTGCTTCACAAGCTGCGCCAGGCGGGGTTCGATGTGCTGCTGATAGAGGCAGCGAAGCTGCCGGGAGGGATCTGGTACTGGAACCGCTATCCGGGAGCACGGGTCGATTCCCAGGTCCCGCTTTACGAATTTTCTATACCGGAATTATGGCAAAGCTGGGAGTGGAGTGAAAGATTTCCCGGCTGGGAGGAACTGCGCGCCTATTTTCGCCACGTGTGCGATACGCTTGACCTCTGGCGGGCAATGCGAATGGAAACGCGGGTCGAAAGCGCGCAGTTCGATGAAGATACCGCCCGATGGCGTTTGGATCTGGGCGATGGCGGAAAGGTCAGTGCGCGTTTCCTTCTACCGGCCCTGGGGTTTGCTTCGAAACCCTATATTCCCGATATCCCGGGGTTGGGCGATTTCGAGGGCGACTGGTGCCATACCGCCCGCTGGCCGCAGGAAGGCGTTGACCTTTCTGGCCGCCGGATCGCCCTGATCGGCACTGGAGCGAGCGGCGTTCAGGTGGCCCAGGAAGCTGCAAAGTGTGCGAGGCAGCTTACGCTTTTCCAGCGCACGCCTATTCTGGCTCTACCCATGCGGCAGGAAAAACTGGACGCCGATCGTCAGCTTCGCGAGAAATCTGATTATCCGGCCGTCTTCGAAAAGAGGCTAACGACGAGTGGCGGTTTCGAATGCCAATCGCTGGACGTGTCGGCGCTTGCGGTGACAGAGGAAGAGCGGACTGCGCATTTCGAGGAACTATGGCAGCAAGGGGGATTGCGCTTCTGGTATCATAATTTCGCCGACTTGCTGACCAACGAGATCGCCAATCGCCATGCCTATGATTTCTGGCGTGACAAGGTCCGCGCTCGGATCTGCGACCCCGACCTTGCCGAGAGACTTGCCCCCTCTGAGCCGCCGCATCCATTTGGGACGAAGCGACCTTCGCTCGAACAGAATTATTACGAGATCTTCGCACAAGACAATGTGACGCTGGTCGATTTGAATGAAAGCCCCATCACGCGCATTTCGGCTGTAGGTATCGAAACCGGACAAGGAGAGGTTGAATGCGATCTGATCGTCTTTGCGACCGGTTTCGATGCCGGTCGCGGCGGGCTCATCGACATGAATATCGCTGGCCGCGGTGGGCTGACACTGGGGGAAGCATGGAAAAGCGAGATCAAAGCCTATCTGGGCATGGCCGTGGCCCGGTTTCCGAATATGCTGTTCGCGTACGGTCCGCTTAGCCCTTCAGGCTTTTCCAACGGTCCGACAAGCGCCGAAATTCAGGGTGACTGGATCTGCGATTTCCTGATCTGGTTGCGCGATAACGGGATCGACCATTTCGAAGCCGATCCGCAGGCCGAGCGGAGCTGGACCGATATGGTGGCTCAGGCAGGGTCGATGACGCTCTTCCCCAAAGCCGAGTCCTGGTACATGGGCGCCAATATTCCCGGCAAGCCCCGACAACTCGTCAATTTTCCTAGCGTATGCGGTTACGCGGCATTGTGTCACGAGGTCGCAGGGCACGACTATCGTGGTTTCATAAAGACCACACTATCCGGTACGGAGAATGCGCCGAGATGAATAAAATTACTGCAATCCACGAACTGGCAAAAGATATCGATCCCGTCTGGGCGGGCGATGGAGCGCATATCCCCGAATGGTTCGCCTGGGCGCTCAGCGTACCTCGTGAGGAAGGCTTCGTAGAGGTTGATGGCGCGCGCGTGCATTATTTCCGATGGGGAAAGCGTGACAGGCCAAAATTGCTCATGACTCACGGGTTTCTCGCCCATGCCCGCTGCTTTGCATTCATCGCTCCGTACCTCGCCGAGGATTACGACGTGGTGGCGTTCGACCTGGCTGGCATGGGCGATAGCGAGATGCGCGGCTTGGCTGATATAGCGGCGCGCGGAAGTGAATTCGCCGAAATCAGCGAGGCGCTCAATTTGTTCGCGGATGGTGCCAAGCCGACGATCATCGCCCACAGTTTCGGCTCGGGCGCGGCGCTGACCGCCGTGACCCAATCGCCGGATGCCTTCGCAGGCGTTATCGTCTGCGATCTCATGGTTATGCGGCCCGAAAAGCTGGAGAAATACTGGACCATGGGCAGATCGAGCCCCGGATCGGGAAATCCCGACAAACCAGTCCGGCGCTATCCGAGCTACGAAGCGGCGCGAGAAAGGTACATCCTGTCGCCGCCGCAGCCAGTCGGTGAACCTTTCCTGCTGGACTACATGGCCTATCACTCTCTCCGCCGCGATGGCGAGGAATGGACATGGAAGTTTTCTCCCGAAGTGTTCCGGCGCAGCAACAAGCCCGACGAATGGTTGACCGTAGGCCAGAGGTTGGTCCATGCGCCAGGGCGCAAGGCAATTGTGCACGGCGCCAAAAGTCAGCTCTTCGATCGCGATTCTGCTCACTATATCCGGGAGTTGGGCGGGGAGGACATACCAATTATCGCAATACCCGATGCGCGCCATCATCTCATGCTGGATCAGCCGCTTGCGTTCGTTGCTGCGCTTCAGGCGGTACTGGCATTCTGGAGCATCTGAAGCCTCGCCTTAAGGAAGCGATCTGAACTTGTGATTATCCCTTTTCGGCCCGTCCCGACAAAATGGTGCCTAGTCGCCTCGCCTGAACGATGTCATTTTGACATGCACAAACTCTATGCCGCACCGTTGGATTGGCCGGTACGGTGTCGATATGTTGTCATGGGAGGAGATTTGGCCAACCGGTATCGTGAGGCAGGGATGGACGCAACTAGTGCCATGCGCAAAGCAGCGCCGGAACGATTGCGACCGGTTTTGATGGCAGCGCTCGCGGCTTTTTTTCGGGATGATGCCGGTCGCGCTCGCGCAATCCGACGCGGCCGAATGGCGTAACGCAATGCGCTGTATCATCATCGGCGGCCTGACGACATTCACGCTCCTCACCTTGTTGGTGATCCCGGCGGCGAACCAGACCTGACGCGCAAGGTTACGCGCGGGAGAGTCTGTTCGCAGCTTTCGGGGGCCTACGCCAAAGGCTCAGTTCAGGCGAAGCGTTACTCAATCGCGCATCAGTTTCGATATTGGGTCGTGAGACGACCAACGGCTCTTTACAATGGAACCGCTAAACCCGGATCTTTTGCGATGGGTCCAGTTTCGTTCGATTTGGCGGCGCCCGATCGATTGCTCCTCGCATCCGGAGGCGGTTAAACACACATCTGTCACGACCTAACGCAAATTTCAGGCGCTGGGGGTACCGATGGGGGTATTCCCACAGGTGAACGATCAATTACAATTATATTTCAGATATATATCTAATGACTGTATGTGCCTCCTCCGCTACCATTACCGACCGGCAATTTACCCATCGGGCATTTTCCTATATTCTTGCCTCGTCCTTGGGGGAGGAAGCTATGAAAATTCCCGTGACTGTCGTCGCCATCGCGCTCGCTTTGGCAGGCTGCTCAGACAAAGCCGGCGAGCCGGCCTCGACTGCCACCAATGTGCTCGAACTCGGTGTCGAAGGCATGACCTTTACCGGGCCGGACACGATCAAGTCCGGCTGGACGACCATTCGCATCACAAATGATGGCGGCATGCCGCACTTCGGGCTGGTCTACCGCCTGCCGGAAGGGGTCACGGCGAGAATGGTCGACGACCAGCTGGTCCGGCCTTTCCAGGCCAGCCTCACCGCGCGCCTTGCCGGGGATGACGAGGAGGCGGACCGCTTGCTGGGCACTTTCCCCGAATGGGTCGCCGACCTGGTCTGGCTGGGCGGTCCGGGCATGATGTCGGACGGCGTCACCGGAGAGGCCACCATGTATCTCGAGCCGGGCAACTACATCGTCGAATGCTACGTCAAGACCAACGGGGTGCAGCACAATTACAACCCCGAGCCGGGGCAGTTCGGCATGGTCCATGCGCTCACGGTCTTGCCGGAGGACGGCGGGATGGCCGAGCCGGAAGCCAACGTCACTCTCGAATTGACGAACACCGGTTACAGGATCGCCGACGGCGCCTTCCGACCCGGCGAAAACAGCGTGCGCGCGCGCTTCGTTGAGCAGCAGCTTTACAACAATTTCGTCGGGCATGATGCGCATGTCTTCCGGATCGACGAGGACACCGATGCCGAAGCGGCTGCGGGCTGGGTGGATTTCTTCCCCGTCGACGGCCAGCAGACCCCGGCTCCGGCCCATTTCCTTGGCGGCATCCACGACATGCCGCAGGGCGCGACGGGCTATTTCAAGCTCGATCTGGCGCCCGGAGAATATGGCATCACTGCGGAAATCCCTGATGCGGTGAAGAACGGCCACTTCAGCAAATTCACAGTCGACTGAGGCTCGGCAGCCTCAGGACGCACGCTGCCAATGCCCAAGCCCGTCCGGCTTGCGAACGATGACACCATGTGAACCAACCGGCTGCGCGGTGCCGTCGGTAAGGAATGCGATGGCCTTGCTATCGTCACCCGGTACGTAACTCAGCGTTCGGGTACCCGCAGGCGTGCGCGCGACTATGACGCCCGAACGGGGCGAACCGTCGCGCTCGAAGAAGACCGTGTAGGTTTCTACCGTCGCCGGCCCCGAATACTGCTCGTCGATATCCGGTATCTCGCCGCGCATTTCGTCGGCTTCCGCCTGGCGCGAATAGTCGTGCGGGAAGATCGCTCCTGTCGGGCGGCCCGAGAGCATGATCGTGTGATTGTGCGTGGCGTAGGCCCCGCCATTTCCGAACAATAGCGCTTTGTCACCGGTCCCGCGTAAGGCTTCGGTCGCCTGCGCTATCGCGTGGCTCATGTAATTGCCGACCGGGCCTCCGCCGAAGGTCAGGCCGCCAACCAGAGAGGCGGGCCTGTCTGCGGGCCAGCCCACGATGCGGCGGGCCATCTTCGGAATGCACGGAAAGCAGCTGTAGAGTTCGACATGGTCGAGGTCTTCCACCCCAATGCCATTCGCCTCCATCGCGCCCTCGATCGATGCGATCATGCTGGGCGAGGCATCGTAGCGTTCACGCACGAGAACGTCGTATGCCTCGGCCGCCGCAGCGCCGTATCCGACGTGTACAAGGCGGTCTTCCGGCACGCCTCGCTTCCTCGCTTCGGCGAGGCTGGTGACGATGAACCCGGCCCCTTGGTTGACCGCTGCATTGGCGACCTGGAACTTGGTATAGGGAAAGGCGACCGGACGGTTTCGTGGTGAGGGCTCGATAATCTCCGCAGCTTCCAGCGGGGAGCGCAGCCAGGCATTTTCGTTACCTGCGGCCACCTTCGACATGAGCGACCAGATGAGGCCGCTTTCGGCCTGCGATTCGTCCAGCGATTGCCCCAGTTTCGCGCGCAGGGCGTTTTCGAAAAGGGGATAGACGTCGGTCGGCGCGACAAGGCCGTAGGAGGGCGCAAAGCCGGTCTTGATGCGATGCGCAGCGTCGCGAAGCGGATCGTATTTTCGCGGAACGGAGGATGGATTGCCGGCCTGGCTGGATGCGGTATCGGCGATCTGGCGCTGGGCCTTGCGGGCGCCCGCGGTTCGCAGCGCCTCGGCGCCAACGACCGCACAGATCGTCGCCGCTCCGCTGCCGATGGCATTGGCCGCGTCGCTGAGAAGCCGCGTGGGTGTGTTTCCGTTGGCCGATGGCGAAGTTTGCGATGTGCGCGGAGCGATACCGAGGGCGGCCTCAAGCAATTGGTTCGCCTCGGCCTGCTCGGGAAAAGCGATCTGCCGCACCACCGCCAGCCAGTCGCAATCCTGCAGCATGCCACCGCCTGCATCCGCATCGGCGCGGCGGAGTGCCTCAGCCATCAAATCGACGGGTGTGTGGCCTTCAAGGGGGTCTTCCGGCCGGTCATTAACCTGGCCCACACCGATGATGACGGGGATTTTGCGCGGGTCGATCTCGCTCATGCGCAAAGGCTTAGCGGCCATGCGAGATTTGGCAAATTGGGAAGGCTGGCTGGGGTGGCAGGGATCGAACCTGCGAATGGCGATACCAAAAACCGCTGCCTTACCACTTGGCTACACCCCAGCAGCGGGCGCCCCTATAACGCATCCGGCGGCGAAGGGAAGGGGGCTTTCGCTGCCAGATCGCGCCGTGCCTCTAGGTCGGCCTCGAGCGTGGCGATGGTCTTGCGGTCGAGCTTGTAGAACCATGTCGCCAGCCCTGCCGGGACGATAATCGCCGCAGGCACAAGAGCGAAGGCGAGTTCGATGCCCCACTTGGCATTTTCGCTCTGCGCCTCGCCTGCCTCGAAGCCTGTGAGTGCGAAAAGCATGCCGGGAAGGGCGGCCCCGATAGCTACACCGGTCTTGATGGCGAAGACCGCGCCCGAGACGGCGAGCCCGGTCATCTGCCGACCACTCGACCATTCCAGATATTCCGCAATATCGGTGAACATGGTGTAGGCGAGCAACATCATCATGCCCAGGCCGATGCCCACGAAAAGCTGTGCGAAGGTCTGCGGCCAGACGGCATCCAGTGGCATGGCGTGGAATGCGAGGATGGCGGTCACTTCGATCGCCCCCGCCGCAATCAGCAAATGCGCCTTGTCGAAGCGCTTGCACATCCGGTTGGCGAAGACGACGCCGACAAGCTGCCCGAGCGCGAAAGCGGTGTAGAATAGCCCGATCCGGTCGAGGAAGCCGAACACCACGGCACCGTCGTCGTTTGCGACATAGCGGAACCAGAACAGCGCGCTGCTGGCCCTCGATGCGAGCGCGATGGGTGTGAGGATGGCAGCCACCGCTACCGCAATCCATGCAGGCGTGCGGACAAGCAGGGCGATGTCGTCACGCACGCGGCCATTCGATGGAGCAGGATCGATACGTTCGCGGCTGGCGGCGAAGGTGACGAGCAGGCTGATGGTTCCGGCTCCCGCGAGCAGGAACATGGTCAGCATGATGCCGCGTGCTTCGTTGCCGCTACCCAGTTCGCGCACCAGCGTCGTGGCCACAACCGCCACCCCGACCACGGCGAGGGCGTTGAAGACCATCCGATAGGCGGCAACGCTCGAGCGCACGTCGGCGCTGGGCGAAATCACGCCCATCAACGCCGAATAGGGCACGTTCACAGCAGTGAAGGCGACCATGGTCAGCGTATAGGTGACATAGGCCCAGACCAGCATCGCATCGCCGGTCAGTCCGGTGCTCGCGAAGATGGCCGCGCCTGTCAGGCCGAAGGGCACGGCGGCCCACAGGAGATAAGGGCGGTACCTCCCCCAGCGTGTGCGCGTGCGGTCGCCGATGGCTCCCATCACCGGATCGGTCACCGCATCGAAGAACTTGGTGAGCAGCAGCATCAGCCCCATTGCTGCCGGTGCCACGCCGCCCAGCTCCACGAAGTAGTAGAGCAGGTATATATTGAAGAAATTGATGTAAAAGGACGTCGCGAGTTCGCCCACGCCGTATCCCAGCTTTTCGGCGCGCGTTACCGGCGCATGCTGTTCAGCCAAAACCGCGGTTCCCCCTCATGGCGAGCGAATGGACGCGAAGGCCGTAGCCAAGTCAAGCGGCTTTGGGCTGGCGAAGGAGCCATGTATCGGCGATAGGTCGCGCCCATGACCGACAGTGCATCTGCCCGCTCAATCTTAGAAACGCTGGTCGGCTTCGACACTACCTCGGCGCGCAGCAACCTCGCGCTCATCGAATGGGTCGAGGCTTATCTGGGCGAGCATGGCGTAACTGCAACGCGCGTGCCCGATGCGACGGGCAAGAAGGCCAATCTTTTCGCAACTTGCGGCCCGGCGGTGGAGGGCGGGGTTATCCTTTCCGGACATAGTGACGTGGTGCCGGTCGAAGGACAGGACTGGACGAGCGACCCTTGGGTCTTGCGTGAGGACAGCGGCAAGCTGTTCGGTCGAGGAACCTGCGACATGAAGGGCTTTATCGCGCTGGCGCTGGCCTATGTGCCACGCTTTGTCGGCGGGTCGAAGCCCGTGCACCTCGCCATCAGCTATGACGAGGAGGTCGGTTGCAAGGGCGCGCCAGCCATGATCGAGCGAATGGCCGCGACTATCCCGCCGCCGCGCCTCGCTGTGATCGGCGAGCCGAGCAGCATGCGCATCATCACCGGTCACAAGGGCATCAGCGTGTTCGAAGTGAACGTGCGCGGGCATGAGGCGCATAGCTCGCTGGTCGACCACGGCATTTCGGCCAACATGGTTGCCGTTCAGCTCATGACCAAGCTCGACCGTATCGCGGGCGATTTGCGACAGAGTGCCCCCGTCGACAATGGTTTCGATCCGCCGCAGGCGACGTTGACCATCGGCGAGATGCAGGGCGGGACGGCGGCCAATATCCTTGCTGGCCATGCGCGCTTCGTTTTCGACCTGCGCTGCCCTCCCGATATCGATGGCTCGGCGGCGCTGAAGCCTTTTCGCGAGCTGTGCGCATCGCTCGATGCGCAGATGAAGGCGCGTTTTCCTGCTACCGGTATTACCGTGGAGCAACTCGCCTCCGCCCCGCCGATGACTGCGCAGGGAAGCGACGATGCGGTGGCCTTCGTGCGTACGCTGACAGGCGAGAACGCACCGCCCGCGCACGTCGCCTATGCAGCGGAGGGAGGGCAGTTCCAACAGGCCGGTTTCCCGACGGTGATATGCGGGCCCGGCTCCATCGAGCAGGCGCACCAGCCGGACGAGTGGATCGCGATAGACCAGTTCGAGCAAGGCGCCCGCTTCATGGAACGCCTTGCCGACGCGTTATCGTGACATCGGGGCTTAAAGTTTCTTGCCCTCGAAATCTGCGGCGGAATGACGCTCGCGTAGCTGTGTATCCTCGTCACCCCAGGTCCGGTTGACGATGCGTCCGCGCTTGGCTGCAGGGCGCTCGCCGATCTGGTTGGCCCAGCGTGCGACGTGCTCGTACTCGTCGATCGACAGGAACTTGCGCGCCTCTCCGTAGATCACGCCCTTCACGAAGGGGGCGAGCCATGGCCAGGTCGCGATGTCGGCAATGCTGTATTCCGCCCCGCCGAGATATTCGCTCTTCGCCAGTCGCTGGTCGGCGACGTCGAACAGGCGCTTCACTTCCATGGCATAGCGGTTGATCGGATATTCGTACTTCTCGGGCGCGTAATTGTAGAAATGGCCGAAGCCGCCGCCGATGTTCGGCCCGCTGCCCATCTGCCAGAACAGCCAGCTCAGCACCTCTGCGCGGGTGTGGTCGGTGGGCAGGAAAGCGCCGAATTTCTCGGCGAGGTGGAGCAGGATCGCGCCGCTTTCGAACACGCGCACCGGTTCCGGTCCGCTGCGGTCGAGCAGGGCGGGGATCTTGCTGTTGGGATTGAGGTCGACGAACCCGCTGCCGAATTGCTCACCATCGCCGATATTGATGGTGAAAGCGTCGTATTCGGCATCCGAGTAGCCGGCTTCGAGCAGTTCCTCGAACATCACCGTTACCTTCACGCCGTTGGGCGTCGCGAGCGAATAGAGCTGGAAATCATGCTCGCCGGTCGGGAGTGCCTTCTCCTCCCTCGCGCCCGCGGTCGGTCGGTTGATGTTGGCGAACTTGCCGCCGCTGACGGTTTCGGGATCCCAGACTTCGGGCGGGGTGTAAGCGGTGTCGGACACGTTTTTCTCCTTATGGGGCAGGTGGCTAATGCCCGCCTCAGTTCGCCGCAAGGTGGGGAACCGTTACGCAATAACCACGGTTCTTCCCTTCGCCATGACGAAGCTCATCTATGTCGACGACCAGTTGCCCGGAATCACCCGCAAGGGTGCCGGCAAGGGCTGGGCCTATTACGACCCCAAGGGCGTGCTCATCACCGACAGCGAAGAGAAGAAGCGGCTCAACGCGATTGCCTTGCCACCGGCATATATCGACGCATGGTTCTGTCCGGCGCCCAACGGCCATATCCTTGCGACCGGTATCGATGCCAAGGGCCGCAAGCAGTATCGCTACCACCCCGAATTTCGCAGCCAGCGTGAGAGCGAGAAGTTCGACAACTGCCTCGCCTTTGGCAATCTTCTGCCGCTGGTGCGCAAGAGGGTCGAGGAAGATCTGAATGGCCGCAAGTTGACCCGCGAGCGCGCGGTGGCAAGTGTGGTTCGCCTGCTCGACCTTGGTGCGGTGCGCGTCGGTAATGAAGGTTATGCCGAACGGAACAAGAGTTACGGTGCGACCACCCTGCGCCGCCGCCACGCCGAAGTGACCGGCAAGACGCTGCGCCTGCGCTACAAAGGCAAGTCGGGCAAGATGCGCGACGTAACCCTGACCGACGGGAGTCTCGCACGCGTGGTGCGCAAGATGCAGGACCTGCCAGGTCAAAATGTATTCAAATACGTCGACGAGGACGGTGAGGTACAAACCGTCGATTCCGGTGATGTGAACGAATATCTCGAAGCCTGCATGGGCGAGCGTTTCACGGCCAAGAACTTTCGCACTTGGCATGCGAGCGTGATGGGTTTCGAATGCCTTCGCACGGGTGAGGGGCAGATGCCGATGAAGGCCTTGCTCGAATGTGTGGCCGGACAGCTGGGCAATACGCCCGCAGTAACGCGCAAGAGCTACATCCACCCCGCCGTCATCGACCTGGTCGAACGGCAGGAAGAATGGCGCGACGACCTCACGCTGCCGCGCGCTACGCGCTGGCATACGCGTGAGGAGCGGGGCTTGCTGGAATTGCTGCAAGACTGCCCGAGCGCCGCTGAATTGCTCGCTGCCTGACCGCGGCCTTGCGCTAATTATCTTTTCGGGATAATTGCCGCGCCATGCATCTGGCCGGACAGAAACTCAAGGCTTGGCGCCTCGCGCAGGAGCCGCAGCTCTCCGCGGAAGAGTTTGCTGCGCAGTATGGCTTCAAGACGCAGACCGTGTTTGGCTGGGAAAGCAAGGGGCGGATTGCCCGCGCCGCGGCGCAGCGCAAACTCGCCGATCTCGGCATCTGCCAGCCCGCCGACTGGATCGAGCCGGCCCATACCGAAAAGCAGGAAAGCTCCCGAATGCCCAAGAGCGATACGCATTCCTTTTACGACATGCACACGCATGGTTTCGTCCGTGTGGCTACGGCGACACCGAAGGTGCGGACCGCCGACGTGGCGTACAATGCGGAAGGCATACTCGAGCAAGCGCGCTTCGCGCATGAGCGCTCGGTCGACCTGCTCCTTTATCCGGAGCTTTGCCTGTCTTCCTATGCGATCGACGACCTGCATCTCCAGTCCGCGCTGCTCGATGCGGTGGAGCGTCATTTGGCCGTAATCGTGGGCGCCTCCGCGGATCTGGCCCCCGTGCTCGTCATCGGTGCTCCGCTGCGCCGGAACGGGCGCATCTACAATTGCGCGATCGTCATAGCGCGAGGCAAACTGCTGGGCGTTGTCCCGAAAAGCTACCTGCCCAATTACCGCGAGTTCTACGAGAAGCGCTGGTTCAGCCACGGGCGCGAATGCGTGGGGCTGGAGATCGGTGTGAATGGCGAAACTGTTCCGTTCGGCACCGACCTTGTCTTCGATGCCGACGACCTGCCCGGCTTCACTTTCGGGATCGAGATTTGCGAGGACTTCTGGTCGCCCAATCCTCCCGGCACGCTTGCCGCGCTGGCAGGGGCCACCATCCTGCTCAACCTCTCGGCCTCCAACATCACCATCGGCAAGTCCGACGAGCGCCACATGCTGACCCGCGCCAGCTCAAGCCGCTCGGTCTGCGCCTATGCCTATTCGGCGAGCGGCTATGGAGAGAGCACCACCGACCTCGCGTGGGACGGGCAGGGGATGATTTACGAACTCGGCGATCTGCTCGTCGAAAGCGTCCGCTTCGATCATGAGCCCGAACTCTGCGTCAGCGATGTCGACACAAAGCGCATCCTCGCCGAGCGTATGCGAATGCAGACCTGGGGCGATGCCGCCGATGCTGCGGGCCGCCCCGAAGACTGGTACCGGCGCGTCTCGTTCGAACATGGCCACCCGGCCAAGGATATCGGCCTCGAACGTCCGATCCGCCGCTTCCCCTTCGTGCCGAACCGGCAGGAGAAGCTCGACGAGGATTGCTACGAGGCCTTCAACATCCAGGTCGATGCACTCATGCGCCGGATCGAGGCGACGCGGCCCAAATGCCTCACCATCGGCATCTCTGGCGGGCTCGACAGCACGCATGCGCTGCTGGTCGCGGCCAAGGCCATGGACCGGCTCAGCCGCCCGCGCACCGACATCCGCGGTTACACCATGCCCGGCTTCGCTACTTCCGACGGCACCAAGTCCAACGCCTGGAAGCTGATGAAAGCCTTCGGGATTACGGCGGAAGAGATCGACATCAAGCCGACCGCCAAGATGATGCTCGAAAATATCGGTCATGCTTTCGCGGACGGCGAACCCGTCTACGACACGACTTTCGAGAACGTGCAGGCGGGTCTGCGGACCGATTATCTCTTCCGCCTGGCCGGCCAGCATGGCGGCTGGGTAATTGGAACCGGCGATTTGTCCGAACTCGCGCTTGGCTGGTGTACAT
Organism: Qipengyuania sphaerica; assembly: GCF_019711595.1. Lineage (GTDB taxonomy): Bacteria > Pseudomonadota > Alphaproteobacteria > Sphingomonadales > Sphingomonadaceae > Qipengyuania > Qipengyuania sphaerica. Next base: position 101,210 of record NZ_JAIGNR010000004.1, on the reverse strand, counting down.
ATGGCGTGGGCGACCAGATGAGCCATTACGGCGTCAACTCCGGTGTTCCGAAGACGCTCATCCAGTACCTCATCCGCTGGACGACCACGACGCACCAGTTCGATGACGGTGTCGATGCAGTCCTGCTCGACATCCTCGATACCGAGATCAGTCCAGAGCTGATTCCCGCGGGCGAGGATGGCGAAATCCAGTCAACTCAGTCGATCATCGGCCCTTACGAGCTGAACGACTTCTTCCTCCATCACGTCATCCGCTGGGGCCAGAGCCCGAGTCACGTCGCCTTCCTCGCCTGGCACGCATGGCGCGATATCGGGGCGGGCCAATGGCCGATCGGCTTCCCCGAGGATGCGAAGAACGAATACGACCTCGCCACTATCGCAAACTGGCTGGAGAATTTTGTGAAGCGCTTCTTCGGGTTCAGCCAGTTCAAGCGCAGCGCCATGCCCAATGGCCCGAAGGTCAGCGCGGGCGGCGCCTTGTCGCCGCGCGGAGACTGGCGCGCGCCGAGCGATGCGGTGGCCGATGTCTGGCTCGACGAATTGAAGCGCAGCCTTCCGCCCGAAGCAGGCTAAGACGGTGCCGTTTCGCGCCATCCTCATTCTGCTCGCTTGCAACCTGGTGTGGGCGTTGAACGTCGTTGTAAGCAAGCTTGCAGTCGATGATCTCGAGGCGCCGCCGTTATTCTACGCGGCGCTTCGTTCGCTGCTGGTCGTGGTCGCGCTTGCCCCGATGCTGCGCAAAGTTCCGCGGGAGCTTGGCAAGGTGATGCTCGTCGGTCTTGCGATCAGCGGCGGGTCTTTCGCCCTGCTGTTCGTCGGGCTCAAGACGGCAAGCCCTTCGGCGGCTGGCATTGTCAGTCTTGCAGGCGCTCCGCTGACCGTCCTGTTTGCCATCCTGTTCCTGCGCGAGGAAATCCGCTGGCGGCGCGCGCTGGGGATCGCCCTAACGCTGGTCGGCGTGGCGATCGCGATAGGATCGCCATCGGGAATGGAGGCCGGAGCAGGTCTCGCCTTCGTCTTCGCATCTGCCGTCATCGGCGCGCTGGGTTCGGTATTCTTCAAGCGGATCGAGATCGGCGCGGTGGAAATGCAGGCCTGGGCTGCGCTCGCATCGGTAATCGTCCTCCTGCCGCTGTCCTTCCTCCTCGAAAGCGGGCAGGTACCCGCCTTTACGGCCGCCCCGCTCGAACTCGCTGCCTGCCTGTTCTTCGCCGCCATTATCGTCTCGGTCGGCGCGCACTCGGCCTATTACCGAATGCTCCAGCAATATGACACCAATGTCGTCGTGCCCTTCACCCTGCTTACCCCGCTGCTGACCATCGCTTTCGGTGCCTGGCTGACGGGAGACGCGGTTGGCTGGACCCTGCTGCTCGGCGGCGGGATTGCACTGGTCGGCGTGGCGATCATCGTGCTGCGGCCCACGCGCAATGTGTTCAAGCCGCTGCTGGTCCGTCCGCGCTTGTAACAGCGCGCTTGGAGCCTTGTCGCGAGCGGCAGACTGGTGCACATTTGGCATATCGGATCGTGATCGGGGCGCGTCCGGCCAAGGCATAAAGCCAGCCGTCAACCATTTGGGGATTGGTAATGGCGACAGCCGCGCCCGCAAGCGGATGGATTCTCGAGGCAAACCAGCGCCTGAGGCTATTCACGCTATTTATCTTATACGTCGGTCAGGGCCTGCCCATCGGACTATTCATGTTCGCAATACCCGCGTGGATGGCGGTGAACGGCGCGTCTCCTGCCGAAGTAGGATCGGTAACGGGGCTGACAGCGCTCCCGTGGTCGCTGAAGTTCTTCAACGGGTTTCTCATGGACCGCTACACCTACCTGCCGATGGGTCGCAGGCGGGCGTGGATACTCGCCGCGCAATCGCTGATGGTGCTCTCGCTCCTTGCGGCAGCAGTGCTGGCGCCAGCCGCCACCGATGTCGCTCTTCTCGGAGCGATCGGGTTCACCTTGCACACGGCCACCGCCTTCCAGGATGTCGCGGTCGACGGTCTTGCGGTCGATATCATGACCGAGGACGAACGCGCGCGCGGTAGCGGGTTGATGTTCGGCGGGCAGGCCCTGGGGGTCGCGGCGGCAACCGCCGGATGCGGCGTGGTCATCGACGCTTTCGGAGCGCAGGCCGCGTTCCTGCTGGCGGCAGCCATCATTACGGCCCTGTGCGTCTATACGCTGGTGTTTCGCGAGCGAACGGGGGAGCGCCGACACCCGTGGAGCGAGGGAGAGGCCAACAAGCGCAATCTCGATATCCAGATCGGCGCATGGTGGCCGCTGCTGCGCGAAAGCTTCAAGTCGATCGTTGGCGGGAAAAGCCTTTTCTGGATCCTGACGATGCTTTGCGGCGGCGTGCTGTACGGCGGCATGACCGGGGCCGTGCCCCTGATCGGCGCGAATTATGTCGGCTGGGACCTTTCGACCATATCGACCCACATTGCGGCGTCCGGTCTGGTGGCCGGATTGCTGGCGATGACGCTCGGCGGATGGCTGGGGGATCGCTATGGCGCGAAGAGGATCGGCATTGGCTGGATACTCGCCACAATCGCATTGATGGCGATCATGTATTTTTCGGTATCCTCGTGGGGCCGCCCGCCGCTCTTTTTGCTGCTGGTCTACGGATGGCTGGCGCTGCACGTGCTGCGGGCCGTGGCTCTCCTGCCGATCTCGATGCGCCTGTGCTCTCCCGGCGTCGCTGCGACGCAGTTCACCATCTACATGGCGGTGGGCAATTTCGGCATCCCGATCGGCGCCTTCGCCCTGAGCCTCGCCGATGATCTTGGCGGATTGAAATCGATTTTCGCAGTTGTTGCGGTTTCGTTGTCCATCATGCTGCTGCTGCTGGTGACGGTGAAATTCCCGCGTCGTCCCGAATATTACGAAATCCAGAAACGCCGCGAAATCATGGCTGCGCACAAGCCCGCCTGATCGAGGCAGTCGGGACAAAGGAAAACCGCCGGAAAGCAGGGCTATCCGGCGGTTTGTCAGCTACTTTTGCTATATTCAGCCGCGATCGATCGAAAGGGCTCCCGGACCGAAGGCCGCGATCTGCAGCAAGCCTCCGGCAATCGCGATGTTCTTGAAGAACATGACGAACTGCGTCGGGTCGCCGATCTGGTTGTGAAACACCACGGCTGTGACAAGGCTGAACGCCGCAAGTGCGAAGGCGGTGATGCGCGTTTTGAAGCCGGCGATGAGTGCGAGAGCTCCGAGGACCTCCACGATAATCGCACCCCAAAGCGCCAGCGTCGGTGCAGGCAATCCGACCGACTCTATATAGCCGATAGTACTTGCCGGATCGGCAATCTTGTTGATCCCCGCGAGGAGGAAAATCGCGGCGATCATTACTCGTGCTGCGAGCGGGAGCCAGCGACTGGCGGCAACAGTTTCGGTAGTCATGCTAATCCCTTTCCTTGGCCGCTGTTTCAAGCGGCGAGCTTCTCTACTTCCTGGTGAGCTTCGGCGATCTTCTCCTCGCCGCCTTCCCCCATGATGCCGTCTGCTGCGACCAGTTCGACGTCCTTCATGCCGAGGAAGCCGAGGAAGAACTTCAGCCAGGGCGACATGAAATCGATCTCGCTACCGAGTGCCGTGCCTCCCGAAGCCGCGGTGATGTAGACCTTCTTGTCCGTAAGCAGGCCTTCGGGGCCGTTTTGGGTGTAGCGGAAGGTCGTCCCGGCGCGGGCGACGAGATCGGCCCAGGCCTTGACCGTGGCCGGCACGGAGAAGTTGTAGACCGGTACGCTGAAGACGATCGTGTCAGCAGCCTTCAGCTCGTCGATCAGTTCATCGGCCACCTTGGCGAGTTCGTGTTGCTCGGGGGACCGCTCGGCAAAGGGCGCGAGATTGGCGGCGAAGCGCTCGGCATCGATGAAGGGGATGTCGTTCTTCGACAGGTCGCGGGTGACGACCTTTGCGTCCTGCTTTCCGGCGAGGCCCTCGACGAGCTTGGTGCCGAGGCCGCGCGAAACGCTCTCGCCGTCGCGGATGCTGGCGGTGATGTGAAGGATGGTGCTCATGGGTATTCTCCTGTTCAGGCCGCGTCGACGAGGACGAGTTCGCTGTCCTCGATTGCGGTGATGGTGATGGCGTCTTCCTTGGTGATGGCGAGCCCGTCGCGGGCCTTCGCCTCGATCTCGCCTACGCGGATGCTGCCGGTAGCGGGCACGAGGTAGAGGTGGCGGCTGGCGTCGCGCGGCGTGTAGGTGACGCTTTCGCCTGCCTTCACCGTCGCGCCGAGCACGCGGGCATCGGTGCGGATGGGCAGCGCGTCTTCGTCATTGGCCGCGCCGCTTGCGAGCGGGACGAACTGGCCCGCGCGGTCACCCTTTGGGAACTTGCGCGCGCCCCAGCCGGGATCGCCGCCGCGCTCGGAAGGAATGATCCAGATCTGGAAGAGCGTGGTCTCCTCGTCTTCGAGGTTGAATTCCGAATGCGCCACGCCGCGCCCGGCGCTCATTACCTGGACGTCGCCTGCTTCGGTGCGACCCTCATTGCCCATGCTGTCGCGGTGCGTGATCGCGCCGGTGCGGACATAGGTGATGATCTCCATGTCGCTGTGCGGATGGGTCGGAAAGCCGCTCTTGGGCGCGATCTTGTCATCGTTCCAGACGCGCAGTGCGCCCCAGTTGACGCGCGAGGGATCGTGATAGCCGGCGAAGGAAAAATGGTGGTTCGCATCGAGCCAGCCATGGTTGGCCTTGCCGAGGCTGTCGAAAGGACGGTGTTCGATCATGCTTGGTCTCCTTGGAGAATGCTTCGTTGACCCAAGAGATAGACGTTGCAGTGTGTTCCGATAACTGCGATAAAACGCGCCAAGATGTTCAGGAAATCAGAACAATGAAGCGTTCTCGATGAAATTGGGCGAGCCGAGCCTCGACCAGCTCCGCATCTTCCTCGCGGTGGCAGAGGAGGGCAGCTTCGGTGCGGCCGCGCGAAAGATGGGCAGGGCGGTCTCTGCGGTCAGCTACGGCATTTCGCAGATGGAGGCGCAGCTGGGCGTATCGCTGTTCGAGCGCGAGGGATCGCGCAAGCCCGTCCTGACCGAGGAAGGGCGCGGACTGCTCACCGAGGCCAAGGCTGTGGCCGACGGGATCGACCATCTGCTCGCCAAGACGCAAAGCCTCCATGCCGGGCTCGAAAGTGAGGTCTCGTTGGTTGTCGACGTCATGCTGCCGGGCGAAGTCACTGCCAGCGCGCTGCGCGACTTCCGCGAGATGTTCCCAACCGTCGCTCTGCGCCTGCAGGTCGAGGCGCTGGGCGCGGTAGCGGCCTGTCTGCTCGATGGCGGCGCGGACCTGGGCATTGGCGGGCCGGTGCTGGCCGACCATCCCGAACTCGAACGCCAGGCGATCGGGGCGGTTGAACTGGTGCCGGTGGCAGCGCCCGACCATCCGCTTGCGCGTTCGGGGATCGAGCCGGGCGAAAGCCGCAAACACCTCCAGCTGGTCCTCACCGACCGTTCGCCCTTGACCGAGGGACGGGAATTCTCCGTCCTGTCACCCGAAAGCTGGCGGCTTGCCGATCTCGGGGCGAAGCATGCGCTGCTCAAGGAAGGCATCGGCTGGGGCAACATGCCGCGCCACATGGTCTCTGGCGATCTTGAAGAGGGGCGGCTGTGCCTGCTCGACCTGCCCGAAAAGCCCGGTGCGAATTACACGCTCAGCGCCCTGTGGCGACGCGACGCGCGGCCGGGACCCGCGACCAGCTGGCTGATCGACGCCATGCGCGAGCGGATCGGGAAATGTAGCGGCGTGGAGCCTTCGGTGAGCGGCGAAGCTTAAAGCTTCATCGTCCAGCCGTGGGTGTCGTCGACTGCGCCCTTCTGGATCCCGACCAGCTTTTCGCGGACCTTGTTGGTCATCTGGCCGGTGCCGCCACTGCCGATGGTAAATTCGCCATCGGGGCCGAGCACGGTGCCAACCGGCGTGACAACCGCCGCCGTGCCGCAAGCCATCGTCTCGAGCAGGCGGCCCTCGGTCGCATCGGCGCGCCACTGGTCGATACTGTAGGGTTCCTCACGCACCTCCAGCCCTTCTTCGCGCAGGAGCTGGATGAGGCTGTCGCGGGTGATGCCGGGAAGGATGGTGCCGGTCAGCGGCGGAGTGATCACCGTGCCGTCGTCGAAAACGAAGAACAGGTTCATTCCGCCCAGCTCCTCGATCCACTTCTTCTCGACCGCATCGAGGAAGACGACCTGGTCGCAGCCGTGCTCGATCCCCTCGGCCTGCGGGACGAGGCTGGCGGCGTAATTGCCGCCGGTCTTGGCCGCACCGGTGCCGCCAGGGGCGGCGCGGGTATAATTGCGGCTGACCCATATTTTCACCGGCTTCGCGCCGCCCTTGAAATAGGGGCCGACGGGCGAAGCGATGAGGATATATTTATACTGCCGCGCCGGACGCACGCCGAGAAAGGCTTCGGAGGCGAACATGAAAGGGCGCAGGTAGAGCGAGCCGTCGGGGCCGGAGGGCACCCAGTCACGGTCGGCTGCGACCAACTGGCGGATGGATTCGAGGAACAGCTCCTCGGGCAGTTCGGGCATCGCCATGCGCTTCGCGCTTTCATTGAAGCGGCGCGCGTTCTGTTCGGGGCGGAAGAGGGCGAGCCTGTCGTCGCCCTGCTTATAGGCCTTCATCCCCTCGAAGATTTCCTGGGCGTAATGCAGCACGGCCGCTGCCGGATCGAGACTGATCGCCTCGCGCGGGCCGAGCGTCGCCTTGTGCCAGCCGCCCTTGTCGGCGTCGTATTCGATGACGACCATGTGGTCGGTGAAAAGCTTGCCGAAGCCGGGGTCCTTCAACGCTTCGTCGCGCTTGTCGGCGGGCGTAGGGGCGGGATGGGGAGAATGCTCGAATTCCATGCCCGCGCGGTTAGAGAAGCGCGCGTTTTAGGGCAAGGGCGGACACGACAAAATGAGAAGGGCAGCTTCGCCCGGAGGAGAAGCTGCCCTTCGCATGGTCAGCGGCGGGAAGTGCCGCTCACGAAGTCTCTAACGATAGGGAATTACCGATAGTACCTCGCGCGGAAACTTGCCGACCTCTCTGCTGAACCATGAGACATCGGATCACCTCCTTTCGCGCTTGTGAGCTAGAGGGACTTTTCAAGGACCCCCAAGACCGCGTTCGCCGCTGATCTTGAGTTCAATTTGAGTCTTTTCGAGACGCAAAACAAGGCTTGCAAAAAAGTTTTCCCACGTCAGAATTGTCATTTGTGGCTCGGAAGATTTTCCGGGCCATTTTTCGTTGCGCGGGAGCAGGCCGATCTAAGGCGGCTGGCGGACCGGTGAATCGGCCTAGCGGCAATCCTCGATCACCCGCGTCACTTCGGCCCAGGCGGGCAGGTAAAGCGTCGGCAGATCCGGAGTATCCACAGCGAATCGTCCCTTGGTGAGCGCCATCGCGTCGAGCAGCGGGTCGCGCGCCTGCAGCGATGCCATCAATTCGCCCGAGCCGCCTCCGCCGGAGCCGGTGGCCGAAAGAGTGCGAGACGTGGTTTCTGTGCGGATGGTCATCGGTCCGTCTGCCCGGATGCCCGGGTAAAAGCGCAGCATTTGAATGCTCCGCGCCCGCGGGTTGCAGGCGATCGTGAAGCGGTATTCGCTATTCGCTGCTCCGAAACGAGCCGTGGTTCCCTCGACATCGGCCTTGTAGGTCCAGGTTCCGGGAGTGGCGGGCGCATCCATCCAGCTTTCGAAATGAGGGGTCGGAGCGGGCGTGGGTGTGGGCGTCGGCACGGGGGCAGGGGCGGTCTGAACCGGCGCAGGCGAGGGCGCGGGCGTACTCTCAGGTGCGGGAACGCACCCGGCGACGGTGGCGACGCCGGAGAGCAGCAGGACACGGGCAATGACGATGCGGGAGGCTTTCATGCTACCCCAATGCTCGCTAACGGCTTTGTTTCCTATGGGTAAGAAACGTCTCGATCAGATGCTGGTGGACCGCGGGCTGGTGGAAAGCCGCACGCGGGCGCAGGCGCTGGTGATGGCGGGGCTGGTGTTCAGCGGCGAGCAGAAGCTGGCTAAGCCCGGCCAGCAGATGCCCGAGGATGCGCCGCTGGAGGTGCGGGGTCGCGATCATCCCTGGGTTTCGCGTGGCGGTATCAAGCTTGCGCATGCCATCGAGCATTTCGGGCTCGACCCATCGGGCGTCACTGCGATGGATATCGGCAGTTCCACCGGCGGCTTTACCGATGTCTTGCTGCAGGGCGGAGCTGCCCACGTCTTCGCAGTCGACAGCGGGACCAACCAGCTTGCCTGGAAGCTGCGACAAGACGAGCGGGTCACCGTGCTCGAACAGACCAGCGCGCGTATCCTGACGAGGGAGATGATCGACCGGCCGGTCACATGGGTGGTGTGCGATGCGAGCTTCATCGGGTTGTCGAAGGTGCTGGAACGCCCGCTCGAGCTGGCGGAACCCGCGTGCCGTCTTGTCGCGCTGATTAAGCCGCAATTCGAGGTCGGGCGCGAGGAGGTGGGCAAGAAAGGCGTGGTCAGCGACCCCGCGCTCCACACCCGCGTATGCGACGAGGTGCGCGCATGGGCCGAAGGACTGGGCTTCGAAGTACAGGGCATTGTCGAAAGCCCGATCAAGGGGCCTGAGGGCAATGTCGAATTCCTGATTTCCGCTTACCGGAATTGACGCTGCGGCACCTTGCGCTCTAGGCGCTCGTGCAAACGTATTTCACGGAGAGAGCATGTCCGCCAATATCGCCGAAATGGAACGCCGCCGCGAAGCCGCCCGCATGGGTGGCGGCCAGAAGCGGATCGCCGCGCAGCACGCCAAGGGCAAGCTGACCGCGCGCGAACGGCTCGACGTGCTGCTCGACGAGGGCAGCTTCGAGGAACTGGACACCTATGTCGAGCATGACTGCGTAGATTTCGGCATGCAGGACCAGAAGATTCCCGGCGATGGCGTGGTCACCGGATCGGGGACGATCAACGGCCGCCTCGTCTATGTTTTCTCCCAGGATTTCACCGTCTTCGGCGGCTCTCTTTCGAAACGCCATGCAGAGAAAATCTGCAAGGTGATGGACACCGCGATGAAGGTCGGCGCGCCGGTCATCGGCCTCAACGATTCCGGCGGCGCGCGCATCCAGGAAGGCGTCGCATCGCTCGGCGGATATGCCGAGGTGTTCCAGCGCAATGTGCTCGCAAGCGGCGTGGTGCCGCAGATCAGCCTCATCATGGGGCCGTGTGCGGGCGGCGCGGTTTACAGCCCCGCCATGACCGACTTCATCTTCATGGTCGAAGACAGCAGCTACATGTTCGTCACCGGCCCCGAGGTGGTGAAGACGGTGACCAACGAGGTCGTCACGCAGGAGGAACTGGGCGGGGCGAAGACGCACACCACCAAGACCAGCGTTGCCGACAACAGCTTCGAAAACGACATCGAAACGCTGCTCGCGACGCGTGATTTCTTCGATTACCTGCCGCTCTCCAATCGCGAGGAAGTGCCCGAGCGCCCGACCAGCGATCCGTGGGACCGCATGGAGGACAGCCTCGACACGCTGATCCCCGACAACGCCAACCAGCCCTATGACATGCACGAGGTCATCAGGAAGACGCTGGACGAGGGCGATTTCTTCGAGATCCAGCCGAACCATGCCGCGAACATCATCTGCGGCTTCGGTCGGGTCGAAGGGCGCACGGTGGGCGTGGTGGCGAACCAGCCGATGGTGCTCGCCGGCGTGCTCGACATCAATTCGTCCAAGAAAGCCGCGCGCTTCGTGCGCTTCTGCGATGCCTTCGAAATCCCCATCCTGACCTTCGTCGACGTGCCCGGCTTCCTGCCCGGCACCGCGCAGGAGCACAACGGCATCATCAAGCACGGCGCGAAGCTGCTGTTCGCCTATGCCGAGGCGACCGTGCCCAAGATCACCGTCATCACCCGCAAGGCTTATGGCGGCGCCTATGACGTGATGGCGTCCAAGCACCTGCGCGGCGATCTCAACTACGCCTGGCCCACCGCCGAAATCGCCGTGATGGGCGCGAAGGGAGCGGTGGAGATCATCTTCCGCCAGGACCGCGACGATCCCGGCAAGATTGCCGAGAAAACCAAGGAATACGAAGACCGCTTCGCCAACCCCTTCGTCGCCGCCCAGCGCGGCTATATCGACGAGGTGATCTACCCGCATTCGACACGGCGTCGCATTGCGTTGGGGCTAAGGAAGCTGCGGACGAAGCAGCTCGAGAATCCGTGGAAGAAGCACGACAATATTCCGCTGTGAGTAGGGCTTTGGAGAATCCAAGCCCCTCCCTCGGCCTACGCACGCTCAGCCTTGCTCTCATAGGTCTGGCGGTCGCCGTGACTTGCTTTGAGGCTTGGTCTTCTCTTCAAAGCGGAGAGCCTATCGAGGGGAGAGGCGGAAGAGTTTGGTATCCGATGACGATTTGGCCTGTCGGAGTTCTATTTCTTTTGATCGGTTCGTGGCTCGCTCGTTTGGCCTTTTGGCCTCGATTACCGCGAGCATGGGGTGTTGATCGATACGTTTCGGTTCTTTCCGCTTTGCTTTTTCTGCTCTGGGGCCTTGCAGTTCTGGTCGCAGCATACGCCCAGTATTTGGCACTCAACTAGGAGGCATCACGATGAAACTCGGCCGTCTCAACCACATCGGCGTCGCCACGCCCTCGATCGAGGAATCGATCCGCTATTACCGCGATGTCATGGGCGCGACCTCGTTTCACAAGCCTTTCGATCTGGAGGCCCAGGGGGTGAAGGTCTGCTTCGTCGACACGCCCGGGCAGGATGGCACCCACGGCACGCAGATCGAGCTGATCGAGCCGCTCGGCCCCGACAGCCCCATCGCCAAGTTCCTCGAAAAGAACCCCGCCGGCGCGCAGCACCATGTCTGCTACGAGGTCGAGGATATCGAAGACGCCCGCAAATGGTTCGAGGAACTGGGCAAGCGCATCCTCGGCCCCACCCGGCTGGGCGCGCACGGCACGCCGATCTTCTTCCTCCACCCCAAGGACATGATGGGCCAGCTGACCGAAATCATGGAAACGCCCAAGTCGGGCGCACACTGGTCCAACTGATCGATGCGCGATCGGGACCGGTTCCCTTTCGAGTGGAACGAGGCAAAGCCCTTCAGCTGGAAATCCTTTCGCGAAGGCTGGAAGCAAAGCATCCGGCGGCGCGAGGAACAGAACGAGGGTTGGGGCGGAATAGTCGCGCTGATCGCCCTCAGCGCATTCGTCCTTGGCGCCGGATATATCGAGTTCTTCGGCCACGGCCTCGAGCCTGCGAACTATATCCCCCGCAACTGGCCGCCAGATCCCGAGCTGGGCAAATATTATCGCTGGATCGGCTGGGGCTTTCTGGGGCTGGGCGCGTGGACCGCGCTCGGAACTCTCTGGACGGCGGGGCGTGACGGAATGCCGGTCGCACGCTTCGCGAAAAGCCTCTGGGTGGTTGCCGTGATTGCCTTGGGCGGCTTGTACTGGATCGCAACGGCCCACCAGTACGACCGCTGGTACGCGATCCACGGGGAGATGACGTTGGAAGAAATCAGGGCTGCGCCTCGCTGGACCGAACCCGGGCTGCCGACTTTGGACGAGCTTTTCTAACCCGCGGCTTTTCTGCGCATAGCAATGCAATTAGGGTATCGGCCGTTGGCCCGACAATATCGGACATTCATCGATAGAGGCTATCGCCTTACCTTGAGACGGTGTTCCTCCCGTCGTTAACTGGGAGGTCCACCTTGTATTCGCGCCAGTTTTCCGCAGCAGTCCTGCTTATCCTCGCTTCGACACCGCTCGCCGCACAGACCGACGACGTGCCAGTTTCCCATTCGGATTACCAGTTCGGGGACGAGGCTCATCTTGATCGACGGATCGCACAGTCGGCCATTGAATATGGTATAGTCGGCGGGGCCGTTGCTGCGGCACGCGGCGACCGCACGCTCTACCTGCGCGGGTTCGGCATGGCCGACCGCGAAGCCGGAATCGATGCTACTGTCGACACTGTCTTCCCAATAGCCTCTGTCACGAAGTTCATCACGGCGGCAGCGATCATGTTGCTGGTCGATGAGGGAAAGCTTGATCTGGAAACTCCGGTCAATCGCTATCTCGGGAACGATGGTGTCCGGCCCACCTATGGGCGGGAAAAAGAGATTACGCTTGGCAGGGTGATGAGCCACACGGCCGGCCTGCCGTTTTTCTACGAACCGATATATGCCGATGAAAGCCGGGTGCGCCCGAGCTTTGCAGAGCTGATGCAAGAGCACGGCTACACGATCCTGCCGCCCGGAGTGAGCAGCGAATATTCCAACCTCGGATATGAAATCCTGGCGGAGATCATTCGTAGGCAATCGGGTATGGCCTACGAAGATTTTATCCGCACACGCCTGTTCGAACCGCTCGGCATGGCCAGCGCCTACATTCATACCGGGAGGGAGCGTCCATCGGGAAGCGCGCAGCGATACATGGCCGATGGATCGATCGTCCCTGGTGTCAATACATCCCATCCCGGTGCAGCCAACGCGTTCATGTCCGTGCGAGACATGATCCGGTTCGGACAATTCTGGCTCAGGGCCTATCGCGGCGAAAGCACCCTCATGAGCCAGCATGCGGCCCGGTTGATGATTACCAATGACCAGGGTGAGGAGGGCAAGGGCGCGGCACACGGCCTCTGGCCCGAGGAATATCCCGCCGAGACGCTGTACGTTAGCCATGGCGGCGGGATGGCGGGCGCCAAGACGCGCCTTGCGATAATGCCCGAGCTTGGCCTCGTGATCGCCGTCGCAATCAACGAAGGCAATGCGACTGCAGAGGCTGTGCTGGGCGAGGAGATGATCAGGTCATTCGAGACGCAGAGCAATCTCTATTGGCGCTCTCCCAAGGTGCCCGAGGCGCTGGAGGGCTATTGGAGCGGCACGATAGGTGGAAACGGCCCGGTGGCTCGTTTGACGCTGGATTTTCGGAACCCGTTGCAGCCACGGGCATCGCTTGACGGACGTGACGTGCTGGTTCGCTCTGTCGGCGGCGACGGGCCCTTCAAGATCAGGTTGGACGCGCAGCTCGAGGGGGTTGGATTTGGGGTCACTCACGATTTGCGTCTGCGGCTGTGGAACATCGACGGGCAGCTTGTCGGCGAGGTGAAGCAACAGGCCCTCGGACAGCGTGATCGCGACAATCCGGGAAAGGGCTTCTGGGTGAGGCTGAGCGAGGCCGGTTGAGCCGGTCGTGGAAATCCCAGCGGCGGCTTTTCTGCGCATAGGAATGCGGTTAGGGGAAAGCCCATGACCGACAAACGCACCTACGAAGACTGGAAGCCCCTCGCCGACAAGGAGGTGAAGGGCCGCGACCTCACCTGGCACACGCCGGAAGGGATTGCAGTAAAGCCGCTATATACCAGCGAGGACACTGCCGATCTCGACCCCGGCGTCCCCGGCATCGCGCCGTTTACGCGCGGGCCCTATGCCTCGATGTACACCGGCCGCCCGTGGACGATCCGCCAATACGCAGGTTTCTCCACTGCCGAGGAATCGAACGCCTTCTATCGCCGCAACCTCGCGGCGGGCCAGAAGGGCCTGTCGGTCGCTTTCGACCTTGCCACGCACCGCGGTTATGACAGCGACCACCCGCGCGTGGTCGGCGATGTCGGCAAGGCTGGCGTCGCCATCGACACCGTGCGCGACATGGAAATCCTGTTCGACCAGATTCCGCTCGACACGATGAGCGTGTCGATGACGATGAATGGCGCGGTGATTCCGGTGCTCGCTTTCTACATCGTAGCGGCGGAGCGGCAGGGGGTGAGCCAGGAGAAGCTCGCCGGGACCATCCAGAACGACATCCTCAAGGAGTTCATGGTCCGCAACACCTATATCTACCCGCCCGAACCGAGCATGCGGATCGTCTCCGACATCATCGCATATACTTCGGCCAACATGCCGAAATTCAACAGCATTTCGATCTCGGGCTATCACATGCACGAGGCAGGCGCCACGGCGGTTCAGGAACTCGCCTTTACCATCGCCGACGGCAAGGAATACGCCAAGCGCGCGATGGAAGCGGGTCTCGATATCGATGCCTTCGCGCCGCGCCTGTCCTTCTTCTGGGGCATCGGCATGAACTTCTTCATGGAGATCGCCAAGATGCGCGCCGCGCGTGCGCTGTGGCACGATGTGATGGAAGGGCTGGGGGCGCAGAACCCCAAGTCGAAGATGCTGCGCACGCATTGCCAGACGAGCGGTGTCTCGCTGCAGGAGCAGGACCCCTACAACAACGTCATCCGCACCACGATCGAAGCGATGGCAGCGGTGCTGGGCGGTACGCAGTCGCTCCACACCAATGCGCTGGACGAAGCGATCGCGCTGCCGACGGACTTCTCCGCCCGCATCGCGCGCAACACGCAGCTGGTGATCCAGGAAGAGACCGGCATCACCAATGTCGCCGATCCGCTGGGCGGCAGCTACTACATCGAAAGCCTCACCGCCGCGCTGGTGGAGCAGGCGCGCGCGCTGCTGGAGGAAGTCGACGCGGCGGGAGGGATGACCGCCTATGTCGCGACCGGCAAGCCCAAGGCGCAGATCGAGGAAGCCGCCGCCGCCAAGCAGGCGAGCGTCGACAAGGGTGACACGGTCATCGTGGGCGTCAACAAGTACCGCCTGCCGACAGAGGCCGATATCGACACGCTCGATATCGATAACCATGCGGTTCGCCAGAGCCAGATCGAGCGCATCCAGCGCGTACGCGAAGGCCGTGACGAGGACGCCTGCCAGGCTGCGCTCAAAGCGCTGACCGAAGCCGCCTATGCCAATCCGAGCGCCGCGCGCGAGAAGCTGGCCGACGGGCGCGACGAGCGCGGCGTGCCATTGCGTCCGTCGCAGATGGCCGAATTGCAGGCAGGCGGCGACCAGAACCTCCTTGCCCGCGCGGTCGAATGCGCGCGCGCCAACGCGACGCTGGGTGAGATTTCGGCGGCGATGGAAACGGCTTTCGGGCGCTACGACACCATGCCGAAACCCGTCAGCGGTGTGTATTCGCAGGCCTATTCAGGCGATCCGTTCTACGAGCGGGTTGTCGAGGGTGTGCAGGCGGTCCAGCGCCGCCTGGGCCGCGCACCGCGCCTGATGGTCGCCAAGATGGGCCAGGACGGACACGACCGCGGCGCGAACGTGATCGCCAGCGCCTTTGCTGACATGGGCTTCGAGGTCGTTTCCGGCCCGCTGTTCCAGACGCCGGAAGAAACCCGCGACATGGCGCTCGAACACGATGTCGACGCCATCGGTGCGAGCAGCCTTGCGGCCGGCCACAAGACGCTCATCCCCGAACTGATCGGCCATCTGCGCGATGCAGGCCGCAGCGACATCAAGGTGATCGCGGGCGGCGTGATCCCGCAGAAGGATTACGACTTCCTGCGCGATGCCGGGGTGCAGGGCATCTACGGCCCGGGCAGCAATGTGGTCGAATGCGCGGCGGACGTGCTGCGCCTGCTGGGCCACAACATGCCGCCTGCGGGCGAGGATCTGGACGAGGTTGCGGAGTGATCCTCTTCTCACTGTTGCTGCAAACAGCCGTCGCCCAGCAAGGTGCAACAGACTGGCGCGATCCGCCCGAATGCTGGGATGGGCCGCAAAGCGAACTCACTCACTGCGCCGTCACTGAATTCCGTCAGGCTGATGCCGAAATGAATGCTCAATGGAAAAGGACAGCTGCAATCATGAAGCGGCTCGATGCCGATTGGCCGCCGAATAAGGACATAGGCCGAAAGTCGCATTTCGAAGCGCTATTGGCTGGCCAGCGCGCATGGCTGAAATACCGTGACGTACATTGTCGCATATTTGCGGCTGACGGCGGCTCGATGGCGCCGATGCTGGAGTATATCTGCCTCAAGAATGTTACTCTCAAACGAACTGATGAACTGGCCTCGCTGATGCTGAGTAACGTCTCCGGTGAGCCTCTTTATAAGGATATGTGAACTGATCAGGGGAAGCGCGTGACCCTCGGTTTCTCCGTCGACGACCTCCTCCCGCGCGCGCGGGGTGGCGGTGTGCTCAAGATGGGGCTGGCCAAGCTGGACGAGGGCGCGTGGCTCCAGCCTGATCCCGATCTTGCCGCGCGGGCCGAGGGGTTTGCGGCCTATCCCGAAGGCATCCAACTTTCGCCCAAGGGCGAGGAACCGGGCGCGGAACTTGCCGCCATGCTTGGCCTGTCGGGCGGTCTGCCCGAAGCCGCTCACGCCCATCACGAGGACATGTGCCTCCTCACCCTGCGGCCCGGCGACGAGCAGTACCGCCTTGTCGGCGCGGCGGTGGCATGGCCATCCGATTGGACGCCCGCCGACAAGATGGGCCTTCCCTTGCGCGCGCTTCACGCGCCGATCCAGGGCTATGAGGAGCAGCTCGCGAGCGGCGTCGATCACTTCATGGCCAAGCTCAAGCCAGGCGCGATTTACGGACGTTGCAACTGGTTTGTCGCGGCAACCGGAGAGCGCCGCTGGGTGGCGGAGCCGCCTGAGCAAGCTTTCGCCCATGTCACCGCCGAAAACGCTGGCGAGACGCTGTTCGTGCGCTCAGAACGCCAGACCCTGCGCCGTTTGCCGGAAACCGGCGCGATCCTCTTCGGCATCGGCATCTATGTCTCACCGCTCGGTCAGTTGTCGGGCGAAAACATCCAGCGACTCGCAACAGCAATGGAGGGGCTTCTCGAAGGCGAGGGTGACCGCCGGGGTGCGGGAGCCTATGCCCGCGCGCTCGTTTCATACGCCGAGTGCGCGTAAAACCGACTGATAATCCAAAAAACTTGACTCTTCTCATCGACAGGCGTCCTTTCGCCCGCGCTGGGGGACAACAGCATTACAATTCGGATCGCTTCTTAGGGCCGCATTCCTGAAATCAGGGGAGAGGACTGTATGAAGAAGCTTATCTTAATGGCCGCCGCGATTGGACTCGCCATTCCGGCTGCACCTGCACTTGCCGACGATCATGAAACGCCCGAGCTTTCGAAAGTCGACTGGTACCGAGTCAGCATGATCAAATGGAAGCCGGGTAAGGGCGGTCGTGCGCACGAAATCATCGAAATGTACGAAAAGGTCGATAAGGCACTCGGCTGGGAAGGCGTACTCGATTTCCATATGCAGACCGGTGAATACGACAGCATCGTTGCCTTGCCGATGCGTAGCGGGATTGCCGAAATGGGTTGGGCAACTAACCCCGCAGTCAAGCAATGGGAGGCCGAGTTTGCACGCCAGGTCGGCGGCGAAGAAAAGGCCAAAGCCATTTGGGACGAGTTCAATTCGTTGATCCTGCGCGAAGACAGGCATATCGGTCATATCGACCGCGATTGAGGCATCTGCCTTGATACCGGGCCTCCGCTACGGCATGGGCGTGCAATCCAATGCACACCCGCCTTGTCGGAGGCCCGATTGTTTTCCAAGATCCTGATTGCCAACCGCGGTGAAATCGCCTGCCGCGTCATCAAGACCGCCCGCCGGATGGGCATCAAGACCGTGGCTGTCTATTCCGATGCCGATGCCCGCGCGCCTTTTGTGCGGATGGCGGACGAGGCGGTGCACATCGGTCCCGCGCCCGCTGCCGAAAGCTATCTGATCGCGGACAAGATTATCGAGGCAGCCAAGCAGACCGGTGCCGAAGCGGTGCATCCGGGCTATGGTTTCCTTTCCGAACGCGCGAGTTTCGTCGAGGCGCTGGAGGCGGAGAACATCGCCTTCATCGGCCCGCCGGTGAACGCCATCGCGGCGATGGGCGACAAGATCGAATCGAAGAAGCTGGCGAAGGAAGCGGGCGTCAATGTCGTCCCCGGCTTCGTCGGCGAAATCCGCGATACCGACCATGCGGTCGAGATTTCCAACGACATCGGCTACCCGGTGATGATGAAGGCCAGCGCAGGCGGCGGCGGCAAGGGGATGCGCCTCGCCTATAGCGAGAAGGACGTGCGCGAAGGCTTCGAGGCGACCAAGCGCGAAGGGCTCAATTCCTTCGGCGACGACCGCGTCTTCATCGAGAAGTTCATCGAGAACCCGCGCCACATCGAGATCCAGATCCTCGGCGACAAGCACGGGAACGTGATCTACCTCAACGAGCGCGAATGCAGCATCCAGCGCCGCCACCAGAAGGTGGTCGAGGAAGCGCCTTCGCCTTTCGTCACACCCAAGATGCGACAGGCCATGGGCGAGCAGTGCGTGGCCTTGTCCAAGGCGGTGAACTATCACAGCGCAGGTACGGTCGAACTGATCGTTTCCGGTGCGGACCCGACGGGCGAGAGCTTCTACTTCCTCGAAATGAACACCCGCCTGCAGGTGGAGCATCCCGTCACCGAGGCGATCACCGGTGTCGACCTGGTTGAGCAGATGATCCGCGTGGCGGCTGGCGAGAAGCTTTCGATCACGCAGGATGACGTGAAGATCGACGGCTGGGCGATCGAGAACCGTGTCTACGCCGAAGACCCCTATCGCGGCTTCCTTCCCTCGACGGGCCGCCTCGTGCGTTACGAACCGCCGGTCGAGCCATGGGCCGATGACGGCGAGGAGAATGGCCGCCGCGGCGTCGCGGGAATCCGCGTAGACGATGGCGTCTTCGAGGGCGGCGAGGTGTCGATGTTCTACGACCCGATGATCGCCAAGCTGGTCACCTGGGGCGAAACGCGCGACGAGGCGGCCGACCTGCAGATCGCAGCACTCGACGCCTTCCGAATCGAGGGACTCGGACACAATGTCGATTTTCTCAGCGCCATCATGCAGCACCCGCGCTTCCGCTCGGGCGAGCTGACCACCGGCTTCATCGCCGAAGAATATCCCGAAGGTTTCGAGGGCGCACCAGCCGACGACAGGCTCAAGGGCGTGCTGGCAGCTGTCGGCGGGGTGATCGCCACCGCCGATGCCGACCGGGCTCGCCGGATCGACCAGCAGCTTGCGGACGAGAACTATGCTCCGGGCGATTGGACCATTCGCATCGGTCCGCGCGAGGAAGGCTCGACCACGCACGAAGTCGTTCTCGGCGAGGACGCGCTGACGGTTGATGGCGAGCAAGTCACGATCGAGATGCAATACACGCCGGGCGAAAGCATGGTCGACGTGGCGCTTTACGATAACGACGCCGACGAGGATGCCGAGCCGCTGGAACTCTATACGATCCAGCTCAAACCCACGCGCACCGGCTATGCCATGACCACGCGCGGCGCGACGCACCAACTTCGTATCCTCCAGACACGCATCGCCCATCTCGCATCGCACATGATTGAGAAGGAGCCGCCCGATCTTTCGAAGATGCTGATCTGCCCGATGCCGGGACTGCTGGTGAAATTGCACGTGGCAGAGGGCGAGGAGGTCCAGCCGGGCCAGCCGCTCGCCACGGTCGAGGCGATGAAGATGGAGAACATCCTGCGCGCCGAAAAACAGGCCACGGTCGGCAAGATCAACGCGGCCGAAGGCGATTCGCTGGCAGTCGACGAGGTGATTCTCGAGCTCGAGTAGCGCCCGACACCCGCCCATTAACCAAAATCACGCGCAAGATAGCTCGCATCAACGCGCAACTATCTTGCGTAATTGCCTGAATTAACCGCGATTCGTGGTAAACGCGCTGGTAAGAACTCCCTGTTGCCCAAAAGGTAACGCCCTGAGCCGAATCACATTCATGCAAGGGAGCGACTGGCATGGCACGTAAAGGCACCGGCTTCTTCGACGCGAGGGGGCACTATTACAAGACACCGGAAGAGGCGACCGTGAGCGACCTTGCCGGAGTACTCGGAAAGATCGGCGACGGCGAAAGCCTCGCTCCGGGCATCGCACACATGATGCTCGATCGCCGCAGCGAAATCGAGCGGCTGTTTGCCGAACACGATACGATGATGGCCGAATACCAGCCCGTCGGCGTAGGCAAGGTTACCCGCCTGCGTGCATGACTAGGGGGAAGCTGGCCGGGCCGTCTCCTGGCTGGCCGGCTTCCCGAAGAACCATTCCCGCCGCAGCGCAACCAGCGCAATCGCGAGCAGGACCATCCCGCCAGCCATGATGTTGAACGTGGTAAGGGCGGTTTCGAATTCCACCGCATTCTCCAGAGCCATGACCGCGGCGTTGAAGCTGCCGTGAAGCATGATGCATCCGATGAGGCCCGCCTTGCGCGTGGCAACCAGGAAGGTCATCGTAAAGCTGAGCGCGATGGCGACCACGCCCAGCATCGGCAGCGAAAACAGCTTGGGTCCATGCCACAGCGCCCAGACGAGCCCGACCACCAGCGAGACCACGAAGGGCGACATTCGCCTTAGCAGGCACGGCGTGAGATAACCGCGCCAACCAATCTCCTCGAGCAGCGCGACGACAAAGATATTGAGGGCGAGAAGACCATAAGCAGACGGCGTGCCCCATGTGCCGAGGAAATCGGCAGCATGGCCTCCTGCCAGCATCAGCGCAGGGAAAGACAGCGCTACCACGAGAGGTACGATCGCCAGCAGCCGCCAATTCGGCATGTGCGCAAATAGCTGTTCGGCAAGAAATTCCCGGGCGTTTCCGCGTTCGATGCGCAAGGCGATCAATGCGGCAATGGTCGGGCCACTGACGGCCCCGGCCTGCACCCACCACGGATTGGCCCCCGCCGCCATCAGGGCGAAGGCCAGCGCGTGGCTCGCCAGCAATGCGATCCCCACAAAGGCGATTATCGCACGTGTGGAATGTCTCACGCGAGCGCCGTGTCCTCGGGCTCGTCGCTGCCCATCAGCCGCTTGGCGAGCAGCAGCTTGAACAGCACGAAAACGACGCCGGCTGCGGCGGCAAAGCCCATGTGGATGAGCCAGAACTGCGTCACCGGCATGGTCTCGAACCAGCCGCCGACCCAGCCGACCAGCGAATTGCCCGCGAAGAAGGCGAGGTAGTAGAGCCCGATCACCGTTGCGTTGATCTGGCTCGGCGCAAGGCGGGCGAACAGCGCGAGGCTGACCGGCAGCATGTGCGCAAAGCCGATCGAGTTCACGATGTGGAACATGACCGGCCAGAACAGGCCGATCTTCTCGCCTTCCGGCGTGGTCGCCGCAGCGAGGTAGAGGCAGGCCATGCCGCCGATCGAAAAGAGCGAGCCGATGATGATCTTGGTCAACTCGTCGGGTTCGGTCCACCTGGTCTTCCACCAGCGATAGAAGCCGGCGACGATGGCGAGGAAGCTCACCGAAACCACCGCGTCGAGCGTAATCAGCCAGGTCGTGGGCAGTTTCTCATCGCCCCAGTAGAGCGCGAAATCGGCATCGCCCCACACGAGGTAGGCGTTGAAAATCTGGTTGTTCGGCACGATCGCGATGGCGAGCACCGGGATCAGCAGGATCAGCGCGGCGGTCGCCATCCAGTCCTTGCGCGTCATCGGCTCCTTGGGTTCCTTCGCCGTCTTTTCCGCAACGTCGAAATGCTCGCGCGGAAGGTATTTCTGGCCTGCGAGGTAGATGACGAGACCGATCAGCATGCCGACCCCGGCGGCGCCGAAGCCCCAGTGCCAGCCCATCGTCTCGCCCAGCGTGCCCACGATCAGCGGGCTGGCGATGACGCCTGCATTGATGGCGAGGTAGAAGATCTGGAAAGCGTCTGCACGGCGCAGGTCTTCGGCATTGTAAAGGCTGCCAACCTGGCTCGCGATGTTGCCCTTGAACATGCCCGAACCGAGGATCAAGCACAAAAGCGCGAGCAGGAAGGTGGCGTTGAATGCCATCAGGAAGTGGCCGACCGCCATGGTGATTGCGCCGAGGAGGACGGTCCGGCGCTTGCCGAGAAACCGGTCGGCAAGCCAGCCGCCGAGGATCGGCGTGAGATAGACGCTCGCTGCATAGGTCCCGAAGATGGCGCTGGCGAAAGGCTGGCCATCGATCCCGCCGTAAAGGGCGCGGAGCTGCTCGATGCCGGCAACCTGCTCGACTTCGCCGGGAAGCAGCAGCGACTTGGTCATGTAGAGGACCAGCAGCGCCTGCATGCCGTAGAAGGAGAAGCGCTCCCATGCCTCGGTGAAGGCGAGGTAGCCCAAGCCTTTCGGATGGCCGAGGAAGCTTGTGTCGTTCTCGTCGAAACGCGGGGTCGCTTCGGCGACGGTCATAGGTTCTCTCCCTGAAATTTTGCGGGAGAGTTAGCGGCGCCCGCCCGGCTTGTCGCGGGGCGGAGGCGTTATGCGGTGGAAAAGCGCAGCCTCAGTGGGCCTGCAATTCCTCGTCGAGGAAGGCTGCGATGTCCGATAGATCCACGTCCTTGGCAAGGTAGGCTTCCCCGATACCGCGAAGGAGGATGAAGGGCAGCGTGCCGGCGTCCATCTTCTTGTCGTGGAGCATATGGTCGGCAAGCGCCTTGCCGTCCGCCTGCATGTCCAGCGCAGCGATCTCGCTGGGAAGGCCGGCCTTCTCGACAATGCGGACTACGCGTTCCGCATCGCGCAGCGGCATCAGACCACGACGGGCGGAATAGCGCGCCGCAAGGACCATGCCGAGCGCCACAGCCTCGCCGTGGAGGAGCTTGTCGGAAAAGTCTGTCTCCGCCTCGAGGGCATGCCCGAATGTGTGCCCGAGGTTGAGCAGCGCGCGTGTTCCGCTGGTTTCGCGCTCGTCCTCGGCGACAATGCGCGCCTTGGCGGCGACGCTGGTGGCTACCGCCTGTTCGAGCGGCGCGTGTTCGAGTGCCAGTACCTGCTCGCCATTCGCATCCAGCCAGTCGAAGAAGGCCGCGTTGCCCAGCACTCCGTATTTGAGCACTTCGGCGTAGCCTGCCCGCAGTTCTCGCGGGGGGAGGGTGGCCAGCGAATCGAGATCCGCCAGCACAAGCGAGGGCTGGTGGAAGGCGCCGACTAGGTTCTTGCCCGCCGCGGTGTTGATCGCGGTTTTCCCGCCAACCGAGCTGTCGACCTGCGCGAGCAGGGTGGTCGGCAATTGCACGAAGCCGCAGCCGCGCTTGAGGATGGAGCAGGCGAAACCGGTAAGGTCCCCGACCACGCCGCCGCCAAGCGCCAGGACATGGTCGCCGCGCTCGACACCTTCGGCAAGCAGCCAGTCGGTAAGGCGAGCGAGGCTTTCCCAGCTTTTCGAGCCTTCACCCGGTGCAACTTCGTACCAGCGCGGCTCCTTACCTGCCGCTTCAAGCGATTGCTCGACCACTGCGCCCCAGTGCGCACGCGCATTTGCATCGGCGACGATCGGCACGCGGGCCTTGCGCAGGAAGGGGGCTGCCTGCCCCGCAATATCGGCGAGAAGGCCGCGTTCGACGCGCACCTCGTAGCTGCGCCCTGCAAGTTCGACGGGGATTACTGCCATGCCAGCAATTCCTGCACGATCCGTTCGACCGCCGCTTCGTGCGGGCCATCGTCGGTAACGACGTGGATTTGAGCCTGCGAATAGGCGTGGCTGCGCTTTTCCTTGAGATCCCGCAATATCGCACGGGGATCGCCGGTCTTCAGCAGCGGGCGGGTCTTCTTGCGCGACGTGCGCTCCACCAGCGTATCAAGATCGCAATCGAGCCAGATGGCAATGCCGTTTTCGAGCACCAGCGCGCGGGTTTCGTCATCCACGAATGCGCCGCCTCCTGTGGCAATGACCCCGTGGCCTTCCTCCAGCAGCCGGGCGATCACACGCCGTTCGCCGTCGCGGAAGTAGGCCTCGCCGTGGCTTTCGAAGATCTCGCTCACGGTGCGATCGGCGGCGCGCTCGATTTCCTCGTCCGCGTCGACGAAGTCCTTGCCCAGCGCGGCTGCCAGCCTGCGCCCGATGGTCGACTTGCCCACGCCCATCAACCCGACCAGCACCAGCGGACGGTCGATGGAAACAGCTTGCGTCGAGGTGTGCGCGTTGCTCATTGCCGCTCGGCCTATAGATGCGCTAGGGCGCGGGCAAGGCATCGCTTTGTTGCACGAGGATACGAAAAACTTGGCCGTCAAACGTTCAGCCATCCTGTGGGTCGTACTGCTGGGTATTATCGGAGTTCTCGTCGCCGCGTGGATCGACGGGGGCGAAGAGCCTCTGCGCCAGATCAGCCAGCCGGTCGAATTGCCCGAGGGCACGCTGTGAAGCGCGGCGTTTATCTTGCGGGCGTTGCCCTTGTCGCCAGCTCGGCAGCTGTATGGGCCCAGAATTCGCCCGAGAGCATCTTGCCGCGCGGATTCGAGGACCCGGCACCCGCGCCATCGCCGACTCCTGCGCCTGCGCCGACCTCGGCCCCGGCACCGGGCGCTCCTGCGCCCGGTGGAGGCGCGGTGGTGCAACCGCTACCCAGCGCGCCCGCGCCGGTGGATGTTTCGGGAGTGGACCTGTCGGACATTCCCTCCGCTGCCGAACTCGAAGCGATGACGAGCGAGGAACTGGACGACCTTTTCGGTCTCAAGCCGCGCTACGACATTCCCCCTGCCGCGCGCCGCTCGACCGAGCGTGTCGGGATTATCGGACAGGGTGAGGGCGGCCTGCCGGTCGGTTCGCTTGCCCGCCAGCCCGCTTCGATCGTCCGCGCGGCACTCGAAGGTACCAAGGGGCCGCTGGTCTCTCGCTGGGGCCACATCCTGTTGCGCCGAGCGCTCGCCAGCAGGCTCAATGCGCCCGAGGGCATGGACGATGTCGAATTCGCCGCGCTGCGCGCCAGCACGCTCAACACCATGGGCGAACATGCGGCTGCACGCGCATTGGTGCAGGATGTCGACACGGCGGACTATAACGGTGCGCTGACCAATGCCGCACTCGGAGCCTATCTCGGCACTGCAGACATCGTCGGTGCTTGCCCGGTGGTCCGCCTCGATGGAGTCGATGGCGACGGCCTGCAGTGGTCGATGTTCGAAGGTATCTGCGCTGCCTATGCCGGCGAGACGACCAGCGCGCAGAACGATCTGCGCCGTTTGCTCAACCAGACGCCCGACGACCAGATCGACGTGCTCCTGGCACAGCGTTACGCGGGTGCAGCCGGGCAGGGCCGCCGCGCGGTGACGATCGAGTGGGACGGGGTTGAGGAAATGAACCCCTGGCGCTTCGCGCTCGCCAATGCGCTGGGCGAACCGATCCCGGAAAACCTCTCCGAAACTCTGGGCAATTACTACCTCAAGTCCTCGGCGCTGATTCCTGCCTTGCCGGTCACGCAAAGGCTGCGCGGAGCCGACGTTGCTGCATCCTCGGGCATCCTGTCCTCCAAGGCGATGGTCGATCTCTATTCGCAGCTTTACGCCAATCGCGAGAACGAGAGCGACAGCGTCGGCCTGACGCTCGCGAGCCGTCTGCGCGATGCCTATACCGATCCGTCGCCCGCCGCGCGCCTTGCGGCAATCAAGGATGTCTGGGGCGGGAATTCCGATGAGTACGGCCGACTTGTCCTCACCGCCTACGCCGCCGCGCGCCTGACGCCGAGCGAGGACTTTGCCGAGGATGCGGGCGCGCTGATCGCCTCGATGCTTACCGCCGGGCTGGAGCGCGATGCGCTGCGCTGGGCGGGCGTGGTCGAGGAAGGCAGCGTCGGCTGGGCACTACTCGCGCTCGCCGACCCTGATGGCGGGCAGGTTTCCGACGGCCAGCTCGACAGTTTCCAGGACGATGACGATTCGTCGGGCCAGCGCAAGTCGCGCATGCTCCTGGCAGGGCTTGCAGGGCTGGGCCGGACCAATACGGCCAATATCAACGAGTATAGCGGCCGGCTGGGAGTGAACCTCTCGGCGCCAACCGCCTGGACCCGCATGATCGACAAGGCGGCCGAAGCCGACAATGCCGCGCTTGTCGTCATGCTCGCAGGGCTAGGGATGCAGGGGGCCGGCTGGGAGCAGATGACCGCGCGCCACCTCTATCACATCGT
Organism: Qipengyuania sphaerica; assembly: GCF_019711595.1. Taxonomy (GTDB): domain Bacteria; phylum Pseudomonadota; class Alphaproteobacteria; order Sphingomonadales; family Sphingomonadaceae; genus Qipengyuania; species Qipengyuania sphaerica. The sequence goes on along the minus strand of NZ_JAIGNR010000004.1, from coordinate 75,484 downwards.
TTCGGCGCTCAACCGCGTTGGCCTGGAAGCCGAAGCCCGGATGATTGCCGCAGAGGCAGTCGCGCGCGCCTGACGTGTCGGACATCGACGATTTCCTCGCCATGCTCGCCGCCGAGCGTGGTGCGGCGCATAATACGCTGCTCGCCTATGGGCGCGACCTCGCTCAGGCCGAGGAATTGATCGGGGGAAATCTTGCCCGGGCAACACCGGCGCAATTGTCGAAACTGGGACAGGGCTGGTCCTCGCTCGCGCCATCGACGCTGGCGCGCAAGGTTTCGGCGCTGCGCCAGTTCTTCGGCTTCCTCGTCGACGAGGGCGAGCGCGAGGACGACCCGACCCACGCGCTCCCGCGCCCCGCGACGCGCAGGCCGCTGCCAAAAATACTCACCCATGCGCAGGTCGAGGCGCTGTTCACCCGTGCCGAGAACGAGGCGGCGAGCGACAGGCCCGAAGCCGTTCGCGTGCTGGCGATGCTCGAATTGCTTTACGGATCGGGGCTGCGCGCGACAGAGCTGGTTTCGCTGCCCGTTTCCGCCGTTCCGCGCGATGAGCCCTTCCTCACGGTGACGGGCAAGGGCGGGCAGGCGAGGCTGGTTCCCGTCAGCACTCGCGCGAAAAAAGCATTGTCGCGTTGGCTGGCCTTGCGCGAGACCGGCTCGAAATTCCTCTTCCCCTCGCGCAGCAGTCATCTCAGCCGCATCCGGCTTTACCAGATGCTCAAGGAACTGGCGGTGCGCGCCGACCTGCCGCCCGAAAAGCTCAGCCCGCACGTCCTGCGCCATGCCTTTGCGACGCACCTTCTGGAGGGCGGGGCGGACCTTCGTGCGCTCCAGACGCTGCTCGGTCACGCCGATATCGCGACCACGCAAATCTACACGCATGTCGATGCAGCAAGGCTGGTGAAACTGGTCAATGAGCGTCACCCGCTTGCGCAGCCTCGCCGCAGCGACTAGCGGGACAGCAATGGTTTCCTATCTCGAATTCGAAAAGCCGGTCGCCGAGCTCGAACAGCGCATTGCAGAACTGCGTGCAGCGTCGGAAGGCGACGACGTCGACATCTCCAACGAGCTGAAACGGCTCGAAGTGAAGAGCGCGACCCTGCTCGAAAGCACTTACGAAGGTCTTTCGCCGTGGCAGAAGACGCAGGTCGCCCGCCATCCTTCGCGCCCGCATTTCCGCGACTATGTGGAGCACGCCTTCGAGGAATTCGTGCCGCTGGGCGGCGATCGCAATTTCGGGGAAGACGAGGCGATCATGGGCGGCTTCGCCAAGCTCGACGGACGCAAGGTCGTCCTGATCGGGCACGAGAAGGGCAACGATACTGCCAGCCGCATTCGCCACAATTTCGGCATGGGCAAGCCCGAAGGCTACCGCAAGGCGATCCGCCTGATGGAACTGGCGGGCCGTTTCGGTCTGCCGGTTGTGACGCTGGTCGATACCTCGGGGGCATTCCCGGGCGTCGAGGCCGAAGAGCGCGGACAGGCGGAAGCCATCGCCCGGTCAACCGAGGCCTGCCTTGCGCTGCCGGTCCCCATGGTGGCGAGCATCGTGGGCGAGGGCGGTTCGGGCGGCGCGGTGGCGCTCGCCAGTGCCGAGCGCGTGCTGATGCTCGAACATGCAGTCTATTCGGTGATTTCGCCCGAAGGCTGTGCCTCGATCCTCTGGCGCACCGCCGAAAAAGCACCCGATGCAGCCGAAGCCATGAAGGTGACCGCGCAGGACCTCGAAAAGCTGGGCGTGATCGACCGGATCGTCGGTGAACCCGTCGGCGGGGCTCACCGAGATCCTGCCGCGGCAGCCAGGGCGCTTGGGCAGGCAATCGGCGAGGAACTCGATATGCTCGAGCGATATTCGCCCGACGAACTCAAGCGTCTGCGCGAAGAGCGTTTCCTCAAGATCGCGGGCTGACCGCTATCGCGGACGAGGGCGGGAACAAACCGCCCCATCCTACTGTTCTCCCAAAGGTAAACAACCGGGCCGCATGCTGGTGGGAACCTTGCGTGCCTTACCAAGGGGAGATTCCCATGCCGCGTACCAAGTCTTTCGCCGCCGCTTCCACGGCCCTCATGTCGCTTACTCTCGCAGGCTGTGCGATGGGTGGCCCCATCCCGAGCGCCGACGCTCCGATCACGCAGAGCGAAGCGCAGATAGGCGCTGAAGCCAATCCGCAGATCCTCGCCGAGTTCGGCGGTGCGATGAGCGGGAGCCAGGCCCAATATGTCGAGAGCGTCGGCAAGAATATCGCCGTGCAGTCTGGCCTCGGCGGCGCGCGCGATTCCTTCAATGTCGCGCTGCTTAACAGCTCGGTGAACAACGCTTTCGCCATTCCCGGCGGTTATATCTACACCACCCGCCAGCTCGTAACGCTCATGAACAACGAGGCGGAACTGGCCGGCGTGCTCGGCCATGAGGTCGGCCACGTCGCAGCGCGTCACTCGCAGCGCCGCCAGCAGAAAGCGCAGCAGAACCAGCTTCTCGGCGTTCTCGGCGCAGTCGTCGGCGCAGTCGTCGGTGGCGGGATCGGCCAGCAGCTGGGTCAGGCAGCGATGCAGGGCTCGCAGCTCCTGACGCTGAAGTTCTCGCGTTCGCAGGAACTCGAAGCCGACAAGCTCGGTGTAGATTACCTCAACCGCGCCGGTTACGACCCGCGCGCCATGGCGACGGTGCTTGCCAGCCTCGCCGCACAAAACGCGCTCGATGCGCGGCTTCAGGGTCGCAATAACGCGACGATTCCCGAATGGGCTTCGACCCATCCCGATCCTGCGAGCCGTGTGCAGAACGCGCTCAGCCTTGCGGCCGGCGGGACCGGGGTGACCAATCGCGATACCTTCCTCAGCCGTATCGAAGGCCTGACCTATGGCGACGACCCTGCGCAGGGCGTGATCGAAGGTAGCCAGTTCATCCACCCGGATCTGCGCCTTGCCTTTACCGCGCCGCAGGGCTTCTACATGGTCAATGGGACCCGTGCCGTTTCGGTAAACGGCCAGAGCGGGCAGGCCCAGTTCACCATGGCCCAATACAATGGCAATCTGCAGACCTATGTGAACAGTGTGTTCTCGGGCCTCAGCCAGCAACAGCAGATCCGTCCGCAGAACATCCAGACCACCACGGTCAACGGACTGCCCGCTGCCTATGGTACGGCGCGCGTCAACAACGGAAACCAGCAGGTCGATGTGACGGTGTTCGCCTACCAGTTCTCGAATGACCGGGCCTATCACTTCCTGGCCATCACGCCGGCGGGCCAGGCCAGCACCTTCAACTCGATGTTCGCCTCGGTGAGGCGCATCTCGGACAGCGAAGCAGCCAATGTCGTACCGCGCAAGATCGACGTGGTGACTGTCGGCAGCGGCGATACCGTTTCCTCGCTGGCGCGCCGTATGGCGTACACGAATGCGCAGGAAGAACGTTTCCGTGTGCTCAACGGCCTGTCCTCGGGCGAGGGCGTCAGCGCCGGTCAGAAGGTCAAGATCGTCGTTCGCGGGCGTTGAAGCCTTACATGAAAATGCCCGCCGGTCTGCGGCGGGCATCAAAAAAGGCGGCGAGGTTTCCCTCGCCGCCTCTTTTTTCGTCTTAACGACGCAGCGCTTATTAGACGCTGGTGGTGTTTGCTTCCGACATGGTGCTGCTGACCTTGCCGAAGGTTGCCTTCAGCTGGTTGCCGAGAGCGCCCATGGCGGTCATGGCAGCAACAGCGATCAGAGCTGCGATCAGGCCGTATTCGATGGCGGTTGCACCTTCTTCGTTGCGGCGCAGCTTCTTGATGAACTTCATGTTACGTCTCCTGGTTCAGTCTTCGGTACCCGACTCTCACCGTGTCCAACGGCTTGAGCTATCCTCGTTCTGACGCCGACTGATTTACAAATTGCTAATGCAGCCGACGTTTTGTGTTCCGGTCAGACGGAGGTGTCTCCAGCGGCCTCAACCTTCGACGAGACGTTGGTCCACATCTTGATCGTCGATTGGCCGAAAGTTTCGATCGCCCCCATCATCGCCAGGAAAATCAAAGCGAGGATCAGCCCGTATTCGACAGCAGTCGCACCCAGGTCGTCCTGTTTCAGTCTTTTCAGAAATCGGACCACTTGGATTGCCCCCAATGTCAATTCGTAGCTGACACCTAAGGAATACTGGGGCAGGTCTTAAGAAAGTGTTTCGAGGAAATGGTGAATTGGAAAGTAATCCGACATGGACTCCGGTCGTCGCCCTTGCATTGACGGACGGGGAAGGGCGCTGGCTGATGCACAAACGTCCCGCAGGCAAGCATCATGGCGGGTTGTGGGAATTCCCCGGCGGCAAGGTCGAATCGGGCGAAACACCAGCAAATGCGCTGGTTCGCGAGATCGCGGAGGAGCTGGGAATCGCAATCGATTCGACCGATCTGGCGCCCGCCACTTTCGCGCAGGAGGAGGAAGGCGCCCGGGAGAAGCCGATTGTCATACTCCTTTACACATGCGCGCGCTGGAAGGGCGATCCGCAGGCTCTCGAAGGCGGGGAAGTGGACTGGTTCACGCCTGCCGAGGTGCGCGAACTCGACAAACCCCCGCTCGATGTGGCGCTGGCGGCCTCGCTCTTTGCAAAAATGCCCGATTAGGTGTTGCCAACCGCCAAGCACCTTTCTATGTGCCGCCCTCCAACGCGCCAGTAGCTCAGCTGGATAGAGTACCTGACTACGAATCAGGCGGTCGGAGGTTCGAATCCTTCCTGGCGCGCCAGAAAAGCCCATGACCCCAAATCGGGGTCGTGGGCTTTTCTGGTTTCAGGGCGCCGGGCTAGTCCGCCCCATCTTCCAGGGCATGCATGTCCTCGTCGCTAAAGCCGAAGTGGTGGCCCGCCTCGTGGATCACCACGTGGCGCACAAGGTCGTCCATCCGCACGCCAGTCTCGCGCCATTCTGCGATGAGCGGCTGGCGGAACAGCCAGATGCGCGCAGGCATGCGGTGGCTTTCCCAGATGGATCGGTCAGGCAAGGCCTGTCCTTCGTACAGGCCGCTCAGCTGCCACTTGTCATCGAGATCGACCGCGGCGAGTTGCTCGGGTGTTGCGAAATCCTCAACCCGCATCACGATCTCGCCCATCTGCGCGCGGAACTGTTCGGGCAGCGATGCGACTACGGCCTCGGCCATCTGCTGCATCTGCGCCTGGGTGGGTCCTGCTCTTTCATGCATTGCGTGAAAGGATATGCGGGCGGGCGCACCAATCTTCAAGCTCGACGGAACCGGCCTCGCTTCTGCCTGTTCTGAAAGGCAAAAGGAGAAAAGCGGACATGGCCGACAGCAAGGAAATTTTCGACCGCCTCAAGCAGGATCACGACAAGCATCGCGAATTGCTCGACAAGATCCTGCAGACGAGCGGCGAGACCGATGAGCGCAAGACGCTGTTCGAGGAACTGACCAAGGAACTGAAGGGCCATGCCGCGGCCGAAGAGCAGGCGCTTTATTCTACCATGCTGAGGAAGCCGCCGACGACGGACGAAACCCGCCACTCGGTCGCCGAGCATCACGAACTCGACGAGGCGCTCAACGATCTGGCTGCTACCGACATGTCCGAAGGCGGCTGGCTGACGAAGTTCAAGACCTTCGACCACGATTATCGCCATCATATCGAGGAAGAGGAAGACGAGCACTTCCCCGATTTCGCGAAGCACCTTACCGAAGAGGACATGGAGCACATGCGCACCGTCTTCGAGCGGCGGAAGAAGGAAGAGAAGGCCGAGGCCGAAATCACGCCCGAGAAGAAAGAGGACGCCAAGGAATAGGCGTGGGCGAGGGGGGCATGAGCGAAACGAAAAAAGACGATCCCAGCTGCACCTCGCAGCTGGGGCCGGGTGTCGAACCTGGCGTGTGGCGCTATGAAAAAGTGACGCGCGCCAGCGTCATCATCGATGCGGCCGATTATTTTGCCTTCATGCAGGAGGCGATGCTCAACACGCGGCGCCGCATGCTGCTGATCGGCTGGGATTTCGACACGCGCATTCATCTGGAGCGTGGCCGCCGGTGGTGGCAGCGGCCGTGGAAACGCGGTTATCCCAAGCGGCTTGGCAGTTTTATCGCCTGGCTTGCTCGCAATCGGAAACAGCTCGACATCCGAATCCTCAAGTGGAACTTCTCGGTCTTCACCATGCCTACGCGCTTCACCATGGTGTGGGACCTGGCGCGCTGGGTGCGGCACAGCCGGATCACCTTCAAGTTCGATACCGCCCACCCTGTCGGCTGCAGCCACCACCAGAAGATCGCCGTCCTCGACGGGAAGGTCGGGGTGTGCGGTGGCATCGACATGACCGACAAGCGGTGGGACACGCGCGACCACCCCGAACATTGCGACAAGCGCAAGACCCCCAATGGCCGCAGCTACGATCCCTGGCACGATGCCACGATGATGCTCGAAGGCGATGCGGCGAAAGCGCTCGAGGAGCTGGGAGAAGACAGGTGGACATGCGCCGGCGGCACGCCGCTGCCCGATTATGAGGACAGCCCCGGCACTCCGTGGCCCGACGCACTCGATGCGCAGTTCGAGAATGTCGAGGTCGGCATCGCCCGCACCCGTGCTGCGCACCGCGAATGGGAAAAGGTCGACGAGATCGAGCAGCTCTACGTCCAGCATATCAAGCGCGCGAAGCACTTCATCTATGCGGAAAGCCAGTATTTCGCCTCGCGCGCGATCGCCGAGGCGATTATCGCGCGGCTGGAAGAGGACGACCCGCCCGAGATCGTCATCGTCCATCCGTGCAACGCCGACGGCTGGCTGGAACAGCAGGCCATGGACCATGCCCGCGCCGAACTGGTCACCGCGATCGAACAGGCAGACCACAAGGGCCGCTTCAGTATCTGGAACCCCTTCACCGGGACGACGCCGATCTACGTCCATGCCAAGATCATGGTGGTGGACGACGAGATCATCCGGATCGGCTCTGCCAATATGAACAATCGATCAATGGGTCTCGACAGCGAATGCGATGTCTTCATCGACAAGACACGCAAGGGCAACGAACATGCAGGCGATGCGATCAGGGCGATCCGGCATTCGCTACTCGCCGAACATTGCGGGTTGGAAGAAGACGAGATCGGCAGCCTGATCTCGCGCCACGGTTCGATGGCGGCGATGATCGATCACTCGATCACCGAGGGCGGTCGCAACCTGCTGCGCTACCACCCGCCAGAGCTCAACGAAGCCGAGGAAAAGCTGGCGCAGAGCGCCTTGCTCGATCCCGAAGATCCCGAAGACATGTTCGAGCCATTTGCAAAGGGCGGACTTTTCCGCAAGGGAAGCCGCCTTGCGCGCATGCGCAACAAGTTCAGAAGGAAAAACGGCACGTGAGCAGCCTGGTCGGCCCCGATGAAGACGATCCCAAATACCCGGATGGTTCGGGGAAGCCTCCGGTTCCCGAGCACGTACAGGATGCGATCCGCACGCTGATCGAATGGACGGGCGACGATCCCACCCGCGAGGGCCTGCTCGACACGCCTGCGCGCGTCGCGCGTGCGTGGAAGGAATATTGCCTCGGTTACACCGAGGACCCCTCCGTCCACCTAAGCCGGGTGTTCGAGGAAGTTGGGGGATATAACGAGATCGTCCTTCTGAAGGACATCCCCTTCCAGTCGCACTGCGAGCACCACATGGCCCCGATCATCGGCAAGGCGGCGATCGCCTATCTGCCGAACGACCGCGTGGTCGGCATCTCCAAGCTCGCCCGCGTGCTACACGGCTTCGCGCGGCGCCTGCAGGTGCAGGAACGCCTGACCGCCGAAGTCGCCGACTGCATCTGGGACCATCTCCAGCCGCAGGGCGTGGCAGTGGTGATCGACGCCCAGCACAGCTGCATGACCGCCCGCGGCGTGCGCACACCCGGGGTCGGCATGGTCACCAGCCGCATGATGGGGACTTTCCTCGAAGACCATCGCAGCCGCGAGGAAGTCCTTAGGCTCATGGGGTATGGGTGAGGTCGGCTTTCGCATCCAAACTGTGACAGTCAGCTAACGACCCGATTGCGGTCGTTCAAATGCGCCAGCGATGGATATGGATTATCGCTGGTCGTTGACGGGTTCGAGCGAGATAATCTGGTCAACGATCATTAGGTGCTCATAGCTAGCGGTGTGGCCAAAATTCCCCGGCACCTTGGTTCGCCTACCAACAAACTCGATGCGATGGATTCCATCAGGCAGGTTGTCATCCAGTTCAACGTTGTCCGCGAACACAAGCCAAATGCCGCGCTTTGCCATCCAATCGCAAGTATCTGCTGGGTCAGGACAGAAGTTAGTCCATTCCCACCCGTGCTCCCAAAGACCACTCCATCGTTTTGCAGGTAGCATTTCATAGCAGTCAGGGTCATCAGGGCGCCACTCGATGAAACCACCAAAGCGAACCTCGTCCAAGCAGGTTTGGATCATGCCCGGATGGGAATCCCGGAACGCGGCAAACTCTTCATCCGAGATGGCAGGTTCAGGTTGCTCGCAACCGAGAAGTAGCGCCAGCACAGGTAGGACAAATATAGCTTTCACCAAACGACTATGAAACGCTTCGGCGCCGATGACAATTAAACCCTCTCGCGTTGTCCGGTTTCCACCCCATAATCGGAAAGTCGCAAATAGCTTGCCGTTCAACAGAAGCGGTCATTCTCGGCAGCTACAATTGCAATTCTCAAGAGATGCCCCGCCTTGCCGTTTGGCAGGGCGGGGCCCTTTATCCTAACCGGGAAATCCCGACTACATCTGGCCGAGCATGTGCTCCGCGCTAGAAACCTTGAAGTCGCCGGGTTCTTCGACGTTCAGCTGCTTCACCACGCCGTCTTCGACCAGCATCGAGTAGCGCTGGCTGCGATGACCCATGCCGAAACCGCTGAAATCGGCATCCAGCCCGGTCGCCTTGGCGAATTCGCCATTGCCGTCGGCCAGCATGGTGATGTCGTCGCTGCCGTCGCTCTGCTTCCATGCGCCGAGCACGAAGGCATCGTTGACCGAGGTGGCGACGATCTCGTCGACGCCCTTGGCCTTCAGTTCATCGGCCTTTTCGACATAGCCGGGCAGGTGCTTGGCCGAACAGGTGGGGGTGAATGCGCCGGGTACGGCAAACAGCGCCACGGTCTTGCCGGCGAAATAGTCCGATGATTGGACCTGCTCGGGGCCTTCGGCAGTTGCCTTGACCAGCTTCACGTCGGGGAGGCGGTCGCCAACAGCGATTGTCATAAGTTAAAACTCCTGTGTCTTTGGGTCCACACTCAGCACTTAGTGAGACAGGCCGTTCTTGCAAGGAGTCGGATGGTTAAGATGATTTTACCCCGCGGGTTTAAATCTCGGTAAACTTTGTCACGCATGTTTCTGGAGGTGAGCACGGGACGCTCGCCATTACGGGAGACCAGGGACATGGTTTTTAAGAAAACGATTGCAGCCGCCGCGACGGCCGCTGCGCTTATGATGACGCCGACGACTGCCAATGCGGCGAGCCAGGACGAACAGGTCCGCAAGCTCGACATCATGCTGATGGTCACCTCGCTTCGCTGCCGCATGGGCTCGGACGACTTCCAGCCGCAGTACCGCAAGTTTTCGGCCAGCCACATCACTGCTCTGAACGCGGCTGCACGCCGTCTCGAGAGCGGTCTTGTCGCTCGCCACGGCCAGAAGGGTGCCAAGCGCGCTCTCGACCGCATCAGCGTCGGCATGGCCAACCAGTATGGCCAGGGTCACCCGTGGCTCGGCTGTGCGGAACTGAAGGAAATCACTTCGGACCTCGCAGGCACGAAGGATCCGGCGGTTCTCGCACAGGCAGCAGACGAGCTGCTTGGTCCGGCGCCGCGCAGCGGGGGGCGCTGGGCACGGCGATAAGGCCTTTCGGGATCGTATCGGGAGGGCCGAGGGGCTAGCTTGCCCTCCCACTGACGAAAGGCTAGGGGCGGCGCCATCATGGTGCCGCCCTTTTCCTTTGCGCGGCGCCTTTTTCTTACGAGTTTTGAAAGAGGACCGCCAAGTGGCCCAATTCACCGATTACGTCATCAAGGACATCGATCTCGCCGGTTACGGCCGCGAGGAAATCCGCATCGCCGAAACCGAAATGCCGGGCCTCATGGCTACGCGCGAGGAATACGGTGCATCGCAGCCGCTGAAGGGCGCGCGCATCGTCGGCTCGCTCCACATGACGATCCAGACCGCCGTGCTTATCGAAACGCTGGTCGCGCTGGGTGCAGAAGTGCGCTGGGCGACCTGCAACATCTTCTCGACGCAGGACCATGCAGCCGCAGCGATCGCCGCGCAGGACATTCCGGTGTTCGCAGTGAAGGGCGAGAGCCTGGCCGATTACTGGGACTATGTCGGCCGCATCTTCGACTGGTCGACCGAGGCCGATGAAGACCTCACCGCGAACCTCATCCTCGACGATGGCGGCGATGCCACCATGTTCGCCCTGTGGGGTGCGCGCATCGAGGCGGGCGAGGAAATGCCCGCGCCGACCAATGCCGAGGAAATCGAGATGCAGCGTGCGCTCAAGGACTTCCTCAAGCGCAAGCCTGGCTACCTCACCAAGTCGGTCAAGAACATCAAGGGCGTTTCGGAAGAGACCACCACCGGCGTTCACCGTCTCTACCACCTCGCCAAGGCAGGCAAGCTGCCGTTCCCGGCGATCAACGTGAATGACAGCGTCACCAAGTCGAAGTTCGACAACCTCTACGGCTGCCGCGAATCGCTGGTCGACGCGATCCGCCGCGCAACCGACGTGATGCTTTCGGGCAAGGTCGCCTGCGTCGCCGGTTTCGGCGATGTCGGCAAGGGCTCGGCGCAGTCGCTCCGCAACGGCGGCGCGCGCGTGCTGGTGACCGAGATCGACCCGATCTGCGCGCTGCAGGCCGCGATGGACGGGTTCGAGGTCGTGACCATGGAAGAGGCGGTGAAGCGCGCCGACATCTTCGTCACCACCACCGGCAATGAAGATGTCATCACCGCGGAGCACATGAAGGCGATGAAGCCGATGGCGATCGTCTGCAACATCGGTCACTTCGATAGCGAGATCCAGATCTCCGCGCTCGACAATTACGAGTGGACCGAGCTGAAGCCGGGCACCGACCTGGTGAAGTTCCCGGACGGCAAGGAAATCATCGTGCTGGCCAAGGGCCGCCTCGTGAACCTCGCCTGCGCCACCGGCCATCCCAGCTTCGTGATGAGCTGTTCCTTCACCAACCAGGTGCTGGCGCAGATGGAGCTGTGGAACAACGCCGGCGACTACAAGAACGACGTCTACGTCCTGCCCAAGAAGCTCGACGAGAAGGTCGCCGCGCTCCACCTCGACAAGCTCGGCGTGCAGCTGACCAAGCTCAGCCAGACGCAGGCCGATTACATCGGCGTGCCGGTCGAAGGGCCGTTCAAGCCCGAGCATTACCGCTACTGACAATGATGGGCGCGGGCGGGACAATCCCCTCCCGCGCCCAATCTACAAGTTGCATCCTGCCCGCTAGCCTAATAGCTGGCAGGTAATGGAAATCTCGCCCGTATTCATACCCCTGATCGGCCTGCTGCTCGCGCTATGGACCGGCGGTGCGGTGGTCTTGATGCTGCGGGCGGCCCGCGAGACGCGCGCGGCTGAGGCGCATCGCAAGGCGGCCCGCCGCCTTTCGCGCATGGTCGAGGACGGCCCCGCGATTCCGCTGCTGGTGCGCGCCGACGGCCGGATCGAGGCGCCCGACCGGTTCGCCCGCTGGGTCGGGCTCGACAAGGTCCCCGAATATCTTTCCGAACTGGCAGGGCAGGACGATCGCGGCCTGTCGGAGGAACAGGTCGAACGCCTATCCGCCCATGTCCGCCGCACGCAGAAAAGCGCCAAGCCCTTCAAGATGGCACTCCGCCCGCCCGGATCGCGCAAGTCGCTCGCGCTGCGCGGTGCGCTGGCTGACCCCGCCGTTTCGCCCAGCGGCGCGGCGCTGATCTGGGTATTCGACTTCACCGAAACCGAAGACGAACTCGCCCGCCTCGGCGAGGAAGCGGCCCGCGCGCGGGACGATTTCGGCGCGCTGGTCGGGCTGATCGAAGCCGCGCCCATGCCCATGTGGTTTCGCGGCGCGGACATGCAGTTGCGGCTCGTCAACAAGGCCTATGTCGAGGCTGTGGGCGCTGATAGCGCGGACCAGGTCGTCGCCGACCAGGTCGAACTTGTCGAACAGGTAGGCGGGCGAAGCGCCGCGCAGGTGGCCCAGCAGGCAGCAGACCGTCGCCAGCCGATCGAGCGCATCCTGTCCGCTACGATCAACAACGCGCGCCGCACCGTGCGCGTCACCGACTTGCCGCTATCGGGCGAAGGCATCGCGGGTTACGCGATCGACATCGAGGAAATGGAAGAACAGGCGCGCGAATTCCGCGCTTTCCGCGAAGCGCAGCGCTCGATGCTCGACCAGCTGTCCATCGGCGTTGCGCAGTTCGATGCGCAGCAGCGCATGACATTCGCGAACCAGCCATTCCACCGTGTTTTCTCGCTACCGCCCGGCGTGGTGGCCGAGCGCATCCGCTTCGACCAGATGCTGATGATTGCGCGCGAAAACGGGCGCATTCCCGAAGTTCGCGACTTCCCCGCATGGCGCAAGGAACTGGCCGACTGGTTTTTGCGCGACGAGCCCGAAGACCACCAGTGGCCGCTGCCCGACAGCACGCATTTGCGCCTCGTTTCGCAGCCGCTGCCCGATGGCGGGCTGGTGCTTATCGCCGAGGACCGCACGGAACAGCTCGCCCTGTCCGCCACGCGCGACACGCTGCTGCGCACCCGTACCGCCACCTTCGACAGCCTGTTCGAAGCGCTCGCCGTGTTCGCGCCCGACGGGCATCTCGAACTGTGGAACCGCGGCTTCCCCATTGCATGGGGCCTCGAGGGCGAAGTGCTCGACGGACACCCGCAGGCCGAACAGCTGCTCGAGGAAATCGCCAAGCAACTGGCCGAACCGCGCGAGATTTCGCAGATCGGGCAGACCATCCGCGCCGCCACGCTAGACCGCAAACCGCGCGAAGGCCGGATCGAACTCGCCGACGGACGCACGCTGACCTATGCCGGCGTGCCGCTACCCGATGGGAACGGGCTTCTGACCGTGCTCGACGTGACCGCCTCGCAGCAGGCCGAGCAGGCGCTGCGCGAACGCAACCGTGCGCTGGAAGAGGCGGATGCGGTCATGACCCGCTTCCTTGCCAATATGTCGTACGAATTCCGCACCCCGCTGACATCGATCGGCGGTTTCGCGGAACTGCTCAGCCAGGGGATCGCGGGCGAATTGACCCCGCAGGCCAAGGAATATGTCCAGGCCATCACGATGTCGGTCGGCAAGCTGACCGAGCAGGTCGAAAACGTGCTCGACCTCTCGCAGTCCGAGGCGGGGTTGATGCCGCTGCGCAAGACCAAGGTCGAACTCCTGCCCTTCATCGAACAGATCGTGAGGAAGCGCGAGGAAGCCATCCTTGGCGCCGGGCTGACGCTCGATCTCAAGGGCAATGCCAACAAGACGGTTGAAGCCGACCGCCAGCAATTGCAGCGCGCCATCGGCCAGCTGCTCGACAATGCCGTTGCCCATACGCCGCGCGGCGGTCGCATCCTGATCGATATCGCCAAGCGGCGGGGGCTTAACCGCATCGCGATCTCGGACAATGGCGAGGGCATGAGCCAGCACGAGCTTGCCCGCGCACTTGAAGGTATCCGCATGAGCAAGGACGGCAAGGGGATCGAGCGCCGCCACGGCCTCGGCATCCCGCTCGCCCGCCAGCTGGTCGAGGCGCATGGCGGGACGCTCGAATTCCAGACGCGCAAGAATGCCGGTACGACGGCGACGATCACCCTGCCGTGAGAGAAGACCTGCCCGACCTCGATGCGATGGAAGCGTTCGGACGGCGCATTGCCGCGCAGCTCAGGCCGGGCGATGTCGTCGCGCTGACCGGCGGTTTGGGGGCCGGCAAGACCACGCTCGCCCGCGCAATCATCGCGGCGCTGGGGCATGATGGCGAAGTTCCCTCGCCGACCTTCACCATCGTCGAGACCTACGACCATCTGCGCGTCCCACTGGTCCACGCCGATTTCTACCGGCTCGAACATCCTTCCGAAGCGGAGGAGATCGGGCTCGACGATTATCGCGAAGGGGCGGCCCTGATCGCCGAATGGCCGGATCACGCGGGCGGCTTCGACCATGAGCCAGGCTGCCTCGCAATCACGCTGGAAACGGTGCGCGAGGGCAGACAAGCCATTGTGAAGGGAGGCGAGGCTTGGCAAAGCCGCATGCCATGAGCGAAGCCAGACTCGAAGACATCCAGGATTTCCTCGGCGCAACCCGCTGGGAAGGTGCCGAAATCGCCCCTCTGGTCGGCGATGCCAGCTTCCGCCGCTATTTCCGCATCCGCCGCGGCGACAAGAGCGCGATGCTGATGCACGCGCCGCCGCCGCACGAGGACCCGAAGCCTTTCCTCCACGTGGCGCAGTGGCTCAACGAAAACGGGATGCGCGGCCCCGAAATCTACCGCGAGGACGCAGCCAAGGGCTGGGTGCTGACCGAGGATTTCGGCGATACGCGCATGAAGGAGTGGATCGACGACCACCCGCATGACGAGCGCGATATCTACGCCAAGGCGATCGATACGCTGGTGCAGCTCCACCGCCTGCCTGCCGGACCCTTCGATCCTTACGACATGGCGGTCTACCAGCGCGAGGCGGCGCTGTTCATCGAATGGTATTGCCCGGCAGTCGGACTGAATGTCGACGAGGCGGGCTGGACCGAGGCGTGGGAAGCGGCCCTGTCGCCCATGCTGCCGCGCCAGGACCCCGGCGTCACCGTGCTGCGCGATTACCATGCCGAGAACATCATGCTTCTCGAAGAAGGCAAGCTTGCGGGCGAACAGGGGCTGATCGATTTCCAGGACGCGCTGGTGGGCCACGCGGCCTACGATCTCGTCAGCCTGTTGCAGGATGCGCGCCGCGATGTCTCCGAAGATCTCGAATGCGAGATGATGGGACGCTATCGCGCTGCTGCCGATCCGGGCGTGCATTTCGAGGCTGACTATGCGCGGCTCGGCGCTCAGCGGAACGCGAAGATCGTCGGCATCTTCACCCGTCTCTACAAGCGCGACGGCAAGCCGCGCTATCTCGACATGATCCCGCGCGTGTGGAAGGCGATGGAGCGCGACCTCGCGCATGAAGCGATGGCGCCGGTGGCCGCGTGGTTCGACGCCAATATCCCGCAGGAATTGCGCGATGCGCACGGAGGCAAGATCGCGTGACCAAACTCGTCAGCGATACCGCCATGCTGATGGCCGCAGGGCTGGGAAAGCGCATGCGCCCGCTCACCGCCACTACGCCCAAGCCGATGGTACGCGTGGCGGGCAAGCCGCTGATCGACCGCGCGCTCGACCGGATCGAGGATGCGGGGATCGAGAAGGCGGTGGTGAACGTCCATTACCTCGCCGAGAATATCGAAGCGCATATCGGCGGCAGGAAATGCCCCGCCATAACCTTCTCCGACGAGCGCGAACTGCTGCTGGAGACCGGCGGCGGCATGGTGAAGGCGCGCGATGCGGGCGTGCTGCCCGACCCCTTCTTCGCCTGCAATGCAGACAGCATCTGGCTCGACGGGCCGCGTAATGCCTTTGCCGACCTCTCCGCAGCCTGGGACCCCGAGCGGATGGACGCGCTGCTGCTTGTCGTCACCCACGCCCGCGCGCGCAATTTCGACGGGACGGGCGATTTCTACATGGACGCCGCCGGGAGGCTGAGCCGCAAGAAACCCGACCGCATCGCCCCCTTCATATACACCGGCATCCAGCTGGTCTCGCACCGCCTGCTGCGCGAGGCGCCCGAGGGCAAGTTCTCGACCAACATATTGTGGGACCGCGCGATCGAGGAAGACCGGCTGTTCGGCGTTGCCTTCACCGGCATGTGGTACGAAGTCGGCACGCCTGCACATATCAAGCCCACCGAGGAGGCGTTGACGGGTGGCTGAAAAGCGACCGGGGCCGCAAGTCTATTCCATCGCCGCGCATAGGGGGTTCGCCGATGCGCTCGTTGCGGGGCTGGTCCCTCGCTATGCCGATCCCGAGCTGGGGCTGGCGAAGCTTACCCTTTTGCTGCCCAGTTCGCGCGCGCGCCGCACGGTGGCCGAAGCCTTCATCCGCCATGCGGGCGAGGAGGGCAGGGCAGGCCTGCTGATGCCGCGCATGGCGGTGGTCGGCGATCTCGATTTGGACGAGGCGCTCGGCCCGCTGCTCGATCCGCTGGGGGCGAGCGCAATCCCGCCCGCCATCGACCCGCAACGCCGCATGTTCGCGCTGGCCGCATTGATCGCGGCGGAGATGGGCGAGGAGGCGCCCAAGGGTGCGACCCTGCTGCGGCTGGCGCGCGAAACGGGTGCGACGATGGACCGGCTGCTGGTGGAGGACATCGGGCCGGAGCAATTGCTCAAGGACGAGGTGGTCGGGATATTCCCGGACCTCTCCGCGCATTGGCAGGACTCGATCCGCCTGTTCGCCAATGTGCAGGTGAAATGGCTCAAGTGGCTGGGCGAGAACGGCGTGCTCGATGCTGCCGCGCGCCGTAACCGCCTGTTCGACGAGGCGCGCAAGGCTTGGGCCGCCAACCCGCCCGAAACTCCTATCGTGGCTGCGGGTGTGACCAGTGCTGCACCGGCTCTCGCCAAGCTGCTACGCATTGTCAGCGAACTTCCGCAAGGCGCGGTAATCCTGCCCGACTTCGACCTCACCATGGACGCAAGCGTGTGGGACGAACTTGGCCGCGCCGGAGCCGCTCCGACACCCGGCGACACAGCCTTCGCCCGCGAGGACGCGGTGACGCATCCGCAATATCACCTCAAGCTGCTGCTCAATCGCATGGGCGTGGCGCGCGAGGAGGTGCAGCCCTGGCACCGCAAGGGCATGACCGCCGCTCCGCCCGAGCGCAGCCACGCGATATCCGCGCTGTTCCTGCCTCCCGAGGCGAGTAAGGTCTGGGTCGACCTCCCGCCCGAGAAGCGCCGCCTGTCGGGTGTGCGCATCATGGAGGCGGCCAACCCCGAGGAAGAGGCGCAAGCGATTGCTTTGCTGGTGCGCAAGGCGCTGGCCGAGCCCGAAAAGCGCGTGGCCGTGGTCACCCCCGATCGGCCGCTCGCCCGCCGCGTGGTCCATCACCTCGCGCGCTGGAATATCGTGGCCGATGATTCTGCCGGTCGCCCGCTCTCGCACACGCCTGCAGGGCGCGCTTTCCTGCTCGCCGCCGAGGTCATGGCCGAGGGGGCGCGGGCGGTGCCGCTGATGGCGCTGCTCGGCCACCCGCTTGTCGATGGCGGCATGGAGCGAGGGCTTTGGCTGAGGCGCTTGCGCCGGCTCGAGCGCGAAATGCGCGGGCCGAGGCTTGCTCCGGGGCTCGAACCGGCACGCGACGAGATCGGCAAGCTTGGCGAAAAGCGCCCGGGAATGGTCGAATGGTGGGCGATTGCGGAAGCTCCGCTGGTGCCTTTGGTCGATATCGACCGCGATAATGCCACCAGCCTTGCCGACCTGATCGATACGCTGGCCAGTTCCGCCGAGACGCTGTGCGGCGAAAAGCTCTGGGCGCAGGAGGACGGGCGCACGCTCGCGAGCTTCGTCGAGGAATTCCGCCTCAACGCCCGTCAGGCCGGCTTCACCGTCGCGCCGCGCGACATTGCGCAAGTGCTTGCCGATGCGATGGAGGAGCGCGCGGTGCGTCCGCCTTATGGCGGTCATGCACGGGTGCAGGTCCTGGGCCTGCTCGAAGCGCGGATGAACCGGGCTGATCTCGTCATCTGCGCGGGGCTTAATGAAGGCGTCTGGCCCGCGCGCGGGAGTATCGACGCGCTGCTCGCCCCGCCGGTGCTGCGCGCGCTCGGCGTTCCGGGAGGGGATTTCCGCATCGGCCTATCCGCCCACGACCTTGCTGGAGCGATGGGCGCGCCCGAAGTGGTGCTTAGCCGCAGCGCACGTGACGAGGGCGGCCCGGCCATCCCCAGCCGCTTCCTGCTGCGCGTGCAGGCGCTGCTCGGCGAATTGCTGCCGAAATACGAGGAACACGAGACCATCGCGCTCGCCCGCGCCATGACCCGCGCCGAGCCTGCGCCAGATTATCCGCGCCCCATGCCCAAACCCAACGCCGACCAGCGCGATGTCGACATTTCCGCCACCGCGCTCGACCGGCTGCTGGGCGATCCCTACCAGTTCTTCGCGCAGAAGATCATGGGCCTGACCGACCTCGACGCACTCGATGCCGACCCCAATCCCATGTGGCAGGGCAATATCGCGCACACGATCCTCGAGCGCTGGCACAAGGCGCGCGAGAGCGACCCCACCGCCCGCATCGCGCCCATCATGGAGCAGGTGCTCGACGAGGAGAATGCCGATCCGCTGGTCCGGGGACTGTGGCAGCCTCGTCGCCAGAAGGCGCTCGAATGGATCGAGGAGACCGTGTCCGGTTACTTGGATCGAGAGGTGCTGGCAGTCGAGGCCAAGGGCTCTATGCATGTGGGCGATGTCTTCGTCCACGGCCGCGCCGACCGGATTGACCGGCTTCCCGACGGCAGCCTTGCCATCGTCGACTACAAGACCGGCAAGCCGCCGAGCGCGGCCGAGGTTGAGGCCGGGTATTCACTTCAGTTGGGCATCCTTGGGCTGATCGCTGAGGACGGCGGCTTCGTGAATATGCAAGGTGAGCCGGGCGGCTACGAGTACTGGTCTCTCGGTCGCGCGAAAGACGATAACCCTCATGGCTTCGGCTATGTGGATGTGCCTCTCAAGATCGGCAAAAAGCAGAAGGGCGTGCTCCCCGAAGACTTTCTCCCGCACACCCGTAGCAAGCTTGAAGAGGCGATCGGCAAATACATCAAGGGCGATGCACCCTTCACCGCTCGGGAAAACCCCGATTACCCGGCCTACGACACCTACGACCAGCTGATGCGGCTCGAGGAATGGCTGCCCCGACAGGCGGACGAGGGGGACGCGGCATGAGCGGCAAGGTCTATCCCCTCAAGGACGCGCAGGCCGACAGCGTCAATCCAACCGAGAGCGTCTGGCTTTCCGCCAGCGCGGGGACGGGCAAGACGCAGGTGCTCTCCGCGCGCGTGTTGCGGCTGCTGCTCCAGCCGGGGGCCGATCCCTCGCAGATCCTCTGCCTCACCTTCACCAAGGCGGGCGCGGCGGAGATGGCGGTGCGCGTCAATTCGGTGCTGGCGCGCTGGGTCCGGATGGATGCCGGGCAGCTCGGTACGGAACTGGGCTACCTTGGTGCGCCTTCGGACCCCGAGACCCGCGAACGTGCTCGCTCGCTCTTTGCCCGCGTGCTCGACTGCCCGGGCGGGGGCCTGCGCATCGATACGATCCACGCCTTCGCGCAATACCTCCTCGGCGCTTTTCCGAGCGAGGCGGGCGTCCTCCCCGGCAGCCAACCGATGGAGGACCGAGACCGCGACCTGTTGAGCCGCGATGTCCTCTCCGACCTGCTCTCCGAAGGCGACCCGCACATCCGCGAAGCGGTGGCCGAAATGAGCCGCCGCAAGGGTCCGGATGCGGTGCTGGGCTGGCTGATGCGCTGCGCCCGCCACAAGGAATTGTGGGACCAGCCCGGCTGGCAACATGGCCTGCGCGACCCGGTACGCCGCCTGCTCGGTATCCCGGTGGATGCGGACGAGGGCTGGGTGGCGGAAGGCTGCTCGGATGAGAATTTCCCCGTCGGTACCCTGCGCGCCATGCTGCCTGCATTCGAAGGCTGGAACACCAAAGGGGCAGAGACCAGCCGTAGTTTCATCCAGCATTGGCTCGCGCTCGAACCGGCTCAGCGCCTTGCCGAACTCGATGGTTTCCGTCAGCGCAACTGCATCCTGAAGAAAGACGGCGACCCGACCGTCATGGGTGGAGCGGCCAAGAACGACCCCGATTTTCCAAGCAAGCAGGAAATCATCGCCGAGGCCGTTCGCGCGGTCTCCGAACGCGCTGCGCTGCTCGATCTCGCCGCCTTCCTCGCCCCGCAACTTGAAGCAGGCCGCGCTTTCACAAGGCGCTGGGAAGAGGCCAAGGCGCGCGAGGGCCTCGTCGATTTCGACGACCTCATCCACCGCGCCGCTCGCCTGCTTTCCTCCAGCCAGATGGCCGACTGGATCCGCTACAAGCTCGACCGCAGCTTCGACCACATCCTTGTCGACGAGGCGCAGGATACGAACAAGGCGCAATGGGCCATCGTGAAAGCACTGACAGACGGTTACTTCGACGGCCTGGGCGCGCGCGGCACGGCCATCCGCACCATCTTCACCGTGGGCGATTACAAGCAGGCGATCTTCGGCTTCCAGGGCACCAGCCCGGAAAACTTCCGCGAGGCGCGCGACTATTTCCGCGACAAGATGGATAGCGCTGCACAGGCAGCTGCAGAGGCCCGCGCGAATGCCAATGCCGGAAAGCTGGAAGAATTCGACCTCGGCCGCAGCTATCGCACCAACCAGACCGTCCTGAGCTTCGTCGACCGCGCGATGGACGGCATCGGTTACGAAGGCTTCGGCCTCGAAGAGCCGTCCAAGCCGCACAAGGGCGCCGATGCGCCGGGCCTCGTCACGCTGTGGAACACGATCCACGCCGACAGCGGGATGGACGAGGGCGAGGAGGACGCAAGCTGGCTCGGCAAGCATGATCGCAAGCTGGCCGACAAGATTGCGCAGGAAGTTGCGGGCTGGCTCGATCCGAAGGGCGAAGGCTTCACCCTCGTAAAGGGAGACAAGCCCCGCCGCGCGGGTGCCGGCGATGTCATGGTCTTGGTGCAGAAGCGCCGCGAACTCGCCTCGCTGATCGTCGCGCGGCTCTATGCGCATGGCGTGCCCGTGGCGGGTGTCGACCGCTTGCGGCTCGGCAATCCGCTGGCGGTGAAGGACCTGATGGCCGCAATCCGCTTCGCCGCACAGCCATTGGACGATCTGACGCTCGCCAACCTCCTTGTCTCGCCGCTGATCGGCTGGAGTCAGGAGGATCTGCTGGTCTTCGGCTATCGCGAGAAGGGCATAAGGCTGTGGGAGCACCTGCGCACGTCAGACCAGCCGCGTGTCGCGCAGACTGTCGATAGCTTGCGCGAAATCCTGCGCCGCGCCGATTACGACAGCCCGCAGCAATTGCTTCATTGGATCCTCGTCGGCCCAATGGATGGCCGGCGCAAGCTGGTCGCCCGGCTGGGGCGCGAGGCCAACGATCCGGTCGACGAATTGCTCAACGCCGCCAATGCTTTCGCCAGCAGTCATGTCGCCAGCCTGCAGGGCTTCATCCGCTGGTTCGATGCGGGCGACGGGGAGCTCAAGCGCGAGGCGGGCGAGGGCGGAGACCAGGTCCGCGTGATGACCGTGCATGGCTCGAAGGGTCTGCAAGCGCCGATCGTGATCCTTGCCGACGCGGCGATCCGCCCCGACGCCTCGGGCGAACTGTCGCTGGAGGAAACCCCGCTGGGCGCGGACGAGAGCAATGTCGTGCCGCTGCCGGGCCTTACCAAGGACGAGAAAGTCGGTCCGGTGCGCGAGGTAGAGGAGGTCAATGCCGCACGCTCGATGCAGGAGCATTGGCGGCTGCTCTATGTCGCCATGACGCGCGCGGAGGAGGCGCTGTTCGTTGGCGGTTCGCTCGGTCCGCGCGATGCGAAGAACGGCCCGCACGAGGACAGCTGGTATGCGCGGCTGAAGCTCCTTTTCGATGGGGGCGAGGGGCTCGACGATCCGATCTGGGGCGCGCGCTGGGAAGTGGGCGAGCGGGCGCCCTCGGTGCCGCACTCGGGCAAGGCCGAGCTAGCGCCCGCTCTGGAACTGCCCGCCTGGGCGAACCAGCCCGTCGGCCCCGAACCGCGCCCGCCGCGTCCGCTCGCGCCTTCGGGGCTGGGCGAGGTGGAGGGGAGCGACCCACCGCTTCCGCCCGAAGTCGCCGCCGGAGCAGCACGGCGCGGGGTGCTGATCCATGCGCTGCTCGAGCGGATGCCCGAAGTCGCCACCGACCGGCGCGAGGACAAGGCGCGCGCATGGCTCGAAAGGCAGGCTCGCGATCTTCCCGGCGACGAACGCGAGGAAATGCTCGCCCGCGCACTCGATGTCCTCGCCGAGCCGGGGTTTGCCGATATTTTTGGCCCGGCTGCGCTCGCCGAAATCCCGCTAGCCGCGACGGTGGAGGGGCAGGTCGTCATGGGCACGGCCGACCGGCTGCTGGTCACGCCCGGCAAGGTCACCGTGGTCGATTTCAAGACCGCGCGCCGTCCGCCCACATCACTCGATGGCATTCCCGACAGCACCATGCGGCAAATGGCCGCCTATGTGGCTGCGCTCGAAACCATCTATCCGGGGCGCGCAGTGGAGGCCGCAGTGCTCTATACCCAGACGCCGCAATTGATCGCCTTGCCGCCTGCCAGACTCGCTGCCTACAAGAGCGCGTTTGCGGATCGGCAGGAAAGCTTTGCCCTGCCGCCCGTTGAGTAATTGCACGCGCCGCCCATATGAGCAGCCAAGACAGACACAGATCAGGAGTTACCCATGGCCACCATCAACGTCACCGACGCAGGCTTCCAGAAGGACGTTCTCGATAGCGACAAGCCCGTTCTCGTGGATTTCTGGGCCGACTGGTGCGGGCCGTGCAAGATGATCGCCCCGGCGCTCGAGGAACTTTCCGAAGAGCTTTCCGACAAGGTCACCATCGCCAAGATGGACATCATGGAAAACACCGGCGTGCCTGGTGCGATGGGCGTGCAGTCGATCCCCTATCTCGTGCTGTTCAAGGGCGGCGAGCCGGTCGCCAACATGCGCGGCGCTGCGCCCAAGGGCCAGCTCAAGCAGTGGCTCGAAGGCGCGCTCTAACACCCTCGCATTCCTATCCTTTTGGCCCGCATCTTGTGCTGCGGCGCAACATTGCTAAACGCGTGAGACCATGAAGCGCACGCATCTGCCCCTTAACGCCCTGCGCGTATACGACGCCGCGGCCCGCCACCTCAGCTTCACCCGCGCGGCTGACGAGTTGGCGGTGACGCCGGCTGCCGTCGGCCAGCAGATCCGCGCGCTCGAGGATCACCTCGGCACGGTGCTGTTCCGCCGCACCAGCAAGGGGCTGGAGCTCACACAGGAAGGCGCGGCGGGGCTCGACGCCTTGCGCGAAGGGTTCCTCAAGTTCGAGGAAAGTGTCTCCGCCATGCAGGCCGGGCAGGCCAGCGACAGCTACACCATCGCTTGTCCGCGCGAATTCTACGCCCAGTGGCTCGCCCCGCGGCTGGCGGCATTCGCCAAGCAGAACCCCGACATCAAGTTCGCCTTCGTGGCCGACGAGAATGCCGATTTCACCGAGGCGAACCTCGATTGCGCGATCCGTCTGGTCGATGGGCCGGGCGATCTCCAAGGCGTCGAACTCGCCGCCGCGCGCCGCGTGACGGTGGCTGCCCCCGGTGCGCCCGACCGCTGGATCGACTGGGGCCTGCCGCTGCAGGAAGGCGTGCAGGCGCATGTCACGGTGAGCAATGCCGGACAGGCGCTCTCGGGCGCGATGGCGGGGCTGGGCAAGGCGATCCTGCCCGAACTGCTCGCCAAGGAAGCGATCGAGGCTGGCCGGCTCGAAGTGCTCGACGGGCCTGAAACCGGCACGCGCGCCTACTGGCTGGTCGCGCCCACGCCACAATGGCGGACCAAGAAGGTCAAGGCACTCGTCGCTTTCCTGAGCGGTGAATAGCACACCCACCCTCCGCACAGAACGCTTCACCATGCGCCCGCTGCGGCGCTCGGATGCGGCGGCGCTGTTGCCCACGCTCTCGGACGAGGGGCAGTGCCGCTATCTCACGCGCCCGCTATTCGAGAGCGAGGAGGAACTGTGGGGCTGGCTCGCCGAACCCACATGGAACGGCCGCACCTGGATCGCCGAAGATGCAGCAGGCGAGGTGGCCGGGCGCTTCGTCGCAATCCCTGCGCATGAGGATGGCGTGGCCGAGATAGGCTACATCACCTGCGCCCACCGGCAGGGCGAGGGCGTAGCGCGCGAATGCACCGCCGCGCTGGTGCGCCATCTGATCGGGCAAGAGGGCCACCGCAAGCTCCTCGCCGAGGTGGATATGGAGAACGCCGCCTCGATCCGGCTGCTGGAACGGCTCGGCTTCACCCGCGAGGCGCTTTTCCGCGAGCACGAGACGACGCACAAGGGGCTGTGCGACGTGGCGATCTACGGCTTGCTGGCGTCCGACCCGTTGCCCGAAGGCTGATCCGCGAAGGCGGCGAAGACATCGGCCATGCCCGGCGGATCGCATTCGGCGCGCAGCTGGGCGATCGCCTCCTCCACATCCAGCGCGAATTCCATCACGCCGCTCTCGATCCGCTCGTAGCGGGCACCCAGCGCACGGGCGAAAGCGCGCGCGCTCGCATTGTCGCCGAGGATATTGACCGAGAACGCGTCCAGCCCCTCGCCGCGCGCATGGAGCAAGATGGTCGCGGTCAGCAGCTTGCCGAGGCCCTGCCCGTGGAACTCGTCGAGCACGCCCACGGAAAACTCGGCGCTGTCCGGATCGTCCGCCTCGCGGAAGGCGTGGACCGCGCCGATGGCGGGCTTGTCGGGGGCGGAGGTGTCGATCGCGCCCCAGGCGATGTGGTCGTGCCCGTCGACCTCGGTCAGCCGCTCGATCACCCAGTCGGGCGGGCTCGCCGCGCCGGAGAAGAAGCGCAAATAGCGCGACCGGGGGCTCATCTTCCCGATCCCGACACGCATCCGCTCGCCATCGTCCTCGCGGATCGGCCGGATGCAGACGGGGGTGCCGTTTTCCAGCCGCGTATGGATGGTGATGTCCGGGGCGAGGGCCATAGCGGTAGTGTATAGGAATTTTTGTAGTTACGCACCGACCTCCGTCGGTGCATCCTCGGGGCTGTTCCTTCGCTTCGCTACGGGCCCCTGCGGGCGCGCGGTCGCGCTTGCCGGGCCTCCGCCGGCCCGGTTCTGGCGCTACTCTTCATCCTCGCCGTATTCCTCCATCGGATCATAGCCGTATAGCTCGATCGCGCGGGCGTGGCGGCGGGCTTCCTTTTCCTCGGCGGTTTCGCGGTGCGGCTGCTGCACCTCGGCCAGCACTTCGGCGCGGATGCTTTCGTACAAGGGGTGGCCGGGCACGAGCTTCTGCGTGCCATAGCGTTCGGCCAGGCGGTGCTGGAGGAGGAAGCGCAGGAGGGTGTTGTCGGGCTTGTCCCAGGTGCCCAGCAGCTTGCCGGCAGAGACGATCGGCGTCGGCGTGCCGCACAATGCGCGTTCGAGCGCACAATCCTCCAGCCGCTGCACCCCGCGCTCCAGCGCCTCGTCCCAGGCCTCCGCAAACCCCTCCGCCCCGGGCCGCGCGCGCAGCTTGTAGAGCGCCTCCAGCGACTTGCCGATGGACTTGGCGGCCTGCCTGACGATGCCCGTGGCGGCGAGCGTGGAGACGAAACGGCGCTGGAGCTCCGGCGTGATCGAATTGCGACGGGGCGCCGTGTGGAGATAGGGCGCGAAACCGAGCAGCGGATCGTCGTCCTCCGGCTCAGGCGCAAGATGCGCGACGGCGGAGGTGGCCTGGCTTGGAATGGCGCGGGTAGGGGTAGGGTGGTCCGACATTAAAAGGTCCCTCTCTATCTGGCGAAATCACCGAGCCGCTAGGCGAGGCAAGCGCGACCGCGCGCCGGCCGGTTAGGTCGAAGCCAAGCCGCACGGACGTGCGGCGCCCGGCGTTTGAGGGACGAAAACAAAAAACTGCGAAGTAGGAAAACAGTTTTTGGCCGGTTCAGCCTAGTCGACAAGGCCCAATATGCTCAGTACCAACGGAAGTTATGAATTTCAGCGGACTGAAACGACTCATCGAATCTGCAGACGAGCACGCATTCTATGATGTGGCGCTCCTTCAACTAAGACAGCTCGGTTACGGCGACTTGCACGTTGTCGACGGACCTTATGACGGGGGCAAGGACGTCGAGTCCGACCGAAAACATGTACAGATTCAATTATCCGTCAGAAAAGATTGGGAAAAGAAAATAAAGGAGGAGTCGCTGAAAGCGCTCAAGTCAGGCGCAAGACATATTCTTTTTCTAACTAATCGACGAATAACTCCTCGGGC
Organism: Qipengyuania sphaerica; assembly: GCF_019711595.1. Taxonomy (GTDB): domain Bacteria; phylum Pseudomonadota; class Alphaproteobacteria; order Sphingomonadales; family Sphingomonadaceae; genus Qipengyuania; species Qipengyuania sphaerica. Next base: position 49,441 of record NZ_JAIGNR010000004.1, on the reverse strand, counting down.
GGAGGCCAATTTTCTTTCTTCCTACCCTTATAAAAATCAGCTCGAACTCACAATTTATGATTCGAGTAGGATCGCTACGAACTTGTCACAGCCAGGTCGTATCGCGCAAAGTTATAAGTTGCTAGGCGTAGAAGTTAAGGGGAACACAAAGTTCTCGGTTTCTGACATCGCCGCAAGCGTTGCTCTGCTTTTCGGCGATGAGGCAAGTGAACTAAGGGAGGCGACTGCGGACTCCGTCGCCTTGTCTTGGCTCCGTTTTCATACCGGTGCGAGTGAAGAAGAGGCTATCGCCGGGATTGCGGGCATACTCCCGGGAGTTACTCCAGAGCGTTTGGCGAGATCGTCCCTCAGTCGCCTTCGCATAGCAGGGGAAATCACAGGGCCGAAAAGTGCGATGGCTCTGTCGGATTCTGCGAAAGCAAAGGTGGATAGTGCGGAAAGCGAACTCATCGCCGTGAGGGCTGCGGACATTCAGACAATTTCAGACCGATTGGAATTGCCTCAGGATGTCGCAGAAGAGCTTTTGGACATTTCCATCGAATTGACAATTCGATCGCAAAAGGCTGGATGGTCCGGTGCTATAGATGACGAGCTCGCTGGATTCCTTAAAGCCCATGGGCTGACTCGAAAGCGCTCAGAGATAAACGAAATCATCGCGAATCTCGGCACGGTGGCCAAATACAGTTACATCGGAACGATCGACAAGCTTTTCTCTTCAAACACCTTCGATATTATGCGGGCGTTTGGTGGCGTTAGAGAAATAAAGCTCGTTTTGGATACAAGCGTGACCTTGCCACTTTTGTTTGGCTTAGAATTCGGTTCAGATGCGACCGGTTACTCATCCGCTTCATCAGTTATGAAGGAGGTTTCTGACGGGCACGGATTTGAGTTATTTATTCCCAAGCCGTACCTGAATGAAATGGCTTCTCATGGCCACAAAGCGCTCGACTTTCTTGACCTCTACTCAACCTTCGAACCAGAGCTTCGAGGCGTAATGCGCGCCTCGCCCAACGCCTATTTGAGTCACTACGCCGCGATTTCCGAGAGAGCACAAGCGAAGGGCGAAGAGCTACTTTCGCTACAAGAATTCCTCGAACATTTTGGGATTCGACGCGGCTCAACCATTGGCAACGCGGAACGTGTCATTCGAGGATTAATGGAAGCTCATCAGATATTCGTCGTTTGGGATGGCAGGTATGACCAGGCAATCAAAGACGAGATAGCTGAACAAAAGCCGCATCATCCAGAGGTCGTTGTAAAGCATGATGCAGCAGTTTGCTCCAAGTTGAATGCTCATGCCAGTGAAGGGTTCATTTTTGCGACATGGGATAAAGTTCTCATCGATCTATTGCATGGTAGGCTTAGCGTTTATGCCGACAATCCGGGCCGGATCGTCGATTGGTTGGCTTTTACGCAGGGCATTGAAACGGGAATCGACGGAAGCGTCGAGATTTTGGCCGCGCTGGCAATCGTTGATGAGGGGAAAGCTGCGAAACTTGCTGAAAAACTTCAAGCCATCGAATCTGAAGATGCGGTATTTAAGCTAAACCAGATCATCCGTGATACGCGAAAGGCAAAGGGCGTCGAACGCCTTGAGTCGGGCGAAGTCGAAGAAATTTTAGATGTCGAATTGGCCTCGTTGGTCGCGGCGAATGATGATGAGGGAGTCGAGGACCTACCTTCAGTTCCAGAGGGATGACCTTGACCCATCCCTCCTCCCGCACTATGTGCGCGCCCATCCGGTGAGGGAATCGCCCTGCGTGTCTCCCACTCCGGCCAGATAGAGCTGAACATTGCCGGTCATGTCCCGGGGGCCTGTCGCTAATGCGATGAGGCTCTTTTCTATTGCAGCGGAGGTCACTTCCGTTCGGGGCAGCCGTCAAAGTAACCCGGTGGCCGTGTGGGCCGATGGGTGGAGCGTTTCAGGCTCGTGCGAACAGACCGCCCCGGTGCTTCATGCGCCGCGCGCGTCGCAACTGCACGAACCCGATACACCACCGGTCAACCCGCTAGTCGCCGCCATCACACGGTGAAGAGAAAGAACTCACATGCCGACTATTAACCAGCTGGTCCGCAAGGGCCGCGTTCCGCAGAAGGCCAAGAGCAAGGTCCCTGCGATGGAGCAGAACCCGCAGAAGCGCGGCGTTTGCACCCGCGTCTATACGACGACCCCGAAGAAGCCGAACTCGGCTCTGCGTAAAGTTGCCAAGGTCCGCCTGACCAACCAGCGCGAAGTCATCTCCTACATCCCGGGCGAAGGCCACAACCTGCAGGAGCACAGCGTTGTGCTCATCCGCGGCGGCCGTGTTCGCGACCTTCCCGGCGTTCGCTACCACGTCCTTCGCGGCGTGCTCGATACGCAGGGCGTGAAGGACCGCAAGCAGTCGCGCTCGAAGTACGGCGCGAAGCGTCCGAAGTAAGAACCCGTTTAGGAGTAAGATAGATGAGTCGTCGTCGTCGTCCCGAGAAGCGGGAAATCCTGCCTGATCCGAAGTTCAACGATCAGGTCCTTTCGAAATTCATGAACAACCTGATGTATGACGGCAAGAAGGCCGTTGCAGAAGGTATCGTCTACACCGCGCTCGACACCGTCGAAGCCAAGGCCAAGGCGAACCCGGTCGAGCTGTTCCACGCAGCGCTCGACAACATCAAGCCGCAGGTCGAAGTTCGCAGCCGCCGTGTCGGTGGTGCGACCTACCAGGTGCCGGTTGAAGTCCGTCCCGAGCGTGCACAGGCGCTGGCCATCCGCTGGCTGATCGGTGCGGCTCGCGGTCGTCCGGAAACCACCATGGCTGCCCGTCTCTCGGGCGAGCTGATGGATGCGGCGAACAACCGCGGCAATGCCGTCAAGAAGCGCGAAGACACGCACCGCATGGCGGACGCGAACCGCGCCTTCTCGCACTACCGCTGGTAAGCACCGGTTCGGGGACCGTTCCCTATTTGCGCGGAACGGTCGCCGGACGGTCACATTAGTTTTCCAAAGGGGCGGCGAATCCGTTGTCCCGAACACCCCACGAGGAATTCCACATGGCACGCGAATATCCGCTCGAGCGGTACCGCAATATCGGCATCATGGCCCACATCGATGCCGGCAAGACCACCACGACCGAACGCATCCTCTACTACACCGGCAAGTCCTACAAGATCGGCGAAGTCCACGACGGCGCCGCGACCATGGACTGGATGGAGCAGGAGCAGGAACGCGGCATCACCATCACCTCGGCTGCGACCACCACGTTCTGGACCGCGGAAGACGCGACCAAGGACCCGATGAGCTCGCCCGAAGCGATGCGTGAAGGCATGCCCAAGCACCGCATCAACATCATCGACACCCCCGGCCACGTCGACTTCACCATCGAAGTCGAACGTTCGCTGCGCGTGCTCGACGGCGCAGTGGCCGTTTTTGATGGAGTCGCCGGTGTTGAACCCCAATCCGAGACCGTCTGGCGCCAGGCCGACAAGTACGGCGTTCCGCGCATGTGCTTCATCAACAAGCTCGACCGTACCGGCGCAGACTTCTACTACTGCGTCCAGTCGATCATCGACCGCCTCGGCGCCACGCCGCTGGTGCTCTATCTCCCGATCGGCGCCGAAGCCGACCTGAAGGGCGTAGTCGACCTCGTCAACATGCGCGGCATCGTGTGGCAGAACGAAGATCTCGGCGCGAAGTACGAGTTCACCGAAATCCCGGCCGAACTCGCCGACAAGGCCGCCGAATATCGCGAGAAGCTGGTCGAGACCGCCGTCGAACAGGACGACGATGTCATGGAACAGTACCTCGAGGGCAACGAACCCGACGCGGCGACGCTCAAGCGTCTTATCCGCAAGGGCACCATGGCGCGCGACTTCGTTCCCGTGCTGTGCGGTTCGGCATTCAAGAACAAGGGCGTCCAGCCCCTGCTCGACGCGGTTGTCGACTACATGCCGTCGCCGCTCGACGTTCCGGCCATCAAGGGCGTCCTGCCCGACAGCGACAAGGAAGACACCCGTCCTTCGTCGGACGATGCTCCCTTCGCGGCTCTCGCCTTCAAGATCATGAACGACCCGTTCGTCGGCTCGCTCACCTTCACCCGCATCTATTCGGGCCAGCTCGCCAAGGGCAGCGTCCTGAACTCGGTGAAGGACAAGAAGGAAAAGATCGGCCGCATGCTGCTGATGCACTCGAACAACCGCGAGGACATCGATGAAGCATTCGCTGGCGACATCGTCGCAATCGCAGGCCTCAAGGAAACCACCACCGGCGACACACTGTGTGCATCCTCCGCTCCGATCATCCTCGAGCGCATGGAATTCCCCGAGCCGGTGATCGAGCTTTCGGTCGAACCGAAGACCAAGGCCGACCAGGAAAAGATGGGCGTCGCTCTAAACCGCCTGGCTGCCGAAGATCCGAGCTTCCGCGTCACCACCGACCACGAAAGTGGTCAGACGATCATCAAGGGCATGGGCGAGCTTCACCTCGACATCCTCGTCGATCGCATGAAGCGCGAATTCAAGGTCGAGGCGAACGTCGGTGCACCGCAGGTTGCCTATCGCGAATACCTCGGCAAGCCGGTCGACGTCGACTACACCCACAAGAAGCAGTCGGGTGGCTCGGGCCAGTTCGGCCGCGTCAAGGTCAAGGTCACCCCGGGTGAGCGCGGCCAGGGCTTCGTCTTCGAAGACAGCATCAAGGGCGGTAACATTCCGAAGGAATACATCCCGGCCATCGAGAAGGGCTTCCGCGAGCAGGCCGAGAGCGGCCATCTCGTCGGCTTCCCGATCATCGACTTCACGGTCGAGCTGTATGACGGTGCGTACCATGACGTCGACTCGAGCGCGATTGCGTTCGAAATCGCCGGTCGCGGTGCAATGCGCGAAGTGGCCGAGCGTTCGGGCATCAAGCTGCTCGAGCCGATCATGAAGGTTGAAGTGGTGACCCCCGAGGATTACCTCGGCGACGTCATCGGCGACCTCAACTCGCGTCGTGGCCAGATCCAGGGCACCGACAGCCGCGGCAACGCCCAGGCCGTCGAAGCCAACGTGCCGCTCGCGAACATGTTCGGTTACGTCAACGAACTGCGCTCGTTTACCCAGGGCCGCGCCCAATACACGATGCAGTTCAGCCACTACGACGAGGTTCCGGCCAACGTCGCACAGGAAGTCAAGGAGAAGCTTGCGTAAGCGAGCGGTCCGGTCTAGGGGCGGCGCCTGATTCCGCGGGCGCCGTTTCCATCCCGCAGAAATTCACATTCAAGTTAGAGGTTATTGGAAAATGGCGAAGGAAAAATTCGAGCGTAATAAGCCGCACGTTAACGTTGGCACCATCGGCCACGTCGACCACGGCAAGACCACGCTGACCGCAGCAATCACCAAGGTTCTCGGTTCGGCCGTCGATTTCGCAAACATCGACAAGGCTCCCGAAGAGCGTGAGCGCGGCATCACCATTTCGACCGCACACGTCGAATACGAAACCGACGCACGTCACTACGCACACGTCGACTGCCCGGGTCACGCCGACTACGTGAAGAACATGATCACCGGTGCAGCCCAGATGGACGGCGCCATCCTGGTCGTGAACGCAGCTGACGGCCCGATGCCGCAGACCCGCGAGCACATCCTGCTTGCCCGCCAGGTCGGCGTTCCGGCCCTGGTCGTTTACATGAACAAGGTCGACCAGGTCGACGACGAGGAAATCCTCGAGCTCGTCGAACTCGAAGTTCGCGAACTTCTGAGCTCGTACGACTTCGACGGCGACAACATCGCCATCGTCAAGGGTTCGGCCCTGGCTGCTCTCGAAGGCCGTGATCCGGAAATCGGTGAGAACTCGATCAAGGAACTGATGGACGCCGTCGACGCGAACATCCCGACCCCCGATCGTCCGGTCGACAAGCCGTTCCTCATGCCGATCGAAGACGTGTTCTCGATTTCGGGCCGTGGTACGGTTGTTACCGGCCGCGTCGAAACCGGCGTTGTGAACGTTGGCGACGAAGTCGAAATCGTCGGCATCAAGGACACCACCAAGACGACCGTCACCGGCGTCGAAATGTTCCGCAAGCTGCTTGATCGCGGTGAAGCCGGCGACAACATCGGTGCCCTGATCCGCGGCGTCGGCCGTGAAGAGGTCGAGCGTGGCCAGGTTCTGGCGAAGCCGGGTTCGGTTACGCCGCACACCGAGTTCAGCGCCGAAGTCTACGTCCTCTCGAAGGACGAAGGCGGCCGTCACACGCCGTTCTTCGCGAACTACCGTCCGCAGTTCTACTTCCGCACCACCGACGTCACCGGCGAAGTGATCCTTCCCGAAGGCACCGAAATGGTGATGCCGGGCGACAACGTGACGATCAACGTCAAGCTGATTGCTCCGATCGCCATGGACGAAGGCCTGCGCTTCGCAATCCGCGAAGGCGGCCGCACCGTCGGCTCGGGCGTTGTTGCTTCGATCCAGAAGTAAGCTACGGCTGATTTAGCTTGGGCCCGTCCTCCCGTGAGGGGAGGGCGGGCCTTTGCTTTAAGTGTGAGCGGTGAAAACGGCAGAAATGCACGGTTCGCCGCACCCGATGAATGCCTGTTCACGCTGGCGGAAATCGGGGGTTGCCAGAACGGGGTCTCCCCCGTATATGCGCGCCCACAGGACAGGGATTCGTCCCTGCTTAGAGAATTCATGGAAGGTCGCCCGCAACCGGGAAACCGGGCTCACAGTGGGGCTGACCTTTCTTTTTGTTTGCGGGCCACCCGCTGGTCCGCTTGGCTCTTTCGCATCGGTGTAGGTAATGGAAGCACAGAATATCCGCATTCGCCTCAAGGCGTTCGACCATCGCGTTCTCGACCAGGCAACTGGAGAGATTGCAGACACCGCGCGCCGCACGGGTGCCCTTATTCGTGGTCCCATTCCCATGCCGACGCGCATCGAGAAGTTCACCGTGAACCGCGGCCCGCACATCGACAAGAAGTCGCGCGAGCAGTTCGAGGTGCGCACCTACAAGCGGCTGCTCGACATCGTGCAGCCCAACGCCCAGACCGTCGACGCGCTGATGAAGCTCGACCTCGCTGCAGGCGTGAACGTTGAAATCAAGCTCGCCTAAGCGACCTGGTTTCGGTCCTCCTGCCGGACCTTAAAGCGGCAGGGAAGTTTCAGGGGCACTCGATAGCCCCGCCCGATCGCAAGATCAGGCAAGACATCGGGATACCGCCGGATTTCATCCGGGACTGCGTCCCCCGTCTGCTTCCTTCGGGAGGCAATCAGCCCGGACGGGGGCGCGCATCGCACAATCGGGCTGGCAAGCACCTTGGGGATGAGCTCCTTGGTGCCTCTGTTGAGGAGTTTGACGATGCGCACAGGCGTTATCGCGAAGAAAGTCGGGATGACCCGCCTTTTCCAGGCAGACGGACGGCACGTTCCCGTGACCGTTCTCAGCCTGGAAAACTGCCAGGTCACCGCACATCGCACGGAAGACCGTGACGGCTATTATGGCGTCCAGGTTGGTTCGGGCGAAGCGAAGCAGAAGAATGTGAACAAGCCGCAGCGCGAAGCTTTTGCCAAGGCAGAGGTCGCGCTGAAGATGAAGGTCGGTGAATTCCGCGTGGACAGCGAGGAAGCCCTGCTTCCGGTCGGCGCCCGCATTTCCGCCGAACACTTCGTTGCCGGCCAGAAGGTCGACATCACCGGCCACACCCAGGGTAAAGGCTTTGCCGGCGCCATGAAGCGTTGGGGCTTCGGCGGCTTGCGCGCCACCCACGGTGTCTCGATCTCGCACCGTTCGCACGGTTCGACGGGTAACCGCCAGGATCCGGGCCGCGTGTTCAAGGGCAAGAAGATGGCCGGTCACATGGGTGACCGCCAGCGTACGCAGCAGAACCTCGAGATCGTGCGCACCGACGCCGATCGCGGCCTGCTCTTCGTCAAGGGCTCGGTCCCGGGTGCGAAGAACGGCTGGCTGATGGTTCGCGACGCCGTCAAGGTCGACATGCCGGAGAACCTGCCGTTCCCCGGCGTGATGTACCGCAACCAGGACGAGTTCAAATCGGACGAAGCCGATGCGGGCCTGATCGAAAGCGCCGCCGAGCATGAAGTCGGCACCGAAGTTTCCGCCGAGCAGCAGGAAAAGCTGATGGCCGAGCAGGAAGCTGGTGCGGATACCGAAACCACCACCGATACGCCCGCAGCCGACACCGGCTCGGACGAGAACAAGGAGGGCTGATCCGTGAAGGTGAAGGTCCAGAAAATCGACGGCAAGGCGTCGGGCGATCTCGAGCTGAACGACGATGTGTTCGGCGTCGAGCCGCGTGCCGACATCCTGCACCGCGTTGTCACCTGGCAGCTCGAAAACCGTCGCGCCACCGCACGCCCCACCCGCGAGCGTTCGGACGTTGCCCGCACGGGCAAGAAGTTCGGCCGCCAGAAGGGTGGCGGTACCGCACGTCACGGCGACCGCGGCGCTCCGATCTTTATCGGCGGCGGCAAGGCTCACGGTGCGCGCAAGCGTGACTTCGAGCAGTCGCTGAACAAGAAGGTCCGCGCTCTCGGTCTCAAGATGGCTCTCTCGAGCAAGGCTAAGGACGGCCTCGTTGTCGTCGACAGCCTCGAGCTCAAGGACGCCAAGACCAAGGCTCTGAAGGGCATGTTCGACAAGAATGGCTGGGCCGGCAAGGTCCTCGTCATCGACGGCGAAAGCGTGAACGACGGCTTCAAGAAGGCTGCCGGAAACCTGCCGGGCGTCAACGTCCTGCCGGCCATGGGTGCCAACGTCTACGACATCCTGAAGCACGACACGCTGGTCCTCACCAAGGACGCTGTCGAGAAGCTGGAGGGCCGTTTCAATGGCTAAGAAGCAGGCAACCGACGCACGTCACTACGACGTGATCCTCGCTCCGCACATCACCGAAAAGTCGACCATGGCTTCGGAGAACAATGCGGTCGTGTTCAAGGTCGCAGGCGATGCGACCAAGCCGCAGATCAAGGAAGCTGTGGAGGCGATCTACGCTGACCAGAAGGCCAAAGTCGTCGCGGTCAACACGATCAACGTGAAGGGCAAGACCAAGCGCTGGAAGGGCAAGCCCTACAAGCGCAACGACGTGAAGAAGGCGATCGTCACTCTCGCTGAGGGTTCGATGATCGACATCACGGAAGGTGTGAGCTGATGGCACTCAAGAACTACAAACCGACGAGCCCCGCGCGCCGCGGCCTCATCCTCGTCGACAAGTCGGGCCTGTACAAGGGCAAGCCCGTCAAGTCGCTGACGGAAGGGAAGCGCAAGACCGGTGGCCGTAACAACAAGGGCCATGTCACCTCGCGTGGCATCGGCGGCGGTCACAAGCAGAAGTACCGCTTCATCGACTTCAAGCGTCGCAAGTGGAACGTCGAAGGCACCGTGGAACGGATCGAATACGATCCCAACCGCACCGCTTTCATCGCACTCGTGAAGTATGACGACGGTGAACTGGCCTACATCCTGGCTCCGCAGCGTCTTGCTGTTGGCGACAAGGTCATCGCGGCCGAGAAGACCGACACCAAGCCCGGCAACGCCATGTTGCTCGGCCAGATGCCGGTCGGCACCATCTGCCACAACGTGGAAATGAAGCCGGGCAAGGGCGGCCAGATCGCCCGTTCGGCAGGTGCCTACGTCCAGCTGGTGGGTCGTGACCGCGGCATGGTCATCGTCAGGCTCAATTCAGGCGAGCAGCGCTATCTGCGTGCCGACTGCATGGGCACCGTCGGTGCAGTGTCGAACCCGGACAACCAGAACCAGAATCTGGGCAAGGCCGGTCGTCGTCGCTGGATGGGCATCAAGCCGCTGACCCGCGGTGTCGCCAAGAACCCGGTCGACCACCCGCACGGCGGTGGTGAAGGCCGGACCTCGGGCGGCCGTCACCCGGTCACTCCGTGGGGCAAGCCGACCAAGGGCGCCCGTACGCGCAACAACAAGCAGACGGACAAGATGATCATCCGTTCGCGCCACGCGAAGAAGAAGAGGTAATCCGACATGGCTCGTTCCGTCTGGAAAGGTCCGTTCGTCGAACTCAGCCTTCTGAAGAAGGCAGAAGAGGCGCAGGACGCCAACAGCACAAAGCCGATCAAGACCTGGTCGCGCCGCAGCACCATCCTGCCCCAGTTCGTCGGTCTCACGTTCAACGTGTACAACGGCCACAAGTTCATCCCGGTCTCCGTCTCGGAAGAGATGGTTGGCCACAAGCTCGGCGAATTCGCGCCCACGCGCACGTTCCCCGGTCACGCTGCCGACAAGAAGGGTAAGCGCTGATGAGCAAGCAGAAAGCACCCCGTCGCGTTGCCGACAACGAAGCTCTGGCAGTGGGCACGACCATTCGTGGTTCGGCCCAGAAGCTGAACCTCGTTGCCGAACTGATCCGCGGCAAGAAGGCCGAAGAGGCCCTCAACATCCTGGCCTTCTCGAAGAAGTCGATGGCCAAGGATGCCACGAAGGTTCTCGCCTCGGCGATCGCCAACGCGGAAAACAACCACAACCTCGATGTCGACTCGCTGGTCGTAGCCGAGGCTTCGGTAGGCAAGTCGATCACGATGAAGCGCTTCCACACCCGTGGTCGCGGCAAGTCGACGCGCATCCTGAAGCCGTTCAGCCGCCTGCGCATCGTCGTCCGCGAGCAGGAGGAGGCGTAAGATGGGCCATAAGAGCAATCCGATCGGTCTGCGCCTGCAGATCAACCGCACCTGGGACAGCCGCTGGTACGCCGAAGGGCGTGACTATGCCAAGCTGCTGGCCGAGGACATCGAGATCCGCAAGTACATCCTCGAGAACGCTGCCCAGGCCGCTATCTCGAAGGTCGTGATCGAGCGTCCGGCAAAGCTCTGCCGCGTTTCGATCTATGCTGCGCGTCCCGGCGTCATCATCGGCAAGAAGGGCGCGGACATCGAGAAGCTGCGTGCGCAGCTGTCGAAGATGACCGAAAGCGAAGTGAAGCTGAACATCGTCGAAATCCGCAAGCCGGAAGTCGATGCCAAGCTCGTCGCCCAGGGCATTGCCGACCAGCTGATCCGCCGCGTGGCATTCCGCCGTGCGATGAAGCGCGCGATGCAGTCGGCCATGCGTCTTGGTGCAGAAGGCATCAAGATCATGTGTGGCGGCCGTCTCGGCGGTGCTGAAATCGCCCGCGTCGAACAGTATCGTGAAGGCCGCGTGCCGCTGCATACGCTGCGCGCCAACATCGATTACGCTGAAGCCGAAGCGCTGACCGCTTATGGCATCATCGGGATCAAGGTGTGGGTCTTCAAGGGCGAAATCCTCGGCCACGACCCGACCGCGCAGGACCGTCTCATGATGGAATCGCAGACGTCCGGCGTCCGTCCGGCTCGCTGATTGCAGGTATAGGAAAGAACCATGCTGCAACCGAAGAAAACCAAGTACCGCAAGGCGTTCAAGGGCAAGATCCATGGCAACGCCAAGGGCGGCACCTCGCTCAATTTCGGCTCCTACGGGCTGAAGGCTCTCGAGCCCGAGCGTATCACCGCACGTCAGATCGAAGCGGCTCGCCGCGCGATCACGCGTCACATCAAGCGCCAGGGTCGTCTCTGGATCCGCGTCTTCCCGGACGTGCCGGTTTCGAAGAAGCCTGCCGAAGTCCGTCAGGGTAAGGGCAAGGGTTCGGTCGAATACTGGGCAGCTCGCGTGAAGCCGGGCCGCATCCTGTTCGAACTCGACGGCGTTGCCGGCCCGCTGGCCGCCGAAGCGTTCAGCCGCGCGGCGATGAAGCTGCCGGTCAAGACCAAGGTCGTGGCCCGCCTGGGCGACACCTCGCACCTCGGAGGCGAATAATGAGCAAGATCGAAGATCTGCGCCAGAAGAGCGACGACCAGCTGGACGAAGAGCTGACCACGCTCAAGCGCGAACAGTTCAACCTGCGTTTCCAGGCTGCGACCAACCAGCTCGAAGCCCCGGCACGCATCCGTGAAGTCCGTCGTTCGATCGCCAAGATCAAGACCCTGCAGGGCGAACGCGCCCGCGCAGCGGCAGCCAAGGCGTAAGGAGTAGACCATGCCAAAGCGTATCCTTATCGGCACCGTCACCTCCGACAAGACCGACAAGACCGTAACCGTGCTCGTCGAGCGTAAGGTGAAGCATCCCCTCTACGGGAAGATCATTCGCCGCTCGAAGAAGTACCACGCTCACGACGAGAAGAACGAGTACGCACTCGGCGACGTCGTGCGCATCGAAGAAACCAAGCCGATCTCGAAAACCAAGACCTGGATGGTCAAGGATCGGGTGACGGCAGGCGGAACCCAGGCTGTCGAGGCCGACCTCGAAGTCGAAGCCGCAGGCAACTGACGTTTTAGGAACTGCCGGGCACTTGTCCCGGCAAGCCAAGAGAAGGAACCGGATCGATGATCCAGATGCAATCCAATCTCGACGTCGCGGACAACAGCGGCGCCAAGCGCGTCCAGTGCATCAAGGTACTGGGCGGCTCGAAGCGCCGTACCGCGTCCGTCGGCGACGTGATCGTGGTTTCCGTCAAGGAAGCCCAGCCGCGCACGAAGGTGAAGAAGGGCGATGTCCATCGCGCCGTCATCGTGCGTACGAAGAAGGACGTGCGCCGCCCCGATGGCAGCGTGATCCGCTTCGACAGCAACGCCGCAGTTCTCGTCAACAAGAACGAAGAACCCATCGGCACCCGTATCTTCGGCCCGGTGGTCCGCGAACTTCGCGGCCGCGGCTTCATGAAGATCATCTCGCTTGCTCCGGAGGTGCTGTAATGGCCGCCGCTAAGATCAAGAAGGGTGACAGCGTCGTCGTCCTGTCCGGCAAGGACAAGGGCAAGACCGGCACCGTCGCGAAGGTCATGCCGAAGGAAGGCAAGATCGTCGTCGAAGGCGTCAACGTCGCTGCACGTCACCGCAAGCCGACCCAGCAGAACCCGCAGGGCGGCATCGAGCGTTTCGAAGCGCCGATGTCGATCAGCAAGGTCGCTGTGGCCGATCCCAAGGATGGCAAGCCCACCCGTGTCCGCTTCGAAACCTCGAAGGACGGCAAGAAGGTGCGCGTCGCCGTGAAGAGTGGGGAGACCATCGATGGCTGATTACACCCCCCGTATGAAGCAGCGCTACGACGACCAGATCGTCAAGGCGATGACCGAGAAGTTCGGCTACAAGAACCGTCTCGAAGTCCCGAAGCTGGAAAAGATCACGCTCAACATGGGTGTGGGCGAAGCCAGCCAGGACAAGAAGAAGGTCCAGACTGCAGCCGAAGAAATGGCACTGATTGCCGGCCAGAAGCCGGTCATCACCAAGGCCAAGAAGTCGATCGCGCAGTTCAAGCTGCGTGAAGGCATGCCGATCGGTGCGAAGGTTACCCTGCGCCGCGATCGCATGTACGAATTCATGGACCGCCTGGTCACCATTGCAATGCCCCGCATCCGCGACTTCCGTGGCCTCAACGCCAAGTCGTTCGACGGTCGTGGCAACTATGCAATGGGCCTCAAGGAACAGATCATCTTCCCCGAAATCTCCTACGACAAGATCGAGAAGGTTCGGGGCATGGATATCATCGTGACAACCACGGCGAAGACCGACGAGGAAGCTCGCGAGCTCCTCAAGCTGTTCGGCTTCCCGTTCCCGGCTGAAAAGTCGGAAGAGAAGGAGGCGGCGTGAGCCGCTTCCGGATCGCAGGATAAGGAAGGAACTTAAGTCCAATGGCGAAACTGAGTTCGATCAACAAGAACGAGCGTCGCAAGAAGCTCGTGAAGCAGTATGCGGATAAGTTTGCGAAGCTGAAGGCTATCGCGGACGACGAAAGCCTCGATGAAGGGGAGCGCCTGATCGCTCGCCTGAAGATGGCGGAACTCCCGCGCAATGCGAATCCCACCCGCGTACGCAACCGCTGCGCCACCACCGGCCGCCCGCGCGGCTATTACCGCAAGTTCGGCCTCAACCGTATCGAACTGCGTGACCTCGGCAACAAGGGCCTGATTCCGGGCCTCACGAAGTCGAGCTGGTGAGGTAAAGACAGATGGCTATGACCGATCCCCTGGGTGATATGCTCACCCGCATCCGCAACGGCCAGCAGGCGAAGAAGGACAGCGTCCTCTCGCCGGCGAGCAAGCTGCGTGCAAACGTCCTCGAAGTGCTTCAGCGCGAAGGCTACATCCGTGGCTACAGCGACGACACTTCGGGCAAGCACGCACAGCTGCGGATCGAACTGAAATATTTCGAGGGCGAACCTGCTATCAAGCACGTCGCTCGTGTCTCCAAGCCCGGCCGCCGCGTCTATGCGGGTTCGAAAGAACTCCCCGTGGTTCGCAACGGTCTCGGCATCACCATCGTCTCGACGCCGAAGGGTGTGCTTTCCGACGCGGAAGCCCGCACCGAAAACGTCGGCGGCGAAGTGCTGGCGGAGGTGTTCTGATGAGCCGCATCGGCAAGAAGCCGGTAGCGATCCCCAGCGGGGTCACTGCCAATATCGAAGACGGCACGCTGTCGGTTAAGGGTCCCAAGGGCACCCTGTCGATGGGCATGTCCGATCTCGTCGAATACAAGCTCGAAAACGACGAAATCAGCGTCAAGCCGGCCAACGACACGCGCGCCGCTCGCAACCACTGGGGTATGCAGCGCACGCTCGTTTCGAACCTGGTCGAAGGCGTGACCGAAGGCTACACCAAGGTCCTCGAGATCAACGGCGTCGGCTATCGTGCACAGGCACAGGGCAAGAAGCTCAAGCTTCAGCTCGGCTATTCGCACGACGTCGATCTCGATGTTCCCGAAGGTATCGAGGTGAAGACCCCGGACCAGACGACCGTCGAAATCAGCGGTATCGACAAGCAGGCCGTGGGCCAGTTTGCGGCGAACGTCCGCAAATGGCGCAAGCCCGAACCCTACAAGGGCAAGGGTATCAAGTATCGCGGCGAGTATATCTTCCGCAAGGAAGGGAAGAAGAAGTAAGATGGCAAAGCTTTCTCTTTTCGAACGTCGCCGTCGCCGCGTCCGTACCGCTCTCAAGAGCCGTGCCGGTGGCAAGCCCCGCCTGTCGGTGCACCGCACCGGCAAGCACATCTACGCGCAGATCATCGACGATGCCGCCGGCAAGACGCTTGCCTCGGCCTCGACGCTGGGCGGCAAGGGCTCGGGCGCGAATGTCGATGCGGCCAAGCAGGTCGGCACCGATATCGCTGCCGCTGCCAAGAAGGCCGGCGTGTCCACCGTCGTTTTCGACCGCGGTGGCTTCCTGTTCCATGGCCGCGTCAAGGCGCTGGCCGACGCCGCTCGTGAAGGCGGGCTGGAGTTCTGATGATGGCTGACGAAAACAACAACGAAAACGCCGAAGCGCAGACCGAAGAAAAGGTCGCAACGGCGGAAACCGAGCACGCGGTAACCAAGGAAGAGCCGGCAATCGCCGACACTCCCTCGGAAGCAGCTGCCAACCAGGATCCCGCACAGGGTGCCGAAGGCCAGCCGCGCCAGCGTGGCGGCCGTGGTGGCAACCGTGACGGCGGTGGCCGTGGCCGTGGTGGTCGCGACAACCGTCGTAACAACCGCCGCGAGGAAGAAGACGACGGCATCATCGAGAAGCTCGTCCACATCAACCGCGTCAGCAAGACGGTGAAGGGCGGCAAGCGCTTCGGTTTCGCTGCCCTGGTAGTCGTTGGTGACGGTTCGGGCCGCGTCGGCTTCGGCAAGGGCAAGGCCCGCGAAGTGCCGGAAGCGATCCAGAAGGCTTCGGCTGCTGCTCGCAAGAAGATGATCCGCGTTCCGCTGAAGGAGGGCCGTACCCTCCATCACGACGGCAAGGGTCACTTCGGTGCCGGCAAGGTCACCGTTCGCACCGCGCCTCCGGGTACCGGCATCATCGCCGGTGGTCCGATGCGTGCCGTGTTCGAGAGCCTCGGCGTCGCCGACGTGGTGACCAAGTCGGTCGGCACCTCGAACCCCTATAACATGATCCGCGCCACCTTCGACGCGCTGACCGACCAGACTTCGCCGAAGTCGGTTGCCCAGCGTCGCGGCAAGAAGGTCGCCGACCTGCTCGGTCGTGGTGGTGCATCGGAGGCAGAGGCTGAAGCCGAAGCCGCCGCTATTGCGGAGTAAGCACGATGGCCAAAGCTAAAACCATCAAGATCAAGCAGATCGGTTCGCCGATCCGCCGTCCTGAGAGCCAACGCAAGATCCTGATCGGCCTGGGTCTCAACAAGATGCACAAGGTCGTCGAACGCCAGGACACTCCCGAAGTGCGCGGCGCGGTGGCCAAGGTCCCGCATCTGGTGGAAATCGTCGACTGACGCATTGTCCATCGATGGAAGACAGGAATGAACCCCGGCCCCAGCGGTCGGGGTTTTTTCTTGGGCGCTGAGCAGCTGTGAAGGCGGGCACGACGCCGATCATCGACTGGATCGGCAGGCTGGCCTGACAGACGGGACCGGGGGGATTCCGCCTGTGGCTCGCCTATCTGGTCTTCGTCCATCACATGTCGAGCTTCGCGGGGGGACAGGCTACGGTTTTCGTATTCTTCGGCTTCAGCGGAAACTGGCTTCAGACGATGTGGGCTGCGCGATAAAGGCGCGCGGCACGGCCTTACCGACTTATCGTGTCTCGCGTGTGGCGCAAAATCGCGGCCGACCCGCCGCATTTTGCCATCTCGATCATTTTCCTGCTGGGCTACGCTTCTTGTTAATCGATTGGGGATAGCAGGCAATGGCGCGCTTTTGCGCATTGTAGCGGAGCGCCTTCTCAAGTAAAATCCGCGATGGTTCTAAGGGGGCAGAATGAACCGCCTGATTTATCTTTCTCTCTTATTTATTTCTGCCAGCCTCATTTCGGGCTGTGGCGGTGAAGAATTGCTTGAGGACAGGGCCGAGCTGGCGACCGTCGAGCAGGGCGTCTCCCCCACAGAAGTGCCCGTCTATACAACCCCTAATCCGCGTCCCGAGGGGCTGGGAGTGCTCCGCCGGTCTATCGTCAATCGGCGGGAGCAGACCTACCTGCCGGTCGATATCCATATCCTGACGGCAAACGATCCGATGCTCACCGGAGCCACCGTTATCGGCTTCGACGATACGCGTATTCGCTATCTGGGCGGGCGACATAGCCAACCGCTGACCTGGCCTGGTCTGCTCTTCTGGTGGCCGCAGGGGCTCTCGACGATCGCGAACCCCGTCTACGAGACCGGAGGTTATTCCTTCGACCGGATGAGTGGGTGGGACGGGTTCCAGTTCATTCTGCCAGCCGGGCAGAGGCAATTCGAACTGTTCACCATCGATGCGGGCTTCATAGACGGGGTCTATATTGAGATCGACGGCGTGCGCACCTCGCCGGAGCCGCTCTCGCTGGGGCATGGTAACCGCGGCGACCTGCGCTACACGTTGCTCACGCTTCCGCCTTCGGTCGCCGACCGCGACATACGCATCGTCACCCAGCGATCCATGCTCGGCGAGATCAGACTGCCCTATGGCGGGAAGCTCGGAGCCCGCCGGCCGGAATGGGATGGCGGGCCCAAAGTCGTATTTGTCGGCGATTCGATCACCGAGGGGACGGGAGCCGGAAGCGCAACCGACGGCTGGGCTATCGAACTAGCCTATCGGCTCGGAATCGATGATCCGGTGGTCAGCGCCTTAGGCGGGACCGGTTATCTGAATCGGGTTGCCGACCGCCCCAATTTTCGTGAACATATAAGCGACGTTCTCGATGCGTTTCCGGGTGATCGGCCCGATGTCGTTTTCGTGGCTGGCGGGATCAACGACTGCGCGTTCAACAGCGCGAGCGACGTTGGGAACGAGGCCTTGGCCTACTTTCAGGAAATGCGCGCAGCGGCCCCCGACATGGCGATCGTGGTTTTCGGCCCCTTTGTCGGGCCTGCGGGATACGATCCCGTCCTTATGAACTGCGCGGAAGCGATTTTCGCAGCTGCCCGCAGTGTGCCGAACACCCACACGATCGATGTGTCAGGGTGGGTCACTCCGACGACGTCCACATTCATCTTCAATGGCGATGGGTCCGACCCGCATCCTGTGCGGACGGGACATCGCTATTACGCAAAGGTTGCCGAACAGGCGGTGCTCAAGCTTCTCGAGGACAGCTTGCCAGGAGACAAGCCGGGTAGTTGAAAGCTGCTGGACATGCGCTCCGCCATCGGTTAGGGGGCGCGCCTTCCATAACTGGCAGAACCAGTTCGGTTGCAGGGCACGACGCCTTGCCGACCATCCCAAAAGCGCGAACCAAAGCGAAAGCGAGTGCATATTATGAAACTTACAGATCTCCGCGACAATCCCGGTGCCCGCAAGGAGCGCATGCGCGTCGGCCGTGGCATCGGCTCGGGCAAGGGCAAGACCTCGGGCCGCGGCCAGAAGGGCCAGAAGAGCCGTTCGGGCGTCGCCATCAAGGGCTTCGAAGGCGGCCAGATGCCGCTTCACATGCGCCTGCCGAAGCGCGGCTTCAACAATCCGTTCGGCAAGGATTATGCCGAAGTAAACCTGGGCATGGTCCAGAAGTTCATCGACGAGAAGAAGCTCGACGCCAAGAAGGACATCGACCACGCAGCGCTGAAGGCCGCAGGCCTCGCACGCGGCGGCAAGGACGGCGTCCGCCTGCTCGGCAAGGGCGAGCTCAAGGCCAAGGCCAAGTTCATCGTCGCCGGTGCCTCGAAGGGCGCCATCGAGGCGGTCGAGAAGGCTGGCGGTTCGGTCGAAGTGATCGCCAAGGGCGAAAGCGAAGCTGAAAAGAAGGCCAAACGGACCGAAGCCAACAAGGCCAAGAAGTCCAAATAATACCGAAAAAGGGGGGGGCGGGGTTCGACATTCGTCATCCTGCTCCCTATCTGTCCGGTCAGCGCCGGGACGGGCCGGCGCCAAGCTAGGATCGAAGACGACCAATGGCATCACGCGCCGATAGTTTCGCGAGCAATATCAGCCTCGCCAATTTCTCCAAGGCCACCGAGCTGAAGCAGCGAATCTGGTTCACCATCGGTGCGCTGATCGTGTTCCGTTTCCTTAGCTTCGTTCCGCTGCCGGGCATCAACGCCCGCGCTCTGAGCGTGCTGGCCGACCAGACCCGCGGCGGCGTGGTCGACATGTTCAACATGTTCACCGGTGGCAGCCTCGAGCGCATGAGCCTCATCGCGCTGGGCGTCATGCCATACATCACCGCCTCGATCGTGGTGCAGATGGCTTCGGCGCTGCATCCCACGCTTGCGGCGCTGAAGAAGGAAGGCACCGTCGGGCGGCAGAAACTCAACCAGTATACCCGTTACGGCACCGTCCTGCTCTGCACCATCCAGGGCTGGTTCCTGGCTGCAGGCCTGGAAAGCTACGGCGCGTCCTCAGGCATCGCTGCCGTAGTCGATCCCGGTTACATGTTCCGCATCGGCGCGGTGATCAGCCTCGTTGGCGGCACCATGTTCCTGCTGTGGCTGGGCGAGCAGATCACCAGCCGCGGTATCGGTAACGGCGTTTCGCTGATCATCATGGCGGGCATCGTTGCCCAGTTCCCGACCTTCGTCACCAATATGACCAGTGGTTATAGCGAAGGCTCGATATCGACCGGTATCCTGCTCGGCTTCATCGCCATGGTAGTGGGCCTGATCCTGCTGATCAGCTTCTTCGAGCGTGCGCAGCGCCGCCTGCTGGTCCAGTATCCCAAGCGCGCAACCCAGCGCGGCATGATGCAGGCTGACCGCTCGCACCTGCCGCTCAAGCTGAATACCGCAGGCGTGATTCCGCCGATCTTCGCCAGCTCGCTCCTGCTGCTGCCGCTGACGATCACCCAGTTCGCGGGCAATTCGCTCGACACCGAAAGCTCGACCGGCAGCGTCCTGCAGACAATCCTGCAATACCTCCAGCACGGCCAGCCGCTGTACATGGCTCTCTATGCCATCGGCATCATGTTCTTTGCTTTCTTCTACACCGCGGTGGTCTTCAATCCCGAGGAAACAGCCGACAATCTGAAGAAGAACGGCGGCTTCATTCCCGGCATCCGTCCTGGCAAGCGCACCGAGGAATACCTCGACTACGTGCTGACCCGCATCACCGTGATCGGGGCAATCTACCTGACTTTCGTCTGCGTCGTGCCCGAATACATGATCGCCCAGACCGGCGTTCCGCTGTTCCTCGGCGGCACCAGCCTGCTGATCGTGGTCAACGTCACCGTCGATACGATCAGCCAGATCCAGTCGCACCTGCTGGCACACCAGTATGGCGATCTAATCAAAAAGGCCAAGTTGAAGGGCCGCCTGCGTTAAGGCAGGACACCGAGGAAGGGGACCTTACTCGATGGACATTATTCTTCTCGGCCCTCCGGGCGCAGGCAAGGGCACACAGGCGCAGCGGCTCGTGGAACATCACGGGATGCGCCAGCTCTCCACCGGAGACATGCTGCGCGCCGCGGTCAAGGCGGGCACGCCCGTCGGCATCAAGGCGAAGGCGATCATGGATGCGGGCGAACTCGTCTCGGACGAAATCGTCTCAGAACTGATCGATGCAGAGCTAACCGCGATGGGCAAGGAAACCGGCGCCATCTTCGACGGCTACCCCCGTACCGAAGGCCAGGCGGAAATGCTCGACGGCCTGCTCGCCAAGCATGGCCGCAGCCTTGATCATGTCATCGAACTGGAAGTGAACGAGGACGCGCTCGTCGAGCGCATCACCGGCCGCTTCAGCTGCGCCAATTGCGGTGCGGGCTATCACGATACGTTCAAGCAGCCCAAGGTCGAAGGCGTGTGCGACGAATGCGGCTCGACCGAATTCAAGCGCCGCCCCGACGATACGGAAGAAACCGTGCGTCACCGCATGCAGGTCTATCGCAGCGAGACTGCGCCGATCCTGCCCGGCTATGAGAAGCGTGGCATCGTGACCCGGGTCGACGGCATGGGCGCTATCGACGAAGTTACCGGCGCGATCGACGCAATCCTCGCCTGAGGGTTTCCAAAAGGCTTCTCCCGCAATAGACCTTTCCGCGAAGAGGGGGAGAGGTTCGATGCGTAAATCCGCCATTATTGCAGCCACGACGGCGTTCCTGCTTGCCATGCCCGCCAGCGCTGAAGTCGTGGAAAGTAGCGAGCACGGCTTCACCACCAGCGACAGCGCGGCCATTGCGGCTGCCCCACGCCAGGTGTGGATGGCGCTGATCAAGCCCGGCGATTGGTGGGCCGACGATCACAGCTGGTCGGGGGATGCATCGAACATGTCGCTCGTGCCGAGCGCGGGCGGATGTTTCTGCGAGAAGATTCCGGGGCAGGGCGATATCCCTCTCGACGGGAGCGCACGCCATGCAGTGGTTGTTCAAGCCATCCCTGACAAATCGTTGCGCCTGCGCGGCGGACTCGGCCCGCTCCAGGGCGAACCGGCTGAAGGTGTGCTCACAATTACCCTCGAACCCGTCGATGGCGGGACGCTGGTCGAGTGGACCTACAAGGTCGGCGGACCGATGAGTTTCGAGATCGACATGATCTCTGCGGCGGTGGACGGTGTGATGAGCCAGCAACTCCGCGGCCTCCAGGCGCATCTAGGCGCGCTTGATACGGACGGGGGCGGGGAAGGGGACTGATCCGCTTTTGACTGACGGGAACTCAGACTGTATAGCTGCCCTTGAAACAACGCGATGACCGCCCATATCGGCGGCCTCGGTTGTTTGCGTGCGCTGGAGGTTGACGCTTAGGGCGAATCCTACTAAGCGCGCACTCATTCGACACTTGTTGTGAGTCCGGCAGGCGGCAGCCTTTTGCACGCCATCCGGGCTTTTTGCGTTAGCTAGCGCCAGCAAGTCCAGCGAATACAAAGCGTTGAGATGGGGTCCCGCTTGAAGAGACCCTGTGGAGCATGGAGATTTAAGTGGCTCGTATTGCCGGGGTAAATATCCCCACCAACAAGCGCGTTATCATCGCGCTCACCTATATTCACGGAATCGGCCGTACCACGGCTGTCCAGATCGCCGACAAGCTCGGAATCGATCATTCGCGCCGCGTGCAGGACCTCAGCGACGAGGAAGTGCTGCGCATCCGCGAAACGATCGACGAAGACCACCAGGTCGAAGGTGACCTTCGTCGCAACACTGCGATGAACATCAAGCGCCTGATGGACCTGCGTTCCTATCGCGGCCTTCGTCATCGTGCCGGTCTGCCCGTTCGCGGCCAGCGCACTCACACCAACGCCCGCACCCGCAAGGGTAAGGCCAAGCCGATCGCCGGCAAGAAGAAGTAAGCTTCGGGTTCTCCCGAACGCTTTTCCCTTCTTGAGAATATAGAGGAAACTACACAATGGCACGCGAACCCGGCCGTATTCGGCGCCGCGACAAGAAGAACATTTCTTCGGGCGTCGCGCACATTAACGCCAGCTTCAACAACACGATGATCACCATCACCGACGCGCAGGGTAATGCCATCAGCTGGTCCAGCGCCGGCATGATGGGCTTCAAGGGCAGCCGCAAGTCGACTCCCTATGCCGCACAGGTCGCCGCCGACGATGCAGGCCGCAAGGCTGCTGAACACGGTGTGCGCACCCTCGAAGTCGAAGTGAAGGGCCCGGGCTCGGGCCGTGAAAGCGCACTGCGCGGTCTCGCCGCAGTCGGCTTCACGATCACTTCGATCCGCGACGTGACGCCGATCCCGCACAACGGGGTCCGTCCTTCCAAGCGTCGCCGCGTCTGATCCGTACCTGCCCGGTGGCCTGGGCTCCCTAGGCCGCCGACACCCACATCGGACCGGACGCTCCCACCACAGAGCTCCGGTCCTGCCCGCATCCACACCAGGGGAAATCCATGTCCGTCAACATCAAGAACTGGCAGGAACTCAAGAAACCCAACACCCTCGACATCAAGGACGGTGGCGACAAGGGCCGCAAGGCTACCTTCGTTGCCGAACCGCTCGAGCGCGGCTTCGGCCTCACGCTCGGCAACGCGCTGCGTCGCGTGCTCCTGTCCTCGCTGCAGGGTGCAGCCATCACCTCGATCAAGATCGAGAACGTGCTGCATGAATTCTCCTCGCTCGCCGGCGTGCGCGAGGACGTCACCGACATCGTCCTGAACGTGAAGCAGATCGCGCTCAAGATGGAAGGCGAAGGCATGAAGCGCCTCCAGCTCTCGGCCACCGGCCCGGGCGAAGTGAAGGCTGGCGACATCGCCGTTTCGGGCGACATCGAGGTCATGAACAAGGATCTCGTGATCTGCCACCTCGACGAAGGTGCCACGCTCAACATGGAGCTGACCGCCGACACCGGTAAGGGCTATCGTCCTGCCGTGATGAACCGTCCGGTCGATGCACCGATCGGTCTTATCCCGGTCGACAGCCTGTACTCGCCGGTCCGCCAGGTGAGCTACAAGGTCGAGAACGCCCGCGTCGGCCAGGAACTGGACTACGACAAGCTCTCGCTGACCATCGAGACCGACGGCACCGTCACTCCGGAAGACGCCGTGGCTTATGCCGCGCGCATCCTCCAGGACCAGCTGACGCTGTTCGTCCACTTCGAAGACGGCATCCCGCAGCCCAGCTCGGCCATGATCGGCCAGGCTGCAGAGCCGCAGGAAAACGACACCAACCAGCTCAACCGCTACCTTCTCAAGAAGGTCGACGAGCTGGAACTGTCGGTCCGTTCGGCGAACTGCCTCAAGAACGACAACATCATCTACATCGGCGACCTGGTTCAGAAGACCGAGGCCGAGATGCTCCGTACGCCGAACTTCGGCCGCAAATCGCTTAACGAGATCAAGGAAGTCCTGAGCTCGATGGGCCTGCGCCTCGGCATGGACATCCCGGGCTGGCCGCCCGAGAACATCGAAGAAATGGCCAAGAAGCTCGAACAGGAACTTCTCGGCTAATCGGGGCCTTCGGGCAACGAAGGGCAACGGCGGCGGGCCCTGACCGCCGCCAGCACTGGGCTACCTAGAACGGGCCCTTTTCGAACGAAGAAGGAAATACAATGCGTCATAAAATTGCAGGTCGTAAGCTCCAGCGTAAGACCGGCCACCGCAAGGCCCTGTTCCGCAACATGAGCGCCGCGCTCATCAAGCACGAACAGATCCTCACCACCGCCGCCAAGGCGAAGGAACTGCGCCCCTACATCGAAAAGCTGATCACGCTGGCAAAGCGCGGCGGCCTTTCGAACCGTCGCCTCGCGATGAGCAAGCTGCAGGACGAAACCCAGCTGAAGAAGCTGTTCGACGTCCTCGCCGAGCGTTATTCGGACCGTGACGGCGGCTACACCCGCGTAATCAAGGCCGGCTATCGCGACAGCGACGCCGCCGCCATGGCCGTGATCGAATTCGTCGACCGCGATGTCGACGCCAAGGGCCAGGACAGCGGCCCCGTCATGACCGACGAGGAAATGGAAGACGCGTAAGCGCTCTCCAGTTCGAGACAAGCGAAGGGCCGGGGGAGCAATCCTCCGGCCCTTTTGTTTGCGTCTTATTGTTCACAATACTAACCAGTTTCCTGAACATTGGCTGCCAGCGCGATTCAGGGTCGCCTCACTGCGACTCGCGTAGACCCTCAATCAACCGAGGCAATCCCGCCACGGTACGACATGAGGAGAGCCTCACATGATCAAGAATATCAAGCAGCTCGCGAAAGGTGGGATCGCGACGGCTACTGTGGGCGCAATGGCGCTTGCCGGTGCGACACCTGCCCAGGCTCGTGACCGCCACGACGATGGAATCAGCGTTGGCGATGTGATTGCCGGTGCCGTGATTATCGGCGGGATCGCCGCCATTGCCAATTCGGCCAAGCGCGACCGCGATTATTATCGCGACGGGCGCTATTATCGCGACGGACGCTATTACCGCGATGGTCGCGACTATCGCTACAACCAGTATCGCCACCGTGGCAATCCGCGTGCAGCCGTTGAACGCTGCGTCAATGCGGCCAAGCAGGATGCGCGACGCTATGGCGGCTACCGCTGGTCACGAGTGACCGAAATTCGCGATGTAGAAGACACGCGTTACGGCTGGCGCGTCAAGGGCCGGATGGTCGTCGATGGCCAGCGTGGCAATCGCTACGATCGCTACGATCGCTACGATCGCTACGACCGTTATGACCGCTATGACCGCCGTTCGCGCTACGATAATCGCGATGAAGGCAAGTTCACCTGCTATATCGAACGTGGACGTGTCACCAATGTCGATTTCAAGGGCATTAGCGGTCTCCGCTAAGACCTGAATACAAGAACGAGTTGGCGGCCCGGGGTGTCTCATCCCCGGGCCGCTTTTCCGTGCGCGGTTCAGCCAGAATAAAGGCTTTCGCGCGCATGAATGATCACATCTAAAAACGACTCGCGCCGGGTGGGGGTGCGGGAACAACAGGGATCGGCCCATGCCGCACATCAAGAACCTTGCCGCTGCGCCTGCCATGATCGCAGCGCTTTCGCTCACCGCCGCGCCGGCCTATGCGGCCGAAATGCCCTTGCCTGCCACGTCTCCTTCTTATGCAGGCGCCGATGTCGTCCAGCAAATCGAGGAAGCGGGGAAGGCCGAGCACCGTCGCTATCACCGCTATCGCTACCGTCGTGGCCCGGGTCTGGGAGATGTCCTCGCCGGTGTCCTCATCGTGGGCGCCATTGCCCATGTCGCAAAGGCCGCCTCGCGCGACGACCGCCGTTACCGTGACCGCGATTATCGCCGCGACGTGCGCTATGACGACACACGCGGTATCGACCGCGCGATCGAGATGTGCGTCGATGCTGTCGACCGCGAACGGCGCGTCGAAACCGTCGACCGCGTCGATCGTACGGCGCGCGGCTGGATGGTCGAGGGCACCGTCTCGCGCGGTGACGGCTTTACCTGCCGGATCGACAACAGTGGGCGCGTGACGGATATCGACTTCGGCGGACGCGGTGCGCGCTACGAGGACGACGATCGCGATTACGACGACCGCTACGAAGATATCCGTTACGAAAACGACCAGGGCGAGAACGAGCAGGGCGGCGACGACGGCCGACAGTGGGACGACGATCGCTATGCTTCGGAATGGAGCCGCGTCGATAGCGAGGCGCCTGCCGAAACCGCCCAGGCCGAGCAGCCGTCCTATCCGGGCGGACCTGTCGAGACCGATGAGGAGATCGACGGCGATCTGGAAATCGGTACCGGCTATCCGGGTGCCGGGGCCTAATCCTCGCTGGCAGCGCGCTCGTCATAGGACGGCAGCGCGAGATTGAAACGGATTGCAGCGAGGCGGAGGCCGAAGCCGGCCAACGTCGCTGCAATCCACACCCACCAGCGCGTGATGTCGAGCAGGTCGCCGATGACGGTCAGGCTGGCCGACAACGCGGCTGCAGTCACGTAGAGTTCCGGTTTCATCAGGATCGAAGGTCGTCCGGCGATGACGTCGCGCATGATTCCCCCTGCGCAGCCGGTGATCACGCCCATCAGGAAGCTGGGCACGGGCGGAACTCCGTATTCGATAGCTTTTGCGGTCCCAAGCACTGCGTAGGCCGCAAGCCCGAGGCCGTCGACCACCGAAAGGAACCGTCCCTCGAACCAGCGGGTCGGGGTGAACCAGGCGAACAAGGCCATCCCGAGGCAGATTGCAGCCACCCATGGGTCAGCAATCCAGAAGACGGGAGCGTCAATCAGCAGGTCGCGGATCGTGCCGCCCCCAACCCCTGTGAACAGGGCGAAGAAGGACAGGGTGACGAGCGTCTGCTTTTCCTTTGCCGCAACCAGCGCCCCAGTCAGCGCGAAGATCGCCACGCCGGCAAGATCCAGCCAGTCGAGCACCGGGGTGAGGATCTCTTCGTTCACGCCGCAACCTTCACACGGGCCTTGCGGCGTCGGAACATCAGGATGCAGCCGAGCAGCGCGCCGAGAACCGACAGGGCTGCAAACAGGATCAGGATCGGGTGGCTGGTGTCCTCGCGGGTTTTCAAATCCATGATGTGCAGGCCCCAGACGAAATCGAAGGTGCGCCACCATTCGGTCCGCACCGCCTCGATAGTGCCCGTCTCGGTCCCAACATAGACATGCGTGCCATCCTCGAGCGCGACCTGCCAAACGGGCACGGGGCGGCGAAAATCGAAGGGGACCTTGTCGGCATCGAAACGGGTCGCGCTCACGACACGGTCACCGCCCTCGATGCCCTGTTCGACGATCATCCGCGCCTCGATTTCCGAAAGCGGCGACATCCTCGCTCCATTCGCGCGGTATCGTTCGCTGGTGCCGTCCATATAGGTGATGCGGGTGACGGTCTCGCCGCGCTCGACCTGCGTGGTGACCGAGCGAACCGGGGCGGTGCTTTCCGAAGGCAGCGAAACCGAGATGTTCGTATCGCGAGGCAGGGCCTTTTCGACCACTTCCTTGCGCAAGTGGTTGCCGCGCACTTCCTCGATCGGCTTGATCACCATGATCAGGCCCGTCACCGTCCACATCAGCACCGGCACGCCGACCAGCCAGCCGAGCCAGATGTGCCACTTGGCGAAATTGAGCATCATGCGCTGCTGCGCCATTGTTTAGCGTCTCCCGTCAGGACGGGACGTTTGGGCGCTGGCGTTCAGGAGTGCAAGACCCGCCCGATCTCTTCTGCCGCCTCGATGGTTGCCAGGTCCGACCAGCGCGGGCCCATGACCTGCATGCCGCAGGGCAATCCGCCGCTCTCCCCGATGGGCAGGACGGTCGCGGGCAGGTTGGGGAAGGTCGCGACGCCCGCCCAGCAAAGGCCCGCCGCGCCAGGCACGTCGGAGCCGTTGATCGACAATTTGCCGTCGAAGACGCGCGTCTGGCTGTTGGGCACCGCGAGCACGGGAGCGGGCGGGGTCAGGACGAAGTTGAATTCGCCGAACACGCGCGCCCATGCCATCTCGTTTCTTGCCTGGATGTCGAGGAGATCGAACCAGTCGGTCGCGCTCGCCCGCTTCCCGTCCTTGGCAGGAGCGCCGCGCGCCATGCCGATATTGAGCATCCGCATATAATCCGAGTGCTGCTTCGCGAGGTCGGGGAGGAGGTCGCTCGACCGGCTGACCGAGACCCCGGCCTTCTCCAGTTCGCTCGCCATCGCTTCCATGGGGCCGCGCACCGTATCGTCGGTCGGGCACGAGGGGTGGTCGATCAGCACCAGCACCTTGCTGTCAGTCAGCTTCTGCGAGCGTTCGGAAAGGGGGATACTTGCGGTAATGCGCAAGAGCGTGGCGAGATCGGCTGCATTGCGCGCCAGCGGCCCGGCGATCGAAAGCGCAGCGTCATGCGCGCCGCGCCCTGCCATCAACGGGTGATCGTGGCCTTCCTTGCTGATCAGCCCCCAGCTCGATTTGTGGCCCCAGACGCCGCAGAAGTGGGCGGGTACGCGGACCGAACCGCCGATATCGGTGCCGAATTCGCACGGTACCATCCCGCTCGCTACCGCAGCCGCCGAGCCGCCCGAAGAGCCGCCGGGAGACCTTTCGTGGTCGTGCGGGTTATGCGTGCGTCCATAAACGGGGTTGGCCGATTGCCAGTCGGCAAGATCGG
The DNA here is from genome assembly GCF_019711595.1 of Qipengyuania sphaerica. GTDB lineage: Bacteria > Pseudomonadota > Alphaproteobacteria > Sphingomonadales > Sphingomonadaceae > Qipengyuania > Qipengyuania sphaerica. Next base: position 21,096 of record NZ_JAIGNR010000004.1, on the reverse strand, counting down.
GCGGAACGTTGGTCTTGCCGAGGAAAACCACGCCAGCCTTCTTGAGCAGTTGCACCACGCGCGAATCCGCTTTGGCGATATTATCGGCGTGCGCCGTGTACCCCCATGTTGTCGGGAGGCCTTCGATATCGAAGCTTTCCTTGATCGTCATCGGTACGCCGAAGAGCGGCTGGTCGCTCTGGTGGCCGGCCTTGGTAAGCTGCGCGGCCCGCTCGCAGGCGCGCTCGAAATCGCACACCACCACGGCATCGATATGGGCATCCAGCCGTTCGATCCGCGCGATCGCGGCATCTACTGCTTCCAGCGGCGACATGTCGCCCCGCGCAATCATGGCGGCGGTCTCGATTGCGCCGGGTTCCTTGGTTAGGACGGGATATGCCAAGCCTCGATCTCCTCTCCTGCGCCTGTGTCGGTCAATCGCGCGTCAGCGTCAATCGCAATGGGAGACAAGCGCGGTTTCGGACGTTAAGCGCACTGCACGAAAACAAAATATCCCGGAGGAATCCATGCGCCACGCCATCCTGCCCCTTCTGCTCGCCACTGCCGCCTGCGCGCCGGCCATGACCGAAACCAACGTCGCGAGCACCGATGCAGTCGTTGCTGATGGCTACGATTTGCAGGCGCAATACGACAAGCTGGCAGTGATCGAGATGAATCCCGACACCAGCTACCTAACCGCCGAGGAACGGCAGGTGGTGAACCTGCTGATCGAGGCCAGCGGGTATATGGACGAGATCTACCTGCGCCAGCGTTTCGCCGGCAATCCGCTGATCCGGCAGGCAATCAGCAATTCCAAGCGCGCCGACCGCGACCTGCTGCTGACGATGTTCGACCGCTACTATGGCGCGTGGGACGATCTTGAGGAATTCCACCCCTTCTGGGGAGCGGAGGAAATGCCCCTGGGTGCAGGCTTCTACCCCGCCGACATGACGCGCGAGGAATTCGATGCCTATCTCGAAGCAAATCCTGACCAGAAGGAGGAATTGCTCGGTCCCTACACCGTGGTGCAGCGCGATGGCGACCGGCTGGTCGCGGTCCCCTATTCGGCTGCCTATGCCCAATGGCTCCAGCCCGCAGCTGCCCTGCTAAAGCAGGCCGCTGCAATAACAACCAATCCCAGCCTCAAGCGCTTCCTCAGCCTGCGCGCCGATTCCTTCCTTTCGGACGATTACTTCGAAAGCGAGATGGCTTGGATGGACCTGACGGATACACCGATCGAGGTCGCGATCGGGCCCTACGAAGTCTACACCGACCGCCTCTACGGCACCAAGACCGCCTTCGAGAGCTTCGTCACGCTGCGCAATCCCGAGGAAAGCGCCGCGCTGGCGAAATACAAGAACTACCTGCGCGACATGGAGGGTAACCTCCCGATCGAGGACCGGTACAAGAACTTCCAGCGCGGGTTCGAAAGCCCCATTGCGGTGGCCGACCAGGTCCATGGGGGCGGCGACAACGTCCCCGGCGTGCAGACCATCGCCTTCAACCTGCCCAACGACGAACGCGTGCGCGAGGCCAAGGGTGCGAAAAAGGTCATCCTGGCGAATGTGCTGGGTGCAAAATTCGACCGCATCCTGTCCCCGATGGGCGATATCGTGCTTGCCGAACCGCAGGCGGGGCTCGTGCGCAAGAAATATATGGAGATGAATACCCTCTTCCACGAGTTGTCGCACAGCCTCGGCCCGGGCACGATCACGGTCGATGGGGTTCAGACTACCGTCAATGAGGCGCTGCGCGACCGCTATTCCTCGCTCGAGGAAAGCAAAGCCGACGTGATGGGAATCTGGAATATCCTCTACATGATGGAAAAGGGTGAAATCCCGGCGAGCGAAAAGCCCGAACTTTTCGCGACCTACTTCACCGGCCTGTTCCGCTCGATGCGCTTCGGTACTGAAAGCGCGCATGGCTATGGCGCGGCGCTGCAATACGGCTACCTCAAGGAAAAGGGCGCGTTTCGCTGGGATGCGGGGGCCAACCGCTACGTCGTCGACAATGCCAGGATGGAGGCCGCCGTGCGCGACTTGCTGCACGAGCAACTGATGCTGCAGGCGACGGGCGATTACGAAGGCACCAAGGCCTTTTTCGAGCGCTATGCCAAGCTGGATGACTCGGCACGCGGGCGCTTCGCCGCGATGGATGCAATCCCGGTCGATATCCAGCCGGTCTATCCGGACGAGGTGTGATCGAAAGGCGCCCGACTCTTCGGAAGAGCGGGCGCATCTTCACATCTTCGGGAATTCAACGGCTGTTGGATTGGCTCTGGGCGGGCGCGATCATTGCGATGCCTAGCATTAATCCGAGGATCGACGCCGCGCCATAACCGGCGAGGGGGACAGGGTAGTCGCCGATGAATGACATCGCGAGAAATCCGCAATAGCTGGCAGCTACCGCGAGCGCTGTGTCCAAACGCGCTTTATTGTATTTTGTAAGGTAGAGGATCGGGGCGAGCAGCAAAGCCGCAAGGCCGATCGCCTGTGCCTTCAGATCCATCTCGACCCATAGCATCGGTACGATAGCTTCGACGAACTCGACCGCAGGAAGGTCACCCCTGGTCGAGGCCAAATAGGTGAGGGGAAGCCCGGCGGCCCCGACAGCGAGCGGACGCCAATCTTTTGACAGGTGGACAAGGGCGAAACTGGCGAGCGAAAGCGCGAGAACGCTGGCCGCGTCTGGTTGGGCGACAGATGCGATCATGGCGGCAGCAAGAATCCACCAACCTCGTTTGCCGAGCCGGATTGCGATCGCTGCCAGCATCGGGATCACCAGCATCCCGGAGTGTAGTTTCAAAGGGCCGAGCGGTAGCCAGCGGGTCACGCCGTCAAGCGAAGGCCCGGTCAGGATCGGCAGGGCAAGTAGGCAGACCAGAACTATTCCGATACCGGTAAGCGTGTTTGCCTTCTTGGGTATTCGGGCAAAAGCTATCGCCAGCAGCCCTAATGCAAAGGCGGTCAGATTGACCAGCGCGTAATGCCGGGGCGCCTCATGGAACCAGAAGACCAGCAGACCACCGACTAGCGGGAAAACCACCACTCGCGCGCCTTCGAGGGTTCGCGAGAGAGTGGCCTGTCCCATGCTGTCAGATGTGGATCGGCTTGCCCTGGACTGCCATTGCCGCTTCCTTGATCGCTTCGGAATGCGTCGGGTGGGCGTGGCAGGTGTAGGCGATGTCTTCGGATGTAGCACCGAATTCCATCGCCTGTGCGGCCTGCGCGATCATCGTACCGGCAACGCTGGCAATCGCCCACACGCCGAGCACGCGGTCGCTTTCCGCTTCGGCGATGACCTTCACGAAGCCGTCGGGCTCGTGATTGGTCTTGGCTCGGCTGTTGGCCATCATCGGGAACTTGCCGACCTTGACCTTGTCCTTGCCGCCCAGCTTCTCGATCGCCTCTTCCTGCGTCAGGCCTACGCCTGCGAATTCGGGCCAGGTGTAAACGACGCCCGGGATGATGTCGTGGTTCACGATGCCGGTCTGGCCCGCGATGTTCTCGGCGCAGGCGATGCCTTCATCCTCGGCCTTGTGAGCGAGCATCGGGCCGGGGACGACGTCGCCGATGGCCCAGACGCCGTCGACGGCGGTGCGGAAATCGTGATCGGTTTCGATCTGGCCGCGCTTGTTCACTTCGAGACCGATGTTTTCGAGGCCGAGGCCGTCGGTATTCGGCTTGCGGCCGATCGACACCAGCACGCAATCGGCTTCCAGCTCCTCGCTGTCGCCGCCTGCGCTGGGCTCGAGTGTCAGAGTGGCTTTCTTGCCCTTGACGGTGCAACCGGTGACCTTGGTCGACAGGCGCAATTCCATGCCCTGCTTCTTGAAGATCTTGGCCGCTTCCTTGCGGACATCGTCGTCCATGCCGGGCAGCAGCTTGTCGAGATATTCGACCACGATGACTTCCGCGCCGAGGCGACGCCAGACCGAACCAAGTTCCAGCCCGATGACACCGCCGCCGATGACGACCATCTTTTTCGGCACGGCGGGCAGTTCGAGCGCGCCAGTGGAATCGACCACCACATGCTTGTCGTTGCCGACCTCGACACCCGGCAGCGGAGTGACCGAGGAGCCGGTGGCGATAATCACGTTCTTCGCGGTGACCGTCTCGTCGCCGACCTTGACTGTATGCGCATCCTGGAAAGTGGCGTGGCCCTTCTTCCAGTCGACCTTGTTCTTCTTGAAAAGGAATTCGATGCCGCCCGTCAGGCCCTTAACCGCATCGCGGCGCTGGGCGTGCATCTTGTCGAGGTTGAGTTTGGGAGCGACCTCGATGCCCATGTCGGCCATCGCGCCATTGCTGGCAGCATCGAAATACTCGGATGCGTGCAGCATCGCCTTCGACGGAATGCAGCCTACGTTGAGGCAGGTCCCGCCCAGCGTCTCGCGGCTTTCGGCACAGGCTGTCTTCAGGCCCAGTTGCGCAGCGCGGATCGCGGCAACATAGCCACCCGGGCCAGCGCCGATGACGAGGACGTCGTAGTCGTATTCAGCCATGTGTCTTTCCTCAGAGGTCGATCAGCATCCGGGTCGGATCTTCGATCGCTTCCTTGATGATCTTCAGTGCGGTGACCGCCTCGCGGCCGTCGATCAGGCGATGGTCGTAGGACAGGGCGATATACATCATCGGGCGGATGACGATTTCGCCGTTCACGACGACCGGGCGGTCCTCGATGCGGTGGAGGCCGAGGACAGCGCTCTGCGGCGGGTTGATGATCGGGGTCGACATCAGCGATCCAAACACGCCGCCGTTGGATATGGTGAAGGTGCCGCCCTTCATGTCTTCCATCGTCAGCGTGCCTTCCTTGGCGCGCTTGCCGAAGTCGGCGATGTCCTTCTCGATGCGGGCGAAGCCCTTGTCCTGCGCGTCGCGGATGACGGGGACCACGAGGCCGTTGGGTGCCGACACGGCGACTGAGATATCGACGTAATCGTGATAGACGATCTCGTCGCCCTCGATATAGGCGTTGACCGCGGGCACATCTTTCAGCGCGAGGCAGGCGGCCTTGGCGAAGAAGCCCATGAAGCCCAAGCGGATGTCGTGCTTCTTCGCGAAGAGGTCCTTGTACTTCGCGCGCGCTTCCATGACCGCGCTCATGTCCACATCGTTGAAGGTGGTGAGCAGCGCAGCATTGTCCTGCGCACCCTTGAGGCGCTTGGCGATGGTCTGGCGCATACGCGTCATCTTGACGCGTTCCTCGCGGCGCTCGCCGGTAGCGGCGGGAGCCGGGGCAGGGGCGGGAGCCGAAGCTGCCGGAGCCGGTGCAGGATCGCCCTTGGCCTTGGCGGCGGCGATCACGTCTTCCTTGGTCAGGCGGCCATCCTTGCCGGTGCCCTTGATGGTCGAAGGGTCGACCCCATGTTCGAGCACGGCGCGGCGGACGGCGGGCGAAAGGGTCTGCGAGGCGTCCGAACCGACCGCTTCCTTGGCCTGTGCAGGAGCAGCCTTTTCGACACCAGAATCGGGTGCAGCGGCCTTGGGTTCGCTCGAAGGGGCAGCGCCGGCGCCACCTTCCTCGACTATCGCGAGGACCGCGCCGACTTCGACCGTATCGCCCACGGCGACCTTGAATTCCTTGATTACGCCGGCGACAGGCGAGGGCGCTTCGACCGCGACCTTGTCGGTTTCGAGACTGACGATCGGTTCGTCCACAGCGACGCTATCGCCGACATTCTTCAGCAGTTCGCCGATGGAGGCTTCGGTAACGCTCTCGCCGAGCGTGGGGACTTTGACTTCGGTGGCCATCTTTATGGGTTTCCTTCTGGAGGCCTGAATCAGGTGCAATTGCCGGTAGCAGCGGAAATGTCGCCGCCGTTGAGGCCGAGAGCGATGTTCACCAGCGCTTCCTGCTGGACCTGGTGGCGGCTGGCGAAGCCGGTGGCGGGCGATGCCGCAACCTCGCGGCCTGCGTAGCAAGGGCGCATGCCGTCCTTGCCCGCCTTGGTCGCCGCTTCCTCGATCAGCCGGTCGACGAAGAACCATGCGCCGTTGTTCTTCGGCTCTTCTTGGCACCAGACGATCGTTTCGAGGTTGGTCATCCGCTCGAGGCGAACGGCCAGCGGTTCGCCCGGGAAGGGATAGAGCTGCTCGATACGGACGATCGAGACGTCCTCGAGCCCCGCCTCGTCGCGGCGCTGCATGAGGTCGTAGGCGACCTTGCCGCTACACAGCACGAGGCGCTTGACCTTGTTGTCGTCGATGTCCGTCATGTCCGACTTGATGCGCATGAAGTGATGCTCGCCCATGAACTCCTCCGCGCTCGATTTCGCCAGCGGATGGCGGAGCAGCGACTTGGGGGTCATGATGACCATCGGCTTGCGGAACGGACGCAGCATCTGGCGGCGCAGGGCATGGAAATAGTTCGCCGGGGTGGTGATGTTCATCACCTGGATGTTGTCGTTGGCGCACAGCTGCAGGAAGCGTTCGAGACGCGCCGAGCTGTGTTCCGGACCCTGGCCCTCGTAACCATGCGGCAGCAGCAGAACGAGACCGTTTGCGCGCAGCCATTTGACTTCGCCTGCCGCAATAAACTGGTCGATCATGATCTGCGCGCCATTGGCGAAATCGCCGAACTGCGCTTCCCACATCACCAGGCTCTTGGGGTCCGCCATGGCGAAACCGTATTCGAAGCCGAGCACGCCGTATTCGGACAGCGGGCTGTCGTAGACTTCGAACTTGCCGTGCGGCAGCGTGCAGAGCGGTATGTACTTGCGCTCGTCCTTCTGGTCGATCCAGACGGCATGGCGCTGGCTGAAAGTGCCGCGACCGGAGTCCTGGCCCGAAAGGCGCACGCCGAAGCCTTCGGTGACGAGGCTGCCGAATGCCAGCGCTTCGCCGGTCGCCCAGTCGAAGCCTTCGCCGCTGGCGAACATCTCGCGCTTGGCATCGAGCACGCGGCCGAGCGTCTTGTGGATCGTCACGTCGTCCGGGACGGTGGTCAGCGTGCGGCCGAGACTGTCGAACAGCTTCTTGTCGAGCGCGGTTTCCACGTTGCGACGCGCGGTTTCCGGATCGGCCGGCTTGTTCATGCCCGCCCAGCGACCGCCGAACCAGTCGGCTTCGTTGGGCTTGTAATCCTTGGCGGCGGCGAATTCCTGCTCGAGATGCTCGTTGAACTCGTTGCACAGACCATCGGCATAGGCCTGGTCGATCACGCCTTCCTCGACGAGACGCTTGGTGTAGATCTCACTTACCTTGGGATGCGCGCGGATCGCATCATACATCAGTGGCTGGGTGAATTTCGGTTCGTCGCCCTCGTTATGGCCGAAGCGGCGATAGCACCACATGTCGATCACAATATCGCGGCCGAACTTCTGGCGGTATTCGATGGCGAGCTTGCAGGCGAAAGTCACTGCTTCCGGATCGTCGCCATTGACGTGGAGGATCGGCGCCTGGACGCCCTTGGCCACATCGCTGGGGTAGGGGCTTGAACGCGCGAACTGGGGCGAGGTCGTGAAGCCGATCTGGTTGTTGATCACGAAGTGCAGGCAGCCGCCGGTGTTGTAGCCGCGCACGCCCGAGAAGCCGAGGCATTCCCAGACGATACCCTGGCCCGCAAAGGCTGCGTCGCCGTGGAGCAGCACGGGCAGGACCTGCTCGTGCTTGCGAAGATCGTCGCGGATCGCCTGCTGGGCGCGGGTCTTGCCGAGCACGACAGGATTCACTGCCTCGAGGTGCGAGGGGTTCGGCACAAGGCTCATGTGCACGTCGATGCCGTCGAAGGTACGGTCGGTGCTGGTGCCGAGGTGGTACTTCACATCGCCCGAACCGCCGACATCGTCGGGGTTAGCGCTGCCGCCCGAGAACTCGTGGAAGATGACCTTGTAGGGCTTGCCCATGACGTTGGCGAGCACGTTCAGCCGGCCGCGGTGGGCCATGCCGTAGATGATCTCGCGCACGCCGAGCTGGCCGCCATATTTGATGACTGCTTCAAGCGCCGGGATCATGGACTCGCCGCCATCGAGGCCGAAGCGCTTGGTTCCGACGTATTTCTTGCCGAGGAACTTCTCGTATTGCTCGCCGCGGATCACGGCGGCGAGGATGGCGCGCTTGCCTTCCTCGGTGAACTGGATCGTGTCCTCGGGCGTCTCGAACTGGTCCTGGAGGAAGCGGCGTTCCTCCGTGTCCGAGATATGCATGTATTCGAGGCCGACCTTGCCGCAATAGGTCTCGCGCAGCACGCGGTAGAGCTCGCCCACGGTGACCCATTCGAAGCCGAACACGCCGCCGACATAGACCTCGCGGTCTTCCTGTCCGGCCAGCTTGTGCCATTCGAGCGTCAGGTCTTCGGGCACGTCGCGATGCGAGAGGCCCAGCGGGTCGAGATCGGCCGCAAGGTGCCCGCGGACGCGATAGAGACGCACCAGCAGCATCGCGCGGATGCTGTCGTCGGCGGCCTGCTCGATCGCCTTGGGATCGAGGGCCTTGCCCGCCTTTTCCGCCGCCTGTGCGACGGCGATACGCATCTGCGTGGGGTCGAGCGCCGCGGTCAAATCCGCGCCGCTATCAACCACATCCGCAAGCCAGCGGGGATTGCCCCAGCTGGGGCCTTGTTGCGGCCCCTCCTGGTCGCCCATTTCAGGCAGGAAGTTCTGGCTCTCGTTACCCATTTTCAGTCCTCATGGAGAGGGAGCGTTCGGCGGTTACGCCAGTTCCTTCAGCATCGCATCAAGCGTCGTGCCGAGTTCGGAAGGCGACGGGCTGACGCGGATGCCCGCATCTTCCATCGCCGCGATCTTGTCGTCCGCGCCGCCCTGGCCGCCCGAGACGATCGCACCGGCATGGCCCATGCGGCGGCCCGGAGGCGCCGTGCGGCCCGCGATGAAGCCGACCATCGGCTTGCTGCGGCCCTTGGCGGCCTGTTCCTTGATGAAGGCAGCGGCTTCTTCTTCCGCGCTGCCGCCGATTTCGCCGATCATGATGATTGACTTGGTCTCGTCGTCGTCGAGGAAGAGGTCGAGCACGTCGATGAAGTTGGTGCCGTTGACCGGATCGCCGCCGATGCCGACCGCGGTGGTCTGGCCGAGGCCGACCATGGTGGTCTGGTGGACGGCTTCATAGGTCAGCGTGCCCGAGCGCGAGACCACGCCGACGCTGCCCTTCTTGAAGATGGAGCCGGGCATGATGCCGATCTTGCACTCTTCGGGGGTCAGCACGCCGGGGCAGTTCGGGCCGATCAGGCGCGACTTCGAACCGGTCAGCGCAGCCTTCACCTTGACCATGTCGAGCACCGGAATACCCTCGGTGATGGCGACGATCAGTTCCATCTCGGCATCAATCGCCTCGAGGATGGCGTCGGCCGCGAACGGCGGCGGCACGTAGATGCATGAGGCAGTCGCGCCGGTCTCGGCCTTGGCCTCGCGCACGGTGTTGAATTGCGGCAGGCCGATATGGTCGGTGCCGCCTTTGCCCGGGGTCACACCCGCAACCATCTGCGTCCCGTAATCGAGCGCCTGCTGCGTGTGGAAGGTACCGGTGTTGCCGGTCATCCCCTGGGTGATGACCTTGGTGTTCTTGTCTACGAGGATGGACATTAGAGGCTCCCGGAATTTATCGATTTCTTAGACGTGGGTAGACGACAGGTAGCCGCCCAAGATGGATGATGCGAGCATCGGCAATCCGCTAAGGGCGGTGTCGATTTCCCACTGACTGCGGCTGAGACCGACGATGGCAAAAAGCGCGGCCACAATGGCCATTGGGATGATGACGAGTAGCGAAAGTAGGGGGTGGACCAACCCAAGTAGGTAAGCGCCCGCTGCCGGAGCAACGAGCACACCCAGTACAAGGGTAAGCCCCTTCATTACTTCAGGCTCTCGTCGAGGCCCTTGCAGGCCTCGAGCAGTTCCTCGACCGCATCTGTCGAGACCTTGAGGTTGCTCTTTTCCTCGTCCGAGAGCTCGATCTCGATCACTTCCTCGGTGCCGCCCGCGCCAATCATGGTGGGCACGCCGACATAGAGGCCGTCGAGGCCGTACTTGCCTTCGACATAGCTGGCACACGGCAAGATGCGCTTCTGGTCGCCTAGGTAAGCTTCGGCCATCGCGATCGCGCTGGTGGCGGGGGCGTAATAGGCCGAGCCATTGCCGAGCAGGCCGACGATCTCGCCGCCGCCCTTGCGGGTGCGGTCGACGATTTCATCGATGCGGCTTTCCGAAACGCCCTTGATCTTGGCGAAGTCGTTGACCGGGATACCGTTGATCGTGGTGTAGCTGGTGACCGGGACCATGGTGTCGCCGTGGCCGCCGAGGACGAAGGCATTCACGTCCTTCACCGAGACGTCGAATTCCCAGGCGAGGAAGGTGGCGAAGCGCGCGCTGTCGAGCACGCCGGCCATGCCGACGACCTTGTTGTGCGGCAGGCCGCTGAATTCGCGCAGCGCCCAGACCATCGCGTCGAGCGGGTTGGTGATGCAGATCACGAATGCGTCGGGACAGTTGTTCTTGATGCCTTCGCCGACCGACTTCATCACCTTGAGGTTGATGCCAAGCAGGTCGTCGCGGCTCATGCCGGGCTTGCGGGGCATGCCGGCGGTGACGATGACCACGTCCGCACCCGCGATATCGGCGTAGTCGTTCGAACCCTTGATGTTGCAGTCGAAGCCTTCGATCGGGCCGCACTGCGACAGATCGAGAGCCTTGCCCTGCGGCATGCCCTCGGCGATGTCGAACAGGACGATGTCGCCCATTTCCTTTTTCGCGGCGAGGTGGGCGAGCGTGCCGCCGATCATGCCGGAACCGATAAGCGCGATCTTCTTGCGTGCCATAGGGATTGAACGTCCTTCGAACAGCGCGGGACCGAATGTCTGCCCGTTATGGCGCGCGGCATGTCCCGCGTGGGTGCGCGCGCCCGGTGTTACGAGGGGCGACCTAGGCTTGGGAGAAGGTGATTGCAACAGTCAAAAGGTCGCAGAGACGAACTATCTTTGCAAATAGTTCGCAATAGCAATAGGGCTATGTTTCCGCACGTTTACCGCATAGACGAACGGGCGCGCATGGGAGTTCCACGCGCGCCCGTCCGGGCTCAGCTTTTCCGGGCTGACTGCCCGCAATCGAGGATCAGCCGATCAGGCGATCCTCGGCAGGGCGGCGAGCCGCCTCGAAACGTGCCGCTGCCCCGGCATCGAGTTCGCGGCAAATGCCCAGCCAGTAGCGGTAATCTTCCTCGTGCGAGGCAGTTGCCGCCAGCGTGGCATTATCGAGCGCGACCGGCACCGCGCGTAGACCGTGTTCAGCGAAATGGCGCAAAGCGCTCTCGGTATTCTCGCTCATGATCCCCGTTCCTTCCGATCTGTCATGATCGTTGGCGACCGGGCCGATCTCCGCACGTGAGAGGATTTTGGCTATCGGCGAGCGCGCGGCTCTACGCGCTGCGGCGAAACGTACGGACATCGGCTCGGGCTCCCCATGTACTTTGCCGGTCCCGACTCTTGTCGTTGGTGACCAGCGTTCCGGCTCATTGACTATTGTTATAGGGGGAGGGCGCTAAACAAGCGTTCCGCATCGTGCTTGCAATTGAGTTAAAATGTTGCCGAGGGCTTTGCGAAAGCTTCACCATCATCTATTGGCGTCGCATTGGTACGGGTCAAGGGAACGCGGTTGGATGCCGCGGCTGCCCCCGCAACTGTAACCGGTGAGGCGCGCTCCGATGTGCCACTGCCCCGAGCTTGATCTAGGGGTGGGAAGGCGGGGCGGGCTGCAAGAACCGGGAGCCAGGAGACCTGCCTGTACCAGTCGTTCGGCCGCGGGCGGGGTGTACCGATGGCATACGGGGAAGAGGCAATCCCGCCTCCTTCCGTCATGAACGGCAGTTGCGTTCATGATGGAGGTTTCGTGTACAAATACCTGTTTTTCCTTTCGGCTTCGGCTCTGGCCGTTCCTGCCATGGCGCAGGATTCGACCGAAGATGCGCTGGCTGACATCATTGCCGCGCAGGATGAGCAAATCGAGGAGGACGCCGGGCCGGAGGCTACGGGCGCGATCATTCTTCCTGGCATTCGTGCCCAGACGATAACGGTCACCGCAAATGGCCTCGGGACCGATATCCGCAACACCGGGCAGGCGGTAACTGTCCTGCAAAGCGATGAAATCGAAAACGTCCAGGGGGCCGATCCAACCCGCGCCCTGCGCCGTACACCCGGCCTTTCGCTGTCTCGCAATGGCGGAACCGGCGGCTTTACCGGCGTGAATATCCGCGGCGCCAATGCCGAGCAGGTGCTTGTGCTTGTCGACGGCGTGCGCGTGTCGGACCCGGCATCGCCCGCAGGCGGTTTCGACTTCGGCAATCTCCTCACCGGCACGATGGGCAAGTTCGACATACTGCGCGGTTCGAACAGCACCATCTGGGGATCGGACGCGGTCGGCGGGGTGATCGACATCTCTACCCGCGCCGAGACGGGCATGCGCGGCAGCGTGGAATACGGAGCACGCGATACCCTCTTCGCCAGCGTTGGGGCGGGTGTGGACGATGACGGTGTCTACTATGGCCTCACCGGCTCGTGGTTCTCGACCGACGGCTTTTCTGCTGCTGCAAGCGGCACCGAACCCGACGGTTTCCGGCAGTTTGCGCTCGGCATGGTCACATTCGTCGACCTGACCGACCGGCTCGAAGCCTTCGCCCACGCCAATTTCAGCGAGGGCGACCTCGAGATCGACGGCTTCTCCATCTCGCCGCCTTACGGCCTCGTCGACAGCGACGACACGCAAAAGACCACACGCCATTGGGGCGATATCGGCCTCGCCTGGTATGGAAACGACCTCACGCTGCGCGCCAGCTACAGCCTTGCCGATACCGAGCGCGTAAACCGAAATGGCGCAGGCGCCGAGACTTTCGTCAGCGACGGCCATTCCGAGCGCCTTGCCTTGCGCGGCGAATACCGCCTGCTCGGCGGCCTAGTCGCGGCATTCGGCGGTGAGCACGAGTGGAGCGACTATGTCACCAGCTTCGACGCGCCCGCCGACACGAGCACCAGCGGGGCCTATGCGCAGCTCGGCTGGGTGCTGGGACCGCTCGCCGTCCATGTCGGCGGCCGAATAGACGACCACGAGGATTTCGGGACCGAAGCAACATTCGGCGGCGATCTCAGCTACCAGTTCCGCCGCGACTGGCGTGTGCGCGCGAGCCTTGGCGAAGGCTACAAGGCGCCCACGCTCTACCAGCTCTATTCAGACTACGGGAACGAGGCGCTTGTGCCCGAGCACAGCGCCAGCTTCGATCTCGGCATCGAGAGGGGGCAGCGCGGGAGCGGTTTGCACCTCGCGCTCACTGGCTTCCGCCGCGAGAGCGAGGATCTGATCGGCTACACCAGCTGCTTCAGCGCAAGCCCGCCCGCTCTGTGCGAGGATGGCCGCTTCGGTTTCTACGAGAACACCGGCCGCGCCCGCGCACAGGGGATCGAGGCGGAGGCAGGCTATGACCTGACCGATGGGCTCCGCCTTTCGGGCGTCTACAGCTTCGTCGATGCCGAAGATCGCGAGAGCGGCAATGACCTCGCTCGCCGTCCGCGCCATTTCGGCACGCTGTTCGCCGACTGGCAGAGCGATTTCGGGCTCGGCCTCGGCGCGGATTTGCGCATCGTGGGGTCGAGCTATGATGACAACGGCAATTTCACCCGCCTCGGCGGGTACGAAGTGCTCGACGTGCGGGCCACGCAGGAGGTGGGTGACCATCTCGAAGTCTTCGGCCGGATCGAGAATGTGCTCGATGCGGATTACCAGACGGTCGCGGGCTATGGCACGGCCGGAAGGGGCGTCTTCGCCGGGGTGAGGGCGCGGATGTGATCCGCCTGCTACCCCTCGCGGCCCTGCTGCTTGCAGGATGCGGGGCGGAGGGGGACCGCCGGGCCAGCGAGCGGCCTACCATCGTGAGCCTCAATCCCTGCACCGATGCAATCCTTGCCGAAATGGCTGCACCCGGCCAGTTGCTGGCCATCTCGCATTACAGCAAGGACCCCAGGGCCAGTTCGATGGATCCGGACGACGCCGCGCGTTTCGCGGCGACCGGGGGCACGGTCGAGGAAATCCTCGCGCTCGATCCGGATATAGTGGTGGCGAGCACATTCATCGCGCCTGCCACGCGATCTGCGCTCGAAGATCTCGGCCTACGGGTCGAGGCATTCGGCAATACGGCGAGCGTGGAGGATAGCCTGGAGCAGGTTCGCGCGCTGGCCGAAATGGCGGGCGACCGAGCAGCGGGCGAGACACTGGTGCGCGATATCGAGCAAGCCCTCGAACTCGCTCAAGGGTCGGGCACCCCACTCGAGGCTGCACTCTGGCAGCCGGGCGGCATCGTTCCGGGCGAAGCCTCGCTCGTCAGCGACCTGCTGCGGCGCACCGGATTTCGCAGCTACTCGGCAAGCCGAGGGATGGCGCAGGCGGATTATCTCTCTCTCGAGCAAGTCGTGGCCGATCCGCCGGAGGTCCTGCTGGTGGCGGGCGGCGAGACCGGCCAGCGCCATCCGGTGCTGGACGAGGTCGTGGGAATGCGCCGCGAGAGTTTCGATACGCGCCTCATCTATTGCGGCGGCCCGACGATCATCCGTGCCGCACGGCGCCTGGCCGATATCCGAAAGGATGCATCGTGAAACGCGCCTCGCTTGTCTTCGCGGGTCTCCTGCTGATCGCGCTACCGCTTTCGCTACTGGCCGGGCGCGTATGGATCGATCCCGCTGCAACACCGAATGCCGTTCTGATCCTCAGCGAACTGCGCCTGCCGCGCGCCATGCTGGCAATCATAGTGGGCGGCGGGTTGGGAGCGGCCGGGGCGGCCATGCAGGGCTACCTGCGTAATCCGCTCGCCGATCCGGGCCTGTTCGGGATTGCGCCCGGCGCGGCGCTGGGAGCGGTGGTCGCGCTGTGGTTCGGTTTTGCCGCCAGTGCATGGCTGCTGCCGCTTTTCGCGCTGATCGGCGCTGGCGGGGCGATGGCGCTACTCGCTGCAATAGCCGGACGTACCGGGGGCATCGCCCTGTTCACACTCGCGGGACTGATGGTGGCGAGCCTCGCAGGCGCTCTCACCGCTTTTGCCATCAGCATGGCGCCGAATGCCTTCGCGATGAGCGAGATCGTGCTTTGGCTCAACGGCGCGCTGACCGACCGCAGCTGGCGCGAAGTGTGGATCGCCGCGCCCCTGGTGGCATTAGGCGTTTTTCTGCTCTGGCGCACAGGGCGCTCGCTCGACGCTCTCACACTGGGCGAACCGGTCGCGCGTTCGCTTGGCATCGACAGTTCGCGACTGCTCTGGCTGCTCATCCTCGGCATCGGCCTGACGGTGGGCGCAAGCGTGGCGGTGGCTGGTATCATCGGCTTCGTCGGGCTGATTGTCCCGCACCTCGTGCGCCCGCTGACCGACCGGCGGCCGTCGCAACTGATCCTGCCGAGTGCTTTGGCAGGTGCGCTTCTGGTTCTCGTCGCGGATTCACTGGTGCGCATCCTGCCGCTGGTCACCGAACTCAGGCTCGGAATCGCGCTCAGCCTGCTTGGCGCGCCCTTCTTCCTCTGGCTGCTGCTGCGGATGCGTAGGGGGCTTGCATGATTCTCGAAGCGCAAGGCCTGTCGATTGCGGGACGTCTCGATGGCGTGACCTGTTCGCTGAGACCCGGCGATGTGACGGCGATCTGCGGGCCCAACGGGGCCGGCAAGTCATCGCTGCTGCTGGCGCTCGCCGGATTGCTCGATCGCGACGAGGGTTCGGTGGCTCTTGGCGGGACACTTCATGCCGGATTGGCCGACCGCGCCCGCCGCATCGGATACCTGCCGCAGGCGCCCGAAATCGCATGGGACGTGACCGTGCGCTCCATCGTCGAGCTGGGCCGCATACCCTGGCGAGACCAGGCGCGCGAGCCGGTCGATGCCGCGATCGAGGCGCTCGACCTTGCAGGGTATGAAGACCGCCGCGCCCAGGCCCTGTCGGGCGGCGAACAGGCGCGCGTGCTGCTTGCCCGCGTTCTCGCGGGGCAGCCCGACTGGATACTCGCCGACGAACCGCTCGCCGCGCTCGATCTTGCACACCAGAACGCGCTCATCCGCCACCTGCGCGCCGCAGCAGATCGCGGGACGGGCGTAGTTCTGGTGCTGCACGACCTTGCCATGGCGATGAACCATGCAGACCGGGTGCTGGTGCTGGAAGAGGGCAGAATGGTAGCTGACGGCGAACCCTTGGAAGCTCTCAGCGAAGACCGGATCTCGCGGACCTGGGGCGTAAATGCCCGCTGGGTCCACGAAAAAGGGGCCAGGGCGCTGATAGCGACCTGACCCCCAATTCGGACATCGAAATCCGTCAGTTTCCGGTGGTCGATCCCATGGCACCGCCATCGTCCGATACGCCGCTTTCTGCGGACGCATCGCCTGCTACGAGGCCAAGCGCCTGCAGCATCGGGGTCACATCCGGGCGACGACCGGCGAAGTTCTGGAACATGGTGAAATAGTCCATCGTCCCGCCGCGGCTGAGAACGGTGGCGCGGTAATGATCGCCATTTTCCCGCGTCAGCCCGCCATTGTCGCGGAACCACTTGCGGCTGTCATGGTCGAGCATCTGCGTCCACAGATAGCTGTAATAACCTGCCGAATAGCCCGTCGGGCTGCTGAAAATGTGATTGAAGTAGGTGCTGCGATAGCGCGGCGGCACGAGATCGACTTCCAGTCCGAGCTCCTCCAGCGCGTTGCGTTCAAAGGCATCGACCTTTTCCGGTGTATCGAGCGCGGCAGCCTCGGCAGGCGACAGAGCTGCCCACTTCATGTCGAGTAGCGCCGCTTCGAGCGTTTCGCCGAAGTCGTAGCCCTGGTTGAACTTGGAGGCAGCGTCGATCTTGTCGATCATCGCCTGCGGGATCGTCTCGCCCGTTTCGTAATGCTTGGCATAATTGCGCAGCACTTCGGGCCAGACCGCCCACATCTCGTGGACCTGGCTGGGATATTCCACGAAGTCGCGGGCCGTGTTCGTACCCGACAAGCTCTCGTAACGCTGGTCGGCGAAGAAGCCGTGCAGCGCGTGGCCGAACTCGTGGAAGATGGTCTCCACATTGTCATAGGTCGCCAGCTGCACCTCGCCTTCGGGAGCCTTGGTGATGTTGAGGACGTTGTAGATCACCGGCTTGGTGCCCCACAGCTTGGTCTGCTCGACCAGATTGCCCATCCATGCACCGCCACGTTTCGACGGGCGCTGGAAGGGGTCGAAATAGAACAGGCCAAGTTCGCTGCCGTCACGGTCGAACACGGTGTAGGTCCAGACATCGGGGTGCCAGGTCGGGATGTCGCTACGACGCTCGAAGGTCAGGCCGTAGAGCTTTTCGGCCATGTAGAAGACGCCGTCCTCCAGCACCTTGTCGAGCTGGAAATATTCCATCATCGCATCCTGGTCGAGCTCGTACTGCTCGGCCTTGATGCGGTTGGAATAGCGATACCAGTCCCACGGCTTGACCTCGAAGTCGAAGCCGTCGGCCCTGATTGCCTCGTTGAGGATCGCTGCTTCGCGGCGCTGCGTGGCGGCAAGCGGCGGGACCATCTGCTCCATGAAATCGAGCGCGGTCTTGGGCTTTTCGGCCATGCGGTCCCACATCGCGTAAGTCGCCCAATCCGGCGCCCCGAACAGCGCGGCCTTTTCGGCGCGGAGTTTGGCAATCTGCGCAATCAATGCGCGGGTGTCGATATCGGTCGTGCCGTCGGCGCGGTGATAGCTCGCCATGAACAGCTTTTCGCGTGCGGCGCGATTGCTCATGTTCGGAAGCAGCGGTTGCTGCGTGGTGTTTTGAAGGGCGAGGGCGAACTTGCCCGGCTGGCCGTTCTCGGCTGCACGATCGGCCGCGGCCTGGATATCGGCCTCCGACAGGCCTGCCAGTTCTTCGCGAGTGTCGAAGAAGACCGGCTGGTCGGCCATCGCGTTGGCGAATGCCTGGCCGGCTTCGGTGGTCAGGCGCGACAGTTCGCCGTTGATTGCCTTGACCCGATCACGCTGGGCGTCGGTCAGCAGCGCACCGGAATGCACCATGTCAGCGTAGGTGTCTTCGAGAAGCGCTGCGTCCTCCGGCGTCATCGTCATTGCCGCGCGGTTGTCATAGACAGCCTTCACGCGGGCGAAGAGAGCGGGGTCCAGATTGATCGAATCGTAATGCGCGGTCAGGGCCGGGCTGATCTCGGTATCGATTTCCTTCAGGCGGTCGTTGGTGTTGGAGCCGGTGTAGATTCCGAACACGGCGGAAACGCGCGAAAGCATCCGGCCCGACTTTTCCAGCGCGACGATCGTGTTCTCGAAAGTGGGCGCAGCCGGGTTGGCCTTGATTGCGGCCACTTCGGCCTTCTGGATTGCCATCGCCTGCTCGAACGCGGGCAGGTAGTCCTCGTCGGAAATCTCGCGGAAATCGGGCGTCTTGAACGGGAGCGTGCTCTCGGTGGCGAAATAGCCGGTGCCCTTGGGGATCGATACGGCGGCATCTACGGCGGCGTCGGCGATCGGGTCCATTTCTCCTCCGGGTGCGGTGGTGCAGGCAGAAAGAAGTGCGGCGGCGGCAGTGGTGGCCAGGATTTGGGCCTTCATGGTCTCTCCATTTTTCTTGCGAATGCGTATGGTTCCAACGCGCGAGGAGGCACATCGGTTGCAATTGCGACGACCTGCCCGAAGCGGATATAAAGGGGAAGGGCAAGTTCGCTGCCGCCCAACAGGCGATTTTGGTCTGCGAACTGCAGGAGCCGGTTCTAGTCGAGCCGGGTTCCCTCGCCGCGCTCCGCCTGCTCGCGGGCGGCAACAGCAGCTTCTGCTAGCGCCTGGCGATTGACGGTCATGACCCTCGGCTGGCCGCTATCGTCGACGACCAGCCACAGCGAACCCAGTTCGAAAAAGGCGCCCTGGTCCTTCTCGACGGTCATTTGCGAGAGGTCGAGCCGCTGGAGCATGTCCAGCATCCGTGCATCGAAGACCTCGTCGAACAACTCGTCGACCTGGTCTTCGGTCAGTTCGCGGCGCTCGCCCTCGTCTGTGATGTAGAGGAGGGGGATGCCGAGGTGTTCGAGCAGCCGCGCCTTGTTGCCGCTGCTCGCAGCTTCGCGAAGGGCGGATATGGCCGCCTCGAACTGGCTCGGGCTGGCCCCGGTTGCACAGGAAACGGCGCCGCCCTTGACCGCATCGTGTGCACGGTCGAATTCGATGTCGGGCTCTTCCTGTTCCGACCAGACCATCAGCAGGCAGTTATCCGCCGGATCGGGTGAGGATTCGGCTTCCACGGTCTGCAGCAGCCGCTGGCGCGCTGGGTCTTCCGCAGTCTGCTCGTTGGTAACCGGCGAACAGGCGACGGCCAGCGCACCGCAAAGCAGGAGGGGAAGGGGGCGAGGGTTCATCATGTCCTTGCGCAATAGGTAACAATCGGTTCGTAAAGCGAGCCTTGCTGCCGCAGAGTGCTCTCGTAGAGGATATAGTCCTCTACCTGCCATGGTCCAAGGTGCAGCCCCGCGTGGCGTGCAAGGAACGGGCCGACCGGACCAGCAGAGGAATTGAGCCGCGCCAGCGTGATGTGAGGGGTGAACTTGCGGGTCTCTGCCGGGATGCCGCAACGTTGGCACAGGCGCTCGATCTTCGCTTGCAGCCTCGTGAGCCCGGGTGAAGGGGCAACGCCTGCCCAGAGCGTCGTCGGGGTGGATTTGCGCTCGAAGATACCGGTGCTTGCGATCGTAAGCTCGAACGGATCGAAATCGAGCTTCGTGGCAGCCTCGGCAATGTCGTCTGCCGTGTGTGCATCCACTTCACCGATATAGCGCAGCGTCAGGTGAAGCTGGCCGTCGTCCTGCCAGCGCGCGTTGTCCACTTCCTGCATGATGTCGAGCAATGCTGCCCGGATGGGGCGGGGCGGCTTTATTCCGAAGAAAAGTCGGTGGGTCACTGGTCTGCCGTCCGATCGACGATGCAATGCGTTTGCGGTGGGATCGCTATTCGAGAAGATCGCGACACACGGCAGTCCAAGACGGAAGATCCTGCCGCGGCTCGTGCTTAGCCTATGGTGCTTCTAGCCTCGCGTGGATCCTCATAGGAAGCATCCATGAATATCTTGGCGCGGCGTTCGGAACGGAATTCGAGGCCACGGGCCACCTTGCCGGCAGCATGCGTATAGTCGAGCTCCTTCGCGATGCCATCGTAGTCGGCGGCCTTGATCGCCTCGTTGAGGCGCGGACTTTCACGTTCGGACACATTGCCGAGGCCAACGTTATATACGAGGTCGAGAAGAGCATCGAATTCGTGCTGGTGCAGCGGAAGATCGCCGACCAGTATCCGTACGCCGCGTTCGGCCGTCACGAGATCCTGCTCGAGGAAGTCGAGAACCTGCTCGTCGGATATGCGGTCGCCCACGCGCAGATTGTCGGCCGGGCGGACCAGATGGCCGACGCCCACCGTCGGATATCCGGCCACGTCGCGATAAACGGTGTAGCGAACGCCTTCTTCCTCGATCAGCGCCTGCTTGAACTCTTCGCTGGCCTTCAGGAGGTGGGCGGGTTTGCGGATATCATTGAGTTCGCTGACCTGCGTCGAAATCGGCGCGGACAGCTTGGCCTTGTCCTTTGCCACCGGAGGTCCGGTAAATGCCGCGAGGCCCATCGCACCCGTACCGAGCATGATGGACGCGCGCTTGCGCGTCGATAGCTTCGGCTTGACCTTGTACACCGATGCTGCGGCGCGGCGTGCGCGTTTGAGGTCGCGACGATGATTGCGATGCCTGCGGATGCGCGAGAGAAGGCCGAGCGCCTTCCTCTGTTCACCCGCATGCGGGGTGGAAGTCCATTTCTCGTCGTCGAGCGGGCGGTCCAATTCGGCCATGATGGCCTTGAGCCGGGCGCTCTGGATCGAATCTTTACTGGGCCGGGGGGCAGATTTCTGGCCTGCGGACGTCCCGATCCTTTCTTCTTGATTGTCTGGCATGGGTGCGATGTGCCTCGAATTTCGTAATCTTTGCATCCGGTTGTCAGGATTCTCCTGCTCCGGGCGGCCCAATCGTCGCGGAAGACGGTTTTCTTTCGCGGAAGGCCGTGTGTGCTTGGATAACGTTTCGGGACCATCATCGGGTCCACGCTTCACCGGATGTAGCGCACAGATGGCGGGCTGGCGAAGGGGGCGTATTACGCCGAAAAAACCGGCC
>NZ_JAIGNR010000003.1 GCF_019711595.1 Qipengyuania sphaerica | reverse complement strand
GAAATGGACGTGGACGGCGACGGCGTCGGCGATCTCTACATTCGCCTCGACGGGCAGATGGATCTCAGCGCAGGCGACTTCGTGCTTTAGCGTGCCCAGCATGGGTGGAACGCCGATGACCGCCTTTCACCCAAAATCGGACACTCATGACCTCATGATCGACTGGAAAGCGGCCCTTCCGCTTTGGGAAGGGCCGCCTCGACCTTATATTTCCGTTCGCTCAGCGAGCAGTAGGACATCTTCAATATCGACACCGAGATACCTGACAGTGTTCTCGATCTTTGAATGACCAAGCAATATCTGGATGGCTCTCAGGTTGCCCGTCGCCTTATAGATCATGGAAGCCTTTGTTCGCCGCATCGAGTGCGTTTCGTATTCCTCTCGGCGAAGTCCGTTGGCGGTGACCCATTCATCAACTAGCCGAGCATACTGACGGGTGCTTAGATGTCCGTTGCGGTCTATCCGGCTCGGGAAGGCATCATCATCAATAGTGCCGCCACGACGCTCGAACCACGCCATGAGGCTGGCTCGCACGTCACTGGTCAGTTCGAACTGAACCGGCCGGTGTGTCTTTTGCTGCATGATGGTCGCCGTCTTCGGATCTCACTGCCAGCAACCAGGTCGCCAATCTTGAGTTTGACCAAGTCACAGCCGCGCAGCTTGCTGTCGATGGCGAGATCGAACAGCGCTCGGTCCCTGATCCTCGCTTCGCGATCGAGAAAGAAGCGAACCGCCCAGATCTGCTTTTGAGACAAGGGCCGTTTGGTCCCTACTTTCTTCCCGGCGTTCCAAGGTGCTCGATCCTGCATCGCTGGATCATATTGTGAGTAGCCCATGGCATTTCTCCTCGGCCAGGGATTGGCCAGTTGAGAAACGCTATGGCCGCGATCTCACACCAATCTCATGGCGGCTTTCAGGCAGCGCAGAGGATGTGCTCAACGACCGAAATGAGGGCGCAAAGCGGACCAAATTATTCGCACTGATGCCAAATAGCCCAGTTTCATCAACTGGCCCTGATCGGCCAACGGCAGGCTCCAAGCCTTGCGCTATTTCGCTGGAGGTGGGACCCGACTGATGCTGAGCGACGATGCCTTTAGCTTTGCCTGCGTTAGATCGTGCCACAACTGCATTCGAATCAACGTCGCTGCCGATATCCCAAATGCCTTCTCGAAACGCATTGCCATCAATGGCGTGAGGCGAGCATTGCCGTTCATCACTCGGTTTAGGGCTGACCTAGTAACCTGTAGGTGATCAGCAGCACTCGTTACCGTCATCCCATAGGGTTTTATCACTTGATCGCGCAACCACGGCCCGGGATGGATTGCAAAGCTCTCGTGCAATTTTACCCTCATGAATAAAAACCTTTCTATCGATATCCGCGACCCTTGAACCGTCTCACCTTGCGCTGTCTGGCGCACATTCAGTTACGTTCGCGTTCTTCTCCAAGCAGGTATCGGGTATTCAAAGTTTCGGCGACCGCACCTTCGACGATCTCCTCGAGCGGAGTGACGATTGCGGATGTGTGGATGCACCTTCCATCGGCAAAGCGGTTCTTGCGATCGTTGGTCACGATCCCGACCAGAAGATGTGTCAAAAGGTGGATTGTCGATGCGAAGTTTGTGAAAGCACAGCTGCCCTTGAGACCCCGGAGCGAGGCGGTGCTATACCCCAAAGAAGCGTGCGCGCGATTAAAGATGCCGCAGTTCACCTTAAGTCAGCTTCATGGAATGGGGTTCATCGATTACGGAAGCACTATCGGCCCTTCTGGTCGTCGGACGACCGGCCCCACGATTGCCTCGATTGAAAATTTTGAACGGGAATTCATAACCGATCGAGAGTGCGCGACTTTCATCCCACAGGGCGTACGAACTGTGAGGGTCATACTTGGGAGAATGGGTGTTAGAAGCGTGACTGAGGCGGCTGGTAACATTAACGCTGTGTACTTTCGAGGCCAAGCGACAGATGCGTTGACTCTGTTCAACGAACATAATCCATAGTGTTGCATGATTTTTGGGTCCAACAGCTTGGAAGTGATATGATTATTGAGCCCGATTACAGCGTTTGTGCGTCCAAAACGGCCAATGCGTTCGGCCTTTTTGGTTCCGCTTAGAGCACGCGGGAGGGGCAGGTATGGAGCATATCGGCAAGACGCGCATCGAGCAGGGCGGCTTCCTGCTGTTCCTCGCGCTCGTCACGATTGCCGCGCTGGTCGTGGTGCTGCCCTTCCTCAACCCCCTGCTCTGGGCAAGCCTTGCGGCGATCATGTTCCAGCCCCTGTTCCGCTGGTTCGAAGATCGTCGCAGGGGCAAGCCGACGCAGGCCGCGCTACTGACGCTGCTGGTTATCTTCGTCGCTGTGATCCTGCCCGCGATGTGGATCGGCGGCACCGCGATCGATGAGGCTACGCGCCTGTTCCTCGCATTCCGCGACGGGCAGATCGACGTGGCGATGTACTTCGACCAGATTTTCGGCGCGCTTCCCGCCAGCATACAGGCCGCGCTAGACAGCGCGGGCTTCGGCGACCTCGGCGATGTACAGCAACGGGCGACTGCCTTCGTGCAGGCCTCGTTGGGTCTCATCGCGCAGCAGGCCATCGCTATTGGTGGAAGCATCTTCGGCTTCGTGCTCGCCTTCGCCATCGGGCTTTACGTTGCTTTTTTCCTGATCCGCGACGGGCGGCAAATCGTCGACACGCTCCTCCACGCGCTTCCGATGGAACGCGGCGTGGCGGACCGCCTTGCCGAGCGGTTCATCTCCATTGTCCGTGCGACCATAAAGGGGTCGGTGGTGGTCGGCCTCGTGCAGGGCGCGCTGGGCGCGATCACCTTCTGGATCGTCGGCATACCCTCGGTGATGCTGCTCGGCGTGGTGATGGCGATTGCATCGCTGCTCCCCGCGGTCGGCCCGGCCATCGTCTGGGTGCCGGCGGCACTCTACCTCTTCGCGACCGGAGCCATCTGGCAAGGCGTTGTAGTGGTGATATCGGGCGTGGCGGTCATCGGGATGATCGACAATATCCTGCGCCCCATCCTCGTCGGCCGCGACACGGGTATTCCGGACTGGCTGATCCTCGTGACCACGCTTGGCGGGATTGCGTTGATGGGCCTGTCCGGCATTGTGGTCGGGCCGCTGGTCGCGGGCCTGTTCATTGCCGGATGGAGCATCCTCGCCGAACAACGCGACGAGGCTGCGACCTAATTGATAGTGGCCGCCCCGAGTGCGGGGTTGAGCGCCGTGATGTGGTTGAGCCAGCTCCTCGGCTTCCTCAGCAGCTTCTCCGGATAGCTGATTTCCAGCCCCATGATCCGTCCGATCTCGCCCACGAAATGGATGCAGTTGCGGGTGTCGAGGTCGTAGTACTTGCCCGGCGCATTGCGCCATGCCTCGACCAGTTCGCGAACCTCGCGATACTGCTTGTCGGTCATCGTGAGCGTGAAGTGGCGGTTAGTCTTGGTGAGCCACTTTTCCTTCTCGGTCATCACGATATGTTCGACCGGGCCGCGCAGGACGGCAGGCGTCGCGCGCTTGGCGGAGAAACCGAAGTTCTCCTTCACCTTCGTCCCGTTTTCCAGCGTACCTTCCATGGAAACGAAGGTGTGCGGATAACGGCCAAGCAGCACCGAGCCGTTGAACGAATGAAAAGTGATATCGACCGCCGCAGCAGCCATCGTGCCCCAGCAGAGCGCGAACAGGACGGCGATGTGACGAAGGATGCGAACCATGGCCGGACCTTTAGCCGACCCGGCCATGAACTCGCAATGACCTAGCTTGCAAGCAGGGTCGCGTTGCCGCCTGCCGCCGTCGTATCGATGCAGACCACGCGCTCTGTCGCGAAGCGCTGGACGTAATGCGGACCGCCAGCCTTGGGGCCCGTCCCCGATAGGCCTTCGCCGCCGAAGGGCTGGCTTTCGACCACCGCCCCGATCTGGTTGCGGTTGACGTAGAAATTGCCGACCTTGGCGCGCGCCTCGACGAAGGCGCGCATGTCGTCGTTGCGGCTGTGGAGGCCGAGCGTCAGGCCGAAGCCGGTCGCGTTGATGTCCTCGATCACCTTGCCGATATCCGCCGCCTTGTACTTCACGACATGCAGGATCGGACCGAAGTTCTCACGCTTCAAATCGAGGATCGAATCGAGCTCGATGATCGTCGGCGCGACGAAGCAGCCCTTGGAGGAGCCGCGATGGAGCTTGCGCCGCCAGACCTGCGCGCCGCCGGTCTTGCGGCGGGCGACGTGGCGCTCGAGCGCAGCCTTGGCGTCGGGGTCGATGACCGGGCCGACATCGGTGATCAGCTCTTCCGGATTGCCGATTGTCAGCGCTTCGAAGCTGCCGCGGATCATCGCCAGCATGTCGTCGTAGACGTCTTCCTGGATATGAAGGACGCGCAGCGCCGAACAGCGCTGGCCCGCACTCTGGAAAGCACTGGCCACGACATCGCGCGTCACCTGTTCGGGCAGCGCGGTCGAATCGACGATCATCGCGTTCTGCCCGCCGGTCTCCGCGATCAGCGTGGCGATCGGCCCCTCGCGCGCGGCAAGGCTGCGGTTGATCGCCTGCGCCGTCTGGGTGGAGCCGGTGAAGGCGACGCCCGCAATGCGCGGATCGGACGTGATCATCTCGCCCACATCGCCCGCGCCGGGCAGCAGCTGGAAGACCTCTTCGGGGATGCCAGCCTGATGGCACAGCTCGACCGCCAGCGCGGCGATGAGCGGAGTCTGCTCGGCGGGCTTGGCGACGACCGTATTGCCGGCGGCAAGCGCTGCGGCGGGCGTGCCGATGAAGATGGCGAGCGGGAAGTTCCACGGGCTGATGCAGGCGAATACCCCGCGCCCGTTGAGGCTGAGGCGGTTTTCCTCGCCGGTCGGTCCGGGCAGTACAATCGGCTTGTCGAACAGGCGCCGTGCCTCGCCCGCGTAATAGCGCAGGAAATCGACCGCCTCGCGCAGTTCGAGCACCGCGTCCTGCAGCGTCTTGCCCGCCTCGCGCTGGCAGAGCGAAAGGAACTCGTCGGTATGCTCCTCGAACAGGTCGGCTGCTTCTTCTAGCAGCAGCGCGCGCTTCTCCCCGCCCAATGCATTCCAGCCGGGCTGGATTTCCTGCGCGCGGTGGATGGCGACCTCGACCTCGAATGAAAGCGCATCGCGGCGCGTGCCGACCTGCGCGGACAAGTCATGCGGCTTGTTGATCGGCGCGACTTCGCCATCGGCGCCCGAAATGATCGTCGGCTCGGCGCGCCACTGCTTGTCTTCCAGCCTTGCAAGTCGCTCCAGCAGCGGTTCGCGCACCAGCGGGTCGGACAGGTCGATCCCGGCCGAATTCTTCCGGTTCGGAAAGATGTCGGTCGGCAGCGGGATGGCCGGATTGCGATAGGGCTTCAGCGCCTTCATGTCGGCAATCGGACAGGTGGTGAGGTCTGCCACCGGCACATCCGCATCGGCCATGCGGTTGACGAAGCTGGAGTTCGCCCCGTTCTCGAGCAGGCGGCGCACGAGATAGGCGAGCAGGTCCTTATGCGTGCCGGTCGGCGCATAGATGCGCACCGGCGTCCTGCGGTTACCTTCGATCTGGGCGAGTGCGCCGTAAACGTCCTCGCCCATGCCGTGAAGGCGCTGGAATTCGAACGGCTTGGAACCGGCCAGCGCCTTCACAGCGCCGATCGTGTAGGCGTTGTGCGTGGCGAAGGCGGGATAGATCACGTCATCGCAGGCGAGCAGCTTCTCCGCACAGGCAAGATAGCTGACATCGGTGCCGAGCTTGCGCGTGAAGACCGGATAATCGGTGAAGCCGCCAACCTGGCTAAGCTTGATTTCCGTGTCCCAATACGCACCCTTTACCAGCCGGACGAAGAACTTGCGGTCGTATTTGCGGGCGAGGCGCGCGGTCCAGTCGCACATCGGAAGCCCGCGCTTTTGGTAGGCCTGGATGGCGAGGCCGAAGCCTTCCCATTGGCTGCCGTCAGGGCGGGTGAACAGGCTGTCGTCGCGTGCCAGCGCCTCGATGATGTCCATCGAAAGCTCGAGCCGGTCGGCTTCCTCGGCATCGATGGTGAAATGGATGTTTGCATCGCGCGCCTTGGTCATCAGGTGGCGCAGGACGGGCAGCAGGTCGGCCACGGCCTTGTCGGCATGGAAGAAGGTGTATTTCGGGTGCAGCGCGCTGAGCTTCACCGAGATACCCGGGCTGGTCGAAACCTTGCCCGATGCTTCGCGCACCAGCCGGTCGATCGCGCGCGCGTAGGCGGCGGCATAGCGCTCTGCGTCCTCATAGGTCATCGCGCCTTCGCCGAGCATGTCGAAACTGTGGGTCAGCCCCTTGGCGCGTTCGGGCGCGGCCCGCTTGACCGATTCGCTGATCGTGCGGCCATAGACGAACTGCCCGCCGAGGATGCGCATGGCCTGCAGGGTCGCCTTGCGGATGACCGGTTCGCCGAGCCGGTTGACCGCGCGCTTGAGGGTCTTGCCCATTCCCTTTTGCGCCTCTTCTGGGCGTTCGAGAACTTCGCCCGTCAGCATCAACGAGAAGGTCGCCGCGTTGACGAAGGTGGACGAGCTTTCGCCCATGTGTTCGGCCCAGTCGATATCGCCGATCTTGTCGCGGATCAGCGCATCGGCGGTCGCCGCATCGGGGACGCGCAACAGCGCCTCGGCGAGGCACATCAGCGCCACGCCCTCTTCGGTGGCGAGGCCGTATTGCTGCAGGAAAGCATCGATGCCCGAAGCTTTCTGGCGCCGCGCGCCGACAATCAGTTTCGATGCGATCTCGGCCGCCTGTGCGTGCTTCTCCGCCGCCCGGCTCGCCTGGTCCATCCGCTGCGCGACGCAGGCATTCTCCTCTGCGCGATAGGCTTCGCGCAAGGTCTGGCGGGAGATGGGTGAAAGGCGGACAGGATCGTGCAGGGCCATGCGACTCCGTAAGGGAAACGAGGGTTGGGCCCGCCACTTGGACCCGACCTCGCGCCCTTTCAAGCCTTGTGAATGCTGCGCCGTGCCTCAGCCGCGCCGGGCGAACCAGTGCGCCACGTTTTCCTGCGCATCCGGCTGCAGGTGCATGCCGAGCTTGCTGCGCCGCCACAGCACGTCTTCCGCTGTCCGGGCGAACTCGTGCTCGACGAGATATTCGAGCTCGGCCTCGAACAGGTCGCCCCCCATGAACTCGCCCAGTTCCTCGATCCGCGATGCCCTTGCCAGCAGCGTGTCGATCCGCGTGCCATAGGCCCTGCCGAGCCGCAGGAGCAGTTCGGGCGGCAACCAGATATACCTCTCGCCCGCATCCCACAGGAACCGCGCGAAATCGGCGTCTTCCATGTCGCCGCCCGGAAGCGGGGCCTTGGCCGTCCACGGCGCGCCCGGCACGGCGAGGTGTTTCGACAGCTTCTCCAGCGCATGTTCGGCGAGCTTGCGATAGGTGGTGATCTTGCCGCCATATACCGACAGGATCGGCGCACCTTCCTTCGCGTCGATTTCGAACACGTAATCGCGCGTGACGGTGGAATTGCTCTTGGCCTTGTCCTCGTAAAGCGGGCGGACACCGGCATAGGTGTGCACGATGTCCTCTTCGGTGACGCCGCTCTTGAGGTATTTGGTCGCCGCGCGGCGGAGGTAGCTCGATTCTTCCGCGGTGATGATGACCTCGTCGAGATCGCCTTCGTAGAGCATGTCGGTCGTCCCGATCAGCGTGAAGTCGCGCTCGTAGGGAATTGCAAAGACGATGCGCCCGTCTTCCTGCTGGAAGATATAGGCATGCTCCCCCGGATAGGCGCGCGGCACGATGATGTGGCTGCCCTTGACGAGCCGCAAGTGCGCCGGCGTGCCCTGCCCGAGCGCGATCTTTGCCACCCGGTCGACCCAGGGACCAGCCGCGTTGATGACCGCCTTCGCCGTCACCACCCGTTCGCCGCTTTCATCCTTCAGCGTGGCCAGCCAGTGGTCTTCGTGCCGCGCCAGCGCGATGCACTCGGTGCGCGTTGCGATCTTTGCCCCGCGCTCCTCGGCATCCTTTGCCGTGAGCACGACGAGGCGCGAATCCTCCACCCAGCAATCCGAATATTCGAAGCCGGTCTTGAGCCGGTTGCGCAGGATTGACCGGTGCGGGGCGATCCTGAGGTCGACCTTGCGCGATCCGGGCAGCCGCTTGCGCCCGCCCAGCCGGTCGTAGATCGCCAGCCCCGCGCGCAGCATCCACTTCGGGCGCATGCTCGGCTCGTGCGGCAGGATGAATCGCAGCGGCCAGATGATATGCGGTGCATTGGCAAGCAGGACCTCGCGTTCGCGCAAGCTCTCGCCGACCAGCCGGAACTCGAACTGTTCGAGATAGCGCAGCCCCCCGTGGACCAGCTTGGTGCTGGCAGAGGAGGTATGCGAGGCAAGGTCATCCTTTTCGACCAGCATGACGCGCATGCCGCGCCCTGCTGCATCGCGGGCGATCCCGGCGCCGTTGATCCCGCCGCCGATGACAAGGAGGTCGAGCGTCTCGGTCATCGCCCGCGGAACAGGCGCCCTGCGACAGCGTCGAGCTTTGTCATCAGCTCCTTGTCATGCTTGTTGGGCGCAGTGATCACCGCATCGTCGAGCGAGCGGTCGATCGGTGAGGGGGTGCGCTTCTTGGGCAGGGCCTTGCAGAATTTCTCGACCGTCCTGGTGGCGAGATCGGAGTTCTTGCCCATCTGCTCGATCACCTGGCCGACATCGACCGCATCCTCGCCTTCGCGCCAGCTGTCCCAGTCGGTGACCATGGCGAGCAGCGCGTAGGGCAGCTCGGCCTCGCGCGCGAGTTTCGCCTCGGGCATGGCGGTCATGCCGATGACTTCCGCACCCCAGTGGCGATAGAGGCGGCTTTCCGCGCGGGTGGAGAATTGCGGGCCCTCCATGGCGAGATAGGTCGCGCCCATGGTCACTTCGCCGCCCGCCTTCTCGACCGCCTTGGCGGCATATTTGGACAGGCGGTCGCACACCGGATCGCCCATCGAGACATGGGCGACGAAGCCGTTGTCGAAGAAGCTGGAGGGGCGGCCCTTGGTATTGTCGATGAACTGGTCGACCGCGACGAAGCGGCCCGGCGGCAGGTCTTCGGAAAGCGAGCCCACCGCGCTGATGGCAAGGATATCGGTGCAGCCGGCGCGCTTCAAGGCATCGATATTGGCGCGGCTATCCACCCGGCTCGGGATGATCGGATGTCCGCGCCCGTGCCGCGGCAGGAAGCGCACGCGCACATGGCCGATATTGCCGCACAGGATCTTGTCCGAAGGCTTGCCCCAAGGCGAAGTCACTTCGATCCACTGGCGGTCTTCCAGCGCCTCCATCGCATAGAGGCCCGAGCCCCCGATAATGCCGATGGTCCATTCGCTCATATACTTGCCCCTGTATGCCCCTTGCCGGCCATGCACCAAGGCTCTGACCGCAGGGTTGGCGTGACTGGTTAACGAGCCGGAAGGGGTGGAGAATTGCCGCGATTAAGTAAAGCTTGGACATCCGCAAACCTATTCATGCTGCATTGCACTGCGAATTGGCCTCACTTGCGGCACTTTCCGGCGCGGCTGTGCGTATGGGAAAGCGAAGGGGAAAATTGAACGACATGCCGGACCTGCAACCGCTGACATTCGCCACGCTCACGCACCGCTTGCGCGAGCTGCACAAGCGCACGCAGGAGACACCGCTGTTCAATCCCGTTTTCCAGCTGGCGCACGACCTGTCGCGCGAACTGGAGGCGGGCGAAGTCTCGCTGGAAGATTTCTCCAAGCTCATCGCCGAACTCGAAACGCGCTCGCTCGAAGCGCGGGCGGACCGGATGTGCAACCTGGTCACCCCGCAGGACACAAAGAAGCGGATGACAGGCTTTTGCCACAACGAGGGCGGCTTCGAAGCCTTTCGCGAACGCTGGTCGCATCCGCAGCTCCACGTCGTCTTCACCGCGCACCCGACCTTCCTGCTGACCCCGGCGCAGACCGATGTGGTGGCCGAGGCGGCAGGCGGCGGCGATGCGGTGGCGCCGGTCGAGGCGGTGCGTCCCGAAATCACGCTGCAATACGAACACGAGCGCGCAATGTCGGCGATGGCCAATGCGCAGGACGCGCGTGATGCGATCAATGCCAGCCTGTTCGAATGCGCGAGCGGGAAATGGCCCGAGCGCTGGCGCGAATTGGAACCGCTGCCGTTCCGTTTCGCCAGCTGGGTGGGCTACGACATGGACGGGCGCACCGATATCAAGTGGTACACCTCCATCGCCTTCCGCTTGTCCGAAAAGGCGCAGCGGCTGGAGCGCTATGCCGACCAGCTCGCCAAGCTCGATGCTGGCCACACGCTTCTCGACACGCTGCGCAAGGCTCAGGCGAGAACTGCTGCGAGCGCTGAAGAATTTGCCGGCGACCTGTCCGATCGCGCGGACCTTTCCGCCGCCGCCAACCGCCTGACGGGCGACAGCGAGGACAAGTTGCTCAGCCTTGCGCCCGTTATCTCCCAACTGGAAGAGGATGCGCTCAAGGCCGATCCCGAAAAGGCCGTTGCGCTCAAGACGCTCGCCGCCGCAATGCGCGCCGACGGGCTCGGCATGGGTCTCATCCATTTCCGCGTGAACGCCAAGCAACTGCACAACGCGATCCGCAGCCGCATCGAGGGCGGTGCCGATCTCGACCTCGGCAGCCAGGGCGCGCTGAACGCGCTGCGCGAGCTGGTGAAGAATGCCGAGCCGCTCTCGGCCAATTTCGCCTCGCTGGCAGTCGAGAGCAGCACCGCGGTGCGCCAGTTCCTCGCCATGGCGCAAATCCTCAAGCACGTGGATGCCGACGCGCCGATCCGCATGCTGGTGGCAGAATGCGAGCAGCCCGCAACGGTGCTCTCCGCGCTTTATTTCGCCAAGCTGTTCGGGATCGAGGACAAGGTCGACGTCTCGCCCCTCTTCGAGACCGAGACCGCGCTCGAACATGGCGGGCGCTTCCTCGATGCGCTGCTCAAGGAAGAAGCCTTCCAGGACTATGCGAGGAAGCGTGGACGCATCGCGATCCAGACCGGCTTTTCCGATGCGGGTCGTTTCGTCGGACAGATCCCGGCGAGCCTCGCCATCGAGCGCCTGCAGGGCCGCCTTGCCAATGCCATGGTGGCGAACGGCCTCACCGATGTCGCCGCGCTGGTGTTCAACACGCATGGCGAGGGCATGGGCCGCGGCGCGCATCCGGCGAGCTTCAAGGACCGGCTCGAATGGCCGATGAGCCCCTGGGCGCGCCGCCGTTTCGCACGCGCGGGCATCCAGCTCGAACCCGAAGCCAGCTTCCAGGGCGGCGACGGCTACCTGTTCTTCTCGACGCCCGACCTCGCCCGCGCGACGCTTTCGACCATTGCCGAGCTTGCGCCTGCCGATACCGATCCGGACGTGCCGACCGATCCCTTCTACCGGCGCACCGACCTGAGCCTCGATTTCTACCGTGCGGTGAAGGACCACCAGCAAGACCATCTCGAAAGCCGGACCTACAGCCGCGCGATCACCGCCTTCGGGCTGGGCCTCTTGAATTCCACCGGCAGCCGCGTCTCGCGCCGCCAGTCGGACCTCAATGCCGATCGCGAGATGAGCCTGCGCCAGATACGCGCCATTCCGCACAACGCCATCCTGCAGCAGCTGGGCTACCCGGTGAACATCATCGCCGGCGTCGGCAGCGCGGCGGAGAGCAATTACGAAGATATCGCCGAACTCCTGCGTGAAAGCCCGCGGGGCCGCCAGATCATGCGGCTGGTGCGCGCGTCGAACGCGCTCGCCAGCATCAAGACGGTGGCCGCCTATGGCGAACTGTTCAATTCGGCCTATTGGGCGAGCCGACCCTATCGCGGCACCGAGGACAATCTGGCCCGCGCCTGCGAGACGCTGGCCGAATATCTCATCACCGACGACCGCAACGGCGTCTTCCGTCGCCTCGCCTCGCGCCTGCGCGTCGATGCGCTGAAGCTGCACCGCTTGTTCGAACTCGTGCCCAATGAGGAGCCGCATCCCGACCGCGAGCAGGTCCGCCGCACGATCGGCGTGCTGCAATCGCTACGCCTGGCGCTGCTCCAGCACATGTTCCTGAAAGCCGTGTCGGTCCCGGCCTTCAGCCGCGCCAACGACATCAGCCGCCGCGACGTGCTGGAAATGGTCTTTACCCTGCGCATCGACGAAGCGCTCGCGCAGATGCGCCGCGCCTTTCCCGCGAGCTATCCCGAAACGGGCGACTTCGCGATGGACGAAAGCGCGCAATACCCCCGTCAGGGCGGCGACAATTACGATGCCATCCGCGCCAACTACATCGATCCGATCGAGGAAGCGCATGGCCTCAACCTGCGCATCAGCACCGCGATCGCCAACCTCTTCGGCGCGCACGGCTGAGGCGGGTCAGCGCCCGAAGGTGATACTGGCGAGCACTCCGCTCGCGCTTTCGTCGCCTGCAATCCGTTCGCGTGCCTGCAGGTCGAAATCGATGAATCCGCGCGGTGCGGTGGTCGCGTCGCCGCCAAACCAGTGGCGCAGGTTCACGCCCGCACCGCCGCCCAGCGAAGCATCGGTCACCCGCCCCGTATCGAGACCCGCGCGCGCCACGGCGTAAGGCGTGATCGTCGTCTCCCCGCCAAGCGCGAAAGCGCGGCCGTAGCGGCCCTCCGCAATGCCGAAAGTCACGTCGTTGTCCAACAGGTAGGAGATGTCGCCATAGGCGTGCAGATAGGTCCAGTTGCGGCGCCCGACTTCCGGTTCCAGGCCCTCGCCAGCCGAGATGGCAACGCGCACCGACCAGTCTTCGATACCCTGATCGTCGAACCCCACCAACCGGCTTGCTTCGAGATTGAGATTGAGTGCAGCGAGCGGCTTGTAGCGCAGGCCCACCCAGCCTTGCGTGGCATTGCCCAAGACGCGGTCCTCGCCAAGGAATTCGGAATGGAAGACGCGCGCGAACAGGCTGCAAGGCCGCCCGCCCTGCCAGCCGCCGATCCGGCGCGAGAGCTCCGCACCCAATTGCATCACCTCGGCATCGCCCTGCGGCACGAGACCGTCCGGCCGCCCTGACGAGGAATAGCTGGCTTGCGACAGGAAGGCCCAGTCGCGGGTCAGCTCGCGCACCTCGCGGCGGATGTTCTCGCGCTGCGCATCGGAGAGCGGCGATGGCTCCGCCCCGTCCAGCGCCAGTCCCGCTTCGAAAAACTCCGCCGCCCGTTGGTCGAGACCGCGCCGCTTGGCGCTGTAGGCTGCATCGAGAGCGCTCTGCCGGGTAAAGTCCCCGTGGAGCGGCTCGTTCGACAGGATGTCCTGCGCCGCCCGGTCATCGTCCGCGGCAATCGTCACCATCGCCCAATCGAGCGAATGGCGCGCATCGAGCAAATCATCGGCAATGGCGGATCGGACCACTGCCTGCGCCTCTGCCCGCAAATCTGCCGCGACGAACTGCAGCACCTGCGCCCGGAGGAAATAGCTGCGCCTGGTGTGATCGGTTTCGAACTCCGCCGCGCGGCCGAATGCCGCCGCCGCGTCACGCGGGCGGTTGAGCTTGGCTCGCGATTCGGCGAGCAGCGCCCACCAGACCGGGTTCGCAGGGTCCTTCGACAGCGCTGCTTCCGCGCCCATTTCTGCCGCGACATAGCGCCCAGCGGCATAATCCGCGAAAGGATCGTCCGCCGTCTCCTGCGCCAGCGCTGCTCCGGCACACGAAATCCACACCGCCACGCCCAACCCAATTGCGCGCATTCACAACCCCCCAGGCCCTGATGCGGGCATGGTTGGCGCAAGGCAGCGCGCGATGCAACTGCTTGATTTGTTAGATATTGGGATGGTCCCGGAGGTGGGACTGTTGGTGCGGTCGAGAAGACTCGAACTTCCACGGCCTTGCGGCCACAACGACCTCAACGTTGCGCGTCTACCAGTTCCGCCACGACCGCACACAGTCTGCATCGGAAGCGAATCTCACAAGGTGAGACCACCTGCTCCCGCCGGTAGGAGCGCGCCCCTAGCAACAGCTTCGCAAAGCGGCAAGCATGTATTTTACTAGAGCGGTGCCCAGCCCACGTCGGCGTACACCGCGCCGCGCGGAACGTCGGTGCGCGCCTCGTCGATGGCGATGCTTTCGCCCGGGGCCAGCGTGGGCTGCGGCGGCTGCACGACCCAGCTGTAAATCTGGTCCTCGCGCTCGTTGAGCATGACGATCAGGACTGGCGGGAGGCGGCGCGCCTCGCGGGCGTTGTTGGTCACCTCGATCCGCGCGGTGAACATCCAGCTGTTGTTTTCCAGCTCGCGCCAGCGCTGTGCATCGGGCGGGAACGACAGCGAGAGGTCGGGCTGCGCTTCACCGAACAACGGCTTGTCGACAGGCCACCAGTCGGGCGTGCCATACCGCTGCATGGCAAAGATCGCGCCCACTGCGAGCAGCGCGAAGATCGCCGCGGCCCAGGTCCACAGCTTGAGTCGGTTGCGGCGCGGGCCGAAGGGCGGCGAGTGGTCGAAGCGCGAGACGAGGTCGTCCTCGTGCACTTCCTCATGCACCGGCTCGTCGAAATCGGGCTCGGCGTGATCTTCTTCGCGCTCGACGAAGGAGGGCGGCGGGGTCTCGTCGAAATCGGGCGGGCGCTGGCGCGGCGCTTCCTCCACCGGAGCTTCGGCCTCGGCCGAGCGGATGAAGGAACGGCGGCGACCTCCTGTAGGCGCCATGTCGGGCACGGGCTCGTCGAGGGGCCGGCTCGCTACCTGCTCTTCCTCGACCGGGGCCGGAGGGGGAGGAGGTGGTGGTGGTGGTGGCGGCGGCGCAGGCTGCGGGGCAGGCGCAGGCGCGGCCACTTCCTCGCTCGCGGCGACGCCTTCTGCGCTCGCACCTTCCTGGAACCACGAGTGCTTGCACTTGGCGCAGCGCACGGTCCGGCCGTCCACGCCGATGGCGTTGTCGGGCACGACATAGCGGGTGCTGCAGGCCGGACAGGCGATAATCATGGTGAATGGAAGCTCTATAGAGGCCCGCGAATCACGACAAGGCGCGTAGCTGTGCGCGAAAGCCCATGAGCGCTTTTTTCCCCAGCGAAGGCTCGTTATAGGCCCCAAAGACGATATGGCGGCAGCATTTCCCTTCCAATCAGGCGCGGATTTCGCGTGATGAGTGCGCGCGAAGAGGAAATCGTCCAGTTCGACAATGTAGGGCTGCGCTACGGGACCGAGCGCGAAGTGCTCTCGAACATCTCCTTTTCGCTCTATTCGAGCCGCTTCTATTTCCTCACCGGGGCGAGCGGCGCGGGCAAGACCTCGCTGCTGAAACTGCTCTACCTGGCGCAGCGTCCGTCCCGCGGCGGCATCCGCATGTTCGGGCGTGACGTGATCACCCTGCCGCGTGACAAGCTGCCTGCCTATCGCCGCCGCATGGGCGTGGTGTTCCAGGACTTCCGCCTCGTCGATCACCTCTCCGCCTTCGACAATGTCGCGCTGCCCTTGCGCGTATCGGGCGTGCGCGAGGCGGATTTGCGCGAGCCGGTCGCCGACATGCTCGAATGGGTGGGCCTCGCGCACCGCGCCGAGGCACGGCCCGCAACGCTTTCGGGCGGCGAACAGCAGCGTGTCGCCATCGCCCGCGCAGTGATCGGGCGACCCGAAATCCTCATTGCCGACGAGCCGACGGGTAACGTCGATCCCGAAATGGCGGTA
This sequence comes from Qipengyuania sphaerica, assembly GCF_019711595.1. Lineage (GTDB taxonomy): Bacteria > Pseudomonadota > Alphaproteobacteria > Sphingomonadales > Sphingomonadaceae > Qipengyuania > Qipengyuania sphaerica. Next base: position 411,180 of record NZ_JAIGNR010000003.1, on the reverse strand, counting down.
AAGCTGCTGCGCCTGTTCGAGGCGCTCAACCGGCTCGGGACCACGGTGGTGGTCGCCACCCATGACATCCAGCTGCTGCAGAAGGTGCCCGAGAGCATGATCATGCGGCTGTCGAAGGGCATGTTGTCCGATCCCACCGGCGCGCTGAAATACCCGCCGCGCCGCGAAGGCACGGGGGCACGCGGATGAAGCGGCCCCCGGCGATAGAAAGCGCCGTCGATCGCGGCCTCGCCCCGTTTCGCGGGCGCCGTGCGGCGGGGCTCCTGCCGCAAACGCGGATGGGCGGGCCGATGGTCTGGGTGCTGGCGATTATGGTCGCACTGACGGTGGTCGCCGCGGGCGGCGCGCTTGCCCTGTCGAACATGGTCCAGACCGCGCGCGGCGACCTTGCCGGAAGCGCGACGGTCCAGATCGTGGAGCCCGACGAAGAAGCCCGCGCGGCTCAGGTCGAGAAGGTGCAGGATATCCTCGCCCGCGACCCTTCGGTGGCCGGTTTCCGTGTCGTGCCGCAGGAAGATATCGCCGAACTCCTCGAACCCTGGCTCGGCACGGGCGACGAAGTCGAGACTGTCCCGCTGCCGGCGCTGGTTGATGTCACCCTGCGCGACGGGACGAGCAGAGCCGATTACGACCGCCTCGGGGGGGCTTTGAGGCAGGTCGCGCCGCAGTCGCGGATCGATGCGCAGTCGGACTGGCTCGCCCCCATCCTTTCGGCCCTCTCCTCGCTCAAATGGATGGCGCTGGCGCTGATCGCCATGCTCGGCGCGGTGGGCGCGGCGGCCGTGTGGCTGGCGGCGCGCAATGCGCTGGGCGGCAACCGCGATACGGTTGAAATCGTCCACCTGCTGGGCGGCAGCGACGACCAGATCGCGCGGATATTCCAGCGCTCGATCCTGATCGATGCCGTGATCGGCGGGGCTCTGGGGCTCGTCGCCGGAATTGCGATGATCGCCCTGCTGGGCGGCCAGTTCGCCGCCTTGCAGTCGGGAATGGTTGCAGGAGGGTCACTCTTGGCCGTTGATTGGGCGCTTATCGCCCTTGTCCCGCTTTTCGCGGTGGGAATTGCCGTCTACACCGCTCGCATGACCGTGCTTTCATCCTTGAGGAAAACGCTTTGATCCTCCGCCTGTTTGCCGCGATTTTCCTGGTTTACGCCTTCGGCTTCCTCGGCTTTGCGGTGACGCTGCCGTCGCCTGCAGGCAAGACAGAGACAGATGCGGTGATCGTGCTGACCGGCGGGCCGGGACGCATCGCACGCGGGCTCGAAGTGATCGAGCGGGGGTGGGCCAAGGAAATGTTCGTCTCCGGCGTCGATCCGGAAGTGAAACCGGGCGAATTCGCCGAGGAGTTCGAAGTCCCCTCGCGCACGATGAACTGCTGCGTCACGCTGGGGCAACTGGCGGTCGATACGCGTAGCAATGCGGGCGAAACGGCGCAGTGGATAGAGGACAAGGAGATCGAATCGGTCCGCCTCGTCACCACCGACTGGCATATGGCGCGCGCCTATTCCGAGGTTGCGGGCATGCTGCCGGCCGGAACCGCGATCATCCGCGATGCGGTGGGATCGCACCCCGATCTCGGCACACTGTTCCTCGAATACAACAAGCTGATTGCCTCGGAAATCTCGCAGGGCCTGCCCGAGGATGAAGATCAGCCTGCCGCAGAGCAGGCAACCGGAGAAGGTGAAGAAGCCGCGGATGATCCTGCTTCGTAACTTCCTGTTCTACCCACTGTTCTATCTAGGCTCCTTTCTCATAACAGCGGCCTCGCTTGCCAGTGCGCCCTTCTCGCTGGGCGCGTTCCGGCGGCGGGTTCGCAATTGGGGCCAGTGGCAGCGCTGGTGTCTGAAACACATCATCGGTGCGAAAGTCGTGATCGAGGGCAAGCCGCAGGACGAACCGGCACTCTACGCCATCAAGCACGAGAGCTTCTTCGAGGCGATCGACGCGCCCAATTTGCTCGACTGCCCCTCGGTTTTCGCCAAGCAGGAGCTGTTCCGGATCCCCGGCTGGGGCCGCGCAGCCCTCGCCTATGGCCTCATCCCGGTGGCGCGCGACCAGGGCGCGAAGATGCTGATGGGCATGATCCGCAGCGCGAAGAAGATGTCTGCCGACGGGCGCCCGCTGGTGATCTTCCCCGAAGGAACCCGCGTACCGCATGGAGAGCGTCGCCAGCTGCAGGCAGGCTTTGCCGGGCTCTACAAGATGCTCGGCCTGCCGGTCGTCCCGGTCGCGGTGGAAAGCGGCCCGGTCTATCACCGTTGGCTCAAGCGTCCCGGGACGATTACCTACAAGTTCTGCGAGCCGATCCCGCCGGGCCTCCCGCGCGCCGAGGTAGAGGCTAAGGTGCTTGAAGAGATCAATTCACTGAACGTTTGACCTGTCAGTGATCCTTGCGCCCGAAATCGGGGCGTGCGTCATCCTGCCCCTGTTCGACCACCTGCCGCCTGATTGCCCGCGTGCGGGTGAAGAGGTCGAACAGCGTATCGCCATCGCCATTGCGGATGGCGCGCTGGAGAGCGGTGAGGTCTTCGCTGAACCGGCCAAGTACCTCGAGCACGGCATCGCGGTTGGTGAGGAACACGTCGCGCCACATGGTCGGGTCGGATGCGGCGATGCGGGTGAAATCGCGAAAGCCGCCAGCCGAATATTTGATCACTTCTCCGCGCGTCACGTCTTCTAGATCGGAAGCGGTGCCGACGATGGTGAAGGCGATGAGGTGCGGGATATGGCTGGTCACCGCAAGCACGAGATCGTGGTGCTCCGCGTCCATGATTTCCGCCTTCGCACCGATGCCTTCCCAGAATGCGGCGAGGTCGCTTACTGCCTGCTGGGGCGCATCCTCGCCCGGCGTGAGGATGCACCAGCGATGGTTGAAGAGGTCGGCAAAGCCTGCGTCCGGACCGCTCTTTTCCGTACCTGCAACCGGGTGGGCAGGAATGACAATTGCCCCCGGGAGCGCTTCGGCGAGCGTCTTTGCGACGCTGGCCTTCGAAGAACCGACATCGCTAACGATCGCCCCTTCGGGCAGGCTGGAGCCGATTGCGGCAGCAGCATCGCCCATGGCACCGACGGGGACGCAGAGGATGACAAGGTCGGCATTCCCTACTGCCTCGCCGGCATTCTCGCAGACCTCCTGCACCAGGTCCCGCTCGGCGGCCCGGCGGCGGACATCGGGATCGAAATCCCAGCCGCTTGTCCGCACCTTGGGCAGCTTCTCGCTCACGGCCAGTCCGATCGAGCCGCCGATCAGGCCGAGCCCGATAATCGCAACGCGCTCGATGCTCATCGTGCCGCCACTGCTGCGGCGCGCAGGATTGCGGCGATCTCGTCCATCTGCTGGGCCGTTCCGATGGTGATGCGCAGGCCATGCGGCAGGCCCTGCCCCGGCAGGTGGCGCACGGCATAACCGCCATCGGCCAGTGCAGAGAGCGCGGCTTCGGCGGTGAGCTTGCCTTCGAACAGCACCAGCAGGAAGTTCGCCTTGCTCGGAACGGGGCGCAGCCCGTGATTGCCCATTCCGGCGATGGTTTCGGTAAAACGCGCCAGCTCGCGATTGTTCGCCTCGCGCGATCTGGCAACGAATTGCTGGTCGCCCAGCCCCGCGATGGCCGCCTTCTGGCCGGAGTTGGTGACGTTGAAAGGCCCGCGAATGCGGTTGAGCGCATCGATCAGCTGCGGCGCGCCGGTGGCCCAGCCGATCCGCTCGCCCGCAAGGCCATAGATCTTGGAGAAGGTGCGCGTGACGAGCACGTTGTCGTGCGCGGCGGCAAGCGCCATTGCGCCGTCGTCCTCGCCTTCTTCCAGATATTCGCCATAGGCCTGGTCGACGACCAGCAGAACGTCTGCGGGAAGGCCTGCATGGAGCCGCTCGATTTCGCCGCGCGGCAGGAAAGTCCCCGTCGGATTGTTCGGGTTGGCAAGGAAGACCACCCTAGTGTTCTCGGTCACCGCGCCCAGCAGTTCATCGACATCGGTGGCGTAATCGACATCGGGTGCCTCGACCGGCGTCGCCCCGCAGCGCCTTGCGGCGATCTCGTAAACGACGAAGGAATAGCGCGCATAGAGCACCTCGTCGCCCGGTCCGGCGAAGGCTTGCGCGGCTAGGTTGAGCAATTCGTCCGAGCCCGTCCCGCAGACGATCCGCGCCGGATCGAGGCCGTGGACCTCGCCGATTTTCGCGCGCAGGGCATTCGCATCGGGATCGGGATAGCGCGCGGGTCCGGCGGGCTCCGCCAGGGCCGCCAGCGCCGCCTCGCTACACCCCAAGGGATTTTCGTTGGCCGAAAGCTTTACCAGCTCGCGCCCGTCCGCCCCCTTGCTCTTGCCGGGTACATAGGCGTGGATCTTGGCGATCCAGGGTTTCATTGTTGGTCTGTCTGCCATTGCGGCTTCGGCGCATGAAAGAAAAAGCGCCCTTCGACAAGCGCCTGTGGTGCGGTTACAGCGACATCAATGGCCGGGACATCGCGCACGCTGGAGCTGCCCCAACCGCTCGCCCTCGATGGCGGGGGCGAGCTCGTGGGCGCAACACTGGCCTATGAAACCTATGGCGAGCTCAATGCAGACCGCTCGAACGCCATCCTCCTGTGCCACGCACTGACCGGCGACCAGTATGTCGCTTCGCCGCATCCCGTCACCGGCAAGCCCGGCTGGTGGGAACGCATGGTCGGCCCCGGAAAGCCGATCGACACGGGCCGCTTCCACGTCATCTGCGCCAATGTCATCGGCAGCTGCATGGGCTCCTCCGGCCCGGCAAGCGAGGCGAGCGACGGCAAGCCTTATGCGATGCGGTTCCCCGTCATCACCATCCGCGACATGACGCGCGCGCTGGTCGGCCTGCTCGACGAGATCGGCATCGACACGCTCCACGCGGTCGTCGGCGGGTCGATGGGCGGAATGCAGGCGCTGAGCCTTGCCGCCAACTGGCCAAGCCGCGCCGCGCGCGTCCTCGTCATCGCCTCGACCAGCCGCCATTCGGCGCAGAACATCGCCTTTCACGAACTTGGACGGCAGGCGGTGATGGCCGACCCGCGCTGGAACCAAGGCGATTACTATGGCGGCGAAGCGCCCGACAATGGTCTCGCCGTGGCGCGCATGGCGGCGCATATCACCTATCTTTCCGAAGAGGCGCTGACCGAGAAGTTCGGACGCAATTTGCAGGACCGTGAGGCCAAGTCCTTCGGCTTCGACGCCGATTTCCAGGTCGAAAGCTATTTGCGCTACCAGGGCAGCGGCTTCACCCAGCGCTTCGATGCGAACAGCTATCTCTATATCACCCGCGCGATGGATTATTTCGACCTCGCCGAAGAGCATGGCGGCAAGCTTGCCGATGCCTTTGCGGGGACAGCTGCGCGCTTCTGCCTCGTCAGCTTCGACAGCGACTGGCTCTACCCTACCAGCGAAAGCCGCCACGTAGTGCGCGCGCTGAATGCGGCGGGCGCGGCCGTGAGCTTCGTCGAACTGTCCGCTCCGCATGGCCACGACAGCTTCCTGCTCGACGTGCCTGCGCTCGACCGCGTGGTGAAAGGCTTCCTCGAATGAACCTGCGGCCAGACCTCGCGGCGATTGCCGAGGCCATCGCGCCTGGTGCCCGCGTGCTCGACATCGGCTGCGGCGACGGGGCGCTGCTGGCGAATTTGCGCGATGCGAAGCAGGTCGACGCGCGCGGGATGGAGATCGACGGCGACTGCGTCGAGCGCTGCGTGGCGCAAGGGCTATCGGTGGTGCAGGGCGATGCCAATCGCGACCTTGCCGACTATCCCGACAAGGGCTTCGACTACACCGTCCTCAGCCAGACGCTGCAGACCGCCACAAGGCCCGATCACATGCTCGACCAGCTCCTGCGCGTCGGGCGGCAGGCCTTTGTCAGCTTCCCCAACTTCGCCCACTGGCGCACGCGCTCGGCGCTGATGTTCGGCGGCAAGATGCCGGTGACGCGCGCGATTCCGGTCAGCTGGTACGAGACACCGAACATCCACCACGTCACGGTCAAGGACTTCCGCGAACTTGCCCGCGAAAAGGGCGCGACTATCGAGCGGGAATGGTTCTTCGCGGGCGGCAAGCCGGTCAGCGGAAGCACCAACTGGCGCGCCGAATTCGCGGTGTTCCAGCTCAGCCGCTAGGCGGTGGTGCGGCAGGTTTGCGCCCAAACAGGCTGCGCACGATCTTGCGCGCCAGCCAGATCAGCCAGACCACGAACGCCAGCAGCACCAGCGCGATCCCGCCCGCGACATAGGGATATTCATAGGCCGCATAGAGCAGCCCTGCCGTCGCCACGTCTTCCACTGTCGAGACCGCGATATTGCTTACCGGTTCGGGGCTGGCATTGACCACGCCGCGCGCGCCGGCCTTGCCCGCATGCGCCGTCAGTGCAGCGCCGCCGCCGAGGAGGAAAGCCACCACCTGCGTCGCCGGATCGGAAGGATCGACGATGGCGAGCGCGAGCAGCGCCCCGCCCACCGGCCGCACGAAGGTGTGGACCGCGTCCCATGCACTGTCGAGCCACATCACCTTGTCGGCAAAGAATTCGGCCAGCGCGGCAATCGCGGCGATGCCCATCACCCACGGATTGGCCAGCGCATCGAGGCTCTGCAAATGCTCGGGAAGCGGCAGCGCGCCGAGGCGCATCGCAAGCCCTGTTGCGAAAATGCTGAGGTAAAGACGCCAGCCCGCGAGCAGGCTGACGCTTCCGGCTATCCCGATGATTTCCATCACTCCCATGCGGCGAAGAATGCGCCGTTACAGGGATTTAGGCAAGTCAGCCCTCGCGCTGCGCTTCGACATCGTAAGGCTCGCCATATTGGCCGAGCGGGATTTCGAGCCGGTCCCTTGCCCACTCGCCCCTGTCGGCGACTGCCGCATAGGTACTTTCGAGAAATTGCATCAGCGCACGTTCCGGGTCCTCCGCCTCGCGTACCGCGGCATAAGGGAGGACGAACTCGCCCAGCTCGCCGTGCCAATAGGCGGCTTCGGGCTCGACCGCAGCTTCGCCGAAACCGTCGGGCGTCGGATAGCCGTAAGCATAGAAAGCCGCTTCATCGACGCCCCCGCCGCCGAGCCAGAATCCCGCGCTGGCCACTTCATGGCTATAGGCCTCGCGCGTCACGCGGTCGGGCAGATTGGGAAAGCCGCCGGGGTGCAGCGGTGCCTCACGGCCCGAAAAGCGGGTAACGGCGAGATCGAAGCTGCCCCAGAACAGGTGACTGGGAGAGGACTTGCCAACGAAGCCCGAACGGAAGCGTTCGAACACGCGGTTGGCATCGGAAAAAGCGCGGTGGATGCGCGCGAGCGTAGCCTCGTCCCATTCCCGCTCGTCGGTGTCCTCGTGGAACGGGATGGCGGTTTCGACCTCGTTGGGAGCACCGGAAATATCGGTCGACACTCCGGCATGGCGCAAGAGCCCGGCAAGCTGTTCGTGGAAGCGCGCGACGCTTTGACCTGCGACCTCGAAGCCGTCGGCAAAGCCGGTCGAGGATTCCACCGCGACTGCGCTGGAGAGGCAGTCGAAGATGACTTCCGCCTCGCCGCCCGGCATCTCCACCGGATAGCTGCGAAAACCGCGCGGCACGACGCGCAGCGCAAGGTGCCAGCTGTGGTTGCACCATGGCAGGGCGCGCGTGGGCAGCTTGCCCATGACCTGGAGATAGGCGTGAAGGGTTTCGATGACCCGGCGATCGGCCTCATAATCGAGTTCTGGCCATCGCTGTGTCATATCGTGCCTCCGGAATTCACCGCCCCACCATGCGAACGTGGGGATTGATGGCGAGGTTCCCTATTGGGGTCGCCGCGGCCAGCTCGAGCCGATCTGCGCCGCTTCCCCGGCGAAAAGATGCTTCAATCCATCCATGATCACGCGCGGGGCGACCGTGTAGTGATCCTCGCCGTCATAGAAGCGGGTTTTGACGCGCAGCCCTTCATAGCCGCGCAGGTTCAGGCGGTTGGCGAATTCGGCCGTGCCCGGAACGATGCCCGCCACTGCAAGGAACCACTCGTCCGCCTCCTCGCTGCCAGCGCCGATATAGATGTCGGTCGGCAGGGCCTTGCCCGTTTTCGCGAACCTCTCCTCGAGCGCGAGCACCGCGCCGCCATTGGCCCTGATGAAGGGACTGCCGATGATCATCCGGTCGAAGGCGCCGGGCCGTTCGAGCAGCGCGTAGGCGGCAAAGGCTCCGCCCAGCGAATGGCCGTGAAGCGTGTGGCTATCGCCGCAGCGCAGTTCGGCGCAGAGTTCGCCGCGCAGATCGTCGACGAGGAAGTCGAGATATGTGTCGGCCAGCTGCGGCATCTCGGGAAGCGCGCCGGCATCGCGTGCCCAGACTTCGCCGTTGAGGCCATCGGGCAGGAATGTCCCGCCAACGGGGGGCGAGAAATCGGACATGCGGCGCTGGACGCCAGCCAGCCCTTCTGCATCCGCGCTGCCCACTCCGATCACGATCGCTTCGGGCATGTGGTTACCCGAAACCAGCAGGTCGACCATGGCCACTACCGTGCGCGTCATCAGCGCATTGTCCATCACCCAGATGACCGGATAGCGGGCCTCGGGCTGGACGCGGTAGCTGGCCGGCAGCGCAATCGAGACCGTGTATTCATGCGGCACGCCTTCGGCTGTGAAGGTCCGGTCCTCGAGCCGCTCCATATTGGCGCGCGCGCCTTCGATATATGCGAGCTGCGGTTTGGCCTGCGCGGCCGCAGGGACGAGGGCCGCTGCGACTGCGAACGCGGCGGCGGAAATCAGGTTACGCACGAAAAACTCCCGGAAAGGCGACTCACCAGCGAGCCGTTTCCCGGGAGATATTTCCGTTTATCGATAAACGCAATGTTGTTTATCGATATTCAATGTGTGTTGGCCGAGCCTCAGAAGATCTCGAACAGGCCCGCTGCGCCCATGCCGCCGCCGACGCACATGGTGACGACGCCGTACTTCGCCTTGCGGCGCTGGCCTTCGCGCAGGATGTGGCCGACGCAGCGCGCACCGGTCATGCCATAGGGATGGCCGATCGAGATCGAGCCGCCGTTGACGTTGAGCTTGTCGTTGTCGATGCCCAGTTTGTCGCGGCAGTAGAGCACCTGCACGGCGAAGGCTTCGTTCAGCTCCCACAGGTCGATATCGTCGATCTTCATGTCGAAGCGTTCGAGCAGCTTGGGGATGGCGAAGATCGGACCGATGCCCATTTCATCGGGCTCGGTTCCGGCAACCGCCATGCCGATGTAACGGCCGAGCGGATTGAGGCCGCGCTTTTCGGCTTCCTTGGCTTCCATCACGATGACCGCGGCCGAACCGTCCGACAGCTGGCTGGCGTTGCCCGCCGTGATCGTGGTGCCCGGGCCCATGACGGGCTGCAGCGAGGCGAGGCCTTCGAGCGTGGTCGAGGGGCGGTTGCCCTCGTCCTTGGCGATGGTCACGTCCTCGTCGGTGATCTCGCCCGTCTCCTTGTTCTGCACCTTGTGCTTGGTGCTGACCGAGACGATCTCGTCGTCGAACAGGCCCGCTTCCTGCGCAGCGGCGGTGCGCTGCTGGCTCTGGAGCGCGTATTCGTCCTGCGCTTCGCGGCTGATGCCATAGCGCTGGGCCACCGTTTCGGCGGTCTGCAGCATGGGCATGTAGATCGCGCCGTGCATGGCGACCAGTTCGGGATCCATGGCGACGCGCATGTCCTTGGTCTGCACGAGGCTGATCGATTCCTGCCCGCCCGCGCCGACGATCTGCATGCGGTCGGTGATGACCTGCTTGGCTGCCGTGGCGATCGTCATCAGGCCCGAGGAGCACTGGCGGTCGATGGTCATGCCCGGCACGCCGATCGGGCAACCGGCGCGCAGCGCGACCTGGCGGGCGAGGTTGCCGGCCTGCGTGCCCTGCTGGAGCGCGGCGCCCCACAGCACGTCGTCGAGTTCGCCGGCGTCGATGCCGGCACGCTCGATGGCGGGCTTCAGCGCATAGGAGCCGAGCGTTGCGCCGGGCGTGGAGTTGAAGGCGCCCTTATAGGCCTTGCCCATACCGGTACGGGCGGTGGAAACGATGACTGCGTCACGCATGGGGTATTCCTCGAATTAGCTTTTGGTGTCCGATCCTCCCGGGGAGGAAAGGGGAAATCAGACGAAATACATGGTCATCCATTCGCAGATCAGCGCGGGCTTGTCCTCGCCCTCGATCTCGATGGTGATTTCCATGGTCTGCTGCCACTGGCCGGGGCGCTTCTCGGTCATTTCGAGCAGCTTCCAGTGGCCGCGGATACGCTTGCCCGAACGAACGGGATTGATGAAGCGCGTCTTGTTGCCGCCGTAGTTGACCGCCATCTTGATCCCGTCGACCCGCGGCACATCGCTGTTCGCGGTGAGGTAGGGAATCATCGACAGGGTCAGGAAGCCATGCGCGATGGTGCCGCCGAAAGGCGTCATCTTGGCGGCTTCTTCATTGATATGGATGAACTGGTGGTCGCCCGTCGCATCGGCGAACTGGTTGATGCGCTCCTGGCTCATTTCGACCCATTCGCTGGTGCCGACCTGTTCGCCGATCTTGGCTGCTACGTCCTGTGGGCTCATTCTCGCGCTCTCCTCGAAAATTGATTCATTGCGACTCTACCGGAGCCGCGTGCGGGCGGACTCATGGCGCATGGAAGTGGGGTGCGCAACCGCCGGAAATCTGCCGTTACGGCATGGCGGGCCGCCGATACGGGCGAGTTGCCACCCGCCACGGGAACAGCCATAATTAGGGCGGTGTTAACCAAGCGGGCCTAGCGCAAACATGGATTTGTCACGAGCTTGACGCGAACAGGAGCCGAATGGGCGACAGCTACGATACTCCCGGCCTGACGGGCCGAGCATGGTTCAGGCCTGCAGTCGCCGCGTGGTTCGCGCTGCTGCTGGGCGGCGGGCTGTGGCTGATGCCGCCGAGCGTCCACGCGTCGATGGCCGGCACGCTGGGCCTCGGCGCAGTGCCGAACAACGTGGCGATCCTGTGCGCGGGACTGGCGCTGCTGGGCTTCCTGCTCGGCTGGGTGATCGCCTCGCGCATCGCGGCTGCCACGGGTCCGCGTGCCTTTGCTCCGGGATTCGAGGGTTTTGGCGGCGACGGATGGGACGATGGCGAGGCGGAAGAGGAAATGCCGCGCCGCCGCCGCGTCTTCTCCGCGCGCGAGGATATCGGCGAGGAAGGCATCGCCATCAGCGCGCCGAGGGACGAGGACGAGCGGCGCTACGAGGAGGAATTCTCGGTCGAGGACATCGCGCCGGTAACGCCGGAAGAGGATTTCGAGGCGGTCTATGCCGAGATGGAGCCCGGCTATTTCCCGTCGCAGGATGCCGGGCCGGTCGAAGTGGAGGCCGCAGGGATCGATGAGCCGGCGGAGTACGAGGCCGAATATGCCGAGGTCGAGGAGGCAGAGTACGAGCCTGTCGAAGTCGAGCCCGAACCGGAATACGCAGCCGCACCGCAATATGCGCCCGAACCCGAGCACGAGCTGGAGCCGGCAGACTACGAAGAAGCCGCTGCAGAAGCCCGCGCACCCGAAACGCCGCTCGGCGACATGAGCCTCGATGCCCTTCTCGGCCGTCTCGAAGGCGCGATGGAAGCGCACAAGGCGATGGTCGCCACAAGCGAGCGCGCCGCGGCCGAGCCCGCACCGCAGGCGGTCCCCATGGCGCGCGAGCTCGGGCCAGTCGACGAGGACGACCTGGGCCTGGCCGAAGTTTCCGACGACGACCCGGTCATTGCCTTCCTGCGCCGCGAAGCGAGCCGCCGGATGCCGCAGCGCCCCGCCAATGAGGATGCCGCACCCGAAGTGGCCGACATTCCCGAGCAGCCGCGCTCGCATGAGGGCCAGACCGAGGCGCAGGCCGCGCTACGCAATGCACTCGACCGGCTGGGGCAGGCGGGCCGCAAGGACTGACACGTTTACGGATACGAATTCCATATGCTGCAATGCGGCATATTCCGGTAATTCTTGGGCTGCGTGAAATTTTGCTTCACCCCGCGCCCATTGCAAAACCCCATTGTTACCTGCAATAGACCTCTACGCGACATTTTGGCGGCCGCGCATGCGGCGCTGCACAACTTCCGCGCCCCCCGGTGAAGGCCGGTTCGGGACGCGGACCCAGAGGAGGACGGTTTAAGCGAATGCAGGTCCCGGCTCACACGACCCCCGATTCCCAGGGTCTCTACGACCCGCGCAACGAGCACGATGCCTGCGGCGTCGGCATGGTCGCGCATATCAAGGGCAAGAAGAGCCACGCGATCATCGAGCAGGCGCTCACCATCCTCGCCAATCTCGACCATCGCGGCGCGGTCGGCGCGGACCCGCTGCTGGGCGATGGTGCGGGCATCCTCATCCAGACGCCCGACCCGCTGATCCGCAAATGGGCCGAGGCGCATGATTACGATTTGCCCGACGAGGGCGATTATGCGCTGGCCATGTGTTTCCTCCCGCAGGAGGAAGAGGCGCGTCAATTCGTAGAGGGCCAGCTCGAACGCTTCGCCGAGAAGGAAGGCCAGCGCGTGGTCGGATGGCGCGACGTGCCGACGACACTGGACGGACTGGGCGATGCGGTCATCGCCTCCATGCCGGTCATCCGCCAATGCGTGATCGCGCGCGGCATGAGCTGCGCCAGCCGCGAGGCTTTCGAGCGCAAGCTGGTCGTGATCCGCAAGCAGACGCTCAATCCGCTGAAGGCGCTCGAAGCGAAGCATGGCATCGAAGGCCTCAGCCAGGCCTATATCCCGAGCTTCAACAGCCGCACGGTGGTCTACAAGGGGCTGCTGCTGGCAAACCAGGTCGGCAGTTTCTACGACGATTTGCGCGATCCCGATTGCGTCAGCGCACTCGGCCTCGTGCACCAGCGTTTCAGCACCAACACCTTCCCCAGCTGGCGGCTCGCCCACCCCTATCGCTTCATGGCGCATAATGGCGAAATCAACACGGTTCGCGGCAATGTGAACTGGATGGAAGCGCGCCGCCGCACGATGGAAAGCGAGCTGCTGGGCGCCGACCTCGACAAGATGTGGCCGCTGATCCCGCACGGCCAGTCGGACACCGCATGTCTCGACAATGCGCTCGAGCTGCTGCTGACGGGCGGTTACAGCCTTGCCCATGCGATGATGATGCTCATGCCCGAAGCCTGGGCCAAGAACGAGCAGATGGATCCCGCGCGCCGCGCATTCTATGAATACCATGCCGCGCTGATGGAGCCATGGGATGGCCCCGCCGCCGTGTGCTTCACCGACGGCAAGCAGATCGGCGCCTGCCTCGACCGTAACGGCCTTCGCCCCGCCCGCTGGTGCACGACCAAGGACGATCTCGTCGTGCTGGCGTCGGAAAGCGGCGTGCTGCCCTTTGCCGAGGAAGACATCACCCGCAAGTGGCGCCTCCAGCCGGGCAAGATGCTGCTCATCGATCTCGACGAGGGCCGCATCGTCGAGGACGAGGAACTCAAAGCCGAGCTCGCCGCTGCCGAGCCTTACGAGGCATGGCTAGAAAAGGCGCAGTACAAGCTCGCCGACCTCGATCATATCGAGCCGGACCTTTCGGAAATCGCCGCGAGCGACATCCCGCTGCTGAACCGCCAGCAGGCCTTCGGATACACTCAGGAAGACCTGTCGCGCTTCCTCGAACCCATGGCCGCCAATGGCGAGGACCCGATCGGATCGATGGGAACCGATACGCCGATCGCGGTCCTGTCGGAGCGCAGCCGCCTGCTCTACGACTATTTCAAGCAGAACTTCGCGCAGGTGACCAATCCGCCGATCGACCCGATCCGCGAGGAGCTGGTGATGAGCCTGCTCTCGATGATCGGCCCGCGCCCGAACTTGCTCGGCCGCGACGGGGGGACGCACAAGCGCCTGGAAGTCTCGCAGCCGATCCTGACCAACACCGACCTCGCGAAAATCCGCTCGGTCGAAGTGGCGCTGGACGGCGCCTTCCGCACCGCGACCATCGACATCACCTGGGATGCCAGCACGGGGGCCGACGGTCTCTCCATGGCCTTGAAGGAAATGTGCTGGGCGGCGACCGAGGCCGTGCTCGGCGATGCCAATATCCTCATCCTGTCGGACCGGGGCCAGGGGCCGGACCGCATTGCCATGCCCGCGCTGCTCGCGACGGCGGCGGTCCACCACCAGCTCGTGCGGCAGGGCCTGCGCATGCAGACCGGGCTCGTCATCGAGACGGGCGAAGCGCGCGAGGTGCATCATTTCTGCGCGCTGGCGGGCTACGGCGCGGAAGGCATCAACCCCTATCTCGCCTTCGAAACGCTGGAAGACCTGCGCGCACGCAAGCTGCCCGATCTCGACCCGGCCGATGTCCAGAAGAATTTCGTCAAGGGCGTGGGCAAGGGCATTCTGAAGGTCATGTCCAAGATGGGCATCTCGACCTACCAGTCCTATTGCGGCGCGCAGATCTTCGACGCGGTCGGCCTCTCGTCCGACTTCGTCGAGACCTACTTCAAGGGCACGGCGACCACGATCGAGGGAATCGGTTTGCAGGAGGTCGCGCGCGAGACGGTGAAGCGCCACGCGCAGGCTTTCGGCGACAGTCCGCTTTACAAGGGCATGCTCGATGTAGGCGGCATCTACCAATACCGCATCCGCGGCGAGGACCACGCCTGGACCCCGCAGAATATCGCCAATCTCCAGCACGCGGTGCGCGGCAGCGATCCGAAGAATTACGAGGAATTCGCCCGCTCGATCAACGAGCAGTCCGAACGCCTGCTGACCATTCGCGGGCTGATGGAACTGAAGAAGGCGGACCGTCCGCTCGACCTGTCGGAAGTCGAACCGGCGAGCGAAATCGTCAAGCGCTTCAGCACCGGCGCGATGAGCTTCGGCTCGATCAGCCACGAGGCGCATTCGACTCTCGCTATCGCGATGAACCGCATCGGCGGTCGCTCGAACACCGGCGAAGGCGGCGAGGAGCCCGAACGTTTCCTTCCGCTCGACAATGGCGATTCGATGCGCAGCCGGATCAAGCAGGTGGCCAGCGGCCGCTTCGGCGTGACGGCGGAATATCTCGTCAATTCGGACGATATCCAGATCAAGATGGCGCAGGGCGCCAAGCCCGGCGAAGGCGGCCAGCTGCCCGGCCACAAGGTCGACAAGCGCATCGGCAAGGTGCGCCATTCGACCCCGGGTGTCGGCCTGATCTCCCCGCCTCCGCATCACGACATCTATTCGATCGAGGATCTCGCGCAGCTGATCCACGACCTCAAGAACGTCCAGCCCGAGGCGCGTATCTCGGTCAAGCTGGTGTCCGAAGTGGGCGTGGGCACGGTCGCGGCCGGTGTCTCCAAGTCGAAGGCCGACCATCTCACGATCTCCGGCTATGAAGGCGGCACGGGTGCGAGCCCGCTGACCAGCCTCACCCATGCCGGATCCCCGTGGGAAATCGGCCTTGCCGAAACGCAGCAGACGCTGCTCCTCAACGATCTGCGCAGCCGCATCGCAGTGCAGGTCGACGGCGGGCTGCGCACGGGCCGCGATGTCGCCATTGGCGCGCTGCTCGGCGCGGACGAGTTCGGATTCGCTACCGCCCCGCTGATCGCGGCAGGCTGCATCATGATGAGGAAGTGCCACCTCAACACCTGCCCCGTGGGCGTCGCCACGCAGGACCCGGTGCTGCGCAAGCGCTTCACCGGCACGCCCGAACACGTCATCAACTACTTCTTCTTGGTCGCCGAGGAACTCCGCCAGATCATGGCCGAGATGGGCTTCCGCACGGTGGAAGAAATGGTCGGACGCGTCGACAAGCTCGACATGCGCCGCGTCACCCGCCACTGGAAGGCGCATGGCGTGGACCTGACGCGGATCCTCCACGAGGTGCCGCTCAAGGAAGGCCAGCCGCTCTACCACACCGAAACGCAGGACCATGGTCTTGCCGCGGCCATGGATGTCGAGCTGATCGAAGCCTGCAAGCCCGCAATCGAAAGCGGCCAGGCGGTCCAGCTCACGCGCACGATCCGCAATGTGAACCGCACCGTCGGCACCATGCTTTCGGGCCGGATCGCGGAAGCGCACGGTCATAAAGGCCTGCCGCAGGACACGATCCGCATCGATTTGACCGGTGTTGCCGGGCAGAGCTTCGGCGCATGGCTCGCGCATGGAGTGACGATGAGCCTCACCGGCGATGCCAACGACTATGTCGGCAAGGGCCTGTCGGGCGGGCGCATCACGGTCCAGCCGCCCGAGGGCACGGGCCGCGAACCCACGAACAACATCATCGTCGGCAACACCGTGCTTTACGGCGCGATCGCGGGCGAGGCCTATTTCGCCGGCGTCGCGGGCGAACGCTTCGCCGTGCGCAATTCGGGCGCGGTCGCGGTGGTCGAGGGCACGGGCGACCATGCGCTCGAATACATGACCGGCGGCGTCGTCTGCGTGCTCGGCAAGACCGGGCGCAATGTCGCGGCGGGCATGAGCGGCGGCATCGCCTATATCTACGATCCCGATGGCGAGTTCACCCGCCTCGTCAACCACGCGCAGGTCGACGTGCTCGACGTGAAACCGGGCGACGGCGAAGGCGCGGAGAAGAGCTGGGGCAGGCCGCAGCAGCGCGCGCAAACGGTCGACGATCCGGGCATGGGCGATCCGCTCTATCACGATGCCGAGCGGCTGAAGGTGCTGGTCGAACGCCACCACCTCCACACCGGTTCTGCTCGCGCCAAGGCGCTGCTCGATGACTGGGCAAACGAACTCAAGAACTTCCGCAAGGTGATGCCGCGCGACTACGCGCGAGCGCTCAAGACGCTCGAGGACGAGCGGGAGCAGGCAGCGATGGAGGCCGCAGAGTAGGCCATGACTCCAGGGTTAGGCACCAACCAGATCGCCTCGAGTTGTTCGATTTCGAGGAGAAATCCGCAGGGCGGGCCGGTGGCCCCGGCCAAGGATTTGGACGCGGAAATTCGGGCAACTCGAAGCGACCGCGCAGCGGCGGGCCGAGAAGACCACCCGCTGTCGTTACTCGTCAATCACGAAGCAATAGCTTCGCTCATTCCTCGCGCCTCGGCGGCCGGCCTTCTCGGCTCCGTCTGGATGGCGCATAACCCTGGAGTCATGGCCTGATGGGCAAGGAAACCGGCTTTCTCGAATACGAGCGCGAGGATCGCACCTATGTCGATCCGGCGGAGCGGCTGAAGAACTACAAGGAATTCGTGATCCCGCACGAGAAGGGCGCGCTGCAGAAGCAGGCCGCGCGCTGTATGAACTGCGGCATTCCCTATTGTCACAACGGCTGTCCGGTGAACAACATCATCCCGGACTGGAACCACCTCGTCTATGAAGACGACTGGAAGAACGCGCTCGAGGTCCTGCACTCGACCAACAACTTCCCCGAGTTCACCGGCCGCATCTGCCCCGCCCCGTGCGAGGCGGCCTGCACCCTGAACATCGTCGATGCCCCGGTGACCATCAAGTCGATCGAATGCGCGATCATCGACCGCGGGTTCAAGGAAGGCTGGGTCAAGCCCGAACCGGCGGAAAGGCAGACCGGCAAGTCTGTCGCCGTCATCGGTTCGGGCCCCGCAGGCCTTGCTGCCGCGCAGCAGCTGGCGCGCGCGGGCCATGCGGTCACGGTGTTCGAGAAGAGCGACCGCATCGGCGGGCTGCTTCGCTACGGCATTCCCGACTTCAAGATGGAAAAACACCTCATCAACCGCCGCGCGGTGCAGATGGAGGCCGAGGGCGTCCAGTTCCGCACCAGTAGCGAAGTCGGTGTGGAAGTCAGCTTCGAGGCGCTGAAGGAGAATTTCGACGCGGTGGTGCTGGCGGGCGGCGCGGAGGAAGCGCGCAAGCTCGACATCCCCGGTTCCGAGCTGTCGGGCGTACGGCTGGCGATGGAGTTCCTGACCCAGCAGAACAAGCGCAATGCAGGCGACGACGAAGTGCGCGCCGCCCCGCGCGGCAGCCTGACCGCAACCGGCAAGCACGTCATCGTGATCGGCGGCGGCGATACCGGCAGCGACTGTGTCGGCACGAGCAACCGGCAGGGCGCGACCAGCGTCACCCAGCTCGAGATCATGCCCAAGCCGCCCGAACACGAGGACAAGGCGCTGACCTGGCCCGACTGGCCATTGAAGCTGCGCACCTCCTCCAGCCACGAGGAAGGAGTGGACCGCGACTGGGCCGTGCTGACCAAGCGCGTGGTCGAGGAAGGCGGCGATGTCGCCGGGCTCGAATGCGTGCGGGTAGAGTGGAAGGACGGCAAGATGGTCGAGGTGCCGGGCAGCGAGTTCACGCTCAAGGCCGACCTCATCCTGCTCGCCATGGGTTTCACCGGACCCAAGCGCCGCGGCCTGCTTGACCGGGCGGGCGTGGAACTCGACGCGCGCGGCAATGTCGCGGCGGACACGCAGTGGTACCTCACCAGCGAACCCAATGTCTTCGCCTGCGGCGACATGCGCCGGGGCCAGAGCCTGGTCGTCTGGGCCATCCGCGAAGGCCGCCAGTGCGCGCGCGCAGTGGACGAGGCGCTGATGGGAGCGACGCAACTACCACGTTGACGCAGACTTGCGCACACACGTGCTTTGTTGGAAGAGGCTGGGGATGTCCTCCACCCTCACCGAACATTATCGATATCTCGCCATGTCCGGACGGACCGAGGCCTATCGCCGCGCGCTGCGAGCGATCGTGGAGAAGGGTGACGTCGTGGCCGACCTCGGCTGCGGTTTCGGCATCCTAGGCATGCTCGCGCTCGAGGCTGGCGCTTCGCATTGCTATGGAATCGATCATTCGCGCGCGGCGCATATCGCGCGCGAAACCGTGCGGCGCAAGGGGCTGGAGGATCGCTTTACCGTCATCCACGGATCGACCTTTGAGGTGGACCTGCCCGAACAGGTGGACCTGATCCTGTGCGATCATATCGGCCATTTCGGGGTTGATTACGGGATCGCCAGGCTGATGGAGGATGCGCGCCGCCGGTTCCTGAAACCGGGCGGACGGATGATGCCGCAGAACCTGCGTGTGGACGTCGCGCTCGCCCGGAATCCCAAGGGTCGCGGGCGCATCCACCGGTGGCAGCGGGAGGGAATTCCCGATGCCTACCGCTGGCTGGACGAACTGGAAGTCAATGAACTGATGCCGCTGCGCATGACTGCGGAGGACCTCCTGAGTGCGGGCGCTCCGGTGGCCGAGTTGGATTTCGCGCAGCAACCATCTTCGACCTTCGCACTATCGACGCGGCTCGTGGCGCAGTGTGACGCTCTGGTGGACGGGCTTTGTGGCTATTTCTCGTGCAAGCTCGCACCTCAGATCACGCTCACCAACGATCCGCGAGACGCGCAGGCCATTCCGCGCAGCACGATACTGCTGCCGACGCGCGAACCCTTCGCCGTGCGCGAGGGAGAGGAAGTCGAGGTATCGCTCAGCATTCGCGATGATCCCTGGGTGGTGAGCTGGGCGCTCACCCCTCCGGGCGGCGAAAAGCAGCAGATGTCGACCCTCAATGCCGCTGCACTGACGCGCGGCTAAGCCGCTTTCCTCCGCCCGCACGCGGGCAAGCGCGGCGTGGAAGGCGGCGGATTCCTCCATCCGCAGCGCGATCCGGCCGACCGTATGCTCGCCGCCGAGGAAGCGGGGCATCGGGACCGCGACTGGGCAGTGCTGGCCAAGCGCGTGATCGAGGTAGGCTGGGCTAGAGGGCGATGCCCTGCCACCAGTCCGAAAAGCCGATCTGGAGTACGATCACGGTCGTCACGATAATGACCGCGAGCCCTATCAGGCTGGCCGGGTGGAGCCGCCGGTAACGAACGAAATCATACACGAGCAGCACGACTGCGGTGAGCGTATAGAAAAGCGATGTCATCTGGCCGACCATCGTCGGGTCGATGATCTCGGGCACCATCCGGACATAGCGCCCGATAACGGTGCCGAACGGCGCGATGGCGCTCGCATACATCAGCCGCCAGTGCCAGTCGGGCCGCCTTCGCATCAGCACGCCCCAGATGAAAAATCCGACCAGCAGAGGGGTGAGCTGGAATGTCCGGAAGGCATCGGAGACGGCCTTCCCCTTCAGCTCTCCCTCGCGCGGGAACATCTCGAACTGGACACCGAGCCCGGTGATGGCGGCCGCTATGACCGCAAGGCCGACCACCGCCCCCATCGTGCGATGGACCTTCCAGTTCCCCTTCAGCACCATGGTCGGCTGCGCGATGAAAAAGGCTGCGAAGGCAAAACCCGCAATCGCATGCGGGTGCATCCAGAATTCATCGGTCGCAAAGCTGCCGTCGGACAGCGGCACGAAATAGGTTGGCACGAAGCCGAGCACGGTGAAGACGAGCAGCGCCCATGCGACGCCGCGCATGAAGCGCGCATCGTCCATCATCCGGAACGGGTATTTCTCCTTCGCCATAACGCCCCCGCTTCGATCCCAATACGGTGCGATCCTCAGGCAGGCCTATCAAATCTGGCCCACGATCCCAAATGGCTGCTTGTGAGCGAGAGCGTTCATGTCCGCAAATGGGTGGGAAGCGGACATCGCAATTGATTAACGAAACCGGCTGTGAGAACACCAGCAAATGAACCAGGCACGAAAATCAACCAGTGATGTATACTGGAAGAGCGTGTTTATCGGCGCTTATGTCGGCATCTTCTTACAGATGGTGGTAACGACATGGGGCGAACCCTTCGACTCCAGCGAACTCTGGACTGTTCCCGTAATCCTGCTCGCCTATGGGCTATTTGCTGTTCCCTTCGTGGCACTGGGCTTAGGCATATTCGGACTGCCGGTCACAACCCTACTACGCCGGAGTGCACAAGCTTGGTGGGTAGGCGGCGTTGCTGCGCTGTGGGGC
The DNA here is from genome assembly GCF_019711595.1 of Qipengyuania sphaerica. Lineage (GTDB taxonomy): Bacteria > Pseudomonadota > Alphaproteobacteria > Sphingomonadales > Sphingomonadaceae > Qipengyuania > Qipengyuania sphaerica. The sequence goes on along the minus strand of NZ_JAIGNR010000003.1, from coordinate 390,409 downwards.
TGCCTTTCAGGCAAGCTTATGTTTTACATCATCGACCATCTTTTGTTTTTCGGACTTTACGACTTGATGGAGTTAAGCTTCCCCGACTTGGGCATAGTCTACGGCCTGCCAACTGGCCTTGCATGGTGGGCTTTACACCGCAGGGAACTTGCCGGTCGCTAACGTCCGCAATCGGGTCGTTAGCGGACATCACCCCGCGCACTGCACGCATTTCGCCACGCTGGGATCATGCGCCAGCCGCTTCTCGGCGATTGCATTCCCGCAGGCCGTGCACCATCCCCATTCGCCCTCGTCGATCCGCGCGAGCGCCGCTTCGATACGGGCGCGTTCGGCGGTGCGGCGGCGGGCTGTCGCCTGCGCCATCGCCTGCTGCTGCAGCGCGTCCATCCGGCTGAGGCGGCCGACGCTGTCCTGTTGCAGCTCGACCACCTCGCGCGAATCGGCATTGGCCGCATCCTCGGCGGCGAGCGCCTCGCGGCGGGCCAGCAGGCGTTCTCTCGCTTCGTTTTCGGTCATTTCCTACTCCCGCCCGTCACGATAGGGCAGGTGTGCGCTCTTTCAAATCGTCGATAGTTCCAGCGAACCGCTCCGCGCATGTGTCAACTTCGACGCCCGAAGGATTTTCACTGCAATTCAGGGCCTTAAGGCTGAAAATCGAGGGCGACATAGTGTCAACTGTGTCAACTTCACACCCGCCAGTCGATGGCCTCGCGACCGTGCTCTTCGAGAAATGCGTTGGTCCGGCTGAACGGCTTCGAGCCGAAGAACCCGCGATGGGCGGAAAGCGGGCTGGGGTGCGGGCTTTCGATGACGAGGTGGGGGCCGCCCTGCAGCCCCCCGATCCGCTTCGCCTTGGCCTGCGCATGGCTGCCCCAGAGGATGAAGACGCTAGGCGCCGCGCGCGAGGCCACTGCCGCGACGCAGGCATCGGTCACCGCGTCCCAGCCGCGCCCCGCATGGCTGCCCGCCTTGCCGTCTTCCACCGTCAGCGTGTTGTTGAGCAGCAGCACGCCCTGCCGCGCCCAGTTGCTCAAGTCCCCGTGGCCTGCCCGCGCAATGCCGAGGTCGGCCTCCAGCTCCTTGTAGATGTTGACGAGGCTCGGCGGCACGCGAATGCCTTCGGGCACGGCAAAGCACAATCCCATCGCCTGACCCGGCCCGTGATAGGGATCCTGCCCGAGGATCACGACCTTCACCTTGTCGAGCGGGGTCAGCTCGAGCGCCTTCAACCGGCATCCGCGCGGCGGATAGACGGTCTTGCCCGCCTCCTCCTGCCCCCGCAGCCAGCCGCCAAGCCGGCGCGCTTCCTCGCTCGCCAGCACGGGGTCGAGGACGGGCTTCCAGCTTGTCGGGACCTGCTCGCTCATGTCCCGCACAATGCGCCGCGCAAGGCCCGGCGACCAGTGGCCCCTTCCCTACTTTCCCCAATGCTCCTAAGGCCCTTGGCCATGGCAGTGCATTTCCACGAAGAAGACCTCCCCGAAGGCGTTCTCGCCGATGGCCCGGTGGCCGTCGATACCGAAACCATGGGCCTGATCACCGTGCGCGACCGGCTGTGCGTGGTGCAGATCAGCGACGGGAACGGCGACGAGCACCTCGTGCGCTTCGGCCCCGATAGCACCTACGACGCGCCGAACCTGAAGGCGGTCCTCGGCGATCCCGAGCGGCTCAAGCTGTTCCACTTCGCGCGCTTCGACCTGGCGGCGATCGAGTACTATCTCGGCGTCACCGCAGCGCCCTGCTATTGCACCAAGATCGCCAGCAAGCTGGTGCGCACCTATACCGACCGGCATGGCCTTAAAAACCTCGTCGAGGAACTGCTGGGCGAAAACATGTCCAAGGCGCAGCAGAGCAGCGACTGGGGCGGGCCGGTGCTGAACGATGCCCAGCGCGAATATGCCGCGAGCGACGTTCGCTATCTCCACCGCATGAGGGAAGAGCTCGACCGCAGGCTGGAACGCGAAGGGCGGATGGAACTGGCGCAGGCCTGTTTCGATTTTCTTCCTGCACGCGCCCATCTCGACATTCTCGGTTGGGGCGACCACGATATCTTCAGCCACATGGGCTGACCTGAGGCACGCAACGCATGGTGTTCCGGAAACGCAGGCATGAAACGCAGGAGGCGAAGCAGCTGCGCTCGCGCCGCCAGCATTTCGCTGCGCCCGGCGGCAGCCATGACAAGCTCGTGCGTTTCCTCGCGCGGTTCCTGCCGATGGGCGTGGGCGTGGTCGCGGCGCTGATGCTCATCACGCCGCTGAGCCCGCGCGGAGAAATCAGCTTCCTCCTCGACCGCAACGAAGTCGCCGTCATCAACGAGCGACTGCGCGTCGACAATGCGCTTTATCGCGGACAGGACGAGCAGGGTCGGCCCTTCTCGCTGACTGCAGGCGAGGCGGTGCAGAAGTCGAGCATCGAGGGCATCGTGCGGATGGACGATCTCGTCGCGCGCATGCTGATGAGCGAAGGCCCCGCGCGCGTCGAGGCGCAAGGCGGGCAATACGATATCAACGAGGAAGTGGTGGCGGTGAACGGCACGATGCGCATGGAAGCGGCCGATGGCTACCGCATGCGCGCAAGCGGCGTTTCGCTCAACCTCAAGGACAAGACACTCGAAGGGGCGGGCGGGGTGCAGGGCGCAGTTCCTGCAGGGACCTTCCGCGCGAACCGGCTCGATGCCGATCTCGACGAGCGCCGGATAACACTCTCGGGCAATGCGCGGCTGCGCATGGAGCCCGGCAAGCTGAGGATGCCATGATGAAGCAGCATTTCCCGACCATGGCCAAGAGCGCCCTTGCGGGCTTTGCCCTGACCATCGCCGGTTTCGCCGGGATGCAGCTTTCGGCGCAGGCTATCGCAGGGCACAATTCCAACGCGCCCGTGTCCTATGCTGCCGACCGGATCGAATTGCAGGACCGCCAGAATCGCGTGGTCCTGTCGGGCAATGTGCAGATCACGCAGGCCGGTCTCAGCCTCAATGCGGCGCGCACCATCGTGAACTATTCGGATGCCGGCAATCTCAGCATCCAGCGCATCATGGCGACGGGCGGCGTGAACGTACAGCGCGGCAACGAGCGCGCGCGCGGCGATACGGCGGTCTATGATTTCAACCGCCGGATCATCACCATGGCGGGCAATGTGCGGCTCAACCGCGGCGGGGATACGCTCAATGGCGGGCGGCTGGTGATCGACCTTGCCAGTGGCGTGTCGAGCATCGACGGGCGTGCGAGCGGGTCTTCGGGCGTCACCGGATCGAGCACCAATTCCGAAGGCCGCGTGACCGGCACCTTCTCCGTTCCGGAGAACTGATGGCCAAAGCCATGCAGCGGGCCCGGATCGGGCGGGCGCTGCTGGCGCTGTGCGGGCATCGCGCCGATGAGGCGGAGGGCCTGACAGAGGCCGAATGGGCCTGTCTCGACGAGATGGCGGAGGAACACCGCCTGCGCCCCTATCTCCATGGCAGGATGACGCGGGGTGAGATTGGCGACATTCCGGCGACCGTCGCTGCCAACTGGCAGGCCTCGCATCGCCGGAATGGCATCGTCGTCCTCGCCCAGCGACGCGCACTGGCGCAAGCCGTAGCGGCGCTCGGCGAGCAGGGTATCGGAGCCGTAGCGCTCAAGGGTTCGGCGCTGGCGTGGACGGTCTATCCCGCCCCCGCCGAACGGGAGATGCGCGATATCGACCTGCTGGTCGCGGAAGCAAATGCGCCCGGCGCCTACACCGCATTGCAAGCGGCAGGTTGGCAGGCACCTGCGCTGGGCGAAAGCGAATTGCGCGACTTCGCGCAGACCGAAACGCATTTCCCGCCGCTGACCTCGCCCGAGCGAGTGGTGTGCGAACTCCACGCCCACGCATGGGGCAGGCCTCCACTTCCCGGCTCGCCCATGCCAAAGCGCGATGATGCGGGAATGCTCGGCAATGCGCGGCACAGCGAGGCGCTGGGGGCCGCGATACCGTCGGGGCAGGACATGCTCGCGCACCTCGTGGTCCACGCCGCCTGTTCGCACTTGCTCAATGTCGGACCGCAGGCTCTCATAGACATCGACCTGTGGTCCGCCCGCAAGCCGGTCGACTGGCCCGCCTTCTGGGAGCGGGCAAAGCGAGACGGGTTCGACCGTCCGGCAGCGCTCGTCTTCGCGCTGGTCGAGCGATGGCGGCGCCTTGGCTTCCTTGCCGAGACGGGCTGTCCGCACGAAGTCTCGCCAGAAATACTCGACGAGGCGGAACTGCTGCTGGTGCAGGACCTCGGCCAGCGCAAGGACGTGAGCGTGATTGCCTCGCTGTCGGTTGCCAATCTCGCAGGCCGGACCGCCCAGCACCCGCTCGATCGGGCCAGCACGAGGGAGTCGGTTATCGGCCGGTTCGGCCAGCTCGCAGGCCGGGCAGCATCGCTATCGAAAAGCCTCCTCTCGCCGGGCACGCGCCGCGATGGCCGCGCGACGGCGCGCTTGCAGAAATGGATGGACGGTTAGCGGCGACCTGCGCCTGCAACGCGCGCGATGCCGGTCAGGCCCTGCGCCAGCAGAAGCTCGGAAGACTGGCTGTTGGTCAGCAATTCGCGGTGCAGCTCGGTCAATCGCAGGGTCAGCCGGTCGAGCTTGGGCCCGCGCCAGCGCTGCACCTGCTCGGCAATCTCGCGCTCTTCCTTCCAGAAAATGCCGAGCCGCGCCTTCTCGCCCTTCTCGAGATCCTGGTAGCGCCGGTTGCCCAGCGCAGCAGAGATCCGCGCCAGCTGCGCCGCACGCCGCTCGACCGCAAGCAATGTGCCGACCGGATTGAGCCCGATCTGCTTCATCCGCGCGATTTCGGTGGCGACCTTCGGCCCCTGTCCGGCAAGCACCGCGTTGACCAGCGACGCGAAGCCGTCCTCCTCAGTCGCCGCGCCGATCGCATCCAGGTGCTCCATGGTCGCAGGCTTGGGCGATTGCGGGCTGGTGTCGAGATAGGTGGCGAGCTTGGTCACTTCGCTCTGCGCCAGCCGCACGTCGAGATTGGCACCGCGCGCAATCCGCTCCGCCACTGCGCTGTCGAGCCGCACACCCGCAGCATCGCCCATCGCGCGCACGCTTTGGGTAACCGAGCGCAGATCGGGCGGATAGAACATCGCCACCAGCGCATCCTTGCGCTTTTCGAGCAGCTTGGCGGTGCTCGATTTGTCGGTCGCCGAAGTCGCGACGATGATCACGGGGCAGGCCTCGCCATGGCCGAGAAGGTGGTTGCCGATCGCATCGAGCGCATCGTCACCGGTCGCCCGCACGAAGATGTGGCGCTTGTCGCCGAACAGCGAGCTCGAACGCGCCTCGTCGCCAAGGATCACGGGGTCGCGGCGCAGGTCCGCTCCGGACATATCGACTCGCTCGCCGGGATCGGGAAGCATGGCGATCAGGTCGTTGGCCGCAGCGGTGGCTCCTGCCTCGTCCTGCCCGCAGAAATAGAACACCGAGCATTCGCGCACCGCATCGCGCGCCTTGGCGGCGAAATCGCGGCTGGTGAGCTTCACCGGTTACGCAGCGTCAGTGCGACGCGCGTCACGATCCGGTCGGCGATTTCCCTCGAAAGGTTTTCGAGCGCGGTATTTTCGGCCGCGATAGTGGCATATTCGCTGGACACCACATCGATACCCGCGTCGGCGCCCTCGGTCGCATCGAGGAGGACTTCGCCGGTCTGCGCATCGTAGAGCTGGTAGCGTGCCCGCAAGGTGCGCCGTTCGCGGCTGACCGTGTCGTCGGCCAGCACGGCGAGACCTTCGAGGCTGTCGTCGAGCCGCACTTCCAGGCGGTAGGGATAAATCGTTTGGCTCTCCCGATCGCCCGCCGCGCCGAGCCTGTCGACGAGCGCCTGCCGCACGAGCCAGCCGGCCTTTCCCTCTATGGGCGTTACGTCGACTGCGCGAAGGCCCTGTGCAACGGTGCCGTCGCTTCCGCCTGCATACATGGGCTTGAGCCCGCAGGCCGAAAGCGCAAGCGCGCCAAGGAGGATGAGAAGCAACCGCATCAGGTAACGATATTCACCAATCTGTCGGGCACGACAATGACCTTGCGAACTTCTGCACCATCGAGCGAGCGCTGCACCTTCTCCGATGCCAGCGCCATGGCCTCGAGGTCTTCTTTCGAAGCGCCTTTGGGAGCGGTGAGCGTGTCGCGCAGCTTGCCCTTGTGCTGCACGGCGATGGTGACCTCGTCCTCGACCAGCAGCGACGGATCGACTTCGGGCCATGCGGCATCGGCGACCATCCCGCTCTGGCCGAGCATGGCCCATGCCTCTTCGGCAAGATGCGGCATCATCGGTGCGACCAGTTGGACGAGCGTGCGGATGGCGGTCGACCGGCTGGCGGAAGCAGCAGCCTTCTCGACCGCGCCGGTCAATTCATAGATGCGCGCGACAGCCTTGTTGAAGCCCAGGGCTTCGATGTCCTCTGCCACCGCGGCGACGGTCTGGTGCGTCTTGCGCATCAGTACCTTGTCCTCGCCTTCGGCTCCGGCCTCAAAGGCCGAGAAAAGCCGCCACAGGCGATGGACGAAGCGGCTGCACCCTTCGATCCCGGCTTCAGACCAGGGAAGGTCGCGCTCTGGCGGGCTGTCGGAGAGCATGAACCAGCGCACCGCATCGGCGCCATAGGTGTCGATGATGGTGTCGGGGTCGACGACGTTCTTCTTCGACTTCGACATCTTGATGACGCGGCCGATGTCGACCTCGCCGCCATCGGCGCTCAGCAAGGCGCGGTCGGCCTCGCGGCTGATCTCGTCGGGGGCGTAATAGACCGTCTTGCCACCCTCGCGGCGGGAATAGGTCTCGTGCGTGACCATGCCCTGCGTGAACAGCGAGGCGAAAGGCTCCTTTACCTCGATCTGGCCCATATGCGCGAGCGCGCGGGTCCAGAAACGGGCGTAGAGCAGGTGCAGGATCGCGTGCTCGATGCCGCCGATATATTGTTCGACGGGGAGCCACTTGGCGACTTCTTCTGCGTCGAAGGGCCTGTCATCGGGCTGGCTGGCAAAGCGCAGGAAGTACCACGAGCTGTCGACGAAGGTGTCGAGCGTGTCGGTTTCGCGCTCGGCCTTGCCGCCGCATTTCGGGCAGTCGACATGTTTCCACGTTTCGTGACGCAGCAGCGGGTTGCCCGGCGTCTGGAAGTCGACATCCTCGGGCAGGGTGATCGGCAGACTGTCCTTGGGCGCGGGAACCACGCCGCAGGTGTGGCAGTGGATGAAGGGGATCGGCGTGCCCCAGTAGCGCTGGCGCGAAACGCCCCAGTCGCGCAGGCGCCAGACGGTCTTGCCTGTCCCCCGGCCCTGCTCCTCGATGCGGCGGATGATTTCGCGCTTCGCGTCCTCGACATTCATACCGTCGAGGAAGTCCGAATTGACGATCACGCCTTCGCCCGCTTCGGCCTCGCCATCGAAGGGTTTTGAAGCCTCATCGACGCTCGGCGCCACGACGCGCGGGATGGGGAGGCCGTATTTGGTGGCGAATTCGAAGTCGCGCTGGTCGTGGCCCGGCACCGCCATGATCGCGCCTGTGCCGTAATCCATGAGCACGAAGTTCGCGATGTAGACGGGAAGGTCCGCGCCGCTGAACGGGTGCTTTGCCGTGATGCCGGTATCGAAGCCGAGCTTTTCGGCGGTCTCGAGTTCGGCAGCGGTCGTGCCGCCCTTCTTGCACTCGGCAATGAAGGCGCGCGCCTCGTCGTTGTCGATGCCCTGGGCGACCGGATGGTCTGCCGCGACCGCAACGAAGCTGGCACCGAAGATCGTGTCGGGGCGCGTGGTATAGACCGGCAGCTTTTCGCCGTTCGACAGGTCGAAGCTGAATTCCAAACCCTTCGACTTGCCGATCCAGTTTTCCTGCATCAGCCGGACCTTGTCGGGCCAGTTCTCGAGACTGCCGAGACCTTCGAGCAATTCCTCGGCGAAGTCGGTGATCTTGAGGAACCACTGGTTTAGCTTGCGCTTCTCGACCTCGGCGCCCGAGCGCCAGCCCTTGCCATCGATCACCTGCTCGTTGGCGAGCACGGTCATGTCGACCGGGTCCCAGTTGACCTCGCTTTCCTTGCGATAGACGAGGCCCGCCTCATAAAGGTCGATGAAGAGCGCCTGCTCGTGACCGTAGTATTCCGGCTCGCAGGTCGCCAGCTCGCGGCTCCAGTCGAGCGCGAAGCCGAGGCGTTTGAGCTGCGCCTTCATGTGTTCGATATTGTCGCGGGTCCAGCCGCCGGGATGCACGCCCTTTTCCATAGCGGCGTTTTCGGCCGGCATGCCGAAGGCATCCCAGCCCATCGGGTGGAGCACCTCGTGCCCGGTCGCCTTCTTGTAGCGCGCGAGCACGTCGCCCATGGTGTAATTGCGCACGTGGCCGATGTGGATGCGCCCCGAGGGATAGGGAAACATCTCGAGCACATAGCTCTTCGGCTTTGCGGAATTGCTGTCGGCGCGGAAGGTCTGCGCCTCGTCCCAGGCGGCCTGCCAGCGTGCGTCGGCTTTCGCCGGTTCGAAACGGGTATCACTCATGCGCACGCCTGTAAGGATTTCAGGCGCGAATGGAAGGCGTTTGCTGCCTTAAAGAGCCTGGCGACGAAGCTCGCGTGCCTTGGTGAGGATGATGTCTTCCAGCTTCTGTACCGTGGCGGCCTGGACCGGGGCATCGACCCATGCGCCACCCTGGTTGACCTGCCGGCTTGCCGCGACACGCAGCGCATCGGCGCGCAGGTCGGTATCGAGGATCGAGACGGTCATCTTCACACGCTCGCCCGGGTTCTGCGGATTGGCGTACCAGTCGGTGACGATCACACCGCCCGACGAATCGGCCTGCAGCAGCGGAGCGAAGCTGACCGCTTCGAGCGCCGCGCGCCAGAGGTAGGAATTCACACCGATCGTCGAGACCTGCGCTGCGGCCAGATCCGCGCGCGGGCGTTCGCTCTTCGCGCATGCCGCAAGGCCGATGCTGGCCACGCCGAGCACGGCAATGGCGGCGGGACGGCGGAAATTACGGAATGCGGTCATGAACGATCCTTGGTTCGAAAAGCGTTTTGCGGCTCTATAATGGCTGGGCGGACAGGGGCAAGCATTGCCTTAACCCTCTCTCCGCACCAAGGGGCATAGACGCCTCTCGCGGGTGAACCCCTCCTGAATCCCCGGCGGGCCTGTGTGCGCAGGGCAACACCTTATCCCCTATCGGGACGCGGCCTGTGGAAAAGCTGGCCATCGACCTGCAGCAAGCGTAGCTTTCGAAACTTGAGCGAGTCGTTTGGCGACATCGTTCGGGAACCGTTAAGCGGGACATGCCTTAAACTGGCACGGACACCCGCAATTTTGGGGATGCAAGAGGCGTTCGATGGGCAAAGGTTTGAACAGCAAGGGCAAGGGACGGTTTGCACCGGCCGTGCTCGCTGTCGCCGGTCTCGCGCTTGTGATTCCCGGTGCCGGCCTTGCTGTCGGTTCGCCCGAAACTGCGGCCGCCTCCGCCGATCTCGATTTCCTTCCGTTCACGCCCGCAGGCGCCGATCCGGAACTGGCGCAGAAGGTTGCCGCGCTTGTCGGCACCGATGCCCTGCGCTTCACCCCGGCGAGCAAGCCTGCTCCCGCGCGCGATCGTACGGTGAATTTTGCCGTTCGCGTCGACGCAGCCACGGCTAAGACCCTTACAGGCCGCCGCGATCTCGAAGCGGACGTCAAGGCAAGCCCGGTCGAGGCTGGGCTTCCTGTTGCACCGACACGCTACAACCTCGGCATTGCCCGCGGTTACCAGAGCTTCGCGCAACCGACCCGCAGTGTGACCTCCGCCGCGGTTGCAGAGGAACTGCGGGACTTCGCCATGCCCGATCTGGGCAAGTTCGATGGCAAGGAAGACGACGGCAAGCCCAGCCGCTTCCAGTCGCGCATCGCCCTCGAACAGAAGGGCAATGCGGGTAGCGCACCGCTCACCCTCGAAGGTGCAGGCACGCAGCGTGTCGACCTTGGCGGTTCCTATCGCCTTGGCCGCAATCTCGACGTGACGGCAGGCGTGCGCATCAAGCAGGATCGCGATCGCCTCTCGCCGCTGACCGACGGCATGGAAGACGACCAGGCGGTCTACGTCGGAACGCAGATCCGCTTCTGATCCGCGCGGGCAATGCGCCCTCTCCCTTTCCCAAGAATACGATTGATTGCCTCCGCCCAAAGTCGGATTGCCTTTACCTTGCTGGTTTTGCACGCCTAAGAGGGTCGTGACGCTACGGAACAGGCGCAAGGAGAGAGGATTTATGGGACGAGTTGCCATCGTGACCGGGGGTACCCGAGGTATCGGACGCGCCATTTGCGAACGCCTGCGCGACGAGCGCGGCTGCACCGTCATTGCCAATTACGCAGGCAATGACGATGCCGCGAAAAAGTTCACCGAGGAAACCGGCATCGCGACGATCAAATTCGATGTCGGCGATTACGATGCGGTGCAGACCGCCTGCAAGCAGGTCGAGGAAGAACATGGCCCGATCGATATCGTGGTCAACAACGCCGGTATCACCCGCGATGGCACTCTCATGAAAATGAGCTACGAAGATTGGGACGCGGTCATGCGCACCAATCTCGGCGGCTGCTTCAACATGGCCAAGGCGACCTTCGCCGGCATGAAGGAGCGCGGCTGGGGCCGGATCGTCAACATTGGCTCGATCAACGGCCAGGCCGGCCAGTATGGGCAGGTCAACTATGCCGCGGCCAAGAGCGGCATTCACGGTTTTACCAAGGCGCTGGCGCAGGAAGGCGCGCGCTTCGGCATTACCGTAAACGCCATCGCACCGGGCTATATCGACACCGACATGGTCGCCGCAGTGCCCGAGCCCGTACTGGAGAAGATCGTCGCCAAGATCCCGGTCGGAAGGCTTGGCCAGGCGAGCGAAATCGCCCGCGGGGTGAGCTTCCTGTGCTCCGAGAACGCCGAATTCGTGACCGGTTCGACCATGAGTATCAACGGCGGTCAGCACATGTATTGATCGGGTGGCGCTATTCCGGCCCTCGCGGGTCGGGGCGCCATTTGCCGCTCTTGCCGAGGCGGCACCACTGGGTCGACGGTGAGGTCGCCTGCTCGCCCTGTTCGAAGCGGGTATAGCTGACCTGCCGGCACTCGCGCGTGCCGTAGGTGACGGTTTCGCTCACGAGCACGTATCCCCGCTGTCCCTGTTCGCGCCAGAGCTGGGCCTTGCCGCTGCGCAGCGCGCGCGAGGTCTCACGATCGACCGACCCGGCGGGAGGGCCCGCGAAACGCGGACCGCTTGCTTGGGTCGGAGGCGAGGGGAATTCGAATTGCTGCGGCCCGGTTTCCATCTGCGGAACGTCTTGAAGCGGCGCTTGAGCGGAGTTCTTGCCCGGCCGCTCGTTCGTGGGAGCCGGGCCTACCGGGTCTTCCGGCGCTGCAATCGTCGTCTGACCCCAGACGAAATTGTCATCGCCCTCATCCTCAGGCACCGGTTCGTCCGTGCGCTCGAGCCGCTCGTACTGGTCTGTCTGGTCCAGGTCATCGGAAAACAGGTAAAAGGCGAGCACTGCCGTCGCGATGGCGGCGCCGCCGAAAAACAGCAGCAACCAGCCGCTCATCCGTTCGCGCCGCTCGAGTTCGGCCAGTTCCTCGGCAGAATAGCTGCCCGGGCGCGGAGGAAGCGCGCCCGAAGGCCGGATGCCTTCGCTTTCGCCTTTTCCCACGTCCTTTTCGCTCACTTACGCCGGTCCCCTCGCATTTTTTGCGCTCCTAGCGGACAACGCGCGGGCGAGCCAATGTTTCATTGCGTTCGCAGGCATGGCACAGGAAAGCGATGACGACGCCATATCACCCGCCGGTCAAATATTCGGTGCGCATCGAAGGGCATCGAACCTCGATAAGCCTCGAGCCGGTGTTCTGGGATCTGCTCCGGTCGGCAGCCGCAAGGCGCGGAGTGGCGGTCAATACGCTGGTGGCAAGCATCGATGCCGAGCGGATCCGCAGCGACACCCCGCCCGGCCTGGCGGGTGCGATCAGGGTTTGGCTGGCGACGCACGAACTTTTGCCTGCCCACGGAAAAGGCGACGGAATCGCTTCCGCCGCCCCTTCGAATTCGGATTAGCTTCCCGGCTTAGTATTTCGCCGTGGCGTCGCTGGCCGGATAGGTTTCGTCGAGCGCTTCATCGGTACTGCTCATCGCGTCGTGCGTGGCGGTCGATTCCGCGCCGGCATTGCGGAACTGGCCTTCCGGCTCTCCGCCGGCGAAGGCGACACCGTTCTTGTCGGTCCGGTTCTTCTCGTAATAGCGATAGCCGGCATAGCCGAGGGCGCCGAGTGCTGCGAGCTTGAGGATCATGGGTACTTCCCTTTCGAATAAATGACTTACACCAACCAACGGTTGGCGTGTCCGAAAGGTCCGTTGGCGATGCCTAGTCGTCGCCCACCCGTTCGATATCTGCGCCCACGAGCTGCAATTTCTCTTCCAGCCGCTCGTATCCGCGATCGAGGTGGTAGAGGCGGCGAACGGTGGTCTCGCCCTTGGCGGCAAGGCCGGCGATCACCAAGCTCATCGAGGCGCGCAAATCGGTCGCCATGACTTCGGCGCCGGTCAGTTCGACCGGGCCCTTGACGACAGCCGTGCGGCCGGTGGTCTCGATATCCGCACCCATACGTGCCAGTTCGGGGACGTGCATGAAACGGTTTTCGAAGATCGTTTCCTTCAGGATGCTGGTGCCTTCGGCCTTGCACAGCAGGCTCATCAGCTGCGCCTGCATGTCTGTGGCGAGACCCGGAAAAGGCGCGGTGGTGAGGTTGTAGGCCTTGAGCGGGCCATTGGCCGCGACCTTCACACCTTCCTTCGTCGTCTCGACTTCGACGCCGATGTTTCGCAGCGCGTGGAGCGTCGAACCCATGTCGCCTGCATCCGCACCGCCGAGCAACACTTCACCGCCGGTGATGGCTGCAGCGCAGGCATAGGAGCCAGCTTCGATACGGTCCGGCATGACGCGATAGGTCGCGCCGTGGAGGCTTTTCACGCCGTGGATCGTGAGTTCCGATGTACCGATGCCCTCGATCTCCGCGCCCATCGCAGTGAGGAGATTGCACAGGTCGACGATCTCCGGCTCGCGCGCGGCGTTGCGGAGGATCGAGGTGCCGTTGCACAAAACCGCCGCCATGACCGCATTCTCTGTCGCGCCGACCGAAACCACGGGGAAATCGAATTCGCCGCCGGGCAGGCCGCCATCGGGCGCGCTTGCCTTCACATAGCCCTGCGCCAGCTCGATATGCGCGCCGAAGGCTTCGAGAGCCTTGAGGTGGAGGTCGATCGGGCGGTTTCCGATAGCGCAGCCGCCGGGCAGCGACACGGTCGCCTCGCCGGTGCGCGCGAGCAGCGGACCGAGCACGAGGATCGAGGCGCGCATCTTGCGCACCAGGTCATAGGGCGCGACCGAGCTGGTGATGCGCATCGCTTCGAGCGTCACGTTGCGCCCGAATTCCTCGGGTCGCTTGCCCGGGATCGTGTGGCTCACCCCGAACTGCGTCATCAGGTGCTGGAAGCCGTCGATATCGGCGAGCCGCGGCAGATTGCGCAGCGTTACCGCCTCTTCGGTCAGCAGCGCGCAGGGAATGAGCGTGAGCGCCGCATTCTTCGCGCCCGAAATGGGAATGGTGCCGGAAAGGCGGTTACCGCCGCGTACGAGTAGTTTGTCCATGGGCCCCTGCCTTAGTCTTCGCGGGAGGCTTGGCAAGCGTCATGCGCCTGTCATCCATCCCCTCCATTCCCCGCTAAACCGCCAAGCGATTGACCTGTTCCCCCCTTGGACCTAACCCGCATCCCCATGAGCCAGCACAAACCCATCAAAAAGGCCGTTTTTCCCGTCGCGGGGCTCGGCACGCGCTTCCTCCCCGCAACCAAGGCGATCCCGAAGGAATTGCTCCCCATCGTCGACCGTCCGCTGATCCAGTATGCGGTGGACGAGGCGCGCGAGGCGGGAATCGAACAAATCATCTTCGTGACGGGGCGCGGCAAGACCGCGATCGTCGAGCATTTCGACGTGGCCTTCGAGCTCGAGACCACCATGGAAGAGCGCGGGAAGGACATGAGCGTGCTCGAACCGACCCGCGCCACGCCGGGCGACATCATCACCGTGCGCCAGCAGGTACCGATGGGGCTGGGCCACGCCATCTGGTGCGCGCGCGCCATCGTGGGGGACGAGCCCTTTGCCATCCTGCTGCCCGACGAACTGATGGTCGCGAACAGGGGCGGGACCGGCTGCATGAAGCAGATGGTCGAGGCCTATAACGAAGTCGGCGGAAACCTCATATCGGTGCTCGAGGTGCCGCGGGAAGAAGTCTCGAGCTACGGCGTGATCGCGCCGGGCGGAACCAAGTCCGATACGCTCACCGAAGTCACCGGCCTGGTCGAAAAGCCCCCGGTGGCCGAAGCCCCATCGAACAAGATCATATCCGGTCGCTACATCCTCCAGCCCGAAGTCATGCGCACGCTCGAAGGTCAGGAAAAGGGTGCGGGCGGCGAAATCCAGCTGACCGACGCCATGGCCAAGATGATCGGCAACCAGCCGTTCCACGCGGTGACCTTCGAAGGCAATCGCTACGACTGTGGAAGCAAGACCGGTTTTGTCGAGGCAACGCTTGCGCTCGCGCTCGAACGCGAGGACATGGGCGCAGAAGTTCGCGAGATCGCCGAAAGGCTGCTCGCGAGATAAATATAAATTACCCCAAGACTGATAAAGGGCCGGTCCGCGTGTGCGGGCCGGCCCTTTTCCTATTCGCAGTCCTGCCTGGCTAGACTGCCCCGCAGGCAGCTCCTTCGGCAGCGCAGGTCTCGTCGCGCGTGCCCTTGAACTCGTCGCCCTCGTTCCAGTTGGGCCAGCTCGTGCTCATGCCCATCATCCGGCCGAGGCGATAGAAGAGCTGGAGATCGGCCATTACGCCCGACCAGTCCCAGTTCGGATCGTATTCGTCCTTGGGTCCGTGGTAGCGGTTCTCGCGATAATCCTTCGCTACAGCAGCACCGGCTTCGGTGCCCCCTTCGACCAGGTCCTCGCCACCATCGACATAGAGCATCGGCACGCCGCGCTTGGCGAAGGCGAAGTGGTCGGAGCGGTAATAATAGCCTGCTTCGGGATTGGGGTTGGGTGTCGACACGCGCCCGTCGGCCTGGAGTGCAGCCTCGAGGAACTGGTCGAGCTGCGACTTGCCCGGCCCGACCACGGTCACATCCTTGCTCGGCCCGGCGATCAGGAATGCGTCCATGTTGATGCCGCCTACCGTCTGGTCCAGCGGGAAGACCGGGTTGGCGGCGTAGTAATCCGCTCCCAGCAGGCCCGATTCTTCCGCCGTCACAGCGAGGAAGACCTGGCTGCGACGAGTCGGCCCTGCCTTCACATGCGCTTCGGCAAGGGCAACCAGCGCTGCTGTGCCGGTGGCGTTGTCGACTGCGCCGTTGCAGATGTCGTCGCCATCGTCGGCAGGCGTACAGCGACCGAGATGGTCCCAATGCGCCGTGTGGATGACATATTCCTCCGGCGCCTCGCTTCCGCGAAGAACCCCGATGACATTCTGCGATTCGAAAGTGCGAATGTCATTTGCGAAGCTGGTCGATGCAGTGAGGCCCAGCGGAACGGGCTTGAAGCCCTTTCGCTTGGCCGCAGCCATCAGCTTGGCAGCATCCTGGCCGGCCGCTTCGAGAATTTGGCGGCCCGCCTCATTGGTAACCCAGCCGTTCATCACAGTGAGCGGAGGCGCATTCTCGCCGCGCTGTGCATAGGCCTGAGGGCCGGACCAGCTGCTTTCGACCACGTTCCAGCCATAGGACGCCGGTTCGGTATCGTGGATGATAAGCGCGCCCGCCGCACCCTGGCGCGCTGCTTCTTCGTATTTGTAAGTCCAGCGGCCATAGTAGGTCATCGCCTTGCCGTTGAACGGGCCTTCTAGGGTCTCGGTGCCGAAGTCTGCGTCATTGACGAGAATGACCGCGGTCTTTCCGGCCATGTCCACGCCTTCATAGTCGTTCCAGCCCTTCTCGGGCGCATTGATGCCATAGCCGACGAAAACGAGTTCGCTGTCTTCGAGGCTGGTCTCGGCATCCTCGCGATAGGTCACTCCGACCCAGTCGCTGGCATAGTCGAAGACAAGGTCATCGCTATGGCCTTCACCCACCGTAATCGTCAGCGGGGCGAAATCCTTGCCGGTGATCTCGACCAGCGGGACGCGCTGGACCCAGCTGCCGTTGTTACCCGGCTCGAGACCTGCGGCCTCGAATCGCTCGGTCAGCAGCGCGACGGTCAGTTCCTCGCCTTTCGTACCGGGCATGCGGCCTTCGAACTCGTCTGAAGACAGGCGCTCGGTGATCGATTTCATCGTCTCTTCGGAAATATCGCCGCTGGCGACGTCCGGAATGTCGAGACCGGCGCTGCCGGCGCGTTCTTCGACATCGTTGGAGCAGGCGGCGAGCAGCAGGGCAGTCGCTGCGACCAGGGAATTGCGGATCATTGGGGGGCAACCTCTCGTTTGCGTGTGTCCGTGGCGCAGGCTTGTTGCACTCGTGCGCACGCGGCGCAAGCTTGCGCAGGCGAACGGGCTTGGGCAGAGCGCGGAGAGATGGAAGCAGACTGGACCTCGGCGCTGGAGCGCGCACGCAAGCATGCGCCCTTCCTGTCGCGCGGGCTGGAGAAGCTGCCCGCACTTGCCGATCTGCTGGCGGAGGGAAAGGGCGAGGCCGCGCTCGACCGCGCAAAGGCTGCAGGTGACGGAATCGAAGATACCGGACTGGCGCTGCGGCGGGAAAAGCGCGCGCTCGGACTCGTGCTGGCGATCGGCGACCTTGCCGGCGTATTCGATCTGGACAAGGTGATGCGCGAACTCTCGCTCTTCGCCGACAGGGCGCTCCACCGGGCGATCGAGGCCGCGATATCCCGGCGGGTCGAGGGTGCCGCGCCCGATGGCCTGATCGGCCTCGCGCTGGGCAAGCACGGGGCGGGCGAATTGAACTATTCCTCCGATATCGATCCGATCCTGATCTACGACCCGGAGACCCTGCCCCGGCGCGACCGCGACGAGCCGGGCGAAGCGGCGCAGCGCTATGCCCGCGAAGTGGTGCGGATGCTGTCCGAGGTGACCAGCGAGGGGTACGTCTTCCGCGTCGACCTGCGGCTGCGCCCCGCGAGCGAGGTCAGCCCGCTCGCGATCCCGCTCGACGCCGCGATCACGCATTACGAAAGCAGTGCGCTTGCGTGGGAACGCGCCGCCTTCATCCGGGCGCGCGCCTGTGCGGGAGACATCGCCGCGGGCGAGGCCTTCCTCGACCATATCCGCCCCTTCGTCTGGCGCAGGAGCCTCGATTTCGGCGCAATCGACGAAGTGCGCCGTCTCACTCACCGCATCCGCGACAAGCAGACCGGCCCGCGCGAACCGGCGCCGGGCTACAACGTCAAGCTGGGCCGCGGCGGGATCCGCGAGATCGAGTTCTTCGCGCAGACGCACCAGCTTATTCATGGCGGGCGCGATCCGTCCTTGAGGCACAAGCATACGCGCGCGGCGCTCGATGCGCTGGCAGCGACCGGGCGGATCGGCGCGGGGGATGCGCGCGCGCTGGGCGAAAGTTACGACGCGCTGCGGCGGATCGAGCATCGCCTGCAGATGGTCGCCGACCAGCAGACGCACTCGCTGCCTTCAGGCGAGGCGCTGGACAATGTCGCGCGGCTCGATGGATTTGCCGAGGGGCAATCCTGGCTCGCGCACGTCGCCACTCTCACCGCGCCGGTTGCAGCCCGATACGATGCGCTGCTGGCCGAAGACGAGGTTTCGGTCCCCTCGGACAGCCCGCATGTCGAGGCGGCGGAGGTTTCCGCCTCGCTCACCCCCGAACTTGCCGAAAGGGTGCGCGGTTGGACTGACGGGCGCTATCCCCCCTTGCGGAGCACGGCAGCGCTGTCGGCATTCGAGGCGATCCGACCGACATTGCTCGAATCGCTGGCAGCATCGCCCGAACCCGAGCGTGCGGTGGCACGGTGGGAGAGCCTGCTCGAGCGGATGAAGAGCGCGATCAACCTCTTCCGCCTGTTGGAAGCGCGCCCGGGTCTCCTCCAACTGCTCGCCGATTGTCTCACGCTGGCCCCGCCGCTCGCCGACGCCATTGCGCGCAGGCCCGAGCTGGTCGACGCGCTGATCGACCGCAGCGCGCTCGATCTGCCGGGCAGCCGAGAGGAAATCCTCGCCCGCATGCAGCAGGGCGAGCGCGGCGACACCTACGAGGACCGGCTCGACCGTATCCGCATCGTGACCGGCGAAACCCGCTTCGCATTGGGGGTACAATTGATTGAAGCGGCGCATGACCCGCTCGAAATCGCCGCTGCCCTCTCGCGTGTCGCCGAAGCGGCGCTGGAAAGCGCGCAGATTGCAGCGGAAGAGGAGTTCGCGAAGAAGCACGGCCGGATCGATGGCGGCGAACTTCTGGTGCTGGGGTTGGGACGGCTGGGCGGCGGGTTGCTGACCTATGCTTCCGATCTCGACATCGTCTATCTTTTCACCGGAAGTCACGAGGCGGAAAGCGATGGCGAGCGGCCGCTTGGCGCGACGCTCTATTTCAACCGGCTCGCCCAGAGAGTGAGTGCGGCGCTTTCGGTGCCGACGGCGGAGGGCGCGCTCTATGAGGTCGATACCCGGCTTCGTCCGCAAGGGGCGCAGGGGCCGCTGGCGGTGAGCCTTGAGAGCTTTGCCCGCTACCAGAGGCAGGATGCCTGGACCTGGGAGCATATGGCGCTGACCCGGGCGCGGGCGCTAACGGGGAGCGAGGATGCGCGACAAGACATCGATGCGATTCTCTCGAATGTGCTGGCTCGGCCGCGCGAGAAAGACAAGCTGCGCGCCGACCTCCTCAAGATGCGCGGCGAGATGGCGGCGCACAAGCCTGCCAAGGGGGTGCTCGATGCCAAGCTGCTGCGCGGCGGGCTGGTCGATCTCGAGTTCCTCGTCCACTTCCTCCAATTGCGCGATGGCGAGGCCTTGACCCCGCGGATCGACGAGGCGCTGGAGGCGCTGCCCGACCTTTCCGGGCTTTCCGAGGCCCACGCCTTGATGACGCGGCTGCTGGTGGGTACGCGCCTCCTGGCACCCGATCTCGCCATTCCGGGCGAGGCGCCGCAGGCGATCCTTGCACGGCTGTGCGAGGCGCAGGATTTCGAAACGCTGCTCGCCCGCTTTGCCGAGGCGCGGCAGCAAGTGGCCGAACGCTGGCAGGCGATCTTCGGCGAGACACTGGAGCTTGAACCATGAGCACTTACAAAGAAGGCGATGCCTTCCCCGACTTCACCATGGAAACGCCCGACGGAGGCACCGTCACCAAGGCCGACCTTGCGGGCAGGAAAGCGGTGATCTTCTTCTACCCCAAGGACAACACGCCCGGCTGCACCACCGAGGCCAAGGACTTCACCGCGCTGAAGGCAGAGTTCGAAAAGGCCGGCACTTACCTGCTCGGCGTCTCCAAGGATTCGGCGAAGAAGCACCAGAATTTCATCGCCAAGCACGACCTTACCGTGGACCTCGCCACCGATGCCGAAGAGAAGGGCCTCTCCGACACGCTAGGCGTATGGGGCGAGAAGAAGAATTACGGCCGCACCTACATGGGCATGATCCGCTCGACCTACCTGCTGTCCGAGGACGGCAAGATCCTGCGCGTCTGGCCCAAGGTCCGCGTGAAGGGCCATGCCGAGGAAGTGCTCGAAGCCGCACGCTCTGCATGATTTCGGTTGCCAGCGCCATTCGCGACGCGCTGCTGACCGGCGCGACGACCGCCAAGGTCTTCGCCGCCCGCAAGGTCGCGCGCGACTGGCGGATGGGTCGGCTCGACTTCGCTTTCGACGTGCCGATGCCCGACCGCCCGCGCTGGCCCGACGAGCTCGACCTCAGGCTGCCGCGCGACATGCCGCGCCGCGGCAAGGGCGGCAGTGAAAAGGGCCGTATCGCGCTGTGGCACGCGCTGGCCCATATCGAGTTCGTCGCCATTGACCTGGCGCTCGACATGGCCGGGCGATTCGGCGATTCGATGGGCCAAGCCTTTGTTTCAGATTGGCTTTCTGTTGCTGCGGACGAGGCGATGCACTTCGCCCTGCTCGACCGCAAACTCGATTCGCTGGGTTCGCGCTATGGAGCGTTGCCTGCGCACGACGGTCTGTGGCGCGCGGCGCAGGACACGGCCCATGATGTCGCAGCACGTCTTGCGATCGTTCCCATGGTCCTGGAGGCGCGCGGGCTCGACGTCACGCCTGCCACGCTCGAAAGAGTGCGCGCGCAAGGTGATGAAAACGGGGCGAAAATTCTGAAACGAATCCTTGACGACGAAATCCGCCATGTCGGCTTCGGCGCCAAACACTTCCGCGCAATTTGTACCGCGCGCGGCGAGAACCCGCCGGAATCATGGCGAAAATTGGTCAAAACCCACTTTTCGGGAGGCCTGAAGCCACCATTCAACGACTCGGCGCGTTCGGCAGCCGGTCTGTCGCGGGACTTCTACATAAGTATTGTCTGATTAACCTTTGTGGTCATAACCCATACTCACGAGATGCCGGGGGGTTCCGGCGAGATGTGAAAAAGACCGCGATCGGGCCGGGACGCCCAAAGCGGTCAGGGACAAGGGGCGCGGGGCAACCCGCGCCGGACGGACGGGTTTAGCATGAACACCAAGCGCTTCACGCTTGCATTCACCATGGTTGCTGCAGGTCTTTCGATCGCTGCCGCGCCGGCTGCTGCGGAGACCAACCCAGCTGCTGCCGCGACGGGCGCGATCGACATGACCAAGGTGGCCGCACCCGCTTCCGACGATGCCGACGCAGAGTTCACCCAGCTCTTCGCACGCTGGGAAAACCCGGGCCAGCCCGCTGCAGCCACCGTGGCGGCAATCCGCCCGGCAGTTTCGATCCCCTCGCGCATGCCGCTGCTCGATGCACGCATGAGCAGCGATTACGGCGACCGCACGCACCCCGTGCTCAAGCGCCGCATGGGCCACAAGGGCGTCGACCTTGCCGCCCCGACCGGCACCCCGATCTACGCCACGGCCGACGGTTTCGTCTCCAAGGCCGAGCGTTATTCGAGCTACGGCAACTATGTTGCCATCGAACACGGCGCCCGCATCCAGACGCGCTATGCCCACATGTCGCGCATCGCAGTTGCCGACGGCAGCTGGGTCAAGAAGGGCGACATCATCGGTTACGTAGGATCGACCGGCCGTTCGACCGGTCCGCACCTGCATTACGAAGTCCGCATCGACGGCCAGGCCGTGAACCCGGTTCCCTACATGGTTGAATCGGAAGCACAAAAGGCCTTCGCCCTCGCCATCGGCGAAGGCGGCCAGGGCGGCAACGACGAGGAATAGAGTTTCGGTCGCAGAGCCTTTCGGCGACGCACACTAAAAGAGGCGGCGGGTCTGACCCGACCGCCTTTTTTCTTGCCCGCGTTTTTCCTTGCCCAATGCCCGCAGGCGGTTACGTTTCTCGATGAAACCGGACGAATCCCGCAAAGGAGGATCGCCGGGACGAGAGAGAGGACGGCCGATGCACCCGATTACGCACGCCCAGACCCGACCGGACCACCCCGCGATCATCATGGCGGGGAGCGGCGAGGTCATGACCTATGGCCAGATGGATGTCTATGCGAACCACTTCGCGCAACTGCTGCGCGAACGGGGCCTGGGACGAGGCGACCATTTCGCCGTGCTGATGGAAAATTCGTTCCATTACCTGCCCATCGTCTGGGGTTCGCAGCGCGCGGGCACGATGATGGTGCCCGTCTCCACCCGGCTGACCGCGCCGGAGATTTGCTACATCCTGAAGGATGCCGGCGTGAAGCTGCTCATCACCACCCGCAAGTTCGACGACCGGATCGATGCCATCCGCGCCGAATGCGGCGATATGGAAGTGCTGACCGTGGGCGGCGAGGGCGAGGAGAATTACGAGGCGGCGCTTGCCCGGCAAAGCGGCGACCCGATCCCCGACCAGGCGCCGGGGCAGTACATGCTCTATTCCTCCGGCACGACCGGCGCGCCGAAGGGCGTACGCCCCGCCCCGCCCGATAGCGAAGATATCCTCGCGCCCAACCCGCTGGTGGGCCTTGCCATAATGGGTGCGGGCATGCCTGCCGATGGCTCCATGGTCTATCTCTCGCCCGCGCCGCTCTACCATGCCGCACCGCTAGGCTGGTGCACCACCGCGCAGCGGCTTGGCGGCACGGTGGTGGTGATGGAGCATTTCGACCCGGTGCATGCGCTCGAGACGATCGAGCGTTACCGCGTCACCGACAGCCAGTGGGTGCCGACGCATTTCGTCCGCATGCTCAAGCTCGAACCCGAAGAGCGCGAGGGGCACGACCTTTCGAGCCACCAGCGCGCGCTCCATGCCGCCGCGCCCTGCCCGGTTCCGATCAAGCGCGCGATGATCGAATGGTGGGGGCCGATCATCAACGAATATTACGCCGGGTCCGAAGGCGTGGGCATGACGCTGATCAAGGCCGAGGACTGGCTCGAACATCCAGGCAGTGTGGGCAAGGCGATCTACGGCACGATCCATGTCTGCGATGGCGAAGGGAACGAGCTTCCCGCAGGCGAGGACGGGCTGCTGTTCTTCGAGAACGACACCATACCGAGCTATCACAACGACCCCGCAAAGACCGCCGATGCCATGCATCCCAAGGGCTGGATGACGCTGGGCGATATCGGGCACCTGGACGAGGACGGCTATCTCTTCCTCACCGACCGCAAGAGCCACATGATCATCTCGGGCGGGGTCAACATCTACCCGCAGGAGATCGAGAACCTGCTGGTCACGCATGACAAGGTGATGGACGCCGCCGTGATCGGCGCGCCCTGTCCCGATTTCGGCGAGAAGGTCGTCGCGGTCGTGCAGCCTATGGACATGGACGAGGCAGGCGAGGCGCTGGAAGCCGAACTTCGCGAATTCCTCGCGCCCAACCTTTCCAAGGTGAAGATGCCTAAGCTGTTCGACTTCCGCCCCGAACTGCCGCGCGAGGCCAACGGCAAGCTCTACAAGCGCGAGCTGCGCGACGAATATGCGAGGCAGGCGGAGGAAGCCTAATGGCGACGCAGGCGAAGCCCCGGCTTGATCCGCAAACCGCCTATGCGATCATCTCGCCCCTGAGCTATGCGGACTGGGATCCGCTGCTCGATACTTTCGATGTGCTGCGCGAGGAAAAGCCGGTCGCCTGGGTCGAGGATCCGGAAAACCGCCACCCGCCCTTCTGGCTGGTCACCCGCTACGACGACGTGATGCGGATTTCGAAGGACAATGCGACCTTCCTCAACAATCCGCGCACGGTTGTCTTCAGCCTCACCGAGGGGATCGAGTTCGCCAAGGCCTTTTCGGGCGGCAGCGAGCATATGGTCGCCAGCCTCGTCACCTTCGATGCGCCGATCCACATGAAGTATCGCAAGCTGACGCAGGAATGGTTCATGCCCAAGAGCCTCTCCCGGATCGAGGAGGAGGTGCGCGAACTGGCGCAGCGGACGGTCGACCGGCTGATCGAAGCAGGACCGGAGGCCGATTTCTGCAAGCTGGTCTCGCAGCCCTATCCCTTGCACGTCGTGATGCAGATCCTCGGCGTACCCGAGGAAGACGAGCCGCGCATGCTGATGCTCACCCAGCAAATGTTCGGCGGGCAGGACGAGGACCTCAACCAGTCGGGCATGAAGGATTTGCCTCCCGAGGCGATCACCCAGCTGGTCGCGGGCGCGGTAAAGGATTTCGAGGCCTATTTCGCGAAGCTCACGGCCGAGAAACGCGCCAATCCGACCGACGATGTCGCCAGCGTGATTGCCAATGCGACCGTCGACGGCGAGCCGCTCAATGACCGCGACATGATGGGCTATTACATCATCGTCGCCGCCGCCGGGCACGACACCACCTCGGCCAGCACGGCGGGCGCGATGCTGGCGCTGGCGCGCGATCCCGAGCAATGGGAGCGCGTGCGCGAGGATCGCTCGCTCCTGCCCGGCATCGTGGAAGAGGCGATCCGCTGGACCAGCCCCGTGCAGCATTTCATGCGCACGGCAGCCGAAGACACCGAAGTCGGCGGGCAGCAGATCGCCAGGGGCGAATGGCTGATGATCAATTACGTCGCCGCCAATCACGACCCCGACCAGTTCGAGAACCCGCGCCGGTTCGACGCGAGCCGCAGCCCCAACCGCCACCTCGCCTTCGGGGCGGGTGCACACCAGTGCCTCGGCCTCCACCTCGCGCGGCTGGAGATGCGCATCCTGTTCGAAGCGCTGCTCGACCGGATCGAAACGGTGGAGCTGGCAGGCGAGCCCAAGCGCGCCAAATCGACCTTCGTCGGCGGGCTCAAGACGCTGCCGCTGCGCATTACGACGAACTGAAGTCGAAATACGGATAATCCAAGTCAAACCCGCGCAATTGCGGGAAAAATCGAACTCGGTTCGTCGCATATTCCTACGGAAGATCGGTGGAATTTGCTAAGTGAACCACATGACTACAACAGTAGGACGATCCGCTTTCGGCTGGTGCCGGGGGCCGGTATTTCCTACGCCAATGAAAGGGGGTTAGATGACATTACTGGAGCCCTATAACGCGCCCTTCGCGATAGCCTTGTTGCTGATGGCGGCGCTGCTGGTGATCCAGGTGCTGGGCGTGCTCGATATCGACATCGATATCGACACCGATGGCGATGGAGCCATAAGCGCGGGCCCCGTCGACGGGCTGCTGACGCTGCTCGGCCTCGGCCGGGTACCACTTACGGTATGGCTGGTCGTGTTCCTGTTCTTCTTCGCGGCCCTCGGCCTCGGGATACAGGAATTGGCAGAAGGCTTCACCGGCGGACCGCTCGACGCATGGCTGGCGGGTGTCCTTGCAGGCGCCGCTGCCCTGCCGGTGACCTCGCTCATCGCGAGGCCCTTGGGCCGCATCCTGCCGCAGGACGAAACCAGCGCGGTCGGTATCGACACGCTGGTGGGCCGCCGCGCGGCAATCACCGAAGGCATAGCGAGGGCAGGTTCGCCCGCCCGCGCCCGGGTGAAGGACGTGCACGGCCAGTCGCATTACGTGATGGTCGAACCGCACGAGGGCGCATCCGAATTCCACGCCGGCGACGAGGTCCTCCTCGTCCGCCGCGAGGAGAACACTTTCTACGGCACAGCGCTGGCAGAACGCCGCCTGTCGCCTGCTCGAAACTAAGAAGGAGGAGAAATGGACATTCTATCCAACACACTGGTCCTGATCGTGGCCGGCGTCATCGCCGTGCTCACCCTGGGACTGTTCCTGGCAAAACTCTATCGCCGCGCGTCGAAGGAAGTCGCCTTTGTGCGTACCGGTGTCGGCGGCGAGAAGGTCGTGATGAACGGGGGCGCTCTGGTGCTGCCGGTCTTCCATGAAACCATGCCGGTCAACATGAACACGCTCGTGCTCAGCGTCGTCCGCCGCGACGGCGAGGCGCTGATCACGCTCGACCGCCTGCGGATCGACGTGAAGGCCGAGTTCTACGTCCGCGTGAAGCCCGATAGCGAAGCCATCGCCATGGCCGCGCAGACGCTGGGCCAGCGCACGATGCAGCCGGAAATGCTCAAGGACCTCGTCGAAGGCAAGTTCGTCGACGCGCTGCGCAGCGTTGCTGCGGGCATGACGATGAACGAGCTGCACGAACAGCGTGCCGACTTCGTCCAGAAGGTGCAGCAGGTGTCGTCGAACGACCTCGCCATGAACGGCCTGGAGCTTGAATCGGTCTCGCTGACCGGCCTCGACCAGACGAGCATCGAGCACTTCAACGCCAACAACGCCTTCGACGCCGAAGGTCTCACCAAGCTGACCGAGCAGATCGAGGCGCGCAAGAAACTGCGCAACGACATCGAGCAGGACACGCGCGTGCAGATGGAGACGAAGAACCTCGAGGCAGATGCCCGGAGCTTCGAAATCGGACGCGACAAGGAATATGCCCGCCTCCAGCAGGAGCGCGAGGTGGAAATCCGCCGCGCCGCGCAGTCTTCGGAAATCGCCCGCGAACAGGCCGAGCGCCAGCGCGAGGCCGATGCCGCGAGGATCGAGGCCAAGAAGCAGGTCGACGCGCAGCAGATCGAGGCCGACCGTCTCGTCGAAGAGGCGCGGATCGACCAGCAGCGGGCGCTCGAAATCGCCCGGCAGGAGCAGCAGATCGCGGTGCAGAACAAGAGCCGTGAGGAAAGCCAGGCCAAGGCGGAAGCCGACGAAGCCCGCGCCAAGGCGGTTGCCGCCGAGGAGCAGGTTTCGACCAGCCGCGAGACCGAGATCGCCGAGCGCATGAAGCGCATCGAACTGATCGAGGCTTCGAAGCAGGCAGAGCGCGACGCAATCAGCGTCCGCGTGGAAGCCGAGGCCGAGAAGGATGCTGCCACCAACCGCGCCGAAGCGCTGCGTCTCGAAGCGCAGGGTGAGGCCGAGGCCGAGAAGCTGCGTGCAGAAGCTGCGCGTGTCCGCTTCGAAGTCGAAGCTGCCGGTCAGAAGGCGATCAACGAGGCGGCCAACATCCTGTCCTCGGACCAGATCAGCCTGCAGACCAAGCTGGCGCTCCTGAAGGTGCTCCCGGACCTCGTCCGCGAAAGCGCCAAGCCGATGGAAGCGATCGAGAGCATCAAGATCGTCCAGGTCGACGGCCTTACCAACGGCGGCGGGAAAGGCGGCTCCGGCGGAGCAGCCGGTACCGGCGGCGGATCGGGCAACCTCGCGACCGATGCGGTCAGCGCAGCACTCGCCTACCGCGCGCAGGCTCCGGTGCTCGACGGGCTGATGAAGGAACTGGGCCTCGACGGCTCGAGCCTGAACAGCCTGGTCAAGGGCCCGGCCGAGCAGACCGGCGGTTTCGAAGCCGACAGCGACGCCGCAGAAGCCAAGGAAGAGCCGGCCGTCAAACCGCGGGCGCTTCCGGCAAACGGCAAGTCGAAGAAGGATGACGGCGAGAAAGCCGACGCCTGATCGACCGGCGATATGCAAAGGGAAGGGGGCGCTTCGGCGTCCCCTTTTTTGTTGCCTAGCCCCGCCGGGCGCGCCTAACCGCAGCGCTATGAGCGATACTCCCCGATGGACCATGCCCCCCGAATGGGCGCCGCAGGACTGGCTGTGGATCGGTTTCCCGCACGATGCCGACGAATGGCCCGAAGTCCTGCCGCGCGCGCAGGAGCAGATCGCCGCTTTCGCCAATGCCGTGGCGGTGAGCGGGCAGGAAGTCCGCCTGCTGGTGCGCGATGCCAATAACGAGCAGCGCGCGCGCGATCTCGTCAGCGGCGCGGTCAAGCTGGAGCGTCTGACCTATGGCGATGTCTGGTTGCGCGATACCGGACCGCTGGTGCTGGCGGACCTCACCGGCCACCGCATGGCGCAGCGGTTCGGCTTCAACGGCTGGGGCGGGAAATATTTGATGGATGGCGACCAGACGGTCGGTGCGCAGCTGGCAGAGGACGCCAGCCTGCCGCTCGAAGTCGCCGACTGGATCCTCGAAGGCGGGGCGATCGATGGCGACGGCACCGGCCTCGTTGCGACCACCGAGCAATGCCTGCTCAACCCCAATCGCAACCCGCAGCTTTCGCGCGAGGATATCGAGGAGCGGCTGGAACGCGACCTCGGCTTCACCCGTGTGCTCTGGCTCGGAGAGGGGCTGATCAACGACCACACCGATGGCCATGTCGACAATCTCGCGCGCTTCGTCGGGGCGAATACGCTCGCGCTGCCCCGCGCGACGGGCAAGGACGATCCCAACGCGGATATCTATGCCGATGCCAGGGCCCGCGCCGAAGAGGCAGGGGTGACGGTGAAGGAAATCCCCTCGCCCGGCCTCGTGACCAGCGGCGACCGGGTGGAGCCGGCAAGCTACGCCAATTTCGCCATTACCAGCCATCTCGTAGTGGTGCCGACCTTCGGCAGCCCGCATGACGAGGACGGCGTGGCGGCCATCGCCGAACTCTTCCCCGATCGCGCAACCATAGGGGTTCGCGGCGATGCGGTGCTGGCAGGGGGCGGCGGATTCCACTGCGCCAGCCAGCAAATGCCCTCTGCCCGGGCGCGAATTTAACCTTTCGTTAGGAATTTGGGCGGAGAATAGGCGTCATGGCAAAAGCTATCGCTCTCGCACGCATCCATGTCCCGGCGCTCCCGCTGGGCGAAATGGCACGCGTCGCGCTGGTGACCGGCTGCGGCCTCGCGGCGATTTTCGCCGGACCCGCACTGCCCTTCTAAAATTTTCCCGACATCGCCAGGTGGCTACGACCGTTTCTGTAGGCGGCAATGATGCTGCGCGGTCCGTAGAGCATGCCCGCGACCACCAGGAACCGACACAGCAGCCGCGCGCCCCAGTGATCGTAGCAGCGGCTACCAAGCTCCCATGCGGCCAGCCGGCATTCGTCCGCGGCCGAAAAACCGTATCCGGTCAGTTCGTGATTGCGGTCGTGGACGGCCAGAGCCTCGCGCCGCCACCGGAAATTCGGCAGCGGCAGGACGAGATCGCCCAGCCGTGCAAGCCAGACGCTCTCCTCGCCCGTGTCGAGCCGGTATGGCCGCTCGTCAGGCGACATCCGCCCTCCCGCAGACCTCGGCCTGCCCCGGCGCGGTGACCGAGAAGGCGCGCTCGCTCATCGGGCTGATGCCGGGGCGCGGGGGGAGGTTGGAGGGTAGCTTGATGTCCCACGCCAGTCCCAGCTTCTCGAGCAGGCGGATGAACTGGAAGCCGAGGTCGATCTGACCCGGATAGAGGCCGTGCGCCGCCGAGCGCGGGAAAGCGTGGTGGTTGCAATGCCAGCTCTCGCCCATAGTCGGGATCGCCATGATCGGGACGTTGTGCGCCTGCAGCGCCGCGCCGTCGAGATGCCAGTCCTGCGGCCCGCGGCTATGCGCGAAGTAGGAAATGAACCAGTGCATCGTGGTGCAGGCCGCCACGCGCACGATTACGCCCCACACTACCCACGCCCAGCCGCCGATCGCGAACAGCGCAAGCGCAATGGGGATCTGGTGCAGCATCCAGGTCTTCTGGAGGAAGCGATAGAAGGGATCGCCCGCGATCTCCGGCCCCGGATCGAACCCGGGTGGGCGGTCGAGGATGAGCTTGAAATTGAGGTAGTAGAAGCCTTCGATCCACAGCGGCTTGCCGTGGCGAAGGAACCAGTGGCAGTCCTCCTCGCGCTGCGCCCAGTCGCGGCTGTCATGCAGGCCGATGGTCCAGATCGGGCCGCCCATGCCGACCAGCGTGCCCATGTAGACCAAGGTGCGCTCGAGCCATTTGGGGCATTCGAAACTGCGATGGATCAGCCGGCGGTGGAAGCCGACCGAATGGCCCGCGCACAGCGTCACTGCACTCAGGGCCAAAAACACCGCGAAGGCGCCCCAGGTGAAGTATAGCGGGCCGAGGATCAGCGCACCGAACAGGAAACTCATGTTCCAGATCGAGCGCGCCGGGTCCCACACCACGCGCCCCTTGTCGGGCCGGGCTTCGTCGAGCCCGGTCAGCGAATTGACCTTGAAGGCTTCGCTCCCTGTTTGCAGTGCGCGTCCCATAACCCCTCCCTATTCGAGTTCCTCGACCGGATGGCGCGCGATGATCTCCTCGATGAAGAAGCGCGCCGAATTCTTCGTCGCCAACTGCTGCACCGGCCCGAAATACCACACCGGATCGAGCGTGCGGCGCGACAGCACGGTGAGGTGGATCTTGGTGCCCCCATCCGCCACCGGCTCGAAGCGGATACGCGTACCGTGGACGTCGAGATAGTTGGCAAGGTAACTGTCGTTGCGCGTGATCTCGGTCGCGATGGTGCGCGTCCCCACCTCGGTGATTTTTACATGCATCTCGCCCTTGTGGACATTGGTGAAGCCCCAGCGGCGATAGGTGAAGTGGAGCTTGTGGACGTCACCTGCGGCAAGGCTGCTTGCCTCCACCCGGTCGGGCAGCGGGAAGAGCTTCAGGAACCAGTGCCGCTCGCCGGAAAAGGTGATCGGCTCGGCCATGTTCGCTTTAAGCTCTGCGACCGACTGCGGGCTGTAGGCGGAGAAGGTTTGCGCCTCCTCCCGCTCGAAGGTCGTGGCGGGAATCAGCCCTTCGGCAGCAGCGACCAGCACCAGCGCCGGGATCGCGACGACCTGCAGCCGGTTCTTGTCCTCGCGGCGCTTGAGCAGCCATGCGAACACGAAGGCCAGAGTGGCGAGGAAATAGTAGATCGGCATGAACATCAGCACGCAGATGAAGCCCTCGAACAGGAAGGCCGAGGTCAGCAGGAAGCCGATGGTGACGATGCGCAGATGGTTGAGGAAATCGGCGACCACGCCTTCGCCCTTCGCGCTCGGCACGAGGAAATAGAGCGCAGCGGAGAACACGAAGGGCACGAGGATATAGACCAGCGTGCTGGTGGCAAAGTCGCTATCGAGCAGCGTTCGCAGCACGATCGCCGCGACCCCGCATGCGAAGACTATCCTGACCCCGACCCGCTCCATATGGCCGGTTTAGCGCTTTTCGGGCGCTTGGACAGGTCCTTTCAGGCGAAAGCCTTCCACAGCGCCGCCAAGGCAGCGCCGCCGAGCACAAGCCCCACGCAGATGCGCCAGGTCCGGTCCTCGATCCGGCCCGATGCGCGGTTGCCCAGCCAGTTGCCCAGCAGCACGGCGGGGAAGAGCAGTCCGGCCAGCACCAGTTGCGACCATTCGAGCACGCCCAGCGCCGCGCCGCTCGCAATGCCGGCGGTCGAGGCGCAGGTGAAGATCAGCATCATCGATGCCTTGGCCACCTCGCGCGGGATATCGCGCCCGACATAATAGGGCACCACCGGCGGGCCGGGCATGCCCGCATAGCCCGTCATCAGACCGCTGAGCACGCCGACGCCTGTGGTGGTCGCCGGATGGTGGTCGAGCGCGCCGCGACGGGGAAGGAGGACCGCCGCAAAGGCCGACAAGGCAATCCCTGCAATCGCCACCCGCGCCACGTCGGTGCTGGTGATGCTGAGCAGGTAGAGGCCGACCGGCGTCGTCACCGCCACCAGCGCGATGATGACCCAGGCCGACCGCTCGGCTCCGCGCAACAGGCGGCGGATTTCGGACACACCGATAAAGACCGAGAGGAAGTTCGTCAGCAACACCGCGTGGATCGGCGAGAGCGCCAGCGCGAGGATCGGCACCAGCAGGATCGCCATGCCGAACCCCGTAAGCCCGCGCACGAAGGCGGAGCCGAAAGCGGCCAGCAGCGCGGCGATTATGGCCGCCGCCGAATAGCCGCCGATCAGCTCCACGAGCCGTTTAGCCTTCGCGCAGGTCCGGGGGGGTCGCTTCGGCCTTGATCATCGCGATCGCCTCGTCGAGCGGCATCACCTTCTGGTGCTGCTGGCCCAAGGTGCGCACGGCAACCGTGCCTTCCTCGGCCTCGCGCATGCCGACCACCAGCAAGTGCGGCACCTTGGCGTGGCTGTGCTCGCGCACCTTGTAGTTGATCTTCTCGTTACGAAGGTCGCTTGAAACGCGGATACCGGCAGCTTCGAGCTTGGCGAGTGCTTCCTTGGCATAATCGTCCGCGTCCGAAACGATGGTCGCAACCACCGCCTGCGTCGGGGCGAGCCAGACGGGCATGCGGCCCGCGTAATGCTCGATCAGGATGCCGATGAAGCGTTCGTACGAACCGAAGATCGCGCGGTGCAGCATGACCGGGCGGTGCTTCTCGCCGTCCTCGCCGATATAGCTCGCATCGAGCCGTTCGGGCAGCACGCGGTCGCCCTGGATCGTGCCGACCTGCCAGGTGCGGCCTATCGCATCGGTGAGGTGCCATTCGAGCTTGGGCGCATAGAACGCGCCTTCGCCGGGCAGTTCCTCCCAGCCGAACTCCTCGTTCATCATGCCCGCTTCTTCGACGGCATCGCGCAGTTCCTGCTCGGCCTTGTCCCAATCGGCATCGGAGCCGAGCCGCTTTTCGGGGCGCAGTGCAAGCTTGATCGCGAAGGTAAAGCCGAAGTCCTTGTATACGCTTTGTGCCAGCTTGCAGAAGGCGCGGACTTCCTCGACCACCTGGCCCTCGGTGCAGAAGATATGCGCATCGTCCTGCGTGAACTGGCGCACGCGCATGAGGCCGTGAAGCGCGCCATGCGGTTCGTTGCGGTGGCAGCAGCCCATCTCGCCCAGCCGGATCGGCAAGTCGCGATAGGAGGTGATGCCCTGCTTGAAGACCAGCACATGCGCGGGGCAGTTCATCGGCTTGATCGCCATCCAGTCGGCGTCCTTGGCGACGCTGGGATGCGCACCCGCACCGCTGTCGTCGACTTCGGGCACCATGTCGGGCACGGCAAACATGTTCTCGGCATATTTGCCCCAGTGGCCCGACTGCTCCCACTGGCGCACGTCCATCAGCTGCGGCGTCTTGATCTCGCGATAGCCCGCGCCGTCCATCTTGCGGCGCATATAGGCTTCGAGCTCGCGCCAGATGCGATAGCCGTTGGGGTGCCAGAAGACGCTGCCATGCGCCTCTTCCTGCAGGTGGAAGAGATCCATTTCGCGCCCCAGCTTGCGGTGGTCGCGCTTGGCGGCCTCTTCCAGACGCGTGAGATGCGCGTTCAGCTGCTTCTTGTTGAGCCAGCCCGTGCCGTAAATGCGCGTGAGCTGCGCATTCTTCTGGTCGCCGCGCCAGTATGCCCCGGCAACACGCATCAGCTTGAAGGCCTGCGGGTCGAGCTTGCCCGTGCTGGCAAGGTGCGGGCCGCGGCACATGTCGAGCCAGTCTTCGCCGCTGCGATAGACCGTCAGCTCCTCGCCCTCGGGAAGTTCCTTGGCCCATTCGGCCTTGAAGACCTCGCCCTCGGCTTCCCACTTGTCGATCAGCTGCTGCCGGCTCCAGACTTCGCGCGTCAAAGGCTTGTCGGCCTTGATGATGCGGCGCATCTCCTCCTCGATCGCGGGGAGGTCGTCCATGCTGAACGGCTCGCGAGTATCGGGCGCCTTCACATCGTAATAGAAGCCGTCGTCCGTCGCCGGGCCGAAGGTGATCTGCGTGCCGGGGAAGAGCGACTGGACCGCTTCGGCCAGCACATGCGCGAAATCGTGGCGTGCGAGTTCGAGCGCGTCTTCCTCGTCACGGGTTGTGACCAGCGCCAGTTCTGCATCGCCCTCGAAGGGCCGGTTGATGTCGCGCAGTTCGCCGTCCACGCGCGCGGCGATCGCGGCCTTGGCGAGGCCGGGGCCGATCGCGGCGGCGACATCGGCAGGCGTGCTGCCGCGTTCCATTTCGCGCACCGAACCATCGGGCAGGCTGATCTTGAGCAGTTCCGTCATCGTCTCATCCGTTACGTTGCGAGGCCCATGACACAAAGGGCCACGCGCTTGAAGCGGCGTTTCAGGGAATTTCGCGATTTCGGGAGGAAACGCCTGCCACCCGAAACCGGGCGGCGGAGCGTCGCGTCAGTTCGCGACCGCCCGCCCCCGGAAAGCCGGGGTGGTGGTGGTAGTGGTCGTGATGCGCTCTTGCGTCATGGGCAGTGAGATAGCGGCACCGGGTTAAAATCTCAAGACAGGTCGAGCATGCGCCGGTTCGCGCCGGTCGCAATGGTCGTGGTTGCGGTAACGCCCGCGCCCTTGTCGCGCACGCTCGCCACGAAGCGATGTTCGGCCGAGGCGCGCTCGGGCGTGAGTTCGACGACCATGTAGCCGCGGCGCGAGCTGTCCATCCATTTCAGCTGGCTGTTCGTCCCCACGATGGCGCGTTCGACATTGGCCGGAGGGATCGAGCCCAGCGCGCCCTCGATGCCCGGCGAGGTGACCGAGGTGCCGCCGAACTCCACGCCCACGCGCTCGCCTGCGAGATCGAGGTCGAAGGCCCAGGCATTATGCGTGTCGCCCGCAAGGCTGACGATATTGGCATCGGCCTCCAGCGCATCCCTGAACAGGCGCGCGCGGGCGGCGGGATAGCCGTCCCACGCGTCCATGCTGCGCGGCAATTCGGCGCGGGCGGCAAGCGCACCCTGCGTGATGTAGCGGCGGATGAAATCGGGCGTTCCGGGCGGCATGGCATCGGCGAAGGCCGGCGGGGTCATCACGCTTCCGAGCAGCACCTGCTGGACCAGCACCTGCCACGGCTTGCCGTCCTTGCGCGATTGTTTCATCCCCGCCGAAAGCCATGCGCGCTGGCTGGAGCCGAGAATTTCGCGCGAGGGATCGGTATAGGCACCATCGCGGAACGCCACGAGCGCGGCCTGCGCCTGTCCGGGATCGTCGATCCCTGCGAGCACCTTGGAAAAATCGAACTGCTCGGCGCGGGCGGTGAGGCGCGTTTCGAGCCGGAACAGCGTGGCGAGGTCGCCGACCTCGTAGGTCGCCCAGTCCTCGTCCGATACGGGCATCCATTCGCGATAGGCGCGCTTGGCGGCGGCCTTGCGCACCGACCATTCGCCTTCGGTTTCGCTCTGGTGGTTTTGCGCACCGCCGGCCCAGCTGTCGTTGGTGCTCTCGTGGTCGTCCCAGCCCGAAATCATCGGGAAGAGCTGGTGGATGCGGCGAAGGTCCGGATCGCTGCGATAATTGGCATAGCGGGCGCGGTAGTCGGCCAGCGCAACGATTTCGGTCTGTGGGTCGAGCCAGCGGCCGGGCTGGATCTGGTTCTCGCCGGGATAGGTGCCGAGAGGGTATTCGTAGAGGTAATCGCCGAGGTGGAAGGCGCAGTCGAAATCGTCGGCCCTGGCAGCGGCGGCATAGGCGTTGAACCAGCCGAACCCGATGTTCGAGCAGGAGAACACCCCCATCCGCCAGCGCGCGGTGCGGCCTTCGGGAAGCGTCCTGGTTCGCCCCTCGTCCGAGATCGAACCGTCGGGCGATACGAAGCGGTAGTAATACCAGGTGCCCGGCGTGAGGCCCGTGGCCCAGGCCTTGGCGCAGAAGTCGTTTTCTGGCGATGCGACCACTTCGCCCTCGGCCACGAGTCTGCGTGTGCCGTCGGCGGAAAGGAGCTGCCATGTCAGCGGCACGTCCTGCCGGTGCACAAAGCGCGTCCACAAGAGCACACGGTCCTGTCCCGGCTCCCCGCTTGCCACGCCATGCGTGAACCCGCCCGCCGTGCTTTGCGCTGCCAGCGGCGCTCCCATGAGCCCCGCACCCAGCACGCCGCCCTTCAGGAACAGGCGGCGATCGAGCGGCGGAATCTTGGCCGACTGGGGTGGCTCGGTGACGGACATGGGCGTGGGTTCTCCTCTCACCCCAATGCCTGCGCCCGATTGCAGAGCTGTGACAAGCGGAAACTTCATCGCGACAAGCGTCCATGCCATTTTGGAAAGCAGGCTTGACATGCTCGACGAATCATGACAAACACACTTTACATCAAGAAAAGGACCCTTGCCATGAAACAGTATCGTGCCCCCCTCCTCCTCGCCTTCGCGATGATCGGGATTGCTGTGCTCTCCATATTCGAAATCGTGCCTGCGGAGGTGGCGCAATATGCGCCCTTTCTCCTCCTTGTCCTGTTCCCCGGCGCCTGGTTGCGTGATCGCAACTCCTGCAATCTTCTGAAGCGGAGCCGGGCATGACCGCGACTGAAAAGCCTGGGTTCACCCGAACAGTCCCGTTCTGGGCGGGACTGACCTTCGGGACCTTCGGCGCGGTCATGGGGCTTGCGCTGACCGATGCCATCAACGCGACGACGACGATGATCATGATGATCGTCCCGGCGGCGCTGTTTTTCCAGACGATGCGTGCGGCCGGTCGCAGGGCCGCCTGCAGCGGAAGGGGCGAGGCGCAGCGCCTTTATGTCAAGCGCGTGGCCATCTTCGCCTCGCTCTACCTCGTCGTCATCGCATTGCAGGTCAGCCTGCTCGACGATGGCGAAGCCTCGCTGGCCGTGCGCGCCGGGCTGTCGATCATGCCGGGCCTCGCGATCTGCGGGGTGTTCTGGGCTATCGGGCGCCTGATCGTCGAGGAGAAAGACGAGTTCATCCGCACGCTGATCATCCGCCAGACCCTTATAGCGACTGGCTTCGCCTTGGCCTCGGCAACCATCTGGGGGTTCCTCGAAGCGGGTGAAGTCGTGCCGCATATTCCGGCCTACTGGTTCGCGGTCGCCTTTTTCCTCGGACAGTTTTTCGGCGCAATTTCCAATCGGATCACGCACGGCAGCTGGGGTGCATTGTGAAGAACCGCCTCAAGGTGCTGCGCGCCATGCGCGACTGGAGCCAGCAGGACCTCGCCGACCGGCTCGAAGTCAGCCGCCAGAGCGTCAACGCGATCGAGACGGGCCGCTACGACCCCTCGCTCCCGCTCGCTTTCCGCATCGCCGATGTGTTCGAAATGCCGATAGAGGAAATTTTCGAGCGCGATTGACAGCGCTCCGCTTGACTTGGGCGACCCCCTTATCGAAACTCATTTCCGGACGGGAAATCACTGACATTCGATCTGGGGGGTCGCCTTGAATACACAATATGAACAGATGCAGGCCGAAAGTGCATTCGGCTTCGACGGCACGTGGCAGGATTTTGCCAGGATTGCCGTGCCCAATCTCCTGCTGACCATCGTCACGCTGGGCATCTATCGCTTCTGGGCGACCACGCGCGAGCGCAAGTACCTCTGGTCGCATACGCGCTTCGTCGATGAACGGCTCGAATGGACGGGCACGGGCAAGGAACTCTTCATCGGCTTCCTGCTGGTTCTGGTGCTGTTCGTGCTCCCGATTTCGCTGTTCGGCTTAGTCCAGCAGGCGCTCATCGCGCGCGGGTACGAGGGCGTTGCGATCCTTGCGACCCTTGGCCTGTTCTTCGGCATCCTTTACCTCACGGGCGTCGCCTATTTCCGCGCGCTGCGCTATCGCCTGTCGCGCACGCGCTGGCGCGGCATCCGCGGCGGCAGCGACGACCAGGGCTTCAAATACGGCTGGTCCTATACGTGGAAGACGCTGGTCGGCCAGTTTGCGCTAGGCCTGCTGGTCCCCTGGTCGATGACCAGCCTGTGGAACGAGCGCTGGAGCAAGATGAGCTTCGGGCCCTACCCGTTCGAAGCCTATGCCGATTCGGGCAATATCTTCGCGCGCTACCTGCTGTTCTATCTCGCCCCGATCCTGCTGTTCGTGGCGATGGCCATCGCGGCAGTGACCGGCGGTGGCATCGGCGCGGGCCTTGGCGGCGACACTGGGCTCGGCATAGGCATGGGCCTCGGCATCATCATCGCGCTGTTCGTCTGGTTCTTCGCGCTCGGCCTGATCGCGGCGGCCTTCTATGCGAAATATTACCGCGAGGTTGTCGGCGCGACCCACTGGAAGGATCTCCATTTCGGGTTCGAAGCGTCCACCATGGACTGGATCAAGCTCTATATCGGCGACTTCCTGCTCGTGGTGCTGACGCTGGGGCTTGGATACATCTTCCTGAGCTACCGCCACTGGAAGTTCTTCATCACCCACATGGAAGCGGGCGGAGACATCCTGCTCGACGAACTGACCCAGTCCACCACTGCGACTGCTCGCCATGGCGAGGGCCTGCTCGACGCCTTCGATATCGGCGCGATCTGAGCCAGTGGAAAGCGCGTTCCAGACATCGGCCACCTGGTACGATGGCCATAGCGCCGTTCGCCACGAGGGCGAGGCGATGTGGGATGGCGGCGGCCGTCTTTCGCTGAAGGGCCGGACCGGTGCGATGGACGTGGCGCTGGACGATCTCGAATATGGCGAGGAACGCGGAGGCGAGATCGTCTATCGCCGCGCCAGCGAGCCCGATTTCCGCCTGATCGTGCCCGCCGACCTGCCGCCCGGCCTCGCCTCGAAACTGCCCGAGAAGCAGACTTACGGCGCATGGGTGGACAGGCTCGGCCTCGGCAAGGCGGCCGCGATCTTTGCGGTTGCCAGCGCGGCCGCGGTGACGCTGTTCATGACCGCGCCCGAATGGCTCGGTCCGCGCATCCCTCAAAGCTGGGAGCGCAACCTCGGCGACGCGATGATCGGCGATCTCGGCAATCGCGTCTGCTCCACGCCCGAAGGCGATGCCGCGCTCGCCAAGCTGCTCGATGCGGTCGATCCGTCACAGGTGCAGGTGCGCGCAGGGATCGCCAATTTCGACATGGTCAATGCGGTCGCGCTCCCCGGCGGGCAGGTGCTGCTGTTCGACGGACTGGTGCAGGATGCCGAAACGCCGGAGGAACTGGCCGGCGTGCTGGGCCACGAGGTTGGCCATGTCCGCGAACGCCATGTGATGACCGCATTGCTGCGGCAGTTCGGCCTCTCGATCCTGCTATCGGGCGCGAACACGACGGTTGGCGACACGATGTTCGGGCTCGCCGCGATGGGCTATTCGCGCGATGCCGAGCGCGAGGCTGACGAGTATTCGCGTGCGCGTATGGAAGAAAGCAGGATCTCTCCGCTGGGCGCGGCGAAATTCTTCGAACGGCTCGGCGGCGATGGCGAGGGCGATGAGAATGCGGTGATCGGCTGGGTGTCGAGCCACCCGGACCCTGCCGAGCGCGCCAAGGCCTATCGCGCCGCAGCCAAGGGCAAGAGCTTCGAGCCTGTCCTGACCGAGCAGGAATTCGGCGCGCTCAAGACGATGTGCGAGGAAGACCCCGACGTCGAGGAATTCGACTTCTTCTAGGGCTTGCAATCTGCCGCCCCTGCCCCGACACCGGCCTCCATGTTCGACATCAAGCACCACGTGTTGCCCGATGGCAGGCGCATAGCCTATCGCCATGTTCGCGGGACCGGTCCGACGGTCGTCTTCCTGCCCGGCTACATGTCCGACATGGCGGGCGGAAAAGCGACCGCGCTGTTCGACTGGGCGCGCGAGCAGGGGCGTGCCTGCCTCCTCCTCGACTATTCGGGCTGCGGCGAGAGTGACGGGGATTTCGCAGATGGCGCGCTGTCTCGCTGGCGCGAGGAAGTCGCCTCGCTGGTCGACGCGGTTGTCGAGGGCGATGTCGTAATCATCGGATCGTCGATGGGCGGATGGCTGATGCTGCTGGTGGGCATGGCGCTGGGCGAGCGGCTGGCGGGCATCATAGGCATCGCCGCCGCGCCCGATTTTACCGATTGGGGCTATTCGGACGAGCAGAAGGCCCGGATGGCTGCCGGCGAGACGGTTTTCGAGGACAATCCCTACGGTCCCGAACCGACGCCGACACACGCCGGTTTCTTTGCCGATGGTCAGGCCCACCGCCTGCTCGGGAGCGAGATCGCCATCGACGCGCCGGTCCGCCTACTCCACGGCCAGCGTGACAGTGACGTGCCCTGGACTGTCAGCCAGAAGCTGGCGGCCGCGCTGCGTTCGGACGCGGTTCAAGTGACTTTCGTCAAGGACGGCGACCACCGCCTCTCGCGCCCGCAGGATATCGCCCTGCTGCTGCGGACGGTGGACGGCCTCTTGCAAGACCTGGAAACGCTTTGACCAACCTCCTCTTCACTTCCGCTGCCCTGATGTTCCTGCAGGTCGGACCCAATCCGGCCGCGAACGATACGCTCGGCGTGCCCGAAGAATTGCGCGATCGCCCGGCGCGCACGCAGGTGGATCAGCGCAGCACGCTGACCGAATGCCTGCGCCAGACCACGACGAACCCGCAGGCCGCGCTCGACACGGCCCAGCGCTGGCGAGAATACGGCGAGACCGATCTCGATTTTGCACAAAGTGCGCATTGTCTTGGCCTCGCGCTCGTGAAGCTCGAGCGTATGGTCGAAGCCCAGCAGGCCTTCGAACTGGCGAGCGCGGAAGCCTCGCGCGTCAATGTCGCCTATGCCGCCCGGCTGGCGGCCATGGCGGGCAATGCGGCGGTGAGTGGAGGAGACGTCGAAGGCGCCATCGCCCTGCTCGACCGCGCCGGCGGAATGGCGCTGGCAGAGGGCCAGAACGAACTGGCCGCGGACCTGCGCGTCGATCTCGCGCGCGTGCTGGTGCGTGCCGGAAGGCAGGACGATGCCGCGCTGGCGCTCGCCGAAGCGCGCGAAGCGGACATGATGGATGCCGAGGCCTGGCTGCTCTCGGCAACGCTTTCGCGCCGGCTCGAGCGGCTGGGCGAGGCCTTCGACCAGATCCGCCGCGCCGCGCTGCTCGATCCGCGCAATCCGCAGATCGGGCTCGAAGCGGGCGTTATCGCCGCCTTGTCGGGCCGCGGCGAAGATGCGCGGGCGAGCTTTGAATCGGTGCTGCGCGTGGCCCCCGGAACCCCTGCCGCCGAGCGCGCGCAAAGCTATCTCGACCAGCTCAACGCTCCGACCGAGCCGGAGCCGATCGAGGAATGACTGCCTATTCGATCCTCGACCTCGTTCCCGTTCGTGAAGGCGGGACGCTGGGCGAAGCGTTCGAAGCGGCGACCGCCCTTGCCAGGGCCGCCGAGGAGGCGGGCTGCAAGCGTTACTGGGTGGCCGAACACCACGCCATGGAAGGGATTGCGGGAGGCGCGACCTCGGTCGTCCTCGCCCATGTGGGCAATGCCACCGGCACCATTCGTATTGGCTCGGGCGGCATCATGCTGCCCAACCACACGCCGTTCCAGATTGCCGAGCAATTCGGCACGCTCGACGCGCTGTTTCCGGGCCGTGTCGATCTCGGCCTCGGCCGTGCGCCCGGTGCCGGCCCCGAACTCCAGCGCGCGCTCAGGAAAGATCTCCACCGCGCCGCCGAGATGTTCCCGCAAGACGTCGTCGAGCTGATGGCGCATATGGACGGGACGAGCGAGATTTCGCCCACTCCGGGCCTTGGCGCTGGCTGCGAATTCTGGATGCTGGGATCGAGCCTGTTCGGCGCCTCGCTCGCCGCGCGGCTTGGCATGCCCTATGCCTTTGCCAGCCATTTCGCGCCCGATCACCTCGATGCCGCACTCGAACTCTACCGCCGCAATTTCGAGCCCTCCGAGGCCTGCGAAAAGCCGCATGTCATGGCCGCGATGAACCTGTTCTGCGCCGAAACCGAAGCGGAGGCGGAAACGCTCGCCACCTCGCAGATGCAGGCCTTCGTCGCGCTGCGCACGGGCAAGCCGAGCAAGCTGAAGCCACCCATCGAGAATTACCGCGACCAGCTGCCCGCACCTGCGCAGGCCATGCTCGCGCATATCGGGCAGGCGAGCGCCATCGGAACTCCCGAAAAATGCGCCGATGCGGTCGAAAGCTTCGTTGGGCGCACACAGGCGGACGAGATCATCTTCGCCGGGCCGACCTTCGATCCGCAAAAGCGTATCGACAGCCTCCGCCTGGCGATGAGCGCACTCGCCTGACGCTACGGCGTGCGCCTATGCATAGGATTGCAAAAATGCGCATCCGCCGCCTTGCCCTTGCCTTGCAACAGGCCTAATCGCGGCGCCTGACCAATCCGGGCAACGACTCGGATATTTCAAGGCGTCGCAACATATCGCGCGCCGCAAGCTATGAGGCCCCGATGGGTTCGAAGACCGGCACCAAGCCCGCCACCACTCCCGCAGCCCAGACCAAGGCGCTCGTGCAGCACATGCGCGATTCGATGCTGCCGGGAGACACTCCGTTCGACGACAAGCGCATGAAGGAAGCGGCGGGCTTCGTCTGCGAAACCGCCCAGACCCGCGAGTTCGGCACGGCTGCAATCACCATCGATTCGGTGACCGAAGGCCAGCGTTACACGCGCATCGCCATCGTCAATGACGACATGCCGTTCCTCGTCGATTCGACCGCCAACGCGATTGCCGCGCTGGGCATTTCGATCGACCGCCTGGTTCACCCCGTCGTCCCCATCGAGCGCACGCAGGAATGGACGCTCAGCCGCATCCTCGATGGCGAGCCCGATGACGCATACTGGGAATCGATGATCTACATCGAGACCGCGCGCGTCGATGCGAAGCAGCGCCGCCTTCTCGAACAGGAACTTGCCGCAACTCTCGAGGACGTGCGTGCCGCGGTGTCCGACTGGCCCAAGCTGCAGGACCAGATGGTAGCCGATGCCAAGTCGATCGACGATGCGGAGGGCAAGGCGCTGCTCGAATGGCTCAATTCGGGAATGCTCACCCAGCTCGGCCATGTCGTGCGCATGCGCGACGGCAGCCAGCAGGGCGAACTCGGCATCTGCCGTGCAGGCGAGCCGCAACTGCTTGTCGATGCGAGCTACGAGCGCGCCTTCAAGTGGTTCGAGGGCAAGGGCCCCAAGCGCACGCCGCTCATCATCAAGGCGAACCACATCGCCCGCGTCCATCGCCATGTGCCGCTCGACCTCTTCATCGTGCCCCGGCGCGAAGGCGGCAAGCTGGTCGCGCTTTCCGTGCATGCCGGCGTCTGGACGAGCGCCGCGCTCGCCGCGCCGCCGCGTGCCGTACCGATCCTGCGCGAGCGGCTCGACGCCATTCGCGAGAAGCTCAATTTCGACGAGGGCGGCCATGCCGGCAAGGCGCTGGTCCACGCCATGACCGCGCTGCCGCACGACCTGCTTATCGGTTTCTCGGAAGAGGCGACCGAGCGCGTTGCCACCACCATGATGGCGCTGGTCGATCGCCCGCGTCCGCGCCTCGCGCTCGTGGAAGCGCCGCTCGCACGCCACCTGTTCGCCTTCGTCTGGCTGCCGCGCGACATGCTGGCAACGCAGGTCCGCCTGCAGATCAAGTCGCTGCTCGAAGAAAACGCCGCAGCGCGCCTGCTCGACTGGAGCCTCGAGGTCGAAGGCGGCAATCTGGCCATGCTGCGCTTCGTGCTCGACATTCGCGACGGCGCCAAGGCACCCGACGAAGTCGCGCTCGAGGCACAGCTCCAGACGCTGCTGCGCGGCTGGAGCGAAGCGGTCGAAAACGAGCTCCTCGACCTGGTCGAGAAGGGCCGTGCCGCCGCGCTCGCCATGCGCTTCGCGGAGCATTTCCCCACCGCCTACCGCGCCCGCTTCGGCCCGCGCGAGGCGGCCGAGGATATCGCCCGCCTGCGCGAACTGGGCATCCACGCCGACGAGGACGAAGAGGGCGATGCACCCCATCGCGGCGCGCGGCTATACCTTTGCGAGCGTGACGACCCCGCCTGCCTTCGTCTGAAGCTGTACCAGGCCGAGGGCAGCCTGCCGCTGTCCGATGCGGTTCCGGTGCTGGAGAACTTCGGCTTCCACGTGCAGTCCGAGATGCCGACCGTGCTCAACGGCGGCGAACTCGGCACGATCCATGATTTCGCGCTCCAGCTGGCGCCCGGGGTCGACGCCGACGATCTGGTCGAGCGCGCCGGAGCCATCGAGGCTGCGGTGTCTGCCGTTCTCAACGGGCAAGCCGAAAACGACGTCTTCAACCGCCTCGTCGCCGAAGCGGGACTGGGCGCAGCACAGGCGGACTGGCTGCGCGCTTTCTATCGCTACCTGCGCCAGACCGGCATGGGCTTCACCATCTACACGGTGGTCGATGCGCTGGCGAAGAATCCGGACATCACCCGCGCGCTGATCGACCTGTTCACCGCGCGCCACGATCCCGATTTCAAAGGGAATCGCGAGGGTGCGATCGAGGACGCCCGCAGCGTCATCAAGCGCGGCCTTTCCAAGGTGAAGGCGATCAACGACGACCGCCTGCTGCGTCTCTACAATGCGCTGGTCGATGCGATCCTGCGCACCAATTCCTTTGCTCCCGCAGCAAACGAGGCACTGGCGTTCAAGATCGACAGCTCGCTGGTCCCCAACCTTCCCAAGCCGATCCCCTGGCGCGAAATCTTCGTCTATTCGCGCCGCGTCGAAGGCATCCACCTGCGCTCAGGCCCGGTGGCGCGCGGCGGCCTCCGCTGGTCCGACCGGCGCGATGACTTCCGCACCGAAATCCTGGGGCTGATGAAGGCGCAGCGCGTCAAGAACGCCGTGATCGTGCCGACCGGCGCGAAGGGCGGCTTCTATCCCAAGCAGCTGCCCGACCCTGCGCTCGACCGCGAAGGCTGGGCGGCCGAGGGGCAGGCGAGCTACGAGGTCTTCATCCGCACGTTGTTGTCGGTCACCGACAATATCGTCGACGACAAGGTCGTGCATCCGGAAGGCGTCGTCATCACCGATGGCGAGGACCCCTATTTCGTGGTCGCCGCCGACAAGGGCACTGCGCGCTTCTCCGACGTCGCCAATGCGATCGCGGAATCGAAGGACTTCTGGCTCGACGATGCCTTCGCGTCGGGCGGCTCGAAGGGATACGACCACAAGGCCATGGGCATCACTGCCAAGGGCGCATGGGTGAGCGTGCAGCGCCACTTCCTCGAAATGGGCGTCGATGTGCAGACCGATCCGATTCAGGTCGTCGGCTGCGGCGACATGTCGGGCGACGTGTTCGGCAACGGCATGCTGCTCTCGAAGGCGATCAAGCTGGTCGCCGCCTTCGACCACCGCCACATCTTCCTCGATCCCGATCCGGATCCGGCCAAGAGCTGGAAAGAACGCAAGCGCATGTTCGACCTGCCGCGTTCGAGCTGGGAGGATTACAATTCCGACCTCATCTCGCGCGGTGGCGGCGTCTATCCGCGCGATGCAAAGAGCATCAAGCTCTCGAAGGCGATGCAGAAGGTGCTCGACCTCGAAGTGTCGGAGATCGAACCCGAAGCGCTGATTTCGGGCATTCTCAAGGCACCCGTCGACCTCATCTGGTTCGGCGGCATCGGCACCTACATCAAGTCGGTGGCGGAAAATAACGTCCAGGTCGGCGATCCGGCGAACGATGCGCTGCGCGTCGATGCACGCGACGTTCGCGCCAAGGTCATCGGCGAGGGCGCGAACCTCGGCACGACACAG
Organism: Qipengyuania sphaerica; assembly: GCF_019711595.1. Taxonomy (GTDB): domain Bacteria; phylum Pseudomonadota; class Alphaproteobacteria; order Sphingomonadales; family Sphingomonadaceae; genus Qipengyuania; species Qipengyuania sphaerica. The sequence continues at coordinate 345,810 of NZ_JAIGNR010000003.1, read as the reverse complement.
GCCGGCCGCATCGAGTTCGCGCAGAACGGCGGACGCTGCAACACCGACTTCATCGACAATTCGGCGGGCGTCGATTGCTCGGACAACGAGGTCAACATCAAGATCGCGCTCGCAGCGGCCAAGCGTTCGGGCAAGCTGTCCGAACCCAAGCGCGTTACTCTGCTCGAGCAGATGACCGACGAGGTTGCCGAGCTGGTGCTCGAAGACAACCGCCTCCAGGCGCTCGCGCTTTCGATCGCCGAGATCGGCGGCGCCCGTGCGATGGGCTCGCAACTGCACCTCATCGAAACCTTGGAAGCAGGCGGCAATCTCGACCGGCGCACCGAAGGGCTGGCTGACAACCAGGCGCTCCAGCGGCGCGCTGCCGATGGTTCGGGGCTGACGCGGCCCGAACTTGCCGTGCTGCTCTCATCGACCAAGCTGGTGCTTCAGGATGCGATCGAGGCGAGCGACCTGCCCGACGATCCGATCCTCCACGACCTGCTCATGCGCAGCTTCCCCGAGCCGATGCGGAAGAAGTTCGAGTCGCAGATCGAGAACCACCGCCTGCGCCGCGAAATCATCGCGACCAAGCTCGCCAATGCCATGGTCAACCGCCTTGGTATCATCCACCCGTTCGAGCTGGCTGAGGAAGAGGGCGTCGACCTTGCGCAGGTTGCGGCCAGCTTCGTCGCGGTCGCGCACCTGTTCGACCTGCGCACGCTGTGGGCCGAGCTCGACACCGCGAAGATGGAGGAAAGCGCGCGCCTTCTGATGTTCGACCGTCTCGCGGCAGCGGCGGCCAACCTCATGTCCGACGTGCTGCGGACCGGTGCAGGCCGCGTGGTCCCGCACGAGATGGTCGCCGAACTCGGCAAGGGCGTGAAGGTGCTGATCGACAGCACCGACCAGCTGCTCGGCAGCGAGATCAAGAGTCACTCGGCCAAGCTTCACCAGCGCTTCACCGATGCGGGCGCACCCGATGCGATTGCCACCCAGGTAACGAAGATCTTCGACCTCGACGGCGCGGTCGGGCTTGCCCAGCTGGCAAGCGACACGGGCATCGGAGCGAAACCGGTCACGCAGGCCTTCTCCGATGTCGGCGGCATGATGGGTATCGACTGGGCGCAGAGCACGGCGGCAACGATGAACCCCTCGGATGTGTGGGAGCGGCTTCTGGTTTCGGGAATTGCCCGCGATTTCCAGCAGATGCGGCTTGCGCTGCTCCGCCGCCTGTCGCGCCGCAAGGATGCGCAGAAGGACATGCCGGGCGTTGTCGCGGCATGGGCTAGCGAACACGAGACAGCTCTCAAGCAGTTCCGTTCGATGGTCGATCGCGCGCAGGCACAAAGTCCGGTCGCGCCGGCCATGCTCGCCCAGATTGCCAGCATGGCACGCAACCTGCTGACGCGGTGAACGAGCGCTCTTTGCTTGACCGCGCGGCAGTTTGACGCCAGCCCTGCACGCCATGGAGCACTATGACGTCGTCATCGTGGGATCGGGACACGGCGGCGCGCAGGCAGCGATAGCCCTGCGCCAGGCCGGTCATGAGGAACCCATCCTCATGGTCAGCCGCGACCGCAATCCGCCCTACGAACGCCCGCCGCTGTCGAAGGAATACCTCGCCGGCGACAAGCCCTTCGAGAAGGTCCTGATCCGGCCCGAGGCATTCTGGGCAGAGCGCAATGTGCACCTGCGGCTTGGCGCCAATGTCAACGAAGTCGACTGGATGCGGCACACGCTGGCGCTATCGGACGATAGCAGCGTCACCTACCGCAAGCTTATCTGGGCAGGCGGCGGCGATGCGCGGCGTCTCGGCGTTCCGGGCGCTGAATTGGCGGGCATCCACACCATCCGCAACCGCCGCGATACCGACCAGTTGAAGGCCGAACTCGAAGCCGGGGCCAAGCGCGCCGTGGTGATCGGCGCGGGCTATATCGGCCTCGAGGCGGCCGCCGTGCTGCGCAAGCTCGGCTGCGAGGTCACGGTGGTAGAAATGCAGGACCGCGTGCTGGCGCGCGTTGCCGGGCCGGAGATTTCCGAGTTCTACGCCGCGCAGCACCGCGCGCACGGCGTCGATTTGCGCCTCGAAACCGGTGTGGAGCGCATCGAAGGCGACGGCGAGAAGGTCACCGGCGTCACTTTGTCGACCGGCGAGACGCTGGCCTGCGAGATCGTGATCGTGGGCATAGGCATCGTCCCTGCAGTAGGCCCGCTGATTGCGGCGGGCGCGGCAGGCAGCAATGGCGTCGACGTCGATACGTTCTGCCGCACTTCGCTCGACGACATTTACGCCATCGGCGACTGCGCGGCGCATCCCAATCCTTACGCCGGCAACGCCGTGATCAGGCTCGAATCGGTCCAGAACGCCAACGACATGGCGAGCGTCGCCGCCAAGGCGATCATGGGCGACAAGCAGGATTACGATGCCGTGCCATGGTTCTGGTCGAACCAGTACGACCTGCGCCTCCAGACCGTGGGCATATCGACCGGCTACGATGCCACCGTGCTGCGCGGCAATCCGGAGGACGGGAAGTTCGCGCTGATCTATTTGCGCGAAGGCCAGGTCATCGCGCTCGATTGCGTGAACAACACGCGCGACTATGCGCAGGGGCGCAAGCTGGTGATGAACCGCGCGGAAATCGACCCGGAACTGCTGGCCGACACCGAGGTCGCGCTCAAGGAGATGGGTTGAGCCTCGCCGCAGCCCATTCCGCCGCTTCTGCAACTACCGGATCGGGATCGCCTCTCAATTCTTCGACCTGGCTGGCGAGTGCCGGATTGCCGCTGTTGCCTGCCGCATAGAGGCAATTCCTCACGAAGCGGTCGCGCCCCACGCGCTTGATCGGTGAGCCCGAAAAGAACTGCCGGAAACCCGCATCGTCGAAGGCAAGGAATTCGGCGAGGCGCGGCGCAGTCAGTTCCTCGCGCGGGGCCAGCTTGATGTGCCGGTGTGCCGCATCGGCGAACTTGTTCCACGGGCAGACCGCGAGGCAATCGTCGCAGCCGTAGATGCGGTTGCCGAGAGCCTCCCTGAATTCCTCCGGGATCGCTCCCTTGTGCTCGATCGTCAGGTAGGAAATGCACCGCCGCGCATCGAGCCGGTAGGGCGATGGGAAAGCATCGGTCGGGCAGGCGTCCTGACAGGCGCGGCAGCTGCCGCACATGTCGCGGTGCGCAGTGTCTGGCGCGAATTCGAGCGTCGAATAGATCGCGCCGAGGAACAGCCAGCTGCCATGCTCGCGGCTGACGAGATTGGTGTGCTTTCCCTGCCAGCCGATCCCCGCCGCCTGCCCGAGCGGCTTTTCCATCACCGGCGCGGTGTCGACGAAGACCTTGAGTTCACTCTCCGGCGCCTGCTCGATCAGCCAGCGCGCGAGCGCCTTGAGCGACTTTTTCACCACATCGTGGTAATCGCGGCCCTGCGCATAGACCGAGACACGCGCACGCTCACCGTCGCCTTCCAGCGCGAGAGGGTCGACATCGGGCGCATAACTCATGCCGAGCGCGATCACGCTCTTCGCCTCCGGCCAAAGCCCTTGCGGATAGGCGCGCTGCCCTTTCCGGCTCTCCATCCATTCCATCGAGCCATGACGGCCTTCGCCCAGCCATTGTTCGAAACGCTCGGTGCGCAACGGATCCTCGCCTGCCCCCGTGAACCCGCAAGCGACGAAGCCCAGTTCGCGCGCTTTTTCCCTCAGCGCGGCCTGCAATTCTCCGGGTGACACGGATTTAACCAAACTTGCTGTTGCTCCCGTTCACTTCGCAGGGTTAACTCGCTCCCGACCTGGGGGAGCCGGAACACGCGATGTCGCGAAACGACGATCATTACAACACCAGCCTCGCCATCGAAGCGCATGGCCTGGTCAAGCGCTTCGACGATACGCTCGCCGTGGACGGGGTCGATATCTCCGTTCCCGAAGGCGCGATCTACGGCATTCTCGGTCCCAATGGCGCGGGCAAGACGACGACCTTGCGCATGCTGCTCGGCATCATCGATCCCGACAAGGGCGTGCGCCGTGTATTCGGGCACGACCGCCCGCACGAGATCGCCAAGTGGATCGGCTACCTGCCCGAGGAACGCGGTCTCTATCCGGCAATGAAATGCGACGAGGCGATCGCCTTCATGGGCGCATTGCGCGGACTGCCGCTGGACGTAGGCCGCCAGCGCGGGCGCGAGCTGATGGAGAACCACGGGCTTTCGCACGCCATCGACCGGCAGATCCGCCAGCTCTCCAAAGGGATGGCGCAGACGGTGCAATTGCTCGGCACGCTGGTCCATCACCCCAGGCTGGTAGTCTTCGACGAGCCTTTCAGCGGCCTCGATGCGATTAACCAGGGCAAGCTCGAAGTGATGATCCGCGATCTTGCGAAGCAGGGCACCACGGTGATTTTCTCGACCCATGTGATCCATCACGCCGAACGGCTCTGCAACGATGTCGCGATCATCGCCGGGGGGCGCGTCCCCTACGCAGGATCGGTCGACGCGGCGCGCGACCGGATCCCGGCGCAGGTCCGGCTCGAGACCCGCAACGAAGCGGGCGAATGGCGCGCCGCGCTCCCGGCAGATGCGCGGCACGACCGCAAGGAAGGCGGAGGCCACTTCTGGTATTTCCCGATCCCCGATGGCGGGATCGAAGCGCTGCTCAAGCGCCTAATCAACGGCGATGCGGGCATTCTCTCGCTGTCGATCGAGCGCGCGGGCCTGCACGATGCCTTCGTCGAAATCGCAGGCGAGGCGGCAGCGCGCGCGCTGGATGAAGATGCCGCGGGAGATATCCTATGACCGACACCGCAAGCCGCCTGCCGCTGTGGCGCGCAGCCTTCGTGGTTGCACGCCGCGACTTCAAGGCGATCCTGTTTTCCAAGGCCTTCCTGTTCTTCCTGCTCGGTCCGATCTTTTTCGGTGCGATCAGCATCGTGGCCGGAACGCTGGGCGCGAAGGCTGCAGAGAACAACAACCCGCCGCGCCTGGCGGTCATGCTGGACGAGGCGGAAAGTGCCGCCTTCGAAGCCGCGCATGCGCGTCTCGACGATGCCATCGGCTTGCCGCAGATAGAATTGGTGGCGCGCGACGAGGCGCTCGATGCGCAGGGCCTGCTGGCCGACACCTCGCGGAATTTCGGTGCGGTTCTTTCAGGTTCGCTGTCCGAGCCGAAACTCAGCGGCACGCAGGACAGGATTGCGCGCTGGGAGGGTGAAGTCGCCTTGCTCAGCGCCGAGGCGAGCGGCGGTACTGGCACGCCGTTGCCATCGATTGCGCTTGAACCCGTGCAATCCAGTGTCGCCAAGACCCGAAGCGCGCAAACGGCCACCGCAACCGGTGCAATCACTCTGCTGTTCCTCCTGACCATGCTGCTCGCGGGCATGGTTCTGTCCAACCTCGTCGAGGAGAAGGCGAACAAGATCATCGAGATCCTGGCTGCCGCCATCCCGATGGACGCAGTCTTCTACGGCAAGATTTTCGCCATGCTGGGTGTCAGCTTCGTCGGCATCGCCGTCTGGGGGTCGATTGCGGGCGCGATCCTGGCGCTCGGAAGCGCGGCCATCGGGCCGGTTCCGGTGCCCGCCGTCGGTTGGCCGCTCTTCATCGCGCTGTTCGTGATCTATTTCGCGATGGCCTATTTGCTGATCGGCTCGGTCTTCCTGACCATCGGTTCGATGGCGCCCACCGTGCGCGACGTGCAGACCTTGTCCATGCCCGCCACTTTCCTGCAGCTTGGCGTCTTCTTTCTCGCGACCTATTCGCTGAGCGATCCGGGATCGGCGACAGAGCTGTTCGCAGTCGGCTTCCCCGTCTCCTCCCCCTACGCCATGGTAGCCCGGGCCGCGCAGGATCCCGCGATCTGGACGCATGTGCTCGCGTTGGCGTGGCAGGCACTGTGGGTAGCGATTTTCGTAAAGACGGGCGCTACGCTGTTCCGCCGCAAGGTGATGAAATCGGGACCGAGCGGCGGCGCAGGCAAGAAAAGGTTCGGCGCGAAACCCGCCTGATGTCGGGAGGGTCCAAGACAGCTCCCGGCGGCGACATTAGGTTCTCTTTTGCAACGCACTATTGACACCCGTGTCAGTTAAGGCAGGATGCGCATGAGAGAGCGGCAATCCAATTTCGCGGATTCCCGCCCGGGAGAGAGACATGGCCACCATCGCCCCCCAGCGGCCCGAAGTCCGTTCGAGCCCCACCGCCTACGAAGCGCTGAAGAAGCATTTCGAGGAGCATCCCGAACAGCGGCCCGAACATCCGCACAAATGGGATGTGAGCCGCAGCGATATCTATGCCGACAATACCTGGCAGCCGATTTTCCGGGAAATGCGCGAGGCGGGGCCCCTTCATTATATCGATGAAAGCCCGTTCGGCCCCTATTGGGCGGTGGTCCAGCACAAGGCGATCCAGCATATCGAGGCGCTGCCCGACATCTTCTCGTCCAGCTGGGAATACGGCGGGATCACCATTCTCAACCGCCTAACCGAAGAAGAGCTCGCCGAAAGCGGCATCGAACGGCGCGAATTGCCGATGTTCATCGCCATGGACCGTCCGCAGCACACTGGCCAGCGCCGTACTGTCGCGCCCAAGTTCACTCCCAGCGGCATGACCGAGATGGAGCCGGAAATCCGCCAGCGCACCGGCGAACTGCTCGATTCGCTCCCGCGCGGCGAGGTCTTCGACTGGGTCGACAAGGTCTCGATCGAGCTCACCACCGGCATGCTCGCGATCCTGTTCGGCTTCCCGTGGGAGGACCGCCGCCTGCTGACCTTCTGGTCCGACTGGTCGGGCGATACCGAGCTGGCCACCGTGCGCGAACTCGACCAGATGCGCTGGGGCTTCCTCCATGAGATGGGTGCCTATTTCCAGTCGCTGTGGATCGAGCGCACGCACGACAAGGAGCCGGGCGACGATCTCATCTCGATGATGATCCATTCGGAAGCGATGAACCAGATGAGCCCGGAAGAGTTCATGGGCAATCTGGTCCTCCTCATCGTCGGCGGCAACGATACCACCCGCAATTCGATGAGCGGCATCATCTACCAGCTCGACAAAAACCCCGACCAGCGCAAGCTGTTCGAGCAGCAGCCCGACCTCATTCCCAATGCCGTGCAGGAAATCCTGCGCATGCAGACCCCGCTCGCGCACATGCGCCGCACCTGCACCGAGGATACCGAGGTCTTCGGCCAGCAGATCAAGAAGGGCGACAAGGTCGTGCTCTGGTACCTCTCGGCGAACCGCGACGAGCAGGTCTTCGAGAACCCCGACAAGCTCGACATTACCCGCGAGAATGCGCGGCGGCACATCGCCTTCGGCTACGGCATCCACCGCTGCGTCGGAGCGCGGCTTGCCGAACTCCAGCTGCGCATCCTGCTCGAGGAACTGCACAAGCGCCGCATGCGCGTGCATGTCGCAGGCGATATCGAGCGCGTCCGGGCGAATTTCGTCCATGGTTTCCGCAAGCTCGAAGTCGAGATTACCGAGTTCTGAGGTAACCTTTTGCCTGTTCCGGGCGTATTCATGGGCAGAAGCCTATGGATGAGCCCATGCACGACCAATCGCACAATCGCCGCACCTTCCTCGGCCTGCTTGGCTCGGGAGTTGCCGCCTCGACGCTTGCCGCATGCGGATCGAGCGAAGCCAATGCGAAGGACTTCCCCGTCTCGCTGAGCGAGGGAGAATGGCGCAAGAAGCTGACCAAGAGCGAATTCTACGTCCTGCGCGAAGCGGGAACCGAGCGGCCCTATTCCTCGCCGCTCAATGACGAGAAGCGCGCGGGCACCTTCGTGTGCGCCGGGTGCGGAAACGCGCTTTATTCCTCGAAAACCAAATACGATTCGAAGACCGGCTGGCCCAGCTTCTGGAAGGCGATCGACAGCGACGCGGTGGGAACGAGCACCGATTACAAGATCGGCTATCCGCGCACCGAAGTGCACTGCGCCGATTGCGGCGGGCATCTCGGGCATATCTTCAATGACGGTCCCCGCCCCACCGGCAAGCGCCATTGCATCAATGGCGTGGCGATGGATTTCGTCGCGGCCTAGTCGGTCACGCGAAACAGCAGGAACTGTTCGCTCTGCCCGAGGTCGACCGGCTCCAGCCAGTCGGGATGGCCTCCGGCCTTCAGCAGCGCGCCCAGCCCCTCGGGATTGCCGTTTTCGTAAAGCAGGGTCTCGGTCAGATCCGCGCACAGAGCCAGGTAATCGGCATGGCGCTTCACAATCGGTTCCGCCTCGTCCGGACTCCACAAGAACGCGTTGATCACGTCAGCCATCGCCTCTTCGGAACGATGGTGGCCCGTCGCCACGACCGAATGATGGCTGCCGAGTAGCACCGTCGGCCCGATGTCGAGCGGCGTGAAGATCGTAGTAGCCGGGATAGCATCGAGCAGCGGAACCTGTTCGCGAACCCGGCATTCCGCCTCGCCAAGATTCGCCTGCCGGAATGCCATGTTCTCTTCGGTGGGTAGTGCCATCGAATACAGCGTCACCGGGGCATAGGGCGCCAGCAGCAGCAGGAAGGCGAGTGCGATCGCAAGTTTCCGAGCGGTGCTGGCGGCCTGCCTCAAGCCGAGCAGCATGCTCGATGCCAGCCAGCCGAGCGGAATGGTCGCGATCATTGCAGCGATTGCGGCAGAGCGAGCGACCAGTAGCGAGAGTACGAAGGCCGCGACCAGCACCAGGAGGTAATCGGTCCACCAGCTTCGCAACCAGTCGTGCGAGCGCATCCTCAAAACCACTGTCGCGCCGATCGCGGCCGCAAACTGGATAAGCATCGGAATGACGTAATTGGCCGCCTGTTCCCAGAACGGCTGGCCTTCGAGAACGCGGCGGTACCAGAACTGGTCGACAGCCGGATCGAGTCTGGCGAAAGGCGTCGCGAGACAGTCCGGCGACATGAGCGCGAACACGCCCAAACCTGCCGCCGCAACCAGTGCGAAGAGGAAAACGAGTGCCAGTCCGCGCAAGCTGCCGGCTTTCGCAACCAGCCATGTGCCCAGGGCCGCGACGAGGAAGAATGCGATATGCGCAGGCGATATGGCATCGCAATATTCGATCGGCGAAAGCCCGCGGGTCGCCAGATAGAAGAAAGCCAAGCCGCCCGAGAGCGCCTGCATGAATGCGACCAGCCAGTCTCGCCGGCCGGCATCCTGCCACCAGCGCAGGAACAGCACGCCGCCGAATGCCCCTGCCATCGGGAGCACCTCGAGAGAAATGCTGAGGCCGAAGGCCATGGCAAGGCCGGCCACCCAGCCGCCCTTGCGTGCGTCGCGCCAGCTGATCGCCCATAGCGCAAGCGTGACACTGAATATCTGCCAGCCGTGATGATCGATCCGCATCGGACGGAATTGGAACAGGACCGGCGGAAGGAAACCGCAAGCCAGAACCGCGAAGATCGCGGCCCGCGTTCCCAGCAATCGCCAGGCCAGCCTGCCAAGGATTGCTGCGGTGAGGCCGAATGTCACCAGCGGCACGATTATCAGCGCTGCGGTCTCCGCCATGGCCTGCCCAACGAGCGGGGTCAGCAAAACCATTACGAAGAGTATCGGCGCATCGACCAGCCGCGACCAGTGCATGGGCGTGCCATGGGGCGGATCGATCCTGTATTGGGTGGGGTCGAACCACCCCTGTCCTGCGAACACGTCGCGTACCTGGACCAGCCGCAAGACATCGTCGGGATCGGGGAACTGGCGCTCCACCAACCGGTCGATGCCCGAAATGAACAGGATTGCGGCGACCGTCAGGAACGCGAAGAACAGGGCTCTTCCGGGAAATTCCCCGGGCCGGGTGCGACGATCGGCGGTCATGTCAGGGCGTAGAGCGGAAAACGAGGCGGCTGCGCAAGAGCCAGGTTGCCGCAAAGCTCACGACGATCGCCACAAGCTTGGCCAGCCGCGGATCGATCCCGGCCAGGTCGGCTGCGCCGACGATGGCGATGGTGAGGGCGAGGCCGACCAGCGCCGAAACCACGAAGAGCGCTTTCTGGCGGGTGCGTTCGGGACCGCGCGCGGCCACCGTATCGGTGAAGACGGTGCGGCTCGAAAACAGCCAGTGCGTCACGATCCCGGCGCTGTAAGCCGCCGCCGAAGCGATGGCGGCCGGGACCATGAATGCGAGCAGTGCGAGGAACGCTCCCATGTCCACCGCCAGGGCTGCCACACTGGCAAACCCGTAGCGGATGAGACGTATGCGCTGGAGCCTTGAAATGATCTCCGTCATGGCGAGCCCCCCCCGTGACCCGTCTTACGCCGCTTCGCGATCGCCTTCGGCGACCTTGGTCGGCACGTCGCGCACCGAATTGAGAGCGGCTGCCTGGTCCTCGGTGAGCTGGCGATTGGGAAGCGCGGTTTCCGCACCTTCGTCGCCTGCCTCGTGATACTCGGCATCCTCATTCACGCACCAGGTGTCGTAGACACGTTCGCCGGCGAGGATGTTTTCGACCGTCAGCATGGCGGTCATCATCGCGTGGTCCTGGTTGTTGTAGCGGTGCATGCCGTTGCGGCCCACGAGGTGCAGCGTCGGATGCTTTTCCTCCAGTTCGCGGCGCATGGCATCGACATTGGCGGCATAGGTCTCGTCATAGACCGGATAGGCCTTTTCCTGGCGAACCACGGCGCCCGACTTGACCTTCTTGCGGTCGACGAGACCGAGGATTTCCATCTCGTCGGTGGCGAGGCTGACGAGATCCTCGTCTTCCATCGACCACAATCCGTCGCCTTCGAAGCAGAAATATTCGAGACCGACGCAGGCCATGTCTTCGTCGGGGATCATCTCCGGCGACCAGCTACGGAAGTTCTGCACGCGGCCGACCTTCACCTTGCTGTCGTGGATGTAGATCCAGTTGTCCGGGAACAGGTCCTCGCCCTCGACCATCAAAGCGACGGTAAGGAAGTCGCGGTACTTGAGATCGTTCGCCTGCAGCGTGGACTGCGGCAGCGGGTGCAGGCGCTTGGAGAGTTCGCGCATCGGGGCCGAGCTGATGGCGTGGGCGGCTTCGATCACCACTTCGCCATCGGGGCCTTCTGCGCTCATGCGCCAGCCGCCCTTGCCGTCGCTGGCAAGCTGCTTGAGGCCGTGACCCATGATCACATGGCCCTTGCCGGTGGCGAGGATCTTGTCGCGTGCGGCATCCCACATCATGCCCGGGCCGAGACGCGGGTAGCGGAAGGTTTCGAGCAGCGTCTTCACAGCCTGGCCGTCGTTCGGCTTCTTGTTGAGGCCGAGCGAACGCTTGAGGCCATCGACAACGGCACCCCAGAGCGAAAGACCCTTGATACGCTGTGCGGCCCAGTCTGCGCTCATCTCGTCGCAGGGCATGCCCCACACCTTCTCGGTATAGGTCTTGAAGAAGATCGAATAGAGCTTGTGGCCGAACTGGTTGACGGTCCAGTCCTCGAAGCTCTTCACGTCCTTCTTGGGGAAGAGTTTGTACTGGAGGTAGCTCGCCATGCAGACAGTCGAGCGCAGGATGCCGAGGTTCCACAGGGCCTCGAAGGCACGCAGCGGATAGCTGTAGAACTTGCCTTCGTAATAGATGCGGCTCATGCGCGGGCGCTGGATGAAATCGTCTTCGCCAAGGATCTCGTTCCACAGGTCGACAACCTGCTGGCTCTTCGAGAAGAAGCGGTGCCCGCCGATGTCGAAGCGGTAGCCCTCGTGTTCGACCGTGCGGCTGATGCCGCCAACGTAGGTATCGTCTTTCTCGATGATCGCCACGGTCTTGCCCTGCTTGGTCAGCAGGTAGCCAGCCGTGAGGCCTGCAGGACCAGCCCCGATGATAGCAACATCGACTTTGAGCGATTTGTTTGTCGTAGTCATTTATACCCCCGAGTTTTCTTGCCTGACCGGGAGTGAAGGAAAATGGTTAGGGGGAAGTTAACGCCGGGCCGCGATCACAAAATAATTCGCATTTTCAGGCGGCGTCGGGCGTTTCCTCAAGCAAGCCCGGGCACTGGACCGATGCCGCCATCAGCGCGAATTCACGCAGCGAGAAGGTGTTCTCGAACACTAGCCCGTAACTCTTGTCCTTGCGCCAGCGAACCTTTGCCCGGGTTTCGGGGAAACTGTCCGAGGTGACCCGGATCGACTGGTCGATGGCGAAGGGGGCGTCGCAGGTGACGCGTGCGCCCTGCTGCGACAGGTTTACCGTCTCCGCTTCGCCGCCGCCGGACAGCGAGGATAGCTGCAGCGGCACGGCGATGTTCAGGCGCAGCTGGCGCTTGGGAAAGTTCCAGCTTTCGTGGATCAGCCGCTCGACCGTGACCGGGCGATCGAAACGATAGCTCGCCTCGCGACCGTTGCGGCGGGTTTCGGTGATCTCGTAGGTTTCGCCGTTTTGCAGTTCGAGCGACAGAATCCGCTCGTCGGGTAGGGCGTGGAAGGTCCGCAGCGAAAGGCCGGTCGAAGACACGTCGCGGATAACGCAGATGAATTCGCCGTGCCCGGACACCAGCTTCGCCGAACGGATAAGCGAGGTATAGCGCGTCGCCCCCCGCTTCTCGGCCCCATCGTAACCCTGCATGTCCGCTTGGAATCCTGCGGAAAAATCCATCTTCGTAATACCCCCAAGATCGCGGAAGGTCTGCCCCTCTCGCGCTTGTCTTGGACCAGCGCCCCTGTTGATCGATTTGATAGGAAGCTACGGGTTAATACTTGGATAAAGATGCGGAAGGTTTTGTCAGCGCGCCCGACAGTCGGAAAGCCAAGCCTCTGAAATACCGAGCCCACTCGCGAGCGGTCGCGTGGGGTGCATGGCGATCGTCCGGGCGCAGGAGGGACGCCTTGTACAGAATCGGTTCGCGAAAATTGGTGCGGGTGGTGGGACTCGAACCCACACGATCAAGGATCAGGGGATTTTAAGTCCCCGGCGTCTACCATTCCGCCACACCCGCCGAACCGGCAGGGGCGTGCCTAATGCGAAGATGGGAATCCCGCAATCGCCAAGCGAAAGCGGTGCGTGCTCAATTCTCGTTGAGGCGCTCGCGAATTTCCTTGCCCGGCTTGAAATAGGGCACGCGTTTGGCGGGCACGTCGACCGCTTCGCCGGTACGCGGGTTGCGGCCCTGGCGGGCTTGGCGTTCGCGGGTCGAGAACGCGCCGAAACCGCGCAATTCGACGCGGCCGCCTTCGGCCAGGCGTTCGGAAATTTCCTCGAAGAAAATGTCGACGACTTGCTCGACCTCTTCGGCGCGCAGTTCGGGATTATCTTCCGCGATGGCTGCCAGAAGTTCGGATCGGATCATTTTGCGCTCTCCCGACCGTGCGTGACGATCGTCGGTTCATGAATTGCTACGGCCATTGTGGCCGTCGCCGAGACGCTCCCCATCAACATTCAGTGGCAGAATCTAGCCATTTCCGCAAGGTAGCTTTTGTTAAATCTGGAGTGCCGAGCCAGTTTCCGGCTCAAGCGTCGGTAAGCAATTCCGCGGGCGCGATCCCCAAGCGGTCCATCCGTTCGCGAATTTCGGGCCACTCTTCGCTGAGGAAAGCATCGCGTTCGCGATTGCGTAGTACTCTGGCCGCGCCATCGGCGACATACATTCCGACACCGCGCTGCACCTCGACCAGCCCGTCGTTCTGGAACTGCTGGTAGGCCTTGGCCACCGTCAGCGGGTTGGCGCCCTGCTCGGCGGCAAGCGCGCGCACCGATGGCAGCATCTCGCCTTCTGGATACCGCCCGTCGATAATGGCAGCCGCGATCTGGTCGCGCAGCTTGAGGTAAACGGGCTTGGACTGGTTGCTCATGACGGGTCCCCGGACAGACAATAGTGCTTCAGTGCCATAATACAGCGCGGCGCGCAAGGTTCCCGCGCGGAGGGACCGCTCTCGAAGCCAAGGTGGTCGCGACTGTAACTAATGCTTCACATGCGCGCGCGAGACGCTAGGGTGCGCCGCTTCAAGGGAGAACCCCGCGCCGGACGCGGGCAATTGACAATAGAGGGATACCCCATTTTCATGGTCGAAGGCATGTTCTTCACATTCGACTCAGCGTTCGAAATGTGGACATTCAGAGTCGCAGTCGTTGCACTGGCGGCATTTCTCATCGGCGGCGTGGTTCTCATCACGCGTCCTCAGGCAGAGGTTATCGGGCATCCGAAAGGCCTGTTCCTGCTGTTCATGGCCGAAATGTGGGAGCGCTTCTCCTATTACGGCATGCGCGCCCTGCTGATCTTCTACCTCATCCAGCACTGGATGTTCGCGGAAGAGAAGGCCTATGTGATCTACGGGGCCTATACGGCGCTGGTCTACATCGCACCGGTTGTCGGCGGCTATCTGGCCGACCGCTATATCGGCCAGCGCAAAGCCGTGCTTTTCGGCGCCGTCCTGCTGACCTTCGGCCACTTCTTCATGGCCTTCGAAGGCGACGGATCGCTCGGCCAGGACAACCCCATGATCAATGTGTTCTGGGCTGCACTGGCCCTGATCATCGTCGGCTCGGGCTTCCTCAAAGCGAACATCTCGGTGATCGTCGGACAGCTCTATGCCCGCACCGACGTGCGCCGCGACCCGGCCTACACCATCTTCTACATGGGCATTAACGTCGGTGCGGCAACCGCATCGATCATCTGCGGCTATCTCGGCCAGACCTATGGCTGGGAATACGGCTTCGGCCTTGCCGGTGTCGGCATGCTCATCGGACTGATTTTCTTCATCGTCGGCAAGCCGCTGCTCATGGGCAAGGGCGAGCCAAAGGATCCCGAAGCGATCAAGGGCGGCAAGGAGTTCGTAGTCTACGGCCTCGGCCTCGCCATGGTCGCACTGTGCTGGCTCGCAATCCAGTACCAAGAACTGGTCGGCACCGTCCTTGGCGTTTTCGGCGGCGGTCTCGTGGCATACGTGCTGTTCACAGCAGTCACCAAGTTGGCACCCGACGAGCGTGACCGCATTTTCGCGGCCATGTTCCTTATCCTCGTGTCGATCGTCTTCTGGGCGCTGTTCGAGCAGGCGGGTTCGTCGCTCAACGTCTTCACCGATCGCCATGTCGATACGCAAGGCGTGAACGCCTCGATGTTCCAGTCGATCAACGCGATCTACATCGTGCTGCTGGCACCGCTCTTCGCGATGCTGTGGCAGGGTCTCGCGCGCAAGGGTGCGGAACCGAGCACGCCGATGAAGTTCGGCCTCGCCGTGATCCAGGTGGGTCTCGGCTTCCTCGTCCTCGTCTGGGGCGCGGAAAGCGCCGGCATCAACGTGCCGACGCCGGTCATCTTCATCTTCCTCATCTACCTGCTGCACACGACCGGCGAACTCTGCCTCAGCCCCGTGGGCCTGTCGGCAATGAACCGCCTGAGCCCGGGCCATATGGCCTCGCTCATCATGGGCACCTGGTTCTTCGCCTCGGCCACGGGTAACTTCGCAGCCGGCCTGATCGCTGCCGCTACCGGCGGCGAGGGTGTGGGTGAAGAGGCCGGCAAGCAGGTCGTCCTCGACGTCTACTCGACTGTGGGCTGGTATGCCGTCGGCATCGGTGTCGCGGTGATGGTGGTCAGCCCGCTGATCAAGCGCCTGATGCACCTCGACACGCTGCGCGACGACAATGTCGGCGACGACCTCGAAGGTCAGGCAGGTGCCGGCCTCGAAGCGCAGGAAGCGGGCGTCCACCCGACCACACGCGCCTGACACGAGATCGGGCCAATCGGCGAATAACCGGTCGGCTCCGACAAACGTGATTGACCGGATGGGCCGGGGCAGCAATGCTCCGGCCCGTTCTTTTATGGGGGACCCAATGCAGAAAGTCGTCCTGCTCGCATTGTCGGCGAGCCTCGCAGCCTGCGCTACCGCACAGGCGAAACCCGAAGGCGCCTCGCCATCAACGAAAGCCTGGACGGCACCCAAGGGGGTGGATGAGAGGGCGCCTTTCGCCTCGACTTACGAGCCCTATCCCGGCCTGCCGACCGCACTCGTCGGCGCAACCGTTTACGACGGTGCGGGCGGCCGGATCGACAATGGCACCGTCCTGTTCCGCGACGGCGAGGTCGTGGCGGTGGGGGATGGGAGCCTCTCGACGGAGGGCTATCGACGGATCGAAGCAGCGGGCAAGTTCGTTACCCCCGGCATCATCGACATCCATTCGCACCTCGGAAATTATCCGAGCCCGGCGGTCGACGCGCATTCGGACGGGAATGAGGCGACCAGTCCGGCCACGCCCGAAGTCTGGACCGAACATTCGGTCTGGCCGCAGGACCCCGGCTTCAGCCGCGCGCTTGCCAATGGCGGCGTCACCAGCCTGCAGATCCTCCCCGGCTCTGCGAACCTGATGGGCGGGCGATCGGCCACGCTCAAGAACGTCCCCAGCCGCACCGTGCAGGGGATGAAGTTTCCCGGCGCGCCTTATGGCTTCAAGATGGCCTGCGGCGAGAACCCCAAGCGGGTGTACGGAAACCGCAACCGGATGCCCGCGACGCGCATGGGCAATTTCGCGCTCAACCGGCAGACATGGCTCGATGCGCGCGCCTACGATGGCAAGAAGCGCGATCTCGCCAAGGAGACGCTGAAGGGTGTGCTCGAAGGCCAGATCCTCGTCCACAACCACTGCTACCGCGCGGACGAAATGGCCTTCGTGATCGATATGGCCAAGGAGATGGGGTACCGCGTCTCGACCTTCCACCACGCGGTCGAAAGCTACAAGATCGGCGACCTGCTGCGCGAAAACGGCATTTGCAGCGCGGTCTGGGCCGAATGGTACGGCGGCAAGATGGAACAGTATGATTCCATCCCCGAGAACGCTGCCCTGATCCACAATGCAGGGGCCTGCACCGTGATCCATTCGGACGACGAGATGGGCATCCAGCGCCTCAACCAGGAAGCCGCCAAGGCGCAGGGTGCAGGGCGGCGGATGGGGATCGATATTCCCGATGCCGAGGTGATCTCCTGGATCACGCTCAATCCCGCCAAGGCCATGGGCATCGACGCGATGACGGGCAGCCTTGCTCCCGGCAAGATGGCCGACGTGGTGCTATGGAACGGCGACCCGCTGTCGGTTTATTCGCGTCCCGAAAAGGTCTGGATCGACGGGGCGCTGATGTATGACATGCATGACCCGACGCTGAGACCGGTGAGCGATTTCGAGCTTGGCCATCCGGGTGAAGGAGACGTCAAATGAAGTGCGCTATCCTTCTTGCAGCTGCCAGCCTCGTCCTGTGCGCACAACCGGCCCTTGCGCAGGATTTCACGATCACGAACGCCACGGTCGCGGCGGGCGATGGGAGCGAGCCTGTCGCGGGCGCCACGGTTGTCGTTCGCAACGGACGGATCGCTTCAGTAGGGCGCGAAATCGATCCCGTCCGTTCGGGCGAGATCATCGACGGCACCGGCATGTGGGTCACTCCAGGCATTTTCGCCAGCATCACCACGCTCGGCATCGTCGATGTCGAGGCGGTTTCCGACAGCGACGATCGCGGTGCGGGCGGATCGCCCTTCTCTGCCGCACTCGACGTTTCGCCGGTGATCAATCCCGCCTCGCAAGGGATCGCCGTTGCAAGGACGGGCGGTGTCACGCGCGCCTCTGTCATGCCGATCGCCAGCGCGAGCATATTCGGCGGCCAGGGTGCCATCGTGGATCTCGGCGCCGACTTCAACGCGGTCACGCGTCCCCGCGCCTTCCAAGTGGTCGAAATGGGCGAGCGCGGCGGGCGGCTTGCGGGCGGAAGCCGCACATCCGCCCATGCCCTGCTGCGCAATGCCCTTCGCGAAGCGGCGCGCTACGGCGACGATGCGCGGCTGACAGGCAATACGCGCACCGGCCCCACCCGCACCGGCGACGACGTGCCGCTCGACCCGCGCATGACCGGCCGCGCAGAGCGGGACAGCGACGTGCTGCTCTCGCGCTTCGACGCAGCGGCCCTCGTCCCCGTGGTGAACGGACAGCAGAAACTTTACGTGAAGGTAGAAAGGGCCATCGATATCCTTTCGGCCATCGCGCTGCGCGAGGACTTCCCCAAGCTGGACATGGTGCTGGTCGGCGCGACCGAAGGCTGGATGGTGGCGGAGCGGATCGCTGCGGCAGGCGTGCCGGTGATAACGGTCGCGCTTCGCGATCTACCGGTGAGTTTCGAGCAGATGGCCGCTACGCAGAGCAATGTCGGCCGCATGGTCGATGCAGGCGTGACTGTGGCGATCGGCGGCTATGATTCGCGCGGCGACCTGCCGCATGGCCTGCCGCAGCAGGCGGGCAACATGGTTGCGATCAGCCGGGTGCCGGGCGCCACCGGTCTGACCTGGGGCGAGGCATTTGCGACGATCACTTCGGTCCCGGCGCGGATCGCGGGACTGGCCGATACGGGCGTGCTGGAGGGCGGCGCACGGGGCGACCTCGTCCTGTGGGACGGCGACCCGCTCGAGCTCGACAGCGCACCGGTGAAGGTCTGGATCGACGGTGTCGAACAGCCATTGGGCAACCATCGCACGCGCCTGCGCGATCGCTACCGCGATCTCGACGAAAGCGACCTACCCAAGGGATATGACCGCTAGGCATTTCCTGTGATAGGCATGCGGGCAAGGGAGGAATTGCCATGGACCCGCTGACTTCGCTTGCTGCTGCATCGCTTGCCTTCGTCGGCACGCATTTCGCACTCTCGCATCCGCTGCGCGCGCCGATCGTGAAGACCATCGGCGAGAACGGGTTTCGCGGGCTCTATTCGCTGGTCGCGCTAGGCACTTTCATCTGGGCCGTGATGGCCTTTCGCGATGTCGGGCCGGGCGGACAGCCGCTGTGGGATGGCATGGGCGAGGTCGTCTGGATCGTGGCGAGTGCGATCATGCTGCTCGCCTCCGTACTGCTGGCGGGGAGCTTTATCGGCAATCCCGCCCTGCCTGCACCCGGTGCCGATAAGCTGGCAGCAAAAGAGCCGCACGGTGTTTTCCATGTCACCCGCCACCCGATGATGTGGAGCTTCGCGCTATGGGCGGCGACGCATGTTCTGCTCAGCCCAACCCCTCGGCAGCTGGTAATGGCAGGGGCCGTTGGTTTCCTCGCCGTGGTCGGCGCAAACATGCAGGACCGCAAGAAAGAGGCGCTGATGGGAGAGGCCTGGGCGGGCTGGGAAGCGAAGACCAGTTACTGGCCGCGCTTTGGCGGATTGGCGCGAGCGGGTGCCGTCGCGTGGATCGGCGGGATCGTCATCTGGCTGGCGGCGACCTATGGTCACATCCATGCGAACGGAATTCCCGCCGGCATCTGGCGCTGGGCGTAGCGACTAGTCGCAGCCTTCCCAATGCCGCGCGAGCAAGGCGCGCCATGCTTGCTCCCCGCGCGTCGTGTCGATCAGGCGCAAGCGAAGGTCGCGATATTCGGAATGGTTGGGAATGGGCATGACGGCATCGAGCAGACGGCCGTCCTCGGCGAACCAGAATTCTCCCCGATCTGAGCCAAGCGCCGTGCCGCCTGCGTGATAGTAGTGGAATTGATTTCCGCGATGCTCACCCGATTCCGCGTATGTCATTTCCAGCCGGCCGAGATTGGACAGGCTGACGCCGTTCTTGATCCAGAATAGCGGAAGGTCGACGGCGAAATCCTCACCGAGCAGGATTTCACGCGGAGGGTGAGCTATCCATTCGGAAAAGTCGAAATCGTAGAGCACCCAGCGCTCGTCGACCGGGACCGGTGCCAGTCCCGACTCCCTTCACCCGCATCGATGACCAGTGCACCTTCGCCCTCTCGGCTCAGCTTTGCCTGCACTGCCTGCCCTAGCTCGCGGGTCAGTCTCCCGCCCGCCAGCGAGAGGACCTGGCCGGTATCGCCATCCAGCCGTGCGGTAACATAGGCCGCGCTGGTGCACGGCTCGCGCATCTTCACGACATGCACCTCGTCCGGCGCGCGCGCAAAAACTGCGATCGTTTCGGCTTCGCTCCCGTCCTGTCCCGAGCGGATATAGGTAGATACGGGGCCCGCCGCGGCGATGGCGAAAACAGCTGTCGAGATCATGGGGCGTGTATTACTACATTAATACACTTAGTCAATATTTATCGACCCCGAAACTGCGGGGCGCGTTTCTCGAGCAGCGCATTGACGCCTTCCATATGGTCCTCGGTCGCGTGCATCAGCGCCTGCGCATTGGCAGCCATTTCGAGTGCTGCGTCATAGGTCACCGAGCGTCCCTGCCGCATGAGGTTCTTCGCCTGCCGCAAGGCGTGCGGGGGCATGGCCGCAACTTTGGCGGCGAGCGCCTGCGCCTCGTCCATCAGCGCCTCATGTTCGACCACGCGGCTCACCAGCCCCCAGTCGAGCGCTGTGGCCGCATCGATCACATCGCCCGTATAGAACAACTCCGCAGCTCGCGCCTCGCCGATGATGCGGGGAAGAATCCACGTGCCGCCATCGCCCGGAATGATGCCGAGCTTGAGGAAGGTGACCCCGAACTTCGCCTTGTCGCTGGCGATGCGCATGTCGGCGAGGCAGGCAAGGTCGCAGCCCAGCCCGATCGCCGGCCCGTTGACCGCCGCAACCAGCGGCACGCGCAGCGAGTAAAGCGCGCGCAGGATCTTGTGGATGTTGTTGCGATAGCCATCGGCGATTTCAGGCGCGGTGCCGCCGAAATTGCCGGTCTTTTCCTTCATCGCCTTGATGTCGCCACCCGCAGAAAAGGCGCGCCCCGCGCCGGTCAGGATAACGCAGCGGACATCGAGATCGGCATTGATGGCATCGCAAGCGGCGACGAAGGCATCCCCGTCCCCCGACGCGCCGAGCGGGTTCATGCTGTCGGGACGGTTGAGGGTGAGGGTGGAGACGTGGTCCGCTGTTGCGATATCGAGGAGACTCATACTCGTTTCCTTTCCCCTCTTGGCATCGCTTGCTTCGCCCACCTGCTCCTTACTGGAAGCTCCCTCCATGCGCGATGGCAAAGAGCTCGTCCTGGGCGAACGGTTTGATGACCCTATAGCTCAGGCTTTTACCGTCCACTGCAAGAATTTCGATCTCGGCACCATGGAGGCGGATGGTTGTCGGCAGCGTCGCCGCATCAAAGGAGACGCCCGGGTCGTCACCCTTGCGAGCCTTCCATACTCCTCCGACATCTTCGAAGGTTCGCAGAAGCTGGGCACGCTTGCCATTATCTACCGCAAAGCGCGCGAGGTAGCTTTCGCCCTTTTTATGGACGATGATCCCGGCACGAACCAGTCCGGGGCCGGACGCCGCTTTCGTCGTATAAGGCAGGGCAATGGGTTCGAACTTCGCGAGCAGTTGTATCTTAGTGAACTGGCCTTCCGCCGAGAAAGCGCGTCCGTAGTAATCGAAAATCCCATTGTCGTCAGGGTCGAGCAGGCAGAGGCGCTGCGTAGAGCTCTTGGGGCCGACAACCGAGCAATAGGTCGTCCCGTTGACGCTCCCCTTGGTGAGTCCGAAGCGCAGGAGCCTGAGCGAGCGCGGCCGATTGTCGCCCAGCCGGTTCGACAAGGTCAGTTGATGGTCCGGGTCCGGTATGGCCTCCAAAAGGGGCGAAAGGTCCTGTTCGAAAAGGAACTCGCCCAGTCCCGCCGAGGAAAGCTCGCCGCTCGCCACGTATGGTTTGGGCGATAATGCCCAGGCAAGATCGCTCATGCGATTGACCAGTTCATTGGCGTTTACAGGTCCTGCGAACAGACCGATCACACCGATCGTGGTAGCCGCCAGGGCTGCGACCCGGCTACGCATCTTCAACAATTCGAATTCCCTTCGGAAAGATTTCCTCGGCCTCGCTATCACGTTTGGCCGGAAAAAGAATATCAGGCTCGCGCCTCTTCCACGCCCGCGCTGTTGTGCCTCAGCGCATTCAGCACCGTATCGACGATATGCGGCGCGTTGAGACCCGCCTCGTCATACTGCTTCGTCGGATCGTCCTGGTCCTGGAAGATATCGGGCAGGCGCATGGTGCGCACCTTGAGGCCGGTGTCGGTCAGGCCCTCGTCCGAGGCAAAGGTCAGCACGTGTGCGCCGAGGCCGCCGATGGCGCCTTCCTCGATCGTCACCACCACCTCGTGGGTGCGCATCAGCTTTTCGATCAGCGCAGTATCGAGCGGCTTGGCGAAGCGCATGTCTGCAACCGTCGTGGATAGGCCCTTGGCTTCGAGCTGGTCGGCAGCCTTCTTGGCCTCTTCCAGTCTCGCGCCGAGTGACAGGATGGCGACCTTGGAACCTTCGCGTACAATCCGGCCCTTGCCGATTTCGAGCTTCTCCAGCTTCTCCGGAATCTCAACGCCGGTGCCCGCGCCGCGCGGGTAGCGGAAGGCGATGGGGCCGTCGTCATATTGCGCGGCGGTATAGGTCATATGGGCCAGTTCCGCCTCGTCGGCGGCGGCCATGACGACCATGTTGGGCAGCGTAGCGAGATAGGTGATGTCGAAGCTGCCGGCATGGGTGCAGCCGTCCGCACCCACGAGCCCTGCGCGGTCGATGGCGAAGCGCACGGGCAGGTTCTGGATCGCCACATCGTGCACGACCTGGTCGTAGGCGCGCTGGAGGAAGGTCGAATAGATCGCGGCGAAGGGACGCATGCCCTCGGCGGCAAGGCCGGCGGCGAAGGTCACGCCGTGCTGTTCGGCGATGCCGACGTCGAAGGCCTTGTCGGGATGCGCCTTGGCGAACTTGTCGACTCCCGTGCCGCTCGGCATGGCGGCGGTGATGGCGCAGATGCGCGGGTCGGTATCGGCGATCTTGGCGAGCGTTTCGCCGAAGACGTTCTGGTAGGCGGGCGGTCCGCCGGATGACTTCTTCTGCTCGCCGGTGACGACATCGAACTTGGCGACGCCGTGATACTTGTCGGCGCTGTTTTCCGCCGGTGCGTAGCCCTTGCCCTTCTTGGTGACGACGTGGATCAGGACCGGGCCCTCCTCGCTGTCGCGCACGTTTTCGAGCACGGGGATGAGGTGGTCGAGATTGTGCCCGTCGATCGGGCCGACGTAATAGAAGCCCAATTCCTCGAACATGGTCCCGCCGGTGACCATGCCGCGCGCGTATTCCTCGGCCTTTTCCAGCCCGCCCCACACGCGGCGCCCAAGCTTCTTGGCGATGCGCGAGGCCATGCTGCGCAGGCCGAGGTATTCACTGCTCGACACCATGCGCGCCAGATAGGCCGACAGGCCGCCAACCGGCGGCGCGATCGACATGTCGTTGTCGTTGAGGATAACCACGAGGCGATTGCCTGCCTGTTCGGCATTGTTCATCGCCTCATAGGCCATGCCGGCGCTCATCGCGCCGTCGCCGATTACCGCGATGCCGCGGCCCGGGCGCCCTTGCATCTTGTTCGCCATCGCGAAGCCGAGCGCCGCACTAATCGAGGTCGAGGAGTGCGCCGCACCGAAAGGGTCGTATTCGCTTTCCGCGCGCTTGGTGAAACCGCTGAGACCGCCACCCTGGCGCAGCGTGCGAATCCGGTCGCGGCGGCCGGTGAGGATCTTGTGCGGATAACACTGGTGACCAACATCCCAGATGAGCTTGTCGGTCGGGGTGTCGAACACGTAGTGGATGGCTGTGGTCAGCTCGACCACGCCAAGGCCCGAACCAAGGTGTCCGCCCGTCGTGCCGACAGCATCGATCATCTCGGCGCGGAGTTCATCCGACAGTTGGCGTAGCTGGTCCTGCTCAAGCTTGCGAAGGTCTGCGGGGGTATCGACCGTGTCGAGCAGCGGCGTCTTGGGGCGTTCACTCATACGAATGCTCTACACTCGGTTTTCGAAACTGTCGATGAACGGTTCATCGATAAAAATGCACGTTCTGTCGTAGTGCGGCACAGTCGTCGCCTCGGACGCGCCGTCAGGCGGCACAATCGTCGCACAGGCCGCGCAATTCGACCACGGGGCGCACGTCGGTAAAGCCTGCGTCCTTGCCCGCTTCGCGCAGCGCGCCCGTGACGCGGTCATCGTCGATGTGCGTCGCCTTCCCGCAATCGTCGCAGATCAGGAAGATGCAATCGTGGCGGCAGCCCGGGTGCGTGTTAACGAGGTAGGCGTTGGCGCTTTCGATCCGGTTGGCGAGATTGGTGCGCACGAAGAGATCGAGGATGCGGTAGACGCTGTTGGGCGCCACCCGCTTTCCACGCGCCGCCGAGAGATTGTCCGCGATGTCGTAGGCGCTGGCAGGCTTTTCATGCCGCGCGAGTTCCTCGAAGACGGACTGGCGCATGCCGGTCCATTGTTCGCCGTTGTCGGTAAGCGTCATGCGGGCCGCGTCGATCAGCGCGTCGCCCGAATGTTCCTTATGTGCGTGTGCGTGTCCTGCCATGGGCGAGAGGTAGGCTCGCGCGCGAGGCTTCGCAAGTCAGTCGCGCTTGAACTCGGACCGGTAGACGCCCGGATAGAGGCGTTTCAGGGCCGCCACCTTGGGCGCGTCCCAGCGCACGATATAACCGTGGCGCGGGTTCTTGGCGGCAAAGTCCTGGTGGTATTCCTCTGCTGCATAGAAAGTGCGCGCCGGTTCGATGCTCGTTACGATCGGCCGGTCCCACTTCCCGCTTTTCTTCAGCTGCGCGAGATAGGCGCTCGCCACCGCGCGCTGCTCGGCGGAAACCGGGACCAGCTCGGCATTATAGTGTGGCCCGCGGTCGGGACCCTGGCGATTCTTGAGCGTTGGGTCGATCACCACCGAGAAGAAGATGCGCAGCAGCTGGTCATAGCGAATGACCTTGGGGTCATAGGTGACCTTCACGGCCTCGACATGATCGGTCACGCCGGAGGAGACAAGTTTGTACTGTGCCTGGCGCTGGGTGCCGCCGTGATAGCCTGAGACGGCGCTGGTGACGCCCTTGGTGTGGCTGAAAACAGCCTCGACGCCCCAGAAGCAGCCACCGGCAAAGATAGCGGTCTTGAGTCCGCCTGATTCCTTGGCCGTGCGCTGGGCGGCAGGGGCTTCGACCACCTTCTCGGCGGCAAGCGCGGGCTGCTGGCAGGCGCCGGTCAATGCGAGTGCCCCAGCCGCAAGGAGGAGGGGCAGGCGGCGCATCAGATAATCGCTGCGATCGCGGAGACGATCTCGCCACCGTTGGCGAAGGCAACGACGAAGGCTCCGGCAAGGAAACCGATGCCGAAATTGCGGTAGAGGTCGGGGGTGAAGAGGCTCATGTTCTGTTCTTTCGTAGGAATATCCTACGTGGTTACACGTCGTGCGATTGCAACGTCCTGAATGCGTCGGTTGTGAAGCGTTCAGCCGGAGGGCCGAACCGTTTCGGGACTAGTGCCGAAAGTGTCTCATTCCGGTAAACACCATCGCAAGATCTTGCTCGTCGGCCGCTGCAATGACCTCCTCGTCGCGGATCGAACCGCCCGGCTGGATGATCGCGGTCGCACCCGCCTCCGCAGCGGCCAGCAGGCCATCGGCGAAGGGGAAGAATGCGTCCGAAGCAACTGCGCTGCCTACGGTGCGGCTCTGGTCCCAGCCGTATTTCTCGGCCGCTTCGGCTGCCTTCATCGCCGCGATGCGCGAGGAATCGCGGCGGTTCATCTGGCCAGCACCGATGCCCGCCGTCGCGCCGTCCTTGGCATAGACGATGGCGTTCGACTTGACGTGGCGCGCAACGGTCCAGGCGAAGAGGCAATCCTTCAGCTCCTGCTCTGTCGGCTCGCGCTTGGTGACGACCTTCAGGTCCGCCTCGGAGATCGCGCCATTGTCGCGCGTTTGTACCAGCAGGCCGCCGGTGATCGGCTTGACCAGCAGGCCGCCGCGGCGCGGATCGGGCAGGTCGCCGGTGACGAGCAGGCGCAGGTTCTTCTTCTTCGCGAAGGCCTCGCGCGCGGAATCGCTGACCGTGGGCGCAATGACCACTTCGGTAAAGATCTGGCAGATCGCCTCGGCGGTTTCGCCATCGAGTTCGGTATTGACCGCGACGATGCCGCCGAAAGCCGAAACACTGTCGCAGGCGAGCGCCTCGTTCCACGCGTCGATCAGCTTGCCGCTCTGCGCCACGCCGCAGGGGTTGGCGTGCTTGACGATGACCACCGCCGGGTCGCCGCCCGCAAATTCCGCGCAGAGTTCGAGCGCGGCATCGGCGTCGTTGTAATTGTTGTAGCTGAGTTCCTTGCCCTGCAGCTGTTCGGCCTGCGCGATGCCTTTCCCGTGCGGGCCGGCAGGCGTGTAGAGCGCGGCCTTCTGGTGCGGGTTTTCGCCATAGCGCAGCTCGACGGGCGCCTTGCCGTTTACGGCGAGGAAATCGGGGAAGGTCTGCTGCTGGTCAGCGAAAGCGAACCACTGGCTGATCATGCTGTCATAGGCAGCGGTCGCCGCGAAGGCCTTGGCCGCGCACTTGCGGCGGAAGTCGAGCGAAGTCGCACCGGTCGCTTCGAGTTCGCTCACCAACGTATCGTAGTCTGCCGGATCGGTGACTATGGTGACATACTGGTGGTTCTTCGCCGCGCTGCGGACCATGGACGGGCCGCCGATATCGATGTTCTCGATGATCTCGTCGCGTTCGGCGCCGCGCATCACGGTCGCCTCGAAGGGGTAGAGGTTGACCACCACGAGGTCGATCGCGCCGATGTCATGTTCGGACATGGCGGCGGCATGCTCGGGATTGTCGCGCACCGCTAGCAATCCGCCATGGACCATGGGGTGCAGCGTCTTGACGCGGCCGTCCATCATCTCGGGAAAGCCGGTGAGGTCGGACACGTCCTTTACCTCGAGCCCCGCTTCGCGCAGCGCCTTTGCCGTGCCACCGGTCGACACCAGTTCGACATTCTTGGCCGCCAGCGCCTTGCCCAGGTCCACCAATCCGCTCTTGTCGGACACCGAGAGCAGTGCCCGCTTGATCGCCACGTCAGTCACTTGGAAATCACCCCATTCGTTTAAGCAGCCAGGGGAAGCGTTCCCCGCCGCGCGCGGCCATGCCTTCGACCACGATCTGCTGCACGCCGTGCGGACGGCCATGGCCATCAACCCAGAGCGAATCCTCCAGCGTGCAGTGCGCCTCGCCGCTAGTGCCTGCGAGGCGGAATTGCCAGTAGCTTGCGTCGGGCAGGGCGAGATGCACGCCCATCCCGTCGTCGGTCAGCTTGGCATCGATCCCGCGTCCGAGGTGGAAGCGGATCGCAAAGCCGATCTTGCCGCGCTTACCCTTCTTGCCCGAAGGCTCGAGCACGTCCTCGCCGCGCAATTCGCTGCCGTCGTCCGACAGGATCAGGATGCGGCGATGCAGTAGCCCATGCCGCGCGGCATAGCCGTTGTGCGAGGCTTCGAGCCGTGTGCCCTCGCGCTGGTTGGTATGTACCGTCTCGCGGTGGAAATCGACTTCTTCGACACCCTTGCCGATCTGCCCGCCGATCAGCACCGCAGTGGAGTTGGCCTCGTCGAGCACCAGCGTCGAATGCGCCGAGGTGCCGCGCAGCCCCTGCTCGATCCGTGCAGGGACGAGTGCGCCAGCCAGTTCGGCGCCGCCGCAATTGACGATGATGCGATGGTTGCGATGCGAGAATTCGAAGGCGAGCGTGGAGGCGCAGCCGTGGCGTGCGTGGCGCGGCTTGGGCGGCGGTGCGGCATCGAATACCAGCACGCCGTCTTTCGAGCGAGCGCGCTGGTAACCCCAGTGGCGCGCTTCGAGCATGGGGCGCGCGCGGACGCCGCTCGCAGTGACCAGCGCATCGAGCGCAGGTTCGGACATGGCCGCACTGCCCTGCCAGCTGCCGAGGCCGCGGTCGCCCATCCGAAGGGAAAGAAGTGCAGGAACCAGCAAGCCGAGCATGGCGGCAAGCGCGGGTGGCGGGTCGCGCCGGACCGCCGCGTAGCAAGCGCGCAAATCGACCAGCAATGCAATCGCCTGCGCCTGCGCCGTGGGACTGCGCGAGAGCACGCCGCCATCGTCGCTGACCATTTCGCCAAGCGTACGGAGCAGGCCAGCCTCGCCGTGCAGCCTGCGCGGCTTGCCGTCGGTCAGCAGCAGGCCTGCCGCCACGATCCCGACCCAGCCGGTTACCTGCGCCAGCCTTCCCTCACCGCTTGCCACCTGCCGGTCGAGCCAGCGCGCCGTGGTTTCGATCGCGTCGAGCAGCGGTTCTTTAAGCTTCTCCCCCTCACCCGAAAGCAGAACCGGCGCGTGCACCAGCCAGTTGAGGAGGCGCAGCCCCGCAAGCTCGACATCCCACGCCGGACCCTTGCCCGGTTCGGGATTCTTGGCGAGCCACGCCTTGAAAATCCGCGTCGAGGTGTCGGCGCATTGTCCGCGCGGGGCCGAGGTCGACAGATCGCGCATCCAGGTGAAGCCATGGACGGCGCGCGCAAAGGGTGCGGTCAGTTTCGAAGGCGAGGCATAGTCGAGCTTGCCGATGGGCGCCTTGAGCCCCGCAACCTGGAAGTGCCCCGCGCGCAAGGCCATCCCGGCTGCGCGGTCGCCCGCAAGCGGGGTCTCGACCATTGCAAGGAGGCGCGGCTTGGCAGGTTTGCGCAGCGGCGCGCAGATGAAGCTCGCGGGAACGCCCATGCGGTAGGCCCAGCGCATGGCGGCGTGGACCGGCCCCGGATCGGGCAGGGCGAAATCGGCAGGAACGAGCGCGCGCGCCGGTTCCAGAGGTTCGGGGTCGTATTCGGGTTCGGGCGGAGGTGCCGGTGCTTTTTCGACCAGCGGCTCCGACTTGGCTTCTACGGTCTCTTCGACTTCGACTTCGGCCTCTTCCACCAGCGGCTCGGGATCACCGAACAACGGCAGGGCGACCTGCACTGCGCCGCTATCGCATTCGGTGTCGCGCTCGGCGAAGGCGGCACGGCCCTCGCTCATCCCTGCCCCTTCAAGGCGTTATCTTCCGCGCTACCGCTTCGCTGCTTGAGCGCGGCAATATTGGAAGCATATTTCTCCGGCCCGCCGCGGAAAGTCGCGGATCCTGCGACCAGCACGTCAGCACCCGCCTCGACGCAAAGCGGTGCTGTGGTCGGATCGACCCCGCCATCGACCTCGAGCCGGATATCCTTCCCGCTCTTGTCGATCATTTTCCGGATCGCCTCGATCTTCCTGAGCTGCGAATGGATGAAGCTCTGCCCGCCGAAACCGGGGTTCACGCTCATCACCAGCACGAGGTCGACTTCCTCGATGAGGTAGTCGAGCATCTTTGCGGGCGTGCCCGGATTGAGCACCACGCCAGCCTTCTTGCCGAGGTTCCTGATCGCCTGCAGCGTCCGGTGAATGTGCGGCCCCGCCTCGGGGTGGACGGTAATGATGTCCGCACCCGCTTCGGCGAAAGCCTCGAGATAGGGGTCGACCGGCGCGATCATCAGATGGACGTCGAAGGTCTTGTCCGTATGCGGGCGGAGCGCCTTCACCACCGCCGGACCGATGGTGATATTGGGAACGTAATGCCCGTCCATCACGTCGATATGGATCCAGTCGGCACCGGCCTCGTCGACCGCGCGAACCTCCTCGCCCAGCCGCGCGAAATCTGCGGAAAGGATGCTCGGAGAAATCAGCGGGACGGTCATGGCCTGTCGCGGCTTTCGGTTCGAAGGTTAGCCTGGATGCAGCCGAAATACCTCTCTCCACCTCTCTTCCACAAGATTCCCCACCGGCTTATCCACGAGCAGGCGGGCTTGGATTGCGCCCAAGGCAACGCTAGGAGGCGCGGATGGGCGCCATTCGCAAATGTACCGAGAACTTCATCGCAACCGTAGTCGACGACGAAGTGCTGATCGTCGACCTCGACGGGGGCGAGCTTTTTTCGCTCTCCGGCACGGGCCGCGCGGTGTGGGACGCAATCGACGGGACGCGAAGCGAAGAGGCGATCTCGGATCAGATGGCAGCCGCTCACGCGGGCGAGCGCGAGGCAATCGCAGCCGACG
Organism: Qipengyuania sphaerica; assembly: GCF_019711595.1. Classification (GTDB taxonomy): domain Bacteria; phylum Pseudomonadota; class Alphaproteobacteria; order Sphingomonadales; family Sphingomonadaceae; genus Qipengyuania; species Qipengyuania sphaerica. Next base: position 316,130 of record NZ_JAIGNR010000003.1, on the reverse strand, counting down.
TCGCGGCTCTTATTAACGATCTTGAAAAGGCGGCGCTGGTAAAGCGCGAGGGATAGCCGCATTTTGACGTTAACGGGCAGCATGCTATTGTGCGGCAAAAGGGATTTCGAGCCATGAGCAACGACAAAACGGTCGCTTCGAGCACCAAGCCGCGCTGGGAAAAGCCCGAGCTGAAAAAGCTCGGCGCGCTGCGCGATATCGCCGGACCTGACGGCGTGGGGCTGCAGGCCGGCCCGAACATGCGTTCTTCCTGAGCGCGACCTAACGCATGATCGCTGCAGTCCGGCGCGCGGGAGGGCTGGAGCCGCCCGTACTCGCCGCTGTCGGACGTGCGTTGGGCGACGATCCGCGACAGGCGCCGCCACATTGTCGCTCGGGTGAATTCGACCTCTGGTCGGACAGCGAGACTGGCTCCGGCACCTTGTTCTTCGGCAGGATCGACAACCGCGCCGACAGTGCGCGCGAGCTCGGCCTGCCACGCGACGCCACGCCCGCGGCGATCTACTCTGCCGCTCTGGAGCGCTGGGGTGACGCGGCCGACCTCAAACTCGTCGGGCACTATTGCGCGATCTCCCTCGAAGGGCCGGGACGCCTGCGCCTCGTCAGGTCGCCGTGGACCGCCCCGCCGATGCACTTCGTCGCGAACAGGGAGGTGCAAGCCGCCTCGCCGCTGCTGGGCGCGCTGTTCGCCGCCGGCGTCGAGAAGCGCATCGACTGGGACTACCTCACCGACCAGCTGGCCTATGCGCATCACGATTGCGAACCTGTGGGATGGTTCCGGGGGATCGGACGCGTGCCGCTCGGCAGCCGTGTCAGGATCGACTGCGCGGAGTGGCGCCTGGAGCGCTATTACGACCCGACGGAAGTGCCTTCGGTCCGCTTCGCGCGTGACGATGATTATGTCGCACGCGCGTGGGAGCTGCTGGGCGAGGCTGCACGCGGCGCCCTTGCCGGGGTCGAGCGCCCTGCGATCATGCTGTCGGGCGGTCTCGACAGTCCGCTGGCGGCGGCGGCCCTGCTCGGGCAGATGCCCGTAGAACAGCGACTACACAGCTACACCTTCGGTCCGCACCAGGACTGGGACGGGTGGGTGCCGCCGAACCGCTTCGGGGACGAGCGCGAAATGGTCCGCCGCTTTGCCGCCATGCATCCGCGGATCGAAGCCCATTTCCCCGCCGCCGAGGGCGGGCATGACCACCGCCTGCGCGACCTGCTTTCCCGCAGCGAGGTGCCGACGGCCAACATTGCCAATATCGGCATCTTCCACCCCCTTCTCGAAGCGGCGCGAGCAGATGGCTGCGACGCGATGTTCACCGCGCTCCACGGCAATTTCAATATCAGCATGGATGCAGGCTGGGCTGCCCCCGAATCCCTGCGGAAGGGAAAGCTGCGGCAGCTGCGGAGGCTTCTTGCAGACGCTACCGACGAGCACGAGCATTCGCAGCTGCGCAAGCTCCTCTCGATGGCGGTCCTGCCGCATCTTCCTGCCCCGTTGCAGAAAGCGATCCGCAAATTCGCGCACCCAGAGCGTTTCGGCGACATTCCCCTCGGCTCCTTGCTGAGCGAGGAAGCGGCAGCGAAATGGCGCGGGCGCGGCGTGCCGAGCGCCTTCGACCGGCCGCCCATCCCCGCGACACGCAAGCAGGCCATCCGAACCATGTGGGCGAGCGCAGATAGCGGAGAGGATCTCGACCTCGGTCTCGGGCGCCTCCATGGACTCGCCCACCGCGACGTCACCGCCTATCGCCCGTTGTTCGAATTCTGCCATGGCCTGCCCACCGACCAGCTGCGACGTGGCGGGACCGACCGTTATCTGGCAAGGCGCGTGGCGGAGGGGATCATGCCCGAGGAGCAGCGACACGAAGTGAGGCAGGGGCGGCACAATGTCGACTGGCACGCGCGCCTCACCCGCCAGCGCGCCGAACTCGTTGCGCAGTCCGAAGCGATCCGCGCGCACCGCGAGCTATCCGAGATCCTCGATATCGACCGCATGCAGCGCCTGCTGGCGGACTGGCCGGAGACGACGCCGGGTGCGGCGCAGGAAAGGCTGCCGCGCGAGATGGGTCTTACCCGCGCGCTGACCGCGGCAAGTTTCGTCAGCCATGCCGAAAAGCGGAACGACTTCTGATGGCGCGGCGAAGCGAAGCCTTGCGGATCGGGGCGCTGGTCGAAATCGCCGGGCGCGCGGCAACGGGCAGGCTCGCCATGATATCGCTGGTCTCTGCGGTAAGCGAAGGGCTCGGCTTCGTCTTGCTGGTCCCGCTCCTCGCCCAATTATCCGACGCACCGGCGCAGCTGCCGCTCGGTATCTCGCTGGACGAATTTTCGCCTTCGACGATCCTCGCCGGCTTCGTGGTGCTGGTGGTCATCCGCGCTATTGCCGAGATCGCGCGCCGCCTTGCCGTGCAGGACTTGCAGGTCGCGGTCGTCGACGGACTGCGCCTGCGGGCTACCGAGGCCCTTCTCGGGGCAGACTGGCGCTGGCTGTCGCGCCTGAAACGCAGCACCAGCGAGGCCCTACTCATCTCGAATATCGACCGTGCCTCCTATGCGGTCGATATGTTCGCAGCGCTCGTGAGGCTGTCGCTCTCGCTACTGGCGCTCGCCATCGCCGCACTGGCCATTTCGCCCGCTGCCGCACTCACCGGAGGGGCTGCCGGAGCGCTCGTCCTCCTTACTTTCCTGCCGCTGCTGCGGAGGGCCAGGCAATTGGGCGAGAAGCTCAGTCGGGCGAACGACGGCCTCTATGCCCGGCTGGGCGAAACGCTGGGCGCGCTGCGGGTCATCAAGAGCTACGGCCGCGAGGAACGTGCGCAGCAGGAAATCGCCTCGGCGCTTGACGATCTGCGCCGGCAGGAGCGCAGCTTCGTGCGTGACAGCGCATTGGGGCAGGCTGCACTGCAGATCGGCGGCGCGATCGCGGCAGCACTTCTGGCGTGGTTTGCCCTCGGCGCACTTGCGATGCCGCTGGCCATATTGCTCCCGCTCGCAGCGATCTTCGTGCGCGCCCTGCCGCTTCTCGGGCAGTTGCAGGCCAGCGCGCAGGGGTGGAACCATGCTCGCCCGGCCATCGACGAGGCACTCACTCTGATCGAGGAAGCGAGAAAGGCGCATGAACCGACTTCCCTCGACGCTTCTCCCCGCCTGTCGGACAGCATCGTGCTCGACCAGATCGCGATCGCCTACCGTGCCGACCGCCCTGCCCTGTCGGGCGTTTCGCTCAAAATCGACGCGCGCCAGCTGCTTGTCCTCACCGGGCCATCCGGCTGCGGCAAGAGTACCCTCGCGGACGTGGCGGCTGGCCTGATCGCGCCCGATGCCGGGACAATCGCGGTCGACGGCACCGTGCTCGACGACACATCGCGGCGCGCCTGGCGTTCGCGGATCGCTTATGTCCAGCAGGAATCGGTGCTCTTCTCCGGAACGGTGCGCGACAATCTGCTCTGGGCCGATCCCGATGCCGACGAAGAGCGCATGAAGCGCGCGCTCGAAGAGGCCTCCGCCGGTTTCGTCTATTCGCTGCCCGAAGGCATCGATTGCGACCTCGGCGAAGGCGGCCTTGCGCTGTCTGGCGGAGAACGCCAGCGGATCGCGCTTGCCCGCGCCCTGATGCGCGATCCCGATCTCGTCGTGCTGGACGAGGCGACTAGCGCGCTCGATGCGACGAGCGAGAATGCGATTGCCGCGGCCCTTCATGCAATGACCGAGAAGCGCACCGTGATTGCGATCGCGCATCGCGGTCTGCTGCCCGATATTGCCGACCGGGTCGTCCGTCTCGACAAGGGGCGTATCGCGGGGGACTGAATAGGAAATTCAGGCGTAATTCAGCGCATTTTGCTAGAACGGCATCAAGCAGAGGCGGGTTTCGACGCCTCGACACGCAGATTACGGGGCCATTTTCGATGACCAGCAAATTCGCCGCCATTACCGGGACCGCCGCGCTCGCCCTCACGGGGCTGGCGTTCGCCGTACCTGCCGAGGCGCAATATCGCGAAAAGATCACCCATGACCCCGGCAAATGTGCCGCGGGCAAGGGGCCTGCCGTGATGGTCGCCATCACCGATATCAAGGAAAGCAAGGGCACGATCCGCATCCAGTCGTATCGCGCCACCAAGGCCGACTGGCTGGAGAAGGGTCGCTGGATCTACCGCATGGAAGCGCCTGCCAAGGCGGGCACCATGCGTTTCTGCATGCCGCTTCCCGCAGCGGGCCATTATGGCATCGCAGTGCGCCACGACCTCGACGGTGACGGCGAGACCGACATCTTCGGCGATGGCGGGGCCATGTCGAACAACCCGTCGATCAACATCTTCAACCTCGGCAAGCCGAGCTACAAGAAGGTGGGCTTCGATGTGGCGAACGGGGTCGAGAGCATCTCGATCCGGATGCGCTACCGGTAATCCCTATTTCCGGCGCCTCCGTGCGCGCCACAGGTCGATTGCGGCACCGGGCATGGCGAGGAGCGGGTGCTTCTCGCGGAAGGGCGTGACTTCGAGCGCGATTCCCGTGTGCCTCTCGAGCTTCCATGCACCGTAACGCGCGGCGCCTTCGAAGGTCGTGGTGGCCTTGGCGAGCCTCAGGATGTTGAGCGGCTTGCCGATGCGTTCGCGCGCCCTCCATTCGCGCAGGATCGCCGATCTCCGATGTGCGGGTATCTGCGGGGAGAGCTGCTCGCCCTCGCGCGCGAAAAGGATGCCGTCCGCTTCCCATGCCAGCGCCAGCAAGCCGTCGAAATGGTCGGCATTCACCGACAGGATCGAATCCTCGCGCCCCGGCTTCTCGACACGGAATTCGGCGCGGTAGGTCGCTTGGAACAGCGCGCGCCAGAAATCCTGGGGTGCACCGCGATCTGGCCCGAGAACCGCAGCGAAACGCGCAGCCGTACGCGCCGCCTGGCAGATTGCTTCGGTGACAAGCGCATTCACGCCCTCACCACCCGACCAGACCAGCGCGCTCGGCTGGACGAAACGCGTCCAGATCGTCGTGTCGCGGCTGTCCCCGCGCGCGGCCTCGGCGAATTTATCAAGGCTCATCGTCGCGATCTTGGCGCGCAGGGTCTCGCCTGCGTGCTCCCATTCGCGGTAGCTCACACGAGGCCAGATTTTCTCCTGCTGGGCACCTGGCAACAGGACGTAGAAATCGAGCACGCCTTCGAGCGATCCGGTGCGAAGGTTCGACCCGTAGAACAGCACCGCGCACGCCCCGGCTTCGCGCCCGAGCATCGCTGCATAGGCCGCGACCTCGCTGCGCACCTCGCGCGTCAGCGAAGCGGCGATACGGCTGTGAAGTGTCTCGCTCACCCGGCGACGAAGGTCAGCTGGGGGCCTTGCTCGACACGGTAGCTTCCACCGGGAAAATGCTCGCCGTCGAGGATGAATTGCGAATCGAGCGCAATCGAGAAGCCCTCGGCCTCGAGATGATGCAACCCGGCACCGGCGAGCCAGCGCGGATGCCATCCGGTAAGGATCGCCGGGAGCGAGGCAAGGATGCGCCTGCGCGGATGGTCCAGCACCACCAGGCGGATCGGCCCCTGCCCTTTTCCGAACAGCTTGATATCGAGCGGCATGGTCTCGAGCGTCGAGGCCAGCATGATCGTGCGCCGCTCCGGCTTGCCGTGCTCAGAGCGCTCCATCCTTTCGTTCGAGGGGAGGTAGCGCAGGTCCATGGCGGCCCCGCGCCGCCAGCGGTTCTCGTCCGAGCCGAACAGCGATTCCGCTATTCCCCAGGCACTGGTCATGCCGACGGCGAGGGAATTGAAGAAGCCGGCCTTGTGCGCATCCTGGCCGACATCGACGCCGAGGGCGAAGGCGCCCGCACCCATGATGAAGCCGAGCATCGGCGGATCGTCGCTTCCGATCTCGCTGACCGCCAGCGGGCGGCGGGTCACGCGCCGGCCTTCGGGGTCCTCGAAAGCAGCGATCACCCGCGTCAGCGACCAGTCGCGCGGACTGCCGAGATCGACATTGAGGGCATTGGTCTTGCCGCGCGGCAGGACTGCCAGCTGCGGCCAGTTGTCGCCGAAAACGGCCTGCCCCATGGTCAACACGTCGCGCACCGTCCCGTCGCCGCCGCTGATGACGAGCAGGCCGATCCCTTCCTGCGCGAAACCGGCCAGTGCATGGGCGATGTCGCTGCGCTTTTCGGGACGCACGATGCTGACGTTCTCGCGGCTGCCGAAATCGGGCTCGCGGCCCTTGTTGTGATGACTGCGCGCGCTGAAGATTACTCCGATCCGCTGCTGGTGCGGATCACCGCGTGGCGGGGCTTTCGCCTCGTCACCTACCTGTTTCGGAAGGTCGTCGAACTGGTAGATTTGCGGCTCCATAGGTGGCTCGGGAGCCGATCTAGGAAGTTTTGCGCACTTTGGCGAGGGCCGCGCTCAACTAGCGAAGCGATAGCGCAGAAAAGACGCGCTCAAGCAGTGAAGCGTTAGCGCAGAAAAAATCCGCTGGAGTGGCAAGGCGGCAGCGCGAAACGAAATGGCGCACCCGACAGGATTCGAACCTGTGGCCTCTGCCTTCGGAGGGCAGCGCTCTATCCAGCTGAGCTACGGGTGCATGCCGTGGGCGGGGCGCTTAGCAAGCGGGCAGCGGACCTGCCAGAAAAAAGCGCGCTTGCTGAATCGCGCGTTAGGAATTTGGCAAGCGCACCGGCGTAGCTTCGCTGACCATGAGCTCGATGTCCCACGAATTCGACCTGTCGCTTGCGACAATGCTGCCGCCGGCGACAGGCCCGGATGCCCGCCTTGGCGAACCTGCAGCGCTCGCCGTGCAGTGGGATGCGGTTCACGAAGCCGCTGCCGCTGTCGCCATCCTCGCGCAACTGGGCGAGGAACAGGTGGATGAGGATATTCGCGACCTGCCGCAACGCGCCGTCGATCTCGGCGGGGCGAAGTTCGAACTGGTCGCGCGCGGGATCGACGACCTTGCCGCCGTCATGCAGCCGGGCCTGAGGGCGCTGCTGTCGATGTCGGCGCAGGGTCAGGATACGACCAGCGCGGCGCTTACGCTGTGGCGCGAGTTTCACAGCGCGCGCGCAGCGGTGCTGGCTGTCGCTCCGGCCTGACGAGACCGCTCGCGGCTTGACCGCGTTCCCATTCTGTTCCAATCAATCGCCATGAGCGATTCTCCCGTTATCGAACCTTCTTCCGACGCTGCGAGCGATGCGGCGAGCGTGTGCCGCGGTATCCAGCGCCTCTTCGCACGCAACGATGTCTGGCTGATGCCCGAGATGCCGCTGCGCAACGGGCGGCGCGCGGATCTGATGGGGCTCGATCCCAAGGGGCGGATCGTGATCGTCGAGGTAAAAGTGGCGCGCGGCGACCTTCTCGGCGATGGCAAGTGGCCCGACTACCTCGATTTCTGCGACCGTTTCTACTGGGGCCTGCCGCCGCATCTCGACCGCGGCGTGCTCGACAATGACGATTATCGCCCCGACTGCTGCGGCATCGTGGTGGCGGACGGTTATGACGGCGAGATCGTGCGTCCCGCTCCGCTCCACCCGCTCGCCGCCGCGCGGCGCAAGACCGAGGTCGAGCGCCTTGCAAGGGCCGCCATGCGCCGAGCGACTGTGACCGGCGATCCACACTGCGCGCCCTGGGGCAATTCGGAATAGGCGAAGCGCCTGTTATCGCCTGCGCGTTTGCGGCATAGGAAGCGCCAACGCCATGTGGACCGCCATCCTCCTATCCGCCGCTGCCATGACCGCGATCGTCGCGCTGCGCTATCTGGCCGCGAGCGGGATTTTTGCCTGGGCAACCAACCGGCGGCTGCCCGGCTATCACGCGAAACTGGGGCCGCAGATCCGCAAGGAAATCGGCTGGTCGCTGGCCTCGGCAGCGATCTACGGCATTCCGGCCGGCGTGGTCGCATGGGGTTGGCAGGAGCGCGGCTGGACGCGGATCTATACCGAATGGGATGCGATGCCGATCTGGTACTTGCCGCTCGCCCCGCTGCTCTACCTCTTCCTGCATGACACCTGGTTCTACTGGACGCACCGGTTGATGCACCGGCCCGCATGGTTCCGTGCCATGCACGCCGTCCACCATGCCAGCCGCCCGCCAACCGCCTGGGCGGCAATGAGCTTCCACCCCTGGGAAGCGATCACGGGCGCGATCGTCATTCCGCTGCTCGTCTTCGTCGTGCCGATCCACGTCGCCATGCTCGGCCTCGTGCTGCTGGTGATGACGGTGATGGGGGTCACGAACCACATGGGCTGGGAAATGTTTCCGCGCCGTCTGGTTCACTCGCGGTTAGGGGGATGGCTGATAACGGCCAGCCATCACCAGCGACATCACGAAGAGTATCGATGCAATTACGGACTGTATTTCCGCTTCTGGGACCGGCTGTGCGGAACCGACAAGGGCTTGAGCGAGGCCATATGACGCGGCTCGCCCTGCTTCCGCTTGCGGCACTGGCGCTCGGCGCCGGTGCTCCGGCAGCCGATCAGGGTTCGACGATCACCGTGACCGTCACGAACCTGCGCAATGCAGATGGCGTGGTGCTCGCCTGCATGACCACGAACGAGAAAAGCTTTCCCAAATGCCGCGGTGTCGCGGGAGCGCAAGCTGCGAAGGTTGCCGCGCACGAGGGGACGCTTACGCTCACTTTTACCGACGTGAAGCCGGGGCGCTATGCCATCGCGCTGCTTCATGACGAGAACGCCAATGGCAAGGCCGACCGCGCGCTGGGAATGATGCCCAAGGAAGGCTTCGGCTTCTCGCGCGATGCGCCCGTGCGCATGGGGCCGCCCAAGTTTTCCGATGCGGTGTTCGAACATGGCGCACAGGACCGCGCGATGACGATCCGCATGCGCTATATGCTCTGACTTCGCGGCTAAGAGAGTTGAGACAGCCTTAACCATTTTTTCAGCACGTCGGGCGCATAGCCGATCCTCGAACACCACTGGTTTTGGGGACACTTGCTGCAATGGACAGGCTTGGCGGAGATTTCGGCGCGTTCGACGGGGACGGCACGCCTGAAGATTCCTACCCGGATGCGGCCTATGACGACGGCGCGCATTCCAACCCGCCGCCGTCGGTCGTCGGCCAGGATGAGCGCCGCATGCAGGTGCGCGCCTACAATCATTGGGCAAGCCAGCTGGGCGAGGAAAATCTCCCGCATATCGAGGACCTCGAGCCTGAATTCCTTGGCGATTTCGGTCCCTATTCGGTCCTGCTCGACTTCTCGACCGGAAGCGAAACGCCGACGCTGAGTTTCATCGGCGCCGAGCTGCGCGACGAATGCCGCCTGCACGATCTGATCGAAGAGCTCAGCGAAATTCCGCAGGATTCGCTGCTGAGCAAGGTTGCGGCAAATTACCTCAAGGTCGTTCAGGCACAGGCGCCGGTCACCTTCGAGGCCGAATCGGTCAATGCCAAGGGTCGCAGCGTCGCCTATCGCGGCATCCTGCTGCCCTATTCCTCCGACCACGACACGATCGACTTCGTCTACGCCGTGGTGAACTGGAAGGAAGTCGCCGACGCGCAGACCGCCGACGCGCTGCTGAGCGAAATCGATGCGGCGCTCGAGGCACAGGCGGCCTTCGGAGGCGAGCCGGTCGTCGAAGAAGAGCAGGCGTTCGAAACCGCCGAAATCATTCATTTCGATCCGCACGCCGAGGCGGAACCCGAAGTCGAGCATGCGACGGATGAAGCGCCCGAAGAGGCGGACCCCTGGGCAAGCGACGACAATATCCTCGAACTGCGCGGCGCGGAACATTCCGACCACGACGCATTCGATGACCTGCCTGCGCCGAATTTCGGCCAGGAAGAGGAGGAAGAGACCGTGACCGACAGCTACACTCCCGAACCCTACGAGCCGAGCTATGATCCGGCATTCGAAGAAACGCCCTCCGCGCCCAAAGCGAAGCGGGCGGTGGACGCGCTCGGCAACCCGATCGGTGGCGCATCGCAGGACGAGGAAACGCAAGAGCCGTCGCAGGGCGGTATCACCACCGCGTCGGACTATGGCCTGCCCGAATGGGACGAGGAGGAAGAGCCGGAGGACGATGTCGACGAGCTGGTCAATCCGCTCGCCAATATCGATCTCAACAGCCGCCTGCTCTCGCTGGTGAATTCGGGAACGCGCGGCAAGAAGACCGTCGATCTCGCCACGCTTTCGGACACGCCGAGCGAGGAAGAGGACGGCGAGGAAGAACGCCAGCTGTTCAAGCCCAAGGCCCCGTCGGTCGACAGCGTCCTTTCGCTTCAGGAATATGACGAGGACGAAGAGGACGAGGAAGAGGCCTACGCCTACGACCCTGCCCCGGCCGGGAATTACGAGCCGGAAGCCGAAGCGGACTATGCCGAGCCGGTGGTCGAGGAAGCTGCCGCTCCGAGCTATTACGACTACTCGCCGGTCGACGAGAGCCCCGCCGAAGTCTCGGAAGATGAATTCGCCGACCAGCCGGCAGAGGAAATCGAAACTGCCGAAATCGAGCCGGTAGAAACCGATTGGAGCGGCGAGGACTATGCTGCTTCGGAAGAGGGACCGGTAGAGGCCGAAGCAGTAGAGGCCGAAGTGGTCGAAACCGAATACGCCCACGAGCCGGAAGCGCCTGTCGAAGCCGAGGTGGTCGACGAGGACGAGCCGCTCGAACTCGGCGAAGAACTGATCCTCGACGAGACTTTCGAAGAAGAGATCGTCGCAGACGCCGACGCCACCGAACCGGCTACCGTCGAAGATAGCTACGACCCGGCGCCTGTCGCGGAGTATGAAGCCGAAGCCGCCTATAAACCGGTTGCGGAGGGATATGCTGCAGAAGCGGATGAAGAGCCGGTCGCAACCGAGGAAACCGTTGAGACAGAAGCCGAGGCTCAGGCCGAGCCCGAGACACTCCACGGCCTGCTCGCCGCGGTCAACGAACTTGCCGAAGCGGCGCGCACCACCACCGATCCGGACCGCCGCGCGCTATATGAAGCAGTCGGCAAGGCCTTCGACATCTCGATCAAGGCCGTGCTCGCCTCCGATGGCAAGTCGGGCGCCCAGCCCGACATCGCCCCGCGCGACCTTGAGGACCATTTCGAGGAAATGAAGGCCGCTGCGCTGCGCCAGCACGGCTAAGCCGTTCTGAGATTTAGCTTGAGCATGGGGCGGACCGCGCGCTAGCGGTTCGCCCCATGCCGTTCCTGCCCACCGCGCCCGTCCGCATCCAGCCCTATTTCGGCTATCGCAACCGCGAACGATTGCACATCACCGTCCGCGCGCTGCGTTCGCGAAAAAGCGAATTCGGCAAGACCGGCAAATGGCGCGCAATGCGCCGCATGCTCGGCCAGTTCGCCAGCCACGAGGTGAAGGACCTCCCTGTCGAGCTGGAAGTGAAATCGCCCGCCGGTGAAACGCTCCGCCACACAGGCATCACCGACAAGGAAGGCTTCGTCCACTTCGACATAAGGCTCGAGGGCGACTGGGAATACGAGGAATATCCCGCCTGGGAGACCGTCACCTTCCACTGGAAGAACGGCGAGGGCGACCAATGCGCCGACGGCCATGTGCTCGCCCCCGGCAAGGCTACCGGGCTCGCCATGATCTCCGACATCGACGACACCATCATCGAGACCGGCATTACCGGCAATTTCCGCGCGGTCATGCGCAACTGGCGGCGCGTGCTCATGCAGATGCCCGAAGAGCGCATCCTCGTGCCCGGCGCGGACATGTTCTACAATGCGCTGGGCGGCAATGACGGCTTGCCCGAAGGCGAAGGCCATGCAGGCGACCACATGCCCGCCTCGCGCCGACCCTTCTTCTATGTCTCGTCGAGCCCGTGGAACCTGTTTTCCTACCTCGTGACCTATATGAAGGGGCGCGGACTGCCCCTGGGGCCGATCCACCTGCGCGACTGGGGCCTCAATCGCGAGACCTTTGGCTCTTCCAGCCACGGTGCGCACAAGCGCGCCGCGATCCTTGGCATCATCGAGACCTATCCCGACATCAGGTTCGCGCTCATCGGGGACGATTCGCAAGGAGACCTCACCGCCTTTGCCGATATCGCGAAGGAAAGCCCCGAGCGAATCCGCGCCGTCTTCATCCGCAAGGTGGGCGAGGTGATGAGCCCGGAAGAACTCGCCGCCAAAGCCTCGCTCGAGGCCGCGAAGATCCCGCTCTGGCTGGGCGAGGGCTATAGCGAAGGGCACAAGTTCCTCGCTTCGGTCGGCCTGCTGCACGACGGCGAGGCAGAAAAGATCGTCGATTCGGTCGGCAAGGGCGAAACTGCCGAGGCTGCGGAATGAGGCGGCGACTGATGTGGACTGCCGGAATCCTATTCGCCCTCGTGCTGGTTGCCGGGCTTGGCCTGTGGATCGCGCTGCAACGCAATGCGCCTGCCGTGCTCGACACGATCGACGCCCTGGCGGGTCCGAAATCCAGCGTTGAGATGGTCCGCGAGGCCAGCACCGGTCCGGCCGCCCAGCAACGGCTGTTCGTTTATCGCGACGGCGACGCCCAAGGCACCCAACCGGTCTTCGTCTTCTTCCACGGCGGCGCATGGGCGCATGGTGATCCGGTCGACTATGGCTTTATCGGCCGCAATATCGCCCCCGAGGGCTATGTCGTGGTGCTCGGCGGCTACCGTATGAACGGGCCGGGGCGCTATCCCGCCATGCTCGAAGACACGGCAGCCACCATCGCCTGGGTGCGCGCGAACATCGCCGAATATGGCGGCGATCCGGACCGCATCGTGCTCTCCGGCCACTCGGCCGGGGCCTATAACGCCATGCAGGTCGCGCTCGATACGCGATGGCTCGAGGAGGCCGGAGTGCCCGTTTCGAGCATCAGGGGCGTCGTCGGGCTATCGGGACCTTACGATTTCTATCCCTTCGATACCGACCGCAGCCGTGCCGCCTTCGAAAGCGTGGGGGCGGGACCCGAAAGCCAGCCGGTCAACCACGCCCGCGCCGATGCGCCCCCCGTTCTCCTCGTGCATGGCGAGGAAGATGTGACCGTGCGCATCCGCAATTCACGCGCACTCGAGAAGGCGCTCGGTGAGAAGGGTGCGCGCGCGCAGACGCTTTACCTCGCGGGCAAGGATCACAATGCCCCGCTGCTCGCGCTGACCAATCCATGGCGGCGCGATCCGCAGGTCTTCGACCGCGTGATGCAGTTCCTGCGGGTTTCAGTTCCGGTTCAGGCCGAAAGGCCTTAGGCTGCGCGCCGATGCGGCTTCTTTCCCATATTCTCGCCCTTTTCGCGCTCGCCATCATGGCCGCGCAACCCGCCGCCGCCCAATCGGTGTTGCGCGACGCGGAAACCGAAGCCTTCCTGCGCGAGATTTCCGAGCCGCTGATCGAGGCGGCCGGATTGCAGCCGAACAACGTCAATATCGTCCTTATCAACGATCCTTCGGTCAATGCCTTCGTCGCAGGCGGGCAGGCCGTCTACCTCCATAGCGGCCTGCTCGATGCCGCCGACAGCGCCAACGAGGTGCAGGGCGTGATCGCGCACGAGCTCGGCCACATCACCGGCGGGCATATCGTGCGCTACGGCGAGGGAATGAAGACGGCGACCGGGATCACGCTGTTGTCGATGCTCGCCGGGCTGGGCGCCATGCTTGCCGGGTCGGGCGAGGCGGCGATGGGCATTATGGCTGCGGGCCAGCAGGCGGCGCTGGGCAAGTTCCTCGCCTTCAGCCGCACGCAGGAAGCCAGCGCCGATGCCGCCGGTGCGGAGTACCTCTCGAAAGCGGGGATCACGGGCAAGGGCTCGCTCGAATTCTTCGGCAAGCTGCTTTCGATGGAGTTCCGGCGCGGCATCCAGCAGAACGACGAGGCCGGTTTCTACCGCACCCACCCGCTTTCGGGCGACCGCATCGCCAAGCTCAAGGAAGTCTATGTCGTCGATCCGGCATGGGACAAGCCGCCAAACCAGGAATGGGAAGCCAAGTTCCAGCGGATAAAGGCCAAGCTGCAGGGCTATGTGGCCGAGCCTCAGTTCACGCTGCGCGACTATCCGGAGAGCGACCGCTCGACGCCCGCGCTGTTGGCGCGCGCCTATGCCTATCACAAGGAAGCACGGGTGGACCGGGCGCTCGATGCGGCCAACGCGCTGATCGAGCGCGCGCCCGAGGATCCCTATTTTCTCGAGCTGAAGGGGCAGGTCCTGCTCGAATCGGGCCGTCCGGAGGAGGCGATCGTGCCGCTGCGCAAGGCTGTCGAGATCAGCCGCTCCGAACCGCTGATCGCTTCCATGCTCGGCCATGCGCTCATCGCCACCGAGGACGAGGCGAATTTCGAGGAAGCCGAGCAGGTCCTGCGTGCCGCCGTGGGACGCGATCGCTACAATCCCTTTGCCTGGTACCAGCTGGGCGTAGTCTATGCGGCGCGCGGCGACATGGCGCGCGCGCGGCTGGCAAGCGCGGAGCAGCAGGTGATGAACCGGCAGTACCCGCTCGCCCTGCGCAGCGCGCAGGCGGCCGAAGCGCAATTGCCTTACGGCTCGCCCGACTGGCTTCGCGCGCAGGACGTGGCGATGGAAGCGAGGGCGATGATGGACATGCTGTGCGAAATGGACCGCGCCAATTGCGACAAGCGCAGGCGCTAGGAATACCGGGGGCGATATGAAACACCTGTTGACCGTAGTGATCGCGCTGGTGGCCGGCTTTGGCGGCGCGGCGCTGTTTTCCTTCACCGGCCTCGGCCATTCGCAGACGCGCGAATACCTCGTCGCCAATCCCGATATCCTGCCCGAAATGGCGGAGGCCTACCAGGCCAACCAATCGGCCGAGCGCATGGCTTCCATCTCCGGCCCGGTCAGCACGCCCTTCGAAGGCGCGGTGCTGGGAAATCCCAATGGCTCGAAGACGCTGGTGAAGTTCACCGACTATGCCTGCGGTTACTGCCGCGCGAGCGTGGCCGATGTGGACCGGCTGATCGCCGCCGATCCCGAGCTGCGCGTGGTGGTGCGCGAATGGCCCGTGTTCCAGGGAAGCGACGTTCCGGCCCGCATGGCGCTGGCCGCGGCCAAGCAGGGCAAGTACGAGCAATTCTACCACGCGATGTTCGAGACCGGTCAGCCGACGGCGGAGAACATTGCCGCTGCGGCGCAGGCAGCCGGGCTCGACATGGAAGCGGCGCGGGAATTCGGCGCGTCCGACGAAGCGACTGCTGAACTGGCGCGCAATGCCGGCTTTGCCAACCAGCTCGGGTTTACCGGAACGCCCAGCTGGATCTACGGTGACCGACCGTTCGAAGGCGCTATCGGCTATGAAGCGCTGGCGCAGATCATCGAAGACGGCGAGGGTTAGGCGCTCATTCCTCGACAGCCGCCTTGTACATCGAGGCAAGCGGCTTTTCCATCACGCGGCGGACCATCGGCTCGAAGAATTCGAGGCTTTCGCTCTCGTAATCGGGATCGAAGGCGGCCTGGTCGTATTTCTCGCAGAATTCCGCGCAGGCCTCGAAATGAGGGCTATCACGGAATTTCTCGCGCATGTCCTTGTCCATGCCGAGATGGTGGAAATAGTAATAGCCCTGGAAAGCGCCGTGGTTCTGGCAGATCCAGTGCACTTCCTCGGACACGAAGGGCTTGATGATCGCGGCGGCGACCTCGGGGTGGTTGTAGCTTCCCAGCGTATCGCCGATGTCGTGGAGCAGCGCCATCACGACATATTGCTCGTCGCGCCCGTCGCGATGCGCGCGAGTCGCGGTCTGCAGCGAATGTTCGAGCCGGCACACGGGAAAGCCGCCGAAATCGCCGTCGAGCAGCTTCAGATGGTCGAGCACGCGGTCGGGCAAATCCTTGGCAAAAGCGCGGTATTCCGCCCCGATGATCGCCCAGTCTTCCTTCGTCCCCTCCTTCATTTCGCGGAACTTGGCGCGTTCGGCCAGCGAATGGGCGAGGTTTTCGGGCTTGTTCATCGGCTCTCTCCAACTACCTGAAGAAGAGTAGCGGCTGGCAAAGCTGCGCGCAATTGGGCTAGGAGGCTCAGCCGATGGCAGTGTTGCCGCTCAATCCCACGCCGTTCTTCGACAACAAGAACCAGGCGTTCTGGAACCTCCAGCTGGCAGGCTGGGGCGGATCGGCACTGCTGCGCGCCATGTCGGCCTTTGCCAACGGCCAGCCGCTCGAGTTTTTCTTCGTCATCCTGATCGCGACGATCACGGGTTTTTCGATCAGCCTGATCCTGTCGGTCGTCTATGCCTATCTGATCCGCCAGAGGCCGCTGGTGACATGGGGCGGTACGGCTGCGGCGCTGGCGGTCGCGGTGGGCATCTTCGCCTTCATCGACAGCTGGGTATTGGGGCTGACCCGTCCAGCAGCGGAAACGGGCTTCGTCCGCATCCTGATCGGCATCTACTTCTTCGACCTGACGCTGCTCGGCGCATGGTCGGCGCTGTATTACGCGATCAATTTCTTCCTCCAGGTCGAGCAGCAGGCCGACCGGCTCGAACGACTGGAAGCGCAGGCGACGAGCGCGCAGCTGGCCATGCTGCGTTACCAGCTCAACCCGCATTTCCTGTTCAACACGCTGAATTCCATCTCCACGCTGGTCCTCCTGAACCAGACCAAGCCCGCCAATGCCATGTTGACGCGGCTATCGAGTTTCCTGCGCCATACGCTTGTCACCCAGCCGGGAGGCAAGGTGTCGGTCGAGCAGGAAGTGGAGACGCTGAAGCTCTATCTCGAAATCGAACGCATGCGTTTCGAAGAGCGCCTGCAAACCGAATTCCGCGTCGAGGAACGCGCGGCCAAGGCGCAAATTCCCTCCATGCTGCTCCAGCCGCTGATCGAAAATGCGATCAAATACGGCGTCAGCCCGCAGGAAGAGGGCGCCGAGATCTCGCTTCTCGCCCAGATTGTCGGGCCGAGACTGCGCATCACCGTCGCCGACAGCGGCCCCGGCGTCGATGTGGGCGGGGTGGCCGACGATTTGCCTGCCGTCATGGCCACGCACAAGCGCCGCGATTCCACCGGGGTCGGCCTCGCCAACATCCGCGACCGCCTGAGCCAGGCCTATGGCGATGACCATCGCTTCGAAATCCGCAGCCCGGAAAGCGGCGGTTTCACCGTCCTGATCGAGATTCCGCATGAACTGGCCGACGAAGAAGAGCCGTCTGCCGCTTCGCCCGCGACACAATCGCTGAAACAAGCCAGCGCCACGGGCGTTACCCCTGCAAATGCCCCCACCAAGGTAAGTACCGCAAAATGACTATCCGCACGATCCTCGTCGACGACGAAAAACTCGCCATCCAGGGCCTCCAGCTGAGGCTCGAACCTTTCGAGGATGTCGAGGTGATCGAAACCTGCCAGAACGGACGCGAGGCGATCCGCGCGATCAAGACGCTGAAGCCCGACCTCGTCTTCCTCGACATCCAGATGCCCGGCTTCGACGGGTTCTCCGTGGTCCAGGGCGTGATGGAAATCGAACCGCCGCTGTTCGTTTTCGTCACTGCCTTCCAGGAACACGCGATCCGCGCCTTCGAGGCCAATGCGGTCAATTACCTGATGAAACCGGTCGACGAGGACAAGCTCGCCGACACGATCGAACGCGTCCGCCAGCGCCTTGCCGAAAAGAAAAGCTCCGATGAAGCCGACCGCCTGCGCGGTGTCCTGTCCGAAGTGGCTCCGGAAGCCGCACAGGACATGGACGAAGGCGATACCGAAGCTTCCGGCCGCTACGAGAAGCTGATCAACGTCAAGGACCGCGGCCAGATCTTCCGCGTCGAGGTCGACACGATCGAGCATATCGAGGCCGCAGGCGATTACATGTGCATCTACACCGGCGACAATTCGCTGATCCTGCGCGAGACGATGAAGGATCTCGAACGCCGCCTCGACCCGCGCACCTTCCAGCGCGTGCATCGCAGCACGATCGTGAACCTCGACCAGGTCCGCCAGGTCAAGCCGCACACCAATGGCGAATGCTTCCTCGTGCTCGACAGCGGCGCCGAGGTGAAGGTGTCACGCAGCTATCGTGACGTCGTGGCGCGCTTCGTCCACTGACAAACGTGATGGGGGGCATGCGAATAATCTCGATCCTTGGCGCGGTCATGGCGGCGATGCTTGCCGCTGTGCCTGCTAACGCGCGCGAGTGCACTCTGCGGCTCGTACCGACCGACTATGTGGTGGCGCAGTCGGTCAGCTCGGATTCGGTTGTCTTTTCCTATTCGAGCCTGCCCAATGCAGCATCTTTCGCGGAAACCTTCGCGCAAGACAATCAGGCCGCGATCCTCGAAAACCTGTTCGCGAATTTTGTGCTCGATGGATATAACTTCACCCTCGAGCGCGCCGCACCGATACCCGACGTCCTGAATTTCAGCCAATCCTCACCGCCGCTGGCCGGCGGCTCAAGCGGATGCACGGTCGAAGTGATCACGCGCGAAATCAAGATCATGCGTTTCTCGCTGACCGGGCAGACGGCCAGCTGGATCTATATCGTCCGGATTTTCGGCGAGGACGACAAGCCCTCCTACAAGGTCATGCGCGGGATCGGCGGCAAGATTAAGCCGCTCAAAGGCGAAGATCCCTCGCTCACCACAGGTAGAGCGGTAAAGCTTATCGAGGATGGCCTGCCCGAAATCCGGGCTCGCGTTGCCGAGGGCCTTGCCAAGACCTTTGCGAAAGGAAGCGATGACTGACGAACTCACCCTCCCCGGCTTCGACATCGAAAGCTTCGTTCGAGACACGCTGGCCGAGGATCTCGGAGAAGGGCTGCCGGGCGGGGGGCATGACGTCACCAGCGAAAGCGTGATCCCGGTCGATGCGCGGTTCGCCGGCGTCATGGACACGCGCGACGCGATCCATGTTGCAGGCCTGCCGGTCGCTGAAGCGTTCTTCCGCGCGCTCGACCCGGACATGCAAATCGACATCCTCGTGCACGAAGGCGCCAGCGTTCCTTCCGGCACCGACCTGATGCGGCTCGAAGGCAATGCGCGCGCCATGCTCACCGCAGAGCGCGCGGCATTGAACACCGTCCAGCACCTCTCGGGTATCGCCACCATGGTCGCCGAATATGTGGCGGCGATGGACAATCCCGATTGCACCCTGCTCGATACGCGCAAGACCATTCCCGGCCTGCGCCACCTCGAGAAATACGCGGTGCGCATGGGCGGCGGGGCGAACCACCGCATGGGCCTATGGGATGCGGCAATGATCAAGGACAACCACGTGCTCGTGGCCGGTTCGGTCGGCGAGGCCGTGCGCCGGGCGGTCGAGGCAGGGGTCGAGGACATCATCTGCGAAGTCGACCGGATCGACCAGATCGAACCCGCGCTGGAGGCAGGCGCGACCCGCCTGCTGCTCGACAATATGGAGCCCCCCACCTTGCGCGAGGCCGTGGCGCTGGTCGCCGGCCGCGTGCCCACCGAGGCAAGCGGCGGGATCAATCTCGATACGATCAGGGCCAAGGCCGCAACGGGCGTCGATTACGTGTCCGTCGGCCGCCTCACCCAGAGCGCGCCCGCAGCCGATATCGGTTTGGACTTTACGCCGCTGTAAAAGCGTTGCACTCCCTCCCGCATCGCAGATGCCATCAGGGAGGGACGTGTGGCAAAACCCGATTCAATCAAGAAATTCGACCTGCTCTATATCGGCTCGGTCGTCGTAGGCCTGCTCGGCATCGTTTTCGGCTGGGACATGATGATGGACCAGATGAATGCGGAAATGGCGACACAGGGCATCGAAGCCGACAGCGGCATAGGCAGCGGCGCGATCATCGCCGGCGTAGTCTTCGGCGTGGGCATCAGCATGGCATTGTGGTTCCTGATCTCGATCCTGCGGATCGAGTTCGTCAAATGGATCCTGATCCTCTTCGTCCTGTGGAGCATTTTCGGCATCTTCGTCGGGCTTTCGACCACCGGGTTCGACATGATGCAGATCACCGGCATCGTCAGCACGATCATGTCCATCGCGGCGATCTACATGCTGTTCCAACCGGACGCGAAGGAATGGTTCGCGGCCAAGCGTGGCGCCTAGACGCCTCATATCGAAGATAGGTATCGCCTGCGCGGCAGCGGCATTGCCGCAGGTCGCGCAGGCACAATCCTTCCAGTGCCGGCTTCCGCAAAGGGTCGAGCTGCCTGCGCCGGAAACCGAGCGCCCGCGCCGCCTGCCGGTTACCGGCTATACGCTGGCGCTGACGTGGTCGCCCGAATTCTGCCGCTTCCGCGAAAGCTCGGCCAAGCATGCCCGCCAGTGTTCGGGACGCGAGGGTCGCTTCGGTTTCACCGTCCACGGCCTGTGGCCCGAAAGCGGAGACACATGGCCGCAATGGTGCGGCGGCGGGGACTTGCCAGCGAGCGAGGCGCGCAGGAACCTCTGCATGACCCCCGACGCGGCGCTGCTCGTGCATGAATGGGCCAAGCACGGCACCTGCATGACGCGCCGCCCGGAGACCTATTTCAAGGTCACCCGCATCCTGTACAATGGCCTGCGCTTTCCCGATTTCGTGCGCATCAGCCGCGAGGACAATCTCACCGCAGGCAAGATCCGAACGCGCCTCGCCGACGCCAATCCGGGCTGGTTTCCCGAGGCCATCGGCGTGCACCTCGACAAGAAGGGTTGGCTGGAAGAGGTGCGCCTCTGCTACGACGAGCGCTTCATGCCGACCCGCTGCAATACCTCCCTATACGGGGCGGGAAATGACAGGCCGGCGAAGATCTGGCGGGGACTCTAGCGCCTCTGCCAAAGGCCGGGCACCATCCGACAACTGCCGTTCGCCTCAATTGCAGGTGGCACAGACCGGATATCGCAAAACTGTCCTCCACCGCGCCCAGGTGCCGCTCTGATCCCAGCGTACGGGTGCATCGAAATAGACGCCAATCTCGTTTGCCGAGGCCCCGAAGAGGCGACCGCGAAGCAAGCCCTGGCTGGGTGCGCCTTCGATCGTCAGCTTCGCGACGAATGTGCCATCGGGCAGAATGTCGGCAGGCTCGAGGATTGCCGTCTCCTTCGGGCCGGGCGGGTAGAAGCCGCCGCCGTCGAAATAGCTGGTGATCGATCCGCTTACCTTGCCCGTTGAGAAATCGACCTCGATTGCAGCTTGCGGGCTCGTGTCGGTCACGAAAATCCTGGAACCCGTGTCCGGCAGGCTGCCCGCAGGGACAGGGATGCCGTAGATTGCTTCAGCGTAGACGAAGGGCGTAACCCCGTCTGCCGATTGCCAGTAGATCTTGCGCGAACTCTCACCGTCGAGAAGCAGGGTCACGTACGCTCCGGCCGTCGTTCCGTCCGCTTGGACAATCGAAAAGGCACTCGGATTGCGATCCTCACCGGAGAAAGTATAGACGAGCTTGCCACTGCCAAGGTCGGCGAGCGAGATCAGGTAGGTCTTTTCCGAGGACGACCATTCAAGCGAGCCCTTGTCTCCTGCCAGTGCGAGCTGATCCGGCTCATCCGACCGAGAAACGGTCTGGTAGCCGACCATTTCGAATTGCATATCCTGAGTGAGCCCGAAGGGTGCGAGCGGAAGATTCGCCGTCGCAGGTGGGTCGGGCGTATTGCCGCCACCACCTTCGCTCGACGGGGGTGCGCTTGCAGGTGAATCGTCACCTCCACACGCGGCGAGCGCAAGAACCGACAGCGCTGCAACAAAGACTTTGATACCATGGGCACATTGCATGGACACCTCCTCGCACCAATCGGTGGTGAAGATGCTGGGAAGCGGCCGCTATAGCCATGATGGGACGATGATGTTTCGCTGATGCTTTTGGCAGCGCCTGCGAGAACCTACGCGTAGCGCGGGGCTGGCGCGGTCATTGGAAGTGAGGCCTGCCGCCTATTGTCGCGAGGCCCAAATCCCGCCGGCCACCGCCAGCCCGATGCCGGGGATCACTCCGAAAAGCTTGTAGCCGCCGAAAGCGATGACAGCGACGCCGAGCCAAAGCATTGTCTTGCCGTCCATGATGCAAACCCTCCTCCAGACATGCCGTTTAGGATCGGTCTATGAGGAAATGATTAGCGCCTCGCGCTGAAAAAAGCGCGCAGCAGCTCTGCCGCTTTCGCCTCGCCCATTCCCGAATAGACCTCGGGCCGGTGCAGGCATTGCTCCTGCTCGAACACCCGCGCGCCGTGTTCGACCGCACCGCCCTTGGGATCGCTCGCGCCGTAATAGACCTTGCCCAGCCGCGCGTGGACGATGGCGCCGGCGCACATGGCGCAGGGCTCCAGCGTGACCCAAAGTTCGCAGTCGGTCAGGCGTTCCTGCCCCAGCGCCTCGGCCGCGCGGCGAATCGCCAGGACCTCCGCATGGGCGGTAGGATCGCAGGTCTCGCGCGGGGCGTTGTGCGCCTCGGCGATTATCTCCCCGCCGCGCGTGATGACCGCGCCCACCGGCACCTCGCCCGTAGCCGCACTCGCCTCGGCGAGGTCGAGCGCGCGTTTCATCGGTTGCGGAAGGGTCCAGGACGACATATCTGCCGCCTCGCTAGCCCGCGCCCCGGCAAGGCGCAACGTGCTTGACGATTCGGCTACCCGCCGCTATGCGCGCCGCTTTCCGGGAATAATGAGCCCCGCACCCGCTTGTCGCGGCCAAGGGAACTCGCCCGCCCATTCGAACGAAGAGACTTATCATGTCGCGTATTTGCGAACTCACCGGCAAGGGCCGCCAGGTCGGCAACAATGTGAGCCACGCCAACAACAAGACCAAGCGCGTCTTCCTGCCCAACCTGCAGAACGTCACGCTGATGAGCGAAAAGCTGGACCGCAGCTTCAAGTTCCGCGTCTCGACGCAGGGCCTGCGTTCGGTCGAGCACAATGGCGGCCTCGACAACTGGCTGATGAAGACCAGCGACGAGAAGCTTTCGGCCAACGCGCTCAAGGTGAAGCGCGAGCTGAAGAAGGCTGCCGCCGCTTCGTAAGAGCTGGCGGCGCTTCGGCGCTGATCCTATCGGGATACGAAAAGGCGCGCGGGGTCTACCTGCGCGCCTTTTGCCGTGTCTGCGAGGGGTTCCTCGCCCAGCGCAGCTTGAGCAGCAGCGTGCGCTGGTAGCGGTTGAAATTGTCGTCCGAGATCATCCAGGCGATCCAGTCCCCGCCATCCTCGCTGGTCACGGTGATGCCTTCGTAATTGTCGGTCGGGAAGGGCGTGTCGATCGTCGCCACCTGTCGCAATCCGATGGTGGCTCCGCGCCTGATCATCGCTGGATCGAAGACCGCCAGCCTCACCTTGAAGCTGTAGGGCCAGCCGAAGGCGAGCTTGCGCAGGATCACGACCACGCGGCCGTCGGGCAGTCTTGCCGCGTCGGACGGGGTATAGCCCTCCTCTCCCTCAAGCACGAAACGCGTGACCTCGTCGCTTTCGACCGGATCGCCGGAGAAGAGCAGTCCGCGATGCCGCCCTCCGCCCATATCCGCCTCGGCGATGACGAGGAAACGCCCGCCCGGCATGCGGACCATCGATTCCGCCCCGGCATTGAGCGGCCAGTGCTTCATCGCCTCCGGCCTATTATGCGAATGGCGCGGGCGGCTGGGCGAGAAGCGGCGGATACGGTTGTTGGTCTCGATCGCGACCCAGCTCCGGCCGGTGGCAGGATCGATGGCCAGCGCCTCCACATCCGCCCGGTCCTCCGGCAAGCGCGGGAAGCCCGGCAACGAAGTGATCTGCGGCACGCCCGTTTGTTCGCTCGGCATCGGGATTTCCAACAGCCGCCCGCGATCGCTCGCAGCTAAGAAAGAACGATCGGGCAGGCTTTCCAGTGCCGAATATCCGCCGAACCAGTCGTTCTCGCTGGATAGCTGCCACACCCCCTCGAGGCTCAAGGGTCCGCTCGTTGCCGCCTCGAATGCAAGCTCCGTCATCGTGACCGGCGAGCCATAATCGCGCACGACCTCGCTGCGCAGGAAAGTCCCGGGCGCGAGCGCTAGCGCCACCAGCACGGCCAGCCATTTGCGTTTGGCCCCCATGGGCGCGCCTTTCGTCAGGGCATGGGCGGAAGGAACAGCAGCGGATCGAGCCGCTTGTCCTTCCACACGAGGCTCCAGTGAAGGTGCGGCCCGGTTGCGCGGCCCGAAGAGCCGATGCGGCCCAGCGGCTGCCCCTGCTTCACCGCCTGCCCCTCGGACACCAGCAGCGCCGAAGAATGGAGGAAGGCGCTGTTCAGTCCCTGCCCGTGATCGATGATGAGCAATTGCCCCTCGAGACTGTAATCCTGCTCTGCCAGCACCACGGTGCCGTCTGCGGGTGCAACATAGGTCGTACCGGCGCCGCCAGCGATATCGAGGCCCGAGTGATAACTGCCGGGCTCACCGCGATAGATGCGCTGCGAACCGAAGCGGCCCGAAATGCGCCCCGTGACGGGCCAGATGAAATCCTTTCGCCACCCCTGTGCATCGGTATCCTTCTGGCGCGAGGTCCAGATGGCTTCGAGCTCCACGGCGCGCCGCTTGCGAAACGCCTCCGAAGATGTCGAGGGCCGGAGCGCGACATTGACGTGCTCGATGTCCCAGGAGCGCGGCTTGATCGCCAGCTCGCGGGTCACGACTTTCCCGCTGGCAAGCGTCGCTTCGAGCTGCGCCACGGGCCCTTCATCGCGATCGAATGCCGCGAAGAACGCGCCATTCACATCGAAATCGATCTCCTCATCGCCCAGCCGCGCCGATACCGTGCCCATCGGGACGAGGCCCTTGATCCAGCCGCCCTGTTCAAGCTTGCCGGATATGCGGAATTCCTCGCGCACCGGAGCTGGCGGTGCAGGGATGGCGGGCGGCAGCTGCCCGGCAGGCGGGCGCGCAGGCCCCGAGGCCGTCGACGGAGTCGGCGTGGGTGCAGGCTCCGGCCGGGCGACGGGCTCGGCAGACAGGGCACATGCAGTCGTAGCGAAAAAGAGGAAAGGCGCGACCCGATAGAGCGTCACGGCTTCAGCCGCTCGGTCGCGAGCTGCGGCGTGGCATAGGCCTCCTGGTGCTCGACCGACCAGTAGCGCAATTCCTCGAGCGGGATGGGTACGCCGCTTGCCGCGCAGAACACGTGGTTGCCGGTGCGCAGGACGCGAAAGCCGTTGGGGCCGTAGTGCAGCTTGGCCTCGCCGGAGGAGGGGCCGGAATTCTTGTTCATCAACATGGGTCGCGCCCTAGCAGCTGAAGCCTAACCAAACAAATCGTCCTGTGCGGGCGGCGTTCCCTTTTTCGCCGGTTTGCGCCTGGGGGCGGGTGCAGCGGCGGGCGGCGAGGCTTCGCCGGTGGAAACGGCCACATCGCCATCGCGGAACTTGAGCGTCAGCGCCGCGTGCTTTGCCGCAGCAGCCGCATCGGTCAGTGTGCGCCCTTCCGGTCCGACCACGCGTACATAGCCGCGCTTCAGCACATTATCGGGATCGAGCGAGACCATCAGCCGCGAGGTCGCCGCTAATCGCTCCTGCGCCTGTTGGAGGCGGCTCTTGAGCAGCGGCGCGTTCAACCGCGCGCGGTCCGATTGCAGCCGTTCGCGTGCCCGTGCCGCCCTTTCGCGCAGGCCATGGCCGAGGCGGGTGGCCAGATCGTCGAGCCTCTGCGCCTGCGGCTGCAGAAGGGCTTCGGGCGAGGGCAGCCGGTCGGCGCGCGCCTCCAGCCTTTCGCGGCCCAGCTGCACGGGCCTGAGGATCGCGCGTTTCTTGCGGGCGCCGAAATCGGCAAGAGTGGCGGCAAGTTCGGCGCGGACCGGCACGGCAATCTCCGCCGCCGCAGTGGGCGTGGGGGCGCGGCGGTCGGCGGCGAAATCGGCGAGCGTGGTGTCGGTTTCGTGCCCCACCGCGCTGATCGTCGGGATCGTGCACTCGGCGATGGCGCGCACCACCTCTTCCTCGTTGAAGCTCCACAAATCCTCGATCGAGCCGCCCCCGCGTGCAACGATGACGAGGTCGGGCCGGTCGGGATTGCCCTCCGGCATTGCCGAGAACCCGCGCACGGCATTCGCGACCTGCGATGCAGCACCCTGCCCCTGCACCAGGACGGGCCACACGACCACGCGGCTCGGGAAACGGTCCGCCAGCCGGTGGAGAATGTCGCGAATGACCGCACCCGTTGGCGAGGTGACCACGCCGATGGTGCGCGGGAGGAAAGGAAGCGCGCGCTTCCGCCGCTCGTCGAACAGGCCTTCTGCCGCCAGCCTTGCGCGGGCCTTTTCGAGCAGCGCCAGCAAGGCCCCCTCGCCCGCCAGTTCCATCCGCTCGACAACGATCTGGTATTTGCTGCGCCCCGGATAGGTCGTCAGCTTTCCGGAGGCGATCACTTCCAGCCCGTCCTCCGGCTGGAACGGCAGGCGCTGGGTATTGCCGCGCCACATGACCGCATCGATCACCGCCTTTTCGTCCTTCAGCGCCGCGTAGAGATGGCCCGAGGCCGCGCGCTTCACCCCCGACAATTCGCCGCGCAGCCGGACGAACCCGAAGCGGTCCTCCACCGTGCGCTTCAGAATGTTCGAGATTTCGCTCACCGACAGCGGCTCGGCGTTGTCGCCGGGGCGGGGCTTCGCTACCAGACCGTCAGTGTCATCATCGGGTGGGAAATCTGCGGCCATGAATATCCTTTTGCTCGGCAGCGGCGGGCGCGAACATGCGCTGGCGTGGAAACTGGCGCAATCGCCGATGTGCGACAAGCTGTGGGCGAGCCCCGGCAACCCCGGCATGGAAGAATGCGCTACCTGTGTCCCGCTCGATAGCAGCGACCATGCGGCCGTGGTCAAGTTCTGCGAGGAAGAGGCCATCGGCCTCGTCGTGATCGGCCCCGAAGGCCCGCTGGTCGAAGGCTTGGCCGACAGCCTCGAACAAGCTGGCATCCTCAGCTTCGGCCCCTCGAAAGCCGCCGCGCAGCTCGAAGGCAGCAAGGGCTTCACCAAGGATCTGTGCGAGCGCGCAGGCATCCCCACCGCCAAATACTACCGCACCGCCTCGCTCGAAGAGGCATGGGGTAAATTGAAGCGCTTCGATGCCCCCTTCGTGCTCAAGGCCGATGGTCTCGCAGCAGGCAAGGGCGTGGTCATCGCCGAAACGCGCGAGGAGGCGCAGCACGCGCTGTCCGAGATGTTCGATGGCAAGTTCGGCAGCGCGGGCGCCGAGGTGGTGATCGAGGAATTCCTGACCGGCGAGGAGGCCAGCTTCTTCGCACTCACCGACGGCGAGACCATCGTGCCGCTCGCCAGCGCGCAGGACCACAAGCGCGTGGGCGATGGCGACGAAGGCCCCAACACCGGCGGCATGGGCGCCTATTCGCCCGCCCCCGTGCTGACCGACAAGCTGCGCGAACAGGCGATGAAGGAAATCATCGAGCCCACCGTGCGCACCATGCGCGAGGAAGGCATGCCCTATTCCGGCGTGCTCTATGCCGGGCTGATGCTGACCAAATCGGGCCCGCAGCTGATCGAATACAACGTCCGCTTCGGCGATCCCGAATGCCAGGTGCTGATGATGCGGCTGGAGAGCGACCTCGTCGAATTGATGCTCGCCTGCGCCGAGCGACGGCTGGGCGAGATCGAACCGCCGAAAATGAGCGACGATTTTGCGCTGACGGTGGTGATGGCGGCAGAGGGCTATCCCGGTACGCCGAAGAAGGGCGGCAGCATCGACTTGGGAGAATCCGAGGCAAACGGCGCCAAGGTCTTCCACGCCGGGACCAGCCGCGAGGGCGACCAGCTCGTCGCAAGCGGCGGCCGCGTGCTCAACGTCACCGCAAAGGGCTCAAGCGCCACCGAAGCCCAGCGCGCGGCCTATGCAGCCGTCGACGCGATAGATTTCCGAGACGGCTTCTGCCGCCGTGATATCGGGCAAAGGGAAGTGCGCCGCGAACGGCACGGCTGAAGGCCGGAACAAAATATATTTCAAGGAGAGGAATCGGATGAAAAAGTGGATCTTGCTGGCCAGTGCGGCGCTGCTTTCGGCAACCGGGGCGCAGGCCAAGGACAAGGATAAGGACAAGGAATCCGGCGAGGAGGAAAAGAAGGATATTGCCGCCTTCGTTTCCGATTTCACCAAGACCGAGGGACTGTTTCCCCTTTATCGCGACCCCGAAACCGGCGAAATCTACATGGAGATCGACGCCTCGCAGCTGGGCGACGAATTCATCTACTTCACCTACACCGAGAACGGTCCCGTCGAAGCGGGCCACTTCCGCGGCAACTTCCGCGACAACCGGATCGTGAGCTTCAACCGCCGGTTCGACCGTGTCGAGGTGGAGGCGATCAACACCAGCTATTACTTCGATCCCGACAATGCGATTTCGCGTGCAGCCACGGCCAATGTCGCGCGCGCACCGCTCGCCAATCTGCCCATTGCCGCGGAAAGCAAGGACGGCCGGCGCGTGCTGATTTCGGCCGACGAGCTGCTCGAAAACGAATCGCTCCACCAGGTTCGCCCCTGGCAGGACCCGGATTCCAAACCGGGGCAAAGTTTCGCGCTTGGCGAGCTGTCCAAGGACAAGACGCGTATAGCCGAAGCGATCAACTTCCCTGAAAACACCGATTTCCGCGTCGAGTATGTTTTCGACAATCCCAAGCCCGTCAATTACGGCAACCCCGACATAACCGATGCCCGTTCGGTGGCGATCCTGGTCCAGCATTCCTTCCTTGAAATGCCCGAAGCGGGATTCGAACCGCGCTTCGACGATTACCGGGTGGGCTACTTCACCAGCCAGGTCGACGACCTCACCTCCGATTCCTTCACGCCCTACCGCGATGTCATCAATCGCTGGCGCCTGCAGAAAAAGGACCCGGGCGCACAAATCTCCGATCCGGTAAAACCGATCACCTTCTGGATCGAGAATACCACACCGCTCGAATTGCGCGGGATGATCCGCGATGCGGCGCTCACGTGGAACACGGCCTTCGAAGCGGCGGGGTTCTCCAACGCGATCCGGGTGGAAATCCAGCCCGACGATGCCCGGTGGGATGCCGGCGACGTGCGCTATAACGTGCTTCGCTGGACCTCCTCGCCCAATCCGCCTTTCGGTGGTTACGGGCCCAGCTTCACCAACCCGCGGACCGGCGAGATTCTCGGCGCCGACATCATGCTCGAATACAGCTTCATCACCCGCGGCGTGCGGCTGACCGATATCTTCGGCTCACAATCGGCGAGTTCCGGGCATGACCACCAGGGCCGCGATTGCGACCTCGGCGACCGCCTCAAGGCGGATCTGATGACCGCGCGCATCCTGGCCTCGGCGCAGGGCGTGGCAGAGGTGCAGAACGACCCGCTCGTGCGCCAGTATCTGTATTACCTGATCATCCACGAGATCGGTCACACCCTGGGGCTCAACCACAACATGCGCTCCACCAGCACGGTCGATCTCGACGCGCTGGACACGCCGGGCGTCCTCCCGACCAATTCGGTCATGGACTATCCCGCGGTCAACCTCGCGCGGCCTGGTGAAACGCAGGGCCAGTATGCCATCGACCGCCCCGGCCCCTATGACATCTGGGCGATCCAGTTCGGCTACACCCCGGAAAACGCCGCTATCGACGGCATCCTCGCGCGTTCGACCGAGCCGCAACTGGCTTTCGGCAACGATGCCGACGACCTGCGCGCACCCGGCCGCCACATCGATCCCCGCGTGATGATCAACGACCTGTCGGACGATCCGATCACCTGGGCCGGGCAGCATGCCGCACTGATGGACCAGGCCATGCTCGACCTGCCCGACCGCGTGCTCGAACCGGGCGACAGCTACCAGTCGCTGGTCACCAGCTACGCCCTGTTGTCGCAGCAGAAATATCGCGCCGCCGAGGTGGCATCGCGCTGGATCGGCGGGGTATTCAACAACCGCTCCAATGTCGGCCAGTCGGGCGCGCAACAGCCCTTCGTCCCGGTCCCCGCGGCAGAGCAGCGACGTGCCCTGGCGACTGTATACCGCATCGCCCTCGCGCCCGATGCCTTCGCGGCAGGCGAGAACCTGCTGAACCGCCTGCAAATCC
The DNA here is from genome assembly GCF_019711595.1 of Qipengyuania sphaerica. Lineage (GTDB taxonomy): Bacteria > Pseudomonadota > Alphaproteobacteria > Sphingomonadales > Sphingomonadaceae > Qipengyuania > Qipengyuania sphaerica. Next base: position 286,322 of record NZ_JAIGNR010000003.1, on the reverse strand, counting down.
AGCGGCGCGGATTCAATGCGTTTGGCGAGCGGATCGACCCGCAGCCGCATGACCGCGCCCTGACGATGCAGCGCGGCCTGCTGAACCACCTGCTCCACCCCAATGTGCTGTCGCGCCTGACCGATGCACGCCGATATGGCGGGACCTATTCGGTCGCCAGCTACATGGACGAGCTGACCGGGATGGTATTCGATGCCGACAAGGCGGGGGCAGTCAACACCTACCGCCAGAACCTGCAGATCGAATATGTCACCCGCCTGCTCGCGGTCGCTGGCGGCAAGGGCGGCGGCATGCAGCAGACACCGGTCGGGCCGCAGGCGCAGCCGAATTTCGACTATGTCGCGCGCTCGGCAGCACTCGCCAGCATCAGGGAGATAAAGGCGATCGCCTCGGGCGGCTCGGCCAACGCGGAAACCCGCGCGCACCGCGGCCACATCCTTTCGCTGATCGAGGAATTCGAACGGCGCTGATGCGGCGGTTGCACTAAAGAAAAGCCCCGCCTTGCAACCGAGGCGGGGCTTCTTTGTTCTGCCAGTGCGCGAAGCGCGCCGCGAGCGGCATGGGTGAATTGATCGGCCGCCGGGAATGTCAGCTATCGGGCAACGCGAGAGTTAACCGATAGGACTGAAATTGGGTGGAAAGCTGCCGGTCTGCTTAGCGCGCCAATCTGTCGATAAGAGACATATTATGCCAAATCTGCCAGCTTCTTCCATCTGCGTTGGCGATGAGAATAGAAGAGCTTTGCGAAGAGGGCCACAAATGGCGTGAGTACGCCAGCGGATACGTCCACGCGGTCAGTATAGTAAGTTCCCTCTCCTTCAGACCGGACAAAAATCCAATGGTCCCACTTCTTGGCCATGGTGCCATGTCCATTGTCCCGCAACGTCATCGGTGGTGCATCGGGAGGATACTCGATCCCAATAGTTTGATTGCCGACTGGAAGGACACCAAAAAGGCGCATGCTGGCAGCATAGTCTCCTTCTTTCCAAACAGACGGAAAGGCGGATGCTTTTGGTCGAAATTGAATGAGAGGTCCCGCCACGAAGTCTAAAGTAGAGGACTGCTGCACACGCTCCCAAACCCATTCCGGTTTCTTGGGAAGCCAGCAACTGAGTTCGACGCGCATCGGACTATCTCGCGATTAGCTTTCGAGGTCAGCTTATGGCGAGCTTCGAAGGTGAGGTCTAGAACCGCAATCGGGTCGTTAGCGGACTGACCGCAACCGGCACGGTTGGTCCGAGAAGCCGCACCTACGGCCCCTCGGATTTTCTCAATCAACCCAGCGAAACGTGCCGCTTCAAATGGTGGTCCACATTGCCGAATTCGTTCTCGAAGATCGTCAGCCGCTTGAAGTAGTGACCCACCGCATATTCGTCGGTCACGCCGTTGCCGCCGTGGATCTGGACCGCTTCCTGCCCGATGAAGCGCGCCGACTGGCCGACGCCGACCTTGGCTGACGAGGCCGCGCGCTTGCGCTCCTTTTCGCCTGCGTCGAGCTTGATCGTGGCGAGATAGGTCAGCGAAACCGCGGTCTCGTAAGCGGTGTACATGTCGACCATGCGGTGCTGGAGGACCTGGAACTTGCCGATCGGAACGCCGAACTGCTTGCGCTGCTTCGAATATTCGAGCGTCATGGCGTGCGCGACCTTCATCGCTCCGCAGGCCTCGGCGCACTGGGCGGCGATGGCTTCGTCGGTGACCTGCTCGATCAGCGGCAGGGCACCGCCCTCTTCCCCGATCAGCGCATCGGCGGGGACCGAGACGTTCTCGAAATAGACTTCCGAGGCACGGCGGCCGTCGACGGTCTCGTAATCGCGGGTGGTGATGCCGTCCGCGCTCTTGTCGACGATGAAGACACTCACGCCCTCGCGGTCGCGGCGATCGCCTCCGGTGCGCGCGGTGACGACGAAATGGCTCGCCCAGGGCGCGCCGATGACGACGGCCTTGTGGCCGTTGAGCACGTAGCCGTCGCCGTCCTTCTTCGCGGTGGTTTCAAGGTCGGCATAGTCATAGCGACCGCGCGGTTCGGCATAGGCGAAGGCGAAGACGCGGCTGCCGTCGATGATGGCGGACAGGTGCTCCTCGCGCTGGGACTCGCTGCCCGCGTGCTTGAGGAAGCCGCCCGCGCAGACCACGGTGGGGACGAAGGGTTCGACCACCAGGCCCTTGCCGAATTCCTCCATCACGATCATCGCATCGACCGCGCCGCCGCCGAAGCCGCCGACGTCTTCGCTGAAGGGCATGCCGAGGATGCCTAGCTCGGCCAGCTGCGCCCAGATCTCGGGCCGCCATCCGGCCTCGCTCTCGATGGCCTTGCGGCGCGTTTCCCAGTCGTACTGCTCGCGGACGAGGCGCGACAGACCGTCGCGAACCATGTCCTGTTCTTCGGTGAAGTTGAAATCCACGGGGTCTCTCTCCGCTAGAACTCTGGCCTTAGAGGCCGAGGATCATTTTCGTGATGATGTTGCGCTGGATCTCGTTCGATCCGCCGTAGATCGAGGTCTTGCGCATGTTGAAATATGTTTCCGCCGCATGCGCCGAATAGTCGGGGCCGACCGGATATTCGTTGCTCCCGTCGTCGTTCGCGATGCTGTGATAATAGGGCGCGGCATAGCTGCCGACCGCCTCCAGCGTGAGCTCGGTCAGGCGCTGCTGGATTTCTGTGCCCTTGATCTTGAGGATCGAGCTTTCCGGTCCCGGGCCGTTGCCCGCCTGCTCGCCCGCCAGCGTGCGCAGTTCGGTGATTTCGAGCGCGGCGAGGTCGATTTCGAGCTGGCTCACCTTGCGGGCGAAATCGAAGTCCTCGATCAGCGGCGCGCCATCGAGCGTTTCGTTGGCAGCAATTTCGCGCAGCTTTTCCACGCCGCGTTTCGAGCGCGCGACACCTGCAATGCCGCTGCGTTCATGGGCGAGCAGGAACTTGGCGTAGGTCCAGCCCTTGTTCTCTTCGCCGACGAGGTTTTCGACCGGCACGCGCACGTCGGTGAGCCAGGTCTCGTTGACCTCGTAACCGCCGTCGAGAAGCTTGATCGGCTTCACTTCGACGCCGGGCGTTTTCATGTCGACGAGGATGAAGCTGATGCCTTCCTGCGGCTTGGCGGCATCCGGATCGGTGCGGCAGAGGAAGAAGCCCCAGTCGGCATATTGGGCCAGCGTGGTCCAGGTCTTCTGGCCGTTGATGACATAGTGGTCGCCATCGCGCACCGCGGTTGTCTTGAGCGAGGCGAGGTCGGAGCCTGCGCCCGGTTCGGAATAGCCCTGGCACCACCACACCTCGCCGCTGCGGATGCCGGGGAGGTGCTTCGCCTTCTGCTCTTCATTGCCGAAAGTATAGATGACGGGGCCGACCATCGACACGCCGAAGGGCAGCGGCATGACCGCATTCACCCGCGCATTCTCCTCCGACCAGATATAGCGCTGGGTCGGGGTCCAGCCGGTGCCGCCATATTGCTCGGGCCATGCGGGGACCGACCAGCCCTTTTCGCCGAGGATCTTGTGCCAGGCGAGGAAATCCTCGCGCGAGAGGTCTTCGCGCAGGCCCACATCGCCAAGGTGCTCGGGATAGTTTTCTGCGATGAAGGCGCGCACTTCGTCGCGGAAAGCCTGCTCTTCGGGGGTGAAATCGAGATTCATTGCGTCGCTCTCCGCTGGTCATCCTCTCGCGCCCGGATTTGCGGGCTGCGTCGCGGGATTTCCTTCACCATGCACGGCGGCGGCGCAAGGTTGCGAAGTGAAATTCTTTCGTGCCCGAGGAGGGGCGGAAATGTCTTTCCTACAGCTCTGCCGCTACGGTACGGCGGGGACGGCTCCTTGAAAAAGCGCGCCTATGACGCACTAAAAAAGCCCCGCCTTGGCAGCGGGGCTTTCGTGGTTTTTTGCAGTTGCGCCCTTGGAAACGAATCAGCCGGCGGGGCGGATGTACTTCGTCAACTTGCGCGAAGTGCAACTCAGCCCAGCTTCTCCGCCACCAGCGCCTTCAGATCCTTTTCGGAGCGGGCACCGATATGGCTGATGATCTCGCCCGCACAGATTGCGCCCATGCGTAGGCAGGTTTCGAGATTCTCGCCGCGCGTGTGGCCGGTGAGGAAGCCTGCGGCGAAAAGGTCGCCTGCGCCGGTGGTGTCGACGACCTTGTCGATCGGCTCGGCAGCGACTTCGGCGCGGTTGCCGTTCTCGATCGCGACTGCACCCTTGGCGCTGCGGGTGGCGACCAGGGTCGGGACCTTGTCTTCCAGGGCAGCGAGGCCCGCGTCGAAATCATCCTCGCCTGTAAGCGTCGCAAGTTCGTGTTCGTTGACGAAGAGGATGTCGATCTTGCCTTCGTCGATCAGCGCCCGGAAATCGTCGCCGTGGCGGTCGATCACGAAGCTCTCGCTAGCGGTGAAGGCCACCTTGCGGCCCGCATTGCGCGACACGTCGATCGCGCGGCGCATGGCGCTGCGGGGTTCTTCGGGGTCCCAGAGATAGCCTTCGAGATAGAGCACACCTGCGCTGGCAATGAGGTTCTCGTCCAAGGCGGCGGGCGGCAGGAACTGGCTCGCGCCGAGGAAGGTGTTCATCGTCCGCTCGCCGTCGGGCGTCACGAAGATGAGGCAGCGCGCGGTCGGCGGGTCACCTTCGCGGGGCTGCGTGTCGAAATCGATGCCCACTGCGCGGATGTCATGCGCGAAGATATCGCCCAGCTGGTCCTTGGCGACCTGGCCGACGAATGCGCACTGCGCACCCAGCGCGGCCATTCCGGCGAGGGTGTTGGCCGCCGAGCCTCCCGAAATTTCCGTCGCGCGCCCCATGGCATCGTAAAGCTCTTTCGCGCGCTCGGTATCGACGAGGGTCATCCCGCCCTTGGCGAGACCCAGCTCCTCGATGAGTTCGTCTTCGCAGGGTGCCATCACGTCGACGATGGCATTGCCGATCGCGACGACGTCGTAACGGGGGTCGGTCATGTATACTCCAGTGGGAATCTTGGGCTTGGGGGAATCTCGTCGGGCGCGGTTAGCGGTTCGTCGCGTGATCGCCAAGGGCGGCGTTGACTTGTGGCGCCGGCCAAGCGATCTCCGGCCCCACGATGATGTCGCTCCCCCGTGCCCTAGCCTTGTCTTTCAGCCAGTTGGGCGATCCGGCGATCCTCAAGGTCCTGGGCAAGAGCCTGATGATCACACTGGCAATCTTTCTCGTGCTGGGTTGGGCAGCGAGTTTCGGGTTCGAGGCCTTCTTCGTATGGGCGGGAATGGAGGGCGGAGGCGGTGCCGGAGCGCTGCTCGCCATCCTCGCCACCTTGATCGGAGCATGGCTGCTGTTCCGCTTCGTCGCATTATTCGTGCTGCAGTTCTTTGCCGAAGACGTCGTCCGGGCGGTCGAAACGCGGCACTATCCGCAAGAGGCGGGCAACGCACGGTCGCTCGCGCTGCGCGAAGAAATGGCCAATGGCATCAAGTCGACGACGCGCGCCGTGCTCGCCAACATTATCGCCCTGCCCTTTGCAGCGCTGCTGCTGGTCACCGGCATCGGGACCGCGATCCTGTTCTGGGCGGTCAATGCCTTCCTCCTCGGGCGCGAATTGCAGGACATGGTCTGGCTTCGCCACCGGCAGGACGAGACCGAAATCGCCCCGCTCGGGCAGGGCCGGCGTTTCGTTCTCGGCGGGGCAATTGCGGGGCTGCTGATGGTCCCGTTCCTCAACCTGCTCGCGCCCGTCCTTGGCGCGGCGAGCGCAACCCATATGGTCCACCGCGGGAGAGGCGGAATTGCGTAGTCTACTCGGCCTCGTCGCGCTATCGGCGAGCCTGTCGGCCTGTGTCAGCGTGCCTGCAAGCTACGAGACGCGCCCAGCCGAAAGGCCGGTCACCTCCACGCGCCCGCCACCGCAGCAGCCGGTACAGCCCGCCCCGTCATCGCGGGGTTTCATTGCTCCCAAGGTCATGGACCAGCCTGGCCTCGAAGGGGTGATCGGGCGCGATGCGACGGCGCTCGCCAATATGTTCGGCGCCCCCCGGCTGGAGGTGAAGGAGGGCGATGCGATGAAGCTGCAGTTCAGCGGCGCGCCCTGCGTGCTCGACATTTACCTCTACCCGCTGCGTCCGGGCGGACAGCCGAGCGCAACGCATGTCGAAGCCCGCCGCGCGAGCGATGGCGAGGATGTCGATCGGGCCGCCTGTGTGAGAGCACTCAGAAGGTAGATTGGGCCAGGTTCGAGCGAGAAGGTGCCCCGACGAGAACCGGCGCGCATCGGACATTCAGTCCGTGAGCACCGGAAGCGCAGGCCGGGTGCATTCGCAGCCGGACCTTGGTCAATCTAGACCATGAAGCTCTCGCCGCAGCCGCAAGCGCCCTTGGCGTTGGGGTTTTCGAACACGAAGCCGGCGGAGAAATCGTCCTCCACCCAGTCCATCGTGCTACCGATCAGGTACAGCACAGAGGCCCCGTCGATGTAGAAAGTGCCGCCGGGCGTTTCGATCTTCTCGTCGAACTTGGTTTCTTCGGTGACGTAATCGACCGAATAGGCAAGTCCGGAACAGCCTCGACGCGGGGTGGACAGCTTGACCCCGATGGCATCCTCGGGAGCCTTCGCCATCAGTTCGGCAATGCGCTTTTCCGCACCGGGAGTAAGGATCACGGCTGCCTTGGGGGCGGGGCGGGTCTTGGCGTCGCGCATCACAGCATCCCCAGTTCGAGGCGCGCTTCGTCGGTCATCTTGTCGGGACCCCAGGGCGGATCCCAGACCAGGTTTACCTCTGCATCGCGCACGCCCGGTACGCTTGCCGCGCGCAGCTCGACTTCGCCGGGCATGCTTTCTGCGACCGGGCAGTGCGGCGTAGTGAGCGTCATGATGACGGTGACATCGCATTCGTCATCCACCTCGACGCCGTAGATTAGGCCGAGGTCATAGATATTGACCGGGATTTCGGGATCGTAGATTTCCTTGAGCGCTTCGATCACCGCCTGCTGCAGCTTGCCGCCTGCACCCGTGGCGCTCTCGGCCTCAGGCTGCTTCTGGAGAAAGCCTTCGAGATAGTCGCGCTTGCGCTCGAGCTTTTCGCCCGCGGTCTCGTCAGGGTCGACGGCGTCCGAAACCCGCGCGCGTGGTGGTTTGCCGACCACCGTATCGGCAGGCGATGGGGCAGCGATGAAATCCTGTTCGTCGGAAGGCTTGTTCATCCGAAAATCCTCCGGGTCCTTTCAATTCCGCGCAGCAGCGCTTCGATATCGCTTTCGTCGCTGTAGAGGCCGAAACTGGCCCGCGCGGTAGCGGGAACGCCGAGGTGGTCCATCAGCGGCTGTGCGCAGTGGTGGCCGGCGCGGATCGCGACATTCTCTTCGTCCAATATGGTGCCGAGATCGTGCGGGTGAACCCCTTCGAGCGCGAAGGAGACGATACCTGCGCTTTCCTCTGGCCCGAACAACGTGACGGCATTGGATTTACGCAATTCTTCCCGAAGCTTGCGCGCCAGACCTGCCTCATGCTCGAACAGACGATCGGGGCCGAGCGCATCGACATAATCGATGGCGGCATGGAGCGCGATCGCCTCGGTGATCATCGGGGTCCCTGCCTCGAACCGCTGCGGGGGCGGGGCATAGGTCGTGCCGTCGAAAGCCACCTTTTCGATCATCGCGCCGCCGCCTTGGTATGGCGGCATTTCGTCGAGAACCTCCTCGCGTGCCCACAGCACGCCGATGCCGGTCGGGCCGTAGAGCTTGTGCCCGGAGAAGGCGTAGAAATCGCAGTCGAGTGCAGCCATGTCTAGCGCCAAGCGCGGGGCAGCCTGGCACCCGTCGAGCAGGATCTTCGCGCCAACAGAGTGGGCGAGGTCAGCGGCCTTGCGCGCATCGAGCACAGAACCAAGGACGTTCGAAACATGCGCCAAAGCAACCATTTTGGTTCGCGAGGTCAGCGTAGCTTCCAGCGCGCCGAGGTCTATCCGGCCATCCCCGGTCAGCGGGCAAACGTCGATTTCCGCTCCGGTCCGCTCGGCAAGCATCTGCCAGGGCACGATATTCGAGTGGTGTTCGAGCGTGGAAAGAACGATCCTGTCGCCCTCGCCGATGCGCGTCACGCCCCAGGTCGCCGCGACCAGGTTGATCGCCTCGGTCGCGCCGCGAACGAATACAATTTCGTTTTCGGATCTGGCGCCGATGAAGTCCGCAACGCGGCGACGGGCCGCTTCGTAGCCCAAAGTCATCTGCGCCGAGCGGCCATAAACCCCGCGGTGGACCGTCGCGTAATCGCGGCCCAGCGCGCGGCTCATCGCCTCGATAACCGCCTGCGGCTTCTGCGCAGAGGCAGCGGTGTCGAGATAGTGCCAGACATCGCCATCCGGCGTCACAAGGCCGGGGAAGTCGGCCTTTCGCGCCGAAACATGCGGAAGGGTGTCCGTCTCGCTCACAGGTGCTTGTCCAGCTTGTCGAGCGCGACGTGCAGCAGGCGTTCGTGCGCCTCTTCATCGTCGAGCGCGACGAGCGCATCGCCGATGAAGGCCTGCACCAGCAGTCGCCGCACAAGATCGGGGGAAAGGCCACGTGCCGCCATATAGAAGCGCGCGCTTTCATCGAGCTGGCCGACCGTGGCGCCGTGGGCACATTTCACGTCGTCGGCGAAAATCTCGAGTTGCGGCACGGCGTTCACGCTCGCGCCCTTCTCAAGCAGCAAGCCCTTGAAATCCTGCGCCGCGTCGGTCTTCTGCGCATGGCGCACGACGTCGATCGCACCGAGGAAGTTGCCCGTCCCCTTGCCCCAGTGGACACTGCGGACGGTCTGGTTGCTCGTCGCCTCCGGCTCGGCATGGACCACATGGGTAACGAATTCGCGCACGGTGTCGCGCCCGCCGACGGTAATGCCGCCCATCTCGAAGTGAGCGCCACGCCCCAAGGTCACTTCGACTTCGACGCGCGCATAATCCGCAGAAGCAATGACGCCAAACAGTTCGCAGCGGGCATCATCGCCGAGATTGACCCGCAACCGGACAAGCTCGGTTTCCCCCGCATTCTCGTCGCTTATGACGATCAGTTCACGCAGTGTCTCGCCTGCCGCCACGTCGATCTGACGCCAGCTATCCAAATCCCCGGCGCGCAGTTTCTCTACCGCGGCATAGCGCCACGCCTCGTCCCTGCGGGTGGGTAGGTCCAGCGTTCCGGTCACAGCGAGGCCCTGACGATTGCGATCCGGCGCACGCCTTCACGGTGCGCCTTCTCGACGCAGGGCTGTACCTCGTCCATCACCTCGCGCATTTTCGCCTTGCGGTCTGCGGCAGGCGCGTCGGAAGCAGCGATGGCATCGAGTTCTTCAACCCGCGGCGCGTAGCAACCGACCATCGCACCGCAGCGCAGGAGGTCGACTGCCTGGTCGCCCGAACTCTGCTCCATCCGGCAGGTGAGCTTGCCGTCCTCTTTCTTGTAGACGCCGCCCTGCCACTTATCGAGCGTCCGGTTGATGGCGACGACTTCCTTGGCAATCGCCTCCTCGCTGGGCATTTCGGCGGCCGCAGGCGCGGCGGCCTGCACGATGAGAAGAGTGAGCGCGCCAAGCATTACGCGGCCTCCATCACGGCGTCATAGCCTTCGTTTTCGAGGCGCAGCGCAAGATCCGGGCCGCCGGTCATCACGATGCGGCCCTTGCTCAGGATCGAGACCTTGTCCGGCTTCACCACTTCGAGCAGGCGCTGGTAGTGGGTAATAAGCAGGACGGCCTTGCCCGGCGCGCGCATGATCGCATTGATGCCCTCGCCCACCACGCGCAGCGCGTCGATGTCGAGGCCGCTGTCGGTCTCGTCGAGCACGGCGAAGCTGGGATCGAGGATGCCCATCTGGACCATCTCGGCGCGCTTCTTCTCGCCGCCCGAAAAGCCGACATTCACATTGCGCTTGAGCATGTCCATGTCGAGCTTGAGTAGTACGGCTTTTTCCTTCGCCAGCTTGAGGAATTCGCCGCCGGTGAGCGGTTCTTCGCCGCGCTGCTTGCGCTGTGAATTCAGGGCCTCACGCAGGAACTGGACGTTGGAGACGCCGGGAATTTCGACCGGGTACTGGAAGCCGAGGAAGAGGCCAGCCGCCGCGCGTTCGTGCGGCTCCATGTCGAGCAGGTCCTCGCCGTTGAACGTCACCGAGCCGCCGGTCACTTCGTAGCCGGGACGGCCGCCGAGGACATAGGACAGCGTCGACTTGCCCGCGCCATTGGGGCCCATGATCGCATGGACCTCGCCCGCCGGGACTTCCAGCGTGAGGCCGTTCAAGATCTGCTTGCCGCCAATTTCGGCGGTGAGGTTATCAATCTTCAGCATTGTCATTCCTGGTGTAGCGGGGCCGCGGGGCGCTGTTGCGCTGGTGGTCGCGGCGGGCCTGCTGCTTGTCGGCGATGCGGCTGCGCATGCCGAGGGTGATGCGTTCGAGGACCTTGTCCATGTCCTCGAGGATGTCGTTGGCGGCGATCCGCATCACGCGGATGCCGACCGCCTCGAGGCTCTTGTCGCGGCGCTTGGCGAGCGTGTCGTCCTGCCCTTCTTCGTCGATCATGATGGCCATGCCGAGCTTGTGACAGTTGAAGTCGACGATCGCGCTGCCGACCACGGCGTGGCGCTTGAAGGTGAAAGGGCCCATGTTCGCGCCGGCGAACTTCTCGGCGAGCGCCTTGTGCGCCTCGGTCGAGTGCCGCCGCATATCGCGCGCCTGCTCGTGCAGCGCATCGAGCCGCTTCTCCGAAATCTCCCACCCGCGGCCCTTCTTCTTGAGCGCAGGCGCGGCGTCGGCGGTTTCGCTAGGATCGCGAAGCTGGAGGGTCTTGCGGTCAGTCATTTCGCCCTCGCAAATGAGATAGCTAGTTTGTGCCCGTCGAGGAAACCTTCGTCCGCCCGGTTGTGCGGAGTTCCTTCGGTCGAGAAATATTCGAGTGAAGTGTCTTTCTGGCCTGCCGCCCGGACTTCTGCGGGCATGCTTTCATCGAACCACCACACATCGCGCTTCGACCATTCGCCAAAGGAGCCCGACAGGCCGTGCTCCTTCGCAAGGGAAACGAGGCCCTGAATGCCAGTCATCACCCCACACTCCCCTCAAGCGAAATCGCCAGCAGCTTCTGCGCTTCGACGGCGAACTCCATCGGTAGCTCTTTCAGCACCTCTTTCGCGAAGCCGTTGACGATCAGCGCGATGGCTTCCTCGTCGTCGAGGCCGCGCTGCATGGCGTAGAAAAGCTGGTCGTCGCTGATCTTGCTGGTGGTCGCCTCATGCTCGATCTGGGCGCTCGGGTTCTTCACCTCGATGTAGGGCACGGTGTGAGCGCCGCATTCGTCGCCGATCAGCAAGCTGTCGCATTCGGTTCGGTTGCGCACGCCGTCGGCATTGGCCGCCACGCGCACGAGGCCGCGATAGGTGTTGTTCGACTTGCCCGCCGAGATACCCTTGGAAATGATCGTCGAGCGGCTACCACGTCCGTTATGAACCATTTTGGTTCCCGTATCGGCCTGCTGGTAGTTATTTGTAACCGCAACGGAATAAAACTCGCCCACGCTGTCTTCGCCGTTGAGCACGCAGCTAGGGTATTTCCACGTCACCGCGCTGCCGGTTTCGACCTGCGTCCAGCTGACCTTGCTGCGCGCACCTTGGCACAGGGCGCGCTTGGTGACGAAATTGTAGATCCCGCCCTTGCCGTTCTCGTCGCCCGGATACCAGTTCTGGACGGTCGAATATTTGATTTCGGCATCTTCCAGCGCGACCAGCTCGACAACTGCGGCGTGGAGCTGGTTTTCATCGCGCATCGGCGCGGTACAGCCTTCGAGATAGCTGACGTAAGAGCCCTTTTCGGCCACGATCAGCGTGCGTTCGAACTGGCCCGTATTTTCGGCATTGATGCGGAAATAGGTGCTGAGCTCCATCGGGCAGCGCACGCCTTCAGGCACGTAGACGAAGGTGCCGTCCGAAAAGACCGCGCAGTTCAATGTCGCGAAGAAATTGTCCTTCTGCGGCACAACCTTGCCGAGCCACTTTCTTACGAGGTCAGGATATTCGCGGATCGCCTCGCTGATCGACATGAAGATGACGCCCGCCTTCTTCAGCTCTTCGCGGAAGGTCGTGGCGACCGAGACACTGTCGAACACCGCGTCCACCGCGACCTTGCGCGCGCCCTTCACCCCGGCGAGCACTTCCTGCTCGGCAATCGGGATGCCGAGCTTTTCGTAGGTCTCGCGGATTGCGGGATCGAGCTCGTCGAGCGATTCCAGCTCGGGCTTCTTCTTGGGCGCGGCGTAGTAATAGGCGTCCTGGTAATCGATTTCGGGATAGCCGAGCTTCGCCCAGTCCGGCTCTTCCATCTCCTGCCACATGCGGAAGGCCTTGAGACGCCAGTCGAGCATCCATTCGGGCTCGTTCTTCTTGGCCGAGATGAAGCGGACCGTATCCTCGGTCAGACCCTTTTCGGCAAATTCGGTCTCGATGTCCGAGGACCAGCCGTGCTCGTATTCGGCTGCCTTGGCGGCAGCTTCCTTCGCTTCGCGGTCCTGGATGTCCACTTGCTCGTTCACGCGAGTTCCTTTTCCTGCGCCAGTTGCACGAGGCTGATGCCAGCCAGCGCGCTGCGCAGCGTTTCATTCACCAGCGGCCAGTGCGGCCGCACGCGGCAATCGTGATCGACCGAGCAATCATTGCCTTCGATACAGGCGGTGAGTGCAATCGGCCCCTCCACCGCCTCGATGATATCGGCCAGCGTGATCGCCGCAGCCGGACGCGCCAGCTGCAGTCCGCCGCCTGCGCCGCGGACCGAGCGCAGCAGGCCCGCCGCGGTCAACTTGCTCACCAGCTTCTGCACCGTAGGCGCAGGAAGGCCGGTCTCGGCCGCGAGTTCGGACGCACTCACCCTGCCCCCGCCGCAATGGCGGGCTGCCTGGCTCATCGTGACGACAGCGTAATCTGCAAGGTTCGAAAGGCGCATAGTTTTTAATCGGACGATATCGGTCCGATTAACCAGCTATGAGCGGAGGCCGGGATTTTCAACGGAAAACCGCCAATTGCGAGTCGTTAGCAACTAGACGTCAGTCGCCCTTCTTTGCCAGTTCCTCGTCCTGGTTGCCGCCGAACAGGTCGACCGAGCCATAGCCCGGCTCGCCCAGCGTGGCCTTCACCACCGAATCTACCTTGGGCTGGAGGCGGCGCGGCGTGCGCCCGGTGAAGTGGCGGATTTCCTTGATCATATGCGCCTGGTCGTAAAATGCCTCGCGGATCTCCGCCTCGAGCTTGGGCGAGAGTTCCGGCATCGCAAGCAGCGTCGCGGCGCGAATGGCCCTGTAGCGGCGGATCAGACGAACGGGCGGCTGTCCGAAGAACCGCGTCACGAGGCGCTGCACCTGGCGTTCGGAATAGGGGAGCTTGTCCAGCAAATTGGCAATTTCCGGCTTTAGCGAGGACGACAACCATTCGAGCGTGCGGTCGATCACCTGCAAATGCCGTTCGGAGAGCTGCGAAATCCCTTCGCGGACGATCGCGGCGAGTTCTTCCAGCGCCGCACCCTCGTCCATGTCGCCCGAACCGGCTCTCTTCGCGACGTCCTCGGTCCGCTGCGCAAGCTCCGGGCGGAGGCCTCTGTCGATCGGCACATAGCGGTCGCAATAGTCGTCGACCGCCAGCCCCGTTAGCGCTGCCCAGCCCCTGAAGTTGAGCGATACGCCGAGCATCCTTGTGTTGGGTTCGAGCGAGAATTCATGCGACTGCGTCAGGGGGCATTGGAAAACAGGCCCCTTGGCCATTCCGTGGCCTCCGTTTGCGAAGCGCATGGCTCCGCCGCCGTCCAAAACGAGCAGCATCTGGCCGGAATAGGCCGGCATCCGGTCCGTAACGGGCTGACTGCCTACGCGAAGGATGTAGAGGGAATTGAGATATGGTTCGAGATCGGGCGGCGATGCCACCCACTCGAATTCATATGGCTCTTCGCCCGATTGCCCCCGGTCGTTTATTTCGGCGCCCCTGTTGCTTTTCTATTTTGGATGTTCGTGACCTGCTGGCTTGCGCCACAGCAATCGACGCGTCAACGTTTTCCACCATCATCGAGGGTGGGGGCCGGGCCGGAAAACAACCTTCCGAAAGAGGCACAGGGGACGCAACACAAAAAAAGGGCGGCCCACTTGGAGCCGCCCCTTGTAGGTGAGAACTCGTTGCATTGCTGCCTCGAGCCCTTCGGGTCGCAGGGGGATATCTAGCGAATCCCTGTTACAATTGATTGTATGCACGCGACATGGATTGATGCTCCAAAGCATTTTGGCGGAATTTTACAAAAGCGCCTCGCGCCGGGACATTGTGTTGCTCGACACTGGACTCTCCTTGCGCCATAGGCGCGCGCAATGCTCTTCGATCTAGCCCGCCCAGCCCTGTTCGCGCTCGATCCGGAGCGTGCGCACCGACTCACCGTGGCCGCGTTGAAAGCGGCGCCGATGGGGCAGCCCTGCGAGTCGAGCGTGTTGGCGACTGAAATCGCCGGGATCGAATTTCCCAACCCGCTCGGCATGGCGGCAGGCTTCGACAAGGATGGCGAGGTCCCGGACAAACTGCTCGCGCTGGGCTTCGGGTTCGCCGAGGTCGGCTCGATCACTCCGCGCCCGCAGGCTGGCAATCCCAGGCCGCGCCTGTTCCGGCTGGTCGAGGACCGCGCGGTGATCAACCGGATGGGATTCAACAATGGCGGAGCAGAGGCAGCGCGAGAGCGCCTCGCGGCGCGCAAGGGCCGGCCCGGCGTTCTCGGAATCAATATTGGCGCGAACAAGGACAGCGAAGACCGCATCGCCGACTATGCGGAGATGACCCGCATCATGGCACCGCTTGCGACCTATTTGGCGGTCAACATCTCCAGTCCCAATACGCCGGGCCTGCGGGCGCTGCAGGACGAGAGCGCGCTGACCGGTCTGCTCGATGCCGTGTTCGAGGCGCGCGGCGAGCTCGGCCCGCCGGTCTTCCTCAAGGTCGCTCCCGATCTCGAACCCGCCGACATCGAAGCCATCGCGCGGATCGCCGCCGACAAGAAGCTCGGCGCGCTCATCGTGTCGAACACGACCATCTCGCGTCCTCCGCTGCGCTCGCATCACAAGGACGAGGCAGGCGGGCTCTCGGGCGCTCCGCTCAAGGACCTCGCCCTCCAACGCATTCGCGATTTTTCCAAGGCGACCGGCGGCACTATCCCGCTCGTCGGTGTCGGAGGCATTGCCAGCGCCGAGGATGCATGGGCGCGCATTCGCGCAGGCGCGAGCCTCGTGCAGCTTTACAGCGCGATGGTCTATGAAGGGCCGGGCCTGCCGAAGCGCATCACGCGCGGGCTGGAGCGCCTGATGAAGCGCGACGGATTTTCCTCGATTGCCGAGGCGGTCGGAAGCGAATAGCCTTCGCCACGATGATCCGCTTCGCCACTCTGCCGCTCGCCGCGCTTGCCCTTTCGGCCTGCGCCACTTCGCCCGTTGACGCCCCCGACTTCGGGATGACACCCGGCATACTGCAGCCCATGCAAGGCGCTGTGACGGCGGCTGATCCGCGCGCACAGGAAGCGGGCGAGGAAATACTGCGTATGGGCGGCAATTCGACCGATGCCGCGATCGCGGTGATGCTCGCGCTGACCGTTGTCGAACCGCAAAGCTCGGGGATCGGCGGCGGAGGATTCTTCGTTCGCGGGGAGCCCGGTGGCCATGTCACGACCGTCGATGGCCGCGAGACGGCTCCGGCAGGCGCGACGCCCGACTGGTTCCTCGACGAAAATGGCAAGGTGCCAGGTTTCGCCGTTTCGGTCCGCAGCGGGTTGAGCGTGGGCGTTCCCGGCAATGTCGCGCTCGCCGCCAAGGCTCACTCCGAATTCGGCAACCTCGACTGGGCGACATTGTTCGAGCCCGCCATCCGGCTTGCGCGCGAGGGCTTCCAGATCAATCCGCGCATGCACGATGCGCTTGGTCGGTCGCGGATGACGGGCGGCCATAGCGAGGCGGCGAAAGATCTTTTCTACGGACCCGATGGCGAACCCTTGCCTATCGGAACGCTGGTCAGAAACGAAGCGCTGGCGAAGACCTTCGCGCGGATTGCCGCCGGTGGGGCCAAGGCATTCTATTCGGGCGAGCACGCGCTCGAACTGGCCACCACCGTCGCCGCCGACACTCCGCACAGTGGCGCAATGACCTATCAGGACGTCGCTGGGTACGAGGCCAAGCAACGCGGCGCCGTTTGCTCGACCTACCGCGCATATCGCATTTGCTCGATGGGCCCGCCGACTTCGGGCGGGATCGCGGTGCAGCAGATGCTGGGCCAGCTCGAACGCTTCGATCTATCGGCACTGGGCGCGGAAAATCCGGTGACCTGGCACCTGTTCCTCGAATCGCAGCGGCTCGCCTATGCCGACCGCGAGCTTTACCTTGCCGATAGCGATTTCATCACCGTGCCGGTCGAAGGCCTGCTCGAGAAATCCTATCTCGCCGAGCGCAGCGCCCTGATATCGAGCGACAGATCGCTCGGCCTTGTCGAGGCGGGCCGCCCGCGCGGTGCACCCATGGCGCTGGCCGATGGCGACGAGCCGGTGGAACAAGGCACATCGCATTTCGCGGTGGTAGACAGCCGGAACGTGATGGTCAGCTACACCTCGACGATTGAAAGTGCCTTCGGATCGGGGCTGATGGTGGGGGGCTATTACCTCAATAACGAACTCACCGATTTCAGCCGTTCGCCGACTGTCGACGGCCGACTAGTGGCAAACCGTGTCGAGGGCGGGAAGCGGCCACGCTCCTCGATGTCTCCGACAGTCGTTTACGACCCGCAGGGCCGCCCGTTCATGGCGGTCGGCGCGGCAGGCGGCAGCACCATCCCGGTCACCACCGCACGGGCAATTATCGGCGCGATCGATTTCGGCCTGTCGGCGGAGGAATCGCTGCGCCTACCTTTCCTGATGGCATTCGGAGGCCGCGTCCTTCTCGAAGAAGGCACCTGGCTTGCTTCGGCGCAGGATGCCTTCCGGAATCTCGGCCACCAAGAGATTTTCGTCCGCCAGGCACCGATCAAGGGCGGAGCGCTCCTCTTGCGCGACGGTGAATGGCAGAGTGCGCGCGATCCCCGTCTAGAGGGTTATCTGGACATGCCTTGAAGCCGCGCCCATCCACTTGCCGGATCGGCAGCGGGAGCCTAAGCCCCTGCGCTTCGTTGGTCGCACAACAAAAGAATAGACGTAGCTGAGGAGCCTGCCTGTGCTGTCGGATATCGATTCCGCCAATAATCTGGTCGAACTTTTCCTGAAGCGCGCCGATGAGCGCCCCGACCGCGCCTTCCTCGGTGCCAAGATCAATGGCGAATGGCAGACCATCAGCTGGGGTGAAGCGGCAGAGAAACTCTGCCTGCTTGCCGAGGCCCTGCGCGGGCTGGGCCTGAAGGACGGCGACCGCGTCTGCCTCGTCTCCGAAAACCGCCCCGAATGGTGCATCGCCGACCTGGCGATCATGGCCGCAGGCTGCATCAGCGTGCCGACCTACATCACCAATACCGAGCGCGACCACGTCCACATCCTCGACAATTCGGGCGCCAAGGCGGTCATCGTCTCGACCGAGAAGCTGCTGGGGCCGCTGCACGGCGCGTTGCAGGCGAGCGGCGTCGCCGAGCACGTGATCGGCATCGAGGACCTCCACCGCCAGCAGTCGGGCAGCTTCGCATTCCACCAGTGGGACAATCTGGTCGCTGGCGATGCCGCTGCCGCGCGCAAGGCGGTCGAGGAGCGGATTTCGAAGATCGGTCGCGGCGATACCGCCTGCATCATCTACACCAGCGGCACGGGCGGTGCTCCGCGCGGCGTGATGCAGCACCATGGCGCGATCCTGTGCAACATTGCCGGCGCCGCGGAAATCCTGATCGAGGATTTCGGCATCAGCGACGAGGAACGCTTCCTCTCCTTCCTGCCTGCCAGCCATGCCTATGAGCACACCGGCGGCCAGTACCTGCCGATCAGCGTCGGCGCGCAGATCTACTATTCCGAAGGCCTCGAAAAGCTCGCCAGCAATATCGAGGAAACCAGGCCCACAATCATGGTCGTGGTCCCGCGCCTGTTCGAAGTGCTGCGCACACGCATCATGAAGCAGGTCACCAAGCAGGGCGGCATGGCCGAAAAGCTGATGAACACCGCGCTCGAAGTGGGCGAGCGCCGGGCAGAGGGCAATCCGAAGTTCGGTGACGGCGCGAAGGATTTCGTGGTCGGCCGCCTGTTGAAGCCGAAAATCCGCCAGCGTTTCGGCGGGCGGATCAAGGCGATGGTTTCGGGCGGCGCGCCGCTCAACCCAGAAGTCGGCATCTTTTTCGAAAGCATGGGGCTGACCATGCTGCAGGGCTATGGCCAGACCGAAGCGGGTCCGGTCATCGCCTGCAACCGTCCGGCGGCCGGCATCGCGATGCATTCGGTCGGCCCGGCGATGCGCGGGGTCGACGTGAAGATCGCCGAAGACGGTGAAATCCTGTGCCGCGGCGAGCTGGTGATGCACGGCTATTGGCAGAACGAGGCCGAGACCGAGCGCACGATCAAGGACGGCTGGCTGCACACCGGCGACATCGGCCATCTCGACGAGAAGGACCGGATCGTCATCACCGACCGCAAGAAGGACATGATCGTCAACGACAAGGGCGACAATATCGCCCCGCAGAAGGTCGAGGGCATGCTGACGTTGCAGCCCGAGATCGGCCAGGCGATGGTGGCAGGCGACAAGCGGCCCTATATCGTCGGACTTATCGTGCCCGATGCCGAATGGGCAGTCGACTGGGCCAAGGCCAACGGCAAGAAGTTCGACATGAAGGCGCTACAGGACGATCCCGAGTTCAAGGGCGCGGTGCGCAAGGCGGTCGACCGGGTGAACAAGGACCTCTCGGTCATCGAGAAGGTTCGCCAGTTCGCTTTCGCTGACGAAGGTTTCACGATCGAGAACGAGGAAATGACCCCCTCGATGAAAATCCGCCGCCACAAGATCAAGGACCGCTACGGCGAGCGGCTCGACGGGCTTTACCGCAGCTAAATATGCGATTTCCAAGGATAATACTTGCCGCGCCGCTGGCGCTGGGCGCTTGCACGGGCGTGCAGCACGTCAGCGACGCGCTGCCTTCGGCGCTCGAGGCGGGCTGGAACGGGGCGCGCGTCTGCGCCCTTGAACACCAGACCGATACCCACCGTGTCCTTCGCTGCACCTTTCCGCCCGGAGTGGGTCACGAGCGGCACTACCATCCCCCGCATTACGGCTACGCGCTGAGCGGCGGCGCGATGCAGCTGACCGACGAACGCGGCACGCGCACCGCGACGCTCGCGACCGGCTCGGACTATACGAGCGACGGAGTGACGTGGCACGAGGTGGTCAATGTGGGTGAGACCACGGTGACGTATCTGATCGTCGAAGAGCTTTAGGGTCGGACGACAAGCAGGAGGGATCGGTGGGAGCGAAGCTGGCGAGCGAATTTCTCGGCACACTGCTGCTGGTGGCGACCGTGGTCGGCTCTGGAATCATGGCGGAGACGCTGTCGCCCGAGAACTTCGGCGTCGCGCTGCTCGCCAATACGATCGCGACCGGCGCGATCCTCTACGTGCTCATCACGATCCTGGGCCCGGTGTCGGGCGCGCATTTCAATCCGGCCGTAACTCTGGCCTTTCTGCTGCGGCGCGATATCGGTGCAGTCCCATCGCTGTGGTTCGTCATGGTGCAGGTCGCGGGAGGCGTTGGCGGCGCTTTCCTCGCGCACGCCATGTTCGATGTCGATCTCGTCCAGCTTTCGACCAATGTACGCACCGGCCCTTCGCAATGGCTGTCCGAAGGCGTGGCGACATTCGCGCTCGTCTTCACGATTATCGGTGCGATCCGGGCCCGGCCCGAGGCTGTGCCGGCAGCCGTCGCGCTCGTGATCGTGGCGGGCTACTGGTTCACCGCCTCGACTTCATTCGCAAACCCGGCAGTTACGATCGGGCGAGCCTTCACCGACAGCTTTTCAGGCATAGCACCCGCCGACGCTCCGGCGTTCATCGCCAGCCAGATTGCAGGTGCCGTCCTCGCCTGGCTCGTGGCCGAGCGAATCTTCGGATGGAAAAGCGGCGGAAGCGAGGAAGCGAGCCTCGCTCCGGACGCCAATTAGGCCGCTAGTTCCTCGATGAATTCGGGATAGAAGCTCGGCGCGCGGTCGGACCAGCCGGGCGCGGTCGCGGCGGCTTCGCTCAGCGACTGGAGGAGCATCTTGCGGCGTTCGGGGCGGATCTGCGGCAATGCGGCGGCGGCGCAGAAGGCGCTCGGCAACCACGGGCGCGCTTCGGCTCCGAGCAGGCGTTCGTAAAGGAAGCGGAAGGCCGAGAAGCACTCGATCCGTTCCTGCGCGAGGTCGAAGGCGGCGACGCGCGTGATCTTGCCGATGAAGCTCTCGATCGCGTCGAAACCCGATTCGTGCGGTATCGCACCGCGCAGGCTCTTGAGTTCCTGGTAGGCGACATACTGGCTGCGGATCGCGGCGGTTTCTCCCTGCGTGCGGCCCCAGATGCGGAAGGCATCGTTGCGGCCGAGGCCGATGTCGAGGCTGCGGCGGATATAGCGCTGCTCGGCGGCGGTGAAGCTGGCGAACTCGCGCATTTCGGCAATGGTCAGCGATGCGGCATTGGTAACGGCCATGATTCGACTCCCTGTCGAATCTCAATCTCCGCCAATATGGTTAATTTTTTGTGGTGGGGCGGCGAAAACCGCGTAAACGCTAGAGTTCGACGACGTCCTGCCAGCTTTCGTTGCGCTGGGCCATGGCCTTGAAGAAGGGGCAAAGCGGGATAATCGTGATGCCCTTGGAGCGGGCATCCTCGACGACATGTTCGGCCAGTGCCTCGCCGATACCCTGCCCGCGCATGCTTTCCGGAACGCCGGTGTGATCGACGATGATCCTCGTCGGATTGACGCGTGAAAACGTGACCTCGGCCTCGTCGCCAGATGCGGTGCGGTGCACATAGCGGCCCTTGGTCTCGCCCTCCTCCAGCGTGATCTCGATGTCGGCCATGCGCGGTATCTCCCTTAGATGAGGCCGGCGAGCGGGCTGCTCGGATCGGCATATTTGCGGCGCCCCATGCGACCGGCGAGATAGGCCTCGCGGCCCGATTCGACCGCCAGTTTCATCGCGCGCGCCATGCGGATGGGATCCTTCGCCTCGGCAATCGCGGTATTCATCAGCACGCCGTCGCAACCCAGTTCCATGGCGACCGCCGCATCCGATGCAGTGCCGACGCCCGCATCGACCAGTACGGGCACATTGGCGCCTTCGACGATCAGGCGGATGGTAACCTGGTTCTGGATGCCGAGTCCCGAGCCGATCGGCGCGCCCAGCGGCATCACCGCCACTGCGCCCGCTTCTTCCAGCTGCTTCGCGGCGATGGGATCGTCGACACAATAGACCATGGGCAGGAAGCCCTCGTTCGCCAGAACCTCGGTCGCCTTCAGCGTCTCGCGCATGTCGGGATAAAGCGTCTTCGCCTCGCCCAGCACTTCCAGCTTCACGAGGTCCCAGCCGCCCGCCTCGCGCGCCAGGCGCAAGGTGCGGATCGCCTCGTCGGCGGTGAAGCAGCCGGCGGTATTGGGGAGATAGGTGACCTTCTTCGGGTCGATATAGTCGGTCAGCATCGGCGCCTTGGGATCGCTGACATTGACCCGGCGCACGGCGACCGTGACGATCTCGGCACCGCTTGCCTCCAGGGCAGCAGCGTTCTGCTCGAAATCCTTGTACTTGCCGGTGCCGACGATCAGGCGGCTCCTGAAGGTCCGGCCCGCCACGCTCCAGCTATCGTCCTGACCCCCGCCGACGAAATGGACTATCTCCAGCACATCGCCCTCGCCGACCGGATGTTGCGCCAACTCGCTTCGCGGTGCGATCACGCCATTACGCTCGACCGCCACCTTGGCAGGATCGAGTTCGAGCTCGCGGACGAGATCGGCGATGGTGGAAGCGGAAGTGCGGCGGCTTTCGCCGTTGACGGTGACGCTGAACATGCGGGTCACTTAGTCCCCGCAGCGCTCCTTGCAAGCGGCGGAATGCACATGGCGCAGGTTCAGGATGTGGCCGAGCGACACGAGAGCGACGCCGATGATGGTCAGAATGGCTTCCTTGTAGCCATGTTCGACCGCCAGCGCGCCGCCCATGAAAGTGAGGCCCATCATCGCGATGACGAAGGGCGCGGCCATCCGGTGGCGCAGTGCGCCCCAGCCGATGGCCACCGCGGCGATCAGCGTCGCCACTGCGAGGCCCCAGCGATGGATATCGGGAGAAAGGAAGAATTCACCGCCAATGCCGAGACCCGAAACGAGCACGATGCTGGCAAGGCAGTGCAATGCGCACAGGCCCGAAAGCCCGATACCGATGCGATCCAGCCCTTGCCGAATCGGATTGATGGCGCGTTGCAACATGACATGGTAGATATGTGATAGTATCACCTGTTACAAGGGCGAGTTGCGTTTAAGGACGCAGTTCGTCGCTTGCCGTGGCCGTTATGCCGATTGCCCTAATTGCACTTGCGAAATGAGCCGGTGACGGCAAACAGGCGTACCATGTCCGAAATTGCTTCCCGTGCCCGTCCGAACCTGCTGGCGAACTGGCTTTTCGCCGTCGCCGCGCTCGTCATCCTTATCGTGACGGTAGGGGGAATCACCCGGCTGACCGAAAGCGGCCTTTCGATCACCGAGTGGAAGCCCTTCCTTGGCGCGCTGCCCCCGCTAAGCGAAGCCGATTGGCAGGCCGAGTTCGCGCTCTACCAGCAGATTCCCGAATATCGCGAGATCAATGGTCCGGCGGGAATGGACTTGGAAGCCTTTAAGTCGATCTACTGGTGGGAGTGGATCCACCGCCAGCTCGGCCGGCTGATCGGACTTGCGCTGGCAGTGCCGCTGGCGATCTTTGCTATGCGCAAGATGATCCCGCATGGCTATTTCTGGCGCCTCTTCGCGCTGGTGGCGCTGGTCGGCCTGCAGGGCAGCTTTGGCTGGTGGATGGTGGCATCGGGCCTCGAGACGCGCACCGATGTCAGCCACTTCCGCCTCGCCATCCACCTGTGCACCGCACTCATCCTTCTCGCTGGCCTCATCTGGACCGCGCTCGACTTACGCGCTCTGGCAAAAGGCAACGAGAGGCCTGCCTTCCTGAGCCCCGTCGCCGCATGGACGGCAGCCATCCTGTTCGTGCAGCTCCTGCTCGGGGCATGGGTCGCGGGCCTCGATGCGGGCCTCGCCTCGGATAGCTGGCCCCTGATGCAAGGGCAGTTCGTGCCGGAATTCGACAACTCGCGCGGCTTGCTCTGGGCGATGACGCATGACCCGTTTCTGATCCACTGGATGCACCGGTGGTGGGCCTGGGTCGCCGTGGCAGCGCTCGTGGTCATGGCGCGCAAGGTGAAAAAGGTGGATCGCCGCGCTTCGATCGCCATCCACAGCGCTTTCGGCACCCAGATCCTGCTCGGCATCGCGACCGTGATGACGGGGGTGGAATTCCACCTGGCCGTGCTCCACCAGCTCGTCGGAGCGCTGCTCGTCGCTTCATGGGCCTGGGGTGCGCATTCGATCGGGCGGCAGGAATGAGCGCCCTGATCTATTGTCCGTTTCCCGATGCCGGGACAGCGGAGCGCGTCGGTGCGCTATTGCTCGACGAGAAGCTGATCGCCTGCATCAATATCGGCAATCCGATCGCCTCGATTTTCGATTGGGACGGCGGGCGCGGTGCGGGTGAAGAATGCCCTGCGCTCCTGAAAACGCACGCTGATGTGCTTGAGAACGCTATCGCGCGGCTGGAGGACTTGCACCCCTACGATGCTCCGGCGATATTGGGCTGGCCCTGCATGGCCGGTAAAGCGACCGGGGAATGGCTGGCGGGGTTCGACGGGGGAAATTCTCGAAGCGATGACCAGCAGACGTAACGCGATGGCGGCGATGGCCGCGAGTGTGGCATTGGCGGGGCTGGGTGCGCCCGTGGGCCTGGCAGCCAGGGGCGGGCCCGTGCGGTTTCCCAAGGGGCCGGTGCGGCTGCGCCGGGTCCTCGAGCGCGGGCTCGGCGACGGGATTTCGCTGACAGTTTCGCGCGACTGGGAGTGTCACTTTCTGGCATCGCAGAACGGTGCGTCGATAAGGGCGCGCCAGGTCCTGGTGGATGTGGATGCCCCACAGGCCCTTGCAGCCCTGGCGCAGCTTGAGAAGGCGCGCGAAGTGGCCGGCCTGTTTCCCATGCAACTGGACGATAGCGGCCTGATCGTCGGCTGGGCGGGTCAAGCTATCGATCTGGACAAGGCCGTGGTCGCGGCACGCCGTGCGATCGACGGCAAGAAGCTCGCCGGTTCCGGCGCGCAGGAAGCGAAACGCTATGTCGCCGAAATGGGCAAGACCGCAGCCGAGCTCGTCAGCCAGGTTCCACGCGACCTGTTTTACCCCCACCCCGGCCAGCGTCATGAAAAGCGGGCGCTTGACCTGCCCAACGGCGCGAAGGGGACATACGAGCTGACGGTTGAGGCGCGTACGGCGGCAGGTAGCGGGCTGCTCGATACCAGCGAGAGACGCATCGTCACGCGGATCGGTGACAGCACCCGCATATCGCGTGAAAGCTGGTCGATCATCTGACCGTCCGGCTGGGGAGTATTATTTTACCCCACCCAAGACCCGCAGAATTGCTTGACGAATCGACTCCGCACCGCCATTTGGCGCGCGCTTAGCGGCTCCATGCGTGGGGCCGCGCAATCGTTTAGCGGGCTGAAGCAGGCCGCGATAACTCGAGCAAACGGAAATCCAGCCATGAAGGCTCTCACGAAAGTGACCCAGTCGGCCAAGCCGGCAGAGGTCGTAAAGGACTGGCACATCATCGACGCCGAAAATCTCGTCGTCGGTCGCCTGGCCGTCATCATCGCCAATCACCTGCGCGGCAAGCACAAGCCGAGCTACACCCCGCATGTCGATTGCGGCGACCACGTCATCGTCATCAATGCCGACAAGGTGAAGTTCACCGGCAAGAAGATGGATGACAAGATCTATTACAAGCACACCGGCCACCCGGGCGGCATCAAGGAAACCACTCCGAGCAAGGTTCTCGGCGGCCGTTTCCCCGAGCGCGTCCTCGAAAAGGCCGTGCAGCGCATGATTCCCCGCGGCCCCCTCGGCCGTGCGCAGATGCGTTCGCTCCACCTCTACAACGGCACCGAGCATCCGCACGACGGGCAGAAGCCCAAGACGCTCGACGTCGCTTCGATGAACCGCAAGAACAAGGCTGTTGCGTAATGGCTGACGAAACCAAGAACGAAACCGTCTCGGATCTCGCCGATCTGAAGGACATCGCTGGCGACGCACCGCAGGGTGATTCGGCAGAAATCGCCGCCAAGGCCGACGTTCCCCTGCGCGAGCAGGAACTCGACGCACAGGGCCGCGCCTATGCGACCGGTCGTCGTAAGGACGCCACCGCACGCGTCTGGCTCGTCCCGGGAAGCGGCAAGATCACCGTCAACGGCAAGGACCAGGAAGTCTACTTCGCACGTCCGACGCTGCGTCTCGTGATCGACCAGCCTTTCGCCATCACCGAGCGCCAGGAACAGTACGACGTCATCGCCACCGTGCGCGGCGGCGGCCTTTCGGGTCAGGCCGGTGCGGTCAAGCACGGCATTGCCCAGGCTCTCGCCAAGTACGAACCGGCACTGCGTTCGACGGTGAAGGCCGCCGGCTTCCTCACCCGCGACAGCCGCGTGGTCGAGCGTAAGAAGTACGGCCGTGCCAAGGCACGCCGCAGCTTCCAGTTCTCGAAGCGCTAATCCGCTTCCACTGCGAACAAACCAAAGGGCGGCTCCGCGAGGGGCCGCCCTTTTCCGTTGAAGCGATAGTGGTTCAGCGCTGGAGCATCATCAGGCCCCAGGCAAGGCCCGTGGCGCCGAAGAACAGCGGCCAGCTCCACCAGATGTCGTACTGGTAGACTTCCTGCTTGAATATCCAGAGCTGGCCGCCCCGCGAGCCTTGGCTGCCGATGATGAGCGAGACGACGTAGGTCAGTATGCTGCCGAGCGGCACTGCCTTGAAAAATTCCATGCCGGTTCCCCCGAGTACCCGCGCGGATATTCTCTAGAGGAAATTGAGATTCTCGGTGCAGAAGTGGTTAATGCACGGGTGGGTCGACGCGCGGGACCTGCCGGATCGGGGCGACCGGTTCGCCCGGACGACGCGGTGGCATCGCGTCTTCGGGAACATCGTCGATCTGCATGTCGCGGGTTTCGACGTCCTCCAGATTGCGGACACAGACCGTCAGCGCTTCGCCGTCCCATTCGATTTCGTTGAAGCTCGGCGGTGTGGAGCGCGTGCGTTTAGACAGGGTGCCGGCACCAATCATGCGGACAGGCCCTTCGGCCGTATCTTCCATGATGTCGAAGGCATCATGCACATGGCCCGAGAGGACGGCTTCGACCGGCCGCTTGGCCAGTGCCCGGAGCGCCTTGTCGCCATTCTTGGTCAGCGCGGTTCCCTGCGTACCGACTTCGCGCAAAGGGTGGTGGACGGCCACCAGCGCTTTTTTCCCTTCGGGCAATGCATCGATCGCCGCGAGGCATTTTTCCAAGGCGGCATCGGTCACCCAGCCCTTGGACCAGTTGAGCCGCGGCTGCGCGCGCACGGCGGTTTTCAGCGGCACGATCGACAGGCAACCGAGGTCGAGTTCCTTCTCGACTTTCTCCTTCATTCCGCGAAATCGCTTGTATGGCGTCAGGAACCGCTCGATCGGGTTGAAATAGGGCATGTCGTGATTGCCGACTTCGACCGTGACGGGGGCGGTCAGTGAATTGATCCAGTGCGTGGCCGCCTCAAATTCGCGGTGGCGCGCGCGCATGGTCAGGTCGCCGGTGATCGTCACGGCATCGGGCCGTTTCTCCTCGATCTCCTGCTTGACCCAGTCGAGCGCGCGATTGTTCTCGAGCCCGAAGTGGATGTCCGAAAGATGGAAGATGCGCCTTGCGTCAGAAGCCATGATGGGTCGCTAGCAGATCGACCTCGCAGGGGACCACCGTGAATTTCGCCCTTGCAGGCAATGTCGCGGGCTCCCCGTCGATGAGCACCTCGAGCGGCGATCCGTCGCAGGTTTCGAGCGTCACTTCGTCGACCAGCCCCAGGCGTGTGTGGGGCCCCTCGCGGAAATTGCGCTTTAGTAGCGCAAGGCTCTGCTGGAGGACTTCGCCTGCCCCTTCCGCATGGAATGCATCGAGCTGTATTCCGCGGTGGCTCGGGGTGAACTCGATGAGCGGGTAGCCTTCCTCGCGGCCGAGTTGCGGGCCGCAACAGCGCACCATGGCGCCACCTGTGGTTTCTGCCAGCGCCTCGCTTGTCCCTTCGGCAATGCCCGGCAGGTCGAAATCGCGCATGGCCTCGCGCACGCTGACCCACGAGGTGCCGGGGCCGGCGAGCAGTCCTGCAAGCGCATCGCCCTTCTCGCACCGCGCCATCAGGGGCCTGACTGCGCGGACAGCACCTTGCGCGACACGGCCGATGATCGTCTCGAGATCAGCCTGCGGGCCATGCAGGCGCTTGCTGAGCAGGTTCATAGTGCCCCCGGGCAAAACGATGATTTCGCCGCCCCATCCAGCCAGATTGGTAATCGCCGCATTGAGCGATCCGTCGCCGGTGAAGATTGCCAGCCTGCCGATCCCGGCTTCGTCCAGCCCTGCTGCATCAGGCAGGTCCTCATCGGGGAACGCGATCGTCTTCTCGATCGAAAAACCCTTCTCGCGGCAGTGCCGTTCGAGCAGTTCGATGGCCTTTTCGCTATTGCTTCCCGAACGCGAGTTCGTCAGCAACCAGATGGGTTTATCGCTGGACATGTGGGGAAAGCGCGCCATGAGCAGCGCGGTTCCCGCAGCCTAGATCCGTCCGCTAAGGACCAGCCAGGCCGTGGCGAAATTCAGCAGGCTGTAGATCGCATAGGCGAAGGCCATTCCCGGCCAGCCATTGCCGGCAAGCAGCATCGCAGCCACCAGCAGGAAAAACTCGAAACCGAGCGATACTCGGCCGCCGCGCGACCGGTAGAAGGCGGGCAGTGCATCGAGCATCGGATGGCCGCTTTCGAGAACTGCCTTGTGCACGGCGAAATTCCCGATGCCGAGGATGAAAATGAAAACCAGCACGACCATCCTCCCAACATAGGAATGCTGTTCGCAGATTCCCAATCGCGCTTCGTCGGCAGGACTTCGCACCCTGTCCAATCGCCCTCATCGCTGGTCGATAGTCGCGTGCATCTACAGTTGTAACCGAGCAATACAGCTGTGCGGCGGGCCGGTCTCCCAGTCCCCCGAAAGTTCACGGCCCGCCGCAAACCGAGGAGAATTCGCCATGAAGACCATTCTAGCAGCTGTAGCCATCGCCACCCTTGCCGTTTCCGCCAGCGCGGAAGAAAACCGCGCCACCGTCCAGTACAGAGATCTCGATCTCTCGACGAAGGCAGGCCAGAAGGCCCTCGACCAGCGCATCGAGAAGGCCGCGAAGGTGGCTTGCGAATTCGAAGACGTTTCCACCGGAAGCCGTCTGCGCACCAATGAAACGCGCGAATGCTTGAAGCAGGCCAAGCGCCAGATCGAACGGCAGCTGGCTACTATCGTCGACACTACGGAAAAAGGCGGCTGACGCACGCGTCTTTCGCCTCTGCGCCCCGGCCGGACTAGCAGTCCCCCGGCCGGGGCGTTTTTTTGTTTTCGCGTCACTTCCGGCTAACGGCCCGCCATCGCCTTGACCTTGGGCAGGTAGGTCCGCCCGATACGCAGGGTCTCCCCGTCGTCCATCTCCGCCGACCACACGCCAAGGCCATCATGGCGCAGGCCCTTGATGCGGTCCTTCCTGAGGATGGTGGAGCGATGGATCCGGATGAACTTGGCTGGATCGAGCCGCTTTTCGAGCCCGGCAATCGTCTGCAGCAGGAGATAGCTGCGATCCTCGACATGGAGTCGGACGTAATCGCGCTCGGCGTCGATGCGCGAAACCTCTTCGGTATCGATCCGGATCAATTCGCTGCGGTGCGGGATCCATAGCTCATCCAGCCATTGGCTGGTTTCGCCCCCTCCTTCGCCCCGCCGCGCCAGCGCGCGCTGGATCGCGCGTTCGAGGCGATCGGGCTTCACCGGCTTGAGCACATAATCGACCGCATCGAGATCGAAGGCCTCCACGGCATAATTGTCATGCGCGGTGACGAACACGACAGCGGGCCGCTGCTCCTGTTTCGAGAGCGTCTTGGCCACCGACAAACCATCCACTTCGGGCATGGTCATGTCGAGCAGGATGAGATCGGGCTCGAGCGCTTCGACCAGCCGCAGCGCCTGTGCGCCGTCGCTCGCCGTGCCGACGACGTGGAGGTCGGCGATCTTGCAGCAGATCACCTGCATGCGTTCGACCGCAAGAGGTTCGTCATCAACGATAAGCGTCCGCAAGGGCGCGCTTTTTTCTTCAGCCATGTTTCACCATCGGAATTCGCAATTCGGTTTCATAGCCCTCGAGCGACGGGCCTGACGTAATCGTCGCCTCCTTGCCAAATCGCGCTTCGATCCGGTCGCGCACATTGGCGAGGCCTATGCCGAAGCCGCCCGAATGGCCGCTCGGCAGGCCTGGGCCATTGTCGCTTACGCGCAAGACCAGGCGGCCGTATTCCTCCCGGGCGACAATCGAAATCGTCACCGGGCTGTTGCTGGCCGAGACGCCATATTTGACCGAGTTTTCGACCAGAGGCTGGAGGATCATGCCCGGCACCTTCAGCTGCGCAAGGTCGGAAGGAAGGTCCACCCTTACCTTGAGGCGTTCGGGGAAGCGCACTGCTTCGATCTCGAGATAGTGTTCCTGGAGATCGATTTCGTCCTCGAGACTGACATCCCCGGTCGAATCGTCAGCCAGCGAATGCCGGTAAAAGCGCGATAGCGACTGGATCATCTGCTCGGCCCGGTCGTCCTTCCCGGTCATCACCAGCGCGGACAGCGAGTTGAGCGTGTTGAACAGGAAATGCGGGTTCACCTGGTAGCGCAGCGAGCGCAGTTCGGCGGCCTTTGCGGCAGTCCGGAAGCGCTCTCCGCGACGTTCCGCCGCGCGCGTTCGCGCACCTGCGACAATGGCGAGATAGAGCGAGGCCCATGCGAGCAGCAGGAAGTAGCGGCTGAGAGCAACGTCGGTGAGGCGGCGCCAGTAATCGGCTATCGTGGGCGCAGGTTCGATCACGATCGATGCTGCAGGAACCGCTTCTTGCGAGGTTTCGGTCGTATTCCCGCCGGCACTGGTCAATGGGCCGGGAACATCGAGCAGCAAATTGCCCGATTCGTCGCGGCGGATGGTAAGCCCGCGCTCTTCACCGATCTTCTTGCGAATCTCGTCCTCGACCGGCGCGAAGACCATGGTGTTGACCTGAGCGATCGCAAGCGCCGCAGGGACCGCGGCCACGACCGCCACAGCAACCTTGGTCGCCAGCGTCCGGCCATCGAACAGGCGGAGGAACAGCCACAGGAGGATCGTGATTCCACCACCGCCAATGCAAACGACCAGGCGCCGCCAGAGCAGTTCGTTCTCGGCTTCGAGCCCGACCACCGCGCCGCGTGCAGTGAGCAACAGGAAGTAGACGAGCCACAAGCCTAGGATGGATAGCAGCACCACCTTGGCCGGGACGCGGGCATCTTCGCGATTAATCTGGGGTTCAGTGTCCAAAACAGGCTGCTTCTGCCTTGCGCGGGCGCGAAATGCCAGCGCCGCCATCGACGGCGCTAGGGTGTTGGTCGAGCGGAAATGCTATTCGGCGGGCTGGACTTCGCCTTTCGCGATCTTCTCGCGCCATTTGGCGGGCGCCAGCTTGTGGACATTGTTGCCCCGCGCATCCACGGCTACCGTGACCGGCATGTCCTGCACCTCGAATTCGTAGATCGCCTCCATGCCGAGATCCTCGAAGGCGACGACCTTCGCGCCCTTGATCGCGCGGCTGACGAGATAGGCCGCGCCGCCGGTTGCCATGAGGTAGGCCACCTTGAAGCGGCTGATGACCTCGACCGCATCGTGCCCGCGCTCAGCCTTGCCGATCATGGCGAGGAGGCCGAGGTCGAGCATCATTTCGGTGAACTTGTCCATCCGCGTGGCGGTGGTGGGGCCGGCGGGGCCGACAACCTCGCCCATAACCGGATCGACCGGCCCGACGTAGTAGATCGCGCGGCCGTTGAAATCGACCGGCAGCTCCTCGCCCTTGTCGAGCATGTCGTGGATGCGCTTGTGCGCCGCGTCGCGCCCGGTAAGCATCTTGCCCGAAAGCAGCAGGCGGTCGCCATCCTCCCAGCTTGCGACTTCCTCTGGCGTGAGGTTGTCGAGATCGACCTTTTTCGCCGCCGCATCGGGCTGCCAGGTCACATCGGGATAATCGTCGAGCTTGGGCGGCTCGAGATAGGCCGGACCCGAGCCGTCGAGCGTGAAGTGGGCATGGCGCGTGGCGGCGCAGTTCGGGATCATCGCAACCGGCTTGCCCGCCGCGTGGCAGGGTGCATCGAGGATTTTCACGTCGAGCACGGTAGAGAGGCCGCCCAGCCCCTGTGCGCCGATACCCTGCGCATTCACCGCATCGAAAATGTCGATCCGGAGTTGTTCGATATCGCTCTGCGCACCGCGCTGCTTCAGTTGCCCCATGTCGATCGGGTCCATCAGCGAAAGCTTGGCAAGCTTCATGCAATGCTCGGCCGTTCCGCCGATACCGATGCCCAGCATGCCCGGCGGACACCAGCCGGCGCCCATCGCGGGGAGCTGTTCGACCACCCATTCGACGATATTGTCGCTGGGGTTCATCATCTTGAATTTGGACTTGTTTTCGCTGCCGCCGCCCTTGGCCGCGACATCGATATCGATCGTATCGCCCGGCACCATCTCGACCGACAGCACGCAAGGCGTGTTGTCGCGCGTATTGCGGCGGGTGAAGGCCGGATCGGCGAGGATCGAGGCGCGGAGCTTGTTGTCGGGGTGGTTGTAGGCCTGCCGCACACCCTCATCGACGACTTCCTGCAGGGACCGCTGCGTATCGAGGCGGCAGTTCATGCCCCACTTCACGAAGACGTTGACGATGCCCGTGTCCTGGCAGATCGGGCGATGGCCCTCGGCGCACATGCGGCTGTTGGTGAGGATCTGCGCGATCGCATCCTTCGCCGCGGGGCCCTGTTCCGCCTCATAGGCCTTACCGAGCGCGCGGATGTAATCCATCGGGTGGTAGTAGGAGATATACTGGAGCGCATCCTTCACGCTCTCGATCAGGTCTTCTTCCTTGATGATCGTCATGTCGCTCATCGCCGCGCATTCCCATGTTGCAGATTTGTGCTCCCCGATAGTCGCGTTTGCAGCCATCGGTCAAAGCGCTTGGACACAACGGTACTTGCGCCTAAGGCAACCTCGCGACTTGCAAAGCCGTGTTATAGATGTAATACAGCCGGAATATCACGAGCACAGACATGACTACGACCACCCAGACCCGCCCCGACTACGCTGCCGCCCGCAAGGCGATGATCGACAGCCAGCTGCGCACCAGCGGCGTGAACGAGGCCTTCGTCCTCGAACGCATGGGTACCGTCGCGCGCGAAGATTTTGTGCCCGAAGGCGCGAAGGGCACGGCCTATATGGACCGGGCAATCCGTCTCGAAGGCGGCGGTTCGCTGCCCGCGCCGCTGTTCCACGGCGCAATGCTGGCCGAAGCGCGTCCTTCGAGCGAGGACAAGGTACTCGTGGTCGATGGCGGCAGCGGTTATCTGACCGCGCTGGTCGAACCGCTGGTGGCTTCGGTGAAGACCATGTCGGCAGGCGACGCGCTGAAGGCCAAGAAGGGCGATTATTCGCTCGTGCTGGTCGACGGCGCGATCGAACATGTCCCGGCCAATTTTTCCAAGCTGGTCGCCGAGGGCGGCCGGATCGTGACCGGCCTCGTTGAACGCGGTGTCACGCGCCTCGCCACCGGCCGCAAGGCAGGCAAGGCGCTTGCGCTGCTGCCGCTCGCCGAAATGGGCGTGCCGCGTATGGGCGCTTTCGACAAGCCGGAGAGCTGGAGCTTCTGAATGATTAGGGGAGGGGTCGTGAAACGCCTGGCAATTTCCGGAAGCGTGCTCGCGCTCGCACTCGGCTCGGCGCCTGCCCGCGCAGATACGCTGCAGGAAGCGCTTACGGACGCGTATATCAACAACCCCACGCTCGAAGCGGCGCGGGCCAACCAGCGCGCAACCGACGAAACGGTGCAAATCCAGCGGGCCCAAGGCCTCCCCAATGTCAACGCGAGCGGCAATTACATCGAGTTCGTCAAGAATTCGCCGAACAGCTTCACCGCTCCCGAACGTCGTCTCCAGTTCGGTCCCGACCTTTCTATTCCGGTCTACAACGGAGGAGCGGTTCGCAACGGCATCAAGGCGGCCAAAGAGCGGGTCGAGGCCGGTCGGGCAGATCTTCGCGCAACCGAAAGCGCTGTTTTCAGCCAGGTTGTGGCGGCCTACATGGATGTGCTGCGCGGGCAGGCGCTCGTTGCGTTATCGGCCAACCAGGTCGACGTTTTGACGGTCAATCTCGAAGCCACGAGTGACCGGTTCGAAATCGGCGACCTGACCCGCACAGACGTTGCGCAGTCCGAATCACGCCTCGCAGTTGCGCAAGGTGACCTCCAGACCGCACGGGCGACGCTTATCCAGGCGCGCGAGGAATATATCGCGCTGGTGGGAGAAGCGCCAACCGACCTCCAGCCTCCACCCCCACTGCCGGGCCTTCCGGCTACGGGCGGCGTGGCGGTCGATGCGGCCTTGGAGAATAATCCCGATCTGGTTGCGGCCAGAGAGCGCGCCCGCGCCGCCGGGTTCGATGTTGCAGTCGCCGGATCGGGTAGACTCCCATCGGTATCGCTCTTCGCCGGGGCCGACTATACCGACTATTTCGACACGCTCGCCGGTGGCGCTGGCGGCGTTTCGCAGCGCGAGACCACTGCCAATGCCGGCGTTCAGCTCAACATTCCCATTTTCCAGGGTGGCCTGCCCGCAGCGCGGCAGCGACAGGCCCAGGCGTTCGAGACCGCAGCGCTAGAGCAAGTAATAGCTACCGAGCGCAACGTTATTGCTCAGACGCGCTCGCTTTATTCTAACTGGCAGGCCAGCCTCGCGATTATCGAGAGTTCGCAAGCCGCCGTCGACGCTGCGACGCTCAGTCTCGAAGGCGTGCGCGCCGAAAACTCGATTGGCAATCGCACCATCCTCGATGTGCTCAATGCCGAGCAGGAGTTGCTTTCGGCCCGCGTCCAACTCGTGACCGCGCGGCGCAACGCCTATGTCGCCGGTTTTGCGTTGCTCGCGGCGATGGGTCGTGCCGAGGCCCGCGACCTGGGTCTTGGCGACGAGGGCGTGCTTTACGACCCGCTCGAGAACTACCAGCGCGTCAGCGGGCGTGTCTGGGATTGGGACCGTGACCCCGAGCCGATTGCAACCAGCACATCGACTGTCACAATTCCGGCCCCCACCGCCGAAATTCCGGCGATTGAAGAAACTTCCGATACGCCTTAGCGTCCTTCCCGTCCCGATTCGGGATCGACAAGAGGCAACAGGGTCACCGCCGATGCGTAATCACGACGAACCGTCCGTCGAAGAAATCCTCGACTCGATCAAGAAAGTGATCGCGCGCGACAGCGAGATTCGCGAAGCCGCGCCGCGCCGCCGCGGGCTGGTCGCAGGCAGTTCCGAACCGGTCGACGAGGACGAGGCGGAAGACGTGCTCGAACTTGACGCCGTCCTCGCCGAAGAAATGATCATCGAGGACAATGCCGCGCTCGATGCACGCTTCGGCGAAGAGCCCGGCGAAGACGAGGAAGAGGGCGAAAGCCTGATTGCCGATGCCACGCGCAGCGCGATGCAGCAGAACTTTGCCGCACTGACCATGCTGGCCAAGCCCGGAAAGCAGCCGCAGATCGTCCGTCAGGGCGAAACCTCGCTCGAAGGACTGGTGCGCGAGATGCTGCGCCCGATGCTCAAGGAGTGGCTCGACAAGAACCTTCCCGGCATGGTCGAGGAAATGGTCAAGGCCGAAATCGCCCGGATTGCGGGCAAGAAACGCTGAGCAAGTCGCTGAAAAAGGCCGAAGCCGCGCTCGCCAAGATCGGCGGGGAAGAGGTCGAGCGGCAAATCTTCCTCTGCGCGTTGAGCGAGAAGCAGAAGTGCTGCTCTCGCGAGGAAGGCAAGGCTGCCTGGAACTACCTCAAGCGGCGCATGAAGGAGCTGGGCCTCGTCGGGCGCGGGGCAACGGTGCAGCGTACAAAGGCCGATTGCCTCCAGATCTGCGCGCACGGACCCATCGCGGTCGTGTGGCCGGAAAACGTCTGGTATCATTCCTGCAACGAGGATGTGCTCGAAGCAATCATCCAGCGCCATCTCATCGGCGGTGTCCCGGTCGAGGAATACCGCCTGCGAGGGATGGAAGAAGCCTAGTCCTCGTCGATCGAATTGTCGGGCAGGGTGTTGTCCACCGCATCGTCGTGGCCGGTGCCCGATGACAGGAACATCAGCCCCATCAGCGCGCCCGCCAGCAACATCGTGAAACCGATACCGAGCGCAGTCGCAATGTAGAAATGAACCGAGACGTCCTCGAACTTGTAGAGAAGCGCCATCGCTATCGCCACGATGCCGATTGTCAGAAGCAGCATGAAGCGCATGATCCGCCGGTATCGCGCCCAGGCGTATGCGGCGGTTTCCGGGTCGTCGAGAGGCGATTTCCTTGTCATTCGCGCCTCTCATGGACGCGCGCCGCGGCGGTTTCAACATGGCTAAAAAGACCGATTCGCCAAACGCGCGCAAAAGTGGCATTCTTGCGCCCATAAAAGGAGGCACGCATGAATATCGGGAAGCTGATCGAAGACCGTACAAGTTCGGACATCATCTCGGTCAATGTCGAGCAAAAGGTGCGCGATGCGGTGGGCCTGCTCGCTTCCAGGCGGATCGGCGCGCTTCCCGTCATGGAAGGCGGGCGTGTTGCCGGCATTTTTTCCGAGCGCGACGTGATCTATCGGCTTGCCGAAGAGGGGCAGTCCTGTCTCGACCGGCCGGTGGGCGCAGTGATGACCTCGCCCGCGATCACGACCGACCGGCAGACCGATATCCTTGATGCGCTGGACCTGATGACCAAGCGTCGCATCCGCCATCTTCCCGTCATTGACGGTGAAGCCATGTGCGGCTTCATCTCGATCGGCGATCTCGTCAAGGCACGGCTAGACGAGATACAGCACGAGGCCGAAGCCATGCGCGAATATATCCAGACGGCTTGAGCGGGCAGCAAACGCTTCCTACATCGCCTGCATGGCCGAAATGCTCACCCTGACCGAGGCAGCCGCAAAGCGCGTTGCCGCCATCGCCGAAAAGCAGGCGAAACCCGCGATCCTGCGACTGTCGGTAGAGGGCGGGGGCTGTTCGGGTTTCCAGTACAAGTTCGACCTAGCGGATGGTGCCGATGACGACGATTCGGTGAGCGACACCGATGGCGTGCGTCTGGTAGTCGACCCGGTCAGCCTCGACCTGGTGGCGGGCAGCGTCGTCGATTTCGTCGAGTCTCTGGGCGGGGCGGCCTTCCGCGTCGAAAATCCCAATGCGGCTGCCGGATGCGGCTGCGGTTCGAGTTTCGGGATTTAGGTTAGACCCGCGCGGCGGCTTAGGGCATGGGTCCTGCCATGCGTATCGCCACTTTCAACATCAACGGCATCAAGGCGCGCCTGCCGCGCCTCCTCGAATGGCTGGACGAAACCCAGCCCGACGTCGCTTGCCTGCAGGAAATCAAGACGATGGACGAAGGCTTCCCGGCGGAAGACTTCGAGAAGATCGGATACCAGGCGATCTGGCACGGCCAGAAGAGCTTCAACGGCGTGGCGATCCTCGCCA
This sequence comes from Qipengyuania sphaerica, assembly GCF_019711595.1. GTDB lineage: Bacteria > Pseudomonadota > Alphaproteobacteria > Sphingomonadales > Sphingomonadaceae > Qipengyuania > Qipengyuania sphaerica. The sequence continues at coordinate 249,479 of NZ_JAIGNR010000003.1, read as the reverse complement.
AGGGCGTGGAGCCCAAAGAAATCCAGCGCGGACTGGGCATCGATGGCCCGAAGGATGGCGAGGGCGAGCAGTCGCGTTATCTCGAGGCCGAAGTGAACGGCGTGCGCATCTGCAATCTCTACCTGCCCAACGGCAATCCGCATCCCGGGCCCAAGTTCGATTACAAGCTTTCGTGGATGGAGAAGCTGCGCTCACGCATGCACTCGATCTGGGCCGAAGAAGTGCCCGCAGTAGTGCTGGGCGATTTCAACGTCATTCCGGAGGACAAGGACGTCTGGTCGCCCAAGGCCATGGCCAGCGATGCGTTGATGCAGCCGGAAAGCCGCGATGCCTACAGGCGGATGCTTGCCGATGGCTGGACCGACGCAATCGACACGCTCAATCCGCGCGGCGGCGTGTGGACCTACTGGGACTACCAGGCGGGCGCATGGCAGCGCGACCATGGCTTTCGCATCGACCACCTGCTGCTTTCGCCCGAACTGGCCGACCGCATGGTAGCCGCGGGCGTGGACAAGGAATATCGCGGACGCGAAAAAGCGAGTGATCACACCCCGGTCTGGGTCGAAATCCGCGACTAGCGCCAACGAAAGAGGCCGCCACCCGAAGGCAGCGGCCTCATATTCGTCATTCGCTACCGATCAACGGTAAAAAATGTGCGTCTTGATGGCTGCGCGGCGCGTCTTCTTGTGCGCCCAGCGCGGGCTAACATAGGTCGCGTGGAAATAGAGCGAATCCTGCGCCTCGCTATCCCACAGGCCCTGGTGCGCGATACGAGCGATCTTTTTTGCGCGCTGCCACGCTTCCGAGCCGGTCTTGATGCGCGGCATGGATCCGCCGCGCACGAAGCTGAACTGCGCGCGCTGGTAGACAACGCCGCAATAGCTCGAAGGGAAACGGCTCGATTCCGCACGGTTGATCACGACCTGCGCCACGGCCAGCTGGCCGGCGAGCGGTTCGCCGCGCGATTCGAAATAGACGGCGCCTGCAAGGCAGCGCATTTCGTCGGAAAGTTCCTCCGGTGCGGACATGCCGGACACCAGTTCGCGCAGGCTGTTTGCCGCGGCGGGGACGTTTCCTGAATATTCGGGGGCGGCTTCCACGGGAAGCTCCTGAACCACTTCTTCGCTGACGAAGACCGGAACCACCTCCTCGGTGAGAACCGCTTCTTCTGCGGTGGTATCTTCGACGACCGCCTCGGCGAGCGTCTGAGGTTCTTGGGCGCCGGTTTCTTCCGCACCGGCAAACGTTGCAACCATTGTCGCGGCCGTGGCCGCAATAGCAAAAATAGACTTACGCATGATCCCGCTTATCTTGGCGGTGAGTAGCTGCGCAGGCTGGGATCGGTGGCGCGTTATTTGCGTCCTGGAATAAATCGATCCGTTAGCGGGCCTGCCGCTGGCTCCCCGTCTGCGTGCTAGTCCGTCGACCCCATTGCCAACCCGACCGCCTGCGCATCGAAGCTGGGGCCGCAAATAGTATCATCTGAAACTGTGTCAAGTTAACGCGGGGCGGAATCTATCAACCGTTCCACATCGGGACCGTCTAGTTCGATGAACCAGCAGTCGGGGTCTTGACGTTGCCTTTTCGCGACATACTCGTCAAAATCTCTAGGATTGTCAGTATCTTGCTCTCGTGTGCAGGTAAAGCGCCGCGAACCGTCGAGCTGCGGCATACGTTCCCAAAGGCGTGCATTATTGCCACTATGAGTGGTTAATATCACCAGAGTGCCGGCGTCCCTTTCGCCCTTTTTCAGCACCGTTCCGAAGCCGCCAAGACCCTGTACGAGCTTCAACAGACCGGCCACTTCGAGGTGCGCCGGAAGTCGCGCATCTTCCATCAGCCCGAATATCCGGAAAGGCTGGAAAGCGGGATGCGCGATTTCATGAAAGTGCCGGTTCCGCGCCCGATCTCGTCACCCTCGGCATCGACCAACCGCGATTCGGCGACGAAGACGCGTTTGCGCCCGCTGACCCAGCGCCCCTCGGCCACGACCTTGCCCTCGCGCACCGGCTTGGTGAAGTGGAGATTGAACGAGGTGGTGAGAAGGAAGCGGTCGGTCACCAGCGTATTCGCAGCATAGAAGGCGGCATCGTCGAGCATCTTGAAATAGATCGTCCCGTGGGCTGCGCCTGCCGCATGAAAAGAGCTTTCGGTGACTTCGAAGGTTATGCGCGAGGAGCCTTCTCCCAGCACCTCGAGCGAAGAATCGAATTTGGCATTCACCGGGGCGGAGGCATAAAGACCCTCGAGCGCACGCCAGTGCCGCTCGGCTCCGCTGCTTGCCTCCCCGCTCATCGCAAATTCCTCAGCTGCGCGGCTCGACCCAGCCGATCGAGCCGTCGGCACGGCGATAGACCATGTTGTGCTTTTCGGTCGCGCCGTTCTTGAAGAACAGCGCATTGGAGTTCTGTAGATCGAGCAGCATCACCGCGTCGGCGACCGAACATTCGGGGATCATGGCGCTGGTTTCGGCGATAACCGGCGGACTGTCGTGCTGGACCTCTTCCTCGGTATCGGGCTCGGGAGCGGCGAAGATCGTATAAGCCGCTTCCTGTTCGCGCATCGCATGATCGGCCTGTTCGTGGCGGTCCTTGATCCGGCGCTTGTAGCGGCGCAGCTGCTTTTCGATCTTCGCGGCTGCCGCGTCGAAGGCCTGGTGGACGTCATGCGCCTCGGCATGGCCCTTTAGGATCAGGCCCTGCATCACATGGGTCACGATGTCGGAGGAGAAAGCGCCGCCCGCCGCCTTGCCAAACGTCACATGGCTGGAGATCGCGCGGTTGAAATACTTCTCGACGATGCCTTCCAGTCGGTCCTCGACATGGGTCTGCAGCGCAGCGCCGGTGTCGATCTGGTGGCCCGAAACACGGATATCCATAAGCGTCGTTCTCCTTCTTGCGCGCCCCGACGTGTTCCTCCGGCCCCGTCAGCCGACGTGTCGTTGCCGGTGACTTACCCCCAGAGAGGGTTTTCGATCCCCGACATGAATTTCCTGTGCCGCGCCAGTTCTTCCGGCGTCGGCGCGTGCGGGCGCGGTTCGCGGCGCGGGCCCTCGGGGGCCTTGCGCACGGCGACCGCTTCCAGCGGCGTTTCCATCTTTTCAGGTTCGGCGGCGAGGCCGAGGCCGATCTGTCGCCCGCCCTTCAGCTCGACATAGACCTGCGCGAGCAATTCGGCATCGAGCAGCGCGCCATGTTTCACGCGGTGGCTGCGATCGATACCGTAGCGCGTGCAAAGCGCATCGAGCGACAGCTTCGCGCCCGGATGCTTCTTCTTGGCCAGCTGCACCGTGTCGACCATGCGGGTCATACAGACCGCTTCCCGCTCGATCAGGGCGAGCTCGGCATTGAGGAAGCCGAAGTCGAACCCGGCATTATGCGCCACCAGTGGCGCATCGCCGATGAAGTCGAGCAGTTCCTGGAAGGTTTCGCGAAACAGCGGTTTGTCGGAAAGGAACGCGCTCGAGAGGCCGTGCACTGCCTCGGCGCCCGCAGGCATGTCGCGTTCGGGATTGTAATAAGCGTGGAAAGTGTTCCCGGTGGGCACGAGATTGACCATCTCGACGCAGCCGATTTCTACCATCCGGTCACCCGTCTTGGGGTCGAGGCCGGTGGTTTCGGTGTCGAAAACGATCTCACGCATTGCCTAACCTATCGGACTCGTTCGCGCAGATTACAAGGGGGCGCCGCTACCTATTTCGGAGCGCAGCCTGGCAATCAGGTCGATCACTTCCTGCTCGGTTTCAGCCAGCGACTGTCCGGTGTCGATGATGTGATCGGCGCGATCGCGCTTTTCCGCATCCGGGGTCTGCAGCGAGAGAATATGCGCGAATTTTTCCGGCGTCATGTCGGGCCGCGCAAGCACGCGCCCGCGCTGGACCTCTGCCGGGGCCGAGACGACGACGATGCGGTCGACGGCGGCGTGGCCACCCTTTTCGAACAGCAGCGGGATATCGAAGACCACGAAGGGGGCGCCATAGTGCTCGAGCAGAAATGCCTCGCGTTTCGCAGCCACAGCCGGATGGACGATGGCTTCCAGCCGCGCGAGCGCTTCCCTGTCGCCGAAAACCTGCTTGCCGAGTTTGTCGCGAAGCACGCCGGTTTCTCCGGTGCTGCCGGGGAAGGCGGCTTCGATCGCCCCGATCAATTCGCCGCCCGGACCCTGCATGGCGCGCACCTCGGCATCGGCATCGAATACCGGCACGCCGGCCGCTTCGAACATGGCTGCAACGGTCGACTTGCCCATGCCGATGGAGCCGGTGAGTCCGATGACGAGGGGCTTGGTCATGTGGTCAAAAGCCCCCGCAATTCGGCATCGTGCTCGCGCGGCGCCTTTTCGCCGAAGAAATATTCGAAGGCGGCGGCGGCCTGGCCAATCAGCATGGAGAGGCCGTCGATAGTCTCGAAACCTGCATCGCGCGCGGCCTTGAGGAAATCGGTCTCCACCGGATCGGTGACGATATCGTAGGCGATCGAGCCGGGCGGGGCGTGGCTCCAGTCGAATGCGAGCGGTGGCTGCCCGCGCATGCCCAGCGGGCTGGCGTTGACGATGAGGTCGCAGCATCCCTCGCGGTCGTCGAAGTCGAAGTCTGTCGGGTCGGCAAAGTGCGAGAGCGGGGCAGTGTGGTGTTCGCCTTCTGCCAGCTCATCGAGAAGGGCTGCCGCTTTCTCCGGATTGCGCCCGGCCAGAACCAGGGTGAAGCCTTCTTTGGCAAGTCCTGTGACAATCGCCCTTGCAGCGCCGCCCGTGCCCAGCACGCGCGCCATGCGGAAATAGTGCTGCTGCTCCAGCCGACCTCGCAACGGTTCAAGGAAACCCGCCATGTCGGTGTTCGTACCCGCGAGCATCCGGTCGAAGGCCGGGTAGATAGTATTGACCGCGCCAATGGCCCTCGCAGTATCGTCGATGCTGGAGAGGTGCGGTTGAATCGCTTGCTTGTGCGGCATCGTGACATTGCAGCCGCGCCAGGCAAGATCTTCGCGGCGCTCGGCAAGATAATCGGCAAGGCCATCACTGGTGACACGACAGGGGCGATACTCAGCGTCCAGCCCGAGCTTCTCGATCCAGAACGAGTGAATCGCGGGCGATTTCGACTGCGCGATCGGATCGCCGATGACTTCCGCATAAATGGTCACAAGGCGAGCACGCCTTCCTCGCGCAGCGCATCGAGCACCTGCAGCAACGGCATGCCCAGCACGGTGAACTGGTCGCCCATGATGCTCTCGAACAATTGCACGCCGGGGCCCTCGATCCGGAACACGCCCACGCAATAGGACACCTCGGGCCATTCGGCATCGAGATAGGCCTCGATGAATTCCGCGCTCAGTTCGCGCACCCGCAGCCGCGCGAAATCGGAACCGACCCAGACGATCTGCCCGTCCCTGGCCAAGGCCGCTGCGCTATGCAGCGTCATCACCTTGCCCGAGAAAAAGCGCAAGTGCTCGGCCGCCTGCTCGCGGCTGGCGGGCTTGTCGAACCGCCGTCCCTCGACCTCGACGAGCGAATCGCTACCCAGAACCACCCGCTCGTCCGCAACCGCCGCCGCTTTCGCCGCTGCCAAGGCCTGCGCGACCTCGGACGGCTCGGCATTCTCCATCTCCGCCTCGAGCGCACGCTCGTCCACATCGGCAGACCGCGCCTCGAACGCCACGCCCGCAGCCTCCAGCATCGCCTTACGCGAAGCCGAATTCGACGCGAGCACGATCCCGCTGCCCGAAAGCGCGCTCATATCGCCTTGACCCCCTCAAACAGGTCGCCATCGCGCGATTTGCGTTCTCCATAGAGGCGGATGATCGCCGCCGCCGTTTCCTCGATCGAGCGACGGGTCACGTCGATGACCGGCCAGCCATTGTCCGCGAACATCCGGCGGGCAAAGGCGACTTCGCTCTTCACGCGGTCGTTGTCGACATAGGCAGTCTCGGTCTTCTCGTTCAGCGTGAGGAGCCGGTTGCGGCGGATCTGCACTAGCCGCTCGGGAGCGGTGGTCAGGCCGACGACCATCGGTTTCTTCAGCTGGTAGAGCTTTTCCGGCGGCGGGCTTTCCACCACCAGCGGGATATTGGCGACCTTGTAGCCGCGATTGGCGAGATAGATGCTGGTCGGCGTTTTCGAGCTGCGCGAGACCCCCGCCAGCACGATGTCGGCTTCCTCCCAATTCTCCCAGCCGACCCCGTCGTCATGCGCGATGGTGAACTGGATCGCTTCGACGCGCTCGAAATAGGCCTGGTCCATCTTGTGCTGCTTGCCCGGCCGGCCGTGCGCTTCCTGCCCCAGAGCTTTTTCCAGCGCCTCGGTCACCCGGTCGAGGATGGGGACCGCGGGAAGCCCGTTCTGCGCACAGACTTCCTCCAGCCGTTCGCGCGCCTCGGCATTGACCAATGTGAACAGCACCAGGCCCGGATTGGCCTTGAGTTCGGGTACGATCCGGTCGAGATGCTGCTTGCTCCGCACCATGGGCCAGAAGTGGCGCACCACATCGGCATCGTCGAACTGGGCCAGCGCCGCTTTGGCCAGCATTTCCAGCGTTTCGCCGGTGCTGTCGGACAGCAGGTGGAGGTGGATGCGGTCTGCGATGGGAGCCTCTATTCCGGCATGTGGACAGCTTCGGGATAAACCACGGGACAGGTCTGCCGACAAGTTCGGTGATGAATTCTCTCCCCGCTACGAGTCCCGACCGACCCCGATTCCCGCACAGCAAGGGGCAAGTTTTACAGCGGCTGGGAACAGTGGGGACAAGTTTGACTCGACTCTGCTGAATCCACGAGTCGCAAATCGCCGCGAAGCCTTCCATCGCGCAAAGTTTTCGGGCAGGGGCCGCTTGTGCCCGATATCCACAGGGCCAACAGACTCCATCAATCCTTATAATAACTAGGTATTATTGGACTCCTGAATGCCCGGTATCCTTCTCGACACTCTGAACGGTGCGCCAAGCGCACAGGTCCCTCTCTGGCTCATGCGCCAGGCAGGTCGGTACCTTCCCGAATATCGCGAGCTGCGCGCACAGAAGGGCGGTTTCCTCGAGCTTGCCTACGATAGCGAGGCGGCCTGCGAGATCACTTTGCAGCCGATCGATCGTTTCGGCTTCGACGGCGCGATCCTGTTTTCCGACATCCTGATCGTGCCGCATGCGCTGGGCCAGCATCTCGAGTTCCTGGCGGGCGAGGGTCCCAAGCTTTCGCCGAAGCTGGTCGACAGTTCGCTCGATGCACTCACTCGCGCGCCCGAACGCTACGAGCCGATCTACGAAACCGTGCGCCTGTGCCGCCAGCGGCTGCCCGAAGGTGTGACCATGTTGGGCTTTGCGGGGAGCCCCTGGACGGTGGCAACCTATATGGTGGCGGGCGAGGGGAGCCGGGACCAGCACGAGGCGAGGGCGCTCGCCTATCGCGATCCGGCGGCGCTGCAAACAATCATCGATGCTATCGTGGAGCAGACGATCGGATATCTCTCCGGCCAGATCGATGCCGGAGCCGAGGCGGTGCAGCTGTTCGACAGCTGGGCGGGAAGTCTCGCGCCCGACGAGTTCGAGAAGTGGGTCATTGCGCCCAACGCGCGGATCGTGGCTGCGCTGGCGGCGAGTCATCCGGACATTCCCGTGATCGGATTCCCGAAGGGTTCGGGTGAGAAATTGCCGGCCTATGCGCGCGAGACGGGCGTGAAGGCTGTCGGAGTGGACGAGACGCTCGATCCCGCCTGGGTTTCGCGCGAATTGCCTGCCGGAATGCCGGTCCAGGGAAATCTCGATCCGCTGCTGCTCCTTGCCGGGTCGGACGAGTTGGAGAAGCGCGTGCACACGATCCTCGAGGCTTTCGCCGACCGACCGCATGTCTTCAATCTCGGCCACGGGATCGACCGGCGCACGCCAATCGAGCATGTCGAGCGGCTGATTGCGGCGGTGCGCGGATGGCGGGGATGAAATTTTCTGCACGAATGACTAGCTTGCCCGGATGCAGGATGCGCTCGCGATGACCTATCTCTGGCTCAAGGCCGGTCATATCATCTTCGTGGTTTTCTGGCTGGCCGGCCTTTTCATGCTGCCGCGCCAGATGATCTACCTCCATCCCGCCGCGAAGGATTCCGCGGAATCGGCCCTCTGGGCGAAGCGCATGGAGCTTTTGCGCAAGGTCATCCTTACGCCCAGCATCATCGTGGTGTGGGTTCTGGGCCTGCTCCTTGCCCAAACGCTCGGCGCATGGGGTGAGGGGTGGCTCCACGCCAAATTGCTGCTTGTGGCGGCTCTGAGCGGCTTCCACGGCTATCTGGTGGCCCAATCGAAGAAGATGGCTGCGGGCGAACGGCCCCTGAGCGAGAAGCAGCTGCGCATGATCGGGGAGATCCCCGGCGTATTGCTGGCGCTGATCGTGATCCTCGTGGTGGTCAAACCTTTCTGAGTGTGACCTCTCCGCATTCCCGATTGACGCGGGCCCCAAGCGAAATTATTTGAAGCGCCTCTACCGGCTACAGGTCCCGCGCATCAGACGGGGCCGGGTCCGCTTTCTCCAAGCCCATATCGACCTGCCGGCCATTCCACACTCGAATACCGAGAAATACTATGCATCTCAAAGACTTGAAAGCAAAGACACCCGCAGACCTCGTGGCGATGGCCGAGGAACTGGGTGTCGAGGCGGCCGGCACCATGCGCCGCCAGGACCTCATGTTCTGCATCCTGCGCGAGCTCGCGGATGACGAGGACTATAACGAGGAAATCATGGGTATCGGCACCATCGAGGTGCTGCAGGACGGTTTCGGCTTCCTGCGCAGCCCCGAGGCGAACTACCTCGCCGGTCCGGACGATATCTACGTCTCGCCCAACCAGATCCGCAAATGGGGCCTGCGCACCGGCGACACGGTCGAAGGCCAGATCCGCGCGCCCAAGGAAGGCGAGCGTTACTTTGCACTGACCGGCCTGACCTCGGTGAACTACGAAGATCCGGCAAACGTGCGCACGCGCACCAATTTCGACAATCTCACGCCGCTCTATCCGGAAGAGAAGCTCAACCTCGACACGCTCGATCCGACGGTCAAGGACAAGTCGGCGCGCGTCATCGATATCATTTCGCCGCAGGGCAAGGGCCAGCGCGCGCTGATCGTCGCCCCGCCGCGTACGGGTAAGACGGTGCTGCTGCAGAACATCGCCAAGGCGATCACCGACAACCATCCCGAAGTTTTCCTGCTGGTCCTGCTCGTCGACGAGCGTCCGGAGGAAGTCACCGACATGCAGCGTTCGGTGAATGGCGAGGTGATCTCCTCGACCTTCGACGAACCGGCCAACCGCCACGTCCAGGTCGCCGAAATGGTGATCGAGAAGGCCAAGCGCCTCGTCGAGCACAAGAAGGATGTCGTCATCCTGCTCGACTCGATTACCCGCCTCGGCCGCGCCTACAACACTGTGGTGCCGAGCTCGGGCAAGGTGCTGACCGGCGGTGTCGACGCCAACGCATTGCAGCGTCCGAAGCGTTTCTTTGGTGCGGCGCGTAATATCGAGGAAGGCGGCTCGCTCTCGATCATCGCTACTGCACTGATCGACACCGGCAGCCGCATGGACGAGGTCATTTTCGAAGAATTCAAGGGCACGGGTAACAGCGAAATCGTCCTCGACCGCAAGGTCGCCGACAAGCGCATCTTCCCGGCGCTCGACGTGGGCAAGTCCGGCACTCGCAAGGAAGAGCTGCTGGTCGAGAAGGACAAGCTGTCGAAGATGTGGGTCCTGCGCCGTATCCTCATGCAGATGGGTACTGTCGACGCGATGGAATTCCTTCTCGACAAGATGAAGGATTCCAAGACCAACGAAGACTTCTTCGCGACGATGAACCAGTAAGCGGTTCTCGTCGAAGGATTTTCTGGAAGGGCCGCCAGTTTATCTGGCGGCCTTTTTCGTTTCAGCCCTTCATGCGTTCGAGCATTGCAGCCATCTGTTCCCAGACCTTGTTCACGGCTTTCAGTGGGCGAACCATCACCTTGAAATCGGTGATCATGCCCTTTTCGTCGAAGCGAATCAGGTCGATTCCGTTGACATGGATGCCATCCATCTCGGTGGTGAATTCGAGGCACGCGTTCTCGTCGTCGACGAGTTCTCGAACATAGGTGAAGCTATCGTTGCCCAGCGTCTGGCCGGCTGCCGACAGATAGGCGACAACCAGATCACGCCCCTTTTGCGGAGTGTGGACCACAGGCGAGTGGAAACTTGCGTCTTCGCGGATGATGGCGGCGAGTTCGGCAGGTTTGCTGCCGTTCTCGATGACCTTGTGCCAGGTGGCCAATCCTTCTCGAGCGCTCAAGATTTCCTCCTGAAACTATCCGCCCGAGCCGCGGCCCAGTGACGGGCCAGCGGGGTGGTCTCGGGCTTTTCGAGCAGCACGCCCTCCTCGGCGAAATAATAGATCTTGTCGAAGGCATCGGAGCGCGCGCCGTTGATTCGTTCGCGCATGTCGAGCGGGGTCATGTCCCAGGGGCTTTCGAGACCCATGGCGATGACAATCTCGCGCAGGGCGTGGAGTGTCTGGCGCTGGAAGCGAGCGACACGCGGGGCTTTGTCCTCGATTACCAGGCCGCGTTGCCGCCATTCTTCCTGTGTCGCGATCCCGGTGGGGCAGGTACCCTTGTGGCAGTTCATCGACTGGACGCAGCCGAGCGCGAACATGAAGGGCCGTGCGGCATTGCACCAGTCCGCCCCGAGCGCGAAGCTTTTCGCCATTTGTGCGCCCGAATGGATCTTGCCCGAGGTGGCTATCTTGACCTTTTGCTTGAGGCCGGTGCCCACCAGCATGTTGCGCACGAAGATCTGTCCTTCGCGCAGCGGCATGCCCACCGAATTCGACAGTTCGAGCGGCGCTGCACCGGTCCCGCCTTCCGCCCCGTCGACGGTGATGAAGTCTGGATGCAAGCCAGTTTCGAGCATGGCTTTTCCCAGCGCGAAGATTTCATGCGGCTGCCCGACACACAGCTTGATACCGGTAGGTTTGCCGCCGGACAATTCGCGCAGGCGAGAGACGAATTCGAGCAATTCTATCGGCGTGTCGAATTCGGGATGCGCGGCAGGGGAAAGGACGTCTTTGCCCTCGGGCACTCCGCGCGCTTCGGCGATTTCCTTGGTGACTTTTGCGCCCGGCAGGACGCCGCCATGGCCGGGCTTTGCGCCCTGGCTGAGCTTCAGTTCGATCATCTTGACCTGATCGCTCGCCGCATTCTCGCGGAAGAGGTCGGGATCGAAGCGCCCGTCGTCACGCCGTGCGCCGAAATAGCCGCTGCCCAGTTCCCAGATGAGGTCGCCGCCCGGAGCGCGATGATATCGGCTGATCGAACCTTCGCCCGTGTTATGCGCAAAATTGCCCTCCTTGGCGCCTGCGTTGAGCGCTTCGATGGCGCGCGCCGAGAGCGAGCCGAAGCTCATCGCGGAAATGTTGAGGAGCGAGGAGGAATAAGCCTTGTCGCAAGTCCCTTCGCCGACTGTCACGCGCCACTCTTCGGGTGGCTCCTGGCTTGGAGCTATCGAGTGGCCGACCCACTCGTATTCGTCCGAATAAACGTCCAGTTCTGTGCCCATCGGGTGCTTGTCGAGGTCACCCTTGGCGCGCGCATAGACCAGTGCCCGCGCCTGATGGCTAAAGGGGCGCCCTTCGAGGTCGTCCTCGACGATATAGGCCTGCGCAAAGGGGCGCAGGTCTTCCATCAGCCAGCGAATTCGGGCGAGAAGCGGATAGTTCCGCCTAAGTGTATGATGGTGCTGGAAAAAGTCCCATAATGCGAGACCAAGAAGCGGGAGGATCGCCGACAAGGTCCAGCGTGCATCGCCGCTCACCCAGGCGACTGTCGCAAGGCCGAAAAGGGCGGCAGGTACGATATAGCGATAGGGCAGGCGCTCCATCATCTGCGCGCGCCTATCCGAGATGCTCCCGGAAAAAATCGGCCGTGCGACTATCGGCGAGATTGGCGGCTTGTTCCGCGCGGCGTTTGCCGAACTCGGTCGCGAAGCCGTGGTCGAGGCCTTCGTAGTCGTAGAGCGTGACCTTGGGGTGATCGTCCAGCCCCTCGTGCATCGCCTTCTGCGTATCCTTGTCGACGAAGCCGTCCTCTGTCGGGACGTGTAGTAACAGCGGATGAGCAATCGCGTGTTTTTCGTTGAGCAAACCGTCGATGCCGACACCGTAATAGCCGACCGATGCATTCACGTCGGTGCGCGCCGCGGTCATGTAGGCGAGGCGGCCGCCGAGACAGTAGCCGACGCAGCCGACTTTCGGCACGCCCTCCTCGCGGCGGATATGATGGATGGTCGCCTCGATATCGCGAATGCCCTGATCCTGGTCGAACTTGCCCATGAGATCGAGCGCGCGCTGGAATTCGGGTTCGACATCGGGGTCGAGCTCGACACCGGGCTCGAGCCGCCAGAACAGGTCCGGCGCCACGGCGAGATAGCCTTCCTCCGCGAGCTTGTCGCACTTGCGGCGGATGCCGGCATTTACACCAAAAATTTCCTGGATGACGAGGATGGCCGCCTTGGGCGCATCGGCGGGGCGGGCGACATAGGCATCGAATGTGGTATCGCCTGACAGGGTGGTGACTTTGACCGTCTCGCTCATCGCTGGATTTCCCTCTCTCTTCGCTTGAGTGTCTTATGCTTGCATAACGCGGCATGGAGGCCCAGATGGGCGCATACAAGACCCTAACGGAGGAAACGGCATGAAGGTCCATATCGAAATCGACTGCACGCCCGAAGAGGCGCGGACCTTCATGGGGTTGCCCGACGTGGGCAAGGCAAACGACATCTATGTCGACATGATGTCGAAGGCGATGAAGGGCGTTTCGAGCACCGACCAGCTGCAGGAATACGCAAAGCAGCTCGCGCCGATGGGGCAGGCCGGCTTCAAGCTGTTCCAGAGCTTCATGGAAGGCGCCCAGGCCGCTCGCACACCGCCGAAGAAGCCCGACACCTCCGACGCCGACTGACGCACGCTATAGCCGATGACCGACACCATCTTCGCCCTGTCGAGCGGAGCGCCGCCCGCTGCGATCGGGGTGGTGCGGATCAGCGGCCCCGGGGTAAGGCAGGCGATCGAGCAATTGGCAGGCAGCATTCCCGAGCCTCGCCGTGCAAGCCTGAGAACATTGAACGATTCCGAGGGGCGCGAACTGGATCGCGGTCTTCTCCTGTGGTTTCCCGGGCCACGAACGGCCACGGGTGAGGACCTTGCCGAATTCCACTGCCACGGGGGCAGGGCGGTCGTGTCCGCGATCGAGAATGCGCTGGCGACCATCGAAGGGCTACGAAGGGCAGAGCCTGGCGAGTTCACGCGCCGCGCCTTTGCAAACGGGGTGATCGATCTTGCCGAAGCCGAGGGGCTAGGTGATTTGCTCGCGGCGGAAACCGAACTTCAGCGTCGCGCTGCACAGGCGGCGGCTGGCGGTGCCCTGTCCCGCCGGATAGAGGGTTGGCGCGGAAGGCTTCTCAATCTGTCTGCCCTGGTTGAGGCAGTTTTGGACTTCGACGATGAAGACGATGTCGGAGGTCTGCCGGAAATGTTTCACGTGGAACTTTCGGCGCTTGCAGAGGAATGGCGAGAAGTTCTGGAAGCCCCCCGATCGGAGAGGCTCCGCGATGGTGTACGTGTGGTTTTCGCCGGCCCTCCCAATTCCGGTAAATCATCCTTGTTCAACGCGATCCTTGATGAGGGCGCAGCAATTGTATCCGAAGAGGCGGGCACCACTCGCGACGTGATCGAGCGACCGGTCGGGATTTCGGGTGTGCCTTTCGTTCTGGTCGACACTGCAGGCCTCCGCGAGGACGGCGCCGGAGAGATCGAGAAGATCGGTATCGGAAAGGCGCGCGGTGAGATCGAGAAGGCCGACATAGTTTTGTGGCTTGGCCTCGAGGGCCAGGGTCCGGCCGGGTCGTGGGAGATTGCTTCCCGCTGCGACCTCGAGGGGCAGGGCAAGTCCTCACCTGATCATGTCGTTTCAGCAGTAACCGGTGCGGGGGTGGCCGAGCTGACAGGCGCATTGGTGACGGAAGCAAGGTCGTTGCTTCCGAAACCGGATGCAGCGGCTCTGAACCGGCGCCAGCATGCAGCTCTTGAAGAGGCGCATTCGGCGGTGAGCGGGATTGAAGAGCATTCCGACCCCCTTCTTATTGGCGAGCGCCTTCGGCTGGCGCGCGTTGCGCTCGACCGGCTTCAGGGACGGCACTCGACCGAAGATATGCTCGATGCGCTGTTCGGAAGATTCTGCATCGGCAAGTGAGTGTTCCACGTGGAACATCGCTTGTAGCCGCTGAGAATCAACCTCCGCTTTGAATACCGGCGCCTTTGCGTTATCGGCGCGGCCATGCGGAATTTCGATGTCATAGTCATCGGCGGCGGACATGCCGGTGTCGAGGCGGCCTGCGCCTCGGCGCGAATGGGTGCGCAGACGGCACTCGTCAGTTTTGACCTGACGAAGATCGGGGCAATGAGCTGCAACCCTGCGATCGGCGGACTGGGAAAAGGTCATCTCGTACGCGAGGTCGATGCCCTCGACGGGGTGATCGGTCGTGCGGCAGACTCGGCGGCAATACACTACCGGATGCTCAACCGCTCCAAGGGGAGTGCGGTATGGGGACCGCGCGTCCAGGCCGACCGTGCGCTCTTTCACGCGGCTGTCCAGGCGATCGTATCAGATCAGGCCAACCTGACATTGATCGAAGGCGAGGCTGCGTCACTTCGTCTGGCGGGCGAGCGGGTGACTGGCCTGAACCTTGCCGACGGCATTGCAATTTCCTCATCGGCGGTAGTGCTCTGCACCGGCACCTTCCTGGGAGGGACTCTTTTCCGGGGCGAAGAACGTTTCGAAGGTGGGCGTATAGGCGAGAATGCCGCGAGGGCCCTGGCCGATCAGTTGCGCGAAGCCGAGCTTCCCATGGCGAGGCTCAAGACGGGGACGCCGCCGCGCCTCGACGGGAGAACCATCGACTGGGCGTCATTGGAAGAACAGCCCTCGGACCGCGAAAGCTGGACGATGTCCTCGCTCAGCACTGCCAGGACCAACCCGCAGGTCTTCTGTGCCATCACCCGCACCAACCGCGAGGCGCATGATATCATCCGCGCCAATCTCGACCGTTCGCCGCTTTTTTCGGGTGCGATTGGCGCGGCAGGACCCCGCTATTGCCCCTCTATTGAGGACAAGATCCACCGGTTCGGTGATCGCGAGGGTCACCAGATCTTCCTTGAGCCCGAGGGCCTGTCTACCCAGCTGGTCTATCCCAACGGTATCAGCACCTCGCTCCCGGTCGATGTGCAGCATGACATGCTCCGTGCGATGAAGGGTCTCGAACGCGTGGAAATGGCAGTGCCTGGCTATGCGGTGGAATACGACCACATCGATCCGCGCGCACTGCGGCCGAGCCTTGAGCTGAGGACGATCCCGGGCCTCTATTGTGCTGGCCAGATCAATGGGACGACGGGGTATGAAGAGGCAGCCGCGCAGGGGCTCGTTGCGGGGATGAATGCCGCGGCGAAGGTATTGGGCCGCGAGCCGGTCGGGCTGGACCGTTCGAATTCCTATATCGCCGTTATGGTCGACGACCTGACGCTTCAAGGTGTCAGCGAGCCTTATCGGATGCTCACGGCCCGTGCCGAGTACCGCCTGCGCCTGCGTGCCGCCAATGCCGACACGCGCCTGACAGGCCTGGGTATCGAAGCGGGTCTGGTCGGGAAGGAGCGGGCCGATTGGTTCGCCACCCGCGAAGCGCGGCGCTCGGTGATCGACAACAAGCTCGACGAGGAAGTGCATGCCAATGAGCTGGTCGAAGGCGGGATAAGCGCCAAGGCCGACCGTGGCTCGCAGCGACTGCGCGAATGGCTCAGGGGTGGCCAGATCTCGATTGACGATCTTTCGCGCATCGTGGGTGGGCTCGATCCGCAGGATGCGCTGACGGTCGAGATGGTCGAGGATACGATCTACGAGCCCTACCTCGTGCGCCAGGAAGCGGAGCTGCGAGACCTGAAGGCGGGCGAGCAATTGCGCCTGCCGCAGGATTTCCCATACGACCGCGTCCCCGGTCTCTCGAACGAAATGGTCGAGCGGCTGTCGCGCGCCCAACCAGAGACGCTTTCGGCGGCGGGCCGTGTTCCCGGCATCACTCCGGCTGCGCTAGCGGCCCTGCTGGTCCACGCTCGCCGCCTTGAAGAGCGCGCAGCATGATCCGCACGGAAGCAGCCGCCCGCGAGGCTATCGAAGCGATCGGGGGCAGGGAGGCGATCGAAAAGCTCGAGCTTCTTGCAGCGGCGCTGCGCGAGGAGAACGAGCGGCAAAACCTCGTGTCCCGCGGTTCGCTCGACGAGACTTGGGTTCGGCACTTTGCCGATTCGTCTCAGCTCCTCGCCTATGTTCCACGTGGAACACGCGGCGCGTGGTTCGATCTCGGAAGCGGAGCAGGCTTTCCCGGCCTCGTTATCGCCGTCTTCAGGCCCGAAGATCCGACCGTTCTCGTCGAATCGCGCAAGCGCCGGGTGGAGTGGCTTTCGCGAATGACCGACCGACTGGGGCTCCCAAATTGCGAAATCGAGGGAAAACGCCTCGAACTTGTCGACACTCGAAAAGCCGCGGTAATCTCGGCCCGCGCCTTTGCACCGCTGCCAAAACTGCTCAGCTTATCCTCACGCTTCTCCACAGCCGGCACGCATTGGGTGTTGCCGAAAGGGCGTTCGGCGGCGCAAGAAGTCGAAGAACTGCCGCGCAATCTGCGCAAAATGTTCCACGTGGAACAATCGCGGACAGACGATGAGGCCGGGATCGTTGTCGGCAAGGGCAAGATAGGGACGGGAAAATGATCACAATTGCCATTGCGAACCAGAAAGGCGGAGTGGGCAAGACCACGACCGCGATCAATATCGCGACGGCCATGGCGGCCTCGGGTTGGAAAACCCTCCTGATCGATATGGATCCGCAGGGTAACGCGTCGACCGGCCTTGGCATCGAAAATGCGGCGCGCGAATACACCAGCTACGACCTTCTCGTCGGCGACGCCACTTTGGCCCAGGCGGCCCAGCCAACCGATATTCCGGGTCTCGATATCGTTCCCGCCACGCAGGACCTGTCTGGTGCAGAAGTGGAGCTGGTTTCGGTCGAAGACCGCACGCACCGCCTGCAAAAGGCGCTGAACGCTCCGCAGGCCGGTTTCAGCGGTTACGACATTGCCTTCATCGATTGCCCGCCTTCGCTCGGTCTGCTGACACTCAATGCGCTCGGTGCGGCAGATACACTCATGGTGCCGCTGCAGTGCGAATTCTTTGCGCTGGAGGGGCTCAGCCAGCTGCTCCAGACCGTCGAGCGCATCCAGCAGCGCTTCAATCCCGATTTGGGCATCGTCGGTATCGCGCTGACCATGTTCGACCGCCGCAATCGCCTGACCGACCAGGTTGCGGACGATGTACGCGATTGCCTCGGCAATCTCGTGTTCGAGAACGTCATCCCGCGTAACGTGCGGCTGTCCGAGGCGCCGAGCCACGGAATGCCCGCCCTGATCTATGACCATAACTGCCCCGGCAGCCGCGCCTATATCGGACTTGCGCGCGAGCTGATCGGCCGCCTGCCCGAGAAGAGGAAAGCCGCATGAGCGCCGCCATCGATCGCAAGAAGAAACTCGGCCGCGGCCTCGGAGCGCTGATGGGCGAAATCCAGCGGGAAGAGCCGCTGGTCCGCGAAAAAGGTAACGAAAGCAACGAGATTGCGCCTGCTTCTGCCGGACCTTCGGGTGAGGGGCTGGCATCCATTCCCGTGGCTGACATCAGCCCGCTGCCCGGGCAACCGCGCACGCGCTTCGATGACGAGGCGCTCGACCAGCTTGCCGCCTCGATCGCCCAGCGCGGCGTCATTCAGCCCGTCATCGTGACGGCAAAGGGTGCGGGTTACCAGCTCGTTGCCGGTGAGCGCCGTTGGCGTGCCGCACAGCGGGCACGGCTGCACGCGATCCCGGCGATCGTCCGCGATCTCGACCAGAGAGAGATCGTCGCAATCTCGCTGATCGAGAACCTGCAGCGCGAAGACCTCAACCCGGTGGAAGAGGCGCGCGCCTATCACAAGCTTTCCGAAGACGAGGGCATGACCCAGGCGGAAATCGCCAAGCTCGTCGACAAGTCGCGCAGCCATGTAGCGAACTTCCAGCGGTTGCTCGGGCTTCCCGAGGAAGTGCTTGATATGCTTGCCGAAGGTCGCCTCTCGATGGGGCACGCCAAGCCCCTGATCGGGAACGAGGAAGCGGCAGCCATCGCGCGCAGGGCCGTGAATGACAATCTCTCGGTCCGCGAGGTCGAAAAACTTGCGCGTGGCGAAAAGCCGAAAAAGGCGCGGTCCACCGGTGCGCCGTCCGTCGCCACGAGCGAGAACGACGCCGATATCGCGGCAGTGCAGGGGCATCTCGAGGAATTTCTCGGCCTTCCGGTCCGGATCAAGACCGAAGGAGCGCCTGGAAACGGCACCGTGACGATCGGCTACCGCACGCTCGATCAGCTGGATCTCATCTGCCAGCGCCTGACCGGCGGCGATATCTGATCTTCATATCCGCTGGGAAATAATCTCGGCAAGCCGTTCAATTCCTGCGCGATCTTCACTGTCAAAGCGCGCCTTGGACGGGCTGTCGAGATCGATCACCGCCACGACGTCGCCATTGCGCAGGACGGGCACGACAAGTTCCGAATTCGTGACAGCGTCGCAGGCGATGTGGCCGGGGAAGGCGTGGACGTCTTCAACGAGCTGCGTCGCCCCATCCTGTGCCGCAACGCCGCAGACGCCCTTGCCGAGCGGGATACGGATGCAGGCGGGCCGGCCCATGAAGGGGCCGAGCACGAGTTCGCCATCGACCATGCGATAAAACCCCGCCCAGTTCATGTCGGGCAGGAAATCCCACAGGAGCGCCGCGATATTGGCCATGTTCGCCACGGCATCCGGCTCACCGGCGGTCAGCGCCTCGGCCGCATCATGGAGCTGGCGATAGGCTTCGGGCTTGGGGCAGTCGTCTGCGGGGCGAAAATCGAACATGGGAGGGCATCTAGGCGCAAGTGCGGCAATCGCAAGGGAGATTGCGGGACGGGCGGGGCTGTCCTAACGATAAGCCATGAGCATCCTCAAGAAGCTGGGCATCGCCCTCCTCGTCCTGATCGTGATCCTAGCGATCTTCGCCTACGCTGTGACCAGGGGGGATACCGCCGATGTTCCCTTTGACGAGGTGACCGGAACCGATCCCACCCTGCAAGATCCCGACGCTGAAACCTTCCCGACGGTTGCGATTGCCGATCCGGTGGGCTGGGCAGATGGAGAGAAACCCGTCGCGGCGGAAGGACTGGCCGTCCAGCGTTTCGCCGAAGGGCTCGACCACCCGCGCACGCTCTATGCGCTTCCAAATGGCGATATCCTCGTTTCGCTTACCCGTTCACCCAACCAGAAGGGCGGGGGGCTTACGGGCTGGATCGCCAACATGCTCATGACCAAGGCCGGGGCGAACGGTCCTTCAGCCAACCAGGTGGTTCTCCTCCGCGATACAGACGGTGACGGCACGGCTGAAACTAGGAGCGTTCTGGTCGACGGCCTCGATTCGCCTTCAGGCATCGCCTGGGCCGACGATACGCTCTACATCGCAAACCACGACGAGGTGCTTGCTTTCCCTTATGAACTCGGTGGTGACAGAATTACGGCAGAACCGCGCAGGGTCACAGAACTTGCCGGGGGCGGCGGCCACTGGATGCGCAATCTCGAAATCGATCCGGATGGCGAGAAACTCTATATTGCGGTCGGGTCCGACACCAACATCGGCGACAAGGGCATGGAGGCCGAGGAAGGCCGCGCGCTGATCTGGGAAGTCGACCTGGCCAGCGGCAGCCGTCGCCAGTTCGCAGGCGGGCTGCGCAATGCCAATGGCCTCGATTTCAGCCCCTGGTCGGGCGAACTCTGGACCACGGTGAACGAGCGCGACATGCTCGGCAGCGACCTCGTCCCCGATTACCTCACCAATGTGCCCGTTGGCGCGCAATACGGCTGGCCCTGGGTTTATTTCGGTGACAATTACGATCGCCGCGTCAAAGAGCCGGCGCCCGACTATATCAGCTACGTTCGTCGGCCCGAATATGCGCTCGGCCCGCATGTCGCGGCGCTGGGCTTCGTCTTCAGCAAGGAAGGCGCGGCTCTCGGAGAGAGGTTCGGCAGCGGCGCCTTCATCGCGCGCCATGGTTCGTGGAACCGCAAGCCGCCTTCTGGCTATGACGTGGTCTACGTGGCTTTCGACGGACGCGGAAACCCGCAAGGCAAACCCGTCCCGGTGCTGACCGGCTTCCTTAAGGAAAATGGCGATACGCGAGGGCGCCCGACCTGGGTGGAGTGGGCCGGTGACGGTTCGCTTCTCGTCAGCGACGACACTGCAGGCATAATCTGGCGCGTTTCATCGCCCGGCGCGACGCCGCAAAGCGCCATCGAGCGTGTGACCGGCCAGCGTCTCCCTCCCAGGCGCGAATTGCGCGGCCAGAGCGCCAGTTTCGGCGACGACGATTATGCCCGCGAAGTGACCGCTGACTAGGCGAGCAGTGCTTCAGTCGGGATATCGTAGAGCGGCTGCGCCCCTGCCGTTGCCGCGGCCTTCAGTCCGGCCGCTTCCGGCACGATCCGATCGAGGAAAAAGCGCACGCTGGCCGCTTTGGCCGTGGCGAGGGCCGGAGCGGCACCGCCTTCGACCGCGCGGAGCTGACGGACCAGCTGCCAGCTCGCTGTCGTGACAGCCAGCATGGTGCAGAAGGGCACGCTTCCCGCGAGCCGGTCGTCGAGGCTGGCCTCGGAACGCATCCACTGGGCGATCGCCTCGCAATCCTGCGCCAAGGCGACGAGGGTGGGGCGTTCGCTGCAATCGCGAGCGATGTCTCTGATCAGGCCCAGCAGCGCATCACCGTCATTGAGACCAAGCTTGCGCGTGACCAGGTCCGCCGCCTGGATACCGTTGGTACCCTCGTAAATCGGCGCGATCCGCGAATCGCGCCAGTGCTGGGCCGCGCCGGTTTCCTCGATGAAGCCCATGCCGCCGTGGACCTGCACTCCGAGGCTGGCGACCTCGATGCCGATATCGGTACCCCAAGCCTTGATAAGCGGGGTGAGCACCTCGCCGCGTGCCCTTGCGGCCTCGTCGCCCAGCACGCCACGGTCGACCTGACCGGCGGTGTAGTAGAGCAGCGCCCGTGCGCCTTCGGTCAGCGCCTTCATCCGTAGCAACATGCGGCGCACATCGGGGTGTTCGATGATCGAAACGGGCGACTTCTCGGGCGAACCGGCGCGCGCCGATTGCACACGCTCTTGCGCATAGCGAAGCGCCTGCTGCGTGGCGCGTTCGGCGATCTGCACGCCCTGGTTGCCGACATTGATGCGTGCATTGTTCATCATCGTGAACATGGCGGCGAGGCCGCGGTTCTCTGCGCCGACCAGTTCGCCGATACATTCGTCATTGTCGCCATAGCTCATCACGCAGGTAGGCGAGGCATTGATGCCGAGCTTGTGTTCGAGGCTGACGCAGCGAAGGTCGTTGTGCGCACCCAGAGAACCATCTGATTTTACGTGATACTTCGGCACGATGAAGAGCGAGATACCCCGGCTCCCATCGGGCGCATCAGGGAGACGTGCGAGGACGAGGTGGATGATGTTTTCCGCCAGTTCGTGCTCACCCCAAGTGATGTAGATTTTCTGGCCCTTGATCAGGTATTTGCCTGCGTGCTCGCCTTCGGTGACGGGCCTTGCGGTCGTGCGCAGCGCCCCGACATCCGATCCTGCCTGCGGCTCGGTCAGGTTCATCGTGCCCGACCATTTCCCGCTCACCAGGTCGGGCAGGTATTTTTGCTGCAGTTCTTTAGAGCCATGATGCTCGAGCGCCTCGATCGCGCCCACGCTCAGCATGGGCAGGAGATTGAACGCCATATTCGCCGTGCCGAGGTTCTCGAGCACGTTGCAGGCGAGCGTGAAGGGCAGGCCCTGGCCGCCAAATTCTCCAGGGGAAGCGATCGCGTTCCAGCCCTGTGCGACGTATTCGGCATAGGCACCGGCGTAGCCGTCGGGCAGGCGGACAACGCCGTTCTCCAGCTTTGCACCTTCGAGGTCGCCCACGCGGTTGAGTGGTGCGAATTCTCCTGCGGCGAACTGGCCTACGCCCTCGACGATGGCCTCGACCATATCGGGCTCGGCGGCAGCGAATTTCTCGCTCTCGGCAAGCTCCTCGATGCCGGCATTCACGCGGATGGCGAGCAGCTGGTCCTGGGTGGCGGGGGTGTAGGTCACGTCTTATCCTCTTGGCTTTGCGTTCCTGCAGATATAGCGCGCGGGCATGGGCGGCAAATACGCTACGGAAACGCTCGGAAGCGACGAGGGGGGCATTGCGCGTGCCGCCGCAATCCTGCGCGATGGCGGTCTCGTCGCAGTGCCGACCGAGACGGTCTACGGATTGGCAGCAAGGGCCGACCGCGCGGACGCGGCGGCGAGAATTTACGAAGCCAAGGGAAGGCCGAGCTTCAATCCCTTGATTGTCCATGTGGCATCGCTCGATGCGGCGCGCGAAATAGCTGTATTCGACGACACCGCCGAAACATTGGCGGTCAAATATTGGCCGGGGCCGCTGACGCTGGTCCTGCCGCGCCGCCGCGACGCCAGCCTGGCGCCGGCCGTGACGGCAGGGCTCGATACCGTGGCAATTCGCATGCCTAATCATCCAGTTATGCGCGATATTTTGCGTGAGATCGACTTTCCTCTGGCGGCTCCATCGGCTAACCGCAGCGGCTTCATCAGCCCGACGACGGCAGCCCATGTGCTGGCCTCGCTCGACGGCAGGATCGACGCCGTGATCGATGGCGGTGCGTGCAAAGCCGGGGTGGAATCGACGATCGTGGCCGTGCGCGAGGGCGGGGAGATCGAAATCTTGCGTCCCGGGCCGCTCGAAATTGCCGCCCGGCTATCGGAAGGCGGAATCGAGGCGCCTGGACAGCTCGCAAGCCATTATGCGCCGGGAAAGCCTGTACGTCTCGACGTCACTAGTGCGGACCGGGATGAGTTTATAATTGGGTTTTCGGAGGTTAAAGGCGATTGCTCGCTGTCTCCTGAAGGCGATTTGGACGAGGCGGCGTCACGCCTCTATGCCTGCCTTCACTTGGCAGCGGCATCTAAAAAGCCGCGCATCGCGGTCGCCCCGGTTCCGGAGACCGGAATCGGCAAGGCGATCAACGACCGCCTGCGCCGCGCTGCCACTCCGCCCGATTAATCCTCTTCGGGCTCGACCGGGATGGTGGGGATGATCTGCTGCATTTCGGCATAGGTCTGGCGGGCCTCGTCACAGGCGCGCCGGTTGCCCTCGTTACACTCGTCGAGTTGCTTGGCATATTCGCGCTCGAGCTTGCCGAGCCGCTCTTCGCGCTGGCGCAGTTCGCGGCCGCGCTTCTCGTCGGCTTCTGACTGGCTGGTGGTGGCGAGATCCACGCCTTTGCTGACCACCTTGACCGGCGCGGTCACGACATCGGCAACGGTGCCGAGGCAGCCGCCGAGCGACAGGGCGGCAAGGGGAAGGGCGATAAAACTAAGGCGACGCATCGGGATAAATCCTTTCGATGCGCCGCCTATAGCAGTTTTCGTGAGTATTCGGTGAATTAGGCGTCAGGCGCCTTCGGTGGTTTGGGAGCCTTGGGTGCCTTTGCGGTGCGGGCCTTTTCCGAGGTCGAACCGCCGCGGCAATTCAGCTTGCCCGAACCCATCGACTGGATCGTGCAATCGGCATTGCCGTTAACGGTTACGGTGCCGGAGCCCATGATCGTGGCATCGACGTTGCCGTCCGAATCGAACTCGGCATCACCCGAACCCGCTACGGTGACATCCGCGCGCTCGACCCTGAGCCCCGCCATCTTGCCCGATCCGGAACCGGCGATGGTCAAGTCGAGGCTGTTTGCGCTGCCCGCCGCGGAGAAATCACCCGATCCGGCGATGGTCATGTCGAAAGTGTCGGCTTCGACGCTGGCGACCTTTGCCTTGCCCGATCCGGCGATCGTCACGTCGATATTGCCGCTCATGCTGGCGGCCTCGACGCTGCCCGATCCGGCGATCACGATGGCGGTGAGGCTGGGCATGGTCACGCGAACCGTGGCCTTGCCGATGTTCTTTTCGGCATCCTTGTCGCGCATCACGCCCAGAGCGCCGTCGTCGAGCGTGAAGCGTAACGCGTCGACAGCGCGCTCGTCGCCGGACACGTCGATCGCCAGCGTTTTGCCCTCCGTGACCACGACATCGTCGGGCCCGGCAAGCACCAGCTCGGTCGGGGCCGCGCCGCCCTGGTCGAGTTCGGCCAGCGGCACGCCCTTGCCGTCGCCGATGGTGATATTGCCGTTGCATCCGGCGAGGAAGGCGCCAGCCGCCAATGCCGCCAGCGGTGCCACGCCCTTCAAGACCTTGTGAAACATATCTCGTCCTTCCTGTTCGCCTGCCATACGATTAGCGTGTTGGCGATATAATACAGCGAAGGACCATGTTCAAGGCAAAGAAAAAGGGCCGCCCCTTACGGAGCGGCCCCTTCGTCGAGTTCACTCTGTCGCCTGTCGATCAGGCGTCTTCGGTGTTCTCGTAATATTGCGGCGCATGTTCGCGCAGAACGTCGAGGATCTTTTCCAGGGCGGTCGGCTCGTCGGTCTTTTCCATCGCCGCGAGTTCACGGGCGAGGCGACTGGAGGCCGCTTCGAAGATCTGGCGCTCCGAATAGCTCTGCTCCGGCTGGTCGTCGGGGCGGAAGAGGTCGCGCGTGACTTCGGCAATCAGGACGATTTCGCCCGAGTTGATCTTGGCTTCGTATTCCTGTGCGCGGCGGCTCCACATGGTGCGCTTGACCTTGGGCTTGCCCTTGAGCGTTTCCATCGCCTCTTTCAGCTTCTTGTCGCTGGAGAGCTTGCGCATGCCGATCGATTCAACCTTGTTGACCGGAACGCGGAGCGTCATGCGCTCTTTTTCGAAACGGAGGACATAGAGATCGAGCTGCATACCGGCGATTTCCTCGCTCTGGAGCTCGATGACACGGCCAACGCCGTGCTTGGGGTAAACAACGTAATCGCCAACGTCGAAGGCGTCTGCCTTGCTCGCCATGCATCAATCCTTTCGTCAGGACCGCGAGGGGGCTGCAGCGTCACAGAAGGACCGGTCCGCGAGCCTCGGAGCGACACGCGGGCGTTTTCCTCTTGTAGCGTTGCGGGGTAGTGCGGACCTTTCAATTCTCACATCTGCACGCAGCAAAGCGGTGCAGTTGTTGCATTATATAGCACAACATGTGGAAAATTGCGAGTCGCTAATACAATCGCCCCGGCAGGGCGTTTTACGGACGGTAACTATCGAATAGGGCGGAAATCCGCGGCTGCGGCGCCGCCCGCCGCGAATCAGTCGCCTTCACCAGGCTCGGCGCTGAAGAACTTCTCGTACTTGCCCTCTTCGCCCTTGTGCTCGTCGGCATCGGCAGGCGCTTCTTTGCTCTGCGTGATGTTGGGCCATTCGGCGCTGAACTTGGTGTTCAGTTCGAGCCACTTTTCGAGATTGTCCTCGGTATCGGGCAGGATCGCCTCGGCCGGACATTCGGGTTCGCACACGCCGCAATCGATGCATTCCGACGGGTTGATGACGAGCATGTTCTCGCCCTCATAGAAGCAGTCGACCGGGCAGACCTCGACGCAGTCGGTATATTTGCATTTGATACACGCGTCGGTGACGACATAGGTCATGGGCCGAAGTTTCCCTCTCTGGCAGTGTTTGTCCCGCTGCTATGGCTATTCATGCGCCGGGGTCAAGTTCCCGATAACATTCCTGCGCTTCTCTGGGTGGTCCGCGGCGCTCGGGAAGCGATAGCACTTCGACGAGGCGCACCGTCTTGCCCAGCGGCAGCGTGAGGACATCGCCGGCTGCGATATCGCGGCTGGCGCGGATCACGCGTTCGCCATTAAGGCGGATATGGCCCTCGTCGACCAGCTTGCGGGCCGCGCTGCGGGTGCGCACGAAGCGCAGGAAGCAGAGCAGGCGGTCGATCCGCAAGCCTCAGCCTTGCTTCATCAAATCGGCAAGCCCGGCAAAGGCGCTGCCTTCGCGTGGTGCCTGGCCCCGCTGCGGCTGCTGGCGCTGCTGCTTGCGGCGCGAGGGGCGCCATTCCCAGATGTCGGGCCGCGGAGGCCCGAAAACGCCTTCTTCCAACGGATTGGCGCGCTGGACGCGGAAACCGGCCTGGCCGAGCAGGCGTTCGGCGTTCTTTTCCTCCAGGCCGATCGAAACCGGCAGGGCCAGGTTTAGCCGGAACTTGCGGCTCTTGTCGGCCTTGGTGCGTGCCTCGTGCGCGGCGCGGAAGACCTTCTCCGCCAGGTCGAGGCGGATCGCCTGCGATCCTGCATGGCGATAGCCGGCGGGCAGTTTCTTCGCGTCCGGAATAACCGGGAGCATCGCCGCCTGCAGCGGACGGCGATCGATACCAACTGAGCTGAGCAGCTGGCGCGGTGCAGGCTTGAGCAACATCGGTGCAAAGATGTCGAGCGCGCCGAAAGTGACGCCGATCTTGCGCAGGAAGGGCCGCATCTCCTTCGGAAGGTGCTCGATGCCCGCCTTCTCGCGGGTTACGAAGCCATGTCCCGCGATAAGGTTGAGCAGGAGAGCGCGGGCCTGCGAACCGGCTTCGGGATTGGCGGAGGCGATATGCATCCGGCGCAATGGCTCGAGCGGTTCGAGCTGTTTGTCGAGCCAGTTGTCGAGCGCATCCATGAGGGATTTGCGCGCTTTCTCTGGCAGGACAGCAACTTCGCGCGAAGGTTCGATCGCAGGCTTGAACTGGCCCTCGCGCGGCTGAAGCTTCGCCAGCATCTGGCCGTTCCACCTTATCGCACCCTTGGTCAGTTGGACATCGGCCATGTCCGAAGCAGCCAGCGCCTCGGCCTTTTCGCCGAGGATACGGGGCAGCGCCTTTTCGGCGGCGGCGAGCATCATCTTGCGGTCTTCATGCGTGGCGGCAGGATCGACCGAAAAGCGGAAGCCCTCGACCTTGCCCAGCGCCTCGTCCTCGACCAGCAGCGTGCCGTCTTCACCCAAGGTAATCGGGAGCATGGATGCGTCCTGTCCCAGCGATTTCATCAGTATGGCAGTCCTTCGGTTGACGAATCTTTCGGTAAGCCGCGCGTGCAGGGCATCGGACAGCTTGGCTTCGACCCCGCGTGCGCGCGCCGCCATTTCGTCGCGGGCGAGCACCCAGTCGGGGCGCTGGCAGATATAGGCCCAGCTGCGAATCGCGGCGATGCGGCCCTGCAGCGTATCGATGTCCCCGCTGGTGTTGTCGAGTTCGGAGATGCGCGCGGCGACATAGTCGGCCCCGATATACCCCTGCTGCAAATCCTGCCACAGCCGCGCGACGAAGCGGGCGTGGACGTCGGGGCCCCGCTGGCGGAAATCGGGTAGCGAGCAGGCTTCCCAGAACCGGCGCACCTGCCCGGGCCCGCGGATCGATTCCGCGAACGGTTCGTCGGCGAGGCGTTTGAGGGTAGCAAGGTCGATGGCTTCGGGGGCTAAGCGCAGGACCTCGTGTTGCGGCGGGCTTTCGAGATCGGCAATCAGCGTGCCGAGAGAATTGAACCGCGGCACGGGCTCGCGCCAGAACAGCTTGGTGATCGGCGCGAAGCGGTGCTCCTCGATTGCGTAGATTTCTTCGTCGGTGAACTCTGGCGCCGGCCCCGCCTTGCTGCCACCGCCCGCCAGCGTGCCGAAGGTGCCATCGCGCTGGTGTCGTCCTGCGCGCCCGGCAATCTGAGCCATTTCAGCGGGATGGAGTCGCCTCATGCGAACGCCATCGAACTTCGTCAGTCCGGCAAAAGCGACGTGATTGACGTCCAGATTCAGTCCCATGCCGATGGCGTCGGTTGCGACAATGTAATCGACTTCACCATTCTGGAACAATTCGACCTGACGATTGCGTGTTTCCGGTGAAAGCGCGCCCATCACCACCGCCGCCCCTCCGCGGAAGCGCCGGAGCATTTCCGCCACGGCGTAGACTTGCTCTGCGCTGAAAGCGACGATGGCGCTCCTGGGCGGCAGGCGCGACAATTTGCGCGGGCCAATATGGGTGAGCGTGGAAAAGCGCGGTCTTTCGGAGATCTCGGCTTTGGGCAGCAGTGCCCTCACCATCGGTTCGAGCGTCGCGGCGCCGAGCAGCATGGTCTCTTCGCGTCCCCGCGCATTGAGCAGGCGGTCGGTGAAAATGTGACCGCGCTCGCGGTCGGCGGCAAGCTGGGCTTCGTCGAGCGCGACGAAAGCCCGCTCGTTCGCGCTTCGCGGCATCGCCTCGACGGTGCAGCACAGGTAACGGGCGTTAGGCGGCTCGATCCGCTCTTCACCGGTGATCAGAGCGACCTCCTTGTCGCCCTTGATCGCCACTACACGGTCGTAAACTTCGCGTGCCAGAAGGCGGAGCGGGAAGCCCATCGCGCCGCTCGAATGCGCGCACAGGCGTTCGATGGCGAGGTGCGTCTTGCCGGTATTGGTGGGCCCGAGGACCGCCTTGATCGTGGCGTCTGTCACTGGTCTCTAGGTGGCAGCGCGACCCGCACGGTGCAACCGGCAGGCCGATCCTGCCCACGTTTCGCCGTTATCAGGGATCCTTTTGCCCATGGTTAAGGGGATTTTCACTTTGTTTATCCATTAAAACCGGCAATCAAGGCGAAACACCCGCGCAGCATTCTGGATAGGAGCGCGGAGCAAGTTGACGAGGGGCAGGGGTGGAGCTTTCCATCGACCGCAAAACGAAGGGTAAGAAACAGACCGTTGCCGGGCTCGGCGGCGCGCCTGCCAGCGAACCCGAACGCTCGGTAACCTTCGCCGAATTGCGTGACCGGCTTTATGCCCGCATCGAGAATCTCGACATCGCGCCGGACCTCGGGGCCGACATCGGCTCCAGGCGCTGGTTTCGCGGTATGGGTACCTTCGTCGGCCTCACCGTGGTCGCACTGGCATTCTGGCCCGATTTCGCACCGCTCGAAGCCGCCTCGCCGCTGCCAGACGATGCCTCGGTCCGCAGCGAATATCGCGCCAACACGATCATGCCGCTCGGCCTCGGGGCGGATACGGGTCGCAAGATGGGGCCGGGCGCGCTCGTCCGCCCGCTCGCCGAAGCGCCCGAACGTCCGCAGATGCAGATGCTCGCCACGCTCGGACGCGGAGACAGCCTCGAGCGTACCCTGCGCCGGGCCGGCATCGGCAATGCCGAGGCAGCCCAGGTCGAGGCGCTGATCGGCAATGCGGTCGCGCTGGACGACCTGGAGCCGGGCACGCAGATCGACATCACTCTCGGTCGCCGCCCCGCACCGGGTGAAACGCGCCCGCTCGACAGGCTGAGCTTCCGCGCCCGTTTCGATCTCGAACTCAAGGTCGAACGGCTCGACGAGGGTGGCCCGCTCAACCTCACCCGACGAATCATCCGCGTCGACGAGACCCCGCTACGGATCCGCGGCACGGTGGGCGACAGCCTCTACCGTTCGGCCCGCGCAGCCGGCGCTCCCGCAAGCGCGGTCCAGCAATATATCAAGGCGGTCGGCGGCGAAGTGAACCTCCAGCGCGAAGTGCGCGCTTCTGACAAGTTCGACATCATCGTCTCGCACCGCCGCGCCGCCACGGGCGAGCGTCAGGCGGGCCAGCTGCTTTTCGCCGGGCTCGAACGCGGTTCGCGCCGTTCGGTCCAGCTGATGCGCTGGGGCAAGGATGGCGATTTCTTCGATGCCGATGGCCAGGGCGAGGAGAAGGGCGGCCTCGTTGCCCCCGTTCCGGGTCGCAAGACCTCGAACTACGGCATGCGCCGCCACCCGGTTCTCGGCTATCGCCGCATGCACGCAGGCGTCGATTTCAAGGCAAGTTACGGGACACCGATCGTCGCCGTGACCGATGGCCGCGTGACCAGCGCCGGCCGTGCGGGGGGGTGCGGCAATGCCGTGCGCCTGCGCCACGCCAACGGGATCGACACCCGCTATTGCCACATGAGCCGTATCGCAGTGCGCCGTGGGGCCAATGTCCGGCGCGGGCAGGTCATCGGCTATGTCGGCTCGACCGGCCTGTCGACCGGGCCGCACCTTCATTACGAAATGTATCGCGGCGGGCGGGCGGTGAATCCGAGCTCGGTCAGCTTCGTCACCCGCAAGCAGCTTTCGGGCGAGGAACTCGAGCGGTTCCGCAGCGCGCTGGGCACCCTGCGCGATGTCGAGGAAGGCGCGGCGCTGGCCGACCTTACCCCGACAGCAGACGAAGCCGCGACGGAAGAGCCGGAGCGCGAAATCGACAAGCTCGACAAGCCTCGGCAGGTATCCTGAGACCGCGACAATTGCGCCGACTTCCAGTTTGCGGCAAGGCTCGGTGCCATGAGTGACGCCGCCTATCCTGCCACGCGCCTTCGCCGCACCCGCGCCCATGCCTGGAGCCGCGCGATGCACCGCGAGACCGTTCTGACGCCATCCGATTTGATCTGGCCGCTCTTCGTGACCAGCGGATCGGGCTTGGAGGAGCCGGTAGCGAGCCTTCCCGGCGTTTCGCGCTGGTCGGTCGACGGCATTGCCCAGCGCGCTAAGGAAGCGGTCGATCTGGGAATTCCCTGCGTGGCGCTGTTTCCCAATACGCCTGGCGACAAGCGAAGCGAACGCGGCGACGAGGCGCTCAATCCCGACAACCTCATGTGCCGCGCGATCAAGGCGGTGCGCGATGCCTGCGGCCACGACATCGGCATTCTCACCGACGTCGCGCTCGATCCCTATACCAGCCACGGGCAGGACGGGATCATCGACGATGCGGGCTATGTCCTGAATGACGACACGGTGGCGGTGCTGGTCGACCAGGCGCTGAACCAGGCGGAGGCCGGGGCGGACATCATCGCTCCCTCCGACATGATGGACGGCCGCGTAAAAGCCATCCGCATGGCATTGGAAATGAACGATAAACCCAATGTGCAGATCATGGCCTATGCCGCCAAATATGCCTCGGCTTTCTACGGCCCTTTCCGTGACGCCGTGGGCTCGGGAGGCCTGCTCAAGGGCGACAAGAAAAGCTACCAGATGGACCCCGCCAATAGCGACGAGGCCCTGCGAGAAATCGCCATGGACGTCGCCGAGGGGGCCGATAGCGTGATGGTAAAGCCGGGCCTTGCCTATCTCGACGTCATCTGGCGGGCGAAAGAGCGTTTCGGCGTGCCGGTCTTCGCCTATCAGGTCAGCGGCGAATACGCGCTGATCGAAGCGGGCGCGGCGGCCGGCGTGGCCGACCGCGAGGCACTGCTGATGGAAAAGCTGGTCGCCTTCAAGCGCGCAGGATGTTCAGGAATACTCACCTATCATGCGCCCGTGGCGGCGCGGCTTCTGCAGGGATAAACATTTTATGGGGGGAAATGCCCGGGGCCTGTTCATTGCGACCATAGTTCTCGGGAGTTTCCTCCTGTTCCTGGTCCAGCCCCTCGTGGCGCGGATGGTGCTACCACGGCTTGGTGGAGCGCCTGCCGTCTGGAACAGCGCGATGCTGGTCTACCAGACGCTGTTACTCGGCGGTTATGCCTATGCGCACGCGCTCGGTCGTTTCTCGCTGCGCAGGCAGGCTATCATCCATGTTGCGTTGCTGGCGCTGGCAGCCCTCACCCTGCCGATCGCCCTTGCCGACCTGCCCCCGGCACGCGCCGGCCTCGAGACGCTCTGGGTCCCGCTGCTGTTCTTCGCGACGATCGGCCCCGTCTTCTTCGTCGTATCGGCGCAAGCCCCGCTGATGCAGCGATGGTATGCCGCCAACAAGAAAGCCGGTGATCCTTACTGGCTTTATGCGGCGTCCAATCTCGGAAGCTTCGCAGGTCTTCTCGCCTATCCTCTTCTTCTCGAACCGAATTTGCCACTCGCCGCGCAAAGCTGGCTCTGGACATTCGGTTACCTTGCCCTGGTGCTTCTGGTTGCCGTGGTCGGCTGGTCGCGCCGAAGCCCGTACCCCACCAATGGCTCCGAGAGCGACACTTCTCCTGGGGAACATGTCGGATGGCGCCGCATCCTGCTCTGGCTGGCACTCGCGGCCGTCCCCTCGGGGCTGATCCTTTCGACGACCACTCACCTCACCACCGATATCGTCGCGATGCCGCTCTTGTGGGTCCTCCCGCTCGGTCTTTACCTGCTGAGCTTCACCTTCGCCTTCAACGAAGGAAGCAAGGTCGGCGACATTCTGGTGCGAGTAACACCGCTGGTCATCCTCTTTGTCGGCGGTATCGCCATGACCAGCCATGTCGCCCAGGCTGCAACCGCAGGATTGGCCACCCTTCTCCTGCTGTTCTCGGTTTCGGTTTCCCTTCATCGCAGGCTCTACAAGGATCGGCCTTCGGCGAGCCAATTGACCCTGTTCTACCTGGTCATGAGCGCCGGTGGGGTCTTGGGCGGGCTTTTCGCGGCGCTTTTGTCGCCCATGATCTTCGATTGGGTCTGGGAACACCCGATCCTGATCCTTGCTGCAGCGATCCTCGCGCCCTTGCACCCGTATTTCGACTGGAAAGCCCGGTTCGGGCTCGCCCGAGACGACCGGCGACCCGAAATCCTTGTCACCGGCCTCGCGATCGTGCTGGGCCTCGGCCTGGCTGCGACTGTGAACACCCAAGCCGATCTGACTGCGATCGCCTTGTTGCTCGCGATCGGGTTCTGCGGCTTCCTGCTGCTGAACTGGAGGCCAGGTTTTTTGCTGGTCGTCTTCGTGCTCATGCTGGCACGCGGCGGCTTCATCACCTTGGCCCAATCCTTCGAGGGCGATCGCGAGCGAAGCTATTTCGGGATTTATACCGTCGAGCGCGACCAGCAGCGCGCGACGCTTACCCACGGCACGACCTTGCACGGACTACAGCGAACCCAAGCGGGCAAGGAATTTGAGCCGACCACCTATTACAGTCGCACATCGGGTGTGGGATTGACCCTCGACAAGGCAGACGAACTTTTCGGCCGGAACGCGCGGGTCGGCGTGGTCGGCCTGGGCGTGGCCACAATGGCCTGTTACCGCAAACCGGCTCAGGAATGGACCTATTTCGAGATCGACCCCATCGTCCTCGACTATTCGAAATCCGGCGCTTTCACTTTCATGCGGGAATGCACTCCCGATGCGACCACCCATCTGGGAGATGCTCGCATCGCCCTCGAGGCGATGGAACCGGACCAGTTCGATATACTGGTCATCGACGCGTTCAGCTCGGACGCCATCCCCTTGCATCTCGTCACGCGCGAAGCATTCGCGATCTACCAGCGCGCCCTCTCCGACGATGGTATCATCCTGATCCACATCTCGAACCGCTATATCGACCTGCAGCCGGTGATCGCCAAGCTCGCCGAACTCGGCAACTGGCATTCTGCGGCCCGCAAGGACATCGACCCGGAAGACGAATTTGCCACGCCGTCGCTCTGGATCGCGATGTCGAAGAATGCCCGGGCGATGGCGCAGCTCAGGGGTGAGCAGGGGGAATGGCAGGACCTTCCACCGCCAGCCAATGCCGTGTGGACCGATGATTTCGCGTCGATCCTGCCTCACGTGAAATGGCATGTCCTGTTCGGCCAGGACAAATGACCGACAACCCCTTCTTCACGGAGACCGAGCGCCTCATCCTGCGTGACTGGCGGGAGGAGGATTGGGAGCCCTTCTGGCAAGGCACCAATACGCCTGCCGTCATGGAGTGGCTGGGCGGCGTATGCGATGAAGCCAAGCGCCTTGCCGCGCAGGAAAGATTGCTGAAATACCAGGCAGATCACGGCCACACTTTCTGGGTCGTCGAACGCAAGGAGGATGGCGTCATCCTTGGGTTCTGCGGTCTCAAGCGCTGCAACCAGGAAGGCGGACCGCTCGACGAGATGGAGGTCGGTTGGCGCCTGCGCGAAGATGCCTGGGGCAAGGGCTACGCCAGGGAGGCGGCATCGGCATCGCTCGCACTCGCATTCGAGCGCTTCGGTGCGGAACAGGTCATTGCTCTCACGGTCCAGTCCAACACGCCCAGCTGGGGCCTGATGAAACGTCTCGGGATGGAGCGGAACGAGGACCTGGATTTCGCCAACAGCGACTTTGGCGACGATATGATTATCGTATACTCGATTTCACGCGAGGCGTGGGAGGCGCAAGATGGCTGACATTATCGCCGAAACCGCTCGCCTGATCCTGCGCACCATCGATGAAGGCGATGCGGCAGAGCAGATGCGCGTCCTCAACACGCCCACGGTCATGGCGCGGCTTGGCGGCCCCAAGGAAATGCACGAGATCGAGGCGAAGCATGCCAAGGGCATGGCGCTTTACGCGCAGCACGGCTTCAGCTTCCTGTTCCTCATCGAGAAGGCAACGGGCGAAATGGTCGGTCATGCCGGCATCAAGCTGGTCGACAACGAACGCGCTCCGAACCCGGGCGAGCACGAGATCGGCTGGCTCATCCGCGAAGATCGCTGGCGGATGGGGCTCGCCGAGGAAGCCGTGCGCGCTATCATCGACTGGGCTTTCGGCCGGGTTGATGCGCCCCACGTGGTCGCTCTCACCAGCGGGGCGAATGTGGCAAGCTGGAAGCTGATGGAGAAACTCGGCATGGTGCGGCGCGAGGACCTCGATTTCGAAGACCCGGCCTACCCGCCCGAAGACAACCCGGTGATCCAGTATTCGCTTACGAAAGAGGAATGGGAGAAAGCCCAATGAATCGCCCCGGCGTAAACATCGTCCCGATCCACGGCAAAGCACCGAAAATCCACGATAGCGCCTTCATCGCGCCGGGCTGCACCATCGTCGGCGATGTCACTATCGGGGCGGGCAGCTCGATCTGGTACAATTGCGTGCTGCGCGCGGACGTCAGCCGCATCGTCATCGGTGAGCGGACAAATGTACAGGACGGCAGCGTGCTCCACTGCGACCCGCCGCGCCCGGGCGATCCCGACGGCAGCCCGCTCATCATCGGCGACGACGTGCTCATCGGGCACATTGCGATGGTCCATGGCTGCATCATCGAAGACCGCGGCTTCGTCGGCCTCGGCGCAATCGCGATGAACAAGGCGGTAATCGGCAGCGACGCCATGCTGGCTGCAGGGGCCATGCTCACCGAGGGCAAGAAAATGGGCGCGCGCGAGCTTTGGGCGGGCAGGCCCGCCAAGAAGCTCAAGGATTTGAGCGATGCCGCCGTGGCGAGCATGCGCATGGGCGTGGCGCACTATGCCGAGAACGCGAAGCACCACAATGACGCCGTTGCCGAGGCGCTCGACGGATAGGCGTCAGCTCGCAGCCTGGCGGATGTAGCGGAACATGTAGCCTACGAAATCCGGCTTGCCGATCTCGAGACCCGCCTTGCGCAGGATGGCGTAAGCCGTTGTAATATGGAAATAGAACTGCGGAACTGCCCAGTCGCGGACATATTCGCCGGCGGTCAGGTCGAAGGTCATGCCATTAGGGATGACCAGTTCGATCGGCTCGTCTTCCGCCTTGAAGTTATGTGCCGACCATTTCTCGACATCGGCGATCCGCTCCGACACCATCTTGCGCGCTTCGGCGATCGTCTTCGGATCCTGCTCGACCGATTTGTAGTCGAGCCCGATCATCCGCTGCATCGCCTCGCCCGGCATATTGTAGAGGAAGCGGACCTGCGTGGAGAGCGGAAGCATGTCCTCGGCAAGGCGTTCGGCCAGCAGCGCATCGCCTTTCTCGTGTTCGGCCGCCTTCTTGAGCAATCCGTCGAGCGTCCCCAGCATCTGGCGGTGCGTGGAAACGAGCAGGTCCTTGTGCGTCATCGTGTTCTCCCGTCTGCGTGCAGCCCCTAGCGCATGAGGGACTGCCGTCAATCGGCGATCAGTGCGCGCAGGGCCTCGATCCGGTCGGCTTCGTGGGGCGGCTTGTCCCAGCGGATGCGGTGGATGCGCGGGAAACGCATGGCGAGGCCCGACTTGTGGCGCTTGCTTTCATGGACGCTGTCGAAGGCGACTTCGAAGACCAGGCTCTTGTCGGTTTCGCGCACCGGGCCGAAGCGGTTGACGGTATTGCTGCGCACATGGCGGTCGAGTTTCTTCAATTCCTCGTCGGTGAACCCTGAATAGGCCTTGCCCACGGGCAAGAGGTCCGCGCCGCTGTCGGGATCGCCGTCCCAGCAGCCGAAGGTGTAGTCGGAAAAGAAACTCGAACGCTTGCCGCTGCCGCGCTGGGCATACATCAGCACGCAGTCTACCAGAAGCGGGTCGCGCTTCCACTTGTACCAATATCCCACGCGCCGCCCGGCGATATAGGGGCTGTCCCTGCGCTTGAGCATCAATCCCTCGATGGCGTCCTCGCGGCTTCCCTCGCGGATTTCGGCAAGGTGTTCGAAATCAGTGGCTTCGACGACGGAGCTGATATCGAAATGAGACTCCGGAAGCCGTGACGCCAGAGCTTCGAGCCGCCCGCGCCGCTTGGTCCAGGGGAGCGTTCGGATGTCGTCACCCTCAAGCAAGAGAACATCGTAAAGCCTTATGAAAGCAGGGTATTCCGCCAGCATCTTCTTCGAAACGGTCTTGCGGCCAAGCCTTTGTTGCAGCGCGTTGAAGCTGGCGGCGCCGCCGGCCTCCCCACCCTGGTGCGAGCCGCGCACCAGCAATTCGCCGTCGAGCACCGCATTCATGGGCAAGATTTCGAGAAATTCGGGAAAAGTGGCCGAAATATCGTCTCCCGAGCGCGAAAACAGCCGTGTTTCGCCGCCTGCGCGTACCAGTTGCACGCGAATACCGTCCCATTTCCATTCGGCCGCGTAATCGGCGAGGTCGACCACCGTTTCCTCGAGCGGGTGGGCGAGCATGAAGGGGCGGAAGGTGGGCAGGTTCTCGATATCGGGCGGGTCAGCGCCCTCTGCTGCCCATGCGAAAAGCTCGGGATAGGGCGGGGTGAGGCCGTGCCAGTATTCTTCCACCTGATCGACAGATACGTCGAACCCTTGCGCAAATGCCGTCTTGGCGAGCCGCGAACTGACACCGATCCGCATTCCGCCCGTTGCGAGCTTGAGCAGGGCGTAGCGGCCCGAGGAATCCAGCCTGTCCAACAGCTTGGGAAGCTCTGTTAGCACCGACTTGCGATTCATTTCCGAAAGCAGTTCGACCGTCTCGCTCACCGAAGGCGGCGAGGGCGGCTCGTCGGGGGCGGGCCAGAGCAGGCTTGCCGTCTCGGCGGTATCGCCCACGAAATCGCGGCTGAGCGTCCACAGCACCGGGTCGATCCGGTCCTTCAGGAGATTGCGGATGGTCGAACTCTTGACCGCAGGGAAGTCGAGACCGTCCGACAGGGCTGCCAGCGCCCAGCCCCGGTCGGGATCGGGTGTCGCCTTGAGATACTCGGCAATCAGGCGCAGCTTTTCGTTGCGAGAGCGCGTGTAGACCAGCGCATCGATCAGGGCAGCGAATTCCTCCACGCCTCAGTCGTCCTCGTCCTCGTAGCCGACCAGCGCGAGCGCCTTGGCGCGGCGCTGGTGAAGCTGGCACCAGCGAAGCAGCGCGTCCTCGCGCCCGTGCGTGATCCAGTTTTCCTGCGCATCGACCTCGCGGATCGTGCGGGTGAGCTCGTTCCAGTCGGCATGGTCTGAAATGACCAGCGGCAGCTCGACGTTGCGCTGGCGGGCGCGCTGGCGCACGCGCATCCACCCGCTCGCCATGGCGGTAATCGGGTCGGGAAGGCGGCGGCTCCACCTATCGTTGAGCGCAGAGGGCGGGCAGACGACGATGTGGCCACGCAGCTCGTCCTTCGTGGCATCGGCGACGAGCCGCAATTCGCCGAGGTCCACGCCGTGCTCTTCGTAGAGGCGGCACATCTTTTCCATCGCGCCATGCAGGTAGATCGGCTGGCTGTGACCCGCCCGGCGCAGTTCGGCAATAACGCGCTGCGCTTTGCCCAGGGCATAGGCGCCGACCAATACGCAGCGGTCGGGATGTGCGGCGAGCCGGCCCAGCAATTTCTGCATCTCCTCTTCGATCGGCGGGTGTTCGAAGACGGGCAGGCCGAAAGTCGCCTCGGTAATGAAGATATCGCAAGCGGTGACTTCGAAGGGCGGACAGGTCGGGTCTTCACGGCGCTTGTAGTCACCGGTGACGATCACCCGCTCGCCTGCATGTTCGAGCAGGATTTGCGCGCTACCCAACACATGACCCGCCGGAATATAGATCGCATCGACGCCCCCTTTCAGCCGGATCGTCTCGCCATATTCGACCGGCACGGCCTTGTGCGGTACTTCGCCTGCATCGTCTTCCGCCCCGGTGCGATAGCGCAGCTCCATGATCGCCAGCGTTTCGGGCGTCGCCACCGTCTCGCCATGCCCGCCACGTGCGTGATCGGCATGGCCATGCGTCACCAGCGCATGATCGACCGCGCGGCTGGGATCAACCCAGCAATCGGCGGGCGGGATATAGATCCCGTGCGGTTCGGGTTTGATCCAGGAAAAGGGCGCGGCCATCGCCCGATCAACGGTGCGGGCCGCGCTTATATCCCTAGTCGGCGATGTCGCCCTTCCGGTATTTGTCGAACCAGTCGATCACGGCCGTCGTGCGCGCAGCCTGCTGGCTCGGGCTCTGGCTGAGATTGTTGTGGCTCGATCCCGGTGTGACGACCAAGGCGGTATCGACGCCAGCGAGCTTCAAAGCTCCGTAATACTGCTCGGCCTCGCTCCGCGGCGTGCGGTAATCCTCCGCACCAACCAGCACAAGCGTCGGGGTCGTCACATTGCCGACGAGGCTCAATGGCGAACGCTCCCAGTAATGCGTTGGATTCTCCCACGGAAGCGCACCCAGCCAGTAGCGCCCAAAGAACGCGGTCCCATCGGCCATCAGCGCCTGGCTGGTCCAGTTGATCACCGGCTTATGCGTTGCCGCCGCCTTAAAGCGATCGGTCTTGCCGACGAGCCACGCCGTCAGCACGCCGCCGCCCGATCCGCCGGTAACGAAGAGGTTTTCGGGATCGGCAAAGCCTTGCGCAATTGCCGCATCGACCACCGCCATCAGCTCGTCGTAATTGCTGATCGGGTAATTGTCTTCGATCCGGTCGGCGAAGGCTTCACCATAGCCGGTCGAGCCGCCGGGGTTGGCGAAGGCGACGGCATATCCGGCCGCGCCATAGAGCTGGTAATCCACCGAGAATTCGGGACCATATGCGGCATAGGGGCCGCCATGCATTTCGAGCACCAGCGGCACACGCGTACCCGCGACATAGTCGGGCGGCAGCATGATCCAGGCGGGGATCGTCGTGCCATCGGGAGAGGTGACCGCCAGTTCGCGGGTCTCTCCCATGACCTTGCCACTCAGTTTGGTGTCGTTCAGCCGGGTCAGCTGGCGGGTGCCGCGCGGCGTG
This sequence comes from Qipengyuania sphaerica, assembly GCF_019711595.1. Classification (GTDB taxonomy): domain Bacteria; phylum Pseudomonadota; class Alphaproteobacteria; order Sphingomonadales; family Sphingomonadaceae; genus Qipengyuania; species Qipengyuania sphaerica. The sequence continues at coordinate 210,152 of NZ_JAIGNR010000003.1, read as the reverse complement.
GTGACGCCGATATCGGTCGGGCGGGTGGCGCTTGCCGTGGTGAAGGCCAGCGTCCCGTTCTCGCTCACCGACCACTCTCCGCCGGTATAGGGCAACGCGTAATAGGTGCTCCCAATGCGTGCCGGTGAGCGATCGACCCTACCGTTCATCCCGATCTTCGCCACTCGGTGCTGCCCGTCCTCCTCGAAACTGGCGTACAGCCCGGCGTCGGTCCATTCGAGCCCGTCGAACCCGCGATCAAGGCTGGCGGCCAGCTGGCGCGAATTGGAGCCGTCGGCATCCATCACGTAAAGATTGGTCTGGTCGAAGGCATTGCCGACATCGTCGAAACCGAGATAAGCGATGCGCCGCCCGTCGGGAGAGAATTGCGGGCCTTCATCGGGCCCGTTGCGGCTTGTCAGTGCGCGAATGCCGCCGCTGGCGACGTCAAGGGCATAAATCTCACTGCCTAAGGGTTCGAGCTCCCAATCCTCGCGGCGATTGGCCGAAAAGAGGATGGTGCGCCCGTCGGGGCTCCATTCGACACCGCCACCGTTGTCATACTGGCCGAAGGTAAGCTGGCGGGGTGCGCCGCCAATCGCGTCGACCACGAACAGTTGCGCAGTGCCGGGTTTGCCATAGCCGCCACCATCGGAACGATAGGTCACCTTGTCGTAGATCTGCAGCGGCTCTTTCCAGGTCGCGCCTTCGGGCTTGGCCGGCATCTTTCCAAGCTTGAGGCCTTCGCCCGGCACGCGGGCCGTGTAGGCGATCTGCTTGCCATCGGGAGACCAGCTGATAGCGAAAGGCGCTTCGGGGAGCGCGGTCACATTTGCGCTTTCGCCGCTCGCCATCCAGCGGACATGCAGTTCGGGCCCGCCGCCGCTTTCGGTCGAAACATAGGCAAGCCGCGTCCCGTCGGGCGACCAGCGCGGGCTGACATGCGAGCCTTCGCCGGTGACCAGCGGGGTCTGCGCACCGCTGGCGATGTCGATCATCCAGATCGAACTGACGGCAGCATCGGTCATGATGTCGTTGGTGCGGCGAACGTACGCGATGCGCTTGCCATCAGGGCTTATCTGCGGATCGGCGGCTACGGTCAGGCCGAAGATGTCGTCGACGGTGAAATGGCGCGCGGGCGCATCCTGGGCCAATGCCGGGGCGGCAAGGCCGAGAAAAGCGGCAACGAAAAAGGCGAAACGCATGAAAAAACCTCCCCTGCAGGTGCGGGGGAGGTTCAATCACATTCCGGCGGGGTAGGCCAGCGGCTTGTATCAGCCCTTGTCCTTGCCTCCGTCCTTTGCCTCCGGCCCTTCGCTCGCCCCGGCATCGGGTTTTTTCTTCGGCGCGGGCTTCTTCTTTGCCGCAGCCTTACGCTTCGGTGCGGCCTTGGGCGGGGCGGGGGTGAGCTGGAAGGCGGGCTTGCCATCCTTCATCGTCACCGACACCTCGCCGCCATCGGCCAGCTTGCCGAAAAGCAGTTCTTCGGCGAGCGGCTGCTTGATCTTTTCCTGGATCAGGCGGCCCATCGGGCGCGCCCCGTAGAGCTTGTCATAGCCCTTGTCGGCCAGCCATGCGCGGCTTTCCTTGTCGAACTGGATGTCGACGTTCTGTTCGGCCAGCTGCAGTTCGAGCTGGAGGATGAACTTGTCGACCACGCGGGCGACAGTGCTCTTGCCGAGATAGCCGAAGGGCACGATGGCATCGAGGCGATTGCGGAATTCCGGCGTGAACATCCGCTTCACCGCTTCCTCGCTCGCATCTTCCTTCGACACGTCGCCGAAACCGATGCCCTGCTTGGCCATGTCGGACGCACCCGCATTGGTGGTCATGATGAGCACCACGTTGCGGAAATCGACCGTCTTGCCGTGATGGTCGGTCAGGCGGCCGTTATCCATCACCTGCAGCAGGATGTTGAAGAGGTCGGGATGCGCCTTTTCGATTTCATCGAGCAGCAGCACGCAGTGCGGGTTCTGGTCGATGGCATCGGTGAGCAGCCCGCCCTGGTCGTAGCCGACATAGCCCGGAGGCGCACCGATCAGGCGCGAGACGCTGTGGCGCTCCATATATTCGGACATGTCGAAGCGCTTCAACTCGATTCCCATGATGCTGGCGAGCTGGCGCGCGACCTCTGTCTTGCCGACGCCGGTGGGGCCGGAGAACAGGAACGAGCCGATCGGCTTATCCGGATCGCGCAGGCCTGCGCGGGAGAGCTTCATCGCGGTCGCAAGCTTGTCGACGGCAGCGTCCTGTCCGAACACCACGTGCTTCAGGTCGCGGTCGAGGTTCTGCAGTGCCTTCTTGTCGTCCGAGCTGACGGATTTCGGAGGGATACGCGCCATGGTCGCGATCACGGCTTCGATTTCCTTCGCGGTGATCTTCTTCTTTCGACGGCTGGGCGGAACCAGCATCTGCATCGCGCCCACTTCGTCGATCACGTCGATCGCCTTGTCGGGCAGCTTGCGGTCGTTGATGTAGCGCGCCGAGAGTTCGACCGCGGTCTTGATCGCATCGGGCGTATACTTGACCTTGTGATGCTCCTCGAAGGCCGACCGCAGGCCCTTCAGGATCGCAACCGTATCCTCGATCGTCGGTTCGTTGACGTCGATCTTCTGGAAGCGCCGCAGCAGCGCGCGGTCCTTTTCGAAGTGGTTGCGGAATTCCTTGTAGGTGGTCGAACCGATGCAGCGGATAGCGCCGCTGGAGAGCGCGGGCTTCAACAGGTTCGAGGCATCCATCGCCCCGCCGCTGGTCGCGCCGGCACCGATGACCGTGTGGATCTCGTCGATGAAGAGGATCGCCTCGGGCATGCCCTCGAGTTCGTTGACGACCTGCTTCAGCCGCTCCTCGAAATCGCCGCGATAGCGCGTACCGGCCAGGAGCGCGCCCATGTCGAGCGAATAGATGATCGCATCTTCGAGCACTTCGGGAACGTCGCCCTCGACGATCTTGCGCGCGAGGCCCTCGGCAATCGCGGTCTTGCCGACGCCCGGATCGCCCACATAGAGCGGGTTGTTCTTCGAGCGGCGGCAGAGGATCTGCACCGTGCGGTCGACTTCGGGGCCGCGGCCGATCAGCGGGTCGATGCGCCCGTCCTCGGCTTTTTGGTTCAAATTGACCGTAAACTGGTCGAGTGCGGTTTCCTTCTTGTCGGCAGCCTTCCCGCCTTCCGCTCCCGGCTCGCCGCCGGACTGCGCTTCTTCCGCGCCCTGCGGCGGCTTGCCTTCGACCTGCTTGCCGCCCTTGCCGATGCCGTGGCTGATATAGCTCACCGCATCCAGGCGGCTCATGTCCTGCTGCTGGAGGAAATAGACCGCATAGCTGTCACGCTCGGAGAACAGCGCCACAAGCACGTTGGCGCCGGTCACCGTATCCTTGCCAGAGGACTGGACATGCAGGATCGCGCGCTGGATCACGCGCTGGAAGCCGGCAGTCGGCTGCGGGTCGGAGCCTTCCTCGCTCTTCAGCGACTGGTATTCCTGCTCGAGATATTGCTTCACCACCGCCGACAATTCGCCCGTATCGACACCGCATGCGGTCATTACCGCCGACGCGTCCTCGTCGCCGATCAGCGCGAGCAGCAAATGCTCGAGCGTGGCGTATTCGTGACGTCGCTCACCCGCATCGGTCAATGCGGCGTGGAGGGTCTTTTCGAGGTTTGCGGCAAAACTGGGCATTTACGACTCTGCTTTCCGAAGGACTCGCGGGCTTGCGAGATAGAGTGAGGCTACCTGATGAAGGTTAGCCAAAGCTGTATGTTCCGAAGATATGGGGGTGAGGCGGCAGGTTTTAAGACCTTGCCGCATGACTAGCTCTTTCGCCCGAACAGCGCGTCGGCGGCGTCACGGTGCGCTGCGGCCTTTTCGCGGTGTGTTTTCACCCGCTCGATCTCGGCTTCTAGAATGGCGATGCGTTCGGAGAGCTCGTCCTGCGAATAGGGGCCGAGATCCTCGGCGGCGAGCTTGCTCGCGGCATCGCCCTTGGGGCGCGGACGGTCGTCTTCATCCATTGCAGCCGCACAATCCGTAAACCGCCGGTTGCTGTCAATCCGCCTGCGCGGTAATGCACCGTTTCCTAGGCGTACAGGCGCAAGAAATCAGGGGGCAGATTTGGCGACCGGCTTACCCGACACAATGACTGCAATGGGTTACGACAATCCAGGCGGACCCGAGGTTTTCCGGCCCGAAACGCTTCCACTTCCCGAGCCGGGCGAGATGCAGGTGCTGATCGAGGTCAGCCATGCAGGGGTGAATCGTCCCGACGTCATCCAGCGGCAGGGCTTCTATCCGCCGCCGCCGGGCGCTTCGCCGATTCCCGGGCTCGAAGTGTCGGGCAAGGTCGTCGCCATCGGCAAGGGTGTCGCGCCGGAGATGCTCAACCGTCGCGTCTGCGCACTGGTGAGCGGCGGGGGCTATGCCGAATACTGCCTCGCTCATGCAGCGCATTGCCTCGCCGTGCCGCGCCATATGGACATGGTCGATGCAGCCGCGATCCCCGAAACGCTCTTTACCGTCTGGCATAATGTCTTCGAACGCGGCTTTGCCATGGATGGCGAGACGCTGCTCGTGCATGGCGGCACCTCCGGCATCGGTACCATGGCGATCCAGCTCGCCAAGGCCTTCGAGCTAACCGTCATCACCACCGCCGGGAGCGAGGAAAAATGTAATGCCGCCCGTGAGTTGGGCGCGGACCTTGCGATCAATTACAAGACGGAAGACTTCGTCGAAAAGGTCAATGACTTCACCGGCGGAAAGGGTGCCGACGTCATTCTCGACATGGTGTCGGGCGACTATGTCCAGCGCAATCTCGACTGCCTCGCGGTGGATGGCCGCCATGTGACCATCGCAGTGCTCGGCGGCCTGCAGGCGACCATCAACATGGCCAAGCTGATGAGCAAGCGGCAGACGTTGACCGGGTCGACGCTCCGCCCGCGCTCAGACGAATTCAAGGCGCTGCTCGCAGACGAAATCTACAGCCATGCCTGGCCGCTGTTCGAGGATCGCACCATTTCCCCCGTTATGGACCAGACCTTCCCCCTTTCGGAGGTCGCCGAGGCGCACAGGCGCATGGAAGGTGGCGATCACATCGGCAAGATCGTGCTCGAAGTTCGCCCGGCGGAGTGACGCCAGACTGTCGCAAAGTCTCTGTTCCGTAACGGAAATGTGAATCGCCTGTAACAATTGGCTGCCATGGAACTCCCGATAGAGCTTCGGGAGATTTCCCATGACCCAGCTGCCCAAGGACCTTTCCGCCTTCACCAATGTCGCCGGTTTCCCGCCGGTCGAACCGAGCGTTCCTGAACGCACGCATGGCGAGCGGCAGGAATATCGCACGATCTGGATCAGCGACGTCCATCTCGGCACCAAGGGCTGCAATGCCGAGCTGCTGATCGACTTCCTCGACCATACCGACAGCGAGACCATGTACCTCGTCGGCGACATTATCGATGGCTGGCGGCTGAAGAAGAAGTTCTACTGGCCGCCCGAACACAACGACATCGTCTGGCGCATCCTCAAGCGTGCCAGGCGCGGCACGCGGATCGTCTACATCCCGGGTAATCATGACGAGATGATCCGGCCCTTTTCGGGCATGAACTTCGGGGGGGTCGAGATCCTGCGCGCCGCCTTCCACGAGACCGCCGACGGGCGCAAGCTGATGGTGCTGCACGGCGATGAATTCGACACGATCATGCTCGCGCACCGCTGGCTCGCCTTCGTGGGTGACGCTCTTTACCACATGATGATGAAGCTGAACGGCTGGGTCGCTGCGATCCGCAAGCTGCTTGGCCTGCCTTACTGGTCGATCAGCAAGGCGGCCAAGCACAAGGTCAAGAACGCCGTCGAGTTTATCTCGAAATATGAGGAGGTTGTCGCCCGAGCAGCCGGAGAGCGCGGAGTCGATGGTGTCGTCTGCGGGCACATCCACACCGCCGAAATCCGCGATTTTCTGCATGGGGGCCGCAAGGTCGAATATTTCAACGACGGCGACTGGGTCGAGGGCTGCAATGCGCTGGTCGAGCATTTCGACGGTACGATGGAGCTGTTGCACTGGCCCGACGTCGTCGCTGCCCGCCAGGAGCAGGCAGCCGGTAAAGAGCTGGAGGCTGCGTGAAGTTGCCCGAAGACGGCATGCCCGCGCCGCGTGTCGTGACGCAGCCGCCCCAGCGCATCGCAATCGTCACAGACGCCTGGCTGCCGCAGATGAACGGCGTGGTGCGCACGCTCACCACCACCTGCGAGATCCTGCGCGAGATGGGGCATGACGTCATGGTCGTGTCGCCCGACCAGTTCGCCTCTTTTCCCTGCCCGACGTATCCTGAAATTCGCTTGGCAATCAGCCCTCCGGGGGCTGTTTCGAAGAAATTGCGCGAATTTGCCCCGCAAGCGATTCACATCGCCACCGAAGGCCCGCTGGGCATGGCGGCACGCCGCTATTGCGCGCGAACCGGCACGAAGTTCACGACCGCCTATCACACGCAGTTTCCCGAATATGTCGCGCGTCGCACGCATCTGCCGGCCAGATGGTTCTGGCGGTATATCGAGTGGTTCCATGCGCCCGCACGGCGCGTGCTCGTCGCCACCGAAAGCATCCGGTGCGAACTGCGCACGCACGGGCTGGAAAAGCTCCATCACTGGACGCGCGGCGTCGACCTTGCCTGTTTCGAGCCGACCGCCCGTCCGCCTGCGGAATATGCCGACCTTCCGCGCCCCATCCAGCTCTATGTCGGCCGCGTGGCGGTAGAGAAGAATATCGAGGCCTTCCTCGAGGCGAAGCACCCGGGCAGCAAGGTGATCGTCGGCGATGGGCCAGCGCTCGAGCGTCTCATGCGCAAATACCCCGAGGCCACCTTCCTCGGTCGCAAGTCGGGCGCGGAGCTCGCCGGGTGTTACGCCGGGGCCGACGTGTTCGTCTTCCCCAGCCGCACCGATACCTTCGGTCTCGTCATGATCGAGGCGCTGGCCTGCGGCACGCCCGTCGCGGCTTATCCGGTGGCCGGCCCCAACGATATCGTGGTCGACGAGGTCGGCGCGCTGTCCGAAAACCTCGACCGCGCGATCGATGCGGCGCTCTATTGCGATCGCCGCAGCTGCGCCGATTACGGTGCGAAGTTCAGCTGGAAGGCGGCGACCGAGCAATTCCTTGCAGGTCTCGCCGCGCTCGACGACGATCCGCTACCCGCCTGAGCGGCCTTATTGCCCGGCGCCCCAGCCGCCATCGTCGCCGGATTCGGCCCAACCACTGTCCGAGCCGTAGTCCCCTTCGGGCAAGGAGCTGTCTTCGCCCCAGCCGCTCATTTCGCCTTCCCATGCGGCAAAATCCATCCCGGCGCCGTGATTGGCGACGATATTGTCCACATCGACCCGCTGTGCCGCGATAGCGACGATCCCGAGGTTCGTCTCGAATTCGGCGACGCTGGCGTTCGGGCTGGTACTGTAGCGTTCCGCCCAATCGCGCAGGTTCTTTTCGAGCTCTTTCTCGACTAGCTCCTCGCTCAGGAACTGGGCTCCGCCCATCATGATCTTCGGCACGTCGACCGAGACGTCGATCATCGTGCGCTTACCGTTCTGCGCGAAGTCCATCCTCACTTCGCCGTCGTCATAGCCTTCGGCGCTCGGAATGGTGAAAGTCAGGCTGGGTCCGTCCGATTCCATGGTGATCGCGCGCACACCCGGCAGGTCGAGGCCCGGCTGCATATTGACAAATTCCTGGACCACGTCGGCGCGCTGTCCGTCGACCGCAATGGTGAAGTCCCGCGAGTTACCGCCTCCGCATCCGGCAAGCGCGAGCGCCATCACCGGCGCAACCCATTTAAAATCCATCACAAACCCCCATTTGTCTCGGACACGCAATTACCAACAGGGCGTTAAGCGAGTCTTGCGGCAGGCCTTGCAGCGCATTTGCTTGCCGAATCCGCTCTTCCCGCCTACATGGAGAGGGCAATGGCCGCTCCGAAAGGGGCGGCCCTTCTATTTTGAGATACGAGAGAAGGCATTTTTCATGGCCGACCAACCCACTCCGCTGATGCCGCATGCGACCGCCACCTGGCTGGTCGACAACACCGGCCTTTCCTTCGAACAGATCGCAGAGTTTTGCGGCCTGCACATCCTCGAAGTGCAGGCGATGGCCGACGATCTTGCGGGCAGCAAGTATACCGGGCGCGATCCGCTCCATTCGGGCGAGCTGACGCAGGAAGAAATCGCGCGCGGCGAAAAGGATGGCGAATACAGCCTCAAGATGCAGCGCGCGCCGGTCGCGGTCAGCCGCACCAAGGGCCCGCGCTACACGCCGGTCTCCAAGCGCCAGGACAAGCCCGACGGCATCGCATGGCTGCTGCGCAACCACCCGGAAATCTCCGACGCGCAGATCGGCAAGCTGATCGGCACCACGCGCAACACCATCGGCGCGATCCGCGAGCGCAGCCACTGGAACATCCAGAACATCCAGCCCAAGGATCCGGTGACGCTGGGCCTGTGCTCGCAGCGCGAGCTCGATGCCGTGGTCGCCAAGGCCGCCAAGAACAAGCCCGCTCCCGAAGAGGGTGAAGAACTGGCACCGGCACCCAGCGGCGCAAGCGATCGCGAGAAGCTGATCGAGGAACTGCGCGCCGAACGCGATGCCAATGAAAAGGCCGCCGCCGAAGCCGCGCAGGAGGCCGAAGCCGAAGCATGGCTCACCGCCAAGCGCGAGGCAGAAGCTGCCGGCGAGGACGCCGAAGAAGCCTGATCTTGTTGGAAATTGCATGAAAGGGCGGGAGAGGCAGACGGCTTCTCCCGCCCTTTTTACTTGCGTTTAAGAGAAGATAGGTCATGCAACTGACATGGATGTAAATAGCTACGCCTATCACCATCCCACGCCGTGGGACGCGCACTTCGAACCTGCGAGCCTGCCGGATATGCTGGCGGCGACCACGGCGAAGAATCCCGCTGCCCCCTTCCTGCATTTTCTAGGGCGAACCTACGCTTACCGCGAAATCCACACGGAGGCGCAGCGTTTCGCCGCCGGATTGATGGCGATGGGGATAGAGCGCGGCGACCGTGTTGGCCTGTTCCTGCCCAATGTGCCGATTTACGCCTCCGCCTATTACGGCGCGATGCTGGCTGGCGCGGTGGTGGTCAATTTCTCACCCCTCTATACGGTCGAGGAACTGGCCTGGCAGGTCGCCGACAGCGGGACCCGGCTGCTGGTTACGGTCGATGTCCCCGAACTCTATAAGACCGCTGCCGAGGTTCTCGCACAATCGCAGCTCGAAACACTGGTAGTGGGATCGCTCGGCGCGATGCTGCCGTGGTACAAGGGCCTCGCGCTCAGGACGCTGGGGCGGGGCAGGATTGCCAAGGTCGGCTATTCGCAGACTACACGTGCATGGAATGATGTCCTCGCCGATCCCGCGGGCGTAGAATTCCCCGCTATCGACGCCCAAAACGATATCGCGCTCCTCCAGTACACAGGTGGCACCACGGGCAGGCCCAAGGGCGCGATGCTCGGCCATTCGCAGTTATCGATGAACGCGCAGCAGACTGCGGGCCTCAATCCTTTCGGGACAGCGGCGAGCGAGGTCTTCATGGGCGCGCTGCCCTTCTTCCATGTCTTCGCCAATACGGCGCTGCTCAACCATGCCATGGTGACCGGCGCCTCAATCGCGATGGTCCCGCGCTTTGATGCAGGGCAGGTGCTGGATACGATCCAGAAATACAAGACGACTGGTTTCCCCGGCGTCCCGACGATGTTCCAGGCTCTGCTCGACCATCCGAAGCTTGCAAGGACCGACGTCTCCTCGCTCAAGGTCTGCATTTCGGGCGGGGCACCGATGCCCGCACCGGTGCACAATCGTTTCGAGGAAGTCACCGGTGTGCGCGTGGTCGAGGGCTACGGCCTCACCGAAAGCTCGGGCGTGGTCTCGGCCAATCCCTATAGGGGCGTGCGCAAGAAGGGCACGATCGGCCAGCTTATCATGGGCACCGAGGTCATCTTCCTCGACAAGGAGGATCCCGAAAAGCTCGCCGCCGAAGGAGAGCCGGGAGAGCTGGCGATCCACGGCCCGCAGATCATGCGCGGTTACTGGAACCGGCCAGAGACGAGCAACGACACTTTCGTCGAACGCGACGGCAAGCGCTGGTTGCGCACTGGCGATGTCGCGGTGATGGACGAGGACGGCTTCCTTGAGATCGTCGACCGCATCAAGGACATGATCGCGGTGGGCGGGTTCAAGGTCTTCCCGAGCCAGGTCGAGGACGTGCTGCTCGAGCATGAGGGCGTTAAAGAGGTGCTGGTGATCGGCGTGCCCGACGCCTACCTCGGCGAGCGTCCGCGGGCCTATGTCACGCTGAACGACGAGCAGGTGACCGGCGAGGAGCTGGCCGGCTGGCTCAATGCCCGCGTCGGCAAGCACGAACGGGTGGAAAGCGTCGTCATCCGTGACGATCTGCCAAAGACCATCATCGGCAAGCTGGACCGCAAGGCCCTGCGCGCCGAAGTCGGCGTCTGAACCGGACAAAAGAAAGGGCCGCACCCGTCTGTCGCGGGGCGGCCCAATCCTCTCCTAACGGAGTGACTCAGTTGGCGAGCTGGAGCTCGGGCTTGGCCTGGCCTTCCACCTTGGGAGTGGCTGCAGGCGCGCCCTTCTTCGGGTCGCGGTGGGCGAAACGCCCTTCGACCTGCGCACCCTGCTCGATGGTCAGTGCGTCGTAGAAGACGTCGCCGGTAATCTTGGCGGTCTTGAGGATCACAAGTTCACGAGCGGTGATTGATCCTTCGACAGTGCCGGCAAGGCGGGCGGTTTCCGCCTCGACTGCGCCGGTCACCTTGCTGGTCTCGCCCTGGACGAGGCTGGTGCAGGTGATGTCGCCTTCGATGTTGCCGTCGATATGGAGATCGGCCGAAGCCTTGATGTCGCCCCTGATGGCGAGATCGGAACCGAGAACCGAGAAGGTGGAGCTATTCTTGGAAGCCATGGGGGCGCTGCGTCCTGGATTAGTGGGAGGCGTGGGCGAGCTCTGGGGCTCGGCGGATTTCTTCGAGAACATTGGGGGCAGTCTCCAGGAAGGTGCGGGGGTTGACGGGACGCCCGTTAATGCGGACTTCGAAGTGCAGGTGCGAACCCGTCGAGCGGCCGGTGCTGCCCATCCCTGCAATGCGTTCACCGGCAGCGACCCGGTCGCCGACCTTGGCATTGAAGCGCGAGAGGTGGGCATAGCGGGTCATCAGGCCGTTACCGTGGGTGATTTCCACGGTCTTGCCATAGCCGCCTTTCCAGCCGACGAAGCTGACGCGGCCCTTGGCGGCGGCGTAGATCGGGCTGCCGATTGCTCCGCGGAAATCGATACCGTTATGCATCGCGGCGCGGCGATTGAACGGGTCGCGGCGGAAACCGAACTTCGAAGTCACTCCGCCGGCAGCAGGCGCAAATTGCGGGACACCATCGAGGGCGTTTTCCAGGGCCGACATGCGCGCCATCGACAGACCGAGACGTTCGAAGCGCGGATCGATTGTGCCGTCGGCGCCTGTCGCGAGGCCCTCGAGCGGACCACCCATCGCCTGGCGTTCGCTGCGGCGGATGACGGTGTCGGGGTTGAGGCTAAGCTTCTTGAGCGCGTCGGCAGCGCGCTTGGCGCGCCAGTCTGCATAACGAGTGAGGCCTTCGACGACGGCGAGCTGGCGGGCTTCGATGCGGGCGAGTTCGGCGGCCTGCGGGAATGCGGCGCTGACCTTTTCAACCGTAGCTGCGGCTTCACCCGAGGAATCGCTCACGCGCGTGTCCACCTTCATGTCGGCGGGCAGGAGTTCGGCAACGCCTTCGATGAATTCCATCCGGCGGTCGAGATCGGAGCTGACGGCTTCGAGATTGTCGCCATAGGCGGCGAGGCGTTCTTCCGAGGTGGCGACCTTGGCTTCACGGCTCAGCAGGTTTTCGCGGTCGGCGCTGGCGCTGTATTGCGCCCAGCCGGCGACACCCAGCGACGCAGCCCAGACGACCGCTACGCCGGCAGCAGTCGCGGCGGCGGCTTTCTGCACGCGCGAGCTGATGGTGATGAAGCGAACCTGGCCTTCCGAACGCATGAAAAATTCACGGTCCGGAAACCAGCTGTTGATGCGGTCTAGCCAACCGCTCTTGGCGTTGAGTGTGTCCAAAACGACCCGTCCCTTGGTCTTTATCCCTTGGACCGGTCGTATGGGATAATCTTAACAAAATCGAATCCGAGTTCCCGTGGAATCCACGAGTGGAGTAGTTGATGCGGTGAAGCGTTTCATCGCAGCAAAATTTTCGACAAATTGCCCGGTTCAAAAATTACCGAAACGTTAACTATGTTTCGCCGATTCGAGAACGTTCACACGACCTGACAGGCGCGCCGGAAGCTGTTAGGCGCCGTTTATGCTTCTGGCCGGAAACCGCTGAACTCCATGGCAATGCGTGGCTCTCGCATCGGCCTTTTGGGTGGCAGCTTCAATCCGGCGCATGGCGGGCACCGGCGAATCTCCCTGTTTGCACGAGAGGCACTGGGCCTCGACGAGGTCTGGTGGCTGGTTTCCCCCGGAAATCCGCTGAAACCGAAGAAAGGTATGGCCCCGCTTGCCGCGCGCGTGACCTCGGCGATGGCCCAGGCCAAGCGCGCGCCGATCCGCGTCACGGCAATCGAGCGTGAGCTGGGCACGCGCTATACGGTCGATACGCTAACCGCCTTGCAGCGCCGCTTTGCCAAGCGCGAATTCGTCTGGCTGATGGGCTCCGACAACCTCGCGCAATTCCATCTCTGGCGCGATTGGCGGGGAATAGCGCGAAGGATGCCGATTGCAGTCATCGCGCGGCCCGGCTATGACGGGGATGCTGTCGCAAGCCCCGCGATGGCCTGGCTCAGGCGCTTTCAGGTTCCTCTAGCCAGCTTTGCAAATGGGGGCGAATGGAGCGCACCGGCACTGGTGACATTGCGTTTCGATCCCGACCCGCGTTCGGCAACGGCCATCCGCCGCGCCGACCCCGACTGGGCATCGCGCCACGCCGGCTTTTCCCCGCGAGACCAGGTGACACATAGCCTCATCCCATCAGGGGAGGAAACGGTTACGCCATGATGCGCGTTACTATTTCCATGCACCTCGTTCCCACAATCAGGAGTACCGCATACGCCTATGACTCAGGCGCAAACCTCTCCGGCTGCCGCCGGAACCGAAACTGCGAAAGTCGTGCGCATGACTAAGCCGGCAAAGGACGAACTGCTCGATTTCGTGCTCAAGCAGCTCGATGACGACCAGGCGCAGGAAGTCGTGACGATCGATCTGGAAGGCAAAAGCTCGATTGCCGATCACATGGTGATCGCTTCCGGCCGCTCGACCCGCCAGGTCGCCTCGATCGCGCAGAAACTCGCCGAAAAGCTGAAGCAGAACGGCTATGGTCCGGTGAAGCTCGAAGGGCTTCCGGCGGCCGACTGGGTGCTGCTCGACGCGGGCGACATCGTCGTCCACCTGTTCCGCCCCGAAGTGCGCAGCTTCTACAACCTCGAACGCATGTGGGCGTTCGGAGATGCGCCGCCGGTGGCCGGCACGGCGTAGTCTGTTTTTCGCGCCGACCTCCGTCGGCGCGTCCTCGGCGCTGTTTCGACGCCTTCGCGTCGAGCGCCTGCGGGCGGGTAGTCGCCCTTTGACTGCCGTGACCAGGAACCCACGAGTTTCAGGGGTTTGCTTTTGCTTCTTCACGTCATCGCTCGCGGAAAGATAGCGCGTTCGCCGGAGGCCGATCTCGTCGCGCGGTATGAGAAACGGCTGACTTGGCCGGTGAAGTTCACCGAACTGCCCGAGACCGGCGGGCGCATTCCGGATCCGCAAACGCCGTACAAGACAGTCCTGCTCGACGAGCGGGGCAAGGACATTTCCTCCGAAAAGCTGGCCGAAACGCTCGAACGCTGGCGCGATGACGGGATGCGCGAGTGCCGTTTCGTGTTAGGCGCGGCCGACGGGCATTCGGAGGAGGAGCGGCGCGAGGCCGATTTGCTGCTCGCTTTCGGCAAGGCGACATGGCCGCACCTGCTTGTCCGCGCCATGCTGGCCGAGCAGCTTTACCGCGCCACGACGATCATCGCCGGTCACCCCTACCATCGCAGCGGATAATCGGGCAGGGGTGTGACGTCATGAACCGCGCCGCCGCCATACTGCTTGCCGTCACCCTGGCAATTATCCTTGGTTTGCAGGGGTTTGCGCCGCTAACTGCGCAATCCGGCTCAAGCGCGCAGTCTCCGGCTGAGGCGCGCGAGGCGCTCTCGATTGCACGCGCCCAGCAGCGCAGCGCCCGCCAGCGCGCCGAACGGCTGGAACAGGAGGCCGAACGCGCGGAGGAGGCGGCAGGCAAGGCGCAGGTCGAAGCCGCCGCATTGGCGGCACGGGTCCAGCAAGCCGAAGCGAGCGTCGCCGCCGCCGAAGCCGAATTGTCGCTGATCGAGCGCGAGCGGCGCGAATTGTCGCGCGATCTGGCCAGGCGGCGTGCGCCTGTCGCCCGGTTAACTGCCGCGCTCGAGACGATGGCGCGCCGACCGCTGGCCCTCGCCGTCCTCCAGCCCGGTTCCTTGCGCGATGTCGTCCATACCCGCGCCGTGCTCGGCAGCACCATTCCCGTGGTCCGCCAGCGCACGGCCTCACTGCGCGGCGATCTTGATCGCGCGCGCGGCCTCGAGAGCGAGCGCAGCCAGCGCCTTGCCGAGCGCCGCGATGCGCAAGCGCGCCTCGACACGCAGCGCCGCGACACGCTCGCACTTGCCGAAAAGGAGCGTGTCCTTGCTGCGCGCGCCGCCGGCGGGGCAAGCCGCGAAGCCGAGCGCGCCGTCGTACTGGCGGAGGAGGCCCGCGATCTCGATACGCTGGTAAGCGGTTTCGAGCAGCGCCAGGCGATCCGCGCTCGCCTTTCCGCACTGGACGGACCCGTCGCGCGCCCCGCCGACCCGGCCTCGGCAAAAGTCCCCTCGCCGGGCCGCGGCAGGAACGCATCTGCGGCCCTGGGGACTTACGTCCTGCCCGTTGCCGGCAGTATTACTGCGGGTTTCGGGGAAAGCATGGAGGCCGGATCGCGTCGTCCCGGCATCGTGATCGCCCCGAGGCCCGGTGCGCTCGTCGTCGCTCCGGGAGCGGGCCGCGTCGCCTTTGCCGGCGCCTACGAAGGCTACGGCCGGATCGTCATCATCGAGCATGAAGGCGGTTACACCAGCCTCGTAACGGGGCTTGCGGAGATTGCCGTCACCACGGGGCAGGTCCTGCGTTCAGGCTCCCCCCTCGGCCGCGCCGAGAGGACCGGGCCCGAGATCGCGCTCGAACTGCGGCGCGGCGGGAAGCCGGTCAATCCGCTCGACAGCCTGCGTTGAACGGGCCGAAACGGGACATTCGCAGAAAAACGCTCGCAAGCCGGGCACTTTGCGGCTCATCTTCCATTCACAGCCGATGCGCGATAGACTTGCCCGATTGTCTGGAGATGTGATCACCATGAAATTCGCCGCCCTTGCCCGTTCGGCTGCCCTTGTCACCGCCGTGGCCCTCGTGCCCGCGACTACCGCGGGGCTGGCCCGTGTCGAAGCCAGTGCAGGGCCTGAATTCTCCAAGCTGTTCGCGGTCTACCAGCGGGTGAAGGCAAGCTATGTCGAGCCGGTCGAGGATGACGTGCTGATCAACGGCGCAATCTCGGGCATGCTCGCCGCGCTCGATCCGCATTCCGCCTATCTCGACGGCAGCGACCTCCAGCGCCTCGAAACCATGATTGACGGCAATTATTCGGGCCTCGGCCTCTCGGTCGTGGGCGAAGATGGCGCGGTCAAGATCATCTCTCCCTTCCGCGGCAGCCCGGCCGACAAGGCGGGCATCAAGGCAGGCGATTACATCACCCATCTCGACGGCGAACTGATCTACGGCCTCGAACTCGACGAAGCGGTCGCGCGCATGCGCGGCAAGGCCGGAACCTCGATCCGCCTCACAATCTTCCGTCCGGGTGCCGAAGAGCCGATGGAAGTCGACGTCATCCGCGGCGTGATCGAACTCGAACCGGTCACCTGGGAACTGCAGGACGGCAATATCGGCCACATCATGGTCAACGAGTTCTCGCGCGATGTCGGCGCAGACGTGTTTGCAGCGTGGAAGGACCTGCAATCGCAGTCGACCGGCCGCCTCAACGGGCTCGTGCTCGATTTGCGCAGCAATCCGGGCGGTTCGCTCGACGAGGCTGTCGCCCTGTCCGACCTCTTCCTCACCAAGGGGCAGATCGTTTCGCAGCGTGGCCGCGCCCGCGGCGAATCGATCACCTATGACGCGGAAACGGTCTTCCGCGGCGATATCGCCGAAGGCCTGCCGATCGTGGTGCTGATCGATGCCGGGTCTGCCTCGGCCAGCGAAATAGTTGCCGGCGCACTGCAGGACCATCGCCGTGCAGTCGTCATGGGCCAGCGCAGCTTCGGCAAGGGCAGCGTCCAGTCGCTCCTGCCGCTGGGCCGCGATGCTGCTCTCAAGCTGACCACGGCGCGCTATTACACGCCCTCGGGCCACTCGGTGCAGGAAGGCGGCATCAAGCCCGACATCAAGGTCCCGCAGCTGTCCGATCCGGACCTGGCCAAGCGCACCAAGTTCACCATGCGCGAAAGCGACTTGCGCGGCCACCTGATCAACGAGCTCGGCATCAAGGACGAGGACATGGAGAGCGACACTCGCGAGGATCCGCGCTTCCAGCTGACTGCCGAAGAACTCGAAGCGCGGGGTATCGAGGACTTCCAGCTACACTATGCGGTCGAGACGCTGCGCCGGACCACGCCGAGCGCCGTTGCCAGCCGCAAGAAGTGACGCTAGCGCTGCGCGCGCAATGACCGATACTCCGCATTTGCGACTGGCCCAGCGCGTCGCGCTGATCGTGCCCGCAGCCTTGCTGGTGGGCGCCTATATCTCGCAATACGGCTTCGACCTCTATCCGTGCGAAATGTGCTGGTGGCAGCGCTGGCCGCATTTCGCCGCAGTCGCGCTGGCACTCCTTGCTTTCCTCACTCCGCCGAAGAAGCTGTGGGTCGCGCTCGCAGCAGGAGGAATCCTGACTTCGGGCCTGATCGGCGGCTTCCATGCCGGAGTCGAATACGGCTGGTGGGAAGGGATCACTTCCTGCGCCGCCATTCCGCACACGGGCGAGGGGCAAAGCGCGCTCGATGCGATCATGGAAGCTCCCGTAGTTCGCTGCGACGAGGCTCCCTGGTCGCTGCTGGGGATCAGCCTCGCCGGGTTCAACTTCCTGATTTCGGTTGCGGCGAGCCTGTTCGTGTTCAACCAGCTGCGCAAGGATGGTGCCGCATGACGAAAACGCCAGACCATATCGCCCGGATGATTCGCGTCGACCAGGCGGGTGAATTCGGCGCGACACGCATTTACGCGGGCCAGCTTGCCGTGATGGGCGACCGCGGCCCCGATTCGGCTGAAATTGCGGGCATGGCGGAACAGGAAGCGGGGCACCGTGCGAAATTCGATGCGCTGATGGCGCGGCGCGGCGTGCGGCCGACCGCGCTCCAGCCCTTCTGGGACAAGGCCGGGTTCGCAGTTGGCGCGGCAACCGCACTGATCGGTCCGGAAGCCGCCATGGCCTGCACCGCTGCGGTCGAAACCGAGATCGACAAGCATTATTCGAAGCAGCTCGACAAGCTGGAGGCGACCAACGAAGATCCCGAGCTCGCCGCCATGATCGAGGAGTTCCGCGAAGACGAACGCGAACACCGCGATGCCGCGCTGGCCGCAGGTGCCGAGCGCGCGCCCGCCTATCCGCTGCTTTCCGGCCTCATCCGCCTCGGCTGCAAGGCCGCAATAAAGATTTCGGAGCGTATCTGACGGGAACGCGCACCCCCCTTCGCTCGCTTCATAAGCAATTCATCCGGCCGAGCGCCTAATCGCCGCCGTTCCAACCGAGAGGCTCACAATGACCCGCTATCTTATCGCCACCGCAGCCATCGGCCTTGCAGCATCGGCCGTACCGCTCGCCGCGCAAACCCAGGTCGATACGGGCGATGAAAGCTACAACATGGTCATCGTCTATGGCGACGACGAATGCCCGACGAGTGACGATGGCACGATCATCGTCTGCGCAAGGCAGGCCGAGAGCGAACGCTATCGCATCCCCGAATCGCTCCGTTTCACCGACGGCCCCCAGGCCGAAGCCTGGGTCAACCGCGTGGAGCGCCTCGAAATGGTCGGCGCTTTCGGCATCATGTCGTGCTCGCCCGCGGGCGCAGGCGGGGTGACCGGCTGTACCCAGGAAATGATCCGCAACGCCTATGCCGACAAGGAAAACTCCACCGATGTGCGGTTCAGCGACGTGATCGCTGCGCAGCGTGCCGAGCGCCTGTCGACGATCGATGAGGATGCCGAGCGCACGCAGGCCGAAGTCGAGATGATCGAGGCCGAGTACAATGCGCGGCTCGAAGCCGAGCGCAACCAGCCGCTCCCCGGCGAAGAGGATGCGCTCCCCGATCCGGTGGCCGATCCGGAGTCTGATCCCGATGCCGAAGTGGTTACGGGCGATCCGGATTCCTGAGCCGCGAGGCTGAATTTATCCTTGTCTCCCAGCGCTTTGCTATTAGGCAGGGCGCATGGGGGTCACGCGCATTCTGACGGTCTTCGGCACGCGTCCCGAAGCGATCAAGCTGTTTCCGGTCATCCACGCGCTCGAAGCCGATCCGCGCTTCGAGAACCTCACCTGCGTTTCGGCTCAGCATCGCGAGATGCTCGACCAGGTCCTGTCGCTAGCGGGGATTGAGCCGCAGCACGATCTCGACCTGATGATTGCCGGACAGACGCTCGACGCGCTCACCGCGCGTGCATTGGTGGCGATCGGCCAGGTGCTCGACGCGGAAAAGCCCCATTGGGTGGTCGTCCAGGGCGATACGACGACGGCCATGGCTGCAGGCCTCGCCGCCTATTACCGCCGGATCCCTGTCTGCCATGTCGAAGCCGGCCTCAGGAGCGGCGATATCCATCACCCCTGGCCCGAAGAAGTGAACCGCCGCGTGATCGGGATCTTCGCGCAGCTGCACTGCGCGCCCACGCAGGCGAGCGCGGATGCGCTGCTGGGGGAGAATGTCGATCCCGGTTCCGTGCATGTCACGGGCAATACGGTGATCGATGCGCTGCAATGGGTGACACGGCGGATCGAGGAAGAACCGGGGCTGGCTTCGGGCCTTGCCGAGCTCGAACGGCGATTTGCGGGCAAGCGCATCATCGGCCTGACCTGCCACAGGCGCGAGAATTTCGGCGAGGGCATGCGAGATATCGCCACTGCGGTTAAACGTATCGCCTCACGGGATGATGTTGCGGTTATTTTCCCCATGCACATGAACCCTCAGGTCCGCGCGGTGATGGAGGCGCAGCTGAAGGACCTCGACAATGTCGCGTTGGTCGAACCGCTCGACTATCCGAATTTCGCGCGGCTGCTTTCCATCAGCACACTCCTGTTAACCGACAGCGGCGGAGTGCAGGAAGAGGCGCCCGCGCTAGGCAAGCCGGTGCTGGTGATGCGCCAAACCACCGAGCGGCCCGAAGGCGTGGAGGCGGGCACGGCGAGGCTCGTCGGCACCAATGCCGAGGCCATCTTGCGCGAAACCGAGCGCCTGCTCGACGATCCGGACGCCTATGCCGACATGGCCCGCGCACATAATCCCTTCGGCGACGGGAAAGCCGCACAGCGGATTTGCGACTTGCTGGCTACCGCCTAGCGGTCAGAGTCCGTGGTACTCCCGGTACCACTCGACGAATCGCGGGATGCCCTGTTCGATGGTGGTCGTCGGCTGGTAACCGATGTCGCGCTGGATCGCGTCGATATCGGCATAAGTCTTTTCGACATCGCCCGGCTGCATCGGGAGCAGCTCGACCTCGGCCTTCTTCCCGCACGCCTCTTCGATCAACTCGATCACACGGGTCAGCTTCTCGCTGCGGTGGTTGCCGATATTGTAGAGCGCATGCGGTTTCACGCTGCCGCCCGCCTTTTCTTCCCCGTTGTCGGCAGGCGGGCTGTCTAGGCAGGCGACGACACCGTTCACGATATCGTCGATGAAGGTGAAATCGCGCCACATCTCGCCTTGGTTGAAGACCTTGATCGGGCGGCCGGCGAGGATTGCCTCGGTGAACAGCCAGAGCGCCATGTCGGGGCGCCCCCATGGACCGTAGACGGTGAAGAACCTGAGGCCGGTGAGCGGGATGCGGTAGAGGTGGGCATAGGTCTCGCTCATCAGCTCGTCCGCGCGCTTGGTCGCGGCATAGAGCGAGACGGGGTGGTCGACGCGGTCCTCTACCGCAAAGGGCAGCTTGTCGTTGCCGCCATAGACGCTCGACGAGCTGGCATAGACCATATGTGCAGTACCGCGCGCGCGGGCGACTTCGAGAAGGTTCAGATGCCCCATCAGGTTCGCCTGTGCATAGGCATGCGGATTTTCGAGGCTGTAGCGCACGCCTGCCTGCGCGCCGAGGTGGATGATGCTGTCGAAATGCTCGCCTTCGAGCGCGGCGGAAAGCGCGTCCCAGTCGGAAAAGTCGACCCGCTTGAAAACGAAGCGCCCGGCTGCGCCCTCGCGCACATGGGCGATGCGGTCTTCCTTCAGCGAGACTTGGTAATAGTTGTCGAGGCTGTCGATGCCGAGCACCTCGTCACCGCGCGAGCACAGGCGCTCCGCCACGGCCGCGCCGATGAAGCCCGCCGCCCCGGTAACAAGCACTCGTGCCATTTCAGCCCCTCAGGTCAGCCCTTGTCGAGCGCGATGTCGGGCGCGTCTTCCTGCTTCATGCCTACAACATGGTAGCCCGCATCGACATGATGCGTTTCGCCGGTCACGCCCGATGATAAGTCGGAGAGGAAATAGAGCCCCGAGCCGCCGACATCCTCGATGGTAACGTTGCGGCGCAGCGGCGAATTGTATTCGTTCCACTTGAGGATGTAGCGGAAATCGCCGATCCCGCTGGCAGCCAGCGTCTTGATCGGGCCGGCGCTGATGGCATTCACGCGGATGCCTTCGGGGCCGAGGTCGTTGGCAAGGTACTGAACCGACGTTTCCAGCGCCGCCTTGGCCACGCCCATCACGTTGTAATGCGGGATGACCTTTTCCGCGCCGTAATAGGTGAGCGTCAGGATGCTGCCGCCATTGGGCATCATGTCGCGCGCGCGCTTCGCCACTGCGACCAGCGAATAGGCCGAGATATTCATCGTCATCAGGAAGTTGTCGAGGCTGGTGTCGACATATTGCCCGCGCAGTTCGCTCTTGTCCGAAAAGCCGATCGCGTGGACCACGAAATCGATCGTGTCCCAGCGCTCTTTCAGCGTGCCGAAGGCGCTGTCGAGCGCTTCCATGTTGGAAACGTCGCATTCGAACACGAAATCGCTGCCCAGCTGCTCGGCCAGCGGCGCCACGCGCTTCTTCAGCGCCTCGCCCTGATAGGAGAACGCCATTTCGGCGCCCTGCTCGTGCAGCTGTTTCGCAATGCCCCAGGCCAGCGACTTGTCGTTGGCGAGCCCCATGATCAGGCCACGCTTGCCCTTCATCAGACCGGTCATTCCTCGCATCCTTCCTGCTCGACGAGCATTTCCTTTTCCAGCTGCGCCCTACGACCCTCGTCTTCTTCCTCGGCCAGTTCCTCTTCGGGAGTCACGGCCAGCGCAGCGTTGAGTTCCGCGCCGATAACGACCCCTAGCCCGACAAGCCAGAAAAAGAACAGCGCGATCATCACGCCGGCAAGCCCGCCATAAGTGAGGTCATAGGTGAAGAAATTGCTCAGCACCGCCGGCATGATGGTGGTAACGGCGATCCACCAGATGGTCGTGGCAAGCACGCCGGGCCATTTGGGATAGCGCCGCCGCCGGTATTTGGACGGGGTCAGCGTATAGAAGATGAGGTAGAGCGAACCGAACAGGCCGAAGGCCGGCACGATGCGCGTCAGGCGTAAATCCGCCACCCGGTCGATCAGTTCGGGGAAATAGGCCTCGATCACTTCCTGCGCCGTACCGATGACGAATTGCGCCATCAGGCTGAGCATGAGCAGGAACACCGCGCCGAGAATCACGCCGGTAGAAAAGAGGCGGTACTTCCAGAAAGCCTTGGTCGCCTCGGTGCCATAGGCACGGCGCAGTATGTCGCGGATCGTTTCGACGAGGCTGCCGACAGTCCACAAGGCGATGAAAGCGCCCGCCCACAGCAGCCACCCGTTGCGCGCCTGGATGACGTCGCGCGCGACCGGCTCGATGACATTGCCGACGACGGGGGGCAGCGCGAACAACACCGCGTTGATGGTCGCAGCGCGCTCGCTTTCCTCGCCGATGGCGGAAAAGATCGCCGCGCCGAGAATGAAGAAGGGGAAGATCGCCAGCATGGCGAGATAGGCGAGGTTGCCGGCGTGGATGAAGCCGTCGTTGTACGTGCCGACCAGCGTGCGCTTTGCCACGTCCCATGCGCGGGTGCCGGGGCCGACATGCTCCTTGAGCCGTCCGCGCAGGTGGCTCGCTTCCTTCCTGCGCGCCTCCGGGGACAGCGAATGGACTTCGCGTTCCTTGGCTGGCGGGAGATCGGCTTCGGACAGGTTACACCTGGAGCTTGCTGCGCGGGTCGCTCTCGTCCTTCCACCCATCGAGCCGCTTGGCAAGTTCGCCAAGGTCTTGCGGAAGCTGGATTTCGAGCGTGACCAGCTGATCCCCCCGGCTGCCGTCCTTCTTCGTGAAGCCCTTGCCCTTGAGGCGCAGCACGGTGCCGCCGCTGGTCCCTGCCTTGATCGTCATCATCACCGGACCGTCGACCGTGGGCACGCGGACCTTGCCGCCGTTTACCGCCTCGTCGAGCGTGATCGGCAGGTCGAAGCGGACGTCGAACCCGTCGCGCTGGTAGAGCTTGTGCCTGTCGATCCTGATCGTGATGATCCCGTCGCCCGCACCGCCCGGGCCCTGTTCGCCCTTGCCCTTGAGGCGCATCTGCGTGCCGTCCTCGACGCCCTTGGGCAGCTTGAGGTCGATGGTCTTGCCATCGGCGAGCGTAATGCGCTGCTCGGCGAGCGTTGCCGCCTCGACCATCGAGATGCGCAAGGTATAGGTGATGTCGGCGCCCTTGGGGGGCGGGGCGCGCCTGCCGCCGAAGGGGTCTGCACCGGGGCGGGCCCCGCCGCGCCCGCCGCCACGACCGCCGCCGAACAGACCCTCGAAGATATCGCCGAGATCGACCTGTTCGTTGCCGAAGCCCTGGAAGTCTTCCGCCCGGAAACCGCGCTGGCCGCCAGCTCCGGCGCCGCGGAACCCACCGCCACCGAAGCCGCCGCCCCCAAATCCTCCTCCTGCAAAGGGATTGGTCGGATTGCCTTCCATGTCGATCTCACCGCGGTCGAACTGCGCGCGCTTGTCCTTGTCCGACAGCAGGTCATAGGCCTTGGTCACGTCGGAGAACCTCTCCGCCGCCTTGGGATTGTCTTTGTTGCGGTCGGGATGCAGTTCCTTCGCAAGCTTGCGATAGGCGCTCTTGATGTCCTTCTCGGACGCGGAGCGCTGGACGCCAAGAGTGGAATAGGGATCGGATGCGTTTGTAGCCATTGGGCGTATTAGCTAGGTGCAACACTGGAAACGTGCAAGCGTGCAGGCTTTCCTACAATCGCGCGTATCGTTAGGGGACAGGTCATGTGCAGCCTCAATCCCTCGAAACACGCGGAAGTTCCGGTCTTTGCGGGCGAACTGCGCGGGCAGGGTTTTTTCTTTCTGGACCGTGTCCCACGTGTTCCAAGCTGTAGGAGTGCCTTTCCGTGACAGATGCGAGCCAGGCGCAAAGTGCAATTCCGGTCACCGACCCCTTCACGCTTTTCGAAACGTGGTTCGCAGAGGCGAAGGATGCCGAACCCAATGACCCCAATGCCATGGCGCTGGCGACGGCGACGCCTGACGGGCGGCCCTCGGTTCGCATGGTGCTTCTGAAGGGGCACGGTTCGCAATGGGGCGAGGGCGGTGGCTTTGTCTTCTATACCAATGCCCAGAGCCGCAAGGGCGAGGAAATCCGCGCCAACATGCAGGCCTCGCTGCTGTTCCACTGGAAGAGCCTGCGCCGCCAGATACGGATCGAGGGGACACTGGAAGAGGTTTCGTCCGACCAGGCCGACAGTTACTTCCACTCGCGCAATCGCAATTCGCAGATCGGTTCGGCAGCAAGCGACCAATCCCGGCCCCTTCCCGACCGGCAGGTCTATCTCGACCGCGTGGCGGCTCTGGACGAGCGTTTTCCCGAAGGCGACATCCCGCGCCCGCCGCACTGGACCGGCTTCCTGCTGACCCCGCACACGATCGAGTTCTGGCGCGACCGCGAGTTCCGCCTGCACGACCGGCGCCAGTTCACGCGCTCCGGCCCGAAGGAGGCGTGGTCGAACACGTTGCTCTATCCGTGAAGGTTTGGCCGTGACCGATAACCGCGATTGGCTCGCCCGTTCGGCGGCCATGGCCTCGATCACGGTCGCGGTCATCCTCGTTGCGCTGAAGAGCTGGGCGAGCTGGAAGACCGGTTCGACCGCCATGCTTGGCAGCCTTGCCGATAGCGCGCTCGACCTCATCGCCAGCATCGCCACGCTGACCGGCGTATGGATCGCCTCCATGCCGGCGGACGAGGACCACCGCTTCGGCCACGGCAAGGCAGAGGCGCTGGCGGCGATCTTCCAGGTCATGCTGATCGCGCTATCGGCCTTCGGCATCGCGGTGCGCGCGATCAGCCAGCTTGCCGAAGGCGGGCAGACTTCGGCGGCCCAGGAGGGCATTGCGGTCTCGCTGATTGCCATCGCCCTGACCTTCGCGCTGCTTGGCTGGCAGCGTTACGTGATGAACCGGACGCGCAGCCTCGCGATCCAGACCGACCATTTGCACTACAAGTCGGACCTGTTGCTCAACCTCGCGGTGATTGCGGCATTGGTACTCGACCAGTTTCTGGGCTTCGGAAAGGCCGACCCGCTGTTCGGTCTCGCCATCGCCGCATGGCTCGGCTGGGGCGCATTTAACGCCGCGCGCGAAGCGGTGGACGATTTGATGGACCGTGAATGGCCCGAGGAAAAACGGCTCGCTTTCGTCGAGGCGGCCGCAAACCATCCGGAACTTTCGAATCTGCACGATTTGCGCACGCGCACTGCGGGCAATCGCGATTTCGTCCAGTTCCATGTCGATCTGCCCGGCGAAATGACCGTCGAGGAAGCGCACGATATCATTGAACGCGTGGAAGAAGACCTGTGTCGCCGCTTCCCGGGGATGGAGCTACTCATCCATATCGATCCCGAAGGCCATGTGGACGAGCCCGACAATCCGCTGGTCGAGGAAGACGAGTTCGCCAAGCTGGAGGGCGACAAGTGAGTTTGAAGCTGCCCTATACCCATGTCGATGCCTTCGCCGCGCGGCCCTTCACCGGCAACCAGGCGGCGGTGATGCCGCTCGACAGCTGGCTCCCTGATGAAACGCTGCTGGCGATCGCGGAAGAGAACAAGTTTGCCGAGACGGCCTATCTGATCAAGGACGAGAGCGGCGAGGCCGACTGGGAATTGCGCTGGTTCACGCCTGCCGAGGAAGTGCGCCTGTGCGGCCATGCCACGCTGGCGAGCGGGCATGTCATCCTGGAGCGCGATGGCGGCGATGCGGTGACGTTCCGCACGCGCAACGCAGGCATACTGGAAGTGCGCCGCAGCGAAGCGGGATACGAGCTTGCCCTGCCGCTGATCGAGACCGCACCCGACGCATGGGATGAAGCGGTGGCTCTGCTGGGCGGAAAGCCGAAGGAAGTCTGGCTGAGCCCGGATCGCTACGGAATCTACTATTTCGGCACGGCAGACGAGGTGCTCGACCTCGATCCTGACTTGAGGGGCCTCAGGGCGCTCGGGAACGATCAGTTCATTTGCACCGCCTACGGCAAGGATACCGATGTGATCAGCCGCGTCTTCGTGCCCGGTGGCGGGGTGGACGAGGACAGTTTCACCGGCTCTGCCCATGCCTGCCTCACCCACTTCTGGACCGAAAAACTGGGGCGCGAAAGCTTCAGCGCCTACCAGGCTTCGCAGCGGGGGGGCTATGCGCAATGCCGCCGCGATGGCGACAAGGCGATCCTCGGCGGCCAGTGCGTGACCGTGATCGAAGGGAGCTTCTACCTGCCCTCGGACGGGTAAAGCTCGACCACATCGGCCAATTGCTGGAGCATGGCGATCCGCTCCTCGCGGTTCGAATGGCCGAGGCGGACAATCGTGAGCCCCTGTTCGGGCGAGACGAAGACATACTGCCCCATGTGCCCGATCATCGAGAAGGCCGAATGCGGAGCGCGGTCCGGGAAGAGCGGGTGCTCGGCTTCCCCGGTCGGCCGGTTGAGCCAGGTCTGGAGCCCGTATTGCGGGGATTTGGGGCTGGGCTTGACCATCTCGGCCACCCAGCTGCGCGGCACCAGCTGTTCGCCGCGGTACGAGCCCTTGTTGCGCAGCAGCTCGCCCAGCTTCGCCCAGTCGCGCGCCGTGGCATGCATCAGGCTGCCGCCGATCAGTGTGCCCGCGCGGTCGAATTCGGGGACCATCGAGGTGGCGCCCAGCGGATCGAAAAGGCGGGCGTGGAGATAGTCCGAAACCGCGCGGCGGCGCGCCTCGGGCTGGTCGCTGTCGGCAAGCACGCGCGCGGCGATATCGGCGAGGATGACGGTGGTGGCGGAGGAGTAGACGAACTTCTCGCCGGCCTCGGCCTCGGGCGGCTTGGCGGTGGCATAATCCGCCATGTCGTCGCGCCCGTCGAGGAAGAGCATGCGCGTCATATCCGCGTCGGGCAGCGGATCGACCATCTCGGTATGCTCGAGACCGGAGCGCATCTGCAGGAGGTGTCGCAGGGTAATGTCGGCGCGCGGGTCGCCGCTGCGCTGCCAGCGCGGGACGGGGGCAGGCTGGTCGAGCCGGAGGAGGCCGTCGCCGACAAGCTGGCCGATCATGATCGCGGTGACCGTCTTGGCCATCGACCAGCTGATGAGGCGCGTGTCCTTGTCGTAGCCTTCGGCATAGCGCTCTGCGGCGATCTTGCCGTCCTTCATCACGATCAGCGCGCGCGTCTCGCCAAGCCCTTCCATGCGGAACAGATCGTCCACTTCGCGCGCCAGCGCCTTGCTCGGCGCGCCCGCATCGCTGGTCACCGATGCGAGCGCTTCCTCGCTCAGCGGCGGCTCTTCGGCAGGACCGGGCGAGCCGCATGAGACAAGGCTTGTCGTTGCGAGGGCAAGGGCGATAAGGGAGTGCGACCGGTGAAACATCACCGTGTCACTCGCATGAGGATTCAGGTCGCGCAATGGCGAAAAAACGCTCTCTCTTCACCAGCTGGTGGCTGTGGCTCGCCGTGCTGGCCCTCGCCGGTCTCGCAGCGGCATGGCTGGCCTATGGCGAGGGGCTGAGACGTACGGGGGAGGCAGCTACGGCCTATGGCGCACGGGTGGCCTGCTCGTGCCGCTATGTAGCCGGACGCAGCCTCGAGGATTGTGCGAAGGACAAGCTCGAAGGCATGGAGCTGGTGTCGTTCAGCGACGACGACCAGGCCAGGAGTGTCACTGCCTCTATCCCCTTCATCGCGTCGGATACGGCGCGTTATCGCGAGGGCTACGGCTGCGTGCTGAAAAAGTGGGAATACGGCTAGGCCGCTTCTTCGAGGAAGGCGCGATAGGCTTTGCGCAGTCCCTCTTCCAAACCGATCGACGGCTTCCAGCCCATCGCCGACAGGCGCGATGAATCCATCAGCTTGCGCGGCGTCCCGTCGGGCTTGGAAGTGTCGCATTCGATCCGGCCCTCGAAGCCGACCACCCGCGCGACGAGATGCGCAAGGTCGATGATCGCGATGTCCTCGCCGAAGCCGACGTTGACGTGGCTCTCGTCCGAGTAGTTCTGGAGCAGGAACACGCAGGCATCGGCGAGGTCGTCGACATGGAGGAATTCGCGCTTCGGCGTGCCGCTGCCCCAGATCTCCACCGCGTCCTTGCCCGCCAGCTTCGCCTCGTGGAAGCGCCGGATCATGCCGGGAATGACATGGCTGCCTTCCGGATCGTAATTGTCGCCCGGGCCATAAAGGTTGGTCGGCATGGCCGAGATGTAATCGCAGCCATATTGCCTGCGGTAGGCGCTCGCGAGCTTGAGACCGGCGATCTTGGCGATGGCATAGGCCTCGTTGGTCGGCTCGAGCGCGCCGGTCAGCAAGGCGTCTTCGGTAATCGGCTGCTCGGCAAACTTGGGATATATGCAGGACGAGCCCAAGAACAGGAGCTTGCCGACCCCGTGCTGGCGCGCCGCTTGGATCACCGTCGTGGCGATGGCGAGATTGTCGTAAAGAAACTCGCCCGGACGCTCCGCATTGGCCATGATCCCGCCAACGCGCGCCGCTGCCAGCAGGACGGCGTCAGGCTGATGTCCGGCAAACCATTCGCGCACCGCGCCCTGGTCGCGCAGATCGACCGAGCGATCGGCGGTGAGGATTTCACAGTCTTCGCGCCCCAGCCGCCGGACCAGCGCCTTGCCCACCATGCCGCGCTGCCCCGCGACATAGATGCGCTTGCCGGTTAGCTCATAGGCACTCACTTCTTGCGGGCGCGGAACTTGGCGAGATCGCTCTCGTACATCTCGCGCGCCAGCTCGCGGACCGGCGTTTCCGCCTCCCAGCCGAGCTTCTTTTTCGCCTTCGACGCATCGCCGAGCAGGTAATCGACCTCGGTCGGGCGGAAATAGCGCGGGTCGATCTCGACGAGGCAGCGACCGGTGGCCTTGTCGTAACCTTTCTCGTCCTCGCCTTCGCCGCGCCATTCGAGTTCGAAACCGGCATGTTTGAAAACCCACTGCGTGAACTCGCGCACGCTGATCGTGACGCCCGTGGCGAGCACGTAATCGTCGGGCACGTCCTGCTGCAGCATCATCCACATTCCGCGCGCATATTCGCGCGCATGGCCCCAGTCGCGCTCGGCATCGAGATTGCCGAGGTAGAGCTTGTCTTCCATCCCGAGATGGATCTGCGCCGCCGCACGCGTGATCTTGCGCGTCACGAAAGTTTCGCCGCGGACCGGGCTTTCATGGTTGAACATGATCCCGCAATTGGCGTGCATGTTGTACGCCTCGCGGTAGTTCACCGTGATCCAGTGCGCATAGAGCTTGGCCACTGCATAGGGGCTGCGGGGGTAGAAGGGCGTCTTTTCGGTCTGCGGAGTTTCCTGCACCATGCCGAACATTTCGCTGGTAGATGCCTGGAAATAACGCGTGTGGCCTTCGAGCTTCAGGATGCGCATTGCCTCGAGCAGGCGAAGTGCGCCCAGTGCGTCGGCATTGGCGGTGTATTCGGGGGTCTCGAAGCTCACCTGCACATGGCTCTGCGCGGCGAGATTGTAGATCTCGTGCGGCTGGACTTCCTGCACCACGCGGATGACGTTGGTTGCGTCGGTCACGTCGCCGAAATGGAGGAACATGTGCTGCGATTGCACATGCGGGTCCTCGTAAATGTCCTCGATCCGGCCGGTGTTGAAGGATGACGAACGGCGCTTGAGGCCATGGACTTCGTAGCCCTTCTCCAGCAGCAACCGCGCGAGATAGGACCCGTCCTGTCCCGTTACCCCGGTAATCAAAGCCCGTTTCGCGCCCAAAGATTCTATCTCCTGTTTCCCGCATCACTAGTAAGGTAAACGGGCCTTAGGCAAGCGCGCCTTACGTAGTGGAGTCGATCCATCCACCGCCGACAACGCGCTCCCCGGCATAAATGACTGCCGCCTGGCCCGGCGCGACGCCGAATTCGGGCGTTTCGAAACGGATCGTGGCGGGGGAATTGTCGCCGAGCGGACCTTCGAGAGCGATCGGGACCGGCTTGGCGAGACTGCGCACCTTTGCGGTCAGCGGTACATCGGGCAGCGGGCCTATCCGGTTGGTCTCGATCAGGTGCGCTTCGGTCACTGCGAGCAGGCGCTTGGGCCCGACCTTCACCTGCGCATTTTCGGCATCGATGCCCACGACGTAGAGCGGTTCGGGCTGGCCGCCGATCTCCAATCCGCGGCGCTGGCCGACGGTGTAGTGGATCACGCCCTTGTGCTTGCCGAGCTCCTCACCTGTCGAAGCATGGACGATCGCACCGGCCCGGGCGCCTTCGGGACGCATCTTCTTGACGATCTTGGCATAATCGCCGTCGGGCACGAAGCAGATGTCCTGGCTGTCGGGCTTGGCGGCATTGCGCAGGCCGGCGGCTTCGGCCAGCTCTCGCACTTCGCTCTTGGGCAGGCCCCCCAATGGGAAACGCAGGTAATCGAGCTGCGCTTCGGTGGTGGCGTAGAGGAAATAGGACTGGTCGCGCGCGGGATCGGTCGCGCGGTGCAGTTCGGGGCCTGCCGGACCCATCACGCGCTGGACGTAGTGACCGGTGGCAAGGCAATCCGCCCCAAGCTCGCGCGCCATGGCGAAGAGGTCGGTGAACTTCGGGCCCATGTTACAGCGGATGCAGGGGACAGGCGTGCGCCCGGACAGATATTCGTCGGCGAAAGTCTCGACTACCTCTTCGCGGAACGCGCTTTCGTGGTCGGAGACATAATGCGCGATACCAAGCCGGTCGGCCACAGCGCGCGCATCGGCGATATCGTCGCCGGCGCAGCAGGCACCCTTGCGGCCGGTGGCGGCGCCGTAATCGTAGAGCTGCAGCGTGATGCCGATAACCTCGGCCCCGCTTTTCGCGGCGAGGGCAGCCACTACCGACGAATCCACGCCGCCCGACATCGCTACCACGATGCGGGCCTGCGACGCGGGCTTGCCAAGGTCGAACAGTCCGGCGGCGCTCGCCGGGTCGAGGAGACGGGATTCGGGCATGGCGCGCCCCTTACACTTCCTTGCCGCCATCCTCCAGCATTTACCGATTTCCGCCGGAAAACATGATTCACATCCTCTTTACCATACGCCCTTATGAGGGGAGGAATGTTTGAGGGGCAATTCAACAAGAAGAGCTTGGAGCAGGCGCGCGAAAGCACGGGTTTGCACCAGTTTCGCTGGACCGAGCTTGTGGCCAAGCTGTCGGCGACTCGCGAACTGCGCGAGGAGCTGGCGCGGGCAGAGGGCGGCGGCTTCGATGCCTTTGGCGAAATCCGCCGCGAAAACGACGACGAAAGTAAACGGCCCGTTAACCACAATGGTTTAACGCATGGCAAAGACGAGGCGCTAGGTCGGGGACGAGCCGCAACTGGTGCGGTGCAAGGCGACCGAGAGAAATAGATGATCGAAAATCAGGACATCCGCCCTGCACAGGTAATCGGCCCGCTTGGCGAGCCGCTGACCCTTGAGGACTTGCCGTCGCCCTCGACGAAACGTTGGGTCGTGCGCCGGAAGGCCGAGGTCGTGGCTGCCGTAAATGGCGGCCTGCTGACGATCGACGAAGTGCTCGACCGTTACACGCTTACGCTGGAGGAATTCGCTTCCTGGCAGCGCGCGGTCGATCGCTCGGGCATGCAGGGCCTGCGCGTCACGCGTATCCAGCACTATCGCGACCTCTACGAGCGCCAGTTCAAATATTGATTCGGCACCCGGTTTCCGCGTCTCGCGGGAACCAAAACTCTCTGAATCCGCTCCGTAATTGCCCCTGCACCCGGGGGAACCGTCTTTTGTGCCGCCCGTTTGGGGTGCACAGGGTCGGATGGGAGTGAAACAGGAGAGATCAACATGGGTTGGATTATCGCAATTATCGTCGGCGGCGTCGCCGGCTGGCTCGCAAGCCTCGTCATGAACCGCGACGCTTCGATGGGCATTTTCTGGAATATCATCGTCGGCATCATCGGCGCGCTTCTCGGCAATTTCCTCGCCGGCGCCCTGCTGGGCATCGAAGGCTCGATCCAGAGCTTCAACCTGACCGGCTTCATCATCGCGATCGTCGGCGCCATCGTGCTGCTCGGTATCGCGAACCTCGTGCAGCGTGGCCGCGTGCGGTAACGTTTCGGGGAATTGACCAACTCGAGAGGGCGGCGAGGCTTCGGCTTCGCCGCCTTTTTCGTACGCCCGGTGCACAGGCGGCACAGGTCCCCGACATTCGTCCGCCTCGATACCACTCCCGTCGAGCGAAACATTGCCCCTGCAGTAACCAGCTACTACTAGGAAAGCCGCAGACTTGCGCATTGTGATTTAGGCGAGTAACACACCAGCCTAAGGCAAGACGCTGCCAGACGGGGCCAGCACATGACGTATGAATCGGAAATTCGGGCGGACGGGGACGAAACGGTGGAGGTGATGCTCGACAGCGAAGCAACTGCCGAAGAGTACCGCAAGAGCCGGCGCAAGCGTATCATCGTCATCGCCCTGCTCGGACTGCTCGCGGCGATTGTCGCAGGTTACCTGTTCATGGGCGGCGAGGAAGAAGCCGGACCGCCGCCTTCACAGCTGCAGACCGTCACTGTCGTTGCCCCCGGCCGCACGACCGTCGAGGGTGAAATCACGGCAACCGGCACTCTTGCTGCGCGGCGTTCGATGCCTGTCGGCGTGGTCGGTGAAGGCGGACGTGTGGTCTCGGTCCCGGTCGATGCTGGCAGCTGGGTTCGCCAGGGCCAGGTGCTCGCGGTAATCGATCGCTCGGTCCAGACCCAGCAGGCTCAGAGCGCGGCAGCGCAGATCCAGGTGGCGCGCGCCGATGCCGAACTTGCCCAGTCCAATCTCGACCGTGCCTTGCAACTGGTCGAACGCGGCTTCGTGTCCAAGGCCGATGTGGACCGCCTCACTGCGACCCGCGATGCTGCCAACGCCCGTGTTCGCGTGGCCCAGGCACAGCTGCGCGAGCTCCAGGCCCGCAATGCCCGCCTCAACATCGTCGCGCCTTCGGCAGGTCTCGTGCTCGAACGCAATGTCGAGCCCGGTCAGACGGTGAGCGGCGGATCCATGCCGCTGTTCACGATCGCCAAGGGCGGCGAGATGGAAATGCTCGCGCAGCTCGGCGAAACCGAACTCGCCAGCATGAAGGCAGGCGCGAGCGCCGAAGTGATCCCGGTCGGCCAGGACAAGAGCTTCACCGGACAGGTCTGGCAGGTTGCGCCTACGATAGACAACCAGACTCGGCAGGGCACGGCACGCATCGCCCTGTCCTACGATCCCGCGCTGCGTCCCGGCGGCTTCGCTTCCGCCACCATCAGCTCCGGCACCGTCGTCGCCCCGGTCCTGCCCGAGAGCGCCATCATGGACGATGACGGACAGCCCTATGTCTATATCGTCGGAGCCGACAACAAGGTGTCGCGGCGCGACATCGAGACGGGCATCATCAGCGACGGCGGGCTAACGGTTCTCGAAGGCCTGACCGGCAACGAACGCGTCGTCCTGCGGGCGGGCGGATTCCTGCGCGAAGGGCAGGAAGTCGAACCCAAGCTCCAGAAGGCCGCGGGGAAATAAGTCGATGAATTTCCGCTATCTGTCGGCCTGGTCGATCCGCAACCCGGTAGTCCCGCTCGTCCTCTTCGTCGCCCTGACGCTGGCGGGCATGATCAGCTTTCTGCGCATGGAAGTGCAGAACGATCCCGACCTCGACTTCCCCGCGCTCATCATCTCGATCTCGCAGCCTGGTGCCGCGCCGACCGAAATCGACACGCAAATCACCGAAAAGGTCGAATCCGCGATTGCCTCGATGGAGGGTCTCGAGACGATCAGCAGCACGGTGAGCGAAGGCAATTCGCGAACCTTCGTGTCTTTCGAATTCGGGTACGACGTGAACGACCTCGTCAGCGAGGCCAAGTCTAATATCGACCAGATCCGCGGCGACCTGCCCGACGGCATCATCGAACCGCGCGTTTACAAGGTGCGCGCGGGTAACGACAGTTTCGCCAGCTATGCCGTGATCTCCGACGACATGACGATGGAACAGTTGAGCTGGTTCGTCGACGACACGGTGTCGAAGCGCCTGCTCGCGGTTCCCGGCATGGCAAGCGCATCGCGCGGCGGCGGGGTATCGCGCGAAATTCGCGTCATCCTCGATCCTGCACGCATGCAATCGCTCGGCGTGACCGCTTCGCAGGTCAACTCGGTGCTGCGCCAGAACAACCTCAACGCCGGCGGCGGACAGGCGGAGATCGCGGGGTCGCGTCAGTCGGTACGCGTCGTCGGCAATGCGGAAACAGCATACGAACTCGGGCAGCGCAGGATCGCGCTCGGCGGCGGGCGTTCAATCAAGCTGGCCGATATTGCCGAGGTCAAGGACGGCCAGAGCGAGATCACGACCATCTCCAAGGTCAACGGCCAGCCTGTCGTGACCATTTCGCTGGCGCGCGCGCGCGGCGAATCCGACGTGACGGTCTACGACGAATCGCAGATCGTCATGCAGCAGATCGAGGCCGAATATCCGGGCGTGAAATTCGTCGAGCTGTTCAACATCGTCCAGTACACCAAGGGGCAGTACAACTCCTCGATCGAAGCGCTGATCGAAGGCGCGATCCTCGCCGTCGTCGTGGTTTTCTTCTTCCTGCGCGACTGGCGCGCGACATTCATTTCCGCAGTTGCCATCCCGCTGTCTGCCATCCCGACCTTCTTCGTACTCCACTACATGGGCTACACGCTCAACCAGATGAGCCTGCTCGCGCTGGGCCTCGTGGCCGGCGTGCTGGTCGACGATGCGATCGTGGAGATCGAAAATATCGTGCGCCACATGCGCATGGGCAAGACCGCCTTCCAGGCCTCGATCGACGCGGCCGACGAGATCGGCCTCGCGGTTGCGGCAACGTCATTTTCCATCGTGGCGGTCTTCCTGCCGGTTGCCTTGCTGCCCGGTGTCGCCGGACAATATTTCGAGAATTTCGGCATCACGGTCGTCGTCTCGGTGTTGATGAGCCTTGCCGTCGCGCGAATGATTACCCCGATGCTCGCGGCCTATTTCCTCAAGCCGCACGGCGTGGAGGATCATGCCAACGGGCCGTGGATCCAGAGATATGCGCGCGTCCTCGAATGGACCCTTGATCGCGACAAGGCGCGCGAGATCAAGGCCGCCAAGATCGCCCGCAAGGGGCGGATCGGCTTCTTCGGGAAACTGGGCGCGCACCTTCGCGGGGATCACCGCGCCTGGGTCATGGGGGCAGGGCTTCTATCCTTCATCCTGACGATCATCCTTTTCGCCACGACTCCGGCCCAGTTCTTCCCGGATGCGGACTTCGATTTTGCCGATGTCAGGATGTCGATGGTGCCGGGCACGACGCTCGAACAGACCGAAGAACGCGCCGAACAGGCGCTTGCGATCATCGACGACCAGCCCGAGGTCGAGAATGTCCTGGCGTCGATCTGGGAGGGCGGGGCGAGTTTCTTCATCACCTATCGCGACGACCGCGAACGGACGAGCGCCGAAATCGAGCGCGACGTGTCCCCGCTCCTGCGGCAGGTGCCGGACGCACGTCTCAATTTCCGCAATATGCAGGGCGATGGCGGCGGCGGCGGTTCGGGCCGGGCGATCAACGTCATGCTGTCGGGTAGCGACCCAGACTTGCTCAAGACCACAGCGGAAACCCTTGTCGAGCAGATGGGCGGCATCAGGGAAGTCCAGGGTGCTCGGCTCGAGGCGGATCTCCAGCGGCCCGAACTCATTATCGAACCGCGTGCCGACCTTGCGGCCTCGCTGGGTGTGACAACCGCATCGCTCAGCCAGGCAATCCGTATCGCCACTATCGGCGAGATCGACCAGAATGCGGCGCGTTTCTCGCTGTCGGACCGTCAGATCCCGATCCGCGTCATGTTGCCGGAGGAATCGCGCGACCGGATCGCTACCATCCGCAACCTGCCGGTGCCCACTGCAACCGGCGGCTCGGTTCCGCTGGAGCGGGTTGCAGATATCCGCTTCGGCGCCGGACCCACGACGATCCAGCGCGAAGACCGCCAGCGCCGTGTCTTCGTCAGCGCCGACCTGTCGCCCGGTGCGGCGGAAGGCGTGGCAAAGCAGAAGATCAACGAGCTCCCGATCATGCAGAACCTGCCGATCGGCGTATCGAATGCGCCCAGCGGACAGGATCGCTGGCTGGCCGAGTTCTTCGTCGATTTCCAGATCGCGCTGGTCGCCGGGATCCTGCTGGTCTTCGCCGTCCTGGTCCTGCTTTATCGCCGCCTCATGTCGCCGCTGGTCAACATGGGCTCGCTCCTGCTCGCACCGCTCGGGGCGATCCTCGCGGTGCAGCTCGCCAACATCGTTATGCCCTCGGGAATGGCGCTGTCGTTGCCCGTCTTCATCGGTATCCTGCTGCTGTTCGGCATCGTGGCGAAGAACTCGATCCTGCTGGTCGATTTCGCGATCGAGGCGATGGATCACGGCAAGCGCAAATACGACGCGATCATGGAGGCTGGCCAGAAGCGTGCCCAGCCGATCGTGATGACGACCGTCGCCATGACTGCCGGCATGGTTCCGACTGCAATGTCGCTTTCGGCGGACGGCGCGTGGCGCCAGCCGATGGGCGTGGCAGTGATCGGGGGCCTGATCGTCTCGACATTCCTGACACTGCTGATCGTACCGGCCGGCTTCAGCCTTGCCGACGGTATCGAGAAGCGCGCCGGACCATGGCTGCGCGATCGCCTCCTCTCCTATCGTCCGGGAATGGACGATGGATCGATCCGCGGGCGCAAACCCGGGATCGAACCGGCGGAGTAAACGTCGCCTAGAGTATGGCGGGCCCAATCCAACGATCTGTAAGCACTGGCGGCGGCCCGCTGCCGCCCGACCGTGCGAAGGCCATGCGCCGGACCGCGACCGGCATGTTGTTCCTGATGGCGGTGATCTTCATCGCGTCGGGCCGCTATCTCGATGTGCATCCGGCATGGGGATACGTTCACGCCTTTGCCGAGGCCGCGATGGTCGGCGGGCTGGCCGACTGGTTCGCGGTTACCGCCCTGTTCCGGCGCCCGCTGGGCCTTCCGATCCCGCACACGGCGATCATTCCCGAGAACAAGGATCGCATCGCCGACACGATGGCTGGCTTCCTGCGCGAGAATTTTCTGACCCCTCAGGTCGTCGCAAGGCGCATGGGGGCGATGAACCTTGCCGGGGCGATCGGGAGCTACCTCGCCGATCCCAAGGCCGTCCGCGATTCGCGCGTGCGAGTGGGCGCAGGCGAGCTTGCGGTCGAAGTGCTCGAATCGCTCGATCCCGAACGCCTGGGGACGCAGGTGCGAGCGGGTCTCGCCGCACAGATCGAGAAGCTCGATATCGCGCCGCTTCTCGGCAGCATGCTCGATGCGATGATCGAGGACGGGCGGCACAGGATCATCATCGACAAGATCATCCGCTGGGCCGGGATCGTGCTTGAGGACAACGAGCAGATGGTGCGCGACATGGTGCACAAGCGGGCCAACGCCGTGCTGCGCTTTACCGGGCTAGACGAGCGGCTCGCCAATTCGGTGATCGACGGGCTCTACAAGCTGCTCGCCGAAGTGCTCGTCGATCCGGAGCATCCCCTGCGCGACAAGATCGAGGAAGGCTTGCACGAACTTGCCCGAGGCATGCGCGAAGACCCGGAAATGCAGGCGCGTGTCGAACGGATGAAGGTCGAGCTGCTCAACAACCCGGCGATTGCGCAATGGTGGCAGTCGGTCTGGGAGCGCATCCGCGCGCGCCTCATCAGGAGCATCCGCGAAAGCGGCGGCGCAGGCGGCGGCTACCTCGGCGAGACGCTCGCAGAACTGGGCGGCGCGCTACGCGACGACCTGCGTCTCCAGCAGCAGGTCAACCGCTTCGCCCGCCGCACGGCTGTCGGCATCGCCCAGCGCTATGGCGACCAGATCGTCCAGCTGGTCAGCGAAACGGTCCGCCGCTGGGATGCGACCACGCTGACCGACCGGGTGGAAAGCGCGGTCGGCCGCGACCTGCAGTTCATCCGCATCAACGGCACGCTGGTGGGCGGGCTGGTGGGGCTGACGCTGCATGGATTGATGGAAGCCTTTGGTTAGCACTAGGGCAGCACGTAGCGGATTTGCGATGCGTAATAGGATCGCATCGGGTTCCCATCAGCATCCAGAGCCGGTTCGAACTCTCCACGCCGCATGATCTTGCAGGCTGGAGACTCGAGCTTGTCGAGCAGCGTCACGTTCGACTGCCGACATTCCTCGACCTGTCCGGTCTCATCGATTATCAACAGGAACCGCACGGATCCCTGTTCGCCCTTGCGCAAGGCAGCAGAGGGATAATTGGCGGCGATTCGACGGACTACCCTTTGCGAATTGGTCCATTTCGGTCCGCGCTGCATCGACCTGTGTTGTTCGAGGTCGAGGCCCCAATAGGTGATGAAGTCCTCCGAGCACAGGTTCAGGGCTTCGAGGGCTTTATGGAGGGACGGCAGCTTGAGAACGGCCTTTTCCGCGTCCTCTTGCGCGATTGTAAGAGTCTCTACGTTTGTGAAGCGCTCCGATGCCAGGCGCGGCAATCCTTTGGGCGCCTCGGTCACGCTGCTTTCATTCGTTCCCGTCTCTTCCAGCTCGGCAGGAAAATTCTCGTCGAGCGAGATGCCGGTACTCATGAGAGCGGCCCCGTACCCCTCGAGCGAACCCTGCGTGTGTCGATCCAGAACAATTGGCTCGAGATTTCCGAATTGCAGGCGCACGGGAACCTGCAAATCCAGCTCCTCCATCGCGGGACCGGCGAGGAGAAATCCGACATAGGCGCTAGGTTCGTCCATCTCGAGAAAGAGAATATGTTTGGCAGCGCCTTCGCCGAATTCGCGTGCGAGGCGACATCTTTCATCGCCCGTATCGAGATGCCACTGGCTGGAAGGTTCGAGAACCGGCGGCTCGCTGGCCATCGCTGGCCGACCAGCCATACTGGTAAGCGTGGCGGCCAGTAAAAGAACTGATCCTGGATAACGCATCAAAAGACCCCTTCGAAACGAGAATGCTTCGAAGGGGTCTCGATTGCAACCGTTTGTCTGTTCAGAGCTTTTCGGTCAGTTCCGGCACTGCCTTGAACAGGTCTGCCACGAGGCCGATGTCGGCCACCTGGAAGATCGGGGCGTCCTCGTCCTTGTTGATGGCGATGATGGTTTTCGAATCCTTCATGCCCGCAAGGTGCTGGATCGCGCCGGAGATGCCGATGGCGATGTAGACTTCGGGAGCCACGATCTTGCCGGTCTGGCCGACCTGGTAATCGTTGGGCACGTAGCCCGCATCGACCGCGGCGCGCGATGCGCCGATGCCTGCGCCGAGCTTGTCGGCCAGCGGGGTGATGACCTGCTCGAAAGTTTCCGCGTCCTTCAGCGCGCGGCCACCCGAGACGATGACCTTGGCGCTTGTCAGTTCGGGGCGGTCGCTCTCGGCGATTTCCGCGCTGACGAAGCTCGAGAGGCCTGCATCTGCGGGACCCGAGATTTCCTCGATCGTACCCGAACCGCCTTCGGTAGCGGCCTTGTCGAAGGCCGTGCCGCGCACGGTAATGACGAGCTTTTCATCCGAGCTTTCGACAGTCGCAATCGCGTTGCCGGCGTAGATCGGGCGGGTGAAGGTCTTGTCACCTTCGACCGAGAGGATGTCCGAGACCTGCATCACGTCGAGCAGCGCTGCGACGCGCGGGGCGATGTTCTTGCCGGTGGTGGTTGCGGGCGCCACGAAGGCATCGTGGTGGCCCATCTGGTCGGCGATCAGCGGCGCTACGTTTTCAGCCAGCGCGTGCTCGTAAGCCGCATTGTCGGCGAGATGGACCTTGCCCACGCCCGCGACCTTGGCGGCCTGTTCGGCGACGGCGCGGCAACCCGAGCCTGCGACGATCAGGTGGACTTCGCCCAGCTTACCTGCGGCGGTGACCGCGGCCAGGGTTGCGTCCTTCATCTCGGCATTGTCGTGTTCGACCCAGACGAGAGTTTTCATAAGTCTATTCCTTTCGAAGTCCGGGGTCTTACGCGATGCCGAGCGCTTTGATCTTGGCGACCAGCGCATCGACGTCTTCTACCTTTTCGCCTGCCTGGCGAACCGGCGGTTCGGAGACGTTGGTGGTCTTGAGGCGCGGCGTGGTGTCGACGCCGTAATCGGACGGGCTCTTGGTATCGAGCGGCTTCTTCTTCGCCTTCATGATGTTGGGCAGCGAAGCATAGCGCGGCTCGTTGAGGCGAAGGTCGGTGGTGACGATGGCGGGAAGCGAAAGCTTCACGGTTTCGAGACCGCCATCGACTTCGCGCTTCACGGTGACATGATCGCCGTCAACTTCGACCGTGTTGGCGAAGGTGCCCTGCGGACGGCCCATGAGGGCAGCGAGCATCTGGCCGGTCTGGTTCGAATCGTCGTCGATCGCCTGTTTGCCGAGCATCACGATGCCGGGGTTCTCTTCTTCGGCAATGGCCTTGAGGATCTTGGCGACAGCAAGCGGTTCGACTTCGTCATCGGTTTCGACGAGGATCGCGCGGTCCGCACCCATGGCGAGCGCGGTACGCAGCGTTTCCTGCGCCTTTGCCGGGCCGATCGACACGGCGACGATTTCTTCCGCCTTGCCCGCTTCCTTGATGCGGATGGCCTCTTCGACGGCGATTTCGTCGAAGGGGTTCATGCTCATCTTGACGTTGGCGAGGTCCACGCCCGAGCCATCGGCCTTCACGCGCGGTTTGACGTTGTAATCGATCACCCGCTTGACGGGGACGAGGATTTTCATGCGAGTACCTTCCTCTCGATAGAAACTGTGGCGCCCACCTAGCTTGCGTTTACGTAAACGTCAAGTTGGGCGGGCATCGAATTCTGACCTTTCCTGCCGCTCCCTCGCCCGCGTAAAACCGCAGGTCAAGCGCGACGGACGTTCACCTTTACTATCCCTCAATTCGGCAATAGTTTCGGCTCCCGAGGGAGGAAGTGCACCATGCGCGTCTGGCCGATTGTTTCCGCATTGCTTTTGCTTGGTTCGCCGCTCGCAGGCCAGGAGACGCGTGTCGCACCCGACGACCACGTGCCCCCACCCGCCGGCGTCGAACAGATGGACTGGCTCGTCGGCCAGTGGGTCGGGACCGGAATCGGCGGCGCTCCCGCGATGGAAAGCTGGCTCCCGCCGAGCGGCGACACCATGGTCGGCACCTTCGTGCAGGAAACAGGCGAGGGGGGCATCCGCTTCAGCGAAATCCTCTACCTGATGGAAGAAGAAGGCACGCTGGTCCTGCGGCTCAAGCACTTCAACGCCGATCTCACCGGATGGGAGGAGAAGGACAAGATGCTGACCTTCCGCCTCATCGCGGTGGAGGACTGCGCGGCCTATTTCCGCTCGCTCACGCTGCGGTGCGATGGCGAGGACGGACTGCTCGCTGCCGTGCGCATGAAGAGCGCCGGCGACGAGATTAACGAGCTGATTTTCCGTTTCGAACGGATGGAGTAGGCGCTGAAGGCGGCGCTCAGGCCGCCTTTTTCACCTCGGCCACGATCTTGCGGGCGGCATCGCCCAGATCGTCTGCCGGAACGATCGGCAGGCCCGAGTTGGCGAGGATTTCCTTGCCCTTCTCGACATTGGTGCCTTCGAGGCGGACCACCAGCGGAACGTCGAGCTCGACTTCCTTCGCCGCCACCACGATGCCCTCCGCGATCGTGTCGCAGCGCATGATGCCGCCGAAGATGTTGACGAGGATCCCCTCGACCGCCGGGTCCTTGAGGATGATCTTGAATGCTGCGGTGACCTTCTCCGTCGTCGCACCGCCGCCCACGTCGAGGAAGTTAGCCGGGAAGGCTCCGTTCAGCTTGATGATGTCCATGGTCGCCATGGCAAGGCCTGCGCCATTGACCATGCAGCCGATGTTACCGTCGAGCTTGATGTAGGCGAGGTCGTATTCCGATGCTTCGACTTCGGCCGGATCTTCCTCGGTCTCGTCGCGCATCGCTTCCACGTCCTTGTGGCGGTAGAGCGCGTTGCCGTCGAAGCTCATCTTGGTGTCGAGGACGAGAAGATTGCCGTCCTTGTCTTCCACCAGCGGGTTGATCTCGAGCATTTCCATGTCGAGGTCCATGAAGGCGGTGTAGAGCTGTTTCGCCAGCTTCTGGCACTGCTTGTTGGTGTCGCCCGTCAGCTTGAGGGCAAAGGCCACCGCGCGGCCGTGGTGGGGCATGAAGCCCTGCGCCGGGTCGATGGTGATGGTCGTGATCTTCTCGGGAGTCTCGTGCGCGACGTCCTCGATGTCCATGCCGCCCTCGGTCGAAGCGATCATGGCGACCTTGCCGGTAGCGCGGTCGACCAGCATCGAAAGGTAGTATTCGTGCGCGATGTCGACGCCGTCGGTGACATAGAGGCGGTTGACCTGCTTGCCTTCGTCGCCCGTCTGGATGGTCACCAGCGTGTTGCCGAGCATTTCCTTTGCGTTGGCTTCGACATCCTCGATGCTCTTAGACAGGCGGACGCCGCCCTTGGCGTCGGGGCCGAGCTCCTTGAACTTGCCCTTGCCGCGGCCGCCGGCATGGATCTGCGCTTTCACGACATAGAGCGGTCCGGGGAGTTTCTTCGCGCCTTCGACTGCTTCCTCGACAGTCATGGCTGCATAGCCCGTCGGGACGGCGATGCCGTATTTCGCGAGGAGTTCCTTGGCCTGGTATTCGTGGATGTTCATGTCTGTCGCTGATCCTTCGCGCAGGGCCGCGCGTCTGGGGGGATGGGAGTCGCTGCGCGCATAAGCATACGTAGGCCCGCTTGAAAAGTGCGACTTTCGGGTGCAGTGCCCGCGCGCACCCCATGATCGACAGCAAACGCCTCGAATCCATCGTCGCTAGCGCCGGCGAGATCGCGCTCGGCCTGTGGCCGGGGGTGGGGGCCGAGCTCGAGTCGTGGGAAAAAACGCCCGGCAGCCCGGTCTGCGAGGCCGACCTTGCGGTCGATGCCTTCCTGAAACGCGAACTGGGCGCACTGCTGCCATCGGCGGGATGGCTGTCGGAAGAGACGGTCGACGATCCGTCCCGGCTCGAACGCGATCTCATATGGCTGGTCGATCCGGTCGACGGCACGCGCGACTTCATCCGCGGGCGCAAGGGCTGGGCGGTCTCTGTGGCGCTGATCAGCGGCGGGCGGCCCCTGATCGGTTCGCTATGCGCACCGGCACGGGGAGAGGTTTGGCAAGCCGTTGCGGGGCAGGGCGCGACGCTCAACGGCACGAGAATTTCCGCCTCGACCCGGCAGGACTTCGCCGGTGCGCGCGTGCCCGCAAACGACCTGATGAAGCAGGACCGGATGCTCGAAAAAGTGGAGCAGCCCAATTCGATCGCCTTGCGCATCGCCATGGTCGCCGACGACCGCGCCGACCTCGTCGCCACGCTTCGCTGGGGCTTCGAATGGGACATCGCCGCAGCAGGCCTGATCGCGCGCGAGGCAGGGGCGGCGGTGTCGGACAGTTTCGGACGCAAGCTCGATTACAACAAGCGCGACCCGCGTGCGTTCGGCATCATCGCGAGCGCGCCGGGAATCCACGCCGCGACGGTCGACCATCTCTCGGAACGGGCGGAACAGTTCGCCAAGGCATGAAAAAGGGGCCGGACTTTCGCCCGACCCCTTCGTTCTGCGACTTTGCCTGAAGGGCGCCAGTCTCTTTACTGTGCCGCCTGTGCAGCGTTCACATCGTCCTGGTCGAACGGGATGATCTTGATTTCCACACGGCGGTTGAGCGGTTCGTTCACGCCGTCGGCGGTCTTGATCTTGAGGTGCTCGTACTGCTCGCCGTAACCCTGCCAGCGGATACGCGAGGAGCTCACG
This sequence comes from Qipengyuania sphaerica, assembly GCF_019711595.1. Classification (GTDB taxonomy): domain Bacteria; phylum Pseudomonadota; class Alphaproteobacteria; order Sphingomonadales; family Sphingomonadaceae; genus Qipengyuania; species Qipengyuania sphaerica. Next base: position 166,564 of record NZ_JAIGNR010000003.1, on the reverse strand, counting down.
CCGCGGCTGATGAGGTAGTTGGCGACGGCCTGGGCGCGCTGCTCGGACAGGCGCTGGTTCAAGTCGGTGCCACCGGTGGTGTCGGTATAGCCGTATACGTCGACGAGGCTGTTCGGATACTGGACGAGGTTCGCCGCGACATTGTCGAGCGTGGCGCGGAAGGTCGAATTGATCGTCGCGCTGCCGGTGGCGAAGGTCACGCCGTCGGGCAGGTTGACGAGAATCGCCTCGCCGCCGTCGGTCTCGGTGACATCGACGCCCGAACCTGCGGTCTGCTCCTTCAGTTCCTTGATCTGCTGGTCCATCCGGTAGCCGACGTAACCGCCTGCTGCACCGCCTGCTGCGGCGCCGATGATGCGCCCGGTCTTGCCCCCGATGACACCGCCGAGCAGGCCGCCGGCGACTGCGCCGCCGACACCGCCGAGCACGGTGCGCGAAATCTTCTTCTCACCCGTATTCGGGTCCGTGACGCAGGCCGAGGTGCCCATGAGGGCCATGGCCGAAAAACCTGCGAGGAAAATGCGTGATTTTTTCATGTTGTCTTCCCTTTTTGCGAGCCGGGCATGCGCCCGTTTGCCGTTGGGCGCGCCCACCAGCGTCTCCAATTGTCCCCAACACGCGAATAAACAGCATGTTCCGAGAGAGACTGGCACAGCGGCGCTTTTGTGCTAGCGAGGGTGCGTGACACCCTTTCCCTGGACCGACCTCCTCATCATCGCCGGACTGATCCTGCTCAACGGCATCTTCGCCATGAGCGAGCTGGCGATCGTCTCCGCGCGCACGGCGCGCCTGCGTTCCGCCGCCCATCAGGGCAGCAGCGGGGCCAAGACCGCCATCGACCTTGCAGCGGACCCGGGAAAATTCCTCTCGACCGTGCAGATCGGGATCACTCTCGTCGGCATCGTGGCGGGCGCCTATTCGGGCTCGAGCCTCGGCGGTCCGGTCGGCGAGCGGCTGGCGGCGCTGGGTTTTCCGGCGGAATGGGCCGCCGAGGCCGGTTTTGCCGTCGTGATTGCGCTTACGACCTATTTCAGCCTCGTCATCGGCGAGCTTGTGCCCAAGCAGGTCGCCCTGCGCGCGGCGGTGCCGATAGCGATCACCATGGCGCGGCCGATGGCCCTGCTGGCCAGGGTGGCCGCGCCGGTCGTCTGGTTGCTCGACACCTCATCCGGCGCTCTCATCCGCCTGCTCGGCGTGAAGCCTGCAGGGCAAAGCGCGGTCACTGCCGAGGAACTGCACATGCTTTTCGCCGAGGCAACGCGTACCGGCATTATCGAGAGCGAACAGCACCAGATGCTCGCCGGCGTCGTCCGGCTCGCCGAGCGCCCGGTGCGCGAAGTGATGACGCCGCGGACCGATCTCGACTGGATCGATCTTAATGCCGACGAGGAGGCGATCCACGCGCTGCTGGAAGAAAGCCCGCATTCGGTCTGGCCTGTCGCCGATGGTTCGCCCGACAAGGTCATGGGCCTCGTGCGCGTGCGCGAGGTGCTGGGCGCGCTGCTGGCAGGTCAAGGCGTGCAACTCGAGGCCCTGATGAGAAAGGCGGAGGTCGTGCCCGACCAGCTGGACGCGGTCGACGCGCTGCGCGTGCTCCAGCAGGCCGATATCGCCATGGCCATGGTGCATGACGAATACGGGCACCTGGACGGCATCGTCACGCCGGTCGACCTGCTGACCGCCTTGGTGGGCGATTTCGCCAGCGACCAGGACCCGGACGAAGCGCCCGGTATCGTCGAGCGCGAGGACGGCTCGCTGCTGGTGGCTGGTTCGCTTTCGGCCGACGCGCTCGCCGACCGGCTGGGCCTCGATTATGGCGACGACCGCGAATTCGCGACCGTCGCGGGCTTCTGCCTCGCGGTCATGAAAAAACTCCCCGCCGAAGGGGAGTGGTTCGAGGAACAGGGCTGGCGCTTCGAAGTGGTCGATCTCGACGAGAGGCGAATCGACAAGGTGCTGGTGAGCGAGCTCGACTCGAGGTCCAAGCCCGCCACCGAAGAACTCGAGAAATTTAACCCGGGATCACCGCCTGAGCGGTAGCGCCGTCACCTTCCGGCGCGGCAATGATGTCGCGGGTTACGCTGCCCTTGGCGACGGTGTTGGTGCCTTCCGAACCCACGACCGAACGGATGCCCGGTTCGGCTGCCCCTGCACGGTCGAGCGCGCTGGTTTCGACCGAGCTGCGCTGCGCAGGGCCGCCGAACAGCGCTTCGAGCGTCTGTTCCGCCGCAGTGCCTTCAGCCGGACGCGGTGCGCCCGGTGCCGGGGGCACGAGGTTGAAATCGGGCGGGACCACCAGCGGCGCCTGGCGCTGCACGGCGAATTCGTCGGGCCGGTCGCGGCTGAGGAAGCCGCCGCTGCCGCATGCCGCCAGCATGCACGAGGTTGCGCCAAGAAGGGCGATACGGGTCAGGGTATTCATCAATTGCTCTCCGCGGCGTCTGCCGGCTTGCCTTGCATGAGGTCGTCGACCTCTTCGTCGTCCTTGTCGCGCATGAAGAAGGCGCGGGCAAGGATTATCACTACGCCGATGGTGATAGCTGCATCGGCCACGTTGAAAATGAGGAAGGGGCGGAAATCCCCGAAATGGAGGTCGGCGAAATCGGTGACGTAGCCGAGCTCGTAGCGGTCCTTGATATTGCCCAGCGCCCCGCCGAGGATCATCGCGAGCCCGAGGATGTCGCCGAAAGCCTTTTCGCGGAACATCCAGATCGTCACCACCAGCGCAATCAGCGCGGTCACGCCGACCAGCATCCAGCGCGATTCGAAGCTGTCGGCCTCGAACAGGCCCATCGAGACGCCGAAGTTCTGCGTGTAGCGCAGGTCGAAGAAGGGCAGCAGGTACATGACGTCGCCAAGGCGATCGACGCCCAGCCTCTCGGTCACGAACCATTTCGACCACTGGTCGGCCGCGTAGATCGCGAAAGCGACGGCCACGCCGATCAGGCGCATTTTCAGGAACGGGTTCATGTCAGGCAGCATCCATCTGGGCGACGACCGGTTCGCAGCGATCGCACAGCGCGCCGTCTTCCTCAACGGAAGGTAGCAGGCGCCAGCAGCGGCCGCACTTGTTTTCGTCGGTTCGGGTAACGGACACCTCGCCCTCATCGCTGCGCGTCACTGACGCGGTGATGAACAGCTCGGCGAGATCTTCGTCGGTAAAGCCTTCGGGCACGGCACCGGCAGGAACCACCACGTCGGCCTCGAGGCTCGAGCGGATGGTCTTGTCGCGGCGCAGCGGCTCGATCGCCTCGGTCACGCGCTCACGCAGGGCGCGCAGGGCATCCCAGCGCGCGCCGTCGGCGGTGACGCCGGGGACTGCGGGCCAGTCGAGCAGGTGCACGCTTCCGCCATCGGGATAGCGCGTGGTCCAGGCCTCTTCCGCCGTGAATACCAGCACCGGCGCGGCATAGCGGACGAGCGCGTGGAACAGCAGGTCGAGCACCGTGCGATAGGCATTGCGGCGCGTTGAGTCCGGCCCGTCGCAATAGAGCACGTCCTTGCGGATATCGAAGTAGAAGGCCGACAGGTCCTCGTTGCAGAAATCGACCAGCAGGCGCGTGTAGGTGTTGTAATCGTATTCCTCGAGCGCGCGCTTCAGCTTGCCGTCGAGATCGGCCAGCAGCGCGAGGACATAGACCTCCAGCTCGGGAATCTCGCCCGCATCACCCATGTCGCCGACGAATCCGTCGAGCGCACCGAGGAGGTAGCGGAAGGTATTGCGCAGGCGGCGGTACTGGTCGCCCACGCCCTTCAGGATTTCATCGCCGATGCGGTGGTCTTCGGTGAAGTCGACGCTAAGCGCCCAGAGACGGATGATGTCGGCGCCATACTGTTCCATGACCTTCAACGGATCGATGGTATTGCCGAGGCTCTTCGACATCTTCTTGCCCTGCTTGTCCATGGTGAAGCCATGGGTCAGCACCGCGTCATAGGGCGCACGGCCGCGGGTGGCGGAGCTTTCGAGGAGCGAGGACTGGAACCAGCCGCGATGCTGGTCGCTGCCTTCGAGATAAAGATCGGCGGGCCAGCGCTGGTCGGGCCAGCGGTCGCCTTCCAATGTGAAGGCGTGGGTACAGCCCGAATCGAACCAGACGTCGAGGATATCGGTGACCATCTCGAATTCGTTCTGATCGTGGTCGGGCCCGAGGAATTCAGCCTTGCGAGCCTCGTCCCAGGCATCGACGCCCTGTTCGCGCACGGCTGCGACCACGCGGGCATTGACCTGCGGGTCTTGCAGATACGTCCCGTCGCTGCGGACGAAGAGCGTGATCGGCACGCCCCATGCGCGCTGGCGGGAGAGCACCCAGTCGGGACGGCCTTCGACCATCGAGCCGATGCGGCGGCGGCCCTTTTCGGGATAGAATTTCACTCGCTCGATCTCGCGCATGGCGATTTCGCGCAAGGTCGAGTGGTCCTTGCTGGTGCCCATGGCGACAGCGGCGCCGAAGCCTTCGGGTACGGCCACGTCGAAGTCGCCGGTGTCGAGCGGCTTGTCCATCGGCACGAACCATTGCGGCGTGCAGCGATAGATGACCTTGGCCTTCGAGCGCCACGAATGCGGGTATGAGTGTTCGTAATCGTCGCTGGCAGAAAGCAGCGCGCCGGCCTGGCGCAGGTCCGAACAGATCGGCCCGTCGGGCGCGTTGAAGGTCTTGTTGATCACCGCGCGGCGACGATCGTCGGATGCGCCGAGCCATTCCCAGTCGTCGCGATAACGCCCGTCGCTCATGACCGCGAAGACCGGCTCGATGCCGTGCTCGCGGCAGAGCAGGAAATCGTCCTCGCCATGGTCGGGCGACATGTGGACGAGGCCCGTACCGCTGTCGGTGGTGACGAAATCGCCCGCGAGCAGCGGACGGGGCTTGGCGTAGAACCCGCCGAGACGGTGCATCGGATGGCGCGCGACAGTGCCAGCGAGGTCGGAGCCCTTGATGAGCGTCCCTTGGCGACCTTCGGGACCATGATCGTCATGGATCGGCGGGTTTTCGAGGCGCGAGAACCAGCTCTCGACCAAGTCGTCGGCGATAAGCAGCTTCCAGCCGCCAACATTGAAGAGGCGGTAATCAACCTCAGGCCCATAAGCCAAAGCCTGGTTCACCGGGATCGTCCACGGCGTGGTGGTCCAGATCACCGCATGCGCGCCGACCAGTTCCTCGATCGGCGATTCCACGATCTCGAAGGCCACATCGATCTGGGTCGAGGTGATGTCCTCGTACTCGACCTCGGCCTCCGCCAGCGCGGTTTCTTCCACCGGCGACCACATCACCGGCTTCGATCCGCGATAGAGGTTTCCGGCTTCGGCGAACTTCATCAGCTCGGCAACGATGGTCGCCTCGCTTTCGAACTGCATGGTGAGATACGGATTGTCGAAATCCGCCATGAGCCCCAAGCGCTTCAGCTGTTCGCGCTGAACGTCGACCCATTTCTGCGCATAGGCGCGGCATTCGGCGCGGAATTCGCTCGCCGGAATGGCGTTCTTGTCCTGCTTCTTCTTGCGGAACTGTTCCTCGACCTTCCACTCGATCGGCAGGCCGTGACAGTCCCATCCGGGCACGAAGGGCGCGTCCTTGCCGAGCAGTGTCTGGCTGCGCACCACCATGTCCTTGAGGATGCGGTTCAGCGCATGGCCGATATGCATGTCGCCATTGGCATAGGGCGGGCCGTCGTGAAGGATGAACTTCTCGCGGTCCTTGCGGGCCTCGCGCAGCTCTTGGTAGAGGTTTTCTTCCTGCCAGCGCGCAAGGATCTTCGGCTCCTTCTGGGGGAGGCCGGCCTTCATGGGAAAATCGGTCTTGGGAAGGAAGACCGTGTCTCGGTAATCGCGCTGTTCGGACATAGGTTTGCGCCGTTAGGGGATTTGCGCCTCGCAATAAAGCGTCAATCGCCGCTTGCTGCCCGCCTCCTCTCCAGCGCTGTCTCGCTCGCCTCCCATTCCTCCGGCGTGCGGTCGTCGAAGCGGGAGAAAAGCGCCGGGGCGATCGTGAAGGTATCTTCCACCCAGACATAGCCGTTGAAGCTGGCGGGGATCTCGGTCAGCTGTTCGGGCAGGGTCAGGCCGCGGGGGCGGTTCTCGCCGAAGGGACCGATCACGATGACCCGCCCGCCATGGGCTTCCATCCGCGCGATCAGGCGGTTGGGCCAGCCGGAAAAGGCCCATTGGTAGTTGAGCGGGACGAGCAGGGTTTCCCCCCGGCAGCTTTGCGGCAGATAGCCGGTCCAGCCATAGGCGACATAGTCTTCCGAGCACTTCTTCGCCCCGTCCTGGCTCCAGGCCCAGGCATCGGGATAACGTTCTCGGATCCGTGAAATCGGCCTTTCGTGACCGTAGAATCCGTCGCCCGAGTTCGCCGGGTCGCGACCGGCGTCGGCGAGTTCGCGGGCAACGAGGTCGGCCTCTTTCGGGTTCTTCGACTTGAAGTTGATCATCAGCTTCCCGCGCGGCGGAAGCGCGCGGATGACCTCGGCGAAGGTCGGCATGGCGCCCTTGAATTTGCCCCTGAAGGGGAATGTCTTGCCGCCGTCGGCGGTATAGCCATGGCCAATATCCAGGTCCTTCAGTTCCGCCAGCGTCGCATCGCGGACATCGCCTTCGCCTTCGGTCCGGCAATCGAGTGTCCAGTCGTGGAACACGACCAGTTCCCCATCCTTCGTGGGCGCGATATCGATTTCGACCAGCCACGCGCCAAGTTTCTGTGCGCGCAATACGCTCTCGACGGTGTTTTCGAGATAGGGATGATAAGGCTCGTAGATGCGGTCTGCGGTGCAGGTGTCGCGCCCGAGGCCGGTCCTGTCATACATCTGGTACAGGCCGCGATGCGCGATGAGCTTGGGGGCGCCGACGGGCTCGGGGGCGAGCCAGCTGGCATTTATCAGGCTGAGAGCGAGGAGGGCGACCGCGAAGGCGAGACCTGCCCATTTGAAGGTTCTCTTCATTGCAGGAGGCTTGTCGCCCTTTCGCAATCTTTCTTCATCTGCGCCGTCAATTCTTCCAGGCTGTCGAATTTCGACTCGCCGCGCAGGAAGTGGTGGAAGGCGACTTCGATTTCCTGTCCGTAAAGATCACCGGAGAAATCGAAGAAATAGGGCTCAAGCAATTCCTTGGGCGGCTCGAATTGCGGGCGCACGCCTATATTGGCCGCGCCTTTGAGTTCCTGCCCGGTCGAGAGGATGCGCCCGGTGACGGCGTAGATGCCGTATCTTGGGCGCAGGTAATGCTCGATGGAGAGATTGGCCGTGGGATAGCCGATCTCGCGTCCGCGCTTGTCGCCATGTTCGACCACGCCGCGAATGGCGAAGGGGCGGGTGAGGAGGCGCGCCGCTTCCTGCGGGTCGCCTGCGCGCAAGGCCTCGCGCACCCGGCTGGAGGACACCGGCTCGCCGCCGTCCATCACCGGATCGACCGCGCGTGCCTCGATACCGACCTCGCGGCCCAGCTCGACCAGCCGCTCGAAATTGCCGCCGCGCGCCTTGCCGAAGGTGAAGTCGCCGCCGGTGACCACGCCCTTCACGCCAAGCTTTTCGGCCAGCAGCACGCGGACGAAATCCTCCGCCGTCGTGCTCGCCAGCTCGCCGTCAAAATGGAACACCAGCATCGCGGTTGCCCCGGCGGAGAGATAGAGTTCCTGCCGCTGCTCGAGCGTCGTCAGGCGGAAGGGCGCGGCATCGGGCTTGAAAAAGCGCACCGGATGCGGATCGAAAGTGGCGATGATGGAGGGACGACCCTCGCTGCGCGCCCAGTCGATAGCTTCGCGCGCCACCGCCTGGTGGCCAAGATGGAACCCGTCAAAATTGCCCAGCGCGATGATTGCTCCGCGCAAACTTTCGGGCAGCGGATCGCGGTGGTCGAGGAACCTCATTCGTCGTTCTCGCCGACGCGGGTGTAGGTGAGGAAGGAATAGGACGGCGCCTCGCCCTCCGCCTCAAAATCCTCGCGTCCGGTGATTTCCCATTCGGGGCCGAGCGGCGGCATGAAGACGTCGCCGTCGAAATCGCGGTGGATTTCGGTCAGTTCAACCTTTTGTGCAAGCGGCATGAAGACATCGAAGATCGCCGCCCCGCCGATAACCGCGACGTCGCCTTCGCCTGCCTTGGCGATGGCTTCCTCGACCGAGCGCACAACTTCCGCACCGGTCGAGTCCCACCGTTCGCGCCGGGTCAGCACGATATGGCGGCGTCCGGGCAAGAGGCCCGGCAAACTCTCGAAAGTCTTGCGCCCCATGATCATCGGGCTGCCCATCGTCAGCGCCTTGAATCGCTTGAGGTCGGCGGGAAGGTGCCAGGGCAGCCGGCCCTGTTTGCCGATCGCGCCATTGGCGGCGCGCGCATAAATAAGGAACAGGCTCATCCGCGCGTTTCGAGCGTGATTTGCGTGAAGTGGCCCATCTTGCGCCCCTCCTTCGCCTCGGCCTTGCCATAGTCGTGGAGGTGCACACGGGCATCGGAAAGCTTTGCCCCAGCGCTCTCGATATCGCTGCCGAGGATATTGCGCATCTCGACCTCAGCGGCGGTGGTGCGCGTATCGCCCAGCGGGAGGCGGGCCCCGGCGCGGATGTGGTTCTCGAACTGGCTCGTGGCGGCTCCCTCGATCGTCCAGTGACCCGAATTGTGCACGCGCGGCGCCATCTCGTTGAAGATCGGTCCCTCGCGCGTGGCGAAGAATTCGAGCGTCAGCACGCCGACATATTTGAGCGCATCGGCGACCTTGCGTGCCAGCTCGCGCGCCTCGCCGACCTGCGCGTCGATGTCCTCGCCGGCCGGGAAATGCGAGGCGGCGAGGATGCCGCCCTCATGCACGTTGCGCGTGGAATCCCAGAAGCGGATCTCGCCCTCTCGATTGCGCACGAGAATGATCGAGAATTCGGCATCGAATTCCACGAAACCTTCGTAGACGCAGGGGACTTCGGGCACATTCAGCGCTTCGGCCTCGTGGCCCGAACCGATGCGCCACTGGCCCTTGCCGTCATATCCGTCGCGCCGGGTCTTGAGGATACCGGGCGCGCCTAGTCGGTCGACGGCGGCCACGAGGTCGTGCGAGGAATCTACCTTGGCATAGGCCGCCGGCCTTCCGCCGAGCCCCTCGATAAAGCGCTTCTCGGCGAGCCGGTCCTGAGCTGTTTCGAGTGCGAGCGGGTCGGGATAGATCTTGCCCTGGTCGATGGCGCGCGCGGTTTCGACGGGAACATTCTCGAATTCCCAGGTGACCACGTCGCAGCGCTCGGCGAAGGCGGCGAGGGCGGCTTGATCGTCCCATTCGGCGGTAACGAAACCGGTGCTGACCGCGCCGCCGACATTGTCGCCTTCGGGCGCATAGCCGATGACCTTGTAGCCCAGTTGCGCAGCGCTCGTCGCCATCATCCGGCCGAGTTGGCCGCCACCGAGGATACCGATGGTGGACCCGCGCGGCAGCATCAGTCTTCGGGCCTCTCGGTGACCGCATCGGTGCGCGACTGGCGCCAGTCCTTGAGCCGACCGGCCAGCGTCTCGTCGCCATTGGCGAGGATCGCGGCGGCCAGCAGGCCCGCATTGGTCGCCCCCGCCTCTCCGATGGCGAGCGTGCCCACCGGCACACCCGCAGGCATCTGCACGATGGAAAGCAGGCTGTCCTGTCCGGAAAGAGCCTTCGATCTCACGGGAACGCCAAGCACGGGAATATGCGTCAGCGCGGCGATCATGCCGGGAAGATGCGCTGCCCCGCCTGCGCCCGCGATGATGACGTGGAAGCCCTCGCTCTCCGCGGACTTGGCGAAATCATACATCCGGTCGGGCGTGCGGTGTGCGGAGACGATGCGCACATCGCTTGCCACGCCCAGTTCCTCGAGCACCTCGGCGGCGCACTTCATGGTCGACCAGTCCGACTGGCTCCCCATGACGATTGCAACCGCAGCCTTCTTTTGGGCCTCCCCCTGGCTCATCTCATGCGTCCTTCAGATAATACCGTTCGCCCGTGGGCGTGGTGCCGTCGAAGTCGTAGACGATCGGCTGGCCGGTCGGGATTTCGAGGCCGGTGATCTCGTCGTCAGAAATCTTCGACAGGTGCTTCACCAGTGCGCGTAGCGAATTGCCGTGGGCCGAGATGATCACCGTCTCGCCCTTGCCGAGCAGGGGCAGGATTTCCGCTTCCCAATAGGGCAGCACACGCTCGATGGTCAGCTTCAGGCTCTCGGTCTTCGGTACGTCGATCCCGGCGTAGCGCGGGTCGTCCGAGAGGTCGAACTCGCTCCCCGCTTCAAGCTCGGGTGGCGGCACGTCGAAGCTGCGGCGCCAGATATGCACCTGCTCGTCGCCGTGCCTGTCGCGGGTTTCCTGCTTGTTGAGACCGGTAAGGCCGCCGTAGTGACGCTCGTTCAGGTGCCAGTCGCGCGTCACCGGAATCCACAACCGGTCGCATTCTTCGAGCGCGATGTTCATGGTCTTGATCGCCCGCTTCTGGACACTGGTAAAGGCGGTGGTGGGCAGCACGCCCTTGGCTTTCATCAGCCGTCCGGCCTCGCGCGCCTCCTCTTCGCCCTTTTCAGTGAGATCGACGTCCCACCAGCCGGTGAAACGGTTGGCGAGGTTCCACTCGCTCTGGCCGTGGCGGACGAGGATTAGCTTGGACATGCGCGCTCCAGTTTTGCCTAGGAGCACTGCGCGTTAGCGGCCTGTTTGCGGCTTGGAAACCCCGTCGTCGCCCGATTCGCGCATTTCGCGGCTCTGGGACTTGCGACGGCGCAGGTTCTCGCGAAGTTTCGCGGCGAGGCGTTCCTCGCGGGTCATTTTTTCGTCTGCGCTGTTCATGACGCAATCCTTTTGCGAAAATGCTGCCGGAGAGCAAGCGAAGGTTGACTTATCCGCCGCGTCTGCCAATAGCGCGCGCCTCCACCCCATCGGCGTTTTCCGACGGGCGGCATGTGCTGCTGTAGCTCAGTGGTAGAGCGCACCCTTGGTAAGGGTGAGGCCGGGAGTTCAATCCTCCCCAGCAGCACCATTTTCTTCGAAAATGAATCCTGGTTTTTCGCGCCGACCTCCGTCGGCGCGTCCTCGGCGCTGTTTCGACGCTGGCGCGTCGAGCGCCTGCGGGCGGACGGTCGCCCTTGCCGGGCCTCCGCCGGCCCGGTTTTGGGTTGCACCAGGCCACCCGTCACGGCACTCGTTCTCTCAAGGGAGAGAACGATGGATTTCCGCCTTACCGACCAACAGCGCGAGCTTCAGGACGCGGCGCGCACATTTGCGCGCAAGGAATTGCCTGACTTGGCGCGCGAGATGGAGGAGAAGGACTTCTCCGTGCCCGCCGACATGGTGCGGCGATATGGTGAGATGGGGTTCCTCGGGGTGAACCTTCCCGAGGAATATGGCGGGCTGGGGCTCGGCCATCTCGAGGCGCTGCTGGTGCTCGAACAGTTTGCGATGATCTCCAATGCCGTTGCCTTCCCGATCTTCGAGGCGCTGGTCGGGCCTGCACGCACGATCGAGCGATTCGGTTCGGCCGCATTGAAATCGCGGATCATCCCTCAGGTCGTGAGCGGCGAGGCGACCGTGGCAGTCTCGATGTCCGAGCCCGATGCGGGGACGGCACTTACCGATCTTTCCACCCGAGCCCGCGAGGAGGGCGACCATTTCATCCTCGACGGGAACAAGCGCTGGACCTCGGGCGCAGGGCACGCGCGGTACTATGTCGTATACACGCGTCTGACCGATGCGCCGGGGGCGAAGGGGCTTGGCGCGCTACTGGTCGACAAGGAGATGGAGGGCGTCTCCTTCGGCCAGCGCGAACAGCTGATGGGTTTCCGCGGAATCGAGACGCGCGACATTACGTTCGAGGGCGTGAAGGTGCCGCGCGAGAACCTGATCGTTCCCGCTGGCGGCTTCGGCAAGCTGATGAGCGCCTTCGGGCTGGAGCGCTGCGGTAACGCGACCCAGTCGCTCGGCCTTGCTGCCGCCGCGCTCGAACAGGCGACCGACTATGTCCAGGAGCGCACGGCCTTCGGCAAGCCGATCGTCGATTTCCAGGCGGTGCAGATGCGACTTGCTGAAATGGCGATGCAGGTCGAGGCGGCGCGGCTGCTTATCTACCGCGCCGCCGCCAATGCCGAGCACAATGCGGACGGCCTGCCGAGTGTTTATGAAAGCTCGACCGCCAAGTGCTTTGCCAACGAGATCGTTCGCTCGGTAACCGCCAACGGGATGCAGGTGATGGGCGGCTACGGCTATCACAAGGAATACGGCATGGAGCAGCGCGTACGCGACGGCTTTGCCTGGGGCATCGCGGGCGGGACCACCGATGTGCAGAAGACCAATATCGCAGCTGCCATCGTCGGGCGGCGGTTCGATCAAAGGCGTTGACGCGCACGCCGTATTGCATAGGTAAGGCAGTATGGACGAAAGCGACACCCTTACCCAGCTCGACCCGCGCTACAAAACAATGATGCGGGTGAGCGCTGGCGTCGTTGCCGCCGTGCTGCTGGTCGCCGCGACGATTGCCGAAATCGCCATCCCAGGCTGGACCGGTGTGGTGTGGCTGCCGGTTCTGCTGGTGGTCGCCTATCTCGTCATATACCTGCCGATGCGGCGTTATGCGACGCGCGGCTATTCGCTCGCCGAAGAGCGCCTGCGCGTGGTGCGCGGTGTGCTGTTCCATTCGGACACGGTCGTGCCGTTCGGGCGCGTGCAGCATATCGATGTCGACCAGGGCCCGCTCGAGCGCGCCTATGGCCTTGCGACGCTGACGGTTCACACGGCCGGCTCGCACAATGCTTCCGTCTCGCTCCCCGGCCTTGCGCACGAGGATGCACTAGCCATGCGCGAAGGCATCCGCGCGGCCATCCGGCGCGACACGCAATGAGCGATTTGCAGCCGCAGGGACGGCGGACCGATCCCAAGGGCTTCATCGTGCGCGCGGTGATGATGCTCGCGCAGCTCGTGATCCCGCTTGGCATCGCATCGGTGACGATTTTCGACGATGGCGACATGGGCAAGCTGATCTGGGCAGCGCCCTTCATTGCCGCGCTGATCATCTTCAACGTCGTGATCGCCTACCTGCAGTGGACCAAACTTACCTACACGGTGGGGGCGGCCGATATCCGCGTGGAAAGCGGCGTATTGTCGCGCGCAGCCCGTTCCGTACCTTACGAGCGCATCCAGGACGTGAGCCTCGAGCAGAAGCTCATGCCGCGCCTGTTCGGGCTGGTCGAGGTCAAGTTCGAGACCGGCGCGGGTGGTAAGGACGACCTCTCGCTGACCTATCTCTCCGAAGCCGAGGGCGAGCGGTTGCGCGAACTGGTGCGCAACCGGCGCGAAGGTGTCTCGGAGGTGGCAGCCGAGGGAGAGATCGTTCCTCCCGAAGAGGCCGATGTCCTTTTTGCGATGGGACCGCGGCGCGTCTTCACCTTCGGCCTGTTCGAATTTTCGCTCGCCGTCGTCGCAGTTATCGGCGGCCTTGCCCAGCAGTTCGAATTCCTGCTTCCATTCGAGCTTTGGGACCTCGACGAATGGGAGCAGCGTCTTGCAGGTCCGGGACAATGGCTCGCAGGTCTTGGTCCGCTCGCGCAATTCGCGGGCCTCGTCATTGCGGTGGCGGGCCTCACGGTTCTCGGTGTCGCTACCGGCCTTGTACGCACCGCATTGCGCGAATGGGACTTCCGGCTCGAACGCACCGCCAAGGGCCTGCGTCGTCGCCGCGGGCTGCTGACGCGTACCGACCTCGTCATGCCGCTGCACCGGGTACAGGCCCTCCGGCTCAACACCGGTTTCCTGCGCCGTCACTTCGGCTGGCATTCGCTCAAGATCATCAGCCTTGCGAGCGACAGCGGCGGGGCGAACCATGATGCGGTGCCGTTTGGCCAGATGGATGAGATCGAGCCCGTAATCGGCGTGACCGGTTTCGAGTTGCCGCCCATCGATGCGAAGTGGGCGCGCGCAACGAAGCGATATCGGGTGGACAAGGCAGTGCTCGCCTCGCTTGTCCTTCTGCCCGTTACGATATTGGTCGCGATTGTCGGAAGTCCGTGGTTGTGGCTCGCGCCTTTCTTCGGCCTGCTATACACCCTTGCCGAGCAGTTCTGGCGTTGGCGACACGACTATCGCGCGCTGGGCGAGCGCCAGCTCTATTCGCGCCACGGCTGGTTCTCACCGAGCCTCGCGATTGCCTCGCGGGTGAAGCTGCAGTCGGTTGAAATCGCTCAGGGCCCCATCGCGCGCTACCGGGGATATGCAAGCCTGCATTTGGGTCTCGCGGGCGGGAAGCTCAGGGTTCATGGCATGCCGCTCGCAGAGGCGCGTCGCTGGCGCGATGCCATACTCGACAGCATTGCGGGCACGGATTTTTCCGAACTGCTGGAAATGAAGTGTGCGGTTGCTGCCTAGGCGCGCAGGTCGCCCAGATCCTTGTGGCGACGGAAATAAGTGTCGACATAGGAGCAGTCGGGCGAGATCTTGAAGCCCTGCTTTCGCGCATCGCTGACGAGTGCCTTCACCAGTTGTTCGGCAATCCCCTTGCCGCGATGTTCGGGGGGGACGAAGGTATGTTCTGCATGGCGGACGCCGGCGCGATCGGTCCAGCTTAATTTGGCCGCGCTGTCGCTATCATCCAATTTTGCAATATAGTCGCCGTGAGTGACGCGATCGCGTCGTTCTATTTCAAGTTCTGCGGTGCCCATGTTCTTTTCTTTCCTTGCTGTTATTCCAACGCGCAGGTGGCTAGAGGCGTTCCGATGCAGTTCCTTTCCGACAATGCCGCCAGCGTCCATCCCGAGGTGTGGGACGCCATGCGCGCTGCCGACGAAGCCGATGCGCCCTATGACGGCGACAGCTTAAGCGCGTCACTCGACGAGAAGATGACCGCGCTGTTCGGACGCGAATCTGCGGTACTGTGGGTGGCAACGGGGACGGCGGCCAATTGCCTCGCGCTCGCCACCATGGTTCCGCCGCATGGAGGGGTGGTCTGCCACGAGGAAGCGCATATCGAGATGGACGAATGCGGCGCGCCGGGTTTCTACCTGCACGGGGCGAAACTGCTGCTGGGAAAGGGCGAGGGGGCAAAGCTAGATCCGGATGGCATCCGCGAGGTCGTCGATCCGATCCGCGACGATGTACACCAGGTCCAGCCCTTCGCGATCTCGATCACCCAGGCGAGTGAATACGGGAGAGCGTACCGGCCCGAGGAACTGGCAGCTATTCGCGCTCTGGCCGATGAGCGCGGGCTGGGCCTGCATATGGACGGTGCGCGGTTCGGCAATGCCGCGGCGTTCCTCGACCTCCCGGCGAGTGATGTGGCGGGGCCGGTCGACGCGCTGAGTTTCGGCTTCGTCAAGAACGGCGCGATGAGCGCAGAGGCGATCGTCTTCTTCGACGAGGCGCTGGCCGACGTCGCGCGCTATCGCCGCAAGCGGGCTGGTCATTTGCAGAGCAAGGGGCGCTATCTCGCCGCCCAGATCCACGCCATGCTCGACGGCGATCTCTGGCTCGCGAATGCGCGCGCGGCCAATGCTGCCGCAGCCGAGATCGCTGGCGCTTGCGGCGAGCGGCTGATGCACCCGGTCGAGGCCAACGAGCTTTTCGTGCGATGCACGGCAGCCGAGCGCGAGACGCTGCGCTCCCGGGGTTTCGGGTTCTACGACTGGGGCAGCGATGCAGCGCGCTTCGTCACGGCATGGAACACGCGAGAGAAAGATGCGCGCGCTCTGGCGAAGGCCGTGGCTGACCTATGACCGCGCAATCCGGCGGTGAAAGCCTGCTTGCACCCAAAAACCTTGCCGCTTTCCTGCTGGTGAGCGTGATCTGGGGTGGAACCTGGCTGGTCATCCGCGACCAGATCTCTACCGTTCCGGCAAGCTGGTCGATCACCTGGCGATTCATCGTAGCAGCGCTCGGCATGTTCGCGCTGGCGAGATTTCGCGGCGAGCCACTGGGGCTGCCGCGCGAGGGCTGGCGCTGGGCACTAGCGCTCGGCCTGTTCCAGTTCTGCCTCAATTTCAGCTTCGTCTACAATGCGGAGAAGTTCATCACTTCCGGCCTCGTCGCAGTGATGTTCGCCCTGCTGGTGGTGCCCAATGCGATACTTGGCAAGGTCGTGCTCGGGCAGAGGATCACCGGGGCATTCGTAATCGGGTCGAGCATTGCGGCGGTCGGCGTGGCGATGCTTTTCGCGCAGGAATACCGCGCTTCGCCCGCCACTCTCGCCGAAGTGCTGACCGGAGCCGGATTGACCGTCGGCGGCATCCTCGCTGCAAGCGCCGCCAATATCGTGCAGGCGATGGAGGGAGCGAAACGCCAGCCGCTGCTGACCCTGCTCGCATGGTCCATGGTGACCGGCGTCCTGCTCAACGCCGTGTTCGCTTTTGCCACCCAAGGGCCGCCGCAGTTCGATACACGGCCCGGCTATTCGCTCGGTATCCTCTATCTCGGCCTGGCGGGATCGGTGATCACCTTCCCGCTTTATTACGGGCTGGTGCGCAAGGTCGGGGCCGGGCAGGCCGCTTACAGTTCGGTCATCGTCCCCATCGTGGCGATGGTCCTTTCGACGCTGTTCGAAGGTTTCGTCTGGGGGCCGCTCCCGGCAGCGGGAGCGGCAATCACGCTGATCGGCATGGTCGTCGCCATGCGCGGGCGGGCGGCCCCTCCGCCAAGGCGCTCTACGCCCGAGCCCTGATCGCGGCGAGCCCTTCGCGATAGGTCGGATAGCGCGGCTCCCAGCCAAGCACGCGCTTGGCCTTGCCATTCGCCACGCGCCTGTTCTCGGCATAGAAACCGCGCGCCATGGGCGACAGGTCGGCCTCTTCGAGCGTTTGCAGTGGCGGCGGGTCGATTCCCAGCAAGCGAGCAGCCTCTTCGACGACGGCATTCTGGCTTGTCGGCAGGTCGTCGGCGAGATTGTAGGCCCCCTCCGGAGCGTGGCTCTCGATGGCCGCGACCAGTCCGCCCACGATATCGTCGACATGCATGCGGCTGAAGACCTGACCGGGCAGGTCGATCCGATGCGCCTTGCCCGCTTCCAGCCGCTCGAAGATACTCCGGCCCGGCCCGTAGATGCCGGGTAGGCGGAAGACCCTTGCTCCCAACCGCAGCCACAGGGCATCGGCCTCGCTGCGCGCCGTACGCCGTCCTTCGCCGGTGGCTGAACTCTCGTCGACCCATGCCCCGCCCGCATCGCCATAGACGCCGGTCGACGACAGATAGCCGTACCACGCCTCGCCCATGACCTCGCGGAACGTGCTCAGGACCGGATCGAGCCCGCTCTCGCGGTCGGGCGGGACCGAGGACAGCACATGGCTCGCCACACCAAGCGCGCGGGCCACTGCATCGCGGTCGGAAAAATCTACATTCCCCGCGCTTCCGGTCGCATCGACCTGCCAGCCGCGCGCACGCATCTCTTGCGCAAAACGTCCTGCCGTGTAGCCGAGACCGAAGATGAACAAACGGGACATCGGGGCGTTCTAGCGCCGAGCACCGAAAAAGACAGGACAGACATGGATATCGCCCGCACGCCCGCCACTCCCGATGGCAATATCGAAATGGCCGACGCCGCCTTCGAGCCCAAGGCCCCGCCCGAAATCCGGCGCGAGGACTATACGCCCTTTCCGTGGCTCGTGCCGGCGACGCATCTCACCTTCGAGCTGGGGCTGGAGAAAACGCGGGTCACGGCAAGGCTAGAGGTGGAACGCAATCCCGCCGCTGAAGTCTCGCCCACCATCCGCCTCAATGGCGACGCGATCGAACTGGTCTCGCTGAAGTGCGACGATGGCGAATGTGCCGGGCACATGATCGATGGCGACGATCTCGTAGTCACTCTCGAGGGCGACAAGCACACGATCGAGATCGTCACCGAGATCGACCCCAGCGCCAATTCGCAGCTGATGGGTCTCTATGCCTCCTCGGGCATGCTCTGCACCCAGTGCGAGGCCGAGGGCTTCCGCCGCATCACCTTCTTCCCTGACCGGCCCGACGTGCTGTCCACCTACACCGTGCGGATGAGCGGCCCGAAGGACCAGTTCCCGATCCTGCTGTGCAACGGCAATCGCGTCGAGACCGGCGAGGATGGCGACACGCACTGGGCCGAATGGCACGATCCCTGGCCCAAGC
The DNA here is from genome assembly GCF_019711595.1 of Qipengyuania sphaerica. Lineage (GTDB taxonomy): Bacteria > Pseudomonadota > Alphaproteobacteria > Sphingomonadales > Sphingomonadaceae > Qipengyuania > Qipengyuania sphaerica. The sequence continues at coordinate 148,507 of NZ_JAIGNR010000003.1, read as the reverse complement.
CGTCCTATCTCTTCGCGCTGGTGGCTGGCGATCTCGTCGCCCGGACCGACAGCTTCACCACCATGAACGGGCGCGAGGTCGAGCTGAACGTCTACGTGCGCGAGGGCGACCTCGATCGCACCGAGCATGCCATGGAAAGCCTCAAGCGCTCCATGAAATGGGACGAGGAGGTGTTCGGGCGCGAGTACGATCTCGACCTGTTCAACATCGTCGCCGTCTCCGATTTCAACATGGGCGCGATGGAGAACAAGGGCCTCAACGTCTTCAACACCAAATACGTCCTCGCCGACCCCGAAACCGCCACCGACGGCGATTACGACGGTATCGAGGGCGTGATCGGCCACGAATATTTCCATAACTGGTCGGGCAATCGCATCACCTGCCGCGACTGGTTCCAGCTTTCGCTCAAGGAAGGCTTCACCGTGCTGCGCGACCAGCTGTTCAGCCAGGACATGGGCAGCGCACCGGTCAAGCGGATCGAGGACGTGCGCGTCCTGCGCGGGGCGCAATTCCCCGAGGATTCGGGGCCGCTCGCGCACCCCATCCGCCCCGACAGCTATCGCGAAATCAGCAATTTCTACACCGCGACGGTCTACAACAAGGGCGCCGAAGTCATCCGGATGATGCGCACGATGGCAGGGGAAGAGGCCTTCCGCAAAGGCACCGACACCTATTTCGACCGCCACGACGGCGAGGCGGCGACCTGCGAGGATTTCGTCAAGTCGATCGAGGACGGCGCCGGGCTCGACCTGACCCAGTTCCGCCGCTGGTACTCGCAGGCGGGCACGCCCAGGGTGCGGGTCGATCTCTCGCACGAAGGCGACGAAGCCGTGCTCAAGCTTTCGCAGACCGTGCCTGACACGCCGGGCCAGACCGACAAGCAGCCCATGCCGATCCCGCTCAAGATCGCCCTGTTCGATCGCGAGAGTGGCAAGCATTCGGGCGAGGAACTGGTCGTGCTCGACAAGGAAAGCGACACATTCCGCTTCGGCAGTTTCGCTTCCAAGCCTGTCCTCTCGATCAACCGCGGCTTCTCTGCGCCGGTTACGATCCAGCGCGATATACCCGGCGAAGATCTGGTCTTCCTCGCCGCCAGGGACGACGATTCCTTCGCCCGCTACGAGGCGATGCAGGATCTGATGGTCGGCCACCTCGTCTCGGCCAGCACCGGCGTGCTGTCCGATGCGGACCGCGAGACTGGTCGCAGGGACATCGTGCGGGCGCTGAAAGCGGTCATTGAGGACGAGGCGATCGACGACCTCATGCGCGGCGAACTGCTCTCCATGCCAAGCCAGACCTATATCGCCGAACAGATCGAGGCGGCCGATCCGGGCCGCATCTTCGACGAGCGCGAGGCGCTGAAAGGTTTCATCGCAAGCGAACTCAAAGAGGAACTCCACCGCCTCTACGACCGCTCCGAAAAGCTGCCCTATTCGCAAAGCGCCGAGGCCAAGGGTGCGCGCAAGCTGAAGACGCTAATTCTTACCTATGCCGCGGCAAGCGATCCGGCCAAGGCCTCCGAACTCGCCGGCCACCAGTATGACAGGGCCGACAATATGACCGACCGGCAGGGCGCACTCATGGTCCTGACCGGCATCGACAGCATCGAGCGGACCAATGCGCTGATCGACTTCTACAATCGCTACGAGGGCAATGCGCTGGTGATCGACAAATGGTTTGCGCTGCAGGCCATGTCGCTCCACCCGCAGGTTATCGAACATGTGAAGGCGCTGGCCGACCATCAGGACTTCACCATGAAGAACCCCAACCGCGTGCGGTCGCTCTACATGGCTTTTGCCGGCAATCCGCACGGCTTCCACGCGGCGAGCGGCGAAGGTTACAGGATGATCGCGGACCTGATTCTCGCGCTCGATCCGATTAATGCGCAGACCGCGGCGCGCTTCGTGCCCTCGCTGGGAAAATGGCGCAAGATGGAGCCGGGTCGCAGCGCGATGATGCGCGCCGAGCTGGAGCGGATTTCGAAAGCCCCCAAGCTTTCGCGCGATACTTTCGAGCAGGTAACCCGCTCGCTTGGCTGAGTGGACCGGCCTCATTGCTTCGGACCTGATCGGAGTGCCGCACGGCTTCCTGACCGGCCCGCAGAGCGACCGCGCGGAGCTGCACCGTATCGGCGGCGATTTGCCGACGGTTTTGGTGAAGCAGGTCCATTCGCCGCGGGCAATCTATGTCGATGCCCCTTTCGAGGCTGAGGCGCGGCCCGAAGCCGACGCGCTGGTGACCGACAAGGCGGGCCTCCGCCTCGCCATCGTCACGGCCGATTGCGCCCCGGTGCTCCTCGCCGACGAAGATGCGGGAGTCGTCGCTGCCGCCCATGCGGGCTGGCGCGGTGCGCATGGCGGCGTGATCGAGGCGACACTGGCCGAGATGACCAGGCTCGGCGCGAAGCCCGAGCGTATCGTCGCCGCCATCGGCCCGGCGATCGCGCAGGATAGCTACGAGGTGGATGCGGGCTTCCGCGACCAGTTCACCGGAGAAGACGAGCGCTTCTTCCGGCCCGGTCGCGAGGGTCACTACCAGTTCGATCTCGACAGCTATGTCGCATGGCGACTGGCAATGGCAGGGGTGGGAATGACCGACTCGCTGGGCATCGACACCTACGCAAATTCGGCAGACTTCCATTCCTATCGCCGTGCAACCCATCTCGGCGAGCCGACCGAGGGCCGCCAGATCAGCGCGATTGCACTTCCCGCGTCCGAATAAAGCGACACATTCCCGCCAAAATGGCGGTTGGCAATGTGACACGGAGAGGCTAGAGGCGCGTCCAAACCGGATTTACCGGGGGCATCTGCGCACGCATTTTCGGCGCTCGCTACCGGCCTCTTCCGGACATGGATCGCAACATTTCACTCCGCACCATCCGGTGCGGAAAGCTAAGGCAGGCAAGGCAAGGCGCTGATGGCAGACACGACTGCAACCGCTACTCCCGACACGGCGACGACGAGCGATGATGGCATCCGTCGCCGCGACTTCCTCGACATTGCAGCCGTAAGCGCCGCCGGTATCGGCGGGCTCGCGGTGGTCTATCCGCTGGTGTCGCAGATGGCTCCGTCGAAGGACGTGCTCGCCGCGAGTTCGACCGAGGTCGATGTCTCGGCGATCGAGCCGGGCCAGGCGATCAAGGCGGTGTTCCGCAAGCAGCCGCTGTTCGTGAAGCGCCTGACGGCTGAAGAAATCGCCGCCGCGCAGCGCGACGATACCGCCAGCCTGCGCGACCCGCAGACCCTCGCCGAACGCACCAAGGAAGGTCACGGCGACATCCTCGTCACCATGGGCGTGTGTACCCACCTCGGCTGTGTGCCGCTGGGCGCTGCCGAAGGCGAGGTGAAGGGCGAGTTCGGCGGCTATTTCTGCCCTTGCCACGGTTCGCATTACGACACTGCCGGCCGCATCCGCAAAGGCCCGGCCCCGACCAACCTCGAAGTGCCGGAATACGAGTTCACCTCGGACACCGTCATCCAGGTCGGCTGAGTTAGAAGACGAGAGACAGACACATGAGCTTTCCCTGGGCACGCCAGTACGAACCTTCCAACGGTTTCACGAAGTTCCTCGACGAGCGGCTCCCGCTTCCGCGCCTCGTCTATAATGCGATCGGTGCAGGTTACCCGGTTCCGCGCAACCTGAGCTACTTCTGGAATTTCGGCGTTCTCGCCGGCTTCTTCCTGGTGGTCCAGATCGTCACCGGCGTGGTGCTCGCGATGCATTATGCAGCGAACGCGCAGGTTGCCTTCGCCACGACCGAACACATCATGCGCGACGTCAACTGGGGCTGGCTGATGCGCTATGCCCACGCCAACGGCGCGAGCTTCTTCTTCATCGTCGTCTACCTGCACATCTTCCGCGGCCTGTTCTATTCCAGCTACAAGGCCCCGCGCGAGATGATCTGGCTGCTCGGCGTCGTGATCTTCCTACTCATGATGGCCACCGCCTTCATGGGATACGTCCTTCCCTGGGGCCAGATGAGCTTCTGGGGTGCCAAGGTCATCACCGGCCTGTTCGGCGCGATCCCGCTCGTGGGCGAGCCGATCCAGGTCTGGCTGCTCGGCGGCTTTGCTCCCGACAATGCCGCGCTCAACCGCTTCTTCAGCCTCCACTTCCTGCTGCCGTTCGTGATCGCGGGCGTGGTGATCCTGCACATCTGGGCGCTGCACATTCCGGGTTCTTCGAACCCGACGGGCGTCGAAGTGAAGACCGAAAGCGATACCGTGCCCTTCCACCCGTACTACACGGCGAAGGACGGCTTCGGCCTTGGCATCGCGCTGCTGCTCTATTTCGCGATGGTCTTCTTCCTGCCCAACGCGCTCGGCCATCCGGACAATTATATCGAGGCGAACCCGCTCTCGACGCCGGCGCACATCGTGCCCGAATGGTATTTCTGGCCGTTCTACGCGATCCTGCGCGCCTTCACGGTGGACTTCTTCTTCGTGCCCGCAAAGCTGATGGGCGTGATCGCGATGTTCGCCTCGATCCTGCTGTGGTTCTTCCTCCCCTGGCTCGACAAGTCGCCGGTTCGCAGCGGCCATTACCGCCCGATGTTCCGCAAGTTCTTCTGGTTCGGCCTGATCCCGGCGATGATCGTCCTGTTCATCTGCGGCGGTGCACCGGCCGAAGAGCCCTTCGTGATGCTCAGCCAGATCGCCACGGCCTATTACTTCCTCCACTTCCTGGTGATCCTGCCGATCATCTCCTCGGTGGAAAAACCCGAACCGCTGCCCTATTCGATCACCGAAGCCGTCCTCGGCTCGGACAAGAAGGTCGTCAAAGGCGAAAATACGTCGCCGGCCGTCTAAGCGAGTAACGAGAGACCCATGACCAAGCTTCTCAGCGTCCGCCTTGTCGCTATCCTCGTCGGCCTCGGCTTTGCCGTCGCAGTCCTGTGGGCCTTCGTGGTCGGCGCGTATAACGCCGCCACCGAAGAGGCTGCCGGGCACGTTCCCTATGAAAAGCCGATGGACCTTGCCTGGTCCTTCGACGGGCCTTTCGGCAAGTGGGATCATGCGCAGCTCCAGCGCGGCCTCAAGGTCTATGACGAAGTCTGCTCGGCCTGCCACAGCCTCAAGTTCGTCGCTTTCCGCGATCTCGAGCAGATCGGTTACGACGAAGGCCAGGTGAAAGCCTATGCCGCGTCCAAGCAGGTCCCGGGCATCGATCCGGTGACCGGCGAAGCGACGACGCGTCCGGGCCTGCCGACCGACTATTTCCCTTCGCCCTATCCGAACAATGTCGCGGCGGCGTCGGCGAACAACAACGCCATCCCGCCCGATCTTTCGCTCATGACCAAGGCGCGCGGTGACGGCACGAATTACGTGGCCTCGCTGTTGATGGGCTATGCACCGCCAAGCGAGGAATTGCTGGCTGAGCACCCCGAAGCCGCGCCCGGACCGGGCCTGCACCACAACCCTTATTTCCCTAATCTCAACCTCGCCATGGCTGCGCCGCTGACCACTGCCGGGCAGGTTACCTATGACGATGGCACCGAAGCCACGGTCGAGCAGATGTCCAAGGACGTTGCGGCCTTCCTGACCTGGACTGCCGAACCGACGATGGTGAAGCGCAAGCAGACTGGCTGGCCGGTGCTGATCTTCCTGCTCTTCGCGACTGTACTTGCCTACATGTCGAAAAAGCAGATCTGGGCAGCGGTGAAGCCGAAGAAATAAGGCCCGCCGCCACAAGCGACTTGAAACGCCCCTCCATCCACGCGATGCGAGGGGCGTTTTCGTTTCTGGGAGAATTCCGATCGCGCCCGAAGAACTGAAGTCGCTGGTCCGCACCATTCCGGATTTCCCGATCGAGGGCATCCAGTTCCGCGATATCACCACGCTCATCGCCCACGGCAATGGCTTTGCCGCCACGGTCGAATGGCTCGCCGATAGGGTGCGTGAGAGTGGCGCCACCGCGATCGCAGGCATGGAAGCACGCGGCTTCATCTTCGGCGCGGCGGTGGCTGCGAAGATGGCGTTGCCGTTCCTGCCGGTTCGCAAGCCCGGCAAGCTGCCCTGCGAAACGATCGGGATCGATTACGCACTTGAATACGGCAGCGACAGGCTGGAAATGGATCCTGCCTCGGTTGCCGTCGGGCAGCGGGTGGCAATGGTGGACGATCTGCTCGCGACCGGGGGAACGGCCTGCGCCACGGCGCAACTCCTGCGCGAAGCGGGCGCTGTCGTCGAACACGCATTCTTCGTCATCGACCTGCCCGATCTTGGCGGCACGACAAAGCTCGCCGACTGCGGCGTGATTGCCGCCTCGCTCATGGAATTCGAGGGCGACTGAGAAAAACCCTGCCATCCTTGGATAAATCGGGTGGCTAGGGCATTGAAGAGGCAGGCGCCCCTCTGCGGGCGCGCAATTTTGCGAGGGGCATGGAACAGACACTCGTCATAGCGCTGGTCGGCATTCTCGGCATAGGGGCGCAGTGGATTGCCTGGCGCACGGGGTGGCCGGCCATCGTCCTCATGCTCGCCGCGGGCTTTCTCGCCGGCCCGGTGCTCGGCGTGTTTGATCCCGAACATGCTTTCGGTGAATTGCTCGAGCCCATCGTGGCGGTCGGGGTCGCCCTGATCCTGTTCGAAGGTGGACTGAGCCTGGACTTCCGTGAATTGAGGCATACCGGCGGCGCGGTCGCGCGGCTTGCCACCATCGGCGTAGTGCTTGGCTGGCTGTTCGGCGCGCTGGCCGGCATCTATATCGCCGGCCTCGCTCCCGAAGTCGCGATCCTTTTCGGCGGTATCCTGGTGGTCACCGGGCCTACGGTTGTCATCCCGCTCTTGCGGCAAAGTTCGGTCAAATCGCGTCCGGCTTCGATCCTCAAATGGGAAGCGATCGTCAACGATCCCACCGGAGCGCTGTGCGCGGTGATCGCCTATGAATACTTCCGCAAGGTTGCCGAAAGCCCCGGCGCTTCGCTGTTCGAAGTCGTCCCGCCGCTGATTATCGCAGCCATCCTTGCCGGCCTGATCGGTTATGTCGCTGCCCTCGCGATCGCCTGGTCTTTCCCGCGCGGCGCAGTGCCCGAATATCTAAAGGTCCCCGTGCTGCTCACCGCAGTGATCGGGGTGTTCGTGATCTCGAACCTGATCGAACACGAGGCGGGCCTTGTCGCCGTCACCGTCATGGGTGTTGCCCTGGCGAACATGAACGTCACCTCGCTGCGGTCGATCCACCCGTTCAAGGAGAACGTGGCGGTCCTCCTCGTCTCGGGCATCTTCATCCTGCTCTCGGCCTCGCTGGAGCTGGAGGATATCCGCTATATCAATTGGCAGATCGGCCTCTTCTTGCTCGCCCTGTTGTTCCTCGTGAGGCCGGCAACCATCCTGCTCAGCCTGCTCGGCAGCAGTATTCCGTGGAACGAGCGTCTCTTCCTCGCCTGGATCGCCCCGCGCGGTATCGTGCTGGTGGCCATCTCGGGCCTATTCGCGCTGCGCCTGTCCGACCTCGGCTTTACCGACGGGAACCTGCTCATCGGACTCAGCTTCGCAGTGGTCGTGGTCACCATCGTTGCGCATGGGTTCACCGTCGATTTCGTCGCCAAGCTGCTCAAGGTGAAAGGCGTCACGCGCCCCGGCATGTTGATCGTCGGCAGCACGCCTTGGACGGTCGCGCTGGCCGAACAGATGCGCGAACTGAAGGCGCCCGTCATGATCGTCGATGCCAGCTGGCAGAGGCTGGGCCTCGCCCGCCAGAAAGGGATCGAATTCTACCACGGGGAGATCCTGAACGAGGCGACCGAGCACAATCTCGAACTGACGCCCTACCAGAACCTCGTCGCCGCGACCGAGAACGAGGCCTACAATGCGCTGGTCTGCAACGAGTTTGCGCATGAAATCGGCCGCGACCGCGTGTTCCAGCTTGGCGAAAGCGCCGATGGCGACGATCGCCACGCCCTGCCCGAAAGCCTGCGCGGCCGCGCGCTGTTCGAAAGCGGCTTCGGAGTGGAAGATGTTTCCGAGCGCCAGCGGCAGGGCTGGGTCTTCCGCAAGACCCGCCTGTCGGAAGAATTCGACTTCGACAAGATGCAGGAAAAGCTGCCCAATGCAGCCAACATGCTCCTGCTGGTACGCGACAACGGCACGATCCGTTTCTTTACCCATGCGGCAAAGCCCGAGCCGCGCGCAGGTGACGTGATCCTCAGCTTCTCGCCGCCGCAGCGCAAGACAGCGGAAGAGATGGCAGCGAAGAAGGCGGGCAAGAGACAGGGGGCGCAGGAAGCATGAGGCAGATGCAGAAACTGGGTATCGTGATAGCAACGGGGCTTCTCGTAGCTGGCTGCAAGGTAAACGAGGGCGATCCGCAGCCCGAACCGACGGCGACCGATGGCCCGCGCTCCATCTTTCAAGAGGAACCGCAGGAAAACACGGCCCTTCCGCCGGCGACCCTGCCACCCCTTGAAATGACCCTGTCCTTTGCCGATGGCACACCGGAGATGACCGAGGCAGTCCGCGCGGAACTGGCGACGATCGTCGATTCCCCGCAGGTCGAGGCAGGCGGACCCATCATCTTGCGCGGCCATTCCGATTCCGCCGGCAGCGACGAGGAAAACCTCGAAGCTTCGCGCGAGCGGGCCCAGGCGGTGCGCGATTTCCTGGTCGAGGCGGGCATTCCGGAAGCGAGAATTCGGGTGATTGCGTTCGGCGAACAGAACCCTGTCGAGCCCAATGCGCTGCCCGATGGATCGCCCAACGAGGAAGGCCGCGCAGCCAACCGCCGGGTCGACCTGACGGTGCAGACGGGCGAGAGCGGCAAGCGCGAGCAAACGCTGATCGAAACCCTGAGCAGTCCTGCGGCAAGAGCTACTCCGGCGGCTTCCGCAACTACCTCACCCAAGCCCAGGAAAACTCCCGCGCAATAGCGGTTGACGAATCCCCACCGGCGGTGGCATCTGCGCCTCCGCTCGAACGACCTCGCAAGGGTCGTCGCAATGCGGGTATAGCATAGTGGTAATGCTCCAGCCTTCCAAGCTGGCTAGAGGGGTTCGATTCCCCTTACCCGCTCCAAAACCCTGAAATCGCTGATCTTTGCTGCTGCATGGATGGCTTACGCCACAAACCAAAATGGCCGGACGCGAGCGGGGAGGTGCGCGCATCCGGCCAAGGCAACCCGAAGGGTCATGCTCGATGGCCCAAACGGATCTTGGTTTTATATCAGGACCGGTTGATATGCCAGTCACCCGATACGGGGACACAAATGCAACGCGGTTGCATTTGAGCAGCAACACATTGATTTCCGGGACATTCGTTCCGGAAACCGAGTTTACGTATACGTATACGTTCAGGACACTGCCATATTGTCGATGAGCCGCGTTCCGCCAATGCGCGCTGCCACGAACAGGCGGGAATTGCCATTGTCTCGGGCCAATGGGGCGAGACTGTCGGCATCGCGTATCTCGGCGTAGTCGACACTCTGGAATCCCGAAACGCGAAGCGCCTCGCGAAGATTGCCTAGCGGGCGATCCGCTTCCCCTCCCTCGGCAAGGACTGCAATCGCATCGCGCATTGCCTTGGGCAGGGCCGCCGCCTGTTCGCGCTGCCGGGCGGAAAGATAGGCATTGCGGCTGCTCATCGCGAGGCCGTCCTCCTCGCGCACGATCGGCACACCGCGGATCGCATCGACATGTGGGCGCATCAGGTCGAGGTCGCGCGCCATCCGGCGGATCACGGCGAGCTGCTGCCAGTCCTTTTCGCCGAAAAAGGCCATGTCGGGCATCACCTGGTTGAAAAGCTTGCAGACTACCGTCGCAACGCCATCGAAATGGCCCGGCCTGTCGCCGCCGCACAGCCCTGCGCTCACGCCGGCGACCGAAATGTTCGTTGCGTAACCCTCGGGATAGACCTCGTCTGGCGTGGGAGCCCAGAGCAGCTCCACGCCTTCCGCTTCGAGCAATTCGCTGTCGCGCTGCAGCTGCCGGGGATAGGCGTCGAGATCCTCCCCTTCGCCGAACTGGCGGGGGTTCACGAAGATCGAAGCGACCACATGGTCAGCCGCCTCGCGCGCCTCGCGAACCAGCGTCAGATGCCCCTCGTGCAGGGCGCCCATCGTCGGCACCAGCGCAACGCTGCCGCCGTCCTGTCGCAGCTCGGCAAGCGATTTCCTCAACAATTCAAGCGTGCGGGCGGTTTGCAAGCGGGAATCCCCTCGGATATGGTTCGGGCGCGCCTCCCTAAGCACTTGCTGACGGGCAGCACAACGACAGAGAATGCCGGACACGAGCTTGGACAACAGGGCCCCACACTGGATTACCTTCGCCAATGAAAAGGGCGGGACGGGCAAATCGACCACGGCGGTGCACGTCGCGATCGCGCTCGCCTACAAGGGTGCCCGGGTGGTGGGCTTCGATCTCGACCATCGCCAGCGCACCCTGGCGCGCTATATCGAGAACCGCGCGGAAACCTCGCACAAGCGGCTGATCAACCTGCCGACCATCGATTGCTACACCGTACCGCTGATCCCCGAGGAAGAGTTCGGCGAGATGGTGCAGAAATATGCCAGCGATGCCGACTTCATCGTGATCGACACGCCGGGCCGCGACGATCCGCTGGCGCGCTTCGCGGCGATCCATGCCGATACGCTGGTCACACCGATGAACGACAGCTTCGTCGATTTCGACCTGATCGGACAGGTCGAGGGCGAGAGCTTCAAAGTCCGCAAGCTGTCCTTCTATGCCGAATTGATTTGGGAAGCGCGGATCGCGCGCAGCCGCAAGGCAATCGAGGAAAAGCGCCGCGAGATGGACTGGGTGGTCGTGCGCAACCGCACCGGCCACACCGAAGCACGCAACGTCATGCGCATCGAGCAGGCGCTGACCGAAATGTCCAAGCGGGTTGGCTTCCGCGTGGCAAGCGGCCTGTCGGAACGCGTGATCTACCGCGAGCTTTTCCCCTCGGGGCTCACGCTGCTCGACAAGGGTCACCTGGGCGATCTCGGCACCAGTCATCTTGTCGCGCGGCAGGAGCTGCGCCAGCTGATTTCCGCGCTGCGCCTGCCCGAACCTGCCAAGCGTGACGAATTGCCGCTCGAAAGCGTGGAGGCATGATCAAGTTTCTGATGCTCGCGGTGGGGCTGGCGGTCCTGTGTCGCTGGGCGCTGGGCAAGTGGCCCTGGGATTATTTGCGTGCCGCTCCGACCAGGTCGCAGGCGCTCTACCGCGCGCGCACGCTGCTCAATGTTTCTGCAAAAGCGGATCACAAGGAGATACGCGAGGCGCATCGGCGCTTGTCGCACATGGCGCATCCCGATAGGGGCGGCAGCAAGTCGCAGATGCAGGAACTCAATGCTGCGCGCGACCTTCTTTTAGATGAACTCCCTTACGAGACGCCGGAGCCCTAGACGTGACCCATACATTCGATCCCACCGTACTTCGCGAATACGACATACGGGGGATCATCGGGGAGACGCTGGGGGCGGACGATGCGCGCGCCATCGGCCGCACCTTCGGCTCGATGCTAAGCGAGGCGGGCGGCAGCCGCGTAGCCGTGGGTTATGATGGCCGCGTCAGTTCGCCCATGCTCGAACATGCGCTGGTCGAAGGGCTGACTGCGGCCGGCTGCGATGTCGTGCGCGTGGGGCTGGGCGCGACGCCGATGCTATATTACGCCGAGGCAAGCGACGAGGACGTGCACGGCGGCATCCAGATAACCGGCAGCCACAATCCCCCCAATTACAACGGCTTCAAGATGGTATTCCAGGGCCGTCCGTTCTTCGGAGCGGATATCCAGGAGCTGGGCCGCCGTTCGGCCGCCGGGGAATGGACCGACGGGGCGGGCGCAGTCGAGGACCGCGACATCATGGGCGAATATGTCGCCCGCATGCTCGAAGCGCTCGACGGTATCGACACGTCCGCGCTCGAAGGGCTGCGCATCGGCTGGGACGCGGGTAATGGCGCCGCCGGCCCTGCGCTCGAACGCCTCGTTGCCGAACTGCCGGGCGAGCATCATGTCCTCTTCACCGAAGTCGACGGCAATTTTCCCAATCATCATCCCGATCCTACTGTCGAGGAAAACCTTGCAGACTTGCGAAAGCTCGTCTCCGCAAAGTCCCTCGATTTCGGAGTGGCCTTCGATGGCGACGGCGACCGGATCGGTGCGATCGACGGCGAGGGCCGGGTGATCTGGGGCGACCAGCTGCTGATGATCTATGCCGAGGACCTGCTCAAGAGCCGCCCTGGTGCGACGATCATTGCCGACGTGAAGGCCAGCCGCGCGCTCTACGACCATGTCGCGGCCTGCGGGGGCGAGCCGCTGATGTGGAAGACCGGCCACTCGCTGATCAAGTCCAAAATGAAGGAAACAGGTTCGCCGCTCGCGGGCGAGATGAGCGGCCACGTCTTCTTCGCCGACGACTATTACGGTTTCGACGATGCGCTTTATGCCGGCGTGCGCTTGATGGCCGCCGCCGCCCGGCTGGGCAAATCGGTGACCCAGCTGCGCAGCGACATGCCGCAGATGATCAACACCCCCGAAATGCGCTTCCAGGTCGATGAAAGCCGCAAGTTTGCCGCCATCAAGGAAGTCGAGGACCGGCTCTCGGGCACCGATGCCGACGTCAACGGCACCGATGGCGTGCGCGTGAATACACCGGACGGCTGGTGGCTGCTGCGCGCATCGAACACGCAGGACGTGCTGGTCGCGCGTGCTGAAAGCGACAGCGAAGAGGGCCTCGGCCGCCTGATGGCCCAGATCGATGAGCAGCTGGCGCTATCCGGCCTCGAGCGCGGTGAAAGCGTAGGGCATTAGGCCCGGCGCTTAGCTGGGCAATTCCTGATCGCTCAGCATGAAGGTCTCGTTCGGCTGGTGGCCCGTCAGGGGCTTGCTTCCCAGCAAGGCTGTCAGCTCGTCCAGTTCGGCGACACAGACGATGTGCTCGCCCGAGATGAAGTGCATGCACGGACCGTAAACCCCCTCGGTTACGAATGAGATATGGTCGGTGTTGACGATCGCGTTCTTGCTTTCGCCCTGTGTCGCAAGTTCGATGAACGGCATCGATGATCCTCCGTTGAAGCTAGCCCCTTCGACAAAGCTGCGACCCAGACGGACCCGTTCTATTCTTCGTTGATTGCGCCCCCCATACCATACCCGCTCTAAGGGTAGAAGGTAGAGCGGTGCAGCTGCGCTTTCGCACTCCCTTCCTTCCCCCTTGCCGTGGCCCTTGGAACCGGCTCCGACACCGAACGCTAGGGATATGTGAGCGCAGCCGAGCCTATCCCCCCCGAGATAACCGAGTGGTTTACAGGCCGCGGATGGCGCGTCCGGCGGCACCAGACGGAAATGCTCGGCGCGAGCGACGCGGGGCGGCATGCGCTGCTGGTCGCCGATACGGGGGCGGGCAAGACGCTTGCCGGCTTCCTGCCGACGCTGGCGGCATTCGCACCTTCTCGGACCGGGGGTGAACCGCCCGGAGGCCTGCACACTCTCTACGTCTCGCCCTTGAAGGCGCTTGCGCATGACGTGCAGCGGAACCTCCTCACGCCGGTGCAGGAAATGGGCCTGCCGATCACTGTGGAGACGCGCAGCGGCGATACGCCATCCGACCGCAAGAAGCGCCAGCGGACCAAGCCGCCCAATGTCCTGCTGACCACGCCCGAAAGCCTCTCGCTGTTGCTATCCTATCCGGACAGTTTCGAGATGTTCGCCGGGCTCAAGCGGATCGTCATCGACGAGGTCCACGCTTTCGCCACCGGCAAACGCGGCGACCTGCTGGCGCTCGCCCTGACCCGGCTCCAGGCGATTGCGGCCGATATGCAGCGCGCGGCCTTGTCGGCAACGGTGGCGGGGCCGGAAGGCTTTCGCGAATGGCTCGCGCCCTGGGGCGATATCGACAGCGTCGAACTGGTCGAGGGCGAGCAGGGCGCGCCTGCCGAGGTCGAAATCCTGCTCCCCGAGGAAGAGCGCGTGCCCTGGGGCGGTCATGCGGCGACCTGGGCGATCCCGCAGCTCTACGAGGAAATCCGGCGCAACAAGACGACGCTGGTCTTCACCAACACGCGCTTCCTTGCCGAATACATCTTCCAGAACCTGTGGGACGTGAACGAAGAGAACCTGCCCATCGGCATCCACCACGGCTCGCTTTCTAAAGAGGCGCGGCGCAAGGTGGAAGGGGCAATGGCGCGGGGCGAATTGCGCGCGCTGGTAGCGACGGCGAGCCTCGATCTCGGTGTCGACTGGGGGGATATCGACCTCGTGGTGCAGATGGGCGCGCCCAAGGGCTCGTCGCGCCTGCTACAGCGCATAGGGCGGGCCAACCACAGGCTCGACCAGCCCAGCCGCGCGCTGCTCGTGCCCGGAAACCGGTTCGAATTCCTCGAGGCGACCGCAGCCAAGGAAGCGGTCGACGAGGGCAAGCGCGATGGCGAGGATTTCCGCCCCGGCGGGCTCGACGTGCTCGCCCAGCATGTCATGGCCTGCGCCTGTGCTGCGCCATTCCAGGAGGCGGAACTGCTGCGCGAGGTGAAATCCTCACTCGCCTATGCCTGGGTGGACGAAGAGGTATGGGAGCGCGTCCTGACCTTCGTCGCCACCGGCGGATACGCCTTGCAGGCCTATGACAAGTTCAAGCGGATCGTGCGTGATCGTGCGGGCGTCTGGCGGCTGACGCATCCAGAACAGGCGGCGCGGCACCGGATGAACGCGGGCATTATCATCGACAGCGAAATGCTCGAGGTGCGGATCAATTCGGGGCGCGGGCGCGGCGGGCGCAGCCTCGGCAAGGTCGAGGAGAGGTTTGCCGCACAATTGAGTCCGGGCGACACCTTCGCGTTTGCGGGGATGAGCCTCGAGGTGGTCAAATTGCAGGACATGGAGGTGCTGGTGAAGGCCGCCACCTCCAACGCCATGATTCCGAGCTATGGCGGCGCCCGCATGCCGCTGACGACCCATCTAGCGGAGCGGGTGCGGACCATGCTGGTGGACCGCGCGGGCTGGGCGCGCTTTCCCGACGATGTGCGCGAATGGCTCGAAGTGCAGGACTGGCGCAGCCAGATGCCGGGGCCGGGCCAATTGCTGGTCGAAAGCTTCCCGCACGCCAAGCGGCATTACTCGGTCTACTATACTTTCGAAGGCTGGAACGCGAACCAGAGCCTCGGCATGTTGATCACGCGGCGGATGGAGGACCGCGGGTTGATGCCGGGCGGCTTCGTGGCGAACGACTACTCGCTCGCGGTCTGGGGGCTGAAGCCGGTCGAGGATCCCGCCCCCCTGCTATCGCCCGATATCCTGCAGGACGAATTCATCGAATGGGTCCAGAATTCGCACCTGCTGCGCCGTGCTTTCCGCGAAGTGGCGGTGATCGGCGGGCTGGTCGAACGACAGCATCCGGGCAAGCGCAAGACGGGCAAGCAGGTCACCTTTTCGACCGACCTCATTTACGACGTGCTGCGCAAATACGAGCCCGACCATGTGCTGCTCGAAGCCGCCTGGGCCGATGCGCGCACGCGGATGACCGATGTGGGGCGCTTGGGCGATCTGCTCGACCGTTCTGCCGAGCAGCTTGTCCATGTCGAACTCGACCGGGTCAGTCCGCTCGCCGTGCCGGTGATGGTGATGATCGGGCGCGAGGCAACACCGCAAGGTTCGGTCGACGATGAATTGCTGCTCGAGGCCGAAAGCCTCGCCGGTGCAGCGATGCGGGTGGACGATCCGCTGGGCTGAGCGGCTTCAGTCCGCTTTGCCGAATTCGCGGTATTTCTCGTTGCCGACGAAAGCGAAGTTCTCGATGCCCGAATCCTTGATGAGGGCGATCGCGCGCGCCGAGGTCTGGTAGCTGGCAAGCGCATCGGGCTCGAAGCGGACCACGGGTTGATCGGGTTTCGGGATCTCCGCAACCGAAGCGAGCTGGTTGAGCAGGCGCTGGCGATCCATTTCGGCGCCGTTCCAGTAAAGCCTGTCGCTCCGGTCGATATGGACCAAATTGTTTTCGAGAATCGGCTGTTCACCCTGCCCATTGGGCAGCGGGATCAGCAGCGCGTGCGTAGCGATCGGGATAACCATGATGAACATGATCAGCAACGCGAGCAGGACGTCGATGAAGGGTGTGACGTTCATATCGCTCATGGGCTGACCGTGAGTTCCGCCGCGTGTTGCCGTAAACGCCATACCGGTTCTCCTCTCTCGAATAGATGTAATAACATCACAAAGAGATGGGAAAGGCAAGGGGGTGACCGGACAGGCTGGAGAAATCAGGGCGGATTTTGCGCGGGCATGAAAAAAGGGGCGGATCGCTCCGCCCCTCCAATCTGTTTCGCCTTTGCAGGGTGCTTACTGCGAGCCGCCCTTGCCGAAGGTACGATACCGTTCGTTGCCGACGAAGCCGAACTTGGTGACGCCGCTGGCCTTGATGATCTGCAGCGTACGCGCCGACAGATCGTAGCTGGCGAGCGCTTCAGGCTCGAACTGCAGTTCCGGCTCAGGATTGATCCGGGTCGACTGCTGGAGAAGGTTCACCAGATCGCCTTCGTTGATCTGCTGGCCATTCCACAACATGCGATCGTCTTGCGTGAGGATCAGCTTGTTCTTGTCCGGCTCGACCGTGGTCGGGGGCGGATTGGGGTTGGGTTGCGGAAGGTCGATATCGACCGAGTGGGTCGCGACCGGAATGGTGATGATGAACATGATGAGGAGAACGAGCAGGACGTCGATCAACGGCGTCATGTTCATTTCCATCATCGGACTGCCATCGTCCTTGCCGCCTGCCATTGCCATGGTGGGTTACTCCTGAATTCTTCTGCCTGGCCCGATCGCGATTGCGATCAGCCGTTCGGGTCGATCGGGTTCGAAATGAAGCCGACGGTCGGGTAGCCAGCCGCCTGCACATTGTAGATGGCCCCTGCAACGCAGGACCACGGAGCATTCACGTCACCGCGGATATGAACCTGCGGGATCTTCTCCGGATCTTCCATGATCGCTTCCGGGCCACCGGCGCGCTGGACGATCTTGTCGAGACGATCGAATGCCTGGTCGTAGAGCTCTTCCGAGGTGACCGGCGTGATGTTGTTGAAATAGACGCGACATTCGCCGTTGCGGGCAGCGCCTTCGAAGCCGGCATCGCCAGCGCTGCGTCCGGCAGCGTCGCTGGTGCTGACGGTCAGCAGCAGGTTTTCGACCTTGTCCTTCGATTCGACCGACTCGAGCACCGGGATTTCCAGTTTCTCGATGGTCTGGATCGCGACCGGAACCGCGATGAGGAAGATGATCAGGAGCACCAGCATCACGTCCACGAGGGGCGTGGTGTTGATGTCCGACATCGGCGTTCCTTCGCCGCCCATCTGGATCGCCATAGCTTACATCCTATCCGTATCAGTATTCACACGATTGCGGGTCTTGCGGCGCGGGCGGCGAGAGGCTGCCCGCGCCGACAGGACTTAGGGCTTGGTCGTGGTGGTCGTGGTGCCAGCCGGCTTCGCGCCCGGAACGGTACGGCCGGTTGCAGCCGCCTTGCCCGAAGCTTGCGTCGAGGTCGCCGTCATCACGGCCGGCTTGATGGCGCCGTTCGAGTTGATGTTGGCGAGCAGGTCGGTCGAGAAACCGCTCATCAGGTCGGCAATGCGACGGTTACGGCTCTGCAGCCAGTTGTAGGCGAACACGGCGGGAACCGCGACCAGCAGACCGATGGCGGTCATGATCAGGGCTTCACCGACGGGGCCTGCAACCTTGTCGATCGAGGCCGAGCCGGCCATGCCGATGTTGATCAGGGCGCGGTAGATACCGATAACCGTACCGAGCAGGCCGACGAAGGGAGCGGTTGCACCCACGGTTGCAAGGAACGGCAGGCCGCCGTTGAGCTTGGCCATGATCGAATGCTCCGAACGTGCCAGCGAGCCGTGAAGCCAGTCATGCGCTTCGAGGCTGTCGTTGAGCTTGGCGTGCTTGTCTTCGGCCGCAACGGCATCGTCGACGAGCTGGCGCCATGCGCTGTTCTTTTCGAGCTTCGATGCACCGTCCTTGAGGCTGTTGGCGCGCCAGAAGTTGGTGCGGACGCCCTTGTACTGGTTCATCACCTTCTGCTGTTCGAAGAACTTGGTGAACAGGATGTAGAACGAACCGACCGACATGATGATCATGACGCCCAGGATGGTCCAGGCGACGGGGCCGCCTTCGCGCATTGCTTCCATGAAGCCGAACGAGTTCTTAATTTCGTCGCCGCCGGCTGCGATAAGGTTGAGATACATAACGGATTATCCTCTTGAAAAGTCGTAATTGGTCTTGCCCGTGTCCCTATTCGGGCAGGACGTAACGGATCGATTGGGTAGTCGTAGCCGGGATCGGATCGCCGGCGGCATTCAAGGCAGGGTTGTAGCGTGCATAGCGCTGCATCCCGCGGCAGGCTGCCTGGTCGAGTGCGCTCGAACCCGAACTACCCGTAACCGAACAGGCCTCCACTCGGCCGTTGGCGCCGATCGAAATGCGCATCGTGACGGTACCAGCCTCTTCGCGACGGATCGCGCTTGAGGGATAGTCGCCCTGGATGCGCGCAGCCCAGCGGTTGAGACCGTCCGGCGAGGCACCGCGAGCGCGCGAAGGCGGTGCGGGCGGTGCCGGCGGCGGAGCGGGCGGCGGAATCGTGATCGCAGGCGGAGCCGGCGGCGGAATCGTGACCTGCGTGCGGATCGGCGGCGGAGCCGGTGCGATATTGATCGGCGGCGGCGGCGCGACAGGCGGCGGCACGACATCGGGAATGTCTTCCGGCGGGGGCGGGGGTTCGTCCTCCGGCTCGGGGGGCGGGGGTTCTTCCACGTCGACCGTAGTTACGCGCTCAACCACCTTCTTCACCGCATCGATGGCGAGTCCAGTGACGAGCAAGTAACCGAGGGCAATGTGAATAATGGCAACGATGATGATCGCGACGACGCGATTCCCACTCATCTGTTGGTCAGCATAAGCCATTCGGTTGCATCACTCCATCGTGTCCGCCCGATTCGCACCGGGCCAGTTTCGACGCCGAACGGGGGGTGGACACTTGCCCGTGTCCCCGGCGCCGCATTCCAATTTCTACCTACGCGAGCCCAATCAGGAACGTCGGCAAAGGCCCAGGCTTGTTCCCGAAAAAATCGCGCATGGCAACTCTCAGGCAATATTGTATCATTAACCCGGTTCTGTGGCACCCCTTAGCCGTGGAGGGCATGGGGGGCAAACGCTTTATCGGTTAACCGCGAATTCACGGCCATCCGGCCATGGAACGCATCAGGGGCCTCGGTTGTTTCCGGGAAGCCCCAAGCTCCAGAATTTACGAAGGGTTTACCAACCGCACATGCGCAACTTCTTGCTCCTCGCTACAGCCGCCGGACTGGCCCTGTCGCATCCGCTGGCTGCGCAGGATATCGCCGCGACTCCCTTGACCTATGCCGACATGGTGGCCCTCGGCGATGCGGCGCCACTGGTCGTGCGTGCCAAGGTGAAGGATCAGGTTGCGCTGGAGGCGGAGCGAGCACCCGGCCTCGCGCCCGGCCATGTGCGTCTCTATGTGGAGGCCGAGACCCAGGCGCTGATCGCGGGCAATGTGCCGGTCGGCCAGAGCCTGCGCTATCTCGTCGACATGCCGCTGACCGCGAAGGGCAAGGTGCCCAAGCTCAAGCGCAGCGAAGTGCTGCTGTTTGCGCGGCCGGTCCCCGGGCGCCCGGGTGAAATCCAGCTCGTCGGCGAAGGCGCGCAGCAGCTTTACAGCCCGGAACTCGAAGCGCGTTTCCGCCCGGTCCTGACCTCGCTCGTCGCACCCGATGCGCCGCCGCGCGTGACCCGTGTGGCCGACGCGCTCGCCGTCGAGGGCACTCTGGTGGGCGAATCCGAAACCCAGCTCTTCCTCGATACGGAAAACGACGGTCCGGTCTCGATCACCGTGGTGCGCCGTCCCAACCAGCCGCCGAGCTGGGGCGTGTCGTGGACGGAAATCGTCGACCAGTCCGCCCGTCCGCCGCAGAAGGGCACGCTGGCCTGGTACCGCCTTGCCTGCACGCTTCCAGCCGAACTTCCGGGCGAGGCCAATCTCACCCGCGATTCGCGGGCGCGGGCACTGGCGGCGCGCGATTACGCTTTTGTCGTGGAGCAATTGGGGCCGTGCGAGCGGTCTCTTTGAGCGCAGCTTAGGCCGCCACAAGACAAACTGGTTCACGCAGGCGAGCGCGATGCGCTAGGCGGCAAGGCCATGGAGCCTTTCCGCCACACCTTCCGCGTGCGCTATGCCGAGGTCGACCCGCAAAGCGTCGTCTTCAATTCGCGCTATCTCGAATATGCAGACGTGCTCGTCAGCGAGCATTTCCGCGAGGCAAGGTCGCGCGGTATGCCCGATGTCGAATTCCATGTCCGCAAGGCCGAAGTCGATTACCTCGCACCGATCCGACTCGACGAACTCATCGAGGGAAGGCTGACGGTCGAGTCGATCGGAAATTCGAGCATGAGGACGCTGATCACGCTGCACGGCGCCGAAGATGGCGCGCTGCGTGCCGAAATCCGCCTGCTGACCGTGCATGTGGATTTGCCCGAAGGGCGGCCGACACCGATTCCCGACACTGTCCGCAAGGCCTTCGGTTTTCCGGCGAGGGAGACGGTCGATGGCTGAACCCTTGCGTATCGCGCTTGCCGGTCTCGGCACCGTGGGTGTCGGCGTCATTCGCCTGATTGAGACCAACCGCGACATGATCGCGACACGTGCCGGGCGGCCGATCGAGATTACTGCGGTCACTGCACGCGAACGCGGCAAGGACCGCGGTGTCGACCTCTCGCCCTATGCCTGGGTCGACGACATGCAGGCCATGGCGGGGCGCGAGGATGTCGACGTCGTGGTCGAACTGGTCGGCGGTTCGGACGGGCCGGCGCTCACGCTCGCGCGCGCTGCGCTCGATGCGGGCAAGGGGCTGGTCACCGCCAACAAGGCGATGATCGCGCATCACGGGCTCGAGCTGGCCGAAATCGCGGCAATCACCAATGCGCCGATCGCTTTCGAGGCGGCGGTGGCGGGCGGTATCCCGGTGTTGAAAGGATTGCGCGAAGGCACAGCGGCCAATGCGCTCGACCGGATTTACGGCATTCTTAACGGCACCTGCAATTACGTGCTTTCCGAGATGGAGCAGACCGGCGCCGATTTCGGCGAAATGCTCTCCGCCGCACAGGACAAGGGCTATGCCGAGGCCGACCCTGCCTTCGACATCGAGGGTGTCGATGCCGCGCACAAGCTGGCGATCCTCGCTGCCATCGGTTTCGGCACGCGGATCGATTTCGAGAATGTGAAGACCGAAGGCATCACGCAGGTCCGCGCGAGCGACATCGCGCAGGCCGACAGCCTCGGTTACGTCATCCGCCTCGTCGGCATCGCCACGCTGACGGGCGAGGGCGAGGAGCGCCGCCTGCTCCAGCGCGTGCGCCCCTGCCTCGTGCCCTTCCGCCATCCGCTTGCAGCCGTGACCGGACCGACCAATGCGGTCGTGGCCGAAGGCGATTTCTCGGGCCGCCTGCTGTTCCAGGGTGCGGGCGCAGGCGACAAGCCGACGGCAAGTGCCGTGGTGGCAGACCTTATCGACATCGCCCGCGGGCAGAGCGGCGCGCCGTTCTCCGTGCCGACCACGTCGCTGGTCCAGTATCCCCCGGCCGATCCGGGCAATCGTATCGGGCGCGACTATATCCGCTTCACCGTGGCCGACCGACCCGGCGTGCTGGCCGAGATCACCGCCGCCATGCGCGATGCGGGCGTATCGATCGAAAGCCTGATCCAGCGCGGCCGCGATGCCGACGGGGGCGATGTACAGGTGGCAATGGTCACGCATGAGGGGCCCGAACGCTGCGTCGACAAGGCGCTCGAGTTGCTCGACGGTTCGCCTAGCCTGACGGCTCCTCCCCTGGTGATGCCGATCCTGAAGGACTGACATCGTCCGGCACCGGCGGAAGACCGAGTTCTTCGGCGTTGTCCTGTCTGCCCCTTTCGCCGGCCACGATGACCGAGCCATCGGGCGAAGTGTCGTACCCCCTTGGCGCCAGCCCGCGGCCGATACGGTCCGCATCCGATCCAGCGGGGGCCTCGGGTATCGCGTCGAGGTCGATCAGGGTGACGGGCGGCGGCACGCTGCCGACCTTGAAGCAGCCCACCGGCCAGCCCTGGTCCTGGCAATCGAGGATGAAATCGGGGGTCTTCGGATCGTTCTTGTAAGCCGTCTTCTCGGCATGGCGCCGCTCGGCGGCTTCCTTGTTGTAGAGGTTGTCCTCTTCGCGGTTGATCCGCCGGCAGACCACGATCTCCCCGCTTATAACGGCGGCTTCCTGGTCTTCCTCGCATCTATCGTAACGCGGATCTGCAGGGGCCGGTTCGACCAGGATATCGATCCGTGCGGGAGGCTCGCTCGACTGGGCCTCAAGGCCCTCTTGCGCCGAAAGCGGCGCGGTACCCGAAACTACAAGAATAAGTGTTCCAATGCCCACCCCCGGTCTCGACAATGAAACACTCCTTCGTCTATCGGGCCGCGCATAGGATTGCACGGGCCCCGCTGGCCCTCCTCGCACCTCTGGCTCCAAGGACTGAACGCCCCATGAACTCGCCTGCCGACAACCCGCTCGACCGCGTCCTCGTGCTCGAAATGGTCCGCGTGACCGAGGCTGCCGCCGTGGCCGCCTCCAAGCTCATCGGTCGCGGCGACGAGAAGGCTGCCGATGCCGCCGCAGTCGAGGCCATGCGCAAGGCTTTCGACACGCTCTACATGGATGGCACGGTAGTGATCGGCGAGGGCGAACGTGACGAAGCGCCCATGCTCTTCATCGGCGAGAAGGTCGGCGGGGCGATCGGCAAGGGCCCGAAGATCGACATCGCCCTGGACCCCCTCGAAGGCACGACCATCACCGCCAAGGCCGGGCCAAACTCGCTCGCCGTGCTGGCCGCGAGCGCGGAAGGCTGCCTCCTCAATGCGCCCGACACCTATATGGACAAGATCGCGGTCGGCCCCGGCTATCCCGACGGCATCATCGACCTCGCCAAGTCTCCGACTGAAAATGTCACCGCCGTGGCCGAAGCCAAGGGCGTGAAGCCTTCCGACATCATCGTCTGCGTCCTCGACCGTCCGCGCCATGCCGACCTGATCGCCGAACTGCGAAGCATCGGCTGCGGCGTGGTACTGATCGGCGACGGCGATGTGGCAGGCGTCATCGCGGTGACCGACGAGGACACCACGATCGACATGTACATGGGTCAGGGCGGCGCGCCCGAGGGCGTGCTTGCGGCTGCCGCGCTGCGCTGTGTCGGCGGCCAGTTCAACGGCCGCCTCGTCTTCCGCAACGAGGACGAAAAAGCCCGCGCGCGCAAATGGGGCATCGAGGATTTCGACCGCATCTACACGCGCGACGACCTGGTGAAGGGCGACTGCATCTTCGCTGCCACCGGCGTGACCAGCGGCTCGCTCCTCGAGGGGGTCAAATACCGCCGCAACGGCACGATGACGACCGAGAGTGTTGTCATGCGCGCCTCGAGCGGAACCGTGCGCTGGATCAAGGGCGAACACCGGGTCTGACGGGCGGGATTCAGAGCTTGGCTCAATCCGGGGTATAAGGCTGCCGCATGGCCCTGCCCCACCCCATCGACCCGCCCGAGGAGGCGAGGGCGCTCGCGGCACGGCTGGGCGTTCTCGATCCCGGCAAAGGCGTGGCAAGATTTCGTCAGAGCGGCCGGCTGAGAAATATCGGGCGAGAGAAATGGATGGCCTTTTCTGCCCGGCAAATGATCGAGTGCGCCAGCTGCGCGTTCGATTGGCGGGCAAGGGTGGGACCGCTGGGGGCAATCCATGTCGAGGATTCGCTCCACGGCGACACGCCGTCAGGACGCGTCAGTATTGCCGGTCTTGTCACCTTGGACCGCGCGGCAGCGTCGCCGGACCTGCTCAAGGGGCAGCTCATGCGGTATCTTGCCGAACTTCCCTGGTGCCCAACCGCCATCCTCGCCAATCGGGACCTGCGATGGTCGGTTACCGATAAGGACGAGCTTCGCGTGAGCACGCAGTCACGCGGCGTTTGCGGCGAGGTGACGTTCAAGCTGAACGACGCGGGCCTTCCGGTCAGAGTCGAGGGGTTGCGACCCGCAATGGAACAAGACGGATATGTCGAGCGCCTCTGGATCGGGGAATTTTCCGAGTTCCGCCAATGTGACGGATACACCGTTCCTCATGAAGCCGCAGTTTCGTGGGTGCTGGAGGGTTCAGCCTTCGAAGTGTGGCGCGGTAAGCTTTCCGACTGGCGCATGACCTGATGCAGGCGACGATACGGGGAAAACGCCCCCGCCTCTCTGTTGCAATCTTGTGACGTGTCGCTAGGCGGGACGCACTGCCAGCCGACGAGGATTCGCACCGCATGAAGATCATGGCCGCCAACTCGAACCTGCCGCTCGCCCGGGCTATCGCAGGATATCTCGAAATGCCGCTGGTGGATGCGCAGGTGCGGCGTTTCGCGGACGAGGAAATCTTCGTCGAGATCCACGAGAACGTGCGCGGCGAGGATGTCTTCGTGGTCCAGTCGACCAGCTATCCCGCCAACGACAACCTCATGGAACTGCTGATCTGCATCGATGCGCTCAAGCGTGCGTCGGCCAAGCGGATCACGGCGGTCGTTCCCTATTTCGGCTATGCCCGCCAGGACCGGAAACCCGGACCGCGCACGCCGATTTCGGCCAAGCTCGTGGCAAACCTCATCACCGAAGCGGGCGCCGACCGCGTGCTGGCAGTCGATCTCCACGCCGGGCAGATCCAGGGCTTCTTCGACATCCCGACCGACAACCTCTTCGGCGCGCCGGTCATGGCGGCCGATATCCAGGCCCGCTATGGCGACAAGGATCTCATGGTGGTCTCGCCCGACGTCGGCGGCGTGGTCCGTGCCCGCGCGCTCGCCAAGCGGCTCGACAATGCGCCGCTGGCCATCGTCGACAAGCGCCGCGACCGCCCCGGCGAGAGCGAGGTCATGAACATCATCGGCGACGTGCAGGGCCGCCACTGCATCATGATCGACGACATCATCGATTCGGGCGGCACGCTGTGCAACGCGGCGCAGGCGCTGCTCGACCAGGGCGCGGCTTCGGTCACCGCCTATATCACCCACGGCGTGCTTTCGGGCGGTGCGGTGGCGCGGGTCGACGGGTCGGCCCTGAACGAGCTGGTCATCACCGATTCGATCCGTCCGACCGATGCGGCCAAGGATTCGGGAAAGGTCCGCATCCTCACCATCGCTCCGCTGATCGGCGAGGCGGTGCGCCGCATTGCCGACGAAAGCTCGGTCAGCTCGCTGTTCGACTAGGGCGCGCTTCGTGCTAGTCTCCCGCGCCGGGTCGACGGGGGAGATGGTTCATGAGATTTGCTGCAATTCTGGGCATGGCGGGCGCGCTGGCGCTCTCGGGCTGCGTGAAGGTCGAGAACGAGGCCGATACCGATGCGGCTGGCACGGGAGTCGTGGAGGCTCCCGAAGGCCTTGCGCCCGGCTCGAACGAGATGCTGCGCGCAAAGCTGTCCGCCGCGCCAGATCTCGAAGTGCTTGTATCCGACGTGATCATCCCGCCGGGCGCCGAGGTCCCGCGCCATTATCATCCGGGCGAGGAATTCGTCTACGTGATCGAGGGATCCGCCATCCATGTGCAGGAAGGCCAACCCGACCGTGAGCTAGGCGCGGGCGATGCCATGGTGATCGAGCCGGAGGCGGTCCATTCGCCGCGCGGCGGAGCCAATGGCACGCGGGCTATCGTGTTCAGGGTTCATTTAAAAGATCAACCCGAGCGGATTGCCGTTCCGGCTGAAACGGCTGCCGGGAACTAGGCCGGATCTCCCGACCTTTGCGGCTCGGCTTCGGGATCGCGCCAGGGGCGGGGGCCTCCGCTCTCGAGCCGCTCGAGCATTTCGAGCCGGCGCGACTGGCGGATTTCCATGGTGATGCTCAGCAAGGGATGATCGCCCTTTTTAAGGCGGCCCGGCGTCGTATCGAGCAATTGGTGCATCTCGCGCGTGACGTGCGACTGGTCGAAATAGCGCAGGGTAATCGCCGCTTCCTCGTCCTTGCTCGCGACATTCAGCAGGGCGGCTGCCATGTCGAGCGCGCGGGCGCGGCGCATGGCGAAGCGGGGAGTCACGCCGAAATCGCGCTTGATGGTCCGCTCCAGTGTGCGGCGGGTCAGGCCGTGTCTTTCGGCAAACTCGTCCAGCGAAGCGCCGGGATCGGCCAGGCAAAGCGTTTCGAAGGAACCGAGCAGGTCGTGCGGCTTCGAAAGCCCTGCGCCTTCGATTTCGGCCAGCAACCGTTCTTCGCAAGAGGACAGCCAGGCCCTCACATCGTCCTGCGGCGCGTAGGCCTCGTGCGGGGTGGAATCCTTGGTGAAGCAATCGAAAGGCAGGATGCGGTCAATAATTGCCTCTACCGGCGGAAGGTCCAAATCTAGCGTCGCCCCGGGAGTGAAGTAGATGGAGACCACGCGAAACGATCCGTGCACGATGAGCCGCATCAGCTTTGTGCAGGGGCCGAAATAGAGCGCAAGCCCGTCCTCGCCCGGATCGAATTCACGCGTACCCTCGGCTGTCCGGGCGGTCCACTTCGCACCATAGATGATTCGCATGGCGGGATGTTCGCTGAAGGTGCCGCATTCGATCGCGCCTCCTTCCGGCAGTTCGACCGATGTAACCCCGATACGCGCTACCCAGGGCTGCAGCTGTTCGCAGGGGGCGCGATTAAGAGCCAGGGGCAGACCTTCGCGTGTTGTACCGGTCGCCGACACCAGGGCAGGTGCCGCGCCGTTTGCGCTCCCGTTCGGAGAATCGGGTGACCCGGTCTTGCTTATCGTTTTTCCCCTTCAGTGCGACCCGAAGGGCGAGGTCAGTCGTTCGCCGCGTCTTGACCAAAGCGCTCCGGGTGTCAAATGCGCAGGAATGGCCACTCGTTCCGATCTCGAACTCGCCCACCGCCTCGCCGATGCTGCCGGAGAGGCGATCCGTCCGCTTTTCCGCGGCGAATGGGGCGAGGAGCAGAAAGCCGACCGCAGCTTCGTGACCGAGGCGGACCGCGCAGCCGAAGCGGCCATGCGCGCCATTATCGAAGCCGAGCGCGCCGAGGATGGTATCATCGGCGAGGAATACGGCACGCGCAATGAAGGCGCGGGCCGCCAGTGGGTGCTCGACCCGATCGACGGGACGACCAGCTTTATCGCGGGCCGCCCGATCTTCGGCACGCTGATCGCGCTGCTGCAGGACGGCTTCCCCGTGCTGGGCATCATCGACCAGCCGATCGGGCGCGAGCGCTGGGCGGGGCGCACGGGAGAGGGGACGACCTTCAACGGCAAGCCTGTTCGCACCGCCGCCTGCCGCGAATTGTCGGGCGCGGTCCTCGCCACCACCACCCCGCACCAGTTCTCCGACCACGAGGCCGACCACTTCATGGGCCTCGCCAAGGCGGTGGCCGAACGCAAGATCATCTACGGCGGCGATTGCTACAATTACGGCCTTGTCGCGAGCGGGCATGTCGATGTCGTGTGCGAGGCGGGGCTCAAGCTGCACGATTTCGCCGCGCTGGCACCGGTGGTCGAAGGTGCGGGCGGGCTGATGTGCGACTGGCGCGGCGAACCCCTGCATGCGGGGAGCGACGGCAATGCGCTGGCGATCGGCGACCCCGCGCGCCTTGAGGACGTGCTCGAGGCCATGGACCTTGCCTGACCGTTAAGCAAAGGTCCGGGTTAGTTCACCGATTGCTCACTTTTGCGCGGCTAAACGCCGCCATGCCGATTGGACGGCATCAGAAAGAATTGAGGGTCTCGATAATGAAGAAGATTGTTTACGCGCTCGCCATGGCGGGTGTCGCCATGCCCGGTGCGGCTTTCGCCCAGGACGCCTATGCCGATGAAGGCGAGGAATGGGCTGCACCGGCCGAAAACAAGGCCGGGTTCCGCATCGAAGCGCGCGGGTTTTACGAGCGCATCGATGATCCGGACGAAGATGCCGGTATCCGTTATGAATTCGGCAACGGCTTCGGCGCTGGCGTAGAGGCCGGCTTCGATATTGCCGTGGGCGAAACGGTCGTGGTCGGTCCCTACGCCACCTACGATTTCTCGGGTCTCGAGACCTGCGAGGGCGGCCTGTGCTTTGCGGCGCCCGAATACTGGGCTGTCGGTGCGCATATCGGGATCGCCACCGGCGATGCTGGCCAGATCTACGGCAAGCTTGGATACGGGCAGCAAACCGTGACCGTCGAGGGCAGCTTCGTCGATCCGTTCGACGGCCCGGTCACGCTCGACGAAACCGAAACCAAGGGTGGCTACAACTTCGCCTTCGGTTACGAACACGGCTTCGGCGATACGATCTACGCGCGCGGCGAACTTGGCGTGAGCGAGAGCTACGACATCTATGGCTTCGACCTTCAGCGCGGCCTGTTCGCGATTGCGCTGGGCGCTCGCTTCTAAGCGATAGCCATACGCAAGAATTCGGGGGTGGGCGGCAGAGGCTTCCCGCCCCTTTTTCATGGCATTGCGGGCCCGATCATCTAACAGGCCTCTCCATGGCATCGGAAAAACCGCTCGAGGGAAAGATTGCGCTGGTGACGGGCGCGGCGCGCGGGCTCGGCCTCGAGATCGCGCAAAGGCTGGCCGCGGACGGGGCGCAGGTCTGGCTCAATGGCCGCAACCGCGAAGCGCTCGATGCAGCGGCCGGGCGGATCGGCAGCGGTGCGCGGGCGATGGCCTTCGATATTGCAGACGATGCGGCGAGCGAGACTGCTTTCGAGATGCTCGGCCAGGAAGGCCTAGACATCCTCGTCAATAATGTCGGCCAGCGCGACCGGCGGCCGCTGGACCTATTGCAGCGCGAAGACATGACCGTCATGCTCGCCACCAACCTCGTCGCGCCGTTCGACCTGGCCCGCCGGGCGGCCAAGCTGATGCAGGCGCGCCAATACGGGCGGATCGTCAACATCACCTCGATCGCCGCCGACATCGCGCGCGGCGACGTGCTCTATACCGCCAGCAAGGGCGGGCTTGCCGCGCTGACCCGCGCACTGGCGGCGGAACTGGGGGGCCAGGGCATAACGGTCAACGCCGTCGCGCCCGGCTATTTCGCGACCGAGGCGAACGGGGAAATGACCTCCGATCCCGAAATCGCCCGCCACCTCGCGCGGCGCACCTCGCTGGGCCGCTGGGGCGAACCGGGCGAGATCGCAGGCGCGGTCGCTTTCCTGTCATCGCTCGATGCAAGCTACATCACCGGGCAGACGCTGGCAGTCGACGGCGGCTATCTCACCCACTTCTGACTTGCATTCGCAGGCAGAATCGCTATCTGCGCGGCCTTCACCGACACGTGATTCCCCGCCGGTCTGGCCAATAGGGCTGCCAGGGCTGGCGCGACGTGTCTCTGCAAAGGAGATGAAAATGCCCAAGCTGAAGACCAAGAGCGGTGTGAAGAAACGCTTCAAGATCACCGCCACCGGCAAGGTCAAACATGGTGTCGCCGGCAAGCGCCACCGCCTGATCAGCCACAATGCGAAGTATATTCGCCAGAACCGCGGCACCACCGTCCTGTCGGAAGCCGACACCAAGACGGTGAAGAAGTGGGCGCCTTACGGCCTCGACTGATCGCGAACTAAGGAGAAACTGATATGCCTCGCATTAAACGCGGCGTCACCACGCGCCAGAAGCACAAGCGGCTCCTAGACCAGGCCAAGGGCTATCGCGGTCGCCGCAAGAACACCATCCGCGTCGCGCGCCAGGCCGTCGAAAAGGCCGGCCAGTACGCATACCGCGATCGCAAGGTTAAGAAGCGCAACTTCCGCGCCCTGTGGATTCAGCGCATCAACGCTGCGGTTCGCGCGGAAGGCCTGACCTATTCGCAGTTCATGCACGGCACCAAGCTTGCCGGCATCGAACTGGACCGCAAGGTAATGGCCGATCTCGCCATGAACGAAGGCGCTGCCTTCAAGGCGATCATCGACCAGGCGAAAAAGGCGCTTCCCGCCTAATCGCTCTTGACCGATCGAAGATTTACGGGCGTTTCCCCTACCGGGAAGCGCCCGTTTTTCTTTGCGCGCGGCTAGAGCGCGCTTCCAATCTGCGCTATGCAGGCAAAATGACAGGGGCCAAAAGCCATAGCGGTGGCCGCGAGGTGCACGGCGAGGTAAACGTGCGCTTCTTTGCGCCGCCCGACGATCTGGCCGCCTGCTTTACCACCTTCTACAAGCTCGACGTGAAACTTCCCCAGGGGAAGACCTTTGTCGATTACCTCCAGCCGGAATGGTCGAACCTGCGGTTCTTCATGCGCGGTCCCCCGAAGGCAACCGCTGCGAATGGCTCTGTGGTGGACTCGCGCTTCACCGCGACCGGTCCCAGTTCGCACCCGACGCGCTTCGAAATCGGCACCTGCTCCATGTGGGGCATCGGCCTCATGCCGCTGGGGTGGGCGCGTTATATCCGAGCACCTGCTTCCGATTTCGCCGACACGATCTGCGATGGCGAGAAAACGGAGCCCTTCTCGCGCTTCACGCCCCTGTGCGAACGCCTGTGTTCATCGAGAGCCGATGAAGAAGAGCAGTTCGCGCTGATCACCGATTTTTTTCGCGATGCCGCACCACCACCCCGGGATGCTGCGCGCATCCTCGAAGTGCACGAGGCCATGATCGATCCATACCTGATCGAGGTCGGGCAACTGGCCGATCGGGTCGGTCTCACCAAGCGGACGCTTGAGCGGCTATGCTCGCGCCATTTCGGCTTTCCCCCGCGCCTCCTGTTGCGGCGCCAGCGGATGATGCGCAGCCTTGCGGCCTTCATGCTTTCGGGCGGCAAGAACTGGAGCGAGTCGATCGACCGGCATTATCACGACCAGGCCCATTTCGTGCACGAATTCCAGAGCTTCATGCGGATGAGCCCGACGCAATATGCGCAGATGGACCATCCCATCCTCGAAGCATTCATGGTCGAACGCAAACGCATATGGGGATCGCCCGTGCAGACACTGGATGCACCGCGCCATGACAATGGAGACCACGACAAGGAATGAGCGCGGTCGGGTCGTCGGGTTCATCGATCCGGAATGCCAATTCGTGCGAAAGGGTGGATTTGCCTTAAGGGGTAAAATTATGACATGTCCCGTCACCGAAAAGGTTCGAGGGGGCGCGTGAATTATGAAGTCGAGCGGCTTTGCTTTGCCAAATGTCCGGCTGAAATTCTTTATTCCGCCACCTGATCTCACCCCCTATATTTCGACATTCTATTTTACCGAAGTGCCCGAGGGCAAAACCGTCGAAGACTGGATGCATCCCGAATGGGCAAACCTGCGCGTCGGGAAGTCGGCTGTTTACGAAGCAGGTAGCGGCGATGACACGCCGCGTCCGATCGACCGTAT
The DNA here is from genome assembly GCF_019711595.1 of Qipengyuania sphaerica. Classification (GTDB taxonomy): domain Bacteria; phylum Pseudomonadota; class Alphaproteobacteria; order Sphingomonadales; family Sphingomonadaceae; genus Qipengyuania; species Qipengyuania sphaerica. Next base: position 117,192 of record NZ_JAIGNR010000003.1, on the reverse strand, counting down.
CATTTTGTCCGGTGCGACCAGCAAGGCAATGCGGTTCCGCATCGGGGGCGGGCGGTTCTGGGGCGTCGGCCTGTTGCCGCGCGGCTTTGCCAAGTTCGTCGGCGTGTCGGCGAGGGACTGGGCCGATCGCTTCGATACGATCGAGGGTGAGCCGGGGTTCGCGCATCTGGTGGAATTGCTTGCTCCGCTTGCCGAGACAAAGGGCGATCTGGAAGGCGACGTCGCCTACCTGACCGAAGGCTTTCGCGCCTTTCTCTCACGCCCCGTCCGCAATGAAGAAGCCATCGCCGATGTCCATGCGGCACTGGTCGAACACAAGGATCATTCGACCGCATCGCTGGCCGAAGCGGCCGGCATGTCGGTTCGTACGCTCGAGCGGTTTTGCGACAAGGTCTTCGGCTTTACGCCAAGCCTGCTCCTCCAGCGCCAGCGGTTCCTTCGCAGCCTGGCGGTTTTCATGACCGATCCGGAAGCCTCGTGGAACGAGTCGCTCGACGACCAATATTACGACCAGGCGCATTTCATCCGTGAATTTCGCCGCTTCATGACTATGACGCCGAGCCAGTACGCCGCGCTCGACCATCCGATCCTGGCAGCGGCAGTGCACGCGCGGACCGAAGCGGCGGGCGATGCCATGCAGGTATTGCAGAACCCGAAAGCCCGGGAGAGCTGATGCTGGGCAAGGTGTAACGATACCTCCATCGCCCCTTGCAAATTGCTTCGAATAGTGGCGAAAGCCGCAACAAATGTCGGGCGACCAAACTGTAACGGCAGAATATAAAGCGGGACCCCTGAGCCTTCGCCTGCTGGTGCCCTCGGGCGATTTGGCGCCCTATATTTCCAGCTATTACCGCACCGACGTCGAAGAAGGTGCGATTGTCGACGACTGGCTGCCGCCTGAAGAATCGAACCTGCGTGTCGGGCGTGCGGATGTTTACGAAGCGGCGATTGGCGAGCAGTCCCTGACCGAAGTTCCCCCTGCCATCGTCTCCGGCCCGACCGACCGGGTCACCCGCCTGCGTATCGGAGGGGGTAGCTTCTGGGGCATCGGCCTGACGCCCGCCGGATGGTCGCGGTTGGTGCGGCTCCCCGCCAGCGAATACGCCAACCGCTTCGTGAATACACATGCGACAGCGCTCGACCCGTCGATCGTGACCATGCTCGACCGGCTGCTCGACGATGGCGAGGATCTGGCCGCGGCACGCGACATGCTCAACGAGGGCTTTCGTGCGGTTCTGGGCAACAGGCCGGCCTCGGAAAGCACGATCCACGCGGTGCACCTGCGTCTCCTGTCCGAAGACATGAATGCGGTCGCCCCGATCGCCACAATGGCGGGCATGACCCCGCGCACTTTCGAACGCTTCTGCAAGCGCCATTTCGGCTTCCCCGCGCGCGCCCTGCTCAAGCGCCAGCGTTTCCTGCGCAGTCTCGGTAAATACATGCTTGATCCCTCGATGAACTGGATCAGCGCGCTCGACACACATTACTGGGACCAGGCGCATTTCATCCGCGATTTCCGCGCCACCATGGGGATGAAGCCGGGCGAATATGCCGCGCTCGACCATCCGATCGTCAGGGCGGCGGTTTCGGTGACCAACCAGAACGCCGGCGTGGCGCATCAGGCACTCTACCGGCCCGAAGCATCGAACGGGGATGCGACCGGGGTTTAGCTTGCGCGCCAATGCCGCTAGAGGCTGCCCCCGAAGGACGAATCCCCGGAAAGACGAATGACCGACCTGGCCACATTACAATCCGATGCGCTTGCCCGCATCGACGGCGCAACCGACGCCGATGCCCTCGAAGCGCTGCGGATCGAATATCTCGGCAAGCAGGGCAGCATTTCCGCGCTGATGAAGACGCTGGGCAAGATGACGCCCGAAGAGCGGCAGGAACAGGCGCCGAAGATTCAGGGCGCCCGCACGGCGGTTGCCGATGCGATCACCGCGCGAAAGGAAGGTTTCGAGGCGGAAGAGCTGGAGCGCAAGCTGGCCGAGGAACGGCTCGACCTGACCCTGCCCACACCGCAAGCGCCGAAGGGCAGCGTCCATCCCGTCAGCCAGGTGATGGACGAGCTTGCCGAAATCTTTGCCGACCTCGGCTTTTCGGTCGCCACCGGCCCCGAGATCGAGGACGACTGGCACAATTTCACCGCGCTCAACATGGCCGAAACGCACCCTGCGCGCGCCATGCACGACACCTTCTACTTCCCCGATGAGGACAGCGAAGGGCAATCGGCCTCAAGCAGCGAAGCGGTAGGCCAAAAAGAACGCATGCTGCTCCGGACTCACACCAGCCCCGTGCAGATCCGCTCGATGGTCGAGCAGGGCGCGCCGATCCGCATCATCGCGCCGGGCCGCGTCTACCGCTCGGACAGCGACGCGACGCACACGCCGATGTTCCACCAGGTCGAAGGCCTCGTCATCGACAAGGATATCAACCTTGGCCACCTCAAGTGGACGCTGGAAACCTTCCTCAAGGCCTTCTTCGAGCGCGACGATATCGTGCTGCGCCTGCGCCCCTCCTACTTCCCCTTCACGGAGCCTTCGGTCGAGGTCGATGTGGGCTGGCAGGACGTGAACGGTCGCCGCGTGCTTGGCGGTGACGGCGATGCGCCCGGCCACGGCTGGATGGAACTGCTCGGCAGCGGCATGGTCAACCGCCGCGTGATCGAATTCGCCGGGCTCGACCCGGATGAATGGCAGGGCTTTGCATTCGGCGTGGGCGTCGACCGCCTCGCCATGCTCAAATACGGGATGGACGATTTGCGCGCCTTCTTCGACGGCGACCTTCGCTGGCTGGGCCACTACGGCTTCTCGCCTTTCGACCAGCCGACGATTTCCGCAGGCGTGGGAGCAGGCGCATGAAGTTCTCGCTCGAATGGCTCAAGCACTTCCTCGACACCGACGCTTCGGTGGCGGACATTGCTGTTGCATTGAACCGGATCGGCCACGAGGTCGAAGGCATCGAGGACCCGGCGGATAAGCTCACCGGCTTCCGCGTGGCCAAGGTCCTGACCGCCGCCCCGCATCCCGATGCCGACAAGCTGCAGGTCCTCACTGTCGATACCGGCGAGGGTGATCCGCTGCAGGTCGTCTGCGGCGCGCCCAATGCGCGTGCGGGCATGAAGGGCGTGCTCGGCCTGCCCGGCGCGGTGGTCCCTGCCAACGGCATGGAACTCCGCAAGAGCGCGATCCGCGGTGTCGAATCGAACGGCATGATGTGCTCGGTGCGCGAACTCGAACTGGGCGAAGACCACGAGGGCATCATCGAGCTGCCCGAGGATGCGCCCGTCGGCCAGACCTTTGCCGAATACCACGATGCCTCGCCGGTGTTCGACGTGGCGATTACCCCCAACCGCCCCGATTGCATGGGCGTGATGGGCATCGCGCGCGACCTCGCCGCGGCGGGTCTCGGCACGTTCAAGCCGGTCGAAGTGCCGTCGATCGCGGGCGAAGGAACCTGCCCGGTCGAAATCCGCACCGACGACATGGCTGGCTGCCCGGCCTTCTACGGCCGCGCCATCCGCGGTGTCGATAACACCAAGGCATCGCCCGAATGGATGCAGCGCCGCCTCATCTCGGCAGGCCAGCGTCCGATTTCGGCACTGGTCGATTGCACCAACTACCTCATGCTTGCCTGCGGCCGTCCGGCGCACGTCTACGACCTCGCCAAGCTGTCGGGCGCAGTCGTCGCCCGCCGCGCGAACAACGGCGAGACGGTCGAAGCGCTCAACGAAAAGACCTACACGCTCGACGACACGATGACCGTGATCGCCGACGAGGCTGGCGTGCACGATATCGCGGGCATCATGGGCGGCGAACATTCGGGCGCGACCGAGGGGACGACCGACGTCCTGCTCGAGATCGCTTATTTCGATCCCGAACGGATCGGCGTGACGGGCCGCAAGCTGGGCCTCGCTTCGGACGCGCGCACGCGGTTCGAGCGCGGTGTCGATCCGGCCTTCCTCGACGATGGCCTCGCGCTGCTGACCGATCTTATCCTCAAGACCTGCGGTGGCACGCCGACCGAGGTCACGCGTGCAGGCACGGCGCCGACCGAGGCGAAGACTGTGAAGTTCGACCCCGAGCTGACCGAGCGTCTGGGCGGTATCGCGGTCCCGCACGAAGAGCAGCGCGCGATCCTGGCTTCGCTCGACTTCGAGGTCGGCGATGACTGGATGGTCACCTGCCCTCCGCGTCGCCACGACATCGAAGGCCCTGCCGACCTCGTCGAGGAAGTGGTGCGCATCCACGGTATCGACAATGTTGCAAGCACGCCGCTGCCGCGACGTCCCGGTGTCGCGCTGCCGACCGCAACGCCGCTGCAGCAGGTCGAGCGCAAGCTGCGCCGCGCCGCGGCCGCGCGCGGCCTGAACGAGGCAATCACCTGGTCCTTCCTGCCCACCGACGAAGCCGAACACTTCGCCGATGGTGCCGAGCTGTGGGTGCTCGAAAACCCGATCAGCGAGGACATGAAGGCCATGCGCCCCTCGCTTATCCCGGGCTTGCTCTCGGCCGCCAAGCGCAATGCCGACCGCGGTGCGGACGGGGCACGCCTGTTCGAAATCGGCCGCCGCTATTTCCGCGGGGAAAACGGCGCGAGCGACGAGAAACCGACGCTAGGCGTGGTGCTCTCGGGCGAGAAGACTGCGCGCGGCTGGGCCAGCGGCAAGGCAGCGAAATTCGATGCCTATGACGCCAAGGCAGAAGCCGTGGCGCTGCTCGAAGCCGCCGGTGCGCCGGTCGCAAACCTGATGGTCATGGGCGAGGCGGGCGACCAGTTCCACCCCGGCCAGTCGGCCACGCTGCGCCTCGGCCCCAAGAACGTGCTCGCACGCTTCGGCGCGATCCATCCGAATACGCTCAAGGCCTTCGATATCGACGGGCCGGTGATGGCGGTCGAGATTTTCCTCGATGCGATCCCGGCGAAGAAGGGCGGCGGCGGCTTTGCGCGTGCGACCTACTCGCCGCCAGCCTTGCAGGCGATCACCCGCGACTTCGCCTTCCTCGTCCCCGCAGAGCTTGCGGCGGGCGATCTCGTGAAGGCCGTGCGCGGTGCGGACAAGAAGGCCGTGGTCGATGCGCGCGTGTTCGATGTCTTTGCAGGGCAAGGCGTGCCCGAAGGCAAGAAATCTGTCGCGGTCGAAGTCGTGCTCCAGCCGGGCGAAAAGAGCTTCACCGATGAAGAGATCAAGGCGATCTCGGACAGCATCGTGCAAAACGCCGCCAAGCAGGGCGCGGAGCTTCGCGGGTGAAGACCGCCTTCGTCACCGGAGCCACTGCAGGCATTGGCGAGGCGACCGTCCGCACGCTCGTCGCGAGCGGCTGGCGCTGCGTGGCGACCGGGCGGCGCAAGGAGCGGCTCGACGCGCTCGTGGCTGAACTGGGTGCAGACAAGGTCCACGCCGCCTGTTTCGACGTGCGCGATAGCGAGGCGATGGATGCGGCGATTGACGCGCTGCCCGATGACTTTGCGGGCATCGACCTGCTGGTGAACAACGCCGGTCTCGCGCAAGGCCTTTCGCCCGCGCAGGAAGCCGATCTCGACGACTGGCAGACCATGATCGACACCAATGTGACGGCCATGGTGGTTCTGACCCGCAAGCTCCTGCCCACTCTGATCGAGCGCAAGGGCGCGATCATTGCCATCGGCTCTGTGGCGGGCAGCTACATCTATCCGGGCGGCAACGTCTATGCAGGCTCCAAGGCATTCGCCAACCACTTCACGCTGGCCCTGCGCGCCGACCTTCACGGCACCGGCGTGCGCGTGACCAGCATCGAGCCGGGCATGGTCGAAACCGAATTCACGCTGGTGCGCACCGGCAGCCAGGAGGCCAGCGACGACCTCTATCGCGGCGCCGACCCGATGACCGGTCAGGACATCGCCGACACGATTTTGTGGATCGCCGAACTGCCCCCGCACCTCAACATCAACCGCCTCGAGCTGATGCCGGTAAGCCAGGACTTTGCCGGCTTCAGGGTGGCGCGCGATACAAAGTGAGAATGCGCGGCTGGATTTTCGCGGCAGGTGTATTCGTTGCCGGGTTGGGCGTCTCCATCCTGTTAGGTTGGGGGAAGCTGTACCTGGGTTTCGACACACATGATCGGTCTAATTGGATTGCTTTGATAATGGTCCTTGCGGGGTTCCCAACTCTTCTTGCTCTCCTTCCGACTAAGGTTTCAACCGTGCTACTCGCCCTTGCGTGCGGCTTGCTCGCAAGCTTGGCGTGGCCGGCGCTGGCAAGGTCCGGTGACGGAGCGATCGGGGGACTCATCATCATGATCGTGGCTGGGATACTTCTACTTTATGGGGGAGCTGTGATTGCCCTCCGTCGGCTTATCAATTCGAAACGACAGGACGCATGACCTCAGACCGCCGTACTTTCGCGATCATCTCGCACCCCGACGCGGGTAAGACCACGCTGACCGAGAAGCTGCTGCTGACCGGAGGCGCGATCCATCTCGCGGGCGAAGTCAAGGCGCGCGGGGCGGCGCGCAGGGCGCGCTCGGACTGGATGAAGATCGAGCAGCAGCGCGGAATCTCGGTGACTTCCAGCGTCATGACCTTCGAGCGAGACGGGATCACCTTCAACCTGCTCGACACGCCGGGGCACGAGGACTTCTCCGAAGACACCTATCGCACGCTGACCGCGGTCGATTCCGCCATCATGGTGATCGATGCGGCCAAGGGGATCGAGCCGCAGACGCGCAAGCTGTTCGAGGTCTGCCGCTTGCGCAGCGTGCCGATCATCACCTTCGTCAACAAGGTGGACCGCGAGGGCCGTCCGGTTTTCGAATTGCTCGACGAGATTGCCGACATGCTGGCGCTCGATGTCTCGCCGCAAATGTACCCGGTCGGCATGGGCGGCGAGTTCCAGGGCATCCTCGATTTTGCGAGCGGCGAGGTGGTAATGCCCGAAGGCCCGTCGAAGGAATTCAAGGGCAAGCGGGTAGCCGATTTCGACCTCCCCGAAGCGGTGGCCGAAAATATCGAACTGGCTCAGATCGGCTATCCGGAGTTCGACCTCGACGCCTATCGCAATGGCGATCTGACGCCGGTCTATTTCGGCTCGGCGCTCAAGAATTTCGGCGTCACGGAGCTGATCGAGGCGATCGCCAAATACGCCCCGCCGCCGCGCCCGCAGCCTGCTGGTGAAGAGCAGATTTCGCCCGATCGCGACGAGGTCACCGGCTTCATCTTCAAGGTGCAGGCCAATATGGACCCCAACCACCGCGACCGCATCGCCTTCATGCGGCAGGTCTCGGGCACCTTCAAACGCGGCATGAAGCTGACGCCCAGCGGCCTCGGCAAGCCGGTCGCGATCCATTCGCCGATCCTCTTCTTCGCGCAGGACCGCGAGGTCGCCGATACCGCCGAGCCGGGCGACATCATCGGCATTCCCAACCACGGCACGCTGCGCGTCGGCGATACGCTGAGCGAGAAGAACCAGGTCCGCTTCACCGGCCTGCCCAATTTTGCACCCGAAATCCTGCGCCGCGTCGCGCTGGTCGATCCGACCAAGACCAAGCAGTTGCGAAAAGCGCTCGACGACCTCTCCGAAGAGGGCGTGATCCAGGTCTTCTATCCCGAGATCGGCGGCCAATGGATCATCGGCGTGGTCGGCCAGCTCCAGCTCGACGTTCTGATTTCGAGATTGTCGGCGGAATACAAGGTCGAGGCGAAACTCGAAGCCTCACCATTTGCAACCGCCCGCTGGATCAAGGGCGACGAAAAATCGCTCGCCGAATTCGAAAAGTTCAACCTCTCCAACCTTGCCAAGGATCGCGATGGCGATCTGGTGTTCATGGCCAAGAGCCCGTGGGACGTGAACTACCAAGAAGAGAAGAATCCGGAGCTGACCTTCTCCGCTACGAAGGAACGGTGAGGTTGAATCAATTGTGGCGCGCATGCAAAGGCCGCACATGACGATTTCCGGACCGACTTCCCAGACCTTCATCTCGCAGCGCCTCAGGCTCAACTATCTCGACTGGGGCAACCGCGGAAAGCCGCCGCTGGTACTGGTCCATGGCGGGCGGGACCATGCGCGCAGTTGGGACTGGGTCGCCGAAGAACTACGCAATGACTGGCATGTCGTGGCGATGGACCACCGCGGGCATGGCGACAGCGACTGGGTTTCCGACGGCAATTACCAGGTCAATGACATGGTCTACGACCTTGCCCAGCTCGTGCATCAGCTGGGTGTCGGACCCGTCACCGTTGTTTCCCACTCGATGGGTGGCAATGTCTCGCTGCGCTATGCCGGGACCTTCCCCGATATGGTCAAGAAGATCGTCGCCATCGAGGGCCTAGGTCCCAGCCCCAAACGGCAGGCCGAAATGCGCGAGAAATCCTATCCCGAACGCATGGCCGAATGGATCGGCAAGAAGCGTGCCGCCTCGGGCCGGACCCCTCGGAAGTATGAAAGCATCGAAGCCGCCTTCGCGCGGATGATCGAGGAAAACAGCTATCTCACCGAGGAGCAGGCCCGCCATCTGACGATCCACGGGGTCAACCGCAACGAGGACGGAACCTACAGCTGGAAGTTCGACCCCCACCTCAATGTCTGGCACATAGAAGATATCGCCGACGAATTTCTGCAGCAGACCTGGGCTGCGATCACCGCGCCGACCTTGCTGCTATACGGGGCCGACAGCTGGGCCTCGAACCCCGAGGGCGATGGAAGGCTCGACCACTTTTCCAACGCGAAGGTGATCGAGTTCGAGAATGCGGGACACTGGCTCCACCATGACCAGTTCGACCGGTTCATGAAGACGATAAGGGATTTTCTCTGATGGCAGAATTCTTCGACGCTCTGGACGACAAGCATATCGCCATGATCGGCAAGCAGCCGGTCTTCTTTGTCGCCACCGCCGCCGAAGATGCCCGCATCAACCTCAGTCCCAAAGGCTATGACGCCTTTCGAGTCCTGGGACCGCAGCGGGTCGCCTATCTCGACCTTGCCGGTTCGGGGAACGAGACCCACGCCCACCTCGCCGCCGACGGACGCATCACGCTGATGTTCTGCAATTTCGACCGCCCTGCGCTGATTCTCAGGATCTACGGGACAGGTCGTGCGGTCTTGCCGCAGGACCGGGATTGGCCAGAACTTTCGGCTCATTTCGAGCTTCTGCCCGGCACGCGCCAGATATTCGATATCGCGGTCGAAACCGTGCAGACCAGCTGTGGTTGGGGCGTGCCTTTCATGGAGTATCGCGACGAGCGTCGCACTCTGAAGAAAGCGCAGGCGCAGAGCGATCCCGAGGAGTGGCTCGCAAGGCAGCAGGGGCGCGACAGCAGTATCGACGGCATCCCGGTTCGGACCACCGACCGATATATTTCCGGCAATTGAAGCGGGCGTGCAACGACCTTGGCCCAACCACGTTGAGGACCCGTGCAGCTAACTTTTGCCAGCTACAACATCCACAAAGCCGTCGGCCTTGATCGCAAGCGCGATCCGGAACGGATACTGTCGGTACTCCACGAGATCGACGCCGATGTGATTGCCTTGCAGGAGGCGGACCGGCGTATCGGTGCGCGCGAAACCTGTATCCCTCGCGCAGAGATCGACGATTCCCATTGGCGCGTGGTCGAAGTGGCGAAGCGCCCGCGCAGCATTGGCTGGCACGGCAATGCGCTGCTGGTACGGCGCGAGATCGACATTCATGAAGGTGAGGCGCTCGACCTGCCGACGCTCGAGCCGCGAGGCGCTGCTTGCGGCGAGATCACTGTCGAGGGCCACAGGATAAGGGTCATCGGGACACATCTCGACCTTTCGGGCCTGCGGCGACGCGACCAGATCCGCTCGCTCGTCGGTTTCGTGGAGAACTGCTCGCGCGACCTGCCCACCGTGATCATGGGTGACTTCAACCAATGGGGCCGTGCGACCGGTGCGATGCGCGAATTCGCCGATCGCTGGATGGTGGTGACACCGGGCAAGAGCTACCCCTCGCGCCAGCCGGTCGCCACTCTCGACCGGATCGTGGCCAGCAAGCACTGGGGCTGTGTCGAGGCCGAGGTCCACCACACGGGGTTGGCGGCGGTGGCATCGGACCATTTGCCCGTCGTCGCGCGACTGGAGTTGATTAAAAAATAACCAGTAGCCCAATTTCTGGGCAATTAAATCCCATTTCTTTCTTCTCATGACGCATTTTTGCGTCTCTCGCGGTTTTGGCACGCCCTTTGCTGCATGTGCGAAGCCGGTGCTTTGGCCGGTGCGCAATTCTTAGAAGGGGGTGAAGGCGTGAAGTTCATCATCGCAGTCATCAAGCCATTCAAGCTCGACGAGGTGCGCGAAGCACTTGGCGGGATCGGAGTGGCCGGAATGACCGTCACCGAAGTCAAGGGCTTCGGTCGCCAGAAGGGTCAGACCGAAATTTATCGCGGGGCCGAATATTCGACCAATATGCTGCCCAAGGTGAAGCTCGAGATCGCGGTTGCAGACGATCTCGCCGGCCAGGTGGTCGAGACTATCCAGCAAACCGCCAGCACCGAAGCCATCGGCGACGGCAAGATTTTCGTCTTCGACCTCGCCAGCGCCACTCGCATCCGCACCGGCGAAACCGGCGACACCGCGCTGTGAATCCTTGGAGGGAACCCATGACCATGCGTAATTTCACGCGCGCCGCCATCACTGCCGGGACCGCGCTTTTCGCCACCACTGCCGTTCACGCCCAGGAAGCTGCCGAGGCAGCCGCGGCCGTTCCCAACCCGGGCAACAATGCCTGGATGATGACCGCCACGATCCTCGTCCTGCTGATGATCCTGCCGGGCCTCGCGCTGTTCTACGGCGGCCTGACCCGTTCGAAGAACATGCTCTCGACCATGACCCAGATCGGCGCCACCGCCGCACTGGCCATGATCATCTGGGTCATGTGGGGCTACAGCCTCGCTTTCGGCGACACCACTTATGAAGGCACGCTCGGCCTCTTTATCAGCGGGGGCAGCTACTTCCTCGCCGGTACCGATGCGAGCAGCACGGCAGCCACCTTCACCGATGAAGTCATCAGCAAATATGTCTTCATCAGCTTCCAGATGACCTTCGCCGCCATCACTGCCGCCCTGATCCTGGGTGCTACGGCAGAGCGCATGAAGTTCAGCGCGGTGATGGCTTTCGTGCCGATCTGGCTGACGATCGTCTATTTCCCGATCGCGCACATGGTCTGGGCGGGCGGCGGCTTGCTGTTCGAGGACGGCGCGCTCGACTTTGCAGGCGGCACCGTGGTGCACATCAATGCCGGCGTCTCGGGCCTCGTCCTCGCATACCTCCTCGGCAAGCGCCGTGGCTGGCCGCAGGAGCCGATGATGCCGCATTCGATGACGCTGACCATGGTCGGCACCGGCCTGCTGTGGGTCGGCTGGTTCGGCTTCAACGCCGGTTCGGCGCTCGAAGCGGACGGTTCGGCCGGCCTTGCGATGATCAACACCTTCGTCGCTACTGCAGCAGGTGCGCTGTCCTGGATGGTGATCGAACGCTTGGCAGGCCACAAGGGCTCGGCCCTCGGCTTCTGCTCGGGCGTGATTGCGGGTCTCGTGGCGGTCACCCCGGCGGCAGGAAACTCCGGCCCGTTCGGAGCGATCCTGCTCGGCATCCTCTCGGCCGCCGTGTGCTACTTCTTCGTCGCCAAGGTGAAGGCCAAGTTCGGCTATGACGACAGCCTCGATGCTTTCGGCATCCACGGCATCGGCGGCATCGTCGGCGCGATCGGCACGGCTGTTGTCTACCAGCCCTTCCTCGGCGGACCGGGCGACGGTTCGACCGCACTCGGCGCCCAGCTCGGAATCCAGACCTTCAGCGTGATCGTCACGATCCTGTGGGCCGGTATTGGCACGCTGGTCGCCGGCTTGATCGTCAAGGCGCTGGTTGGCCTCCGGGTCACCGAAGAAGCCGAAGTCGACGGGCTCGATATCTCCGAACACGGGGAGCGCGCCTACAACTGACACCAGTTTGGCGGGGCCGCCCTCTCTCCTCTCTCTCCTCCGGGCGGCCCCGCCTAACCATGTTCCTCCTGCGAACATAGCCTACCGATGGGCCGGGACTTCCAGGAAGTTCCGGCCCCTTTTTATCGGATCAGGAACAGTCCGATGAGGGCAGCAAGACTAAGCCATATGGCGAGGACGAAAAGCAGGCCGACGGAGGATTGGGGTTGCGCGGCGAGCTTCGCGGCTTGCTCGCGAAAGTCGCTCATGAGGTCCTTGGGAACGAGTTTCAGGACGGACCAGATTCCCGCCGGCACGATCAGCAGGTCGTCCAGCAGTCCGAGCACGGGGATGAAATCGGGGATGAGGTCGATCGGGCTTAGCGCATAGGCTGCCACTGCACCCGCCAGCAGCTTGGCCACCAGCGGCGTGCGCGGATCGCGCGCCGCGAGCCACAGCGCGAGGACATCGCGTTTGAGCGCCTTCGCCCAGTCGGCGAGCCTACCCAGCTAGCGCGGCCTTCACGAAATCGGCGCAGCGTTCGCCGGTCATGATGCCCTGCGGCCAAATGGTCGCCCGAAAAAACCAAGCATCATGCAAGTGCTGCCTTCACGAAATCGGCGCAGCGTTCGCCGATCATGATGCTGGGCGCATTGGTGTTGCCAGATACGAGCCTGGGCATGATGCTGGCATCGGCAATCCAGAGACCGTCCACGCCGCGTGCCTTCAACGTGGGATCGACGACATCGCTTTGGTCCGCCCCCATGCGGCAGGTGCCAACCGGGTGGTAGACCGTGTCGGCGCGGTTGCGGATGAGTTCGTCGAGCTTGGCATCGTCATGCAAATCGATCGCGTAGCGGTCCTTGGGGCCGTACCTCTGCAGCGCTGGCGCATCGGCAATCCGGTGCGACAGGCGCACGCCTTCGCGCAAGGTGGCGATATCGCGTTCGTCGTCGAGGAAGTTGGGGTCGATCAGCGGTGCATCTTCTGCCTTGCTGCTGGCCAGCCTTACTGTGCCGCGGCTTTCTGGGCGCAGCACGCAGGCATGGAGCGAAAAGCCATAACCTCTCACCGTCGTGCGGCCATGGTCTTCGAGCATGGCGGGGACGAAATGCCACTGGATGTCGGGGGCGGGGGCATCGGGCATCACGGTCCAGAACCCGCCAGCCTCGGCATAGGGCGTGGTCATCGGGCCGGTGCGATGGCGACGATGCTCGAGGATCGCCTTGGCCATGCGGTAAGTGCCCTTGATCGTGCTGCCGATGAACTGGTCGCTATCGGTCTGCCAGCTCGATACGTAGTCGATGTGGTCCTGCAGGTCCGAACCGACGGCAGGCTTGTCGATCAGAACGTCGATGCCGTGTTCTCGCAAATGCTCTGCCGGACCGATGCCCGACAGCATGAGGATCTGGGGCGAATTGAAAGCGCCTGCGGACAGCACCACGCCGCCGCGCGCTTTTACCGTGCGTCGGCGCTTGCCGGCCGAATATGTAACGCCGGTCACCCGGCCGTTTTCGATCTCGAGTTTCTGGACAGTGACGCCGATGCGGATGTCGAGATTGTCCGATCCGCGCTTCGGCTCGACATAGGCGCGCGCCGCGGACCAGCGTTCGCCGTCCTTCTGCGTCACCTGGTACATGCCGAAGCCAGCCTGCTTCTCGCCGTTGAAATCGGCGTTGAGCGGTAGTTGCAATTCCTGTGCCGCCTCGACGAAGGCGAGGCTGCCCTCGTTCATGTATTTCTGGTCGCTCACCCACAGCGGGCCGTCTTCGCCATGAAAATGGCTTTCGCCGCGAACATTGTGCTCGGCCCGGCGGAAGTAGGGGAGAACATCGTCGAACGCCCAGCCGGTGCAGCCGAGCGCGGCCCAATTGTCGTAGTCCCACTGGTTGCCGCGGATATAGACCATGGCGTTGATCGCCGAACTGCCGCCCAGGCCCTTGCCGCGCGGCTGGTAGCCGATGCGGCCGTTGAGCCCCTTCTGCGGCACGGTCTCGTACATGTAGTTGGCTGTCTTGTTCGGGATAGCGAGCATGCCCGGCATAGTGATTCGCATGCCGTTGTTGCGGCCTCCCGCCTCGAGCAGACATACGCTCTTGCCGGCCTCGGCCAGCCGCCCTGCGACCGCACTGCCGCCACTACCGCCGCCCACGACGACTACGTCGAACTCGTCCATGCAAAACTCCTCTCGATTCGAGAGGTTAGGCAGGCTCGGCCTCGCCCGCAATCGGGTTTTCCGATGAAACCTGTTTCGCGGGCGCGATCTGCCCCTGCCTTTTCAGCCATGCCTCGCGGATCTGGTCGCTGGTCTGGCGGCTGCCGTCATGCGTCCAGCCGGGCTCGCGCAACAGGTAGGACAGCTTGTGCTTCCAGGGGGCGCGCCACATGTCCTGCACAATGCCGATCCATTCGTGGAACACCGCCCACAGCAGGTTGAAGCTACCCAGCTGCTTGACGATGCCGTAGCGGATTTTCTCGTCCTTCGTTTCGGGTTCGAAGGTGCCGAACATCTTGTCCCATACGATGAAGACTCCCGCATAATTGCGGTCGAGATAGCGCGGGTTGGTGGCATGGTGGACGCGGTGGTGGCTCGGCGTGTTCATCACTGCCTCGAACCAGCGCGGCATCTTGTCGATCGCCTCGGTGTGGATCCAGAACTGGTAGATCAGGTTGAATCCGCCGCAGATGGCGATAATCGCCGGATGAAAGCCCAGCAGCACCAAGGGCAAGGCGAAGACGAAACCGAGCGTAAGGAAGCCGGTCCAGGTCTGCCTGAGCGCGGTCGAAAGATTGTAATGCTGGCTCGAATGGTGGTTCACATGGCTCGCCCAGAACCAGCGCACGCGGTGTCCGAAGCGGTGAACCCAGTAGTATTTGAGATCGTCGAGCACGAAGCAGGCGATCCACGCCCACCAGGCCCAGCCGATGTCGAACAGCCGGTATTCCCACAGGAACAGGTAGAGCGCGAAGAACAGCCCGCCGAACAGAAGGCCCGCGACCGTGCTGCCGAGACCGAAGGCGAGGCTGGTCAGCGTATCCTTCGGTTCATAGGCATGCCGGTTCTTGCGCCAAGCCCAGATCATCTCGATCAGGACGAGCGCTACGAAACCGGGCACGGCATATTCGGTGGGCGAGAAATCGGGCATGGTGGATCGCTATCCTATAGCCTCGATCCGCTTAACCCAAGCTTGAGCATCCACGATGTCGAGACGAGCGGCTCCATACCGCTTCTCGGCGGTGTCGATCACGAGCAGGCCATCTTCGACACGGGCCGTAGCCGATGGGCCGAGGATGCGACCGGCGAAATGGGTGCCGTGAGGGCGCAGGAGCAGGATCGCGCCCGCTCCGTCCTGCAGCAGCGCCCCCCGGCCATTCCTATCGAGTGCTACATCTTGCGGTTCGAAGCCGTCGACCGCTTCGTTTGCCGCCCGCCGCGCGCTCGCCTCGTCCTCCAGCCGCCTTTCGGGTCCGAGCTTCAACCCCCAAGCGATCGCTGCGAGCACGAGGATTGCAGCAAGCGAGCCGAGGAATTGCAGGATTTGCGGGTCGAGCTTCATCACACTTGCCGATTGGCACGCGGAGCGCTTTGCGGCAAGCAAGTGGGGAAGAGGGAGATCCCGATGAAATTGCGTATAGCACTCACAGCCAGCTGCGCGCTGCTTGCCATGCCGGTGGCGGCGCAAGAAGCCGATCCGATCGCACAGGTCGAGGCACAAAAGGCGCGAACCGAGCGGGTCGCGAAGGAAATCTGGCAATTCGCCGAGCTTGGATATCTCGAGACGAAATCGAGCGCACTGCTGGTCGAGGAGTTGCAGGAAGCAGGCTTCGATATCCGGCCCGGTGTTGCCGGGATTCCCACAGCCTTCGTCGCGGAATGGGGCAGGGGCGGCCCTGTCATCGGCCTGCTTGCCGAATTCGATGCGCTTCCGGGCATCAACCAGTCCACCGCTCCGACACGCGATCCTGTCGAGGGCAAGCATGCCGGCCATGCCTGCGGACACAATCTGTTCGGCGCCGGCTCGCTCAGCGCGGCAATCGCGATCAGGAACTGGCTCGAGGCGACCGGCACGCCCGGGCGGGTCCGGCTATACGGTACGCCTGCCGAAGAAGGCGGTTCGGGCAAGGTCTACATGGCCCGTGCAGGCCTGTTCGACGATGCCGATTTCGTGATCGACTGGCATCCGGCCGATCGCAACAGCGCCACCTCCCGGATGAGCCTCGCCAACCGTTCGGGCAAGTTCCGTTTCCGCGGCGTTTCGGCCCATGCAGCTGGCGCGCCGGAGCGTGGGCGCAGCGCACTCGACGGGGTCGAGGCGATGAACATGATGGTCAACATGATGCGCGAGCACACGACAATGGACACGCGCATCCATTACGTCATCACCGAGGGCGGGGCGGCGCCCAATGTCGTACCCGACTTTGCCGAAGTCTTCTATTACGTGCGCCACTCGGATGCAGACGAGGTGCGCGCGCTTTGGCCGCGGCTGGAGGCGGCGGCCAAGGGTGCGGCCATGGGCACGGGAACCGAGGTCGACTGGGAGATCATCCACGGCAACAATCCCACCCTGCCGCTCGAATCGCTGCAGAGGATGATGACCGCCAAGCTGGAGCAGCTCGATCCGTTGCAATACACGGCAGAAGAGCTGGCCTGGGCCGATACAATTCGCGAAAGCTTCGGCGAGGACGCCCCGGCGCAGGCGTCAGCCTACGAGGTCCAGCCGTGGATGGTGCAGACGGGCTATGGCTCGACAGATGTCGGCGATGTCTCGCGCGCAGTGCCAACCGTGAGCGTCCGCACTGCTGCCTGGGTCCCGGGAACCGCGGCGCATAGCTGGCAAGCGGTGGCAGCTAGCGGGCACAGCTATGGCGCGAAGGGCGCACAGCATGCAGCAAAAGCGATGATCCTCGCTGCCGTCGAACTCTATACGAACCCGCAATTGCGGGAGACGGCGAGGGCCGAATTCGAGGCGGCGCTGGGCGCGGACTATGTCTACGAATCGCTGCTCGGCGATCGTGCTCCGCCGCTGGACTACCGCAAGTAGCTTCAGCCGCGCGCGAGCATTTCCATCGTCGGGCGGACGGGGGCGGTGTTGTAACCGGCACCTTCGGCCTCTCGCGCGACTTCGTCGAGGTCGCGGCCGGCCTTCGCCTCGGCCAGCGCCCAGAGAATCGTCGAGCGTGTCCCGCTGCGGCAGAAGGCCAGCACTTTCCCCTCGGTCGAATCGAGAGCAGCGCGCATCTCGTCGACTTGCGGGAGGCTGAAACCGGCCGAACTGACGGGGATGGCCTTGTAAGCGATGCCCTGCTCGCCAGCCGCGGCCTCGATCTGCGCTCCGCTAGGCTGTCCCTCGACTTCGTCATCGGGCCGGTTGTTGATGATGAGGCATACGCCTTCGTCACCGGCGCGGGCAACGTCGTCAGCCGTGATCTGTCCGGCCGCCAGCATCTTTTCGTTCAGTCTCTTGAACTCGCTCATGCGATTTCACCTTCCTTCGATGCAATTGCGCGCGCTCGCCGGTTGCGCTGGACGATATTGAGGATTTCGACCCCGACCGAGAAGCCCATTGCCGCATAGATATAGCCCTTTGGCACGTGGAAGCCGAAGCCATCGGCGATCAGGACCAGCCCGATCATTACGAGGAACGCGAGCGCCAGCATCACCAGCGTCGGGTTCTTCTCGATGAACCGGGCGAGCGGATCGGCGGCGACCATCATGATGCCGACAGTGATGACGACGGCGATGACCATGATCGGGATCTCGTCCGTCATGCCCACCGCGGTGAGGATCGAATCGACCGAAAAAACGAGGTCGATCGCGACGATCTGGGCGATGACAGTACCGAAACTGGCCTTGGCGGCATCGACGACGCCCGGAGTCTTGTCGAGCAGATCGCCCGAGTTGTCGTCCGGCTCCATCGAGTGATGGATTTCCTTGGTTGCCTTCCACAGGAGGAACAGCCCGCCAACCAGCAGGATGAGGTCGCGTCCCGAAAATGCGGTTTCGAAGCTGGCCTTGTTGGTCCCCTCTACCGGCGGACCGACGATTCCCAGGTCGAACAAGGGTGTTTGCAGCGTGACCAGCCAGCCGATGAGCATGAGCATGCCGATGCGCATGATAAGCGCGAGGGAAAGGCCGATCCGTCGCGCACGCTGTTGCTGGTGTTCCGGCAGCTTGTTCGACAGGATCGCGATGAAGATCAGATTGTCGACCCCCAGCACCACTTCGAGCGCGATGAGGGTGAGCAGGGCCAGCCAGGCCGCGGGATCGGAGAAGAGCGTTATCAGGTCCATGGCGTGCTCGATGCCCAAGCGCGCGGAGCCATGCAAGCAAAACAGGTCCGGCACTCGCCATGCGAAAATGTCACATTTGTGCGCGACAAGAGATGGCAGGGTTAAATTATTCGCATCTCGCGATCTTTCGCGCTATGCCGAGTTTGATGCGGGAGGGTTTCACTCGGAAATCTTGGCACCCGCATGCGGTTGGCACGCCTTGCAGACCACGTGCCTCTCGCATTGAATACCGGGCTGCACGACAAGGTTATTTGCGACTTATGGGTTACGACAAAGGGCGGCGCCGCGGACGGGACAAGCGGGACAATATCGGCGAAGACAGCTACGATCCGTTCGGTGGTCCTCCGGCAGATTTCGGTGGCGGTGGTGGCGGCTTCGGCGGCGGCGACCGTGGCGGTTTCGGCGGCGGTGATCGCGGTGGCTATGGCGGCGGTGGAAACCGTGGCGGTGGCTTCGGCGGTGGCGATCGCGGCGGTTTCGGCGGCGGCAATCGTGGCGGCGGCGGCTTCGGCGGTCCGCGCGGTGGCGGTGGCGGCGGCGGAGCCCGCATGCCCGCACAGGTCGTCGGCACCGGCAAGGGTACGGTGAAGTTCTTCAACTCGCAGAAGGGCTTCGGCTTCATCCAGCAGGAAACCGGCGGCGAAGACATCTTCGTGCACATCAGCGCAGTCGAACGTGCCGGCCTCGAAGGTCTTGCCGAAGGCCAGGAACTCGAGTTCAACCTCGTGGATCGCGGCGGCAAGGTGTCCGCACAGGACCTGCAGGTCGTTGGCGATGTCATCGCCGTTGCAACCAAGAGCGAAGCGCCCCGGCGCGAGCTCACGGGCGAGAAGGCGACCGGCACGGTCAAGTTCTTCAACTCGATGAAGGGCTTCGGCTTCCTAACCCGTGACGATGGCCAGCCCGATGCATTCGTGCACATCAGCGCGGTCGAGCGTTCGGGTCTGTCGGAAATCAACGAGGGCGAGCGTTACGAGTTCGACCTCGAAGTCGACCGACGCGGCAAATATTCCGCGGTCAACCTGGTCCCTGCCTCCGAATAAGGCGCAGGGCCGACCCTTTCGCGACGTTTGACCAAACCCGCGCAAAGGAATAGATCGCTGGCAAACACGCAGATGGCGGCTCCCGTTTCGGGGCCGCCATTTGTCTTTCAGATTCCCCGAGGAGAGTATCCGAACATGTCGATCAGCCCGCTGATGCCCGTATATCCCCGCTGCGGCGTGCGCCCCGTCAAGGGCGATCACTGCCACCTGATCGACGAGGACGGCACGCGCTATCTCGACTTTGCCAGCGGTATTGCGGTGAACCTGCTCGGCCACAGCCACGAAGGCCTGATCGGTGCGATCCAGCGACAGGCCGAAACGCTGATGCATGTCTCGAACCTCTACGGCAGCCCGCAGGGCGAGGAATTGGCGCAGCGGCTCGTCGACAAGACTTTCGCCGACACGGTGTTCTTCACCAATTCGGGCGCCGAGGCGGTCGAGGCGGCAATCAAGACCGCGCGCGCCTATCACCAGCACGAGGATGGCGATTCCAATCGCACCGAGCTGATCACCTTCACCAATGCCTTCCATGGCCGCACAATGGCGACCATCAGCGCCTCGAACCAGGAGAAGATGCACAAGGGCTTCATGCCGCTGCTCGCCGGGTTCCAGTATGCCGAATTCGACAATCTCGAGAGCGCGAAGGCGCTGGTCAGCGACAAGACTGCCGGCTTCCTTATCGAGCCGATCCAGGGCGAGGGCGGCATCCGCCCCGCATCGGACGAGTTCATGCACGGCCTCAAGGCCATGTGCGACGAGCACGACCTCATGCTGGTGTTCGACGAAGTCCAGTGCGGCGTCGCGCGTACCGGCAAGATGTACGCCTACGAGCATTACGGCATCGAGCCCGACATCATGGCGAGCGCCAAGGGGATCGGCGGCGGCTTCCCGCTGGGCGCCTGCCTCGCCACGGAAAAGGCGGCGCGCGGCATGGGCTTCGGCACGCATGGGTCGACCTATGGCGGCAATCCGCTCGCCATGGCTGCCGGCATGGCGGTGATGGACGCGGTCGCCAACGACGAGTTCCTGGCCGAAGTCACCGAGAAGGGCGAGCGCCTGCGCAGCCGTCTCGAACAGTTCATCGGTAATTATCCCGACCTGTTCGATTTCGTGCGCGGCAAGGGGCTGATGCTCGGTATTCGCATGAAGGTCGAAAGCCGGCCTTTCTTCGTCCACCTGCGCGACAATCACCAGCTGCTGACAGTGGCGGCGGGCGACCAGACTCTGCGCGTCCTGCCCCCGCTGGTGGCTGACGATGCCGAATTCGACGAATTCATGGAAAAGCTGTCCGCGGGCGCGGCAAGCTTCCACCCGGACGCCTGAGGAGAATGGCGGTGAAGCACTTCCTCGACCTCTCGGACGCGGGCGGGGATGCGATTGCCGCCATGCTTGCCGACGCGCAGGACCGCAAGGCCGCGCGCAAGGACTGGCCCAAGGGCAGGGTGGACGCCGATGCGCCCCTTTCCGGCCACGTCCTCGCGATGATCTTCGAAAAGAACTCGACCCGCACAAGGGCGAGCTTCGACATCGCCATGCGCCAGCTTGGCGGGTCGGCGCTGATCCTCGATTCGGGAACGAGCCAGCTGGGCCGCGGCGAGAGCATTGCCGATACGGCGCGTGTGCTGAGCCGGATGGTCGATGCGATCATGATTCGCACCGACGATCACGCCAAGGCCGAAGAGCTCGCCCATCACGCGAGCGTTCCTGTGATCAACGGGCTGACCGATCGATCGCACCCTTGTCAGATCGTCGCCGATCTCCTCACCATGGTCGAGCATGGCAAGGCGTTGCCCGGGCTCGAACTGGCTTGGCTGGGAGATGGCAACAACGTCCTGCACTCGATCCTCGAGGCAGCCGGCCTGTTCAAATTCAACGTCCGTGTCGGGGTGCCCCAGGGATACGAACCGGAGAGCGAATTCGTCGAGATGGCGCGCAGGGGCGGCTCCACCGTCACATTGACGCAGGACGCGGGCGAGGCGGCCCGCGGGGCCGACATCATCGTGACCGATACCTGGGTCTCGATGGGCCAGCAGCACGCACACAACAAGCTTGCGGCCATGGCGCCGTTCCAGGTGGGGGCCTCGCTCATGGAGCAGGCCAAGCCCGATGCGAAGTTCCTGCACTGCCTGCCGGCCCATGTCGGCGACGAGGTGACCGAAGCCGTATTCGAGGGTCCGCAATCGGTCGTTTTCGACGAGGCCGAGAACCGCATCCACGCGCAGAAATCGATCCTGCTATGGTGTCACGGGCTGCTCGGGACCTAACTGCCCCTGTTCAACTGCGCAGCGGGCACCCATATGCGCCCGCATGACGCAGACCCCCCAAGCAGATAACGAGACCTATGCCGGCCGCACGCTGGCCTTTACCATTCCCTCGCGCGACACGCGCGGTCGTATCGTACGCCTCGACAGGTCGCTCGACGAAATTCTCGCCGCGCATGACTATCCTGCCCCGATCACGCATCTCCTGGCCGAAGCGCTGGTGCTTGCCACGCTCATGGGTTCGCTGCTGAAGGACGATGGTTCGCAGGTTACAATGCAGGCCCAGACCGAGGCCGGCGCGGTCAATCTCCTCGTGTGCGATTACAAGGGCGGGGAATTGCGCGGGTATGTCGATTTCGACCATGCCAGGCTGGCCGAACTCGGCGCAAACCCTTCGCTGTTCGCGCTGTTCGGCAAGGGTTACCTCGCCATCACCTTCGATGTGGCGAAGGGCAAGGGCCGCTATCAGGGTATCGTCCCGCTCGAGGGCGAAACTTTGGCCGAGGCCTGCGAGACCTATTTCTACCAGTCCGAACAGGTGCCGACGCTGATCCGCACCGCAGTGCGCTCCGAAGGCGGCAAATCCACCGCTGCCGGTATGCTGGTCCAGCACCTTCCCGACGGTGAGGAAGGGCGCGAACGGCTGCATGCCCGGCTCGATCATCCCGAATGGGAGCACGTCGCGGTGCTCGCCGGCTCGTTGAAATATGAAGAGCTCCTCGATCCGGAGCTATCGCTGGAGGCAATCGTCTGGCGCCTTTTCCACGAGGAGGACGAGGTGCGGATCGAACATGGCGCGCAAATCGAGCGCGGTTGCCGCTGCTCGATCGAGCACTATCGGGATGTGCTGCAGAAATTCCCCGAGGCGGATCGAGAGGACATGCGCAACGATGACGGGATCATTGTGGTCGATTGCGCATTCTGCTCGAGGAAATTCCCGATCGAGGCTTAACCCTCTCATCCGTATTACCGTGCGCTTATTCGGTTCGGCGCTGTCCCGAAACGGTTCATCGCAGGGATATACTATGTTTGGTAAGCCGGATCCTGCACAATTCGTGGTATAGGTAAGACATGAAGTCGTTTTCGAATCGCATGATCGCCGGGATGTCGGCGTTAGCAGCATCCGTGCTGCTGGGCGGGCCTGCGCTTGCGCAGGCGTCGCTCGCCATGCTGGATACGCTTGATCGTGGCGGCTGGGAAATCCGGTATCGCGACGGCAGTACACCGCGAAACATCTGCGTGCGCAACGGGCGCGAATTCATCCAGCTCCGGCACAAGGAAAGCGGCTGCAATCGCTTTGTCGTAGTCGACGCGGAGCAGGAAGTGACCGTGCAATATACCTGCCGCGGTAACGGTTATGGCCGGACGCATGTGCGCAAGGAAGGATCTGCGCTGGTCCAGATCGACAGCCAGGGGATTATCGACGGTCGCCCCTTCCAGTTTACCGCCGAAGCGCGCCGTACCGGATCCTGCCGATAGGCTTGCCGATGACGCCGCCAGCGCCTAGCTGGCCCGCATGAACCAGCCGAAGCATGAATCTCCCGCTCCCGCCGTCGTTCTGTTGTCCGGCGGGCTCGACTCCATGGTCACCGCTGCGCTGGCACGGGAGCAGGGTTTCGCGGTCCATGCCCTGACCATCGATTACGGACAGCGACACGTCCGCGAACTGCAATCGGCCAAAGCCATCGCCGAACGTTTGGGTGTCGGGCGTCATGTCGAGTTGCCGCTGGACCTGCGCCGGTTCGGCGGGTCCGCCCTGACTGCGGATATCGATGTGCCGAAAGGCGGTGTGGGCGACGACATTCCCGTCACTTATGTCCCGGCGCGCAACCTTGTGTTCCTCGCCCTGACAACAGCTTTTGCCGAAAGCTCGCATTCGCGCGACATCTTCATCGGGGTCAACGCGCTCGACTATTCGGGCTATCCTGACTGCCGCCCCGAATTCATTGCCAGCTTCGCAGAGACCGCACGCCTCGGAACCAAGCAGGGTGTCGAGGGAAAACCCTTTACGATCCACGCGCCGCTCCAGCACATGAGCAAGGCTGACATAGCGCGCGAGTGTAACCGCCTCGGCCTCGATCCGGCATGGAGTTGGTCCTGCTACGATCCGACGCCAGAGGGGCTTGCCTGCGGGGCCTGCGATTCCTGCCGCCTGCGCCGAAAAGGGTTTGAAGAAGCGGGACTTGTCGATACGACTGTCTATTCGAAGGACGCACCCGCCCTGACGGAGTAGAGAATTGAGCCAGACATCGCCTGCCGAACCCACCGAAATTCCAGCAGGCGAGGCGGAGGCGAAGGTCCCCGCCTACAGCTGGTATGCGTTGGGCGTGTTGGTGGTCGTCTATGTCCTGAACTTCGTCGACCGGAACATCATTTCGATCCTCGCCGAGGACATCAAGGCGGATCTGGGACTGCGCGACGACCAGATCGGGTTCCTCTATGGCACTGCCTTCGGGGTGTTTTACGCTCTGTTCGGCATCCCCCTCGGCAAGCTGGCGGATAGCTGGCACCGCGTCCGGCTGATGACCATCGGCCTCGCGGTCTGGTCTGCCTTCACGGCGCTTTCGGGTTTTGCGAAGAATTTCGCCGCGCTCAGTGTAGCGCGCATCGGCGTGGGCGTTGGTGAAGCGACGGCCAGCCCCAGCGCTTATTCGCTGATCTCGGACTGGTTTCCGAAGAACATGCGCGCCACTGCGCTCGCGATATATTCGTCGGGGTTATACATCGGTGGCGGCATTTCCTTGTTGATTGGCGGTGCAATCGTCGAAAACTGGAATGCGGCCTACCCGGTCGATGCGCCGCTGGGTCTCGCCGGTTGGCAGGCGGCCTTCATCATCGTCGGATTGCCCGGGCTGTTGCTGGCGATGCTCGTCTTCACTCTTCGCGAACCCCTGCGCGGCCAGAGCGAAGGGATCGTCACCCCACCGCCGAAGGATCCGTTTCGTGGCTTCTTCAAGGAACTTGTCGCGGTTATTCCGCCCTTCACACTGATCGGAGCCGCGCAAGCCGGTACGCGGGGAATCCTCATCAATCTTGCGGGTGCGCTGGTCATCGGCGGCATCGCCTGGCTGATGGCCGACTATACCGGCAACGCCCAGCAATGGGGCGCAGTGGGCATTGGATATTACGCGATCTACTCGTGGGCGACGACGCTCAAGAGGCGCGATGCCCCAACCTTCGGTTTGATCTGGGGAACGCCTGCCTTCCTCACCACGATCCTTGGTTATGGCATGGTCGCATTCATGTCTTATGCGGCCTCATTCTGGGCAGCGCCCTATGCCATCCGCATTCTGGGCGAAGCGCCTTCGGTAGCAGGTTGGTGGATCGGCGGTCCGGGCGCGCTCGGCGGTTTCCTCGGAGTGATTGCTGGTGGCTGGCTAGCCGACTTCCTGCGCAAACGACTTGCCGCGGGCAGGCTCATCGTTGTCGCTGTCGGCCTCGTCGGCGCAGCGCCATTTCTGTATGTGATGTTCACGACGCAGGACACCACGACCTTCTACATTGCGGCCTTCTTGCAATCCCTGTTTGGCAGTTCCGCACTCGGCGCGGCGGCCGCAACCACGCAGGACCTCGTGCTGCCGAGAATGCGCGGGACCGCGACGGCCACCTTCTTTCTGTCCACCACGCTCGTGGGTCTGGCGCTTGGGCCCTACATGGCAGGACAGGTGTCGACGATGTCGGGAAGCCTTTCGACCGGGGGGCTGAGCCTGCTCATCGCCGTTCCGATTGGGCTGGTTCTGCTACTGGTCGCCTATCGGACCGTGCCGAAGGCGGAGCAAACGGTCCTCGAACGCGCGCGCAAAGCGGGTGAAGAGGTCTAGTCAGCTAGCAGGGGTCAAGACCCCGCAAGCAACCCGCGCACCCGCATCGCCGGCGGGGTCGCTGCGGTAATCATCCGCACCTGCGTGGATGACGATCGCAGTGCCGTCGGCATCGAAAATGCTGTCTCGCAATTGAGCCGTATCGGCGCCGAGATCGACTTGCGTGCTGGTACTGCGCGATGCGCCGATGACGAGGTTGGGCATGTCGCCCAGATGCTTGCCCTTGGGATTGAGTGAACCGTGTTCACGCTGGGCAGGGTTGAGGTGACCGCCTGCACTTTTGAAGTCCGGCCCCTCGCAGCGCCCGGTAGTGTGAAGGTGGAATCCATGCTCGCCGGGTTCCAATCCCGTGGCGGCGACAGCCAGCGATAGGGTCTGACCGTCGGAAAGCAGTTGTGCGGTCCCTGCAGGTACTCCGTTTGCGTAATCGAGCCGCGCTTCGCCGACACGCTCCGTCGGCAGGTCTGCCACGGTTGAGCAGGCAGCAAGTGCCAGTGCAGGCAAGGAGGCGGCGAGGATCAGTCTCATGGTATTGGGTCCCGAATTGCTGAAGCTTTGCAAACCCAACGAAAAAGGGGCCGGATCGCTCCGGCCCCTTCTCGTGTTTTCAACTCTTGCGAGTGATTACATGCCCGAACCCGGGCCGTAGGTAACTTCCACACGGCGGTTCTGCAGTTCGCGAACGCCGTCGGCGGTCGGAACGCGAAGCTGGCTTTCGCCGAAGGCTTCGCTCGAGATGCGGCCACCGGGGACACCGCGAGCGGTGAGGTAGTCGCGGACCGAGTCGTTACGACGCTGGGCGAGGCCCATGTTGTACTGCGCCGAACCCGAGGTGTCGGTGTGGCCAGCGAGCATGACCGAAGCCGTGCCGCAGTTGGCGTAAGCCGAAACCGCGTTGTCGAGGATCGTTGCCGCTTCCGGAGTGATCGTCGATTCGTCCCAGTTGAAGAAGACGATGTACGGGCCCTGCTGGCAAACCGGAGCCGGCGGAGGCGGCGGCGGAGGCGGCGGGGGCGGAGGAGGCGGCGGCGGCGGCGGCGGCGGAGGCGGCGGCGGGGGCGGCGGAGCACCGAAGTTGTAGCTCAGCGTGCCCAGCAGCGAGTGCGTCCGGAAATGCGCATCAAGCGGCGCGCCGGTGCTGGTGACGACTTCAACGCCCGTCGCGTTGAACAGGCGATAGCGCAGGCCGACGTCGAGATTGTCGGTCAGCGGAGCGCGAACGCCTGCAAGGATCTGCCATGCGAGGTCGCTCGACGAATCGTCGATCGTCAAGCCGGCACCGAAGAGGCGTGCTTCAACGCTGGTGCGAGCTACGCCGAGACCGCCGCCTACAAAGCCCTGGAGGCCATCATCGGGACCGAAGTCGAACATGCCGTTGAGCATGAACGAAAGCGCGCTGGTCGAACCATTGGTCGGGAAAGCGTCGGTGCCGAAAAGGTTGACGGTCGAGTGACCGGCCTCACGATAGCCGACTTCTGCTTCCAGAACGAAGACACCGAAATCGTAACCGACAAAAGCGGCGCCGTCGTAACCTTCATCGAAATATGCCGTTGCGATGAGGTCGTCAGTATCTTCGAGAGTATATTCGAGATCTTCCGCGAGCATCGGGCCGAAACCGCCACCGATGTACCACGAATTATCTCGTGCGAGGGCTGGCGATGCAATGGCCGTCGAGGCCAACGCCATTCCTATGACTAATTTCCGCATTATTGATTTCCCCTTTTTGCGAATTGGAGCCACCGAGTGAAACTTATCTATAGTCGCCTGTTCATGGTGGCAAGCGGGCAATATCGGGCACTGTTGCAAGAATGTCGCAATTCCCGTCGCTTACCTGTGTGAGCCGGCAGCATAATCCCCATGATGACGCTCGCGTAACGGCAGAAGTCCCGCTCGGTTCCCCGGTTTCACCCAAGAATCCCGAAACTGCGCAGCGCATCCAGGATGGCCTGGACTGCCTGTCGAGCCTCGTCATCAACGGTCGCGCCACCGCTGGGAGCGGCGGGGCTGGCAAGGACCGTCCATTGTCCGTCGAATGATCGATAGGCGCCCAGGCCGGTGTCGAAGATTTTCATGCCATTGTGCGGGACGGCGAAAGACCATTGCTGACCATCCCAGCTGGCGATCGCATCTTTCTTGCCGGTAAATTCGCCGTCCGGATTGGAAGCGACGATGTAGCAATCACCCGCCACCGGTGTGGGGGGCGGGCTGCCAAGCTCACCGGCAATGGCGGGCTGCAGGAGAAAATCGATCCGGGCCAATGCCTCGTTGACGGTAAATTCCTTCTGCGACTGCCCTGCGAACAGGAAGGGCAGCGAATGGCGCGGAGTAGTGTCATTAGAACTTGCGGGGTCGGCCATGCGGGCTCCTCCTTGGGTATTGGACTTGCAGCTAAAGGAGCGAGCAGATCAGGCTCGCTTGCGATTTGGCCAGGCTGCCGATTTGACGGACCCACAAGGGGCCCACGCCGTAGGTCCCGACCAGCGAAGCGACGAGTAGGGCGGGCAACTCGTATGCCTGCTGTCCCGTCGACCATGTCGCGTAGGGAATATCGATCGGTCCGAAGCCGATTTCATAGGCCTCGACCTCTTCGACCAGCGGTGTGTCCACCCCGTCGGGCCACAGCCATTGGCCACGCGCATGGCGGCGCGCAGCACGCTGGCGACCATCTGGCCGCCCTGGTTGGCCTCGGCCACCACGCGGTCGGCACACCATGCCTCGGCGGCATTGGCGACCGCCCGGGCCCAGCGTTCGGGCGTGGCTTTTTCGACCGAGCAATCGGCGAGCACCTGCGCCACACCCGATGTGCCGAGGCCGCAGACCACGATACCGCAGGCATCGCCGCGCTCGCTGGCGGGCGGGTCGACGCCGATGACCACGCGGCTCAGTTTTTCCGATTTGCCGTCGGTGCGACACTCTTCCAGCAATGCGCGGGTCCACAAGGCCCCGTCGGCCTCGGCCAGCATCTCGCCTTCAAGCTCCTGACGTCCGAGCGTCGAGCCTTCGTATTGCGCCAGCATCCCCTTGTAATAGGCGACGGGCAGCGCGCCGGCATTGTCCGCAGTGCGGCCCTTGGCCACCGCCACCGCCCCGTCGCGCGCTTCTTCGAGCAGGCGCATCATCAGCGCCACGCGGCGAGGCGTGCTGGTAGCAAGCAGGCGCGGATGATCGCCCAGCCGCATGCCCATCTGGAGGTTGTCCCAGGCGGACAGCGCGCGGCCTCCGGCATTGTCCCACTTGGCCACCTCGTCGCACCAGGCGTGGCTGTGCTGCGGGCCTCTCAGGCTCTCCGGCTCGCCAGCCGAATAGAGGAAGGCCTGCGCGCCATTGGGCCAGGACAACCGCTTCAGCGAGGGCTCGTAATCGGGCGCGAGCGCACCGGGGGCGGCGGCAAGGATGCCGCTTTCGCCTTCGACCATCACGCTGCGCACTTCGCCCAGCGAAGCGCCGACCAGCGCGATCCGCGCGTCGGGTTCGTGGCGCGCCACATCGCGCACCCATTCGGCGCCCGCGCGCGTCTTGCCGAAGCCGCGCCCGGCGCAGATCAACCAGACGCGCCAGTCGCCCGGCGGGGGCAGTTGTTCGTCGCGGCCCCAGACTTCCCAGTGCCAGCTGGCGAGTGCCTTCCGCTCGTGCGGCAGGAGCAGCTTGTCGAGGTCGGCGCGGCTGGCGAAGCCCTTGTCGCCCTCTGCCCTGAACCAGCTTCCGCGAGTGGCGCGCGGTTCACTTGCCATCGCGTTTCGCCGCCCGTTTCGCTTCGAGCTCGGCCGCCTTTTCCTCGCGCCGCCTTATTTCGTCGATCTTGGCATTGATCGATTTCATCGTGGCGATCTCGTCGTCGAGCGTGGCGCGGCCCTTTTCCTTCGCCACCGTCTCGCGGTGCGCGATCAGGCAGCGGAAGGCGGTGCCGATATCGAACTTGCGCTTGTTGCCATCCGCGTCGACATCCTCGAGCCGCCCTTCTCGCAGGCGGCTGAGCAGTTCCATCTCCAGATTGTCGTACCCTTCGGCGAGCGCCGCATACCATAGCCGCGCGAAATCGGCGTTCTCGCGCCGCGTCTTGTAGACCAGGCTCTGGCTGACAGTGGCGAGTTCGCAGGCCGCCTTCACATTCGACGTCTCGGCCAGCGCATTGAGGAAAATGCGCTCCCAGTTTTTCTTTGCCATACGCGCCTCCCTCCCGAGCCGAAGCCAACAGCGGACACGAAAAAGGGCGGTGGCCCTTCCGGCCTCGCCCGTTCGAATCACACTATCGCGATGTTCCTTTTGTCTAGCCAAATAGGGCAACGATGTCAAGAAAAAAGAACCAAATAGGTTATACCGGAGAGCGTTGCCAACAGCCTCCTGCTGGCCTAAATCCGCACCACCTTACGGGACGCGAGGAATCACCCCCCAAATGCTGATGAAACCGCTGCGCGGGCTGTACGACTGGACGATGGACAAGGCCGCCCACCCGCATGCCGTGTGGTGGCTGGCGTTCTTCTGCTTCGTCGAATCCTCCTTCTTCCCGATCCCGCCGCACCCGTTGCTCGGCCTGATGTGCCTTGCAGAACCGAAAAAGGCGGTGAAGTTCGCGATCGTCGCCACGCTGGCATCGGTGGCGGGCGCGCTGCTTGGCTATGCGATCGGCTGGGGGCTCTACGACACGGTGGGCGTGTGGCTGATCGGGGCTCTCGGCCTGACCGAGGCTTTCCCCGTCGCCGCCTGCCATTTGCGCGAATACGACTTCGAGGCGATCCTGATCGCGGGCGCGACGCCGGTGCCGTTCAAGCTGCTGACCATCACCGCCGGTTTCGTCGGCATGAACCTCGTCACCTTCGTACTCTCGAGCCTGTTCGCCCGCGCGCTCATTTTCATGACCGTTGGGATCCTGTTCCGCGTCTTCGGCGCGCCGATCAAGCGGGTGATCGACAAATACCTCGGCTGGGTCACCACGGCCTTCGTGGTGCTGGTCGTCGGCGGTGTGCTGGTGCTTACCCAGCTCGGCGGGAGCGAGGACGAGGACGACGGTCCGTGTTCCGCCGCAACGGTCGTCAACCCGGCGGCAGGCTGATCTAGCCGAGCGCAAATCGCGACAGGGCGTCGCGGTCGGGAATCGCAATTGTCCCGTAGCCGCGCTTCACCAGCCGCCGCTTTTCCAGGTCCCGCAATGCCGCATTGGCCGTGGCGCGGGTGACGCCGAGCAAATCGGCGAGTTCCTGCTGTGTGATGGTGACGCTCGCCTCGTCCGGGGCATCGCCTGCCATCGTCGCGAGTAGTCCGGCAAGCCGTGCGGGGTTGGTCCCGTGGCGCAGTCCGGCAAGGATCGAGAGCGTATCCTGCAGCTGCTCCGACAAGGCGCCGAGCAGAGCGCGCGAGGAGGCGGGGTAATTGCCCAGCGCATCGAGGAAGGGCCTGGCCGCGACCAACCGTACGCGGCTTTCCCCGCGCGAGATCGCATCGACGATGCGCGGCTTGCCCGAGAAGACCGCCAGCTCGCCATAGGAATCGCCCGGGCCGAGCAGTGCGACCGCGCGGAACTCGCCCTCGGGCAGGAACTGGCCCACGCGTACCGCGCCTTCCTCGATCAGCCAGAAGCCGTCCGCCGGATCGCCGCGCTGCTGGATGATCTGGCCGTCGGTGAATGTCCGCAGCTGCGAGAGACGAAGCAGGTGCGACTGCAGCGCGCTCTCGAGCGCCGAAAACAGCATCGGCGTGACGAGCGACCGCCGAGTCGCGTTCAATTGTAAAATTCTGGACATTCTTTCGGTCCGGTAAAGGCTAGACCCCGATTCGACAAGATTCCGGGAGAGAGCCCATGCCCTCGTCGACCATTGCCATCCTCGCCATCTACCTCGGCTTTGCCGCGCTGGAACTGTGGCGTTCGAACCTGTTCGCCAAGCCCGAACAGACGCGCGACGACGGGATCGTGGAGGCGGTGAGCATCGTGGTGCTGCTGGGCCTGACGCAGCCTGCCGTGCTGTTCGCCTCGGCCTGGCTGGCAGGAGAGATCGCCCCGCAATACGCCAATGCGCTGGCGGGGCTCAACGTCTTCGCGGCGATCGGGCTGTTCCTCGTGCTCGACGACATGATGCAATACTGGTGGCACCGCGCCGCGCACACCTTTCCGTGGCTCTACAACCTCCACCGCCCGCACCATAATGCGCGCTACATGAGCGTGCGCCTCGTCTACCGGAACAATTTGTTCTATTACATGATGATGCCCGGCATCTGGTTGTCGGGCGTGCTGATCTACCTCGGCCTGGGCTGGGTCTATGCGGGCTATATCGTGGTCAAGCTGGCGGTCATCACCGGCGCGCATTCGGACGTCGCCTGGGACAGGCCGCTCTACAAGGTGAAGTGGCTCTCGCCCGTCATGTGGCTGGCCGAGCGCACGATCTCGACCCCCGCCACGCATCACGCGCATCACGGCCGCCATGCCAGCGATCCGGCGGTCCATTACAAGGGCAATTACGGGAACCTGCTGTTCTTCTGGGACGTGCTGTTCGGCACGGCGAAGATCACGCGCAGCTATCCGGAAAGCTACGGGGTCGAGAACCTGCCCGAGACCTCGCTCGGCGAGCAGCTGGCGTGGCCGCTGTTCGGCAGCATTCCGCAGGAACAGGTTGGAGAGGGGCAGGCGCATAGCGCCGCCTGAACGGAAGGACCGGCCGGAATTGCGACCCTCCGGCTGGTCCTTTTTGCCTTAGATAATTCCGGTTTCCTTGCCCGCCTTCTCGAAAATCTCGAGGATCTGGCCAACTTCCTCCTCGCTATGCTCAGCACAGAGCGAGCAGCGCAGCAGGGTCATGCCCGCGGGCGTTGCCGGCGGCCTTGCAAGGTTCACATAGAGGCCATTGCGGATCAGCGCTTCCCACATATGCGCGCCCTTTTCGAGGTCGGGCATGATCACCGCGATGATCGCGCTCTGCGGTTCCTCGGTGCCCAGCTTGAAGCCCAGCTCGCGAAGGCCTGAGTGCAGGTTCTTCGAATTCTCCCAGAGATGCGCGCGCTTGTTCGATCCGTGCATGAGCTTGCGGATCGAAGTCGCCGCAGTCGCCACAACGGACGGCGGCAGCGAGGCGGTGAAGACATAGGGACGGCAGACGAGCCGCATGATCTCGAACTTGGGGTGGTTCGACACGCAGAAACCGCCCACCGTGCCGACGCTCTTGGAGAAAGTGCCGATGATGAAATCGACATCGTCGATGACGCCCGCATCCTCGACCACGCCGCGACCGTTCTCGCCGATGAAACCCATCGAATGCGCTTCGTCGACCAGCACCATGGCGCCGTATTTCTTCGCCACCGCGACCATTTCGGCGAGCGGCGCGACATCGCCAAGCATCGAGTAGACGCCTTCCAATACCACCAGCTTGCCCGCGCCTTCGGGGATGCGCTTGAGGCGCTTTTCCATCGCCTCGATATCATTGTGCTTGAACGGCACGACCTCGGCATTGCCCATCGCGCAGCCGTCCCAGATGCTGGCGTGGCTGTCGATATCAAGGACGATGTAATCGCCCTTGCCCGCGATGGTGGAGATGATCCCGAGATTGGCCTGGTAGCCGGTCGAGAAGACCATCGCGTGGTCCATGTCGTAGAATTCGCGCAGCGCCTCTTCGCATTCCTTGTGACCCTGGTAGGTCCCGTTGAGAACGCGGCTGCCCGTGGTGCCCGAACCGAAATCGGCCAGCGCCTGCTTGCCCGCTTCGACCACGTCGGGGTCGAAGGTCATGCCCATGTAATTGTAGGTGCCGAGCAGGATCGTCTCGCGCCCGTTGCAGATCGCGCGGGTGGGCGAGAGGACCTTTTCCATCACCAGGTTGAACGGATCCTCGCGCCCTTGCGAAAGCAGGCCTTCGCGCAGCGCAATGATGTCGTCGAACTTGGAGAAGAGGTCCTTGTCGCCCGCGTGCGCTTCGTGCGTTTCGGGCTGGTCCGGCTGGATGATGCCTTCGCTCATGCGTCGGCCTGCAGCTTGTGGACCGCATCGACGAGCTGGCCGTAATTCTCGATCTCGGCCTGCTGGTTCATGCTGATGATGATGTCGAATTCGTCCTCGATCTCGGCGACGAAATCCATCACCGTCAGGCTGTCGAATTCGAGATCGTTCTGGAAGGTGGTCTCATCCTTGATCTCGACACCCTTCTTGTTGAAGGGTTCGATGAGGCTGCGGATTTTCGCGTCGACTTCTGCGCGGTCCATAAACGGGTCCAGTTCTTCAAATGCAGTGCGACCCGCAGGGTTGCAGGTCTTAACGAATGGGGCGGCAAAGCGGTTTCCGCGCGGATTTGTCAAGTTTTCGCGTGCGTCGGCTCAGTCGGAAAGCAGCTTGCGGACCGCCGCCATGAACGGTCCGATCGACACCGGCTTGGCAAGGTAATCCTCCGCGCCTGCATCCCTGATCCGCTCTTCGTCGCCTTTTCCGGCATAGGCGGTGACGGCGAGAACCGGCACGCTTTCCATGGACTTGTCGGCTTTGAGCTCGGCGATCAGGTCCACCCCGCTGACATTGGGCAGCTGGATATCCATGATGACCAGCTGCGGATCGGACTTCTTCGCCGTGGCAAGGAAGTTGTTCCCGTCGGAAACCGGCACCACCTCGTAACCGTTCGCCTTCAGCACGTCACAAAACAGCTTACGGTTGAGGTCGTTGTCCTCGACAACGAGGATTCTCTTTGCCACGGGGCCAATGTCTCCTGCGAATGAGCTGGCAGGGCCTAGAGCCAAGCGGAAGGACTTACAATTCTAGAGCGAAATAAATCGGCAGGCGGAGACGGACGGGCGCCCGAAGTGCTGGCGCTGGAAGCTCTCGGCTGGGCGCTGACCAACGAAAAGCGCGCCGAACGCCTGCTTTCGTTGACCGGCCTGACGCCGGAGCGATTGCGCCACGGGATCGACGATCGCAGCGTGCAGGCGGCTGTGCTGGAATTCCTCGCAAATCACGAGCCGGACCTTATCTCGGCCGCAGACGCTTTGAACACGACACCCGAAACCTTGGTCGCAGCCGCTAGGACACTCAATTCATGACCCGCCCGCTGATCATCTCCGATTGCGACGAAGTGCTGCTCTATATGGTCACGCCCTTCAAGGAATGGCTCGCCGAAACGCAGGGCGTCGAATTCCGTATGGTCGGCAATGATTTTTCCAAGGCGCTGCGCTGGCAGGACAGCGGCGAAATCCTGGAGCCCGACGATATCTGGAAAAAGCTCGGCCTGTTTTTCGATACCGAGATGTACCGCCAGAATCCCATTCCCGGCGCGATCGAGGGCATCAATACGCTGGCCGAGGAGGCCGACGTGGTCATCCTCACCAATCTCGTCGACAAGCGCCAGCAGATGCGGACCGAGCAGCTGGCGGGCCACGGCGTCAATGCGCGCGTCTTCACCAACCAGGGGCCCAAGGGTCCGGCGCTGCAGAATATCCTCGCCGAATACAATCCATCGAAGGCCATCTTCATCGACGATCTCGCGCAGCACCACCGCTCGGCGCGCGAAACGATTTCGGAGATCACCACGCTCCATCTGTGCGGCGAGCCCATGCTCGCTCCGCATATCGATTGCGCCCACACCTCGGGCCATGCCGATGCGCGGATCGATCACTGGGACGAAGCGCTGCCGTGGCTGCGTGCGCAACTGCAAAAGGAAACAGCATGAGCATTGCCGCGAAACTCGAAGAACTGGGTATCGACCTTCCGCAAGCGGCGGCGCCCGTCGCCAGCTACCAGCCGCTCGTGGTTTCGGGCGACACCGCCTATATCTCGGGCCAGCTGCCCTTCGTCGATGGCCAGCTCGTCACCGGCAAGCTGGGGCAGAACGTGACGCTCGAACGCGGGCAGGAAGCTGCGCGCGCCTGCGGGATGATGATCCTTGCGCAGCTGAAGGCTGCCGGCCTGCTCGAACGGGTGGAGAAGGTGGTCAAGCTGGGCGGTTTCGTCGCCAGCGTGCCGGACTTCACCGACCAGCCCAAGGTTGTGAACGGCTGCAGCGATTTGATGGCCGAAGTGTTCGGCGATGCGGGCCGCCATGCGAGGAGCGCTGTCGGCGTGCCGGTGCTGCCGCTCGATGCCGCGGTGGAAGTGGACGCGATTGTCGCTCTTCAGCCCGCTTGACCGGCTGATCGTAAGCCCGCCCGACCCCGTGCGGGTCGGCTGGCTGCGTGAGTGGACCTATGCTCACCGCGGCTTGCACGGGGAGGGCGTGCCCGAAAATTCGCTCGCCGGCTATGCGCTCGCGGCCGGGCGCGGCCTCGGTATTGAATGCGATATCCAGCGCAGCCGCGACGGGTGCGCGATGCTGGTCCACGACTGGGAGCTCGACCGGCTGACCGGCGTGCACGGACCGCTCGCCGACCATAGCGCCGAGGAACTCGCGCAGATCGCCTTCCTCGATAGCGAGCACAAGCTGGCGCGGCTCGACGATCTGCTTCCGGTTCTTGACGGGCAGGTGCCGATCCTGATCGAGATCAAGTCGCGGCGCGGCTATGAGGTAAAGCGCAGCTGCCGCGCGGTGGCGAAAGCGCTCGAAGGCTATGCGGGCAAGCACGCGGTCATGAGTTTCGATCCCCGCGTTTGCGTATGGTTCGGCAAACACTCTCCGCAAACTGTGCGGGGTCTCGTCATGCGCGAGGACGAGGTCGGCATGACGCAGAAGCCATGGCAGCGCCATGTCGCGCTCTGGGCGGCACGGCCAGAATTCATCGCCTACCACGTCCTCGCCTTGCCCAATCCCATGGTCGCCGTGCTGCGAGCGCGCGGGATGCCGGTGCTGACCTGGACGGTGAATTCGGCCGAAACGCGCCGGACCGGCGAGGCCCATGCCGATGCGCTGATCGCCGAAGGAGACGGGCTGGCGTGAGCGAGGAGGGGCTTGCCGCGCGGATTGCCGGGTCGGTCGGCGCTTTCGACCGGGCGGCATGGAATGTGCTGGCGGGCGACAATCCCTTCATGAGCCACGAATTTCTCACCGCGCTCGAAGATTCGGGCAGCGTGGGGCCGGGCACCGGCTGGCAGAGCGTCCCGATAGT
This sequence comes from Qipengyuania sphaerica, assembly GCF_019711595.1. Taxonomy (GTDB): domain Bacteria; phylum Pseudomonadota; class Alphaproteobacteria; order Sphingomonadales; family Sphingomonadaceae; genus Qipengyuania; species Qipengyuania sphaerica. Next base: position 80,859 of record NZ_JAIGNR010000003.1, on the reverse strand, counting down.
GATCTCCTCGGAAGGAGGCCCGCCGCTCGCCGCCATGCCCGCCTATGCCAAGGGGCACAGCCAGGGCGAATATGTCTTCGACCACAGCTGGGCCAATGCATACGAGCGGGCAGGGGGGAATTACTATCCCAAACTCCAGATCGCAGCGCCTTTCACGCCCGCGACGGGGCCGAGGTTGTTGCTGTCCGATCCGTCGCTTGCTGCGCCCTTGCTGTCGGCGGCCGAGCAGGTCTGCCGTCAGAACCGGTTCTCCTCCGCCCACGCGACCTTCATCGAGCCGGACCAGTTGCCGCTGTTCGAGCACGCGGGATGGATGCTGCGCAGCGATATCCAGTTCCACTGGCTCAACCGTGATTTCGGGAGTTTCGAGGACTTTCTCGCCACGCTGACTTCGCGTAAACGCAAGGACCTGCGCAAAGAGCGCGCGGCGGCGCAGGAGGGGTTGGAGATAGTCCGCCTCACCGGCGACGACATCAGGCCGCACCACTGGGACGCTTTCTGGCATTTCTACCAGGACACCGGCGCGCGCAAATGGGGCCATCCCTATTTGACGCGCGAGGCCTTCGACCTGTTCGGCGAGCGCATGGGCGAAAAGATCGTGCTTGTGCTGGCGCTGGAGAATGGCGAGCCGATTGCCGGCGCGCTCAATTTCATCGGGGGAGAGGCGCTTTACGGGCGCTATTGGGGCTGCACGAAGCAGCTGCCCTTCCTGCATTTCGAGCTGTGCTATTACCAGGCGATCGATGCCGCCATCGAGCTAGGCCTATCGCGGGTCGAGGCGGGAGCCCAGGGAGGGCACAAGCTGGCCCGCGGCTACGAACCGGTCGAAACCTTCAGCGCACACTGGTTCGCCGATCCGGGCTTCGGCGCGGCGGTGGCGGAGTTCCTCGAGCGAGAGCGCGAAGGCGTGGCCGCCGACCGCAATTATCTCGAGCGAAGAACGCCCTTCCGGAAAACCGATTAGCTCAGGCAACCTTGCGCTGTCCGTCGATCAGCCATTCGCGGGCCCGGCGTTGTGCCTCGGCGATTTCGCGAGCGGTCATTTCGTCCGAAACATCGGCCCTGCACCAAGCGGCCTCCTCGTGTCCCTTCGATGCGGCGATGTTAAACCACTTGTGCGCCTCGATCATGTCGGTGCTGCAACCATGGCTGCCGGTCGAGAAGGCCACGCCCAGGTCATAGAGCGCATCCACGCTGCCCTTGGCGTATTCGTTCAGATATTCGGCGATGGTGACAAGTGCTTCATCGCTCTGTTCGATGCGGCCTGCGCCGCCTTCGATGGACTTGAGTTCCATAACAAAACTCCCCCGTTCAAATCCCGGCTCCCCAGCCGGTCCACCAAGATGTCGGCCCTTATGGTCAATAAATGGTTAACGCCGACCTCAACTATTTTCCCAAGCGGGAAGCCCGGTAGGCTGAGCTTAATCAGTCACAGGCTATGTAATTCCGGAAAGCGGCTTGCGGGGTAGGGAAGCCACTCCTATAGGCCGCGCCATCGGAGCGTCGCAGGCACCGGAAAAATCCGGGCTGGCGGGAATGGCGGCTCTTCGAACAGGAGAGAGTTGGGAGAACAGGCTCACATGGCCACGTCGGCATCGAATGTTTCCGAAAAGCTTGCCAAGGCAAAAGCCGCGGTCGACCCGGACTATGTCCCGAGTGACGACGAAGAATATATGGGCGACCGCCAGCTCGATTATTTTCGTATGCTGCTGCTCGATTGGAAGAAATCCATCCACGACGCTGCCGGGCAGACGCTGCAATCGCTGCAGGACGGCCCGATCCGCGAACCCGACCTCAACGACCGCGCTTCCTCCGAAACCGACTGGGGCATCGAACTGCGCACGCGCGACCGCCAGCGCAAGCTGATTTCCAAGATCGACTCGGCCCTTCGCCGCATCGACCAGGGTGAATACGGCTGGTGCGAAGTGACCGGCGATCCCATCGGCCTGCGCCGCCTGATCGCCCGCCCGGTCGCCACCATGACCGTCGAAGCGCAGGAAGCCCACGAGCGCAAAGAGAAGATTTCGCGCGACGATTGAGGCAGGACATTGCCTTACAGAGTTAGCGAATTAACCTTTTCCCTCAACATTTGCTTATCCCGCGCGCGCTAACCCGCTGATTCTCAAATCCGGGAAAACCGGGTCGCGAAAATATACGGGAAGCAAGCGTAATGACTGCAATCGATACGCGTAACCTGAAGCGGGACAGTCTCTTCCTGCTGGCCGAAATCCGCCTCGACGGAGCGACTTCCGCCGTGCAGGCCAAGGTCCGCAACCTTTCCAATTCGGGCATGATGATCGACGGCGGGCTGATCGCCGAGCGGGGCCAGCGGCTGGTGGTCTCGCTGCGCCAGGTCGGCGAGGTTGCCGGCAAGGTCGCCTGGAAACAGAACGGCAAGATCGGCATCGCCTTCGACGACGAGATCGATGCAGCCGCTGCGCGCACAAAGCTTTATTCGGGCGAGTCCGAAGCTCCGCGCTACTCGCGTCCGGCAGTCGCACCCAGGAGCGACCAGTGGAGCGTGCGCAAGCTCTGATACACGTGCTTGCCTGACCCGGCAGGAGTGCTACCTGCCGGAGACATGCGCGCCGCCTCTTTCCTGCTGACCGCCTGCCTGCTCGTTGCGGCTTGCGATCGGCTGGACGAGGACGGCGTGGTCGATGTCGCCTATATCGGCACTGCCGCCTCACTGTTTTCCTCCGATCCCGAGCTCGAACCGGGGGCGCAGATCCTTCGCTCGGCGCAGCGGCAGGGGCTGGTGCGTTTCAACGAAGTGGGCGAGGTCGTCCCCGCGCTTGCCGAGCGCTGGATCGTCACCGACGATGGTGAAAGCTACATCTTCCGGATTACCGAGTTCGACCTGCCGAGCGGGGAACGGCTCACGGCCCAGACTGTCGCCGAGGAATTGCGCGGCGCGGTCCGCAAGCTCGACGGGACGAGTCTCGGCCTCGATCTCGAAAAGATACAGGACATCCGCGCGATGACCGGGCGCGTCATCGAAATCCGCCTGCGCAGCCCCATGCCCGGCTTCCTCCAGCTTATGGCGCAGCCAGAGCTCGGCATCGCGCTTCGTGAAGGCGACCCGGGTCCCATGGTGGCACGCCTCGACGGCTCGACAGCCATCCTCGACGCCATTCCGCCCGAACAGCGCGGTTTATCCGCGCAAGGCGATTGGGAAGATATCGTCAGCGAAATTCGCATCGGTGCCTATGCGCCCGCTAAGGCAGCCGAGGCCTTCGCCCGGGGCGAAGTAGACCTGCTGCTCGGCGGGCGACTCGAAACGCTTCCTCTCGCAATCACCGGCGCGCTTTCGCGCGGAACAGTCCGGCTGGATTCCGCGATCGGGCTGTTCGGTCTCGATGTGGTCCGACCGACCGGATTCCTTGCCACCGCCGAGAACCGGGCCGCGCTGGCAATGGCGATCGATCGACCCGGTTTGATGCAGCAATTCAATCTCGGCGGCTGGTCGGGTTCCACCCGGATTGTCGGCGCAGGCTTGCCCGGAGACGACGGGAGCGTCGGCGAGCGCTGGGCGGACCAGTCCATCGAGCAACGCCGGGCACGAGCGGGCGGGATCGTGCAGCAATGGGAGGAAGGTTCTGGGGCAGACGCATCGGTATCGATCTTTCTCCCGCGCGGCCCCGGCGCGAACTTCCTCTTCAGCGCGCTATCCCGCGACCTGGCAGCAATCGGCGTTTCGCTACGCCGCGTTACGGAGCGTGACGAAGCCGACCTCGTGCTCCGCGACACGACGGCACGCTATGCCGGTGCGCGCTGGTTCCTGAACCAGTTCAATTGCGCGCTCTCCGCACCTGTTTGCAGCGAAGATGCCGATTACCTTGTCGATCTCTCTCTCGACGCGGAGAGCCCGGCCGAGGGCGCGTCCTATCTCGCCGAAGCCGAGCAGGTGTTGACCCAGACCAATCTATACATCCCGCTGGGTTCGCCGATCCGCTGGTCGCAGGTGCGCGCAGGTGTCGAGGGGTTCTCTGAAAACCCCATGGCTTTCCATCCCTTGTTCCCGCTGTCCCGTGCCCCCATCTAGGCGCAATGGAAGACAATCGCCTGACGCCGATCGAACCTGAAAGGAGCCGCGACGAAGGCTTCGCGGGGGCCGGGAATGCCGGCCCGCTGCGGTTCGATTTTCCCACGGGCACCGACCCGCAATCGGTCCGCCGCCGGATCGAGGCGATGGAGGCAATCCTCGAGCGGGCGATGGTTCTGCCGGGAACGAATTACCGGATCGGCCTCGACACGATCGTGGGTCTCGTGCCGGTCCTGGGCGACATCATCACTGCCGCAATGGGCAGCTATATCGTCTGGGAAGCGCGCAACCTCGGCCTGCCAAAGTGGAAGCTTTGGCACATGATGGGCCGCGTCGGTTTCGATACCGCGCTGGGTGCGGTGCCGCTGGTGGGCGATGCCTTCGACCTGGTGTATCGCTCGAACACCAAGAACCTGAAGACGATCAAGAAACATCTCGACAAGCACCATCCGCAGACCCGGGTGATCGACCAGTAGTTTGCGTTATCGGGCAGGGGCGCTAGTGCTCTCGCCCATGTCTTCAGACGTCACCTATTCGAGCTATCTCGACCTCGACCGCATCCTGTCGGCGCAGCACCCGTCGAGCGATGCGCATGACGAGATGCTGTTCATCATTGTCCATCAGGCAAGTGAGCTGTGGCTCAAGCTCTGCCTCCACGAATTGCAGGAAGCGCGCGAGTGCATCCAGGCCGACCGCCTGCGGCCCGCCTTCAAGATGCTGGCACGCGTGGCGCGCGCGCAGGGGCAGCTGATCCAGAGCTGGGACGTTCTCAGCACTATGACCCCGCACGACTATTCGACCATAAGGCCGCATCTGGGCGGATCGAGCGGCTTCCAGAGCGCGCAATACCGGATGATGGAATTCCTCCTCGGCGGGCGTAACCCGGACATGATCACAATGCACGAGGCGACGCCCGAGGTGGCCGGGGCGCTGCGCGAGGAACTGACGCGCAAGAGCATCTATGCCGAGGCCATCGACCTGCTTGCCCGCCGCGGTTTCGACATCCCGCAAGAGGTGCTCGGGCGCGATCACGCCAGCCCGTGGGAACATTCGCCCGCGGTGGAGGCCGCCTGGGCCGAAATCTATCGGGATCCCAAGGAGTATTGGGACCTCTATGAGCTGGCCGAAAAGCTGGTGGATCTCGAATACCATTTCCAGCGCTGGCGTTTCGGCCATCTGAAAACTGTCGAGCGGATCATCGGCTTCAAGAAAGGAACCGGCGGGACACCCGGCGTGCCCTATCTCGCAGGTGTTCTGAAAGCCGCTTTCTTCCCCGAACTCCTCAGCGTGAGGACCGCCTTGTGACCGGGCGCATCTGGGACATCAGCCAGGTGCTGAGGCCCGGCCTGCCTGTCTGGCCGGGCGATACGGATTTCGCTTTCGAGCGGACGTGGCGGATGGATCAGGGTTCGCCGGTGAATGTCGGCAAGATGACGATGAGCACGCATTCGGGAACCCATGCCGATGCGCCGCTGCATTATGCCGAGGACGGTCTCGATGCGGCAAGCATGGGGATCGAGCCCTATCTAGGCCCATGCCTTGTGGTCGATGCGCGCGATGCGAAGGGCGCGATCGAAGTATCGGACCTGCCCGGGATTGCGGGTGTCGAACGCGTGTTGTTCCGCACCTGGGATAGCTTCCCGCACGACAAATGGCGCAGCGACTGGCTGCCGATTGCGGCGGAGACTATCGGGTGGCTTGCAAGGCAGGGCGTCAAGCTGGTTGGCACCGATGCGCCGAGCGTCGACCCGCAGGAAAGCAAGACGATGGATGCGCACCACGCGGTGCTGGAACACGACATGCGGATCCTCGAAGGGCTGGTGCTCGATGATGTTCCTGCCGGTCGTTACGAACTCATCGCGCTACCGCTGAAGGTCGGAGGCGGGGATGCCGGCCTGTGCCGCGCGATCCTGCGGGAGCTGGCCGATGCTTGAGCGGGCACGGCTGCTCGATGCGGGCGATCCGCTGGCCCGATTCCGCGAGCGGTTCGATGTGCCGGAAGGCGTCATCTACCTCGACGGCAATTCGCTGGGTTGTCTCCCCATGGAAACGCCCAAGCGGCTGGAGCAGGTCGTGCGCGAGGAGTGGGGCAGGGACCTCATCCGTAGCTGGAATTCGGCGGGCTGGATCGACCTTCCCGCCAAGGTCGGCGGCAAGATCGCGCCTCTGATCGGGGCGCAGCCGCACGAGGTGGTCGTTGCCGACAGCGTCTCGGTGAACCTGTTCAAGCTGATCTCCGCGGCGCTTGCCATGCGCCCGGGGCGCAAGGTGGTGCTGAGCGAACCGGGAAATTTCCCGACCGACATCTACATGATCGAGGGGCTCGAGAAGCAGGGGCTTGCCCAGCGGCGCCTGGCTTCGCGCGATGGCCTTGTCGACGCGCTGGACGGGGACGTCGCGCTCCTTCTCCTCACCCATGCGCATTACAAGACGGGCGAGATCTTCGACATGGCGCGGCTCACCGGCGCTGCGCATGAGGCCGGCGCGCTGGTGCTGTGGGACCTGTCGCATTCGGGCGGCGCCTTGCCCGTGGACCTGAATGCGTGCGGGGCCGATTTCGCCGTCGGCTGCGGCTATAAATATTTGAACGGCGGCCCCGGTGCCCCGGCTTATGCCTTCGTGGCCGAGCGGCATCTCCATGATACGCAGCAACCGCTATCGGGCTGGATGGGACATGCGCAGCCTTTCGCATTCAGCGACGATTACCGGCCTGCTCCCGGTATCGAGCGGCTGCTATGCGGCACGCCGGGCATACTCGGCGTGTCGGCGCTCGAGGTCGGCGTGGACCTGATAGCCGAAATCGGGGTCGAGCGGCTCTATGCGAAATCGCAGAAGCTGTCCGAATTCTTCCGCCAGTGCCTTGCGGAAAGCGACATCGAGCTGGACCTCGTCAGTCCCACCGATCCGGCGCAGCGCGGCAGCCAGCTCTCCTTCCGCCATCCTGAAGCCTACGCAATCTGCCAGGCCCTCATCGCCCGCGGCGTGATCGGCGACTTCCGCGATCCCGATATCCTTCGCTTCGGCTTCGCGCCTGCCTATCTCCGCTTCGAGGACATGGCCGAGGCCGCCCGCCACCTCGTCGAGGTGCTCGAAAGCAGCGAATGGCAACGCGAGGAATTCCGAACCCGCGCAGCCGTCACATGAAAAAGCCCGGGCGCGCCAGGAGGCGGCCCGGGCAATTCCTTATAAGCCGTAAGCTTATTCCGAGGTGGCCGCTTCCGCAGCAGCTTCTTCCACGGCAACTTCTTCAGCCGTTGCTTCCGCAGTCGCTTCGAGAGGAGCTTCGCCAGCCGCATCGCCGATCTGCTTGGCGACCTTTTCGTAGGCTTCGGCGTTATGCTGGGCGACGGTCATGATGACCTCACCCTTCTTGTCGAGCAGGACGGCTTCTTCGCCCGAGCCGACAGGCGCAAGGCGCACGATCAGCGGACGCGGCGAGAGGAAGCGGTTTGCGCCGCTGCCTGCATCTACGGCTGCACCAATCCCGCCGCCAAGCAGGATGTTGCCGAAGGTAGCGCCGCCAGCCTTGCTCCAGAGCAGGACGTAGGTGGGTTCGTAGCCTTCGCGCACGATGTCGACGCGGCTCGAGTCCTTGCGCGGCATGACCAGCTCGCAAGGCGTGGTGCAGGTACGGCCATCGAGGAAGGTAATGTCGGCACCTTCAGGAGTGGTGTTGACGGCATAGTCGAGGTTCGGCCCGTTCACGACGGTGGCACAACCCGAAAGGCCCACGGCCGCAGCGGCCGCGAGTGCGGTGTAAAGTTTGTTCATTTGAGTCCCTGTTAATACGATCCCTGCCTCCGGAGTGGAGGCGTGACCGGTTTAATGCCGCCAAATTCTTTGTCGATACTTAATGGCGGAAGATATTAGTGGATTTCCGCAGAACTCACGCTTCCAGTTCGATGTCCCAATAAAGCCAGTCGCGCCACGTTTCGTGGAGGTAGTTGGGCGGGAACATCTTGCCGTGCTGCTGCAGTTGCCAGTGGGTCGGGCGGATTGGCTCGGAATAGAGCTGCATGCCCGCCTGTTTCGGCGTTCGGCCACCCTTCTTCATGTTGCAGGGCGCGCAGGCGGTGGCGATGTTCTCCCAGGTCGTCTTGCCGCCGAGGCGGCGCGGGACGACGTGGTCGAAGGTGAGATTGTTCATGTCGCCGCAGAACTGGCAGGAAAACCGGTCTCGCAGGAACAGGTTGAAGCGGGTGAACGCGGGAAACTCGCTCGGTTTCACATATTGCTTCAGCGCGATCACGCTGGGAATCTTCATGTCGAGATTGGGCGAATGGACCTCGCGGTCGTAGGTCGCGATCACGTCGACCCGGTCGAGGAAGATCGCCTTGATCGCCGTCTGCCACGGCCACAGGCTCAAGGGGTAATAGGAGAGCGGGGTATAGTCCGCATTGAGGACGAGGCTCGGACACGACTGCAGGTTTCGCGTCGGATCCTCGGCGGTACTTCGGAACCTCGCGGCCCGTTCCAGCAGTTCGGCCCTGAACATTTGCGTGTCCCTCCCGATCTCTGTTGCGATACATCCATTTGCAGGATTCCGCGTCAAGACTGTTACACACCCGATTTCCACAGGCTTTTCCCGTGCATATCCACAAGAGAGGGCCTAGGAGGTGCGGATGGAGGTCACCCGCTTCGCCCCCAGCCCGAATGGTTCGTTGCATCTTGGCCACGCCTTTTCGGCAATTGCAGCACATGACATCGCGCAGCAGCGCGGCGGCAAGTTCCAGCTGCGGATCGAGGATATCGACGGGGTCCGCTCGCTTCCCGACAAGCCCGACGAGTTTCGCGAGGATCTCGCGTGGCTGGGCCTCGAATGGGAGGAAGTCCCGGCCCAGTCGACGCGGCTCGAAACCTACGAGGCTTTCGCTCGCAACCTGCTGGCGCGCGGCTATCTCTACCCTTGCACATGCACCCGGAACGAGATCATGGCGCTCAAACCGCGGCTGGGGCCGGAAGGCGCGGTCTATCCCGGAACCTGCAAGGGACAGATGCTCGACCCCGAAAAGCCTGTCGCTCTCCGGCTCGACGTCGACCGGGCGATGGCGGAATTGCCCGAACTTTTCTGGGAGGACGAAGTCAATGGCACGCAGATCGCCGACCCGCGTCCCTTCGGCGACGTCATCCTGGTGCGCAAGGACGCTCCCGCCAGCTATCATCTCGCGGCCACGCTAGACGATGCCGCCGACGGGGTGACGCTGGTCACGCGCGGGCAGGACCTCTTCGCCATGACGCATATCCACCGCGTGCTGCAGGAATTGCTCGGACTGCCCGTACCCATGTGGCACCACCACCCGATCCTGCTGGGCGAAGACGGCGAGAAACTGGCCAAGCGGCGAGGTTCGCCAAGCCTCGCCGACCGGCGCAAGGCGGGGGAAGATGGCAAGGAGCTGGCAGAACAGCTGCGCCTCGGACTATTCCCTGCTGGAATTACGCTCGCGAGCGCCTAGATAGGGCCCATGAACACTTTCCTCGTCATTTTGCTCGTTGCGGCCATGGCCATGGTTCTCTTTTCGCTTGTTCGCGGGGTCATTGCTTTCCTGCAAAGCACCAAGGTCGATCTCCAGACGGGCGAACAAGTCGATGCGACGGAAATGCAGCTGAAGCAGAACAGGGCCATGATGGCGCGCGTGAAGTGGCAGGCTATCGCGATCGTCGTCATCGCGATCCTTCTCGGCGTCGCGACCTGACGGCCGCGCCCTCGTGGTCAAGCTCAACAAGATCTACACCCGCACCGGAGACGACGGGACCACCGGCCTCGTCGACGGATCGCGGCTGCCCAAGCACGCGGAACGGATGGAAGCCATCGGCGCGGTCGACGAGGCCAATTCGGCACTCGGGCTCGCTGCTGTTGCGCTAAGCGGGACCGGCCATGCGGAGGCAGTTTTCCGCATCCAGAACGACATGTTCGATCTCGGCGCCGACCTTGCCACGCCCGCCGTCGATGGCGAGGATTTCGCACCTTCCGAGATGGTATTGCGCATCGTCCCGGCTCAGGTCGAATGGCTCGAAGGGGCCATCGACGCGCTGAACGAGGGTCTCGAACCCCTGACCAGTTTCGTGCTGCCGGGCGGGAACGAAGCTGCCGCGCGCCTCCATGTGGCGCGCGCCGCAGCCCGACGCGCCGAGCGCGCCATGACCGCATTGGCTGCTGCCGATGCCACCAATCCCCAGGCGCTGGCCTATATCAACCGCCTGTCGGACTACCTCTTCGTGCTGGCCCGGGTGGCCAATGCGACAGAAGGCGGCGACGTGAAGTGGATTCCCGGCGCTAATCGCTAGCCAAGGCCGGACGCCCTCGTTACACCGCGCGTTTTGCTGCAGGTGCGAAGGACAATTGAAGTGAGCAAGACGATCGCCATTATCGGTGCAGGCCAGATGGGTTCCGGCATCGCGCAGACCATCGCGCAGCACGGCATGGATGTGATGCTGGCCGACGTCAGCCTGGAGGTCGCGGAGAAATCGGTTGCCGGGATCGACAAGGCTCTCGGCAAGCTGGTCGGCCGCGGCAAGATCGAGATCGCCGATGCGGAAAGCGCGATGAAGCGCATCACCCCGGTGGGCGATTACGCGCGCATGGGCGAGGCCGAATTCATCATCGAGGCGGCGACCGAAAGGGAAGAGATCAAGAAAGCCATCTTCGAAAAGGCGGGCGAAAAGCTTGGTCCCGACGCGATCATGGCCTCGAACACCAGCTCGATCCCCATCACGCGCATGGCGAACTATTCGCCCGATCCGGCGCGCTTCATCGGGCTTCACTTCTTCAACCCCGTGCCGGTGATGGGCCTGATCGAGGTCATTCCCGGCCTCGCCACTGCTCCTACCACCACCGACCGGACCAAGGCTCTTGCTCAAGCGCTGGGCAAGGAAGTGGTGCTGAGCCAGGACGAACCCGGCTTCGTCGTCAACCGCATCCTGCTGCCGATGATCAACGAGGCCGTCTTCGTGCTCGGCCAGTCGACGGCGGGGATCGAGGATATCGACAAGGGTTGCCGTCTCGGCCTCAACCACCCGATGGGGCCGCTGCAGCTGGCCGATTTCGTCGGGCTCGATACCTGTCTCGACATCCTGATGGTGCTCTACAAGACTACGCGCGACACCAAGTATCGCCCAGCGCCGCTGTTGGTGAAATATGTCGAGGCCGGCTGGCTTGGCCGCAAGACCGGCCGCGGTTTCTACGATTATTCGGGCGATGAGCCGCAGCCCACGCGGTAGGAACTAGCAGGGGGGACTGCCCGTTGATCCGACAAAGGAGAAAACGGAAATGAGTACCCCCCAGGGCATGGCCCCCGAAACGCACAATGACGAGCAAGACGACGAGCGCAGCCAGGCGCAGACCGTCTCGCAGGATGCGCAGGCCGAAAGCCTTCGCAGTCCGACGGAAAGCACCAAGAGCGACAACAAATCCGGGCTGATGGGCGATTCCACGCAGGATACCGTCGATCACATGCGCGACATGGAAAGTTCGGGCCGGATCGACATGGACGCCTATCGCGGCGAACCGAACCATGACGACAACGAGGGCAAGTACGGAAAGTCGAACGAGGTCGATCCCGACCTGCCCAACGAAAACGACTGATCAGCCGGTAATATCGCCGTCGTTCAGGATCCACAGACCTGCGGTCAGGACGGCGGATCCCAGGGCGACGGCATAGGCCATTACCCTGAAGCGCGGTGCGGGAATTGCTTCGAACTTGTGCGGATCGAGGCGTTCCAGCGTGCGGCAAGCTCTTCGCTCGGCAGTGATCGCCAGCCAGCCTCCACCTACTATGAACATGGTGGCGATGGCCTTGGCTAGCCACGGCGGATCGAACTCACCGAAAACAGCGCGAAATCCCAGCCCGATACCGATTGCGGCAAAGGCGGTGCGCATCCACCCGGCGAAAGTCCGCTCCATCGCCATGATGTTGCGGTCTTCTGCAAGATCGGTGCGGAATTCCGCCCACTCGGTGCTCTTGTCCTTCGTCTGCTCGTCGTCTGCCATGCGTCACTAGCGGGTCAGGCGCACGAGGGTTCCGGATTATTCGAAGGGTTCGGCCGTGTTGATCAGATAGCTGTTGTCTTCGGGCGTGGGATCGAATGGCTCGGTAGACGAGCCCGCATCGGCATACCAGTCATCGAGGGTAAGCGGTTCCTCGCCTTCGACAACGGGTTGAACCTCGTCCTCGCGGGGCACCTTGCGATTGAGGGCAGCTCGATTTGCAGCGATCTCGTCTGCATGGGTGTCACGAAAGGCGAGCTCCGCATCGCGCATTTGCGAATCGCGGCTGAAATAGCTCTGCATCGCATAGAGCGCGCCGCCGCAAATCGCGATCAGGACGAACATGGCGATAATGGTCGTGCGCAGCTTCATGACCTTCGAGATTTACAGCGCCAATGGTTAAGATCGGCTTTTCGCTGCCTCGGATTTAAGCCGGTATAGTTCCTCCAGCGCCTCCCGCGGCGAGAGCGAATCCACGTCGAGCGCATCGAGGGCCTCGCGCAGGGAATCGCACTTTTCTTCTTCGGCCTGCGCCGTGACGGCGAAAAGGGGAAGGTCGCCCAGACCTGCCGCAAGCCCGCCGGTTTCCGCCCGGCCCTTCTCAAGCTTGTCGAGCACCGCCCTGGCGCGCTTGATGACCGGCTGGGGCACGCCTGCGAGCTTCGCGACCGAAAGGCCGTAGCTGCGGTCGGCGGCACCCTTCGCCAGTTCGTGGAGGAGGACGAGGTCGCCTTTCCATTCGCGGGCGCGGACATGGTGGAGGCTGAGCGCATCGCAAGTATCTGCAAGGCGCGAGAGCTCGTGGTAATGCGTTGCGAACAGGCAGCGGCATTTCAGCTGCTCGTGAACTGCCTCGACCACCGCCCAGGCAAGCGCCATGCCGTCATAGGTAGAGGTCCCGCGCCCGACCTCGTCGAGGATGACGAAACTGCGCTCGGTGGCTTGTGAGAGGATCGCGGCGGTCTCGACCATCTCGACCATGAAAGTCGAGCGACCCCGCGCGAGATTGTCCGATGCGCCGACGCGGCTGAACAGTCGGTCGGCAATGCCGATCCTGGCGGAGCTTGCAGGTACGAAGCTGCCTGCCTGTGCCAGAAGCATGATCAGCGCATTCTGGCGCAGGAAGGTCGACTTGCCGCCCATATTGGGACCGCCGATGAGCCACAGCCGGTCTTCCTTGCCGAGCGAGCAGTCGTTGGCGACGAAGCGTTCGCCGGTCTTGGCCAGCGCCTGCTCGACAACCGGATGGCGTCCGCCGCTTACTTCGAGACAGGGTTCATCGAAGATTTCCGGCCGGGCCCAGTCACCTTCGACCGCGCGCTCTGCCAGCGCGGCGGAGACATCGATACGGGCAAGCGCGGCGGCAGTCGCGGCAATCGCCTCGCGCGCGGTGACGACTTCGCCGACCAGTTCCTCGAAATGCGCTTCCTCGGCAGCGAGCGCGTGTGCGCCGGATTCGGCGATGCGCGTCGCTTCCTCGTGCAGCCCGAGCGAATTGAACCGCACCGCGCCCGCCATGGTCTGGCGGTGGGTGAAGCCGCTGTCGGGCGCCATCAGCTTGTCGCCGTGCTTGGCAGGCACTTCGATGAAATAGCCGAGTACCTTGTTGTGCTTGATCTTGAGCGAGGCGGTATCGGTTTGCTCACGATATTTGGCTTCGAGCGCGGCGATCGCCTTGCGCGCATTTCCGCTCGTCTCGCGCAGAGCGTCGAGCGCGTGGTCGTAACCGCTGGCGATGAAGCCGCCCTGGCTGCGCTCGGTCGGAGGGGAGGGCACCAGCGCCCGGGCAAGATGATCGACCAGCGCGGCATGTCCGCCGAGATCGCCGATCAGCCGCGCAAGTAGCGGGGGGAGGTCAGCGCTTGCAGAGAGCATCTCGCGTACCCGCTGCGCTTCGGACAGGCCGTCGCGGATCTGTCCGAGATCGCGAGGTGAGCCACGTCCTGCCACAAGCCTTCCCAGCGCGCGCCCGATGTCGGGCGCCTGCCTCAATACGGAGCGCAGGTCCGCGCGCAGCAGCGGGTCGGCATGGAAATGCTGCACGCTCGCCAGCCGCATTTCGATGGCGGCAAGGTCGGCGAGCGGCGCCGACAGGTCTTCCGCCAGCTCCCGCGCACCTGCTCCGGTCGCGCAGCGGTCGACGCAGGCAACCAGGCTTCCCTCGCGCCCGCCGTTTTGCGCGGCAAGGATTTCGAGACTGCTGCGTGTTGCAGCATCCATCGCCAGATGCGCGCCGCTTCCCCTTGCCACCGGCGGCAGCAGGAAGGGCAGCTTCCCGCGTCCGGCATGGTCGAGATAGGCGATGAGACCGCCAGCCGCCGCCAGCATCGGGCGCGTAAAATCACCCAGCCCGTCGAGCGTCGCGATGCCGTGAATGTCCTTGAGCCGCGCCTCGCCATCGTCGCTGCGGAAATCGAGGCGGGGGCGGGGGATGGTGTCCGAAGGCGCATCCGCCCAATCGTCCGGGCCGACCACTTCGCTCGCACCCAGCCGTGCCAGCGCCGCATCGAGCCGGTCGGGTTCGCACTCCTCCAACTCCATCCGTCCGGTCGAGATATCGCAGGAGGCGATGCCCACCCCGTCTCGCACCGGAGCCACCGCAACCAGCAGGTTCGCGCGCCGCGGCTCGAGCAGAGTTTCCTCGGTCAGCGTTCCAGCGGTGACGAAGCGCACGATGTCGCGCGAGACCAGCGCCTTCGACACGGGTTTGCCTTCGCGCTTCGTTCGCTCCCTGGCCTCGTCGGGCGTCTCTGTCTGCTCGGCGATTGCCACACGGCAGCCGCCCTTGATCAGACGAGCCAGATATCCCTCGGCAGAATGGACCGGCACGCCGCACATCGGCACGGGCTCGCCGCCATGCTCGCCGCGCGTGGTCAGCGCGATATCGAGCACCTGTGAGGCGACCTTCGCATCGTCGAAGAACAGCTCGAAGAAATCGCCCATCCGGTAGAACAGCAATGCGTCGCCCGCTTCGCGTTTGAGCGCGAGATATTGCTGCATCATGGGGGTGGGTTGGTCGGCCATGAGCATCCGGCCTAGCGAGGGCTGCGGCGATTCGGGAGTCGGGGCAAGCGGCCTTTCCCCTATGACTTCGCCGAAAATGCTCTTAGGGGCTTTGGCCAAGACACCAGAGGACCCAGATGGCCGAAGAAAAGCAGACCGGTTTCAATACGCGCGAGGCGCTGTTCTATCACGAGACGATCCGTCCCGGTAAGATCGAGATCATAGCTTCCAAGCCCATGGCGACCCAGCGCGACCTCGCGCTAGCCTATTCGCCCGGCGTGGCCGCCCCGGTCGAGGCGATTGCCGCCAACCCGCAGGACGCGGCGCGTTATACGGCCCGTTCCAACCTCGTCGCGGTGATTTCGAACGGCACCGCCATTCTCGGCCTCGGCAATCTCGGCGCGCTGGCTTCGAAGCCGGTGATGGAAGGCAAGGCGGTGCTGTTCAAGCGCTTCGCCGACGTCGATTCGATCGACCTCGAACTCGATACCGAGGACCCCGAAGCCTTCATCAATGCGGTCGCGCTGATGGAGCCGAGCTTCGGCGGCATCAATCTCGAAGACATCGCCGCGCCCGAGTGCTTCATCATCGAGCAGGCGCTGCGCGAGAAGATGAACATCCCGGTGATGCATGACGACCAGCATGGCACTGCGATCATCTCGGCAGCGGGCCTCATCAATGCCTGTCATCTGACCGGCCGCGACCTTGCCGACGTGAAGATGGTGGTGAACGGCGCGGGCGCTTCGGCGCTGGCCTGCACCGCGCTGATCAAGGCGATGGGCGTGCGGCACGAAAACGTCATCGTGTGCGACCGCTCGGGTCCGATCTACCCGGGCCGCGACGATGTCGACCAGTGGAAGAGCGCGCACGCCAACCCGACCGAGGCGCGCAGCCTCGAGGAAGCGCTGGTCGGTGCCGATGTCTTCCTCGGCCTTTCCGCTGCAGGGGCGCTGAAGCCCGAATGGGTCGAGAAGATGGCCGACAAGCCGATTATCTTCGCCATGGCCAACCCGACGCCCGAAATCATGCCCGAACTGGCCAAGGCGGTCCGTCCCGACGCGATCATCGCGACGGGCCGGAGCGATTATCCCAACCAGGTCAATAACGTGCTTGGCTTCCCCTTCATCTTCCGCGGCGCGCTCGACGTGCAGGCAACTGCGATCAACGAGGAAATGAAGATTGCCGCCGCCCGCGCCATCGCCCAGCTCGCCCGCGAACGCGTGCCCGAAGAAGTGGCTGCGGCCTACGGTGTCTCACACCAGTTTGGCGAAGACTACATCATTCCCGCGCCGTTCGACCCGCGCCTGATGGAGCTGGTGTCCTCCGCCGTCGCGCAGGCGGCCATGGACAGCGGCGTGGCCAAGGCGCCGATCGAGGACATGGATGCCTATCGCCACCAGCTGAAGGTGCGGCTCAACCCGACCACCGGGGCGCTCACCAATATTTACGAGATCGCCCGCAACAATCCCAAGCCGATGGTCTTCGCCGAGGCAGAAGAGGAAGTCGCCCTTCGTGCCGCCATCCAGTACCGCGACTACGGCTATGGCGAGCCGATCCTCGTGGGTCGTACGGAAAAGGTTCGGGAGAAGCTGGTCGAGCTGGCGGTGGACGATCCCGATGACTGGATCATCGAGAACTCGAACGTCTCCGACAAGGTGCCGGCGATGGTCGATTATCTCTACAAGCGCCTGCAGCGCCGCGGCTATACCGAGCGCGACGTGGGCCGCATGGTCAACCAGGAGCGCAACGTTTTTGCCGCTCTGCTGGTCGCACTCGGCCATGGCGAAGGGATGATCACGGGCCTGACCCGCACCTTCGCACAGACCGCGCGCGAGGTTGCCCGCGTGATCGATCCCAAGCCAGGTGCGACGCCCTTCGGCATCCACATGATGATCGGCAAGAACCAGACGACCTTCCTCGCCGATACCACGATCAACGAACGTCCGACCGCCGCGGAACTGGCGCATATCGCCAAGGAAACCGCCGCCGTCGCACGCCGCATGGGCCACGAGCCGCGCGTCGCCTTCCTGTCCTATTCGACCTTCGGCAATCCGAGCGGGCAGTGGCTGGGCAATATCCGCGATGCGGTGGCTCTGCTCGATGCAGACCAGGGCGTGGATTTCGAATACGAAGGCGAAATGGCGCCCGATGCCGCGCTCAATCGCAAGGTGATGGAGCTTTATCCCTTCAGCCGCCTGTCCGGACCCGCAAACGTCCTCATCATGCCCGGCCTGCAATCGGCGAATCTTTCGGCCAAGCTCTTGCGCGAGCTGGGCGGGGAAACCACCGTCGGACCGATGATGATCGGCAGCGAAAAGCCCGTGCAGATAGCCCCGATGACGGCGATCGCACCCGACCTGCTGACGCTTGCCGTACTTGCCAGCGCGGGCGTGGTGGGGTGATCGAAGACCAGCGTCACCGGTTCTCGATTCCCGAGGACGTCCACTATCTGAACTGCGCCTACATGGGCCCGCTGGCGCAGGAGGTGAGCGCGGCAATGGTCGAGGGTGCGCGGCTCAAGGAAGAGCCGTGGAACTTCCGTCCGACTGACTTCTTCTCAGTGGTCGAAACCTTTCGCGAGCGGGCAGGGCGGTTGTCAGGCGTATCGCCCGACAATGTAGCAGTGGTTCCCTCGGTCAGTTACGCGCTCGCGGTCGCGGCGCGGAACGTCCAGGTGTCTGCGGGGCAGACCATCGTCACGCTGGGCGACCAGTTTCCTTCCAATGTCTATATCTGGCAGGAGAAGGCACGTGCCAGCGGGGGGACCGTCGTTTCCGTCGAGCGCCCCTCGCAAAGTTGCTGGAGCGAGGCGGTACTCGATGCCATCGGGCCCGATACCGCGGTGGTGGCTGTGCCGCACAACCATTGGGCGGATGGACGCATGGTCGACCTCGTCGCTGTGGGGGAGAAGGCTCGAAGCGTTGGCGCGGCGCTGGTGCTCGACCTGACACAATCGCTCGGCGCGATGCCGCTGGATTTCGAGGCGGTGAAGCCCGATTTTGCCGTGGCCGCCTGCTACAAGTGGCTGCTCGGGCCGTATGGGATCGCGATGCTCTATGTCGATTCAAAGCACCACGAGGGAGAACCGATCGAGCACAATTGGATCAATCGCGCGGGGTCGGAGGATTTCGCCCGGCTGGTCGATTACCGTAGCGATTTCCAGCCCGGTGCGAGGCGCTTCGACATGGGCGAGAAGTCCAACCCGCCGCTGCTTATGGGTGCGGGAGCGGCGATGGAGATGCTGATGGAATTTGGCATCGCGGCGCTCTCCGAAGAACTCGGGCGGCGCACCGAAGCACTGGCAAACGAAGCGCAGGCATTGGGACTCGCTTCGGCCCCCATCGGCACACGTGCGCCGCATTTTCTTTCGCTGGCTTTTCCCGAAGGTGTTCCCAAGGGGCTGACCGAGCGCCTGGCGGAGAAGAAGGTGCATGTCTCGCTGCGTGGCATTTCGCTGCGCGTCACCCCGCATCTCTACAATACGCCCGCCGACAGCGAAGCGCTGCTCCAGACCCTCGCCGACTGTCTCGCCTGAACGAGCCGCTCGCACGGTTCGTCGAAGGCTTCCGGGGCGGTTAATCAGACGGCAAGCGGCGCGGCGGTTTGTCGCTTCCCACGTGCAAGGGATCGCACTGGAAAGGACTTTTCATGAAGAAGATTTTCGCTCTCGCCGTTCTCGGCGCAGGCCTCGCAGCTACGCCCGCCATGGCGCAGGACAATGAAGCCATTGGCGGCCTGTATGTCGGCGCACTCGCAGGCTTCGAGGGAGTCGACGTAGAAAGTGCCGGATCGAGCGTGACGCTTGATGGCGATGCCGCGGTTTACGGACTTACGGCCGGTTACGACCTGTCGCTCGGTAGCGCTTTTGTCGGCGTCGAAGGCGAGATTTCGACCAGCGACAGCTCGGCCGAGTTCCCCAGCGGTGCCGGTGCAGCCTACGACGGCCTGAAGACCAGCGGCCAGTACTATGTCGGCGCCCGCGCCGGTTTGGCGCTGACCCCCGGCATCGCTGCCTATGGCAAGGCAGGATACACTTCGCTCGACACGAGCGCCTTTACCTCGGCAGGTTCGCTCAGCGAGCTCAAGGAAAACAGCGGCGGTTTCCGCTTTGGCGGGGGCCTGCAGGTCGCCTTGCCCGGCCCACTCGAAGCACGCCTCGAAT
Source organism: Qipengyuania sphaerica (assembly GCF_019711595.1). GTDB lineage: Bacteria > Pseudomonadota > Alphaproteobacteria > Sphingomonadales > Sphingomonadaceae > Qipengyuania > Qipengyuania sphaerica. Next base: position 61,665 of record NZ_JAIGNR010000003.1, on the reverse strand, counting down.
ACCGTCGCTCGAAATACGACGATTCGGCCTCGGGCGAATTCGGCGAAGTGACGACCGACCAGATCGTGGCCGGACTGGGCCTGCGCTTCTAAGCGCTAGATAGACCTAAAACGGCAGGGCCTTGCCGGTGTAGTCGACGTAGGCGTAGCTCCCGCTCGCATTCTCGACGACATCGGCGAGGCCCTTTGCGCTTTCCTCTACCGTGATCTTGGCATTGGGGCCGCCCATGTCGGTCTGCACCCAGCCGGGGTGCAGGGAGAGAACAGCGACACCGCGCTCCTTGGCCTCGTTTTCCGACACGCCCTTGGCGAGCATGTTCTGCGCGGTCTTGCTCGTGCGGTAGAGTTCGTAGCCTCCCGAGCTGTCCTCGATCGAGCCCATCAGCGAACTCATGAAGGACAGCGAACCGCCGCGCCTGATCTGCGGCAGCAGCTTCTTGCCGAGATGCACCGGGCCGAACGCGTTGGTCATCATCACTTCGGCAACTTCATCGGGTGTGGCCTGCTCGCTCGATTGGTGCTTCGCGCCAGTGATGCCCGCATTGACGATCACTGCATCGAACTCGCCATCGACCTCGAAGGTGGACGGATCGGTGACATCCAGCGTCGCGATCTTCACGCCATCGAGCGCGTGAAGCTCTTCGCTTTTCGACCGCTCGGTGCCGGTCACTTCCCAGCCGCGTGACTTGAACTCTTCCGCCAGGCCCAGGCCAATGCCGCGCGATGCGCCTACGATGAGGACGTGCTTGCTCATTTCAAAGTCTCCTAGGCCGCGTGGACCAGCGTTTTCAGGTTCATGAATTCATGGAGGCCAAACTCGGCCAGTTCGCGCCCGTGGCCCGATCGCTTGATACCGCCGAAGGGCGCTTCGATCTTGGAGCCGTTGACTGCGTTGAAAGTGGTCATGCCCGCTTCGATGGCATTGGCGAAATGCTCCTTCTCGCCTTCGTCATTGGTCCAGACAGCCGAGCCGAGGCCGTAGGGGATGGCGTTGGCGATCGTCGTCGCCTCCTCGATGTCCCTGGCCTCGTAGAGCTGGCCGACGGGTCCGAAAATCTCGTCGGTCCCGGTCTCGCTGGCGAGCGGGACATCGGTGAGCAGGCCGGCAGTCATCCACGCGCCGGGCTTGTCGATCTTTTCCGCGCCGAACAGAAGCGTGCAGCCTTCCTCTTTCGCCTTTTCGACCTGTTCCAGCACCGTGTCGCGCTGGCCCTCGCTCGACAGGGGCCCGAGCTCGGTGTCGTCCTCCATCGGGTCGCCCAGCTTTACGTCCTTCAGGGCGGCGATGAAGCGGTCGGCAAAATCGTCGTAGATATCCGCGTGGACGATGGTGCGCTTGCCGCAGATGCAGGACTGGCCATTGTTCTGGATGCGCGCGGTGACCGCGTCCTTCACCGCCTGGTTCATGTCTGCGGACGGCATCACGATGAAAGGGTCGCTGCCGCCGAGTTCGAGCACGACTTTCTTCAGGTGCTTGCCCGCCTGCGCTGCCACGGCACTACCCGCGCCCTCGCTGCCGGTCAGCGTGGCAGCCACCACGCGCGTATCGGCGATGACATCGGCAATCGGGTCGGAGGAGACGCAAAGGTTTTGGAACAGGCCCTCGGGCCCACCGGCTTCGAGCACGAGTTCTTCCATCCGCGCGGCGACGCCCTGTACGATGCTGGCGTGCTTGAGCAGCCCGACATTGCCCGCGAGGATCGTCGGCGCGAGGAAGCGGATGACCTGCCAATAGGGGAAGTTCCACGGCATGACTGCCAGCACCGGCCCCTGTGGCAGCCAGCGTGCCTCGGCGCGGCCGCCATCGGACAGGTTCCAGAACTTCGATTCGAGCATCGGCGGGCCGTGTTCGGCATAGTAATGCAGCAGGCTGGCGCATTTCTCGACCTCGGCGCGCGCCTGTGTGATCGGCTTGCCCATCTCGGTGACGGCCAGCCGGGCGAGGTCGTCCTTGTTCGCTTCGTAGAGATCGCCCAGCGCCGATAGCAGCTTCGTGCGCTCGCCAAGCGACGTGCTGCGCCAATCGCGATAGGTGCGGGCGGCCGCTTCGAGCTTCCGGTCGATGCCGTTTTCGTCGAGCGTTTCGTATTCGGCGATCGTTTCGCCGGTCGCGGGGTTGGTAGTGGTGATCAAGGAGAAGCTCCATCTGGTCTCACCTGACCAATCGCTGCGCTCCCTTGCCGTTCCTACTTCCGCCGGAATCGGAAGTACCAGACCTCGTGGCCATAAGTGTTGCGCGCCTTGTGTTCGTAGCGCGTCTCGCACCATCCGGAGGGACGGGTCTCCCAGCTGTGGCGATCCTCGACGACCCATTCGAACTCATTCGTAAAGCGGCGCATCACCATTAGCGCGTGGCGCAGGTAGACCGGATGGTCGGTGCCGAAGCGAAACTCGCCGCCGGGTTTCAGCTTGTCCGCGATCATCCGGACCGGGCCATCGTTCATCATGCGGCGCTTGGCGTGCTTGTTCTTGGGCCAGGGATCGGGATGGAGGAGATAGACCATGGTGAGCGCGCCATCGGGCACACGCGCCAGAGCATCGAGCGCATCGCCGTGGTGGATGCGGACATTGGCAAGGCTGCCATCGCGCACATGGGTGAGCGCCTGCGCTACGCCATTGAGGAAAGGTTCGGCGCCGATGAAGCCATGATCGGGCAGCAGGTCGGCGCGATAGGCCATGTGCTCGCCCGCGCCGAAACCGATCTCGAAATGCAGCGGGCGGTCGAAGCCGAACAGCGTTTCGGACGTGACCGGTCCTCCGGCAGGCACCGAGATTTGCGGGAGCAGCTTGTCGACCAATTCCTGCTGGGCGGCACGCAGGGGCTTGCCCTGGCTGCGGCCGTAAAGCCGGTTCAGTGTGGTCGGATCGCCTTCCTTGAATGCTGACATGGCCGCGCCGCTAGGCGAAAAGGGCGCAGATTGTCCAGTGCGTTCGAAAGCGCGCGATCAGGCTGCGTGGGGCAGGGCCACGGCCTCGATCTGCCGCCTGAGCTTGGCGAGCAGCGCGTTCAGTTCGTGCGGCATGACCGGCTTGCGGAGCATGTGGTCGGGTTCGACGAAATCGATCCGCTGGCGCAGCTTGCCGTAATCCCAGCCGGTATAGAGGATGGTCTTCATCTGCGGCATCTCGCTACGGACGGCGTCGAGAATATCCATGCCGTCCTGATCGCCTTCGAGTGCGAAATCGAGGATGACCGCTTCGGGATGCGTATCGGCCAGCAGGCGCAGGGCATCGGGCGCATTACGCACGCAACCCACGACTTCCCAGCCGGCAGTCTTGCAGACCTCCGCCAAAAGGAAGCTCAGGATATCGTCGTCCTCGACGATTGCGATGCGCGGCGTGTTCATAGCCGACCCCTTCACTTTATTCGTCCATCCCTCAATCGCATGCTTAGCCGGGCCGAGGGAATGAGTATTCTACGTATGGATACTTATTTCAGACCAAATGAACCTGAAACGAATGGCAAAACGCCCGGAGGCCGTGGCTTCCGGGCGTCTCGCTGTCCCATCCAAGGATGATTGCGTTACGCGGCTTCCGCCTCTTCGCCCGGATCGCGCAGCACGTAGCCACGGCCCCAGACGGTTTCGATATAATTCTCGCCGCCGCATGCATGGCTGAGTTTCTTGCGCAGCTTGCAGATGAAGACGTCGATGATCTTGAGTTCGGGCTCGTCCATGCCGCCGTAAAGGTGGTTGAGGAACATTTCCTTCGTCAGCGTGGTGCCCTTGCGGAGCGAAAGCAGCTCCAGCATCGCATATTCCTTGCCCGTGAGGTGGACCCGGGCGCCGTCGACTTCGACGGTCTTCGCATCGAGGTTCACGGCGAGCTTGCCAGTGCGGATGATCGACTGGCTGTGGCCCTTCGAACGGCGCACCACGGCGTGGATGCGGGCGATCAGTTCTTCGCGGTGGAACGGCTTGGTTACGTAATCGTCGGCACCAAATCCGAAGCTGCGGATCTTGCTGTCCATCTCGGCAACGCCCGAAAGGATCAGGACCGGCGTCTGCACCTTGGCGACGCGGAGCTTCTTGAGCACGTCGTAGCCGTGCATGTCCGGCAGGTTGAGATCGAGCAGGATGATATCGTAATCATACAGCTTGCCCAGATCGAGGCCTTCCTCGCCGAGATCGGTCGAGTAGACATTGAAGCCTTCGGTGGTCAGCATGAGCTCGATCGCTTTCGCGGTTGTCGGCTCGTCTTCAATCAGCAGTACACGCATGGGTCGTCCCCCTAGCCCTGGTTTCCGATGCCTCTCCCCCTGAGAAGAAGCGTTGTCCCTTGTTAACCATTTGGGGTGTGAATGGAAAAGGTTAACGTGAGGTAAAAGGCGTTAACTTTTTTCCCTGTGGCAGGAATGACTCAGAGGCCTCTGAGCTTCTTCTGCCGCCGCCTTTCCGCCGAGGAGCCGATCCCGATCGCTTCGCGATATTTTGCCACCGTCCGGCGCGCGAGATCGAAGCCTTCCTCGTTAAGGAGGTCGGCAAGCTTCTGGTCGGACAAGACTTTCTTCGGGTCCTCCGCATCGCATAGCGCGCGGATGCGGGCCTTGATCGCCTCGCTGCTGGCGCCTTCACCATCGGCGGCCGCGACGCCGCTCGAAAAGAAATACTTCATCTCGAAGGTCCCGCGCGGGCACGAGAGGTACTTGTTGCTGGTGACGCGGCTGACGGTCGATTCGTGCATCTCGATTCGCTCTGCCACCTCGCGCAAGGTGAGCGGGCGCATGGCCGACACGCCCTCGCGGAAGAAGCCTTCCTGCAAGGTGACGATCTCGCTCGCGGTCTTCAGGATGGTCTTCTGGCGCTGGTCGAGTGCGCGGATCAGCCAGTCGGCTTCCCCGAGCTGCTCATTGAGCCATGCGCGGCTGGCCTTGTCTCGCGCACCGGCTTCAAGCTCGACGTAATATTCGCGGTTCACCACCAGCCGCGGCAAGCTCGCCTCGTTGATGCGGATTTGCCAGCCGCCGTCCTTGCCTGGAGTGACGAGGACATCCGGCACGATGGCTGCCTCGCTGGTCCCACCGTAGCGGCACCCGGGCTTGGGATCGTAGCTGCGCAGTTCGGCCAGCATGTCGGCGAAATCTTCCTCGTCGACATCGCACAGCCTGCGCAGCCGCGAGATTTCTCCGCGAGCGAGGAGGTCGAGATTGTCGATCAGTCGCGCCATGCACGGATCGTAGCGGTCGGCTTCCTTCGCCTGCAGGACAAGGCATTCGGACAGGTTGCGCGCCCCGACACCGGTGGGTTCGAGCGACTGGACGAGTACCAGTGCGCGCTCGACCTCGGCCAGCGGCGCGCCCATTTCCTCGGCAATCTCGCGCAGGTCAGTGTGGAGGTAACCCGCTTCGTCGAGTTCGTGGACGATCCTTCCCGCAATCAGCGCCTCTCGCGGATCATGCGCCAGCGCCCCGATCTGGCCGGAGAGATGCTCGGCGAGGCTCGGGCCATCGGTGGAGCGGTTTTCGAGATCGGGCAGGCCCTCGCTTCCCGGGCCACTCCCGCCGGCTTGAGCCCAGTCGCCCCGATCGCCCGGAGCGCTTTCGGTGTCGCGCGCGTAATCGGCAATATCGAGCGCCGCATCGCCGTCGAAATCCGGTGTGGCTTCGTGTTCGCCAACTGCTGGCTCGGCTGTGTCGTCGCCCTTCTCGCGGCTCACCTCGCCGATCTCGAGCAGCGGATTGCTCTCCAGCGCCTCGGCAACGAAGCTCTCGATCTCGAGGTTGGACAGAGCCAGCAGCTTGATCGCCTGCTGGAGCTGCGGCGTCATCACCAGCGATTGGGTTTGCCGTAGGTCTAGCCTCGGACCAAGCGCCATGACCTCAGCTCCGGGCGCGCGCCGTAGTCACAGCGTAAAGTTTTCGCCGAGGTAGAGGCGTTTGACGTTTTCGTCCGCCACCAGCGCTTCGGGCGTTCCGGCGAACAGCACCTGTCCGCCATAGATGATGCAGGCTCGGTCGACGATTTCGAGCGTCTCGCGCACGTTGTGATCGGTGATCAGCACGCCGATCCCGCGGGTCTTGAGGTCTTTCACCAGGTCGCGGATGTCGCTGATCGAGAGCGGGTCGATCCCGGCGAAGGGTTCGTCGAGCAGCATGATCGAGGGCTTGGCCGCCAGCGCGCGGGCGATTTCGGCGCGCCTGCGTTCACCGCCCGACAATGCCATCGCCGGACTTTCGCGCAGCCGCGTGAGGCCGAACTCGTCGAGCAGCCTGTCGAGTTCCGCAAGGCGCGTATCCTTGTCCGGTTCGACCATTTCGAGCACGCAGTTGATGTTCTGCTCCACGGTCATGCCGCGGAAGATGCTGGTTTCCTGCGGCAAATAGCCGAGGCCGAGGATCGCGCGGCGATACATCGGCAGCTTCGTCACATCCTCGCCATCCATCAGGATGCGGCCGGCATCGGGACGCACGAGGCCCATGATCGAATAGAAGCAGGTGGTCTTGCCCGCGCCGTTGGGGCCGAGCAGGCCGAGCACCTCGCCCTTGCCCACGGTGAGCGAGATATCGGTGAGCACCTGGCGCTTGTCGTAGCTCTTGGCGATCGAGATCACCTCGAGACCTCCCTGCGGGATCGGCGGGGCGGCGTCGTGGACGGCTTCGTTGTCTGCGCTCAGGAGATCTTCGGCCATGAGCGGGGCCATAGCACGCGAATGCGCGAGGAAAACCCCCGAGGCCGGGTCAATCGACGAATTGGCAGGATTCCTGCATGGACTGCATGAAAATCGCGCTCCCGCGTCGGATCGCTTGCCAGAGCGCAACAAATTTGAAACTATGGTTATCCGGAGAGGAAGTCTGGGGAGACTCGCGTGGGCAAGGCTATCGAAAACGATCACGAAGCTTCGGCGGGCCCTGCGCATGTGCGCAACTGGCCCAAGGCCATGAGCGACAACATCGCGCTCGCGCTGATCGTCTATACCGGCCTCCAGATTTTTGTGACGGTCCACGCCCTCAAGCAGGGTTTCTCTTCCATCCTCCCCTATTTCGCTCTCATCATCCTCGTTGCCGGCATCATCCCTGCCTGCCGCTGGTTCGAAAACCGGTGGAAGGACATGAGCGCAGAGGCAGCTTGCGACGAAACGCTGCGTTCCGCGTTCCGCCGTGACCAGCTGATGCTGTGGGTACTGGCGATCGGACTGCCGTTTCTCATCACCGGCCTGCTCAAGGCCATTTTCGCCGCAACCGCCTGAGGCTTGCGCCGCGCGCTCCCGCTCCCTAGCCGGACCCTTCCAAGGGTAGCGGAGTTTTGATTTCCATATGATCGACAAGCACACCGCGCTGGCGCGCTGCCAGGACCTCGTCGCGCTCGCGCAGCGAATGGGTGCGGATGCCGCCGATGCCGTCGCGCGCGCCAATGCCTCTGAATCGGTGAGCATGCGCCTGGGCAAGCTCGAGGAAGTCGAGCGATCCGAGAGCGAGGAGATCGGCCTGCGCGTCTTTGTCGGCAAGCGGTCGGCCTCGATCAACACCAGCGATTTCGCGGAAGACGGCCTCAGGGCGCTGGCCGAACGCGCAGTGCAGATGGCCCGTCATGCACCCGAGGACAAACACTCGGGTCTGGCCCCGGAAGAGGCGTTGTTTGCCGGCGAGCTGCCCGAACTTGAGCTCGACGATCCCGACCAGCCCGATCCTGAATCCCTGCGCGAGGCGGCGCTGGCCACCGAAGAAGCGGCGCGCGCGGTGGCAGGCGTCACCAACAGCAATGGCGGCAGCGCGAGCGCGAGCCGCGCCGTAGTCGCGCTGGCGACCTCGAACGGTTTTGCGCGCGGCTATGCGGGAAGCGGATTTTCGCTTTCGGCAAGCATGATTGCAGGCGAAGGCGGGGCGATGCAGACCGACTACGCCTCGCGCAATGCGCGGTTTCGCAGCGACCTGCCATCTCCCGAAGAGGTCGGAAGCGAGGCAGGTCGCCGGGCAGTCGCGCGATTGAACCCGGTTTCCATCCCCAGCAGCAAGCTCCCCGTCGTGTTCGAGCCGCGCATCGGGGGCGGGCTGGTGGGCCATTTGCTCGGTGCGATGTCGGGGCCCGCTGCGGCGCGCAAGGCCAGCTTCCTTCTCGGGCTCGAGAAGGACGAGCTCTTCGACCCCGCCATCCGCATCGTCGAAGACCCGCTGAGGCAGCGCGGACCGCGCTCACGCCCCTTCGATGGCGAAGGGGTTGCGTGCACCAGCCGCGCGCTGGTCGAAAACGGCCGCATTTTCGGTTGGCTCACCAATGTCTCTTCTGCAGACCAGCTGGGATTGGCCCTGACCGGCCATGCCTCCCGCAGCGGCGGAGGCTCGCCCGGTGTCAGCGCCAGCAACGTCCACATGGAAAGGGGCAGCGTCAGCCCCGAAACGCTGATGGCCGATATCGAGGACGGTCTCTACGTCACCTCGCTCTTCGGTCAGGGCGTCAATACGGTGACCGGCGATTACAGCCGCGGGGCGACAGGCTTCCGCATCCGCGGCGGCGAAATCGCCGAGCCGGTTGCGGAGATCACGATAGCGGGTAATCTCAAGGACATGTTCCGCGCGCTGACCCCGGCTGACGACCTCGAGATGTACCGCTCTATCAACGTGCCCACGCTCAGGATCGACGGGATGACGGTGGCGGGCGAATGAAGAAGGCCTTCGCCGCGCTCGCACTGATGCTGGCCGCACCGGCCGCTGCCATGCTGCCGAGTGCGCCGGAGGCCGAGCCCGCGGCCGAACCCGCCGCGCCGGCGCAGGCCATCGAGGATACGGTCGACGAGGGTGCGGACGAGCGGATTGCGGAGCGCATTACGGGAATTTTTTCCGAGCTCCCCGCGTTCGAGGCGGTCGATGTCGCGGTAAGCCAGGGTGTCGTCACCCTGTCCGGCACGGTCCCCGACCAGGAAGCCATCGGACGCGCCGAAGCGATCGCGAGCCGGGTCACCGGAGTGGTGACGATCGAAAACGGACTGGAGCGTGACGTGTCGCTTTCCGCGCAAGGTTCGGGCATCGCCAGCCTGGCAGACAAGTGGAACGGCCTGCTCGACATGCTGCCGCTGATCGGCCTTGCCCTCTTGGTCTGGGCGGGGATCGCGCTGGTCGGCTATCTTATCGCGGGACTGGGCGCGCTGTGGCACCGGCTTGCGCCCAACAGCTTCCTTGCCGACCTCATCGCCAGCGCGATCCGTTTCATCTTCGTTGTCGGCGGACTGGTGGTGGCGCTCGATATCATCGGGGCGAGCGCGCTGCTCGGCGCGGTCCTCGGCGGGGCCGGCGTAATCGGCCTCGCGCTCGGCTTTGCGCTGCGCGAGACGATCGAGAATTACCTCGCTTCGCTCATGCTATCGCTGCGCCAGCCCTTCCGGGCCAACGACTGGGTGCTGATCGATGACCTTGAAGGCCGGGTCATCCGCCTGACCAGCCGCGCGACCATCCTGATGACGCTCGAAGGCAACCATCTGCGCATTCCCAACGGGCAGGTGTTTCGTGCGGTCATCACCAATTTCACCCGCAACCCGCAACGCCGCTTCCAGTTCGATCTCGGCGTGGATGCCGACGACGATGCCCGCGCCGCACGCCAGCTCGGGCGCGAAACGCTGGCCGGGCTCGATTTCATCCTCGACGACCCGCCGCCCGAAGCGCGAATCATCGAGGTCGGGGATTCGAATGTCGTGATCCGCTTCCTGGGATGGATCGACCAGCGCGAGACCGACTGGTGGAAAGCGCAGAGCCAGGCGATCCCGGCGGTCAAGGAAGCGCTGGAGGATGCAGGCTTCGGCTTGCCCGAGCCGATCTACCGCCTCCGGTTCGACCCGCGCTCGGCGACCTTGCCGTTCGAGAATATCGTCGAGGGACAGGCGCAGAAGGGCGCGCAAGCGCCCAAGAAGGTACAGCGGGTCGCGGCCAGCGATGCTCCGGAAGACATTCGCCCCGCCAACGAAATCGCCGACATGGTGGATGAAGAGCGCGCCAAGGCGGGCGGCGAGCAGGAAAAGGACCTGCTCGACCACTCCCGCCCGGTCGAATAACTTCTACTTCTTGGCGTTCTCGTAGCGCTCGATGCATTCGAGGACGATGCGCTTCGCATCGTCGGCATCGCCCCAATTGCCGATGCGCACCCACTTTTCGGCTTCGAGATCCTTGTAGTGGGTGAAGAAGTGCTCGATCTGCTGGAAGATGATCGAGGGCAGGTCCTTCGTCTGGCCGACGTCGGAATAATAGGGGAAGGTCGTGTCCACGGGCACGCAGATCAGCTTCTCGTCGCCGCCATGCTCGTCTTCGAGGTTGAGAACGCCGATCGGGCGCGCACGCACCACGCAGCCCGGAATGAAGGGCGAGCGCGAGATGACCAGCGCATCGAGCGGGTCGCCGTCGTCGCTGAGCGTGTGCGGCACGAAGCCATAGTTCGCCGGATAGCGCATCGGCGTGTGGAGGATGCGGTCGACGAACAGCGCACCGCTTTCCTTGTCGAATTCGTACTTCACCGGTTCGCCGCCGGTGGGGACTTCGATGATGACGTTGAGACTTTCGGGCGGATTGTCGCCCACGGGGATCATGTCGATGCGCATTGATGCTCTCTAGATTGACGGTTCGTGTTGTGTGCCCCTCTCCCCAGAAAGACTTCGCGGCGCGCCCTAGCGCCTCGCGAAGGATTGCGGAAGGGGGACTATAGTCCTAATCGCGCACGCCATGTCGAAAACGCCCCAAGCCATCCGCGGCACCCAGGATATATTCGGACCCGACGCCGAGGCTTTCGCCTTCGTGGTCGAAACCTTCGAGCGTGTGCGCAAGCTCTACCGCTTCCGCCGGGTGGAAATGCCGGTGTTCGAAAAGACCGAGGTCTTCGCCCGCTCGATCGGCGAGACGACCGATATCGTGTCGAAGGAGATGTATTCCTTCGAGGATCGCGGCGGCGAATCGCTGACGCTGCGCCCCGAATTCACCGCCGGCATCGCGCGCGCCTATCTCTCGAACGGCTGGCAGCAGCATGCGCCGGTAAAGCTCGCAACGCACGGCCCGCTGTTCCGTTACGAGCGCCCGCAGAAGGGCCGCTATCGCCAGTTCCACCAGATCGATGCCGAGATTATCGGCGCTGCCGAACCGCAGGCCGATGTCGAACTGCTGGCGATGGCCGACCAGATCATCCGCGAACTCGGCATCGATGGTGTGACGCTGCACCTCAACACGCTGGGCGATGGCGACAGCCGCGAGGCATGGCGCGCCGCGCTGGTCGAACACTTCCGCGCGGTGAAGGACGAGCTCAGTGAGGATTCGCAGGAGCGGCTGGAGAAGAACCCGCTGCGCATCCTCGACAGCAAGGACCGCCGCGACATGGCGTTCGTTGCCGATGCACCCAAGATCGACGATTTCCTGACCGACGAGGCGCGGGGGTTTTTCGACGCCGTGACCAGCGGTCTCGATGCAGCTGGCGTGAAGTGGACGAGAGCGGAAAGCCTGGTGCGCGGCCTCGACTATTATCGCCACACCGCCTTCGAATTCATTCCCGACGAGGGCAGCGAGGCGGCGGGCAAGCTCGGCAGCCAGAGCACGATCCTCGGCGGGGGGCGTTACGACGGGCTGATGGAAGGCCTCGGCGGCGCGCCAACGCCAGCGGTGGGCTGGGCTGCGGGGATCGAACGGCTGGCGATGCTGGTGGAGCCTGCGATTGAGCAGACTGAGCTTGTTTTTCTCCCTGACGAGGAGAGTGACAAATTGCCGTGCGTTCAGCTTATTCGAGTCCTGAGGGAAAGCGGCATTAGCTGCGACATGGCTTTTCGAAAACCATCTCGAAAAGATTACGATAAAGCCAAGAAAGCGGGATCATATCGCGCGATTGCTGTAGGAAAAATAGCCGACGAGTTCCTCACAATTCGCATTCGTGACCTGAACATTGACAGCGCGCCAAAAGTGAGAGGTCGACTTCGCGAAGCACTCGAAGCAAGGTTTCATGTCGTTGAGAACAAAGCGACACGGGAATTTCGGATATTCAATCGTTAAGGTATTCGTCACCCCGGACTTGATCCGGAGTCCCGCTTGTCTTCTGGAGCACCCAAAGCAAGTGAGATCCCGGCTCGGAGGCCGGGATGACGGCAAGGTGAGGCTTTCCTACTTGGCGGTTTCTCGCCTATCGTTCTGGAAATCCCCCTTCTCAAAACGCCAACTCTTTTTTGCATAGTGTCAACTTCGCTCTTTGCCGATTTCTGAAGCAATAACAGCTTCTAACGCGACAAAACCCCGCCCGGCACACTGTCAACTCCGTCAACTTCACTCACCGAGCCTCACCTTCCATGCAAGTCCCCGCCGAACGCCTCGACCAGATCGCCCATCGCTTCGCCGAGCTCGAGGCGCGGATGGCTTCGGGTACGCTCGAAGGCGACGAATTCGTCCAGGCGAGCCGCGACTATGCCGAGCTCGAGCCCGTCGCCAAGGTGGCCGCCGAGGTGAAAGCGGCGCGCGAGGAAATCGCGAGCCTTGAGGAAATGCTCGCCGATCCGGAAATGAAGGCGATGGCAGAGGAAGAGCTTGCGGCCCTCCGGAAACGCCTTCCGGAGGCTGAACGCCAGCTCGCCATCGCCATGCTCCCGCGCGACAGTGCCGACAACAAGCCCGCCATGCTCGAAATCCGCGCGGGCACGGGCGGCGACGAGGCGGCGCTGTTCGCAGGCGATCTCTACCGCATGTACGAACGCTTCGCCGCCGAGCAGGGCTGGAAGGTCGAGCCGGTCAGCATGAATGCGAGCGAGGTCGGAGGCTTCAAGGAAATCGTCGCCAGCCTGACCGGAAGCAATGTCTTCGCCAAGCTGAAGTTCGAAAGCGGCGTCCACCGCGTCCAGCGCGTGCCCGAAACCGAAAGCGGCGGACGCATCCATACTTCGGCGGCGACCGTGGCAGTGCTGCCGGAACCCGACGAGGTCGACGTGCAGATCGACGCGAACGACCTCAAGATCGACACCTATCGCGCCAGCGGTGCGGGCGGCCAGCACGTCAACACGACCGACAGCGCGATCCGCATCACGCACCTGCCCACCGGCACGGTCGTCACCTGCCAGGACGCGCGCAGCCAGCACAAGAACAAGGAAAAGGCGATGCAGGTCCTGCGCACCCGCCTCTACGATGCGCAGCGCGAGGCGACGCAGGGTGCAGAGGCGGAGGCGCGCAAGGCCATGGTCGGCAGCGGCGACCGCTCCGAACGCATCCGCACCTACAATTACCCGCAGGGCCGCGTGACCGATCACCGCATCGGGCTGACGCTGCAGAAATTGCCGCAGATCATCGCCGGGCCAGGGCTGGGCGAACTGATCGACGCGCTGATCGCCGAAGACGAGGCGAAACGTCTCGCGGCGATGGCAGATTGAGATCTGCGAGGGTGAAAGTTTTCGACGCGATCCGTTCAGCCGGCGAGCGGCTGGCAGAGGTCAGCGACACGCCGATGCTCGATGCCGAATACCTGATGGCAAAGGCCGCACGACTGGGGCGGGCCGATCTCTGGCGGCTCGATATCGATGGCATTGCTCCTCCGCAAACAGAGTTCGAACTCCTTGTTGAGCGACGTCTCGCGCGGGAGCCACTCTCCTACATACTGGGACACGCGGAGTTCTATGGCCGCTCCTTCAGGGTCACGCCCGATGTCCTGATCCCGCGGTCGGACAGCGAGACCCTTATTTATGCCGCGCTCGAACTGGTACCCAATGCCGGTCGCATACTCGATCTTGGAACGGGATCGGGCGCACTGCTGATAACCGCGCTGCTCGAAATCGAAGGTGCGTCAGGTGTCGCGATCGATTCGTCACAAGCAGCACTTCATGTGGCCGAGAACAATGCGCAGCTGCTCGGGCTAGGAAGGAAGCAGGCGAAATTCCTCTATCGCGACTGGTCGCAAGCGGGCTGGGAGCGAGATTTGGGCCTTTTCGATCTCGTCCTATGCAACCCGCCTTATGTCGAAAGCTCCGCTAATCTCGATAGTGATGTGGCCGATTATGAACCGCACTCCGCCTTATTTGCCGGACCCGAAGGTCTCGATGATTACCGCATCATCATTCCCCAATTGCGTAATCTCCTGAGAGAGGAAGGCATCGCTATTCTCGAAATCGGACACGAACAATCGTCCGCCGTCACAGAAATTGCGCAAGGATGCGGTTTCGATGTCGCCCTTCGCCGCGACCTTGCAAATCGGCCGCGGGTGCTCATTTTGACATAAAGGGGTTGGCAAAGCCGATTCGAGGCTTTACCTCTGGCCACAGGCCAGCGGTGCGCGGACTATTCCGACCCGCCGGTTCGAAGCTCCGACATGGCAGTTACGGTGCAGGCCTTGGCCTAGCATACCATGCACAGACAGGAGCGCACATGCTGCGAGAGGGTGCAGCATGCTCGATGGATTACGCGGCCAGCAGGCGGACCAACGGGTTCGTGCCGCGCCATAAAAGGACGGAATTTCCTTGAACAACAATCGTAACAACAACCGTCGCCGCGGTCGTAACAACAACCGTAATCAGGGCGGCGGCAACTCGGCCAACCGGATCGACAGCCGGGCTCGCGGCAATGCGCCGCAGCTGCTCGACAAGTACAAGAAGCTTGCCCAGGACGCCCAGCACAATGGCGACCGCGTGCAGGCCGAGTACTATCTCCAGTTTGCCGACCACTATTTCCGCGTGATCGCCGACAACAAGGCGCGCCAGGAAGAGGCCAAATCCAAGCGCCAGGACGATCGCAACTCTTCCGACGACGACGATTCGGATGACGACGGCGACGATCGTCGCAACAATCGCCGTTCGCGCGGTCGCCGCGACGATCAGGATGGCCAGCAGGACAGCAACCGTCAGCGCAAGCCGCGCCGCAAGGCGAATGACGACGAGGACGAGGCTTTCGAAAGCGACGACAATCCCTTCGTCCGCAATGACGACGAGGACGAGGCGCCCAAGAAGCGCCGCGCCCCGCGCAAGGCCAAGAAGGGCGAAGAAGGCTCTCCGGGTAACGAAGGCGAGATCGACATGGCGGTACTTCCGCCCGCGATCGGCGGCGACGAAAAGCCCGCGCCCCGGCGCCGCTCACGCAAGCCGAGCGAAGACGAGGATGTGAGCGCGGTCGGCTGATCGCGCGCACGCCTTCTTTCGCTTGCCACCATCGCGACTAACCGTAACAGGGGTCGCGATGGATCGTATCCCTGACTTCATGCAGCGCCACCCGCAGTGGTCCGCGCTGCTGCTCGGCCTGCTGTCGGCAACCGGCTTCCAGCCGCTCCACTTGTGGCCGGTCGGCCTTGCCGCCATGGCCGCACTCGTGTGGCTGCTGTTCCGGCAGGAAGGCAGGCGCAGCGTATTCCTTACCGGTTGGCTATTCGGCGTTGCGCATTTCACGCTGACCAACAACTGGATCGCGACGGCCTTCACCTATCAGGCCGAGATGCCCGCGGCGCTCGGCTGGGTCGCGGTCCCGCTGCTCTCCCTTTATCTGGCATTATGGCCTGCGCTGGCAGGTCTGGGGGCGTGGATGCTTGCGCGCCGTGGCGGCATGCCAGCCTTCATCCTGGCCTTCGGGGCCTTGTGGATCGCCGCGGAATGGCTGCGCAGCTGGGTTTTTACCGGCTATATCTGGGGCCCGTTCTCGATGATGCTGCTGGGCGATTGGGAACGGCCCGGTGCAGCTGCTGTGCTGCCCTGGCTCGGCACATATGCACTGTCCGGACTGGCAGTTGGTGCTGCCGGATTCATGGCGTGGTTCATCGCGAGCAAACGCTGGGTGCCGGCTGCTGTCTTTGCCGCTGTGATCGCTACGGGCATGCTCCTGCCGGCGGGCGAAGCCGAGGAAGGATACCTTCCCGTAACGCTCGTCCAGCCCAATCTGAGGCAGGAAGAGCTCGACGATCCGACCAAATTCGAAGAGCAGTTCCAGCGTATCGCCGCACTCAGCAAGCCGCAGCGCGAGGTCAGTCGCCGCCTCGTCCTCTGGCCGGAAAGCGGCGTTCCCGACTACCTTCGCGACGGCTATCCGCTGCGCTATTATATCCAGATGACGGCGGGCGCCGATCCGGCCTTCGCCCGCTATCGCATCGGCCAGACCATCGGCGAGGGCAGCCTGCTCCTGACCGGCGCGGTCGATCTCGAAATCGGCGAGGTCGGCGGGCGCGAGAAGGCGGTGGGCGCTTACAACGCGATCACTCCGATCGATGCCGAAGGCAATCTGGGGCAGCGCTATTCCAAGGCGCATCTCGTGCCCTACGGGGAATATCTGCCGCTGCGCACTTTGCTAGAACCGCTGGGCATGTCACGCCTCGTGGCAGGATCGATCGACTTCAATCCGGGACCGGGGCCGCAGACCATCGATCTGGGCCCTTACGGCAAGTCGGGCATGCAGATCTGTTACGAAATCATCTTTTCGGGCGAGGTTGCCGAGCGGGGCAACCGGCCCGATTATATCTTCAACCCCTCTAACGACGGCTGGTTCGGTGCATGGGGCCCGCCCCAGCACCTCGCACAGGCGCGCATGCGGGCAATCGAGGAGGGCTTGCCGGTCCTCCGCTCAACGACCACCGGTATCAGCGCGATCATCGATGCCCGCGGCGTAGTTCGCGAGTATATCGGCCGCAACCGTGCCGACCGGATCGATACGCTGGTTCCGCCTGCAGGCGCGCCCACGCTTTTCTCGAAATTCGGACACTGGCTTACGCTTGTGTGGGGGATAGCGTTTTTGCTCGCCTCTGTTGTTGTAATGCGCCTGCGCCTTCGTTACCCACAGGCGGAAACATAAAGCCTTCTTTATATCCTTATCCAAGTCTTCGGGGTCATTCATGCGCAGCAACTACCTGTTCACTTCCGAAAGCGTGTCGGAAGGGCACCCCGACAAGGTTTCCGACCAGATCAGCGATGCCATCGTCGACCTGATGCTGTCGAAAGACGCGGAATCGCGGGTGGCCTGCGAGACCATGACGACTACCCAGCGCGTCATCCTCTCGGGCGAGATCCGCTGCGCGCCGATGTACGACCGCAACAATCCCGACTGGGCCGATAACGGCGGATGGGCACCGGGCGCGAAGGACGAGATCGAGCAGGCGGTGCGCCGCACGGTGCGCGAAATCGGTTACGAGCAGGACGGATTCCACTGGCAGACGCTCGAATTCGAAAACCACCTCCACGGACAGTCCTCGGAAATCGCGCAAGGCGTCGATGCGAGCGGCAACAAGGACGAGGGCGCGGGGGACCAGGGCATCATGTTCGGCTTCGCCTGCGACGAGACGCCCGACCTGATGCCGGCGACGCTCGACTATTCGCACAAGATCCTCGAACGGCTGGCTGCCGACCGGAAGAGCGGGGCCGCGCCTTTCCTCGAGCCCGACGCCAAGAGCCAGCTCTCGCTGCGGTACGAAAACGGCAAGCCGGTCGCCTGCACCGCGATCGTCGTCTCGACCCAGCACGGCAAGGGCTATCACGAGGGTGAGAAGGAAGCCGAGCTGAAGGCTTATGTGAAGGGCGTCGTCACCGACATCCTCCCCGATGGCTGGATCACCGAAGAAACCGAGTGGCACATCAATCCCACAGGGGCCTTCGAGATTGGCGGTCCCGACGGCGATGCCGGCCTTACCGGCCGCAAGATCATCGTCGACACCTATGGCGGCGCAGCACCGCATGGCGGCGGCGCCTTCAGCGGCAAGGATCCGACCAAGGTCGACCGTTCGGCAGCCTATATCACCCGCTACCTTGCAAAGAACATCGTGGCGGCGGGCCTCGCGTCGCGCTGCACGATCCAGCTATCCTATGCCATCGGCGTGTCGAAGCCCTTGTCTTTGTATGTCGATACGCACGGCACCTGCGCCGACGGCGTGACCGACGAGGGACTGGAAGACGCCATCCGCACGATCGAAAAGCTCGGCGGCCTGACCCCGCGCGGCATCCGCACCCATCTCGGCCTCAACAAGCCAATCTACCGGCCCAGCGCTGCCTATGGCCACTTCGGCCGGCAGGCGGACGGTGATTATTTCCCCTGGGAGCGCACCGATCTTGTTGATGATCTGAAAGCGGCGCTGGGCTAAGGACTCAACTTTGGCGGTTATCCGCCCGATCTTCGACAAGCTACGCAGATCATGCGACCAAAGTTCCTGCAGAGCTTGCTAGATTCTGCAGACCGCCTAGGCTTCGTCCCAATCACGCCTCCGTTCGAGGGCGTCAGACAGGGGACCGCCCAAATGCTTCAAACCGATCGCCGCGGCGCGCTTGCCATCGCCGCCTCCTTGCCGATTGCCGGTGCTGTGCCCGCTTTTGCGCAGGTGGGGGAATCCATATCCACCGGAGCATGGGACCTTAGCGAGATCTTCTCGGACTGGGCGGCATGGGATGCAGCCCGGCAGGACGTGCTCGATGCGCTCCCGCGGCTGACCGCGTATCAGGGTACGCTCGGTTCCAGCTCCTCCTCCATGGCCAAGGTTTTCGGCGAAATATCCGACATCAGGAAAGCTGCTTCGCGCGTCTATAGCTTTTCCAAGATGATCAGCGACGAGGATGTGCGGATTGCGGAGAACCAGGAGCGGCTTGGTCAGTCGAGCGAAATGTACACTGCGTTCGGCGCAGCGATATCTTGGGTGCTTCCCGAAGTGCTCGAGCTCGGCGAGGAAAAAGTCGAAGCTTTCATCGCCGAGGACGAGACGCTCCGGACACGCTTCGCCCTCGACCTGCGCGAAACTTTGCGCGGGGCGGAGCATGTGCTGGACGAGAAAGGCGAAAGCCTGCTGGCCTTGGCCAGCGGCCCGCTGACAGGCCCGGGCGATGTGCGAGGCCAACTGGTTGCTTCCGACATTCCGCGCCCGACCGTAACCTTGTCCGATGGTCGCGAGCTCAAGCTGGATGACCAGGGTGCGCAGGCGGCGCGATATTTCCCTAACCGCGATGATCGCAAACTCGTCTTCGACAAGTATTTTAGCTCGTACGGCGAGTTCAGCAATTCGCTTGGTGCGGCATATGCTTCACGGATCAAGGGCAATATTTTCCGCGCAAAGGCGCGCAATTATCCCAATACGCTGGCTGCATCTCTTGACGGCCCCAATATTCCTGAAAGCGTTTATCGAAACCTGGTCAGCGAGACCAATAAGGGTCTGCCTGAACTGCATCGCTACTTCGACCTGCGACGACGCATCCTCGGGCTACCCGATATTGGTTATTACGACATCTATCCGCCGTTGGTGACGCTCGACCGGAAATTCTCGCTCGACCAGATGCGGGCGATCACGATCGACTCGCTCAAGCCATTTGGCCGCGAATATGTCGATCTGCTGGTCGATGCGACGGGGCGCAAATGGATGGATCCGTTCCCGCGCCCGGGCAAGTATTCGGGGGCCTATATGAACGGCAACCTTTACGACCTGCATCCCTATCTGTTGCTCAATCTCGAAGACGATTATTCGAGCCTCTCGACCTACACGCATGAGTGGGGCCATGCGATCCATACGCTGCTGGCCAAGGCCAATAATCCCTACGAGACCTATCGCTATTCGACTTTCACCGCCGAGATCGCTTCGACAGTCAACCAGGTCTTCCTCAGCCGTTACATGCTCGAGCGGGCGCAATCGAAGGAAGAGAAACTCTTCTATCTCGGAATGCAGATGGAAGACGCGCGCTCGGTCTTCTTCCGCCAGGTCCAGTTCGCTGAATTCGAACTCAGGTCGCATGAGATGGGCGAGAAGGGCGAGGGCATGTCAGGTCGCAAATTTGCCGAAACCTACCATGACATCCTGCGGCGCTATCACGGGCCAGACATGATCCTGCCCGATTACATCGCTCACGAATGGTCGATGGTCCCGCATTTCTTCGGTTCGCCTTACTACGTGTACCAGTATGCGACGTCGATTTCGGCGGGCAACTGGTTTGCCAAGTCGATCCTCGATGGCGGCGAGAAGGAGCGTGAGGCTTTCCTTGGCGTGTTGCGCGCAGGCGGGTCGGATTACCCGGTCGAGATCCTCAAGAAGGCCGGGCTCGATATGACCAAGCCCGATGTCTATCGCGACTATATCGCCGATTTTAGCGCCACGATGGACAAGATCGAGGCACTTCTTTGAGCTAGTCCTGCGGTGTGTCTTCGCCCAACAGCGGCGACGGCCGCTCCAGCGCGAGTTCGGCATCGGAGAAGGTAAAGGGGCTGCGCACGCCGGGCCGGCCATCGATATCGACCCGCATGCCGCGAAAGCGTACTTGCTTGTCGGCGAAGACTTCGTCGAGAGAATTAATCGGGCCGGCGGGCACGCCTGCCTCGGCGCATGCATCGAGCAGGTCCTGCCCTGTCCATTTGCACGCTTCCTCCGCGATGATCGCATCGAGCACATGCCGGTTGGCGACGCGAGCCTCATTGTCGGCAAAGCGCTCGTCGTCCTTAAGGTCATCGCGTCCGAGCACGGTGAGCAGCCGCCGGAAAAGTCCGTCATTTGCAGGCGCCAGCACCACCGGGCCATCCTGTGTCGGGAATACGCCATAGGCGCTGACCTGTGCGTGGGCATTGCCCATGCGGGGCGGGTTCTTGCCGGTCGCGAGGAAGCTCATCGCCTGGTTGGCGAGCAGGCCGACCGAGCAATCGAGCAGGCTCATGTCGATCCACTGTCCCTTGCCGGTCCGGTGGCGCATCAGCAGCGCGGCCTGCACGGCGTTGGCCGCCCAAAGGCCGGTCGACAGGTCGCTGATCGAGACGCCCATCTTCATAGGGTCGCCCTCTGGCTCGCCGGTTAGCGCCATGAAACCGCTCATCGCCTGGATGACGAAGTCGTACCCCGGCTCGTCGCGGCGCGGGCCATCCTGTCCGAAGCCGGTGATGCTGCAATAGACGAGTGCCGGATTGGCCTTGGCGAGGGTTTCGTAGTCGAGGCCGAACTTGGCGAGACCGCCGGGCTTGAAGTTCTCGAGCACCACATCGGCGCTTTTCGCCAGTTCTGCCACCCGCGCCAGGTCCCCGGCATTGCGAAAATCGGCGACGATCCCGCGCTTCCCTCGATTGCAGGCGTGGTAATAGGCGCTGGTCGTCTCTCCGCCATGCTCGACCCAGGGCGGTCCCCAGATGCGGGTGTTGTCGCCCTCGGGGCTCTCGACCTTGATCACGTCGGCGCCCAGATCGGCGAGGATCTGTCCTGCCCACGGTCCTGCGAGCACGCGCGCCAGTTCGAGTACCTTCAGGCCCGCAAGCGGACTGTTCTCGTTACGCGGGTTTTCGAGCCAATCGGCCATACTGCCTCAGCCGAGCGCGACCTCGTATTTCGCCGTGGTCTTGTCGGCGATCTCCTCGGCAGTCACGCCGGGAGCGAGTTCGATCAGCTGGAAGGGGCTCGCATGATCCTTGCGGCGGAATACACCGAGATTGGTAATGATCATGTCGACCACGTTCTGTCCCGTCAGCGGCAAGGTGCAGCTGGGAATGAACTTGGCGCTGCCGTCCTTGGCGTTGTGATCCATCACCACGATGATCTTCTTCACTCCCGCGACGAGATCCATCGCGCCGCCCATGCCCTTGATCATCTTGCCCGGGATCATCCAGTTGGCGATGTCACCGTTCTCGGCCACTTCCATCGCGCCGAGCACGGTCAGGTCGATATGCCCGCCGCGGATCATGGCGAAGCTTTGCGAGCTGTCGAAATAGGCGCTGTGCGGGAGTTCGCTGATCGTCTGCTTGCCCGCATTGATCAGGTCGGCATCCTCTTCGCCTTCATAGGGGAAGGGACCGATGCCGAGCATCCCGTTCTCGCTCTGCAGCGTGACATGCATGCCTTCGGGAATGTGGTTGGCGACCAGAGTGGGGATACCGATGCCGAGGTTGACGTAATAGCCGTCCTCCAGCTCGCGTGCGGCGCGCGCGGCCATCTGGTTGCGGTCCCAGCCGGTCTTGGTTGCGGTATCGGACATGTCAGTTGCCTTCGTTCATGATTGCGGGCGCGTCGGAGGGCACGGTTTCTGGCGTCCAGCGCATGCCTTCGGGGAAGACCTCGTCAATGGAGCCTTTCAGCGAGTCTCCGTAAACAGGGTTGGGCAAGACGAACCAGCCATTGCCCCATAGCTGGGCAAGATCGCCGCGCGCGGCCAGCTCGCGACGTGCGGACGGTGCAAGCGCATCATCGTTGAACACGTCGGCGAAGTCGCCGAGATTGTCTCCGGCCAGCGCAACGATGCAGTAGCGCTCGGCGATCAAGGCACGCCGACCGTCCTTGCCGCCGCTGTCCGTCCCGTCATCGCCGCGCAGGAACAGCGTGTCGAGATGCACGGCTTCGCCCAGACCGGCGACCGCAATGGCCGCGGCCGCACCTTCGGGGCTGTACTGGCGGTTGGTATTGAAAACCGGGGTGATACCCGCTTCGCGCAGGCGGCGCAGGCCAGTGACGGCGCCGGGCACGGGCTTCACGTAGTTGAAGCCCGTCTCTTCCCAGAGCTTCCAGCTTTCGCGCGAATACTCATGCCCGCCGGCGAGAAAATACTCGTAGCCCTTATTGAGGATCACCGTTTCGTCGACGTCGAAGACGACTGCGAGCGGCTTGATGGTGTCGCCGTCGGAGCACAGCTGCGGTTCTGCCACTGAGCCGCCGATCCCCATCGCGACCGATTGCGGTACGCGCCGCTCGCGGCTGCGGGCGATCGCGTAATCGGCAAGATTGCGCCAGGCCTGGATCGAGGCACCTGCTGCCTCTCCCGAGCCGTAGAGCCACTGCATGCTGTCGGGAGCATCGGTGCTGGCGAGAGGTACTTCGGGCTCGGGGGCGGGCATGGTTGCGCATGCCGCAAGCGCCACTGCCGCCAGCGAAAGGAGGCCGGTCCGGATCATGCGCTTTCCCTTTCGCGGGTCGTCACGAATTCGATCTTCTTGTCGTAGGGCGC
This sequence comes from Qipengyuania sphaerica, assembly GCF_019711595.1. Taxonomy (GTDB): domain Bacteria; phylum Pseudomonadota; class Alphaproteobacteria; order Sphingomonadales; family Sphingomonadaceae; genus Qipengyuania; species Qipengyuania sphaerica. Next base: position 38,890 of record NZ_JAIGNR010000003.1, on the reverse strand, counting down.
CCCCACGATCATGCGCTGAACGTAAACGCCGGGCAGGTGGATGCAATCGGGATCGAGGCTGCCGACAGGGACCACCTCCTCGACTTCCACCACGCAGACCTTGCCGCAAGTTGCGGCGGGCTGGTTGAAGTTGCGCGCGGTCTTGCGGAAGACGAGATTGCCCGTCTCGTCCGCCTTCCACGCCTTGACGATCGCAAGGTCGGCGAAAATTCCGCGCTCGAGGATGTAGTCCTCGCCCCCGAAATTCTTCACTTCCTTGCCGTCGGCCACCTGTGTTCCCACGCCAGTCTTGGTATAGAAACCGGGGATGCCGGCGCCGCCAGCACGCATGCGTTCGGCCAGCGTACCCTGCGGGCAGAATTCGACCTCGAGTTCGCCCGAAAGGAATTGCCGTTCGAATTCCTTGTTCTCGCCGACGTAGCTGGAAATCATTTTCTTTACCTGCTGCGTGCGCAGCAGCATGCCGATGCCCTCATTGTCGATGCCGGCATTGTTGCTGGCGAAAGTGAGGCCTTTGACGCCGCTTTCGCGGATCGCCTCGAGCAGGCGCTCGGGAATTCCGCAGAGGCCGAAGCCGCCGCTGGCAATCAGCATGTCGTCGTGGAGAAGCCCTTCGAGGGCGGAAGCGGCATCGGGAAAGAGCTTGTTCATCGGACCTCCGTTACGGCATGGCTGCTAGCGGGGTGTTTGTGATAAGTCACCCCCGCAAAAGGAGAGTTCTCGATGCGCGCGCTCGCAATAGTGGTTTGTGTTCCCATGCTTGCTGCCTGCGAGCGCGAACCCACGCCGCAGCCGGAACCCAAGCAGCCCGATCCGGTCATCGTCAAACAGGAAGCCCAGCGCGTCGACCATCTTTCTGCCGATGCCACGCGCGGAGATTTCAAGGCGAATTTCGGCGAACCTTTCATCGGGTTCGAGAACCGCGGTTCGAAGATGGCGATCAGCCAGAGCTACTCAGGACCGTCCTATCGCGTGGTGGAGGTTTCGGCCTCGAGCAACGCGGGTGTCTGGACTTTCCGCGGCAAGGAAGGGGCAATTCCCGACGATCCGGCTCCCTTCGTGCTTACGATCGAAAGGGGCCCGTGCCGAAACGAGTTTTCCGGCGAAACCACGAGATTCAACGCGTGGCTGGGCACGGATGCCAACCCGCGGCAGTGGCGCACCTGTGCTGCATCTGCGAGATAGCGTGCAATCAGGGCCTTTGATTTACAGCGACTTAAATCTGTAACTTGCGCCCGATGCAACAAACCTTGTCTATTTCGCACTTGCACAAAAAGGGCGCGGGGCGCATATCTCCTCGTGCCTTTCAGGCATCCTCTCCCAAGACTTTTCCAGCCCGGTTGGTTTTCCAGCCGGGCTTTTTTCTTGTCCGTTGTGGACCGGATACGGACCCCTTGGGCCCTCTCGCTCATTGCATGTCTGTCACGTCTCCCCATCTCCGGCAGGCGTTAGACATGATTTTGCGAGGGAGTTGCGCCATATGGCCGATGCGGACGCTGCGACAGCGGTGGATGAGAAAACGGTAAGACTGCAAGTTGCGGCAGCGCGGCAGGAAGAAAGCGGGCAGGGCATTGCCCGGATGCCGCGCTCGGCTTTTCAGGCGCTCGGCATAACCGAGGGAGACCCGGTCGAGATCACCGGCAAGCGCGCCACCGTGGCGATTGCCATGGCAGCCTATGACGAGGACCAGTCGCTCGAAGTCATCCGGCTCGACGGCCTCCAGCGCGGGAATGCAGAAGTGGGTTCCGGCGAACACGTCGTTGTCCGTTCGGCAGAATCACGCCCCGCGACACGCGTCGTCTTCGCGCCCGCCAATCGCGAGATGCGCCTGCAGGGACCCGCACAGGCATTGAAACGCAATTTCGCAGGTAAGCCGCTCATGGCGGGCGACCTTGTAGCGACCACCGGCCAGCAGCCCGTCCAGAACATGCCCCCCGAAGTACGCCGCATGTTCAACGCACCTGCCTACGCGCTCACCCAGATCCGACTCTCGGTTGTCTCGACGACGCCGAAGGGCATCGTCCATATCGACGAGAATACCGAAGTCGAATTGCGCGCGGAATTCGAGGCACCGCGCGATGCCCGCGCAGTGGTCAATTACGACGATGTCGGCGGCATAGAGGACACGATCCAGCAACTGCGCGAGATGGTCGAGCTGCCGCTGCGCTATCCCGAACTGTTCACCCGTCTTGGCGTGGATCCGCCCAAGGGCGTGCTGCTCCATGGTCCTCCCGGTACGGGCAAGACCCGTCTCGCTCAGGCCGTTGCCAATGAGAGCGATGCCGAGTTTTTCACTATCAACGGTCCCGAGATCATGGGCTCCGGCTACGGCGAAAGCGAAAAGGCGCTGCGCGAGGTATTCGAGCAGGCAACCAAGGCCGCGCCCGCGATCGTCTTCATCGACGAGATCGATTCCATCGCCCCCAAGCGCGACCGCGTGCCGGGCGAGGCAGAGAAACGTCTCGTCGCACAGCTGCTCACGCTGATGGACGGGCTCGAAGCGCGTTCGAACCTCGTGGTGATCGCAGCCACCAATCGCCCTGATGCCATGGACGAGGCCCTGCGCCGTCCGGGCCGGTTCGACCGGGAGATCGTGATCGGCGTGCCTGACGAGAAGGGGCGCCGCGAAATCCTCGGCATCCACACGCGCGGCATGCCGCTTGGCGACAAGGTCGATTTGACCGAGCTCGCCAAGGCCACCTATGGCTTCGTCGGTGCCGATATTGCCGCGCTCACACGCGAAGCGGCGATCGACGCGGTGCGCCGGATCATGCCCAAGATCGACCTCGACGAGAGGACGATCCCGCCCGAAGTGCTCGACGAACTATACGTCGGGCGCGAGGATTTCCTCTCCGCACTGAAGCGCATCCAGCCCTCGGCCATGCGCGAGGTTATGGTGCAGGTCCCCAATGTCGGCTGGTCCGATATCGGCGGCGTTGGCGATGCGATCGAGAAGCTGAAGGAAGGCATCGAGCTTCCTATGAAGAACCCGGACGCCTTCCACCGCCTGGGCATCCGGCCGGCCAAGGGTTTCCTGCTCTATGGTCCCCCGGGAACGGGCAAGACCCTGCTCGCCAAGGCTGTCGCGAAAGAAGCCGAAGCGAACTTCATCTCGATGAAGTCGAGCGATCTCCTGTCCAAATGGTATGGCGAGAGCGAGCAGCAGATCGCAAAGATGTTCAAGCGCGCCCGTGCCGTCGCGCCTTGCGTCGTCTTCATCGACGAAATCGACAGCCTCGTTCCGGCGCGCGGGTCAGGGCAGGGCGAGCCGCAGGTCACCGGGCGAGTGGTGAATACGATACTTGCCGAAATGGACGGACTGGAGGAGCTTCAGTCGGTCGTCGTAATCGGTGCGACCAATCGACCGACGCTGGTCGATCCGGCGCTGCTGCGTCCTGGCCGTTTCGACGAACTGGTCTATGTCGGCACGCCCGACAAGAAGGGCCGCGAGCAAATCCTCGGCATCCATACCGCCAACATGCCTTTGGCGGACGATATCAAACTTGCCGAAATTGCCGGCAAGACCGAACGCTTCACCGGTGCAGATCTGGAAGACGTGGTCCGCCGCGCGGGGCTCAACGCGCTCAAGCGCGCGGGCGGCGATGTCGAAAAGGTAACTGCCGCTGACTTTACCGAAGCGCTCGAGGACAGCCGAGCAACGGTGACCAGCAAGATGGAGGCCGAATACAAGAAAATGCGCGGCGAGCTGAAAAAGCGCGCCGCCGAAGTGCAGCCGATCGGCTTCATTCACGAGGGCATGGTCGAATCCACTCGCGACAAGAAGCACGAGAATATCGAGAGCTGATTAGCCGCCCTTCGCGCGCTGGTTCGCGGCCTCGACTTCGAGCCGGTGGCGGATCAGCGCGCCGGGCTGGTTCTCGCGCAGCCATTTGAGCATGTGTTCGCGGACCGCGCAGCGCAGCGTCCACAGGTCGCCGATGGTGTCCGCGCTCATCGACAGGCGCAGTTCGATGCTTTCGGGATAGGCCTCGGTCATGAGCAGCGCGAGGTTGCGGCCATCCCACAATTCGTGCGTCTTCACGAACCGCTCGAACTCCTCGCGGATCGGCTGGACTTCGGCAGCCGGATCGAGGTGAAGCATGATCGGGCCGGTCAGCTTCTCGCTCACGCGCGACCAGTTCTCGAAGCTCTGGTCGAGGAAGCGGCTGGTGGGCACGACGAGCACGCGCTCGTCCCACGTGCGAACCGTGACGTAGCTCATGCGGATTTCCTCGACCCGGCCGGCCTGGCCGTCCACTTTTACGAGGTCACCGATGCGTAAAGGCTGCGTGAGGGCCATCTGCAAGCCGGCAATCAGCGATTTGAGCGCAGGCTGGGCGGCCGCACCGATGGCGAGAGCAGCAAGACCGGCGGAGGCCAGCATGGTCGTGCCGACATCGCGAACCGCCGGAATGCTCAACATCATCAAGGATGCGGTGATGATGATGATCGCCACCCTCGCCGTACGCGAAAGGATGGCGATGCGGGTACGATAGCCACGGCTGGCGACCTCGTCGCCATCGATATCGATCTGGCGTTCGTATCCCAGAGCAAGGCCTTTCACGAGACCGAATGCGACCCAGCCGATCACCGCGGGAACCAGGAAATCGGCGAACTTGTCCCATCCATCCCCGACCAGCGCGTCGTTGTCGGCAGCTATCGAGATGGCAAAGGCGATCATCGCCCAGCGCACGGGCTTGCGGACCTTGGCGACTACCACGTCGTCCATCACGCTGGACGAAGCCGAGGTTATCTTCTTCAGGATACGGAAGATGAGCCAGTGCGCGCCGAGCGCGACCAAGATCGTCGGACCGAGCGCGATCAGCGTGTGGATCAGCCCTTCGTAGGACAAGGGCCAGTTTTCCGGACGGTAGCGATCAAGGATATCGGGCATCGAGCGCGCCTCTATGGGGCAGGCGGGGTGGTTGCAAGGTTTGGCGTGTTCTGCGCCTGTGGCAGGTCGATGGTGACGACCAGCCCGTCGGGCGTGAACTCACGGCTCACGCTTCCGCCGAACTGTCGGGCCGCGCTCTCCATGAGCAGGCTACCGAAACCTTTTCGCTCGGGAGCTGCCTCGATCGGAACGCCGCTTTCGCGCCAGGTCAGGCGAATGCTGTCGCCCTGCCACTCCCACGACACATCGATCGTCCCGCCATGCTTCCAGGCGCCATATTTCACGGCATTGGTCGTCAGCTCGTGGAAGACGAGGCCGAGCGGGGAAATGCGCTTGGCCGGCAGCAGGACCTCGGGGCCGTGGACATCGGCGGTCTGGTTCTGCGAGCGATAGGGCGCAAGCGTGGTTTCGATCAGCGTCTCCAACGAGGCGAGATCGCGGTCTAGTTCGCCCTGGCTTACCTCATGTGCAGTCAGCAAGGCGCGCACCCGCTGGGCGATCACGTCGGTGACCTCCTTCGCTTCGGGCTTGTCCTTAGCGCTCATCTGGACGATCGCGAGAACCACGGCGAACAGGTTCTTCACACGGTGGTTGAGCTCGCGCGCGAGCAGGTCCGCCCGGTCGCGTGCTTCTCCCAGTTCCAGCGCCTGGGCCGCCTCGGCCTGGTGGCGGGCGGCGCTCGACACCAGCCGCGACCCCAGCAGGATCGAAATGCCGATCAGCGCGATAAGCATTCCCAGCAGCGGGAGGACCCGTCCCTCGATGCGCGCGGTTTCGGCAGCCTGGTCGGCGAGCAATTCGCGTTCGATTTCTTCCATTTCATCGAGCGCGCGGCGCAGGCGCTCCATGGTTTCCTGCCCCTCGTCGGTCAGGACCGCTCGCCGGGCTTCGAGGAGCTGGCCATCCTCGAGCAGCATGACGGTGTTCTCCATTTCGGAGAACTTCGCTTTCGACAGCGCATCGATCTGGTCGAGCAGCTCTTCCTGCCGGGTCGTGGCCGTATCGCCCATCAGTTCGCGCAGCCGCCGCAGGGCAGGATCGATCTGTTCGCTTCCCTGCCGGTACGGCTCGAGATAGCGCCGGTCGAGCGTGATGAGATAGCCGCGCTGGCCGGTTTCCCCGTTGAGCGCGGCAGTGTCCACCCGCTCCAGTTCTTCGAGAATGTCGGCTGTCAGTTGCGATCGCTCGCGCTGCATGCGTTCGGCTTCGAGGGTCTGGTAGACGAGGAAGATCAGCGCCAGCATCGCCGTGCCGATCAGGAGCAGCAGTGCCGCGTTCGAGAGTCGCCTCCGCCAGATGAGGTTCCCCAGCGGCATTGCTAGTGCGCAGCTCCCCAGCTCTTGCCTGTGCCGATGTCGACACCGAGCGGGATGGAAAGTTTCAAGGCGGGCTCTGCCGCATTGGCCATGACCTGCTCGATCACCTTCGATGCCGCTTCGACATCGCCTTCGGGCAGTTCGAACACCAGTTCGTCATGCACCTGCAGCAACATGCGGACGTGGCCGAGCCCTGCCTCTTCCAGTGCGGGCATCATGCGAACCATCGCGCGCTTGATGATGTCGGCGCTGGTACCCTGGATCGGTGCGTTGATCGCCGCACGCTCGCTGCCTTGGCGTTCGGCCTGATTCTTCGAGTTGATCCGCGGGAACCAGGTCTTCCGCCCGAACAGCGTTTCCGAATATCCTTTTTCGCGCACGCTTTCGAGCGTGTGGAGGATGTATTTCTGGATGCCGGGGAAGCGCTTGAAATAGGTGTCGATCATCTCCTGCGCTTCGTCCGGCTCGACATCGAGACGACCGGCCAGTCCCCAGCGCGAGATGCCGTAGAGGATGGCGAAGTTGATCGTCTTGGCGCGGGCGCGCGTGTCGCGGGTTACCTCGCCGAACATTTCGGTCGCGGTGCGCGCGTGGATGTCCTCGCCGTTCTCGAAGGCTTCGCGCAAGGGCGCGACATCGGCCATGTGCGCGGCGAGGCGAAGCTCGATCTGCGAATAGTCGGCGGCCAGCAGGACATTGCCTTCGTCGGCCACGAATGCCTCGCGGATCTGGCGCCCGATCTCGGTGCGGATAGGGATATTTTGCAGGTTCGGGTCGGTCGAGGACAAGCGCCCGGTCTGCGCGCCGACGAGGCTGTAGCTGGTGTGCACCCGACCCGTTTCGGGATTGATCGCTTCCTGCAAGGCGTCGGTATAAGTCGACTTGAGCTTGGTCAGCTGTCGCCATTCGAGCACCTTGTCGGCGATATCGGCACCTTCGCCCGACAGCCGCTCGAGCACCGACTGGTCGGTCGAGTATTGCCCGCTCTTGCCTTTCTTGCCGCCCTTGTAGCCGAGCTTGTCGAACAGGATCTCGCCAAGCTGCTTGGGGCTGCCGACGGTGAATTCCTGCCCCGCCAGCTCGTATATCTCGCCTTCGAGGCGCGCTGTCTCGGTTGCGAATTCTTCGGAAAGTTTGGCTAGTCGCGTCCGGTCGACCTTGATCCCGTGCCGCTCCATTTGCGCCACCACGGGCACCAGCGGGCGATCGACACGTTCGTAGATTTTCGCCCCGCCTTCGACCGGCAGGCGGCGCTTGAGATGCGCGTGCAGCCGCCAAGTCACATCGGCATCCTCGGCAGCGTATTCCGTGGCCTTGTCGAGCGGGACTTCGGCGAAGGGGATGGCCTTCTTGCCCGTGCCGCAAACTTCCTTGAAGCTGAGACAGGTGTGGCCGAGGTGGCGCTCGGACAATTCGTCCATGCCGTGGCCGCCGCCGATACCGGCCTCGCTGCGGCCCGCATCCAGCGCGAAGCTGATGATCATTGTGTCGTCGATGGGTGCAACCGCGATCCCTTCGCGGGCCAGAACGTTGAGATCGTATTTCCCGTTCTGGAAAACCTTGAGGACAGCATCGTCCTCGAGCAGCGGCTTCAGCGCTGCGAGCGCTGCGGCCTTGTCGACCTGCTCGGGCTTTTCGGCGAACATGTCGCTGCCGCCGTGGGCGAGCGGGATGTAGCAAGCCTCGTTAGGGCCGACCGCGAGGCTTACTCCCACCAGTCTCGCCTGGATCGAATCGAGGCTGTCGGTTTCCGTGTCGACAGCGACCAAGCGCGCCAAGTGCGCACGCGCGATCCAGTCTTCCAGCCGCTCCATCGACTGCACGCATTCATAGGCCGACCGGTCGACTGCGGGCATTTCGGGCAGCGGCTGGGTGTTGCCCTCGCTGCTTGTAGCGGCACCGGCAGTTTCCTGCTTGGCCGGATTGAGATCGGTGGCGCGGTTGGGGCTGCCCGTTCCGGACTCGAGGCGTCTGAGAAGGCTGGTGAAACCATGCTTTTCGAGGAAAGCGGCAAGCGGTTCGCTCGGCACGCCGTCGAGCTTCATATCCTCCAGCTCGACCGGCAGGCCGCAATCCTCCTTGAGCGTCACCAGCACGCGGCTGAGTTCTGCATCCTCGCGGTGCTCGATCAATCGCTCCTTGAGCTTGGACTTCTTCATGTCGCCGGCTGCATCGAGTGCAGCAGTGAGACTGCCGTGCTCATCGATGAGCTTGCTCGCGGTCTTAGGCCCGACCCCGAAGATGCCGGGGATATTGTCGACCGAATCTCCCATTAGCGCGAGAACGTCGCCGACCAGCTCGGGCGGCACGCCGAACTTCTCCTTCACCTCGTCGATATAGATGCGCGCATTCTTCATCGTGTCGAGCATGTCGATGCGCGCGCCGTCCTTCTCGCCGACGAGCTGCATCAGATCCTTGTCGGAGGATACGATGGTCACATCCCAGCCCTTTTCCTGCGCCGCGCGGGCATAGGATGCGATCATGTCGTCCGCCTCGACATCGGGTTCCTCGATGCAGGGCAGGCTGAAGGCGCGGGTGGCGTCGCGGATCAGCGGGAACTGGGGGACAAGGTCCTCGGGCGGATCGGGCCGGTTGGCCTTGTACTGATCGTAGATCTCGTTGCGGAAGCTTTGGCTCGACTTGTCGAGCACCACCGCGAGGTGGGTCGGCCCGTCTGCCTTGTCGAGATCGTCGGCCAGCTTCCACAGCATGGTGGTGTAGCCATAAACCGCGCCGACCGGTGTGCCCTCGGGATCGGTCAGCGGAGGCAAGCGGTGATAAGCCCGAAAAATATAGGCGGAACCGTCGACGAGATAGAGATGCTGCTTGTCGGCCATTATTGCCGCCCTAGCAGCGAGTCGGGGGCTTGGGGAGCGCCAGAACGCCAAAAAATGTGGTACGAAAAATGGCGGAATTGCGGCGAATTGAGGCCGAATGATGGCGAAATGTGGCGATTTCCCTTGCTACGCCACAATCCGGCCACTATTTAGACACTGTAAGGCCCGAATTGCCGGACCTTGCGCGAAGGGACAGGGTCGCTTGCCCTTCGCATCCAGAACTCGCTGTTTAAGGATTATTATTATGCGCAAGATCGCACTCGTCGCCGCCGCTTCGGCAGCCGCTCTCTCGCTCGCCGCTTGCTCGGAAGCTACCGAAGACGCAGCTGAAGAAACCGCTGAATCGGCTGCTGCCGACACCGAAGCCAACATGGAAGCTGTTGAAGCTGGCGCTGAAGAAGCTGCTGCTGAAGTCGACGGCGAAATGGCTGAAGCTGAAGCTGAAGTCGAAGGCGAAACCGTTGAAGAAGCTGCTGCTGACTAATTGGTCGCACGCTTCGAACGGTTATCGTTCGATACAGGAAAGGGCGGTGCCGCGAGGCGCCGCCCTTTTCTTTTGCCGACCGTCAATTGGCCAAGTCAGCCGCCGTAATCGGCATCCGCCCAGACGCGGCGATTGTCTTCCGGATTGGTAAATCCGCGATAGAGCGCACCGGTGATAGTCGAGATCCGCGCATCGCGCTGCTGGCGCGCCTGCAGCTTCAGCCCGCGATTGCCGTTTTCGGCAGCCATCGAGCTGCTCTGGCCGGTCACATAAATCGCTACGGCAATCGGGCGACCGTCTGGCGTATGGAAGATGCCGATGTCGCTCGCCGTGCGGCTTAGAGTCCCGGTCTTGTGCGCAAGGCCTGCACTGACGGGGAGGGCCGAACGCATCCGCTTCTTGCCCGTGGTCGTCGAGCGCATGGCATCCATCAGGACGGCCCGCGAACCCGCACTAAGCCATTTGCCCTTATATATACCGGCAAGAAGCTGGCCCATCGCACGCGGCGTCGCGCTGTCGCGGAAGTCTACCGCCGAGGCAGGATCGACCCGGCCATCCTCGCGCACAAGCGTTGCGATATCGCGTGTAAGCTCGAAATCCTTGATGCCTGCCTTATCGCGCATCCATGCGTTGACCACAGCCGGCCCGCCAACCGCATAAAGCAGGGCGTCGGTGCAGGAGTTGCAACTCTTGCTGATCATCAGGTTGAGGTGTTCCTGCGCCGAGAGATAGGCACCGCCGGGACGGGGCAGGCGCCACTCGCTCGTCAGGGTCCATTTCCCTGCATCGACCCCGGCGAGATAGACAGCCGCGATCGCTACCTTGCTCGTGCTTGCCATGGGAAAACGCTGGTCGGCGAGCACGCCCACTTCCTGGCCACTGGTAAGGTCGACCGCGTAGACGCCGATGCGTCCCCGCGACCCTTCGGCCAGCTGCGTGATCCGCTGCGTCAGCCCGTCGTCATAGACGGCCTCGAACGTTTCAGGCGCACGAACTTCGGTGCCCAGCACCTTGTCGAACTGGGCCTCATAGCCCTGCGCCTGTACTTGCACGGGCAGGGTCAGCGCGAGAGCGCCTGCTGCCAGCAGCTGTCCGAGTTTCATGATCCGCATGGCTCTCCCAATACCAAAAACATGGTTGTCGGAATATTAACGCAAAGCAGGATTCCTGCGCAAGTCGATTAACGATGAATTGTGTCGTGCCAGCGATCGGCAATTTTAGCGCAATGAAATTTCATTAGCCGATCACGCGGCGGAAATTACCTGTTCGATCTTCGAGGTCGGTTCGCCGGTGACGGTCTTGTCGATCTCCCCGACCAGGCGCTTTTCCAGCTCCGAATGATAGTGCCGGCGCATTTCCCCGAGAGTCTTGGGATCGGCGATGACGAGGACATCGGTCAGCTCGCCCGAAATGGCCTTGGCATTGAGCCATTCTGCCGCAGCGGCGCCGTGGGCGAGTTCGTTGAGGTCGGTCCTGCCATGCTTCTGGCCGATATCGTCCTGGTGCTTCACTCCGGCGCTGAAATTCGAGGCGGTCAGATCCGGTTTCTGCGCGCTGGAAAGCTTGGGCTCGAAGGGCTGGCCGGTGTTCTGCATGACCGTGAAGTGCTTGCCGTCGACGATTGCTACATGGGCCTTGTGGGGGAGTTTCATCTGGGGGGTCTCCTTGGGATATTGTCTATTCGCAAAACCAACGGACGAGACCGCCAAGAGGTCCGGACTTGTAGGCTCCGCCACCTTGGGTCACAACGAAAGGCATGGGAGAGATGGCGCTGGAAGTCGGACTGGCGAAAGCAATGGCGCGGGCCGGGCTGGACGCGCCCGTGAACCTGTCGCGCCTTACCGGCGGTGCGACGATGGAAAGCTGGCGCTTCTCGGCCGCTGGCGAAGACTTCGTGCTGCGCCGCGCGCCCAGCCTTGCGTTCATGGAGGAACGGCCCTTCGGCCATCCAACCGAGGCGGCGATCATTCGTGCGGCGCGAGCTGCCGGGGTTACGGCCCCGGAGGTGGTCGTCGAGCTCCAGAAGAGCGACGGCATCGGCAGCGGCTTCGTGATGCGCGCACTTCCCGGAACGCCCGATCCGCGCACCATTTTGGCCAGCACATCGCCCGCACAATTGGTTCAACAGGCCGCTGCAGACCTCGCGTGTATCCATGCCATCGACCCGGCCGATTTGCCCGCCGATGTTCCGACGCTCGATTATCGCGAGGGCGTCGAAAAACTGCGCGAGCAATTCGAGGAAGCAGGTGGCGACCGGCCGATCATTGCGCTGGGCCTGCGCTGGCTGTTGGACAATCTGCCCGAGCCGGTCGAGCCGGTGCTCAACCATGGCGATTTCCGGCTGGGCAATCTGCTGGTCGAGGATTCGCAGCTGACCGGAGTGCTGGATTGGGAGCTGGCGCATTTCGGCGACTGGCACGAGGACCTCGCCTTCGGCTGCATGCCGGTCTGGCGGTTCGGTGCCTATGACATGCCGGCGCTGGGGCTGGGTTTGCTGGAGGAATATCTCACAGCCTACGAAGCTGCAGGCGGCAGACCAGTCGATCCTGTGCGATTCCGGTTCTGGACGATTTATCGCATCGTGTGGTGGGCGCTCGGATGCCTCAAGATGGCGAGCTACTGGCGCAAAGGCGAAGACAGGATGCTCGAGCGGGTGGTCATTTCGCGGCGCACCAGCGAGCAGGAATGCGACCTGATGCTTTTCCTTGACGAAGCTGACAGCCTGTTTGGCAAGCGAACCGAAATTCGGGACGCGACTGATCGTCATGGCGAGGCAGATGTGGCGGAAATCGCCGAGGCCATTTCCGAATGGCTCGCAACGGTGAAGCACCGGATGGAAGGCCACGACAAGTTCCAGCTGGCGGTGGCGCGCAATGCGCTGGGAATCATCGCCCGCGATCACCGATCGGATAGGGGCGGGGCCGACAGGGAATTGGCGCAGGCGATTCTCTCGGGTCGCCAGCCGATCGACGATCCGCTCCTCGGCGCTCGGCTGCGCAGGGCGGCCATGGCGAAGCTGGAAACGGACTCGCCCAAATACCCCTCGCTCGCGGTGGCGCGGCGCAAATGGTTGGGAGACGATTGATGGATTTCACAATCCCGCAGGATCTCGAAGATTATTACGCTGAACTCGTCTCCTTCATCGAAGCCGAGATCGAGCCGCTGGTCGCGAAGGACGACAACATCCGCTTCTTCGACCACCGCCGCGAGAATGCGCGGACCGATTGGGAACGCGGCGGGCTGCCCGACCATGAGTGGGAAGACCTGCTGCGTCAGGCGCGCAAGGTAGCGGACGAGGCAGGCCACTGGCGCTTCTCCGCGCCCAGGAAATACGGCGGCAAGGATGGCTCGAACCTCTGGATGGCGGTAATCCGGGATCGGTTCGCGCAAGCCGGACTTGGCCTCCACAACGACCTCCAGAACGAGCATTCGATCGTCGGCAATTTCCCCTTCGTCGCCATGTTCGAACAATGGGGGACCGAGGAACAGAAACAGGAATTCATCCTCGGCGGTTTCGAGGGCAATCGCCGCGTCGCCTTCGGCCTGACCGAGCCCGATCACGGCAGCGACGCAACCCACATGGAAACCACTGCCGTGCGCGAAAAGCGCGACGGGGTCGACGGCTGGCTCCTCAATGGCGAGAAAATGTGGATCACCGGCATGCATGTCGCCACCCATTGCGCGATGTTCTGCCGCACATCGGGCGAGGCGGGCGACGCGCGCGGGATAACCTGCCTGCTCGTGCCCACCCCGACCGAGGGTCTGGAGATCGAGGAGTGGATGTGGATCTTCAACATGCCCACCGATCATCCGCGCCTATCGGCGAAGGATGTCTGGGTCCCCGAAAGCGCGATGCTCGGGCGCGAAGGGCTGGGTCTCGCGCTGGCGCAGAGCTTCGTCCACCAGAACCGCATAAGGCAGGCCGCCAGCAGCCTCGGCGCGGCGACCTATTGCGTCGAGGAAAGCGTGAAATATGCCCGGACCCGCAAGCCCTTCGGCGAGGAACTGGCGCGCAACCAGGCGATCCAGTTCCCGCTGGTCGAGCTTGCCACCCAGTGCGAGATGCTGCGCCTGCTGATCTACAAGACCGCCTGGGAAATGGACAACATGCCGCATGAGGAGATCGAGACAACGATCTCCGACAAGGTTTCCATGTGCAATTACTGGGCGAACCGGCTGGTGTGCGAAGCCGCCGACCGCGCAATGCAGGTGCATGGCGGCATCGGCTATTCGCGCCACAAGCCTTTCGAGCACATCTATCGCCATCACCGCCGCTACCGGATCACCGAAGGCGCGGAGGAGATCCAGATGCGCAAGGTGGGCGCCTACCTCTTCGGCTATCTGGGGCCGCGCAAGGGCAGGTTCGGCTAGCTGGCCTTCTTCTTCGCGATCCAGTTATCGACCCGGCGTTCGAGAATGCCGAGCGGGATGTCCCCGCCGCCGAGCACCGTGTCGTGGAACCCGCGAATATCGAAATCCTCGCCCAGCTCCCGCTCGGCGCGCGCGCGCAATTGCTGGATGCGGATCATGCCGATCTTGTAGCTGGTCGCCTGTCCGGGCCAGACGGTATAGCGCCGCACTTCGGAGCGGACCGCGGTTTCGGGGCGCGAGGAATTTTCCAGCGCAAAGGCCACGGCCTGTTCGCTCGTCCAGCCCTTCGAATGGATGCCGGTATCGAGCACGAGCCGGATGGCGCGCCACATCTCTGCCTGCAGGCGGCCGAAATCCTGGTATGGATCGGTGAAGCCGCCCATCTCCTTGGCGAGGCTTTCCGAATAGAGTGCCCAGCCTTCGCCGAAGGCTGAAATCCACCAACCCTGCGTGCGGAAGCGGGGCAGGCCCTGCGTTTCCTGCGAGATCGAAACCTGCATGTGATGGCCGGGATTGCCCTCGTGATAGGCGGTGGTCTCGATATTGGGGATCGGCATCGCCCGCATGTCGGAAAGATGCGCGTAGTAGATACCGGGACGCGAGCCGTCGGGTGCGCCGGGGCGGTAGTGCTGGGCTGCGCCGGGTTGCTCGCGGAAGGGCTCTACCCGGCGTACTTCGAGCGGGGCCTTGGGCAGGCGTCCGAAATACTGCGGCAGCTTTGGCGTGATTGCATCGATATAGCCCTTGGCCTTGGCAAGGAACATGTCGGCCCCGGCATCGGTGTTCGGGAAGAAGAACTGGTCGTCCGTCCGCACGAATTCGAAGAACTCCTGCAGCGTGCCATCGAAGCCCACCTTTTCGCGAATGGCTTCCATTTCCCCGCGAATGCGCGCGACTTCCGAGAGGCCCAACTGGTGGACCTGGTCGGGCGTCATCTCGGTCGTGGTCGAAGCGGCGAGCCTGTAGGTGTAATAGGCATCGCCATCAGGCAGGGCCGCGACCCCGCGCGGCTGCTCGTCGGCATTGGGGCGGTCCGCGGTGAACCAGTCGATCAGGCGCTGATACGACGGCGCCATGCTTTCAAGCAGGGCCCTGCGCGCCTGTTCGCGCAAAGTGCCGGCACGCGCCTCGCTGATGGCGCCATCTTCCACCAGCTTCGCCAGATGTCCTTCGGTCCCCGCCCAGAGTGCCGACGGTTCGCCATCGTCGAACGGGGCGCCGGTGATCAGCGCCTGCGATTCCCTTATCACCGCATCATAGGCAAAGCGCGGCGGGCGCACGCCGCCTTGGGCATTGGCCTGCGCGCGGGCAAGCAGCTGGTCGATCGCGGGTCCCAGCGCGCGAAGGCGGGCGATGAAGGCCACCATGTCGCTGTCGCTTTCGACCGTATGCTGGCTCAGCAGGAAGCTCGGCAGGGCCGCATGCTCGCCATGCATCTGGTGGAGGACATAGGTGCGATCGGCGAACAGATATTCGAGCTGCGCCTCGCGGGCGCGGTACTTGACCACATCCCAGGAAATCTGCGCCTCGTCGGTCAGCGCGTCGTAATCGAACGTGGCCTCCATTTCGGCGACCATGTCCTGCCACCATTTCGCATGGGCCTGCATGCCCTCGATGCTGAAATCGTTGAGCTTGTCGTAATCGGTCTTGATGCCGAGTTCGGTCTGGGTCTGGGGGCGGAAGGCCAGTTCCTCAATGAACTTCTGCTCGAACCACTCGTTCAGCCGCTCGGTCTCGGTCGCGCTGTCGGCGACGACGGCGGTCGTAGCAGGCGGTTCGGAATAGGTGGCGCAGGCAGCGGTCAGCGCGAACAGCGGCAGGGCAGCAATGGCGGCTTTCATGGTTCTCTCCCTTGGGTGCGCACGTCCCTGCCGCGCCTGTGCCGCGCGCGCAAACGAAAAGGCCCGGCGGATCTCTCCGCCGGGCCTTCTGCAGGTTTAGCCTGTCTGCTGGTCGGTAAGGCTTAGAAGCCCATGCCGCCCATACCGCCCATGCCGCCCATGTCGGGCATTGCGGGCGCAGCCTTGTCTTCGGGCTTGTCGACGATCGCGGCTTCGGTCGTGATCAGCAGGCCGGCAACCGAAGCGGCGTTCTGCAGGGCAGTACGCACGACCTTGGTCGGGTCGATCACACCGGCCGACACCAGGTTTTCATAGGTGTCGGTGGCGGCGTTGAAGCCGAGGGTCTCGTCATTGCCGTCGAACAGCTTGCCTGCGACGACTGCGCCGTCATGGCCGGCGTTGCTGGCGATCTGGCGAACCGGCGCCTGCAGCGCACGGCGGACGATGTCGATGCCGCGGGTCTGGTCGTCGTTCGAGCCGGTCAGGCCTTCGAGGGCCTTCGAGGCGTAGAGCAGCGCGGTACCGCCGCCCGGAACGATGCCTTCTTCGACAGCTGCGCGGGTTGCGTGCAGCGCATCGTCGACGCGGTCCTTGCGTTCCTTCACTTCGACTTCGGTCGCACCGCCGACCTTGATGACTGCAACTCCGCCGGCGAGCTTCGCCAGGCGTTCCTGCAGCTTTTCACGGTCGTAGTCGGACGAGGTGTTGTCGATCTGCGTGCGGATTTCACCGACGCGGGCCTTGATGTCGTCTTCCGAACCGGCACCGTCGACGATGGTGGTGTTGTCCTTGTCGATGGTGACGCGCTTGGCTTCGCCGAGCATGCCGAGCGTGACGTTTTCCAGCTTGATGCCGAGGTCTTCGCTGATCATCTCGCCCTTGGTGAGGATCGCGATGTCCTGCAGCATGGCCTTGCGGCGATCGCCGAAGCCCGGAGCCTTGACCGCAGCAACCTTGAGGCCGCCGCGCAGCTTGTTGACCACGAGGGTGGCCAGCGCTTCGCCTTCGATGTCTTCCGCGATGATCAGCAGCGGGCGGCCCGACTGGACAGCCGCTTCGAGAACCGGGAGCATCGCCTGCAGGTTCGAGAGCTTCTTCTCGTGGATCAGGATGTACGGGTTTTCGAGTTCGACCGTCATCTTGTCCGGGTTGGTGATGAAGTAGGGCGACAGGTAGCCGCGGTCGAACTGCATGCCTTCGACGGTTTCGAGCTCGAATTCGAGACCCTTGCTTTCGTCGACGGTGATCACGCCTTCCTTGCCGACCTTTTCCATGGCTTCGGCGATCTTTTCGCCGACTTCACGGTCGCCATTGGCCGAGATGATGCCGACCTGGGCGATTTCTTCCGAACCCGAGACGTCCTTCGAACGGCCCTGGAGATCGGCGACGACCTTCTCGACAGCGAGGTCGATGCCGCGCTTCAAATCCATCGGGTTCATGCCCGCTGCAACCGACTTCATGCCTTCGGTGACGATGGCCTGGCCGAGCACGGTGGCGGTGGTGGTGCCGTCACCGGCGGCGTCGTTCGACTTCGAAGCGACTTCCTTGAGCATCTGCGCGCCCATGTTTTCGAACTTGTCCTTCAGTTCGATTTCCTTGGCGACGGTAACGCCGTCCTTGGTGATGCGCGGTGCGCCGAAGCTCTTGTCGATCACGACATTGCGGCCCTTGGGGCCCAGCGTGACCTTTACGGCGTTGGCGAGGGTGTCGACGCCGCGCTGAATACCTTCGCGCGCGTCGCGGCTGAACTTGACGTCCTTGGCAGCCATTGGTGTTTCTCCTGGAATTCTAGTGAGTGTTGGAAAGCGTTATGCGGGAAGGGCTCAGCCCATGATCCCCATGATGTCGCTTTCCTTCATGATCAGCAGGTCTTCGCCGTCGAGCTTGATCTCGGTGCCCGACCACTTGCCGAACAGCACGCGGTCGCCGGCCTTCACGTCGAGCGGGGTGACACTGCCGTCTTCGGCCTTGGCGCCTGCGCCGACAGCGACGACTTCGCCTTCGCTCGGCTTTTCCTTGGCGCTGTCGGGAATGATGATCCCGCCGGCGGTCTTCTCTTCTGCTTCGATGCGACGCACGAGCACACGGTCGTGCAGCGGACGAAATGCCATGGTTATGACCTCTCTAATGAGTTTGAATCAGTCTTTGGCACTCCCGGACGAGAGTGCCAGCAGGGCGCATTTGGGAGCGCCGCTTCGGGGAGTCAACGGGTCGGAGCGGAAAAAATTTTCCGAGTTTTCGCCGAGGCGTGCAGGGGCCTAGCCGGCGCGTGCCGGACGGGTGGTGAGGCCCAGTTTCTCGCGCCTTGACCAGCGGTAGGTAAGCAGGAGCGCAGCCACGACAAGGCCGGTCGCTAGGCCGATCCAGACGCCCACTCCCTCGAGCGGGGTGTAGAAACCCAGGTAGAGCGAGAAGCCGATCCCCGGCACCCAGTATGAGAAGGCAGCGATCCACATCGGCACGCGCGTATCCTGCAAACCGCGCAAGGCTCCGGCAGCCACCGCCTGCATCCCGTCGAACAGCTGGAAGGCCGCGGCGACGACGATGTATCTGAGCGCGAAGCCGACCAGCACGGCGTTCTTCGGGTCCCACGGATCGATATAGATGGCGAGCAGCGGCTTGGGGATGACGATCATCGCGAGCGCGGTCAGGACCATGAAGCCCGTGCCGACCGCGATGCCGGTCCAGCCTGCGCGCTTCATCCCCTCGCTGTCGCGCGCGCCGTAGAAATAGCCCACGCGGATGGTCGCCGCCTGCCCGACGCCGAAAGGCACCTGGAAAGCAAGCGCGGCGATCTGCAGCGCAACCGTGTGCGCGGCGAGCTGGGTCGCGCCGATATTGCCCATCAGGAAGGCGGCGGCCCCGAAGATGCCCGCCTCGGCAGTAATAGTGAGCGCGATCGGTGTGCCAACTCGCGTGATGTGCCACAGCCGCTGCCAGTCGGGCGACCACCAGCGGCCGAAGATGCGGTAGCGGTGGAGCTTGGGGTCGAGGCGGATCGCAATCACATAGGCGGCAAATGTCACCAGCGTGGTGATGATCGTCGCCACCGCCGCGCCGCGCAGGCCCAGTTCGGGCGCGCCCAGATTGCCGAAGATGAAGGCGTAATTCGCCAGCGCGTTGACGAGAATCCCGCCCGCCGTGATCGCGGTCGCGAAGATCGGCCGGTCGAGTGTCGAGACGAAGCTGCGCAGGACATTGTTGAACAGGAACGGGATCAGCGAGACCACGAGCAGCGTGTTGTATTCGGTCGCCATCGCGACGATGTGCGGCTCCTGCCCCGTCACCCGCATCAGCGGACCGAGCAACAGGCACACGCCGACACCCGCTATTCCCGATATCACCGCGAGCCACAGCGCCATTCGGACCGACCGGCGCACAGCGCGAAGCGCAGGGGCACGCTCGCCAAGCTCGGCTGCTGCGACGGGCGCGACCGCGCCGGTAAGGCCGGACAGCGCCCACATCACCAGGCCGAACAGTGCGATCGCGAGCGCCGATGCTGCCAGCTGCGCTTCGCCAAGCCGTGCGATGAAGATCACGTCGACCGCATAGGTCAGCATCTGCAGCAGGTTCGCTGCCGCCAGCGGCCAGCTCAGCCGCAGCGTCGCGCCAAACTCGTCGCGCCAGCCGTCACTGCTTGCCGTTTCCGGGGGCAGGGGCATCGGGGGTGCCGGATCGGTCATCTTCGTTCGCTCCTTATCGAGCGAATCGAAAAGAGCCGACCCGCTTAGGCGGATCGGCCCTGTGGCACAAACCTGCAAAGTGCCGAAAAGCGAGGGCGGGCCGGTCCAGGCCGCCGGGCTTCAAGCCTGTTTCGCGATTTTCGCCGGCACCTTCATGGACCGCGTGGGGCGCTTGCTGCGGCGCAGCTTCCGCCGGCGTTGCCCGTACGCGAAGTAGCGCGATCCGCTATAGTCGTTCGAATAGAGGGGCGTGCCGGAAAGCCGCTCGAAAGCCCTGCGCGCCGTGCGTAGCAGAGGTTTGCCGAGCTTCTCGATGATCCCCACGAAATCCTTCGTGAGCAGTAACGGAAGGACGAGGAAGAGGACGAGGTGCCTGCGTATCTGGCGTGACGTGTGCGCGCGAGGCGCGTACCGAACCATGAGCGCACTGGCAGTGAAAGCCCCGACCACATAGGCAAGGGCCGCAAGGACTGCGGTAGACATTTGACGATCCCGTTGTTTTTCTTAGACCCACGGTTTCTGTAGACTCCCGAGGTAAACCCATCCCTGTCGGAATCTGGAATTTTTCTGGATTCTTGCGCTGCCCTTCGCTCCAAGCGATATGCCGCAGACAGGTCGCGATGGGATTGCCATCGCTTGCCTCGACGAAGTTTCGCCGCCCAATCAAAGGCATCCCTTCCAATTATGACGAAAATGCTTAGGATGGGGGCAGGGCGCAGAGGAGGGGAATTTGCGCGAGATGCCCGTGGTGGACAATGAAATCGATCCTGATCGCCGCCAACCACGGCTCATCCTGCAGCTCAACACGGGCGTCGGGCAGGCCGGCAAGGCATTCGACGCGGAAATCCTGAACCTTTCCAACAGCGGCATGCTGGTGAAAACCGGCGCCGAGCTTTCCATCGACGATCCGCTTGAAGTGGTCCTTCCCAAGAGCGGGGCCGTTGGCGCGAAGGTGGTGTGGTTTGCCGACGGAATGTACGGCTGCAGCTTCCTCAGCCCGATCTCCGACGACGAATTGCAGGCGGCAAACGATCTCGCCTCGATCGACGAAGATGGCGGGAAACGCTTCGGCGTCGATCACGAGACGCTTGGTTCGCGGATCAAGCGTTTGCGGACCTCGAAGAACTTCACCATGCGCGGCCTTGCCGAGCGCGTCGGCGTGAGCAAGCCGACCCTGTGGAAATGGGAAGGCGACCAGGTGCGCCCCCGCCATGATACGATGCGCCGGCTGGCAGGCGAACTGGGCGTGAGCGAGCTGGAGCTGGTCTATGGCGCTCCGGGCCTCGGAGAAGCAGCGGCCATTGCGGAAGAGGAAAACGCAAGCGGGTCGCTGGCCGAGATTATCCGGTCGAGCCGGAGGCGCATTGCCAGTGCCGCCGGCGTCGACGAAGCGAATGTCGAAATCAATATCAACTGGGATGCGATCTAGACCTAGACCGCGGCAGGATCACGGTCGCAGTACGAGGCGATCCTGTATGGCATCGTAGCGCAGGTCGAGCCCGGCCGTGCGTACGCGGTCGAGCGACAGGCGGCCGCTCTCACTGGCAGGTGGCAGGCTGCTCGCCTTTTCGGCTGCACCAAGCTGCGCCAGTGCGGCTACCAGCTCGCCGCGGTCGACCTCGATCAGCGATCCGCCGATGAGGAAGATCGTCAGCCCGGTGGCCGCTCCCTGTTCCGACGCGAGCGTTTTCGACACGCCGACCCCACCGGCCTGCGACGACACGCCTTCGGGCAGCGAATAGCCGATCGGCAGGATGCCATGCTTGTCGGGCTTGACCATGCGCGCAGGCGAAGCGGCCTTGGCGAGGCGCGGGCGGTCGCGCTCAGTCTCACGCATTCCGCCCGATGACCGGGGATCGGAAGCCGCGCCGGGAGGCACTTCCTCGGCGGGCACGGGCATGATCATCCGGATGGGCGCGTTTTCGTGGCCGAACTCGACCACGCGCTCTTCCGGGACACGGTCGAGTGCGACACGCATGACTGCGCCTGCGCTCGATACCGGGCGCATGCTCCACGAGAACAGTGCGATTGCGAGCAGCGTCAGCGCCAGCACAATGAATCGCGCATAACGGCGCGGTGGGACGGCGAGAAAACGATCGCCCTGCTGGCGCATCCTGATCATGACGCGAGCATCACCGCCTGGACGATGGCACCGGCCGCGATGGGAAGTCCGTACGGCAGCTTGCCGAAATCGCTGTCCTTGCTGATCTTCACTCCCGCAATCTGCCTGCCGCCAAACCAGAGTATCGCGACGACCAGGCCGCACAGCGTGATCGCGACCATCAGGCCGAGGATTTGCGTAATCGGGAAGAAGCTGGCCGTCGCCGCGTAGAACTTGCCGTCGCCGCCGCCCCATACGCCGATAGCGAAAAGTCCGTAGCCGATGGCCAGTGCTACGGCTGAATGCGCGAAGTGGAGGCCGAGAGCGCTGATGCCGCCATCGACGAATGCCAGGACCAGACCGGCAAGCAGCATGAGGCCGCAAAGCCAGTTGGGTAGCCGGCGCGTGAAGGCATCCAGCGCAGCGCCGGTCGCGGAAAATACGCTAAGGGCGCCGAACCAGACGCTCGCAAGGGCCATCATTTATCAGTTTCCGCGTGCAGTTCCCGTCCGTGCGGGCAAGCGGACGCGGACCGGGTAATTGCCGGTCGAGGCTGCGCTGCCTACACGCACGCGCGGCGAAGCAGGGCGCGCCTTGGTGCTGATGGAAATCTCGGCGGGACGCGCGACCGTCGATTGCTGGACGCCTGTACCTTCCGAAACGCGAACCCGCGGAGCAGGAGTGCTTGCCGGCGCGGCCGTTATGGCCGGAGTATCTGCGACCCGGCTGACCCTTTGCGAAGTCGCACCGCGCGAGATCGTGATCTTGTGCGACTGCCCGCCGCTCGTGACCATGCGCTCTTCGCTCACAGCAACCGGATGGAGTGCCTGTTCGCTCTGCGTGAAGGCGGCAAACTGTTCTCGCGCGCGTTCGCGCTGGGCGAATAGGAGCCGCGCATCGTTGGCGAGGTCGCTGCGATAAAAGCGGTCGAGATTGGCCGCAAACCGCTCATTTCCCGAATCCACGCGAGCAGCCGCGATGAAATAGCGTTCCGCCAGGTCGGCACGACCGATCTTGGCATAGGCAACGCCGAGCGCATTGAGCGCTTCGCCGCGCGTTTCCGGATTGAGCGCCGCGCGATGCAAGGGCGCAAGTGCGTTGCCGAAGCGCCCGGCGCGCAGGTGATCGCGACCTTCTTCGAGATCGGCTGGTCCGATGGCATATTTCGGCGCCGAGGAGTGCTTGGAAAAGTCGAACGCCTGGACGAAGCTCTTGCATCCTCCGAGGCTGGCGGCGAGCGCGACAAGCGCGAGTGTGGTGGCAGGCTTCATGATTATCCTCCTCCTCCGGACAGGCCAGGCACGACATTGCGAACAAAGCCAATTGCAGCTGGCAAAATGAGAACGCCGATCATCGTCGGCAGCATGCATGCGACCAGTGGTATCGAGATGAGAACTGGAAGGCGGTGGGCCTTTTCCTCCGCCCGCATGCGGCGCGCCTCGCGCATTTCGGTAGCGTAGACACGCAAGGTGCTGGCAATGCTCGTGCCGAGCTTGTCCGACTGAATCATGAGCGTGGAGAACGAACGGATCTCGTCGACACCGGAGCTCGTGCCCATACGGCGCAACGCGTCTTCTCGCGATGCGCCGGCGCGCATCATCAGTGTGGTCTCGGCGAACAGTTCCGCGACAAGCGGATGGGTCGAGGAAAGTTCGCGGCCCACCCGGGCAAGGGCGGCCTCCAGGCCCAGACCTGCTTCGACGCAGACTAGGAGCAGGTCCAGCGCATCCGGGAACCCGTTGATCATCGCATTTTGCCGCCGGTCGGCTTTCGCGCGCACGAACAGGGTGGGAAGATAAAAGCCGAACACTGCGAACAGTGCCGAAAAGAAGTAGAGCTTGAGGATGGACGGCGGTTCGGCCGCAGTCGATGCGGACAGGAGATAGAGTGCCGGGAAACCGATCACCATCACGACCCGGACAAGAGTAAAGATGCGGGGCGCCGATGCATTGCGATAGCCGGCTGACCTCAGCAGATTGGCCATCTTGTCGTCATTGGTGTCGGTCAGCTTGATTCCGGAATCTTCGATCGCGGAAGATATCCGTGACCACCGGCCCTCTCGCTCCTGTTCGAGGAGGCTTCCCGAATACCCGGCCGACTCCCCCTTGGCCAGTTTGGCGAGCTGCTCGGAAGATGCCCGCCTGCGTGCATTCCAGTTCGAGACGATAAAGACCGACACGACGACCAGCGCAAACAGCAGCGCCAGCACCATTGCGCGGATTATCCAGTTCGAGGTTGCCAATTCGACCATATCAGACCTCGATATCGATCATCCGGCGGATCATGATCACGCCGATAATATACAGGACCACCAAGACGATCGAGCCGACCTGGAAGATGATGTCGTCTACCACATCGAGATAAAAGCTGGGCGAACCCATGAAGGTCGTGACGAATGCGAAGACGGGCAGGATCGAAAGCATCCATCCCGTCATCCGGCCTTCCGAGCTGAGCGCGCGTACCTTCATGTACATCGCCGCCCGTTCGCGAATGACCTGCGCAAGGTTTTCGAGGATTTCCGCCAGGTTGCCGCCGGTTTCGCTCTGCACTGCAAGGGACACGACGAACATGCGCATGTCTTCGAGGTCCCACCGCTCTGCCATCGAGTTGAGCGCGGTGACGAGATCGGCGCCGTAGGTCACTTCGTCCGCGACAATGCCGAATTCGGTTCCGATGGGATCGTCCATTTCCCGGGTCAGAAGCTCGATGGCTGAAGCGACCGGGTGACCAGAGCGCAGCGCACGCACGAATATGTCGAGCGCGACGGGAAATTGCTTTTCGACCTTGGCCCTGCGCGAAGCCGCTATTCGCTGCAAGACCATATAAGGCAAGGCGATGGCGATCGCGATCGTAAACAGCAGAGCCAGCTGGATAGTGCCGAAGCCGAGCCTCGCGCCCAGACCGGCTGCGACCAGCAGGGTTACGCCAAATACGACCGCGAAAGCTGCAGCCATCATGATGGCCACCTGTGGTGTGCTGAACGGTATCGCAGAGGCGAAAATCGTGCGCTGGAAGTTTTCCGCTATCCCTCGGATGATCGGCGGAAGATTTGGGAACTGTCGGGGGCTGTTCTTCAGAAGCTGGGCAATGACCTGGTCACGGTCTGCTCCCGACTGGATCATGGAAAGCCGTCGGTTAACGGCCGAAACCTGGCTCTTCTTCTGCGCTGCGCTGCGCGCAAAAGTCTGGGCAATGAGGAACACCGCGACGAAGACGGCGACCAAGAACATGATGCGGACTGCGGTATCGGCCATGTTAGCCGATCCTTACTTCTGGGCGGAAGAGGTGCGACGGCAGGTGGATGCCGTGTGCTTCTGCATCCTGCAGGAACTTTGGTCGGATACCGGTTGCCTCGAAATGACCCTGCACGGTGCCGTCATCGTCCCGTCCGGTCATCTTGTACCGGAAGATTTCCTGCATGGTGATGGTATCGCCTTCCATACCGGTAAGTTCTGACAGGCTCTTCACCTTGCGACGGCCATCGGAAAGGCGACCGACCTGGACCACGACATTCAGCGCCGATGCGATCTGTGCGCGTGCACTCTTTCCGGTAATATCGATGCCACTCATGCCGATCATCTGTTCGACACGCGAGAGCGCATCGCGCGGCGTATTGGCGTGAACCGTGGTCATCGAGCCGTCATGCCCTGTGTTCATGGCCTGCAGCATGTCGAAGGCCTCGCCGGCGCGGACTTCGCCCACGATGATGCGGTCTGGGCGCATGCGCAGCGCGTTCTTGACGAGGTCGCGCTGGGTGACCTCGCCCTTGCCCTCGATATTGGGCGGGCGCGTTTCGAGACGCGCGACATGCGATTGCTGCAGCTGGAGTTCGGCCGAGTCCTCGATCGTGACGATACGCTCTTTCTCGTCGATGAAGGTCGACATCGCGTTGAGCAGCGTCGTCTTGCCCGAGCCGGTACCGCCAGAGATCAGGACATTGCGGCGCGAGGCGACGATCGCTTCGAGCACCTGAGCCATGTCTTCGGGGATCGAGCCGAGCCCGATCATCTTTTCGATGCTGATCGGGCTCTTTGCGAATTTACGGATGGAGAGCAGCGAGCCGTCGATCGCAAGCGGCGCAACGATGGCATTGACGCGGCTGCCGTCGGCAAGACGGGCATCGACGAAGGGCGAGCTTTCGTCGACACGGCGGCCGACTGCGCTGACGATCTTCTGGATCACCCGCATGAGGTGCTTTTCATCTTGGAAACGCGTCGGCACACGCTCGAGCTGGCCGCGCCGTTCGACGAAGACAGTCTCGTAACCGTTTACGAGGATATCGGTGATAGCAGCATCCTGGAGAAGCGGTTCGAGCGGGCCGAGGCCCAAAAGCTCGTCGACTACTTCCTGGATCAGGTTTTCCCGTTCCTGACGATTGAGCGGTTGGTCGAAATCGGCCACCAGCTCGGGCATGATCGCGCTGATCTGGTTCTTGATCTGCTCCACCGGCGTCTTGTCGAGCATTCCGAGGTTCAGCCGGTCCAGAAGTGCCTTGTGGATCGACACCTTGAGATCGAGCATGGCTTCGCGTTGCTTGTCCTTTTCGCCGAAAAGGATGCGCTCCTGCTCGTCCTCGTCGGGGACATAGGCGGCTTCGATCTCGCCGCCGGTTGAACCTTCGCTTGCCTGCTTGATCTTCCACATGGATCAGCCCTCCCCGACCAGCGCCAGCAGGTGATCGGCCAGCGCTTCGATGTCCGAAGCGAAACGGCTCCGGCTTTGGACATCCATAGCGAAGATACCCTGCGTCTGAGCCTGTTCGATCAGCTGTGTGTCAGAATGGACCAGGGCAGCAATCGGGTGGCCGAGCGCGTCTTCGATCCCGCCGCGATGCACTTTCTTGAACAATCCCGACTGGACATTGTTCATGGCGATTGCGATGCGCTCGCGGGCGAAATCGAAATCCTGGAGCAAGCGAAGGCGACGCTTCACTTGGCGCAAAGCCGGTAGGGAGGTGTTGCCAACGAGCAGGACCGCATCCGCAGCGAGCATGGCCGACATCGCCCAATTGGTCAGCGACGAAGGCATATCGAACAACACCATGTCATAGCGGCGGCGCGCGATCGCGATGACCGAGTTCAAGGCAGCGAGTTCGACCTCTTCCACCGGCATGATGTCGCTCGGTGCGGCAATGATATCGAGCCCCTCGCTTACCTGAAGAGCAACCGATTTGAAGAGTTCGTCGTCAAGCCTGTTGCCAGCCTCGAGGAGGTCAACCAGGGACTTGCGCGAATGCTGTTCGAGGTAGGACGCGGCATCCCCGCTTTGCAGGTCGAGATCGACGAGGCACACGCGTGCACCCGGTTCGAGGGTCTCCGAGATGATCTGCCCAAGATGTGTGGCGATAGTTGTCGCGCCAGTACCGCCAACGCATTTCTGCACCGCAATGACGGGGGCGAGCGACACTTCCGCGATGGGTTCCTGAGCCCCAAGTTCGCGCTCGACGTCGAGCACTGCCGTCAACAATTCGTCGACCGTAAAGGGCATGGCCACGACATCGCCGATACCTTTGCGCAGCAGCATCCGGGTGATCGACAAATCGATCTGGGGCAAGCCGGCGACGATTGCGAGATTCGGCCGGGCAGCTCGAAGGGCATCGAGCCTGGCGACAGAGCGCTTGTCGACCGGGTCGACCTCCACGACTGCGATGCGTGCCTGCGAAACGAGATCAGCCGGCAACGGATGTGCTGGATCGATTTCGACCAGTGTCACGGTGTCGGCCAGCTGTTCCAGTCCGGAAAGAGCTTCAGCAGATGCAAAGACAAAGACCCGTTCCGGCAATCCGGCCATAGTTCCTGTCTCCACGGTGTTTATGTTTTCGAAGTTGCTCATGGTTAAATCAGTTTGAAAAAGTCCCTTCACTGTCCTCTGCGGTCAGCGAATAGGCGAAATCGGGAAGACCGAACGATCCGATCAACAGACCAAACAACGGATCGTGCTGCATGTCGATCAATCGAACGGTGACGATGGGTGCGACGTCGGGACCGTTGGGGTCTCCTGAAAATCCGAGGCCCGACCAATCGTAGTCGATCTGGACGTTTTCGGCCTCGATATCTGCGTAATAGTCCTGCATGCGCGCCACGATCTGGTCGAAAGCGGCAGCGTCGCGGTTCAGTCCGAAACTGCAGGTTCCCTTGCAGGTGCAACCCGTATTCGTACAGGTTACGCCTGGGAACGCTGACTGGGGTACGACCTCGCCTTGCGAAATTCCCCCGCTGGTGGCGAAACTATAGGTTCTGAGGTCTGACGGGACCATATCGGTCGCAACGGCCCAACGGGCGCCCATTTGGGTTGCTTTTTCACCCTGGTTGAGTGTCCAGGCATAGAAGCCTGCGTCCATGATCCCGAACAGGAAGATGATCATGATCGGCACGACCATGGCGAATTCGGCAGCGGTTGCGCCGCGAACGTCTCGCAGAAAGGCGACGAAGCGGGTCATATGCCGCTCACCACAGCTTCAGCGCCCGCGCCGACGGTGAAGCTGTCATCGATAAGACCGATCCCGGCAAACAGCGAAGGATAGCCGCTTCTCGCCCGCACGAGAACGACCGGTGCTCCGCCGGTGGTTCCGGCAAAAATACCCTGGCTGTCGAAGCTGGCGTCGCAGCGATGGGTGACCTCGATATCCCCAAGTGCCATTCCAGGCACCCGGGGTGCGGAACCGGTAACGGTGCCTGTAAGCGTTACCTGCTGTATCTGTGCAATCGTGGTAGCATCTGCAGTGCCTCCGCACGGGAAACTGGCGAACGGCTGCCGGCCTGCGTAACGTGCGCCTTCGCGCACAGCCTTGATGACTTTCTGTTCCGCAAAGAAATAGGCGCCGGCTTCAAAGCCGCCGAACATCAGCAGCAGGAGCAGGGGCAGCATGAGCGCCATTTCGGTCGCAGCCGAAGCGCGCGTATCGCGCAAGAAGTTGCGTAGCCTTTTCATTCCACCAGGTAAGGAACATCCTTGCGGATTTCCTGCCCCCGGTCGGCTCCGCCGCCCAGTGTCGAACGGCCGATGATCTCGACATATACGTCGCTTGCTTCGGTCACCAACGATGCGCCATTCCCGCGGCGCGCGGACGGCTCGACGAGGAATACGTCCACCCATTCCTTAACCTGCACATCTTCGGTCTTCCCGCGAACGTTCTGGTCGAGGCAATTGATGACGGCGATGCTTAGGACGCGCCGGTCGGGTGCGCTGCCGGGCGGGATTGCTCCGGTGGGCGTCGGGCACAAAGGCGCTCCCTGCGCCGTCAGATTGCCAACCGCTTGCGAACCCAGCTTGTTGTTGGCCGCTTCAAAACGATAAACCTGGTAACGCGTAGGCGTATTCTGCGGGACGGTCAGCAATTCCGTGTAACCGTAGTTCCCCCAGTTGTTGTTGAGGGGCATTGTACCGCCCGGCCAGACATGCGCATTGGAGCGGAAGTAATTCGTGCGGTCCCAATCGGCATTGCCAATGAAGCTGCCGCACACACCAGTCACGCTGACTGCGTGGCATTTGTCGCGCGGGTAACCCATCGGATCGAGAGTGGCGGGATTATATGCGCCGGTCGTGGTCGGTCGATAGGGGTTGGGGCCCACTTGGAAACCGGCGTTGGAAATGCTGCAATTGTTGCCCTGATTCTTGAGCAGGTCGATCCGGGCATTGCCGGAGGGCGGACACAAGCCATCGCCCTGGCCACACACGTTGTTCAGACCATTGGCGTAGATGCCATGGCGCGTATTCAGTGCATCCAGCACGCTGATCTGCTCGCCCGGCTTGGTGGTCACATCGTCGGTTGCTGTGCAGTCGCCCGGGACTTCCGTTCTGCCGAGGGTCCGCGCCGTGGCAATAGCCCCGTTCCCGGCATCGGTTTCGAGATAGCCGAAGTTGCCCGGCACATATCCTCCGCCATCATTGGCGATAAGGCGGACACCATAACCAACGTAGTTCTCGACCGGGAATTCGAGCGAGCCAGGCTCGTTCGGATTGCACATCATGATCGGAGGAAGCTTGCAGATCGCCGATCCCATGCCAGCCAGTGCCACGCCGCGGATTTGCGGGGAAGAGATTAGCCCGGTGATGGGCATCAAGGCATAGTCGACTGTGCGCAGATCGACGCCGACTTCTATGTAATTGGCGTTGTCATCATTGGTGGCGGCGGTGGTCTTTGCCTTGTCCTGCCAGAACCGGATCTGGCCGACCGCATCGCATACGCCTTCGTTCGGCAGGCTGATCGTATCGTCGTCGGAAGCAAGGATCGCCTTGTTCGTAAGCATGGCCGATGCCGCGGCGGCAGCCCGCGAGCAGGCACCCGTCCGGCCGTCGAGTTGGCTGGCGCCTGCGAGCGCGGCCTGGTCGGCCCCGTTCTGCAATTCGCTGTCCATGCCCATCAGCCGGGCATAATCCATTGCGATACCGGCGAAGGCGATCAACGGGATAAGCGCGAGCGCATAGGTGGCTGCAACCGCGCCGCTCTCGTCGCCGACAAACCTTTTAGTTTTGATCGCCTTCATCGTTCATGCCTGCAGACTTAGTTCGGCCCGCCGCCGTTGCTGATGGATTCGGTCGTGCTGATATCTTCAACCTCCTCGACCTTGCCTTCGCGATAGGCGTCGATCGCCCGTACCGCGTTGGACGCCGAAGTGGGCGGGATCGGATTTTCGTATTCGGGCGAAGGATCGATGACCTGTGCGGCCATGGTCACCCGGTTGGCTTCACCCCATGAAGGGTCGTTCGGCGCAATACCGAACTTGCCATCGGACGTGGTGCAGGCACCGAGGCCGAGAGTGGCCACGGCCAGGATGCCGATGCTGCGGCTATCAATATTCATAGTCACCTCCGTCTGCGTCGGTCGCTTCGGCCGGCAGCTCGCCGGTAATGGGTTCGAGCGGCTTGGGCCGATAGGCCTGTCCGTTGAGCAGTACGTCGGCCTCGCTCGGGTCATAGACACGATCGGTCGGCAGGCGGACCTGGCTCGGCTTGATTGGCGCCACCAGGCGCGGCGTCACCACGATCAGCAGTTCGGTCTCGCCCTTCTGGAAGGAGCTCGAGCGGAACAGCGATCCGATGATCGGGATCGAGCCGAGCAGCGGGACCTGGTTGACAGTGGTCTTGAAGTCCCGCTGCAAAAGGCCGGCAATCGCGAAGCTCTCGCCGTCACGCAGCTCCAGCACCGTGCTGGCCCGGCGGGTCTGCAGGCCGGGAATTTGCAACCCGTTGAGTTCGATCGAAGCGGTCGGGTCGATCGACGACACCTCGGGCTGCACAACGAGGTTGATCACCTTGTCGGAGAGCACCGTCGGCGTGAAGCCAAGACTGACGCCGAAAGGCTTGAATTCGACGGTCACGGCATTGCTGCCACCCTGGCCGCCGCCGCCGCCCTGCTGGACAACGGGGATCGGGAATTCGCCGCCGGCCAGGAAGGACGCAGTTTCGCCCGACAGGGCAATGAGCGTCGGCTCGGCGAGCGTCTTGGCCATACCCTTTTCTTCAAGGGCATCGAGAGTTGCATCGAGGGTCAGGCCGAAAACATCGTCGAAGATGCCGCGGATGATGCCGAAGCTGCCAATAATGGCTTCGCGATTGATGATGCCGTCCTGATAGCTGGAACCACTCCCGTAAACGCCCTGGACATCGGTGCCGTTGCTGAAGAAGGCGCCTCCGCCGAGGTCTTTCCCGGCACTGCGGGAAACTTCGGCAAAGCGGACTTCGAGCATGACCTGCTGGCTGCCGCCGAGCGTCATGAGGTTCACGATCTTGTCTTCCGGCGCATAGGCGCGGGCAAGCTGGACCGCGCGTTCCGCAACGCCGGCATCGCTGACGGTACCGGAAAGGACGATAGCCCCGTTGGAGACCCGCGTCTCGATCGGCTGGCCGGGAACAAGCTGGCCCATCTGGTCGCGCAGACCGGCGACATCGGGGCCGACGGAAATATCCATCACCGCGATGACGCGGTTGGCGCGATCGTAGAGCGTAAGCGAGGTCGTGCCAACGGACTTGCCGAGGACATAGATCGAATTGCTCGAAACCGGGAGGATGTCGGCGATATCCTCGTTGCCGATCATCGCGCGGTCGATCGCCGTATCGGCGGTCAGCACCTGGCTCTTGTTGACAGCGATGTCGACAGTGCCGGCATGCATGCTCGTACCGCTTTCACCGTAGACCTGCGCTTGCGCGGCAGCTGGTGCGAGTGCGG
This sequence comes from Qipengyuania sphaerica, assembly GCF_019711595.1. Lineage (GTDB taxonomy): Bacteria > Pseudomonadota > Alphaproteobacteria > Sphingomonadales > Sphingomonadaceae > Qipengyuania > Qipengyuania sphaerica. The sequence goes on along the minus strand of NZ_JAIGNR010000003.1, from coordinate 7,195 downwards.
TTCCGGCAAGCGCCAGGGCGAGTGCGGCGAGAGGCGTTTTCAAATGTGCCATCTTAACGCTCCACTTCATAGGATGTGCTGTCGGTCCCGCGGATGACGCTCATGGTCGGGCCGCGCGGGCGGGACACGGCGGCGCTGCGCTGTGCCTGCGCGCTGCCGCCGAGCATGGCGGGTGTAATATTGATAACCGGCTGAGTGGAACCGCCACCTGCATTCGCGCCGCCGCGATTGCGGTTCCCGTAAACCCGGTAGCCCGAGCCGCCGAGATCGGATGTGACGACCGTCTCGGTCGAGCCGACTTCCTGGTTCGCAACATTGCGCAAGGCGAGAGTGAAAGTGCCGACTTCGCGGGCGAGCGCCAGTTTCTGGGCGCCGAAAAGATCGGTCTGAAGCGTTGCGGTCTGGCTGACAGTCGGCTGCGTATTCTTTTCGTCCGCCACCTGGTCGGTCGCAAGCACGAGCACGTTTTCGAGGACGACGGTGGTCATCTTGTCTTCGTTGCTCGCGCCATCACCCGGTATCTGCCGGGTCAGCATCACGTCGACGACATCGCCTGGGCGGACGAAACCGCCCACGCCCGCCACCCGGTTCACGGGAATAGCCACGGCGCGCATGTCTTCGGGAAGGTTGGAGGCAAGCGTCGCGCGCCCGTCGGCGCCGCTGACCTTGCTTGCCAGGATGGGTTCGCCCACTGTGATCGGGCGCAAGGCGACACGGCCGCCCGCTACCGCTTCCTGCACGCTGGTATAGGCACCTGCGGGCACGGAAGTGGCAGGCCAGTTGACCAGCCGCGTGTTGGTATCGGTTATGGCTGTGCCGAAGGCGAGATCCTGTGTCGCCACCACGATGCGCGCCATGCGCAATTCGTCGGCGCGGCGCTCTTCGCGCTCCTGCACTCCGCTGAAATAGGAATTGGCGATGTAAACGGCAATTAGGCCGATGAAAATCGCGATTCCAAGGATGAAGAGGTTACGTCCTCGCATTCCCAGGCCCCCCTTTGGGAAGAGGCGAAAGTTGCCGCCTCACCATAACTATACTGCAATTTCGTCTTTAAGTCATGGCATTAATGCCAGAAGACGAAAAACCCCCGCGGCCAATTGGTCGCGGGGGTCTTCTATAGCTGCTTACCAGCCGTTGTTGGTGTTGGCGGTTTCGATTTCGCCGCCAGCGCCGCTCAGTGCGGTCTGGACTTCGGTGCCGAGGAAGCCGGCAGCGAGAGCGATGCCTGCACCAACCAGTGCGAGGATCAGAGCATATTCGGCTGCCGAAGCGCCGGATTCGTCACGAAGAAAAGCTTTGAACATAATAATTACCCCAAGTCTGAATTCACGGCTGGCACCCCCCAAGGATGGCTCACCGCATCTGATACATGGCCCCGGCATCTATTTCCGGATGACCGCTCGAGAGGGGTAGTGTGGAACCGGCGCGGCCCGATTATTATTATCGGCCCGTTGCGCCGATCGTTGCACGCTGGCTCCTCTCGAAGCCCATTAAAGTTGGATCAAATGTACCGCGGGGTCAACTTTCTTGCAACGATTATCGATTATGTCGGCATTTCAATTGCTTGCCTCGCAAAGGCCTTAAGGGCAATGGTTAACTTTGTGTCGGATTTGTCCAAGTTTTCCATTTCCGATTCAGCGGTTTGGCGAACGGAAGGGCTGGCGATTCGTCTCTCCCTGGCCGATTCGGAAGTTCTCCTGTTTGGCCCCTTTATATAGGGCGCAACGACCTTTCCTTTCCGATCAGAGGGTTGCCGGTCCTCGTGCGTTTGCGCCTCGGCGGGATCGGCTATCGCCCTTTTGTCGAGTCGCGAAATTCCGATCGATCCGGTTAGTGAACAAAGCCCAGCTGGACGCCTGGACTGTCCCGAAATGACACGGTCCGGTCTTATCCTTCTAAATCCGATAGTTAAGTTGCTTGAGGGTCATGTCTGCCCAAATGTTGTTCGCGATGGATCTGTCCAATCAAGTTAACAAGATTGCATCTCGTGTTAAGCAGTGGTTACTTCCCATGCAACGACACATCTATCCTGCGGCTCGATTCGCCGTGGGGGCGAACAACAAGTCGGGACCGCGAGACAGAACGGATGATCCTTGTAATGCAGGTGCTTGGTGCGCCTGCCCGGGGATCCTAAGCCGGCCACCGGCCCGAACATCCGCCAGCTGTCCGCAACGGGGGCAACCCCGCCCGGCGCAAGAAGGACGGATGACATGGACAGCTTCGAAACGGGCAAGGATTTCGCCGAAAACCTGGAAACTGGTCTTAACCAGGACGAACAGGGTAGCGAGATGCAGGGCAACCAGGCTCCCGCGCGGGCAATGCGTGCAGGCGATATGGTGTTGCAGCCCGATGCCGACGGCAGGGTCGTCCTTCCCGAAGGTGCCAGCCTCGAGAACATGAGCGCGCAGGGCCGCGACCTTGTCATCGTCATGGAAGACGGCACCCGCATCATCATTCCCGAAGGCGCCATCATCGTGCCGCAGATCGTTGTCGATGGCGTTACCGTCCCCGCCGCCAACCTCGCTGCGCTGCTGACCGGCAACGAGCCGCAGCCGGCCGCGGGCAACCCGCAAAGCTCGGGCGGCGACTTCGAACAGGATCCGGGCAATATCCAGGATGCCTACGCTATCGGCAACCTGCTTCCCTATACCGAACTGCAGTTCCCGCAGCCGGAAGAAGAGGAGGTCATTCCCTACCTCGCCGACCAGGATCCGGTCATCGTCATCGAGACGCCCGACAGTCCGGCCGGCGTCATCAATGCCATCGCGACCGTCGATGAAGACGGCCTTCCGGTGCGCACCGTCGACGGTGTGGGCGAACCGCAGGGCACGCGCTCGGAAACCAATTCGGAAAAAGCCGCCGGCACGATCGTGTTCAGCGCGCCCGACGGCGTCGACACGGTCAGCGTCAATGGCGTGAACATCATCGAGGATGGCGTTCCCGCGATCGAACTGGGTGACACGATCACCGGCGATAGCGGATTCCTCACCATCACCAGCATCGATGTCGCAATCGGCGAAATCGGCTTTACCTTCACGCTGACCGACAATCTGGTGGCCGTGACGGTCGACGGCTCGTTCATGATGACGGTCACCGATATCGATGGCGATACCTCGACCGCGAACCTGCAGATCAACGTCATCGACGACAACCCGATCGCGCGCGACGATGTGGACGAGGTCGAAGCCGGCACTTTCGGCCCGATCTTCGGCAATGTCGTCCTTGGTAACGATGAAGGCGGTGCCGACGAATCCGGCGCGGACGGTTATGGCATCGACGGCACAGTTACCGGCTATTCGAATGACAATGGTGCGGTCGACACTGTTGGAGATCCTCTCGTCGGCGAATACGGCGTGCTCACCATCGATGTAGACGGCAACTATGTCTACGATCGCTTCCACGACACGCCGGGCGACCGCACCGACGTCTTCACCTACACGATCGTCGATGGCGACGGCACGCCCAGCGAAGCCACGCTGACGATCTACATCGGCGATGCGCCGCCGGTCATCACCAAGGTCCCGACCGGCGACGATGCGACGGTCGTCGATGAAGACCAGTTGCCGCCCGATACAGATAGGCGCGACGACGAATCCGAAGGCTCGGAGTACGACGGTGACGATGAAACCGTCACGGGCGTGATCGAGTTCACCTCGCTCGACGGTGTGTCGACGATCACGATCGGCGACGTCGTCCTTACCGCGGAATTCCTCAACGACGAGGATAACTTCCCGTTCGACGTCATTTCCGACGAAACCGGCACGCTCACCATCACGGATTATACCTACGATCCGGTAACCGGCCTCGGCACGATCACCTACATCTACACGCTGACCGACAATACCAGCGACGATGAAGAGACCGAGGTGACCTTCCCGCTCGTCGTGACCGATCTCGACGGCGATCCGGGTCCGGGCGAACTGAAGATCACGATTGTCGACGACAATCCGGAAGCCAATGACGACCCGCTGGCAGTGGTTGCCGAAGATTCCGTGGATGGAATCGGCGGCAATGTCATGACCAACGACATCGAAGGTGCCGACGGCGCCAACGTGACCGCGATCACCGTTGGCGACCAGACGGTTTCGGTGGAACAAGACGGCACCGATGCGGTCCTGATCACCGCAAACGGTACCTACACGATCGACATGTTCGGCAACTGGACCTTCGTTCCCGTTCCGGGTCTCGACCAGTCGAACGGCCCGGTCGATGCGAGCTTCACCTATACCATCACCGAAGGTCCTGGCGGCGATGACGATGCCGACACCGCCGTGCAGCCCATCCTGATCACTGATGGCGCCCCGCCCGAAGATGCCGAGCCGGTCACCGTAACCGTGGACGACCAGAACCTGGCCGACGGAAGCACGCCGGCTACACCGGTTGTCGACGCAGGGGTGCTCGAATTCACGCCGGGCAGCGATCCCTTCGTGAGCTACGAGTTCAGCGACGACCTGACCACGCTTGGCACCGGCCTCGACTGGGTAGCCGATGGCTCCACCATCATCCGCGGTTACGACAACGGTCGCCTCGTGGTGACGCTTGAACTGACGGTCACCGACACCAATCAGGTCACCGTGACCGCCACGCTCGAGGACAATTACCTCGGCCACTCGAGCCAGGGCGACGAGCTCGACGATCTCGGCTTCGTCAATGTTGTGGCCACCGACATCGATGGCGATACGGCAACCGGCCGCGTCGACGTCGACGTGTCGGACGATGTCCCGACTGCCAATGACGATCCGCTCGCATCGGTTGCGGAAGACGCAGTCGGCACCATCGGCGGCAATGTCATGGGCAACGACACCGAAGGTGCCGACGCAGCAACCGTGACCGCCATCACCGTTGGTGGCCAGACTGTCGTCGTTCCGCAGGACGGCACCGATGCAGTCTTGGTTACAGCCAATGGCACCTACACGATCGATATGCAGGGCACCTGGACCTTTGACCCGAACCCGGGTCTCGACCAGTCCGCCGGCCCGATCGATGTGACCTTCACCTATACGCTGACCGATACCGACGGCGATGTCGACATGGCCGAGCAGCCGATCGAAATCACCGACGGTGCGGGGCCGCCGAATCCGGATCCGGTCACCGTCACGCTCGACGACCAGAACCTGGCCGACGGCAGCACCCCTGCCGCTCCCGAGCAGGATGCCGGTGTCCTCGCCTTCACCGAAGGTTCGGACGCATTCGAAAGCTTCACTTTTGCGACCGACCTCTCGACGCTTGGCGGCAATCTCACCTGGACCCGTGTCGATGACGACACGATCATCGGTGAAGACAACGGCCGCCTCGTCGTCACGCTCGAACTGACGGTCAGCGGTAACAATGCAACCGTCACCGCGACCCTGGACGACAACTACCTCGGCCATTCGAGCCAGGGCGACGAGCTCGACGATCTCGGCTTCGTCAACGTCATCGCCACCGACATCGATGGTGACACGGCAACCGGCCGCGTCGACGTCGACGTGTCGGACGATATTCCCGAAGCCAATGACTACGACGGTGCAGCCTTCGCCGAAGGCAGCGGTGCACATGTAATCGGCGATGCGGCGACGCTTCTCGGAATCGACGGCAATGCCGACGGTCTCGACGGACCGCTGCAGGACATCGTGTTCACGCCGACCACCAGCTTTGGCGGCTCGCTCGAAATCAACGGCGCCGGAGAGCTCGTCTATACCTCGCCGACGAATGTCACGAGCCCGACGACGGTCACCGAAACCTTCACCTACACCGTCACCGACAGTGATGGCGACACGGTCACCCGTGAAGTCACCTTCGACGTCACCGACACGGGTATCAGCAACGTCGGAGCCACCGACACGCTGGTGGACGAGGACAATATCGACGGTCTGGACGGTAATCCCGGCGGCCCCGGCGACGATGCTCAGGTCACTACCGGCACGATCAGCTACACGCTGGGCGCGGACGCGCTCGATGCGATCACGCTTTCGGTCGCATCGACCGGTCTCACCACGCTCGATGGGACTGCGGTGGTCACCAGCTGGGATGCCGGCACGAACACGCTGACCGGCTACGCCCAGGGCGATCCGAGCGATGTCGTCTTCACGATCACCCTTTCGAACATCACCGCAATCGGCGCCGATTACACCGTCACGCTTCTCCAGCCGGTGGCGCATCCTGTTCAGGATGATCCCGCGACGCTTTCCGACACCGAAATCGCTTTCGAGGACAACCTTAGCTTCACCGTCGATGTGTCGGTCACGGATGTCGACGATTCGGAAGGCACAACCAGCTTCACCGTAACCATCGACGATGACACTCCGATCGCCGGTGACAATGTCTCGGCAGGCAATGTCGACGAAGGCGGCTCGATCGGCGGCAGCGTCCTCGGAAACGACTCTGCGGGTGCCGACGGCTATGCCGATGAAGGTCCGATCGTGCAGGTCCGCACGCTCGATGGCAGCGTTGTCGACGCAATGCCCGATGGCAACGGCAACTATGTCGTGGCCACCACTCTGGGCACGCTGACGATCAATCGCGATGGCAGCTACACTTACGAATCCAACCCGAACTCGACCAATGTCGATACATCGGACGTGTTCATCTACACGATCCGCGATGCCGACGGCGACGAAGCCGAAGCGCAGCTGACCATCGGCATCGACAATGTCGCCGGCGACGTGTTCGACGACGACGTGCTGGTCAATGAAGCCGGCCTGCCCAACGGCAGCGACAGCGGGTCGGACAGCGAAGTCGACGCCGATGGCCAGATCACCGTCCAGAACGCCACCGGCCCGTTCCACTATTCGCTGGTCGGCGGTGTCTTCAGCGACAATGGCACGCCCGGCGACACGAGCGATGACACGTACACCATCGATGGAACCTACGGCACGATCGTGCTCAACGCCTCGACCGGTGCGTACACCTATACGCTCGACACCGCATTTACCGACACGGACATGGTCGAAAATACGACCAACACCGTGCTGAATGCAGAAAGCTTCGAGTATGAAGTTCGCGATGCGTCGAACAACCTGATCACCAACCCGCTCGACAACAACGAGATCTCGGTCAACATCATCGACGATGTACCCTCGGTCGCGATCGAACTCGATGCCGATGCCGATGTCGTGCTCGACGAGAGCGGCGACGGAGCCGGAGCGGTCACGCTCACGGTCGGTTCGTCCTACACGGCGGGCAATGATCCGGATGTGGCGGGTTCGAACGCGCT
>NZ_JAIGNR010000002.1 GCF_019711595.1 Qipengyuania sphaerica | reverse complement strand
CAGTTCTCGACCGGGGTGCTGTCGCCGCCCTCGATACCGTCGAGGTCCTCGACCTTGGTCCCTTCGATCGAGCCGTAGCGCGTGTTGGCGAAGTCGACGTCGTCGACATCGAAGCCCGAGGTCTGCGTGCCGACCTCGACCTCGACGGCGGTGACGTTGAACCAGCCGTCGCGGCTTTCCTCGACCACCCAGTAGTTGCCCGGAGGCAGGTCGCCGAAGCTGTAGTCGCCGTTCGCATCGGTCATGGTCGAACGATAGGCCGTACCCAGGTCGGGATCATCGCCCGGATCGGAGTTGAACAGGTAGATGTTCCAGTTCTCGACCGGGGTGCTGTCGCCGCCCTCGATACCGTCGAGGTCCTCGACCTTGGTCCCTTCGATCGAGCCGTATTGGTAATTGCCGAAATTGAGGGCCTCGGCGACGCCCTCGTCACCATTCGTGTCAATGTCGCTGCCGGACCCGTCGATATCGCCATCGTTAAAGTTCAGGACAGTGGGATCGACGATCAGGTCGTTCGGCGAATCGTAGTAGCCGCCATAAGTGTTGCCCCAGCCGCCAATTAGCGTCTCGTAGATCGTCAGTGTATATTCGACATTGGCAATATCGTTGTTGGTGAAAGTCGGGATCGTCAGCGTGTATTGACCATTCTCGTCGGTCACGACCGAAAATGTTTCTATCACGGTCTCAGGCGGATTGTTCGTCTGATTGCCTTTGTAAGTGATCGTGTATTCGATCGTGTAGTTGATCTGCCAGCCGGAAAGCGCCCCTTCTCCGTCATCCCACAGGCCGTTGCCGTTTAGGTCGTGCCACTTGTAGCCGGTGAAGTCGACGCCCGGGAAAACCTTCGAAACCGACCATTCTTCGAAGCCGTCGTTCGAAGAGTAGTCGAGGTAGAAGTCGTTCGCATTATCGTCGGCATTGTTGCCGTCGATCGTGCCGTCGCCGTTGACGTCGACCGCGTCATCCTGCGCGGTGATCGTGCCATCGAGCTGGTCCAGTTCGCCCAGTTCGCCGAACTTGGAATAGAGCGTGATATTATAATCTTCGGGGTTGGCGTTCTGGTCGGCGCTGAAAGAACTGGTCGGGACATAGAAGAACATGTCCGACTTGCCGCTGCCTGCCTGCAGCGAATAATCGAGCAGCACGCTGTTATTGCCGAATTCATCGAGGTCGTAGACGACCGTCAGGCCGTTGGCATCGAGGAAGCTTTGATCAACGATGCCATCGCCATTGGCATCGAAAAGGCCGGTCACATCCATCGAGGTTCCGCCGACCATCACGTACAATTCGTCGAGCGAGAGATACTGGCTGGAGTTCAGCTGGTTGATGTCCAGCCGGAATTCGTAATAGGTGTTCCCATCGTCCAGCGTGATGACGGGGACGTCCGCGAGCGAGAGATTGGTCGTGAAGCTCGGCGAAGAGTTCTCTTCGTGCAGCAGCGGGCGAGCGTCGGTGTTGTAACCATCCTCGACGCCGGGAGTGTCGTCATTGCCGCCGTCCTGCACGCGGACAAAGGCCTGGATTACGCCAGTCCCTGCTGATGTTATCGGCTGCGCTGAGAAGAAATAGGCCCCGTTGATATAGGCTGAATCGCCCGAGATGGTCGTGATGTCATAAAGAAGAACGTCTTCTTCTTCGTCGTCCTTGTCCCAGACGTAGGTGGATTGGTCGAGCATGATGGGCATCGCAAGTCTCCTCTGAGGCCGGACAGCCTTGCTGACCGACGAAAACACGTTGCGGACCCGGGGACGGGCTGTTGCCCGCTCGAATTGGCGACCTGAGACAAAACCGAGATCGTCGGGGAAGTGGCGGGCGCCTCTCCATCTTTGTGGGAGAGGTCAGCTTCCGGCTTTATCCAGACACTCGATTTGCGATCCGTGCTGGTTTGGAGGAGCCGCGATTACAATCGAGCGACTCGCCTGCTGTTAGGTGCCTAAACGTTAACCTTGGTTAATTTAGAGTCAACCACTTACGTACCGCTTTTGCAACTGACGCAGTTCTATTAGCTGTAAACCGCAGATTCGCGGGCTTTGAAGCTGGTTTCCGGGTGCCTTCGATGGGCGCTCAACCCATGATTCTGAAATTTTCTTAATGCCTTGTGCCGATCTGCCTGTTACAGCCGTGGCTACAGGGATCGTGAAATGAGGACGCGGAAAAACCTTTCTGCCTGCGCTTTTGCGCTTGTAGGCACGGTCGCCCTTGTCGGCGCAGCACCCGCGTGCGCGCAGGAAATCTCGCTCCAACAACCGGAGGCGACCGATCTTCCGGAGCCGCAGGTCAAGCCGCTCGACATCGATTTTACTGGCGATCCGGTCCTCGCGCTCGCGAACTCGACCGCCGATCCCGAAACCTTCAGGCGTATCGTCATTGCAGCACTCGAGGACAGCCCCACCAAGCGTGAAGCGCTCTTTCGCGAAGATGCGGCGAAAGCACGCATAGGAGAGGCTCGCAGCGGCTATCTGCCGACCATCGATGTGGGATTGTCCGGCTTCAAGACGCTCGAGCGCAACTTTTCCAATGATCCCTTCAACCTGATCGAAAGGTCGCGTCCGCGCGAGCGGGTTGATTTCACCTTTTCGGTCTCCGAGGTCCTCATTGACTTCGGCCGGACCGATGGACAGGTCGCCGCAGCAGCGGCGCAATTGCGCGCCGCCGGCTACGACCGTGAAGCCCGCGCAGGGGAGGTTGCGGGCGATATGGTGATCGCGTGGACACAGGTCTCCGCATACCAGGCGCTTGTTCGGTTGATCGAAGGTTTCGTGGCCGCGCAGGACAGTCTGGATGCCGCGGTCGACACTCGGATCGAGCGCGGCGTGTCGGCAGAAGGAGACCGGGCGAGGGTCGCGAGCGTACGCTCCCAGGCCGAGGTCAGGCTTGCGCAGACGCGCCGCCAACTGGCCAGCGCGGAGGCCCGGTTCGAGCAACTCAGCGGATTTGCCGCGCCCGACCGGCTCTTGCGGCCGCCGATGCTCGATGCGACACGCTTCACCCGCGAATATGCCGTATTCGCTGCCGAGAATGCCCCGGCAGTTCTGGGTGCGGAAGCTGTGGCAGACTCGCGCGACCAAACGGCTCGGGCAGCCGATGCCGACAAGCTGCCTCTCCTGAGCGCTCGCCTCGATCACGGCCGCTACGGTATCTGGGAAGACGGGCGTGACGATTACGATACCCGCGCCACGCTCCAGCTGAACTGGCGTATCCTTGGCGGGGGGCTCTGGTCGCGGGCAAGGGCTGCCGATGCCGAGGCCGCTGCTGCCGATGCCGTGGCGGACCGCGTGCGCGAAGAAGCTCGCAGGGATGCCGAGATCGCCTGGGCCGACGTGCAGGCGTTCGAAGAGCAACTTGAGGCGCTCGAGGATGCCTACAAGGCATCGAGGCAATCGCGCGACATCGTCGTTGCACGTTTCGCGGCGCTTCGCGGCACGCTGTTCGACGTCGGAGATGCGGAAAACGCCTATCTTAACGCTGCAAGCGCCTATATTCGCGCCTTGGCGGAATTGGACCAGGCGCGATATGTCCTGCTGCTGCGCATGGGGAGATTGCTCGACGTGCTGCAAATAGAGGAAGAAGAGGTGCCGTTGTGAGCGATATGTCGCTCGTCGAAATCCCGCCCAAGCGCATCGCCGATTGGCTCGCAGAGCCGATCAGGCGGAACTGGCGAACCTATTCCAAGGTCGCGCTGGCTGCGGCGCTGATCAATATCTTCGGTCTTGCCACCGCTCTTTTCACAATGACGGTATACGACCGCGTTGTCCCGAATGCGGCATTTGGCTCGCTCCTGGCGCTTTCGATCGGCCTCGGTATCATCCTGCTGTTCGACTTTATTCTCAAATTGCTGCGGGCCTATTTCGTCGATTTCGCCGGCGCGAAAATCGACGAGGAAGTCGGCGAGGATGTCTTTGCCCGCCTTACCGCCATGCGGCTCGAACTGCGCCAGGGATCGACCGGTGCGCTGACCGGGATGATGCGGGAGCTAGAGACCATTCGCGACTTCTTCGCTTCGGCAACGCTCGTGGCAGTCGTCGACCTGCCGTTCATCATTATCACGCTTGCCGTGGTCGCGGCGATCGGCGGATGGGTCGTGGCTGTGCCGGCGGCGATGGTCCCGCTGGTCATCATAGTCGGTCTGGCGGCGCAACCTGCGCTGCAGCGCATCGCCGCCGTCACGATGGGACAGGGCCTCCAGAAGCAGTCGGTGCTGATCGAGACTGTCGGTAGTATCGAACACGTCAAGGTTTCGGGCGCAGACGGAATGCTCAAGCGTCGCTGGAAGGAAGCGGTGCGCGAGCATTCGCAAAGCAATATGCGCCAGCGCCTCATATCCTCGGTGGGCACAACCTTCGCAACGACCGCTGGCATGATCAGCTATGCAGGCGTGGTGATCGTCGGCGTGTTCAAGGTAGCCGAAAACGAACTGACACTGGGCGGCCTTATCGCCTGTTCGATCCTGGCAGGGCGCGCGATTGCCCCCCTGGCGCAGATTTCGCAGCTGGTCGGGCGCATCACATCGACGCGCACTGCCTATCGCCATGTTCGCCAGCTGATGGACCAGCCCAAAGAAGGCCCTGCCACCGAACCGCTCGAAATGGGCGCTACCGAAGGCGCCATCGAACTTCGCGGGGTGACCTTCACCTATCCGGGCGGTTCCGCCCCGGCACTAGATAATGTGAATTTGAAGATCGAACCGGGCGAACATATCGCGGTGCTCGGCCGGGTGGGTTCGGGCAAGTCGACCATAGCCCGTATGATGCTGGGCCTATACCCCCCGCAGGAGGGCATGGTACTGATCGACGGCGTCGATCTCGCCCAGTTCGATCCCTATTCGATGCGCGCACAAATAGGCTCGGTGTTGCAGGAGCCGGCGCTGTTTTCCGGCTCGATCCGCGAGAATATCGTACTCGAGCGTCCCTTTATCGATGATGAGGAGATGCTGCGCGCCAGCCGTGTTTCCGGAACCGACATCTTCGTGTCCCGCATCTCCAACGGCTACGATCTCAAGCTGGTCGACCGAGGAGACGGACTTTCGGGCGGGCAGCGCCAGTCAATCGCGGTTGCCAGGGCATTGGCGGGAAAGCCTCCGATCGTGATCATGGACGAACCGTCCAGCGCGATGGACGCGCAGACCGAGGCGGACCTGATCAACCGGCTAGAGACTGAACTGAAGGGGCGTACGCTCGTGGTCGTGACGCACCGCCAGCCACTTCTCAGGCTAGTCGACCGGATCATCATCATGGATCGCGGCAAGGTCGTGGCTGACGGGCCGCGCGACAAGGTCCTTGAAAAGCTTGCGCAAGGGAACCGGCAGGTATGAACACCGTGCCCCAAGTCCAGGTCGATCAGCCGATCGCGATCGAGCCGGAAAAAGAACGGCATATCGAGGATTTCGTTGCCGACATCGAACCGGGCAAAGCCTCGAAGGCGCTGTTCTGGGGCATCACCATCTTCTTCGTACTCATCATCATCTGGGCCGCGCTGGCCGAGATCGATCGGACGGTCCGCGGAATGGGGCGCGTCATTTCGAGCAGCGAGTTGCAGGTCATCTCCAGCCTCGAAGGAGGGATCCTTGAAGAGATCCTGGTGCGCCCCGGCGATGCGGTAACATCGGGCCAGCCGCTGCTGCGCCTCGATCCTACGGAAACCGGCGCGAACCTCGGCAGCACCTCGGCGACCGCGCAGGCACTCGACATGAAAGTCGCAAGGCTTACCGCCGAGGTTACGGGCCGTGCGCCAAGCTATCCTTCGCCAGCCGACGAAGACGCGGCGCGGCAAATGGAAATCGAGAAAGCCCTCTACGCTTCGCGCCAGGCGAGCTTGCGTAGTGCACTTTCGGCCGGACAGGCGCAGCTGCAGCGCTCGCGCCAGCAGGTGATGGAGGCACAGGCTGCGATCGATTCACGCCAGAGCACGCTCACCCGCGCCGAGACGGAACTCGCCGCCGTGCGCCCGCTTGTGGAGAATGGGATCGAGCCGCGCCTCACTCTGACAAGGGCGGAAAGCGACGCCGCAAGTGCCCGCAGCGATCTCGCTGGTGCACGTGCCATGCTGGGCCGCTCGCAGGCACAGGTAGCCGAAGCGAGTGCGAACCTTGCCCGCATCAGGCAGGACTGGCGCGAACAATCGGCCAGCGAGCTCGCAGCCGCGCAAGCGGAATTCGAGGCGCGCTCGAGCACCTTGCCGGCTCTCGAGGAGCGCTTGCAGCGCACGACCCTGCGTGCGCCTGTGGCCGGGAAGGTCAGCCGGGTGCTGGTGGCGACGAAAGGCAGCGCGGTTCGTCCCGGTGATCCGCTGGTAGAATTGGTCGCCGACGAGGACAGCCTTTTGGTTGAAGCGCGTGTTTCGCCTCAGGACATCGGCAATGTGCGTATCGGGCAGCAGGCAAAGGTCGGTATTACTGCCTACGACCAGGCGGTCTACGGAACGATGGAGGGTGAGGTCACGACCATTTCGGCGGACTCGATCCAGGATCCCCAAACGGGCGAGATCTACTACCTCGTCCGGGTGGCTACGCAGGACAACGCACTTGAGGGCCCCGACGGGCGACCTCTCGCAATCGGGCCGGGCATGGTCGCCGACGTTTCGCTGCTCGGAGACAAACGTACGGTGCTCCAATACATCCTGACCCCAATCACGCGCCTGAGCGAGACGGCCTTCCGCGAGTAGGATTCAGCCACGCGAAAGGCCGGGGCCTTAAGCTCGCTGCTTTCGCAACAGGTGATGGGCATGCGCCGTGGTATCTTTCTTCTCGCTATTGCTGCGCTCTCGGCATGCTCTCATGCCGTCGGCGGCACGCCAGTGACACGTAACGGCATCGCTTGCGACTTCTCCGGTCCGGGGAATGGCGACGAGACGTGCACAATGTTCGTGGACGCAGCAGCCGGCGCGGGGCGCGAGGACATCGTCAGGATCGAAATTCACGCGCTTTCGCAGACTTCTGCCCGTGTGCGGGCTTTCGACGCCGCTGGAGGCGCGGTCGCTCAGCTGGATTTCGATGTGATGGACACCGTGTTGGGGCCGCAAACCTGGCAGGATTTTGCCGATGCCTTTGCCGAGTTGCTTGACGAAGCGACAGCCTGAGAGTCCTCCCATGAACTCGTAGTCGAGATGTCCACCGGCAGTTCCTAATTTTTCGAGCGTCAGCGCTTACAGTATCGACACTGTCCGATCGATCTGCGACCCGGAGACAGCCCTCTTCATTCCGGCGGAATTGAACGGCATTGCGACTTTGCCGTAGCGGTCGACTGCGACAAGTCCGCCGTCTCCACGGTTTTGCGCCACTGCTGCCAGGAGCGATGCACCGGCTTGCTCGAGGCTCTGCCCGCCATAGGCCATTCTAGCCGCAAGGTCGCGTGCGCCTCCGGCGTAGATGAAGGCCTCACCGATCCCGGTGCAGCTCACTGCTACGTCGCTATCGGCCCAGTTGCCGATCCCCGTAATCGGCGTGTCGCCGACTCGCCCCGCGCGCTTTCCCAGCAGGCCGCCGGTCGAAGTCGCGGCGGCCAATTCACCATTCATGTCGAGAGCGACCGCGCCGACCGTGCCATGCGCCAGACCTTTGTCGAGCTTAAGCATCTCCTCGGCTTCGACCCCCACCGGCAGGACGAAATGGGTGGCTGGATCGGCGACCATCTCGAGATTAAGCTCTCGCGCAAAGGCCTTTGCACCGTCTCCGGCCAAGAGGATATAGGGCGTATGCTCGAGCACTGCGCGTGCGGCGCGGATCGGCTGCGCGATATCGGTTGCGGCACAAATTCCGCCGGCCTTGAGCCGCGCACCGTCCATGATCGCGGCGTCGCATTCGACCACGTTCTGGTCGTTCGGCGCCGATCCGCGTCCCGCGACATAAAGACCGCTGCTCTCCATCTGTGCGACGGCGAACTCGACCGTATCGAGCGCGCTTGCACCGTCCGCCAGCATTTCGTCGCAGCGGTCTACAAGATCGGCGAGATGCGCTTCGACCCGTGCATAATCGCGCTGCGGATTCACTCCCGCCCCACCGTGGAGGGCTATGACATAATTGTGCGACATCATTTTTCTGCTTTCTTCATGATTATGTCGATCGGCTCGATATCGAACCGGACAGCGGCCAGGGCATAGGCTGCGCGGCCTTCGGGAGGGCGCCCCCACCAGCCTTGCGAGGCATCGGTCTGGACTAAACGATAGATCACTCCGTGGGCGCCGCTGAAACTATGGCGTTCAACTTCACGGGCGGCCGAGTTGTCGAGCAGCGCCTCGCCTGCCACCTCGGCCAGCGAGGTCGCGCCCAGCGCCATGCCGCCTCCCGAAACGGTTGCCCGGCCGAAATATTCGTTGCCGACAGTCGCTTCCTTGAAGGGAGCAGGTTCGATCCTGCCGTCGATCAGCGAGATCCGGTCGCCGCTCGAGGCAAGGCTCAGCGACATATTCCTAACCGCGAAGCGCGTGCCGCTTCCCCGCGAGGCGCCGCGCGCGTCAAGCAGGGTTACATACCCTGTTCCGAGCACGAGGGCCTCCGTGTCCCCTACGGCCACTTTGATGGCCGTATCCTCATCGATGCCGATCCCGATCCGGTGCGGTTGGCGCTCGTGGGTGAGCAGCGCTGCCAGCCTTCCAAGTCTCGCCCGCTCGCCGAAATGTTGGTCGACCAGGACATTGCCGAGGAATCCCAGCCCCCGGTCGAAGCGCACTGCCTCGCCGGGCGCATCGGGCAAAAGCGCTGCCAGTGTATCGCCCTGCGTGATCATCGGATCGCTCATGATCGCCGCCCCGGCCGACGTTCCGCCCACTACCGCCCCTGTCTTCAGCCGTTCGCGGATGGCCGCAAGCATAGGCGTGTCGCCGCCATCGTCTTCGATCAGCAGCTTAGTCAGGCGCGACTGGTCTCCGCCCGTGAACCAGATTGCGCCCGCCCTAGCGATCTTCGCTATTTCCGCAGCATCGCTGGCGTTGGCCGCCCAGCCAGCCTCGTCGATCTCGGCAGACTGCGGATCGTCGAGCATGGCCAGTTCGACGATGCGGATATCAGCGGGGTCGGCGCCAAAGCCGATGAGTGACTCGCGGAAATCGGCGGCGGACTGGCTCGGGGCGCCCGAGGCGGCAGGCACAATCGCTATGGCTCGGGCATTCGCAGGGCGGGCATCTAGAAAGGCCCGCAAGACCTCTTCGTTATCGGGTTCGAGCCCGCCGCCCACGATGACCAGCGTGCCCGGTTGTGCTTGCAAGGTCGGCGTGGCGCATGCGGCAGCCAGAAGGATGAGCCAGGCAGCTAAAAATTTCCGGACCATCAGAAGCCTCCGCCGTGGGCAAGCAGCATGACCGCGCTGCCGAGTATGAAAAGCGCCAGCATGGGTTTCCAGAAAAACGCCAGCCAATCGCCATAGGAGACACGCGCCGCGGCGAGGCACCCGATCAGCGTGGCGGAGGTCGGTACGACAAGGTTGGTGAAACCGTCGCCGAGCTGGAATGCCAGAACCGCCGTTTGGCGAGTGACGCCAGAGAGGTCGGCGAGTGGCGCCATGATCGGCATGGTGATGCTCGCCTGTCCCGAACCGGAGGAAACGGCGAAATTGAAGACGCTTTGGGCGAGATACATCGTCCATGCCGTCATCCAGTCGGGCACTGCGGCGGTCAGTCCGGCCAGCCCGTTTAGGAGCGCGTTGAGCAGGGATGCGCCGGTCGGAGAATCCCCTCCCAGCAGCAGCATGATACCCTTTGCAGCACCGACGATGAGCGCAGCTGGCAGGAGCTGCGCGGCACCGTCGCGAAACCCCACCATCATATCGCCGGTCGCCCCTCCCTCGAGCTTCCCGAAGCGGGCAAAAATGGCGGTGGCAATGCCCACGGCGAAGAACTGTGCCGCGATTTCAGGAAGGTAATAACCGCGCGTGGTGACGCCCCAAGCCACCCAGGCCACACCGAGCAGAAGCGTGGCGAGGACAAGGATATGAGGGAGGCGCAAGGCTTGCACCGCATGGGCATCGATGGACCCGCCGACCTTCCCGACAGCCGGGCGCAGGCCGAGGCGGACGCTACGGGCATAGCGCCAGGTGAAGAGCGCGCCGAGAAGGGTGAACCCTGCCCAGATAGCCAGTCGCGGTCCCATCCCCGACATGGGCGGCAGGCCGGAGATGCTTTGCGCGATCACGACGCTGAACGGGTTCATCCAGCTGGTCGCAAAGCCGATCTGGCTCGCGCAAAGACAGACCAGCAGCGCGGTGATGGCATCATAGCCTGCGCGGCTCAGCGAAGGCGCGAGGATGAGCGTCAGCGCGATGGCTTCCTCCGATAATCCGAAGATCGCTCCCCCGAGAGAGAATGCGAAGAACAGCATCATCAGCAGGATTTCGTTTTGCGCCTTGCCGCCGGGCAGCGAAGCCTGAACCGCAGCATCGATCGCGCCGGTCCGCATGATCATGCCGAACACGCCTCCGATCACGATTATGAAGGCCATCAGACCCACTGTGGGCGAATAGCGGTCGCCCGTGACCAGTCCGGCATAAAAGAAGTCGAGGAAACCCGCGCGCTCCTCATCGCCGATTATGGGCGCGGGCATCGTCCCCGATGCCGCTTGGTAGCTACCTGGAACGATGCGCTCCGGATCGCCAGCCACCTCGAATTGTCCGGGAACGAAGACGAATGTGGCCGCCCATGCCAGCAATGCCAACGTGAACATGATGAGCAGGGTATCCGGCATCCGCCAGACGCGCGGCATCGGTGGGGCGCCGCCATCCGCGTTATCGGCTTTCCTATCAGGCATCGTCGTCTCCCGTCGCCCGCTTGGCCGGAGCCCACCAATAGCGGCGGGCCCCGGCGCCTAGCGAATTCGACCTTGCCGCCCTAGAAGCGCTTCGTCACGCGGAGCGTAGCGTAGCGACCGATCAGATCGTGGTTGAAGAGATCGACATTCGACGACGAACCCAGCACGCGTGGCGGGTCGGCATCGAGGATGTTTCGCACCGCCAGCTGGATGAAGCTGTCCTCGGCAAAGTCGTAGCTCACGCTGAGATCGAAAGTGAGATAGTCGTCGACCTCATACTCCTGGTCGAGCGGCAGTCCCAGCGCTTCGAGGGTGCGGTCCGAGGGATCGTCGCGATATCCGGTCTTATAGTGGCCGGACAGCGATGCCCTCCACGCATCCTTGCGCCACCGCAGTTTCCCGCTCGCTATGAAGTCAGGATACAGATAGTCGCCCGCAAGATGCTCGACCGGACTGGCCTCGGAGGCCTTGCGTTCGAAATTGAGGATATGCGTCGCATCCAGCCGGAAGGTGAAATCGCCTGCATCGCCGCCGCCGAGGCGGTGCGTATAGGCGAAGTCGATCCCGTCAGTCTTCTGGAATCCCAGATTGGTGATCTGGAAATGCGCGTCTGTGACGAAGCCGTTGGTGACTTCGAGACCCGGCGTACCAGTTGCCAGTTCTCCATCGCCGACCACCGCGAATTCGCCTGCCAGCGCGCGGCGAATGAAGTCGTCCTCGTCGATCCCGACCAGGTCCTCGTGACGAATGTTCCAGTAATCGATCTGAAGCTCGATGTCTGGACTAGGCATGATCATCACCCCACCACCGAAGCTGCGTGCGTTTTCGGCACCCAGAGCCGGATTGCCGACATCCTCCGACAATAGCGCCTCGCCATCGCCAGTCGGATCGCCGTCGCAGGCGCCAGGCGTCGCCTCGCAATCGACCCGATAGGAGCTCAGCAGGACACCTGCGCCGCTCTGGGCGAGCGAAGGTGCGCGGAACGAGGTCGAGTAATTGGCGCGCAGGGCGAGCCAGTCGACCGGCTCCCAGCGCGCGGCGATCTTGGGATTGAAATCGCTCCCGAAGCCCTCGAAATCGTCGAAGCGCCCGGCAAGCTGGAGGTCGAGGCCTTGCGCCAGCGGCACATAAAGCTCGCCATAGAGCGACCAGCTGTTTCGGTCCGCCTCGGCGCTCGTGGACGAAAATCCGAGTATCGGTTCAGGATTGTCGATCGTGGCCACGGCAACACCGGACGGGGTGTCGCGCAGCGTCTCACGACGGAATTCACCGCCGAATGCCGCCTTGAGAGGCCCTGCCGGCATCTCGAACAGTGTACCATTGACGCTGGCATCGAAAGCGTAGAGCCGCGATTTGCCGCTGCGTTCCGCCTTGGTGCCGAGCAGTTCGGCAACCCCGTCTTCCTGGGCTGTCTGTCCGCCGAATGGATTGTACCATAGTGTGGTCTTGCCGATGTCTTCGCAGGTATCTCCGACGAAATCGGCAGTCGGCCGTGCAAGATCGACATCCCAGCGCTCGACCCGCGAGCCGTCGCTACAGATATTGCCGAGGTTGAGGTCGTAGAAATTCTGCGCGATCACCAATCCGGAAACGCCACGCTGTACACGATCGTTGCCGCCGAACAGGAAAGCCGCGTCGAACCGCCAGTCGCCTGCCAGATCGCCGCGAAGACCCGAGGTGATGCGGTAGCTGTCGGATTCGACCTCTACTGCCCGCGGCTCGGGAATTTTGCCCCAGGCGAAGATCGGGAATCCGAAATAGTCGCTGAAGTCCCCGACCCCGCCTTCTTCGACGATGTCTGCCTGCAGCGCGGCCGGCCAGAATGGATTCTCCGGATCGACGGGCGCCCTCGAGAAATTGGCCGGTGAACTGACGCCGCGCGATTCCACGCGGCTGTAGAGCACGTCGTTATACCAGGTCAGGCCGTCGGAAATCTCGAACTGGTGGGTGAACAACCCGCCGATCGTTTCCAGCCGATCCTGCACCGACACGAAAGCGTTGGTGTTGACCTCGCAGAACTCGCCGAAGTTGCCGAAGCCGAAATCGCCGTCGGCGCAGCCACCGTCCGCGGGCTCTTCCGTCTGGTCGAAAAACTGGAAGAACAGGTCGTTGAAGCTGGGGTAGAACCCTTGCTGGCTGGGCCGGAAGCTTTCGCGGCTGATCTCCCTGTCGCGCAAGAAGAAAGGATTGCGCTTAAAGTAGTCGACTACCACCATGACCGAATTGCGGTCGCCGATGCGTGCACCGGCCACTGCCGTGAGGTTGTAGCGGCCCTCGTCGGTGCCAGCGGTGGAATTGCCGTAGCTCGCGCTGAGTTCGATCCCCTCGAAGTCGTTTCGCAGGACGTAATTGACCACACCGGCGACGGCATCTGCGCCATAGATGGCCGATGCACCCGACGGCAGCACTTCGACCCTTTCCACTGCGGCAAGCGGGATGGAACTGGCATCGATAAAGCTTTCCTGGCCCCGCGCGAAAGCGCTGATCTGGGCGCGGCGGCCATTGATCAGGGTCAGCGTGGACGAGGCGCCCAGCCCGCGAAGCGAAACCGCGGATGCGCCGACCGGGGTGTCGGAGGACAGCGGACCGGCCGTGGCCGTGGAAAAGGTCGCGCCGCCGCCCGAAGTTACGGGTAGGTCTTGAAGAACTTCGATGATTGTCCCGGCGCCCGATTCCACGATATCATCGCGGCCGACTGAGATCGTCTGGACAGGGCCGTCCGATGGCAGGCCTTCGATGCGGCTCCCGGTGACGACGATGACACCTTCGTCGGGCGACGCGGTGTCTTCCGTGCTGGCAGCGGCCTGCGCCAGCACGGGAGTTGAAATTCCTGCGAGCAGCAGAGCAGCGGTGCCGAAAGCTCCGCTAGAGATTCTCGATTGCATTGACATATTTTGATCCCTCGAACCTTCAGTGGCGACGTAGTGGTCGCGTGCGAATGGTCAGGGACGGGCCCGGAATGTCTGGGAGGCACGAGAACAGCGTGCCCGAAATCCGCGCCTATCCCGCGCGGTTCGGGATTACTCGTTAAACCAGTCGGTGAGGTGAAACTCAACCGACCGGCGTACGGCGACAAGGCCGGATGCAGGACAGAAAAATGGTCTGCTCATGTATCTATCATGCCATCAAAGGGTAAAACGCGCAAGATAGCGACCTCTTGGGAGAAAAAGTCGTAATTTTACAACGCCTGTTCAATCGAAGACGATTTCGTCCCTGCCTCGCGGTTCGCATTTTCCCGTCATTTGTCGGATATGCAGGGGACCTGACCGATGCCGGAGCCCCGGCGCGTGAAAGCACTCTGAGATCGGCGCAGAGACGGCCTGAATTATGTCGCGAGTTGGGATTGGCCTTGCAAAGCCACCTGCTCCGCGGCGGAGCGCACACACCCCGTAGCCAGAGAGGAGTGCTGGGATTGGGTGGCGGAGACGGAGGGATTCGAACCCTCGATACCCGTTACCAGGTATGGCTCCTTAGCAGGGAGCTGGTTTCAGCCACTCACCCACGTCTCCGCACGCATGCCGGACGGCTGCGAGGGGCGCGCTATAGCCAGCGCTTTCATGCCCTTCAAGGAAGAAATCGGGCCGCGGCAGATTAGTGCGCTTCGGCCCGCGTCCGACTCGATTCGGCGCAATTCGGATTCGGTTCATCGCGCTTTCATTGCGGGAGGCGAAGAATGGGATTCTGTTTGCGGTGCAGCGCTTTGCCTGTGGGCCGCGAAACGCGCGGAAGGGATCGAAATGAATACGCTTACCAAACTCGCCGCTGGCCTGATGGCCGCCATTTCCATGACCGCAACGCCGCTCGCCGCGCAGGTCGAGAGCGTCGATCCCGATGCCGCCTGGGACGCGCCGATCGACGGCGATCTGGAGCCGGCGGGGGCAGAGCTTCCGGCGGTCGACGATGCAGCTGCTCCGGCGCAATCGGACACCGGCTGGGTGGAACCGGCCGCAGCCGAGCAACCGCAGCGGTCGGAAAGCGATGCCGAAACCGCAGCAGAGGTCGCGGTCGACACCGCAACCACCGAAGATCCTTCCACCACCTATCGCGAGGACGACCTCATCGGCGCAGCCGAGGGCGTGTTCGGAAAAGGCGCCGAAGGTGTCGCCAAGATGATCCGCAAGCTGCTCAAGGACCAGGGCGAGCCCAATGGCTATATCGTCGGCCGCGAGGCGGGCGGTGCGTTCGTCGTCGGCGCACGCTACGGCTCGGGCACGCTGTTCCACAAGATCGAAGGCGAACTGCCAGTCTACTGGACCGGCCCCTCAATCGGTTTCGACGCGGGCGCGAATGCGGGCAGCACCTTCGTGCTCGTCTACAACCTCTACGACACCGAGGAACTCTACGAACGCTTCCCCGCGGCCGAAGGTACCGCCTATGCTGTGGGCGGCCTCAACGCCAGCTACGTGCGCAAGGGCGACGTCGTGCTGATCCCGATCCGCGTCGGTGCAGGCCTGAGGCTCGGAGTGAACGCAGGCTACATGAAGTTCTCCAAGAAACAGAAGTGGCTGCCGTTCTGATCCGGCATACGAAAACAAGCGCCATTTGAGGGGCCGCAATCTCGATTGAGGTTGCGGCCCTTCGCTTATGTGCGCAAAGAGCGGCGCATGCTCGACCAACTTCCCGCACAAGCCCCCGACGCGCTGCTCGCGCTGATCAAGATGCACGCCGCCGACCCGAGGCCGGACAAGATCGACCTCGGCGTGGGTGTCTATCGCACCAATGAGGGCGCGACGCCTGTTTTCCGCGCGATCAAGCAGGCCGAGCAGCGGTTGCTCGATGTGCAGGATAGCAAGAGCTATCTCGGTCCCGAAGGGGACAGCGGCTTCGTCAAGGCGCTGATGCCCTATATCTTCGGCGAGGGTTCGCCGCTGGCGGGCCGCATCGAGGGTATGCAGACCCCCGGTGGTACGGGCGCAGTGCGCCTCGCGGTATCTCTGGCGCAGAAGGCCGGGGTGAAGCGCATCTTCCTCGGCATCCCCAGCTGGCCCAACCATGCCCAGATCCTCGAGGACGTCGGCGTCGAGACCGTGACCTTCAATCATGCGAGCGAAGACGGCACGGCCGATGTCGACGCGGTGCTGGGCGCGATCCGCGATGCGGGGCGCGACGGCGCGGTGCTGCTGCACGGCTGCTGCCATAACCCGACCGGGATCGATTACACCGCCGACCAGTGGGCTGCGATTGCCGATGCTTTCGCAGAGACCGGCGTTCTGCCGATCCTCGACATAGCCTACCAGGGGCTGGGGCAGGGCATGGAAGAGGACGTGGAGGGCGTGCGCGCAGTGCTGGCCCGCGTTCCCGAAGCGCTCATCGCCTATAGCTGCGACAAGAACTTCGGCCTCTACCGCGACCGTGTGGGGGCCTTCTACATGATGGCGCGCGAGGCGGAGCAGCTGCCCGCCATCGCCTCCAACGCCAATGCGCTGGCGCGGGCCAACTGGTCGATGCCGCCCGATCATGGCGGCGCGGCGGTGCGCCTGCTGCTCGAAGACGAAGGTATGACGGCGACCTGGCTCGAGGAACTCGACGAGATGCGCACCCGCATGCGGCGCGTGCGTGCGCGCCTCGCGGCGGCGGACAAAGAGGTGCCGGGTCTGGGCCTTGCCGCGCTGGGCGATCAGAACGGCCTCTTCGCCATGCTGCCGCTGACCAAGGAGCAGATCGCCAGCCTTCGCGAGGACCACGCCATCTACATGGCGGGTTCCGGCCGTATCAACGTGGCCGGCCTCCACGCGGGCAATACCGAGAAGTTCATCACCGCCCTGGCGGATGTGACCAAAGGCTAGGCCGCCGTGACGCTCGACCGGCAACCCGTGCTGGAGACCGAGCGGCTGGTCCTGCGCCCGCTCACTGCGGATGACCGCGAGGCGCTGTACGCAATCGCCTCCGATCCCGCCGTGTGGGAGCAGCACCCGATCCATGACCGCTGGCGGCGCGAGGTTTTCGATGCCTTCTTCGACGAAGGGCTGGCCTCTGGCGGCTCGCTCGCCGTGGTGCGCAAGAGCGACGAGCGACTGGTCGGCCACACGCGCTACGACAAGTACGACACGGAGGAGGGAGGCGTGGTCGAGATCGGCTGGACTTTCCTTGCGCCCATGCTGTGGGGCAAGGGCTACAACCCCGAGATGAAGCGCGCCATGCTGGCCCATGCATTCGGGGAAGTCGCGCTGGTCGAGTTCCGCGTCGGCGACACCAACTACCGCTCGCGCAATGCGCTGGAAGCCATCGGCGCAGTGCGATCGGACCGGTATGAACTTGAGCGCTACCAGGGCAAGCGCGTGGTCCACCTCGTCTACCAGATCACTCGGGAAGCCTTCGAGAACGGCCCTCTCGCCTGAGTAGGGCTGCCACAGGGCAGCGCTACAGAATGGAACACTTGGAACACGGTCCTGGGGGAAAAGACTTGCCCCGCTCAGCCCGATCGGCAAGCCGGTAAGTTCGGATGGGGGCGAGGCCGGATCATCCGGCAGGATGTGGCAAAAACCCCGGCCGGTAGGAAATGGCGACGACTGGACGGCAAGCGGGCGCGGCGTGGTTCCTAGGTCTTCCGAAGGGGGCGGGTACCGATAAATTAACCAAGATGCCCTAGGGATCATCCGGATGGAAAGGCAACGGATAGACTCCCTCGACGGTCTGCGCGGCATCGCTGCCCTTTGGGTGTTGGTGGGCCACGCCATGGGGCTGACTGGCTGGGGGGTGCCGGTTATCGACCGTCCAGCTCTGGGGGTCGATCTCTTCATCATCCTGTCCGGCTTCCTGATGGCCTATCATTATGGCGAAATGCGTAAGGGCGCAGCGGCATTCTGGGCAAAGCGATTTTTCCGGATCGCACCGCTTTACTATGTTTGCCTCGCTGCAGCTCTGATCCTTGGCCCTGAACTCTATGCCGATCGCATGGCTATAGATGCGATGCGGGGGGCGAGCCCGCAGGCAAGCTCACGCTACCTTGATGCAAGCCCGACCAATATCGCCATGCATGTCAGCTTCTTGTTCGGCATCTTCCCGTCTCACGCCTTTCGTACGCCCTTGCCCGATTGGTCGATTGGCCTCGAGATGCAGTTCTACGCGATCTTTCCTCTTCTTGTTCTGGCGGCGAAGAAATGGGGCTGGCTTTGCGTAATCCTGACAGCCTTCTTGATCGGCTGGTCGGCAGTAATGGGTCTGAGGCTCAGCGGCATGGAATTCCCGATGCCATCCTTTCTGCCCCTGAAAATCGGTCTTTTCCTGGTAGGGGTGCTTTGTGCAATTTCGGCAGATGCGTCTCGCGAGAGGAAGATCGCCTATTTGCTACTGGCAGTGCTGCTCTCGCAATTTCCATCGGCACCAAACGGGACGGACCAACTGATACGCTTGATAATAATCCTGGCGTTCTTCGCGCTTATCTATTCCCGCAAAGGCGGCTTTCTGGATAGCCGGATCATGAGGGGCCTCGGGGAAATCTCCTATGGTTGTTATCTGATACACCTGCTGCTGCTGATCCCCGCAATTGCTTATTGGGCTGAATACTTCGAGGGATGGCAACTGTTTGCAGTTTCTCTTGCCTCGGCAGGTGCTGCCACGCTGGCTCTGTCCTGGATTGCCTATCGCTTCATAGAGTTGCCAGGCATCGCAATAGGCGGGCGAATCATTGCTCTTATGCAAGCGCGTCGAACCGGGGCGAAACCCTTGTCGTGGCGCGCAGGCAAATCCTGAAACTCAGCCCTTCAGGTTGCCCAAGCTCTGCATTCGCTTGAGATAGCGCGCCAGCACATCGATCTCTAGATTTACGCGGTCGCCCTCGGCCAGCTCGCCCAGCGTCGTCACTTCGGCGGTGTGCGGGATAATGTTCAATGCGAAATCGCAGGTACCATCCTCGCGGTCGCGGACGTCGTTTACGGTCAGCGAGACGCCGTCGACGGTGATCGAGCCCTTTTCCGCCACGAAGGGGGCGAAAGCGCGGGAGATGCGGATGGTGTAGTGCCACGAGCCGCCGGTCTCGCGTTTCGAGACGACCTCGCCGACTGTGTCGACATGGCCGGTGACGAGGTGGCCGCCGAGTTCGTCGCCGAGCCGCAGCGCGGGTTCGAGATTGAGCTTGCGGCCCTGTTCCCACATACCCGGCACGGTGCGGCTCACGGTCTCGCCCGAGACGTCGAAACCGATGCGCGCTTCCCCCTTGGTCCCGCCAAGCGTCACCACGGTCAGGCACACGCCCGAGCAGGCGATCGAGGCGCCCATATCGATGGCCTCGGGATCGAAGGGACAGGCGACGTTCACGCGCGTGTCGGCCTTCTGCTCGACGCTTTCGATGGTGCCGATGGCGGTGACGATACCGGTGAACATGGTGCTCTAAATCTCCTGTCGCGTCCGGCGATAGGCGGTGAATGTGTCGCTGCCAAGCTGGCGGGTCTCCACGAGCGTCCAGCGGCCATGCGCCTCTTCGAGACTGGCGAGGTGGATGTCGCCCAGCGCGGGCAGGCCGTCGCCTAGCACGATGGGCGCGCGGTAAATTTCGAGCCGGTCGACGAGGTCGGCCCCAAGGAAGCTCGCCGCCGCGCCGGCGCCGCCTTCGACATAGAGGTATTGCACGCCGTCCAGCTGCGCGACCTGGTCGGGCGAGTTGATCACCTTCACCCCGTCGGGCGGTACGCCGCGGCTCAGGAGCACGCGAGCGGGGCTGCGATCCTCGATCCCTGCCAGCCGCACGTCGAGCCGGGGCTTGTCCTCGCGCCATGTGCCGCCGCCCACGAGGATCGCATCGCTCATCGCGCGGCGCGAGTGGACATGCGCGCGCGCCGCTTCGCCGGTGATCCACTGGCTCGACCCGTCGGCCATGGCGATGCGCCCGTCGAGCGACATGGCAAGCTTCAGCGTCACATGCGGGCGGCCATGGCTTGCGCGGGTGAGATAACCGTCGAGGCTGTGTTCGACTTCGGGTAGCGATAGCAGCTCGGCCTGAATGCCCGCCTCGCGCAGCCGTGCCATGCCGTCGCCTGCAGTGCGCGAATCCGGGTCCTGCGCGCCGATGACCGCGCGCGCCAAGCCGGCCTCGACCAGCAGGTCCGAACAGGCCGGGCCGCGCTCAGAGCGGTGCGCACAAGGTTCCAGCGTGACATAGGCAGTGGCACCCCGTGCCGCGTCGCCTGCCTGCTCCAGCGCCATCGCCTCGGCATGCGGCCTGCCGCCGTCCTGCGTCCATCCGCGGCCAATCACGCGGCCGTCTTTAAAGATGATGCAGCCGACCGCCGGGTTGGGGCGCGAGAGCGGTCTCCCGCGCGAGGCCAGTCGCGCGGCAGCTGCCAGCAAGGCTGCATCACTCGCTATCGGTTTGGGTCCCGCTGGTTTCGCCAAACATCTCTTCGAGGCGCTGGCGCTCGGCTTCGGCCTCGGCAGCTTCATCGGCCCTGATCTCGGCTTCCATTTCCTCGACGTCGAGGCCCGAGGCGGCGCCCACGGCCCGGTAAAGATCGCGGCGCAATTCAAGGCGGCGCTGCTCTTCAGCCTCGCGCTCGTCCTTCAACCTCTGGTTCTCGATGTTCGACTGGCGAATTTCCTCGTCACTCCGTCCTTCGGCGAAGGTGGTGATATAGGTCACTTCGGGCTGCTGCGGCGGGTAGTAATAGACTTCCTGCGTAAGCCAGCCGAGTACGATGCCCGTCATCAGCAGCGAGGCGCCAAGGATCGGCCAGCGGTGCGGCGTGGGCTTCTTCCACTCGCTCCAGAAGTCGGCGATTCCGCCTGCTGCATTGAACCTCGAACGATAGCGCATGGGTGTTACTTAGTAGCGCGCTGCGATGAACGCTAGCCGAAGCTGGCGTAGAGCGTGCGGCCAAACTGCGAGAGCCAGGCATTGGCCTCCTCGATATCGCCTTCGAAAATATCTCCCAGCAAGGCATGGAAGGCGGGCGAATGGTCGAAATGAACGAGATGCGCGACCTCGTGCGCGACAACCGATCGGCGGACGCTATCGGGTGCCTGCACCAGCCGCCAGTTGAGCCGCAAGACGCCCTCGGAAGAACAGCTGCCCCAGCGGCGCTTCGCTCGGGTGAGGCGGACGGGGGCGGTCGGCAGATCGGCGCGCTCGCAATAGATTGCCGCATCGTCTGCAAAGAGACGCAGAGCCTCCTTTTCGAGCCAACGCTCAAGCCGCTTGGCGAGAGTGTCTTCGGGCCCGCCGACTTGCAGGGCCTCGCCCTTCAGGACCGGCTTGCGCGGTGCATCTTCGCTCCATTCGATGGCGATCACCGACCCGCGATAATCCAGCCGTCTTTCCGAGGCCGGATCGCGCTTTTCCGGCACCTTGGCCACCTGCTGCGCGAGCCATTCGGCGCGCGCATGGGCGAAAGCGATCGCTTCTTTCGAAGCACACCACTTAGGCAGGGTGATGCGTACAGCGCTGCCGTCGGGCGCAAGGCGCAGGGTCAGGCGCTTGGCAGTCGGGTGGCGGCGCAGTTCGATAGGAAATTTGCGCCCGCCGATCTCGATTTCCGGTTCGAGATGTTCCTTGCGCAGCCACTCGATCATGCGGCCTCATCCTCCCCGTCACCCCACTCGACGATATGGTGTTCGAGCGGCCCGGCCTCGTCCTCGCTGATGACGCGGCCCGCCACCGATACGCCGGCCGCGATCACGGCCTCCCGGTCGCCCGAAATCAGGTAGTGCCAGCGCGGCAGCGGGCGGTTCTCGGCACGGCGGCGATAGGCGCAGGTGTCGGGCAGCCAGGGCACGCGGTCGACCAGCTTCAATGTCAGGCGCAGGCAATCGGGCACGAAGGCCTTGCGGTTCTTGTAATCCTTGCAGCGCGCCGTCTCGCAATCGAGCAGGGTGCAGGCCACATTGGTCTCTTCGATCTCGCCGGTGTCTTCGTATTCGACCTTGTGCAGGCAGCAGCGACCGCAGCCATCGCACAGGGCTTCCCACTCCTCCTGGTTGAGCTGGGCCAGCGGCCGCTCCCAGAAGCCGTCCCTCAGCGCACCCATTTCGCCAGTTCCGCGGCCACCGCATCAGGGCCTTCATCGGTCGGCAGCATCGCCAAAGGCTCGCCATCGGGTCCGAAGAGGTAGGTGATGTTCGAATGGTTCATCAGGTAGCCGCCGCTCTCGCTTTCCTCGCCGCGCGAATAGAAGGCGGCAAAGGCGCGGGTGACCCCGTCGAGTTGCTCCCTCGTTCCCGTCATCCCGATCAGGCGCGGGTGGAAGGCATCGGTAAACTCGGTCAGCACTTCGGGCGTGTCGCGTTCCGGATCGACACTGACGAAGAGCGGCTGGACCTGTGCGCCCAGTTCGGGATTTGCTTCCTCGAATTTCTTCAAGCCCGCCATCGCGCGCTGGTTGTCGGTCGGGCAGACATCGGGGCAATAGGCGAAACCGAAATAGATCGTGCGATACTGCCCGTCGAAATCGCTCCAGCTGACCGGTTGGCCAGCCTCGCTAGTCAGCGTGAAATCGCCGCCGATCGCGGCGCCTGCCAGCGGCGGTTCGCCGGGCGCGGTTGTGGCCGGTTCCTGCGAACAGGAGGCGAGAAATAGGCTGGCGGCGGCAAGCAGTGCAAAGCGGGACATGACAGCACGGTTCATGGTCTGCTAACGGCGGCTGTTCAAGGGTGACACCCTCACGTAGATGCGAATAAATTGACGACGGAGATTGATGGAAGTGCGCAGGATCGGGGCAAAACGGGCGGTGGTTATCGGATTGGGCGCGCTGGCGATGCTGGCAAGCCCGCTGGCTGCACAGCGGACCACCGATGGCTACAAGTTCATCAAGGCGGTGCGTGACCGCGACGGCACGACGGCCACGCAAATGCTCGACGAGCCAGGCAATACTTTCATCAATGCGCGCGAGATCGCGACCGGTGAGACGGCGCTACACGCGGTCGTCCAGCGGCGCGACCTGAGCTGGGTACGTTTCCTGCTGCAGCGCGGTGCCAATCCCAATATCGCCGACAAGAATGGCGTGTATCCGATCCAGCTCGCGGCGCAGCTCGGCTTCATCGAGGGGGTCGAACGCCTGATCAAGGGCGGCGCAGATGTCGACGTTTCGACCGTCACCGGCGAAACCCCGCTGATCAGCGCAGTCCATCGCCGCGACCTCAAGATGATCGAACTGCTGGTCGAAAAGGGCGGCAATCCCGACCGGGCAGACAATTCGGGCCGTACCGCTCGCGATTACGCCATGCTGATGGGGGCGCGTTCGGGTGTGCTCGAGGCCATCGAAAAGGGCGAAAGCGAAGAGGACGAAGAGCAAGAAACATACGGTCCCAGCTGATGGACAATGCCACCCCCGATATCGCCGAGCTGACACTCGACGAACTGCGCCTCGCGCTGGCACCCGCGATTGCCGAGGCGGCCGTATTCGACGGCTGGAGCGACGATGCACTGGTTATGGCCGCCGAACAGCTCGGAGCGGACGTCGATGTCGCGCGGCTGGCCTTCAAGGGCGGGCAGCTCGACATGGTTTTCGCCTGGATCGAGGCGGTCGATCTCGCCATGGCTGCGGCTTTCCCAGAAGACGTGATCGCAGGGATGAAGATCCGCGAGCGCATCCGCAGCCTCGTCCAGTTCCGGTTGGATGCCGTCGCAGGGCAGGAAGAAGCGCTGCGCCGCGCGCTGGCGATCATGGCCATGCCGCAGAATGTCGCGAAATCGACCAGGCGCGGCTGGCAGAGCGCGGACCTGATGTGGCGGCTCGCAGGCGATACGGCGACCGATTACAACCACTATACCAAGCGCGCGGTTCTCGCCTCGATCTACGCCGCGACGCTCGCGGTCTTTGTCGACGACACCAGCGAGGACAAGGCCGAGACCCGCGCCTTCCTCGATCGCCGGATCGAGGGTGTGATGACCTTCGAGAAGGTCAAGGCGAAGTGGCTCAACCCCGAGCGCGAAACCTTCAGCGTCACGCGTTTCCTCGGGCGGCTGCGCTACCCGGCGCGCTAACCCCTCCGCTATTGATAATCGGTTGCAATAAGCCTGCCGATCTGACAGTGGCGGGCGCATGACACTGGACGGGTTCGACAGCGGCAAATCTGCGCGCATTACCGGCGTGGAC
Organism: Qipengyuania sphaerica; assembly: GCF_019711595.1. Taxonomy (GTDB): domain Bacteria; phylum Pseudomonadota; class Alphaproteobacteria; order Sphingomonadales; family Sphingomonadaceae; genus Qipengyuania; species Qipengyuania sphaerica. Next base: position 404,707 of record NZ_JAIGNR010000002.1, on the reverse strand, counting down.
TGGGATGCGCTTGCGCAGGACGAAGGCAAGCGATTGAAGGCGCTCGGCGTGGACGAGGGGGCGGAAGTCGCCATCCTCCACCGCGGCGTGTTCGGCGGACGCGATCCGATTGCCATGCGCCTCGGCAACATGACCATCGCCATCCGCCGCATGCATGCCCGCGCGATCCACGTGGAGGCCGCATGAGCCGGAAACGTACTGCCGCGCTGGTCGGCAATCCGAATTCGGGCAAATCGGCGCTGTTCAACGCGCTTACCGGTGCGCGCCAGAAGATCGCCAACTATGCCGGGGTCACCGTCGAGCGAAAGGCCGGGCGCCTGACCCTGCCTAGCGGCGAGCCGGTCGAATTGCTCGACCTGCCCGGCTCCTACAGTTTCGATGCCGCCAGTCCCGATGAGGCCGTCACCCGCGACGTGGTGAAGGGCACCTTCGAAGGCGAGGCCGTGCCCGATGTGCTTGTCGTCGTGCTTGACGCGGCGAACCTCGAACAGCATCTGGTCTTCGCGCAGGAAGTGCTCGAGCTTGGCCGCCCGACGGTGGTTGCACTCAACATGGTCGACCTTGCCGAGCGTGACGGTCTGACGCTTGATCCCGCCGCGCTGTCCGAGGCGCTGGGCGTTCCGGTTATCCCGACGGTTGCCGTTCGCCGCAAGGGCATCGCCGAACTCAACGCCGCCATCGCCGAGGCCGAGACCCACGCAGATGAGCAAGCGCATACGCGCTGGCACCTGACGCTGCCCGAACGGCGGCTGTCGGCAAAGCACATGGCGCGCGGGGCAATCCTTTCGAAATCGACCCGCCACACGATCGAGAACGGGGTCGACAAGATCCTGCTCAATCCGTGGATCGGCCCGGTCGTCCTGTTTGGCCTGCTATTCGTGATTTTCCAGGCGGTGTTCGCCTGGGCGACGCCTTTTGCCGACCTGCTCGAAGGCGGGGTGGGCGTGCTGTCCGCAGGCGTCACCGCGTCGATGGCGCCCGGCATCTTGCGCGATTTCCTCACCGAAGGCGTGCTGGCGGGCGTCGGCTCGGTGGTGGTCTTCCTGCCGCAAATCGTGATCCTCTTCGCCTTCATCCTGGTGATGGAAGCGAGCGGCTACATGGCGCGCGCGGCCTTCCTGATGGACCGGCTGATGGCGGGTGTGGGCCTCTCCGGCAAAAGTTTCATCCCGCTGCTCTCCAGCTTCGCATGCGCCATTCCGGGCATCATGGCGACGCGTTCGATCAGCGATCCCAAGGACCGGCTGACAACCATCCTGATTGCACCGCTTATGACCTGTTCGGCGCGGCTGCCGGTCTATGCGGTGATCATCGCCGCTGTCATTCCGCAAACGAGTGTCGGCCCGGGCATCGGGCTGCAGGGACTGGTACTCTTCGCGCTCTATGTTGCAGGCATCATCGGAGCTATGGTGGTTGCGCTGGTCCTGCGCCGCACCGTTACCAAGGGCGCGGCATCCGGCTTCATCATGGAGCTGCCGCGTTACCAGCTGCCGCGCATCAAGGACCTCGCCATCGGTCTATGGCAGCGTGCATGGGTGTTCCTGCGCCGCGCAGGCACGATCATCTTTCTCGCCACCATCGCGCTGTGGGTGCTCCTCAGCTTCCCCAAGGCAGAGCCTGGTGAAAGCCAGCTCGATGCGAGCTATGCGGGCGTGGTGGCCGACACCATCCACCCCGTGCTCGAGCCGGTCGGTTTCAACCGCGAGATGAGCCTTGCGCTTGTCCCCGCCATCGCCGCGCGCGAAGTGGCCGTCTCCGCGCTCGCCACCACCTATGCCGTCGATGCCGAGGACGAGGATGTCGCGGCAGAAGGCGTGACCGCCAAGATCGCCGCATTGTGGAGCCTGCCCACCGCGCTCGCCTTCCTCGCGTGGTTCGTTTTCGCGCCGCAGTGCCTCTCGACCATTGCGGTCGCCCGGCGCGAAACCAACGGATGGAAATGGCCGATCGTGATGGTCGTCTATCTCTTCGCGCTCGCATGGATCGCCGCGGGCTTGACCTACTGGATCGCGGTGAGCGCGGGACTTTAGCTCCGCAAGCTCTAGGTCCACTCTGGGGGTAATCCTCGAAGGCGCCCTAGAACCGACTCGCTTCGAACGTTAGGCCACTCGCCAACAGATTCGCGAAGGAAGAGAATAATGGCCGGTAGCCTCAACAAAGTCATGCTGATCGGAAACCTGGGTGCAGACCCGGAGATCCGTAGCTTCCCCAATGGCGGCAAGGTGGCGAACCTGCGCATTGCGACCTCCGAACAGTGGAAGGACCGCAACACCGGCGAGCGTCAGGAGCGGACCGAGTGGCACACCGTCTCGATCTTCTCCGAAGGCCTTATCAACGTGGTCGAGCGCTTCCTGCGCAAGGGCTCCAAGGTTTTCGTCGAAGGCCAGCTGCAGACCCGCAAGTGGCAGGACCAGCAGGGCAACGACCGCTATTCGACCGAGGTTGTGCTGCGCGGTTTCAACGGCACGCTGACCATGCTCGACGGGCCCGGCGGCGGCCAGGGTGGCGGCGGCGGCGGTTCGCGCGGCGGCGACTATGGCGGCGGCGGCCAGGGTGGCGGCTGGAACCAGGGCGGCGGCGGCTCCGGCGGCGGCAGCGGCGGCCAGTCGGGCGGCGGTTCGAACTACGACGACCTCGACGACGATATCCCGTTCTGATGGGTAGGGCCGCGGGCTGAGCGATGATCCGCGGCTACCTGATGCTCGGGTTCGGGCTGTCGTTCGCGGCATTGGGGGCGATCATAACCGGCGCCTACGTTCACGGCGTCATCGATGTGATCGGCGAGCCGGACCAAAGCTGGATTTTCTGGGGCATTGCCCTGCTCGCAATCGGTTTGCCGATGCTGGGCGGGGGTATCGCGCTGGCGGTCTGGGGTTGGCAGATTATCCGAAAATCCCGCTAGGCCTCACACTCGGTCATTATTGAGAGCCCACTAGGCCTCAGCCTGTCACTCCGCTTCCCAGACCGCCGATCGGTCCGACGAGGTCGTACCAAGCCTGGTTGTCCCACAGGAAGTGGGTGATCACCGCTGCCGTCAGGGCGAGCGCGCCCCAGATCAGGTAGGCGCGGTGCACCTTGCCAAGGCGATACAGATCCCACGCAAACATGGGAGCGATCAGCAGCAGCGGATAGAGCTCGGCGCTGAGCGGGCTTGCAGGCATGGTGTGCGGGATGAACTGCATGCGGTCGATCGCAGCTGGCATCGGCACCAGAGTGGCAAGGAACATGAGCCGTTTGTGCATGCCGGAGTCGCGCTTGCGAAACCACAGCGCAAGACCGGCAAGGATCGCGAACATGATCCCGGCCCTGAACTGCATGATCATGATGTTGTTCACGAAGGGAACGACCTCGGTCTGCAGGCGGAGCGCGACATCGGCCGGGGCGCCGGCAATCATCTCGGCATATTGGGCGCGTCTCGTAGGGATCAGGGCGAAACCTGCAACCAGTATTGCGGGCATCAGGAAGAGACCCGCCACGCCTAATTGCATGTGCCAGTTACGACGCCCGGTCGCCATCAGGACCGATTGCACGAGCAGGAGCGAGATCCATGCGCCCATCAGCACGGCATGTGCATGCATGGCGAGCGGGAAAGGCGGGGCAGCCCCCTTCTGCACCATGGCGATCTTCATCATCGAATCCGGGATGAAGCCGACCAGGACAACGACGAAAAACAGCGCCGCCGTAAAAACATAGATCCAGCGATCGACGAAGGCTGTGAAACCCGTGCCGACAGGTGGTGCGGATACCGATTGGTGAAGCGTCGCCATAAATCCCTCCCCCGAGGCGCGACCATCCTTCATTTTTACCACGCTTTGCTCATCGGGCGAAGCGAATTCGCGGGCTGGCCGGTCAGTCCTTCCTGAGCCCGGCCAGGGCCTCTGCCAGCGGGCCGCTGGGCGTGCGATCCTCGTCGCTTTCGATGCCTGCGTCTTCACGTGCATCGTCCGCACCCGGGCCTTCGCGATAGGGATCGATGGCAAGGCCCAGTTCCTGCGCGATCGCTTCGCCGAGGTCGAAAGTCTCGCCCTCGTATTCGATCTCGTCCAGGTCTTCCTCGGTGAGCTCGAATTCCTCGTCTTCCTCGTAATCCGCGATCCGGCCGGCAGGCACGAAACGCAGCGAGAAGGGCTCGCTGACGTCATAGGTGAAATCCTCGCGCGTTACGGCGCAAGGTTGTTCGATGGTCGCTGCCAGCGTGCCGGTGGCGATGACGGCCTCGTCCTTCTCGTCGAAATCGACATCGGCAGTGAATGATTCGATGGCAGTGACGCCAAATCGCTTGGCCAGTGCTGCCCGTTCGGCTTCATCGGCCTCGACATGCATCGTCCCGGCAGGAAGGGCGCGCGGCTTTACCAGCCGGACGAGTTCGCTGGTTTCGCGGCTCATGCTGCGACCTCGCCCTTGCGCAGTTCATCCGCGCTCGTCCGCTCGAAGCGCTTGTGCAGCCGGATCATGCGCTCGGCCAAGGCCTCGGCCTCGTCTTCCTGCGACATGGTGACATTGCGCTTGAGCGCTGTGGCCAGTTCGGCACGGTCTTCGTCGGCGAGTGCCTTGCGGTAAGTGCCCAGGCGGCCGCCCATGCTGCTCATCAAATTGCCGATCTTCTTGCCAACGGTCGGGTCGCCAATGCCCGCCTCGCGCAGCTGGCCTTCCATGTCCTCGACGAAGAGCTCGGTGACCAATGCCGTGTGCGGGGCGAGGCTGTCCTCGCGCTCCATGCGCAGCATCACGAGGCTGAGTACCAGCGTGATCATGTCGAACCGGCCTTCCACCGTGTCGGCAACACCGCACATGCGATACCAGTCGGGATCGCGCGCCTGCTCGACGATGGAGTGCCACAGGGGGCGCCACTGGTCGCGCGGGTCGCGCTGCGTTCCGAAGATGCGGGCGAGGAAGGACATGGGCTTCGTAAGGTTCCTGTTCGTCTGTTCAGCGGCAATTCAAGCCGCCATCCCCACGCGATGCACAATGTCACGTTGCAAGCGCGCAGGGATGCCTATAGGGCGTCGTCCGCGCATATAGGGCGCAGGCCCATCAAGGCCAAGCGCCTGCACGATACGGAGTTGAAGCGAGTTTCCATGCGGGTCACGAAAATCCTAGCCACTACTGCACTTGTCGCAGCCGGTCTCTCGCTGGGCGCATGCTCCTCGATCCGCGAATCGCGCGGCTATGTGACCGATGCGGTCCTACTGAGTTCGGTGCAGCCGGGAATCGACAACCAGCGCAGCGTGGAAATGACGCTGGGGCGCCCGACCTTCACCAGCCAGTTCGGCGAACCTACCTGGTATTACGTGTCCTCCACCACGGGCCGTAAGCCTTTCGTCCGTCCGCGCATCCAGGCGCACCAGGTGCTGGCCGTGCAGTTCGGCCCCGACGGGAATGTGACCTCGGCGAACCGGACCGGTCTCGACCAGGTCGTCTATCTCTCGCCCGATGGCGACGCGACGCCGACACTCGGCCGCGAGCGTGGCTTCCTCGAAGACCTGTTCGGCAATATCGGCACGGTCGGCCAGCCCGGCATGGGTGGCCAGGGACAGTAAGCGAGGCGCGACGCGCGCCTTGACCCGTTCCGGCGCGCCCCCATATCGCGCCTCATGAGTGATCAGGATAATCGCCACGGCCTCGTCCAGTGGCACGGAACCACTATCATCGGTGTCAGGAAGGGCAATCGCATCGTCGTTGCCGGGGACGGCCAAGTCTCCATGGGCAACACGGTGATGAAGCCCAATGCGAAGAAAGTTCGCCGGATCGGTGAGGGCGGGAAGGTCGTAGCCGGTTTTGCCGGCGCCACCGCCGATGCCTTCACCCTGTTCGAGCGGCTGGAAAAGAAGCTCGAGCAGTATAACGGCCAGCTCCTGCGCGCCGCGGTCGAACTGACCAAGGACTGGCGCACCGACAAGTATTTGCGCAATCTCGAAGCCCTGATGATCGTGGCGGACAAGGAGAACCTTCTCGTCCTCACCGGCAATGGCGACGTGCTCGAACCCGAAGCAGGCATTACGGCCATCGGATCGGGCGGCAATTACGCGCTCGCCGCCGCCAAGGCGATCGCCGAATACGAGGACGATCCGGAAACGATCGCGCGCAAGGCGATGCAGGTCGCTGCCGACATCTGCGTCTTCACCAATGGCAATGTGACCCTCGAAGAGGTCTGAGATTTTTCATGGACAACCTGACACCCAAGGCGATCGTCGCTGCGCTCGACGAGCATATCATCGGCCAGAAAGACGCCAAGCGCGCCGTGGCCGTGGCGCTGCGCAACCGCTGGCGCCGCCAGCGCCTCGACCGCGACCTCCGCGACGAGGTGACGCCCAAGAACATTCTGATGATCGGCCCCACCGGCTGCGGCAAGACCGAGATCAGCCGCCGTCTCGCCAAGTTGGCCGAGGCACCCTTCGTAAAGGTCGAGGCGACCAAGTTCACCGAAGTCGGCTATGTCGGCCGCGACGTCGAACAGATCGCCCGGGACCTTGCCGAAGAAGCGATCCGGCTCGAGAAGGATCGCCGCCGCGAAGCCGTGCGCGAAGCTGCCAGCCAGGCGGCGATGGACCGGCTGCTTACCGCTCTGGTCGGCGACAATGCCAGCGAGGCCACGCGTGAGGCGTTCCGCGAACGCATCGTCCAGAACGCGATGAACGACACCGAGGTCGAGATCGAGGTGAAGGACACGCCGTCGAGCTCGATGGAAATTCCCGGTATGCCCGCCAATGTCGGCATGATCGACCTGTCCGACATGCTCGGCAAGGCGATGGGCCGCTCGAACATGAAGCGTCGCAAGCTCAAGGTCCCCGATGCGTGGGACCGGCTGGTCGAGGAGGAGGCCGAGAAGCGCATGGACCAGGACGACGTCAATCGCGTCGCTCTGGAGAACGCCGAGACCAACGGCATCGTGTTCCTCGACGAAATCGACAAGATTGCGGTGAGCGATGTGCGGGGCGGATCGGTCAGCCGCGAAGGCGTGCAGCGTGACCTGCTGCCGCTGATCGAAGGCACGACCGTTGCCACCAAGTACGGCCCGATGAAGACCGACCACGTTCTTTTCATCGCCTCAGGCGCATTCCACGTTTCCAAGCCTTCGGACATGCTGCCCGAGCTTCAGGGCCGCCTGCCGATCCGTGTCGAGTTGCGCGCGCTTACCGAGGAAGACTTCGTGCGCATCCTCACCGAGACGCGCGCCAACCTCGTCCAGCAGTACAAGGCGCTGATCGGGACGGAAGAAGTCACGCTCGACATCACCGACGGTGCCATTGCGGAAGTTGCCAAGATCGCCGCGCGGGTGAACGAGAGCGTCGAGAATATCGGTGCCCGCCGCCTGCAGACGGTGATGGAGCGCCTGCTCGAGGACATCAGTTTCGAGGCCGAGGAACACAAGGGCGAGACGATCACCATCGACGCCGCCTATGTGCGCGAACGCCTCGACGACCTCGCGGGCGATACCGACCTCAGTAAGTATATCCTGTGATGACCGGGCCGGTGCGCGACACGGAGGCGATGATCGCCGCCATGGAGCCCCGGCTCGATGACCGCCACTGGCGCTTCGTCCTCGTCAGTCCCGAAAACGCGCCGCAGCTATTGGGCGCGGCGATCGGGACCTTCCGCGAGGATGAGGGCGTGACGGCAATAGTGCCGTCGGGCGTAGCGGAAGAACTCGGCAGAGAAGGCCCGGATTTCGCGCGCATCACGCTGATGGTGCATTCCGACCTTGAAGGCGTGGGGCTGACGGCGGCGGTGTCAGGCGCACTCGCCGATGCGGGCATTTGCTGCAACATGGTCGCGGCGCTCTATCACGATCATATCTTCGTTCCTGCTGCGCGGGGAGAGGAAGTGCTCGCCCTGCTAGAAGAGCTGTCTTGCTCGGCAAAGGCAGGCTGAATTCAGCTTTCGAGCAATTCGTCTAATCGCTCTTGTAATTCGACCAGCATGGCCTCGCGCTGCTCATAGCCGAGCAGCACGTGACCGGTGCGGCCCATATTGTCGGAGGCCTCATTCAGGAATTGCGGGTTGGCGCGCATTTTCGCAATGTCGCATACGGGAACCCACCGACTGCCCTCTGTCGCAGAAAAACCCCAGCTGCCTTCACTCTCGCTCATACGCGGCACCAGCGAGATCGCTATTTCCTCGGGATGCCGGCTGTAGAGGCGGAAAAGTTCATTGGTCCGCTCGACATGATTGCCGCGCTGTCGATCGCGGAAGAGAATGTAGCGCCGCAACAGGTCCTTGAGTTCCTCGTCCCTGAGCCTGTCGAAGCGTCCGGTCCCGAGCATTTCCTCCAGGATCGGCAACTGGTCCGACTCGCGACGATAAACGTGCGAGGCTGCCAGAGCCGTACATTCCCTTTCCGAGAGGGGCCGCGCCTCAGCCATCGAATATAGGACCGGCTGCGCTTGTTGAAGCGTATCGACCAGCGATTGCACCTGCGCGCGCTCTTCACGGACGACGGACAAGAGTGCGCTTGTTTCTGCCTGCAGCCGCGCGAGGATCGCAACCTCGTCCTTGCGCTCCTGCCGCTCCTCGTTCCAATTCGCGGCCTGCAAGCCGAGGAATACGCCGGCCACCACGATGACGAATTCAGCCGCTAGGGCGAACCAGTTCTGTTCGCTCAGGTGCACCGCGATCTTGTTCAGAAATACCGGTTTCTTCTCCCCTGCCATGGCCGGAGTATGGAACACCGGTCAGAACACGCAAGGGCAAATCGAGCCTAGGGATGAGGCGCCAGCCCGATTTCGACGCCGGTCTTGTCGGTCAGCGCGAACTTGTCGACAAGGTCGCTGCTCGCACGGTTCAGTCCCTTTACCTGCACGCTGCGCCCATTGCGGCGCATGCGTTCGACGACCTTGTCGAGTGCGCCGATGGCCGAAATGTCCCAGAAGTGGGCCTTGCTGACATCGATGATTACGTGGTCCGCCGGGTCGGGCTGGGTGCTCTCCGGGCCGAGCGCGGCCTCGAAGCGCTCGACGCTGGCGTAGAAGATCTGGCCCTTCGCCCGGTAGACTGCCTTGTCGCCCTTACGCTCGCGCACGACCTCGAACATGGTCATCACCTTGTGGGTGAAGAACACGCCCGAAAGGATCACGCCTGCCAGCACGCCCAGGGCAAGGTTGTGGGTCGCGACGACCGTGATGACGGTCACGACCATAACCACCGAGCTCTGCCAGGGGTGCTTGCCGATATTGGGGATCGAGTTCCACGAAAAGGTCCCGATGCTGACCATAATCATGATCGCCACCAGCGCAGGCATCGGCACCTGGCCGACGAGATCGCCGAGCACGGCGAGCAGGATGAGGAGCGAGAGCCCGGCCGTGAAGGTGGACAGACGTCCGCGACCGCCGCTGGTCACATTGATGACCGACTGACCGATCATTGCGCAGCCGCCCATGCCGCCGAACATCGCTGCGACCACATTGGCAATGCCTTGCCCCGCGCTTTCACGGCGCTTGTTCGAACCGGTGTGCGTCATGTCGTCGACGATCTGCGCGGTCAGCAGCGATTCGAGCAGGCCGACTGCTGCCATGGTCGCCGAATAGGGAGCGATAATGGCAAGCGTCTCCCATGTCAGCGGGACATCGGGGAGCATGAAATAGGGCAGGCCTTCGGGCAACTCGCCCATGTCGGCCACGGTGTTGACTGGAGCATTGATGTAGATGCTGAGCGCGGTGAGCACGATGATCGCTACCAGCGGGCTTGGCACTGCCGTGGTCAGCTTGGGGAAGAGATAGATGATCGCCAGCGCGGCAGCGACCATGGCATAGGTCTCCCACCCCACATTCGTGAGCTGCGGCAGCTGCGCCATGAAAATGAGGATCGCGAGCGCGTTGACGAAGCCGGTGATGACCGAGCGCGATACGAACTGCATCAGGAGATCGAGCCGCAGCAGCGCAGCGATGCCCTGGAAGATGCCCATCAGGATCGTCGCGGCGAAGAGATATTCCACCCCGTGATCGCGAACCAGCGGCACTACGACCACGGCTACCGCAGCCGTCGCGGCGCTGATCATGCCGGGGCGCCCGCCGGTAAAGGCGATAACCATGGCAATCGCGACCGAGGCATAGAGCCCGACGCGCGGATCGACGCCCGCGATGATCGAGAAGCCGATTGCTTCGGGAATGAGCGCCAGCGCCACGACGATGCCTGCCAGCACGTCTGCACGGATGTTGGAGAACCAGTCGCGTTTGATCGCGCCGAGGTTAGGCATGATATCTGTCCAGCTATATAGGGAGGCGCTCTGCCACGCCCGGGAATATGCGCGCCTCATAGCGACTGGACGGGATGGCACAACCCGCGAGGGGTGCGGATAGCTATGCGGGTTCGGCTTCGTCTTGCGACTTCTCGGCCTGCTGGCGCGCCCACATCTCGGCGTAGAGCCCGTCGTGCCTCAGCAGTTCGGCATGCGTCCCGATCTCCGCCAGTTTGCCGTGGTCGAGCACGAGAATGCGGTCGGCATCGGCAATGGTCGACAGCCGGTGCGCAATGGCGAGCGTGGTGCGGTGCCTGCTCACCTGCTTCAGCGTGCGCAGGATTTCCTGCTCGGTCCGGCTGTCCAATGCGCTGGTCGCCTCGTCGAGCAGCAGGATCGGCGGGTCTTTCACAAGCGTGCGCGCGATGGCGACGCGTTGCTTCTCGCCGCCCGAGAGTTTCAGCCCTCGCTCGCCGACCTCGGTCTCGAAGCCGTCGGGCAGCCGTTCGATAAAGGGAAGGATAGCGGCCGAGCGCGCAGCGGCCATGATATCGTCTTGTCCGGCGCCTTCGCGGCCATAGGCGATGTTGTAGCCGATCGTGTCGTTGAACAGCACGCTGTCCTGCGGGACGATCCCGATATGGGCGCGCAGGCTTTCCTGGGTGACGCGCGAGATGTCCTGCCCGTCGATCAGGATGCGGCCCTTCTGCGGATCGTAAAAACGGAACAGCAGCCGGGCGATGGTGCTCTTGCCGGCGCCCGAGGGCCCGACGATGGCGATGTTGCTGCCAGCGGGGACTTCGAAGGTCAGGCCGTGGAGGATGGTCCTTTCCGGCTCGTAGCCGAAATGGACATGATCAAAAGTGATCGACGGGCGCTTCACCAGGAGTGCCGGTGCGCCCGGCACGTCCTTTACCTCGGCCTCGGTATCGATCAGGCGGAACATTTCCGCCATGTCGATCAGTCCCTGCCGCACTGTGCGGTAGACCATGCCCAGCATGTCGAGCGGGCGAAACAGCTGCATCAGATAGGTATTGACCAGCACGAGGTGTCCGGTGGTCAGCTCTCCCTTGCTCCAGCCCCATACGGTAAAGGCCATGGCTCCGCCCATCAGCAGGTTCATGATCGCCGCCTGCGTGATGTTGAGCGCGCCGAGCGAGTTCTCGCTTTTGACGGCAGCGTCGGCCCATGCGGTCGCGGCCGCGCCATAGCGCCTACGCTCGCGCTCCTCAGCACCGAAGTATTTGACCGTTTCGAAATTCAGCAGGCTGTCGACCGAGCGGGCGAGCGCCTCGCCATCGAGCTCGTTCATCTTGCGCCGCAATTCGTTGCGCCATTCGGTGATCTTGCGGGTCACATATATATAGGCGGCCACGGTCAGTGCGGTGGCGGCCACTAGCTCCCAGCCGAAATTGAAATAGAAGATAGCGCCCACGGCGATCAGTTCGAGCGCGGTCGGGGCGATATTGAACAGCAGGAAGTAGAGCATGATGTCGATGCTCTTGGTTCCGCGCTCGATCGTCTTGGTGATCTCGCCGGTACGCCGCGAGAGATGGAAGCGGAGCGAGAGCTGGTGCAGCCGCGAGAAAGTGTCCTCGGCCAGCTGGCGGGTGGCATCCTGTCCGACGCGCTCGAAAGTGATGTTGCGAAGATTGTCGAACATTACGCTGGCGAAGCGCCCGGCCGCATAGGCGATCACAAAGGCGAGGGCGACCATCATGCCTTCGTTTGCCGGCGTGGTCATCGCATCGATTGCGGTCTTGTAGGCAAAGGGCAGCGCCAGGATCGTCGCCTTGGCCAGGATAACGAACACCATCGCCCCGACGATGCGTCGCCGCAGCGAGAGGTTATCCTCGGGCCACAGATAGGGGAGGAAGCGCTTGAGCGTTGCCCAGCTTTCGGCGTCCTGCCGCTGGTCGGATGTTGAGGTATCTGGCGGCATCGCCCGTTACTTGGGGCGATCTGCGCGATCAGGCAAGGTTACGAACGCGTGCGCGTGCCTTTCCAGTTCAGGTTGACCGGATCACGGGGAAGGGCGCTGTCGGGCAGGTCGAACAGGACCTCGCGCGAGGCGAAGTCGATCGCCACGCGGCGGAATAATGTAAGGTTGGCCATGCCGAGGATGAGCGCGGGCTCGTCAGTATAGCCCAAGGCAGCCAGCGCCGGACTGTCTGCGAAACCGATCGGCACATTGCTGAGCTCCATAGATCCGATCTTCAGGCTGCGGGCAAAGGTAACGTCGCCGGAAATCTGGGTCCCGTGCACGTCGGTAGAAGTGAACTTCTCTTCCGCGCGCGCGCGCATGCGTTTGAGCAGCGCAAAGTTGCCGACGGTGTTCTGCGCGCCGGTATCGATGATAACCGCAGTGCGGACCCCGTTGAGGCGTGCGTCGGTGATGATCATCTGTCCCAGCTGCGCGCGGGCCCGCACGACGATCTCGTAACCGCGCTTGTTGATCCTCGTGTCCGCATCGGCGACGGAGATTCGATCTTCCTCGAAATCGATCAGCACGCGCATGTCCTGCAAGGTATCGAGCCCGAGGATGCCGTCCGCGCCTATATTCCGCCGGTCGAGCAGGGGAGAGGTCAGGCCGCTCAAGGTGCGGTCGGCGAACTCGAGCTGGTCGATCGCGATCGTATCGACCAGCCTGCGCGACCCCATGGCGACAAGCATCGCGCGTCCCGAAGGTTCGAGGGCGAGGTCGTCCGTTATACGGTCAGTGACAACGGTGGCCTGCGCGCCGGTATCGATAAAGAAGCGGTAGGGCCCCTGGCCGGCAATAGTGACAGGGACCGTCATTCGTTCGTAGCGATCGCGGTCGAAGGCGATGTCGATCACATCTTCATCGGGGAGCGCAGGCTCGGTCACCGGGGCCTCTGGCTGCGCGGATGACTGGGCCGACGTGACGCTGCCGAGCAGCAGCGCAATTGCGGTGACGATAGATCTGGCGGCCATGTCTCTCTCCCATGGACCGGGCGCATCTGCCCGATGCCCGCATATATATACACGATCGACTCACAGCGGGCGAATCTGTCGGCAGATTCGATTCCTGCCTTCGTCGGAGCGTCCGCGGAGGTGGTGAATCGCCGATTCAGGGGCTCTGAATCGGGCGATTCACCCGGATCGGGGCACTTTCCTTGAAAATCGCTGCGGGCTCCCCACATTGGGGTCACGGGTCATTGGACGGCAAACCCGCGGAATTCTGCGGGTTTTCAAAAAAGTTCAAAAAACTTTCGAAAAGGGTGTTGACCGAATCCAACACCACGCCTAGATGGCCTCCACCGACGCGGCGCTGACGGCTTCCACCGCCGCCCGCTTCGGTCGCCAACACTAACGGATAGCCGGCTCCCCCGGTGTAAATCGGGGAACCAATCGCTGTCCGCTTTTAAGTGTCTCGGCGGCTCTTTGACATTGTTAGTTTTTGATGAAGGGACATGTGGGCGACGGCGCCCGGTCCGGGGACCTCAAGGCTCCGAGTACCGGTTAATTCAAGCCGATTGCCACATCCTTCCAGGCTCCACAGTCTGGTCGTGATGATGCATGTTCATTCGTATCCATTACGTTTGACAGTGCAGGTATCGGCTCCTTGAAGCTCATGCCAAGCAGGTTAGCGGGGTTTTCCCCGTGTCTGTTTAGTATGTGACACAAACTTGAGAGTTTGATCCTGGCTCAGAACGAACGCTGGCGGCATGCCTAACACATGCAAGTCGAACGAACCCTTCGGGGTTAGTGGCGCACGGGTGCGTAACGCGTGGGAACCTGCCTTTAGGTTCGGAATAACTCAGAGAAATTTGAGCTAATACCGGATAATGTCTTCGGACCAAAGATTTATCGCCTTTAGATGGGCCCGCGTTAGATTAGATAGTTGGTGGGGTAATGGCCTACCAAGTCGACGATCTATAGCTGGTCTGAGAGGATGATCAGCCACACTGGGACTGAGACACGGCCCAGACTCCTACGGGAGGCAGCAGTGGGGAATATTGGACAATGGGCGAAAGCCTGATCCAGCAATGCCGCGTGAGTGATGAAGGCCTTAGGGTTGTAAAGCTCTTTTACCAGGGATGATAATGACAGTACCTGGAGAATAAGCTCCGGCTAACTCCGTGCCAGCAGCCGCGGTAATACGGAGGGAGCTAGCGTTGTTCGGAATTACTGGGCGTAAAGCGCGCGTAGGCGGCTTTTCAAGTCAGGGGTGAAATCCCGGGGCTCAACCCCGGAACTGCCCTTGAAACTGGATGGCTAGAATACTGGAGAGGTGAGTGGAATTCCGAGTGTAGAGGTGAAATTCGTAGATATTCGGAAGAACACCAGTGGCGAAGGCGACTCACTGGACAGTTATTGACGCTGAGGTGCGAAAGCGTGGGGAGCAAACAGGATTAGATACCCTGGTAGTCCACGCCGTAAACGATGATAACTAGCTGCTTGGGTTCATAGAACTTGGGTGGCGCAGCTAACGCATTAAGTTATCCGCCTGGGGAGTACGGTCGCAAGATTAAAACTCAAAGGAATTGACGGGGGCCTGCACAAGCGGTGGAGCATGTGGTTTAATTCGAAGCAACGCGCAGAACCTTACCAGCCTTTGACATCCTAGGACGGTTTCTGGAGACAGACTCCTTCCCTTCGGGGACCTAGTGACAGGTGCTGCATGGCTGTCGTCAGCTCGTGTCGTGAGATGTTGGGTTAAGTCCCGCAACGAGCGCAACCCTCGTCCTTAGTTGCCATCATTTAGTTGGGCACTTTAAGGAAACTGCCGGTGATAAGCCGGAGGAAGGTGGGGATGACGTCAAGTCCTCATGGCCCTTACAGGCTGGGCTACACACGTGCTACAATGGCATCTACAGTGAGCAGCGATCCCGCGAGGGTTAGCTAATCTCCAAAAGATGTCTCAGTTCGGATTGTTCTCTGCAACTCGAGAGCATGAAGGCGGAATCGCTAGTAATCGCGGATCAGCATGCCGCGGTGAATACGTTCCCAGGCCTTGTACACACCGCCCGTCACACCATGGGAGTTGGATTCACCCGAAGGCGGTGCGCTAACCTTTTAGGAGGCAGCCGACCACGGTGGGTTCAGCGACTGGGGTGAAGTCGTAACAAGGTAGCCGTAGGGGAACCTGCGGCTGGATCACCTCCTTTCTAAGGATGATCACGAAAGCGCCGGTGCTAGCCATCGGAAGTGCTTCGCGATTTCCAAAGAACATTGCCGTCGTCCTCATGTCCTTTCATCAATCGGATACAGCCTAACGGGCATAGCCTCGTTAGATGCTGTTTGCCTGAGCTGGCTCATGCCGCCTGCGGCCGCAAGGCCCGCGCTGGCGCATAGGCCCGTAGCTCAGTTGGTTAGAGCGCACCCCTGATAAGGGTGAGGTCGGTGGTTCAAATCCACTCGGGCCTACCATTTACCTGGTCTTACGGGGCCTTAGCTCAGCTGGGAGAGCACCTGCTTTGCAAGCAGGGGGTCATCGGTTCGATCCCGATAGGCTCCACCAGGTAATGCAATCCGATAGATGAAACGAAAACAGATACCGCATCTGGCGGTTAGGTGGTTTCGACCACCGCTCTTTGACATTGTGAATGGGTTTTTAAATCGATGCCGTGGCGCATGGATTGTACGGTTTGCCTTCGGGCAGATCATGCAAGCTGTGCATCACAACAAGATCAATCAAACGATTATCTGGCTGAGATATTCCTCCGCACCTATCCCAACGCAGCTTTTATGCAGGCTTGTCGTTGATGGTGTGGATTCTCAAGCGTGAGGTAAGAGCATTTGGTGGATGCCTTGGCATGTGCAGGCGATGAAGGACGTGGCACGCTGCGATAAGCGTCGGGGAGATGTGAGCAATCTTTGATCCGGCGATTTCCGAATGGGGAAACCCACCCTCACCATTTCCTTTCGATCGACCTTCGGGTCGGCCGGAAAGAGGTGGATAGGGTATCACCAGACTGAATACATAGGTTTGGTGAAGCGAACCCGGGGAACTGAAACATCTCAGTACCCGGAGGAAAAGACATCAACAGAGATTCCCGTAGTAGTGGCGAGCGAACCGGGACCAGGCCAATGCTTCTTCGTTAATTAGCAAAACACTTTGGAAAGAGTGGCCATAGTGGGTGACAGCCCCGTATGCGAAAGTGACCGAAGAAGATTCGAGTAGGGCGGGACACGTGAAATCCTGTCTGAACATGGGGGGACCACCCTCCAAGCCTAAATACTCGCACATGACCGATAGCGAACACAGTACCGTGAGGGAAAGGTGAAAAGCACCCCGATTAGGGGAGTGAAACAGTACCTGAAACCGGATGCTTACAAGCAGTTGGAGCCCCATAGGGGGTGACAGCGTACCTCTTGCATAATGGGTCAGTGACTTAATCTACCATGCAAGCTTAAGCCGTTAGGTGTAGGCGCAGCGAAAGCGAGTCTGAATAGGGCGACTGAGTATGATGGATTAGACCCGAACCCCGGCGATCTAGGCATGGCCAGGTTGAAGGTGCGGTAACACGCACTGGAGGACCGAACCGGTGAATGTTGAAAAATTCTCGGATGAGCTGTGTTTAGGGGTGAAAGGCCAATCAAGCCGGGAAATAGCTGGTTCTCCGCGAAATCTATTGAGGTAGAGCGTCGGATGTATGCCGATGGGGGTAGAGCACTGGATGGGCTAGGGCTGCGCGAGCGGTACCAAACCTAACCAAACTCCGAATACCATCGAGTCTTATCCGGCAGACAGACGGCGGGTGCTAAGGTCCGTCGTCAAAAGGGAAACAGCCCTAACCTACAGCTAAGGTCCCCAAGTCATATCTAAGTGGGAAAGCATGTGGGAATCCCAAAACAACCAGGAGGTTGGCTTAGAAGCAGCCATCCTTTAAAGAAAGCGTAACAGCTCACTGGTCTAAATAAGGGTTCCTGCGGCGAAGATGTAACGGGGCTAAAGATATGCACCGAAGCTTAGGGTTGCAGTTTACTGCAGCGGTAGCGGAGCGTTCCGTAAGCGAGTGAAGGCGAAGGGTAACCGACGCTGGACGTATCGGAAGTGCGAATGCTGACATGAGTAGCGACAAACAGGGTGAGATGCCCTGTCGCCGAAAGACCAAGGGTTCCTGCGCAACGCTAATCGGCGCAGGGTTAGCCGGCCCCTAAGACGAGCCCGAAGGGGGTAGTCGATGGGAACCACGTAAATATTCGTGGGCCTGAAGATGTGTGACGGATGGTGGAAGTTGTTCAACCTTATTGGATTGGTTGGGCAGCCAGACTGTTCCAGGAAATAGCCTCTTCACTATAGACCGTACCCGAAACCGACACAGGTGGTCAGGTAGAGTATACCAAGGCGCTTGAGAGAAGTATCCTGAAGGAACTCGGCAAATTGCCTCCGTACCTTCGGAAGAAGGAGGCCCTGGATCGAGGCAACTCTTTTCAGGGGGCACAGGCCAGGGGGTAGCGACTGTTTAGCAAAAACACAGCACTCTGCTAAGTCGGCTTCAAGACGACGTATAGGGTGTGACGCCTGCCCGGTGCTCGAAGGTTAAGAGGAGGAGTGCAAGCTCCGAATTGAAGCCCGAGTAAACGGCGGCCGTAACTATAACGGTCCTAAGGTAGCGAAATTCCTTGTCGGGTAAGTTCCGACCTGCACGAATGGCGTAACGACTTCCCCACTGTCTCCAGGATATGCTCAGCGAAATTGAATTCTCCGTGAAGATGCGGAGTACCCGCGGTTAGACGGAAAGACCCCGTGCACCTTTACTGCAGCTTCAGAGTGGCATTAGGAAAGAGTTGTGTAGCATAGGTGGGAGGCTTTGAAGCGAGAGCGCCAGTTCTCGTGGAGCCATAGGTGAAATACCACCCTGCTGTTTTCTGATGTCTAACCAGCTACCGTTATCCGGTAGTGGGACCCTCTGTGGCGGGTAGTTTGACTGGGGCGGTCGCCTCCTAAAGAGTAACGGAGGCGCGCGATGGTAGGCTCAGGACGGTTGGAAACCGTCTGCAAGAGTGCAATGGCATAAGCCTGCCTGACTGCGAGACTGACGAGTCGAGCAGAGACGAAAGTCGGTCATAGTGATCCGGTGGTCCCTCGTGGAAGGGCCATCGCTCAACGGATAAAAGGTACGCCGGGGATAACAGGCTGATGATTCCCAAGAGCTCATATCGACGGAATCGTTTGGCACCTCGATGTCGGCTCATCACATCCTGGGGCTGGAGCAGGTCCCAAGGGTTTGGCTGTTCGCCAATTAAAGTGGTACGTGAGCTGGGTTCAGAACGTCGCGAGACAGTTTGGTCCCTATCTGCCGTGGGCGTCGATACTTGAAAGGAGTTGCCCCTAGTACGAGAGGACCGGGGTGAACGTGCCTCTGGTGTACCTGTCATCCTGCCAAGGGTGCCGCAGGGTAGCTATGCACGGACGGGATAACCGCTGAAAGCATCTAAGCGGGAAGCCTCCCTTAAGATAAGGTATCTTCGAACCGTCGTAGACCACGACGTTGATAGGCCGGGTGTGGAAGCGCAGTAATGTGTGGAGCTAACCGGTCCTAATAGTTCTTTTCGCGCTTGTAGGATCCATACCATCAACGACAGCCCTGTGCTGTCCGAGAGGTGGAGGAAACTCTAGCCGGATAAGCCCAGAAAAGCTCAAAGCATCGATTTAAACCCATGTCCGCCAGCTCTATTGCTTGGTGACCTTAGCGTCTGTGACCCACCCGATCCCATCTCGAACTCGGCCGTGAAACCGGACAGCGCCGATGGTACTAGTGCTCAAGCACTGGAAGAGTAGGTCGTCGCCAGGCATTAAAGCCGGCGGGCATGTGGTATAAACCCATTCACGATTTCAAAAGCCGCTGCCGGTGCATACCGCGCGGCGGTTTTTTCGTCTCTGGCCTCCATGGCCAAGACGAACACACGGTGCCGCGGGGTGGAGCAGTCCGGTAGCTCGTCAGGCTCATAACCTGAAGGTCGTTGGTTCAAATCCAACCCCCGCAACCACCGTCTTCCCAAAAATAACAAAGAGTGTCAGCCCGCTGCTTCCAGCGGGCTTTTTGTCGTGTCCCTATGTAGGCCGATCTCATGTGTTCTGCCATGAAGTGTTCGAGATCATGAGCGTCTTGGACGGCGGTTCGATGTGGCGGTATGAAACAGGAATTGGCGCGACCGCCGATGTCAGACCGTTGGCTCGCGCGCTCGAGACCCGTATGGGCCTAACATATGAAAGCAGCTCGACTAATCGTAATCGCTGGCGTGTCCGGGAGCGGTAAGTCGACGGTGGGACGCGGTTTGGCGGAACGGCTTGGTCTGCATTTCTTGGAGGGTGATGATTTTCATGGCCCGGCCAATGTCGCAAAGATGGCCTCTGGCAAGCCTCTGCAGGATAGCGACCGCAAGTCCTGGATCGAGGCATTATGTCACGCTTCCAATGCGCATTCCGGCGATGTTGTCGTGTCCTGCTCGGCGCTCTCTCGTCAGGTCCGCGATTGGATCAGGTCCGGTAGTGAAAAGCGAGTGATCTTCCTACTTCTCCAGGCTTCGGAGGAAACCCTGACCCAACGGCTCTCGGAGAGGCGCGACCACTTTATGCCTGCCAGCTTGCTTGCGTCGCAGCTTGCTGCTTGGGAAATGGGCGATGATCTGCTGGTGCTCGATGCCGAGGGTTCACCGCTGCAGATTATCGGGCAAGCCGAGCTCATGCTCGCCTCATCCGATTTGCCATAGCAGGGCGCACATCACCAATCCCGTCACGCCGACCAGCGTCGAGGCGATGGTCCAGCTGCGCAGAGTTTCGCCGGTCTCCTGTTCGAGGTAGCGATTAACCAGCCAAAACCCGCTATCGTTGATATGGCTGGCAAGTGTGGCCCCGCTACCGATTGCGGCGACCAGTAACGCCGTCTGCCATGCTGAAACCGGCGACACTTGGAGCAAGGGGGCCGTGAGGCCTGCTGCGGTAACCATTGCGACGGTCGCGCTGCCCTGGCTGATCCGCATGGCTGCGGCGATGGCAAAGCTCAGCAACAGGATGGGGAGACCGGTACCGGCAAGGGTATCGGCCAGTGCCTGTCCGCCTTCGCTATCGACGAGAACCTGCTTCAGCGCTCCGCCTGCGCCGGTAACGAGAACGATAATCCCCGCCGGCTCGAACGCTCTCGCCATCGCTTCGCGAATGTCGTGATGCCGGACGCCCGGAATGCGCGAAAAAAGAACCATTGCCAACAAGCACGCAAGCAGCAGTGCGGTAAAGGGATGGCCAAGGAAATCCGTGATCTTGGAAAACGGGGAACCCGGCAGGGCAAATCGTATCGCAGCTGCACCTACCATCAGCGCGAGCGGGACGAGAATGACGATAGCAGAAGCGGCGGCCAACCGACCAAGGCGGCCATCCTGCGGTGGTTTTGGGGCAGCATCTTCTCCGGAAAGGCCATCGTCCAAATGGCCGGCGGCGAACCGCACGAACAGGGGCCCACCCACCAGCATTGCGGGCACTCCGGTTGCGAGGCCGGCAAGAATGACCAGTCCGATATCGGCCGAGATGAGTCCTGCCACAGCTATCGGGCCGGGCGTCGGCGGTATGAAACTGTGTCCGACCGCCAGCCCCGCAAGAAGCGGTATGGCAAGGGTTACCGGTTTGACCTCCAGCCTTCGCGCGAGGGCAAGGATGAACGGAAAAAGTATTATGAAAGCTACGTCGAAAAATATCGGTATGCCGACCAGTACACCGAGAAAGCCGAGCGAATACCGACTGCGGGCGACGTCGCCGCGCTGCGTCAAGCGATCTGCCAACGCACCAATTCCGCCGCTGGATTCGAGTATGGCCCCTATCAGCGCGCCGAGCCCGACGATCACCGCGACGAAGCCCAGCGTTCCGCCCATGCCGGACTGGATCGAGCTCAATACCGCTTCGCCAGGGAGTCCGAGTGCCAGCCCACCGACGAGTGAACAGGCGATCAGCGCGAGAAAGGCCGGCCAGCGAAACTTCAGGACCAGCACAAGCAGCAGCGCGATGATCCCTGCAATCGCCAGCAGCGGTATCATCGTGCGAAATCCGCTCCGGTGATAGTGACGGGGATCCGCATCAGTTTGTCGTGCACGGTGAGGTAGAGCACCTTCCCGTCGCTTCCTCCGAAGGTGACGTTGGCTACCGCCCGCGGCGTGCGGATCATGCCGAGATGGGTTCCGTCGGGTGCGATCAGATGCACGCCGCCGGGGCCGGTCGCGAACAGCGTTCCGTCTGCGGCGATCGCCATACCGTCGGGCAATCCAGGCGCATTCTCGCCTACCATGCCGGTGGCATCGAACAGGACTTCTCTCGCTCCCCAGCCGGCGCCCTCTCGCCGGTAACGCACCCAGATCGCCCGCTCGGGATCGCTGTTTGCGACGTAAAGCGTCTGTTCGTCCGGAGACAGCGCTATGCCATTGGGCCGTGACAGGCTGGCCTCCAGCAGTGTCACCTTTCCATCGGGAGCCAACGCATAGACGCCGTTTTGTTTCTGTCGCTTGAGCTCAGACTGGTCCTGTCCGGCAAGACCATAGGGTGGGTCGGTGAAATAGATCGTCCCGTCGCTTGCCAGCGCAAGGTCGTTGGGGCTGTTGAAAGGCTCACCTGCGTATTCCGAGGTGAGCAGGCGCTTCTCTTTCGTAGCAAGGTCGACTTCGAACAGCCCCCGATTCCCGTGATCGGCCATAAGGATGTAGCCCGGCCTGCCTGCACGGATCAGCCCGTTGCTCCCCGCTTCGCGGAAGCTTGCAGCGTCGGCGCCGGCATAGCCAGAGGGGGCGAGCCACACCGACAGGCCCTCGTGCTGCGACCATTTGTAAGCCTTGTTTGCCGGGACATCGGAGAACAGCAGGTATCCGCCGTCGGGGCCCGTTATCCAGACCGGGCCTTCCGACCACTGGAAGCCCTCGGCGAGAGTTTCGAGCTCCGCACCGCCAGGCAAGAACCTGTTTGCCTGTTGGGTGGTCACCACCGCGGACTGCGTCAATATCGAGGCAGGCGACTGCTTGCCTTTCGCGCTTCCGACAATCTCGAAACTTGCGCGACTGCGGATGTCGTCGGAGGCGCTGCCGATCATCAGTTCGATCGCACCCGGCTCGATCAGCCACTTCTCATCGAGGCTCCACAGCGCAAACTGCCCGGAATCGAGGGTGAAGCTGACCGTCTTGGTCTCCCCTGCTGTGAGCGCAACGCGTGCGAAGCCGCGCAATTGCATGACCGGGCGCGACACGGAAGCGACCGGATCGCGCATATAGAGCTGGACCACCTCGTCGCCTGCGCGCTCGCCGGTGTTGGTAACGCGCAGGCTGACGGTGATTTTGCCACCTTGCGCCGGGATTGACGCTGCGCTCAGAGCCGCTGCCCCGTAATCGAAGGTGGTGTAGCTCAGTCCGTGGCCAAAGGCGTATTGGGGCGAAATCGGCAAATCCATATAGCGGGCAGTGTCTTTCGACAGGTCCGGATCTGCCGGTCGCCCGCTGGGAAGGTGATCATAGGTGAAAGGGACCTGCCCTGTTCGCCGCGGGAAGGTTGCTGGCAATTTGCCACCCGGGTTCGCATTTCCGAGCAGCGTGGCCGTGATGGCGGGTCCGGCCTCGATCCCGGACAACCATGTCGCCAGCACTGCATCAGCCTCTTCAGCAATTTCGGGTATCGCCAGGGGCCTCCCGCCCATGAGAACGACAACGATCGGCTTGCCGGCTTGCTTGACAGCACGGAAGAGCTCGAGCTGCCTGCCCGGCAATGTCAGTTCGCTGCGCGCCCGCGCTTCACCGGACCAGTCGTAGTCTTCACCCAGCGCAATGACGACAACATCGGCGTTGTGGGCCGCGCGTACTGCAGCCGCTATACCGCTAGCATCGTCGCTGCGGCTGTCTGCGCCGGCGGTATAGCTCGTTCCCGGCAGGGCCTCCTGCAAGGCGGCGCGAAGGGTGACAACATCCTCGGCCTTTCCCTGCGCGCGCCACGAACCGAGTTGGGAGAGGGCATCGTCGGCAAGCGCTCCGATCAAGGCGACACGTTGGCCTTGTCCTGCAAGGGGTAAGGTCGCGCTGTCATTCTTGAGCAAAACGAAGGATCGTTCGGCGATCCGGCGCGCAGCAGCGCGGTGATCCTCGGTCAGTATCACTTCCGCTTCGCGAGCGGTGTCGTGATAGGCCAAGGGATCATCGAACAGGCCGAGCTTCTCCTTCGCGACCAATATTCGCGTGACGGCAGCATCGAGTTGATGCTCTAGCGAAGGCCTTGCCTCAATCGCAGTCTTCAGGTCCGCACCGAAGACATCGGCGACCATGTCCATGTCGACACCGGCCTCGAGGGCAAGGCGCGCCGCATCGCTGCGGGTTCCCGCGACCCCGTGCGCCATAAGTTCCTCGATCGCGCGCCAGTCGGACAGCAGAACGCCGCAATAGCCCCACTCCCCACGCAGGAGATCGTTCAGCAGTTGCTTGTTGGCGGTCGTCGGCACTCCGCCGACGGCGTTGAAGGCAGTCATGTAGCTGGCCGTGCCGGCATCGGCTGCGGCTCGAAAGGGAGGCAAATAGCTTTCGCGCAGCGTCCGCTCGGAAATATCCGCCCCTGCATAGTCACGTCCACCCTCGGCCGCACCATAGGCACCGAAATGCTTTGTCGTGGCCATGATCGTGGCGCTGTCGGAGAGGTCCTCGCCCTGGAAACCGTGGACCTGGGCGGCCGCCATGGCACTGCCCAGATAGGCGTCCTCGCCAGACCCCTCGACAATCCGGCCCCAGCGCGCATCGCGGGCGATGTCGACCATCGGTGCGAAAGTCCAGTGCAAACCCGAGGCCGCCGCTTCGCGCGCGGCAATCCTGGCGTGTTCCTCGGCTGCCATCGGGTCCCAGCTCGCCGCGATGCCGAGCGGCACGGGGAAAATCGTTCGATATCCGTGGACTACGTCCATCGAGAAAAGGAGGGGGATGCCCAACCGGCTTTCCTCTACCGCCACACGCTGCAATTCGCGCAAGGGCTCGGCTCCGGCGACATGCAGATAAGAACCCACCTCTCCGCGTCGCACGCGTTCGAGTTCTTCGGGACCAAGCCTCGAATTCAGGTTTTTCGACCGTCCACCTGCTCGCTGGACCAGCTGGCCGATCTTTTCATCGAGGGTCATCCGGGCCAGCAGGGACGAGACCCGTTGGCTGGCGCCAGGTTGGCAAGTGCCATACGACTTGTCCGCTTCAGCGGAAGCTTTGTCGCCCGCCGACAGACCAGCGAGCGGCATACTCGCCGCTGCAATGGCGATGGCAATATTTGTCAGCCTCACTCCCGCCCCCCCTTGGAGATTTCCCTAGTCTCGCCTTGGTCGAAGATCGAGTAAGGAAAGACCATCTCTTACCTGCTCTTGTAACCGAATATTGCGTTCGATCGAGAAAAAGGGGGCGGATGAATTGGTATTCAGGAACAATGCAATGCCGTTCTCATGGCAGGAGTGCGTTCCCGCTTTAGAGGGTGTCCTTCCTCTCCCGCTGATATGGTATCGATTCCTGCGAAGCGGTCTTTAAGAAGGCAGGACGAGACCGGAAACGGCCGGGAAAGATGGCGACGGGGGAGGAGCCAAGGCATGAAGAAGATTGGGTTGTCGGTAGCCGTTCTGGCCTTCTTCGCACAATCGGCCTGTACAAGCGTAGAAGGTGCTGGCGCACCCCGCCCAGCGGCGTCCTTACCTGTTGGCACCTGCATCAACATGGGCAACATGCTTGAGGCCCACCAGGAAGGATCCTGGGGAGGCAAGCTGATCGAGCAGGCCGACTTCGAGCGTATCGCGGCTGCCGGTTTCGATACGGTCAGGATCCCCGTGCGCTGGCATAACAAATCGCTGGATACGCCGCCTTACACCGTCGATCCTGCGTGGATGGCGCGTGTGGAACAGGTTGTCGACTGGGCCCTGGCGAGCGACCTCAATGTCATCCTCAACAGCCACCATTTCGACCCGATCTACGAGGACCCGCTCGGTACCGCGGAGTGGCACGGCGGTGTCTGGAAGCAGATCGCTGCACGCTTTGCCGACCGTCCAACGGAACGACTCTGGTTCGAGCTGGAAAACGAGCCGCATGGCAATTTCGACGATTCCAACCTGCTGGAAACGCTCGCTCCATCGCTCGCGGCGGTGCGGGAAACCAACCCCGATCGGCCAGTCATCATCGGGGGAGAAAACTGGAGCGGGATCGACTCGCTCGCAACGCTGCACCTACCCGATGATCCCAACGTGATTCCGACTTTCCATTATTACGAACCATTCGCTTTCACCCATCAGGGTGCCGAATGGGTTGCTCCGGATATTCCACCGCCCGGTCGCCGATATGGTGGACCCGAAGACAAAGAGCGCCTCGTCGCGGATGTGGAAAAGGTCAGAGCCTACACCGAGCGCACCGGGAAGGTGCCATTTATGGGTGAAACGGGGGCTTACGGGAAGCACGTCTCGGTAGAAGAGCGCGTGGAATATCACCGGGCCGTTAGCCAGGCCTTTGCCGGTACCGGCGTCGGAATCTGTGTCTGGGCCTACGCCAATACCTTCCCGTTCTGGGATCAGGGAGTGGGCGAATGGGAACCTCTGCTTATCGGGTCCCTGGAGGCCCGCTGAATTTGCGAGAAAGCAGTAATCGCAAGGCGTGGCGTCTATCGTACCAAGAATATCGGTAACTTTGTCCTCGCCGACGCCCACCCTGTTCGCTAGCACCACTTGATGGTCGGCACGCTAGCCTACACTCTCGTCAGTTGCATTGCCGTGATGGCGTTCATTGCGTGGGTCAGCTGGCGAAAGACGCGCGGGACGGTGGAAACCCGCGATGGATATTTCCTCGCGGGCAGGGGGCTGACGGCGGGGTTCATCGCCGGATCCCTGTTGCTGACCAACCTTTCCGCCGAGCAATTGATCGGCCTCAACGGCTCTGCCTACGGTTTCAACCTCTCGAGCATGGCTTGGGAAGTAACTGCAGCCGTTGCGACGGTGGCGATGGCGTTCCTTTTCCTGCCGAGGTATCTGGCCGGGGCATTCACCACGCTCCCTGAGTTTCTTGCGGACCGCTTCGACCCCATGGTCCGCCGCATGTCGGTCGTGTTGTTCATGCTCGGCTATGGGCTCGTGACTATCCCGTCGGTGCTCTATTCCGGCTCGCTCGCGGTGATGCAGTTCTTCGACGTGCCGCGGTTGAGCGGGCTAGATATCTTCCCATCGCTGTTCCTTACCGTGATGCTGATCGGCGCGACGGGCGCTGCCTACGCCATTTTCGGCGGGCTGAGGGCGGTTGCAGTGTCGGACACGCTGAACGGCATCGGGCTGCTCTTCATTGGCCTTCTCGTCCCGGTCCTGGGTATGGTTGCGCTAGGCAATGGAGATTTCGGCGCGGGGCTCGACCGGCTACTGGCCGAGCACCCCGAAAAGCTGAATGCAATCGGGTCCGCCGATGACCCGACGCCTTTCGGCACCATTTTTACCGGGATGATTTTCGCCAACCTCTTTTACTGGTGCACCAACCAGTACGTAATCCAGCGCACGCTCGGCGCGCGATCGCTTGCCGAAGGCCAGAAGGGCGTTCTCGCTTCCGGCTTCTTCAAGGTCCTGGTGCCACTAATGATGATGATCCCCGGGGTCATCGCCTTCCACCTATACGGCCCCGGCCTAGGCACCATCGACCAGGCCTATCCGCGCCTGATCGAGGATGTGTTGCCGGCTTCGCTGACGGGCGTTTTCCTGGCGGTGCTGCTCGGCGCGGTGTTCAGTTCGTTCAACTCGCTGCTGAACAGCGCGGCGACGCTTTTCACGCTCGACGTCTATGCCCCCGCGCGCGGCGGCGAGGTGAGCGATGCGCATCTGGTGCGGGTCGCCAAGATCGCCAGCGTGGTCATCGCGCTATTCTCGTTCGGCGTCGCGCCGCTGCTCTACTTCGCCGAGGAAGGCCTGTGGCAGATTGTGCGCATCTTCACCGGCTTCTACAACATTCCGACTGTGGTGATCGTGATCATGGGCCTGTTCACCCGGCGTGTTCCGGCGATCGGGGCGAAGCTGGTCATACTCTTCCACGTCATTGCCTACGGTTTGCTGCGGTTCGTTTTCGATGATGTGGTGACACTTCACTTCATCCATCAGTACGCGGTGCTTTTCGTGATCGAAGTCGGGATCATGCTGGCATGCGGCTACCTTGCTCCGCGTGCGCAGCCCTATGTTGCGCCGAGCCGCGAGGAAGTGGACCTTACCCCCTGGCGCTTCGCACGGCCGACAGCCTTTACGCTGCTGTCCTGTGTGGTCGGGCTTTACCTTGTTTTCTCACCCCTCGGCGTCGCAGGCGCTGGGACCGCTACTATCGTCTTTCAGGCTTTGATGGCCGCGCTTCTGCTCGCCAATCTGCTCGTTTGGTTCTGGGCCCTGCGTCGGGCTTCGATCACCCGATAAGCGAAGCGAGCACCCTGCGCTTTCCGGAGAAGGGCTTGCGCCCGTGCATCACGGTGAAGTTGTCGACCAGCACCACATCGCCTGCCTGCCAGGCGTGGTCGTAGGTCAGTTCTTCGGACAGTGAGATTGCGCCAGCCATATGCTCATGCGTAATCGGTTCGCCATCGCCGAAGGTGACCGTACGCGCGGGATCGTTGCGGATGTCGGACCAGCCACAAAATGCCGCGATCAGCTGGTTGAAGAAGCTTTTCCGGCCATCGCCGAGTTCGCGGACGGCGGGCAAGACAGGCGTTCGCGCACGCAGGCTGTCGTCACCGCGCCATTCCCATTCGTAGCCGAGGTTCGCCAGTCGAGCCTCGGCCTCTTCACGTGTGTCCACGCCGAGGGTGCTGCGCCAGCTACGGCCCTGGCCGCTTGCCGCGTCGTTCTCGCCGGGCATGACATTTGAATAGCGCACCCCGCGCGTCTCGAAGGCGGAGGCGATTTGCGGATCCGCGTCTTCGAGTCGCGCAAAAAGATGGTCGGAGCGGCATAGCGGCGTCGCCCCGCCTTCGTCCGGGGCCACTTCGCAATAGAAGAACAGCTTGCTCGGATAGAGCGGGGTCTGCGCCATTTCGTGGTGGAGGAAGATCGTGGTCGAAGGGGGCGCTTCGTTGGCGGTGAACACGCGCTCGGTCACATTGACCCGTACCGCATTGCTGAGCGATTCCTCATAGGTGAAACCCGGCTCGCCATAGCCCGCGACGGCAGCATCGAAAGCGAAGGGATCGGGAACGTCGAAGCCCCGAAACAGGACGGCGCCTTTTTCCGCGAGCTGCGCATCGATCGCTGCCTTTGCCTTGCCGAGGTGCTCGGCAAGATTGCCGCTGCCTGCCACTATCGCCGGATTGCTGTCCATTCTCGTCGCCTCAGTCGTAGATCGGATTGAAGGTGCCGAAAGCCTTTTCGGTGAAGATGCCCGGATCGTTGAAGCGCCGGCCCTGGTCGAGCGCCGAGATCGCCTGCATTTCGGCCTCGCTCAGTTCGAAATCGAAGATGTCGAGATTCTCGCGCATCCGTTCCGGCTTGGATGTCTTCGGAATGATCGAAGTGCCGCGCTGAATGCCCCAGCGCAGCACCACCTGTGCCGGCGTTTTGCCATGCGACTGGGCTGCGCGTGCCACCACATCCTCGGTCAGCACGCTGTCGCTTTTCCCGGCCATGTCGAGTTCGACATAGGAAAGCGCGCCGAGCGGGGAGAAGGCCGTGACCTCGAGGCCGTAATCTTTCGCCAGCCTGATCAACTTGTCCTGTACGAGGTAGGGGTGCGCTTCGATCTGGAGCGCATAGGGTTGGACCTCCGCATAGCTCATCAGATCGTGGAGCAGGCCGGAATTGTAATTGCACACTCCGATACGCCGGGTCAGGCCGACCCGGACCAGTCCTTCCATTGCCTCCCAGGTCTTGTGTAGCGGCACCCTGGCGCGGCGCATTGCTGGATCCGATGCTTCGGGATCGTGAACCCATTCGGGCGGGTAGCGGGTCTCGATCGGCACATATTCGAGCGCGATTGGGAAATGGATCAGATAGAGGTCGAGGTAGTCGAGGCCGAGGTCGCCCATCGACTTGCGGCAGCCTTCCTCGACATGTTTCGGTGCGTGGAAGGTGTTCCAGAGCTTGGAGGTGACCCACAGGTCGTCGCGCGTGACCAACCCGTCTTCGATGGCGCGGGCGATCCCCTGGCCGACCTCGATTTCGTTGCCGTAGTCCGCGGCGCAATCGAGATGGCGATAGCCAGCGCGGATGGCTTCATATGCGACGTCGGCCGCATCATCGCGCGCGACCTTCCAGAATCCGAAACCGATGGCGGGGATGGTATCAGGCAAGTTCGTCTCCATTGTCGGTGAAATCGAGCGCGACGGGTTGCCCGCTGGCGATCGATTGCTGGGCCGCTGCGCCCATCTGGAC
Organism: Qipengyuania sphaerica; assembly: GCF_019711595.1. GTDB lineage: Bacteria > Pseudomonadota > Alphaproteobacteria > Sphingomonadales > Sphingomonadaceae > Qipengyuania > Qipengyuania sphaerica. Next base: position 375,217 of record NZ_JAIGNR010000002.1, on the reverse strand, counting down.
CGAGCGCAATCCGTCGAACGCGGTCAGTTGCGGCGGTCCACCGGTGTCCAGTGCATCGAGGAAATGGCGCAGCTGGAAGTATGTCGCGCCGTGATGGTCACCTGCCGCCAGCGCGTCTCGCGGGGTTTCGACCTTCTCGACCAGAGGCCCACTGCGGTCGCGTGGGGACCAGGTGACTTCCGCAGCGGGGATGGCGACGTCGAGACGCCCCCGGGCGCCCAGCGCGTAAATTTCCTCCTGCTGCTCGGCCCCTTCGGCGAACATGCACAGGTCGAGCACTGCGCGCGCCCCTCTGGCGAAATCCACTGTCACGAAGGCGTTGTCGAGGATGTCCGGCACCTCGCCATCATATCGCTCGTCGAGGTGGTTCACATCCTGCCCGCCGCTGGCGAAGATGCGTACCGGCTCGTCTTGCAGCGTGTGCCGCATGAGGTCGAAGAAATGGCAGCATTTTTCCACCAGCGTACCACCGGTGTTGCGGTTGAAGCGGTTCCAGTCGCCGACCTTGGGGAGAAAGGGAAAGCGATGCTCGCGAACATAGAGCATCCGGACATCGCCCGTTTCGCCGCCATGTACCCGTTCCACGAAACGCGTCACCGGCGGCATGAAGCGGTATTCGAGGCCGACCCAGAACAGGGGGGGATACGCGGCCGCACGCTGCGCGATTTCGCGCGCATGCGCCACGGTCGTGCACAGCGGCTTTTCGACAAGAATCGCCACCTCATGGGGCATCACCTGTCCCAGGACGTCGAAATGGGTGTGATTGGGGGAGGCGATGATAACCGCATCGGGACTGGCTTCCTCCATCAAGGCGGCGCCTGTATCGTAGAATTCCGGATGCTGCCCCAGTGACAGCGCAAGGGCGCGAGCTTCCTCACGCGAACCCGCGTACGGATCGGCGATGGCAACCAGTTCGGTGTCACTCACAAGCGCGATATTGCGCATATGCTCGCGGCCCATCATCCCGCAGCCGATAATGGCGAGTCTACGCTTGGCAGTCATTGCTGCTCCCATGCTTTCCAGTACGGCTTGGCGCAAGCAGGTTCGTTATTGTCCATATGTACAGTTGGTATGGCCCAACCAATCCGCGATGGCGGGCAATCGATTTTTCCCGTTGGAGTGGGCGACCCGGTCAGTCTTGTCGAAGCGGGTGCTTGCGGGCCATGTAATCCGAACGGATCGCGGCAAATGCGCCGATTATCATGGTAGAGGTGAGATCTTCCAGCTCGGCCAATCCAATTTCGCGCCTCAGCAGGTAAGCCCCGGCATTTGCGGGAAGCCCGAAGCTGATATCGGTCACGGCATGCGCGATTTCGGGCGGGAGGTCGAAATGCCGGGCGGCAATGGCCGCGAGATATTCCACGGCGCCGTCACGGCCATATTCGGTCGGGTCATGAATTGCGCTGACCGACGGTTCGGACTGCAGCCGTTCGATGATTAGGCCGCGTTCGTCGATATAGTTGAGGTATTCGTGCGTCACCGCGCGGACCAGCCCTTCGAATGTTTCCACATTCTCCGCAGCCTTGCTCTGCGCGCGGCGCTGGCGGCGCAATTCGCGTTCGAGCAGTTCGCTGAGTACCTCGCGGGTATTCGAGAAGTAATTGTAGACCAGCGACTTGCTGATCCCTGCCTTGCGTCCCAGCGTCTCCATCGTCAGCACCGCCACGCCTTCCTCGGCCACGATTTCCGCAGCGCTGTCCAGGATGAGCGACCGGCGGGTTTCCGGGTCGAGACGCGTGCGTCGCTTGGTGGCGGTGCCTGGCATAGCGATGTTCTAGCAGACCCGCCCGGACATGCCAGTTCGTGTGCCAGCTTCATCGGCGCCCCGGCCAGTTACCATTCGCGCGAGAGAGATTACGTCGAAGAAGCCCGAGCGGAAAATCCGCATGCAACAGTTTCGCGGAACGATGAAGTCCAATAGGGGTGGCTGTCGGCTTTAGGGATCTCGACATTTGTCCATCAAACTCGCTTGCGGTGAATTCGAACTGTCCGTCGGCCCGCAGGCTGGCGGTTCGATCGAGACGGCGCATTGGAAAGGGCGGCAAATACTCGACCGTCGGCCCGGCAATTCGGTGCTGGATATGGCCTGCTTTCCCTTGGTCCCTTTTTCCAACAGGATTGCCGGGTCTTTCTTCGATTTCGATGGTCGTGAGGTCGCGCTATCCCCGAACCATCCTGCCGATACGGCATGCCCGGTGCTCCACGGCTTCGGCTGGCTGAGCCCTTGGGAAGTGACAGACAAGAGCGAGAGCAGTCTCGAGCTTTCGCTCGATTGCAATCCGGCGGATTGGCCGTGGCAGTTCGCCTCTAGTCTATCTTATGCGGTATCTCCCGGTGGCTTCACGGCGGAACTCGGGATCACGATCCTTTCGGAAGACGAGATGCCGGTGGGCCTCGGCTTCCATCCGTATTTCCCGCGCAACAAGCACACGCTGTTCAGTTCGCTGCACACGGGAGAATGGCAGACCGACGAGAATTGCATCCCGATGCACCTCGATCAGCATTCGCAGGCCATCGACTGGTGGTTCGGCCGCCCAGTCGCCACCCGCAAGGTCGATACCGTCTACACGGGGCGCGAGGGTGCGATGGTGGTGCAATGGCCCGACCGTGGAATTGGCGCCCGTATCTTGCCATCCGACGAGCTGACATTCACGACGGTCTATGTCCCGGAAGGGGAAGACTATTTCTGCGTCGAGCCGGTCAGCCACATGACCGATGCCTTCAATCGCGAACGTGACGACAGCGGAATGCGGGTCCTTGGCCCAGGCGAAAGCTGGAAAGTCTCGATGCGGATCGAGGCTTTCGACTTCTAGGTCACCCGGAGAACCTTGCCGTCACCTGCTCCGTCGATCTCGGCGGCGCGGCTTTCTGGAAGGACGACCACTACCGATCCGCCGAAGCCAGCCCCGGTCATGCGCGCGCCCCCGCTCGCACCCACTTTGCCTTGCAGGCGCTCGACCAACTCGTCGACGACTGGATGCGACACTTCGAACAGGTCCCTTAGCGAGGCATGGCCTTCCTGCAGCAACGTGCCGAAGCGGGCGAGGTCGCCCGTCTGCAGGGCTTTGGCAGCTTCTCGCACGCGGGCGATTTCTCCCACGACATGGGTTGCACGGCGAGCCTCGAGCTGGGGCAGGGCGGCGGCCACGAGTTTTTCCATCCGGACATCGCGCAGGCTGTCGACCCCGAGCGCTCTCGCTGCCGCCTCGCATTGCTGGCGGCGGGCGTTGTATTCGCCATCCACAAGCCCTCGCGTCACGCCGGAATCGACGATCAGTACTGCCCAGTCACTGGGTATGGCAAAATGCTCGTAGCTGAGGTCGCGGCAATCGAGCAGCATGGCGTGTTCCGGTTTGCCCGCGGCAATGGCCATCTGGTCCATGATGCCGCAGGCAACGCCCGCGAATTCGTGCTCGGTTCGCTGCGCCTGCCTGGCGAGGCTTGTGGGATCGATTTCCGTTCCCGTGGCAGCCGCGAAGGCACGGGCCAGCGCGATGCAGAGCGATGCCGAAGACGATAGGCCGCTTCCCCTTGGCAGGTCGCCCGTGATGAGCAAGCTGAGTGCAGGCAGCTCGCCATCCCATTGCGCTGCCATTCCGCGAACGTAGGAGCGCCAGCTTACCTCGCCGGGCTTCGTCGGCGCGTCGGGTTCGAAGCTGTCGCCTTCCCCGAGATCGGCCGCGTGGACGTGAATCCTGCCGTCATCGCTGCGCGCCCATGCAACCGCAGTTCCGGCATCGATCGGCATCGGCAATACGAGCCCGTCGTTATAATCGACATGTTCGCCGATGAGGTTCACGCGGCCCGGCGCAAAGGCAATTGCTTCCGGCTGGGCACCAAATTTTTCCGCGAAAAGAGTTCTCGCTTTTTCGGCCAGGCCGTCGTTCACTGTACAAGCTCCCTCAATCTGGCCGCCGCAGCCTCGGGCGTCAGGTCGCGCTGGACTTCGCCAAGCAATTCGAACCCGACCATGTGTTTGCGGATTTCCGCCGAGCGAAGCAGCGGCGGATAGAAATGCGCATGCAGCCACCAGTGGTCGTTATCCTCGCCCAGCGCGTGCGGCGCGCCGTGCCAGCCCATCGAATAGGGAAAGTCGGTGTCGAACAGCGCGTCATAGGCGTGCAGGAGTTTGCCGAGAAGCGCGGCCAGGGATGACTTCTCGCTCTCCGTCAAATCTTCCAGTCGGGCGATTTTTTTGCGCGGGAGCACCAGCGTCTCGAACGGCCAGGCAGCCCAGTACGGGACAATCGCGATCCAGTTTTCGTCCTCGGCCACCACCCGCTCGCGTGCCTCGATTTCGGCGGCGAGGACATCGGCCAGCAGGGTCGACCCCTGCTCCCCGGCATAGTGGCGCTGGTGCCTGTCTTCGCGCTCGACGATGGTGGGGACGAAGTCGCTCGCCCAGACCTGCCCGTGGGGGTGGGGCGATGAGGCTCCCATCATCGCGCCCTTGTTCTCGAATATCTCGACATGCGCCCAGCGCTTGCCGAGTTCGGCCGACTGGGCGCACCAGTTCTCGATGACGGACTGGCGCGCTGCATCATCCATCCGCGCGAGCGTCGAGGAGTGGTCGGGCGAATAGCAGATGACCCGTGCTTCCCCGCGTGCCGGCTCTTGCCTCAACAAGCTTCCGGCATTCTCGCCTGCCTCCTCGGCGAGGAGGGCGGGAAAGTCGTTGGGGAAGACATGCGTGCCGGAATAGGCGGGGTTACGGGTGCCTCCCATGCGCTCGTTTCCGGGGCAGAGGTAGCAAGCGGGATCGTGGCTTGGCCGCTCGGTCTCGGCGGCGGCTTTGCGCTCCCCCTGCCACGGCCGCTTCATGCGCTGCGGACTGACCAGAACCCATTCGCCAGTAAGGCGGTTGAGCCGGCGGTGGGGGAGTTGCTCGGATGTCATCGCTGGGCCTTCAGGTGGAAGATCATCGCGCTCTCGGCGGGAAGGGCGGGCACCGGCAGGCCCGAATGGGCAAGCCAGCTTCCGGCAAAGCCGTGCGGCTTGTCGCGAAGGTCATGGAAGAAGGGCGTTGCGCGAGGCGTGAGGACGCCGCCCGATACCGCGCTCCGCAAGATGCGGACCTGCCAGTCGGCCCCCTTCGCGAAGGATAGCGGCACGGGCTGCGCGCGGCGATCCTCGGCGTGACCGGCACGGGTGACCCACAGGAGGAGCTCGTCATCTGTCCCCTGCGCCTGCCACACCAGCCCGTCATTCGCCTCGCCCAGCAGCACCTTGCCGCCATGGATGAGGTGGCGCCATTCCTTGTAGAGGCGCACCCATCCAGCCAGTTTCTCGCGCTCCTGCTGTTCCATGGCCGCAGGATCGAGTTCGATGCCGAAGTGCCCCTGGCATGCGATGGCTGCGCGAAAATCGAGCGATTGGACACGGCCCGTCGCATGGCTGGGGCTCGCGCCAACATGCGCGCCCATGAATTCCGGCGGCATGAATGCGAGGAAGCCGCGCTGCATCGGGATACGGGCCAGCGCGTCGATATTGTCGCTGGTCCAGAAGCGATGGACGTACTCGAGAACGCCGGCATCGATCCGCCCGCCGCCGCCCGCGCAGCTTTCGATTTCGACTTCGGGATGCGCTTCGCGAAGGCGGGCGAACAGTTCGTAGCTCCCGCGTATCTGCTCGGACCCGCCGGAGGGCGAATGGTCGCGGTTGTGGTCCAATTTGAGATAGGAAATTGGCGCCGAACGCAGGATCGCATCCAGTCGCTCGAACAGGTGATCGCGGACATCCTCGCGCCGCATGTCGAGGACGAGCTGGTTGCGGGCGGTAGGCGGCTCGCGGCCATCTATGGCCAAGGCCCAGTCGGGGTGCGCGCGGTAGAGGTCGCTTTCGGGATTGACCATTTCGGGCTCGACCCAGAGGCCGAATTCCATGCCGAGCCCCCGGACCCTCTCGGCGATCCGGGCGAGGCCATCGGGGTATTTTGCCGGGTCGGGGATCCAGTCCCCGAGCCCCGCGGTGTCGTTCCCGCGCCCGCTGAACCATCCGTCGTCGAGCACGAAACGTTCGGCGCCGATGGCTGCGGCCGCCTCGGCAAGTTCGCCGATCCGCTTTTCGTCATGCGCAAAATAGACAGCTTCCCAGCTGTTCGAGTGAACCGGGCGCGGCGTCATCTCGCCTCCTGGCCATCTGGCGATAGCTCGCGCCATTGCATGCATGATTGCCATCGCCCCGTTTCGGCCGGCATCGCTGATCGCCAGCAAGACGGGCGGGGCGGAGTGTGAGCTGCCCGGCTCGAGCGTGACTTCGCCGGGCTTGATGAGAGCCTCGGCCTGCAAGGTCCAGAACCCCTCGTCGTCGCGCTCTATCGCAATCCGGCTGTCGCCCGACCATGCAAGTTGCGCCGCGAAAACCAGTCCGGAATGATGGTCGGCACCGTCGGCCAGAACATAGGCGCCGCAAGGACCACCGTGTCCGGTCAGCCCGCGCCTGGTTTCGCGCGACCAGCCATGCTGCGGCATCGGCTCCACGCATTCGACGAATTCGGCATTGTGACGCCCGCGCCATGATATGATGCGCTCGCAGCGGGCGGGGAGGGGCAAGCTGCAGCTAGCCAAGTGCTGGACCGAAAGCGGCGCACTACCGCGGTTTTCGAGCGAGGTTTCGATCCGGAACCCGCCCGAAACCGCGCGGTAATCGACCCGGACCTCGAGGCCGTGCTTCTTGTCCGAGAAATCGCATGTCAGCCGGTCATGTCCGCTCTCGATGCCGGTGCAATCCAGAATGAGGTCGAGGGCCTTCCCGTCTTTGGCGCAGACCAGCAGTGCGGCACGCAAAAAGGAGCCGTCACCAGGGAGTGGCAAGATGTCAGGCGCGCGGTCGGCATCCATCGAAAAGGTTGCTCTGCCGCGCGTCCGGTAAATCGATGGAATATCGCGCGCATCGACCGACAGTCCGAGATGACGCCAGAGCGGCACCCGCTCCCCGCCGGCCTCCAGCACGAGGCTCGCGCCTCCGGAATGCAGCGCAACGATGTCGCTGGACCTCATGCGAATTCCCTATCCAATGCGCTGTCCGGTCACCCGGCTGCGCTAGGCCGTTTCCCCGGCATTGTCAGCAGGTCCCGCGTCCCCGCGGAACAGTTCGAAACCGATCCACTCCGCCCTGCGGCTGAGCGCAAGGTGGTTGAAGGCGAGCGCGGCCAGCACCGAAGTGACGAGCGTGACGACCATGAAGTCGATGTAATGCAGACCGATTGCGGCGGAGAACCCGTCGAGGAAGGTGTAGGCCGCATAGAGTCCGATGCCCCAGACCACGCCCGCGATCGCAGAGCGTGCCGCGACATTGCGGAACAGCAATCCGACGATGAAGGCCGAAAGGATCGGCATGGAGGACAGGCCGTTCAATTGCTGGAGCAGGTTGATGATGCTCTCCGCATTCATGAAGACCGGAACCATCACGATGGCCAGCACGGTGGCGAAGAGGCTCATTACAGCGCCCAGCTTCCAGTGGTTCTTCACTTCGCCCACGAATTGTTCATGGAAATCGACCGAATACAGCGCCACCGTCGAGTTCAGCACCGCGCTGAAGGTGGTGATGACCGCGGCTGCGACCATGGCGGCGAAGGCGCCCGATAGCCAGCTTGGCAGGACTTCGGCAACCAGGCGTCCGTATGCCGCATCGCCGACATCGCCGAACAGCTTGTAGGCGACGACGCCCGGGATCACCACGATGGGCGGGACCACGAGTATCCGCACAGCTGCCGCCGCAAACACGCCCTTGCGTGCCTCTTTTACCGTCGGCGCGGCCATCGCCTTTTGCGTGATGTTCTGGTTGGTCGACCAGTAGAAGATCTGGATAAATGCCATGCCGGTGAACAGCGTGTGGAAGGGGATCGGGCTGTCGGCTGAGCCGACCATGCTCAACCTCTCGGGAGGAACGCCGGTGACAATGTCGAAATCGACCGCCGCCAACGCGAGGAAAACGATCAGCAGGGCAAGGGCGAGGATGCCGATGCCCGAGAACGTGTCCATCACCGCGACAGCTCGCAGGCCTCCGAACACGGTATAGGCTGCTCCGATCAGTGCCAGACCGATCGAGAAGCCAATCAGCGGGATTTGCGCCCCGAACAGGGATTGCAGGAACAACCCGCCCGAATAAAGCGCGGCTGGAAGGTAGATCAGCAGGTTTCCGGCGATGAAAATTGCCGAAATGAGCGTCCGGATCGAACGGCCGTCATAGCGCCGCTCGAGCAGCTCGGTGACAGTCGTGCAATTGTATCGATAATAGAGCGGCACGAAAACGAAGGCGAGCGTCATCAGGCCGATGAAACCGGCGATCTCCCACCAGGCGAGCAACAGCATCTGGTTGCCGTTCATCCCGACAAGCTGGTCGGTCGAAAGGTTGGTGAGGGTTATGGCGCCGGCAACGAAGACCCAGCTCAGGCCCTTGCCCGCAAGGAACACATCCTGCTCGGACCCGTCGTGCCGCGCACTGCGGACCTTCCACCAGGTCAGCAGCCCGACCAGCGCAGTCAGGCCGATGAAAACCGCGATCTGCGGCAGGTTACCGAATTGCGCCGTGTCACCGAACATTGAGACCCTCTTCCCCTTTTGCCGACTGCCTAGCCCGTCAGTCGCCAGAGGAACAGTGTCTCTAATTGGACAGTTCGTCAATAAACTCGATTGACCTTGCGAGGCGATTGGCGGATGGGAACGGCGATGACCCAGTCCGATCCCGCGATGCACCTCGGTGTCTGCTATTATCCCGAGCATTGGCCCGAAGCGCGCTGGGCCGAGGATGCGCGGCTGATGCGCGAGACCGGGCTCACCCGCGTGCGGATCGGCGAATTCGCATGGAGCCGGATCGAACCCGAGCCGGGCCTCTTCGACTGGGGGTGGCTCGACCGGGCGGTGGACACACTCCACGAGGCCGGCCTCGGTATAATCATGGGTACGCCTACCGCTACTCCGCCGAAGTGGCTGGTCGATCGCATGCCCGACATGATCGCCCTCGACAGGGAGGGAAAACCGCGCGGTTTCGGATCGCGGCGCCATTACTGTTTCAGCCATGAGGGGTATCGCGCGGAGGCCGCGCGCATCACCCGCGAGGTGGCCGCCCGGTACGGGGGTCATCCCGGCGTGGTAAGCTGGCAGACCGACAACGAGTATGGCTGCCACGACACGGTGCAGAGCTTCTCGCCGGCAGCACGCGATGCCTTCAGGGCCTGGCTCGAAGAGCGCTATGGCGACATCGCGCGTCTCAACGAGGCCTGGGGGAATGTCTTCTGGAGCATGGAATACCGCTCTTTCGAGGAAGTCGAGCTACCCAACCTTACCGTAACCGAGGCCAATCCGGCCCATTGGCTGGCCTTCCGCCGTTTCTCTTCGGACCAAGTGGTGAGTTTTAACCGCGCGCAGGTCGAAATCCTGCGCGATTTGTCGCCCGGGCGAGACATCACCCACAATGCCATGGGCTTCTACACCGGCTACGACCACCACGATTTGTGCGACGACCTCGATGTGCTCGGCTGGGACAGCTATCCGCTCGGCTTCCTGGAGATGTTCCGTTTCACCGAAGAAGAAAAGCGGACCTATGCGCGGCAGGGCCACCCCGACATCGCAGCCTTCCACCACGATCTCTATCGCGGCTGCGCGAAAGGTGGTCGCTGGTCGGTGCTCGAACAGCAACCCGGTCCGGTGAACTGGGCGCGTTACAATCCTGCGCCGCTCCCCGGCATGGTCAAGCTCTGGACGCTTGAAGCCTTTGCCCACGGCGCCGAGATGGTGAGCTATTTCCGCTGGCGCCAATTCCCCAAGGCGCAGGAGCAAATGCACGCCGGGCTCCTCCGGCCCGATGGCAATCCCGCGCCCGCCCTCGCCGAAGCGCGTGAGGCGGCAAATATCCTCAGCCGGATCGACCCAATAGCGGAAACGCCAAAGCAGACGGCGATCGTCTTTTCCTACGAATCCGAATGGATCACCCAGATCCAGCCGCAGGGTGAGGGGTACTCCGCCCTTTGGACGACCTTCGGTTGCTATTCGGCCTTGAGGCAGTTCGGACACGACATCGACATCGTTCCGCCAACAGCGGATCTTGATGCTTACTCGCTGGTAGTGGTGCCTTGCCTGCCCATCGTTCCCGAAGACCTCACCCGGAAGCTGGAAGCCTTCGAAGGCCAGATCGTGATAGGACCGCGCACAGGCAGCAGAACCGAGGAATTCGCCATACCGGACGACCTGCCGCCCGGACCGCTGGGAGAACTGGTCGGCGGGCGCATCATCTTGTCGGAGACGCTGTCGCCCCGGATGTCCGGAGACCCGGTTCGGCCGGGCGAAGGCCGATGGATCGATCATTACGAGGGGGCGGCCGAAGCCGAAGTCACCGATGGCGAGGGCGTCGTAATTTCGCGGGTTTCTGGCAATGTGCGCCTGCTGTGCTGCTGGCCTGACAAGCCAGGTCTATCGACTGTGCTGGCGGCGGCTTCCCGGGATGCGGGTTTGCCGAGCGAATGCTTGCCCGAGGGAATACGGAAGCGAACGCGAGGAGATTTGGCTTTCAAGGCAAATTACCTGACCGGCGATTGCGCCTGGCTTTCCTCCAGCGACGAGGATCTTCCGAAAGGCGGCGGGTGAGCGCAGGTTCAGGAACTGTGCCGAGACCGAATTGGCGCGGCGCGGTTCAGCGGCCTACTGCGATGCCGAGCCAGAGTGTGCGCGGAGCACCGTAATCGATGGAGCCGCCCTGGTTGCGGGTGAAGACCTTCTCGTCGGTCAAATTCTCGCCGCGCAGGACAAGCGAAAACGCACGAGATACCGGGATTTTCGCATAGGCATCGATGGTGGTCGCGGCGGGCAGGACGAAGGTTTCAAGGTCGTCTTCGAACTGCTTTCCGACATGGCGTACCGTCGCAGCGGCGAGGCCGCGTGCGCCGATCCGATGGCTCAGCGTCGCGCCTCCAACCCACGCTGGGGTTTGCGAAGGCCGGTTCCCGTCGAACTCCGCGCCGTCCTGCCGGGCCTCGGCCCCGGTGTAGGCGATCGACCCGTCGAAACGCAGCGCGCCGAGCGACAGGCCTGCGCTGGCCTCGATGCCGCGGGCGCGGATCGCGTCGATGTTCTGCCGCTGCCGGGTTACGGGATCGAGGGTGACATTGGCGATCGCGTCTTTCACCCGGTTGTCGAAGACGGTGAGGGAGAGCTCGGTCGCATTATTCGGCTCGAAATCCACCCCCGCTTCGAATCCTTCCAGCCGCTCGTTTTCGAGCGCAGCATTGGCATTTGTGGTGACCGGAAAGACCACGAACGGCCGGTACAATTCATTCAACGTCGGCAAACGCAGGCCGGTATAGGCTGCCGCGCGTAATTTCACTCCGCCGCCCGCTTCGAACACCGCGCCGCCGCGAAAGGATTCCTCCCAGCCTGCCCTGTTGTCGTAGGCGAATTCGCGCAGCGATGTGCCGCTCGAATCGACGGCAGCGTAGAAACCCTCGCGGATCGTGTAGCGGTCGAGCCTCGCCCCGGCGGTGAGGGTGAGCGGGCCGAGCAGGAAATCGTTCTCTACGAAAAAGCCGAGGTCGGTATTGGCCCCGCCGGCATTGCGGCGTTCGGTAATGTTGCCGCTGAAGGCGCTGATAGCGATTTCGTAAAGTTCGCCCTCGCTCTTGCGATAATCGGTGCCGAGGCGAAGGACGTTTCTATCGCCCACCGGAGGCCGGATTTCGAATTTTCCGCCAAGCCCTGTCGAGGGGGTGTTGCGCTGGTCGAGCACGGGGACGAAGCGGGTCGAGCTGATCACGACATTGGAGAAGTTGCGCGCCTGCAGGTAGGCGAGTGCATCGAACTGCCACTCGCCCCGTCCGACAAGGCGCAGGCTCGCATCCTGGCCGGTACTCGAACTGTCGGCCCCATCGAACCGCAATGTGCGGCGGTCGTCGTATATAAGGCCGCGCGCCTGGAGCTCGAGCGTGTCGGTCAGCTGGGCGACACCGCGCGCCTGGAAGGAATAGCTGTCGAACGCCGCGCGCGCGGTCGCATCGACGCGGTCGGCCTCGGGCGTGGTGTAAAAGCCCTTGCCGCGATCCCAGCGCCCGGAAACGACGCCGAAGCCGCTGCCGAGATTCCCGGCAATATGCGCCGCCGCCTCGGTCTCGCTGCGGTCGTTCAGGAGGAGATGGGCGCCGAAATTCCCCAGTGTCGCTACATCGGCGCTGGCGAGTTCGATCGTCCCTGCAAGCGCACCTGCGCCGAACGGACCCGAGCCACCGCCGCGCGTTACGCGGGCGCTGGCCAGCCGCTCGGGCGCGATGGCGGTGAAGGGAATGAAGCCGAAGAAGGGGTCCGCCATCGGCACCCCGTCGAGCAAAACTGCGGCGCGGCTTGAGGCATTGCCGCCGAGCGAGCGCAAGGTAGCCCCTTGCGCGCTGGGATTGGACGAGCGGCTGTCCGAGCGACGGAACTGCTGGAAGCCCGCCACAGCTGCGAGCGCGTCCTCGATCCGGCCCGAGCCGGTGGCTACGAGCTGCTCGCGCTCGATGACCTGGGTGTCGTAGGCAGGAGTGGCGGGAGTATCCGCAAGCCCTTCGCCGGTGACGACGATCACGCGAACGGGCTCACCTGCCTCCTCGGCTTGGTCACCAACCTGCGCGCCCGCGCTTGCGGGGAACGTGGCGAAGATCGCCGCACCTGCCGTCAGGATGGTTTTGTCGACCCGAATTTGCGAAATCATCTGGACCCCTTGACCTTGCTCCCGTTTCAGCGGTTCCGCTGCCGGCGGTCAAGGGACCACCGAAAACCCCGGTCCAGACCGTTTCGACCTTCCTCCGCCCGCAGAACGAGATAGCCTTGGCTGACCTCGACGGATTGGGGTGTCTTCGCCTGAACCGGGGCCGTGACGACTGCCTAAGGCAGTGTCCGGGGAGAGGGGCTGGAATTTCAGTGGCAGTATCCTTCGGTCGTGGGGCAAAAGAGGTTCAGGGTGGGCCGGGGATCCCGGCTTAAACCAGAACCTCCCGTGCGGTGTCGTGGCTGGCTGCATAGTTCATGGCAGCGACAGTGCCGGTGAAGACGGTGAGCGTCAGCAGCACGGCGGTAAAGCTTGCGAGCGATTTGGTGATCATCGGTATTCTCCCTGGGGGCTGGAATGGGCCGGTCCGGCTCAGGCGATATTTTCCTGCGCGCTTTGCTGGCTGGCGGCGTAGTTCATCGTGGCGATGGTGCCGGTGAAGACGCTGAGCGTCATCAGGACGGCGGTGAAGCTTGCGAGGGTCTTGCTGATCATTTGAAATCTCCTGCTCCGTTCGACTTGATTGCCGATGAGATTTTTCTAGCTCGCTGCCTTGCGCACATCCTGCGACGGGGCTGGAAAGATTCTGTGACAGATTCTTTTCACAATTGACCCGAGCGGGCTCGAAGGGGCGGACCGGCGGCGCGTATAGGTCTCCGCGATCTCTCCAGGCGCCTGATTTTATTAATGGTTCTGGCGAAACCGGCGGCGGCACGAAAGGCGTCGGACGCCTGTTTCGCCGTTGTAAGTTTGCGGGTTATGGCTTAGTACTCGCCGCATCGGTCGCGACGATCTGGCTTGTCCAGTGAGGAGGACGTTCGAATCGCAATCGAGCAGCAAGTCCAGTTTGACCGCTATCTCCTCGATCGCGGCGATGAACGGGTGATCGGGCCCGATGGACCTGTTCACCTCGGAAACAAGGCCTATCAGGTCCTCGAAGCGCTGATCGAATGCGACGGCAAGCTGCTGACCAAGGATTCGCTGTTCGAAACCGTGTGGGACGGAATGCATGTTTCCGAATCCGCGCTGACGTCCGTGATCAAGGAACTGCGCCGCGCTCTTGGCGATACGCCGCGCAATTCGCGGATCATCGAGAGCGTATACGGCCGCGGTTACCGGCTGGTCGCTCCGACGAAACAGGTCGATGCATCCGATGCGCTCCAGCAGGCGCCGGTGGCACAGATGGGCGCGAAAGCCTGGAGCCTGCAGGCCCCGCGAGAGAAACTGCTCCCGCGCGAACTGCCTGCCAGCATCAGTTCGAAGCCGTCGATTGCCGTAATCCCCTTCCAGCAGGTCGGCGACCAGACCGACGATTGGTTTCCCGACGCGATCGCCGACGAAATCACGGTCGCGCTGGCCCGCTTCCGCGAATTCTTCGTCCTGTCTTCGGTCACCTCGCTCCATCCCAAGAACAGGGACCGCTCGCCGGCCGAAGTCGCGGCTGACCTTGGCGTGCGTTATGCATTGAGCGGGACGATCCAGCGTTCCGCCCAGCGCGTGCGCTTCATCGCCCACCTCGACGATGTGATCGAGCAGCGCATGATCTGGACCGAAAGGTTCGACGAGGACCTCGACGATATCTTCGCACTGCAGGACCGCATCGCGCGGACCGTAGCGAAACGGATCGGCGTTTCGATCGGCGATGCGGAAGCCTACCGCGCCCGGCACCTGCCATCGCGCGATGTGCGCGACATCTACTGGCAGGCGAACCTCTTGATCCGGCGTATCGAGCCGAAGTCGATTGCAACCGTGCTGAAGCTGGCTGACCGGGTACTCGAGCTGGAACCGGACAATTCCTGGGCAGCGGCGATGGCGGCGCTCGCGAGCGGGTTCCAGTTCCTGCTCGGCTGGACTTCGGATCGCGAATTCAAGCGCGAGAGGACGATCCATTATTGCGAGATCGCGCTGAAGGACCCTAATGCCGACGAGCGGGTTTTCGGCCTGTGCGGCCCGGCGCTCAATTGCGTCGGACACAAAATCGAACTGGCGCACCAGCTCACCGACAAGGCGATCGAGATCAATCCCTGCGATGCCGGCAGCCTGTTCTGGGGCAGCTGGATGGATGTGACCGCCGGCAATGCTGAACGTGGGATCGAGCGGGCGCAAACTTCGCTCGCCGTCAATCCGGACTCCGGCATCCGGCACCTCGTCAATATCCCCTACGCCATTGGTCTCATCCAGCTCGGCGAGCTTGAAGAAGCGGTGGACCTACTGGGCAGGGTGGTCGAAATCTCGCCGCAGGGCGATGCCTTGGCGGCCCTCGCAATAGCCCTCGTTCAGCTGGACCGGGTCGACGAGGCCAGGGAAGTCTACGCGCGGCTCGCCGCTTCGGGCGGGGCGATCGGCGGCCTGGCCCTCATGCGCAAGCCCGAACATGTCCGCATGGTCGAAGAAGGTCTCGCTATCGCGTCCGGGGCCTAGCGGTCGAAGCGCACTTTCAGTTCGGCGGGGAACAGCCCCTTGAAGCTCAGATGCCCGCCGGGCCCTTCGGCCCGCCGCAAGTTTTTGCGGCGCAACAAGGGCATGCAGATGGCCGGGAAGATAGCCCGGTTGATATGCCGCCCGAAACATTCGTGCAGCCCGAGCCCGAAATGCATGTATTCCCAGTGTTGCCGCGTGGGTATGAACTCCTTTGGCGCCGGGATTCTCCGCGGATCGGACATGGCCGACTGGATGGCGACGACGACGGTGTCGCCCTTGCTCACCTTGTGGGCGCGCCTTGTGCCCTCGGCTATGATATAATCCCGCGTCGCCTTGCGCGGCAGGATCGGGGAAATCGGATCGAACCGCAGGGCCTCGAAGATGTGGCCGAAAACCAGTTCCTCGTCGCCCTTGGTAGCCGCTTCATGGGCAGTGGCAAGGGCGCCGGGACGGCGCAGCAGCTGCTCGATCGCCTGCGGCAGGACCATCGGCGGTTGTGGTGGCCCTCCTATCATCAGCGCCGACAGCATGGTGCGGATGAAGAGATCGTCCCAATCTTGCGCGTTTTCCCTTTGCTTGGCGAGCGCGCGGCCGAGGTAGTCGTCCTCGCTGTCGTCGCCGTTGGCGAGGCGGCCCTGTATGATGTCCTCGATGTGCCGCAGCAGCGATGGCGCCAATTGCAGGATTTCGTCCTTGAGCGATTTGTCGGAGGCGAGAAACTGGTATTCGAACATCCGGGTCGACCAGACGCGCATGTCGCCTTCGCGGGGCGGAGTGACACCGAAGTATTCTTCCAGCACGTCGAAGGTCACCGTGCGGAACAGCGTGTCGACGACTTCCAGCTCGCCCTCGGCCGCGGACACGATTTCCTCTGCACGCTCCTGCGCAGCGGCCGCCAATCGCTCCATGTCGCCCTTGCGGGCCAGCGACTGCAGCCGGTCGAGCTGCGAGCGATATCCCGGGGAATCGCGCATGCCGACGAACACCGTCTGGCCCTCCATCAGCACCTTGAGCTTGGTGCCGTAGGGGACTTCGAAGGCGCAGTCGGTCAGCATGACCTCGCGTACGTCATCGTGGAGGCTTACCAGATGCGTCTTGCCGATCTTGGCGATCGGCCAGACCGCGCGCAGGAGGGCGAAGATTGCGGGAAGGGCCGCCCGCAGGCGTCCGATCACCCACTGCTTGAACTTTCCCGGGCCCGAGCGGAGGACATGTTCCTGGCAGGGGCTCATAGCTCGGACAGCCACTTGATCGCGGGAAGGCTCGGCAGGAAGAAGTATTCGCCGCCAGCCAGCTTGGTGAAGTTCGCGATATCGGCACGGCGGCGCACGGGTTCTGCGCCTATCGTGAAGCGGGAACCGGGGCCGATCAGCGGGTCGGTTTCGTCGAAGAGCGTGCCGAAAGACGGGCTCATCATCCAGACCTGCTGCACGAATTCGAACTGGCGCTCGATATCGGCGTTGACGATGAGGAAGATCAGCCCGCGTTCGGCACCGTCGTCCACCATGGGATCGGCGATCCTCGGTCCGAACTTCCTGCCCCGCCTCAGGAAGCGGTGCCGGTTGCTCGATGCGAGCAGCGAATCCTTTTGCGAGGCCTTGGTCGCCAGCCCGTCGCGCGGATTGCCGCGCCGCATATGGGATCCCAGCGGACAGCCGAGGCCGCGGAAATCATCGTCGAAGAACAGGAAATCATTGGCGGGCGCCTTCGGGTCATAACGATCCGCAACACCGCCCGGGCGCAGCACGTCGCCGCTCATGGCGCGGCCGATTATGCGCTCCGCTACCCACGTCCCCGGCCGTTCCTTCCGGGCTTCGCTGTCGAGACCAAGCTCGCGTTCGACCTCGGCCGCATTGTTCCAGAACCCCGCCACATCCTGCCATAGCTCGCGCACGACCAGGTAGCTTCCATTCAGTCCGAGATCGAGATTGTCGGGATCGTCCGGGTCATCGAGATGCGTGGAGCCCCTGGTAACCATCGGCCCGACGGTCGTTTCGTGATGGCCGTCGACATGCCCCAGCAGGATATCGCCCAGCGCGATGCCATTGACGTGATCGGGCGCCCGCCCCGCACCCTCGATGGCTTTGGGGTCCCACGGGATCGGCTGCGACAGGCCGTCGCCGAAGCCGAAGTGCTCTCGCACCATATCATGCTTGTCGAACTCGAGATTGGTTTCCCTGTGGCGCACCACCTTGACGCCGCATCGTGCCAGCACTTCGGTCACCCGGTCGGACCATGTCCGTCCCTCCCGAGAGTCCTTGCAGAACAGGATCAGCATCGCGTCGACGGTGATCGGGGTCGTGATCGAAGTGTCGTCGCGCCTCGGGAGGGTGGACATGAGGCCCGATGTGTCGTGGACCTGCGGCGGGGGCGTATTCGCGCTCCACAGGGGTCCTCCCTCGCGGACGCAGGAACTCCATTCGGTGCCGACGCGGTCGTTCAGCCGGCGCATGCGGTCGACCTGGAACATGCCTTCGAGGAAGGGCGCCGAAAAGCCCGCCATCACGCTTTCCTCGACGCCCATCTTGATAAGCCCGGTGGCAGTGATGCCGAGCCCGACCGAAGGGTCCTTCTTGCCGTCGGCTGCAGTGACGGGGGCAATGCCTTCCAGAGCCTTCAGCCATGCCCCGCCGCTTGTGGAACTGTCCCAGTCGAACTCGAGAAACAGGGTCTGCGAGACGGGCAGGTGATTGTAGCCGCTCACGATCATGCCCTGCGCCTGGCTGGCATGCGGCTCGGCCAGTTTCCAGGAATCCGCGGATGTCGCCGGGTAGCTCACAGGTCGCCCGCCCATGCATTGGCTGCCTTGGGCGACAGGCGCCTCGCGCAAAGCCCGTTGGCGATCCGGTTGTTGCGCTCGATCTGGTCGACGGTGAGGTCCGGGTAGGCGCTTACCCAGAACCGCGTGGGCGACATCGAATGCCGCGCCCAGCGCTTGAACGCACGTCCGTGCGCCGCGCCGTCCTCGATCAGCATGGTGGTGGGCGGGAAACCCACGCTTCCGCCCCAGATCGCGGTCACGCCTTCATGCGCCTTCTCGATGAAATCGTCGAAATAGGCCTCCCAGCTGAGGTCGAAATTGCTCAGGA
Organism: Qipengyuania sphaerica; assembly: GCF_019711595.1. GTDB lineage: Bacteria > Pseudomonadota > Alphaproteobacteria > Sphingomonadales > Sphingomonadaceae > Qipengyuania > Qipengyuania sphaerica. Next base: position 356,975 of record NZ_JAIGNR010000002.1, on the reverse strand, counting down.
AGAGCATTCGCGACCCGTTGTTGATGAAAGCCCAATGCGCACAGTGGATGGTGCGCATCGATCCCAGGTATCCGTCGCGCACCGCTGCACGCAGCGCCAGATGGATCAGCAGCGTTCCTACATAGGCGACCAGGCGGCGGGGGATATTGGGCCGCAGCGAGACCACCGACGCCATGTGGTTCTGCGGTATCCAGTCCTCGAGCTCGACCATCTGTCGCAGCATCACCGGATCGGTCTGCGGCGCTTCCTGGCTCGAATCGTGGCGTTCGAGATAGCGCATCCACACCAGCAGTCCGGGCAGGATGAAAAGCATGAGCCAGCCGATGCCCCAGCCAAGCTGGCGAGCCGAATTCTTCCATGCTGCCGACCATTCGAGGTCCAGCGCGAGGACATTGCCCGCCGCGACTATGGGCCAGCTGAAGAGGAACAGTGCCGCCAGCACCGCAAGGACGATGTGGGCGTTCGACACCAGCCTGGACAGCAGCAGTCCGGGCCTGGTGGTCGATACGCCTTCGAGCGGCTTGCGAAACTTGTTGAACACTGCCCACATCGCGACGGAGGCAGCACCAAGCAGCAGCGCGTGTTTCCCATCGCCGATAAGTCCCGCGATGACCGCGCCGGGCACGAGGCACAGGTGCAGGAACAGGAATAGCGCCGCTGCAAGCTTCAGCCAGTCGAGCGCGGTTTCGCCGAGAGGTATCCGCGGTTTGGGCTTTTCGGCCAGCCACGGGAATTTCGGCATCAGCTCTGTTCTCAGGCCTTCGCGCAATTCCTCTGCCGTCTTGTCGCGGCCGGCCTCGCCATTACCCAGACGATCCTGGACGGCATTGGCGAGGCTGGCCTCGGCGAGGATCCGGTCTCGCGGCATCCCGCGATTGCCGTGGAAGAACGCCTTGGGCCGCATGACATGGCATTCGAGGAAGGGCGCGGGATCGCGCCGCGAACCCGGCTCGGTTATGCTGTCGTAGAGCTTGCCGGAATGGTCGAGCGGGCGTTTGCAGCACCGCAGCGCTTCGCGCAGTTCGTCACCGACGAGATGCTGTAGGCAGGCCCAGAACGGCCCGGAATCGCCATCGTAATTCGCCTCGATCACGAGCGTGGGATCGTAATCGGCGGATTCGAATACGCATAATGACAGGAAATGGCAGGTAGGCAGGCGGGCCAGCACGTCCGGGTAATAGCCGGGCTCTCCTTCCCGCCCGCGCGAGCGCCCGCCGCGCAGATTTACGAGGATCCCGACCAGCTTCGCCTTGTGGGACGGGCGCACTTCGAGTGCGATCGAACGTGTCCGCAGTCGCATGCTACTCCCCCTCCCGTGGAAAGATGCGACCGCATTGTCTTTTGATCACCGATAGCAGTATTCCGCCGAAAAGTCACCGAATTCGAAAGGGTTTCCTTTGCGGGTGGGGGTGCCCGGTCTTTCGGCGAAGATGAATAGCGGGCTTGACCGGACGGCACCTATCGTTCGTATGGCGATCCGAAACGAGAGGACGATCCCGCTTTGACTACTGCCGCGCGCCTGCCTGCCCGTTCCCGCTCATGGCTCTTCGCGCCTGGAGACAGCGACAAGAAGATGACCAAGGCGACCGAGGGGGAGGCCGATATCGTCATCTTCGACCTCGAGGATGCGGTGGCCGAAGACGCCAAGCCTGCGGCGCGGCAGGCGATCTGCGAATTCCTCAAGACCCGCGACAATGGCGAACACGACCGGCTCTGGGTGCGGGTCAATCCGCTGGACGGGCCGCATACCGCCGACGATCTTGCCGTCATCATGCCGGCGCGGCCCGGCGGGATCATGCTGCCCAAATCGCGCGGGCGGCACGATGTCGAGGAACTGGACCGGCTGCTGACGCCGCTGGAAATGGAACTGGGCATCGCACCCGGCTCGACACCGGTGATTGCGCTTGTCACCGAAGTGGCTGCCGCCATGTTCACCACCGGCGATTATGCAGGTGCGCCGAGGCTGGTCGCGATGACCTGGGGCGCGGAGGATCTTGCGGATTCGATCGGTGCCATGTCCAACCGCGGCGAGGACGGCGAATACAGCTTCACCTATGAACTTGCACGTAGCCTGACGCTGCTGGGCGCTGCGGCAGCAGGCATCCCCGCCATCGAGACCATCGACGGCGACTTCCGCAATCTCGAAGGGCTGAAATCACGCGCGGAAAAGGTCCGCCGCGACGGCTATCGCGGGATGCTGGCGATCCATCCGGCGCAGGTGCCGGTAATCAACGAGGCTTTCTCGCCCAGCGAGGAGGAAATTGCCGAGGCGCGCGAGATCGTCGCGCTGTTCGAGGCCAATCCCGACAAGGGGACCATCGGCCATAATGGCAAGATGCTCGACCGTCCGCACCTCAGCCGTGCACGGCAGCTCTTGGCGCAGGTCGGCGATTAGGCGGAGAGCTTCGCCACTTCTTCCAGCACGCGCTCGGCCCATTCGGGGCGGCAGATTAGCAGGTCGGGCATGTAGGTATCGGCCTGGTTATAGGTCAGCGGGCTACCGTCGATGCGGCTGGCATGCATTCCGTGGGCGAGGGCGACCGCTGCAGGCGCAGCGCTGTCCCATTCGTACTGGCCCCCGGTGTGAAGATAGATCTCCGCCTCGCCGCGGACGACGGCCATGGCTTTCGCTCCTGCCGATCCCATGCCGACCAGTTCGGCACCGATGGCTTCCGCCACGGCCACCGCTTCTGCAGCGGGACGCGTGCGGCTGACGACCATGCGCGGGCGAGCCGCAGCGGCGGGCACCTCGATCGGCGCATCGGTGCGCAGGACCGTATCGAGGCCGGGCAGGGCTACCGCGCCGGTTTCGGGCTTGCCGTTCACGCAAAGGGCGACATGGACTGCCCAGTCGCTGCGCGCCTCGCCATATTCGCGGGTGCCGTCGACCGGGTCGACGATCCAGACGCGTTCCTTCGACAGGCGCTCGTCGGTATCCTTGCTTTCCTCGGACAGCAGGCCGTCTTCCGGGCGCTGCTGGGTGAGCGCATGACAGAGGAACTGGTTGGCCGTCTGGTCACCTGCCTTGCCGAGGGCCTTGCCCTCGAACATGCCGCTCTCGCGAACCTCGATCAGGATCTTGCCCGCCACTTGTGCGAGGTGGGCGGCGAGTTCGGCGTCGGTCATTTCTGCGTCCCTGCAGGCGTAAAAGAAATCGGGGGCCGCATGGCAGACCGAAGCCTCCTTGCGAACCCCCGAAGAGCGCTATGAATGCGAATTCTTACGCCACGGCAGGACGCCTTGCGAAGATGCCGAACAGCGCGATGATCGCATAGCAGGCAATCGGCAGGATCATTGCGAAGCCGAGGCTGCCGCTCGCATCGGCGATCACGCCGTAAAGCAGCGGAACCACGGCGCCGCCGAAGATGGCAACGTTGATGATACCCGAGCCGTCTGCCGCACGCGGTCCGAGCTTCTCGCAGGCGAGCGAGAAGATCGTCGGGAACATGATCGAGTTCATCAGGCCGACGGCGAGCAGGCTGTAAGCCGAAACCTCGCCCACGGTCAGGATGCTGATGAGGATCAGCACGATCGAACCGGTCGCGTTGAAGGCGAGGATCTTGCCCGGCGAGAAGATACGCAGGAAATAGGAGCCGATAAAACGGCCCACCATGGCGCCGCCCCAGTAGAGCCCGATCATCCAGCCGATGACGCTTTCAGGCTCGCCGAGAACGCGGTCTTGCGCGAGGTAGTTGATGATGATCGAGCCGATCGAAACTTCGGCACCGACATACAGGAAGATGCACAGCGCGCCGAAGCTGAAGCGGCTGCGGCGCAGCAGGTCGTTGTCGTAGAGCCAGGTGAAGGGCGCTGCGATGATCAGCAGCACGCCGAGCCAGGCATTGACATTGATGGCGAGCAGCGCGCCGACGACGATGATCGCGAGGCCGACGAGATAGCGTCCGTTCGATACGAACTCGTTCTCGCCCATCATCTTGGGATCATGCGGCAGGCGCTTGCGGAAGAGCCAAACGGCCAGCGCGACGATTGCGATGAGTGCAGCGACCCCGAGATATCCCTGCCAGATCGCTTCGCTTTCGGCCTGGCGATAGGCAACGAGTTCCGCACCCGAAAGCTGGTCTGCAGTGACGTTCGCGAGACTGCCGAGGATGACCGCGGCGCCGACGATCGGGAAAACCGTGGTACCCAGCGAGTTGAAGGCCTGTGCGAAAGTCAGGCGGCTATGGGCGGTTTTCTGGGGCCCAAGCAGCGAGATCAGCGGATTGGCCACCACCTGCACGATCACCACGCCGCTGGCGAGGATGAACAGTGCGAAGAGGAAAACCCAGTAGGTCGCGTTCTGGCTGGCGGGGATGAACAGCAGGCAGCCGACCATCATGGTCAAGAGGCCGGCAACCGCTCCGCGCATGTATCCCAGCTTCTTGACCAGCTTCGCACCGGGGATGCCGATGACGAGATAGGCGAAGAAGAAGCAGAACTGCACCAGCATCGCCTCGGTGTAGTTGAGCGTGAAAAGCTCTTTCAGCTTCGGAATGATCACGTCGTTCAGCGAGGTGATGCCGCCGAAGATGAAGAACAGGCCGAAGACGAAGTAATTGAGGCCCGGCGCGTTGATGCCGCCGTCCTCAATCTCGATCGGACGCGAATCCGTACTCGAGGATACCTCAGGTGCGAGTGCCATTGTCAGTTTCTCCCAAGTCCCGGCATTGTTCTAGCCCGGGTTCTTATTGCTGGCCCTTGTCTGCCAGTATTTCACCGGCAGACAAGGGAAATACGATTGTCGCTCAGAACGAGCAGGCCGTGCCTTCTGCCACATCCTCGCGCACGACGCTGGCGATGCGGAAGGTGATATTACCCTGCGTCTCGAAGCGGATGCGGTCGCCAAGACCCGGTGCGCAGGCTTCGGTGACCAGCATTTCGCGCCAGCCCTTGCCCTGGGCGACTGCGAAATGTTCGGTCAGGTCGACCAGCGCGTCCTCGCCCACGCGCAGCATGATCGGCGCGGTGGGACGGGTGACGACTTCATACACGATCCGGTAGGCGCCGCCGGTGTCGGGATCCTGCGAGAGGCCGAACATCGCTCCGCTGTTCATGCGGATCTCGCGCGCGTCTTCCTGCGCATTGCGATCGTAGCCCTTCACGAACACGCCGGAATCGGTCAGGTCGCCGCGGAACTGGACGAGGTATTCGCCGTCGCCCTCGACATTCGGTTTGGCCGCGAAGACGACCGTGCCATCGGAGAGACGTCCGGATTCGAACAGCGCGCGCGAGGGTCCTTCCATCAGCGGTGCACAGGTCTCGTCGAGTTGCGGGGTTGCCGAGGTGTCGGTGAGCGAGCGGCCATAGCCGACCGGGAAAAGCGCGCCGTCAGGGCTGTTGAGAGGACCGAAATCGCAGGTCGCGGGCCAGCTGAAGCCGAGCTTGCCGGTCGCGGGCATCGCGCCGGTCAGTACATCGGCAATGCCTGCACCTTCGCCGCCCGGCAGCCAGCTTGCCACGAAGGCATCGGCAGCGTTCATCTCGCGGTTGACCCACATCGGGCGGCCCGAGAGGAACACGGCAACGGTCGGCACGCCGTCGGCCTTGAATTTCCTGAGCAGGTCCAGCCCCTCTTCGTCGGCGAAGCCGAGGTGCTTCCGGTCACCGGCGAATTCGGCATAGGGCTGCTCGCCGAACACCACCACGGCGACATCGGGCTTGGCCGAATAGCTGCCGTCGGCAGAAAGGGTGGCCTTCCCGCCGCTTTCCGCGACCGCATCCTCAAGGCCCTTCCAGATCGAAGTCGCGCCGGGGAAATAGTCATTGGTCAGGTCGCCGCCGCCCTGCCAGGTCAGCGTCCAGCCGCCCGCAGCTTGTGCGATGCTGTCTGCTGCGTTGCCCGCGACGAGGACATTCGCCCCGGGCTTTAGCGGAAGCACGCCATTGTTCTTGAGCAGCACCTGCGATTTCGCGACCGCCTCGCGGGCAATCGCGCGATGCTCTGCCGAGCCGAGAAGCTCGTACTGTCCGGCATTCGGGCGACCGGAGGGCTGGACGAAGGTGTCGAGCAGGCCGGCGCGGTATTTGACGCGCAGGATGCGCTCGACCGCCTGGTCAAGGACTTCCATCGGGATGGTGCCGTCTTCGACCTGCGCCACCGTGGTTTCGAGCAGGCCCTTCCAGTCGTCGGGCACCATGTAGATGTCCAGACCGGCCAGAAGCGATTGCGGGCAATCGGTGTTGGTGCAACCCTTGACCTGGCCGTGGCCGTTCCAGTCGCCGACGACGAGGCCGTCGAAGCCCAGTTCGCCGCGCAGAACGTCGGTCAGCAGCGATTCGTTACCGTGCATCTTGACGCCATTGATCGAATTGAAGCTCGCCATGATCGTCTCGACGCCCGCAGCGATGGTGGCGGGGTAGGGCGCGGCGTGGATCTTTTTCAGTTCTTCGATGTCGCCATCGACGTCGCCCTGGTCGACACCCTGCGTCGTCCCGCCGTCGCCGAAGAAATGCTTGGCGGTGGCGATGACATGGCCCTTGCCGAGGCGGTCCGGATCGCCCTTCGCGCCCTGAAGCCCCTCGACCAGCGCGGCGCCCAGCGGGGCGACGATGGCCGGGTCTTCGGAATAGCTTTCATAGGTGCGGCCCCAGCGATCGTCCTGCGCCACGGCCACCGTGGGAGAGAAGTTCCAGTCGATGCCGGTCACTTCGATTTCGACAGCCGTCGCGTGGCCGATCCGGCGGATCAGGTCCGCATCGCGAGTAGCGCCGAGACCGATATTGTGCGGGAAGATCGTCGCCTTCACGACATTGGTGTGGCCGTGGACCGCGTCGGTACCCCACATGGTCGGAATGACCGGCTCATCGCCTTCCATCGGCTCGATCGAGGCGAGATACATTTCGTCGGCGTAGCGGAGCCATTCGCTGGCAGGTGCGAATTCGTCGCCGTAGGGGCCGCCGTTGCCGCCATTGAGATAGCTGCCGAAGCGATAGCGGCGCATGTCGTCGGGAGTGAAGCTGTTGATCTGCGGCTGGATGAGCTGGGCGACCTTGCGTTCGAGGCTCATGCGCGAAAGGAGATCCGCCACGCGGATATCCTCGGGCGATTGGGCCTGTGCGACCGGGGTCGTTTCGACTTCTGCCGGGACCGTGCTGCAACCCGCCAGGGCCACCGCAGCAGCCGTTGCCATCCAAAAAGCTTTCATATCCATCATCCCTCTGCGTCCTCTATTGATTGAGAACGTTCTCAATCTGCAGGACTGCCATGGGCGAGGTGCAAAATCAAGCTTCAGTTGGTGCGCTGCATGGAGACCAGCAAGATGGTTGCCACTGCAGCCAGAACGGCAAGCACAAGGAAAAGCGCATCGAAGCCGAAAACCGGCACCAGCGCGAGCGCGAGCCAGGGCATTACCAGGCTCGGCACGGTGTTGGTAAGATTGAAGAGTCCCAGATCCCGCCCGCGTGTCTGTGGCTTGGGCAGGACCCGCAGGGTCTGGCTGGAATGGAGCGCGAGGAACACGCTCGTCGACAGGCCGAAAACCACATATCCCGCCACCGCCCCGGTTATCGTGTCTGCCAGCGCCATAATAACGAGACCGCATGCCCCGATGCCTGCCCCCCATGCCAGCGGCAGGATGGGCTGGTCGCTCCGATCCGACCAGCGTCCGGCCGCAAGTGCGAGGGGCACCGACAGGGCGAGCACGGCCGCGAAGATACGGGCGGTATCGCTGTCGGTGAAACTTTCGTCGATCGAGACGAACCAGATGAGGAGATAGGCGAACAGGGCCGCTTCGGCGATCTGCACGAGCAGGCGGGCGAGCCACATGCGCGCCACTGCGCCGCGGCTGGACGAAATGGTCGGATCGTCCGCTTTTTCTACCGGTCTCATCAGGTGCGGCATGGCATGCGGCTTGCCGAAGAGCAGGACAGGAAGCACCATTGCCGCAACGAGGCCGGCGACCATCACCAGTCTTTCATCGGCACTGGCAAGGCCGGGCAGGGTCACCAGCGCTCCCGAGGCCGCTCCGAGCGCAGGCGCGAATGCCAGCAATCCTCCCAGCAGCCCTTTCTGCTCATCGGGGATGACATCCCCCGCCCAGGCGGCGAGCGGCCCGAGCATCATGTTGAGACCCAGCTGCCATGCGACCAGCAACAGGATCAACTCCAGCGGCTGCTCTACCGACCGGACCGAGACCAGCAACAGGCAGGAGATGGCGAGACCGCTGTAGATCCACGGCTTGCGGGTGCCGGTGAGGTCGCTCGCCCAGCCGAAAAGGATATTCCCCGCGCTGGCAGCAATGGCCCCTGCAAAGGCGATATAGGCGAGCAGGGTGATGGCTTCCTGGCCAGCGAGAGCGGTCACGCGAACCGGGAGCAGCAAGGTGAGAAAGGGGACGTAGGAAACCGCGCCTCCGGCCACGGCAAGCGCGTAGAGCCACAGGAATCGCAGCGACTGGCGCTGTGCCTGTCCCGCTTCAGTCAGCGCCACGCGCCCTTGCCCGTGCAGTCGAGCCGCGCACCACCAGCTCGCCGTGGACCGATATCACATCGGCAGGAGGAGCCTCGTCGCGCGAGCGGATCAGCAATTCCACGGCGCGTGAAATCGTGTCCGAGATCGGCTGGTCGACAGCAGTGAGCGGCGGCTGGGTGAAGCGCGCGATGGGAGAATTGTCGAAACTGACCAGCGACAGGTCCCGCGGCACGTCGAGCCCCCGCTTGCGGGCAAGCTCGAGTGTAGCGAGTGCCATCTGGTCGCTGCTGGCGATAATCGCCGTGGGACGATCGGGCAGGTCGAGCAGCTTGCGCGCCGCTTCCATCCCCGTTTCGAACCCGAAATCGCCGCGTTGGGCGAGGCCATCATGGGCGAAACCGGCGTTGTCCATCGCCTCGATCCAGCCGTTCATGCGCCGGTCGGAGAGGCTGAACTCTTCGGGGCCAGCGATGAAGCCGATCCGCTCGTGACCCAGCTCGATGAGATGGTCGGTGGCCAGCTGGGCATTGAACTTGTCGCCCATCGTCAAGGCTATGCCTGGGCCCTTTTCGGTGGTCCCGATACGGGCAAAGGGTATCTGGCGCTTGGCCAGCAGGCCGGTGATTTGCGGATTTTCCGAATGCGGCGGCGTCAGGATCACACCGTCGGGCTGGAGGGCGGCGATCGCCGCGCCCAGTTCGCGTTCGACATGATCGCTATGCGTGTCGACCAGTTCGATCAGCATCCGGTAGCCATGTTTGGCGCAGGTCAGCATGCCGCCGAGCAGCATCTGGTCGACCCAGTCGCGCCCTTCACGCGCCCGCCAGTCGGCAATGGTCATGTCGCGATCGTTGATGGCGAGGATGAGGTAGGAGCGCGAACCGCTCATGCGCTGTGCAGCGATGCTGGGCACATAGCCGAGCTTGTCGATACTCGCCTGCACGCGTTCCTTCATCGCGGGGCGCACGTTGGGCTCGTTATTGATGACACGGCTGACCGTTTGCAGGGATACCCCCGCATCGGCCGCCACATGCTTGATCGTCACCGACTGGCGTCGCCGACCCATGTCTTTCCCCTCATTCGTCCAATACACACCGGCGCGCCCTGTCTCAAAGAAGCGCTTATCACTGCGCCTTGCAATTCCGATCGATAAATTCCTGGTGGCCCGGCATCCGGTCCAGGCAGTTTTTCCACACGCGCCGGATATCGTCCATCCGTTTGTCCAGTTCAGCCTCGGGCATCATCTCGGTCAGGGGATGATACCGTTCGGGGGCAAGGTTCTGCCCGTGCATGACTGCAAGCCAGCTGTGTTCGCCGAAGAGCTCGTTGTCGTGTCGGTAAAGCCTTCCGTTTTCTTCATAAAGCGCGATCCGTTCCCGCAAGGTATCGGGAATGTCCATGTCCCTGCAGTACTGCCAGAACGGCGTGTCGTCGCGCTCGGTGGCCTTGTAATGCAGGATGAGAAAATCGCGCACCTGCTCGAATTCCAGGAGAGTGCGCGAGTTGTAATGATCGATATCCGCAGCGTTGAAATGGCGATCGGGGAACAAGGTCATGATCCGCGCGATCGCGGTCTGGATCAGGTGGATCGATGTCGATTCCAGAGGTTCCATGAAGCCGGCAGCGAGGCCCAAGGCGATTACGTTCTTGTTCCAGGACTGTTTGCGAATTCCGCCGATAAAACGCAGAATTCTGGGTTCGCCGAGAGCGTCGCCGTCAAGCCCCTGTAGAAGCGTGGCGGCAGCCTCGTCGTCGCTGATGTGATCGCGCGAATACACATAGCCATTGCCGGTGCGCGACTGGAGCGGGATGCGCCATTGCCAGCCTGCCGGTCTGGCGGTGGATCGCGTGTATGGGATCGGATCGGCCACGCGCTCGCACTGTACGGTAACGGCGCTGTTGCAGGGCAGGTATCTCGACCAGTCCTCATAGCCCGATTCCAGCGCCTGCTCGATCAGGAGACCGCGGAAACCGGAACAGTCGATAAAGAGCTCGCCCTCGATCTTCTCACCCGATTCCAGCGTCACACTCTCGACGAAACCGGTTTCGGCGTTCTGGTCGACCGAAACGACCTTGCCCTCCTTGCGCACCACGCCGCGATTTTCGGCGAATGCGCGCAAGTATTTCGCGTAGAGGTTCGAATCGAAGTGGAAGGCGTATTCGATCTGGCCGAGCGGGGAATTGGGTTCGGGTACGGGCCGCTGGAACTTGCCCGCCTTGGCCGCCATGACCTGCAGATTATAGTCGTCGAGCGAGTGGTGCCGACCGAGCGCCTTGTGGCGCAACCAGAACTGATGGAAGCGAAGGCCCTCCATATCCACGCCATAGGCTCCGAAGGGATGGATGTAGCTTTCGCCCAGTTTCCCCCAATCCACGAACTCGATGCCCAACTTGAAGGTCGCATTGGTCCGGCGGACGAAATCGTCCTCCTGCAAGCCCAGCAGCTGGTTGAAATAGCGGATGTGCGGGATCGTGGCCTCTCCCACGCCCACCGTGCCGATGGCTTCCGATTCGATCAGGCAGATCTCGATGTCGGGATGGACCAGCAACTTGCCGAAAGCGGAAGCGGCCATCCAGCCTGCGGTGCCGCCACCGACAATGACGATTTTTCTGATGGATGCATCTGTAAGCATTACGCTGGCTCGCTGGGCTCCCGGATCGTTCAACCGGCTGCGCTGGGGCAGTATTTCTGGATGTATTGCTGGTGGGTCGGCATCTTTTCGGTCGCCGACCTGATCGACGCACGCATCGAATTGAGGCTGTGCTGCACCTGTTCGGGCGGTAGCGCAGCCACGATCGGATCGACAGTGGCCGGGTAGAGGTTCTGTCCGATGCCGACCGCCAGCCAGCTGTCTTTTGAGAAGAGGTCTTCTTCATACCTGAAAAAGCGCCCCGCCTCCTTCAGCAGGTCCAGCTTGTATTGCAGGCTGTCAGGCAGGCTCATGTTACGGCAGTAATCCCAGAAGGGATCGCCGACCCTCTCGTTCAGATAGTAATGCAGGATGAGGAAGTCCCTGACCTGCTCGAAGGACAGCGATATCTGCCGGTTGTATTCCTTGCGAACGATGGGAGACAACGACGCGTCCGGATAGAGCGAGATGAACTTGCTGATGCCGATCTGGATGAGGTAGATCGATGTGGACTCCAGCGGCTCGAGGAAGCCGGCAGACAGGCCGACCGCGATACAGTTCTTCGTCCAGAACTCCTCGAGATGCCCGGTGGTGAAGCCGAGCTTCCGCGGCTCGGCAAGGGCCTTGCCGGGAAGATCTTCCATGAGCGATTGCCGCGCATCGTCGTCGGATATGAACTTGCTGCAATAGACGTGCCCGTTGCCGAGGCGGGTCTGCGTGGGGATGCACCATTGCCAGCCCGCGATCTTGGCAGTCGATCTGGTATAGGGGAGCGGCGGACCATCATGTTCGCAAGGCGCCACCTGCGCTGAATCGCAAGGGAGCCAATGGCTCCAGTCCCTGAAGCCAACCCCGAGCTTCTGCGCCATGAGGAGCGAGCGAAAGCCGGTGCAATCGAAGAAGAAATCGCCTTCGATCTCCTGACCGGATTCCAGCCGTATCGATTGTATGCCTCCCGATTCCGGCTGGAGCTGGACATCCTGCACCTTGCCTTCGATCCGGATGACGCCGTTCTTCTCGGCATAGGCCCGCAGGTACTTGGCATATAGCGTCGCGTCGAAGTGATAGGCGTAGCGCAGTTGCGAGAGGGCCGAGCGCGGATCGCCGGTGGGATGGCTGAACTTTCCGGCCGCCGCCGCCACAGAGCAAATGCTGTAATCCTGCAGCGGCGCCCGGTCGCCATGCTGGCGCGCATGGAGCCAGAACTGGTGGAAATCGATGCCCTGCATATCGGCGCCGTGAACACCAAAGGGGTGGAAGTAGGTATCGCCCTTCTTGCCCCAGTTCCTGAATTCGATGCCCAGTTTGAAGGTCGCGTTCGTGGCCTTCATGAACTCGTCTTCGGGTATACCGAGGATCCGGTTGAAGTTCCGGATGTCCGGGATGGTCGCTTCGCCGACGCCGACCGTGCCGATCTCTTCGGATTCGACCAGGGTGATCCGGACATCCTTCGGCTTGAGCAGGCTCGAGAGGGCAGCTGCGGTCATCCATCCCGCAGAACCGCCGCCGACGATCACGATCGACTTCAGACGGGAGCTCGAACTACCGGGCATGTTGCTTTTCCAAATAGCGCATGAAGTTGGTCAGATATCTCTCGTGAGGTGGAACCTTCAAGCTGAGCTTCCGGATTGCTTGGCTCATTTCGTCCAGTCTGCGCTGGGCCGCTGGCATGTCGATCCCGTCGAGGAAAGGGTGGCTGCGTTCCGGTTTCCGCTTCATCCCGTAATGGAGGATCGTCCAATCCTCCTTGTTGAAGGGCTCGAGATCGTAGGACACGAGGATTGCCCTGGATCCGAACTGCTCCAGCTTCCGCTCGAGCTTGGAGGGTAGTCGCCGCGCCCGTGCCTGGCGCCAGAAATCGGTTTCGGGCGCATTCTCGACTTCGTAGAATGCCCGCCCGAAAATTCCGCAATGTTCGATGTCGTCGCCGAGCAGGCGATTAAACTCGCGCGCTTCCACCTCCATGTCCGTCGTAATCGGGACAAGCTGCAGCAATCGCTCGATATCCCTCGACAACAAGATCATCGGGGCAGGGGTGAGCGGTTCGATGACGCAATTCGCATGGCCGATCGAGGCACAATTGCCCCGCCATCCTTCTGCTCTCGCGCCCAAATCCAGCTGACCGCTCAAGGCGCCCGAATGGGAGCCAAGTGCGGGATTGACCGCTCCGGCCTGATCTGGGTGGAACAGCGCGAAATTCAGTATTCGCCCTTGCAAATGGGTCTGCGATTGCCAGCCGTATGGCTTTTCCTGGACAAGGCGCAACGCGCTTCCGAGCTGGTCGCATTCTTGCGCGCTCTGGGCGAAACCGACCGTCCTTTCGGCTTCGAAGCCGTTGCCCAATGCATCCATCAGCCTGCCCGATGGCCCCGTCGCATCGATGAAGAATTGCGCATCGACGACATTGCCATCCGAGAGGACGATCGAGCGGATCCTGCCCTCGTCGACCTCGATCGATGCGATCTCTCCGCGGATGCGCGTGACGTTACCGGGCAAGTCCTTGCGGGCGAGCAGATCGGCCAGATCAAGCGGATCGATCTGATAGCCGTATTCGGCGCGCGACAGCGGGATATTCGGATCGGCAGGCGGGTGGGCGAAGCGTCCGGCCCGGCCGCATACCGCGCTCACCAGATGCGGCTCGAGCGATGCTTGCAGGTGGGCGAGGTAGAAGTGGAATTCGATCCCGTCCCATACCGGCAAGGGGAGGTGATAGGCCTGTGTCCAACCCAGTCGTCCGGCCCAGTCGGAATAGAAGGTGCCGTAGCAAAAGCTGCTGCCGGTTCGCAGAAGGAGCTCGGGTTCATCGATGCCCCAGAGGGTGAAGTCGTCGAAAGCCGTGGGCGGGGTCACCGTGCCGTAGAGCGGATCGAAGGATTGTTCCTGCTCTAGCTCGAGCGCGGTGATGCGGATCCCGGGATCGAGATTTCTCGCCAGGGCCGCGAGGCAGGCTTCGAACGCGAGCCCCGAGCCGCAAATGGCGATATGGTCTACGGCTGCCTTGCTCATCACGCTGTCATGTTCGTCGAAGCGCCGAATGCCTGGATGCTTTCCAGGTGCCCCGGCAGGCCTCGCGCCGAGCTGGAAATCCTCGCCTTCAGTCCAGCTGCCAGTTCGACGAGTTCCCGCCGTTGCAGCGCGTCGACCCGCCTGTCGAAATGGGCAGGGAGCAGGTTCTGCCCGGCCATGACCGCAATCCAGCTCGGTGGAAGGAAAGCACCGAACTCGTATTTGATGATGTGACCGCGCAGCAGCCAGGCGTCCAGTCTCTCCTGCAGGCTGTCGGGCAGCTTCATGTTGGTGAAGTATCGCCACATCTCGCTGTCGGCGCGTTCGGTCGCGATGTAATGCAGGATGAGGAAATCGCGCACGCGCTCGAAATAGAGCTCCATCCGGCGGTTGTATTCATCGGCATCGGACGCGCGGAAATCCTTGCCGGGGAACAGTTCGAGGAGAGCCGTGATCCCTTCCTGGATGAGATAGATCGATGTCGATTCCAGCGGTTCGAGAAACCCGGCCGAAAGCCCGATGGCGACGACATTCTTCTTCCAGAATTGCTGTAGCCGACCGGTCTGGAAATAGAGCTGGTTGGGCTCTGCCAAGGCCTCGCCTTCGAGGTTGGCGCACAGCACATCGCATGCCTCGTCATCGGAGATGTACTCGCTGCAATAGACGTGACCGTTACCGATCCGGTGCTGCAGCGGTATGCGCCATTGCCAGCCGGCCTTTCGCGCCGTTGCGCGCGTGAAGGGCGTTATCTGTCGGTCTGCGGCGCGGCACGGGATCGCGATCGCGCGGTTGCAGGGAAGCCACTTGGTCCAGTCGACATTGCCCGCTTCCAGCGTCTGCCTGATGAGCAGCCCCCTGAAACCCGTACAATCGATAAAGAGGTCGGCTGCAACGCTGGCGCCGCTTTCGAGCTTTACCGAAGAGACATGGCCGGTCTCGCTGTCCTGTTCGACCCCGGTAACCTTGCCCTCGACCCGCTTTACCCCGTTTGCCTCGGCATAGCGCCGCAAGAGCCGGGCGTAGGCGCTGGCGTCCATCTGGTAGGCATAGCCGAAGCTCGCTTCGATCTTTGCCGGATCGGGGTCGGGGAACTGGAACCGGCCCAGTTCCGACATGATGATGGGGTAGGAATAATCGTCGAGGCGCGATGCATCGCCCGAGAGCCTCAACCTGGTCCAGTAATGGTGGAAATCGACATTGCGGATCTTCTCGCCGAATTCGCCGAAGGGATGGATGTAGCGGTCGCCGATCCTGCCCCAGTCGCAGAACTCGATGCCCAGTTTGAAGGTCGCACTGGTTTCGCGCATGAAGGTCGCTTCATCGATACCGAGCGTATTGTTGAAGAACCGGATGCTCGGCAGGGTGGCCTCGCCCACGCCGACGGTTCCGATCTGTTCGGATTCGATGAGGGTTATTTCGGTCTGCGAACCCTTTAGCTTGTGGGACAGTCCGGCCGCGGTCATCCAACCCGCCGTTCCGCCTCCCAGGATGCAGACCTTCTCTATTTTCATTTCGGCTCCGCAATGTCGTAACGCGATTTCCGTCCCGGTAAATTGTCGCCGGAATCCGTCTCGATGAGAGCGGATCGATCAACCATCGTCAATCAATTCAGCGCCGATCCGACGAGGAAGCGCCTGGCGCTCGGGCAGCTTCTTAAGCTGCTGTCGATAGCGTCGACACTCTCGCCAGCGATCGACAAAAAAGAAGAGGGGAGATTTCTCCCCCCTCTTCCCAAGATTACCAATTCTTAGAACTGGATCAGGACACCGACCTTGACCCTGCTGTCGGCCTTGACGCGAGCTCGAGGCAGGAGCTGGCCGGTCAGGTCGACCTGCTGCAGCTGGTCCTGGATGGTCCCGAGAATGTTGGAAGCCTGTGCACGGAATTGCACGTTCTCCGAAGCATTCCACTTGAACGATCCGTCCAGCTGGCCACCATCGTCGACGAAGATCGGCGAGCCGGTGACGAAGTCCGCACGGGAGATCAGGAACTTCGAGCGGTAGTTGTAGGCCAGGCGGAACTCGAAGGTTTCGTCCTGGTAGATACCGACCAGGTTCGCGTTGTGCTTCGACGTTCCGAGGAAGTTGTCGAGATTGTAACGCGCGATCAGGTCGTCGTCGGGGATGCCGTCGCCATTACCGTCGGGCCCCGAGGCATCGGGAACGCCATCGCCGTTCGTATCGATATTCGGGACCGGCGGATTGGTGTCGGCTTCGATGTAGGTGTAGTTCGCCTGGACACCGAAGTTGCCCCAGATGCCGGGCAGCGAATCGAAGAAGTGCTGGACGGCGAACTCGACGCCCAGGAAGCTTGCTTCATCCTCGTTCAGATCCGTCGTGAAAAGGACCGGGATCTCCACGCCATCCAGGGTCACGAAGTCGACAGCCTGCGTGTCCGTAATGATGTTGTTGGTGATGTCCTTGTAGAACCCGGTGACCGAGATGAAGTTGCTGGCTCCGTAGTAGTGCTCGAAGCCCAGATCGTAGTTCCAGGACTCGATCGGCTGCAGGTTCGGATTGCCACCATACTGGTTCAGCTGGGTCGCTTCCACGTCGTTGATGACCGGCGGCACCACCGACTCATCGACATCATATGCGAAGCTGGCACCAATCGCTCGCGACGAGTTCAGCTGATCGATACGCGGACGCGTGATGTTCTTGCTGACGGCCAGACGGATAAGCGACTGGTCGTTCAGCCCGAACTTGACGTTCAGCGACGGGAGGAAGTGCTCCTGCGCCTCGAACTCTTCGGTGATTGCGCCTTCATCGGCCTGAGCGAGGAATGCGGTCGTCTCCGGGTTGAATCCCGCCGCGACCGGATCCTCGACGTTGATGTAGGTGATGCCGCCCGTGCCGGTGATCTGCGCCCGCGTATAGCGAAGGCCGATATTGCCGGACAGAGACATGCCGTTGTCGAAATACTGACCGAAGTTCAGACGGCCATAGAGAGCCATCACTTCCTCGGTAACCTCGCTGACACCCAGCGCACCTTCGCGGAATACTCCATTGGCCCTGAGCGGGTTCCAGGCACCCGAGTAGGTCCCCGTATTGCCGGTCACCGGGTTTACGGCAGTGCCGTCACCACCGAAGTACAGCTCACCGCCGTCTTCGAAGATCAGGGGGTCGGTGAAGATCGCCCGCAGGAATGCCTGATAGTCGTTCAGCAATGCACGCGGCGTGAAGAGGAACGAGGTCGGCGTGTCCGCGCTGTTTGCATTGAGCAAGCCACCGCCGAAGAAGTCCGAGAAGTCGACCGACTGATACCCTACCTGGGCTTCGGAGACCGGCAGGTGGGTCAGGCCGTATTGATCGTTCCACGGCGGAGAGATGCCGCCCCAGTTCAGACCCGAGGTACGGTTGACCTGCTCGCGCTCGGAGTAACGCCCGCCGAACTGGACCGATTCAAACCAGCCGTCATTGTCGAACTCGTATTCCACGTCGCCGCGGATCGCCCAGGCGTCACCGTCGTTGACCTGGAATTCGTCAGCCGCCGCGAGGAAGAAGTTCGACCCCGGATCGGTCAGATCGGTCGAGACGGGAGCTCCGAAATTATCGAAGAAGCTGGATTCGGTCCCGGGAACAATCGAACCAACCGTGTTGCCCTCCGACCCTCGGAACCGCCGGATGGGGGCGTTGCCCGCCTGCGGATACAGCGTGATGTTCGGGTTTTCGATGTCCGCGATGTTCAGCGAATAATCGGCGAAGAAGACGTTGACGCCCCAGACCTGGCTGAAGTCCGTGCGGGACTTCGTCTTGTGCGCATCGAGAGTGACGTGCCACTGATCGGTGGGCGTCCAGTCGAGGTTGAGGCTGATATCCTGCGTGCGGGTATCGATGTTGCGATCGATCGCGGTGTTCTGCGCACGCGCGCCCTGCGCACCGGTCCAGTCGCGGAACTGGTTGGAGATGATACCGGTCTCGAACAATCCGTTCACAGCACGCGTGGGAACGCAGGAATCGTTCGGGAAACCTGCCGTGCCCGCGCCGCAAACGGCGAGGCCGTCGGACTGGAACGGCGTGGTGGTGAAATCGCCAACGATCCGGTTGCCGCCGTCGATAGTCCGCTCGGCGTCCGCAAAGTTCTCGTGGGTGAACTCGTTACGTTCCTGAAGGTTGTCGATCCGGTAATACTTGAAGGTCGCCTTCAGGGTGTCGGTGTTGTTGCGCCACTGGCCGGCGACATAATAGCTCTGACGCTCGCGATCGATTTCATCGAGGCGCAGCTGGTAACCGGCCGGGATGGCGATCGGCGTGTCGAGAACGACTTCCGAACCGTCCGGCTGCACTACCCGGTCTTCGGGAAGGATCGCGCCGATCTGGAAGTTGTCGATCCGCGAAAGCAGCTCCGAATGGGTGAAGGCGGCAAGCAGGCCGAATTCGCCGATACCGGTGTTGAAACGCTTGCTCGCCGTGACCGTGAAGTCGGGCGAAAGCTCTTCGCGAAGTGTGGTGTAGGTGCCGTCGGCACTGATGGCGAGGAAGCTGTCCTTCTTGTCGAAGGGCTCGATCGTCCGCAGGTCGATCGTACCGCCGATACCGCCTTCGATAAGGTCGGCAGTGGAGTTCTTGTAGACGAGAACCGCGCCGATCAGTTCGGGAGGAACGGTGCCGAAGTCCAGGGCGCGGCCCTGGTTGGCCGAGAAGACTTCGCGGCTGTTGAATTCGGAACGGACGAAGGAAAGGCCGCGGATCAGGTTGTTGCCGCCTTCAGGGGACGGGAAGTCGCCGCTGTTGGGGTCCGACAGGTCGAACTGCTGCACCGTGACGCCCGGTACGCGGGCCAGCGCTTCGGCAACCGAAAGGTCGGGAAGCGTTGCGACGTCCGACGCGGTGATCGAATCGACCGTCGTGTCTGCATCGCGCTTCAGGTTACGGGCGGTCGTGAGCGACCCCCTGATGCCGGTGACGACAATGACGCTGTCGTCATCGTCGGTTGATTCCTGCGCGGTTTCGTCTGCAGGAACGTCGTCCTGCGCCATTGCCGAAGTTGCACCGAGACCCATCGCCATGACCGAGGCACCGGCCAAATACTTGGCGAACGCGGGCTTGCGTCCAAAAGCCATTTCTGATTCTCCTCCCAAAACAGGCATTTACCTCACGCAAATGCCCTTTTGTTAACGTTCACCTATTTGATAACGTTCTCTTGGTCAACGCGCGCAGTCGTATGCGTGACACAAAACTGCGCCAGTGTTGCATTCTTGTTTCGATTGATTTCGCGAGGGTCGGAAATCCATACGAATGCGGAGTCATAATCTTGCGTGTTGCCCTGACCGGCCAGCGCGTTTAGCGCGGTGCCACGCATGTTCGACCCGCACGCCTTCCGTAATGCACTCGGCTCTTTCGCTACCGGTGTGACCATTGTCACCGCGCGCGATGGCGAGGGGCGACCCGTGGGCCTGACGGCCAACAGCTTCAATTCAGTGAGCCTCGATCCGCCGATGGTGCTGTGGAGCCTCTCGTTGCATTCTGGCAGCCTGCCGGTGTTTCGCGATGCGGAGAACTGGGCGGTGCATGTGCTGGCGGCCGACCAGCAGGAAATGTCCGACCGCTTTGCCACGCCCGCCATCGACAAGTTCGATGGCCTGGACCTTGCCGACGGAACGGAAGGCGCGCCGCTGATCGAAGGTTGCGCGGCCCGTTTCGGCTGCCGCGCGCGCTTCGAATACGAGGGCGGAGACCATGCGATCTTCCTTGGGGAAGTGGTCGACTTCGACCGGCGCGAGGCCGAACCGCTGATCTATCACGGCGGTCAATACGGCCGCATCATGCGCGCACCCACCAGTGCAGATCTCGAACGCGAAGGACTGGCCGAGGATACGGCCTCGGGCCTTTCCCTTACGGATCGCGGGCGCGAATTGCTGAGCGCGCTGGAGCGGGTCTCGAAGCGCTAGACTCTGCCCTGTCCCGCCGATACCGGTTGCAAAACGCAATCAGAAAGGGAGAGAGCCCGTGAAAACCCGCATTACCGAAATGTTCGGCATCGAGCATCCGATCATCCAGGGCGGCATGCATTATGTCGGCTTTGCCGAAATGGCGGCGGCGGTATCCAACGCGGGCGGGCTGGGCATCATTACCGGCCTGACGCAGGGCACGCCCGAAAAGCTGGCGAACGAGATCGCGCGCTGCAAGGACATGACCGACAAGCCCTTCGGCGTGAATCTGACCTTCCTGCCCATGGTCAACGCGCCCGATTATCCGGGGCTCGTGCGCGTCATCATCGAGGGCGGGGTGAAGATCGTCGAGACCGCAGGCAACAATCCCGCGCAGGTGCTCCCCTATTTCAAGGATGCGGGCGTCAAGGTGATCCACAAATGCACCAGCGTACGCCATTCGCTGAAAGCCCAGTCGATCGGCTGCGATGCGGTCAGCGTCGACGGTTTCGAATGCGGCGGCCATCCGGGCGAGGACGACATTCCCAACATGATCCTGCTCCCGCGCGCGGCGGACGAACTGGAAATCCCCTTCGTCGCCAGCGGCGGCATGGCCGACGGGCGCAGCCTCGTCGCGGCGCTCGCCATGGGGGCGGACGGGATGAACATGGGCACGCGCTTCATCGCCACCAAGGAAGCGCCGGTGCACGAGAATGTGAAGGCCGCCATCGTCGCGGCCTCCGAGCTCGACACCCGTCTCGTCATGCGCCCGCTTCGCAACACCGAACGCGTGATGACCAATGACGCGGTCGAGGAACTGCTCAAGATCGAGAAGGAAAAGGGCGCCGACCTCAAGTTCGAAGACATCATCGAGCAGGTCGCGGGTGTCTATCCGCGCATCATGACCGAAGGCGACATGGATGCAGGCGCATGGTCCTGCGGCATGGTGGCAGGCCTCATCAACGATATCCCGACCTGCCAGGAGCTGATCGACAGCATCATGGCGCAGGCCGACGAGATCATCACCCAGCGCCTCGCCGGATTCCAGGCGGCATGACCGGCCCGCTCGACTATTCCGGCAAGACCGTCCTCGTCGTCGGGGGCACGAGCGGGATCGGCAACGGCATCGCGCAGGGCTTTCGCAAAGCCGGGGCGAGCGTCCATGTCACCGGCACGCGCGGTTCTGCCGAAGACTATCCCGACAGCGAAATGGAGGGGCTGGCCTTCCATTCGCTCGACGTGTCCGACCGCGATGCGGTGGACGCTTTCGACTGGCCCGACACGCTCGATGTCGTGGTGCTGTGCCAGGGCATCGCCCGCTATGGCCGCGAGGAGTTTACCCGCGAAGGTTGGGACGCGGTGATGGAGGTCAATCTCGACAGCCTGCTCGATTGCGCCAATGCCACGCGGCAGAAGCTCGCCGATACGGGCGGCTCGCTGATTATCGTCAGCTCGGTCGGCGGCTACAAGGGACTGGTCGGCAATCCGGCCTATGGCGCGAGCAAGGCAGGTGCGATCAGCATGGTGAAATCGCTCGGCGTCGCCTTTGGCGGCGAAGGCATCCGCGTGAACGGCATCGCGCCGGGCTATGTCCACACCAAGATCAACGACGCCTTCCTCAAGGACGAGAAGATGCAGAAGCAGATCATCGCCAGCACCCCGCGCGGGCGGCTCGGCCTGCCTGCCGACATGGCGGGCGCGGCGCTGTTCCTCGCTTCGCCACTGGCGGATTACGTGGTTGGACAGACGATCAGCGTCGATGGCGGGATGAGCGTGGCCAACTGAGAGCGTCCTTTCCTACCGGCCAGCTTTCGTGGCATGGGTATGGAATGATCGGTGAGCGCGTTCTCCGGCCCTGTGTCAACTTTGATCCTACGGTAAAGTGCAGCGATACCATGGGCTTATCAGCCATCCGCAGGGGTGACATGGTGTCGCTTTTGTCAACTTCGTAGGAAACGGGAGCAGCCGGACAATGGAATACGCAAACCTCGGACCCAGCGGCCTCAAGGTCTCGCGCCTGTGCCTTGGCTGCATGAGCTATGGCGACACCACCAAGGGGTGGCACGGCGACTGGGTGCTGGGCGAAGAGGAGAGCCGCCCCTTCATCCGCGAGGCGGTGGAAGCGGGGATCAATTTCTTCGACACGGCCAACATGTATTCCAGGGGCGCGTCGGAAGAGGTGATCGGCAGGCTGCTGCCCGAATTCACCCACCGCGACGAAATCGTGGTGGCGACCAAGGCCTATCTCCCCTGGCGCAACACGCCCAATGCCGGCGGCCTTTCGCGCAAGAGCCTGCTGCAGGCGATCGACGACAGCCTGAAGCGGCTGGACATGGACTATGTCGACCTGTTCGAGATCCACCGCTGGGACGACAGCACGCCGATCGAGGAAACGATGGAGGCGCTGCACGACATCGTGAAGGCGGGCAAGGCGCGCTATATCGGGGCGTCCAGCATGGCCGCATGGCAATTCGCCAAGGCGCAGGAGGCGGCGCGCAGCCGCGGCTGGACCACTTTCGTCTCGATGCAGAACCATGTGAACCTGCTCTACCGCGAGGAAGAACGCGAGATGATCCCGCTCTGCCGCGACCAGGGCGTGAGCCTGATCCCGTGGTCGCCGCTCGCGCGCGGGAAGCTGGCACGCGGCTGGGACGAGAGCACGGTGCGCAGCGAGACCGACGGTTTCGGCAAGACGCTCTACACGCAGAACGTTGATGCCGACCGCGAGGTGATCGAGGCGGTGGGCGCGATTGCCGATGAGCGCGGAACCAGCCGCGCGACGGTGGCGCTGGCATGGCATTTCGCGCGGGGCATCACCGCTCCGATCATCGGGGCGACCAAGCCGGGGCATATCGGCGCTGCGGTCGAGGCGATGACGCTCGGCCTGACCGACAGCGAGGTCGAACGGCTCGAAAAACCCTATCGCCCGAAGATGCCTGTGGGCGTGGTTTCGACCGCGCCGCAATTCGGGAAAATGACGCTCAAATCGACCTGATCGCCAGAGTGTTACAAACGCGGTTTCAGGGTCACAAACCGGTCACATGAATGCGCCAGAGCTTTTCCCTGACTTAGGGGACAAGGGGCGCATTCGTGGCCGTGATCAATATTCTCATGACCGGCGAAGATGCAGGCAGTTTCGCACAATTCGAAAACGGCGACACGCGCTATGTTTTCGACAGCCTGACATCGGGCGGGCCGCAGCGCCTGATCGAAGGGCCGGTCTGCGCCTTCATCGACTGGGTTCTGGACGACCTATCCGGCCTCGAAATGTGCCGCCGCCTGCGAGCCGATCCTCGCACTTCCGACGCCCATATCACGATGGTGCTCGAAAGCTGCGATGCCGAGGACAAGCGCCGCGCGCTTGCTGCCGGGGCGGACGATTACATGGTCGGTCCCGTCGACCGCACGACGGCGCTGGACCGCGTGCTGGCGCTCGGTACGGGCCGCATGGCGCAGGCCACCAACCGTCCCTTCACGCTGGGCAATCTCGAAATCGACCTGCCCGCCTTGCAGGCGCGCTGGGAAGGCAAGCCGATCCCGCTGCGGCCCAATGAATTCCGCCTGCTGCGCTTCTTCGCCGAGAATGCCGACCGCGTGCTCACCCGCACCGAACTGATAGACGGGCTTGGCAAGCAGGAACCGCCGATCGACGAGCGCACCGTCGATGTCTGGATCGGCCGCCTGCGCCGTGCACTGCGCGATGTCGGAGCGGGCGAACCGATCCGCACCGTGCGCTCGCTCGGTTACGTCTACGACAGCCACTAAAAAAAGGGGCCGCTCCGAAGAGCGACCCCATGAAGGAATCTTCCGGGAGGAAGAGGATCTAGAATTTCATCGAGGCACCGATGCTGAAGCTGCGACCCACGTCGTAGCTGTTGATCTCGATGCGGGTGTCGCCATTGGTCTGGAATTCCTCGTGGTCCGTACCGGTCAGGTTGCGGGCCTCGAGTTTCATCTCGACTTCCTTGCCGCCGATTTCGAAACCCTGACGGATCACGAAGTCGAGGCTCAGGCCCGGCTCTTCGATGATGTCGGGCAGCGGGCCGGCACCGCGGCTGGTCACACGCTCGCTCGCGTATTTGAGCAGCAGGGTGAACTGGCTCAGGCGGTCGAGGTCCTCGAGGCCCAGTTGCAGGTTCACGAGATGGTCCGACTGGCCGGTAAGCGAAGTGCCATCGTCGAAGAAGTTGGTCGCCGGCTGGTCGGCAAACGGGAACACCCGGGCGATGTCGCCGTCGCCGACGCTGATCTCGGACTGGGTGTAGGTGTAATTGGCGATGGTCACCAATTGCTGGCTGTCGAACCAGCCTCCCAGATCGAAGAGGTCGATATTGTACTGGAACTCGACTTCGGCACCATAGAGCTCCGCCTGCGGAGCGTTGGCGAAGCCGCTGATGATCGCATTGTCGGAAAAGCTCGTGAACACCTCGATCGGGTTTTCGATGTCCTTGTAGAAGCCGGCCAAGCTCGCGCGGCTGCCGCCGCCCATGTAATATTCGAGGCGCGCTTCGTAGTTGGTCAGCTCGCTGTCGATCAGGCGCGGGTTGCCGTTGAACTGGCGGTTGGTTTCCGGATCGAAATAGGTCTGGAAAATCAGTTCGCGGAACTGGGGCCGGGCGATCGTCTTCGAAGCGCTGGCGCGGAATTGCAAGGCATCGGTCAGTTCCCAGGTCAGCGTGCCGCCCGGCAACCAGTAATCGTTTTCAAGCAGCGTCCCGCTGGTCGAACCGAGCGGTTCGGCAAAAACCTCGACGGCTTCGACCGATTGCGTCGCGTCTTCGTAGCGCACGCCGAGATCGACCGTCAGCCTGTCGAAGGGACGAAGGTTGACCTTGCCGTAACCGGCCCAGACTTCGAGCGCTGCTGCGAAAGCGGGATCGGATCCGGTCGTCTC
Source organism: Qipengyuania sphaerica (assembly GCF_019711595.1). Taxonomy (GTDB): domain Bacteria; phylum Pseudomonadota; class Alphaproteobacteria; order Sphingomonadales; family Sphingomonadaceae; genus Qipengyuania; species Qipengyuania sphaerica. Next base: position 332,166 of record NZ_JAIGNR010000002.1, on the reverse strand, counting down.
GAAGATTGCATAACCGAACGGGCCAAGGCCCGCTGCATCCTGCGCATCGCGATCGAAGCCAAGGTCGATCAGGGCATCGCCGAGCAGATTGTCCGGGCGGAAAGCGCCGAACACGGTCGGGTAATCGCCGGTCGAACGGATATCGAACTGGCGGCGCGTGGAGAGGCGTTCGGTGTCGGTGTAGGCAAAGCCAACCGTGGCACTGAGGAAATCGCTGAAGAAGTAACCGACGTCAGCGCCGCCGAACCACAGGTCTTCGGTAAGGTCCGAAAAGGCAACTGTCGCACCGCCACGCTGCGGATTGAGCGTATTGATGAAGAGATCGCCGTAAGGATCACTTTCGTTATTGGTGCGAACGTAGCTGAATTCCCACTCGAACGGGGCTTCGCGCTGTGTCTGCGCGTAACCGCCGCGCAGGTCGAGCGACAGATTGCCGAACTCGAGTTCGCCCACGAACTGGCTGTTGATCAGCTGGCGTTCGAACCAGCTCGTGCTCTGGTTGAGTTCGCTATCACCGTCCTGGAAGTCCGTGCCTTCCTCCAGCGACGCGCGCTTGAGCGTGTCGTGGATGAAGAGGTTGGTAAAGCGGAACTTGTGTTCGCCCAGTTCGAGGCCAAAGCCCAGCAGCGCGTTCGTCAGGACACGGTTGTCGGTCGCGAATTCGCGAAAGTCGGTGTCGAGTTCCAGCGCCTCGTTCGCGGCGGTTTGCTTGGTGATGAAGCGGTTACGCCACTTGTTGCTGATCGAAGCGGTGGCGATGATGCCCAGCATTCCGTCCGAGCCGACATCGAAAGACGTGCCTGCGGTCAGGCCCGCGCTGAAATTGGCGGGTACGTCGGCCAGCTTCTGAACGAGATAGAGGTTGGGATCGTTGATGTCCTTGAGGATGCCCCGGATATCGACGCCGTCGTCGCTGATGCGGGCACCACTGTCGAAGAAGCCCTGCAGGGCGTCATAATATTCGACCTTGCGCCGACCTTCGTCGAAGCCGGTCCAGTCCATCCCGCTGCCGAAATAGGTGTAACCGGGGCCGAAGGTGGTTTCGCTGTCGCCCGATAGCGAGCCGCTGACCGTCAGGAAGCTTTCGGTCGGGATCGCGCGGGTAGTGAGGTTCACCACGCCGCCGCCGAATTCGCCGGGGAAGTTGGCCGAATAGGTCTTCTGCACGAGGCTGGAGGCGACCACGCTGGTCGGGAAAATGTCGAGCGGGACGACGCGGGAGAGCGGCTGCGGCGAGGGGAGCGGCAGGCCGTTGAGCAGAGCAAGCGAATAGCGATCGCCGAGTCCGCGCACGTAAACGAGGCCGCCCTGTTCGGACAGGCCGGTCGTGCGACCGAGCGCGCCGGCAATATCGCCTTCGCCGGTGCGGGCGATCGTGGCGGTGTCGAGCACGGTGACGACCTGCGGCGAGGCGCGCGTCACGTCGCGGTTGCGGCGACCGGTGACGACGATCGTGCCGCCGGGAATGGAAATATCGGGCTGGGCCTCTTCTTCCACGATATCGCCCGGAACGGTTTCGTTCGCCGCGTCGATATCCTGGGTCAGTTCCTCGTCGGGAACTTCCTCTTCGGTCGGCGGCGGTCCTTCGGCGCCCGTGCTCTGGGCGAGCGCGGCAGCGGGGAAGGTCAGGGCGGTGGAGAGCAGGAGCAGGGCGGAAAGCCGCTTGCCGGATGACATGGGATTGACCCCCTCAGATCAGGACGGGAATTCGAAAAGGATGCAAAGGGGGCGGGAACGCGGAAAATCCGCGCCCCCGCCCGTGCCTCGTGGATTAGTCGTAGACCGGCAGGCTCGCGCAGTTCGAAACCGAGGTGTCGAAGGTCACGAGTGCGGAGTTGCAGGTCCAACCGTTCACCCAGTCGCGGTTACCGTCGAAGACGGCACCGATGTGGGCGGGCAGTTCGAAGAAGGCATCCCATGCGGTCACGTCGAACACGACCACACCGTCTTCGTTGCTGCCGTTGATGAACAGCGACTGGAGGGTGTTAGTGAAGTCCGAATCGTTGTTGGTGCCGGCATCGAAGATCGCCTGGGTCTGTGCTGCGGTCACGCCGCTGCTGCCGTCGCGGAAGTCGGTAGCACAGTCGAGCACGACGCTGTCGAAGCTCGGCGGGCCTGCTTCATCCGGACCCGCACCTGCGGCGCGGACGGTTTCCGGCAGGTCGATACGGATACAGGCGGTGCCGCCGGTCTGGTCGACGAGGACGGTGTTGGCGATGGCGAAGTCCGCACCGCCGCGAAGGCGCAGCGCCTGGTCCTGGTCGAAGCCGTTGTGGATGAAGGTGCCGTTCGAAATCTTCGTGTACTGGCGCGGGGTGTTCTCGACCAGGGCATTGTTGGAATCGCCCTCGAGGATGGTGTCGCCGACGCCGGGGCGCTGGATGGCGATCACGTACTGGAGGTTGGCCTGGACGCCCACGTCTGTGTCGAGCGAGTCGTCGCCCGAGCCGACCACGATCAGGTTCGACATGTCGACGTAGCCGCCGAAGAATTCCACGCCGTCATCCGAGCTGTTGTAGCTCATGATGTGGCTCAGTTCGGTGCCCGAACCGGTGCCGCCCGTGGTCAGCGACTGCAGTTCGCTGTCGGGAGCGAAGACGAAGCCCGAGTAACGCAGCTGGACGTAGCTCATGCTGCCCGAGCTGTCGTCAGGGGTTGCGCCGCCGTAAAGCGCGGGATCGGCAACGCCTTCCACCTGGCGTTCGCAGTTGACCGAGCCCGGGGTCGCGCCCGAAGCGATACAGTCGGTGATCGGCGCGCGGCCCGAAAGCACGACGCCGCCCCACTGACCGGCAGAGGTCTCGGTGTTGAGGCCCTGCACGTTGTCGCGGCTGGTAAAGACGATCGGGCGGTCGGCGGTGCCGTTGGCCTGGATGGTGTTGCCGCGATTGACATTGAGGAAGCTGCGGCCCGAGCCGTAGACGATAACGCCCGGCTCGATGGTGAGTTCGACTTCGGTGTCGGACAGTCCGTCGCTGGCGTCCGGAGCCGGACCGCCATCGCTGCCGACATCGACGCGGCCGTTCATGCGATACACGAGGCCCTTGATGTAGGGCAGGGTCGAGCTTGCAGTGAAGACCGAGGGCAGGGTGCAGACGCGGTATTCGCCGGTCGGGCCGGAGATCGTGCCGCTGTCGGTCAGGCCGACGGGATCGCTGATGGTCGGGCAACCGGCTGCCGGGGTGACGAGAGTGCCGCCGGTGGCAGTCGGGGTCGGGGTCGGCGTGCCGCCGGTGCCGCCACCGTTGTTGATGGTGATGTTGCCGCCGGTGCCGGGCGAAACGATCTCGTCCGCGCCGCAAGCCGAAAGGGCAATTGCGGACGCGCCAAGGATGAGCGAGCGATGGAAATTGGTCACGGGCTGAGTTCCCCTCAAGAAGCCGGATGAAAATCGAAATTCGAAGTGCGAATTCGTTGATCGCGACTCGCCAGCTAGGGGCGTCGTGTGACAGTTTGTGTCGCTTCGTGACCGTTATGTTGCAGTTTCAACAGGAAACGGGCCGAAACGCGCACATTTCAGAAATATGACAATGTTACGGTTTTGTTGCAGTTCGGGCCGGGCCGTAATATTTCGCTCCTGCAAGTTTGGGAGAACAATGATGTCGTTAATCGCTGCAGCAGCGCTTCTGGTCGTCGCGGAAGGTCCGGTCATGGTCGTCTCGGCTCCCGAGGCGGAATACGATATCGGCTATGTCGAACTGGTGACCGGCGAGGACCGGGCCGCCATCAAAGCGATCGAAAATTGCGAGAAGCTTCCGGCCAGCGATCCGGCCCGCCAGATCAACCATGCCGTCGCCCTCGCGCGTGTGGGCGAATTTGATGCTGCCCGCGAAAAGTTCGACGCGGCTGCGCGCAATGCCGATCGTTTCGAGCTGGAAACCACCAGCGGCGCATGGGTCGATTCGAAGGTACTCGCCCGCCGCGGCCTCGCCATGCTCGATGGCGGAGAGTTCCGCGGGTACGAGGCGCTCGCCGTTCGCTAAGCTTTTTGCCCGGAGCCACGGGTAATCTCAACTGGGCCCGCCCTCCCATACGGAGGCGCGGGCCTTCTTATATAGGCTATATTAACCAAACTTGGTATATTCAGCTTTCTGTCACCCCGGTGTCATGTAGGATGGCCATTGGGGTCCGCACGGAGGGCGTTGGACAATGATTCGCGCGAAGCTCGCGCCGATTGCAGGAGTGGCCTGCATGGCGCTGACCGCCTTCCCCGTGAAGGCGGATGTCATGGAGATCGACACGGACGGAGCGCGCTGGGTAGCCGGCGGAAGCACCGCGCTCGCTCCTGCGCAGATCGTGGATGCCGAATTTGCCGGCCCGGTCGAGGAAGTCCCGGCCGAAATCTTCGTGCCCGACCTGGTTGTCGCCGATCCCGCGCAGCATGCGGCAGGCGTACCCGAAATCTACCGCGCCAAGGTGGCGGAACTGTCCGCGCGCTTCGATCTCAGCCCGTCGCTGATCGAAGCGATGGTCTGGCAGGAAAGCCGCTGGCGGCATGACGCCGTCTCGCCTGTTGGCGCACAGGGCCTTGCCCAGCTGATGCCCGGCACCGCGCGCGACCTCGGCGTCGATCCGCGCGATCCATTCGCCAATCTCGAGGGCGGCGCGCGCTACCTGCGCGAACAGCTCGACCGCTTCGACGGCGATCTCGAAAAGGCGCTGGCCGCCTATAATGCGGGACCCGGCAGGGTCGAGCGCGCGAACGGGATCCCGCGCATCCGCGAAACCCAGCTTTACGTGGCAGCCATCATGGGCCGTCTTGCAGACCACTCACGGGAGTAGAACAACTTGAAATCGCTTTTCGCCAAGCTGGCGGTCATCGCCGCCCTTGTCAGTCCTTCCGCCGCCATGGCGCAGCAGGTGCAGAACGATCCCGCAGGGTCGGGCCCGGTCGTCAATGCGCTCGCATGGCTCCAGGGCACGCTGCTCGGCAATGTCGCCACCGCAGTTGCCGTGATGGCGGTGGCCGCCGTCGGCTTCATGATGCTGACCGGCCGCCTCAACTGGCGTTTCGGCGCGACTGTCATCATCGGCGTATTCATCCTATTCGGTGCCGCATCGATCGTCGCCGGCATCCAGGGCGTGGCGGCATAAGATGACCGCACTCGTCCGCCACCCCGTCCATAGAGCGCTTACCCGCCCGCAGATGTTTGCGGGCGTGACGTTCAACTATTTCATCATCAACGGGGTGGTGACGACCGAGGCATTCCTGATCACCGGCAGCTGGCTGGCGCTGCTCACCTTCGCGGTGATGCACGGCGTGGGCTATTTCGCCTGCCTGCGCGAGCCGCGCATCTTCGACCTGTGGATCACCAAGGTGTCGAAGTGCCCGCGCGTCGCGAATTACAAACGCTGGGGGTGCAATTCCTATGCCGCGTAAGGACAAATGGATCGGCCCCGCTGCGTGGAGCGCCAAGGAAGCCCGTGCGGGCGACCGGCTGCCCTATGCGCGGCTGGTCGATGAAAACACGGTGCTGCTGCGCGACGGCAGCGTGATGACCGCGATCCAGGTCCCCGGCCTCCTGTTCGAGACCGAGGATAGCGAGGCATTGAATGCGCACGCAGCGACGCGCGAGGTGATGCTGCGCAGCACGCTCGATGCGCGCTTCGTCATGTATCACCACGTCATCCGCCGCCGCGTGTCGGTGGAACTGGATGCCGAATTCCCCGATCCGATCAGCCGCCATATCGATGCGCGCTGGAAGGAACGGCTGGGTTCGGGCCAGCTGTTCGTGAACGACCAGTTCATCACCCTCATCCGCCGCCCCGCGCGCGGCAAGGCGGGCCTGGTCGAGCGTGTCGGCAAGAAAATGCGCCGCCAGAAGGACAGCCTCGAGGCCGATCCCAAGGACCTGCGGTCCTTGCGCGCTGCCAGCCAAGGCCTCGTCGCCTCGCTGACCGCCTATGGCGCAACTGTGCTCGGCGATTACGTCGGGCCGCAAGGCAATGTGAATTCCGAAATGCTGGAGCTGCTGTCCGCGCTCTACAATGGCGAGATGCGGCCTGTCCGCAAGCCTTCGGACGATGTCGATCTCGGCATGATGCTGCCCTATCGCCGCGTCAGCTTCGGTTTGGACGCGCTGGAAATGCGCGGCTCGGGTTCGCCCGATTTCGGCGCCATGCTCGGCCTCAAGGACTATCCCGAAGCGACCAGCCCGGGCCTGCTCGACGGGCTGCTGCGCCTGCCGTTCGAAATGGTCGTCTCGGAAAGCTATGCCCCGGCAGAGCGCCAGACCGCGCGCGAACGCATGGACCTTGCCATCCGCCGCCTGAAAAGCGCGGACGAAGAAGCCATGGCAGAGCGTGCCGACATGATGGCCGCGCGCGATGCGCTGGGTAACGGCGCGGTCGGTTTCGGCGATCATCACCTCACCGTGATGGTGAAGGAAAGCAATCTCGGCCGGCTCGACGATGCGACCGCTGCCTGCGCCGCTGCGCTGGCAGATACCGGCGCGATCGCGGTGCGCGAGGATACCAATCTCGAACCCGCCTTCTGGGGCCAGTTCCCGGGTAACGAGGGTTATCTCGTCCGCCGCGCGCTGATTTCGAGTGCGAACATGGCGAGTTTCGGTTCGCTCCACGGTTTCGCGCTCGGCCAGGCGCAGGGCAACCACTGGGGCGAGGCGGTGACGCTGCTCGAAACCACCAGTGCGACGCCCTTCTTCTTCAACTTCCACCACGGCGACCTCGGCAATTTCTCGGTCATCGGGCCTTCGGGTTCGGGCAAGACCGTGGTGATGAACTTCCTCGCCGCGCAGGCGCAGAAGTTCGCCCCGCGCACCATCCTGTTCGACAAGGATCGCGGCGCCGAACTCTTCGTGCGCGGTATCGGCGGGCGCTACGACAGCATTCGCGCGGGCGAGCCGACCGGTTTCAACCCGATGGCGCTGCCCGATACGCCGGGCAACCGCGCCTTCCTGCGCGACTGGCTGGGCGTCCTGCTCAAGGCCGAAGGTCCGGAAGAGGATGCGACGATCGCGGCGGCTGTTGACGCGGCCTATGCCAACGATCCTTCGCTTCGCCGGATGCGCCATTTCAAGGAGCTGCTTTCGGGCAGCAAACGTCCGCAACCGGGCGATTTGGCCGACCGTCTGGGCGCATGGATCGGCGAGGGCGAGAATGCCTGGCTGTTCGACAATGCGGAAGACAAGCTCGACCTCACCGCACGCGTTCTCGGCTTCGACATGACCGCGCTGCTGGAAAACCCCAAGCTGCGCACGCCGACGATGATGTACCTTTTCCACCGGATCGAGGAGCGTCTCGACGGCAAGCCGACGATGATCCTCATCGACGAGGGCTGGAAGGCGCTCGACGACGAGGTCTTCGCGGCGCGCATCCGCGACTGGCTGAAGACCTTGCGCAAGCGCAACGCGCTCGTCGGTTTCGCCACCCAGTCGGCGCGCGATGCGCTCGAAAGCCGCATTTCGACCGCGCTGGTCGAGCAGACTGCGACCATGGTCTTCATGCCCAACAGCCGCGCCCGCGTGGAGGATTATTGCGATGGCTTCGGGCTTACCAGCCACGAACTTGCGCTGATCCGCACGCTGCCTGCGCACAGCCGCTGTTTCCTCGTGCGCCAGCCCGATGCGAGCGTGGTGGTGCGGCTCGACCTTTCGGGCGCGCCCGAGGTGCTGACGCTGCTTTCGGGCCGCGAAAGCTCGGTGCGCCGTCTCGACCTGCTGCGCGAAGCCATGGGCGATGCGCCGGCCGACTGGTATCCCGCGCTCACCGGCACGCCGTGGCCCGGCGGCCCTGACGATGCCAAGGGCGACGATATCGAGATCGGGATGGCCGCGGAATGACTTCGGCCACCTGCCAGCAAGCCGCCGAACAGGTAGGCAATGGTGTCGCAGCAGCACTGCGCGGCGTCGACTGCGTGGCGGGCGAGGCAAGTGCCGCGGCTTTTGGCAAGCTTTTCGCCTCGGGCGGGGCATTGAGCTATGCGCTGACCGCAATCCTCACGATCTATATCGCCATCTTCGGCTACCTGCTGCTCACCGGCCGCACCAATATCGGTGTGCGCAGCCTGGTCCCGCGGATGATGACGCTGGGCCTCGTGCTGACCTTCGCTACCAGCTGGGTCGCCTACCAGAGCGTGGTGTGGAACCTCTTCGTCTATACGCCCGACTGGCTGGCGGGCGTGCTGACCGGCACGCAGGGTTCCGCCACCGATGTCTTCGCGCAGAAGATCGACGTGGTCTTCATCGCTATCCAGGAAGCGAGCGGGAGCAACAATGATTTCTCGGCCTTTTCGCCGCACGGGATGATGTGGCTTGGCGCCATGCTCTTCATGCTGGGAACGGTGGGCCTGCTGGTGACGACCAAGATCGCGCTCGGCATCCTCGTTGCGCTCGGCCCGGTATTCGTCGTGATGGCGCTGTTCAACGGCACGCGCGGGCTGTTTACCGGCTGGCTCAAGGGCGTGGTGATGTGCGCGCTGGCGCCGCTTTTCGCGGTGCTGGGCGGGTCGATCATGCTCGAGCTTTCAGTCCCCATCCTCGGCGCGCTGACCGCCAATCCGGGTACGGTCCCGGCGCAGGCGGGCATGGCCTTCTTCATGATCGGCGCGGTGCATGTTGCGCTGATGATCATGGTGTTCAAGGTCGCCGGAGCCATGGTGTCGGGCTGGACCGTATTCGGCCTCGCCGGCGGCAAGGACGAGAGTGACGCCGCGCCCGCGGCTGCCCCCGCTCCGCACACCGTCGTCACCCAGCCGCTTGCGCAGGCGCAGGCCGCCACGCAGGCGAGCGAACAGGCGCGGCGGATCGACGTGTCCGCCGTCGCCACCGGCGCTGCCGCGAACGACAGCGGCATGGGCGCATCGCGCACCACCAAGGTTTACGCCACCGCTTCAGGTGGCGCTCAGACGGGACCTGCTAGCCAGGGTCCCAGCCGCACGACGGGGATCGGCAGCCGCTTCAAGGCAGCCCCGCCGCGCGCCTTAGGTTCTTCGGAGAAACACTCATGACCCGCGCAGTTTTCGCAGCGCTTTCGCTCGCACTCGTCGCCACCCCGGCGCTGGCGGATTCCCGCCTGCAGGAAGTGATGTATGACGAATTCGCGGTCTTCACGCTGCCCGGCCGCGTCAATGTTCAGGCGAGCATCGTATTCGGCGAGGACGAGACGATCGAGAACGTCGCCATCGGCAATTCGCAGACCTGGCAGGTGACGCCCAACAAGCGCGCCAACATCCTCTTCGTGAAGCCGCTGGAAGCGCGCGCGGCGACCAACCTGACGGTCGTTACCAGCAAGCGCACCTACCTCTTCGACCTCGTCGCCAGCCCCAATGCCAAGCCAGTTTACGTGCTGCGCTTCGATTACCCGGTCGATCCGGAAGCCGAGGCCGCCAAGGCCGAAATGGCGCAAGGCTCAGCGCAGCCGCAGGTGCCCGCCGATCCCTTCTCCTCGGTCGATCCGGCCGAGCTCAACTTCGCATGGGATGGCGAGGGTTCGCCCTCCCTGCTGCCCGAGCGCGCCTTCGACGATGGCGAAGCGACCTTCCTCGCCTGGCCCGCCGGGCGCGACGTGCCCGCGATCCTCGTCACCAATGCCAAGGGCGTCGAAGGCCCGGTAAACTATACCGTGCGCGGCGATACCATCGTGATCGACGGCGTCCCGCGCAAAGTCGTCCTGCGCGCAGGCGAGGATAGCGCCACGCTGGTCAACACCGGACCGACACGCGCCGCAACTTCCGCTAATACCGCCGGCGGCGAATTCGCCCAGAGGGGAGACAAGTAATGCGTCTTGCCAACCGTATCCCGCAGTCGGGCCCCGTCGCCAACGACATGGACCCACGCGACGACAGCGATGCCGATGTCATCGACCTCGCGCAGCGCAATGCCTTCCCCGCCGTGGCGCGTCCGGGCGGCAAGGGCGATGCCATGGGCATGGTCGCCGGTATCGCGATCGTGGCCGGCCTTGGCGCGGTCACCTTGTGGAGCATGAGCAGCGCACGCCTGCCCGATCAGCCCAGCGTCGGCGGCCAGCAGTCAGCCGTCCAGCCGGCAGCAGCGTCGGTAGCGCCGCCTCCTGCCGAAATCGCTCCGCCGACCCCGGCGCAAAGCGCTGCCATGGCCGATCCGGCACCCGCACCGGTGCTTGCCGCTGCGCCCCAGCCGCAGGCGCTTGGCAACCCGTATAACAACCCCACCGTCGTCTATGACGCGGGCACGGCAAATGTCGTCGCAGTCGATGCAGCCGGAGCTGCCGAGGGCGCACCTGCTGAAGCCAGTGGCAATTCCGCCAGCGATTTCGCCAGCCGCGTGGGCGGCGTCGGCGGCGCTCCGGCGCAGGCGAGGGCGATGACCAATCCCTCGACCACGGTCACGCAGGGCACGCTGATCCCGGCGATCCTCGAGACCGCGATCGACACCAATGTGCCCGGCTACGTCCGCGCGGTAGTGAGCCAGGACGTGCGCAGCTTCGACGGGACCAAGATCCTCGTGCCGCGTTCGAGCCGCCTCATCGGCCAGTACCAGTCGGGCATGCAGAACGGCCAGAAGCGCGCCTATGTCATCTGGACACGCCTGATCCGTCCCGACGGTGCCTCGGTCAACCTCGCTTCGCCCGCAGTCGGTTTCGACGGCACCACGGGTCTTGAAGGCAAGGTCTCGGGCAACGGCTTCTTCAAGCGCTTCGGCTCGGCCATGCTGCTCTCGGTCGTCGGCGGCCTAGGAACGCTCGCAACCGGCGGTGCCGGGGCGGTCGTGGTCGGGGGCACGGGAACCTCGGCAGCTGCTGCCGCGGCAGAACAGGACGGCAAGCGCAGCCCCACCGTGCGCGTGCGCCAGGGCGAACCGATCCGCATCTTCACCGCGCGCGATCTCGATTTCAGCTCCGTCAGCTAGGACCAAGCGCATGAGCGCCGACATCCATCCTTTCCTGCCCGACGACCATCCGGAAGAGGACGCCCCCAGCGTCGACCTACAGGGCGAGCGCAGCGTCTATCTCGAGGCCTATCTCAAGCCCTTCGCCGAATGGCTGGAACGCGACACGGTCACCGAGATCCTTGTCAACAAGCCGGGCGAGGTGTGGGTGGAGGATGCCGCGGCTGGCGGCATGCAGAAGGTCATCCGGCCCGATATCGACGACCGGCTGATCCAGCGCCTCGCCGAACAGGTGGCGCGCGTCAGCCACCAGGGCATCAACCGCGAACACCCGCTGCTAGGTGCGACGCTGCCCGATGGCGCGCGCGTCCAGTTCTGCGGGCCTCCTGCCGCGCGCAAGCACTGGGCGATGGCGATCCGTCGTCACCGCCGCCTCGACCTTCCGCTCGATGCCTATGATACCGGCCCGCTCACCCCTGCACAGCAAGGCGCGATGCCCGATCCGCAGGCCGAGCCTGTCGCTTTCCTGCGCGAAGCGATCCGCCAGCGGCGCACGATCCTAGTCTCCGGCGGCACCAGCACCGGCAAGACGACCTTCCTCAACGCCATGCTCGGCGAAATTCCGAAGCAGGAGCGCGTGGTGCTGGTCGAGGATACGCCCGAACTCAAGCTGCCCGGCGAAAACGGCGTGGGCCTCGTCGCGGTGAAGGGCGAGCTGGGCGAGGCCAAGGTCACTGCGAACGAATTGCTGCAGGCCGCCCTGCGCCTGCGCCCCGACCGCATCGTGCTGGGCGAACTGCGCGGCGCGGAAAGCGTCAGCTTCCTGCGTGCCATCAATACCGGCCACCCGGGCAGCTTCTCGACCATTCACGCCAACTCTTTGCGCGGCGCGCTCGAACAATTGTCGCTCATGGTCATGCAGACGGGCATCGGCCTGACCCGCTCGGACACCATCGCCTATGCCGCCAGCGTGATCGACGTGGTCGTACAATTGAGCCGCGATTCGAACGGCAAGCGCGGAATCGCGCATATCGCGCAAAGCAGCGAACTCCTCTGACATTCCCCGCAGGCCGTAGCGTAAGCCCAGGCAGAGCGGCCATGCCGTAACGTCAGTTGACGTGCGCGCAAATGCTGCAATGCAACATTGCATCGCAATTGACGAGTTTCGCGCAAGAATCCTGCGTGAAAACTTGCGCGCATACGAATGTATGTTAGCGTGGCGACAGGCCGCCGTCTGAGCAGGCCAGGGATGAGGAGAGGGTTTATGAAGATCAGGGCAGCCCTGATGGGCGGCATCTGTGCCAGCGCGATTGCTTTTCCGGCATACGCCCAAGACACTGACGAAGACGAGATCACTGCCGACGAGGATGTTATCATCGTCACGGCGACCTTGCGTGCAAGCGATATCCAGGAAGTTCCGATTGCTGTGACCGCCGTCCAGCCCGCCGAATTGCAAAGGCAGGGGATCCAGGACATCAAGTCGCTGTCCTCGGTCTCGCCGAGCTTCAACATACAGTCCTCCCAGACCGAAACACAGGGGACCTCGATCCGTATCCGCGGCGTCGGGACCACCGGTAACAATACCGGCCTCGAAAGCTCGGTCGGCGTGTTCATCGATGGCGTCTACCAGTCGCGCCCCGGCATTGCGCTGGGCGACCTGCTCGACCTCGAACGGCTGGAAATCCTGCGCGGTCCGCAAGGTACGCTGTTCGGACGCAATACCTCTGCCGGTGCGTTGAACATCACGACCAAGCGCCCCGATCTCAACGAGGTCGAAGGCTTCGCCAACGCCACTTACGGAAACCTGGGCTATTACGGCGCGCAGGCCGGTGTCAGCGTCCCGGTCATCCAGGACGAGCTGGGTGTTCGCTTCTCGGGCGCCTACCGCAAGCGCGACGGCTATATCGTCAGTTCGACCAGCGGGGCGGAAAGCGGCAATCGCGATCGCTTCATCCTGCGCGGCCAGATGCTGTGGGAACCCACGGCAGATATGAGCCTTCGCCTGATCGGCGATTATGCTGAATCGGATGAAAACTGCTGTACGGCGGTCATCATCCGCGAGACGCCCTACCGCGATCTGGGCGCGTTCGAAGCCTATGGCCTTCCCGCCAATGGCGGGGTCATCGATTACGGCTTCGATGCGGTAGAAAATCGCCTGTCCAGTGATGACGGCTACATCAACACGACCAAGCAATGGGGCGTCTCGGGCCAGCTCGATTATAATCTCGGCGGGGCCGAACTGACCTATATCGGCTCCTTCCGTCACTTCGAGTCGCAATCGGCTCAGGACGATTTCGTCGGTGTCGACGTCTACCAGGTCGGACCGAGTTCCTTCGCTCCCAACGCGCCGTTTAGCGGCGGCGACAACGAGGTGATGACCCACGAGCTGCGGTTGAAGGGAACCTTCGGCGACGGTGCGGTGGACTGGCTCGTCGGTGCCTATTACTCCGATGAGCAGATCGACGAGATCCAGTCGATGGTTCTCGGGCCCGATTACCAGGCCTATGCCTCGAATGCGCTGTTCCCGCTGCTGGGCAACAATTTCGCCACCTTCGGTCCGAACCCGCTGTTCGCGCTGACACGGCTCGCCCAAGCTACCGGATTCACGGTCATACCGGGTCTGGGTGCGGTGCCGAATGCAGCGCTTCCCAGCGTGGTCGGCGTCGATGCTTCGGGCAGCTTTGCGGTGAACAGGTTCACGCAGGATGCGCAGAGTTTCTCGGTTTTCACGCATAATGTGATCAGCTTCACCGACGAGCTCAGCCTCACACTGGGTGCCCGCTATGTCGACGAGACAAAGGACGGCGCGTTCAACCAGGTAGACGCCAGTTCGCCGGCCTGTGCGACTATCGCCAACGGCTTCGGCAACATCGTGCAGAACCTCGTGGATTTCGGCCAATCGGAAGCGATTGCAACGGCAGTGGCAAGTGCAGGCCTGGGTTTGACCTGCTTCCCGTTCACGACACAGGCGAACCTGCCCGCATCGGCAGTGCTGCCGCTGCCGCGCGAATATGACCTTACCTTCGAGGATGACGAACTGACCTATACGGCCCAGCTTGCCTATAATGTCGGCGATTTCCTCGGCTATGCGAGCTTCAGCCACGGCTTCAAGTCGGGCGGCTTCAACCTCGATCCGGCTGCTTCGGCCGGCGGGGCCGATCCGCGCTTCGATTCCGAAAAGGTCGATGCCTATGAAATCGGTATCAAGACCTCGCTCGCCAACCGGCAGATCACCGCGAACCTCGCTCTTTTCCATATGGAAATGACCGACTTCCAGGTGCTCGAGTTCACCGGCGTGCAGTTCCAGACCTTCAACGTGGCCGCGGCCAAGTCGACCGGCGCGGAACTGGAGCTGGTCGGAAGGTTCGATCCCTACATGACGATCAACCTGTCCGGTACCTATGCCAATGCGCGCTATGCCGACGATTGCGACGAAGGGATCACCGGATCTGCGCTCGCGACCGTCCGGGTGCTCTGCGGACAGCCGCTCACCAATGCGCCGAAGTTCAGCGGGGTGGCGGGTATCACCTATGACGGGCCGATCAACAGCTCGGGCTGGGGAATGCTGGCCAATCTGAACGTCTATTATTCGGGCGATCGCCGGACCAGCACGACGCCGACCGAAACGGCGCCGCCATTCACCCCGTTGCCGCTCGATTACCAGGAGGCATATTTCAAGATCAACGCGCGCCTCGGCTTCACGACGCCGAACGAGCGCTTCACGCTTGAATTCTGGGGGCTCAATCTCAGCAACGAGATTACCCGCGGCATTACCGCCAACACGCCCCTGCGCGGCGGTGCGGGCAACCGCTCGCGGATCGCCTTCCTCGAAGAACCGCGCACTTATGGTGTGACGGTCAGGACCAAGTTCTAGATCCCAAGGGTCTTCAATTGGGAAATTGGGGCGGCCTTTGCGGGTCGCCCCTTTTTTATGTCCGCCCTGCTGAAGAGGCGAAGGGCGAGAAATCGGTGTCGGTATCGAAAATCTCGACACCCTCGGCCCGCTTCAGCCTGTTCACCACCAGATAGGTCAGCGGGGTCAGCAATGCTTCCCAGGCGGTCTTGATCAGCCATTGCGACAACACGACCTGCCACAAGAGCTCGACCGGCCAGCCAGCCAGGCCCCAGAATGCGAGCGGGTAGAAGATCAGGCTGTCGAGGCCCTGTCCGACCACGGTTGAACCGATTGTGCGCGCCCAAAGGTGCTTTCCGGCGGTCCACACCTTCATCTTTGCGAGAACGAAACTGTTGGCGAACTCGCCCGCCCAGAAGGCGACCATCGAGGCGAGCACGATCCGCCAGCTGTTCCCGAAGACGAATTGGTAGGATTCCTGTCCCGGCCATCCTTCAGCGGGCGGCAGCTGGACGACCACCCAGGCCATGAACGCCATGAAAAGGAGGGCCGCAAACCCGGTCCAGATAACCCGCCGCGCCCGGGCATATCCATACACTTCGGTGAGGATGTCGCCGATGATGTAACTAACTGGAAAGAAAAGGACTCCTGCTCCGAACGACCAAGTCCCGATCAGTGGCAGGTTCACATAGCTGGGCTTCGAAGCGCCGATCAGGTTGGACAACAGCAGGATGGTGACGAAGGCAGCCATCACGAGATCGTAATAGCGGAAGCGTGGCTGCTCCTGTGTCGGACTGGCTGGCGGCTTTTCCATATATTCGCTGCCTATCGCCGATTGGCGCATTGGCAAAGCCGCGTTATGGGATGCCCGGCGCGCGCCCGTAGCTCATCTGGATAGAGCGCGAGACTTCTAATCTTGAGGCAGCAGGTTCGAGTCCTGCCGGGCGCGCCAAATTATTTCGCCCTATCGCAGCGCTGCCTGAGGGCGGCTTACCCCCGTGCCACAGTGTCGAGGGGCTCACCAGTGACCGGATAGCCCAGGTCCTCCCCTATCTCGAGCCAGCTCTTGCCCTCTCGTTCGCCCATGAACGGCGTGATCGTGCGTACAGGGATGCGGTCGGCCTGCTCCTTTGCGGCGGAAAAATCGTCGAACAGGGCGAGGCGCTCGAGGTTGCGGCGGGTAGGGAAGATAATTTTGATCTCGCCTCGCTCCGCCGCAGCAAGTGCGCCATGAGCAGTGGTCCAGAAAAGGTGCGTGTTTTCCGATAGATCTGCCTCGATTTCCACTGCGCCTGTGCCGAGGTCCGCAATGTAGAACCGCGTATCGTAGACGCGCGGGATGCGCTCGTTCTTCGGATACCAGCGCGCGAAGGGGGTGAGCTGGGCTAGATCCAACTCCCAGCCGAAATGATCGAGCACGCTGGCAAGATCGCCCGTCTGCATCAGGTAACGCCGCGCCGCCCGCGCCTTGTCCGCGTCGATATCGCCCGATAGCCCGATGGCAAGACCGGTCTCTTCAAGCGTTTCGCGGACCACGGCGATTTGGTGAGCGGCCTCGTCGGGATCGAGCGGGCCGCCCATCATCGCTCCAAGATCGAAATCGGCCGGATCGACGCGCCCGCCGGGGAACACCGCCATGCCGCCGGCAAACACCATCTCGCGCGAACGGATGGTCATCAGGATCTCCGGTGGACCGCCTTCAGCGGCATTGCGGAAAATAACTACGGTTGCTGCGGGGATTCCGTCGGGCTGGCCGGCTTGGTTATCGCTCATGCGCCATGTGTGGCGCTGTTGCGGGCAATTGCCAAGGTTGAAAGGTTAACGCGGTGCGTCGGCAGATTTTACAACCCATGATGCCCGCAATTCCGCGTTAACCATCGAGTGGTCTGGGATTCTGCGAGATACCGATTTTGGCACGGGGCATGCATAATTGGCGGTGTCCCTATCGGTATAAAGAGGCGGACCTCTCCTGGTCTCGTGTCCGCCTCCCCGAAAAAAGAAAACCCGCCCGGTCGTCCCCCGGGCGGGTTTTTTTATTGGATTGGTGAGGTTCGCGCTCAGCTTTCGGCTTTGGCGACCTGCTTTTCTTCCATCAGGCTCTGCAGTTCGCCGGCCTCGTACATCTCCATCATGATGTCGCTGCCGCCGAGGAATTCGCCCTTCACATAGAGCTGGGGAATGGTCGGCCAGTCGGAATAGGCCTTGATGCCCTGCCGGATTTCCATGTCCTGCAGCACGTCGACGCTGTCGTAGGCGACGCCGCAATGGTCGAGGATTGCCACCGCGCGGCTGGAAAAGCCGCACTGTGGGAAGAGGGGGGTGCCCTTCATGAAGAGGACGACGTCGTTACCGGAAACGATGTCGGAGATGCGCGAATTTACGTCGGACATGGTTGCCCTGCCTTTGAATAGTTCGAATTTGCTGATGCTTCAGTTGGGGGCTTGGGTGGTCAGTTGCAAGGCGTGGAGCTCGCCGCCCATCCGCTCACCCAGCGCCTCGTAGACCATCTTGTGCTGCGCGACGCGCGTCTTGCCGGCGAATTGCGGCGCGGTGACCTTGGCGGCCCAGTGATCGTTATCGCCCGCAAGGTCGCGCATTTCGACGACTGCGCCCGGAAGCGCGGCCTCGATCAGCGCGACGATGTCTTCGGAAGCCATCGGCATGGTATTACTGGTCGCTCATGAACTGGCGGCGCGCTTCGATCTGGCATTCGTCGAGCTTGGCGCGGATATCGGCCTCGCTGACATCGCATTCGGCAGCGGTCAGATCGCCCAGCAGCTTGCGGACCACGTCCTCGTCGCCCGCTTCTTCGAAATCGGCCTGGACGACGGCTTTCTTGTACGCGTCGGTTTCTTCTTCGGTCAGGCCCATCAGGCCCGCTGCCCATTCACCCAGCAGGCGGTTGCGGCGTGCGGCGATCTTGAATTCGGTTTCCTGATCGAATGCGTATTTGGTTTCTTCGCCGCGTTCGCGGTCCTTGAAATCGGTCATGTCCTGTCCCCTTTTGAAGGTAGTTACCCTTCGAATAGGGATGCCGCAGGTCAGCGGCAAGGGCGAGAACGAGGATTAATCCATCGTCACGACGAGCTTGCCGATCGCACTGCGGTTTTCCAGCTTGGCAATTGCCTCATGCGCGCGCTCGATCGGGTAGGTTTCCGAAACGAGCGGGTTTATCTTGCCCGCTTTCCAGAGGTCGAACAGCTCGGCGATATTGGCATTGTTGCGCTCGGGCTCGCGCGCCGTGAAAGCACCCCAGAAAACACCGCGGATGTCGCAGCTTTTCAGCAGGGTCAGGTTGAGCGGCATCTTGGCGATACCCGCGGGGAAACCGATGACGAGGAAGCGGCCTTCCCATGCGATCGAACGCAGCGCAGGCTCGGAATAATCGCCGCCCACGATGTCGTAGACGATGTCCGCACCGTTCGGGCCGACGGCATCCTTGAATGCCTGTGCCAATGCCTTGGACTGGTCCTTGTCGAAGGGTGCGCGCGGGTAGATGACGACTTCGTCGGCGCCGGCTTTCTTCGCGACCTCGCCCTTTTCCTCGGTGGATACGGCGGCGACCACGCGGCAGCCATAGGCCTTGGCGAGTTCGACTGCTGAAAGCCCGACACCACCAGCTGCGCCGAGGACGAGAACCGTCTCGCCCTCCTTGATGTCGCCGCGGTCCTTGAGGCCGTGGATCGTCGTGCCATAGGTCATCAGGAGCGCCGATGCCTGCACCAGGTCGATGCCTTCGGGGACCTTGAAGAGGCGTGCGGCAGAGACCGCGACCTTTTCCTGCAGCCCGCCATTGCCGACGCCGCAAATGACCTTGTCACCCACCGCGAAGCCCTCGACACCTTCGCCCAGAGCCTCGATCGTGCCCGAAATCTCGCCGCCCGGCGAAAACGGACGCGGCGGCTTGAACTGGTACATGTCGCGGATGATCAGCGTGTCGGGAAAGTTGATCGCACAGGCGGCCACATCGATCAGGACCTCGCCCTTGCCGGGGGTTGGGGCATCGATCTCCTCGACAACGAGGGTTTCGGGGCCGCCGGTCTCTTTCGACAGGACTGCTTTCATGCGGGTTCTCTCCGTTTGTTGGTCGGCGCGTCGAGCCAGGGGAGGCTTGCCGCGCGCTTTCTCTCATGGGTGCCGATCGCCGCATCGCGCTCCAGCGTAAGACCGATCTCGTCGAGCCCATTGAGGAGGCAATGCTTGCGAAAGGGATCGATTGCAAAGGCAAAGCGATCCTGGAAGGGGGTGGTGACGACCTGGTTTTCGAGGTCGATGGTAATCGGGTGCTCCCTCGCCACCTCAAGCAGCCGATCAACCTGCTCCTGCGGCAGCTCGACCGCGAGAATGCCGTTCTTGAACGCATTGCCCGAGAAGATGTCCGAAAAACTGGGTGCGATGACGGCGGTCAGCCCCATGTCGAGCATGGCCCAGGCGGCATGTTCGCGGCTCGACCCGCAGCCGAAATTGTCTCCGGCGATGAGGATGGGAGCGCCCGCGAAATCCTCGACATCGAAGGGGTTGCCGGGTGCTTGCCGGATGGTCTCGAAGGCACCCTTGCCGAGCCCTTCACGGCTGACCGTTTTCAGCCAGTGTGCGGGGATGATGACGTCGGTGTCGACATTCTTGAGGCCAAGCGGGATCGCGCGGCCGTGGATGGTCGACACCTGTTTCATCAATCGGTCTCCGGGTTCTCGCCCGAGGGAATGGGTCCGGGCTGGGCGGGTTTGTTCTTCTTTTCACGGCGCTTGTTCGCATAGAGCAGCGCGGCGGCGATGGCGGCGGAGCCGATCGCACCTGCGATGGCGGCCTTGCCTTTGGGGAGCTTTGTCATGCCCCCCTCATGGATACAGTGCAGGCGAAGGGCAAGGGGTCACTCGCCCATAAGCTTGCGGACATCGGTGAGCCGACCGGTCACCGCGGCGGCGGCAGCCATGGCAGGGCTGAGCAAATGCGTGCGCGCGCCGGGACCCTGGCGTCCGACGAAATTGCGGTTGCTGGTCGACGCGCAGCGTTCGCCCGGAGGAACCTTGTCGGGGTTCATCGCGAGACAGGCCGAGCAGCCTGGCTCGCGCCACTCGAATCCGGCATCGGTAAAGATGCGGTCGAGGCCTTCGGCTTCTGCCTGTCGCTTGACGAGGCCGGAGCCGGGGACGGCAATGGCCCACCTGACATTCGATGCTTTCGTCCGGCCCTTCAGGATCTCGGCAGCAGCGCGCAAATCCTCGATCCGGCTATTGGTGCAAGAGCCGATGAAGATGTTCTCGACCTCGACCTCTTCGAGCGGGGTGCCGGGGGCGAGGCCCATATAGTCGAGGCTCTTGCGCGCGGCTTCCTGCTTGGAAGGATCGGTGAAACTTTCGGGCGAGGGGACGCTGCCACCGATAGCCACCACGTCTTCGGGGCTGGTGCCCCAGCTAACGGTGGGCTCGACATCGGCGGCATCGATGACGACGGATTTGTCGAAAGTCGCCCCTTCGTCGGTGGCAAGCGAGCGCCACCAGGCGACGGCCTTCTCCCAAGCCTCGCCCGATGGCGAGTAGGGTCGACCATTGAGGTAACGGAACACGGTGTCGTCCGGCGCAATCAGCCCCGCACGTGCGCCGCCTTCGATACTCATGTTGCAGACCGTGAGGCGGCCCTCGACGCTCATTTCCTCAAACACGCGTCCGCGATATTCGATGACATGGCCGGTTCCTCCCGCCGTGCCGATCACGCCGATGATGTGGAGGATGAGATCCTTGGGCGTGACACCCGGGCCGAGCTCGCCCTCGACGCGCACCTCCATCGTCTTGCTCGGCCGCAGGAGCAGCGTTTGGGTGGCGAGCACGTGCTCGACCTCGCTGGTCCCGATCCCGAAAGCCAGAGCGCCGATCCCGCCATGCGCTGCCGTGTGGCTATCGCCGCAGACAATGGTCGTGCCGGGAAGCGAGAATCCCTGCTCGGGCCCCACGACGTGGACGATGCCCTGCTCGGGCGCGACCGCGTCGATATAATCGATCCCGAAGGCAGGAGCGTTGGCCTCAAGCGCGGCGAGCTGGGCGGCGCTTTGCTTGTCGGCGATCGGCAGGCGCGAACCGTCTGGAGCGGTGCGCGGGGTAGTAGGCAGATTGTGGTCCGGAACTGCCAGCGTCAGGTCGGGACGGCGCACCTTGCGGCCTGCTATGCGCAGCGCCTCGAACGCCTGCGGGCTGGTCACCTCGTGGACGAGATGCCGGTCGATATAAATGAGGCAGGTGCCGTCCTCCTGCCGTTCGACGACATGGGCGTCCCAGATTTTCTCGTAAAGTGTGCGCGGATTTGTCGGCATGCGAGGCTTTGTGCTCCCGGATCGGGACAGAGGCAAAAAGGCAAATCCAGAGTCTTCCAAAGGTAACCTTTCTGTGCTTTACTTACACTCATGTCAGCAAAGCCATTCTCCTTTCCGATCAAGGTCCTGCCCGCCGATATCGATTTCATGGGGCACGTGAACAATGCGCGCTACCTGAACTGGGTGCAGGACACGGTGCTCGCGCACTGGCAAAAGCTGGCCCCGGCAGAGGAAGTGGCGAGCAAGGCGTGGGTCGCGCTCAAGCACGAGATCACCTATCGCAAGCCGGCGTTCCTCGACGACGAGGTGATCGCCGAAACCGTGCTCGAGAAGATCAAGGGGGCGCGCAGTTTCTACAATACTGTGATTCGCCGCGGCGAGGATGTGCTGGCCGAGGTGAAGAGCATGTGGTGCTGCCTCGATAGCGACACACACCGCCCCGCGCGCATCAGCGCAGAAGTGGCGGAGAAATTCTTCGGCATCCCTCGCAAGGTGCGGGCCGCAGACTAGGCTTTGCGCGGCGCGGATCGAGCGCCTATATTACCGTCATGCAATTTCTCGGCCCCATCCTGATCGTTTTGGCGAGCGTTCTCGCAATGGAGTGGGTCGCATGGGCGAGCCACAAGTACATCATGCACGGCTTCGGCTGGGGCTGGCACCGCGACCACCACGAGCCGCATGACAATGTCCTCGAAAAAAACGACCTCTACGCCGTCGTCGGCGCGGCAATGAGCATTTCGATGTTCGCGCTGGGGAGCGAATGGGTATTGGGGGATGCTGCATGGTGGCCGGCGACATGGATCGGTCTCGGCATCATGCTCTACGGTATCATTTACACGCTGGTGCACGACGGGCTGGTCCACCAGCGCTATTTCCGCTGGGTGCCTAAGAAGGGCTACGCCAAGCGGCTGGTCCAGGCACACAAGCTGCATCACGCCACCATCGGCAAGGAGGGCGGAGTGAGCTTCGGCTTCGTTTTCGCGCGCGACCCGGCAAAATTGAAGGCCGAACTGAAGCGTCAGCGCGAGGCCGGAGAGGCAGTCGTCCGCGAAAGCGCCGGAGCCTGAAGCGATCGGCGATCCCCACAACCTCACCGGCGAATGGGAAGGTACTTTTGCCTATCCCGGCGGCGAGGGCGCTACACCGTTCAGGGCCAGGCTGGCCGATGCCGGAGGCGCTTTCTCGGGATCGATCATCGAGCCCGACCTCTATCGTCCCGCGAGCATGATCGAAGCGAGGTGCACCGGGCACCGGAGTGGCGGGTCTGTGGATTTCACGAAGGCCTATATCGATCCGCCGCACGGTTACGAAAATCCCGTCGATTACGTCGGCAAGTTCTCTTCGGACGGGAATTCCGTCACGGGAGTGTGGAGCCTGCTGGATATGAACGGGACTTTCGAAATGCACCGCGAGATAGAAGCGACCGCAGCACAAGAGGCCGAGACTGCCGAAACAGTCCCGACCTCCGTAATCAGCTAGAATTCTGCGCTACCTCGCGTAATTCACGTAGAGCCCGTGAATGAGGCCCGGAATGAAACCGAGCAGCGTTAGCACGAGGTTGATGATCGTGGTCTTGCCGAGCCCGTGCTTGGCGGCAACGCCGAGCGGGGGAAGCAGGATCGTTGCGATCAGGATGAGAATTGCCATGGAGAGTGTCCTTTCGTTCGCCCTCCCGTCGTATGCAGGATCAACGGCTTACACCGCCTGCTGTTCCTGAAATCACTCGTTTCGCGTGGCGATCCAGCTTCCTGCTACGACAAGGATTGCGACCGATATCCAGTACCATGGATGCCCGAGCGTGAAGTAGGTAACCACTGCGCCGGTCGCCATGGCGCCGATGGCCATGGTTTTCGAACGGCGGCTGATGGCTCGCCGTTCGCGCCAGTCGAGAACCTGCGGCCCCCAATGCGGATGATCGAGGATCTTCTTTTCCAGTTCCGGGCTGGAGCGGGCGAAAAAATAGACCGCCAGAAGGAGGAACGGGACCGTCGGCATGATCGGCAGGAAAGCGCCAATCGCACCGAGTGCTACCGCGATATAGCCCAGGACGCGGTAAAGCATCCGCATGTCAGGCGGCCGCGATCCTGGCGGCGTGTTCCCTGACGAGGGCAATCATGTTCGGGACGCCCTGCGTGCGGTTACTAGATAGCTGGTTCTTCAGGTCGAAGGGCTCCAGAACGCCGTGAATGTCCATCTCGGCGACCTCCTTGGCGGGACGATCCTGCACGGCGGATATGACCAGCGCCACGATGCCCTTGGTGATCGCGGCATTGCTGTCGGCAAGGAAATGGAGCTTGTCGGCTTCTCCGGTAGGATAGACCCAGACCTGCGCGGAACAGCCGCGGACCAGCGTCGCGTCGGTCTTCAATGCGGCCGGCATTTCGTCCAGCTCGCGGCCGAGTTCGATCAGCAGGCGATAGCGTTCGTCGCCTTCGAGGAACTCGTATTCTTCGCGGATATCATCGAGCGATCGCATGGAGGCGGCCTCTAGCGGGGCTGGCCGCTCTCGTCCATCGCGCTCAGCCGACAAGTCCTCCAGGGCGGGTGAAAGCATGATAAATAACGTAAATCCAGCTGATGAAGCCATGGAAGATGGCCCACAGGATCGACTGGTTCTTGGTCCACGAGATCGCAATCGCAATGGCGCTGCCCATGCCGATACCGACCTTGGCGACTTCGGAGCCGCGCTGGATCACAGGTCGACCCCGCTGGCGATGGCTTCGAGCTTCTTTATCCGTTCCTTCAGGTCGGCAAGCTCGATCCTGGCTGCGCCCATCGATGAGCCTTCCTCGGAGCGAGGGCCAGTATGTCCCTCCAGTTCGGAACGCTTGAGTTCCAGCCAGCCCTGCCAGCCGCGTAGCATGGCCGCGGCCACGATCAGCAGGCCGGTCAGGCTTGCTGCTGCAATGATGATCGTAGGTTCGAACATTTCCCCATGTCCTCCTTCAACCTGTGCCTATCCAACCCGCCTCAATCGGCCTGCTTGTCGCGCAGGGCTTCGATTTCGGCGGAAATCCTCTTGGTTTCCTGAGCGTCGAGCGAGTTGCCGTCGGTGGCGATCCGCTCGAGCACCTTGATGCGTTCGCGCAGGTCCTCGATCTCCCGTTCGGCATCCGAGTCGCGGGCATTGCCGAAGCTTTCGTTACCGCGCTCGTCCGGAACGATGCCGCGCTCGGCCCGATGGCGGGCCTTGGCCGTCTGGACGATGCCCCAGACCACGATGGCGACAACTGCTACGATTGCCCATCCGCTCATTTGGCCTTCTCCGTACGGTCTTCGATCGCATCGAGCGCGCGCAATTCCTCGATCTGCGAGGCGAGCGCATGATTGCCGTCAGTCGCAATGCGTTCGAGCACGCGCAGCCGTTCTTCCATCTTCGAATAGTCCGTATTCTCTTGTCGCGCCCGGGCAGCTTCGGCCTCCGCCGCGCGCGCCCGCAACTCCAGTTTGCGCTCCTGATGGCGATGGTTTTGCCGGCTGAACAGATATCCGCTCGCCAACGAGATCAGCAGGATGGCCAAGACGAAAAGAAAGATCATTTCGAGTTCGGGATCGACCATCAGTTGACCCCCTTTACGCGGTCATCCGACAGGTCTTCGATCTGCATGGCCAGATCCAGGCCGCGATCGGTCGCAATACGTTCCATTACACGCATGCGCTGCTCCAGGCGCTCGACCTTTGTAGCGTATTGCGCAGCCTTCTCGGCGGTCTGGTTGGCCATAAGTTCGAACATCTTCTCGCGGTGATCGAGCCAGCGCTTGAGGAGACTATTCGCGAGCAGATACGTCATCGGTATCATGAAGAATGCGAAGGCAAGCATCAGTACGAATTCGCGGTCCATCAGTTGGCCTCCTTCTTGTCGCGTAGGCGGTCGATTTCGCTCGTCAGGTGGTACCCGCTATCGGTAACGATGCGTTCGACATTGCCCAGCCGGTCCTTGAGCGAACCGAGTTCGGCGCGCAGCTCGGCGTTTTCCTGGGTCAACAGTTTAACCCGTTCGACCGCCTCCGTGTTCTTAGGGTATATGGGCCGACCGAAGCTGCCTTCGAGGGGGTAGCCGTTCTTCATCTTCATCCAGTTTGAAAGCAGGTAACCCGCGGTCATTATGGCGATGCCGGCAATAACGGTCGTTTCGTTGAGGAATTCCATCACGCCTTGGCTCCCTGTCTTATCTCCAACGGCACGCCGCTGCCCTGTTCTTCCACCCGGCGCTCGTCACGCAGGGCTTCGATCTGAGTAGCGACGTCGTAACCCTTGTCGGTCACGATGCGTTCGAGAACGCGGACCCGGTCCTCCAGTTTCTGAACCTGGCTGGCATATTGGGCAGCCTGTTCCGCGGTTGCCTGCGCGGTAGTCTGCACGTTCATTTCGGCAATCTTCTGCTGGCCTTTTACCCAGACGATGAAGCCAACCATGAGGAATGGTGCGAGCGGGATCAGAACCCAGACTGCGTCTCCCATTTCAACTCTCCCACTTTTTGGTCGCGATTAGCGCAGGCGCTCGATTTCGGCGGTCAGGCGCGGATTGCTGCTGACGTAGAAGGTTTCGACTTCGGCCAGGCGGCGATCGACGTCCTTCATCTTGGCGCGGATTTCGCGCGCGGTGCGCTTCGGGTTCTGGCGCACGCCCTGCCAGTATTTCTGCTCGGCAGGCTCCGAATAGAGATGCGCGGGCTTCTTGTTGAGCAGGACGCCTGCGATGAAATAGAAGGGAATGGTCGAACCGCCGGTCATGAAGGTCAGGCCGAGGAAACCGAGCCGCACCCAGAAGGCGTTGACGCCGGTATAGTCCGCGATGCCCGAGCACACGCCCATCAGCTTCGCATTCTGCTTGTCGCGATAGAGAGTGGTGCGGGGGCTGTTCACTTTGCCATTCCTTTCTTTTCGGCGATCAGCTGTTCGAGTTCGCGCAGCTGCTGGTTGTCTTCCTCGCTGTCGTGCACGAGGCGGGCGGCGCTGAAGCCGGGATTGTCCGAGGCGACCAGGCGCTCGACCGTATCCATGCGCTCGTCGAGGCGCTTGGCGAGGTTGTAGAGCTCCTCGAGCAGGGCTTCGTCGTCGGTGGTGATGGTGGCAGCCGTCTTCCACTTCGTGATATAGTGGAGGATGATCCACGGCAGGAACACGAAGATTGCCGCGATTGCCATGACGTCTTCGACATCCATGATTTATTTCCCCTGTTTGTCAGCGGCGTCGTCGGACATGCCGAGCGCCTTCTTCATTTCAGCAAGCTCGTCGTCGATCGCATCGGCGCCTTCCAGCGCGGCGATTTCGTCGGCGAGGCTCGGCTTCGAATTGCCTTCGATAGCCAGCGCATCGGCGCGACCCTCTGCGTAGTCGACGCGGCGTTCGAGCTGGTCGAACCGGCTCAGCGCATCGTCGACGCGGTCTTCGGTCATCAGGCTGCGCAGCTTGACGCGGTTCTCCGCACTTTCGAGACGCGCGGCGATCGCGGTCTGGCGGCTACGGGCTTCGCGCAGGCGGTTCTGCAGCTTTTGGATGTCCTGCTCGTAAGCGCGCAGGGCATCGTCCAGCACCGAGATTTCCTGTTTGAGCTGCTCGCTCATGTCGGCGGCCTTCTTCTTCTCGACGAGCGCTGCGCGGGCAAGGTCCTCGCGGTCCTTGCTGAGCGCCAGCTGCGCCTTCTCGCCCCAGTCGGCCTGGAGTTTGTCGAGCTTGACCGTGTGACGGTGCATTTCCTTCTGGTCGGCGATGGTGCGCGCGGCACTGGCGCGGACCTCGACCAGCGTTTCCTCCATTTCGAGGATGATCATGCGGATCATCTTCTGCGGGTCGTCCGCCTTGTCGAGCATATCGTTGAAATTGGCCGCGATGATATCGCGAGTACGGCTGAAGATTCCCATCAAAGGTGCTCCACTGGAGAAAAAGTCGTTGCCCCGGGGCTTGGCCTGTCCCTGCGTCGGCGTAGGCGTGCGGCGGAGCCGTTCTACCTCACTGTCGAGCCGCGACAAGGTCACGCGCTTGGGGCGGGCCGGAGCGTCCGGTGCGTTTGGGGAACGCGGGGGACTGTCGGGACTGGTACGCTCCGGCCCAAGGGGATGTTTATGGTCGCTCACGTCGCCTGACCTTACGCGATCTCGACCTGGCTGATCGAGGCCACCATCGGCATGGGCGTAGTCACCGCGATCTGCGAACTCAGCGCCACGAAAGCAGTCATCATCGCGATGCTGGCGATAGCGGCCTTTCCGAGCGTGGAATTGAAGAACTGGCGGTCGTACATTGTGTCCTCCCTGGACGTGAACTGCTGTTGTCCCATGTTCAGCAAGGGGTGTGCCAAAATCCAAAAACGGGAGAAATCCGCGCAAATCGCATTTCTCGACAAACGGCATGATGGGAGGGATTGCCAAGCCTTGGTGAAATTTCCTATATATTGGTCATGGAGCGGGAAAATCAGTTTATCGGCCAGTCCGGCGCCTTCCTCGATGCGGTCGAGCGGACGAGCCGCGCGGCCCCGATGCGCCGCCCCGTTCTTGTCATCGGCGAGCGGGGAACCGGCAAGGAACTGATCGCCGAACGATTGCATCGACTTTCCACTCGCTGGGACGAACCGCTCGTCACCATGAACTGCGCCGCGCTGCCCGAAACTCTGATCGAGGCCGAGCTTTTCGGACACGAGGCGGGCGCGTTCACGGGTGCTACCAAACAACGCGCCGGACGGTTCGAGGAAGCCGACAAGGGCACGTTATTTCTCGACGAACTGGGTACCTTGTCGATGGGCGCACAAGAGCGGCTGCTCAGGGCAGTCGAGTATGGCGAGGTCACGCGTATCGGGTCCTCGCGTCCGATCCGGGTGGATGTCCGCATCGTGGCGGCAACCAATGAAGACCTGCCCGCCAAGGCCGCGCGCGGCGAATTCCGGGCCGACCTCCTCGACCGGTTGAGCTTCGAGGTCATCACATTGCCGCCCCTGCGCGTGCGTGAAGGCGATATCGAGGTGCTGGCAGACTACTTCGGACGACGGATGGGGGCGGAGCTGGGCTGGGAAGCCTGGCCCGGATTTGCCGAGCACGTCGCCGAGGAGCTCGAAAACCATCAATGGCCCGGAAATGTGCGCGAACTGCGCAACGTGATCGAGCGCGCCGTCTATCGCTGGGACGACTGGGGCAGCCCGATCGGCCATGTGCAATTCGACCCGTTCGAAAGCCCGTGGAAGCCGGTGTCTCCACCGTCGCCGGGGCCGAAGCCGGAAAGCCCACGGACGGCCGAACCGTCGGCGCCTGCGCCTGACCTTGAGAATGTCGACGACTTGCGCGCTGCAGTCGACACGCATGAGCGTGCGATCCTCGAGCACGCACTGGGCAAGCACCGCTGGAACCAGCGACAGACCGCGAAGGCACTCGGCCTGAGCTACGACCAGCTACGCCACGCCATCAAGAAACACGGGCTTATGGAAGGGGCGGACTAGGCCTCTTCTTCGTCGCGGCGGCAGGTCAGCTCGTCTGCTCCGATGTAGAGAACCACATCCTCGCCCACCGGCTCAATCCAGAGATCGTCCATGCCGTCGCGTGCCGCTACGACCGGACGCGAACGCATGAAGGCGGATTCGATGAACCCCTCTCCTCGCCGGTGCTCGAGCGTGTCCCGCGGTGTGTAAAGATCGAGGTTGCCGCTCCAGGCGGTCAGGACATATTCGTTGGGCCGGTCGCTTACCGGCTTGTCCGTGAAGGTGCAGGCGTCGCTTTCTTGCGGCTCGAGCCGGTTCATCCAGCTGCTGCCACCGGGATTGGGATCCTGTCGGTCGGCAAAGTTTGGCAGGCCTTCGGGCGGGGTCCACGCCGTATCGCGGTCACGCGGACCTTCGTCGGCGGTTTCGTCTGCCGCTTCGCCGCACGCGCCCAGCAAGAGCGCCCCCGTTAGGATCAGATAGGTTATTTTCATGTCGCATCCCCTTCGCTGAAGGGCTCTCCCGGTCGTTTCGACAACGGGAACTCCGGGGGAGCACGATCACGGCTTCGTATGGCCGCAGGACTGCTATAACATAAAGCTGGTTGCAATTCACGCTGCCCGCGCCTATCTGGCCATCAATCCCGACATTGTCGCGACACTGGAGGGGCTGGCGCCGCAAGGGGCCGGCCACAAACGCTTACGAGCAACGCCAATGTCGCAATGCATGTCTATACCGGAGTGTGAATGGCAGATATCGACCGCTTGAACGAAGTCATCGAACCCGAAGCGCAGGCGCTGGGTTTCGAACTCGTGCGCGTGAAGATGATGCCCTCGGAAGCCGGTGACGGGGGCATGGCGCTCCAGATCATGGCGGAAGACCCGGCGACCGGACAGCTGATCATCGACCAGTGCGCCGCGCTCTCGCGCCGCGTGTCCGACCGGATCGACGAGCTGGAAGAGCAGGGCGAAGTCCTGGTCGAAGGGGCCTACCACCTCGAAGTCAGCTCGCCCGGCATCGACCGCCCGCTGACCCGCCCCAAGGATTTCGCCAACTGGGCCGGTCACGAAGCCAAGATTGCAATGGACAAAGGTTTCGACGGCCAGCGCAATTACAAAGGCGAACTGAAGGGCATCGAAGGTGACCTCGTGGTCATCGAGGATGCCAAGGCGGGCGAGGTGAAACTCGACCGCAAGCTTATCCACTCGGCGAAGCTCGTCTTGACCGACGCGCTGATTGCCGCCACCCAGCCGCTCGACACGAGCGGTGCCGACGACATCGAAGAAGAAAAGGCAGACGACTGATGGCCAGTGCCATTTCCGCCAACAAGGCTGAACTCCTTGCAATCGCGAATGCGGTCGCATCGGAAAAGATGATCGACAAATCCATCGTGATCGAAGCGATGGAAGAGGCGATCCAGAAGTCCGCCCGCAACCGCTACGGCGCGGAGAACGACATTCGCGCCAAGCTCGATCCGCAGACCGGCGACCTTCGCCTGTGGCGCGTCGTCGAGGTGGTCGAAGAGGTCGAGGACTACTTCAAGCAGGTCGACCTGAAAGCCGCGCAGAAGCTGCAGGACGATGCCAAGGTCGGCGACTTCATCGTCGATCCGCTGCCCCCGGTCGATCTCGGCCGTATCGACGCGCAGTCGGCCAAGCAGGTGATCTTCCAGAAGGTCCGCGATGCCGAGCGCGAGCGCCAGTTCAACGAATTCCAGGACCGTGCCGGCGAAGTCATCACCGGCGTGATCAAGTCGGTCGAATTCGGCCATGTGATCGTCAACCTCGGCCGTGCCGAAGGCGTCATCCGCCGCGACCAGCAGATCCCGCGCGAAGCCGCCCGTGTCGGCGAACGCGTCCGCGCGCTGATCACCAAGGTCGAGCGTAACAACCGCGGCCCGCAGATCTTCCTTTCCCGTGCGCATCCGGACTTCATGAAGAAGCTGTTCGCGCAGGAAGTGCCCGAAATCTACGACGGCATCATCGAGATCAAGGCCGCCGCCCGCGACCCGGGCAGCCGCGCCAAGATCGGCGTGATCAGCCACGACAGCAGCATCGACCCCGTCGGCGCCTGCGTCGGCATGAAGGGTAGCCGCGTGCAGGCCGTCGTGCAGGAACTGCAGGGCGAGAAGATCGACATCATTCCCTGGTCGGAAGATGGCGCGACCTTCATCGTGAACGCGCTCCAGCCCGCCACCGTCAGCCGCGTCGTGCTCGACGAGGAAGACGGCCGCATCGAAGTCGTCGTTCCCGACGACCAGCTGTCGCTCGCCATCGGCCGCCGCGGCCAGAACGTGCGTCTCGCCAGCCAGCTGACCGGCAACCAGATCGACATCATGACCGAGGAAGAAGCCTCGGAGAAGCGCCAGAAGGAATTCGCCGAGCGCTCGAAGATGTTCGAAGAGGAACTGGACGTCGACGAAACGCTTTCGCAGCTGCTCGTCGCCGAAGGTTTCGCCGAGCTCGAAGAAGTCGCCTATGTCGAGCTGGAAGAACTCGCCAGCATCGAAGGCTTCGACGAGGAACTGGCAGAGGAACTCCAGAACCGCGCCAAGGAAGCTCTTGATCGCCAGGAAGAGGCGAGCCGTGCGGAGCGCCGCGAACTGGGTGTCGAAGACGATCTTGCCGAACTGCCGCACATGACCGAAGCGATGCTCGTCACGCTCGGCAAGGCAGGCCTCAAGACGCTCGACGATGTGGCCGATCTCGCCACCGACGAACTCATCGCCAAGAAGCGTGAAGCCCCGCGTCGCCGCAACAATGCCGACGGTCCGCCGATGCGCCGCGATCGTCCGCAGCGCGAGCAGGACAAGGGCGGTGTGCTCGGCGAATACGGCCTGACCGAAGAGCAGGGCAACGAGATCATCATGGCTGCCCGCGCGCACTGGTTCGAAGACGAACCGGCAACCCAGGAGGCCGCCGATGCGGACTCCACACAATGAGCGCCTGAGCCCCGACATCGCTGAAGCCCCCAAGGCCCGGAAAGCTTCCGAGCCCGAACGGCGCTGCATCCTTACCGGAGAGTCGGACTCGCGCGATGCGCTGGTCCGCCTGGCCGCGTCGCCTTCCGGCCTGGTCCTGCCCGACGCGCAGGAAAAGGCACCTGGGCGGGGCGCCTGGGTGTGCTCCTCGCGCGGTGCGATCGAGGACGCGCAGGGTAACGGCAAGCTGAAGGCGGGCCTGTCGCGCGCCTTCAAGACGGGCGATCTCGAGATCCCCGATGACCTGCCGCAGAAGATCGAGGATGCGCTCAAACGCGTGTTTCTCGACCGGCTGGGGCTCGAAATGCGCGTCGGAGCCCTTATCTTGGGCACGCAGCGCATTGCCGAAACCGCGCGGCAGGGCGGCGTTTCGGCGCTATTCCACGCCAGCGATGCCAGCGAGGACGGGCGCAAGAAGCTCGACCAGGCCTGGCGCGTCGGGCGCGATGCGGAAGGCAGCGGAGAGCGCGGCTGGACGCTGCCACTGGACCGCGACGCTTTGTCTGTGGCATTGGGCCGCGACAATGTCGTCCACTTCGGACTGGCAAACGATGCCGCAGCCGCTCGGGTGATGAAACCCTTGAAGCGGCTGATGCATTATCTGGGGCTTCAAATCCCTGACGAATCCGGGCGCGCAGATGCGCCCCGCAACGACGATACAATTGATTGAACGCGAAGAGAAACGAGCAAGAATGAGCGACGACGACAAGAAACCGGCCCGTAAACCGCTGACCCTGAAGGGCGCGCAGCCGGGCGAGGTCAAGCAGACCTTCAGCCATGGCCGCACCAACAAGGTGGCGGTCGAGGTGAAGCGCCGCCGCAAGCTCCTCAAGCCCGGCGAGACTCCGCCGCCGCCTCCGCCGCCCGCGCCGGAGCCGACGCCGGAACCTGCGCCTGCGCCTGCCGCCAAGAAGGCCGCGCCCAAGAAGGCTGCTCCGCCTGCGGAAACCCCGCAGGAACGCGTCGCGCGTCTCCAGCGCGAGGCCGAGGAAGAGCGCCTGAAGCTCGCCGAGGAAGCCCGCAAGCGCGACGAGCAGAACGCCAAGCAGGCTGCCGAGGACGAGAAGAAGCGCGCCGAGGAAAACAAGAAGGCCGAAGCCGAAGCTGCCAAGAAGGCCAAGGAAGACGCCAAGACGGCCAAGGAAGAAGCTCCCGCCGAGCCTGAGGAAGCCCCGGCCGCCGACGAAGGCACGCCCACGCCCGCCGCGCGCAAGTTCACGCCGGTCAAGCGTCCCGAAATCAAGAAGCCGGAGCGCAAGAAGAAGGACGACAAGCCCGAACGCGGTTCGGAAACCCCGGACAAGCGCCGCTCGGGCAAGCTGTCGGTCAAGAAGGCCCTCAACGAGGACGAAGGCCGACGCGCCCGCAGCCTCGCGGCCCTCAAGCGTGCGCGCGAGAAGGAACGTCGCCTCCAGGGTGGCGGATCGAACAAGCCGCGCGAAAAGCAGGTCCGCGACGTGGTCGTGCCCGAAGCCATCACGGTTGGCGAACTTGCCAAGCGCATGGGCGAGAAGGGCGCCGACCTCGTGAAGGAACTCTTCAACCTCGACATGATGGTCACCGTCAATCAGACGATCGACCAGGATACGGCGGAACTGCTCGTCGAACAGTTCGGTCACAACATCCAGAAGGTGTCGGAAGCCGATGTCGATATCGCGGTCGAAGAGGATGTCGATCCGGAAGAAACGCTGAAACCCCGTCCGCCGGTCGTCACCATCATGGGCCATGTCGACCACGGCAAGACCAGCCTGCTCGACGCGCTTCGCGGTGCCAATGTCACCAAGGGCGAAGCCGGCGGCATCACGCAGCATATCGGCAGCTACCAGGTGAAGACCAAGGGCGGCGATGTGATCACCTTCCTGGACACGCCGGGCCACGCTGCCTTCACCCAGATGCGCCAGCGCGGTGCTAACATCACCGATATCGTGGTGCTGGTGGTTGCGGCCGACGACGGCATCATGCCGCAGACGATCGAGGCCATCAATCACACCAAGGCCGCCGGCGTCCCGATGATCGTTGCGATCAACAAGATGGACAAGCCCGAGGCCGATGCGAACAACGTGCGCAGCCGCCTGCTCGAACACGAGGTCATCGTGGAAGCGATGTCGGGCGATGTGCAGGACGTGGAAATCTCGGCCAAGGCCAAGACCGGCCTCGACGAATTGCTCGAAAAGATCGCGCTGCAGGCCGAACTGCTCGAACTCAAGGCACGTCCCGACCGCATGGCCGAGGCGACCGTCATCGAGGCCCAGCTCGACAAGGGTCGCGGCCCCGTCGCCACCGTGCTCATCACGCGCGGTACGCTGGAACGCGGCAATACCTTCGTCGTCGGCACCGAGAGCGGCCGTGTCCGCGCCATCGTCGACGACCAGGGCAAGCAGATCAAGAAGGCCGGTCCTTCGATGCCGGTCGAGGTCCTCGGCCTCGGCGGCGTGCCCAGCGCGGGCGATGTGCTGACCGTCGTCGAAAACGAACAGCGCGCCCGCGAAGTTGCTTCCTATCGCCAGGAAAAGGCGACCGAGAAGCGCACCGCGCTCGCTCCGACCAGCTTCGATACGATGTTCAACAACCTCGCATCGAACGTGATCGAATTCCCCGTGCTGGTGAAAGCCGACGTGCAGGGTTCGGTCGAAGCGATCACCAATGCGCTGCACAACCTCTCGAACGACGAGATCAAGGTCCGCGTCCTGCATGCAGGCGTGGGTGCGATCACCGAAAGCGATGTGACGCTGGCTTCGGCTTCGAAGGCGCCGATCATCGGCTTCAACGTGCGCCCCAATGCCAAGGCGCGCGAGCTGGTGAAGCGCGACGGCGTGGAGATGAAGTATTACGACGTCATCTACCACCTGACCGAGGAAATCGCGAAGGAGATGGCAGGCGAGCTGGGTCCGGAGCGGATCGAGAACGTCGTCGGCCGTGCCGCGGTCAAGGAAGTGTTCCGTTCGGGCAAGAAGGACAAGGCCGCCGGCCTGCTGGTCGAGGAAGGCGTCATCCGCAAGGGGCTGCACGCACGCCTCACGCGCGAAGACGTCATCGTCTCGGCCACGACCATCGCCTCGCTGCGCCGTTTCAAGGACGATGTGGACGAAGTCCGCGCGGGCCTCGAATGCGGCGTGGTCCTTGCCGACACCAACGACATCCAGCCGGGCGACCAGCTCGAGGTGTTCGAGGTCGAGGAGCGTGAACGCACGCTGTGAGCGAGAAGACCGACGCAAGGCCACATAACGAAGGCGCCGCCCATGCCGATCTGATGGGCGTCGTCTTCGACCATTTCGACGAGGAGCGCGAGGAAATCACTTTGCGCTTCACTGCGCCTGACAGCTTCATCACCCCGCGCGGGACGGTGCAGGGCGGTCTGGTTGCGGGCTTCCTCGACGAGGTGATGGGCTGGGCGCATGTCTGGGCCACTAGCCATGAGGAAGCGCCGCTCAATCTCGACATAAACATGACCCTGCTGCGCCCGGTGATGGCCGGGCCGCTGGTGGGCAAGGGCCGCGTGATCAAGCGCGGGCGGCGGGTGATCTATCTCGAAGGCGAACTGTTCGACGAGGGGGGTAACCTACTCGCGCGTTCGACCAGTACCGCAATCCCGACCCCGCGACCCGGCAGCGAGGGGTGAGCGTCCGCCTCGCGTTGCTCGGTAGTATCAATATCGGCGAAAACCGGATCAAGATGGTCGACCTGAAGGCCGCCCTTGCAGCCGCAGGTTATGACGACGTGCAAACGGTGGCGGCCAGCGGAAACGTGATCCTGCGCGACGACAGCGATCCGGCCATGCTCGAAATCCGGCTGGAAAGCGTTGTGCAGGACAGCTTCGGATTCAAATCCTGCGCGATGGTGCGCACCGCCGAGGAAGTACGCGCGGCGATAGCCGACAATCCCTTTCACGGCACCGGTCCCGAACACGGATCGGACAAGATGGTCCATTCCATTTTCCTTAGCCAGCAGCCCGATCGCGCAGCGGCGGAGGCATTGATCGAGGAACATCGCAGCAGGGGCAGCGAAAGGCTGGCCCTGGGAAACCGGGTCCTGTTCCTCGATTATGTACACGGCGTCGGGGTGTCCGACCTGTCGAACAAGGTTCTGGAAAAACGGCTCGGCTGCAAGGGCACTGCGCGAAACATGAATTCGCTCAAACGCATACTTGCAAAGATGGAAAAGCTTGATTGATGGCCAGCCCATCCTTCCATTTTCGTTTGCACGTAACTGAAAGCTAACGGATTCAGCCTAGCAAGCCCTCGACTGCCTGGAGGATTTTACTGTGGATGACAATGATCCGACCGTCTCGAAGGCGATCTGGAAAAAGGTCAGCACCAACGCCAAGAAGGACTGGCCCCAGACCAAGCGCAATTTCGTCCAAGGAGAGGTCGATAATGCACTTCTCGAAGCCGGCATCCCGTGGTTCGGGTCGCTCAAAGCGACCGGCTACTATTTCCTCGTACTGATCCTGATCGTGATTTTCTGGGGCGCCCTGTTCTAGGCGCTCTTGCGTCCCTGTGCTTGCGCTGATGGCCGCAAGCCGCCTATGGGCGCGCGATGGCCAAGCACCAGCATTCGACCCCCGAACAGCAATCGGTCCGCGTCCTCAAGGTGGGCGAACGCGTCCGGCACATATTGTCCGAACTGCTCGCACGCGGCGAGGCGCATGACGACGTGCTGCGCGCGCACAATATCGCTGTCACCGAAGTGCGGATGACGCCCGACCTCAGGAACGCCAAGGCCTATGTGAAGCCGCTGCTGGGCAAGGACGAGACCGAGGTGCTCAAGGCGCTGCGGACCAACACCGCCTTCTTCCAGAAGGAAGTGGCGCAGCGGCTGGGGCTGAAATTCGCGCCCAAGCTGTCCTTCAAGCCGGACGAAAGTTTCGACGAGGCAGACCGGATCGAGAGCCTGCTTTCGGACCCCAAGGTCGCGCGCGATCTGGGGGATGAGGACTAAGCCCCATCCCGCAAGCGGGTAGCGAGGTTACTCCACTATCGCCGGAGCGGCCATTTCGGGCAGAGCATAGCTCACCGGCGCATCGGGCCCGAGCGGCAATCCGATATAGAACCACGCCACGATCAGCAGCGTGCCCGAGATGAGCAGCCAGACCGAATAGGGCAGCATCATCGCCGTGAGGCTGCCGAGGCCGAAGTCCTTCTGCCAGCGCTGCGCGAACACGAGGATCAGCGGGAAGTAAACCATCAGCGGCGTGATGATGTTGGTCGCGCTGTCGCCCACGCGGTAAGCTGCGGTCGCGCCTTCGGGGCTGATCCCGAGCAGCATGAGCATCGGCACGAGGATCGGGGCGAGCAGCGCCCATTTCGCCGATGCGGAGCCCACGAAGAGATTCAGCAGCGCCGCGAACAGCACCATCAGGCCCAGCACGAGCGGCAGCGGCAGGCCGGTACTCTCGATGCCTGCAGCGCCATGCACGGCGGTAATAAGTCCAAGGTTGGACCAGCCGAACATCGCGACGAAATGCGCTGCGGCGAAGGCGAGGACGAGATAATAGCCCATGTCCTTCATGCTTTCGGCCATCATGTTGACGAGGTCGCGGTGGTCCTTGATCGTGCCGGAAGCGCGGCCATAGGCCCAGCCGGTCAGCAGGAAGAGCAGGAAGAAGCCCGCCACCAGCGACTGGTAGAGCGGGGCGAGTTCGGTGTGGATCGAACAATCGGCGATGGCCGAACCGTCTTCGGCAAGGCAGGCCGCCTCGTTCACCAGCGGCGTGCCGGGCGCGAAGACCATCACCAGCCAGAGAGCGACGACGCCAAGCGCGGCAAGTCCGGCAGCGCGCAGCCCCTTGGAGGCCTTGGCGTCGTCGATTTCGGTCGGATCGGGGCTGGTGCCATCGCTATCGATCCCGGCAGTCGTGCCGCCTTTCCAGGGACCGAGACGCGGTTCGATGATCTTGTCGGTCACGTACCATATGATCGGCAGGAACAGCACGGTCATGGCCGAGATGAAATACCAGTTGCCTGCGATATTGGCGGTCCAGGCCGGGTCGAGCGCGCTGGCACCGACGGCTTCCTCGGTGATGCCGAACAGCAATGCGTCGAGCTGGCCGGGTGAGATATTGGCCGAAAAGCCGCCCGAAACCCCGGCAAAGGCGGCGGCGATACCGGCGAGCGGATGACGCCCGGCGGCGGCGAACAGGATGCCGGCAAGCGGGATAAGCACCACGTAACCTGCGTCTGCCGCGTGGTTGCCGAGCATGGCGACCAGCGCCACCACCGGGGTGAGCAGGGATTTGGGTGCGGCCTTCACCGCCTTCGACATGCCCGCAGCGAAGAAACCCGAGCGTTCGGCCACGCCAGCGCCCAGCATCACCACCAGCACGTATCCCAGCGGGTGGAAGTGGGTGAAGGTCTTGGGCATTTCGACCCAGAGCCGCTGGATGTTGTCGGGCGAAAGCAGGCTCACCGCCTCGATCAGCAGCGCGCTGCCGGTCTCCTCGTCGATAGCCGTGGGGTGAAGTGCGGACACGCCGGTCATCGCAGCGATGATCGAAATGATCACGAGCGCGATGATCAGGTAGAAGAAGATGAAGACCGGATCGGGCAACTTGTTGCCCGTGCGTTCGACCCATCCCAGGATGCCGGTCTGCGTGCTGTCTGCGGTGTTCGCCTCTGCCATCTCGTGTCCCTGAAATTGTTTTGCGGGGGCGTCATCCCCCATCCTGTCTGTCACCCTCCTTAACAGCCCTTCGCGCCGAGGCTAGACCCTGTCCCATGGCAAAGCTCTATTTCTATTTTGCGAGCATGAATGCGGGCAAGAGCTCGACCCTGCTGCAGACCGCATTCAACTATGGCGAGAGGGGTATGAAGGTCTCGCTCTGGACCGCCGCGCTGGACGATCGCCCCGGCTTCGGCGCTATCTCCAGCCGCATCGGGCTTGCAAGCGATGCGCATCGCTACGAAGCGGATACCGATATCGAGGCGCGCGTGCTGGAGGAGCATGCCGAGACCGAGCTCGCCTGCGTGCTGGTGGACGAGGCGCAGTTCCTGACCAAGTTACAGGTCTGGCAATTAGCGCGGCTGGCCGATGAGGCAGGCATCCCAGTGCTCTGCTATGGCCTGAGGACAGATTTCCAGGGCGAGCTCTTCCCCGGCTCGGCGGCGCTGCTTGGGATTGCCGATGCGCTGGTCGAGATGAAGGCCGTATGCGACTGCGGACGCAAGGCGACGATGAACCTGCGCGTCGATGCCAATGGCAAGGCGGTAAGCGAAGGCGCACAGACCGAAATCGGCGGCAACGACCGCTACGTGGCCATGTGCCGCAAGCATTTTTCGCAGGCGCTGGAGGGCTGAGGCCTCAGGAGCACTCGAAGGTCAACTCCGCCTTGTCCCAATTGCCCGCCGCTAAATTCTCCGGCGAAATCCAGAAGTGATAGACGCCCATGTCGCCAAACCGGAATTCGGGCAGGTCGTCGTAGGTGATCTGCAGCAGCAGGTGATCGCTCATATGCCCGTAGATGCCGTCCTGCGGGCTGGCACCCACGCCGAACATCTGGTGCATCGCTTTTGACGGGCGGCGATAGCCGTTGTTGAGGTAGGAAAGCACTTCGTCCGGAAGCGCTGCGGCTGCAGCTTGGTCACCGGTGATCATGCGCCGGATGCTCGCGGACCGCAGGTCCTCCATCCGGTACGCCACGCGGTAGCTGCAAACTTGATCGAAGTTGTCCCGGACCTCGCGCATCGCCTCTTCGAGGATCTGCACCTCCTCTGCGCTCATCTCGCTCCACGGATCGCGACCTGAGACGAATTTCTCGAAATGGCCGATGAAGTCCGCCAATTCGCGCCCCTTTTCCTCGATTTTCGGGATTGCGCGGCGATAGCTTTCCTCGTTCGCCTCGGCGGAAGCGATCTTGGCGGCGCTGGGCTCGGGCTCTGCGGCAAGACGGCGCTGGTAGTCGCGCGAAGCGGCGATGCTGTCGTACTGGCTCTGGATGCGCCGGGGCACTCCTGCGAGCGAGGTGCGCAGCTGCCGCAGGAACAGGTCCGCGCCGTACCACCACATGGTGTCGAGGCCCGCAGTCCTATCCTGGTCGTACCTCCCGGCAGTGAAGGCATAGCCGCGCCCCGGTACCAGCCGGTCGAGCGCGGCAAACTGGGCCGTCTCGATCTCTTCGATGATATCGTAATCGTCGCAGGGTTCAGGCAGGTCCTGGGGCAGGGACAGGCGCATCAAGTCGACCGGCCAGAAGGGAAAGGCCTGGTGCGAGACATGCGAGGCGTGTTCGGGCAGCGGATGATCGTCTTCGGCATAGGCTGGCGGCAGATCATGCGGGGCCGGGGTAATCGGGAAGTCGCCTTCGGGCACATGGATTACCGCACCATCATTGATAAAAAAGGCCAGCGAACCGGTTTTCGGGAGCGGGGTATCGGGATTGGCCGCAGCGACTTCGGCGAGATCGATCTGCGCCACGAATGGGAGCGGGACGCCCTTGGCGCTGCGCGGCCATTCGGCATGGCCGAGACGCGGGAGGCCGCCGAAATGCGAGCGGTCGCCGGACCAGTTGCGGTCCTTTTCGCGCGTCTTGCGGACGATGGCGATCGGATCGACCCGCTTGCCGTGGGGCGTTGCCTTGCGAATGCGCTCTCCTGCCATTGCGAAAGCCCGGTCGATCACCTCGTCGGGAATATCACCCTCGAAAGCGGGGAAGGCGCGTTTTAACTCTTCCCGTGTCGGACGGCGCTTTCCCAGCCGGACTTCAAGTGGCAGCAAGCCGCTGTAGTCGAGATTGGGATCACCTGCGCGCGGCACGGGCGGGGGAGGCGGCGGCGGAGCGGCTATCGTTTCCCGATGCGCCACACCCGACAGCGCGCGTTTGCGTGAAACGCCTTCGGGAACAGGATCGTGAGCGGGGAAGCTGGGCTTGGGGATGCTCGGCATCGAAAACTGCGGCAATCCTATGCCGAGCCTCACGAGTACGCCGAAAATTGCGATGATGCCGAGAACGATAACCACCGGCTCGCGTCCGAATGCATCGACGACCGGGACGAAGATGGAATTGACCAGCGCACAGGCAATCTCGCCTTTGCCCGTGGCGGCTGCTCCCTCGATGGGTACATGCCACACCAGCACGGCGAGGCAGATGCAGAGCAAGGCCACTGCCGAGCCTGCTTTCATTTTCCCGATTTGTGAGATCAACATTCGGCTCCGGACTTGGTCGCTTCGCCATAATACTTTCCGGTTAAAGGCAATTTAAGCAGGTACTTGCCGCTCGCGTCTTTACCTCGGCGCACGCGATGTCCATGTGGGCTGGCAATGCTAGACACCCTTACTCTCGCTCTCATCCTCATCCCGTGCCTCGTGATCGCCATCGTCTTTCATGAAGTGGCGCATGGCTGGGTAGCGCTCGCGCTGGGCGACACGACTGCACGCGATCGCGGGCGGCTGACGCTCAATCCGATCAAACATGTCGACCCGGTCGGCACTTTGCTCGTGCCCGGCGCGCTGGCGCTGATGGGCGGGCCGATCTTCGGCTGGGCGAAGCCCGTGCCGGTCGACCAAAGGCGGCTCGACAACCCGCGCTACGGCATGATGGCGGTCGCTGCGGCGGGGCCGGGGACGAACATACTGCTCGCGCTGATCGGCGCCGTCATTTTCGGGATCATCGCAGGCTTCGCAAACAATTGGGGCGTGGCGATACCCGAATTGATGATGACCGCCTTCGGTGCCTTCATCCTGATCAACGCCTTCCTCGCGCTGTTCAACATGCTGCCGATACCGCCCTTCGACGGCTCGCACATCGTCGGAGGGCTGATGCCGCGGCGCTGGGCACATCACTGGCAGAAACTGCAGGCGATGGGCATGCTGCTGCTGGTTGTCCTTATCGCGGTGACGTGGGCGTTTCCCGATGTCTCATGGGTCGAGAACACGATCCTGCCGCCGGTCGAATGGCTGACGGGCCTGTTCTATTCGGTCGCCGACGGCATCGCGCGCCTGATCTCGTGAGCGAGACGAAGAAACCCGCACCGCACGGCTGGCTGCTGCTCGACAAGCCGCGCGGGCTGGGCTCGACGCAGGCGGTGGGGCTAGTCAAGCGCGTGCTCAGGCAGGGCGGCTATGCCAAGACCAAGGTTGGCCATGGCGGAACGCTCGACCCGCTGGCCGAGGGCGTGCTCCCTATCGCGCTGGGCGAGGCGACCAAGCTCGCTGGCCGGATGCTCGACGCCAGCAAGATCTACGACTTCACTCTCCTTTTCGGCGAGCAGACCGATACGCTCGATACCGAGGGCGAAGTGGTGGCCACTTCCGACCACATCCCGACCCGTGCGGACATTGAAACCATCCTCCCGCAATTCACCGGCGCGATCGAACAGGCACCGCCTGCCTATTCGGCAATCAAGATCGACGGCAAACGCGCCTACGACCGCGCGCGGGCGGGCGAGGAAGTCGAAATGAAGCTGCGCGCGACGACCATCCATTCGCTTGAGATCCTCGATGCCGACGAAGCCTCGGTCACCCTCACCGCCCATGTCTCCAAGGGCACATACATCCGCTCCCTTGCACGGGATATCGCGCTGGCGGTTGGAAGCTGCGGCCACGTTACCTATCTCAGGCGCATAAAGGCCGGCCCGTTCCTCGAGAAACAGGCGATTTCGCTGGACTCTGCAGAGGAAATCGCTAAGGGCGCGCCAATCGAAAACCTTCTCCTGCCGCTAGAGGCCGGACTGGACGACATCCCGGTCCTCACCCTCGAACCCGACAGCGCGCAGGCGGTCCGCCAGGGCCGGGTGTTGTCGGACCTGCCCCATAGCGACGGGCTCTACCTTGCCAGGCTGGGACAAACCCCGGTGGCATTGATGGAACTCGAAGCTGGCTCGGCCAAGGTCGTGCGGGGTTTCAACCTAATGGATGTCGCGGAGTAAATGCATGTCGGTTACCACCGAGCGTAAAGCTGAAATCATCAAGGACAACGCCCAGGCAAAGGGCGACACCGGTTCGCCGGAAGTCCAGGTCGCGATCCTCACCGAGCGTATTCGCAACCTCACCGACCACTTCAAGGCCAATCACAAGGACAACCACTCGCGTCGCGGGCTCCTCATGATGGTCAACAAGCGTCGTAACCTGCTCGCCTATCTCAAGAAGAAGGACGTCGAGCGTTACAACGCGCTGATCCAGAAGCTGGGTCTTCGTAAGTAAGAGTTTTCGGGAGGGGCGGCTCGGAAGGGCCGCCCCTCTTGCTATCCGGCTCCGTGGCAATTCGGCTCCGGGGCAGGCAATGGGGCAGACGTAGTCCCCGAACCGGACCGGGACGGAATACCCGGCACAGTAGGCCCCGCCTCGCAATCAGGCGCGGCGGGTCATTTAGGAAAATACATGTTCGACAAGAAAACCGTATCGATCGAGTGGGGCGGAAAGACCCTCACCCTCGAAACCGGTCAGATCGCCCGTCAGGCAGACGGCGCCGTTCTGGCCACCTATGGCGAAACCGTGGTGCTGTGCGCCGTGACCGCCGCCAAGAGCGTCAAGGAAGGACAGGACTTCTTCCCGCTGACCGTTCACTACCAGGAAAAATTCTCCGCCGCGGGCCGTATCCCGGGTGGCTTCTTCAAGCGCGAAGGCCGCGCCACGGAGAAGGAAACGCTGACTTCGCGCCTGATCGACCGCCCCGTGCGTCCGCTCTTCCCCGAAGGCTTCTACAACGAAATCAACGTCATCGCGCAGGTCCTGTCCTATGACGGCGAGACCGAACCCGACATCGTAGCGATGATTGCCGCTTCGGCCGCGCTGACCATTTCGGGCGTGCCCTTCATGGGCCCGATCGGCGCGGCACGCGTCGGCTTCCGCAATGGCGAATACGAACTGAACCCGAGCCTGCAGACCGCGCTCGACGAAGAAGGTCGTCTCGACCTCGTCGTCGCCGCCACGCAGGACGCGGTGATGATGGTCGAATCCGAAGCCAAGGAGCTGACCGAAGAGGAAATGCTCGGCGCCGTCGAATTCGCTCACGACGAAGCGCGCAAGGTCATCGGTGCGATCATCGACCTGGCTGAACAGGCTGCCAAGGATCCGTGGGAAATCGATACCTCGGACGACACCTCGGCCATCAAGGAAAAGCTGCGCGGCCTTATCGGCGACGATATCGCTGCCGCCTACAAGCTGACCGACAAGTCGGCCCGTTCGGACGCGCTCAACCAAGCACGCGCCAAGGCCAAGGAAGCCTTCGCCGAAGAAGAAGCGCAGACGCAGCTCGTCGCCAACAAGGCGGTCAAGAAGCTGGAAGCGGAAATCGTTCGCGGCGCCATCCTCAAGGACGGCACCCGTATCGACGGCCGCAAGCTCGACCAGGTTCGCCCGATCGAGGCGATGGTCGGCCTGCTTCCGCGTACGCATGGTTCGGCACTGTTCACCCGCGGTGAAACGCAGGCGATCTGCACCACCACGCTGGGCACCAAGGATGCAGAGCAGATGATCGACGGTCTCGAAGGCCTGTCGTACAATCACTTCATGCTGCACTACAACTTCCCGCCGTACTCGGTCGGCGAAGTTGGCCGCTTCGGCTTCACCGGTCGCCGCGAAACGGGTCACGGCAAGCTCGCATGGCGCGCGCTGAACCCCGTCCTGCCCGACCATGAAGACTTCCCCTACACGATCCGCGTGTTGTCGGACATCACCGAGTCTAACGGCTCGAGCTCGATGGCGACCGTGTGCGGCGGCTGTCTGTCGATGATGGACGCAGGCGTGCCGATCGAACGTCCGGTGTCCGGCATCGCCATGGGCCTGATCCTCGAAGGCGACGACTTCGCCGTCCTGTCGGACATCCTGGGTGACGAAGATCACCTCGGCGACATGGACTTCAAGGTCGCAGGTTCGGAAGCTGGCATCACCACCATGCAGATGGACATCA
Organism: Qipengyuania sphaerica; assembly: GCF_019711595.1. Lineage (GTDB taxonomy): Bacteria > Pseudomonadota > Alphaproteobacteria > Sphingomonadales > Sphingomonadaceae > Qipengyuania > Qipengyuania sphaerica. The sequence continues at coordinate 287,955 of NZ_JAIGNR010000002.1, read as the reverse complement.
AGGTTGCCGGCATCACCAAGGAAATCATGGCCAAGGCGCTCGAACAGGCGAAAGCCGGCCGTGCGCACATCCTCGGCGAGATGAACAAGGCGCTTTCGAGTGCACGTAGCGGCGTTTCCAAGCACGCTCCGCGCATCGAGACGATGCAGATCGACAAGTCGAAGATCCGCGACGTCATCGGTACGGGCGGCAAGGTGATCCGCGAGATCGTCGCGGAAACCGGCGCCAAGGTCGACATCGACGACGAAGGCGTGATCAAGATTTCGTCGAGCAATGCCGACGAGATCGAGGCAGCCCGCAAGTGGATCGAAGGCATCGTCGAAGAGGCGGAGGTCGGCAAGATCTACACCGGCAAGGTCGTCAACATCGTCGACTTCGGCGCATTCGTGAACTTCATGGGCGGCAAGGACGGTCTCGTCCACGTCAGCGAAATGAAGAACGAGCGCGTCGAGAAGCCGACCGACGTCGTGTCGGAAGGCCAGGAAGTGAAGGTCAAGGTCCTCGAGATTGACCAGCGCGGCAAGGTCCGCCTGTCGATGCGCGTGGTCGACCAGGAAACCGGCGAAGAGCTGGAAGACACCCGCCCGCCGCGCGAACCGCGCGGTGACCGTGGCCCGCGTGGCGGCGGCGATCGTCGCGGTGGCCGTGGCGGCGACCGCGGTGGCCGTGGTCCGCGCCGCGACCGTGACGGTGGCGGAAACAAGGACGGGGGCGGTGAAGCCCACGTGCCGGACTTCCTGAAGGACTAAGCTTCTTCAAAGCCAAATCAGGAAAGGGCCGCTCGACAGGGCGGCCCTTTTCGTATCTAGGGTGCGCGCATGCTCCCGCGCGAAACCCTTGCCACTGCCCAGATCCCCGGAGGCGACACGCTGACGCTTGTCAGCCACGGGCGCGATTACATCATCATGCTCGGTCGCAACGAGCTGATGGGTACGCGGATGCAGTTCAGCGAGGAGCAGCTGGCAGAACTGACGCTGGCGGAATTGCGCACCAGCGCGCCGCGCGTGCTGATCGGCGGATACGGCATGGGCTTCACCTTCCGCAAGGCGCTGGAGAAGGGCGGGGTGAAGGCCGATATCGTGGTGGCCGAAGTCGTGCCCGAAATACTCGAATGGGCGGAGGGTCCGCTGGCGCATCTGACCGGCGATACGCTCTCGGACCCGCGCGGCGAGGTGGTTCTGTGCGATGTCGCGGCGCTGATCGACGATGCGAACGACGGCACCTGCGGCAAGTGGGACGCGATCCTGCTCGATGTCGACAATGGCCCGGACGGGATCGTGCGCGACGGGAACGAGCGGCTCTATTCCAAGACCGGCCTCGGCAAGGCGCGCGACGCGCTCAACCCGGGCGGAGTACTGGCGGTATGGTCCGCTGCGCCCGACCACCGGTTCCGGATCCGGCTGAAGGATGCCGGCTTCGACGTCGAGGAGCGCAGCGTGCGCGCGCGTCCCAACAACAAGGGGCCGCGCCACACGATCTGGTTTGCCAGGAAGCGCTAGGCGCTCTTGAGCGAGGCACCGGGGCGGAACTCGGTGAGCGAGAGGCTGCGATTGCGCCCCGCTTCCTTGGCCGCATAAAGCGCGCGGTCGGCGCGTTTCATCACCGAACCCAGCGTGTCGTTTTCCTCGAGCGCGGCAAGACCGGCGCTGGCGGTGATCGGATAGGGTAGCTCAGGCACGGCATTGCGCACGCCCTGCGTGATCCCGCGACGGGCGATCTCGGCAGCTTCCTGCCAGTTCTCGCCATAAAGCAGCAGGACGAACTCCTCGCCGCCCAGCCGCGCTGCGAACAGGTTCTCGCTGTCGAGGCTGCGCGCAACGGCGCACAGCACGCTGTCGCCGACATCGTGGCCGAACTGGTCGTTGATGCGCTTGAAATGGTCGCAGTCGACCAGCGCGAGGCCAGTCGGGCGGCGGCGTTGCTTGCCGTTGAAATGCTGTTCAAGCCCGCGCCGGTTGGCGATATTGGTCAGCGGGTCGAGCGCGGTGGCGAGTTTCGCCTCCCGCATGTCCTTGAGCGCGCGGTCGCGTTCACCCTTGATGCCCATGAAACCGTCGACCACGCCCATCGCGGTGATGATGAACTCGATCACCAGAGCGCCCATCATGGCAGCGAAATAGTGAGGGATCATTCCGCCGACGATCAATTCGTGGAGCAAGGCGGCAATCGCCACGGCGAGGGCAGGTGCCCAAGCAAATGCCTGGAAGATCGCGGCGCGGCTGCCTTCGCGGATCGTGCCGGCGATGCCCCAGCACAGCATGCCGAGCATTCCCAGGAGGATCGTGTCGTGCAGCCAGTCCAGCCTTCCCGCGAAGACGATGGAGGGTAATAGTGCGATGGGCACGAGGCTCATCGGCAGCATCAAGCCGAGAAGCTTGCGCTCGCGGCGGGCAACCACGCGCTTTTCGAGATAGGAGGCCAGCATCGGACCGGTGAAAGCGAAACCGAGGTCGGTCGCCACCACGCCGATCAAAAGCCGCTCGGTGTCGGAAATGAAATCGGGAACCGGCAGCTGCTCAGCCAGCGCCCACACCATGATCGTGATGGCGGTCACACGGGCGACGATCCAGGCGAGAAAACGGCGACGCATGATCGGAAGCAGCGCCAGCGCGGTGCCTCCGAAGATAAATGCGCTTGCAATGAAGGCGCCGAGTGTGGCGCTCGCCCAGTCCATCTCTCGCCCCTCTTCTCTTTCCCGCATGAACGGGTTTCATGCCCAGATAGCCCCCCAAATGGCATCAAGGCATGAGAAGCTGGTTACTTTTCATGGTAACCAGCGAGGAAAGATTGCCGGAAAAATCCAGCGAATCCGACCGTTTGCGCGAGTTAACGGGTGGCTATGCGGAAGTAAACAAGTCCGCGTTAACTACCAAAAGCCCCGCCTCTCCGTGGCTCGGAGAGACGGGGCCATGATCTTGATGGTTTGTTAGCCTTAGCGGACGCGCGGGCCGCCGAAAGGCAGCGGCGGAGGGGGGCGGCGCGCACCGCGGGGCAGCTGTGCCTGATAGGCCCGCCCGCAATGTTCGACGCAATAGGGGAAGCCGGGGTTCACCGCTTCGCCGCAGAAATGGAAATCGGGTTCGCCCGGGTGGCCCATCGGCCAGCGGCAGACCTTGTCCGACAGGTCGAGCAGGCTGGTCTTGTCCGCAATCGAGGGATCGGGCTTGGCCGGCACCAGGCGGCGCGGCGGTGCGGGCGGGATCGGCGGCTGTTGGTCGCCGGGGCCTTGGCGCAGGAAGCCACCCGGGCCGACCGAAACGATCTTCGGCAGGTCGGGCGTGCGATTCGGGATCGGCTGCGAAGGGATCGCCGCATCGGGCTTGGGCGCGGTCTGCGCAGCGGGCTTGGCAGGTGCTGCCGGAGCGGGCGCGGGGCGCGGAGCGGCTTTCTTGGCCACGGGCTTTGCCGCCGGCTTGGCCTTGGGCGCCGCCTTCTTCTTTTCGGCTGCCTTTACGGGCGAGGGGCGCGATTTGAGGCCGAGGCGATGCGCCTTGCCGATCACCGCGTTGCGGCTCACGCCGCCCAGTTCGTCGGCGATCTGGCTGGCGGTCGAGCCGCTTTCCCACATTTTCTTCAGCGTCGCGATCCGTTCGTCGGTCCAGGCCATGCGAAATCTATTTCCTTCGTATTCCCGCCGGCCACGCTTGCCAGCAGAAGTGCTTGGCCCTAGGCGCACGCCCATGGCCGATCAAGTCCAACCCGCTCCAACGACCATCGGAGCCGCAGAGGAAGCCTCTTTCACCGATAATACGGATAAGGGAAGGGGCAGTTTCCCGAGGCGCGGAGAGCCGGTGATCACCGGGATCAACCGCGTGGGATTATGGAGCCTCTATATTAAGGAGGTTCGCCGTTTTCTCAAGGTCCAGACGCAGACGATCTGGGCGCCCGCGGTCACAACGCTGCTCTTTTTGGTCATTTTTACCGTCGCGCTGGGCCGCGAGGGGCGCGAGGTGCTCGGCGTCAACTTCGCGACCTTCGTCGCGCCGGGGCTGATCGTGATGGGCATGATGCAGAACGCCTTTGCCAATTCCAGCTTCTCGCTGCTGTCGGGCAAGATCCAGGGGACGATCATCGACCTGTTGATGCCGCCGCTTTCAACCGGCGAGCTGATGGCGGGGATCACCGCTGCCGCAGTAACCCGTGCGATCGCCGTGGGCGGCGCGGTGGCGCTGGCGATGGCCTTCTATCCTGGCGTCGACCTCTCGCTCGCGCACCCATGGGCGGTGGCATGGTTCGGTCTGATGGGGGCGGTCATGCTCGCGCTGATGGGCCTCCTCGCCTCGATCTGGGCGGAGAAGTTCGACCACAACGCCGCGGTCACCAATTTCGTGATCGCACCGCTCAGCCTGCTCTCGGGCACCTTTTACGTGATCGACAACCTCGCGCCCGCATTCCAGGCCATCAGCCGCTTCAACCCGTTCTTCTACGTGATCAGCGGCTTCCGCTTCGGCTTCCTTGGCGAAAGCGACATCGGCAACACCAATGAGGCGGTCGTGCAAGCTGGAATCGGACTGGGCCTCTTCAACCTCGTTTTCGCCTTCGTTGTCTACCGCATCCTCGCCTCGGGCTGGAAAATCCGCAGCTGAACGGGCTTTTCCGCCCCGCGCAGATCCGCTAATTTGCCGCTTCGCCTGGAACGGGGCCGTAGCTCAGTTGGGAGAGCGCGTCGTTCGCAATGACGAGGTCAGCGGTTCGATCCCGCTCGGCTCCACCAGGCGCTTATTCCCCCAGCCGCGCCTCGATAGCCGCCGACAGTTCGCGCAGCCGTGCGGCGTTGTAGCCGAGGTCCGACAGGCCCACCCGGCTGACCGAGCGCAAGTCGATCACCCCGTCACCGACTCGCGCCACGACATCGTCCTTGAAGCCGAAGGCGAAGGTTTCCGCCGTGCCTTCGACGGTGCCTGCCTCCACATCGCTGCGGATATCGGTGAGGCCGATGTCGCTCATCGCGGCCGAGACCGAGGCCATGGCATCGGCGCGGTCGGTGGTGAAGGCGATCGGCTGGAGGTCAGGAAAGGCCTCGGCTATGATCTGGGCGTGCGACTGGCCCTTGACAGGGCTGTCGTCGGGCAGGCCCATCCATGCGTCCATTTCGCCGAGCGGGACCGAATAATCGTTGATCGGATTGGCTTCGGCCATCTCGCGGATCGCCATGGTCGCGGCGGAGAAAGTGGGCGGGTTAGCCGTGTCGGTTGCGACATCGTGGATCGGCGGCACGCTTTGCGCCTTGCTGGCCACCGAGGCGAGACCCGCCATCAGCGCCGCCGGTATCGCCAGCGCGAGCGCCGCCTTCCACCACTCACCGCGGGGTCCTTTCCACAGCGCGACAAGCGCGACAAGCGCGGTGATACCGATCAGGATCGGTCCCACTTCGCGCAGCATGGTGCCGAGCGCGAATCTCCAGTCCACCATCCCGAATTTCGGCCCGAAGACCGCGACCGCGAACCAGACTAGGAGCGCCAGGGCCAGCCACAGCGCATATTTCGGCAGTTTCGCGATCATCAATCTCTCTCCCTTATCCGCGCCCACGATAGGACGAAACGCCCTGGTCGGGTAGCCACAAGCCTTCAGGCGGCGCACCGCTCTGCCAGAAAACGTCGATCGGGATGCCGCCGCGCGGATACCAGTAGCCGCCGATGCGCAGCCATTGCGGCTTCATCTCGTCGAACAGGCGCTGGCCGATGCCGACCGTCACGTCCTCGTGAAAACCGCAATGGTTGCGGAAAGAACCGAGGAACAGCTTGAGGCTCTTCGATTCGACGATGGTTTCGCCCGGCGCATAATCGATCACGAGATGCGCGAAATCGGGCTGGCCGGTGACCGGGCACAGCGAGGTGAACTCGGGCGCGGCGAAGCGGACCATGTAGAGCTGGCCCGCGCGCGGATTGGGCACGTAATCGAGCTCTGCTGCCTCCGGCGAGGAGGGCAGCGGGCTGTTCGCGCCGAGGAACTTGGGTGTGGGTGTGTCGCTCATGCCGCGCCTGTGCCGCGAATGGCGGATTTGCGCAAGGCGGGGCTTGGAACTTGCGCCTTCAGTGCCTATTCAGCGCGACCCCTCGATTGAGCCGCCTTTACCGATGAAAACCCGTTTCCGCCTGCCCCTGATCGCGCTCGTGCTCGCAGCGCCCGCCGGCCTTGCCGCGCAGGACTTCCAGCTGCCGCCCAACCCGACGCCGACGGCGAGTCCGCGTGCGCAGGGTCCCGTCGATACCGAGGGCAGCAATGTCCCCGCCGTCCCGCGCGTAATCGCCACGCCGACGCCGACCCCGACTGCGCGGCCTGCAACGGTACAGCCGATCCCGACTGCCACGCCGACACCCGTGCCCAGTGCCAGTGCGACCCCTGCCCGAGCGCAACCGTCTTCGCAGCCTACCGTCACTCCGCGTGTCCAGCCCAGCGCCTTGCCGACGGGTGCGGAGCGCCTGCCGCTCGACCCCGGCGAGACCGCGCCCATCGTTCCGGCTCCCGTTCCGAGCGAGACCGCCACAAGGCAGCCTGCAGCCGTTCCGACATCCACGGCAGGCGAAACCGCTGCGCAGGAACCCGCCAGCGAGGAAGGCATCGACTGGCTCTGGCCCGCACTCGGCGGCGGTTTGCTGCTGTTACTCGGTCTCGGCTATCTCATCTCGCAGCGCCGCCGCAACGCGCCTCCGCCCGAGATCGAAAGGCCCGTCATAACCGCTGGCGGGCCGGTTTCTCCCTCGGATATCCTCGTGAAGGCCGATGCGATCAAGCTCACCCGCTCGCTGATGAACGCCACGCTGCAATATCGCGTCTCGCTGATGAACAAGGCGACGCGCGCGCTCGGCAATGTCGTCGTGGGTGCCGATATCGTCTCCGCGCATGGCGGCGTGCCGGTCGAACAGCAGGTAGCGAGCGCCAACCAGCAGCTCGAAAAACGGCATACATTCGAGCGCATCGCACCCGGCCAGAGCGTGCGGTACGAGGGCCAGATCACGATCCCGCTCTCGCAGGTGCGCGCGATCCGGCAGAGCAATGCCGCGCTCTTCGTGCCGCTGCTGCGCCTGCGCGTCGACGGTGCATGCGAGGAGCCGCTGGTAAAGACCTTTGTAGTCGGTCTCGGCGCTCCGGGCGGCGGGCGTGTCACGCCCTTCCGGCTCGACGAAGGTCCGCGCAGCTACGAGCCGATCGCCGCCCGCGCGCTGGACTGAATCGACACGGACCCGCGCTCCCGCTAGCAAGCGGGTGATGGACCTTCTCGTTTCGACCGAATGGCTTGCCGCGCGCCTCGATGCGGATGATCTCGTCATCCTGGACGCGACGATGCACCTGCCTGACGATCCACGCGATGCACGAAAGGAATTTGCGGCGGGGCATATCCCGGGCGCGCGGTTCCTCGATCTCGCCAGCTTCATCGATGCAGGGTCCGCGGTGCCCAAGGCCATTCCTACTCCCGAGCAGTTCGCCGAACGGATGGGCGCCCTCGGTATCGCGCCGGGCAGCCGGATCGTCATTTATGACGACAGCGACATCCGCAGCGCCGCGCGCGCATGGTTCATTCTCACCCGTTACGACGAACAGAAGGTCGCGATCCTCGACGGAGGGCTGGGCAAGTGGCGGATCGAAGGGCGCAGGCTGTCCGACCGGATCGTCCAACACGCGCCGCGCCACCGCGCCGATCCGCAGCCCCATCGCACCGTCCGCGACAAGGAGGAAATACTCGCCAATACCGACAGCCGCGACTGGCAGGTCGTCGATGCGCGGGACAGGGCGCGCTTTATCGGGAAGGCGGGTAGCGGCTCGGAAGGGCATATCCCCGGTGCGCGCAATCTCCACTACGCCAAGCTTATCCGCGAGGACGGGACCTATGCCTCGCCCGAGGAAATCCGTGCGCAGTTTGCCGAAGCGGGCGTGGACATCTCGAAGCCCGTCGTGACCAGCTGCAACAGCGGGATGACCGCTACGGTCCTGCTCTTTGCGCTGGCTCTGGTGGGCGAGCATGACGCCGCGCTCTACGACGGAAGCTGGCTCGAATGGGGCACGGACCCGGAAACGCCGAAAGAGAGCGGGGAGGCGCGTTGAGCATGGCCGGGGGGAACAAGGACAAGCAATCGCCCGCAACGCGGCTCGTCACCGGCGGACGCTCGGGCCACTTCGCCGATCAAGTCGTAAACCCGCCCGTCTGGCGCGCGAGCACGCATCTCTACGCGGACTGCGCGGCGCTGCGCGAAGGGGTGAAGTCCAACGAGGACGGCAACTTCTTTTATGGCCGCCGCGGCGCGCCGACCCAATGGGCACTGGCAGAGGCACTGACCGATCTGGAAGCCGGCGCATTCGGCACTGTGCTCGCGCCGAGCGGCGTCTCCGCAATTGTCGGGGCGCTGATGGCGATGGTGAAGACGGGCGACGTGCTGCTCGTCACCGACAATGCCTACGACCCCACCCGCAATGCGGCGATGGGCATCCTCAAGCGTTTCGGCGTCGAGCACCGTTTTTTCGACCCCTTCGATCACGCGGCATATGAAGCTGCCTTTTGCGAGCGCACCAAGGCGGTCATGCTCGAGGCCCCCGGCAGCCTGACGATGGAAGTCTGCGACATTCCCGCTCTCGCCCGGATCGCGCGCGAGAAGGGCGCAGCGACCTTGTTCGACAATACCTGGGCATCCTCGCTCGGCTTCTCGCCGCTGGATCATGGCTGCGACATCATGGTGAGTTCGCTCAGCAAGCATGTCGGCGGGCATTCGGACCTGATGATGGGTGCGGCAACTGCCGGCGAGCGGTGGTATCGCCGCTTGCGCCGCACCTCGCAGCAGCTTGGCCATGTGGTTTCGCCCGACGATGCGGCGCTTGCGCTTAGGGGCCTCAGGACAATGGGCGTGCGCCTGGAGCGGCAAACCATATGCGCGCTGGAACTCGCCAAATGGCTCGATGCCCGCGAGGAGGTGGCCCATGTCCTGTGCCCCATGCTGCCCGGTTCGCCCGGCCATGAATACTGGCAACGCGACTTCACCGGCGGCTGCGGCCTCTTCAGCTTCGTCCTCAACGGGCGCGACGATGCCGCGCGCTGCCGCCTGATCGACGCGCTCGAACTGTTCGGCATCGGCTACAGCTGGGGCGGGTTCGAAAGCCTTGCGCTACCCTTCGATGTCGAACCGGTCCGTTCGAAAATGGCGTGGCCAAAAGAGGGATGGGGGGTTGAGGACCGCTTCGCCATTCGCCTATCCATCGGATTGGAAGACACCGGCGACCTCATCGCCGATCTCGAACAGGCCTTCGCGGCTATGGACCAAGGATAGACGTGCAGGTCGAAACCAGCCCCACCGAAACGCCCACGCCGGAAGCAACGCCGGTCGAACAGGCGTGGAGCCTTGCCGAGCAGGCGCCCGAGGAAAGCGCCGTTGCTGCTGTCGAGGGTATCAAGGAGGCGGTCAGCGACAAGAACGAAACCGTCGGTTCGATGATCGGCACACTCGACGGGATTGCGCTGAGCATGGGCTCGATGCGGATTTCGCTGTTCGATATACTGATTGTCGCGCTGATCGTGATGGCGGTGATCGTGGGCGCGTGGTTTGTCAGCAAGCTCGGCCGACGCGGGGTGCGCCGGTTTACCAAGCTCGACGATACGCAACAGCTCCTTGCGGAAAAACTGCTCACAATTGCGGTCTGGGCGGCGGCCTTCTTCGTCGGCATCGACCTGCTCGGGATCGACCTGACGGCGCTCGCCGTCTTCTCCGGCGCTTTCGGCCTTGCCATCGGTTTCGGCCTCCAGAAGACCTTCGGTAACCTGATCGCCGGGATCATCCTGTTGATGGACAAGTCGATCAAGCCGGGCGACGTCATCGCCGTGGCCGACACGGCGGGCAACGAAACCTTCGGCCAGATTCGCAAGATCGGCGTGCGCGCGGTTTCGGTGACAACGCGCGACCAGCGCGAATACCTCATCCCGAACGAAAACCTGATGATCAACCAGGTCGAAAACTGGTCCTATTCCTCGAAGAACGTGCGCATGCAGGTGCCCGTGGGCGTCAGCTACGAAGCCGATATGAAGCTGGCCGAGGAACTCATGCTCGAAGCCGCCAAGAGCTGCGACCGCATCCTCAAGGCTCCGCCGCCGACCGTTTGGATGAGCGAATATGGCGACAACTCGGTCAATTTCGTGATCCACTGCTGGATCCAGGATCCCGAGGACGGGGTCGGCAATGTCCGCAGCGCGGTGCTGAAAAAGCTGTGGTGGCTGTTCAAGGAAAACAGCATCGAGATCCCGTTCCCGCAGCGCGATATCCACATCCGCTCGTCCGACCAGCTCGACCGCTGGTTCGAGGCGATGGCCAAGGATGGCAAAGTTACAAAAGAATAGGTTCACGCGCCAACAGCGTGGATTTCAAAATTTCCGCTACCCAGCCGGACACGCATTCTGATTGGCGCAGACCCGCCATGCCGCGCATCTTGGCAGCATGGCACAGGCTGGAACCATCTATCTCGTCGGCGCGGGGCCGGGCGATCCCGACCTTCTCACGCTGCGCGCTGCGCGGCTGATCGAGCGTGCGCGGATCATCGTGCATGACGGTCTGGTCGATCCGGCGGTGCTGGCGCTGGCGCGCGAAGATGCCGAGCTGATCTCGGTCGCCAAGAGCCGTTCGAAGCACACGCTGCCGCAGGATGATATCAATGCGCTGCTGGTGCGGATTGCACGCAGCGGGCAGGACGTCCTGCGCCTCAAGGGCGGCGACCCCTTCATCTTCGGGCGCGGCGGCGAGGAAGCCGAAGCCGCACACGCCGCCGGCGTTAGGGTCGAAGTCGTGCCCGGCATCAGCGCTGCCAATGGCGCGGCGGCAGCGGCGAAGATTGCGCTCACCCACCGCGAGGCCTCGTCGATCGTCAGCTTCGTCGCCGGCCAGTGCAAGGGCCTCGCCGAGCAGGACTGGGCTGGACTCGCGGGCAAGGGCCGCACGCTGGTCATCTACATGGGCGTGAAGACCGCCCCCCAGATCGCCGAGAAGCTGATGGAAGACGGGCTTGCACCCGACATGCCCATCGCGGTCATCGAAAACGGTGCGCGCCCCGAAATGCGCGTCCTGCGCGCGCCGCTGGCGGGGCTTCCCGATCTCGTGGAACGCGAAGCGGTGGTGAGCCCGGCCCTTATCGTCATCGGCGAAGTGACCGCGCGCGAGGATGCGCTGGTCCGGCTCGCCAAGGAGGCACACACATGAGAATTCTCACCGGCAACGACCTCAAGAGCGGTAGCGTCACCTGGTGGACCGGGCAGGACTGGTCGCTTCATGTCGAGGACGCGGTCGACGTCACTGGCAGCGAGGACGAAATTGCCCGCCGCGAAGAGGCCGCGCGCCGTGTCAACGCGCCCTACGCGATCGACGCCGAGCGCCACGAAGGCCGCCCGCGCCCGTCGCATATCAAGGACCGCATCCGGGCCCTCGGCCCCACCGTGCGCCCCGATCTCACACTGAAGCCGACCGAAACCGATATCGGCACCTGGGTTATCTGATGTATCTGTACGACCAATACGACCAAGCCATGGTCGACGCGCGCGTCGAGGAATTCCGCGACCAGGCGCGTCGCCGCCTCGAAGGCAGGCTGACCGAGGACCAGTTCAAGCCGCTGCGGCTGATGAACGGGCTCTATTTGCAGCTCCACGCCTATATGCTGCGGGTCGCCATCCCCTATGGCACGCTGAACAGCCGCCAGATGCACGCGCTCGCCGATATCGCGGACAAGTACGACCGCGGATACGGGCATTTCACCACGCGGCAGAACATCCAGTACAACTGGATCAAGCTGGAACAGGCGGCCGACCTGCTGGCGGACCTCGCCAAGGTCGAGATGCATGCCATCCAGACCAGCGGAAACTGCATCCGCAACATCTCTTCGGACCATTTCGCTGGCGCTGCGGCGGACGAATTGGTCGACCCGCGCCCCTATGCCGAACTGCTGCGCCAGTGGTCGAGCTTCCACCCCGAATTCAGCTACTTGCCGCGCAAGTTCAAGATCGCGGTGATCGCCAGCGATACCGACCGCGCGGCCATGCGCCTCCACGATATCGGCATCCAGATCGTCGAGCAGGGCGGCGAGCTGGGCGCGGCCTTCTATGTCGGTGGCGGCATGGGGCGCACGCCCATGATTGCGCCCTGCATCAAGGACTTCGTCCCGCTCGACCGGCTGGTGACCTATGCCGAGGCCGTGCTGCGTGTCTACAACCGCTACGGACGGCGCGACAACAAGTACAAGGCGCGCATCAAGATCCTCGTCCACGAAATGGGCAAGGATGCTTTCACCGAGGCGGTGGACGAGGAATTCGCCCGCATGCTGGACGAGGGTATCGAACCGCCCTTCGCCGAACTCGAGCGCATTCGCACCTTCTTTACGGATCCCGCCTTCGAGGCAGGAGCGAGCGAAGAGATCGACCGCACCGATCCCGATTTCGCGCTCTGGGTCGATCGCAACACCGTGGCACACAAGGCCGCGGGCTATGTCTCGGCCGTGATCAGCCTCAAGCCCGTCGGCGGTATCCCCGGAGATGCGACGTCCGAACAGATGCGCGTGATGGCCGACCTCGCCAGGGAATACAGCTTCGACGAATTGCGCGTCATGCACACGCAGAACGTCGTCCTTCCGCATGTCCGCAAGGCCGATCTCCACGCGCTGTGGACTGCGCTCGACGGGGCAGGGATGGGCAGCCCGAACCTCGATACGATCGAGGACATCATCGCCTGCCCGGGTCTCGACTATTGCAGCCTCGCCAATGCGCGCTCGATCCCCGTCGCGCAGAAGATTTCGGAGCGTTTCGCCGCGAGCGGCAAGACCGAGGCGCTGGGACAGCTGAAGCTGAAGATTTCGGGTTGCATCAACGCCTGCGGGCATCACCATGCAGGCCATATCGGCATCCTCGGCGTCGACCGGAAAGGCGTGGAAAATTACCAGCTGCTGCTTGGCGGAAGCGAGGCGGAGGATGTTTCCCTCGCCAAGATCACCGGCCCCGGTTTCGACGAGGCGGGCATCGTCGATGCGGTGGAAACCGCTGCCGACGTTTACCTGCGCGAACGCCAGGACGACGAGCGCTTCCTCGACACCTATCGCCGTATCGGCATGACCCCCTTCAAGGAGGCGCTCTATGGATGACCTCGCGACCGAAAACGACCGCCTGATCCGCTACCGCGAGGACGACCCGGTCGACCACGCAGCAGTGACCGTGGACAGCTTCCTCGACCAGACCGCCGCCAGCGCGGTGCGGGTCGAGCCGGGCGACGATGCGCGCGAACTGATCCCGCACCTCGAACGCCTCGCGCTGGTCGAGGTGAACTTCCCCGCTTTCGGCGACGGACGCGGTTATTCTTCGGCTCGCCTGTTGCGCGAAGCCGGTTACGAGGGCGAATTGCGCGCCGTGGGCGACGTGCTGGTCGACCAGGTCGCCTATATGCGCCGCTGCGGTTTCGATGCCTTCGATCCGGACGCGCCGCTGAACGAGCAGGACCTCGAAGCCGCGCTCACCCGCTGGCCCGAAGTCTACCAGTCCGCCGCCGATGCGCGCACGCCGATCTGGAGCAAGAGGCACGCGTGAGCGAGATGCGCGCCATCGACCGGCTCGATACGGGTCCGCGCTTCACGGAGCATGACGCCATCCGGCTCAACCGCATGTTCCGCGGCAGCGATACCGAGGAATGGCTCGGTGCCGTCCTCGACGGAAATCTTGCCGGCGATATCGCCATCGTATCGAGCTTCGGCGCGGAAAGCGCAGCCTTGCTGCATCTCGTTTCGCAAATCGATGCCAGTGTGCCGGTGCTATTCCTTGAGACCGGCAAGCATTTCCCCGAAACGCTCGCCTATCGCGACCAGCTTGCCGAGCGGCTCGGCCTGAACCTCGTCAATATCTATCCCGACATCGAAGACCTGCAGGCGCGCGACGAGACTGGCCTGCGCTGGTCCTATGATCCGGATGGTTGCTGCGACTTGCGCAAGGTCCGCCCGCTCGAAAAGGCGCTGGCCCGCTACGATGCCAGCCTGACAGGGCGGAAGGCCTTCCAGTCGACCACCCGCGCAAACCTGCCGCGCTTCGAAATCGACACCTCGGATGCGCAAGGCCGCCTGAAGATCAACCCGCTGATCGACTGGGATGCAGAGCGCATTTCCGCGTATTTCGAGGAACACGACCTGCCCCGCCACCCGCTGGTCGAGCGCGGTTTCGCTTCGATCGGCTGCTCTCCCTGCACGCGCGCAGTCGCCCCGGGCGAAGACCCGCGTGCAGGCCGCTGGGCCGGCTGGGACAAGGTCGAATGCGGCATCCACGCACCGGGCGAGGAGCCTTTCCTTTAAGCGCTGGAAGGCACCGGCAGAACTTCCACCGGTGCCTCCTTCCTGTTTTTCGCGGTCAGCTTTCGACGCGTTCCACGGTTACTGTTTCGCCATCTTCATCGGTCGAAATCCAGACGCCGTCGTCATTATAGCTTTCGGTGCTGCACCCACGCTCGCCATCGACCGTTTCGCTGATGTATTGCTCGTCGGCTTTGGAGCAATACTGATCCGGTGACGGCTGGTCCCAGACGCCGGCCTGGATGACCTCTCCGTCCATCTTCGATTCGTAGGTGCCGTCCTCTTTCACCTCATACATCCAGACGTCACCGTCGGCGGATGTGACCTTGTACATTCCCACTGCGGGCTTGCCATCCAGTGCCATGGGAACGGCCTCTTCGGGCGCAGTGACATCTGCCTCTTCGGCGACGTCGGCCTCCTCGGCACCCGAACAGGAGGCCAGGGCCAGTGCGCTGGCGGCCAGTATCAAATTCCTCATTATCTAAACTCCCTACGCGACTCTCGGTGATGGGCGGATGTTACCGCCCGCGAATCGCGACCCCAGTACCCGACCCTAGGCGTAACTGGAGTTTTGGCAAATGCGCGGTTTCAGCCGCTCTCCGCCGCTGCCGCCTCGGACTGCGCCGCCAGCTTGTGCAGGTTTGCCTCGCGAATTTTCTTCGCTTCCTCGTCATAGAGGAAGGGCAGGAAGGCATATCGCTTGCCTTTGGTCACGGGCGTCGCCTCGTGCAATAGCGAGCAGGAAAACACCACCGCCCCGCCGGTCGGCGCGCGGTAGGTGCGGCCGCCGAATTCGGGGAAGCGCAGGTCGCCCCCATCATATTCTTCGGCATTGAGGTTGATCGTCACGGCAAAACGGCGGTGCGCTGTGCCGAAGGTGGTGTTGTCGCGGTGGGGACGGAAGTGGCCCTTGCCCGCTTCATAGCAGGCAACGATATGACGCTCGATCCGCGTCGGCTTGAAATGGAAGGCGCGCTCGATGGCAGGGGCGATCCGGCGGGCGATGCGCTGCGACAGGTGCTGGATCAGCTTGGGGTCCTCTATCGTCGTGTCGCGGCGCTGCTTGAACCCATCATCGAGGATATGGGTGGTCTTCCCGTTCACGTCGCGCATGAAGCCCGATGCCGTGCCGCCATCCTGCTCGTACAGAGAAATGAGGTGCTGGCAGAGCTTTTCGTCGAACACGCCCGGGACAGTCAGGACCGGTGCCCAACCGTCCGACGTCGCGGCGACCCTGCGCTGGAGTTCCGCGATCGCCTCTTCCCCCTGCGCGATCGGCCACTTGCCGACCACGCGAAGTTCGCGGTCCATCAGCATCCAGAATGGTTCGTAGCGCTGGTCCTCATGCACCGCGCCATAGGTTCGGCTAACGGCACGGTCGTAGTCGAGGAAATGGCGGATCCCGGGCAAGTCCTGTGCGATGCGCTTTTGCGCGACATCATTGGGATCGACCGTGACGCCGAAAAAAACCGCATTGTCATCGTCGAACAGGGCGCGATGCTTCTGTATTACCTTGAGCGCCGCCTGGGCCATCGGCTGGCTCGCCGTACCGTGGAACAGCATCATCACATGGCGCCCGCCGACCGAATGGAAGGCATAACGGTCCGAACCGTCGAGCGCCTTGGCATGGAACCAGGGGGCGTAATCGCCGATCTGGGGAGGGGCGGAAACCGTCGTCATGCCAGCGCTTTACAATGCGGGAGGAAGGCTCGCAATCGAGCTGGTACAAGACGCTTCACACGGCATTGATGACGACCCCGAGCACGATCACGATGATCAGCGCTTCGAAAAAGCCCCGCAGGGCCTTGCCGAAGGAGCGGACCCAGCCCGTTTGGAGATTGGCGCGGAACCAAAGGCTCTGGACAGCCACGTACCAGGCCAGTGTCGCCAAGATGAGGCCAAACCCCACGCCGATGCCGGCACCGCCCGCCACACCGAGCGTGCCCGTGTTAATCCCGATGGCGAATGGCGCGGCGATGAAGCACTGGGCGTAAAACGGCTCTCGCAAGGTCTTGCGGTCGAGCGCGATTTTGCGCGAGCGGAGCAATCTCAGCGAAAACATCAGCGGGAAGAGCGAAAACGCCACCATCCTGAACGCGATGAGGTTCCGGTCGTCGGCGAGAAATCCCTCGGTCTGGATATTCCAGTTCGCAGTCAGTTCGACGAGGTGGATGAGGCCGAGGGTGATAGCCAGGAAGATCGGCGGGCTCAGCGTGTCCGAATAGCGGTCGTCATCCTCGTCATCGAGCTCGTCGTCGGCATAGTCCATCAGGCGGAGCGGATGGAAAATGCTTTTGAAGAGAGTCAGCGGATAGAAGACCAGCCAGACCATCAATTCGTAGAGCAAAAGCTCCAGCGACTTGATGATCTTCATGAAGTCCATTGCGGGGGAGCCTATCGCATGCCGCGGATCAGAGCCAGCCCTCGCGTTCGTACCAGCGGGCGGTGGCGGCGAAGCCTTGCTCGCCGGAGATGCGCGGCTGCCAGATTTCGGCGGGTACGGCGCGCTCCGGGCGGCAGACCCAGTCGGGGTGGACCATGTAGCCCACGCGGTCGGGGGTGAGCTTGGCCTTGTCGCGGCGGATGAGGCGGTCGCCCCGGGCGGCGATCATGAGGACGGTTGCGGGGAGGTGCGGCGCGATGACCTTCCTGCCCACGGCCTTGCCGATCAGCTTTGCCATCTCTGCGTGTTCGTAACCGCCCGCTTGCCCGTCATCGGGTTCGAGCGTTGCACCGCTAGCCGTGCCCGGTGGGGCGAGGGCGAGCAGGCATTCGGCAAGGTCGTCGACATGGATAATCGAGGTGTGGCCCTTGGGCGGCACGGGCACGACACCGTATTTTGCCGCGCGGAAGAGGTCGAACATGTCCGTGTCGCGCGGGCCATAGACGGCGGGTGGGCGCACGATGGTCCAGTCGAGGCCGCTGGTCTCGACATAGCCTTCCGCCTTGGCCTTCGACGCCCCGTAGAGCGAGAGCGAAGGCTCGCGCGCCGAGAGCGAAGAGGTGAAGACGAAGCGCAGGACATTGCTCGTGCGCGCAGCGTCGATCAGCGCGGTCGTGCCTTCGACATTGGCCTTGTCGAATTCCTGCGGGTCAGGAGTGTTCGTGAGGCCGGCGACGTGCACCACGCTGTCGGCTCCCTCGACCAAGCGCACCAGCGAGCTGTAATCGGCGAGACTGCCCTCGATCCAGGTCACACCCTCGCGCGGCTCCTGCGCGCGGCGGGTGAGCGCGCGCACCGCGATGCCCTGCCGCGCCGCCGCATCGAGGACGGCCTGCCCGACGAAGCCTGTCGCCCCGGTAAGGGCGATAATCACGCGCGCACCATGTGGTCGCGGTGGACGACGGCGGCGCGCGGCGCATAGCCGAGCTTTTCGGCCTGCTGTTCCTCGCGCAGTCCCAGAATCGCGCGGCATTCCTCGGCGGTATATTCGACGAGGCCCTGACCCAGCCGCTCTCCCTTCGCGCCGAAGATCGCGACGAGATCGCCACGGCGGAAATCGCCTTCGACTTCGGTAAGGCCGGCGGCAAGCACGCTGGCGCCATTGGCGAGCGCCCTTGTGCAGCCTTCGTCCACGGTCAACACGCCGGCCGGAGCCAGCCTGCCCGAGAGCCACGCCTTGCGCGCGCTCTCGTCGCCCTGCGGCAGGAACAGCGTTCCGCGATTAGCATCGAGCGCGCGCGAGATCGGGTCATTGTGTGTCCCGTTGATGATGGCGAGCGCAATTCCCGCCCTTTCGGCAATCCGTGCGGCCTGCAGCTTGGCGAGCATGCCGCCCGAGCCGAGACCCGAGGTGGAATCGCCCGTCGCCATGGCGATGATTTCGGGCGTTACGCCTTCGACCCTCTCGACAAATGCTGCGCCGTCTTCCTTCGGGTTGCGGTCGTAGAGGCCGTCGACATCGGACAGCAGCAGCACGCCTTCGGCTTGAGCCGCCTGCGCCACTCGCGCGGCGAGCCTGTCGTTATCGCCGAAGCGGATTTCTTCGGTCGCCACGCTGTCGTTCTCGTTGACAACCGGCACTGCGCCGGCTTCGATCAGCCGTTCGAGCGTGGCGGAGGCATTGAGATAGCGTCGGCGGTCTTCCAGATCGTCCAGCGTCACCAGCATCTGCGCCGCGATAAGCCCATGCTTGCCAAGCGTATCGGACCACAGCCGCGCCAGTTCGACCTGACCCACGGAGGCTGCCGCCTGCGCATCGGCGAGGCTGCCGCGCCCGCCCTTGGCCAGACCCAGCTTCGCAGCTCCCAGGGCAATCGCGCCCGAGGACACGACGATAACCTGCGTCCCGCCCTTACTCAGCCCTGCGATTTCCTTTGCCAGCGTCGCCAGCCATTTCGCACGCGGCTTGCCCTGTTCGATCAGCAGCGCCGAACCGACCTTGATCACGAGGCGCCTGGCTTTCGCCAGATCGGGAAGCGTGGTGACCGCCATAGCCGTCAGATGGGCGACCAGTCGGGCTCTTCGCCCTCGTCTTCGACTTCCTCGGCCCGGGTTTCCGAGCTGGTCCGGTCGGGCAGGTAGGACAGGATGGCGTCGAGCAGTTCCTCGACCCCTTCGCCGGTTGCGCCGGAAACGTTGAACACTTTTTCCGCACCTGCGGCCAGCAATTCGTCCGCGAAGGCCGCGCCCAGCTCCTCGTCGGCAAGGTCTAGCTTGTTCAGCGCAACGAGCTGCGGCTTGTCCGACAGGCCCGCGCCGTAAGCTTCGAGCTCGGCATTGACGGTCCGGTAGGCGTCGGCAGGGTCCTGTCCGGCGATATCGATCAGGTGGATCAGCACGCGGCAGCGCTCGATATGGCCGAGGAAACGGTCGCCGATGCCGGCACCTTCAGCCGCGCCCTCGATCAGGCCGGGGATGTCGGCGAGCACGAATTCGCGGTTCTTGTGCCGCACCACGCCGAGCTTGGGCACCAGCGTGGTGAAGGCGTAGGCGCCGACCTTGGCCTTGGTATTGGTGACCTGGTTGATGAAGGTGCTCTTGCCCGCATTGGGCAGGCCGAGCAGGCCGACATCGGCAAGCAGCTTCAGCCGCAGCCAGACCCACATTTCCTCGCCCGGGATGCCCGGCTGGTGCTGGCGCGGGGCGCGGTTGGTGCTGCTCTTGTAGCTGGCGTTTCCGCGGCCGCCCATGCCACCTTCGAGGAAGACGACTTCCTGGCCCACCTCGGTGAAATCGGCGAGCACCTCTTCCTTGTCTTCCGACAGGATCTGCGTGCCCACCGGCACATCGATGATGAGGTCGGGCGCGCCCGCGCCGGTGCGGTCCTTGCCCATGCCGTGGCCGCCGCGCTGCGCCTTGAAATGCTGCGCATAGCGAAAGTCGATCAGCGTATTGAGGCCTTGCACCGCGCGGAACACGATATCGCCGCCCTTGCCGCCGTTGCCGCCGTCGGGGCCGCCATATTCGATATACTTCTCGCGCCGGAAGCTGACGGCGCCGGGGCCGCCCGCGCCGGATTTGAGATAGATTTTGGCCTGGTCGAGAAAATGCATGCCCCGGCCCCTAGTCGCTTTTCGCAAGGTTGGCGAGCGCCCGGCGCTGCAGTGGTGCCGCGGAGCATTGGTAAACACCGAATTCTTGACACGATCCGTATTTGTTCTCAAATTGTTCCAGCCTATAAGGATGGAGTCCGAATCGATGCAGGCCGATTTCACTTACGAACCCGTTTTCGATGGCGCCGGATGCCAGCTTTCAGTGACCATTCTCGCCGACCGGGATGCGATGCGCGTACAGATGCAAGCGGATGCGGAGGCGGCCGGCTTCAGCGTGCGTGAATGTTGCGGGCTCGATGAATTCGCCAGCGGGGCCAGCGCGCCGCTGGGCGACCTGGTGCTGGTCGATTGCGGGGAGGCAAGCGGAGAAGCGATGGCATTGTTGTCGCGGCTCGACTTGCGGGCTGGCAAGTCGGGGGCGCAGCTTGTGGTTTCCACCACGATGGATGCGCTCGACGCCGTGTTCGGCTGTTTTGCCATGTCGGGCGCGCAGATTCTCGTCGATCCGGGCCGCGCGGATCGTATCGTCGCGATCGGGCGGGTGCTTGCTCACGTACCTAACCCGCGCCTGCGAGAGCTGGCGGAAGAGGACCGGTTGATGCTGCTGCGGCTGACCGAGCAGGTGGGCAGCATCGCACAGCGGCTGGAAGGCTTGTCCGGCGGTATCGCCCCCGGCCAAATGGAAGGCGGCGGCGCATTCCGGCTCGAAGCTCCCGGGCACGGCTGGCGCGCGCAGGGTGAAGACTATCTGGTCGTTTCCGCCACTCCAGCGCCGCGCCTGCCTGCAGCGGCGATGATCCGCCAACTGATCCGCCAGCGACAGATGCGCGCACACTTCTTCGACGGCGAGCTTTTTGCCGACCCGGCCTGGGATATCCTGCTTGATCTTGCCGCCTCGCGGTCGGAACGCAGGCAGGTATGTGTCACCTCGCTCTGTATCGCAGCCGGAGTGCCGGCGACAACGGCGCTGCGCTGGATCAGCCAGATGGTGGATGCAGACCTGTTGGTGCGCATTCCCGATCCGCATGATCGCCGCCGCGCGCATATCGCGCTGGCGGATGCGACGGCGGACCTCATGGCCCGTTATTTCGAGGCTATCGGGATCGGTGAAAACAGCGAGCTGGCCGTGGCCTAATCGGCCCGGCGAAGGATGACAGTAACCCCCGCTGTAGGGGGCCGGTGCGGCAATTCGTGACGCGCGGCATCGGCGCGTGCGCGGATCAGCACTGCCTCGGAAATCGCGGGGTCATGCAATATTGCGTCCGCGATTCCGAGCAGGCGGGCCTGCCGGATGGTCAAATCGTCCGGATCGTCGCTCGCAAGATGGAATTCGTGGATGGTCGGCCCGCTATCGGCGGACTGGTCCTGCTCGAGCCATGCTTCCACCCGTGTGTTGGATGCCGGATCGAGCGGATCGAGCTGGCCGCCTTCGCAAAGGGCCTTGTCGATGGCCTTGCGCCTGTCGCCGGCATCACTCCATTTCTCGCGCATCCGCTCCCTTGCCTCGGACAATTTGCTTGCCAGAGCGCCAAGGCTTTGCGGTAGGAAGGCCTCCAGCCGCAGACGTAGATGCTTGGCCAGGCCCGCAGACGCTCCGCCCGTGCTGACGGCGACCAGCACAGGCTCGCGGTCGAGCACGCTCGGCAGAGTGAAATCGCACAGGTCCGGTCTGTCCGCGACATTGACCAGCAACCCGGCGCGCTTCAGCCGCAAGGCCGCCGCCTCTGCCCGCCGCTCGTCCTCCATTGCCACGAAGGCAAGTGCAGCATGGTGCGCTTCCGTCTCGCCGCAGGGAATGCCGCCGGCCCGATCGACAAGTCTCTTCTTCGCCTCGGCCATGTCGCCATCCCCGACCACCACCACGCGGCATCCGGCAATGCGATGGAAGAGGGGGAGGGAGTGCATCAGTCCTGAAGCCAGTCGGGCACCTGCTCGGCGTCCATGATGGCACCTGCCGCAATGCGATCTGCGACCACGGCGAACTTGTAGCCATCGACCAGCACTTCGGCCACGAAACCGCGTGAATTGTAGCTCGAGGCCATGGTCGCGCCATAGGCCCCTGCGGTCCGGAAAACGGCGAGGTCGCCTGCGCCCAGCACATCGCATTCGCGGTCCATCGCAAAGGTGTCGCCGGTCTCGCAGATCGGCCCGACGATATGGGCGACCGTTTTCTCGCCCGTCGGCTCGACCGCGTCGAAATCGTGCCAGGCCCCGTACATGGCGGGCCGTGCGAGGTCGTTCATCGCCGCATCGACCACGACGAAGGGCCGCTCGATCCCGCGCTTCACCCGGATGACCTTCGTCAGCAGCACGCCCGCATTGCCCGCGATGACCCGGCCCGGCTCGAACATCAGCCGCACGTCCCAGTCTTTCGTCACACGGGCGACCATCTTGCCGTATTCGGCAGGGGCGGGAAGCTCCTCGCCGGCCTTGTAAGGCACGCCGAGACCGCCGCCGAGATCGGCATGGGTCACGCTACATCCGCCCTCGCGCAATTCGGCGATCAGAGCGCCGACCTTGCCGAATGCGGTCTCCAGCGGTTCGAGGTCGGCGAGCTGGCTCCCGATATGGACTGCGATCCCGCGCATATCGAGGCCGTCCTCGCTTGCAAGACCCGTGTAGATTTCCGCAGCCCTGTCGAGGGGGACGCCGAACTTGTTCTCGCGCTTGCCGGTGGAGATTTTTTCATGCGTGCGCGCATCGACATCGGGGTTCACCCGCAGCGCGCAGGCCGCTTTCACACCAAAGCGGCGCGCAATGGCGGCGAGCTCGTAGCCCTCTTCCTCGCTCTCGATATTGAACTGGCCGATGCCCGCCTCGATGCCATGCTGCAGCTCGGCATGGGTCTTGCCCACTCCGGAGAATACGATGTCCTCGGGCTTCATCCCGGCTTTCAGCGCGCGGGTCAGTTCGCCGCCCGACACAACGTCGGCGCCATAGCCTTCGTTTGCCAGCACCCGCAGCACGGCGAGATTGGGATTGGACTTCACCGCGAAGGCGATGTGCGGGTCTTTCAATTCCGACAGCGCATCGCGGAACACGCGTGCATGGCGCACCAGCGTGGCGCGCGAATAGACATAGAGGGGCGTGCCCACCTCTTCCGCAACACGCGGCAGCGGCACGTCTTCGGCGTGGAGCACGCCGTCACGGAGCTGGAAATGGTCCATGCCCGCTGCTCTGCCCAATCGCGGGGCCCAAGTCTAACAAGCTGTGCTTGTGCGCTGCAAACTCACTCGGGAGGCAGGTCGAAGGGATCGTCCTCACGCTCTTCGCTGCGGGTGCGCAATTCGACCGAGCGATCGGGCGCGGCCTGCGGGTCTAGCTGGAGCAGGTCGGCAGCATCTGGCTGGACCTCTGCGCCATAGGGCATGGGCGGCAGGCTGTTCCCCGCGACCGGGGTCAGCTCCGCTTTCTGCCCGCAGGCAGCAAGCGCCAGCAGCGCGGTGAGGCTCGCAAGAATACGCATCAATTCTCCATGCCGAGCCGCTTGCGGGCTTCGGCCACCTGCTCCCTTACGCGAACGGGGGCGGTTCCGCCATAGGAGGTGCGCGCCGCGACCGAGGCATCGACCGAGAGCACGTCGAACACCCCTTCGCCGATGCGCTCGTCGATATCGCGATAGTCCTCGATGGTCAGGCCATCGAGCGCGACACCTTTCTGGTCGGCCAGCTTCACCGCCGCGCCGGTGATGTGATGCGCCTCGCGGAAAGGAATGTCGGCCTGCCGCACCAGCCAGTCGGCGAGGTCGGTCGCGGTGGCATGACCGGCTTCGGCTGCCTTGCGCATGCGGGCGGTATCGAAACTGCTCTTGGCGACCATCCCCTCTATCGCCGCAAGGCACAGGTCGAGCAGCTGCGCTGCTTCGAATACGGGCGGCTTGTCGTCCTGCATGTCCTTCGAATAGGCGAGTGGCAGGCCCTTCATCGTGACCGCGAGGCTGGTCGCGTAGCCGATGATGCGCCCTGCATGCCCGCGCACCAGTTCGGCGGCGTCGGGGTTCTTTTTCTGCGGCATGATCGAACTGCCGGTCGACAGCGCGTCGGGCAGCTTGATGAAGCCGAAAGGCTGGCTCGCCCAGAGGATCATTTCCTCGGCCAGCCGCGAGAGATGGATGGCGCAGGTGGTGGCAGCCTGCAGGTAATCGAGCGCGAAATCGCGATCGGACACAGCATCGAGGCTGTTACGGCTCGGCTGGATGAAACCGAGCTGTTTCGAGGTCATCTCGCGGTCGATATCGAAGCCGGTTCCCGCGAGCGCAGCACAGCCGAGCGGACATTCGCCCGCGCGGCGATGCGCGTCGGCAAAGCGGTCTCGATCGCGGTCGAACATCTCGAAATAGGCGAGCAGGTGGTGGCCCAAGGTCACCGGCTGTGCGGTCTGGAGGTGGGTGAAGCCGGGCATGACGCTATCGGCATGTTCGCCCGCGCGCTCCACCAGCGCGACCATCAGCAGGCCGAGCAAATGGTTCGCCCGCTCGCATGCGCTGCGCACCCAGAGGCGGAAGTCGGTCGCCACCTGGTCGTTGCGGCTGCGCGCGGTGTGGAGGCGTCCGGCGGCGGGGCCGACGATCTCTGTCAGGCGCGATTCCACCGTCATGTGGATGTCCTCGAGGTCCCAGTCCTCGGGCACGCCATCGCGCTCATATTCTTCGGCAATCTGCTGGAGGCCCGCGTCGATCGCTTGCGCATCGGCATCGCTCACGATGCCCTGTTTCGCCAGCATGGCGACATGTGCGCGGCTTCCGGCGATATCCTCGCGCCACAGCGCCTTGTCGAAGGGTATGGAGGCGTTGATTTCGCGCATGATCGCGCTAGGTCCCTCGGCGAACCTTCCGCCCCACATGCTGTTGGAGCCCGTAATGTCCCGCTTGTCGCTCACGCTTGCTGTCGTCCTCGGCCTTTCAGTCGCCGCCTGCGATAGGGGCGCGCCGGAGGAGGCGCAAGAAAGCGGTGCTAATGAAGCGCCAAGCGGCGAAATCGACCGGAGCATGGCAGGCGAGTTGTTGCCCGCGATGAATGTGACCGATCTGGATGGTCGCGAACTGAACCTGGGGGCGTTGCAGGGCGAACCGGTGCTGCTCAACCTGTGGGCGACCTGGTGCGCGCCCTGTGTGAAGGAAATGCCTTTGCTCGACGAAGTGGCCGAAGATTATGGCGAAAGACTGCGCGTCATCACCGTCAACCAGGATATGGGCAGCAGGGACAAGGTTGCGGAGTTCTTCGGCCAGGCAGGATATGCGCATCTCGAAAGCTGGCTGGATCCCGAAGCGGAACTGAGCTTCGCCATGAGTGGTGGCTGGCTTCCCACGACCGTGCTCTACGACGCGAGCGGCCTGGAAGTCTGGCGTGTGCGAGGCGACCTCGACTGGTCGAGCGAGGAAGCGCGCGCGGCAATCGACGAGGCTTTCCAGGACTGAGACCGCCCTTGCCAAAACGATCGGCCACACTATTTTAGAAAAATCTAATATATGGTGATCGAGCGACGAGGGCGCGGTTTTGGACTGGATTTACTGGCTTTCAGGTGCGCTGTCGGGCGGTGCTGTCGGGCTCGTCCTCGGACTGATCGGCGGCGGGGGCTCGATCCTCGCCGTGCCACTCATGGTCTATGTCGTCGGCGTATCTTCGCCTCACACGGCAATCGGCACGAGCGCACTGGCGGTTGCTGCCAATGCGCTGACCGGCCTGTTCAACCACGCGCGGGCCGGGACAGTGAAGTGGCGCTGCGGGCTGACCTTTGCCGCAGCCGGGATATTCGGAGCTTTTGCCGGTTCCACCTTGGGCAAGAATTTCGACGGGCAAAAGCTGTTGTTCCTGTTCGCATTGCTGATGCTCGTGGTCGGCGTGCTGATGCTGCGTTCCAAGGGGCGCGATTCCGATCCGGGCGTCGTCCTGGGGCGCGATAATGCGCCAAAGCTGATCGGCTCCGGCCTCGGGACGGGAGCGGTTTCGGGCTTCTTCGGCATCGGCGGCGGCTTCCTGATCGTGCCCGGACTGCTGGCATCGACGCGCATGCCGATGATCAATGCGGTGGGGACGAGCCTCGTCGCGGTGTCCGCTTTCGGCATCACGACGGCTGCGAATTATGCCCTGTCCGGCTTCGTCGACTGGCTCCTGGCGGCGGTGTTTGTCGCAGGCGGCGTTGTAGGCAGCTTCCTCGGCACGCGTCTGGCAAAGAGACTGTCGAACGCAGACACTTTGACCAACATCTTCGCAGGCGTCATCTTCCTTGTTGCCGCCTACATGCTCTGGCAAAGCTGGCTGGCGATGTGATGCACGGCGCGCACCATCCGATGCGCAGCTTTCACCCCACTGGGTCGCCAGTACCGGTATAGGAAAGCCATGTTCGAGAACGCCGACGCGCTGCTGCTCGCCCGAATACAGTTCGCCTTCACGGTGAGCTTTCATTTCATCTTTCCGGCCTTCTCGATAGGTCTGGCCAGCTATCTCGCAGTGCTCGAGGCGCTGTGGCTGAAGACCGGCAAACAGATTTACCAGGACCTGTTCAAATACTGGCTAAAGATCTTCGCGATCGCCTTCGCCATGGGCGTCGTCTCGGGGATCGTGATGAGCTACCAGTTCGGCACCAACTGGTCGGTTTTCTCCGACAAGACCGGGCCGATCCTCGGGCCATTGATGGCTTACGAGGTGCTGACCGCCTTCTTCCTCGAGGCGGGGTTCCTCGGCGTGATGCTGTTCGGGATGAACCGCGTGGGCAAGGGGCTGCACTTCACTGCGACGTTCATGGTGGCGCTGGGCACCTTCATCTCGGCCTTCTGGATCCTGTCGGTAAACAGCTGGATGCAGACGCCGGTCGGCTGGAGCGTGGGCGAGACCGGGCAATTGCTGCCCGAGGCGAGCTGGTTCGACATCGTCTTCAACCCGAGCTTTCCCTACCGCCTCGTCCATACGGTGATTGCGGCTTACCTGACGACGGCCTTTGTGGTCGGCGGGGTGGGTGCGTGGCACCTGCTCAAGGACCGGACCAACGTGCACGCACGCAAGATGTTTTCCATGGCGATGTGGATGGCCGCGCTGGTTGCGCCGGTGCAGATTTTCGCAGGCGACATGCACGGGCTGAATACGCTCGAACACCAGCCCGCCAAGGTCATGGCGATGGAGGGCCATTACGAAAGCTATCCAGAGGGCGCCCCGCTCTACATCTTCGGCATTCCGAACGACGAGGAGCAGAGGCTCGATTACGCGGTCGGCATTCCGAAGCTGTCGAGCCTGATCCTGAAGCACGATCTCGATGCGCCGCTGGCGGGCCTCGACACTATTCCGGACGAGGACCAGCCGCCGGTTTTCCTGCCGTTCTGGGCCTTCCGCGTGATGGTCGGCATAGGTTTCCTTATGCTCGGCATCGGCGCGTGGAGCCTGCTCGCCAGGGCGCGCAAGAAACTCTACGACTGGCGCTGGCTGCACAGGGCGGCGGTGGTCATGGGGCCATCGGGTTTCGTCGCGGTCATCGCGGGGTGGATCACGACCGAGGTCGGTCGCCAGCCGTGGACGGTCTATGGCGTGCTGCGAACCGCCGACAGCGCCAGTCCGCTCGATGCGCCTGCCGTGGCCATGTCGCTGATCGCCTTCGTCATAGTCTATTTCGCGGTCTTCGGCGTGGGCACTTGGTATATCCTGCGCTTGATGAAGCAGCCCCCGCATACGGGTGAAAAGGGCGTGAAGCGCACCGAGAAGGGTCCTGTCCGCACCGCCGGTATCACGCCGGGGCCGACGCAGAACCCGGGCCACGATCCCGACGTCCTGCCCGGCAGCAAGGAGGAGGCGACCGATGGCCGTTGATTTCGACCTCACCGTGATCTGGGCCTTCATCATCGCCTTCGCGGTCTTCGCCTACGTGGTGATGGACGGCTTCGATCTCGGCATCGGCATCCTCTTCCCGACCTTCAAGGCAGGGCAGGAACGCGACCAGGCGATGAACTCTATCGCGCCCGTGTGGGACGGTAACGAGACATGGCTGGTGCTGGGCGGGGGCGGTCTCTTCGCTGCCTTCCCGCTGGCCTATGCGGTGATCCTGCCCGCGACCTATCCGCTCATAATCGCCATGCTGCTGGGCCTGGTGTTTCGCGGGGTCGCTTTCGAATTCCGCTGGCGTGACAAGGCCCATGAGAAGTTCTGGGATATCAGCTTCACCGCGGGATCGCTGATGGCTGCGATGGCGCAGGGCATGATCCTCGGCGCTTTGCTGCAGGGGATCGAGGTGCAGGACCGCGCCTATGCGGGCAGCTGGTGGGATTGGCTGACGCCCTACACGCTGCTGACCGGCATCGGTACTGTGGCCGGCTACGCGCTGCTCGGCGCGACATGGCTGATCTGGAAGCTGGAAGGTGAGCCGCAGGCGCACGCACGCGCGCTCGCCAAAAAGGCCTTCTTCGCAACGCTGCTGCTGATGGGCGCGGTGAGTGCCTACAATCTGGCGCTCGATCCCGAATATGCCGACCGCTGGCTGACTGCGCCGGAAATCTATTTCACGGCTTGGGTGCCGATCGTGACGGGCGTGATTGCCCTCTCGCTGCTCGGCGCGCTGCGCAATGAGCGCAACAGCAAACCCTTCTGGCTTTCTATCGGGTTGTTCCTCCTCGGCATGGCGGGGCTTGGGCTGACGATCTGGCCCAATGTCATTCCGCCCGGCGTCACCATCTGGGACGCCGCCGCGCCTGAAAAGAGCCAGGTCTTCATGCTGGTCGGCGTCGCCATCACCATGCCGCTGATCCTCGCGTATACCTTCTGGGCCTATTGGGTCTTCCGCGGCAAGGTCGGCACGGAGGGCTATCACTGATGGCATTCGACCCGCTCTCGGGATCGGAAGAGGCGCGGGAAAAGCCGCTGTGGCAGCGCCTCGCATGGATGGCGCTCATCTGGCTTGCCAGCGTCATGGTGCTGGGAGCGCTGGCCTATGGCCTGAGATTGTGGCTGAAGTGATCTCCCTGACGGAAATGGTGGGCGCTGACGGGCTCGAACCGCCGACCCTCTCGGTGTAAACGAGATGCTCTACCAACTGAGCTAAGCGCCCCAACCAACGTCGGGTGAAGCGCCACATAGCGTGCGTGACGCATAAATCAATTGCCGCTATCGACCCGCGCATGACGAAACTCACAGTCCTCGCCACCGGAGGCACCATCGCAGGGATTGCCGGTTCAGCCATCGGCGCGGATTACCGCGCCGGCGAAATCGGCATCGAGGATTACCTCGAGAAGGTCGGCGGGCTTGGGCTTGAGGCCGAACTGTCGGGCCGCCAGATCGCCAATATCGATTCGGCCGACATGGGGCCAGAGGTGTGGAACGCGCTCCACCCCGCGATATGCGATGCGCTCAAGGACCCGGAATGCGCGGGCGTAGTCATTACCCACGGCACCGATACGCTGGAAGAAACCGCCTTCCTGCTCGACCTGACCTTGCCCGCCGACAAGCCGGTGGTTGTGGTAGGCGCCATGCGGCCTGCCGATGCGGTGGGCTACGATGGCCTGCGCAATTTCGCCAATGCGGTGCGCGTCGCCAGTGACCCGGAGGCTGCCGGTCGCGGCGTGCTGGTGGTGATGGGAGACCGCGTCTTCGCCGCGCGCGACGTGCGCAAGGTTCGCACGCGCGGGACGGAAGCCTTCCGCGGCTTTCCGCGCGAATCGATCGGGCTCGTCACGCCCGCCAGCCTCGAATGGTTCGGCGCGCCGTGGCGGCAGGGAAGGGGGGCAGCTTTCGACTGGTGCGATGCGCTGCCCGAAGTCGTCATCGTCCACGCCTATGCCGGGTTCGACCGTGCGGGTGTCGAGCGGCAGGTTGGCGAGAACACACGCGGGATCGTCGTCGCGGGTGTAGGCGAGGGCAACATGCCCGAAAGCGCGCGGCAGGCGCTGGTCGCACTGGCGAGGCGCGGTCTCCCCGTAGTGCGTGCAAGCCGGACCGACGAAGGCCTTGTCGACCGCGAGCCGGAGGACGAGGAAAACGGCTTCGTCGCCGCCCGCGCGCTCAATCCGCAAAAGGCGCGCATCCTGCTGCAGCTACTGCTGGCGAACGGGATCACCGACTCCGCCGCCATCCAGCAAAGGTTCGACCGCCGCTAGATCAGCCGTGCGGCGTGACGAGGTATTTCTCGCCCGTCTTCATCTGGCGATAATCGAGGATCGCGTCCTTGGTCAGCATGCCTTCGAGGTCGACCTTGGTCTTGTAATTGCTGGCGAAAGTGGTGGTGAGGTTCTGCAGCACGCGGGTGCGCATGCGCATCACCGTTTCCATGCCCGCATTCTGCAGGAACGGCGTCAGCAGCCAGCCCGACAGCGTCCAGCCGAAGCCGTATGCGGGCGTCAGGATTGTCGGCCCGAAGTCGAGCCGGCCGTAGATGAACATCCGCTTCGCCTGGTTCGAGCCGTAGCGCGAATATTCGCTCATCTGAGAAACCGCGACCTGCTCCATCGCCTTGAAGCAGCTGTCCACCATCTGCCCGCCTCCGATCGGGTCGAAGCCGTAGAAAGCGCCCGTTTCGGCAATCGCGCCGCGCAGCTGGTCCATGAAATCGTCGTCGGAGGAATTGACGACGTGCTTCGCGCCCTGCGACTTGAGCAGGTCGGCCTGGTCGGGTTTGCGCACGATGTTCACCAGATCCATCCCGTCCTCGAGGCAGATGCGGTTGAGCATCTGGCCGAGGTTCGATGCACCCACCGTGTGGAGGATCGCCTTCTGGCCATCCATCTTCGCATTCTCGACAAAGCCGAGCGCGGTCATCGGATTGACGAAACTCGACGCGCCGGTTTCCGAACTGTGATCGCCCAGCGGCAGGCACATCGCGGCATCGGCAATCGCGTACTGGCTGAACGCATTGCCCGGCACGCAGGCGACGCGCTGACCCATCAGCGCCTTGGCCATGTCGCTGTCACCCGTGGCGACGACCGTGCCTGCGCCCTCGTTACCCGCGGGTAGCTTCTGCCCGTGGCGCGATTTCTGGCCCGCATTGAACGGCTCGGGCATTTTCGCCACGACCTTGCCGGACGAATACTCCGCATTGTCGAAATCGGCCGCGCTGGTGAGGATGGCGAGGTCCGACGGATTGATCGGCGCGGCTTCCATCTTGACCAGCACCTGGTTGCCGGTCGGCTCGGGGAAGGTGACGTCCTCGATGGCAAGGGTGAGGGTTCCGTCGCTTGTCAGCGTGGTGAAAAGCTGCTTGCCCGTGGTCGTCATCGTCTCTCTCCGGTTTCGATTTGCAATTGGTTGGCGTCGCTACAGCCTCTGCCCATCGAATGACAAGCGCAGTTCGAAGATTTCGCTTTGCCACGGGCTTGCAGGATGCGATGCCGGACCGAGGGAAGCAGGAGTAATCATGAAATTGTCAATGGGTCTGGCGGCCTGTGCACTCGCCGGCATCGTAACGTCACCGCTGCTCGCGCATGTGGATGAGGTATCCCCCGAACGTCTCGAAGCAGATGTCCGCTTCCTCGCCGACGACCGGCTGGAGGGACGCGAGGCGGGCGAGCCGGGCTATAATCTAGCGGCCGGTTATGTCGCCGGGCAGTTCGCGGCAATCGGTCTGGAGACGTCCGAGGGTGACTCATTCCTGCAATCGGTCCCGCTGGGCTACTCGCAGCTGGTCGAAGGCAGCGCGATCATGAGCATTGACGGGAAAGCGCTCTCCGGGGACGATTTCATCGCTTTCCCCGCCAATGATTTTGCAGGCGGCGTCATCGAGGCGCCGCTGGTATTCGTCGGGTACGCTTTCGGCGATGCCGATGCGGCGTGGGACGATTTCGCCGGAATCGACCTGGCAGGAAAGATTGCCGTAGTCGTGCGCAATACTCCCAAGATGCTCGGCGCCGAAGAGCGTGCGTTCTACCGTGCGGGCCAATGGGAGCGGCTTGCCGAAAAGGGCGCGGTCGGAGCGATATTCCTTCCCACGCCAAGCTATTTCGAGCGCGTTACCTGGGAAGCCTTGCAGCGATATTCGCTCAGCTCGGGTGTGAACTGGGTCGGTCCGGACGGGCGGGTGCACAATACCGCCAAGGGCCTCGATGCAACGATCATGATCAGCGAGAAGGTCGCGCGCGAATTGCTGCACGGCCAGAAGCGCGATTTCGATCGGATCGTCGCGCTCGAAGAGCGGGGAGACGTGCAACTCGGTTCGTTCGACCTCGGCCGAACCGCACGGATCGAGATGCAGACGAAAAGCTGGCAGGATCCCAGCTATAATGTCATCGGCATCCTCCCCGGCAGCGATCCCGTACTGGCCGACGAGGTCGTGGTGGTAACGGCACATCTCGATGCGATCGGTGTCCGTCCGACCGACGAAGAGGGCGACGACGAGATCGTCAACGGGGCGATGGACAATGCAGTGGGCGTTGCCGCGATCACCGAACTGGCGCGCCAGATGGTGAAGGCAAAGCCGCGCCGGACGATCGCTTTCGTGGCGCTGACAGCGGAAGAAAAGGGACTGATCGGTGCCGACTACCTGGCGCGTCACCCGCAAGTCGGCGAAGGGCGCCGGATCGTCGCGAACATCAACCTCGACATGCCCTCGGTGGATTACGAATTCACCGACATCGTCGCTTTCGGTGCCGAACGCTGGAACGGGTTCGATATCGTCCGCGGGGCGGTCGAATCCGAAGGCCTCAAACTTTCACCCGACGAGCAGCCGGAACTGGGCTTGTTCACCCGCTCCGACCACTATCGTTTCGTCCAGCAGGGCATCCCGGCGATCTATCTCGACACGGGGATCGATGGCGAGGGGAAGCAGGCAATCGAGACCTTTCTCGCGGAACATTACCACAGGCCCTCCGACGAAGTGGCCAATATCCGCTTCGATCAGCTGGCGCGCTTCACGAGGCTCAATCTCGCCGTCTTGCGGGGCATTGCCGACATGGAGGAGACGCCGGTCTGGAATGCAGGTGATTTCTTTGCCACCCGTTTCGGCGGTGAGATGGCGGATTAGTCTTCCGGGTAAGTCGCGCTCACGAAATAGAGCCCGTGGGGCGGGGCGTTGAGGCCGAGCGCCTGCCGGTCCTTCGCCTCCAGCGCCTCGGCGACCTGTTCCTCGCGCCAGCGGCCCATTCCGACCAGCGCGAGGCAGCCCACCATCGAGCGCACCTGGTGGTGGAGGAAGCTGCGTGCGGCGGCGTGGATGCGGACCTCCTCGCCTTCGCGTTCCACATCCAGCCGGTCGAGCGTCTTCACCGGACTTTGCGCCTGGCACTGGACAGAGCGGAAGGTGGTGAAATCGTGAAGGCCCACGAGCGCCTTGGCCGCGCGGTCCATTGCCTCATGATCGAGGTCCTGCGGGACCTGCCATAGCCGGTCGCGCTCCAGCGTGAGCGGCGCGCGGCGATTGGCGATGCGATAGACATAGCTGCGACCGGTGCAGGAAAAGCGCGCGTGCCAGTCGTCCGGCACCACTTCGCAATGCGTCACCGCGATGGGGTCGGGGCGGACCTGCGCATTGAGCGCCTCCATCAGGCGGAAAGGTTCGATATCCTTCTCGATATCCATGTGGCTGCGCATGGCGAGCGCGTGGACGCCGGTGTCGGTGCGCCCCGCGCTGTGAAGGCGAACCTCTTCGCCGGTGACGCGGAAGGCGGCTTCCTCGAGCGATTGCTGCACGCTCGGCCCGTTGTCCTGCCGCTGCAGGCCGAAGAAGGGCGTGCCGTCGAATTCGATGGTCAGCGCGAAACGGGTCACGTGAGGCGCGTGCCCTTCGCCACATCATTGCCGCGCAGGAAATCGCTGCGATCCATTGCGGGCTTGCCTGCACGCTGGAGGCGGACCGGGCGGATCGCACCTTGGCCGCAGGCTATGGCAAGATCGTCGTCGAGCACCGTGCCGGCCTCGCCCGAGCCTTGGGCCGCCTCGGCGCGCAGGACCTTTACCCTTACGCCGTCCATCTCGAACCATGCGCCGGGGAAGGGCGAGAGGCCGTGGATATGCCGCACAACTTCATCGGCGCTGCGCGTCCAGTCGATCCGCGCCTCGGCCTTGTCGATCTTCCTGGCGTAGCTCGCCCCCTCGTCGTCCTGTTCGATCGCGTGCAGCACGCCGAGGTCGATCAGCGTGCCCACCATCAGCTGTGCGCCCAGTTCGGCCAGCTCCTCGGTCAGTTCGCCCGTGGTCTTGTCCTCGACCGGCGTGCGCACGGTGGCGAGCATGGGACCGGTGTCGAGGCCCGCTTCCATCTGCATGATCGTCACGCCGGTCACTGTGTCGCCCGCCATGATCGAGCGGTGGATCGGCGCCGCCCCGCGCCAGTCGGGCAGAAGCGAGGCATGGACGTTGAGGCAGCCGTGGCGGGGCGCATCGAGGATCGCTTGCGGAAGGATCAGCCCGTAGGCGGCGACCACCCCGACATCGGCCTCCAGCGCGGCGAATTTTTCCTGCTCTTCGGCTGACTTCAAAGAAACCGGATGACGCACTTCGATGCCCAGTCGCTCGGCGAGCTGGTGGACCGGCGTCTTGGTCAGTTCCTTCCCGCGCCGTCCGCCCGGACGCGGCGGCTGGGTGTAGACGCACACCACCTCATGCGCGGCATCGACCAGCGCCTGCAGCGTCGGCACGGCAAATTCCGGACTTCCCATGAAGATTATGCGCATGACGCTTTGTGTGACCTTTCGTGTTCGGCCCCGGCCCCCTATCTGTGCCTCCATGGCATCGCAAGAGATCGAGACGCTGGCCTCTGCGCTGGCCCGCCTTCCCGGCCTCGGCCCGCGCAGCGCGCGGCGGGCGGTGCTGTGGCTTGTCAAACGGCGCGAAAGTGCGCTGCCGGCACTGCTCGAAGCACTGGCAACGGTGGGCGAGGCGCTGGTCGAATGCGAGAACTGCGGCAATGTCGATACCACCAACCCCTGCGGCATCTGCGCCGACCCGCGGCGCGACGGCAAGGGGCTGTGCGTGGTGGAGGACGTCGCCGATCTCTGGGCGCTCGACCGGGCGAAGCTGTTCACCGGCAAATATCACGTTCTGGGCGGCAAATTGTCGGCGCTCGACGGTGTGCGGCCGGAGGATCTCAACATCGCCAGCCTGCTTTCCCGCGTCGAGGAAGGCGGGATCGACGAGGTGGTTCTCGCCATGAACGCCACGCTCGAAGGCCAGACCACCGCGCACTACCTTGCCGAGCGGCTGGAGGATTTCCCCGTGCGCACCACCCAGCTGGCCCATGGTCTGCCGGTCGGCGGCGAACTCGATTACCTCGACGAAGGCACTCTGGCCCAGGCGCTCAGGGCGCGGCGGCCGCTTGGCTAACCGATCTCTCTGACCGTCCCAAACGGATTGAAAAACGCGGTTTGCGCGCCTATTTGCCCCTCCATGGCTATCCGTGAGATTCTAGAAGTG
The DNA here is from genome assembly GCF_019711595.1 of Qipengyuania sphaerica. GTDB lineage: Bacteria > Pseudomonadota > Alphaproteobacteria > Sphingomonadales > Sphingomonadaceae > Qipengyuania > Qipengyuania sphaerica. The sequence continues at coordinate 252,862 of NZ_JAIGNR010000002.1, read as the reverse complement.
CCGGACCCCCGGCTCAAGGTCGTGTCCGAGCCGGTTACCGAGTTCGACGACGAACTGCGTACCCTCGTCTCCGACATGTTCGAAACCATGTATGACGCGCCCGGCATCGGCCTCGCCGCGATTCAGGTCGGCGTGCCCAAGCGCGTGCTGGTGATCGATCTCCAGCCCGAGGACGAGGAAGCCGAGGGCGAAGTCTGCAACCACGGTGGCCACGAACACGTCCACTACCCGACGAAGAAAGAACCGCGGGTCTTCGTGAACCCCGAAATCCTCGACCCGGCGGAAGACCTGGCGACCTATCAGGAAGGCTGCCTCTCGGTCCCCGACATCTTCGCCGATGTCGACCGCCCGGCCACCTGCCGCGTGCGCTACCAGGACCTCGAAGGCGAGACGCACGAGGAAGAGCTCGACGGGCTGATGGCCACCTGTATCCAGCACGAGATGGACCACCTTGAAGGCATCCTCTTCATCGACCACCTCTCGCGCCTCAAGCGCAACATGGCGCTGAAGAAGCTGAAGAAGCTGCGCGAGGCGGCGTAAGCCTTTCCAACACAATCCGGAATTCGAAGAGGCGATTCGCGAGGAGCGGGTCGCCTTTTTGTTGCGCTAGTTGATGAAGTGCATCCGCTGCCCCTGTTTTCCATAGGGCGCGGGGGCTATTTGCGGCGACTGACGATAAGAAAGAACCGTTGTGAACCTATCTCGGTGGATAGGTGTAGGAAAGGTCTTTCGTTCCGTATGTGTTCCGCCTAGGCTCGCCCTATGGAATTAGCTGTGATCGCAATTGTCGCGCTCGTCGCGGGTCTCGGTCTGGGATGGTTTCTCGGCTCGCGCCCTGCGGCCGACTGGAAAGCCCGCCATGGCGAGCGGGAGGCCGAAGCGCGCGCAAGCGAAGATCGGCTGAAGGAAATGACGCGCGATCTCGCCACCATGTCCGAACGGGCAGCGCGGACGGACGATCTCACCGAAAAACTGGAAGGCATGAGGAAAGAGCGCGAAGATCTCGCAAATCGCCTAGCCTCGCTGGAAAGCTCTTCCGAGGCGCGTGAACGGGCGCTGGGAGAACGTTATGCCGAGCGCGAGACGCAGTTCGCGCGCGAACTCAAGCGTCTGCAGGATGCCGAAGAGAAGCTGCAGGCCAAGTTCGGCGAGATTGGCGAGCAAATGCTCAAGGGGGCACACGAGAAGTTCCTTGAGGGCGCGCAATCGCACCTTGCCTCGCTCAACAAGGAAAGCCTGGCAGAATTGGAAAAGAAGGTCGGTCCGGTTGGCGAAACACTCGAACGCTATCGCAAGCGGGTGGAAGAACTGGAAAAAGCGCGAACGAGCGATTTCGAACAGTTGAAAGGTGTTATAGGACAAGTCCGCGAAGGGCAGCAGCGGGTCATCGACGGTGCCAATCGCATCACCACCACCTTGCAGGGCGCGACCAAGGCACGCGGCGACTGGGGCGAACTTCAGCTCGAGAACTTGCTTGAAAGCTGCGGTCTGTACGACAAGGCGGATTTCAACTTCCAGACCACGGTCCGCGACGAGAACGGTAATCTCCTGCGTCCCGATGCAGTCATCAACATTCCCGGCAATCGCCGGCTGGTGGTGGACGTCAAGAACGTCTTCAACACCTATCGAGCGGCCAACGAGGCGGACAGCGACGAAGAGCGGCAAGCGCTTCTGAAAACGCATGCGCGCGAATTGCGCACACACATCGATGAGTTGTCGGCCAAAAGATATCAAGACCATGTCGAAGGATCGGCCGATTTCGTCGTTATGTTCGTGCCAGGCGAGCATGTTCTCTATGCCGCACTGACACAGGACAGCGGATTGCTGGACTATGCTCTGAAACGGCAGATCGTCCTGTCCAGCCCGCTCAATTTCATGTCGATTGCGCTTACCGTGTCTACTGTCTGGCGACAGGCGGGCGTGCAGGCCGATGCCAAGGAAATCGCCAAACTCGGTAAGGAACTGTATGATCGTCTTGGCGTGGTCGCGGGTCACATGGGCGCCATGCGCAAAAGCCTGCACTCGACCAACCAGCATTTCGACAAACTCGTGGGCAGCTTCGATACCAATCTGCGGCGCACGGGCGAAAGGTTCGAGGAACTAAACGTAGACACCAGCGCACAGGACCTGACCGAGGCACTTCCCATCGGTCATACGCCGCGTGCACTGGCGAATTTTACCGAAGCGGAGAGGCCTGCGCAGATCGAGGACGGGCGCGAGGAAGGCCGCGAAGCCGCAGAATAGCTTGGGTTCGGCTTAGCAATTCCTCAACACAAGACCTTTACTGGTTTACCATTCGCGATAAGTATCTTGCCTGTCGCGGTGCAAAACGGACCGGTATTGCCGGGGTGGGGCTGATGGATCTACGCAGGGAACAACGCTATTCGATCACGGTGAACGGTCGGTACCGCAAGGGCACGGGCGTGCGCTTCGATATCGCCATCCGCGACCTGTCGGAATACGGCTGCCAGTTCGCCGACCTCGTAGGGCGTCTCCAGAAGGACGAGGAAATCACCATCCGCATCGGCGAGATCGGACCGATCCCCTCGCGGGTGAAGTGGGTCGAGAAGCGCCAGGCCGGCGTCGAATTCGACGAGCCGCTGCATCCCTCAGTGCTCGAACATATCATCGCCAAGGGCGGCAAGAACGAGGCATAGGGCTAGCTTCCCTCAGGCCTGTGGCGGGAACTGCAGGGCGATTTGCCTGATACACCATAGCGCACCTCCCCTTTGTGGACTCGGAGCGAGGCTCGCCGAGCCATCGCGCAGGTTCGAATTGTCGGGCGAAAGCAATTGCAGCGAGATGCTTACCTCGTTGATCTCGCTGCCCAGGCCGCCCGCCAGCGGATCGGCGATATTCACCTTCACTGGGCCGAACCCCTCGATATTTCCGCGGAACCGGGCCGCCATCTGCGGGTCGCACCACAAGCTTTCCGCGGCGCGTGCATCCCCGGCATACTGCAGCGCGAAATAGCGTTTAAGGACCTCGCGTGCCGGTGCCGGGTCGATGATATCGGCCGCTGTGTCCCGCATGATCGCACCATCGCCAGCGGCAGGATTCTCGGCGGGATCGCTCCCCTCACTGCATCCTGCGAGACCGGCAAGCAGCGCTATGACCACGATGCGCGAGGCGCGGAGCGTCATCCCCGCTGCGATCCCTCGCTCAACGCGTCCAGCACCTCATAACCCAACACCGCTGCCGCCACTGCCGCGTTGAGGCTGTCGGCGCGGCCCTTCATCGGCATGGTGACGCGCAGGTCGCAGGCCATTTCGTATTCTTCGGGAAGGCCGCGGCTTTCGTTGCCGACCATCACGAAGCAGGGCGAGGCATAGGGCGCGCCGCGATAGGGCTGGGCCTCGCGCAGGCTTGCTGCAACGAGCTGGCCCGCATCGGCGCGAAGCCAGCTTTCGAATTCGCTCCAGTCCGCCTGCGCGATCTTCTGGGTGAAGACCGCACCCATGCTGGCGCGGACTGCCTCCACGCTGAAAGGATCGGCGCAGTCGTCGAGCAAGATCAGGCCGCCTGCGCCGATCGCATCGCCGGTGCGCAGCATTGTGCCCAGGTTCCCCGGATCGCGCAGCGCCTGGGCGACCAGCCAGATATCCGCGCTCTTGCGGTCGAGCGCTGCCAGCGAGGTGTCGAATTCGGCGAACACGCCAGCGACCGCCTGCGGATTGTCCTTGCCGGTGATTTTCGAAAGGATGTCGGGCGTGGTTTCGATGACCTCGCCGCCGCTTGCCTCGACCGTCTCTTCGAGCGCTGTCAGCAACGGGTGCGGATCGCGCCTGTCGGCGAGGACCAGCACTTCGGGCACATGCCCACATTCGCGCGCATCGGTGAGCAGGCGCAGCCCTTCGGCGAGAAACTTCTTCTCGCGCTTGCGGTGCTTCTTCTCGCGAAGCGCGCGCAGGGCTTTGACGGTGGGATTGGAAAAGCCGGTAATGACGCGGCGTGAACCGGTCATATCAAGGCTCCCCGAAGCCGTCCTCGACCATGGCGGAGAGGTCGGCCATCACGGCATGGGCATTCTCGCCTTCGACGATGATCTCGATCGTATCGCCCTTGGCCGCGCCCAGCATCATCAAGCCGAGGATGGAGCCGCCTGCGGCCTCGTTATCGCCCTTGGCGACGCGGACCTTGCAGCTTTGGGGCAGTTCGGCGACCGCGCCCACGAATTTGGCGCTGGCCCGCGCATGGAGCCCGCGCTGGTTTACCACCTCGATTTTCTTGCGAAGCTCGCTCAACTTGCCTTCCGCGCGCTGTCGAGGTCCTGCCCCAGGAATTCGCTGGCTACGGTGATGTAGTTGCGCCCCGCGGTCTGCGCGGCGTGGACGGCATCGACCACGTTCATGCTCTTGCGCGCACCGGCAAGGCGGATGAGCATCGGCAGGTTGATCCCCGCGATGACTTCGATCCGGCCCGTGTCGAGCAGCGAGATCGCCAGGTTCGAGGGTGTCCCGCCGAACAGGTCGGTCAGGATGATGGCACCGTCGCCCGTGTCGACGCTGGCGATCGCATCGGCGATATCCTTGCGCCGCTGCTCCATGTCGTCATTGGGGCCGATGCAGATGGTGGCCACGCCTTCCTGGCTCCCGACCACGTGTTCCATCGCGTCGATGAAGTGCTCGGCCAGCTTGCCGTGGGTGACGAGAATCATTCCGATCATGCGGTTACAATCGTCCGTTTCGCTTCTCGAGAGTATAGGTTCTTCGTCTTAACCATTGCTTGGTGTCAGCTGCGCTCGAGCGGATCGGCGGGCCGGCTTTCCAGATTGCGGTGGATGACCGTGGGCGAAAATCCGGCCTCGCGCAAGACCTCCGCGGCCCTCTCTGCACTGTAAACCGACCGGTGTCTCCCGCCGGTACAGCCGAACGCGATGTTGAGATAGCTGCGGTCCTGCGCGGCATAGCGGGGCAGCAGCTCGAGCAGCGTATCGGTGATGCGGGCAAAAGCGGGGGCAAAGGCCGGGTCGCCCTCGATATGGCTGGCTACCGGACGGTCACGCCCGGTAAGCTCGCGCAACTCGGGGACCCAGTGCGGATTGTCGAGAAAACGCATGTCGAACAGCAGGTCAGCCAGCGGCGGCATCCCGCGCGCGAAGCCGAAGCTGGAGACCGTGACGGTCATCTCGCGTACCCGGCTCTTGCCGAAGCGCTCGCGCATGACCTGCTGGAGCTGGTTGGAGGAATATTCGCTGGTGTCGATCAGCACCTCGGCCCAGTTGCGCAGCGGTTCGAGCAGCTCGCGTTCGGCCTTGATGCCGCCTGCCACCGGACGCTCGCGCGCCATGGGGTGCGGGCGGCGGGTCTCGTTGTAGCGGCGCTCGAGTTCGCTGTCGGAACAGTCGATGAAAAGCGTGGTCACCTCGACATCGTCGCGGCGGGCGAGCGCTTCGCATTGCTCGATGATCGCGGCGGGCAGGAAGCCGCGGGTGCGCGAATCGAAGCCGATGGCGATGGGAGCGCGGCTTTCGCCTTCGGCATCGACCAGGCTGGAGAGCAGGCGGAGCGGGAAGTTGTCGATCGCCTCCCAGCCGAGGTCCTCGAGTACCTGCAGCGCGGTCGACTTGCCCGCGCCCGACATCCCCGTGACGAGGAGGAGCCGCTGGCGCTCGGCCTGCTCGCTCACTCGGCCGCCTCGTCCTTGCCGATGGCCGGAACGGCGAGGCCATGCTTGCCAAGTGCAAATTCGGCGCGAAGTGCCTGCGTCGCGTCCCCGGGCCGGAAGAGGACCACGGGCACGTCGACCCCTGCGAGATTGGTGGTGGCGAGCTCCATCGGGTAACGCGGGGCGAGCGTGGTCAGCTGGAGGACCATCGAGACGGGCGCCTCGCAGGTCGGGAATTCGACCAGCCCGACATTGCGCACTTCGAGCAGGCCCTTGGTCGTCTTGGGCGGGCAGGCGAAAGGATGACCGTCGCGCCCTTCGATGATGAGGCCGTCATCGCCGATCAGCACCGCACCGCGGTCGATCAGAGCCAGCGCGAGCGAGCTCTTGCCGCTGCCCGATTCGCCCGCAATCAGCAGTCCGCGCCCGTCCACCGCCACGGCGGTCACATTGGGAAGCTTGTTCTTCATCGCGCCACCGCAGGAAGGTCGAGAATGAAACACGCGCCCTGCGCGCCGTCGCGGCGGCCTTCGACATGGAGCGTGCCTTCATGCGCCTCGGCGATAGTGCGGCCGATGGCGAGGCCGAGGCCCGAATGGTTGCCGAAATCCTCGCCCTCTGGGCGGTCCGAATGGAAACGGTGGAACACTTTTTCTCGCTTTTCCTCCGGGATGCCCGGACCCTCGTCGCACACGATCAGAAGCACACGCCCATCGCGGCGGACGAGCTTGGCGTCAATAGTCCCGTCTGCGGGCGAAAACGAGACCGCATTGTCGAGCAGGTTCTCGATGATGCGTTCGAGCCGCATGCCGACCCCCGCAACGACATGGGGCTCGCCCTCGGTCGTCACTATGACTTCGCGCCCCTCGTTCTCGCCCCGCGCCTCGCGGCTGGTGACGATGTTGTGCAACAACTCGGCCATGTCGACGCGCTCGAACTCGGTACGGGACATTTCCGCATCGATGCGGCTGGCGTCGGAGATCTCGGTCACGAGGCGGTCGATCCGGCGCACGTCATGGGTGGCGATATCGAGCAATTGCGCGCGCAACTGCGGATCATCGACCTTGCCGAGCGACTCGGTGGCGCTGCGCAGGGATGCGAGCGGGTTCTTGATCTCGTGCGCGACATCGGCAGCGAAGCTTTCGACCGCGTCAATGCGGTGGCGCAGCGCGCCGGTCATGTCGGAAATGGCGCGGGCGAGCATGCCGATCTCGTCGCGGCGGTCGGGCAGGCGCGGCACCTCGACCTGCCGGTCGCGCCCCTGCCGCACGCGGACGGCGGCCTGCACCAGTTCGCGCAAGGGCCGCACGATGGTCTGCGCAAGGAAGAAGCTGAGCAGGGTTGAGACGAGCAGGAACAGCAGCACCACCATCGACACCGTGGTTCTTGCCTCGCGCACGCTCTGGGTAATGTCGAACGGGTTGCGGGTGATCAGCAGCGTATCGCCATCGAGGCCCACGGGTGCGGCGGCGTTGATGACATGCGTGCCGTCGGGGGCATCGCGCAGCACGATCTGCGTCAGGCTTTCCTCGCGCGCGCGCACAAGTTCGGGCCAGGCATCGGCCGAATCGGCTTCCGGCTCGCGATAATCGGGCAGCGCGGGGGCGCCGACCACGCGGTCGAACCAGCGGTCCATCCGGAGCGCGAAATCGGTCTGGTCGACTTCCTTCGGCTCGGGCAGGTCGAAGCTGGGCGGGGCAAGCTGGAAGCTGTCGGATTCGAGATTGCCATCGGGCCCGTAGACCCGGATGCGCAGCCGCTGTTCCTTGCCGATCTGGATCAGCAGGGCTTCCTGTCGCTGAGGGGTAGCACCCGCGAGCGCTTCGGCGGTGATCTGTGCCTCGACCAGCGCCAGCTTGAACCGTTCGTCGAGCAGCTGCTTCCTGTAGCTGTCGAGATAGAGCACGCCGCCGCCCAGCAGCACCAGCGGCAGGACGTTGACGAAGAGGATCCGGCTGGTGAGCGTCAACCGCCGCGACCAGCGCAGCTTTTCGAGCCGCGGATCGCCCCGAAGGACGCTTCCCAATTCAGCCATCGGTAAAGCTGTATCCCGCGCCATAGAGCGTCTCGATGGCGGAGAAGGTGCCGTCGACGCTGCGGAACTTGCGGCGCATGCGCTTGATGTGGCTGTCCACCGTGCGGTCGTCGACGAAAACATCGTCGGGGTAGGCAGCGTCCATCAGCTGGTTGCGGCTCTTGATGACGCCCGGATGCAGGGCGAGCGCTTCGAGCAGCAGGAATTCGGTCACGGTGAGCGAGACTGGCTGGCCGTCCCAGGTCACGTGGTGGCGCGCCGGGTCCATCCGCAAGCGCCCGCGCTCGATCACTTCGGCGGGCTTTTCGCCAGGCTCGATCGGCATCGGACGGCGGGCGTCGCTGCGGCGCAGGATCGCACGGATGCGGGCGAGCAGCAGGCGCAGGCTGAAGGGTTTGGCGATATAATCGTCCGCGCCCATCTGTAGGCCGGCTTCCTCGTCCTGCTCGTCGTCCTTGCTGGTGAGGAAGATCACCGGCAGCGGCGAATGCTCGCGCAGGCGGCGGAGCAGTTCCATCCCGTCCATCTTGGGCATCTTGATATCGAAGATGGCAAGATCGGGCGGATTGCCCAGCAGTGCCGAAAGCGCCTGCTCGCCGTCGGAATAGACGCGCGTGGCGAATCCTTCCGCCTGCAACGCGATGGATACGGTGGTGAGGATGTTGCGGTCGTCGTCGACCAGCGCGATGACCGTGCGATCATCGTCCTGCGGGGGCGTGCCTTGTCCGGCTTCACTTTCCATAAGTCAGGCGGTTAACGCAGTTCTGCGGGCAAGACAACGCGCGCCGCCGCGTCACGCGCGATTTCCACCGCACACCATTTGACCTTGCGGCAAGCCGGGAGTATTGGCGGAGACGACGGGCGCGCATTCGTATGCGCGGCGATTCCCTGACCAGACACCGCCCAAATTCACGCTGGAGATTTCAGTGACTACCGCACTTTCCCACTCGCTTGCCGCGCAGGGCATCGAGACCGCTGCGACGATTCACCCCAACCTCACTTCGGACGAGCTGACGGCTGCCGCGCTCGAGCGGGGCGAGGGCCGCCGCGCGAAGCACGGTCCGCTGGTGGTGGAAACGGGCAAGCACACCGGCCGCAGCGCGAAGGACAAGTTCATCGTCCGCAATAGCGAGACGGAAGACACCGTGTGGTGGGACAATAACGCCTCGATGACGCCGGCACATTTCGCCGCTCTCAAGGAAGATTTCATGGCAGCCTTGAAGGACAAGGGCGACCTGTTCGTGGCCGACCTGTTCGGCGGTTCGCAGCCCGAATATCGCGTCAACGTACGCGTCATCAACGAGCTTGCCTGGCACAACCAGTTCATCCGCACGATGCTGGTCCGCCCGACCACCGAAGAGCTTGCGGATTTCACCCCCGAATACACCATCATCGACCTGCCGAGCTTCAAGGCCGATCCGGAGCGTCACGGCACGCGCAGCGAAACGGTGATCGCGGTCAACCTTGAAGAAAAGCTGATCCTCATCGGCGGCACCAAATATGCCGGCGAAATGAAGAAGAGCGTCTTCGGCGTGCTCAACTACCTCCTGCCGCCGCAGGGCGTCATGCCGATGCACTGTTCGGCAAACATCGGCCCCGACGGAAAAAGCGCGGTTTTCTTCGGGCTATCGGGCACCGGCAAGACCACGCTTTCGGCCGATGCCAGCCGCACGCTGATCGGCGATGACGAGCATGGCTGGTCGGATACGGCGGTCTTCAACTTCGAAGGCGGCTGCTACGCCAAGATGATCCGCCTCGACCCCGAGAGCGAGCCGGAAATCTACGCCACCACGCGCATGGAAGGCACCGTTCTCGAAAACGTCGTGATGGACGAGGACGGCGAGATCGACCTCGACGACAACAGCCTCGCGGAGAATACCCGCGGCGCCTATCCGCTGTCCTCGATCCCCAACACCAGCGCCGACAACCTCGGCCCGCCGCCTTCGAACGTGATCATGCTGACCGCCGATGCCTTCGGCGTGCTGCCTCCGATCGCGCGCCTCACGCCCGACCAGGCGATGTATCACTTCCTCTCGGGCTACACGGCCAAGGTCGCCGGCACCGAAATCGGTGTGACCGAGCCGACTGCAACCTTCAGCACCTGCTTCGGCGCGCCCTTCATGCCGCGCCACCCAAGCGTCTACGGCAACCTGCTCAAGAAACGCATCGCCGAAGGCGGCGCGCAGTGCTGGCTCGTCAACACCGGCTGGACCGGCGGCAAGTATGGCGTGGGCAACCGCATGCCGATCAAGGCCACCCGCGCTCTGCTCAACGCTGCGCTCGACGGGTCCTTGAACGATGCGGAATTCCGCAAGGACCCGAACTTCGGCTTCGAAGTGCCGGTTTCGGTGCCAGGCGTCGACAGCACCATCCTCGACCCGCGCGCGACGTGGGCGGACAAGGACGAATATGACCGCACCGCGCACAAGCTGGTGCAGCTGTTCGTGGACAATTTCGAACCCTTCGCCGACCACGTCGACCAGGGTGTTCGCGACGCCGCTCCCGAAGCGGCCTGACCCGATAGCCTGCGCGCTCGCAGGCAAAGAGTTGGAGAGGAGGCCCCCGGCCGCACCAAGGAGAGAGGGTGCGGACCGGGGGCTTTAAATTGGTGCGCGTTGCTTCATGCTGCGGTAAGCACGCCGCCGCGATAGGAAGCCCATGAATTTCCGCCACCTCCTCCTTGCCTTCGCGGCACTTACCGGCTGCGGCTCCACCGTTGCACAGGATGCAGCGACACCCGCAGTCGAGGCGGCAGAGACCTATTCGGGCCCGAAGGTCTACCGCGCCGAAGTGGTTGCGACGTATCCGCACGACACCAAGGCCTTCACCCAAGGCCTCTTGTGGCACGACGGCTCTTTGTTCGAGAGCACAGGGCGCGAGGGACAGTCGGTCGTGCGCGAAGTCGATCTGGAAACCGGAAAGGTGATCCGCGAGCGCGCGCTGCCCGGCCGCCAATTCGGCGAAGGCCTGGCGCTCTGGGGCGATGAAATGGTCAGCCTCACCTGGCGGGATGGCGCGATCCATCGCTGGGATGCCGAAACGCTCGACCCGCTGGCCACCCGCGCGGACTATCCGCTGGTCGGTTGGGGCCTCGCGACCTCTCCCGAGGGCCTGGTCCACACCGATGGTTCGGCGACGATGCGCGTGCTCGATCCGCAAACCTACGAGGTGCTCCGCAGCGTCGATGTGACGCTGAACGGAAGATCGCTGCGTCAGCTCAACGAACTCGAGATGATCGACGGGCTGGTTTACGCCAACATCTGGGGCGCGCCCTATATCGTTGCCATCGACCCGGCAGACGGCGTGGTGAAAAAGCTGATCGACCTGCGCGATATCGTCGATGCGGTCGACGTGGACCCGACCGATGCCGTGCTCAACGGCATTGCCTGGGACGCGAAAAATCGCCGGATGTTCGTGACCGGCAAGCTGTGGCCGAGCCTGTTCGAGATCAGGCTGGTCGAGACCGAGGAGCAGGTGCGCTAGATTTCGCTCGCAGGAGCGGCAAGCTTGTCGACGTAATCCCAGATCCGGCTGACCACGACCGAGCCTTCACCCACCGCACTCGCCACGCGCTTCACCGATCCCTCGCGCACGTCGCCCACCGCGAAAATGCCGTCGGCGCTCGTTTCGAAGGGGGTTTCCCGGCCCACCGAAGCGCCGGTCTTCACGAAGCCCTTCTCGTCCACCTCGACCATGCCCAAAACCCAGTCGGTGTTGGGTGCGGCGCCGATCATGATGAAGAGCGCGCGGGTGTCGATGCGCCGTTCCCCGTCGGGGCAAGAAAAGGTTACCGCTTCGAGGTAATCGTCGCCGTGGAGTTCGGTTACCTCGGTATTGTAATGGATTGTGATCGCCGGGTCGGCTTCGAGCCGCTGGGTGAGATAGCTCGACATGCTCGCCGCAAGGCTGTCGCCGCGCACCACCAGATGGACATGCGCTGCGCTGCGGCTGAGATACATCGCGGCTTGTCCCGCCGAATTGCCGCCGCCGATCACGACGGCCTCGGTACCGTGACAGAAGCGTGCCTCCATATCGGTCGCGGCATAGAAAATCCCTGCCCCTTCGAGTTCCTCCAGTCCTTCGAGGGGGAGGCGGCGATATTGCACGCCGGTCGCAATCAGGATCGATCTCGCGCAAACCTCGTCGCCATCGTCGAGTATCACGCAGAAAGTGCCGTCCTCTCGACGGCTCATGCCTTCGACGCTGCGCGGCATGGCGAAGCGCGTGCCGAATTTCATGGCCTGGATCTGGCCGCGGTAGACGAGGTCAGCCCCGCTGATGCCGGTGGGAAAGCCCATGTAGTTCTCGATCCGGCTGCTGGTGCCGGCCTGCCCGCCGATGGCAGTATCCTCGATGGTCAGCGCGCACAGCCCCTCGCTTCCGGCATAGACCGAAGCCGCAACGCCTGCCGGGCCAGCGCCCACGATCAGGACATCGTAAACCGTCTCGCGGCACACATCGAGGTCGAGCCCGAGGTGCTGCGCCATCTTGCGCGGCGTGGGATCGTCCATGACCGTATCCTGGCCAAGGATCACCGATGGCTTGTGATCGGTCAGGTTGCAGGCGGCCAAGGTTTCGTCGTCGCGCCCGTCCATGTCGAGGCTCTGGAAGGGGATGCGGTTGCGGCTGAGGAACTGCTCGACCTTCTGCACCGCCGGATCGCGGTCCGCACCGATCAGCTTGACGTTGCTGTTCTTCAATTCGAACTGCCGCCGCCGCCGGGCGGAGAAGACGCGGATGACGTGGTCCGACAATTCGGGCACCCGCGCCATCAGGTCGAGCATATCCACGCGAGGTACTTCCAGCGTCCGCGTCGGCTTGGCCGCACGCATGGGCAGGAAATAGGTGCCCGCGTTGAGGAAGGAAATCTCGCCCATGAACTGGGTGGGGCCGAGCGAGCTATCGAGCAGGCGGGCCTCGGAATAAGGATCCTTCACTTCGATCTCGCCCTCGAGGACGTAGACGAAAGTGTCGACCGTATCGCCGATCTCGGCGACCATCTCGCCGGCCTCGTAACTGCATTCGCTACCGATGGCGCGCAGCATGGCGACATGCTCGTCCGCCAGCGGCACGCGCGGCATGGTCTCGAGATTTTCGCCCAGCGCTTCCATCGATGTCCCCTTTGTGCCGCTGCAATCTAGGGACGATCAGCCCGCGAAAAAGGTCCTAGCCACGCACGCTTTCGATATAGCGGGTCACATTGGCCTCCATCACGTTCATCGGCGCGTTGCCGCCGAGGACGACAGCATCGTTGAACGCCTTGAAATCGTAGGCGCTGCCCAGTTCGCGCTGCGCCCGTTCGCGCTGGGCGACGATGCGGCTGTGGCCGAGCTTGTAGCCGGTCGCCTGTCCGGGCCAGCTGCAATAGCGGTCGACCTCGCCGAAGACTTCGGCTGGCTTTGATCCGTTGCGCTCGATGAAGAACTGGCGGCCCTGTTCGCGGGTCCATCCCTTGGCGTGCAGGCCGGTGTCGACCACCATGCGGCAGGCACGGAAAGCGAGGCTCTGGAGATAGCCCAGCCTTCCGACCTCGAAGCCGTCGTAGGCCCCCAGCTCGTCGGCCAGCTGCTCGCCATAAAGCGCCCAGCCTTCGCTGAAGGGATTGAAGCCGAGGATCGAGCGGATCAGCGGCAGCCGGTTCGAATATTCGCCTTCCCACACATGGCCCGGGATCGTCTCGTGATAGGTCAGGTCGGCAAGGTCGTACTTGCGGTGCAGGTCGGTGGTTCGCAAGTTGATCCAGAAACGGCCCGGTATCTTGCCGTCCTTGCTGCCCGCGCCGCCATAGGCACCCGGCGCACCGGCTTCCTCGGCCACGGGGATGCGCACGACTTCCATATTGGGGTCGACCAGCGTGTTGAAGGCGCGCGGCATCTGCGCCTTGATCCACTCGACGCGGTCCTGGATGAAATCCATGATTTCCGCGCGCCCCTCGTCACCTTCCGCGAACTTGTAGCGCGGATCGTCACCCAGCGCGGACATTCGTGCGCCCACGCTGCCCTCGGTATAGCCAATGCTGCGCAGGATCGGGTCCATGCGCGCGTGGAGTGCCTCCAGCTCCGCGAGGCCCTGACGGTGAATCTCGTCGGCCGTGAGGGTGGTGGTGGTGCTGTTGCGCAGCGCCCAGGCGTAGAATTCCTCGCCGCCGGGACGGGCATACATTCCCGGATCGCCCGTCGCGACCGCGCGCTCTGCCTTGAGTTCGGCGAGTTGGCGCGACAGGGCCGCCGCGATCGGTCCGGTTTCGAGCGCCAGCGCCTGGTCGGCGCGGGTTTCGGGCAGACCGGCGGCGGCCAGCTTGGCGCGCAGGTCGGCGGCGAAGAGTTCGCCCTTGCCCGCGCTGGCGATGGTCTGTTCCATTTGCTTGATGGCGGTGTCGAGCAGGAAGTCGGGCGGCACGAGGCCCATGGCGCGGGCAGAGCGGATGCGCGCCAGTTCGCCGTCGAAATTGGCGGGAGCCTGCTGCAGGCGCTCGAGATAGGCATCGGCATCCGCCGCGGTCTCGACCATGTGGGTCGACTGCATGAAGCGCGGCAGCCCGAGATAGGCGCCGACATTCTGGATCACGGTATAGGGCGCGGTCCGCCAGCCGCCGACGGGGATGTCGCCATAGGGCAGGGCCAGGCCGTCGAGCGCCAGTTCATAACCGCTCTCGACCACTTCGAAATTGGTGAGGTTGGTCGTGTCGAGCCCCTCGCGCGGGAATGCACGCAGTCGGGCAAGATCGGCGCGCAAGGTCGCCGCCTTGGCTTCGAGGCCAGCGGGCGAGGCATCGCCCAACTCGCCGCGCAAATAAGCGTATCTACCCGTATCCACCCCGAGCGCGGTTGCCCCGCCCGGCTCGTGTTCGAGCAAATTATAGGCGATGTCGTCGAGCAGCGCCTCTGCAGACATTGCTGCCGGAGCGCGCGGGATGGTGGCGCATCCGCCGAGGGTGAGCGCGGTCGTCGCGCCAAGTCCGGCGAGGACCTGGCGGCGGGTGGTGTCGAAGCTGTGTGTGGTCATGTGCAGGGCTGTGCGCGCCCTGCGTAACCAAGTCAAATCAATCGAGGAATTCGGCCGGGACCTTGCCTCCATTGGCCGAAAGTTCGCGCATGGTGCGCTTGTGCAGCCAGATATTGTCTTCGGCGGTGCCCGAATAATCCTCGCGGCCCAGTTCCTGAGCCAGCGCCTTGCGGTTCTCGTAACTGGAATCGACGCCGATCAGCTTCATCAGGTCGACGATCGAGGTGCGCCAGTTGAGCCGGTCTGCACCGGGCATGGAATCGAGGCTGTTCTCGACATTGACGATCGGGGTGGCGCGCGCTTCGGTGACGGGTGCATCGGCCCAGGCGTTGCCGGTCTTCGCTTCCGCTTCGGGCTTTTCGTCCTTCTTGCCGAAGATCGCGTCCTTGATTTTCGTGAATATGCTCATGGGTTTCTCCCCTTGTATGTCGCTGCGGCGGCATGCCGCGTTATCGGGGAGTCAACGGCAGGAGGGGTGACGCGTTCCGCGCCCGCTTTGCAATTCGGGCAGCCGTGGCTAGGGAAACGGCATGCTCGATGTCGTCCTATCCATCGTCGTTCTCGCCGCCGTGGCCCTGGTCGCGGGTGCATTCCTCTTGTGGAAGCGCACCGGGAATGTGAAAAACGCGCTGCTGATGGTCTTCCTTGCCCTGATCGCAGTGGTCAATGTGGCGATCTGGACGGTGCCTACCGCAGACGGCGAAACCCCGCTCGACAAGGTCGAACGGGGCTCGCAGCAGGACTGACCCGGACAGGAGGCTACTCGGGCAGGACCCAGCTGACGGCAGAAGAATAGCTGCCGGCGACCGGCTCGCCGTTGGGGCCGCGAGCGGGCTCGAACTTCGCCCTTTGCTGGACCAGCCGGCATGTTGCCTGGTCCAGTTCCGCATGGCCGGTGGACTTGGTGAGTCGGCAGCCGATGACCTTGCCGGTGGCCGAGATATCGAGCTTGAAGCCGGCGACGCCAGCATATTCGCGCCTGACCCAGCCCGTCCGGTAATCGCTGTCGCGCAACCAGGTGCCGGGGTCGTTGCGCGGCCTAGCCGAAACCGGCGGGAAACTCGGCACAGGCGCAGGCGGGGCGGGTTCGACCGTGGGTTGGGGAATGGGGATGACCGGGCGGTCGACGATAATTTCGCTGGTCTTGTAATCGGGCTGGGGTCGCTCGAAATCGAACTTGGGTTGCGGAACCGTCACCGGGGGTTCGGTAGCGACCTCGGGCTGCTGGCTCGTTTCCGGTTCGGGCATGGGTTCGGGCTCGGGCGGGATCGGATCCCTTACTTCCCAGGTGTCGACGATCTCGCGCTTCTTGATGACCCCCGTAGCGACGGAAAGGCCGGTCACGATCAGGGCGCCGATCGCACCTTGCACGATTAATGCACTGGCCATTCCGGCGGGCGATGGGCCCTGTTTCTGGTCGACATATGACATCTGCTTGTCCTCTCCATTGCGACTCCAAGTAATAGCAATGTTACAACATATCACTCCAATTGCAAGCGACACATTCCTGCGCACGAAAAAGGGAGATTCTGGGGTGCGAACCGACCTCCGTCGGTTCGTCCTCGCTAGATGTGCAGCAAGCTGCACCCGCTGCGGGCGCGCCTGCAGGTGGCCTTTGGCCAGCTGCGTCTTCGACTACGCTTCCGCGCTTGCCGGGCCTCCTCCGGCCCGGTTCTGGCGCTCTGCCCTCGATATTTGGTCTATATCTTGGTCACGGCAGTCAAAGGGCGACTGCCCGCCCGCAGGTGCTCGACGCTCTAGCGTCGAATCAGCGCCGAGGACGAAGCCGCGGAGGCGGCTTCGTAATCAGATCAAGTGATCGGACACGCCGGATCGAGGCGGAAGTCGAGATAGTTGTCGACAGACTTCATCAGTTCCGCCTGCTCGTTCTCGAAGAAATGGTTGGCACGCGGGATTTCCTCGTGGTGCACGGTGATGTGCTTCTGCGTGCGCAGCTTTTCGACCAGCTTGGTCACCGCATTGGGCTGGACCACCGTGTCCTGCGCGCCGTGGATGAAGATGCCGCTGGCGGGGCAGGGGGCGAGGAAGGAGAAGTCGTACATGCTCGCCGGCGCACCAATCGAAATCCAGCCGCGGATTTCCGGGCGGCGCATGAGCAGCTGCATGCCGATCAGCGAGCCGAAGCTGACGCCTGCGACCCAGGTTACGCTCGCATCGGGATGAACCTGCTGCACCCAGTCGAGCGCGGAGGCCGCATCGGACAATTCGCCGATGCCGTTGTCGAAGCTGCCCTGGCTGCGGCCGACGCCGCGGAAATTGAAGCGCAGCGTTGCGAAACCGCGGTTGACGAAGGTCTTGTAGAGCCGCTGCGTGATCTGCTCGTTCATCGTGCCGCCGCCCTGCGGGTGCGGGTGGAGGATCATCGCCACGGGCGCGCGCGGGCGCGGTCCGGGAGAGAAACGGCCTTCGAGGCGGCCTTCGGGGCCGGGAAAGATCACGGTCGGCATGGGGAGGGTTACCCTGGCAGAAATTTTCGGGCGCGCTTGCACCCATTGGGGGTTTGCGCGAAGTGGCGCGCTATATAGGGTTTCGCCGCGAAATCGCAATAATTTAAGGCTCCGTCCCGTTACGCAACGCATCTATCTCGACCACGCCGCCACCACTCCGCTGCGCCCCGAAGCGAAGCGCGCGATGGAAGAAGGCTTCACGCTCTGGGCCAATCCCAGCAGCCCGCACGCCGAAGGCCGCAAGGCCCGCGCCGCGCTGGAGGATGCGCGCGAACGGGTGAAACGGGCGCTGGGATGGCAGGGAGAGGTGATCTTCACCTCCGGCGCGAGCGAGGCTGCGGCGCTGGCTCTGGGACATGCGAAGGCGGGTGCGCGGCTGGTTTCGGCGGTCGAGCATGACGCGATCCTGAAGGCCGCGCCCGATGCGGAGCGGCTGCCCGTGCGGCCCGACGGGGCCCTCGAACTCGAGGTGCTCACCGAGGCGGTGCAGCGCGAGCGACCATTGGTGGCAGTGCAGCATATCAATTCGGAGACTGGCAACGCGCAGGACCTTGCCGCGATCGCTGGAATCGTTCGGCAGCAAGGCGGCCTGCTGCTCGCCGACTGCGCGCAGAGTGCCGGCAAATTGCCCTTTCCGCCTTGCGACATGGCGATCATCTCGGCGCACAAGTTCGGCGGCCCCATCGGCGTGGGCGCGCTGATGGTCAAGGATTTCGCCATGCTAGAACCGGCTGGCGGGCAGGAACGCGGCTACCGTCGCGGGACGGAGAACCTGCCGGGCGTGCTCGGCATGGCGGCGGCGCTGGAGGCTTGCGGCGATCCTTATCTCGACCCGTCCATCCTCGAACCAATCGAAAGCCTCGCGCAGGAATGCCGCGAGCTTGGCGGCACTTGGCTGTCCGACCGCCTCTGCGACCCGACCCCCTTCATCCGCGCCATAGCCATGCCCAAGATGAGCGGCAGCGCACAGGTCATGAGGTTCGACATGGCGGGCATTTCGGTCAGCCAGGGCAGCGCCTGTTCCTCGGGCACGATGAAAACCAGCCACGTGCTGCAAGCCATGCAGGTCGAACCCGACGTCGCCGACCGCACCATCCGCGCCAGCTTCGGCTGGACCACCACGCGCCAAGAAGTGGAACGCTTCTGCGAGGTATGGCTTGAGTTGGCGAAGGCGTGAATTTTCGTGGCGCCGCCTGCCATTATGGCTTTCCTACTTCGCAGCGAACGGCCAATCCTGACCCTATGACAACGCTCTGTTCCATCCCGGAGGCTCCGCATCGTGTCAACTTTGCCCGGCGCATCTCGAGCCGCACAAATCTGCGGGTTTCGGGGCTTTGGGGCGGGGTGACGCGGTGTCAACTTCGTCACCTTCGGGAAGGCGGGGAGGTCCGATGATCTACCTCGACTACCAGGCCACCACCCCGCTTGCCCCCGAAGCGCGCGATGCCATGCTGCGCTGGCTCGACGGGCCGGGCGGAACCGGCTTCGGCAATCCCCATTCGCCGCACAAGATGGGCCGCGAGGCCAAGGCGGCGATCGAATTCGCGCGCGAGCAGGTCGCCGAGCTGTTCCCGGCGGGCGGCAAGGTCGTCTTCACCAGCGGCGCGACAGAGGCGATTAATCTTGCGATCCGTGGAAGCGGCAAGGGAGGCTCGGTGTCGGTTTCGGCCATCGAACATGCTGCCGTGCTCGATACCGCGCGCGACCTTGGCCAGTGCCATGTCCTTAACGTCGCCAAGAACGGGCAGTGCAATACCAAGCAGAGCCTGCCGGCCGACACGCGGCTCGTCTGCCTGATGCAGGTCAATAACGAGATCGGCACGATCCAGCCGACCATCGAATGGCACCGCAAGGCGAAGGAGAACAACGCGCTCTATTTCTGCGATGCAGTGCAGGCATACGGCAAGATCGAGCTGACCGGCGCCGACATGATCGCCATCAGCGCGCACAAGTTCCACGGGCCCAAGGGCGTGGGCGCGCTGTGGGTGCGCGAGGGGCTGGAACTGGACGAGGTGCAGACCGGCGGCGGGCAGGAATTCGGCCTGCGCTCGGGCACGCTTTCGCCAGCGCTGATTGCCGGAATGGGCGCGGCAGCGGCCGAAGCGAAGGACCGGATGGAGCAGGATGCAGACCACGTCCAGCAACTCTGGAAACGCGCGACCGAGATCTTCGAGAACTGGGAACTCAACGGCAGCGCGGAGGCGCGCTGGCACGGCAACCTCAATATCCGCCCGCGCGGGCCGAATGGCGGCGGTCTCGATGTAAACCGGCTGATGAGCGAGTGCCGGGGTGTGATGTTCTCGGCTGGCAGCGCCTGCGCCAGCGGATCGGGCCGCACCAGCCACGTGCTCGAGGCTATCGGCCTCCCGAAGAAGCTCGCGAAGTGCTCGATCCGCCTCGGTTTCGGGCGCTACACCACGCTCGAAGAGATCGAGGCTGCGGGCAAGGAGATCAACGAGGCGGCAAAGGCGCAAGGTGCACTATGAAGGTCAGCTTCATCACCTCCGAAGGCAACCGCGTCGAAGCGCAAGGCGATCCGGGCGACTCCCTGCTGCGCGTGGCGCAGGCGGCCGGAATGCCGCTTGAGGGCACATGCGAGGGCCAGATGGCCTGTTCGACCTGCCATGTGGTGGTCGAGAAAGACTGGTTCGACCGCCTGCCCGAAGCGAGCGAGGAAGAGGAAGACATGCTCGACCTCGCCGCAGGCGTGCGGCGCACCAGCCGCTTATCGTGCCAGATCGTGCTCGGCGAGGAGCTGGACGGGCTGACCGTCACCATCCCCGCCGAAAGTCACGACATGAGCCGCTGACGCGCGGTCAGGTTGCGCCCAGCATCTGCCCGGGCACGGGGCCGCTGCCGCCTTTGCTCATCGGCTGGGGCTTCCAGTAGGTCAGCGAGCGCCAGACCCATTCGAGCGGGCCGAAGCGGAAATTGCGCAGCCAGATCACGCTGAAGACCATCTCGGCTGCCGCGATCGTCGCGACCAGCAGGTAGAGCTGGTAGCGTTCGAGGTCGCCGTAGAGGCCGAAACCGAAATCGTAGAACAGCAGCGTGCAGATCAGCGTCTGCCCGATATAATTCGTCAGCGCCATCTGGCCTGCCGCAGCGAGGCCGCACTGGAGCCATTTGAGGAGTCCCAGCTTCACCACCGCAAGGATCAGCCCAAGGTGGCCGGCAACCATGGCGAGCCGGCTGAACTGGTAGGTCCTGCCTGCCTCTGCGCCCGCCAGCGGTCCGAAATCGCCCGCCGAAAGCAGTCCGTATTCATAGATGCCGAGAGGTATGCCGATGGCGTATCCCACGGCGGCCATGGCGGCGTAGAATTGCAGGCTCCGTCCGGCGGTCAGCACGTCCCATTTCAGCAGCGCCATGCCGATCAGCATGAAGGGCATCATGTCGAACAGCAGCCAGAAGGGCGCGCTCTTCCACTGGAACTCGACATTGAAGTCCCACATGCCGGTGACCGCATCGAGGTAGGACCCCTCGTGCCAGCCTTCGAACATGGCAGTCGATTCCTCGGTCGGGATGGAATGCGAGACTTCCTCGTTCCACTTGTCGAGTGTCATTTGCTCTTCGGGACCGATCTCGGCCCCGGCAGCGACCTGCGCCTCGATGCCGGCGGCCTCGCGCGATAGCTCGACAGTCTCGTGATAATCCTGGTTGAGCCAGAAGGCAGCGACCAGCAGCGCCGCGATGCCGAGCGCGAACTGGCGGGTGGGCGCAAGCTTGCGCAGGGCGAACAGCACCATGCCGCACATCGAGTAGGCGAACAGGATTTCGCCCGTCCACAAGAGCAGCGACCAATGGATGACGCCGAAGATCATCAGCCAGGTCATGCGCCGGAAATGGATTTCGGCCGTGGTGAGCCCGGCGCCGCCCTGCTCCATCCGTTCGGTCATCAGGTAGATGCCCGCGCCGAACAGCATCGAGAAGATGCCGCGCATCGTGCCTTCGAAGCCGATATTCATTCCCTTGAACAGCGACAGGTTGAGCGGGTCGGATCCGCCAGCCGCATAGGGATTGCCATAGGCCTGCCAGATGAGGCCGAAAGCGGAGATGTTCATGAGCAGGATGCCGAAAACGGCCACCCCGCGCAGTATGTCGAGCGAACCGATACGTTCGGCTTTCCTGACGGGTGCTGCTGCGGCAGCGGAATCGGCAATGGTCATCAAGGGTCCCCCCGGTACCCGAGGCAGCACACACGGCTGCGACCCTTATTGCCCTGGAGGCGCTCCCCTCGGATATATGACCCGCGCCTGCGCCGAAGGATACGACGCAGGCGCGGCAGAAGCAATAGATGACGGTAGCGTCACTCGGCCTGCTTCTCGCTTTCCGAAACCGTTACCGGACGGGTCCAGCCATCGTTGCCGATGCCGGTCGAGAAACCCAGCCGCCGGAACAGGCGAATGAGGCCCCAGACAAGCAGCCCCAGCGGCACGACCACGAAGCCGATCACCATCAGGATCGCGATGAGGTTGCCGAAGATTGTGGCGAGCGAGCCCCAGGCGTTGCGGATGGGGTCGAGGAAGCCGCCTTCGCTGGGGGTTCCGGCTTGGTACTCGATCGTCATGGTCGAAAAGGCGACCCGCGCGCGCATCTCGGTGAGCCAGCTTTGCGCCTGGTCGATCTCTTCGTTCACCTGAGCGACGCCCCGTTCGGCCTCGACAAGTTCGGCCACCGTTCCGCGCCGCGTGCGCAGGACCTCCATCAGCCGGTCGCGCAGGACCGTGCGAGCCCGCAGGCGGGCCTCGGTATCGACGATACGCTTGGAGAGGTCCTCGCCCTGGATCGATGAGGAGATGAGTTCGCCCTTCATGCCTTCGGAGGTCGAGGTCAGCGTCTTCCCGAAAGTGCGCGCCTCTCCGCTGGCGATGGCGATCTGCAGGCTGCCATAGGCATAATCGCCCTCGCTCTCGCCCGTGTTCATGGACACGATACGGCAAACCGTCGGGCCCTTGGCCTCGCACATGTCCGCGTGCTTCTCCTGCATCGGACGGATCAGATTGGGCGAAACACGGAAGCCGTAGGCGAAGGTATAGGCGACCTGCGGCATGCCGACTGGCACGGGGCTGGTGGCGGAGGGCGGTATTGTGTCGGCCGAAGTCTGGCCCGCGCGCGATAGCGGCGGGGCAGGAGGGGGAGGAGGCACGGGTGCGGCGGCCATCTCGGCCATCGGCTCGACCATTTCGTAGCTGGCAGGCGCTTCCGCTACATCGACCGTCGTGACGGCCTCCACGGTTTCCGAACGATTGGCCTCTCCGCAAGAGGCTAATGCGAGGGCGGACATGCCAATTAGCAACAGCGAACGCTTTGTCATCGAATCTCTCCTCACCACAATTTCGCCCTAATTTGGCCATAATTCAGCCACAATTACAACCCTATTTGCATGTTACAACGTATCATAACATCGAGTTCGGTCAAGAGCAGCAAGGAAAAGGCCCCGCCACACTTGGTGGCAGGGCCTTGAAATCTAATGGGTTATCGCGCCTATGCGGTTTCGAGCTCGCGTTTCTCGACACTCTCGCCCAGCATCTCGATCAGCGCCTTGCTGAATGCCGGGATGTCGTCGGGATTGCGGCTGGTGATGAGATTGCCATCGACTGCGGCTTCCTGGTTGACCACATTCGCGCCTGCGTTCTTCAGGTCGGTGCGGATCGAGGGCCACGCCGTGACGGTCTTGCCCTTCACGATATCGGCTTCGGCGAGCAGCCACGGTGCGTGACAGATCGCGGCGATCGGTTTGCCCGCCATGTCGAATTCGCGGACGATCGCGATGGCGCGTTCGTTCATGCGCAAGATGTCGGGGTTCATCTGGCCGCCCGGCAGCAGCAGCGCGTCGTAGCTTTCGCAGCTGTCGATCTCATCTACGGTCTTGTCGACCGAAACGCTGTCGCCCCAGTCCTTGTCCTTCCAGCCCTTGATTTCGCCCTTTTCGAGACTCACGACAGTGGTCTCGAAACCGGCGTCTTCGACATTGGCCTTCGGCTTCATCAGCTCCGACTGTTCGAAGCCGTTGGTGGCGAGGATCATGATGCGTTTCGGGGTCTGTGTCATGGGGGTAACTCCTTGATTTCGTGTTACCCATGTAACGAGCGGGCGGCACCCTACGTTCCGCGGTGACAGGCGAGCCGTTGTGGTGGTAGGGCGAGCCGAGACGCGCCGTTCCGGCGCACCGATTCCACCTTTGGAGACGTACGAAATGAGCCTGCGCGAACGAGTGCGGCAACTGGTCGAGACGCGCTTGTTCGAGCGTTTCATCATCGCTGTCATCGTCATCAATGCTATTGGCCTGGGGCTAGAGACCTCGCCCGCAGTCATGGGCAGCATCGGCCCGGTCGTGCGCGTGCTCGACACGGTCGCGCTCGGCATCTTCGTGGTTGAGCTTGCGCTGAAGCTCTTTGCCTATGGCTGGCGCTTCTTCCGCAGCGGGTGGAACGTGTTCGACCTCGCCATCGTGACCGTGGCGCTGATGCCCGCATCGGGCGCCTTCTCGGTCCTGCGCGCGCTGCGCATACTGCGCGCCTTGCGTCTCATCTCGGTCGTGCCGAGCATGCGCAAGGTCATCGTCGGCCTGTTCAGCGCCATACCGAGCATCGGCACGGTCATCGTGATGCTGCTGCTGCTGTTCTACATCAGCGCGGTCATGGCCACGAAGCTGTTCGGCGAAGCCTTTCCGCAATGGTTCGGCCACCTTGGCGCATCGCTCTATTCGCTGTTCCAGATCATGACGCTGGAAAGCTGGTCGATGGGTATCGTGCGCCCGGTCATGGAGGTTTTCCCCTATGCCTGGGCCTTCTTCGTGCCCTTCATCCTCCTGACGAGCTTCATAGTGCTCAACCTGTTCATTGGTGTGATCGTAAATGCCATGGCCGAGGCCACCGAGGACGAGGCGCATGACGAGCGCGAGGAGATACTGCACGAGTTGAGAGCATTGCGCGCGGATATAGCGGCGCTCAAAAGAGGTGCGGATTAAGCGCGGATTTTGAAGCCCGCGGCCTCCCGCTTGCTCTCGCGGCTTGCTAGGACGGCAGGATGGCCGATGTGACCGATATTCCCGATTCCGATCCGTTCGATGCGATCGTCGACGCGCCCTTCGATAGTGCGCTGTCCGAGCGCTACCTCGTCTATGCGCTGTCCACAATCACTGCGCGTTCGCTGCCCGACCTTCGCGACGGGCTGAAGCCCGTCCACCGGCGCCTGCTGTGGACCATGCGCCAGCTCAAGCTTGATCCGGCAAGCGGATTCAAGAAATCGGCCCGCGTGGTGGGCGAGGTGATCGGCAAGTACCACCCGCATGGCGATACCGCCGCCTATGATGCGATGGTGCGCCTCGCGCAGGATTTCTCGCTGCGTTATCCGCTGGTCGAGGGGCAGGGGAACTTCGGCAATATCGACGGCGATAATGCTGCGGCCTACCGTTACACCGAAGCGCGGCTGACCAAGACCGCGATGCGCCTGATGGAAGGCCTCGACGCAGGTACGGTCGATTTCATCCCGACCTACAACAACGAGGAAGAAGAGCCGGAAATCATGCCGGGCCTTTTCCCCAACCTGCTCGCCAATGGCGCCAGCGGCATCGCGGTGGGCATGGCGACCAATATCCCGAGCCATAATGTCGCCGAAATCGTCGATGCGACGCTGGAAGTGATCGACAATCCGCATGTCGAACATGCGCGGCTGATGGAAATCTTCAAGGGACCGGACTTCGCAACAGGCGGCGTCGTGCCCGAGAGTGCGGAGGTTATCAGCCACGCCTATGAGACCGGACGCGGGTCCTTCCGCGTGCGCGGGCGTTTCCATGCCGCCGAGGCGGAGAAGGACGAGGACAAGGCCGCGGGTATCGAGCGGTTGGGCGGCGGCCAGTGGCAGCTGGTCATCTCGGAAATTCCCTACCAGGTGCAGAAGGGCAAGCTGATCGAGCAGATCGCTGCCGCGATTGCCGACAAGAAGCTGCCGATCCTCGAAGACGTGCGCGACGAATCTGACGAGCAGATCCGCATCGTGCTCGTGCCGCGCAGCCGCAATGTCGATCCGGAACTGTTGAAGGAGAGCATCTACAAGCTCACCGACATGGAAACGCGCTTCGGGCTCAACTTGAACGTGCTGGATCATACGCGCACGCCGATGGTGATGGGGCTGAAGGAACTGCTCGACAACTGGATCGCCAGCCAGATCGACATCCTCCAGCGCCGCAGCCAGCACCGGCTCGACCAGATCGCGCGGCGCCTGGAGCTGGTCGAGGGCTATATTATCGCCTTCCTCAACCTCGACCGGGTGATCGAGATCATCCGCACCGAGGACGAGCCCAAGCCGGTGATGATGGCGGAGTTCAAGCTCACCGACCGTCAGGCCGAAGCCATCCTCAACATGCGCCTGAGGAGCTTGCGCAAGCTGGAAGAAATGCAGCTTCGCAATGAGAAGGACGAGCTGCTCAAGGAACAGGACGAGCTGGAGAAACTTCTTGGCAGTCCCGCCCGCCAGCGCACGCGCCTGAAGCGCGATCTCAATGCGCTGCGCAAGGAATATGGCGAGGACACGGCCCTCGGCGCGCGCCGCACGACCATCGAGGAAGCTGCTCCGGCGGTCGAGTTCAGCATGGATGCGATGATCGAGAAGGAGCCGGTTACGGTCATCCTCTCGCAGAAGGGCTGGATCCGCGGGGCCAAGGGCCACCTGCCGCTGGACCAGGACTTCAAGTACAAGGAGGGCGATGGTCCCGCCTTCGTGCTCCATTGCCAGACCACCGACAAGCTGCTGCTCGCGGCCGACAATGGCCGCTTCTTCACGCTGGGCGCGGACAAGCTGCCCGGTGCGCGCGGGTTTGGCGAACCGGTGCGCAATACGCTCGACATCGAGGCCAGCGCGCAAATCGTCGCAGTGGTGGTGCATGAAGAAGGCAAGCGCGTGCTGCTCGCTGCCAGCACCGGCAAGGGCTTTGCCGCGGTGACCGACGAACTGCTCGCCGAAACCCGCAAGGGAAGGCAGGTCGTGAACCTGCCCGGCGATGCCGAACTGCGCGTTGTGCGCCCGATCGAGAAGGGCCACGACCACGTCGCCGTGGTGGGCGAGAACCGCAAGCTGGTCGTCTTCAACCTCGAGGAGTTGCCGCAAATGGCGCGCGGGCAGGGCAACAAGCTGCAGAACTATCGCGACGGCGGCCTGTCCGATGCGACGACCTTCACGATGGGAGAAGGCCTCAGCTGGACCATGGGCGGCAAGGAAGGCCGCACCCGCACCGAGCCCGAAATGTGGCAGTGGAAGGTCGCGCGTGGCGGCGCGGGCAGGCTCCCGCCGCAGGGCTTCCCGCGCGACAACAAGTTCGGCTGATAAAGAAAAAGGGCCGGAAGCTTTCGCCTCCGGCCCAGTGCGACCCTGGATTTGGTGGCTCCAGGGGAACCAATAAGGTGCTTACTGACCCGCGCCGTTGGCAGCCGGTGCAGACTGCGCCATCGCGGCATCGATCTGCGCGTTGGTGAGCAGGGCCATCAGGCCATGGTCGGTTGCGGTGAAGTGTTCTTTCAGCAGCGTGACCTTGTTCGCCTCGTCGCCGCCACGGGCGATGATGACGTTGTTGCCGTCGATCTCGAGGATCGTGCCGAGCGGTGCGTGCTGCGCGTCCATTGCGGAAGCGCCGGCGACCAGTGCGGCGTCGAGCTTCGCAGCGGCTTCGGCCAGCTGCGCGTCGATCATGCCGTCGAGCTGTGCCTTGGTGACGGTGATGGTCGGGCCGGTTTCGCCCTGGCCGTACATGTCGACGCCCAACGGAACCTTGTGCTTGCCGGTGTCGAGTACGGCCTGGCCATTTTCGACCTGGACGATGGTGCCGACGGCATTGCCTTCGGGACCGGTCACGGTAGCGCCTGCAACGACCTGGTCGTTGGCAAGGGCCGGGGTGGCGATAAGGGCGACGGAGGCAAGAGCCAGCTTCGCGATGTTCATGTAATTCTCCAAGACGTGTTCAACTTACGCGTCCGCAACACGCGAAAGACGCGCCGCAAACGAAACTCAATGATGAGAGCGGCTACGAGAGTGGATGCCCCGATGATGGCCGCCTGCCCCCCTTCCCGAGGAAGCGACCCGCTCTATGGCAAGTGGCTGCGCAGGTGGCAACCGCTGCAGGACCTTTATGCTGCACTGCAGCTTAAGCAAAGCTGAAGAAAGCGTTACACCTCGGGTAACCACGCATGGTGCGATGCATCATTGCGCGGCGAGCTGGTCCTCGAGCAATTCCATTACGCGCGTCCGATCGGGGAAGCCTTCCTCGACCCATTGCCGCTCTACGGCTTGCAGGGTCTTTGCCACTTGCGGGCCCTTGGCTACCCCGCGCTCGACGATCTCGCCGCCCTTCAGCGGCAATTGGGGTGCTTCCCAGCCTTCGAGCGCGGAAGGATCGGCACGGGTGAGCAGCAGCCGGTCGCGCGCGCAATCGACGCCTTCGTAATAGGCGAGAGCCAGCGGTGCCTCGCCATCGCGCATGTCGCGCGCGGCGACGCAGGCAAGGTGTTCGCGCTGGCTGCGCGAGAGGCGCAGGCGGGCGGAAACCGCCTCGGCCACCGGCGGCACGGCGGGCAGCATCGCGGCGAGGCGGCGCATGGCATCGGGCTCCACCCCGTATTCGCGCTCTGAGCGGACCAGTTCGGCAAGCTTTTCCGCCTCGCGCCGTCCGCATTCGGGCAGGACTTCCTGCAGCACGCCGAGTTCGCGCATTTTGAACACGGTGGGCGAGGGGTCGGGCAGGACGAGAAGGTTCTGCAGTTCCCATCCCACCCGCTCGCGGCTGAGACCCTTGAGCGTGGAGGCAAGCTCGGAACAGGCGCTTGTCGCCTCGTCGTCCCAATCGTCGCCGAAGCGGGTCTGGAAGCGGAAATACCTGAGGATACGCAGGTGATCCTCGCGGATGCGCTCGGCAGCATCGCCGATGAAGCGCACGCGGCCGTTTTCCAGATCTTCGACGCCGCCGAAATAGTCGCTGATCTCCAGCGTTTCGGGGTGGGCATAGAGCGCGTTGATGGTGAAATCGCGGCGCGAGGCGTCTTCCTTCCACTCTGTGGCGAAGGCAACGGTGGCACGGCGACCGTCGGTCGTGACGTCGCGGCGCAGCGTGGTGATCTCGACATTGCCGCCGTCCATGATGGCGGTGACTGTGCCGTGATCGATACCGGTGGGGATGGTGCGGATGCCCGCCTCGCCGCAGCGGTCGATCACCTCGGCGGGGGTGAGCGGGGTAGCGCAGTCGATATCGTGGATGTCCTTGCCCAGCAGGCTGTCGCGCACCGCGCCGCCGACGTAGCGCGCATTGTCCGCCCCCAGCGCTTCGATCAGCGCTGCGAGGTCCTCGCGCCGGGTCCAGTCTGCTTGGGGCAATTGCGTCATGGGCGGGCGTTTAGCGGGGTCAGTCGAACCACGCCAGACGGCGCGAGAGATTGATGCAGATCGCCGCAGTCACGCCCCAGATGCGGTAGCCTTCGTGGTCCATCTCGTAATAGCGGCGGTTGGCGCCTTTCCAGAATACCTCGTTCTCGTTCCAGCGCCGCGCGTCCATCAGCAGGTCGAGCGGGGCCTCGAACCAGCTTTCGACCTCGCGCGCATTCGGTCGGATGTCGAGGTCGGCGGGGACGGTGGCGAGGACGGGCGTGATGTCGAAA
Organism: Qipengyuania sphaerica; assembly: GCF_019711595.1. Classification (GTDB taxonomy): domain Bacteria; phylum Pseudomonadota; class Alphaproteobacteria; order Sphingomonadales; family Sphingomonadaceae; genus Qipengyuania; species Qipengyuania sphaerica. Next base: position 224,102 of record NZ_JAIGNR010000002.1, on the reverse strand, counting down.
CCTGTGCCGGTCTGATAGCGGTCGGTCGTGCCGATGACGCGCACGGCCCCGTGCTCGATGCCCAGTTCCTCCCATGCCTCGCGCAGCGCGGCCTCGGTCGCATTCTCGCCCGCGTCGATCTTGCCGCCGGGGAAGGCGACCTGGCCCGGATGATCGCGCATGGTGCGCGGGCGCTTTGTGAGGAGCACGGTCGGATTCTCGCGCTCGGTCACGGCAATGAGCACGGCCGCATCGGCAGTGCGGTCGAGGTCGGCGAAACGCGCGTCGGACAGCAAATCGGCCACCTCGCGCGAATGGCCCTGCTCGAACAGCTCGGTAAGGCGGTCGAAGATGGCGCTCATGCGGGCAGGAGCGAGTAGGTCTCGCCGCCGCTGGTGACGGTCCAGTCGTCCCCCTCGGCGAGCGCGATCTGGGCAAGCTGCTGGTAGGTCGAACGGTTCAAGCGCGCCTCGCATCCGCGACGGATGTGGATGTACAGCGCAGGCGCTTGCGGGTCGCCCTCGGCGCGAATGGCGTTGTCGGGTCCCGCCACCACCAGTTCGTCGGTGTTGAGGCGGAAAGCGAGATCGCCGTCCACCTGGCTGACGTCGGTGGCGATGAAACAGGCGTCTTCGACCTCGATCGAGAGCTTCTGGTAGGGCACGACCAGCCAGTAGCTGCCGTCCTCCTCGCGGTTGAGGAGGCCCGAAAAGGCGCGCACCATCGCCGGGCGGGTAATCTCGCTGCCGTCATGAAGCCACGTCCCGTCGGTACGGATGACCATGTGGCTCTCGTCGACATTCTCGGGCGACCATTGCTCGACCGGGGGCAGGCGCCGTTCGGCCACCGCCTCGGCGATTTCGGCAAGGCTCATTCCGGCGAGTTCGGGGGGCGGGGTATAGACCATCGGTGCTCCAACCGATGGCAGAGGCGAAGGCTCCCTTCAATCCTTCGCTGCGTGCGTGGTCTCTTCGGTCCAGGGTCCGAGCATGCCTTCGGGGGGTAGGATCGCCGGATTGCCCGTGCGCAGCAGCAGCCGTTCGCGCTCGAAGGGGCCGGGGCAATGCCAGCCACTGGTATGCTCCGCGGTAAAGTCCCAGCGGTCGTAATAGTCGGGATCGCCGATCATCACCTGCGGAAAGGGCGGGGCGCCTTCATCGAAAGCGGCATCGATCGCGCCGAGGCTGGCGGCCATCAGCGCCTTGCCGAAGCCTTCACCCTGCCGTCCGGGCATGACCGCGACCGGTCCGACCATGATCAGCGGATGCGGGCGCCCCTTGGGATCGGTCAGCGCGACCGGCCAGAGCTGGATCGAGCCGGCGAGATAGTCCTCGTCGTCCAGCGCGGCGAAGCTGAGGCCGGGCAGGTAATCCCCCCCTTCGCGGATACGATAGGCGGTGCGCGCGTGCCGTCCCTCGCCGAAAGCGGCGTCGAGCAACTGTTCGACCAGCGCGGGGTCGATCGCATCGAGAGGGACGAGTGTCGCCATGGGCCGCGGCACCTAGGGGCGGCGTGCTGCGGTGTCGATATAATTCGGCTTATCCGGGGCGAAGTTCGAGCAGACGTCCGCCTTCGCCGTTTTCGAGCACCCACAGGGCTCCGTCGGGCCCTTCGATGACTGAGCGGATGCGCTTGCCCATGTCGTAGCGCGCGGCCTCGCGGGCCGTAGTGCCGTCGAAGCTGACCCGCACGAGCGCCTGGCTGCGCAGCCCAGAAATGATCGCATCGCCCTTCCATGCGGAGAACAGATCGCCTTCGAGGATGGTCATGTTGCCGGGAGCGATGACGGGGGTCCAGCCGACGACGGGCTTGGCGAAGCCGTCGTCAGCAGAATGGTCGGTGATCGGATCGTCATTGTAATGCACCCCGTTCGAACGGGTCGGCCAGCCGTAATTCGCGCCGCGCCGCACCAGGTTGAGCTCATCGCCGCCCTTCGGCCCGTGTTCGACCTCCCACAGCCTGCCTTCTGCATCGAAATCCATTCCGAGAATGTTGCGGTGGCCGTAGGACCATATCTCGTCGCCGAAGGGATTGCCCGCAGCGGCTGTGCCGTCGAGATTCAACCGCACGATGCTGCCGAGCGTGTTCGAGCGGTCCTGCGCGGGCTCGAGCTTTTGCCGGTCGCCGCTGGCGACGAACATGTAGCGCTCGTCCGGGCTGAACAGGATGCGGTGCGAATAATGGCCGCGACCGTCGGTCTTGGGCGACTGGCGCCAGATGACGCTCATGTCCTGGATGGCGCAGGTCTGGTGCTCCTCGCACAACAGCTTGCCGCGCCCGACAACGGCGCCGCGCGTGTCGCCTTCGCCCGCCTCGACCCAGCTGAGGTAGATAGTGCGCCCGGACAGCGGCATTCCGGCCTCGCTTTCGAGGAAGGCGACATCGCCAAGCCCGCCCTGACCGCCATAGTCCACCTCGGGCACGCCTTCGAAGAAGATGGCGCGCTTGTATTCGCCTGTCCGGTATCCCCGAATGCTGCCGCTTTTCTCGGTGATGACGATAATGTCAGTGCCGGGGACGAAGGCCGCTGCCCAGGGCTCGTTGTATTTCCCGTGCACGGTCGTCGCGAACCCTGCGAATTCATCGGTCGGGGCAGGCGTGGAAACCGCTTCTCCCGTGTCCTCTCCGGTGGAATATCCCGAACCGCAGCTTGCGAGCAGCGCGAGGGGGGATAGGGTGGCGGCGAGTTTGGCAAGGCGCTTCATGTTTTCATCTGCTCCCGATTATGGACTTGGCGACGCCCCGCTCGTGATCGGGGTGGACGAGGCTGGGCGCGGTCCGCTGGCAGGGCCGGTAGTGGCCGCTGCAGTGGTGCTGTGCAAGCCGTGCCCGGGCGGCCTCGACGATTCCAAAAAACTCAGCGCCACCAAGCGTTCCAAGCTCGAGCCGCAAATCCAGCGCCGCTGCGTCTGGGGGCTGGCGGTGGTGCAGCCGGAGGAGATCGACCGGCTCAACATCTTCGGCGCGACCATGTTTGCGATGACACTCGCGACGCAGCGCTGTGTCGAGGCCCTGGGCTGCGAGCCTTCCGAGGTCCTCATCGACGGAAACATGACCCCGCACGGTCGCCGCGAGGAATGGCGCTGGCCCGCCCGCGCGATCGTGGGCGGCGACGGCAAGGAAGCATGCATCTCGGCAGCCTCGATCCTCGCCAAGGAATATCGCGACCGGCTGATGGTGGAGGCCGCCGAGGCGCACCCGCAATATGGCTGGGCAAGCAACAAGGGATACGGTTCGAAGGAGCACATGGAGGCCCTGCGCATACACGGCCCGACCCCGTTGCACCGCCGCAGCTTCGCGCCGGTCAGCCAGATGGTGCTGATCTAGCGCACCACCTCGACCTCGATATCGCCGAGCCAGTTGGACGCGTAGCGCACGCGGTCGCCCGGCTGGAGATAGTGGCGTGATTCCAGCTCATTGGCGATGAAAGTGCCGCGGGCGGAGTCCATGAACCCGCGTCCCGAAAGCGGCCCGCCCTGCAGGATATATGCGACCACTGCCTCGATCATGTCGCCGCGGGTTGGTGCGGTGAAGATCGTGCCTTCGGACGTGCCCGACATCAGCGTGGTGGAGGTATCGATCCGCCCCTCCTCGGCCAGCTTCACGAAACGGCCGTCGTATGAGAAACGCGGGCTATCCATGTCGCGCAGCGCCTTTTCTGCAAGCTCGCCGAAATCGAGCGTCATTTCGCGACCGCGTGCATCCTGCCGCGCTTCACCGTTCACACTGGTGGTCATTCGCAAATCGGCTGTGAAGGCTTCCCAGTCGCGCGGAATCACCAGGAAGGGGCCGGTGGGGAAGAAATCGGGGCCGCTTTTGGCATCGGAAAAGCCGAAACCGCTGTCGAGATTTTCGGGATCGGCCATTTCGACCAGCGCATTGCGATTGGTGAAGTCGGCGCAGAGGAACAGGCCTTTCACCGCAGCCTCAAAATCCTCCCGGCTGGCAATGTCGCGGTCGAAGCGCATGCAGAACTCGACCTCGTAGTCGAGCAAGACGTCTTCTTCGGCGCGAACCTTGGTGCGGGCAGGGGTGGCGGGGCCAAACTTGGGGAAGATGAAGACGCTGGAGCTATTCGCTTCCTCGGCGTGTTCGGGGAAATTGGTTCCGATGCCGATATGACGGCTGCCATTGGTGCCGCTGGGCAGGAGGTCGGCCACCGCCACCGTCCTTTGGGGGAAACGGCCGAGTGCGTAATCTGAGAATTCGCCCATATCGGCAGAGGCGAGCGCTGCGAAAGGATCTGCGAGGGGCTCTGCGCCCAGTTCGCCGAGGTCCACCCCGGACACATTCGTGCCGTCGAAACTGCGCACTAGCATGGTGCCGGTCCCGCCGTCTTCGTCGCGGAATTGCGCCAGCGTCAAGGCCACTTCGAGCGGGGCCAGCCGCACCGAAACCGGCTCGTCCTCGAAGCTCGCGGGATTGAAGCGCGGATCGGGAGATGTGGCCCAGGCAAGCGCGATGCCCGCAACGGCAAACCCACCCACTCCCAGGATAATCTTGCCGATCAAAGCTTCTTCACCCCCCAGTCCCGTCTTACGCCTGAATTACACCCCGAACCTAGGGCCGGAGAGGCTTCAAAACAAATGCTGCCTTCGAAATCGAAGTGAGTCCTTCGCGCCACACCGCACCATCTTGAGTCCGCCCCGCAAGGCCGGACTCAATATCTTGTGGGGACTCGTTTCGTTCCGCTTATGGTTAACACCATCTTTAGAGGTTGCCCCTAAACAACTGTCTTGACTGGGAGTCCCTTTGGACTCACCCTGTGGATAACTATGACGGGGGTAAGCACGATGGCGGTCCTTGAGACCACGAAACCGCGCGCCAAAACGGCGGCGAGGACCAAACAGATTTCGCTGGAACTGCCGCTGGGGCAGATCCTCGATGGCGACTGCGTGGAAGCCATGCGCCAGATCCCAAGCGGCAGCATCGACCTCGTCTTTGCCGATCCGCCCTACAACCTCCAGCTTGGCGGCGATCTCAACCGGCCCGATGGCAGCCATGTCGATGCGGTGACCGATGATTGGGACAAGTTCGACACCTTCAAGGCCTATGACGATTTTACGCGCGACTGGCTGGTCGAAGCCAAGCGCATCCTCAAGCCTGACGGCGCGCTGTGGGTCATCGGCAGCTATCACAACATCTACCGCGTCGGCGCGATCCTGCAGGACCTGGGCTTCTGGATCCTCAACGACATCGTCTGGCGCAAGTCCAACCCCATGCCCAATTTCCGCGGCACCCGCTTTACCAATGCGCACGAAACGCTGCTGTGGTGTTCGCAGGGCGAAAAGGCGAAGTACCATTTCAACTACCGCGCGATGAAGACGCTCAATGACGAGCTACAGATGCGCAGCGACTGGGTGCTGCCGATCTGCAACGGGGCGGAGCGGCTGAAGGAGGGCGGCCACAAGGTCCACCCGACGCAGAAGCCCGAGGCGCTGCTCTACCGCGTGCTACTCTCCACCACCGAGCGCGGCGACGTGGTGCTCGATCCCTTCTTCGGCACCGGCACCACCGGCGCGGTCGCCAAGCGCCTGGGACGCCAATGGATCGGCTGCGAGCGCGAGGGGGTCTATCGCGAAGCGGCGCTCAAGCGGATCGAAAAGGAACTCCCGCTCGACGAAAGCGCGCTCACCACCATGCAGGCCGGCCGCAGCGCCCCCAAGGTGGCCTTCGGTGCGCTGGTCGAGAACGGCTATCTCAAGCCCGGCACCGAGGTGTTCGACAAGAAACGCCGCTGGGTCGCCACCGTGCGCGCGGACGGCTCGCTCGCCTGCGGCAAGCAGACCGGCTCGATCCACGGTCTCGGCAAGGACCTACAAGGCGCACCCAGCTGCAACGGTTGGACCTTCTGGCACTACGAGAACGGCGGCGAGGTCAAGCCGATCGACGCCGCGCGGCAGCTCTATCTGCTGGCGGTCGAGGATTAGAGCCTAGTCCGTTTCGGTTGGTCCGCTTTCCACCAGTCGCCCGTATTTTCTCAGCACTTCTCGCAGCCGGTCGTGGGGCAAGGCATGGGCAGTATTGCCGTTGATGCCGGTCATGGTCTTTGCTGCGACAAGGGCGTTGATTACCGCTTCCTCGGTAGCTTCGACGGTGGCGCGGAAGATCGGGCTTAGCGCGTCATTCGAAAGGCTAGTCACATTTGCCGGTTGCTCGCGGCTCCAGGCACCCGGATTGCCGGTCGAAAAAGCGATGAAGATGTCGCCCGAACCGTTCGACGCATAGGAGCCGTTGCGCGCTACGCCCATGGTCGCGCGCTGCGCCACGCGCTTGAGCTGGTGCGGCAGCAGGGGGGCATCGGTAGCGATCACGATGATGATCGAGCCGGTTTCCTGGTTATGGTCACCATAGGTCGTGGTCAGATCCGTAATCTCCCGGCCGACCGGCACACCCGCGACGGTGAATGTGTCCCTGATCCCGTAGTTGGACTGGACCAGCACGCCCACGGTGAACTCACCCCCGCCGGTTGAAACGACGCGCGAGGATGTACCGATCCCGCCCTTGAAACCGTGGGTGATCATGCCCGTGCCGCCGCCGACATTGCCCTCGGCAACCGGGCCTCCCGTCGCACCGTCAAGCGCCGCGAAAACATGCTCTTTCTTCACATGGAAGCCGTTGATGTCGCTGAGGTCGCCATCATAGGTCTCGCCCACGACCGGAAGCATCCAGAAGGTGTCCGGCTCTCCCGCCAGCGGCGCGAAGAACCTGCGCTTGTGCGCCCATTCGATGGTGGAATCGCGTACCGTGCCGACGCTGTGCGTATTGGTGATCATCACCGGCCCTTCGAGCCAGCCCGATTCCTCGATCCAGGTGGTGCCGGTAAGTTCTCCATTGCCGTTGAGCGCATACCAGCCCGCATAGACCGGATCATAGGTCTTGCCCCGAGGGAGGATCGCGGTGACGCCGGTTCGAACGGGTCCTTCTCCCACGACAAGGTCGCCATCGCCCGAGATCAGCGTGGTGTGACCCACTTCGATGCCGGGGACGTCGGTGATTGCGTTCAGCCTGCCGGGCGTACCGTCGAACGGGACGCCCAGATCGCGCGCACGGGGCGGATCAGAGGGAGGCGCGGCTTGCTGCGCCACCGAGCTAGCAGCCGTGGCCATCATGCCGAGCGCAAGCATTGCGCCGGTCGCCCGTTTCGCCAGTTCCATTATTTCGTCCCTTCCGGCCGTGCATCGCAAGACCTCTAATCCTATGTAACGTCAAAGAAAATGGCCAAAAAGGAAGGCTGCGGCGCACGCCTGAGGAAATCGACCGGACCCGCAGCCACACCAATCCGGGGCCACGTCACGTCGCTCGCGGGGTGACCCGCATCGGCACCTTCCAGTCGGTCAGCGTGGCGGCACGCCAGGTCCACTCGAGCGGGCCGTAGCGGTAACGCGCGTACCACCAGCGCGCAAAGACAATCTGCGCGCCATAGAAAACCAAACCTGCGAACAGCATGTCGCGGGTCGACCAATCGTCCCACATTCCGAGGCCGAAACTGTACAGGACCGGGACCGCGATGACCGAATGGGCGACATAGAGCGTCAGCGTCATCCGACCGGGTAGCTTGAAGATTTCGACCAGCTTTCGGGCCGGCGAATTCCAGAGCATGGCCAGGAGCGAAATCTGGATCGCCACGAAGGCCAGCGAGTACCACTGGTTGACGAAGGCTGATGCGCTGAAGACGCCCAACGGGAACTTGTCACCGTCGAAACTGGTCGGGATGAGCGGCTCCGCCAGAAAATGAAGCGCGGCAATCAAGAGGCCGCCACACACAATGACTTTCAAGGCCAGCCTGTGCTCCTGCGACAGGCGGGCGAAGAAAGCGGTCCGCTGCATGACCATGCCGAGCGCGAACAGGCCCGCGATCTCGCTCACCCGGCCAAACGACCAGTTAACCGACCATTTGAATTGCTGGCCTGCTGTCGCGTTGGTCATCACCACATCGGCAAAATCGCCCGTCTTGAAGGTCTCGAAGAATGTCGCGCCCATGAAATAGGGTTGTCTGGCAGCGAGGGCGTTGCCTGCCTCCGCCGCGAGCCATTGAGCGAGGAGCGGCAACTGGAGGAAACACGCCAAGGCGATGACCAGCAACACGGTATTGCTGCGGATCTTGTCGATCGGGATCAGCAGCAGGCCGATCAGGGCCAGGACCTGCAGGATATCGCCCCAATATATGAGGCTGTGCAGCGTTCCGACTGCCAGGAGCAGGAGCAGTCGCCAGGCGAAACGCTTGGTGAAATCCACCCCGCGCGCACGCTGGTTCGCCATGATCGTGGCGAAGCCGAACCCGAAGAGCAGGGCGAAAATCGTGAACGCCTTGCTCTCGAAGAGGAAGTAGACGACGTCGCTCCAGACGGTTGGAACAGCTCGCGCGGTCCCGGTGCCGAAGCCGTCCACCGAGTGTACCATCAGCAATCCCAGAAGCGCGTATCCGCGCAGAGCGTCGACGAATTCGAGGCGAGAAGACTTGGCTTTCGCCACCGTTGTGCTGCTGTGAGCTGCCGCCTGCTCGTCCGTCATGCCGTTTCCCCTCGGCAACCCGGCAGCAAGAAGGGCCGGTTGCGGACGAAATGTCAATACTGACCGCGACTGCCTGCCGCCAGCAGACGGGCCGCTCCGTGGTCTCTACAAGGAGCTACAAGGCAATCCCAGCGGCAATGGCTGAACCCTCTGGCATAACGAGGTCGATGGCGACGTGAAGCCCATTGACGCCGCGCGGCAGCTGTATTTGCTTGTGGACGGGAAGAAATCTCCGCTCAGATCGAAGAAAACTTCTCGATGTCCTCGATCTTACCCGAGACCACCAGTTCGTCGTCCTCGAAGATGATCGTGTCTGGGACCGCGTGGATGAAATTCTCGCCCTCGCGCTTTACGCCCACAACTGTGACGTCGAACTTCCGGCGGCATTCGCTTGTGACCAAGGGGACTCCAACGATTGGCTCAGGCGCCTTCAGGCGCGCGATGGCAAATTCGTCGCCGAAGGAGATGAAGTCGAGCAGGCGCTCGTTCAGAAGGTGGGCGACACGTTCGCCCATGCGTTGCTCGGGGAAGACGACATGATGGGCGCCGGTGCGTTCGAGGATGCGGGCATGGTTATCATTCGTGGCCTTTGCCCAGATGTTCTTCATACCGAGGTCGGAAAGCGCCAGCACTGCCAGCACACTGGCTTCGATATTGGTCCCGATCGCCACAACCGCGGCCTGGAAATCGCCGACCCCCAGTTGCTGCAAGGTGGCGGCATCGGTGCAATCCGCCTCGATGACCTTGGTCAGCCGTCCTGCGTGCTCCTGGACTAGACGCGCCTCGGTATCGACACCCAGCACCTCGTGACCCATGCGTTCGAGCGTCTGGGCAACAGCCGCTCCGAAACGGCCTAGGCCGATAACCAGGACAGGTTTGCGTTGATCAGCCGACAATGGGGTTCTCCTCGGGATAACGGAATGGTCGTTCTCGGCCGCCCAGCGCCAGCGCGGTGGCAACCGTAATGGTCCCTACGCGTCCGACGAACATCAGCAGGCACAGTACGAGCAGGGCGGATGGGGGCAGGTCTGCCGTGATGCCGGTAGAAAGGCCCACGGTCGAAAAGGCGGAAATGCATTCGAACAATATGTCGTCGAGCGGCAGCGGGCTGACCATGGCAATATAGGTCGTTGCCGCGAAGACCAGCGTAGCGGCGAGCACGGTAACCGACAGCGCCTGTCGCTCGATGGCGCGCCCGAAGCGCCGGTTGAACAGGCCGGCATCGCGGCGCCCGAGCACTTCCGAAAGGACGATTGCGAAGAGCACCAGGAAGGTCGTGATCTTGATCCCGCCGGCAGTACCCGCGCTGCCGCCACCCACGAACATGAGGAAGTAATTGCTCATGATGGTCTCGTCGGCAAAGGCACCCACGTTGAGGCTGTTGAAGCCCGCGGTGCGCGGCATGACCGAATGGAAGGCGGCATTCAGCATCTTGCCGCCAATTCCCATCGGGCCGAGCGTGTCGGGATTGCTCCATTCCATCGCCAGAGTGGCGAAAAAGCCGAACAGCAGCAGGCCGAGGGTACCCGTGACGGTGATCTTCGTGTGCAGCGACCATCGCCGCCAGGACAGGCGGTGGTGCCGCAAGTCCTGCATGACGGGAAAGCCGAGCGCTGTCAGGATTACCGCCAGCATGATCGGGCCCAGTATCAGGCCGTCCTGCTGAAAGCCCATCACGCTATCGGAAAAACTGGAAAATCCCGCGTTGTTGAAGGCGCTCACGGAATGGAACAGGCCGTGCCAGGCTCCCTCGGAGAGCGTCATCCCGTGCGCGGTCGTGAAACGCCAGGTCAGGATCAGCATGACTGCCGCCTCGACGACAAGCGTTATAAGCAGCACCAGCTTGAGAACGGAGATGGCGTCGCCGCTTTCCAGACGGCTCCGTTCGACCTGTGTGGCGAGCCTTTCCTTAAGGCCGAAACCCCTGCCGACCATGAGGCCGAACAGCGTCGCTGCCGTCATGATGCCGAAGCCGCCGATCTGGAATAGCAGCATGATGACCGACTGACCGAACCTGGACCAGAAAACCGGCGTGTCCTCGATGATGAGGCCGGTAACCGATACTGCCGACACCGAAGTAAAGAACGCCGAGAGGAGCGGCGCCCTGCTTCCATCGGCCGTTGCGACCGGAAGTGAAAGCAGGGCCGTGCCCGCAAGGATGAGACCGGCGAACAGCAGGGGGATGAGGCGGATCGGATCGCGCAAGCGTGTCATGAAGGGAGGCAAACTCACACGAACTCAGTCTAGGTTGGGAGTGAGCAAGTCGCCTGTTAGTTCCCGCCCTGTCCTACAAGGGGCCGGGCCGCTATTGGAGTGGTCATGGCAAGCATGCGATTTCCTGACCAATTGTTCCGGACGCGCAAAAACCGGAGGCGCCCAGATTTCTTCTCCAGGACCGCGTTCCACCTGTTCCATCCTGTCGGCAATCGGCTAGGGCAATCCAACCATGACTGACAGCATCTACATCCGCCCCTTCGGCCTCGTGCCCGGTCCGCAGGCAGAGCATGGCAATGCCATCCGGCTGGCGGGCGGGATGGTCTATGCGGCCCGCTTTGCGGTCGTGCTGCGCAGGGATGGCAAGGTGGTCGAACGCTGGCTCGCGTCGCCCGATACGATGGCCGAGGTGCTGGGCCAGCTGCCGGATGACCTCGCTGCCGATGCGGAAACGCAGTGGGCCAACCTCACGCTTGCGCATCCGCCGCTGGAGATGGGCGGGCGCACGGTTCGCCTCGACCAGCCGCAGGTGATGGGCATCCTCAACGTCACGCCCGACAGCTTCAGCGACGGGGGCGAGTTCATGGACAAGCCCGACGTCCAGCGCGAGGTGGCCTCCGCCATGCTCGAGGCGGGCGCGGCGATCATCGACATCGGCGGCGAGAGCACGCGCCCGGGTGCCAAGCCCGTTTGGGAAGGCGACGAGATCGTGCGCGTGGTCCCGGCGATCGAGATGTGCACAGCCATGGGCGCGGCGGTCAGCGTCGACACGCGCAAGGCCGCGGTGATGGAGGCAGCGCTCGATGCGGGTGCGAGCCTCGTCAACGACGTTTCCGGGCTTACCCACGATCCGCGCTCGGCCGAGGTGGTGGCGAGGGCCGGTTGCCCGGTGGTGCTGATGCACGCGCCGGGGACGGGACAGGACCTGCATGAAGGCGGCGACTACGAGAACGTGGTGTTCGAAGTCTTCGACGAGCTACGTGCCCGCCGCGATGCGGCGCTTGAGGCGGGTATCGACGCCAGCCGCATATTGCTCGATGTCGGGCTGGGCTTCGGCAAGACCGTCACGCACAACCTCGCATTGCTGAACGCGCTGCCGCTGTTCCATGCGCTCGGCCACCCGCTGCTGGTGGGGGCGAGCCGCAAGCGGATGATCGGCGCGATGAGCAAGGAAGAGGATGCCGACAAGCGCCTCGGCGGCAGCCTTGCGCTGGCGCTGAAGGCGATGGACGGCGGCGCGCAAATGCTCCGCGTCCACGATGTCGCCGACACGGTGCAGGCGCGCAATGTGTGGCGAGGTATGCGCGATGCGGCGCTGGTCGATTTCGGGGATTTGCCGGGCTAGCCGGGCGAAGCGGCGCTGCCTGCCAGCAGTCCTCCGTCGAGCGTCAGTTCCGCGCCGGTCATGTAGCCGCTTTCCGGCGAGGCGAGGTAGACGCAGAGCGACGCGACCTCCTCCACCGTGCCGAAGCGCTTCAGCGGCGTGTCCGCGACCAGCGCGGCCATCTTGGCATCGCGGTCGGGCCCGTCGCCCAGCATGGGCTCCCAGATTTCGGTCAGGATCGCTGCGGGATGGATCGAATTGCAGCGGATCGCCCAGCCGTTCTGCGCGGCATAGAGCGCGACCGACTTGCTGTGGTTGCGGATAGCCGCCTTGCTCGCCGCATAGGCCGCCGCGCCGGGAATGCCGACGAGGCCCGAGCGCGAGGACATGTTGATGATCGATCCCTTGCCTTTCGCCCTCATCGCCCGCAGCGCATAGCGGCAGCCGAGGAAGCAGCCGTCGGTGTTGACCGCATGGACGCGGTGCCATTCGGCAAGGCTCGCATTCTCCGGATCGTGTTGCGCGGGACCGTCCTCGAAGCCGGTGATCCCGGCGTTGTTGACGAGCACGTCGATGGCGGGGAAGGCTTGGGCCAGCGCGTCCCACTCCGCCTCGCTTGCCACATCGAGCCGGTGCCAATCGCAGCCCAGTTCTTCGGCAGCTTTCCTGCCCTCGTCCTCGTCGATATCGGTCAGCACGACGCGCGCGCCTTCAGCTAGGAATGCCGCGCACACGGCCTTGCCGATGCCGCGCGCACCGCCGGTTACCACGCAGAGCGTGTCGTTCAGTTTTTGCATGGGAAGTCTTTCGGAAAAATCAGGTGAGGCAGATCGGGACGCATGGTCCCGCCATTGTATCATATCCGCCGTGGCGGTGGCCTTAGTTCACCTGACTTGCTCCTCGATTGCCTGTCTTCGCTACACAGGATGCGGGACAGTGTCCACCGGTAGGGCTCAGTAGCCCGTATCGTTGCCCCAGCCGTTCGCATCGAGGTTCTCGCGCTGGAAATCCTCGAATTGCTCTTCGCGAGAGGCCACATTTCCGGTGCCCGGAGTCATACGGCGATAGAGCGTGTTGAGCCCGGCAACATCGCTTCGCGACAGCACGACCGGTCCATCGGGCGAGGGAAACTGCATCCGCGCGCCGTCGGTATCGCTGCCCTCGTATTTGCCCGAGGCCCGCCACTGGGTGAGAGCGACCTGCATTCGGGAATCGAACAGCGAGGCGTCGAGCCGGGGCGCGGAAGCCATTGCCTCGGCAGCCGTGCGGGGCGCCGCATTGGCCGAGGGAGGATTGATGAAGTTGTAAATCTTGCCGACCACGAAGATCGAGCAGGCGAGGGTGAAGATCACCCCCATGCGGAATATGAACCGCTTGAAGTACAGTCCAAAATCCATCACGCGGCGTTGTCGATGCCGAGTTCGTTCAGCTTGCGGTAGAGCGTCGAGCGGCCGATGCCTAGGCGGCGGGCGACTTCGGTCATCTTGCCGCGATAATGGCCGATGGCGAGGCGGATGATGTCGGCCTCGATATCTTCCAGCGCGCGGATGTTGCCGTCGTCTTCGTACAGCAGCACTCCGAGCCCGCGTGCCCGGCTCTCGCCCCGGTCGGCATCGCCGAGCAGTTCGTTCAAGTGCGGGAAGCTGTGCGCGGTGAGTGCCTCGCGCTGTTCGTGGACGCAGGCGCGGAACAGCACGGTCTGCAACTGGCGGACATTGCCCGGCCAGTCATAGGCCTCGAGCAGCGACAGTCCGCTGTCGGCGATCGAATGTTTGCTCAGCCCTTCGATCTCGCCAATTTCGGAGAGGAAATAGCGGGTGAGGGCAGGGATATCGCCCGGTCGCTCGCGCAGGGGCGGAAGGATGATGCGCGTTGCCGAGAGCTTCTCGTAGAGCTCGGGCGAGAAGTGGCCGTCCTCGACCTGGTATGCGAGCGGGCGGTCGCTTGCGGCGATGATCCGCACGTCGATCTTGAACCCGTGCGCTGCGCCGGTCGGACGCACGATGCCGCTTTCCAGCACTTCGGCGAGCCGTTCCTGGATATCGCGTTCGAGCGTGTCGATCCCGTCGAGCAGCAGCGTACCCGTATCGCAGGCAGCCAACGCGCCTTCCTGCCGGTCGAAGGCGCCCGCAAAGGCGCCCTTTTCGTGGCCGAACAGCATGGATTCGAGCGTGTTGTGCGGCAGGCCCTCGCAATTGACGAGGCGGGTGGGGGCCTTGGCGCGGCTGGAGGAATGCTGGATGGCCTGCATCAGCATTTCCTTGCCCGTCCCGCTCTCGCCCTCGACCAGCACGTGGCCATGCCCGCGCGCGGCGGTGGCGGCCTTGGCGAGCGCGGTGCGGAAATGCGTATCGGTCCCGACCATCGCATCGAATTCGAGGATGGGGGAGAGTTTTTCGGAAAGCGGCTGCAATTCGTCTCGCACGGCGGCGGCAAGCCGTGTCGTGCCCTTCAGCGCTACCGAGAGCCTTTCGGGCGCGACGGGCTTGATGACATAATCGTTCGCGCCTGCACGCATCGCCTCGACCGCGAGCAGCGGCGAGGTGCTGGCCGTGAGCATGATGACCGAGGCATCGGGCTTCTCTACCTTGACCTGGCGGATGAATTCGCACGAGTTTTCGCCTGGCACGCGCCCGTCGATCAGGATGGTGTCGACGTCCAGCCCGTCGGCGGATTTGAGCGTTTCGAGCGCCGCCTCGCAGCTTTCGACCACGAGCGAGCGCCACCCCTCGCGGTTGGCGAGCGAGGAAATGACCCGCGCCTGCGCGGGTTCGTCGTCGACCAGCATCAACAGGCGGCTGTCGTCTGTTGCCATCGCGCGTCTGCTCCATCTTGCGCAAGGGCCGGAAATGGCATGCGCATCTTGGCGGAAACGCTAGCGCAAATGGGTAAAGGGGCGATTAAGGGCGATTTGCGGTGCCGGAGCGGGTTTGGGGAACCTTGGTCCAATGCCCTTGTCGATTGGCGAAGTGCATTATAGACCCTCGCCCCAACAGTCAGACCAAACTCAAGGGTAATACGAACATGGAATCCGCCAACGACCGCAAGGCGCATGAGAAAACCTACGGCTCCTTCATCGCCATGCTCAAGTGGACCATTCCCCTGCTCGCGGTGATCACCGCTGTCGTCGTCGTCCTGATCTCGAGCTAAGCGCCCTTTGCGGATCGCGGTACTGAGGGAGCGGGCAGCCGGCGAAAGCCGGGTCGCCATCACGCCCGAAACGGTGAAGAAATTCGCCGCGCTGGGTGCCACGGTTGCAGTCGAGGAAGGGGCGGGGCTTACCGCCTCGATCACCGACGAGGCCTACCGCGAAGCTGGCGCAGAAGTCGCCCCTGAAGCGAAGACGGTCGAGGGCGCGGACATCGTGCTCGGCGTACAGGCGCCCGATGTGGCGGCGCTGGCAGGGGCCAAGCCGGGCGCATGGGTCGCGGCAACCTTCGATCCCTTCCGTAATGGCGAGCTGGTCGAGGCCTATGCCAAGGCCGGCTTCGAAGCGCTTTCGATGGAATTCATGCCGCGCATCACGCGTGCGCAGAGCATGGACGTGCTCTCCAGCCAATCGAACCTCGCCGGCTACAAGGCGGTGCTTACCGCCGCCAACGAGTATGGCCGCGCCTTCCCGATGATGATGACCGCTGCCGGCACGGTGCAGGCGGCCAAGGTCTTCGTCATGGGCGTGGGCGTGGCGGGCCTGCAGGCGATTGCCACGGCCAAGCGGCTCGGCGCGCAGGTGAGCGCGACCGACGTACGCAGTGCTACCAAGGAACAGATCCAGTCGCTTGGCGCCAAGCCGGTCTTCGTAGAGGACGTCGCGGGCATCGAGGGCGAAGGCTCTGGCGGTTATGCCACCGAGATGAGCGAGGAATACCAGAAAGCACAGGCCGAACTGGTGAGTTCGCACATCGCCAAGCAGGACATCGTCATCACCACCGCGCTGATCCCTGGGCGGCCCGCGCCGAAACTGATTTCGGACGCGCAGATCGCCACGATGAAAGCGGGCAGTGTGATCTTCGACCTCGCCGTGGCGCAGGGCGGGAATGTGGAAGGGTCTAAGCCCGACCAGACGGTCGAAAGGCACGGCGTGAAGATCGTCGGCTACTCGAACACCGCAGGACATCTTGCGGCGGACGCTTCGGCCTTGTTCGCGCGCAATCTGTTCAATTTCCTGTCTGCCTTCTGGGACAAGGAGGCGTGCAAGCCGATACTCGACGAGGAAATCGGCGATGCCGTGCGACTGACACAAGGTGGGAAGGTCGTTAACGAGAGGCTGGCAGGTTGAAGCTGGCGATCCTAATGCCCGCCTTGCTCTTAGCTTCCTGCGGGGATGCAGGAAAAACTATTGCCTATAATGAAGCCGATGCGCGCGATGGAGCGGAATTCCGACACGTCGCGGGTCAAGTTCTTATGAGGCTTGATCAAACGTGTCCGTACTCGACCGAGCCTGACCTGACTGGGTTATATGATGCGCCCAACAGTCGCTTCGCCAATCTGGTTTTCCGATTGGATGGAAGCGCGCGCGGCATGGATCTGGCGATCGCGCAAGCCGATTATGATTATCGGATGAGCCAGATGGTGCTCGAATGTGCGATGCCGGACCAGATCAATGCAGAAGACAGCATTAGGTCGCAGGTTGACCAAGCGATGGAGCTTGTCATCCGCCTCGAAACACTCGCGGCACATATGACAGCTGGGGAGGCTGGTTAGTGGACTTCATTTCGATCCTGTCGATCTTCGTGCTGGCGTGTTTCGTCGGCTATTATGTGGTCTGGTCGGTCACGCCCGCGCTGCACACGCCGCTGATGGCGGTGACCAATGCGATTTCCTCGGTGATTATCGTCGGCGCATTGATCGCGGCAGCGGCGGCTGAGGTCGCAGGGGCGAAGTGGCTTGGGCTGCTCGGCATCGTGCTTGCCAGCGTCAACATCTTCGGCGGGTTCGCGGTGACGGCGCGCATGCTCGCGATGTACAAGAAGAAGGAGAAGAAGTGATGCACCGCCTTCTCCTGGTCACGCCATTCGCGGCGGTGGCGGCCTTTGCTGCGGACGCGGTAGCGGCGGCCGTACCGTACACAACCCAAGTACGCGCAATAGAGAAGATCGCTCACGGTCCAGTGAACCCGTGGGTGGCGCTCGCCTATCTCGTGTCGGGCGTGTTCTTCATCCTCGCGCTGCGCGGCCTGTCCTCGCCCGCGACGAGTCGGACGGGCAACCGCTTCGGCATGGCGGGCATGCTGATCGCGGTGGTGACGACGCTGGTGACGCACGTAAGCCTGTTCAATTCCGAGCCGTGTCCAGAGTCTCAATCCTCAGAAAGCTTCGGAATCATCGTCGACTGTCAGGTCGATTTCCCTTCTCACTTATTTTCCTTCGGCGAAATCCTCGTCGCCATCGCCATCGGCGCGGTGATCGGCATCACCATCGCCCGCCGCATCGCCATGACCTCGATGCCCGAGCTGGTCGCGGCATTCCACTCGCTCGTCGGCCTTGCCGCGGTGCTGGTGGGCTGGGCGGCCTATCTCAATCCGGGCGCCTTCGGCCTGCTGGTGGGCGACAGCATCGGTGCGGTCTCCAAGGTCGAGATGGGCCTTGGCATCGCTATCGGGGCGATCACCTTCTCGGGCTCGGTCATCGCCTTTGCCAAGCTTTCCGGACGCATGAGCGGTTCACCGATCCTGCTGCCTGCGCGGCATGTCATCAACCTCGGCACGCTGGCGGCGATCATCGTGTTGACCGCGCTTTTCGCCATGGCTGGCCCCGCCGAGACCATGCCGCTGATCATTGCGCTGACGGTGCTGGCCTTCCTCATCGGCTTCCTCCTCATCATCCCCATCGGCGGGGCGGACATGCCGGTCGTGGTCTCGATGCTGAACTCCTATTCGGGCTGGGCAGCCGCCGCGATGGGCTTCACGCTCGGCAATACGGCGATGATCATCACAGGTGCGCTGGTCGGCTCCTCGGGCGCGATCCTGAGCTACATCATGTGCCGCGCGATGAACCGCAGCTTCATCAGCGTTATCGCGGGTGGCTTCGGTGCGGACGACAGTAGCGCGGGCGGCGGCGAGGCGAAGGAGCAGCGCCCCTACAAGCAGGGCAGTGCGGCGGACGCAGCCTTCATGCTCGAACAGGCGGAAAAGGTCATCATCATCCCCGGCTACGGCATGGCGGTGGCGCAGGCGCAGCACGCGCTTCGCGAAATGGCCGACATGCTGGAAGAGAAGGGCGTGGAGGTGAAATACGCCATCCACCCCGTCGCAGGCCGCATGCCCGGGCATATGAACGTGCTCCTCGCCGAAGCGCAGGTGCCTTACGAAAACGTCTTCGAGCTGGAGGACATCAACAGCGAATTCGCGCAGGCCGATGTCGCCTTCATCATCGGCGCGAACGACGTGGTGAACCCCGCAGCCAAGACCGACAAGTCATCGCCCATCTACGGCATGCCCGTGTTCGACGTGGACAAGGCCAAGCAGGTCTTCTTCATCAAGCGGAGCATGGGCGGCGTCGGCTATGCCGGGGTCGACAACGATGTCTTCTACATGGACCAGACGATGATGCTGCTGTCCGATGCCAAGAAGATGGTCGAGGAAATCGTGAAGGCGCTCGACTGACATCATGCGCAAGGTTTTGATCGGGATCGCGCTGCTGGCGCTGGTCGGCATCGGTGTCTGGGGGCTGATGGGCGGCTTCGAGCGGGTCACTGCGGGCCGGATCGAGACTGCGCTGGTCGAGCGCGGCGTGCCGCAACCTGTCGCAGCCTGCATGGGAACGCGCCTCTCCGAACGCCTCACCATCTCGCAATTGCGCGAGCTCGAGCGCATCGGCGAGCGCGAACGCGAGGCGGGCGTTCCCACCTCGACGGTCGAATTCCTCGAGCGCATCCGCTCGGTGGAGGACGTCGAGCTGATCGAGGTCGTCGGCACCTCGGCCGCAATCTGCTCCTTCACCGCGCGATAGGGACGCCCTTCCCAAGCTTGAGGTGGCACGGCATGATGCGGTCTCCACGGGGAGAGACATCATGAAGATCCGGCTCATCGCACCTTTCGCAATCGCCCTGGCGACGGCGGCCCACGCTCACGACGGCCATGACCACGCGGCAAGCGAGGCGGCTGGCAAGGTCGGCGCGGAATACATGGTCATGGAAATCAGTGCGGAAGAAGCGGCAAAGGCACCGTTCCTGCGCGGCCTCGCCCTGCTGCATAATTTCGAATACGACCGGGCCGCCGAGGCCTTTCGCGAGGCGCAGGCTGCCGATCCGGATTTCGTCATGGCCTATTGGGGCGAGGCGATGACCTACAACCACCCGTTGTGGGAACAGCAGGACCGCGAAAAGGCGCTGGAGGTACTCGCGAGGCTCGACGGCACGCGGGAAGGGCGCTTAGCCAAGACCCGCACGCAGCGCGAGGCGATGTGGCTCGATGCAGTGGAGACGCTGTATGGCAAAGGCACGAAGGAAGAGCGCGATTTCCTCTACCTGGCCAAGATGCGCGCCCTCTTGGCAAGCGACCCCGCCGATATCGACGCGCGCGCTTTTACCGGTCTCGCCATCCTCGGTACCGCACATGGAGGTCGCCAGATCCCGCTTTACATGGAGGCGGCGGGCCTTCTCGAACCGGGGTTCATGACTCATGAAATGCACCCCGGCATCCTGCATTACCTGATCCATTCCTATGACGATCCGGTCCACGCCCCGCTCGGCGCGCGCATGGCCGAACGCTATGCGCTCGTCGCGCCCGATGCAGGCCACGCACAGCACATGGTCAGCCACATTTTCCACGCGCTGGGCGATTGGGAGGCATCGGAAAGAGCCAATACGCTGGCCGATGCCGTGGTGGACCGGCAACGGGCTGTGGCGGGACGCCCGCCGTCGGATTGCGGCCACTACAACGAATGGTTGGTCTATTCGAAGCTGCAGCAAGGCAAGGATGCGAGCGATATCATTTCTCGCTGCCGCCTTCAGGCGATTGCCGCGATCGAGAGGGGTTCCGACCAGAAGCTCGGCTTCAGCGCTGCCTCGAGCTACGGCAATATCGCCCTCTGGAACGGCGTGGTGACGGGCAACTGGCCCGAGGAGCTGCCGATCACGGGCGATGGTTTCCTTCTCACACGCTTCGACATGGCAACTGCCAAGCTGTTGTCGAACCGCAGCGACATCGCAACGGCTTCCGAAGCGCTTGGCGAGATGCGTGCGATTGCCGAAGACATCGAGGCCGCGCTGGCCGCCGAACAGCCGCTCAACACCTACATCATGCCCTGGGTCACGCGGCAGCTCTCGCAGGGCGAGGCGGTAGTCGCGCTTGCATCGGGCGATACTTCGCGGGGCTTGTCCTTGCTCGAAGCTGCCGGTGCCGCCGAGGCGAACCTGCCGGAAGTGTTCGGTCCCCCGCCGATGGTCATGCCCAGCTATGAGATGCTGGGGCTGCACTTGCTCGAGCAGGGTCGAGCCAATGATGCGGCAGAGGCGTTCCGCAAGGCCCTCGAACTCGCACCCGGCCGCAAGATTTCGGTCGATGGCCTGGCGAAGGCATATGCAGCCATGAACTAATCCGCAGCTTGCATTCGTTCATCCTCTTGGCACTATGCGGTCCGAGAGGGAGAGACTCATGATCCGCACTGCCATTTCCGCCGTCCTGCTCGCCAGCGCCACTCCGGTTCTGGCCGAGATTCACGAGATTGCGCCGGGCGAAGGCGCGCAGGAGGCGCTGCAGGAGGCGCTGATCCTTGTCGAGCCGGGCGACGAAATCGTGCTCGCAGCAGGGCGCTACACCATCACCGACGGGCTTAGCCTCGATGTCGACGATGTTACGCTGCGCGGTGCAGGGATGGATGGGACGGTGCTCGATTTCACCACGCAGCAAGGCGCGGGCGAGGGACTGCTCGTCACATCAGACAATGTCACCCTGCGCGATTTCGCGGTCGAGAACCCCAAGGGCGACGGGATCAAGTCAAAGGGCGCGGACAATATCGTCTACCACCGCATCCGCGTCACCTGGACGCGCGGACCGCATCCCGAAAATGGCGCCTATGCCGTCTATCCGGTCGAAAGCACCGGCGTACTGATCGACGGGGTCAAGGTAACGGGGGCCTCGGACGCAGGCATCTATGTCGGCCAGTCCAACCGCATCACGGTGCGCAATTCGATTGCCGAAGCCAATGTCGCGGGGATCGAGATCGAGAACAGCCGCAACGCGCTGGTCGAGCACAATATTGCCACGCGCAACACGGGCGGCATCCTCGTGTTCGACCTGCCCAACCTGCCCGTGATGGGCGGGGGCAATGTTATCGTACGCAACAACCTCGTTGTGGCAAACGATACGCCCAATTTCGCGCCTCCGGGCAATATCGTCGCGGGCGTGCGGCGCGGGACGGGCATCATGGTGATGGCGAATGAGGACGTGCTGATCGAAGGCAATATGCTCTCGGGCAACCCGACCGCGCCTGTGATGGTGATTGCCTATGTCCAGCCCTTCGAGGACGAGCGCTACAACCCGCTCGCGCGCAATATCGTGGTGGGCGCGAACGCCTTCGATGGCGGCGGCTATGACCCGCAGCTTGACGGGGCGGAGATGCTGCTCGCGGCCTTCGGAGGGGCGCTTCCGCCTATCATGTGGGACGGGCTGGGGAGCCTCTATGTTGCGGGCGAGACGCCCGGCTGGACGCTCAACCTGACCGAGGCAGGCGTGGGACTTGGCGCAGCGCGGCCCGGACCGCTCGCTGCGCCTGCGCCAGAGGGTGAATTCGACGATTCGGGAATTGGCGCACCGGCAGAGCTGGACGACCGGCTGGGATGAAACTTGGAAGTGCTCTCCTTGGCCTCGCGGCACTCTCGTTGACGGTAGCGGCGACCGGACAGGCTGTGCCGCCGATTGACCGGGACGAAGTGATTAACAGCCAAAAGCTTCCTCGCAGTTTGAGGGAGTTTGGCTTTTTTATCGACCCGGCAGCCCAGGTGCCAGACCAGCGCGTCGTACCCTATCGGCTCAATACGCCGCTTTATTCGGACGGGGCCGACAAGCTGCGCTTTGTTTACCTTCCTGAGGGCGAGAAGATTAGCCTCGGGCAAGATGGTCTGCTGCAATTCCCTGTTGGGAGTGCGCTTATAAAAACCTTTGCCTTTGGCGAGGGCGATGACCGGCGGCTTATAGAGACCCGTGTGTTGCTGCATCGCGCCGACGGCTGGTTGGCGCTCCCTTATCTTTGGGATGACGAACAGTGGGATGCCCGTCTCGCTGTCGCAGGCGCGCGTATCGACCTGACCACGCCAAAGGGCGAGGCGATCAGCTACCGCGTGCCGAACAAGAATCAGTGCAAGGAATGCCACGGGCTCGATGGCGCAGTGACGCCGATCGGGCCCAAGGCACGCAACCTTTCCTCCGAGTGGCTTGAGGCCAATCTCGGTTCGCTTCCCGCTCATGCCGATCTCATGCCCGTATGGGAGGACCGTGCCTCTGCTACTCCGGAAGCCGCCGCGCGCGCCTATCTCGACGTCAATTGCGCGCATTGCCACCGGCCAGGTGCAACTGCCTCGAACAGCGGGTTGGACCTGCGCTGGGAGCAGGACGATCCAAAAGCCCTGGGGATCATGAAGCGGCCTGTCGCGGCAGGGCGCGGGGCGGGGACGCATCTCTTCGACGTGGTACCGGGCAAGCCGGGCGAATCGATCCTGCTTCACCGGATGCTCAGCAACGACCCCGGCGTGGCCATGCCCGAACTCGGCAAGGCAACCGTGGACGAGGAGGGCACCGAAGCGATCCGCAAATGGATTGCGGGTATGCCGCAAAGCTGACTTTCCTACATCGGCGGGGATTTGCTAGGCCGGGGCCATGACGGTTCACGATCACCACGAAAGCGCGCAATTCCGGCAGTTTGCCGCGGTCGGACAGGCTGCGGACTGTTCCTCTCAGGACCGTGTTCCATCCGTTTCATCCTGTAGGACGCACAGTTTGGGAGACGAGGCATGAAATGGATCTGGCGCGGATTGCTGGTACTGCTGGCGGTGCTGGTCATCGCCTTCTTCGCCATGCGTGTACCCGATACCGACCCGGCCGAGATGCGCGCGAAATATGCGGGCGAGCCCTCGCAGTTCATCGACATCGGCGAGGGCCGCGCGATCCACCTCCGCGATGAAGGCCCGCGCGATGCGCCGGTAATCGTCCTCCTCCACGGCTCGAATGCCGACCTGCACACCTGGCAGAAATGGGCCGAAAGCCTGAAAGAGGATTACCGCGTCATCCGCTTCGACCAGCGCGGCCATGGCCTCACCGGACCCGCAACCGATGGCGACTATTCTGCCGAAGGCTTCGGCGAGGACATTGATGCCGTAACCGAAAAGCTGGGAGTCGAGACCTTTACCCTCGCGGGCAACTCGATGGGCGGCGGGATCGCCATGGCCTATGCGATCGCCAGACCGTGGAAGCTCGATGCGCTGGTGCTGGTCGATGCGAGCGGTGCGCCGGTCAAGCGAGAGGGCGGGGGCAATCTTGCCTTCACGCTCGCCGGAATGCCGGTGGTGGGCGACATCCTCAGCCAGTTGCTGCCGCGCAGCCTCGTCGCCAAGAGCTTGTCTCAAAGCGTATCCAATCAGGATGTCGTGACCGACGAGGCGATCGACCGTTACTGGGAACTCGCCCGCTATCCGGGCAATCGCAGCGCGACCCGCAAGCGGTTCTCCACCCCGCGCGTCGCCTATGACGCGAAGGAAATCGAACGCGTTCAGGTCCCGACGCTTATCATCTGGGGCAAGGAGGATGCGCTCATCCCCTACGAAGCGGCGCTGTGGTATGACAAACACCTGCGCAATTCCACGCTCGTCGCCTATGACGGGATCGGCCACATCCCGATGGAGGAAGCAGCCGAGCGCAGCGCGACCGACCTCAAGATCTGGCTCTCCGAGGCGCTGATGCTGCCGGAACTTCCAACCGAGGAACCGCCGGCAGCCCGGCCCGTTCTAACCCCTTGAACATGAGGGGCCGCACAGGGGCGGCATAAACCACTCCAAGGGAAGGTCTGTCTTGCGAACACTGGGTCTCATCGGCGGGATGAGCTGGATTTCCACCCGCGCCTATTACGAACGCATCAACAAGATGGTCCAGAAACGCGCCCAGCCCATGGCAAGCGCGCCGATGGTCATCGATTCGATCGACTATTCGCGCATTGCCAGCGCCAAGCAGGACGATGATTGGGACACGATCGCCACTGTCCTCGTCGAAAGCGCGCGCAAGCTGGAAACCGCCGGCGCCGAAGGCCTCGTGATTGCCGCCAACACCATGCACAAGGTCTATGACCGCGTGGCGGAGGGCATTTCGATACCCGTCCTCCACATCGCCGATGCGGTGGGCAAGGAGATGGCCGAGGCGAAATGCGAAAGCGCCGCACTGCTCGGCACGCGCTTTGTGATGACCGAAAGCTTCTATCGCCAGCGGCTGGTCTCGCACGGCGTCGACCTGCTTCCGCCCGATCCTAACGATGTCGAACTGGTCGACGGGATCATCTACAAGGAGCTGATGCTCGGCCGCGTCACCCGCGATGCCGAACGCGCATTGAAGACGGTCATCACGATGAAGGAGAAGGAAGGTGCGGACGCCATCGTGTTGGCCTGCACCGAACTCGAATTGGTCGTCGACACCGATGCCAACGTCCTGCCGGTCTTCGATTCCACCGACATCCACTGCCGCGCGGCAACCGACTGGATATTGGAATAAAATTACAAAAATTGTAAATATGCGACATCGCCGCAACAGTACGCCGGCTTTCGGTGAAAATTAACCAAAGCGATATTGCCTCCACCATTCTCTGGTGCATTCTCCGCCTCCTCAATCCTTTTGGGAAGGGACTTGCACCAATGAAAATCAATATGGGTCGCCTCGCGACCGCAAGCCTCGTAGCGCTTGCGGGAGTTGGCATCGCTGCGCCTGCAGCAGCACAGAAAATCGACAACCAGTATATCTGCGTCTTCAATCCCGGCCTCGTCGCAAAGGGCCAGGTCAAGGCGGAAGCCAACCGTTCGGCCAACGCTGCAGGCGGTTCGGTCATGCACAGCTACCAAAATACCATCCGCGGCTTCGCCGTGCGCGCCTCGGCGCAGGGTGTGGCCAACATGCAGGCCAGAAACCCCCGCATTGCCTTTTGCGAGCAGGACCAGGTCATGAACTCGGACGCTCGCCCGGATGGTGTTGGCGCACGTAGGGGGAAACCCGGCGGCGGCGGAACTACGCAGCCGGCCGAACAGACCCCTTGGGGCATCACCCGCGTCGGTGGCGGCCAGTCGGGCTTTACCGGCCGTGCATGGGTCATCGATTCGGGAGTGGACATGGATCACCCCGATCTCAACGTGAGCCAGACCGAAGGCGCGACCTTCATTGCCCGCACCAAGAGCCCGGACGACGACAATGGTCATGGCACGCATGTCGCCGGCACGATCGGCGGTATAAAGGGTAATGGTATCGGCACGGTCGGTGTCGCGGCCGGCGCCACGATCATCCCGATCAAGGTTCTCGACCGTCGCGGTTCGGGTTCGAACAGCGGCGTGATTGCCGGTGTTGATTTCGCCGGCGCGAATTTCAAGCCGGGCGACGTCGCCAACATGAGCCTCGGCGGCGGTTTCAGCCAGGCGCTGAATGATGCCGTTATCGCGGCCGCTGCCAAGGGTCTCGTATTCGCCCTTGCCGCCGGCAACGAAAGCACCAGCGCGACCACCAAGTCGCCCGCTTCGGCCAATGGCGACAACATCTACACCATCAGTTCGTTTGCGAATGGCGACAACTGGTCCTCGTTCTCGAACTACGGCAACCCGCCCGTCGACTACGCAGAGCCGGGTTCGTCGATTTTCTCGACCTACAAGGATGGCGGCTACGCAACGCTCTCGGGCACCTCGATGGCCAGCCCGCATGCTGCCGGTCTCCTGCTTCTCGGCAATATCCGCAGTGGCGGCACCGTGAAAGGCGATCCGGACGGAAATCCGGACACCATCGGCATCAACTGATCCGGTTGAGGTCGCACCTGTGAAGGGCCGCGTGTCGTAATGGCACGCGGCCTCTTCTTTTGCCCGCTCCTTGCACCTTCCTGCCGAAAAGCCGCAAGGTTCGCTTTTCGTTCACGTTGTCGCGTCCTCGCCGCTGACCTAAGCCTCACCGCTCCATGGAAAGAGCCCCTTACGCTGCCGATCCCGCAAGCTCGCGCGGACGCGAATTCGCCGAAAACCGCGAGGGCGCGCGTGGGCCACGAAGCGAATTCCAGCGCGACCGCGACCGGATCATCCACTCGATCTCATTCCGCCGCCTGCGCTCCAAGACGCAGGTGTTCATCTCGCCAGACGGCGACCATTACCGGACCCGCCTGACCCACAGCATCGAAGTTGCGCAGATCGGCCGCGTCCTTGCGCGCGAACTGGGGCTGGACGAGGACCTGACGGAAGCGCTGTGTCTCGGCCACGATATCGGCCACCCGCCCTTCGGCCATGCCGGTGAAAAGGCGCTCGAAGAGGCGATGGGTCATGCAGGTGGCTATGACCACAATGCGCAGGGCATCCGCACGCTGGCGCGCCTGGAAAGCCCTTATCCCGATCATATCGGCCTCAACCTGACATGGGAAACGCTGGAGGGGCTGGCCAAGCACAATGGTCCGGTCGGTGCTGCTAACTGGGCGCTGGCGGATATCGACCAGGCTTTCCCGCTGGAGCTGGGCGACTGGCCCTCGCTCGAAGCGCAGGTGGCGGCCGTGGCCGACGACATCGCGTACGATAATCACGATATCGACGACGGGCTGCGGGCAGGTTTCCTCGACCTCGACGACCTGATGGAGCTCGATTTCCTCGCCGACCAGTTCCGCCGGGTCGAACAGCGCTTTCCCAATGCCCCGCGCGATATCCAGCTGCGCGAGCTGGTGCGAAGCCAGATCGGGCTGATGGTCAATGATGTGATCGAGCACACGCGCGCCAATGTCGCGGGCATGGACAGCATCGAACAGGTCCGCGGGGCGGGCAAGCGTCTGGCGGGGTTCTCGAACGATTTCGCCACCGAGGAACGACGGCTCAAGAAATTCATGTACCAGCGGCTCTACTACCATCCGGAGCAGATCGGCACTGCAGAGAAGGCGCGCGACGTGATTGCCCGCCTGTTCGTCGCCTACCAACAGGACCCGACGGCCATGCCCGACGACTGGGTAGAGCGCTTGCCTCCAGGCGAGCCCGACAAGAGCCGTCACATCGCGGATTTCATAGCCGGGATGACCGATCGCTTCGCCATCCAGCAATGCCGCAAAATCTACGGCCGCGCGCCAGAGGGCCTGTCCAATGTCTGAGGCATTGCGAATATGCCTCGTCGGCGCGACGGGCCTTATCGGCGGCAGGATCATGGAAGAATGCATCGGGCGCGAGGATGTACGCCTGCAGGCGATCGGGCGGCGCGAGGCGCAGATCCCGAGGGGGCTGAGGATCGAGTATTTCGTCGCCGATCCGGACAAGTGGGGAGAGGTCTTTGAGGCGCTACGACCCAAGGCGGTGATCTGCGCGCTCGGCACGACATGGAAGAAATCCGGTCAGGACGAGGCAGCATTCCGCGCGGTCGACCACGACCTTGTGCTTGCTACGGCCAAGGCCGCGCTCGGAAATGGCGTCGATCGCTTCGTCGCCGTCAGTTCGGTTGGCGCGGATGCCTTGTCGAAAAACTTCTACCTGCGTGTGAAGGGCGAGACCGAGCGCGAACTGACCCGCCTGCGTTTCAACCGGCTCGACATCCTGCGCCCAGGCTTGCTCGTGGGCAATCGCGAGAACGACCGGCGGACCGCCGAACGGCTCGGCATCATCGCTTCGCCACTCGCCAATCTCTTCATGCACGGGAAGTACCGCCAGTATCGCGGCATCAAGGCGGAAATCGTGGCGCGCGGTGCGATCGCACTGGCGAAACGCGCGGCGCGCGGCCGCTTCGTCCATGACAACGACGCGATCATGCGCGCGGCCAATTCGCTGCCCGCACTGGTCGAAAGCTGAGGAGCGCCACTATGTGGGAAACGGCATTTGGCGTGGCCAATCTTCTCGCTTTGGTAATGTGGGCAGCGCTCATCCTCCTTCCGCGCTGGCCGGCGCTGATGGCGGCGATCCTCTACCTCGGCATCGGCCTGCTGTGCCTCGCCTATGCGCTCGGCCTCGTCGGCATCCTTACCGGGACGCTCGACCCGGTCGGCGGCGGCGAGGCGGGCATGGACTTCGGCTCGATCGAGGGCGTGCGTAGCATCTTTGCGAGCGACGGCGGGGTGACGGTCGGATGGATCCACTATCTCGCCTTCGACCTCTTCGTGGGATTGTGGATAGCGCGCGATGCCGACGCGAAGGGGTTCTCGCGTTTCGTGCAGGCCCCGGTCTTGCTGGCCACTTTCCTCGCCGGTCCGCTCGGCCTCTTCGTTTGGCTTGTCGTTCGCGAACGACGCGCGCGGGCGAGCGGGCGCTGGCAATAGGGGCATTGCGCTAAGCCGCCCGCATGGCATGATGGCTTCCGAGAGAGGAGAGCCGCATGTCCGAGGAGCCGAAGCTCAGTTTCGACCAGTTCATCCGTCATTGGGCCGAGGATCGTCCCGACAATATCGCGATGGAGCAGGACGGCGAGGCAATCAGCTTCGGCGAGTTCGACACCCGCAGCCGCAAGATCGTCAATATGCTAAAGGCGCGCGGTATCGCCAAGGGCGACCGGGTCGCCTGGCTCGGCAAGAACGCGCGGCATTACTTCGAACTGTTCTACTCCGCTGCGCGACTGGGTGCGGTAATGGTGCCCATCGGCTGGCGGCTCGCCGCGCCCGAGATCGCCTATATCCTTGGCGATACAGGAGCGAACCTCCTGTTCCTCGGAGAGGGATTCGAGGAGCTGGCGGACAAGGCCTGCGGGCAGATGGAAAGCCCGCCCGAGGTGGTCTCCACGCCCGATGCGCTTTCGGCAATCGAGGCGGCCTCCGACGATGATTTCGAACCTGCCGGACCCGACAACGCTGTCCTCCAGCTTTATACTTCCGGTACGACCGGGAATCCAAAGGGCGCGGTGCTGACCAACCGCAATCTCTTCTCGCTCCGCGTGCCGAGCCAGGAAGAGGGCCAGCCCTGGTCGCATTTCGACGAGGACGAGGCGATCCTGGTCTGCATGCCCTGCGCGCATATCGGAGGCACAGGCCTCGGCATCATGGCGATGGGCAGCGGTATCCGAGCCATCGTGCAGGAGGAATTCACTCCCGACGGCGTGCTCGACGGGTTCGAGCAGGGCATCACGCGCCTGTTTATCGTGCCTGCCGCCCTTCAGATGGTGGTCCAGCATCCGCGCGCCAAGACGACCGATATGTCGGCTATCAAATACGTGCTCTACGGCGCCGCGCCCATTCCGCTCGACCTCCTGCGCGAGGCGGTCAAGGCCATTCCCGATGCAGGTTTCCTCCAGTGTTACGGGATGACCGAAACCACCGGGACCATCGCTGCGCTGCCGCCCGAGGATCATGACCTCGAAGGCAACCAACGAATGAAATCGGCGGGCAAGGCCGTGCCGGGAGTTGAACTGAAGGTCGTGGGCGAAGATGGCGGAGAATTGCCGCGCGGCGAGGTGGGCGAACTCATTTGCAAGAGTCCATCGAACATGGACAGCTACTGGAACCTGCCCGATGCGACCGAAAGCTCGCTGAAGGACGGCTGGATGCACACCGGTGATGCCGCCTATATGGACGAGGATGGCTACGTCTACATCCAGGACCGGATGAAGGACATGATCATCTCGGGCGGCGAAAACGTGTATCCCGCGCAGGTCGAAAGCGCGATCTATGGCCACCCCTGCGTTGGCGAGGTGGCCGTGATCGGCGTACCCGATGAAACATGGGGCGAAGCGGTGAAGGCCTGTATCGTGGCCAAGCCGGGAATGGAGGTCGATACGGCCTCGGTGATCGAATGGACGAAGGAGCGGCTCGCCGGCTTCAAGGTCCCAAAAAGCATCGATGTGATCGATGTCATGCCGCGCAATGCCAGCGGCAAGATCCTGCGCAAGGATTTGCGCGCGCCTTACTGGGAAGGGCGTGAGAGGCAGGTCAATTGAAGCGTCACGCTCCGGCGACGGCGCGCAATTCGGGGCCGATTGCCGACATTCTGACGAAAGAGTTGCCGCTAACGGGACTGGTGCTGGAGCTCGCAAGCGGGACAGGCGAACATGCCGTCTTCATGGCGCGGCAGTTCCCGGAAATCACATGGCAACCGACCGATCCGGACCCCGATGCGCTGGACTCGGCGGCCTCGTGGGCAAGGGAAGCAGGCCTAGACAATGTTGGCCCGCCGCTCGAGATTGATGCGCGAATGGAAGCGTGGCCGGTCGAAAGAGCCGACGCAGTGGTTTGCATCAACATGATCCACATCAGTCCCTGGGCCGCCACCGAGGGGTTATTCAGAGGCGCGGCCCGGATCCTGGACCAAGGCGCGCCCTTGATCACATACGGCCCCTATTTCGAAGACGACGTGGAGAGCGCGCCTTCCAATCTCGCTTTCGACGAGAGCCTCAAGCACCGCAATCCGGATTGGGGAATCCGGAACGTCGCCCAGCTCGACGAGTTGGCGGCCGAAACGGGCATGATCCGCACTGCACGCTACACCATGCCCGCCAACAATCTGACGCTGGTATTTCGGCGCACATAGCAAAACGCCCGCCGGTAAGGGCGGGCGTCTTACTGACAACGGAGTTCGAAAACTCAGTTGATCGCTTCTTCTCCGGCTTCGCCCACGGACTGGACGTCCCTGCCGAAACCCTTGACCGTGTTGCAGCCGGCCACCACCACCGACATGGTCAGGACAGAAAGAAGAAGGGTGATTTTCTTGGTCATCTGGATCGATCCTTAATCGATCGCGTCTTCCCCGGCTTCACCCACCGACTCAACGTCACGACCGAAGCCCTTGACGGTGTTGCAGGCGGTTGCAGTGAGTGCAATCGAAGTGATGCCGAACGCGATAAGCAGTTTCTTGATCATCGGTTTTCCTTCCCGAAGAACCAATTGGTGGCCTTCTGGAGCTTAACAACGGCTTACAATCGGCCCGGTTCCATCCGTAAAAACATACGTGAAGGCTTGGCGCGGCATCTGTGCCACACCATATGCCGCGCCGATGCACCAGTTCCTGACCTTTGCAAGTGATGCCGATATCCTCGCCATTTGGGGCGCGGGCTTCCTGCTGCTGGCCGGCCTGGCTCTGGCGATGGAGCGCCGCCGGATGAGGCGTGCGCGTATCGACGGGGTAGGGTGGGTCCCGTGGACTGGGCTGTTCCTGACGTGCGCGGTGCTCGGCGGCAGCCTTCTGGCTGTCGCCGTACCGGGCATGTTACGTGGCTAGTCCTTAGAGACAGGCTTCCAGATACGCCTGGTCGAAGCCGAACTGGCGGGCCTTTTCCAGCGTATAGGGGCGCAGGCCCTGGCTACGGAATTCGCCGAGAATCTTACCGTCCTCGCTCTCGTCCAGGTACTCGAACTTGAACAGGTTCTGCGTCACGATCACGTCGCCTTCCATGCCGATCACCTCGGTGATGTCGGTCGTACGGCGCGAACCGTCGCGGAGACGCTTAACCTGCACGATCAGGTCGACCGATTCTGCGATCTGGCGGCTGATGGCTTCCTTCGGGATCTTGATGTCGCCCATCAGGATCATGTTTTCCATACGGCCGAGGCATTCACGCGGGCTGTTGGCGTGAAGCGTACACATCGAACCGTCGTGGCCGGTGTTCATGGCGGCGAGAAGGTCGAAACATTCCGCGCCACGGATTTCGCCCAGGATGATGCGGTCGGGACGCATACGCAGGGCATTCTTCACGAGGTCGCCGATGGTGATGGCGCCCTGGCCTTCAAGGTTCGGCGGGCGCGTTTCCAGCGGCAGCCAGTGCGGCTGCTGCAGGCGAAGTTCGGCCGCGTCCTCGATGGTCAGCACGCGCTCGCCCGGGTCGATCATCTTCGACAGGGCGTTGAGCATGGTCGTCTTACCCGAACCCGTACCGCCCGAGATAACGATGTTCATGCGGCAGGCGCCGGCAATCTTGAGTGCGGTACACATCTTCTCGCTCATCGAGCCGAAGCCCTGGAGCATGTCGAGCGTGATGGGTTTCTCGGAGAACTTACGAATCGAAATCGCCGTACCGCGCAGCGAAAGCGGCGGCACGATCACGTTCACACGTGAGCCGTCCTTGAGTCGGGCGTCGGCGAGCGGCGTGGTCTGGTCGACGCGGCGGCCGACCTGGTTCACGATGCGCTGGGCAATCTGGAAAAGATGGGTCTCGTCGCGGAAGCGGATCGGCGCGATCTGCAGCTTGCCCTTCTTTTCGACGTAGGTCTGGTCTGGGCCGTTGACCATGATATCCGAGATATCCGGATCGTTCAGCAGCTCTTCCAGAGGACCGAAGCCGAGCAGCTCATCGACGAGGACCTTTTCGAGTGCGAACTGTTCGCGGCGATTGAGCGTGACCTTGAGCTCGGCCAGAACTTCCATGATGATCGGGCGGAATTCTTCCGACAGCTCATCCTTGGACAAAGTGGCGGCCGCTTCGGGGTCGACGCGTTCGAGCAGGCGCGGCAGCACCTGTTCCTTGATCTTGTGGACGCTGGCTTCGAAACCGCCGACTTCACCTTCCGACTGGTGAGTGGCGTTCATGCGCTCGTCGAGGCGAGCCTTCGCATCGGCGCTGGCAGCCGAACCCGGAGCAGGTGCTCCTTCGGCCGGAAGCGGCGGGAACTGGTCGCCCCCGTCCTTTTCCTTTTCCTGCAAGGGACCCTTTTCGGCCGAGCCGCCGCCCTGCATCGGGCGTGCAACACCAAATTGCGGACGTGCGCCGGCACCCATACCTGCCGGTCCGTTTTTCCGCCCGAATGCACTCATTGCCTAACCCCCGAGAAGATATCGTCTTGGCGCGACCCCTCTGACCGGAATACGGACAAGGGCGCGTTTTCAGGTTTGGTGAATAAGTCGGAAACCTTGATTTTTTCCTAACCACCCACTTGATCCGGACGCGCAATGTCGCGATGCGGCGTTCATGGGGCGGACAATCAACAGTGCCGCAGCGGAGGGGATCGCCCATGGACGGAAAACCGGGAACCGGCGCTGCCGGACTTCCGCGCGGCGACAGGCTGCTGCTGGCATTCGCTGTGGCGCTGGGTGTGGCAATGCCGATCGTCTCGGCAATCGCCTATCCCACCTATTTCGTCATGATGGCTTCCCAGGGAGTTGAATCGACGAGGCTTATCGAGGCACCGTTCCTGATATTCGAGTTTGCAGTGATCTTGTGGGCGGGGCGGCGCGGGTTCGACGTATCGAAGGCGGTTGCTTCCCTGCCACGCGACATAAAGATCGCCGGGGCGATTCTTGCTCTTGCCGCATTCGCGGGCGCGTTGCTCATTTCCAAGGATACCACCTATTCGCTGACCCACACCCTGATGTGGGTGATACATGCCATTTTCGCGCTGGCGCTGCTGCACGTGTTTTCCGCGCGCGCATTGTCTGCGGGCGATAGCTTCCTGCACTGGCATGTCATCGGTTTGGTGCTGCTGGCCGTCTACACCGCATGGTGGTTCGCCAGCGTTCCGCCGGTCGAGGAATTGCCGTTCAACAGGGTGCGATTGCGCGGTGCGGTGCCCGGCTGGATCGACGTGCGGCATTTCGGCTCCTGGTCCGGGGCGATTACTGCAGCCTTTGCCGTGCGCATCCTTTATGGCGCAAAGGGCCGCGATCTTACCATCGCCCTCCTGTGCTATTTCATTGCTGCGGGTGTCACCGTGTGGACAGGCACCCGTGCCGCGATCCTTACGATCATGGTGGTGACCTTTGCGTTCGTCCTGATCAACCGCCGCCTTCCGGACCTTCCCCGGATAGCATGGGCCGTTATCCTCACCGCGCTAGCCTGCCTTGCTGCCTACCTGTTGCTGCCCGATGACAAGGTTTTCTGGATGTTCACTCCGGAAGAGGTGGGATCGGCGGGCGAGATGACCAAGACCCGCCGGGTCATGTGGACGAGGACGGTGGAACTGTGGCTGCAATCGCCTATCCTCGGCCTCGGCACCGGCGCGATATTCTGGGAATATAGCGAGACCTTCACGCCTACCCAGCCGCACAACGTCGTGCTGCAGTTCCTCGTGTCGTGGGGGATTGTCGGCGCCGCGGGAGGACTATGGATCCTCGGCCGCGCTTTCGCACCGGTCATCGGTGCCGGCGCGAAAATGCCTTTGCTCCATCCCATGCTCGCGATGGTTCTGGCATTTCTTTTCCAGAGCATGCTGGAAGGCATGCTCCACTATCCGCGGTTCATCATCTCGATCATCGTCATGTCGATCATAATTTTCGTCGCCAGCCGCCAGGCGGAAGCGTCGAAAGCCGGCTGATACATGCAGAAAAGCGAAAGAAGCGGGATCCTGATCGCGCTGTGCGGCTTTGCGCTGCTCAGCGTGGGCGATGCGGTAATCAAGTCCATGGCGGGCGAATTCTCTCCGCTCGGCGTCGCCGCAATACGCTTCGCACTCGGATCGATCGGCTTGTCGGCATTGTTGGCGGCCAACGAGGGCGCAGCGGCCTTTCGCCCTCGCAGCCTGAATTTGCAGGCTGCACGAGGAATTTGCCTTGCCGCTGCCTCGCTGTGCTTCTTTTCCGCGATTTTCGTCATGCAACTGGCCACCGCAATGGCTCTCGCTTTCGTTTCGCCGGTTATCGTGGCCTTGTTGAGCGGGCCGCTGTTGGGCGAGAAGGTGCGGCGTGCCGTGTGGCTGGCCTCGTTTGTGGCGCTGGTCGGCGTTATGCTGGTGTTGAGGCCCAATCTGGCCGAGCTAGGCTGGGTAGCATTGCTTCCGCTTGCATCGGCCTTCTTCTTCGCGCTCATGATCATCGCCAATCGCGCCAGCGCGGGGCAGGGCAGCGCGCTTTCGATGCAGGTCTTTATCCAGATCGGAGCCATGCCGCTACTCGTGCTTGCCGCGCTTGGGGGGCATTTGTCGGGGGTTGAAAGCCTCGAATTGGCCATGCCCGACTGGAGCATCATCGGGCGCTGTGCAGTGGTCGCCGTCACAGCCAGCAGCGCGCACTGGCTCGCCTATATCGGAACGCAAAGGGCGGGGGCTGCAACCATCGCGCCGACTACCTATGTGCAAATGCTGGTGGCCACTTTCATGGGCTGGTGGTGGTTCGGCGATGTGCCCGACCTCCTCACGCTGGCGGGGGCTGCGATCATCATCGGGGCCGGACTGATATTGTGGTGGACCACGCCGCGGGAACCGGCCACCCCGCGCGCCGATTGATTGGCAAACGGGAGGCGGTAAGGCTGCCTCGCAGGAATTTCAGGGATCAGAGACTATGTGCGGAATTATCGGGATCGTCGGCAAGCAGGCTGTGGCTGACCGGCTGGTCGATGGCCTAAAGCGGATGGAATACCGCGGCTACGACAGTGCGGGCATCTGTACGATCCATGACGGAAAGCTCATCCGTCGCCGCGCAGAGGGCAAGCTGAACAATCTCGTCGAGGAACTGGCCGAGCATCCCGCGCCCGGCACGATCGGTATCGCGCATACACGCTGGGCGACCCACGGTGCACCCACGGCCAACAATGCCCACCCGCATGCCACCGACAAGGTCGCGATCGTCCACAACGGTATCATCGAGAATTACAAGGAACTGCGCGCCGAGGTGAAAGAAGCCGGGCGCACGCTCGAAAGCGATACCGACAGCGAGGTCGTCGCCCACCTCCTCACGCGCCGCATCGAGAATGGCGAAACCCCGCACGAGGCAGTCGCCAACATGCTGCCGCGGCTGCGCGGTGCCTTCGCCCTGGCGATCACCTTCCGCGACCATCCCGACATGCTGATCGGTGCAAGGCGCGGCTCCCCGCTCGTGGTCGGATATGGTGAAGGCGAGACATTCCTCGGCTCCGACGCACTCGCGCTGGCACCGCTGACCCAGCAGATTTCCTATCTCGAAGAGGGCGACTGGGTCGAAATCCGCCAGGAAGGTGCGACGATCTTCGACGAAGAAAATCAGGAGGTTCAGCGCGAAGTCCGCACCTCGGGAGCATCGGCTGCCGCGACGGAAAAGGGCAATTACCGCCACTTCATGCAGAAGGAGATATTCGAGCAGCCGACCGTCGTTGCGCAGACGCTCTCTTCCTACCTGCATCGCGAAAGCGTCTCCGTTGCGCTGCCGCAATTCGATTTCGATATTTCCAGCATCAAGCGCGTGACGATCGTCGCATGCGGCACTTCCTATTATGCTGGCATGGTGGCGAAATACTGGTTCGAGCAGTTCGCCCGCGTTCCGGTGGACATCGATGTCGCCTCCGAATTCCGCTATCGCGAACCGGTGCTCGAAGAGGGCGGGCTGTCGCTGTTCATTTCGCAAAGCGGCGAAACAGCCGATACGCTGGCTGCGCTGCGCCATTGCAAGGAGGCTGGCCAGACGATCGCAGCAGTGGTCAACGTTCCGACCAGTACTATGGCGCGCGAGGCCGACCTGCTCTTGCCGACCCATGCCGGCCCCGAAATCGGTGTTGCGTCGACCAAGGCCTTTACCTGCCAGCTGGCGGTTCTGGCAGCGCTGGCCGCGCATATGGCGGTCAAAAAGGGCTATATGAGCCGCGAGGAAGAATACGAGGTGGTTACACACCTCCTCGAAGCGCCCGCCTGCCTCAACGCCGCGCTCGATCACGATGACGATATCGCGGCCATGGCGCACCTTATCGCCCCGGCTCGCGACGTTCTCTATCTCGGCCGCGGCCCGGACTATCCGCTGGCGATGGAAGGTGCACTAAAACTCAAGGAAATCAGCTATATCCACGCCGAAGGCTATGCGAGCGGCGAGATGAAGCATGGCCCGATCGCGCTGATCGACGACGACGTGCCCGTTATCGTACTGGCGCCTTCGGGACCGCTGTTCGAGAAGAGCATCTCGAATATGGAAGAGGTGCGCGCGCGCGGCGGGCAGATCGTCCTGATTTCCGATGCCGAGGGTCTGAAGGATGCGGGTGAGGGCTGTCTGGCCACCATCGAGATGCCCAATGTCCATCCGCTGATCGCGCCGCTCGTCTACGCGATCCCCGTCCAGTTGCTCGCCTACCATGTCGCCTGCGTCAAAGGCACCGATGTCGACCAGCCGCGCAACCTTGCAAAATCGGTCACTGTGGAGTGATGCGGATCGAGGGTGCTTGCCATTGCGGCGAGGTGCGTTTCGAAGCGCAGATCGAGCCGCCGGTGGAGTTGCTCGAGTGCAATTGCTCGATTTGTTCGATGACAGGCTTCCTGCATCTCATCGTCCCGCATTCCGATTTCACGCTGCTGAGCGGAAAGGAAGCGCTGGAGTCCTACCGCTTCGGGAGCGGTCAGGCAGAGCACCTGTTCTGCAAATCATGTGGAATCAAGAGCTTTTACCAGCCCCGGTCGCATCCCGGCAGCTGGAGCGTGCACTGGAAATGCGTGGAAGGTCACGAAGACATCGCGCATGATGTCACTCCCTTCGACGGGCGTAATTGGGAAGCGGCACGGGCCCGGCTCGACCCCTGAAAGTCCGGCCGGAAATCGGTAATTCCTTTACTCCGAAATAACCTTTCGGCGCTAACCCGCATGGTGTGAGCGAGACGAATATCGTGCCGTCCTTCGGGGACGCGCCGCTGACCTTGCGGCAGATCGTCGGGCTGGAAGCGCCCGACGGCTTCGATTTTTCGCGCGCTTTCGCCAAGCAATACTCGCTCGTCACCAAGCGCGCCGGAACCCGCGTGGTGCTTCACCTTCTCGCTGCGCTGGCCGTATATTGGTTCTGTCGGAACAGCATTGCCGACGAAGTCCTTGCCGGCTGGGGAACTGCGCTCGCTTTCGCAGCAGGCTACGCCTTCTACCTCGACCGGCGCCTGCGCGATGCGGACCAGCGGGCGTTTCCGATCGAGGAAATGCGTCGCCACGCCATCGGCTCGGCGATCAAGGGGTCGGTCTGGGCTGCCGGCATCGTCTCGTTGACCTTCTCCGATGCGGCTGGACAGCTCGCGGAAATATGGGCGGTTGTCGCCTTCCTCGTGATGGCAAGCGCAGTCAGCCGCTACAGTGCGCCGCTCAGCGCCATCGCTTTCACGCTCACCGTGAGTGCCGGCTCGCTCGCTGCCGCGTTTGCCATGTTCGATTACGGTCTCGCCGCAGTTGCGGCTGCCAGCGCTTTCTTCGCCTGCTTTGGCATCATCGAAACCGCTCGCATGGCGATCGGGGCGCGCATTGCCGAACTCGAAATGACCGAGAAAAGCGAGACGGTCTCGATGCTGCTGCGCGAATTCGAGGATGGCCAGGCCGACTGGCTGTGGCAGATCGACACCAGCCGTCGCTTGCGCTCGGTCAGCCCGCGCCTTGCTTTTGCGATGGGCCGCGAAATTTCGGAAATCGAAGGCAAGTCCTTCCTCCAGCTGATCTCGGGCGATGGGTGGAAAACGGGTCAGTTCCCCGCCAGCCTGCATGAACTGGCCGACCGCCTGAAGGGCATGGAAAGCTTCTCCAATTTGACTGTCCGCGCGCTGGTCAACGGGCAGGTCCGCTGGTGGGAGATGTCTGGCACGCCGATGTTCAACGAGGACGGTTCGTGGCTCGGTTTCCGCGGGGTCGGTTCGGATGTGACCGCACAGCGCGAAAGCAGCGAGAAGATCGAGTATCTCGCGCGATACGACACGCTCACGCAGCTGCCAAACCGCCTCCAGATCAACGAGACCCTGTCGCAGGCGCTCGCATATTCGGAACAGTGGCGCGCCCGCTGCGCCCTGCTGATGATCGACCTCGACCGCTTCAAGGCGATCAACGATTCGCTCGGTCACCTCGTGGGTGACCGCATGCTCGCCCAAGTGGCATCGCGCCTCAAGCCGCTCATGGATGAAGGTGAATTGTGTGGACGCCTCGGCGGAGACGAGTTCGCCGTGGTCATCCGCGATGCGAGCGATCGCAAGCGGGTCGATACGCTCGCCAAGGCAATCATTTCGGCGCTTTCGGCGCCCTATCACGTGGACAATCAGGTGCTCTACGTGGGCGCCAGCGTCGGCTCGTGCATTGGTCCGCGCGACGGCAACAAGGTCGAGGAGTTGCTGCGCAACGCCGACCTCGCCCTATACCGCGCGAAGGACGAAGGCGGCGGCGTGCATTGCGAGTACGAACCCTCGCTCCACGTCAACGCCGAAGAGCGCCGCGTGCTCGAATTCGCGCTACGCCACGCGCTCGAAAAGAAAGAGTTCGTGCTCCACTACCAGCCGGTGGTCGACGCCCACTCGGAGGAGGTCGTCAGCTTCGAGGCACTGATTCGCTGGAACAGCGAAGAACACGGGTTCGTCAGCCCGGCCAAGTTCATCCCGCTCGCCGAAGATACTCGCCTGATCGTGCCGATCGGTACCTGGGTCATGCAGGAAGCTTGTCGCGAGGCGGCGCAGAACTGGCCCGAGAACGTGAAGGTCAATATCAACGTCTCGCCTGAACAGCTGGTCGAGCCGGACTTCGCAGGCACGGTGGTGCGGGCGCTTTCGCATAGCGGTCTTGATCCCAAGCGGCTTGAGATCGAAGTGACCGAGAGCATCTTCATGCGCGATGCCAATGTCGCGCGCAAAGCGCTCGAACAGTGCATGGCGCTGGGTTGCTCGGTCGCGCTCGACGACTTCGGGACCGGCTATTCCTCGCTCGGTTACCTGCGCAAACTCAAGTTCACCACGATCAAGGTCGACCGCAGCTTCGTCCAGGGTGCAGCGCAGAACAGTCCGGAAAGCCTTGCGATCATTCGCGCCGTGGTGGCCATGGCGGACAGCCTCGGCATGACCACGACCGCAGAGGGCGTCGAGAACGAGGACGAGGCGCAGCTCATCCGCCACCTCGGCTGCAACAAGATCCAGGGATACCACTTCGGCCGTCCGATGGAGGCCGCGGAAGCGGTGAAGATTTTCGGTCGCTCGGGCAGCCGCAAGAGCGCCTGAAGCATGGATCAGGCGCTGGCGAGCGCCTTCATCGCACCTTCGAACAGGGCCAGGCCATCCGTGCCGCCGTGCGCTGCGTCCACTGCGCGTTCGGGATGCGGCATCATGCCAAGCACATTGCCGGCCTTGTTGAGCACACCTGCAATGTCACGGCGCGAACCGTTGCAGTTTTCGGTATACCGAAAGGCCACGCGGCCCTCGCCTTCGAGCCGGTCCAGCGTGTCCTCGTCGGCGAAGTAATTGCCGTCATGATGCGCGACCGGGATGCGGATTTCCTGGCCTGCCTCATAGCCGCTGGTGAAGATCGACTGTGCGTTTTCGACCTTGAGGCCAACCGTGCGGCAGATGAAATGCTGGCTCGCATTGCGCATCAGCGCGCCGGGCAAAAGACGAGCCTCGGTCAGCACCTGGAAACCATTGCAAACGCCTAGGACCGGCACGCCGCGATCGGCCGCGCGGATGACTTCGCGCATGATCGGGCTGTTTGCAGCCATTGCGCCCGAGCGCAGGTAATCGCCGTAGGAGAAACCGCCGGGCAGGGCGATGAAATCGAGGCCATCGGGCAATTCGGCATCGCCGTGCCACACGCGCAGCGGAGCAGTGCCCGAGACCTGTTCGAGCGCCACCGCCATGTCGCGGTCGCAATTCGAACCGGGGAAGGTGATGACGGCGCTACGGAAACCCATCAGCCCAGCTTCTCGATCTTGTAGTTTTCGATCACCGTGTTCGCGAGCAGCTTCTCGCACATTTCGGTGAGCGCTTCGTCGCTCGTATTGTCGGCAACATCGAGCTCGACCGTCCGGCCGATGCGCACGTCGTCGACACCCTTGAAACCGAGACCTTCCAGCGCATGGTGGACGGCACGACCCTGCGGGTCGAGCACGCCGGGCTTGAGGCTGACGAGAATGCGAATCTTCATGGGCGGCCTTTCGGGTTTTACCGGTGGGGCAAGTTGCGCGCGCCTATGCCGCGAGTGAGCGCCGAGAGCAAGCTTTGGAGGAAAGACGAATTGGGACAGACACTTGGCCGCCTCGTCACATTCAGTCGATGTAACCGCAATGCAACAAACGCTAAAAACCGCGCAGTCCTGCGGGTTTCGGACTCGCAGATTGTGACGTTTCGGCTACAGGCGGCAGGGTCAATTCACCACACTCCATCCCACCAACCCGCGCACCTGGATCGTAGCGCAGGGCCAAAAGGATTATCTCTCCCATGATTGACCGCAAAACCACTCTCCGCTTCCTGACCGCCAGCACCTTCGCGCTCGCCTTCGCCCAGCCGGTTCTCGCACAGGACACCATCGACAGCTCGGACAGCGAAGCGACCGGCGCCGAAGAAGCCGACAACGGCGCTCTCGACGTGATCGTCGTTACCGCCAACCGCCGCCAGGAAAACCTGCAGGACGTTGCTGTCTCGGCAGCGACCATTTCCTCCGACGCCGCGCAGACCATTTTCGATGCCGGTGCCGATATCACCGCGCTCGCCGCGCGCGTGCCGGGTCTCTTCGTCGAAAGTTCGAACGGCCGTGCTGCTCCGCGCTTCTACATCCGCGGCCTCGGCAACACCGACTTCGACCTTGCCGCTTCGCAGCCGGTTTCGGTGGTCCACGATGAAGTGGTGCTCGAAAACGTCACGCTCAAGAGCTTCCCGATCTTCGACGTCGAGCGCATCGAAGTGCTGCGCGGCCCGCAGGGCACGCTGTTCGGCCGCAATACGCCGGCCGGTATCGTCAAGATCGACACCACCAAGCCGGGCGACGAGTTCGCCGCGCGCCTGTCGGCCAGCTACGGCAGCTTCGATTCGGTCGCACTCGACGGCGGTGTCACCGTTCCCGTGCTGCCCGGCATCGTGTCGGTCCGTCTTTCGGGCATGTGGCAACAGCGCGCTGACTGGGTTGATAACGGCTTCACCGGCGAAGAAGACGCCTATGGCGCATACAGCGATATCGCCGGCCGTGCGCAGGTGCTGATCACCCCCACCGATCGCCTATCGATCCTCGGTAGCTATGCCGTTCGCGATCTCGACGGCACCTCCACGCTGTTCCGTGCCAACATCCTCGGCCCGGGCAGCAACGAACTGAACGAAAACTACGACCGCGACACCGTGTATTACGATGCCGGCGGCGGCAACCAGGCACAGTACGAAGCCGAAATTTCGACCGTGAAGCTCGACTACGAGGCCGATTTTGCCACGTTCACCAGCATTTCGAGCTGGGCCGACAGCGAAGGTTCAAGCCGCGGAGACATCGATGGCGGCAATGTCGTCTTCGGCCCGGGTCCGATCCCGTTCCCCTCGGATACGCGCGACAGCATCACGCTCGACCAGTTCACGCAGGAAGTGCGTCTCGCCTCGAACAGCGGCGGAATGTTCGAATGGCAGGTCGGCGGCTTCTACTTCGACAGCGATTTCGACGTGACTACGGTCGGTTTCAATTTTCCGCCGCCCGTGACCGTAAACCATACCAATGAAAGCTGGGCGGTGTTCGGTCAGGTAACGAGCCAAGTGACCGACCTGCTCAAGCTGACCGGCGGTGTGCGCTACACCGATGATGAGAAGAATTTCGAGGTCATCTCGGGTTATGATCTTCAGCCACCCCTTGCGGTTGAAGACGACCGCCTGAGCTGGGACCTTGCCGCGTTCTTCGACGTCAGCGACGATGCCAGCGTGTTCGCCCGTGTCGCAAGCGGTTTCCGCGCGCCGACCATCCAGGGTCGTGACGTTGCATTTGCAAATCCGGGTAATCCGGCACCGGCCTCGATCGCGACCAGCGAAAAGATCATGAGCTACGAAGCGGGAATCAAGTCCGAACTCATGGACCGCAAGATCCGCTTCAACCTGACCGGCTATTACTACACAATCGACGATCCGCAGTTTTCGGCGGTCGGCGGCGGGGGCAACCTCGTGCAGCTGGTCAACGCCGACAAAGGCGAAGGATACGGCTTTGAACTGGACAGCGCGTTCCAGATCACTCCGGACTTCCTGATCACTGCTGGCGCAAGCTGGAACAACACCGAGATCAAG
Source organism: Qipengyuania sphaerica (assembly GCF_019711595.1). Taxonomy (GTDB): domain Bacteria; phylum Pseudomonadota; class Alphaproteobacteria; order Sphingomonadales; family Sphingomonadaceae; genus Qipengyuania; species Qipengyuania sphaerica. The sequence continues at coordinate 181,119 of NZ_JAIGNR010000002.1, read as the reverse complement.
GACGATTCCCTGCTGGTCGGTGTTTGCCAGCCCTTCCCGGGTGCGCCGGTCCATTGTTCGGTTACCAATCCGACCGTCGTCATCGACGGCGCAACCCGCGCATCCGTCGACGGCAACCCGTTCCCGAATGCCCCCGAATGGATCGCCGACCTGACTGCGCGTTATGCCGTGCCGATCACTTCGGAAGGCGAGCTTTTCGCCTATACCGACTGGACCTACCAGGGCGCGACGAACTTCTTCCTCTACGAGAGCGCGGAGTTCAACGCCGACAACCAGATCGAGGGCGGCCTGCGCGTCGGCTATGCCAAGTATGACGGCAGCCTCGAAGTGGCACTGTTCGCTCGCAACATTACCGACGCGGACAATGTGAAGGGCGCGATCGACTTCAACAACCGCACCGGTTTCGTCAACGACCCCCGGGTCATCGGTATCTCGGTGCGCTTCGAGCACTGATCGCCGGTTTGAGGCAAAAGAAAGGGCCGCGAGGGAACTCCCCTCGCGGCCCTTTTCCTTTGTCCGGTGCCTATTCGCCTTCGGCCAGACTTTCGTGCACGACGCGGATGCGGAGCTGATCGGCCGGGTCGAGGAAGCGCCGGGCAGCCGCCAGAAGCATTTCCGGCGTGACGGCGTTGTAGCGCGTCTCGAGCGAACGAACGCGGTCGAGCCTTTCGGCATCGAGTTGCGCCTCGTCTACTACACCCAGCCACCAGCCGTTGTTCTTGCGCTGCTGCGCGATCTGTTCGAGCAGCGGCTTGCGCGCACGATCCAGCTTGTCGGCATCGACCGGACCTGCGCGAAGTTGCCCGACGATCTCGTCGACCGTATCGAACACCAGTTGCGCTTCTGACGGTTCGACGATGACGAAGGTCGAGAAGGTTCCATAATCGTCATAGAAGTCCGACATGGAGGAGCTGACCCCGGGCGAATAGGTCGCACCCAGCTTTTCACGGACGATCTCTTCCATGTCGAGTTGCATGACCCGCGCCAGCAAGCTCATCGTCGCCTCGAGCTGCGGATCGTCATCGTCGTTTGTCGGCCAGTAGATCAGCGCCAGTGCCTGGTCCTCTGCCCCGGCGTGGGCAAGTACGCGCTCGCTGCGATCGGTGGCGAATTGCGCCATGCGGCGTGCGGGCTGATCGGAAAGCGACGTCTCGCGTTTCGGCAGCGCTCCGAAGGAGGAAGCGACGGTATCGATCACCTCTTGGGCATCGAAATCGCCCACAACGGCGATCTCGATCGGCGCGCTCGCGAATTCGCCCGCGATCGCTTCTCTTGCCTTCGTGGTGTCGACCGCCATCAGTTCGGCTTCGCCAGGGATGCCGAAGCGCGGGTTTTCGTTGGCGACAATGCGAGATGCGCGGAACTGCGCGACGCCCTGCGGAGTGGCATCGATCTGTGCCATGTAGGGCGGCACGATCCCCTTCCATCGGCTGACCATCTCCGCCCGCAGGCCGGGATCGGTCAGATAGGCGAGGCTGAGCTGCATCTGGTCGGGCAGGTCGGCCATGGTCCCGGCCCCTGCCATGGTGAACTTGTCGTCCCCGATGTTGAAACCATAACCCAGCCTCTTTCCGGCAAAGATCTGGCGCAGTTCGTCATAGCTGTGCTTGCCGACACCGCCCTGCGCGCTGAGGCTGGAGAGCATGACCGCTTCGGCGAGGCTTTCGGTCGGGAAGGCCAGTCGGCCCGAACCTACGCGGATCGAATACCGCAGCCTGCCATCCTCGAATTCGGTCGGCTTCAGGTTCAGCATGACGTTGTTGGCGAAACGGATGGTCCGGATGCCAAGATCTTCGATCATCGTGTCCGAAACAACGGCCCCGGGATTGTCTGCAACGGAATAGCCGAACTCGGCAACGCCGGTGTCTTCCGGAGGCGCGACCTCCGTCCGGGCCGAGGCGTCGTATGCCGCAAGGATAGTCGCCTCGGCATCCTCGATAGGTGTCTTGGTCGAGACGTGGATCAGCGGATCGCTGAGCGCATAGTGGCGCGCAAATTCCGCGTTGACCGCATCGAGCGTGAAGCCCGATTTCAGCCTTTCGAACATTGCAAATCGCGTGCTCGGCTTCACAAATACGCGTTCGGTACGGGCCGTGGAAAGGATGCCTTCCGCCAGCGCCTTGTTGCTGCGCGTGCCTTCCTGGCTTGCTGCATCCGAATAACGTTTTGCCAGATTGGCCAGCTGCTCGGCCAACTCGGCCTCGGTGAAGCCATGCGTGACTGCGCGGCGCCATTCCTGTTCGCCGACCTGCAAGGCGCTTTGCCAGTCGCCTTCCTTGCCCTGCAGCTGGATCGCGGCCTGGTCGTTGACGTCGAAGAAGTCGCTGGCGCTCGCGCTGCCCGAAACGATCGGCGCGTCTTCGCTGTTGGCGATCTTCTGCAGGCGGCGGTTGAGGATAGCCGTGCCAAGGCCCAGCAGTACCTCGTCCCTGAATTCCGCCATCGTGCTTTCCGTATCGCGATAGGGTGCGAAACGGTCGATGGTGACGAGATATTGCACATCGGGATCTACGAAGTTGGTTGCAGCGCGGCCGCGCGCGAGGTCGATCATCCCCTTGTCGACACGGTCGATCGGCGTTGCGGGCGCCTGCCAGCTGGCGAATGTCTCGACAATCTTCGCCTCGATCGCATCGGGATCGATATCGCCCACGATCACCAGCGCCGCATTGTCCGGGCGGTAGAAGCGGCGATACATGTCTCGCAGGACCGAGGCGGGGGCCTTGTCGATATTCTCGACCGTGCCGTCGGCACGAAAGCGCTGGGCGAAGCGCGTGTCGGGCGAGACGAAATTGAAGTAATGCTTGAAGCGGCGCATGTTGTAGTTGTTGCGCGTGCGCGTTTCCGACTGGATGATCCCGCGCTCGCGGTCCACCGCATCGTCGGCAATGGTCAGCTCGGACGCGGTCTCGCGCATCAGCATCAGGGCTGTGTCGATCATTTCCTCGTCGACGCGCGGCAGGTCCAGCTTGTAGATCGTATCCTCGAAGAAGGTCGAGGCATTGGTGTCCGCGCCGAATGCGAGCCCGAGGCGTTCGAGAAGCTTGATCATCTCGCCTTCGGGAACATTGGTGGAGCCGTTGAAGGCCATGTGTTCCAGCACATGAGCAAGGCCGAGTTCTTCCTCGCTCTCGTCGATCCAGCCGACATCGAAGCCGAACCGTACAATGGCCGTGTCTTCGGGTGTCTCGTTATGTGCGATTGCATACTTCAGGCCGTTCGGGAGCACTCCGAAACGCACGTCCGCGTCCGCTGGCACGTCGTAAACCGGGATGCCCCAAGGCGTTTCGCCGGTCTGCGCGACCGTGCTGGTGCTGGCGCTTTCCTGCGCAGCGAGCGTGGCCGGCGTGGCAAGCGCAAGAAGCGGAAGCGTGGCAAGCACGCGGGCGATGGTCTTGTGTCTCATTGAATTGCGTCCCCATGATAAGCGCCAAATGCGCCAGTCTCCGTAGACGACGCTAGAGCATGCGACGCGGCGATTTAAAGGAAAATTCCGCCATAATCGACGAATGGTATATGAGAGTGGACGCAGGTCATGCTTGTTATTGCGGCGCGCTTGCCTAGGACGGGGGCGTGACCGCTCTCGATCTTGTCTACAACCCTGTTTCAGGAAGCTTTTCGCAGCCGCATCTCGAAGCACTCGTCGCCGCACTGGAGGGTGAAGGGTTCGCGGTGACGGCCATCCCCACCGCTGCCGAGGGCGCACAACTGTCGGGCTCGGCCGACCTCATATGCGTGCATGGCGGCGACGGCACCTTGCGCGACGTTGTTCGTGCACTTGGCGAAGAGGCAGGCCGCTTCCCGCTCTGTGTCGCTCCTTCGGGCACGATCAATCTCGTGGCGCGCGAGCTGGACTATTCGCGCAAGCCTGCACGTTTCGCCCGCAATCTTGCCGAAGCATGGGCGCGAGGCCTCGAAAGCTGGGTCCACGCCCCGCTGTACCGGTTGGGTGACATGCCGATTGTATCCTGCCTCTCTATCGGCCCCGACAGCCATGCGGTTGCGCGCGTGTCAGGGCCACTCAAGAAGCGTATCGGGCGCTATGCCTATGTCGTCGCGATGATGCAGCAGATGCGCGAATGGCCGCGCGAGCCCATGAAAATCCGCGGTACGACCACCGAGGGCGAGGAATTCGCCGACGAGGCCGAAGCCGTGATCGTTTCAAATGCGGCCCTTTATGCCGGCCCGTTCCGGCTGAGCCCCGAAGCAGCGCTGGACGCGGACTCGGTCGAGTTGATCAGCGTGAGTGAGGGGACGCGGCTGAGGATCATGGCGCTGAGTTTTGCCGCCATGCTGGGCCTGCCGGTGGAACGCTTCGCCAAGGCGCGGGTCCGCAGCTGCAAGCGGATCGAGTTCGACCGCTGCGTTACGCCCGTACAGGTAGACGGGGACCACATGCCCGACTGCGCCTACGCGGTCGCGCCGAGCGGGCTCACGCTACGCTACGTGGTGTAGTCATTTCTTCGGCGGAGTGATCTTGTTGCGCAGACGGCTGCGGTGCGCGCTCATGTCGAGAACTTCGCCCGGACCGTCGTCGCTGTTCTGCAAGAGGCCAAGACGGCGCGCGACTTCCTGGTAGGCTTCGCTCTCGCCGCCCATGTCGCGGCGGAAGCGATCCTTGTCGAGCTTTTCGCCGGTGTTGATGTCCCACAGGCGGCATCCGTCGGGGCTGATCTCGTCTGCCAGGATCGTGCGGCTGTAATCGCCATCCCAGATACGGCCGAATTCGAGCTTGAAGTCGATGAGGCGGATGTCGATCGCCGCGAACATGCCGCACAGGAAATCGTTGATGCGGATCGCCATGCTCGACATGTCCTGCATCTCTTCATGGCTGCACCAGTTGAAGCAGGCGATTTCCTCTTCGGAGACCTTGGGATCGCCGAGTGCATCGTCCTTGAGGCAGTATTCGATCAGCGTGTGCGGCAGCAGCTCGCCTTCCTCGATGCCGAGGCGCTTGGAAAGCGATCCTGCGGCGACATTGCGTACCACCACTTCCAGAGGAATGATTTCGACTTGGCGCACCAGCTGCTCGCGCATGTTGAGGCGGCGGATGAAGTGCGTTGGGATGCCGATGTGCGAGAGGCGGGTGAAGACATACTCGCTGATGCGGTTGTTGATCACGCCCTTGCCGTTGATCGTGCCCTTTTTCTCGGCATTGAAGGCGGTCGCGTCATCCTTGAAGTACTGGATGATCGTGCCCGGTTCGGGGCCTTCGTAGAGGATCTTGGCCTTGCCTTCGTAGATCTGGCGGCGACGTGCCATCGGCGTGTTCCTTCAAGCTTAAAAGCGTTCGCCCCGGTGGGTGGAATCAGTGGCGATCCGCACGGCCCGGGGCGTTCGGCTGCCGCTTACCGGAAGGGGGCGGGGAAAGCAATCAGGCGGGCGGCGAGACCGGTGTTCCCTCCACCGCATTCCCCTCGACCGCGGGCGCGTGGTCTTCCTTGAGCTTCTCGATCAGGCGGCCGAGCGTGGCGCGCTGGACGAGTACGCTAAACAGGACGGCGGCGAAGGTCGCGGCGAGGATGAGGTCGCGCGTCTCTCCGGGCGGGAGCGAGAGCGCCAGCGCGATCGAGATGCCGCCACGAAGGCCGCCCCACCACAGCACGCGGCCCGCACCCTTGTCCTGCAGGCGCGCGGCGGGGATGGTCTTGGTCGAGACGAAAATGCCGACCGCGCGGGCGATCAGCGTCAGCGGGATGGCAAGCAGGCCGAAGATCAGCACGTCGCCGCCCACCATCAGCACGATCATTTCGAGCCCGATCAGAAGGAACAGCACCGAATTTAGCAGTTCGTCGAGCAGTTCCCAGAATTTCAGCAGGTAATCGCGCGTCACATCGCTCATGGCATAGGTCACGCCGTGATTGCCAATCAGCAGGCCTGCGACCGCCATCGCGAGCGGGCCGGAAATGTGAAGCTGGCTGCACAGGGCATATCCGCCCATTACTACGGCTAGCGTGATCAATACCTCGAGCGTGTATTCGTCCATTCCGGCCAATGCCCGGTAGCCGAGATAGCCCGCGACAAGGCCGACAAGGATGCCGCCGCCCGCCTCGATAGCGAACAGTTCGGCGCCTTCGAGGAAGGAGAAGTCATTGCCGCTCACCGCTGCGCCTAGCAGGATGATGAAAACCACGATCCCGACGCCGTCATTGAACAAGCTCTCGCCCGCAACCGCGCTCTGCAGCGACTTGGGGACGTTTTCCTCTTTAAGTACGCCGAGCACCGACACCGGATCGGTAGGTGCGATCAGCGCGCCGAAGACGAAGTACCAGATCGGCGCGATGGTAAGTCCGATTAGCGAGCCGACACCCCACATGGCGAGGCCGACAAGTATCGTCGAAATCATCACGCCCACGGTGGAGAGGAGTAGCACGGGCAGCCATGCGACCTTCAGCCGGTCCAGATCCACGTGCAATGCACCTGCGAAAAGCAGGAAGCTCAGCATGCCCTGCAGCAGCGTATCGGTGAAGTTCATCTGTTGCAGCGTGTCGGCCACCCAGTCGTCGAGCGTTATTCCGGGGATAACCGCATCGACCACGGTCAGACCGATCGCGGCGATCGCGCCCATTACGGTCAGCCCGATGACATGCGGCAGCCTGATGAAATGGTGGTTGAACCAGCCGAGGAGGGCGGAGGCGACTACCAGCAGGGCGGCGATGTCGAAGGCGGAGAGCGCGGTCGCGGTTTCTTCGTGCATGGCGGGCGGGATAGCGCGGGTCAGGCGAAAGGCAAAGCTTGCGTGGAAACCGCGGCTTGGGCAGCACTGTGCGTGCCATGCCGGAGCCATTCCATTATCGCCATTCGGGCCTGCAGATCGCCTCGCAGATAGAACTGCCAGAGTGGCAGGCTTTCGTCTGCAAGAAAGGCGAGCCCGATGTACGCATCGTGCTGTCGGACGAGCCATGCCACGATTGCCCGACCGACGGCAGCGTGGCTGTCGGCGAGACATTGCGCTTCGCGGTGGAAGGGATCGGCGGCTGGCAGGTCGAGGGTGGGCGCACGATCCGGCTGCACCCGGGGCTCACGGCTGATTTGCCCGAATTGCGGCTGTTTACGCTTGGCAGCGCCTGGGGCGCGCTTGGCTACCAGCGCGGCTTCGCCATGTGGCATGGCAGCGCGGTGGAGCGCGACGGCCGCGCGGTGCTGTTCTGCGGCGATACCGGTGCGGGCAAGAGCACCTTGGCCGCGCAACTCTGTGCTGACGGCGCCAGCCTCGTCGCGGACGATCTTAGCCGGGTCGAGGCAAGCGAGGGCAATGCGCTGATCCATCCCTCGTCATCGCGCATCAAACTGTGGCGAGAGGCCATCGGAAATTTCGGCTGGGACGACTACATCCTCCAGCGGGACTATTACCGCGAAGACAAGTTTCACTGTTCCGCACCGAAGCACCTTGCGGAAAGGGAAGCCGTGCCCCTGGCCGCAATCGTGGTGCTGGGCGAAGCGCCCAAAAATCGGCTCGAGCGCGTGTCCGGGGCAGCGGCGCTGCAGGCCGTGATGCAGGGAACGATCTACCGCCCCGAGATGCTCGATGCACTCGGAGGCTGGTCGCGGCAGGGTGCCTTGGCGGCCGAGATCATTCGCACGGTGCCGGTCTGGCGTTTCGAACGCCCCAAGGATTTCGATGCCGCTCCGGCGCGTGCAATGCTCGACCGGGTCCTTTCCGGTTAGGCAGAACCATAGCCTGCTTCGCGCGTTCGGTGGTCCATGAAGGCTGAATTTCAGGCAGCATTGCGACACCGGGGCGCGCAGGCGCGCGACTGGTGGCTCGACCGCGCCTGGCCTTTCCTTCGCGACCGCCCGCTCAAATATACCATTGCCGGGGCCGCGCTGGTCCTCCTCCTTTTGTGGGAAATCGCCTCTATCCCACCGTGGAGCGCGGGCGAAAGGAAGCAGCAGGAAAGCCTCACCTTCCTCGCAAGCGACGGCAGCATCATTGCCCGCCGGGGCCCTGCGCCGGTCGAGGAAGTGGACGCCGCTGCGCTTCCACCGCACGTTCGCAACGCCTTCATCGCCATCGAGGACCGGCGCTTCGAGGATCATGGCGGTATCGATTTGCGCGGGCTGGCGCGCGCCATGCTCGCCAATGCCAAGGCGGGCGGCGTGGTGGAGGGCGGCTCCACCATCACGCAGCAATACGTCAAGAACACCTATCTTACGCAGGACCGCACTTTCACGCGCAAGTTCAAGGAGTTCCTCCTCGCCGACTGGGTGGAGAACTGGATGGACAAGGACGAGATCCTCTCGCGCTATCTCGAAACAGCCTATTTCGGTGGCGGACAGACCGGATTGACCGCGGCCGCGCACCACTTCTTCGACAAGAAACCGGACGAACTGACGCTGGGCGAGGCAGCAATGCTTGCAGGTGTGATCAAGGCGCCATCCAACCTTGCGCCCACGGTCGACCGCGAAGCCTCGCTAGAGCGGATGGAAGTGGTGCTCAGCGCCATGGTCGATGGACAATTCATCACCCGCGCCGAGGCCGACGAAGCCGACGATCCGCGCGTGGACAAGGGCAAGAGCAGCGAGGTCGCCGCCGGAAGCTGGTTCACCGACTGGCTGCTGCGCGACATGGACGAGGACGATACCGGCGAGGTCCAGACCACGCTCGATGCCGATATGCAGGAGGCTGCCCAGAAGGCCATCGACCGCGCGCGGCTCGGCGGGGCGGAAGCGGCGCTGATCGCGATCCGTCCGGATGGACGGGTGCTGGCGATGGTAGGCGGCAAGAAATGGGAGCCCGAGGCCTATAACCGCGCGCTTTTCGCGCAGCGCCAGCCCGGTTCGACCTTCAAGCTTTACGATTATCTCGCTGCTTTCCGCGACGGTGCCACCCCAGACGACACAATGCTCGACGCGCCGCTCGATATCGAGGGGTGGAAGCCGAAAAACGGATACGAGGGCTATTACGGCGTTGTCAGCATCCGCGAGGCCTTCGCCTGGTCGAGTAATACGGTTGCCGTTCGCGCGGCGCAGGCTGCGGGCTATGACGAGGTGCGCGATGCAGCGCGCGATCTGGGCGTCCATTCGGACCTCCCCGAAGCTCACAGCCTGCCGCTAGGTACGGCAAACATGACGCTGGCCGAACTGGTGACTTCCTATGCCGCCTTTGCCGGGGGGAGCTATCCGGTGAAGCTCTACGGTATCGAGGACGATTTCGAAAAGCCCGACAAGAAGCTTGAGCGACACGCCGAATGGGCGGCCATGCTCGACCTCCTCTGGTATGCGGCAAATTACGGCACCGGAAAGCGCGCTGCGCTCGATGTGCCGACCTTCGGCAAGACCGGCACGACGCAGGACGGGCGCGATGCCATCTTCGTCGGCTTTGCAGGAAATGTAGTTACTGCCGTGTGGATCGGCCGCGACGACAACAAGCCGGTGGCAGGTGCAAGCGGTGGACGGCTCCCGGCGCAGATCTGGGAAGATTTCATGTCGAACATCGAGCTCGAGCCGATGGCGCTACCCTTCATCGCCGCTGGACGGCCCGCCGAGATTCGCTCTGCCCAGCCGGTGACACAAAGAATTGCCGAGCGGCGCAGCGAGCCTCGCTCGCGCGGCCGGGACAAGCGCAAGCGGAAGCGCAGGGGACCGCACCACACGCAATACTGATTCTGTTTTCAGGTGATGGTGCCCGGGGACGGATTCGAACCGCCGACACTGCGATTTTCAGTCGCATGCTCTACCAACTGAGCTACCCGGGCTGACCCTCGCTGCGGCCTCGCATGGGGCGCTGCAGCGGTTGGAGTGCGCGCCTATGGCGAAGGTGCGCGCGCTTGGCAAGGGCTTTGTCAGTCGTCTTGCGGCTTGACCACTTCTGCAGCGATTTCTTCGGGCAATGCACGGCGGCCCGGCACGGCGTAACCGTCACCGAACCACTGCGCGAGATCGCGGTCGCGGCAGCGCGTGGAGCAGAAAGGAGCGTGGTCTTCGGAACGCGGTTTCTTGCAGATCGGGCAGGGCTTACTCATGCCCCACGATCTGGGCAGTGGCACCTTCGATGGCAAGGGCGGGATCGACGCCTATCCGCAAGGGTCTGCCCGTGCGGCGCTCGACTTCGGCGAGCCATTCGGACTTGAGCTTGGCTTTGATGGCCGGATGGACAGTGAGCAGCGTCGAGCCTGCGCCTTCGATCATTTCTGCGCGGCGCAATGCCATACGGGCCGCCATCCCCACACGCGAAGCGGCGAACCGGTGGAGCAGCGAGGGGCCTTCAAGGCGCGCGACAAACTGGACGAAACCGAAACCGTTCATGGCGGTGCGCTCGTGCGGCCAGTCGGCAAGCGCGTCTTCCAGAGCGGCATCGACGACCTTGCGGTCGGCCTTGGCTGCGAGGGTCGGAAAGTCCACGCCGATAGACCCGCCGAGATCGAATTGCCGCAGGGCCGCTACGAGAGGTTTCACCGCTGCGAGAGCCAAAGCGCGAGGATCCAGGTCGCCATCGATATCGACCAGCGTCATCGCCGGAGTGACGGCGAACAGCAAAGAACCGCCAGCAAAGGCGATCTCGCCCGAACTGGCGGAGTGCCAGACCTCTTCCCAGGCGCCTGTCGGGAATCGATGCACACGGCGAGCGGTAGCGAAAACATCTCCGGAGAGATTCGCCTGCGATGCGAGGCGCGCTGCCGGCAGTTTGTAGCGACCGCGTTCGGTCATCGCGGCGCGGGTTACGACGAGATCGAGCGTAGCGCCCTCGCTCGCATCGCGCGGAAGCTTGTCGACCAGCATCTCGCGGCCTTCCGCCGTGACCGCAGTCCCGCGGGCTCCGCGCTTTGTCGTCAGTTTGGCGGAAATGGCATCCCCAGCATGGAACTCGCCCGGCCAGCGGCATTTCGCGGCCAGAACTTCGTCACCGTCGAGCAGGAGCGCGCGGGTTTCGCCTACGCCTTCCTCGACCAGCCACTCAGGCAATGTCGAATCCTGCCGCTTTCAGCAGCGCGCGGGTCTCGTAGAGCGGAAGGCCGACGACGCCCGAATGGCTGCCCTGGATGCGTCTGATCAGGCCCTCCGCAATGCCCTGGATGGCATAGCCTCCAGCCTTGCCGTCCCATTCACCGCTGGAAATGTAATCGTCCACTTCCTGCGCGGAGAGGCGCTTGAAAACGACCACTGTCTCGCTCAACCGCTCGCGCATCGAACCGTCGGGAGCGCGCAGGGCAATGGCCGAGAGCACGCGGTGGCGGCGCCCCGAAAGCAGTTCGAGGCACTTGCGTGCCGTCGCCTCGTCCTCGGCCTTGGGCAGGATGCGGCGTCCGGCGGCGACGACCGTGTCGCCAGCCAGCACGAATCCATCGTCACTGGCCGCAGCGTCGGCTTTCTCGCGCGCCATACGCCTGGCGTAGTCCCGCGGAAGTTCGGCCTTGGCAGGCGCTTCGTCGATATCGGCAGGAGCGATGGCGTCGGGCACCACACCGAGGCGCGCGATAAGTTCGCGGCGGCGCGGGCTGGCACTGGCGAGGATAAGAGTGGGCTTACCCACTGGCTGTTAGGCCGGGCCGGGGCCCTGGCCGGGTCCGCCGCGTCCGGGCATGAAGCGATAGGTAATGCGCGCCTTGGTCAGATCGTATGGCGTCAGTTCGCACAGCACCTCGTCGCCCACCAGCACGCGAATGCGGTTCTTGCGCATCTTGCCGGCGGTGTGGCCGAGGACCTCATGGCCGTTCTCGAGCTCGACGCGGAACATGGCGTTGGGCAGCAGTTCCACAACGCGCCCGCGCATTTCGAGAAGTTCTTCCTTGGCCATTCGTTTCCTTAATTGATGCAGTTGGTCGATTTGTGTCGCGCGCCCATAGCGGGAGGCGGGATAAAAGGGAAGAGTTTGGCATTCACGTGAGTGCAAGGGACCTGCGACCATTCGATACGCGGCAACCCCTTGTGCCCACTTGTCCTTTCGCCGACACATCCAAGCGAGGGGGCCTGACGACCGCGATGATCGAAAGACCCGAGCTTTGATGCGAATTTCCGGAAAACCCGCGCTTCTCGCGCTCACCGCCATATGGGTATGGCAGGTGCCGCCTGCACTGGCACAGGAAGAGAGCGGGCAAGAAAGCCCGGCCGAGGGCGCGCAAGATGCCCCGTTCGTCGATGAAGACGAAAACATCGTCGTTTTCGGCACGCGGCTGAAGGGGCAGCTCACTATCGACCAGCCCGCCCTCGCGGAATATGACGAGGCCGATATCGCCGCATTCGGGGCAGGCTCGATTGCGGAGATCGTGGCGGCCATCACTCCGTCGACCGGCAGCGGCGCGCGCGGCGCGCGGGGCGGCGGACGCCCGATTTTCCTCATTAACGGTATCCGCGTGTCGAGCTGGCGCGAATTTCGCAGCTATCCGCCCGAAAGCGTCGCCAAGGTCGAGGTGTTCCCCGAAGAAGTGGCGCAGCGCTTCGGCTATTCGGCCGACCAGCGCGTGGTCAACATCATCCTCAAGCCCAATTTCTCCAGCCTCACTTCCGAGGTAGAATACGAACAGCCGGCCGAAGGCGGATATTCGCGCAACGAACAGGAGGCGACATACCTGCGGATCGGCGAGAAGGGACGGCTGAACCTCAATGCGCAAGTCGAGGACCGCAGCTTGCTGACCGAAGCGGAGCGCGACCTGACGATCGGCGGGTCTACGGATGCAGCCGGTTTCCGCAGCCTGGTCTCGGACACCTTCGCCGCCCAGCTCGAGGCCAATTACGCCCGCGCCGTGATCGAGAGTGGGACCTCGATCAACCTCAATGGCACGATCGCTCACAACGAGGGCCGCAGCCTGTCTGGCCTCGCCATCGACGGCATGACGCCACTTGAGAGGCGAAGCGACACCGATAGCCTATCTGCGGGCCTCTCGCTGAACCAGCCGCTGGGCGCATGGACCGCAACCTTTACCAGCGATGCGAACTTCACCGACACCGTGACCCAGATCGACCGCAACGATGCAAGCGGTTTCGATACGGCGAAGAGCCGTATCTATACGAGCGTCAACAAGGCGACGATCAACGGCTTCCCCCTGTCGCTTCCGGCGGGGGAACTCAGCACCACGTTCGATCTCGGTTTCGACTGGAATCGGGTCGAAAGTGAGGACACACGCGCCGATGACGATCTTTCGCTTACACGGCGGCGGCTCAATGCAGGACTGACTGTGGCCGCGCCGGTCCTGCGCGCCAGTCCCGTCGGCGGTCTGACCTTTACCGGCACAGGCGGGATCGAGGACCTTTCCGATTTCGGCGCGCTGACCAACTGGTCGCTGGGAGTGAACTGGTCTCCCACTGAAAAGCTGAACCTCTCGGCTACGCGCATCTGGCGCGAAGTGGCTCCAACGCTGACCGATCTGGGCAGCCCGCGGATCGACGAACTCAATTCAACGGTGTTCGATTATCGCAGCGGCGACACCGTGCTGGCGACCCTTGTCACCGGGGGCAACCCCGATCTGCTCGCCGAAACGCAATCGGACTGGAAATTCAGCGCGAACTGGGAACTGCCGTTCTGGAAGGATGCGCGGCTCAACGCCGATTACGGGATCAACCGTTCGCGAGACGTGACGGCAACCCCGGCCTTCAGTTCGGCTTTCGAGCAGGCCTTCCCCGATCGGGTAACGCGCGATTCCGCCGGCGAATTGTTGGCGATCGATCGCCGCCCGCTGACCCTCTACCAGACCCGCAGTCGGATCCTCTCCTTCGGCCTCAATACGAGCGGCCAGATCGGCAAGGCCCCGCCGCAGCCCGAGCGCGGCGAGCGCGGCGGACGTGGCGGTCCTCCCGGAGCAGGGGCTGGTGGCCCACCTGCTGGCGCGTTCGATCCCGCCCGCATGGAGGCTGTGCGCAAGGTCTTCTGCGAGACACCCGAAGGCGAAACGCCCGACCTCTCACAAGTGCCGGAAATGTTCCGTGCGCGCCTGATGGACGAGAACGGCAATCCCGACCCTGCGAAGATCGCAGCGGCGCGCGAGCGCTTCTGCGGGGCGGAGGCAGGCGAGCGTTCGGAGCGTTTTGCCGCCATGCGTGCAGCAGTATGCGCCGATCCCCCCGAGCTCGACGGTCTGCCGGAAGAAATGCTCGCCCGATTGAAGAACGATGACGGCGAGATCGATCCCGAAAAGCTCAAGGCCCTTCGCGAGCGCATGTGCAGCGCCGATGGCGCGCAGGCCGAGGGCGGCGCACAAGGCGGCCGTGGTGGCGGTCGCCGGGGCGGGGGGATGTTCGCCATGATGGGCGGCAATCCCAGCGACACGCGACCGCGCTATTTCCTCGGCCTCGGCCACAATCTGACGCTGGAAAGCGAAGTGCTGCTGTCGGAAAACGGGCCGCTGTTCGACCAGCTCGACGGTTTCGTGCTCGGGAGCGGGGCGATCCCGCGCAACAGCTCGCGGCTAGAAGGCGGGATATTCTGGCAGGGCTACGGCATGCGCTTGTCTGGCCGCTATGTCGGCGATGCCGTTGTTCGCGGAGGGGATTTCCCCGGATCGAGCGACCTTTTCTTCAGTGACCTAGCGACGTTCGACATCCGCCTGTTCGCCAACCTTGGCGAGATCTTCGAAAAGGAAGACGGCTGGATGGACGGGCTGCGCGTCTCGCTGCTGATGGACAATGTCTTCGACGCGCGCCGCCGCGTGACCGACGCGAACGGCGATGTGCCCGAAGCTTACCAGCCCTATCGGATCGATCCGACAGGCCGGTATCTCGGCATCGATATCAGGAAGGCGTTCTAGCCTGCCTCAGTGCAGCGCACGCTTGGGGAACAAGAGGCTGGCCAACCCTTTTGCCTCGAACCGTTTCCAGGCGCCTTCTTCCTGCGCGAGCCGGTCTGCCACGGCATAGACCACCGCGGGGTTCACGCCGAGGCCGCAATGGCTGGCGACGACTTCGATATTCTCGCAATCCTCGCGGTCGCCGCATTGCACCGAGCCGCGCCAGTGGACCACGCCGTCGGTCCGCGTGAGGATCGAGGTGGTCGGCACGGGCGGAGCTTCGCCGAGCCCCTTGAAGCCGCCATCGCGCAGCGGTTCGGGTTCCTTGCCGTTGAGCATTTCGAACAGCCGCGTCGCATTGGTGTGGTTGCGATCGTCACTGATCGGCGAGCCGAGGCTTATCACGAGGCGGACCTTTTCGGGTGCCATCTTGGCCAGTTCGCGGGCGAAGACCCCGCCAAGGCTCCAGCCGATAATGCTGATCGGTCGGCCGGTGCGTTCGAAAAGCTCCTCGACGCAGCCCATCATCGCCTCGATGCGCGCATTGTCGACACGTACGTTGCGCCCAAGCTTCCAGCCCACGGCATCATAGCCGAGGTCGGAAAGCATGCTGCGCAGCGGGCCGGTGGAATAATCGGATGCCATGAAGCCGGGCAGCACCAGAACCCCGTGTCCGTCGCCGCGCGGGAGCGAGCCCATCAGCGGGCGCAGCGCGTAGAAGCTGGCGAGTTCGCCGAAAGCGCGCCCCGGTTCGGCCAGCAGCAGGAGGCGGCTGGGCGGGCGGGCGGTGGTGGCTAGTGCCGTCATGACTTGGTTGTTCCTTTCCCTTTCGGGGCAGCCGCTTTCCTCGTCGGCGAGGTTTTGGAACGGCTGGCGACCCCCTTTGTGCCCCCCTTCACGGGTTTTGCGGGCGTTTTTGTCTTGGCAGGAGCAGCCCGCTTCTTGGCGGCAGGCTTGGTCGCTCCCTTCTTAGGCTTTTGTGGTTTATTTTTGGTTTGCTCCGAAACGCGCGTCTCGGCTTTTCCCCCGGATTTCGCGCATCGGACCAGTTCTGCGAAGCTTTCCTCGATGCAACTGCGGTAGAACTCCGGATCGGGCATCATGTCGCGGTCTGCGGTGAAGGCGATGGTCGCCTCGTCAGTATAGCTCTGCACCACATGGCCGAGGCCGAGACCGTCGGTGAGGCACAGGAGCCCCAGCATGCTCTCCATCTTCGCGCCGGCCGAATAGATCGGGATGGGCGGACCGGGGACATTGGTAACGACGGTGGTGAACACCGGCCCGACACCGCGATTGGCGAGGCTGAGGCGGCTGTAGAGCTGCGCGCCGAGCGCCATGAAGAGCGCGGGGCTGGCCTTGCTCATCTCTGTCATGTTGCGCGCACCGAGCGCGTCGGTCATCGCCTTGGAATTCATCGTCCGGCCATGCACCCAGTTAAGCCGCTCGACCGGGTCCTCGATATGCGTGCCGAGCGGAGCGATCATCGCCGCGACCTGGTTGCCCATCGAATTCTTCTCGCCCTTGGAGCGGACCGAGATCGGCGCCATGGCGGTGAGGGTTTTCTTCGGCAGCTCCCCCTTGTCTTCGAGATAATGCCGCATCGCCCCGCCGATGATGGTGAGGAACACATCGTTGACCTTGGCTCCCTCGGCACAGGCGCGGATCGCCTTGATCTCGGCGAGCGGGACGCTGACGCCTTCGACCACGCGGTGCGGGCTGATCTTGCGATTGAAGCGCGTCTTGGGAGCGATCATCTCGGTCGAGACGTCGAATTCCTTCGCCGCGAGGCCCTTGAGCGCTTTCGCCAAGCCCGGCGCGGCCTTGGCAGCGACCTCCAGCTGCTTCATCGGGTTGGTGATCGCGTTGAAATAGCTCTTGCCCAGCAGTTCGACCGGGTTGGGCAGCTTTTCGGGCTTCCAGTTGTCGGGTCCCGGCGGCGGCGGTTCGTCGGGGCGCAGCGTATGGGTCGCCTCCATCAGATCGATCCCGCTCATCCCGTCGATTGCGGCATGGTGGACCTTGGTGATGTAGGCATAACAGCCTTTGGGGATGCCTTCGACATTGTCGAGGCCTTCCACGACGGTAATCTCCCAGGGCGGGCGGTCGAGATCGAGCGGGCGGGCAAAGACGCGGGCGGCCTGGATGCACAGCTGACGCCAGTCGCCCGGTTCTGGCAGGGCGACGTGGCGGACATGGTATTCGAGGTCGAAGTCGGGATCCTCGATCCAGTAGGGATAGTCGAGGTCGAAAGGCACACGCACCAGCCGCTGGCGCATCGTGGTGGACAGTTTGAGCCGGCTCTCGATGAAGGACAGGATATCCTTGAACCTTACGAAGCCGCCGGGCGCGGTGGCCGGGTTGTAGATCAGGATCGAGCCGATATGCATCGGCGAATTGCGCGTTTCCAGCGCAACGAAACTGGCATCCATGCCCTGGAGCTGCTGCATCCTGTTCCCCTTGCTACGGCCCGCTTTTCGCAGGTCCGCAAAGGAAAGAGGCTAGCAGAGCCGGGAATCCGGTCAACTTGCCGCGCCGGTCAATGACTGCCGCAGCAGTTACAAGGACTTAAAGCGCCTCGCCTGCCGCAACGCCGCTCGCCCAAGCCCATTGGAAGTTGTATCCGCCCAGCCAGCCGGTCACGTCGACCGCCTCGCCGATGACGTAGAGGCCAGGGACTTTCTTCGCTTCCATGGTCTTGGAGGAGAGCTCGGCGGTGGAAATGCCGCCCACAGTCACTTCGGCCTTGGCGAAACCCTCGGTGCCCGAGGGACGAAAAGCCCACCGTTTCAGCCGCTCCTGCGCCAACCGGAGCGCCTTGTCGCTGGCATTGCCTAGCTCGGTGTCCACGCCGAGCTTCTCGGCAAGGATATCGGCGAGCCGGTCGGGCAAAGCCTCGCGCAGGACCGAGCGCAAGGAGGCACGTGGATTGTCGCGCTTGCGGTCGAGCAGCCAGTCGCCCGAGCATGCGGGAAGGAAGTCGATCGCAACTTCCTCGCCCGGCTTCCAGTAAGAGGACACCTGCAGGATCGAGGGCCCCGACAGCCCGCGGTGGGTGAAAAGTGCCGCCTCCGGAAACCGCGCCTTGCCCGCGCTGGCCACGACCGGGGCGGACACGCCCGAAATCTCGCGGAACAACACCTCCTCGCCGCCCAGCGTCAGCGGGACGAGGGCGGGGCGCGGTTCGACCACCTTGAGGCCGAACTGGCGGGCGAGGTCGTAAGCGAAGCCGGTAGCGCCCATCTTGGGGATGGAGGGGCCGCCCGTGGCGATGACAAGCGATGATGCCGTCAAGACCTCCCCGTTCGCCATCACGGCAAAGCGCTCGCCATCTTGCTCGACGGCGGTTACCTCGGCGTTGCAGCGGACCTCCACATCGCCTTTCGCGCACTCCTCCAGCAGCATCTCGACGATCTGCTTCGACGATCCGTCGCAGAACAGCTGGCCGAGCGTCTTCTCGTGCCAGGCGATGCCGTAGTTCTCGACCAGCTCGAGGAAATCGCGCGGCGTGTACCGCGCAAGCGCGCTTTTCGCGAAATGCGGATTGCTGGACAGGTAATTCGCCGGACCCGCACCGATATTGGTGAAATTGCACCGCCCGCCGCCCGAGATGAGGATCTTCTTTCCCACCTTCTCCGCACGCTCGAGCACGAGCACCCGCCGCCCGCGCTGGCCCGCGCGCGCTGCACACATCAGGCCGGCCGCACCTGCGCCGAGGATTATGGCGTCGTAACTGTCGGGCACGGCTCAGCCTGCGGTTTCTTCCAGCGGCTGCTGCCTTGCCGCGATGAAGTAAAGCAGGGTTCCCCCGACGATGATGCCGCCAAGCACCAGCAAGGCCTTCATGTCGGCATGGCTCGCGACCCATACCGAACTGCCGAATGCCAGCAACGCCACGACAAGATGCAGCGCATTCGATGCGCCATCGCGTCTTTCGAGGACGGGAAGCGCCGCGCAGGAAATGAGATAGGTGACGAGGCGCGTCAACGTCCCTGCGATAGCAAGCACGGCGAAGCCTTCCCACAGGCCGAACAAGATCCCGCCGGTGCCGTAAGCGAGGATGGAATTGAACGGCGTCAGGTAGCGGGGATGGACATAGGCGAACCAGCGGGGAAGCATGCCCCTTTCGGCCATTCCGAAGGTCATGCGCGGCAAGCTGATGGCACCGGCGAAACTGTTCGCGCCAATGCTGAAGGCTGCGGCGACCACGATGGCGAACGCGCCGAACTGGCCCATCACCTCCTCGGCAGCACCAACCAGGGCGTTTCCATCGTTTCCGGCACCCGGCGCGGCGAGGAGATAGGCCCAGATGACCAGCATGTAGAGCAGGGTAACGGCTGCGAGCGTGGTCACGAGCGCAAGCGGCACGTCGCGTTTGGGCTTGCGCATTTCGCCTGCCGGCAGGGTTACGCTCTCGAACCCCATGAAAGCGTAATAGGTCAGCAGGATCACCGTTTCCGCATCGCTGAACTCGGGCAGGGCGAGCTTTACGTCACCCTGTCCGGCAAACAGTGCGGCGATGACGAGCAGGGCGAGCGGAGCCAGCTTGAGCGTTGTCATCATTCCGAGCGTACCGATCGATTTACGCATTCCGAACAGGTTGATCGCGGTCAGCAAGCCGATGATCGTCGTAACGGCGCCTGCCCGCATGACGGGTTCGTCGAGGACGGGGAACATCGCCGCAAGATAGGTCACCATCACATGCGTATTGGCGGCGACGGTCACGATCGAACTGGCATAGCGAGCCCAGCCCGCCTGGAAGCCGATGAATTTTCCGAAAGCAGCCTCGCCATAGAGGACTGGGCCACCCGAATGGTCGAAACGCGCTGCCAGCCATGCGAACACGAGGATGAGCGGCAGGAACAGCAATCCGCCCAGCAACATCATAAATGGTGCAAAATCGCCGACTGCTGCGACCAGTATCGCCGGCATGGCAAAGATGCCCGCCCCGATCATCCCGTTTACCGGGAAGAGCGCCGTGCCCCAAAAGCCCACCGTACGTGGCGGCGCTATCTGTTTTTCGTCCATGGCGCAGGGGATGGCGGGAAACATCGCTTTGCACAAGCGCCGCAGCGCGCCTATCTCCACGCCCATGTCGCGCACGAAAGCCGGTTCCCCGCACGATCCCAGAGGCAAGGAGCGTTTCAACGAAGAGCGCGCCACCAAGGTTGTGGCGAGTGCGCAGCCCGATCTCGAAACGGGCATCAAGGCGATCCGCGAGACGGTGAAGACGCTCAAACCGCGCCCCGGCGTGTACCGGATGCTCGATACCCGCGGCGATGTGCTTTACGTGGGCAAGGCGCGCAGCCTGAAGGCGCGGGTGGCGAATTACACGCAGGTGAAAGGGCTCTCGAACCGGCTCCAGCGCATGGTCAGCCAGTGCCGCGCGATGGAGATCGTGGTGACGAACTCCGAAGCGGAGGCGCTGCTTTTGGAAGCGCAGCTGATCAAGCGCTATCGCCCGCCCTTCAACGTGTTGCTGCGCGACGACAAGAGCTTTCCCTTCATCCTGCTGCGCGCCGATCACGCATTCCCGCGCATTCAGAAGCATCGCGGGGCGCGGCGGGCGAAAGGTAACTACTACGGGCCTTTCGCGAGCGCCGGTTCGGTCAACAAGACGCTGAATGCGCTGCAGAAACTGTTTCTGCTGAGAAGCTGCACAGACAGCTTTTTCAACAATCGCGACCGGCCTTGTCTGCTCTACCAGATCAAGCGCTGCTCGGCACCGTGTGTCGGGCGGATCGACGAGGAGGGATATGATGCCCTTGTGCAGGAGGCGAAGGATTTCCTCTCGGGCAAGTCCAGCGCGGTGCAAGCCAATATCGAACAGCAGATGGCCAAGGCCGCAGAGGATCTCGATTTCGAGACCGCCGCGATCCTGCGCGACCGGCTGCGTGCGGCGACATTCATCCAGGGTTCGCAGGCCATCAACGCCAGCGGCGTGGGCGATGCCGATGTCTTCGCGCTTGCCGCCAAGGGTGGGCAGATCGGGGTGCAGGCCTTCTTCATCCGCGGCGGGCAGAACTGGGGGCACAAGGCCTTCTTCCCCAAGAATACGGGCGATCTCGAGCATCCCGAGGTGCTGTCCGACGTCCTCCTGCAATTCTACGAGGAGGTTCCGCCGCCGCGCACCATCCTCGTCGACCGCGAACTCGCCGAGCAGGAACTGATTGCCGAGGCACTGGCGGAGAAGGCGGGCCACGCGGTTGCCATCTCGATCCCCCAGCGCGGCGACCGGCGCAAGCTTATGCAGCAGGCGAGCCGTAATGCGACCGAGGCGCTCGAGCGGCGGCTGGCGGAAAGCGGGACCAAGGCGCAGCGCATGCGCGAGCTGGCGGAATTCCTCGAACTCGACGAGGTGCCGCAGCGCATCGAGATTTACGATAACAGCCATATCCAGGGCGACAAGGCGCTGGGCGCGATGGTGGTCGCCAGCCCTGAAGGTTTCGAGAAGGGCCAGTACCGCAAGTTCAATATCAAAGAGGCCAGGACGAACGACGATTTCGGCATGATGCGCGAGGTCATGGCGCGCCGCTTTCGCAAGCTCGCCGAGACCGAGCGGGATGCGGAGGTTGCGCCCAAGGGCAAGGGCCACGAAGCAATCTGGCCCGACCTCCTGCTTATCGACGGGGGCAAGGGGCAGGTCTCATCCGTCATGGCAGTCCTCGAAGATCTTGGTATCGCCGAACAGGTCCCTGTTATCGGCATCGCCAAGGGGCCGCATCACGGGCGCGAGGGGCGCGAGGTGTTCCACTTCCCCGACGGGCGCGAGAAGACGCTACCGGTCAATTCGCAGCTCCTGTTCTACCTCCAGACGCTACGCGACGAAGTCCACCGCTTTGCCATCGGCGCGCACCGCGCCAAGCGCAGCCGCGCAATCACTGCCTCACCGCTCGACGAAATCCCCGGCATCGGACCTTCGCGCAAGCGCGCGCTCCTCCTCCATTTCGGAACCGCAGGAAAAGTCCGTGCCGCCGCGCTGGATGACCTGAAGCGTGCTCCCGGCATCAGCGAAGGCGTGGCGCAGCAGATTTACGATTTCTATCACGCGGGCGGTTAGGGGGGCGACCGGGAGGCCGCGCCCCCATGGAACGCTCAGCCTTCTCCGTCACTCTTGCTGAAGCAGTTCCAGCCGAGGAACCGCCACTGTCCGCCACGCTTCACTAGCGTGTCGGCGCACATCTCGCGGCTGTTCTCGCGTTCGCCCTTGTGGTCCGTTTCGGTGATACCGGCATAATAATAGGCGATCGCCGTGTCTCCGCTGACGGTGATTTGCAGGGGGTCGAGGCGATAATAGAGAACCTCTCCTTCCTTGCCGAAAACATCCGCGCGGCGCTTCATCTCGGCCTTCGATGTCGGCACCGGCCATCTGTTTCCCCAGCCGAAACCACTATCATCGAGCACCGTATGCCAGGTGTCGCTATCGGCATGGCTTGCCCAGGCATCGGAAACGAATTTCCAGACTTCGGTCTGTTCTTTCGACCACGTTTGCGCAGACAGAGGGGCTGCCACCAAGGCAAGGCCTAGGGCCAGCGAGCTCACAAGTTTCATGTTTTTCTCCCAGTCGAGGGAGAACACCCCGAGGCGCCAGCGAGAATGCCTCCCGGTGACCAATCGAAGCTTCCGTTGCCACGTGCCGACCCGGCTACACGGCGATCCCGGCGGCGAGTCGAAGCCCAGCGCCTGCGCGCGGCATATCAACTAACGGCATTGCCCGGAAGCAGAGGTTTTTTGGTTCGATGGCGGGCCCACCAGCTTTCCTCTCTTTGCTCTCGGCTAGAACAGTAAGTCGGGCAAGTGGCCGACAGGCTCTGACAGGAGGCCGGGTGGCTTTGGCGGGACGAAATCAAAGACGGCCGGAAGATCCGGAAGTTGCATCGGCGGAGCGTCGCTGTCGGGGGAATCGCCCTTCGCTGCCGGTTCGAAGGCGACCGTCTCCACGACCGTCTCTTCCTCGACGATATCGAAAACACCGGCGCAATCTTCCGGGCGCTTGTAGGTCGGATCATAGCCTACCTGGACCTCGTAGGTCCCGGTCAGCGCGCCTTCCGCGCCGACGGTGAGCGTGTAGATACCGCTGTTCTGCACCATGAAAGTCATGCTGCAATCGAAACCGAGGCCTGCATCGCTGCCCGATGGCGCGCGAAAGCTGTCGACCACATTGCCGTAGGGATCGATGATCGAAAGCGTCGCATCGGCGAGCGAGCCGTCCAGCGCCAGGCTCGCTATGCCAAGTACGTTGACCGTATAGGCCTGCCCGGCGAGCAGCTTGACGGTGTAGACATCGGCCTCGCCCGCCACGCCGATCGCGCCCTCGAAGCCGTAGAGAATGTCGTTGTCGGTCAGGAAGGGCATGGTCTCGACCCATTCCACTCCCTCCATGCGCGCGTGGATATAGCTGCCGACCATGGCATGGACCTGCGCGGTCGGGTGGACCTGGTCGAAGAAGACCACCTGCGACCAGTTCATCCAGTCGGCCTGCATGGTCTCCACGGTGGTGTCGTAAAGGGTGGCGAGGTTGGGGAGGACCAGCTCGAGCGCGCCCTGTTCGAGAACGCCGCCCATGCCATCGGGCACATTCATCAGCGGGGTGTAATGGACGGTTGCGCCCAAGGCCTCGAGCGCGGGGACGACCTCGCCGCGGATCAGCGCATCGAGATAGAGCGAATATTCGGTCGCAGCCGCCGCCCTTTCGGCTTCGCTGCTGGTCTCGCCCGCGTGCGGGGTGGTGTCGATCACTCCGTTGCCGTCGACATCGTAGCGCGGGATCAGTCCGACATCGGGAATGCCGGTAATCAGAATCGTGCCGAGTCCTCGCGCAATGAGATCGCCGAGCTGGCCGATCATCTCGGCGGCAACGGCATCGAGCTGCGCCTGCGCGGCAGCCGTACCGGCCGGATCGCCCCCATGCGGGGCAAGTGCGCGCACATCGTTGCCGCCCATGGTGATGACGAGAAGGTCCGACCCGCGCAAATTGCCGTCGACCGCATCGCGCAGGGCGTCCTGCTGCTCGTCGAGACCGGAGACATACTCGGTCCCGCGGATGACTTGCGCGCCGCCATAGGCGAAGTTGAGGCTGTTTCCGTCGGGATCGCCCCTGAACGGGGCGATCGGGATGCCCACCCAGGGATCGTCATAGCCGAAAGGAAAGACTGCCTCGCTCGGCTCGCCTGCATAGCGGTTGGCGATCAGGTCGGCGAAGGTGTAGCCATTGGAGAAGCGGCCATCGAAATAGCCGTTCTCCTCGGTCGGTGCGCCATCGGGCAGGGCGGTGAAGGGCAGGTCGTCGTACCACTCGGCCAGCCCCAGCGCATTGCCCGAATCCACCAGGCTGTCGCCAAGCACGAATACGCGCCCGAAAAACAGCGTGTCCGCCGACAGGATGAACTGCTGTTGCTTGTCGCGCTTTCCCATGACGACCTCCCGAGACACGGGCGGAATCGCTCACGCGCAGAGGCGCGCGACCCTAGCCCTCTGGGGCCATTGTCACGCTCAACCTGCTGATTTGTCAAACCGCTTAATGTGTGTGGCCGAAATGCGGTCGGGCCGGGAGGTGCCTAATCGCGAGGCTTCTTGCCCGGCTTGCGCTTGCCGTCGAATTTCTTGCCGGTCGGCTTGGGGCCCTTGCGGAAGGGCGCGCCCGGCTTCTTGTGACCACCCTTTCCGAAGGGCTTGGGGCGGACCCGCGGACCGTCGTTGCCGCCGAATTCGCGGCGGTTGCGGCGCGCTTCGACGCGCGGACCCTCGGGCGCTTCCTCGATCAGGATCGCATCCTGTTCGTCCTCGGATGAGGCGGTGCGTGCCACGGCGGCAGCAAATTTGGGGGCGACCTGGGTCGGGACCTGGAACCAGCTTTCGAACTGTCCGATGCGGATCGCGCCGATTTCGTTGCGGGTGATGTGACCGCGGCGGCACAGAAGCGGCAGGATCCAGCGGGCTTCCGCATTCTGGCGGCGGCCAACACCGATCTTGAACCAGACCACGTCTTCAAAGCCCGGCCGCTGGCGATCGGCCTTGGCCTTGTCGCGCGCTTCCGGCGTATTCGGGATCAGTTCTTCGGGCGTCGGCATCTTGGCACGGTGCGCCCGCACCAGCGCTGCGGCGATGTCTTCCGGCGCAAGCTTGCCCATGAGTTCGCCCGCGAGTTCGCGGTCGTGCTCGTCGAATTCGGTTTCGGCGGTCAGCACCTCCATCAGGCGCGAGCGATCCTGCTTGTGGATCATCTCGGGTGTCGGCGCATCCATCCACTTGGCCTCGATGCCCGCACCGCGCAGCATGCCTTCGACCCTACGGCGACGGTTGTAAGGGACGATAATCGCCGCCGTGCCCTTCTTGCCCGCACGGCCCGTACGGCCCGAGCGGTGCTGGAGCGTTTCTGCATCGCGCGGGATTTCGACATGGATCACGAGGCTGAGCGTCGGCAAATCGATCCCGCGCGCCGCCACGTCGGTCGCCACGCAGACGCGGGCACGCCGGTCGCGCAGCGCTTGCAGCGCCTGGTTGCGCTCGGACTGCGAATGCTCGCCCGACAGCGCCACCACGCCGAAGCCGCGCTCCTGCAGGGTGGCGTGGAAGCGGCGCACATTGTCGCGCGTGGCGCAGAACAGGATCGCCGTTTCCGCTTCGTGATAGCGCAGCAGGTTCACCACCGCATTCTCGATTTCGGCGGGCGAGACGGTGATCGCCTGGTAGCTGATATCGCCATGCCCGCGGTCCTGCCCAACGAGGCTGAGGCGCAGCGAATTGGTCTGGTACCGCTCGGCCAGCCGCTCGATCGGGCGCGGCATGGTGGCCGAGAACAGCAGCGTGCGGCGCGTGTCTGGCGTCGCGTCGAGGATTTCTTCCAGGTCCTCGCGAAAGCCCATGTCGAGCATTTCGTCGGCCTCATCCAGCACCACGCCGAGCAGGCCCGACAGGTCCAGCGCCCCGCGCTCGAGATGGTCGCGCAAGCGTCCCGGCGTGCCGACCACGATGGCGGGCCCGGCCCGCAATGCGCGGCGTTCCTTGCTCGCGTCCATCCCGCCAACGCAGGTCGCGATGCGCAGGCCAGCGCCCGCATAGAGCCAGCCGAGCTCGCGGCTGACCTGCAACGCCAGCTCACGCGTCGGCGCGATTACCAGCGCCAGCGGCTTGTCGACCAGCGGCAGGTTGGCGGTCTCGGCGAACAAGGCATCGGCCAGCGCAAGGCCGAAGGCGACTGTCTTGCCCGATCCGGTCTGCGCCGAAACGACGAGGTCGCGTCCCTGCGCCTCCGGCTCGATAACGGCGGATTGCACGGGGGTAAGGTCGGTATATCCGCGCGCGGTCAGCGCATCACCGATCAGCGGCGGGAGGGTTTCGAAAGGCATCGTGTCTCACGTAGACTGGGCGCCGCGGCCCTGGGGCCGGAGCGCGGAAAAAAAGCAATGGCGAGGGCCGCTCGTACCGGCGGCAAGCGGGTCGCGGACCGGCGTTACGGCTCCCACGCGACCATGGTTGGCGCGGCCCTTACACGAGTGCGCAGGGTTTGGCTTGTGTTATTTTCCGCCCACCCTGTTTCCAACGACTGGTAGAACGATTGCCTTTTACTTTGTGTGCGCCGGGGCCAGCAGGATCGCGTTGGCGATCAGCAGGTCCAGTCCGTCGAGATAGCCGCGTTCGGACGGGTCATGCGCGAAGCCGATGGCGATGCCGCGACCGGTCCGCTCGGCCATGAGATAGGGCTTGAAGGCCATCTGCCGCCGGTTCTCGTCCCACACATAGCCGCTGGCCACCAGGTCCGCCGCCGGGGCGAAGCGCAAGACATTGACGCCGTCCTGCTTGTTGAGCGGGGTGAACACGAGATCGCCTGATGCGCTGACCACCGGCCCCTTGTCATAGCCCGAAGACAGGAAGTGGCTGCGATCGGCGACCGTGTTGACCAGCGCGCCGGGCAAGGTGTCGGGCAGCGCGTTGGGATCGTCGATCAGTTCCTCATAGGCATCGGCATCCTCGATCTCGGTGCCTTCGCTGAGCGGGGTCTTGTCCTCGTCGTCATCCTCGTCGCCCGCACCCTCGATGGTCTTGCCGAGGGCGCCCTGGCGGCTGGTTGCGAAGAGGCGGGTCTCCTCCTTGGTGAAGCCGGTCAGTGCTTCGCCGACGATCACCGCCACGCCGCCGTTCTTCACGAAGGCGAGCACGGCCTTGCGGGCAGGCAGGTCGAGCGTGCCCTCGGGAACGAGCAGGACGTCGTATTCACTAAGGTCCGCGCGGGGCAGGGCGGCGGTGCGGATCGGTACGACCGGCGTAGCGAGGCGGCGCTCGATCACATAGCGCAGGGATCCGGCGGAGGTGGGCGTGATGCCCCGGTCCCAGGCCATGGCGATACGCGGCGCGGCCAGGCGGGCGAAGTTGTCGCTGCCGTAATTGGGGCCGCTTTCGACCCAGCTGTCAGCCAGCGGCACGGTTTCGGCGCCGATATTGCGGGCGAGGGCGGAAATGCGGGCGAGCGCGTCTTCGTCATTGTTCCGGCGCGGTATGATGACGGTGCCGCGCGGAAAGCTGCGACCTCCGGCTGCAAAGTCCTTCTCGCTCGCGCGGGCCTCGATACCTTCGCGCAGGGCCGCAAGGACCAGCTGCGCCTGCCCCGTGTCGGTCCACGGGATCGCCATGCCGAAATCGCCGAATTCGGCGCTGCGGGGTTCGATGGGGGCTAACGCGTCGAGCGGGGTTCCCTGACCGACGCTTGAGGAACACACGGCCACATCGACACCGGACATCATGCCGACCGACCACGCGGTCGTATCGTAGAGTTCGTGGGGCTGGCCATCGGTGCGGCGCTCTTCCTGCCGCCTCACGAAATCGGCATCGAGCGGCGTGTCGCGGTCAAGCAGGCTGCGGATGAGGCGGCCGGTCGGCTGGTTGCGATCGATCGCCAGCGCCCCTTGCGGATAGGACTTGCCACAGGCGGAAAAGCCGTTGCCGATGCGGCGCACGGCGATGCCCTGTTCGGCAAGGCGGCGACCGAGGCTCTCGGCATTCCAGCGCCGCTGGGAAAGGTCGATAAGGTAGGTGCCGCCCTTCCTCCCCTGCACCGCAGTGCGGCGATAGGCGGCATAGTCGGCAAGGAACCGGTCGGCGTTCTGCGCCACCGTCTCGGCATAGGCGAAGCTCGACAGGAAGTGGTTGCGCACGCCTTCGGCATAGGTGAGCACATCCCCGTCGGTGCGCTCCCAGGCGAGGCCGCGGGCCGAAGCCTGTTCGAAGGTCGCCCCGATCGCCCCCTGAAGAGTGGGCCAGGTGTCGCCGTATCCGGGATAGAAAGCGTCGTAGATTTCGCGGGTGAAATAGGGAATGCCGAGCTGGTCGAAATCGCGCGCGATCGCGCGTCCGAGCAGGACCTGCTTCTGCTTCTGCTCGGCGGTGATGTTGGGATTGAAAGGTTCGGCAGCAGGCGGGAAATAATAGGTCTCGTCCCCGCCCATCTCGTGCGCATCGACGAATACGACGGGGTTCCATTCGAGTAGCGCCGCGACCTTGCCGCGCGTTTCGGGCTGGGTCAGCGCAAACCAGTCGCGGTTGAGATCGAAAAGGTAGTGATTGGTGCGGCCGGCGGGCCAGGGCTCGTCATGTTCGGCCGAAAAGCGATCGGCCGACGGTTCGAGGCCGAGTGCGTTGCGGAAATTCGTGACGAAGCGGTTGCGCCCGTCCGGGTTCTGGCTCGGGTCGATAATGACATAGCTGTTGGCGAGGATATTGTCGGTCCTCGCATCGCCCTGCGCGGCGAGCAGGTGATAGGCGAGCGCCAGCGCAGCATCGCTCGATGAAATCTCGTTCCCGTGTACGCCGTAGGACAGCCAGGTGACGGGGAGCGTCCCGGCAGGCGGGGTGGAGCCGCCAGCGATGCTGGCCATGGCCGCCTTGTTGGCATCGAGCCGCGCCATGTTCGTCGCGCTCGAAATCACGAGATAATGGAGCGGGCGGCCTTCCCAGCTCGTCGCGTAGCGGACCAGACGCGTCTGTTGGGGCGCCGCTTGGTGCAGCGCCTCGAGGTAATCGGTGATTTCGTGCGGGGCGCTGACCTGTGCGCCGGTCGGGTGCCCGACGGTTTGCTCGAGCGTCGGGATCGAGGGATCGAAATTGCCTTGCAACACCGATTGCGCGGCGAGCGGACCGGCAACAGCAGCCAGTCCAAGAAGCGCAGCGGCACGCAAAGATTTCAGCATCGAATTCCCTCCAGTCCTGTTCCGGCGACTAATCGCGTTTCGCGCGCCTGACCACGCCTTCCTGCGCCACGCTGGCCACGAGCTCTCCAGCGCGGTTGAATATCCGCCCACGATTGAAGCCGCGTCCGCCTCCGGACCACGGGCTGTCGGTCGCATAGAGCAGCCATTCGTCGGCGCGCGCCGGACGGTGGAACCAGATCGCGTGATCGAGGCTTGCGCCCTTGAGCTCGCCGCGGGCCCAGCTGAGACCGTGGGGCAGGGCAGAGGTGCCGAGAAGGGTGAAGTCGCTCGCATAGGCGATCACCGCGCGGTGGATTGCCGGATCGTCAGGCAATGGCGCGACCGTTCGGAACCAGCTGTGCGCGTGGGGAGGCTTCTTCTCCGAATTCATCCAGTGCAGCTTGCCGCTGGTGCGCATGTCGATCGGGCGCGGGCGGGTCATGAGAGTGCGCTGGACTTCCGACACCTCACCCATCTCGTCGAGAAATTTCTTGCGCAATTCCATGTCCGAAGGGAGCGTTTCGGGATCTGGGACATCGGGCATCGGGCTGTCGTCGTGTTCCAGACCCTCCTCCGGTTTCTGGAAGCTTGCAGTGAGGTTGAGGATCGGTTCGTCCCCCTGCCGCGCCACCACCCGCCGGTTGGCGAAGCTGCGGCCCGTGAAATCGGCGGCGACCTGGTAGTCGATGTCCACGCCCTCGCGCCCGCCGCGCAGGAAATAGGCGTGGAGCGAGTGGGCCTCCATGCCATCGGGCGCGCTGGCCTGGGCTGACTGGAGGGCCTGGGCGATGACCTGCCCGCCGAAGACGCGGCCTATGCCGCCGGGCTGCTGGTTGCCGGTGAAGGCGTCCTCGCCTGCCGGTTTGACGGTCAGCAGGCGGACAAGTCCGGCGACGAGTTGTTCGGGGGTCTTCGTTTCGCTCACATGGGGCGATGTGCTTGGCGTTTACGGGGGCGTCAAGAAAAAGGCGGCGACACTTTCGTGCCGCCGCCCTTCAAAGCGTTATGATCGGATGGATCAGGCCGCGAGTGCCGCGAGCAGCAGCAGCGCGACGATGTTGGTGATCTTGATCATCGGGTTCACTGCCGGACCTGCAGTGTCCTTGTAGGGATCGCCAACAGTATCGCCGGTCACGGCAGCCTTGTGGGCTTCACTGCCCTTGCCGCCATGGTTGCCGTCTTCGATATACTTCTTGGCATTATCCCACGCGCCGCCGCCGGCGGTCATGGAAAGTGCCACGAAGATACCGCCGATGATGACGCCGAGGAGCAAGGCTCCGACGGCGGCAAAAGCGTTCTCCTGGCCAGCCAGCAGGTTGATCGTGAAGTAGACCACGATCGGTGCCAGTAGCGGGAGCATCGAGGGCAGGATCATTTCCTTGATCGCCGCCTTGGTCACGAGGTCCACTGTCTTGGCATAGTTGGGCTTGCTCGTGCCTGCCATGATGCCAGCATCCGCTGCGAACTGCTCGCGCACATCGACCACCACGTCGCCCGCAGCGCGGCCGACGGCGGTCATGCCCATCGCACCGAAGAGGTACGGGAGCAGCGCGCCGAGCAGCAGGCCGACGATCACGTAGGGGTTCTCGAGGCTGAAATCGACATCGGCATTCGGAAACAGCTTGGCGAGATCGGTCGTGTAGGCGGCAAACAGCACCAGCGCGCCGAGGCCCGCCGAACCGATCGCGTAACCCTTGGTCACGGCCTTGGTGGTGTTGCCGACCGCATCGAGCATGTCGGTCTTCTCGCGAACGCTGTCGTCGAGACCGGCCATTTCGGCGATGCCGCCTGCGTTATCCGTCACCGGACCGTATGCATCGAGCGCCACGACCATGCCTGCCAGAGCCAGCATGGCGGTTGCCGCATAGGCGATGCCCATGAGGCCGGCGAGCTGGAAGGTGGCGATGATGCCTGCCACGATGACGAGCGTTGGAAGCGCGGTCGATTCAAGACTGATCGCGAGACCCTGGATCACGTTGGTGCCATGGCCCGTTTCCGAGGCCTTGGCGATCGAGCGCACCGGACGATAATTCGTGCCGGTGTAATACTCGGTGATCCAGATGATCAGGCCGGTGATCGCCAGACCGATGAGCGAGCACCAGAACAGGTCCATGCCGGTAAAGCCGACAACCTGCTCGGCCGTGCCTTCTTCGGCCAGCGGAGCGCCCGGATCGACACCAGCGACAGTACCGCCGATTTCCGTGCCCATTCCGCCCAAAGCATAGCTGATGACGAAGTAGATCAGCGGAATGGCAAGCACCGCCGAGACGATGAAGCCCTTATACATCGCGCCCATCACGTTGGTGCCGCCCTTGCCGAGCTTCACGAAGTAGGTGCCGATGATGCTCGTCACGATGCACGCGCCGCCGATCAGCAGCGGGAGCGCCATCATTGGCAACAGGAGATCGCCCAGCACTTCGCTGAAGAGCAAGGCGGTGAGGACCATGGTGACACCCACGGTGACGACATAGGTTTCGAACAGGTCGGCAGCCATGCCGGCGCAGTCGCCCACATTGTCGCCGACGTTATCGGCGATCACGGCAGGGTTGCGCGGATCGTCTTCGGGGATGCCTGCCTCGACCTTGCCGACAAGGTCGGCGCCGACGTCGGCAGCCTTGGTGAAGATACCGCCACCAAGGCGCGCGAAGATCGAGATTAGCGATGCGCCGAAGGCAAGGCCGACGAGGCCGTAGACCACTTCGTCGCTATCGGCGGCAAAGCCTGCCGGGCCGACGAGGTACCAGAAGAACACCGCGATCGAGAGCAGGGCGAGGCCGGCCACGAGCATGCCGGTGATTGCACCTGCGCGGAAGGCGAGGGTAAGGCCCTGCTGCAGACCGCTCTGCGCGGCAGCGGCGGTACGCACGTTCGAGCGCACCGAGATGTTCATGCCGATGAACCCCGCAACGCCCGACAGCACGGCGCCGATGACAAAGCCGATGGCAGGCATGATGCCGAGGAACACGAATACCAGCACTGCGACGACCACGCCGACAATGCCGATGGTGGTGTACTGGCGCTTGAGATAGGCCTGCGCACCTTCCTGGATGGCGCCGGCGATTTCCTGCATTTTCTCGTTACCGGCACCCGAATTGAGCACCTGGCGGCTGGTGATGAAGCCGTACACGACGGCAAGCAATCCCAGCACGATTGCTATGATGACTAAGTCCACGAAAATTTCCCCTCCCGTTATGTTTCATGCGACCCGACGTGGGAGACGTCGGTGCATTGTGGCGGAGAGGTATAAGGGTCATGCATACGCTTGCAAGGGGTCAAAAGCGCAAGATTCCGCGCTTATCGACCGCTTGTTGCGCAATTGTCAGTGCTGGTAGCCGAGACCGTCTTCGGGGGTGAGAATCCGGTCATCGAGCCAGAGGGGCGCGAAGTCGGCATTGGTGACTGTGCCGATGCGGGTCGCGGGGACCGGTAGCGTGACTTCGGGGCGCGCGGTGAAGAGCAACTGGTAGTCGTCTCCCCAGCGGATGCACTCCTCGAACCGGTCGGGGTCGGCAACGGGAATGGCCGCGCTGTCGAGTTCGAAGGCTACGGATTCCGCCGCACGGGCCATGCGCCAGCAATCGAGCAGTAGTCCGTCCGAAATATCCATCATCGCGGTGACATGCGGGGCGAGCGCCTTGCCCTCTTCGAGCAGCGGGAGGGGGCGGCGGTAGGCGCTGCTGTCGCTCTCGTCCCCATCGCGCAGGGCCTCGAAACCGAGCATGGCCGCGCCGAGCTTGCCGGTGACGTAGATCGCATCGCCGACCTTGCTGTCACCGCGCCGGGGCACGGGGCTATGCGTCGCGCGCCCGATTGCGGTGCAGCCCCAGACGCGCGGGCCCTCGCCGCGAACGGTGTCGCCGCCAAGCAGCGGAACGTCGTAGATATCGAGAACCTCTTTCAGTCCGGCCACGAAGCGGTGGTCGTCCGCGCCGAGCATATGCGAGACCAGTACGCCAACCGGCTCGGCGCCCTTGGCGGCAAGGTCGGACAGGTTCACCGCGACCAGCTTCCACGCGATGTCCGCGGGGTCCTGCCCGTCGAGGATGTGCACGCCGTCGACCAGCGTGTCATGCGTCAGGACGAGGCTCTCGCCGCCGAATTCGATAACCGCTGCATCATCCTCCAGCCCGCGCGCCGCCGGATTTTTCGCCAGCGCGCGCAGGGCGGAGATGAAATCGGCTTCGTTCAGCGCCCTGCTTCCTTGGCCACCGCATCCAGGATCCCGTTGACGAATTTCGCCTCGCGGTCGTCGAAGAAGGCTTTGGCGACATCGACATATTCGCTGATCGCGGCGGCCTTGGGCACATCGGCGCGAGCGAGCAATTCATAAGTGCCGGCGCGCAGGATCTGCAGCATGGTCTTGTCGAGCCGCGCGAGCGTCCAGCCCGAAGCGAGGCGCGCGGTCAGGAGGTCATCGATCTCCTCGCGGCGGGCATCGACGCCTTTCACCACATCGTCGAAGAAATCGACGTCGGCATCGGCATATTCCTCTTCCTCGATCACCTGGCCGAGGCGGTGCTGGTGAAATTCGTTGAGCAGCTTGGCGGTCTTGGTGCCTTCCATCTGCTGCTGGTAGAGAGCCTGCACTGCGCCCAAGCGGGCGGCACTGCGGGACTGGCTGCGGGGGTTATGGCTCACGAAAGCCTCCTGGAAATCGAAAGGGCGTGCGCGGGGAGGCCCTCGGCCTCGGCAAGGCGCACGGCGGCGGGGCCGATGGCGTTGAGTGCGTCTTCCGACACGCCGATGAAGCTGGTGCGCTTCATGAAGTCGAGCACCGACAATCCGCTCGCAAAACGCGCGCGGCGACCGGTGGGAAGGACGTGGTTGGGGCCGGCGATATAGTCGCCCACCGCTTCGGGAGCCATGCGACCGAGGAAGACGCTGCCCGCGTGGCGGAGCTTTGCGAAAATAGCTTCGGGATCGGCGGTGGCGATCTCGACATGCTCGGCGGCGAGGCGGTCGGAGAGCGCAGGTGCCTCATCGAGGCTGTCGACCAGCACCACGAGGCCGTGATCGTCCCAGCTGGCCTTGGCGGTTTTCGCGGTCGGCAGCTTGAGGAATTCGAGGTCGATCTGGTCCATCACCTGGCTGGCGAAACCGCGATCGTCGGTGATCAGGATCGACTGGCTGGTCGGATCGTGTTCGGCCTGGCTCAAGAGGTCGGCGGCAATCCATTCGGGATTGTTGTCCTTGTCGGCGATGACGAGGATTTCGCTGGGGCCTGCCACCATGTCGATGCCGACCACGCCATAGAGTTGGCGCTTGGCCTCCGCGACCCAGGCATTGCCCGGGCCGGTGACCACATCGACGCGGCCGATCCGCTCGGTCCCATAGGCGAGCGCGGCAATCGCCTGGGCGCCGCCGACACGGTAAATCTCGTCCACGCCCGCGATATGCGCGGCGGCGAGCACGAGGTCGTTGGCCTCGCCCTTGGGTGTCGGCGTGGTGACAACAAGCCGCTCCACGCCCGCAACCTTGGCGGGAATTGCGTTCATCAGCAGCGAGGAGGGATAGGCTGCACGGCCGCCGGGGACGTAAAGCCCCGCCGCATCGACAGCACTCCAGCGCGCGCCGAGGCGCATGCCGATATTGTCGGTGTAATCGCGATTCTCGGGCAGCTGCCCCTCGTGATAGGCGCGGATGCGGGTGGCAGCGGTTCCCAGAGCATCGCGTAATTCCGCATCGAGGCCGTCATAGGCCGCCTTGCAGGCCTCTTTCGAAATCGACCAGTCCTCGTCACTCGAGAGGTTGTGCTGATCGAAACGAGTGGTGTATTCCACCAGCGCGCTGTCACCGCGCTCGCGAACCTCGTTGAGGATTGTCGACACGTCGCGGCCGACCTGCGCATCGCTTTCGCGGCGGTCGCGGACCACTTTTGCAAACTTCGCCTCGAAATCGGCGTCGCTGGTGCGCAGCAGCTGCATCAGGCGGCGCTCCGCTTTTCGCTGTCGGCGCGGAAGGCTTCGACCAGTGCGCCCACGCGCGGATCGGTCTTCAGCGCGGCACGATTGACGATGAGGCGCGCGGTGATGTCCATGATGTGGCCGGTTTCGACCAGGCCGTTGTCCTTCAGCGTCTGCCCGCTGGACACGAGGTCCACGATCCGCCCTGCCAGCCCAAGCTCGGGCGCAATCTCCATCGCGCCGTTCAACTTGACGCATTCTGCCTGGATGCCCTGCTTTTCGAAATGGCGGCGGGTGAGGTTGGGATATTTGGTCGCAACGCGCAGGTGGCTCGCGCCATTGGTTGCGCTGGCACCCTTCGGCTCGGCCACGGCGAGATGGCAGTGGCCGATATCGAGATCGACCGGCGCATAGAGATCGGCGTAGTCGAATTCCTCGATCACGTCCGACCCGACGATGCCCAACTGGGCCGCGCCATGCGCAACGAAAGTCGCCACATCGAAAGCGCGCACGCGGATCAGGCGCATGTCTTCGCGCGTGGTTGCGAAGGTGAGCGAGCGGTTCGCCTTGTCGTGGAAGGCATCTTCCGGCACCACGCCGGCACGCGCCATCACGGGCAGCGCCTCGTCGAGGATGCGCCCCTTGGGGATGGCGAAGGTCAGGCTGTCGGTCATTGCGGTGCGGCAGATAGGGTCACGGAGTAAAAAGGGCAACGACTATGGGCGATGCAGCGGTGATGGATATCGTTTCGGTGCCGCAAGCCATCGAATGGCAGGCAAAACACGCGGAAAATGCGGGCGCACCCGGCACGGCGCAGGTCGTGCGCGCGCTGCTCGCGCTGGAGGACAGCCATGCGGCGACGGCGCGGCGGATTTTCAACTGGCAGGGCCTTTCGCTGCGCGATGCCATGCCGCTGAGGATTGCGGGCGGGATCCACAACCTCCTGCTCACCGGCGAGGAGCCGCGGCTGGAGGATGTCTATGCCGGCCGCATGCCCGACCAGGGGCAGGTGGACGCGCTGGTGCGCGAAATCGTCGAAACCCACGATTTCCAGCTGATGCCCTGGCTCGACGGGCCGCCGCAGACCAATGAGGTCGGGCGTTCGGCCAATTTCGCTGCCGGCCTTCTATGGCTGGCCGACGGGCGGACGACGGCGCAGTTCGAATTCCTCGAGATCGGGGCGAGCGCGGGCATCAACACGATGATCGGGCGCTATCATTACAATCTGGGCGGCGTGACCACCGGTCCGGCTGCGAGCCGGATGCAGATATCTCCCGAATGGCGCGGCAATCCTCCGCCTGCGAGCGAGATTGCTTTTGTCGATGCACGGGGGAGCGACATCGCGCCAGTCGACCTGACCGACGAGGCGCAGGCCCTGCGGCTCAAGAGCTACGTCTGGCCCGAGGCTACGGGGCGGATGGCGCGGATCGATGCCGCGATCGCGCTGGCCGAACGTATGCCTCCCGAAATCGAGCGGATGGATGCGGGCGACTGGGTCGAGAAAGAACTGGCCAAGCCGCAGGAGGAGGGGGTGACCCGTGTGCTCGCCCATTCGATCATGTGGCAATATTTGCCCGACGCCACGCAAGCGCGCATTGAGGCGGCGCTGCAAAAAGCCGGCGAGGCGGCGAGCGCGGAGAAGCCGTTGGCGCATCTCTCGCTCGAGACGAACCGCGAGACCTTCGCACACGAACTCAGGATCCGTTACTGGCCCGGCGGCGAGGAACAGGTTCATCTCGCCAATGCGCACCCGCATGGCGCCTGGGTGGAGTGGTTGGGCGGCTAGGCCGTCCGTGCGAGGAATTCCTCCATCGCCGCGTTCACTGCATCCGGCGCCTCCCACGGGACGAAATGTCCGCAGTCGGGGACCTCGACCAGCGTGAGGTCCTTCACATGCTCGCCCAGTCCATCCGTGTTTTCGGGCGGCAATGCGAGGTCGTCCTGCGCCCAGATCACCAGGGTCGGGATGGTGAGCGGCGGGAAGGGCGGCGGCGACCAGTCTCCGGGCACCTCGAAAGGCGCGTCCATAGTCGGGATGTCGACCGGGCTGGCACGATACCAGTTGAGCATGGCGAAAGCGGCGTCGCGGTCCTGCCAGTCTTCCAGCAGCTTTGCGCGCTCTTCCGGTTCCATCTTGTCTGGCGCGTCCCAGCGGATTTCCTGCGCGAGGATTCCGTAAAGTCCATGCTCGCGCACCACTGCATCGTTCGCAGGATCGCTAAAGCCGCGCATATACTGGCTCGCCCCGCGCTGTACGGGCGAAGTGTAAAGCAGCTTCTGGAAGACCGCATAATGCGGTGCATTGGCGACGATTGCGCGGGTCACCTTGCCGGTATCCTCGCCAGCCCTCGCCACGCCCCATGCTATTGCGCCGCCCCAGTCGTGGCCGACGATCGTGAAATTCTCCACGCCCAGGGCAGCAGCCAGGAGGAAGATATCGGCCACCAGCTTGTCGGGCGTGTAATTGTCGACGCCCTCGGGCTTGGACGATCCGCGATAGCCGCGCTGGTCGGGCGCGATGCAGCGGAAGCGGTCGCTGAAGTGGGCGATCTGGTGGCGCCAGGTGCGGTGGCTTTCGGGAAAGCCGTGGAGGAATATCAGCGCGGGCGCATCGCGCGGGCCGACATCTACGCAATCGAGTTCGATTCCGTTGGCGAGTGTGACGCGTATCTGCTCCATCAGTCCTCCGCCTGCATCTTCTCCATGTAGCCAGCCGCGACCATGCCTGCGACCTGATCGAGCAACTGGTCGGGCGTGCGGCGCAGCTCGCCCATCGCCTCTTCCATGCCGTCTGCCACGATAATCTCGCGCTGGTTCAGCTCGACCGCATCGACGATGCGCTTGGCGGCGTCCGCAGGGTCGATGCCGTTGTCGATCACCTTGTCGCTGCGCCCGCGTACCGATCCATCGCCATTCAATGCATTGCGGCTGACATCGGTCGCTACCGAGCCGGGGCAGACGACATGGACATCTACCCCGCTCTGCGACAATTCGCCGCGCAGCGCGTCGGCATAGCCGATGAGGCCGTGCTTGGCCGCGCAATAGGCGGTGCGCATGGGCACGCCGACCTTGCCCGCGATGGAGGAGATGAAGAGCAGCTTTCCGCTTCCGCGCCCGGTCATGTGGGGCAAAAGTGCCTGCGACGCGGCGATCTGCGAGGTGAGGTCGATATCGATGATGTCGCGATAGACCTGCATGTCGGTATCGACCGCCGGGCTGCGCTGCGAAATGCCCGCATTGGCGACGAATATATCGACGCCGTCCGTCCATCCGGTGGCGGTGTCGGTTGCCGCGCGCATCGCCTCCTCGTCGCGCACGTCGAAGGGGAGGGTGAGCGTTTCGGTTTCAAGCCGGTTCGCCACTGCGCTCAGCCGGCCCTCGTCGCGGCCCGAGAGGATGATGTTCGCCCCGCGGCTGGCCCATTCTTCCGCGAGCGCCGCGCCGATGCCGCTGCTCGCGCCGGTGATCCAGGCGGTCATGCCTTCGAAACTCATGTGCTCTCCCTCAGGGGTAGGTGACGGTCTTGGGCTCGCCCTCGGGCAGCGGGATGCGCTCCTCGCTGTCGCCGGGAACTTCGGGGAAGCGGCGGGCCTGCCAGTCTTCCTTGGCCTGCCGGATGCGCTCGCGGCTGGAGCTGACGAAATTCCACCAGGCATGGCGCTGTGTCTGGAACGCCTCGCCGCCGAGCAGCATGACCCGCGCGCCCGACCTGCTTTCCAGCGTCATGTCGCGGCCCGGTTGCAGCACGGCGAGTTCGTAGAGGCCCAGCTCGTGCCCGTCGACGCTCGCCTCGCCGCCGACCAACATGACCGCACGTTCGTCGGCATCTTCTTCCAGCGGGATCGCGCCGCCTGCGCCCAGAACGATCTCGGCATAGATCGTATCGGCATGGGTGGTGGTCGGCGCGCGTTCGCCCCACAGTTCGCCCATGATGACAATGGCCTTGGCGCGGCCGTCCTCGACCACGGGCAGGTCCGAAACCGCTTCGAAGGCCGGATCGATCTCCTCCCTGCCATCGGGCAGGGCAAGCCATGTCTGCATGCCGTAGAGCTTAGGCCCCGCCTTGCGTTCTGCCTCGGGCGAGCGTTCCGAATGGACGATGCCCTTGCCCGCCGTCATCAAATTCACCTGCCCGGGGCGAATGGTCGAGAAACTGCCCAGGCTATCGCGGTGGTCGATCGCGCCTTCGAACAGCCAGGTGACCGTGGCGAGGTTGATATGCGGATGCGGCCGCACGTCCATGCCGCTGCCGAGATCAAGCTGCGCCGGGCCGAACTGGTCGACGAAGATGAAGGGGCCAACCATGGTCCGTTTCTTGGCCGGCAGCACCCGCCTGACCTCGAACTGCCCGAGATCATGTGTCGTCGGTGTGAGCGTGAGGTCGATTTGGCTCATGGACTTGCCCCTTGTTGTTATGGCGTCGGTGCGGAAGCCTGGATGGCGAGGGCGTGGACGCGCTCTCCGGGAATATCGCCCAGCGCCTTGTTGACCATGCGCTGGCGGTCGAGCCGGGACTTGTCGGCAAAGGCGGGCGCTTCGATCACCACGGTGAAATGCGATTCACCGCTGCCGTCGTCCCCGGCATGGCCGTGATGCTTGGCGCTGTCGTTGATGACTTCGAGGCGCGTGGGGGAGAAGGCGTCCTGCAAAAGGCGCTCCATCTCCTGCTGGACCGGTCCTGCCATGCGCTCGAATCTCCTCTCGGGTCTTTCCATACAGGGTTTCACTCCCCATCCTAGAACGAATGCGCCAGTCAAAGTTTCACGGACGATATGAAGATACGGGCCGCGTATGCGCGCACCCTGCCTGCCAGCAGCCGGGCGAATTCCGCGCACCGGGCAGCGGGCACCGCTTCGACGGGCCGGGCGAATGGCGCTGGTTCTGCCTCGACCATGTGCGCGAATTCAACGCGGGCTACGACTGGTTCGAAGGCATGAGCGCGGAGGAAATCCTCGACGCGCAGGGCCCGGTGAGCGGCTGGCGCACCGAAAGCCCGAGCTTTCGCCCGACAGCAGGCGTCGACGGCATGCCGCGCTGGGCCGATTACGACGACCCGCTCGATGCTATTTCCGCGCGCGCCAGCGGCATCAAGAGCCGCGCCCGCCGCGAGGCCGAGATGGCCATGGACGGCCGCTTCAGCCGCGAGGAGGCGGAAGCTCTGGAAGTAATGGGCCTCGGCACGAACACCGACCGGCGCAGGCTCAGGCGGCGTTATTCGGAACTGGTGCGGCGCTATCACCCGGACCGGAACGGTGGCGACCGGCAGTACGAGACCCGGCTCAACCGCGTGGTAGAGGCTTACAACACGCTGCGTCAGTGCAGGGCGATCGCCTAGCGAGCGATCGCCGCCTCAATGCCGGCATGGTCGATCTTCACCATCTCGCTCATGGCAGCGAATACCCGCTCGCGGGTTGCCGCATCGGGATGGCGCAAACCTTCCATCAGCACGCGCGGGACGATCTGCCAGCGTACGCCGAAGCGGTCCTTGAGCCAGCTGCACATCATCGGCTCGCCGCCAACTGATAGCAGCGCGTCCCAGTAGCGATCGGTTTCTTCCTGCGTATCGGTGAAGACTTGGAAACTCACCGCATCGGTAAACCCCGCTTCGGGACCACCATTGAGTCCGAGAAATGGACGGCCGAGCACGGTGAAGTCTACGGTCAGGACATCGCCTGCGTTGCCGCCCGGATAATCGCCCGGCGCGCGCGTGGTTTCGACGATCTCGCTGTCGGGAAACAGGTCGCAATAAAGCCTTGCTGCCTCCTCGGCCTTGCCATCGAACCACAGGCAGGTTGCCATCGCGTTGTCGGAGATCGGGCCTTCAGCCATTGCCCTGCGCCTCCGCGATCAGTTTCATGTCGATGGCCTTGGCTTCCTTGTAGGCGCTGCGCTCGCGCAGGCGCTCGGCATAGTCCTCGAAGGTCTTGCGCTTGGGAATCGAGCCGAACTGCAGGCCCCAGTCGACCTGGCTGCCGACATAGACATCGGCCATGGTGAACCGGTCCCCGCAGACGTAATCGCCCTCTTTCAGCAGTACTTCGAATGTGTCCATCGCGCGCTCGTAGCTGCCGAAACCGGCCATGCCCTGTTTCTGCGGGTCGTCGATAGTCCAGCCCATCGAACGCGCGGTAACGGCCTGTTCGACAGGGCCGGCCGAGTAGAAGAACAGCCGGAAATAGTCCGCTTTCTCATGCGCTTCGGGCAAGAGGCCTGCTTCTGGGTGCATCTCGGCGAGGTAATGGCAAATGGCCGCCGCCTCGGTCACGACATGGACATGCGTTTCGTGGTGGTGGACAAGCGTCGGGACCTTGCCGAGGGGATTGGCCGTCAGGAAAGCCTCGGACTTGGCGGCCCATTCGACGATCTCGGTATCGTAATCCGCGCCGACTTCATGCAGCGCCCACCGCGCAATCTGGCCGCGGCTCATGGGATTGGTGAAGAAGGTATAGTCGGCCATGTCAGCGCTCCTCGTGGAAGATTGTTTCGAAGCCGCCGAAGATCATTCGCTTGCCGTCAAAGGGCATGTCGAGCTCTTGCCAGCGCTCGTCGGTTTCCATCGTGGCGTAGCAGGCATCGGCGGCCGCCTTGTCGGGCCAGACGATCCAGCTGAAGACGGTGGTCTCTCCGTCTTCCAGCGCGACCGCACGGCGCAGGTCGGTCTGCTTGCCCTCGGGCACGTCGTCGCCCCAATTCTCGGTCATGGAAATCGCGCCATATTCCCTGAACAGTTCCCACCCGGCCTTGGCGGCGGCGATATAGGCGTCCCTGTTTTCGTTCGGGACGGGCTGGACGAATCCGCTGACATACATTGGCTGGTCTCCTCTTTCCTGCGACTCGGTACTTGAGAACTTTGTGCGTATGAGTTACTAAAAGCAACCATGAAGTTACAAAAAGAAACTACGGGTCAGGCGCAGGGACACGGCAAGTGGTATGGCGATGCCTGCGGAACCGCTTTCGGCATGGAGCTGATCGGCGAGCGATGGTCGCTGCTGGTGGTCAGGGAACTAATACTCGGCGCGCGGCGGTTTTCCGACCTCAGGGCAAGCCTGCCCGGAATATCGGCCAAGGTGTTGACCGAAAGGCTCGGCACGCTGGAGGCGGCAGGCGTGCTGGTGAAGCGCAAGCTGCCACCCCCGGTCTCCGCGCAGGTCTAC
Source organism: Qipengyuania sphaerica (assembly GCF_019711595.1). Classification (GTDB taxonomy): domain Bacteria; phylum Pseudomonadota; class Alphaproteobacteria; order Sphingomonadales; family Sphingomonadaceae; genus Qipengyuania; species Qipengyuania sphaerica. Next base: position 139,225 of record NZ_JAIGNR010000002.1, on the reverse strand, counting down.
GAATTGACGCAATGGGGCTATGCGGCCGAGCCGATGGTCCAGGAGATCGGCCGCTGGGCCGCCATGTCCTCGCAGCACGATCCGACGCTGCCCCTGTCGCCGGTCAGCTTCATGCTCTCGCTGAGGACGATGTTCGATCCGGCGAAAGCCAGGGGCATCAAGGCGCGGATCGGCTTCCGCTTTCCCGACACAGCATTCGTGGCCGAACTACGCGACGGCGTCCTCCCCGTCGTCCGCGCAGAGCCGGACGATTGCGATGCCGTCTTCACCGCGGCCGCAGCGCCTGCGCTGGCTGTCATGTTCTACGTCGGAATACCGGCCGAGGAAGTCGGGGTGACGATCGAGGGCGATGCCGCAGCCGCCGCGCGGTTCATGGGCATCTTCGAGCTGCCGGAGAAGATTGGGTGAACGCCCAATTATGGGGTGGTATGCTGACACTAGGCTGCACCAGCCAAAAGCTCTCCCATAACTTTATCCAGCGCCAGCGATTTCGGCTCGCTCGGCCAATGATTGATGCGTAGCTCTTGATCACGTGAGAGGTATGTCTCGAAGTGGTCGGAATAGATTTCGACTTGAAGGCTGTCCCATTCACCGCTCACCAGCCAATCAAAGCAAATCGCGTTCGTGAAACGGTTGAGCGAGATGTCCTCGCTTTCAATTGCTCCGAGGACAGTGCCTTCAAGAGCCGCGAGCAGCGAGATAGCGTTGCTACGTTGTGCGGCATCGCTAGCCAGATCTTCCACCCTACGTTCGAGCAATCCCTTCGACATTCTTGGATGGTAGCGCTTATCCGAATGACGGCAATAATGTGGGAAGCGGGCGTTAGGATTTTTCTCTCAATAGAAACTTGACGCTCGGTATTGAGTATCGCGTAATCCAAGCTGCAAAAGCGAATACCATGACGATCTGGCTAATCAGAAAGTCAGATTGCGAAAGCTCCTCTACATAATTGTTCAAGCCTAACCGATGGAAATGATAGGCGAAAATCACAATAGCCGTTGCTGGCGCGGCAATCGCGACAACAGATTTGGCATGTGTAGGCTTCCATGGCTTCAGCATCGCGTATCTTACCGCCCTAGACCGAAAAATCGGAGACTGAAGTCAAATTCAGTCCAAAGTCTAACGTCCGCTATCGGGTCGTTAACTGCCATTCAACTCTGCCGGAATGCCCAGCGTAGCGTCCTTGCCGCGCCCCATGCCGCCGCCCTTGCGGGTATCGCGCCCAGACCCGGTCGCTCCAGCCCCAGCATCGACCTCGCGAAAGGCGGCAAGAGCGCGATGCTTTCGGCGACGATCGCCTTTTGCAGGGCGGGGGGCGCGCCTTCGGGTTTGATGCTGACCACGAATTCGGCGACCTCACGCGCTTCCGGACTGGTCGAAAGGTCTTCGCGCAGTTCGCGGAAGATCGCCTGGGCCTCGCGCCGGTCGGTGGGGACGGGGTCGGCACCCAATGCCCGCGCAACAAGAGCGAACTGGCGGTAGTATTCGTCCTGCTCATGGCCCGGCATGTCGGGCTTGGTCACGCGCATGTAGCCGGCAAGGAAGCTCGTCGCCTCCGCCACATGGACCCAGGCCAGCGTACGGGGGTCGGTGGCGGAATAGGGTGAGCCGTCGGGCAGGGTGCCTTGCACGCTGCGGTGGATGCGGTTGACGCGCTCGATAGATTCCATCGCGATCTCGCGGTGGGCGAAGGTGGTGTCGGTGATGAAATGGGCGGTGCGCGCCAGCCGCCCGTGCATGTCGGCGCGGAAGTTGGAGAAATCGAGCACCCCCTGCAGCGCATGCGGGTGGAGCATCTGGAGGAACAGTCCGCGGATGCCGCCCACCATCATCCCTACGATATCGGCATGGACCATGCGGATCGGCGTGTCCCTGGCGAACAGGGCCTCGTCCGAAACGCCGCGCGGCTGCGCCTTGGCGTCGCCCTCGTTGAAGGTGGCCCGCACGCTGCCAACTATTCGCTGGCGTAGAAATTCGAGGGGGTCGGGGCGACTCACAAGGGGCAATATAGGCTTGGCGCGGGGGAGATAAATGCCTAGGTCGCCATTCGAGATGAACGACATGACCGACAAGACCTTCGAGCCTTCCGCCAAGACCGTCCTCGCAGCGCCCGACACCGAAGTCGATGCGCGCGAGACTTTCGGCATCGATATCGACTGGAAGGTGCCCGCCTTCTCCAAGCCCGATGCGCGCACGCCCGATCTCGACGAGGCCTACGTCTTTGACGCGGATACCACGCTCGCGATCCTTGCCGGCTTCGCGCATGATCGCCGGGTGATGGTGCAGGGCTATCACGGCACGGGTAAATCGACGCATATCGAGCAGGTGGCAGCGCGCCTCAACTGGCCGTGCATCCGCATCAACCTCGATGCGCATATCAGCCGTATCGATCTCGTCGGGCGCGATGCCATCGTGCTGCGCGACGGCTTGCAGGTCACCGAATTCCGCGAAGGCCTGCTGCCCTGGGCGCTCCAGCATCCGGTCGCGCTGGTGTTCGATGAATATGACGCGGGCCGTCCGGACGTGATGTTCGTGATCCAGCGCGTGCTCGAACAGCAGGGCAAGCTCACGCTGCTCGACCAGAACCGCGTCATCCGTCCCGATCCGCATTTCCGCCTCTTCGCCACCGCCAATACGGTCGGCCTCGGCGATACCAGCGGGCTCTATCACGGCACGCAGGCGATCAACCAAGGTCAGATGGACCGCTGGAATATCGTCACTGCGCTGAACTATCTGCCCGCCGAGACCGAGCAGCAGATCGTCGAGGCGAAGAACCCCGATATCGATCCCAAGATCCTCGCCGACATGATCAAGGTCGCCGATTTGTCGCGGCAGGGCTTCATCAATGGCGATATCTCGACCGTGATGAGCCCGCGTACGGTCATCACCTGGGCGCAGAACTACGCCATCTTCAAGGATGTCGGCTTCGCCTTCCGCCTCTCCTTCCTCAACAAATGCGACGAGGAAGAACGCATGCTGGTGGCCGAATACTACCAGCGCGTCTTCGGTGAAGACCTGCCCGAAAGCGTGGTCGGGAAGAGTTAAGGTTGCAGACCCTATGCATGACTGTGTTATTTGTGTAGCACAGTAGGTCCATGGGCGTTCTCGATTCCATCTTCCGCCGCAACCGGCCCGAACCGGAACTGAATCCGCATCGCGGCTACTATTCGCTCGGCGACGACTGGGAAGATGACGACGCCTGGGACGAACGGCTCGATGAAATCGACCGCGGAGTTCTGGCCGAAGAACGCAAGCGCCTTCGCTGGTGGCAGAAGCCTACCTGGTTCGGCCGCCGAAAGCGCTGGTGGATCGTTCGCGCGATTGCGGCGCTGATCGGACTGTTCATCCTGATCGTTGCATGGCTTGCCGTGACGGCACCGCTCAACAAGTCGCTTGAACCAATTGCGCCGCCGCAAATCACGCTTCTGGCCTCGGATGGGACCCCGATTGCGCGCAACGGGGCCATCGTCGATGAGCCAGTCGATGTGGACACGCTTCCCCCGCATGTGGTCGAGGCCTTCCTCGCGATCGAGGACCGGCGCTTCTACGATCACTGGGGCGTCGACCCGCGCGGCATCGCCCGTGCTGCCTTCACCGGAACGGGTGGCGGTTCGACGATCACTCAGCAGCTGGCGAAATTCACTTTCCTCACCCCCGAACGCACGCTGACCCGCAAGGCACGCGAAGCGCTGATCGCCTTCTGGCTCGAGGCTTGGCTGACCAAGGACGAGATCCTCGAACGCTATCTCTCGAACGCCTATTTCGGCGACAATGTGTATGGTTTGCGGGCGGCAAGCCTTCACTATTTCTATCGCAAGCCCGAAAACCTGCTCCCCAACCAGGCTGCCATGCTGGCTGGTTTGTTGCAGGCCCCCAGCGCCTATGCTCCGACCCGCCACTACGACCGTGCCGAGAAGCGGATGAAACTGGTCATCCAGTCGATGGTCGCGGCGGGATACATTACCGAGGCCGAGGCCAAGGCGATGCGCCCGCCGGCGCTCGACGTGCGGTTGAAGAGCGATCTTCCCACCGGCACCTATTTCGCCGACTGGGCGCTGCCCCAGGCGCGCCAGGCATCGGAAACCGGCTATTCGCGCACCACGCTGACGACCACGCTCGATGCGCGCCTCCAAAATATCGCCCGCCGCGTGACGTCGCGCGCGCCTTTGGGAGAGGCGCAGGTGGCCCTCGTCGCCATGCGTACCAACGGCGAAGTGGTGGCGATGATCGGCGGCAAGGATTACGCCAAGTCGCCCTTCAACCGCGCCACCCAGGCCAAGCGCCAGCCAGGTTCGACCTTCAAGCTGTTCGTCTATCTCGCCGCCATGCGCGACGGGTGGGATCCGGACGACCGGATCAGCAACCAGAAGATCGAACAGGGAGGGTACCGCCCCGAAAACTCGGGTGGGCGCTATTCGGAAAGCCTGACGCTCGAACAGGCATTCGCCCAGTCGAGCAATGTTGCCGCCGTTCGCCTCTTCGGCGAGGTCGGCAGCGCCAAGGTGATCGATGCTGCGCGCGATCTCGGGGTGACCTCGCCGCTGGCCAAGGGCGATCCCAGCATGGCGCTCGGCACATCGACCATGAGCCTGATCGAGCTGACGGCGGCTTATGCGGGTGTGGCAGGCAATGCCTATCCGGTCGAACCGCGCGCCTTTGCAGTGCCTGAAAAGGGATGGTTCGAGAGCATGGTCGACGGTCCTTCGAGCTTTTCCGGTGCAACCAGTCGCAAGATGGACCGGCTTCTGGGCGCCGTAATCGATGGCGGCACGGGTCGCAGTGCGCGGCTTTCGATGCCCGCCTTCGGCAAGACCGGAACCACGCAGGACAATCGCGACGCGCTATTCGTCGGCTATGCGGGCGATCTGGTAGTCGGCGTGTGGATCGGCAATGACGACAACACACCGCTGAGAGGCATCTCCGGAGGGGGCCTGCCCGCGCGCATCTGGCGCGACTTCATGAGCCAGGCGCTCGGTGCCTCGGCCGCGCCCAGCCAGCCGTCGCCGACCGAACTTCCCGACCCGGGCGGGCCGGTGGAGCCGCTCGACGTTCCCGACCTCGGCGACATTCCTGTCGGCGACAACTCGCGTATCCGTATTCGCGACGGCGAGGCAGTTTTCTCGACCGAGATCGACGGCGTACCGATCGATATCCGTATCGGCGAAGACGGCATCGGTGTGGACGAGGAGCAGATCGAGGAAGCCCGCCGCCGGGCGGAAGAGCGCCGCTATGAGGAAGTGCGTCGCCAACTCGAGCGAGAGGGAGTGATCGAGGGGAACTAGCCCTCCGGCTCTCCCATCAGGACATTCATCACCGCTGTGGCGATCGGGCGCGAACGGTCATCCTGCCATGCCTCGACGGTCAAATTCGCGCTACGCCGGCCGAGCTTGGTCACACGACCCTTGGCAAAGCTCGCCTGTGATTTTCCTGCCGACAGATACTGAACCGTGATGTTGATCGGCTTGAGCACCGCCGCGCGCTCGCGCTTGGCCAGTTCGGCACGCAGCGCCGCGTAGCCCGCCGTCTCGAGCAATCCGCCTGTTGCGCCGCCGTGATAGTGCTCAGGTCGCCCCTCGACGGCCTCGACGAAGGCAACCTGCATGACAGGTATGCCATCTTCCCACTCGGCCAGTTCGATACCGAGCGAGCGAGCGTAGGGCGTCAGAACGCCGATGTCGGGATTGTCAGCCATTCGGCAGCTCCCGCTTCGGCCCGCCGCCGATTTTCATGAAGACCGCCTGGATATGCGCGACCGGATCGTCTGCGTCGCCATCATGCGCAAGCCCTCGGACGAAGGCAGCACTGCGGGTAATCCGGTAGCATTGCGAGCGGCCGAATACCGCAGCGCCTTCGCGTGCCGGGCGCACGTAATCCACCCGCAGGTCGAGCGTCGCGATCGCCTCGAACTTGTCCATCGCTTTCCAGATCGCGAGCCCGCTCGCCATGTCCATGAGGCTCAAAATCGGGCCCGAGGCGAGCACATGCTGGCCCTCTTCGCCGAGCAGGTCCTCGCGCCAGGGCAATTCCAGTTCAACCCAGTCGTCGCCATGCTGCGAATAGCGCATGCCCAGCCATCCGGGATGCCCGCGGCTGGTGAGGAATGGGGTCGCTGTGGCGGGGTCGAATTTTTGCGGTTCGCTCATCTGCAGGGGCCGATAGCGCCCGGCTCCGGCCCATTACAATGTTTTAATTCGATTGCCGGGAACTCTCTTGCGACGACAGCCGCACGGGAGGAGTGGCACGGGGTCGCGCCTCCCCTCAACCAGGGAGAATACATATGAACCTGCCCAAGATCGACCTTTCGAGCCTTCCGGGACTCGACACCGCAACCGGCCTTTTCGGCTCGCTCCTCAATACGAGCGGAGGTCCGACGGTGGACGATCGGATCGTGGTGATCATGACCTACATCTATGAACTTCAGCCTTCCGAACTGCTTTTCTGATCGAAGAGGCTCAAAGCGATGCGCATGGATCCGCAAATCGCTTCGCTGCGGGGAGATCTTTCCCCGCAGCGTGAAGCGCAGCTGGCGCTGGAAAAGGTTCGCGACGAATGGCGCCATGGTGTCTTCGCAAAGGCGCGGGCAGACCTTTCTGCCTTTGGTCAGGGCAGGGCGCTTGGGGATTGCCCCGATCTGGCGCGCCTTCTTTCGAGCCGCGAAGAAGCATACGCGATACTCGACGCCCTGTTCGAACCGATGACCGCCGCGCTCGCACGGTATCCGCTCGGCCAGGTCCCCATGCGCCACCAGCAGTCCAACGGACTGGCGATGATCCAGCTAGGCCGTACCGGTCGTGCAACCTTAACCCTGCTTACTTACGATGCGCTCGAGCAGAGACCGGATACGGTCGCATTCTCGGGCAGCGACTGCCATGAAATCGTACTCGAAGGGGCGGGCGATTTCCGTTTCACCGAATTGCTCGAGGAGCGCGACGGCGTGGCGGCGCTCGACCAGCAAGTGCGCCGGTTGGTGGCTGGTGAAACGCTGTCCTGCGATGCGCGCCGACAGGTCCGATACATCGAACAGGTCCATGGTCGGCTCGTCATGCTGCGGCTCGCGCGGACGGACGAAAACGCGCAGCCTACGCGACAATTCTCGCTTGCCGACGGTCGGCTGGTGCACAGTGCCAGCGGGACGCGCGAGGAAAGCCAGCGCGAAATGGCGATGGCGCTGCTCGGGCGCATGGGCCGGAGCGATGCCGCGCCGCTGCTCGCCGAACTCGCCATGGAAGGCGGAGCGCATATCCGCTGGCAGTCCCTGCGCGAATGCCTCGCGCTCGACACGGCGACCGGTTTTGGCGTGCTGTCGCGGATTGCCGCCGATCCGGCCGATGAGCTTGCCGCCCAAGCCGGAGCTTTGCGCGCGCAACTCGTGGAAGCCTATCCTGTCCTCGCCCAACTGGAGAGCGAAGCATGCCCCGCCTGATTACTTCGGTCGAAACCCTTGCGCACGGCATCGGTGATTGCATGGCGATGCTTGAAGACACGCCATTCGATCCTTCGGACGAGGTTTCGCTCGAAAATGGTGTGGTCGCACTGAAACGTCTCGCAAACGACCGGCAATTCCTCGGTGACATGCTGGTCGACCAGCTAGAGCGCCGCTTTCGCGACACCGGTCTCGAAAGTTCCTACGGTCCGCAATCGATCGTCTTGTCGCGTGCCAGCACCAACAGCTTCCTGCGCGCCAACATCTGGCCGAGCGAGGACGAGAGTTGCTTCCGCTCGAGCGGGGCCAAGGCCTTCGTCTACGAAGTCCCGCACGACCACAATTTCAACTTCCTTACGGTGGGCTATTTCGGCCCGGGCTATGGCAGCGACTATTACGAATACGATTACGAGAGCGTGAGTGGCTGGCGCGGCGAAGTGGCGGATCTGCGCTTCGTCGAGCGGACGAATCTCGCCGAGGGCAAGATGATGCTCTACCGCGCCAATCTCGACATCCATTCGCAGCTGCCGCCGCCTTCGATGTCGGTCTCGCTCAACATCATGCATATCGACCAATCGCAGGGCTGGTGCGACCAGTACGGCTTCGACCTCGATAGCAATGCGGTGACCGGTATCCTGAACCCGACTTCCACCGAATGCTTCATGCGCTGCGCCGTTGGGCTGGGCGGCGAACAGGCGATCGCATTCGCCGAATGGGCCGGCAAGGCACACCCCAGCGACCGGATGCGGCTGGCCAGTTACGAGGCGCGTAGCGGATTGCTGGATCGCGACACGCGCGATGCGCTGTGGCGAGAGGCCGAGCTGTCGGGCAGCCTGATGGTCGCCAAGGAAGCCGCGATGCGCCGCGCGACGCTCTGATGACTTACCAGAGCGCGTAGATCGTCAGGATGAAGAGCAGCCCGATCGCGGCAAATGCAGCCATGCGGAAGAGGGCGGAAAGCAGCCAGCTTGCGCGGATATCGGCGCGCTCGGCCTCGAAAACCTTCAGGAAACTCAGCATTGGGCGACCCTCTCCCTTTTAAATCCCACCTCCCGCAAGGGCATCGATAGCGCCCTGCAGGATGATCGCAGCCGCGTGGCTGTCGATCTTTTCGGCTCGCTTTGCGCGGCTCATATCCTGGCCGATCATGGCGCTCTCGGCCGAGCTTGTCGACCAGCGTTCGTCCCATAAAAGCACCGGTAAATCGAAGGTTTGCGCGAGATTCTTGGCGTAGGCGCGGCTGGCCTGGGCGCGTGGCCCCTCGGTCCCGTCCATGTTGCGGGGAAGGCCGATCACGATTCCCTTCACGCCGCGTTCGTCCACGATCTCGCGTAGTTTGCCTGCATCCTTGGTGTACTTGCTGCGGGAGATCGTCTTGCCTGCCGTCGCATAGCGCCAGCCAGCGTCGCAGGTGGCAACCCCGATTGTCTTCGTGCCGAGGTCCAAGCCCAGCAGCGCGCCGCCTTCGGACAGCGCGTCGCCATATTCGAGGGCATTGTCGGTTACGATGAGGTGCGCGCCTCGAACGCGCGGACAGTATGTGCGCGGGCGCGGGCAATCACGTCTTCCTGCAGGTTCTTCCAGAACAGCGGGATGTCGTAGACGTGGAAATTGCCGCCCGGCAGCACGCCTTCGCCCATTTCCGGCGGGTCTCCGATCAGCAGAAGCCCGCGCTCGTCGCAGCGTGCAGGGACGGCACCCGCGATAAGTTCGCCCGAGCTGAGGTCTGCGCTGGGCTTGAGCGTGCCGAGATTGGCGGATGCAGGGGCCTCTCCGCCGGTTCCGCCGGTGAGAGGGTTGACGCACAGGATCGGCCCTTCGCCGCGCGGCTCGCCATCGAACCCGGGCGTTGCTTCATAGCGGCGCTTGAGGAAGTCGGGATCGCCATCGTCGGAGAATGCGGAATAGGCGATGATGCAGCCGGTCTGATCGGCCGAGGCGCAGGCGGGCAGGGGCAGGGCAGGCAGGTCGTGCTCCATCGAAATGGGCCAGCCGATGGCGTAGACTGCCACCACGCGGTCGATCATCCCCTGTTCCGAGGCATGCTCCATCAGCAGCCGCAAAACGTGGATCGATCCCTGGCTATGTCCGGCAAGGACGATGGGCTTGTCCTCGTCCACGCTCTCGAGGAAATAGTCGAAGGCCTGCGTCACATCGGCATAGGCCGCGTCGATCGCCTGCTGGGCTTCGGGTTTGTTGGTCAGGAATGCACCTGCCGCAGCCTGGCGATACTTTGGGGCCCAGATTTCATCCGCCCGGTTGAATGGGCTGGCAAGGCCGCGCAGGAAAGTACGCGCGCGGCTGTTGGTGGTGGCGTCGTCCAGCGTGGCGTTCCACGCCGTGCCGCCTGCCTTGAGGAAGCTGGTGGGGGGGACGAAGAACACCGCAAAGCTCGGGACTTCCGAAGCCTCGGCCGCCTCGCCTGCCACAGATCCGGAGGTTGCCATCGCGCCCGGCTCGTCGAGGCTCTGTTCGGCGGCAGGGGCATCGGGCGAAGGTGCCTGCTCGGCCGGGTCGACCGCAGGCTGAGCCACGGCGGGCTGGTAACGCGACGGATCGTCGATGCCGAGGCCGGGGCGCGAATACCACATGTCCGGGTCTTCATAGGCATTGGCGGCGAGCGCTTCCTGCTCGACGAATTCGCCGCGCGGGACGAATGCGATCTCGGTGGCCTCTCGCGACCAGATCGACAGGGCAATCGCGCCGACGATGAAGACGACTATCACGAATGCGACGACATAGAGGAATTTGCGGACCATTCAGGCAGGCTCCGGGGCTTCGACAGGCTCGACTTCGCCCTTGCGGCGCGCGCTCCGGCGCTCGAGCGCAACCTTGATCATCGCAAGGAGCGGGTCGGCGAGGGCGAGGCCAAGGAGGCCGAACAGCACGCCGAAAATAAGCTGGGCCGAGAGCACCAGTGCCGGAGCGAGATCGACCGTCTTCTTGGCGATCAGAGGCACGAGCACATAGCCGTCGAAATTCTGGACGAGGAAATAGACGAAGATCGTGTAGAGACCCATGTCGGTTCCTCCGGAAAAGCCGACCAGCACCATCAGCACGCCCGAAATGATAGCGCCGATATTGGGGATGAAGGCGAGGAGGCCGGTCAGCAGCCCCAGCAGTGCTGCCATCGGTACCGGATCGATGCCGATCAGCATGCCGCCGAATGCGAGCATAACCCAGGTGAAGAAGCCTTCGAACGCCATGCCGACGAGGCGGCCCGCCATCAGGCGGCGCAGCGTGTAGGCCTGGTGGCTCAGCGTATCGTAGAAAGCGCTGCGCTCCTTGTTGGGTACCATCCACGCCACGCCGCGCTCGTACAGCCGCGGATCGATGGCGAAGTAAATCCCGATAATGATGATCAGCAGCAGGGTAGTAAGTCCGCCGAAAATCCCGCCAATGGCCTTGGTTACTGTCCCGACACCGCTCGCCATGCTGCCAGCGAAGTTCTCTATATCGGCCGTCGAGATCGCGAAGCCCTGGCCTTGCAGGAATGTGATCAGGCGGGCGATCTGCTCCTTGATGATGGCAGGAAATTCAGCCGCCTGCTGTGAGATCTGGGAGCCGGCGAAATATCCCAGCCAGATGAAGAACGCCGTCACAAGCAGGAGAACGACCGCCACACGCAGTCCGCGCCCGATCGGAAGCGCCTTGCCGAGCAGCCGTGCGCCGCCGTCGACCATGCAGGCAAAGACCAGCGCGCCGAAGATGACGAGCAGTGAATGCGAGATATGTACCGTCAGCCAGATCAGGCCGATGACAAGGCCCCACACCAGCGCCCGCCCTGCCTCGAAGCGCAGCTTGGCGTTGCTTATATAGGTCGGGCTGGCCCCCGGATCGTCGTGATAGGCGAGATCGTTTCCGCTGACGGGATCGTCCTGCTTACCCGACGAACTATCTGTCATTCCGCATTGTCCCCTGTGATTGCGGGCCTGAGCGTGGTCCACGCGCGACCTTCACGCAAGCTGGTAAACCATGAAACCGGATTGAGCGTAGTGGTTCCATCGAGGGAGAAAGTGATGAACTCCGCGCGCCCGCCGACATTCTCCAGCGGGACGGGGCCGAGCAGGCCGCGCGAGGAATTGAGTTCGCGACTGTCGGCCGAATGGTCGCGGTTGTCGCCCATCACGAAAACCGCATCGTCCGGGACGGTGATCTCGGGGAAATTGTCGAGCGGCTGGTTCAGGTGGTCGATGACCAAATAGGTCGCGCCGTTGGGCAGAGTCTCGCGATATACGGGCACGCGGCACACGTTCTTTCCTGTCTCGTCGGTGACGAGGAAGGTCGGGTCGCCGAAGCCATAACACCGTGAATTCTCGTCCACCGGCAAGTCGAGCGCGGGCTCGGCTTCCTGCGGCACGGGCTTGCCGTTGAGGATGATCTGCCCGTCGCGCACTGCGATCCGGTCACCCGGGCGGGCAACGACGCGCTTGATGTAATCTTCGTCGCGTTCGGGATGGACGGGGATGACGATATCGCCATATTCGGGCGTCGATCCGAATAGCCGCCAGTCGCCGCGAGGGGCGAGGTGGAAGCTGACCGAGGACCAGTTCCAGCCATAGGGATATTTGCTCACCACCAGCCGGTCGCCGACCAGCATGTTGGGCAGCATCGATTCCGAAGGGATGTAGAAAGGCTTGGCGATGAAGCTGTGAAAGGCGAAAACCGCCAGCAGCATCAGTCCTAGACCGCGGATTTCCGCGACCCAATCGACCTTCTTGTCGTCTTTTTTCTTCTTCTTGATGTGGTCGGTCACGTCGGCAAGATCTGCACTCATTCGGGGAAGGCCTCGATAATCACGAATGCCTGCGCCCATGGATGGTCGTCGGTGAGGGTGAGATGAATGCGCGCCTCATGGCCGTGCGGCATCATTTCGGCAAGCCTTAGTGCAGCGCCGCCTGTCAGGTGGAGCGTGGGCGCGCCGGAACGCGCATTCACAACGCCGATATCCCTGTGGAACACGCCGCGCGAGAAACCGGTGCCGACCGCCTTGGCGAAGGCCTCCTTGGCGGCCCAGCGCTTGGCGAAGGTGCCGACGCGGGTGAAGGGGCGTCTGGCCGCCTTTTCGCGCTCGATTTCGGTGAAGCAGCGGCGCTCGAACTTCTCGCCCCACCGCTCTAGCGAATTGGCGATGCGGTCCATATTGGTAAGATCGTTGCCCATTCCGATGATCATGAGACCCTCATCCAAAGTGCAATCAGCAGCACCAGCACGAGCCAGTGCAGCACCACCTGCGTTATGACCAGCGGATGATTTACGGCCCCGCCGGATCGCTTGAGTGAACCCCAATAGCCGATTACCTGAAGGACCGGCCATGCGATCGCGAAGGCGAAAGCGACCTGCTGCGCGAGCGTATAGGCAAGCAGGGCAATACTCAGCAGGAACGGGACCACTGCGGCAACGGCCCACAGCGTGTCGGCACGGGTGGCAGATGCCTGGCTCATCGAGCCTCGTCCATCAGTTCGCGCATCTGCCTCACCGCGTTCTCCAGCCCGACGAAAACGGCCTCGCCGACGAGGTAATGGCCGATATTGAGTTCGGCCAGCTGCGGGATGGCGGCGATGGGCTGGACATTTTCGTAAGTCAGGCCGTGGCCGGCATGCGGTTCGATCCCGTTCTTGGCGGCGAGTGCGGCCATGTCGGCAATGCGCTTCAGCTCGCGAGCGGTCTTCTCGCTGTCCCCTTCAAGATGAGCATGCGCATATTCGCCGGTGTGGAATTCCACCACGGGCACGCCGAGCTTCAATGCGGCATCCAGTTGCAATTCGCTCGCCTCGATGAAGAGCGAGACGCGGATGCCCTTGTCCTTCAGCTTCCAGACGATCGGCGCGAGCGTATTGTGCTGGCCGGCGGCGTCGAGCCCGCCTTCGGTGGTCCGCTCCTCGCGCTTTTCCGGCACGATGCATGCGGCATGCGGCATGTGCCTGAGCGCGATCTCGAGCATCTCCTCGGTCGCCGCCATCTCGAGGTTGAGCGGCAGGTCGGTCGCTTCCTGGATGCGCCGAAGATCCGCGTCACGGATATGCCTCCGGTCTTCGCGAAGGTGAGCCGTGATCCCGTCGCCACCGACCCTCGCCACGATTTCCGCCGCCCGCACCGGATCGGGATGGTCGCCCCCGCGCGCATTGCGGATGGTAGCGACGTGGTCGATATTCACGCCAAGGCGGAGCGAATTGGTCATGTGCAGGCTACCGCGCTCAGGACATCGTGCGTGACGCCGCTGCCTGTCCAGATTTCGCCGAAACTGTAGTCTTTTTCGCCCCGATCGGTAGCCATTGCGATGACGATATCCTTCTGTGGCAGAATGATATTGCGGACTTGGTATTTCCCGATCGCTCCGCGCCGCTCGATAATGCGAACAGGCCGCTCGCAACCGCGAATCGGCGCCTCGAACGACCACTGACCCAGCGCCATGTAGCCCAGCGCGGGATCGCCGCGCCAAAGGCGCTCGCGACTTTGCGCATCGAGAAGCAGGCCGGACAGCAGGGCCCTGTCGAACCGCACCATGTCTTCGAGCGGACCCACCAATGCGCCCGCGCCCCGATACCGGGGCAGCACGCGATCGTAGAGCGGTTCTGCAGCGGCAAAGGGTCGCGTGTCTTCCGCGCCGAGAAGGCTCGTGTTTTCCCAGCCGGAGGGTTTGCCGATACGTTCGGAAATCAGAGCATCGAGCGATTCCCCGGCCGCTCGTTGCAGGAAGGCACCGAGAACGATGTAATCGCAATTGTTGTAGACGTAGCCTTCGGTAACGACGGGGCCGTAATTGAGCTGGCAGGTGCCGTCATCGAGCTGCCCTTCCGGGCCGTAGAAAGCGGGAAAACCGCTCGGTGTTGCCGGTCTGTCGTCTGGATTTGCGAAACCGGAACGATGGGTCAGGAGGTCGAGAACCGTCGCCTCGCTTTGTGCGAACGGGGGAAGCAATGTCGCGATTTTCGTATCGAGCGCCGTCTTGCCTTCCGCCACCTGCTGCAAGGTGACCACCGCCATGACCTGCTTGGTCACCGAACCCCAGGGCCAGGCGGTCCCTTGCGGGAAGTCGTCATGCGCCACGCGGTGGATCGTGCCCGGAGCGGGAGAGACAAGGGCCTCGCCGTGAAAATCCGCAAGATCGAGCACCTGCGCGACACGGGCGAGGCCTCGTGCTGGCGCCGGGCTATCCACCGGATCAGGCAGGGGCGTCGTCGCGCAGCCAGCGAGTGCGGCACAAGCAGCGATCGCCAGGAATTGCTTCACGCCTTGCGGCTCCCGGGCTTCGTGATCTCGATCGCTGCCAATTCCGCCGGGACCTCTCCTTCGGCATAGGTAGGGAAGTTGATGTCGATCAGCGGGAAGAACGGCACTCCAAGGTCTGCTTCGCCATTGCTGCGATCCACCAGCGAGACTTCGGCGATAACCTCTCCGCCCTCGCGGCCAACGGCGGCAATTGCTTCGCGGCTGGAGAGGCCGGTGGTGACCACGTCTTCCACCATCAGCACCTTTGCGCCCGGTTCGAGTCTGAAGCCTCGGCGCAGGTGAAACTCGCCCTCGGGGCGTTCGAGGAACATCGCGTCCTTGCCCAGCGCGCGGCCCATTTCCTGGCCGATGATGATGCCGCCCATCGCCGGGCTGACCACCACATCGATCTGGCTGCGGATGTCGCGCGGGATTTTCTGGGCCAGCGCGAAGGCCAGCCGTCCGGCGCGCTCGGGGTTCATGAGCACCCGTGCGCATTGCAGGTAATGCCCGCTGTGCCGGCCACTGGAAAGCAGGAAATGGCCTTCGAGCAGGGCTTCGCTCGCGCGGAATTCGGAGAGGATTTCGTCTTCTGTCATGTCGGGTCCTGCCAAAGCGTCTTGCGGCCGATTGCGCAAGAGGCAAAGCAGCATGCACATTTTTATCGGCCACACGCTTGAGGCTGGCGGAAACCCTGCCTATAGGGCGCATCGCAATCGGACCTCGCTCGAGGGGCGGATTCCCGCGCGCATGTGGGACAAGAGCCGCCGCAGGGCCGACAAAAGACACGACACGAAAGAGTTCCAACGTAATGAAAACTCTCGGATTTCACCGGATCGTAGCCAGCCTGGCCCTGGCGTTTTCACTGGTAGTCGGCACCCCTGCCGCCATGGCGCAGGAAGCGACCGAGGCCGCGCAACTCGAATCCGTCGACCCGGCAGTTGCCGCCGATGCATCGAGCGAAGATGTCGGCGCGGGTTCCTCCGCCTACACCCCGATGAAACCCACCGAAGGTGTCGGCATGCCGATCCCCGCTGGGCTCGACATCCAGGACCAGTACAACGAGACCGGCGAGTTTGCCTATGGCCTGCACATCGGCCTGGTCTGGGTCATGGCGATCATCAGCGCATTCGTGCTCGCGCTCCTGCTCTACACCATGATCCGCTTCCGCAAGAAGGCGAACCCGGTACCTTCGCGCACCAGCCACAACACGCTGATCGAAGTCATCTGGACTGTCGTTCCCGCGCTGATCCTGCTTGGCATCGCGATCCCCTCGATCTCGCTCATCGCCAAGCAGTACGAAACCCCGCCCAAGGATGCGATCACCATCAAGGCGATCGGATACCAGTGGTACTGGGGCTATGCCTATCCCGACAATGGCGACTTCGAAATCGTGTCGAACATGCTCGATGAAGAAGAGGCCGAGGCCCGCGGCGAACCGCACCAGCTGGCAGTCGACAACCGCATGGTCGTCCCCGTCGGCGTGCCGATCCGCCTGCAGGTCACCGCTGCCGACGTCATCCACTCGTTTGCTGTTCCTTCGCTGTGGTTCAAACTCGATGCCGTTCCGGGCCGGTTGAACGAGAAGCTGTTCCAGGTCGACAAGCCGGGCGTCTACTACGGCCAGTGTTCGGAACTCTGCGGCGCGCGCCATGGCTATATGCCGATCGCCGTCGAGGCGCTCCCGATGGACCAGTACAACGCCTGGGTCCTTGCCCAGGGCGGCACCGTCGCCGGTGAAGAAGAGGTCGGCATGGAAGCCGATCCTTCCGCGGCACCGCTGCAGGAACCCGAAAGCAGCGAGCCCGGTGCACCCGGTGCCGGCGCTGCCCCGACCGAAGCCTGATTTTTCCAGTTTACGAAGCCGAGAGACAAACCGATGGCTACAACCGCCGATAACTTCCAGGCCCACGCCGACCACGCGCACGACGATCATGCCGATCACAAGCCCGGCTTCTTCGCCCGCTGGTTCATGTCCACCAACCACAAGGACATCGGCACGCTGTACCTGATCTTCGCGATCATCGCCGGTATCATCGGTGGTGCGATCTCGGGCATCATGCGCATGGAGCTTGCCGAACCCGGCATCCAGTACCTCCAGTTCTGGGCCGAGTTCATGGGCGGCACCCCCGATTTCGATACCTCGCTCCACATGTGGAACGTGTTTATCACCGCCCATGGCCTGATCATGGTCTTCTTCATGGTCATGCCCGCGATGATCGGCGGCTTCGGCAACTGGTTCGTGCCGCTGATGATCGGTGCGCCCGACATGGCGTTCCCGCGCATGAATAACATCTCGTTCTGGCTGACGGTCGCAGGTTTCGTCTCGCTGCTGTTCTCGCTGTTCGTTCCCGGCGGCACCGGCCCGGGTGCAGGCACCGGCTGGACGGTCTATGCGCCGCTCTCGACCTCGGGCTCGACCGGTCCGGCAGTCGACTTCGCGATCTTCTCGCTCCACCTTGCGGGCGCTGGCTCGATCCTGGGTGCGACCAACTTCATCACCACCATCTTCAACATGCGTGCGCCGGGCATGACCCTGCACAAGATGCCGCTGTTCGTGTGGTCGGTGCTGGTCACCGCCTTCCTGCTGCTGCTGGCCCTCCCGGTCCTCGCAGCCGCGATCACCATGCTGATCACCGACCGTAACTTCGGCACGACCTTCTTCGATGCCAGCGGCGGCGGCGATCCGATCCTCTACCAGCACCTGTTCTGGTTCTTCGGCCACCCCGAAGTCTACATCATGATCCTGCCGGGCTTCGGCATGATCAGCCAGATCGTGGCGACCTTCAGCCGCAAGCCGGTGTTCGGCTATCTCGGCATGGCCTACGCCATGGTCGCGATCGGTGTTGTCGGCTTCATCGTCTGGGCGCACCACATGTATACCGTGGGTCTCGACGTGAACACGAAGATGTACTTCACCGCGGCGACCATGGTCATCGCAGTGCCGACCGGCGTGAAGATCTTCAGCTGGATCGCAACCATGTGGGGCGGCTCGATCGAGTACAAGTCGCCGATGGTCTGGGCGATCGGCATGATCTTCCTGTTCACCGTGGGCGGCGTGACCGGCGTCTATCTCGCCAATGGCGGCGTCGACGACGTGGTGCACGATACCTACTTCGTGGTCGCGCACTTCCACTACGTTCTCTCGATGGGCGCGGTGTTCTCGATGTTCGCGGGCTTCTATTACTGGTTCCCGAAGATGAGCGGACGCATGCACTCCGAACTGCTCAGCCACATCCACTTCTGGCTGTTCTTCATCGGCGTGAACGTGATCTTCTTCCCGCAGCACTTCCTCGGCCTGCAGGGCATGCCGCGTCGTTATCCCGACTATGCCGATGCCTACACCTACTGGAACGAGATCAGTTCGTTCGGCTATCACATCATGGCGTTCTCGATGGTGTTCTTCTTCATCAACCTCATCTACGCCTTTACTGCCGGCAAGAAGGCCCCGGACAACTATTGGGGCGAAGGCGCGACGACGCTCGAATGGAGCCTGTCGAGCCCGCCGCCGTTCCACCAGTTCAGCGAACTGCCGGTGATCGAGGACCACCACGATTACCACGACCACATCGGCGACAAGGGCAATGCTACCGCCCACTGAGCCGATCGCTTACTGGACAAGACATTGCGGCCGGTCCCATGAGGGGCCGGCCGTTTTGTTTGCACGGACGAAGGAGTGACCATGCCCGAAATGCGGATGATCGATGTCGGCGAGCTGAGCCTTCGCTGCGCCATCGAAGGCGATGGTCCGCTCGCGATCATGGTGCACGGCTTTCCGGAGAGCTGGTACAGCTGGCGCCACCAGATCGGACCGCTTGCCGAGGCGGGCTTTACCGCCTGCGCGATAGATGTTCGCGGCTATGGCGGCTCGGACAAGCCCGAGGCCATCGACGCCTATGCGATGGAGCGCATCGTCGGAGATCTGGTTGGCCTCAAAATGGCCCTGCAGCCCGACCAGCCGGCAATCCTGATCGGCCATGATTGGGGCGCGCCCATCGTATGGAACTCGGCGCTGACCCACCCGGAGCATTTCGGCGCGGTGGCTGGCCTCTCGGTTCCCTTTGCAGGTGTTCCGCACCAACCCTTCACCAAGACCTTCCACGAGCATTTCACCAGCAAGGGCAAGTACTTCTACCAGGAGTACTTCCAGGAGCCGGGTGTCGCCGAGGCCGAGGCGGAAAAAGATCCGCGCGACTGGGTGGCGCGCATGATGTATTCGATCAGCGGCGATGTGCCCCCGGGGACCTATTGGGACAAACCATACGGCGCGACCTTCCTCGAAGGCCTGCCCGACCCGCAGCCGGTGCCCTGGCTGTCCGAGGAAGACCTCGATTTCTACGAAAGCGAGTTCAAGGCCTCGGGCTTCCGCGGCCCGCTCAACCGCTATCGCAACCACGAGAACGACTTCGAATGGCTGCAGGGCTGGAACGGCAAGCGAATCGAACAGCCCGCGCTTTTTATCGGCGGCACGCGCGATCCTGCGACCTATCTCTTCGGTGCGGTGACCGATCCGGTGATGCTGATGAAGATGTTTGCACCGAGGGTTGAAGGTCATATCCTGGATGGTGTGGGCCACTGGACGCAGCAGGAGCGACCCGACGAGGTGAATCGCATACTGATTGACTGGATTCTGCGCGTCTGAACCCCTATAGGCGCGCCAAAGCGAATCCCATGACCGAAGCCGTCTCCACAACCCAGCTCCCTGCGGACTGGCGCGACTTTTTCGCGCTGACCAAGCCGCGCGTGATGACCCTGGTGATTTTCACCGGCCTGTGCGGCCTGCTCGCCGCGCCGGGCAGCATCCATCCTGTGATTGGCTTCACTGCCATTCTCTGTATCGCGCTCGGCGCAGGCGGGGCGGCGGCACTCAACCAGTGGTGGGAAGCCGATATCGATGCGGGCATGAAGCGCACGGCCAAGCGCCCGCTACCGTCCGGCCGGATGCAGCGCACCGATGCGCGCGATTTCGGCATCCTCATATCGGCTGCATCGGTCGTGATCATGGGGCTGGGCGTGAACTGGCTTGCGGCCGGTATCCTAGCGCTCAGCATTTTCTATTATTCGGTGATCTACACCATCTGGCTGAAACCGCGCACGCCTCAGAATATCGTGATCGGCGGCGGGGCGGGGGCCTTCCCACCGATGATCGGCTGGATCGCGGTGACGGGCGACATCACGCTCATGCCCGTATTGCTGTTCGCGATCATCTTCTTCTGGACCCCTCCGCATTTCTGGGCGCTCGCGCTGTTCGTACAGTCCGATTATGCGAAGGTCGGCATCCCGATGATGCCGGTAGTGAAGGGCGAGAAATCGACCCGTCGCCAGATCCTCGCTTATTGCGTGCTGCTGCTGCCCATTGCGGCTGCCCCCTGGTTTATCGGCGGCACGGGCGCGATCTACGGCGTGACCGCGATCGCCCTGTCGTTGGCCTTCCTGCTGATGAGCCTTCCCGTCGCCTTCCGCACCGCAGTCGAAAACGACCCCATGCGGCTCGAGAAACGGCTGTTCGGTTTCAGCGTTTTCTACCTGTTCGCGCTTTTCGCGGCGCTGGTCGTCGACCGGCTTGTCGCCCATCATGGAGTATTCGGATGACCCCCGAAGAGGAAAAGGAATTCCGCCGCCGCCAGAAGAGCCGCAATCTCGTGCTCGGGGGACTGCTTCTGTTCATGGCGGTCCTGTTCTATGCCATCACCATCGTGAGGATGTAACGACGCCATGACGACCGCTACCCTTGAATCGCGCAACCTCCGCACAGCGATCCTTGCGCTGCTGGGTGCTGTCGCAATGCTCGGGTTGGGTTACGCGGCGGTTCCGCTTTACGAACTGTTCTGCCGGGTCACCGGCTTCGGCGGAACGACGCAGCGCGCTACCGAAAGCGATGCGGCGCTTGCCGAGCGGCTCGCGCAATCGGCCGGCGGGAAGCAGATCTCGATCCGTTTCGACGGTAATGTCGCCGCAGGCTTAGGTTGGAGCTTCCGCCCCGAACAGGTGACCGACACCGTCACCATCGGCCAGCGTGACATGGCGATCTATCTTGCCAGGAACGATTCCGACCGCCCGATAACCGGTACCGCGACCTTCAATGTCGAGCCCGAACAGGCGGGTGCCTATTTCAACAAGATCCAGTGCTTCTGCTTTACCGAGCAGACCCTGCAGCCCGGTCAGGCAGTGCGCATGCCCGTGCTCTATTTCGTCGATCCAAAGGCGCTCGACGATCCCAACATGGAAGGCGTGGAGCAGATTACCCTCTCCTACACTTTCCACGAGGCCAAAGAATAACAACGGCTGCCCCCTAGACCGCCGAGCAATCGCGCTTTAAGGGCAGCGCCAAAGCGAAACCCAGGACACAGGTACAATGGCTGGTAACGTCAATCACGAATATCACATCCTCGAACCCGATATCTGGCCGCTGATCGGCTCGATCTCGGCGCTGACCTTTACCAGCGGCATGGTGCTCTTCATGCACGAGATGGCCTCGGCGCATCTCGTGCTCGGCCTCGGCATCGCCGGCCTGATCGCCACCTTCTTCAGCTGGTTCTCGAACATCGTGAAGGAAGCCGAGCGCGGCGACCACACTCCGATCGTCCAGCTGCACATGCGCTACGGCATGATCCTGTTCATCGCTTCGGAAGTGATGTTCTTCGTCGGCTGGTTCTGGAGCTGGTTCGATTTCGCGCTGTTCCCGAGCGAGATTTCCGAGGTGATCGGCGGACAATTCCCGCCCGTGGCCATCGAGGCGGTCATCAACCCCTTCGGCCTGCCGCTGCTCAACACGCTGATCCTG
The DNA here is from genome assembly GCF_019711595.1 of Qipengyuania sphaerica. Taxonomy (GTDB): domain Bacteria; phylum Pseudomonadota; class Alphaproteobacteria; order Sphingomonadales; family Sphingomonadaceae; genus Qipengyuania; species Qipengyuania sphaerica. Next base: position 117,806 of record NZ_JAIGNR010000002.1, on the reverse strand, counting down.
CTGTGCTCCGGCACGACCGTTACCTGGGCACACCACTCGCTGATCCACGGCGACCGTGACGGCCTCAAGAAGGGCCTGTGGCTGACGGTCATTCTGGGCGCAGTATTCACCGCGATCCAGGCTTATGAATATGCTGCGGCGCCCTTCGGCTTCGGCGGCAACACCTACAGCTCGGCCTTCTACATGGCGACCGGCTTCCACGGCTTCCACGTGCTGGTCGGCACGATCTTCCTGATCGTCTGCCTCGTGCGCGCCTACAAGGGCCACTTCACCCCGCGCCAACACTTCGGTTTCGAAGCGGCTGCGTGGTACTGGCACTTCGTCGATGTGGTGTGGCTGTTCCTCTTCGCCGTCGTCTACGTCTGGGGCGGCTGGGGCGCAGCGACGCACTGATGCCAGCCGGCATTGGTTGATTTTGAGATGGGGCAGCCCGGTTCGCCGAGGCTGCCCCTTTCGTTTGGAAAGACATGACCACCCGCATCCCCATCATCCCGACGATCATCGTAGCTGGCGCGATTGCCGTGATGATCGCGCTCGGCATCTGGCAACTCGGCCGGATGGACGAGAAGGAAGCGCTTGTTGCCAAGGCCGAGCAGTCGGCGCGCATGTCTTCGGAAGTGGGCTATCCGCGTACAGAGGCCGAACTGCAGGATCGCCTCTATCGCCGGACGACAATCGAATGTCCCAATCCGACAGGTGCGACATCGACCGCGGGAACGAGCGAGCGTGGCCAGAACGGCGTTGCGCAGCGGGTCACCTGTACGCTTGAGGACGGCACGCAGGTACCGGTCGACATCGGTTTCTCGCGCAACCCGCAGCCGGTCGAATGGAGCGGGGGTCAGGTCCGCGGAACGATCGCGCCTGGCGGCCGCGTCGTGTCGGCACAGCCGCTTGCCGGCCTTGAACCCCTGGCCAGGCCCGACCCGCGCGACCTGCCCAACAACCATCTCGCCTATGCGGGGCAGTGGTTCTTTTTCGCGCTGACCGCACTGGTCATTTACATCCTTGCGCTTCGGCGCAGGGCGACGCGGGCTAGGGACGATTAAAGACCCGCTTGCTTGCCCGCTTGTGCCAGCGCGGCTAACCGCATCCGCGCAATGAAGTACGTCTCCACCCGAGGTGAGGCCCCGAGCCTCGATTTCGCCGAAGTCACGCTGGCAGGGCTGGCCAGCGATGGCGGGCTCTATGTGCCCGAAAGCTGGCCGCAGTTCTCTCTCGAAGAGATCGAAGCCATGCGCGGGCTGCCCTACGCCGAACTCGCCGCGCGGGTGATGGAGCCCTTTGTGGGCGACTGCCTCAGCTCCGAGGCTCTGCGTGTGCTCACCGCCAAGGCCTATGGCCGCTTTGCGCACAAGGCGGTCACCCCGCTGGTCCAGCTGGACGAGCAGCACTGGGTGCTCGAACTCTTCCACGGCCCCACGCTCGCCTTCAAGGATGTTGCGTTGCAGATGCTCGGCCTGCTGTTCGAGGAATTCCTTGCCCGCGAGGAAGGCAGCCTGACCATCGTCGGGGCGACCAGTGGTGACACCGGCAGCGCAGCCATCGATGCGGTGGCGGGGCTCGACAATGTCGAGATCTTCATGCTCCACCCCAAGGGCCGGGTGAGCGATGTGCAGCGCCGCCAGATGACCACGGTGCGCGCGCCCAATGTCCACAACATCGCCATCGAGGGTTCGTTCGACGATGCGCAGGCCATGGTGAAGCGGATTTTCGCCGACAGGGATGTGACCGCAAAGCACCGCATCGGTGCGGTCAATTCGATCAACTGGGCACGGCTGATGGCGCAGGTGGTCTATTACTTCGCTGCCTCGCTCCAGTTGGGCGGGCCGGAGCGCAAGCTTGCCTTCAGCGTGCCGACCGGCAATTTCGGCGACGTATTCGCCGGGCATGTCGCGGCGCGAATGGGGCTGCCGATCGAGCAACTCATCGTCGCCACCAACGTCAACGACATCCTCCACCGCGCGCTGAGCAAGGGCGATTATTCGACCGGCACGGTCACACCAACTGCCGCACCGAGCATGGATATTCAGGTGAGCTCCAATTTCGAGCGGTTGCTGTTCGATGTCGGCGGCCGCGATGGCGCGGCGCTCGCAGGCCAGATGAGCGATTTCGACGCGAAGAAGGCAATGCAGCTCACCAATGCCCAGCGCGAGGGCGCCTCCGCGCTCTTCACCAGTGCGCGGGCGGACGAGGGCGATACCGCGCAGGCCATGCGCTGGGCCTACGACCAGTGCGGCGAACTGCTCGACCCGCATACCGCCATTGGCCTTCATGCCGCGCGGGCCGCAGGGATCGACGCAGCCATACCTGTCGTGACGCTCGCCACAGCGCATCCCGCGAAGTTCCCCGATGCCGTCGAACGCGCCACGGGTATCCGGCCCGGCCTTCCGGCACGCGTGGGCGATCTTTTCTCCCGCGAGGAAAGCTTCGTCGAATTGCCGGGCACCTACGAAGCCGTGCGCGATCATATCCTTGGAAATGCCGCCTGATGGCCGAACTCCACCGCGATCCCGTGTTGATGGTGGGCGAGGGCTGGGACGGCTATCGCCTGCTCGACAGCGGCCATGGCCGCAAGTTCGAGGAATACGGACCCTATCGCTTCATCCGCCCCGAACCGCAGGCTATGTGGTCGCCGCGGCTCGAAAACTGGGACGCGCATGGCGAATTCGTCCCCGGTAGCGACGAGGACGGCGGCGGCCGCTGGCAGTTTGCGAAGGATGTGCCGGAAGGCGGCTGGCCGCTCGGCTGGGGCGAGGAGGTGCGCTTCACCGCACAGTGCACGCCCTTCCGCCATCTCGGCTTTTTCCCCGACATGGCCCCGGTCTGGACCTGGATGGGCGAGCAGCTCGACGGACGCACCGATGCCGAGACAATGAACCTCTTCGGCTATACCGGCGTCGGTACGCAGGCGCTGAGCAAATACGGCCGCGTGACCCATGTCGATGCGAGCAAGAAATCAGTCGCCCAGGCGCGCGAAAATGCCGCGCTAGCTGGGCTGGAAGACCGCCCGGTGCGCTGGCTGGTCGAAGACGCGATGAAATACACCGCGCGCGAGGTCCGGCGCGGTCGGCGCTACGACGGCATCATCCTGGATCCGCCGAAGTTCGGCCGCGGTCCCGATGGCGAGGTGTGGCGGCTGGAGGAGGGCCTGCCGGGCCTCGTCTCCGATTGCCGCCAGCTCCTCGACGATGACAGCAGCTTCCTCTTCCTCACCGTCTACGCCGTGCGCATGAGCAGCCTCGCGCTTGGCGGACTGCTCGAAGAAGTATTCCAAGGCCTGCCCGGAAAGATCGAACACGGGGACCTCTCGGTGCGCGAAGCGGGCGACGGAGCACGCTTGCTCCCAACAGCGATCTTTGCGAGGTGGTCACGCTAGGGGAGGGACACGATGGAAGATAGCTGGCCATTGAAGATCGCGCGCTGGATACTCGGCGGGTGGTTCCTGTTCAGCGCAGCCCTGTTCTTCGCCGCGCGCATATTCCCCGAAATCCAAGTGCCAGCCGACGGTTCACCGCAAGCGGAAGCCTTCATGGGTGCCCTGCGCGAAAGCGGCTTCATCAGCCCGCTCATGTACTTCTTCTTCGTGACAGGCGGACTCGCGACGCTGTTCCACCGCAGTGCGCCGCTTGGCCTCGTGCTGCTGGGCCCCTTCGTCACGGTGATCTTCTTCTACCACCTTGTGCTGACCGGAAGCTGGCCCTGGGGCACCTTCTGGTTCGCGCTGCTGCTGGGCCTCGTCTGGGCCTATCGCGCGCGGCTTTCCGCGCTCTGGACCCTGCCCGAAACCTCAAAGCCAAGCTAGAAGCTGCGCCCATGAACGATTCGCTGATCCTCGAAGTCGCAGATTTCGAACATGACGTGCTCACCGGCATCTTTTCCGAAGAGACCGGCAAGCCCCAGCCGCTGCGCTTCACAATCCAGGCGCGCATGAAGCCGCTGCGCCATTACGATCCCGACACCTCGCTCGACGATTCCAAGAATTACATGGACCTGAAATTCGCCGCTTCGGAGGCTCTGCCCGAAGGCGTGCATTTCAAGCTGATCGAGGCGGTGGCCGACCACGTTTGCGAAACGTTGTTCCTGCAGGATAGCCGTGTCGAGGCGGTGACGGTGAAGATCGTAAAGCTGGCGATTGCCGAGGCGGACGAGAAGATCGGCATCACGCTCCACCGCGAGCGGCGCGAATGAAACGGATCGAGGTCGAAGGCCTGCCGGAAGACCCGCTGGGCGCGGCGGGGCTGTTCCACCAGAACTGGACGGACCCGATCGAACGCGCGCTGGGCGAGGGTCAGGACGTGATGGTCACGCTAGAACCCACCGACCACACCCACGGCGAATGGCGCAAGGCGGCCGCCGCCATGCTAGCCCGAAAGCACGCGCCGCAGCGAGTAAACCTGGTTGCGGGAGAGGGCGATGCGCTCGATGCGATCGAGGCCTATCTCGCCAAGGCACCCGGCATCACGGGGCAATATCTCGAGGCAGCGCAGTGAGCGTCACAATCCTGTTCCTCGGTCCCCTGCGTGACCTTGCGGGCGAAACAGAGCGTCAGGTCGAAGCTCCGCTCGACTGGAACGGGTTGTTGAAGGCCGTCGGGCCGGAAGTCGCCGAGCAGCTCGATCAGGAGCGCGTCAACCTGGCCTGCAAGGGGAAGGTGCTCGCGGACAAACGCAGCCTGTATGCCGAAGACGGTGACGAAGTGGCGCTGCTGCCCCCGGTCAGCGGTGGCTAGGCTCAGCATCTCCACGCCGCTCGATGTGCGGTTGCTCGACAAGGGGCTTTCGGTGGGAGAGGCGCTGGCGGCATTCAACGCTGCGCACGAGCAGGCGGGAGGTGTGGTGTCCTTTCTTGGCAAGGTACGGCCCGATGGCGGCGTGAAAGCGCTCGAACTGACGCATTATGAGCCGCTGACGCAGCCGGGTATGGAAAGTCTCGCGCAGGATGCGCTTGCCCGGTTCGAACTCGACGGCGCGCTCGTCTGGCACCGGGTGGGCGTGATGACCCCGGGCGAGGCGATCGTCCTCGTCGCCGCAGCCTCACGCCATCGCCGCAATGCCTTCGAGGCGGCCGACTTCCTGATGGACCACCTCAAGTCCGCCGCGTGGTTCTGGAAACGCGAGAAGCGCGCCGACGGCTGGCACTGGATCGAACCGCGCGATGCAGACCATGCGGACCTCGCGAGGTGGAAATAATCCGCAGGATTTGATTTCGATCAAGGAAGCGCAGCGGCCCCTGCCGCAAAAGGTCTCCAACAAAGGAGATCGTCATGTCGAAGCATCTTACCCGCGAACTCGTTGCCGAGCAGGCCGCAATCGTCGCCGCGCCGCGCAAGGGCCACGAAGTCGACCGTACGTTCGAGCTACCCAAGGCGCTTTATGGTGCGACCGTCGCGCTCTACCTCGGCTTCCTCGCAGTCATGGCAACCGGCCTTTCGACGCCCGGCCTGATCATCCCGATGACGATTTTTGCGTTCTTCATCGTTGCAGGCTTCGCAATTCCCGCGATCTGGACCAAGCTCGAGCCTGCCTCGCGCTCGAAGCAGAAGAGCTGGGCCGGGCTGCGCAACGAGGGCGTTGCCACCTACACCGGCCGCGTGAGCGCGAAAGATGCAGCCGTGCAGATGCTGCTGCTGCCCGCGATCGTGTTTTGCTGGGGTATTGCAGCGGTTACCGTGGCAATGCTGGTCCGCTGACCTATTTCAGTTTTGGGGGAGCAGCGCGGGGTCGACCAGTTCGATCCCGCGCTTTCCGTTGCGCTTGATCGCGCCGTCCTTCTCGAACCTTGTCAGCATCCGGCTGACCGTCTCGATGGTGAGGCCGAGCATATCGGCCATTTCACCGCGGGACAGCGGAAGGTCGAACTGCATGGCCGGGTGACAGGGCGAATCGCTCGCGGCACGGGCCATCGACAGCAAAGCCCCTGAGACCCGCTGTTCGGCTGAGGCGTTGCCGGTAAGCGCAAGCAGTTCGCGGCTGGCGAAAAGGTCTTCCTGCGTGCGGCGCAGCAGCGCCTGGCCCAACCGGGGGTATTTCTCGATAGCATCGGCAAAGGCGGGTCCGGAAAACACGCACAATTCGGCGTCGCCCAGTGCGACCACGTCGTGGCGCATATAAGGCCCGAACATCTCGCCGACAAAGCCCGACGGGTGCACCAGCGACAGGATGCGCTCGCGGCCGTCGACATCGGTGGAAGTGATCTTGAGTGCGCCGCTCTTCAAGGTGGCGCAGGCCGCCTCGCTTTCTCCGGCGGCAAACAGGGTCTCGCCCTTGGTCAGTTTTCGCGTTCGGCCGGCCTTGGCCAGTTCGTCACGCTCGGCCTCGTCGAGGACGGCACAGGCTGCGCGGTCGCGCACCGGGCAGACGGAACAGGCAAGGCTCATCGGATCTTTCCGCGCAAGGCCTCAAGCGCGGCGTCCTCTTCGCCCACCAGTGCAACAACCGCATCGCGCGCCGCCTCGATTGCCGATGCATCCTCTGCGGCAACGCGCGCCGCGGTATAAAGCATGTCGAGATCGCCCAATGGCACCGCAGCACGACTGCGCGCCGAATCGAGTTCGGCCAGCGCCACCTGCGCGGCAGCCCAGCTGTCGCTTCCCACCGCGCTGCCGCTCGCGGCAGATACCAGCTGCGTGGCCCTTGGCTGGACGCTGACGAACTCCTCATGGGCCTCTCGCGCCGCCGAAACCAGCGAAGTCAGGCGCGCATCGAGACCGCCCGTCAGGTCGACCTCGACCGGCGGAACGTCGAGCCGCGCAGGCTCGCCCGTTTCGAATTGCCCCTCGGCGCGCTCGGCATCGCGGATTGCGAGTGAGGGATAGTCGCCCTGCGGCGTGGCGCAGGCGCCCAGCATGGCGGCGAGTGTCGCGGAGGCGGAAAGTCTTGCAAAGCGCGGCATGCGGGCCACATAGCATGGTGCCCGCCACGTTCCAGCGTGAATGCCAAAAAAGCGCATGCTTCGGCGTTGACTTGGGGCAGGGTTTCGCCTAACGGCACGCTTCTTTCCGGGCCCGCACACCAGCGGGTCGACGGGCGCGCCGTAGATTCGCAAGGATGCGGCACAGCAATTTGAACGAGAGATACGTACCATGTTCGCAGTAGTGCGCACGGGCGGCAAGCAATACCGGGTTGCCGCCGGAGACAAGATCGCGGTTGAGAAGCTGGCTGGCGAAGCCGGTGACACCATCACGCTGGGCGACGTCCTGCTCGCAGGCGAAGGCGACAAGCTCGCCGACGCTGCGAAGACGACCGTGTCGGCCGAAATCATCGCACAGGCGAAGAGCGAGAAGGTTACGGTCTTCAAAAAGCGCCGCCGCCACAACTATCGCCGCAAGAACGGTCACCGCCAGCAGATGACCCTGCTGCGCATCACCGCGGTTGGCGATTCGAAGGCCGAGAAGAAGGCAGCTCCGAAGAAGGAAGCCGCTCCGAAGGCCGAAGAGAAGAAGGCTGCTCCGAAGAAGGAAGCCGCCGAGAAGAAGGCACCTGCCAAGAAGGCTGCTCCCAAGAAGGAAGCTGCAGCCAAGAAGGCACCCGCAAAGAAGGCCGCGCCCAAGAAGGCTGCAGCCAAGAAGACCGAAGCCAAGAAGTAAGGAGCGCGAACCATGGCACATAAAAAAGCAGGCGGTTCATCGCGTAACGGTCGTGATTCGGCCGGTCGTCGTCTTGGCGTGAAGAAGTTCGGCAGCGAAAACGTCGTCGCCGGCAACATTATCGTGCGTCAGCGCGGCACCAAGTTCTACCCGGCCGTCAACGTAGGCATGGGCAAGGACCACACGCTGTTCGCGCTTACCGACGGCGTCGTCCGATTCCACTCGGGCAAGCTCGGCCGCAAATACGTATCGGTCGACCAAATGGCAGAAGCCGCCGAATAACCGGACGCTCCGATAACGGGATCGTCCAGACGAGACGGTCCCAGCCGGGCTAACGATCCGGCAGACGAAGAGGGAGATGGGGCCGACCCGTCTCCCTCTTGTCGTTTCTCCCTCTCCATTCGACGCAATTTTGTTACGTCGCCACGAAATCGTCACGCGTCCGGCCTAGGAGCCCGGAGCGTGGACCCAACGGGGAGAATACCGATGTTCCATGTCACCGAGAGGCTGCTGTTGCGGCCTGCCTGGCCCGAAGATGCAGAAGCGCTGTTTGGCTCAATCGCCGACCAGGGCGTCGTCCGCAATCTTGCCCGCGCGCCGTGGCCTTACCTCCCTGAACACGCCAGCGATTTCGTCATGCGTACACAGGATCCGCGCTATCCGGTCTTCCTGATTACCCTGCCGACGCCCGAAGGCTCGCACCTGATCGGTTGCATCGGGATCGATCCCGGTGAGGATGCAACCGAGCTCGGCTACTGGATCGCTCGGCCCTATTGGGGGCGTGGATTCGCCACCGAGGCGGGACGCGGTGTCCTCGAAATCGCCAAGTTGCTCGGCCATAACCGCATGAGTGCCGGCCATTTCACCGACAATCCGGCTTCGGGGAAGGTCCTGCGCAAGCTGGGTTTCCAGCCGACGGGCAAGGTCGCGCCGCGGCACAGCTGCGGACGCGGCGAAAAAGCCGATTGCGTGATGTACGGCCTCGACCTCGAAGCCGATGGGCAGGTCGGCCTCCAAGCAGCCTGACCCAACAAGAAAGGCCCCGCGATACGCTCGCGGGGCCTTTCCCTTGCGACCCGATATCTCGGGATTATTCGGCCGGCATCAGCGCGGCTTCGAAATCGCCTTCGTAAATCTTGATCAGCTCGCGATCGTCGTGATCCCACGGGTGGAATCCCGGCTTGAAGTAGGCGAGCCATGCCGGGAAGATCCGGCGCACCACGCCCGGCGAAACGGTGAGGTACTTGAACAGGCCCCAGCGCGCCTTCCAGCCGGTGATACCGTCCTGGGCCAGCAGTTCGAGCGAATCGTACCAACGGTTCTTGAAGAAGCGTGCGGTCACGGTGAGCATCACGAGGCTGCGAACGCGCCAACGCTTGCCGTCGGTCCAGTCGCGGGTGGCGTGGTTCCAGGTGTCGAAGGCGACGCCCTTGTGCTCGATTTCCTCGGCCGCGTGCCAGCGCCACATGTCGCGCACTTCGGCATCGGCATCCTTGAAATGTTCGGGATTGGCGAGGAATTCGGCCGCCATCATCGCGGTATAATGCTCGAGCGCCATGGTCACCGCGAGATTGGCGATGGCCGGACGGCCCTTGGTCAGTTCGAGCAGTTCCTTCACGCGCAGGTCGATCGCCTTGATGTCGTAGCCCGCATCCTCGGCGAGGCGGTTGAAGGCGATATGCTCGCGCGTGTGGTTGATTTCCTGTTTCACGAAGGCGCGGATTTCCGCCTCAAGGCGAGGGTCGGCGCCTTCGCGATGCGCCTTCACGGCTTCGATGAAAAAGGCCTCGCCGCGCGGGAAGGTTGCGGAAAGCGCATTGTGCCAGGCAGTGCCGAAGGGCTCGCCCGCCCACCAGCGCCGCGGCGTGGTGCCGCGGTTGAAGCGCTCGTCGCGCACGGTGATGGTCAGGTCTGCCGGGGTCGGCGCCTTGGTCTGGGTGGGGGTGTCGATTTTGACGGGGGCGTTCATGTGCCGGCTCCGGAATTAACTTACACTGTTGTCAGTAGTGCTTACTTACATAAGTGTCAATAACGTGGGCTTAACGCCTTTGCGATTTCCGGTCTTTGGAGTAACGCAGGGGCAATCATGGCTACCCGCAAGCGTCTCTCACCCGAAGAATCGCGGCTCGCAGCGCTCGAAGCGGCGCGCGGCCTGCTCATAGAAACCGGTCCGCAATCTGTTACGCTCAAGGCGGTTTCAGGGCGCATCGGGCGCACGCACGCGAACCTTCTGCATCATTTCGGATCGGCGGCGGGCCTGCAGAAGGCGCTGGCGGGACACCTCGCCGAAGCGGTTTGCTCGACGATTGCCGATGCGGTCAGGGCGAGCAGGGCCGGGCTGGGAAGTCCGCGCGAAGTGGTCGATCTCGCCTTCGATGCCTTCGACAAGGAAGGCGCAGGCGCGCTGGCCAGCTGGATGATCCTGACGGGCAACGAAGATGCGCTGACCCCGATCGTCGAGACGATCCACCAGCTGGTGGACGAAATCGCACCCGAGGAAGCCGCGCATTCGGGCAATGCCACGCAGGTCCACGAGGAAACACTCGCACTGGTGCTGATGGCGATGGGCGATGCGCTGATCGGTACTGCCCTGGCGCGATCGCTCGGACTGCCTGATACGGCGGCACGCGACCGGGCAGAGCGGATGCTGGTCCGCTCGCTGGAGGCTACTGCTCCGCCGCGGTAAGACCTGAGCGCATCCATTCAGGCGCGTTTTCCGGATCGATATCGCTTACCCGCAGGTGATCGACTGCGAGGCCCAGGTCCTCGTAAGCGACCTTGCGCCGCTTCTCGTCCGATTGCTCCAGCGGGACCACCACCAGCCGGCGGTTGACCTTGCTGCGCCAGTTCATCCGCGCGGTGTTTTCCTGGCCGATATAGCAGCCCTTGTCGAAGGCGACGCCGTGCAGTTCGACCGCATTGGTTTCGAGCCAGAGGATGTCGCCCAGTTCCGCGCGGGTTTCGGGCACGCCCATGGCCAGGCGATGGGCGCGGTACTCTTCGTCGGCGGCTTCGTAATTGTCCGATACGGGTGCAAGCCAGCGCTGGCCGAGCGCGGATAGCCGCGGATCGGGGGCTCCTCCATCGCCGCCATGCTTTTCCCAATGGACCGCGACACCTTCGTCGACCTCGATGGCGATCTTCCGGCGCAAGCGGTACAGCTTGAGCCGCTTTGCCAGATCTTCGGCGAATTCGGCTTCGCAGTCGAGAAGCAGTTGTCCGTCGCCGGCGGGCCACACGATCATGTCGAACAGTGCCTTGCCCTGCGGCGTGAGTAGGCCGGCATAGGCAGGCAGCTTGCCCTTCACGTCGTTGGTCAGCAGCCCCTGCAGGAAGTCGGCGACGTTCTCGCCCTCGTCCTCGGGGGTGAGGCGGATCACGGCGCGGTTCATCAGGCGGGTGGCTGTCATGCGTGACAGATAGGCCGCCCGCCGCCATAGGCAACCGCCATGAGCACGGCATCCGAATCGCTAACCATCCGCCGCCCCGACGACTGGCACCTCCATTTCCGCGATGGCGAGACCATGCGCGCCGTCGTGCCGCACACCGCGCGCCAGTTTGCACGCGCCATCGTGATGCCCAATCTCGCGCCGCCAGTGACCACCAGCGCGCTCGCTGCCGCCTATCGCGAACGCATCATGGATGCGGTGCCGGAAGGGCTGGAATTCACCCCTCTGATGACCGCCTATCTCACGGACGAAACCGATGCCGAGGACCTGGCGGCAGGCTTCGCCGATGGCGTGCTGACCGCTGCCAAGCTCTATCCCGCAGGCGCGACCACCAATTCGGCGCATGGCGTGACCGATATCGCCAATATCGAGCGCGTGCTCGAGCGCATGGCGGAAATCGGCATGCCGCTTTGCGTCCATGGCGAAGTCACCCACGCGGATATCGATATCTTCGACCGCGAGGCGGTGTTCATCGACCGCATCCTCGCCCCGCTGGTCGACCGGATGCCCGAATTGAAGGTCATCTTCGAGCACATTACCACGCGGCAGGCGGCCGAATTCGTCGATGGCACCGGCCCGCAGGTCGGCGCGACGATCACGCCCCAGCACCTCCACATCAACCGCAATGCCATCCTTGTCGGCGGTATTCGCCCGCATATGTTCTGCCTGCCCGTGGCCAAGCGCGAAGAGCACCGGCTGGCGCTGCGCAAGGCGGCCACTTCGGGGTCGGCGAAGTATTTCCTCGGCACCGACAGCGCGCCGCACCATCGCCACGCCAAGGAAAGCGATTGCGGTTGTGCAGGCATCTTCAACGCGCCTTTCGCGCTGGAAAGCTACGTCACCGTCTTCGACGAGGAAGGCGCGCTCGACAGCTTCGAGGCTTTTGCCAGCCTCAACGGCCCTGCCTTCTATGGCCTCCCGGTCAATGAAGAGACCATCACGCTGGAAAAGGCTCCGGTCGAAGTCCCGGCGGAAGTTTCGGGCGGCGAGGCACAGATCGTGCCCTTCCACGCGGGCGAGACGCTCAAGTGGCGGCTGGCTTCCTAGAGCGCGACCACAGGTCCCACACGAAGATCGCCGCTGCCGCCCAGATGCAGGCGAAGCAGGCGGCTTGCACGGGTTTCAGGTCTTCGCCGAATACCGTCAGGCCGAGGATGAAGACGATGCTGGGCGCAAGGAACTGGATGAAGCCGAGCGTCGAATAGGGCAGGCGCCGCGCCGCGATGGCGAACAGCAGCAGCGGGAATGCCGTCAGCGCGCCACCCAGCATGATCGCTAGGCTGAGGTCGATGCTCTGCGCAAAGGATGAGCCAGCAGGCAGGCTTGCGTAGTACCAGGTGACCGCGGCCGAGGGTACCAGCAGGAGCATGGACTCGATCGTCAGCCCGGGAAGCGCGCCAACATCAACCTGCTTGCGGATCAGGCCATAGGTCCCGAAGCTCAGGGCCAGCGTCAGGCTGATCCATAGTGTGGTCAGTGCGCCGCCGAGCAGCAGCGACACCCCGGCCGCCGCTATGCCTACCGCCACCCATTGCGGGCGCGAGAGTTTCTCTTTGAGCAGCAGCGTGCCGAGGAGCACGTTGACCAGCGGGTTGATGTAATACCCCAGGCTCGCCGCGTAGATGTGGCCCCGTTGGATCGCCCAGACGTAGACCACCCAGTTTACCGCGATCAGCGTCGCTGAAAGCAGCAGCCAGCCCATCGTCCGCCGATTGGTCAGCGCCTTGAGAAGCTCCGGTACCTGCTTGCGGAATACCACGATCAGCAGGCAAAGCGGCAGCGTCCAGATGATCCGCCAGCCGACGAATTCGAACGCCGGAACCTCGCGCACCAGGATCAGGTAGAGCGGCAGGAAACCCCAGATGATGTAGGCCCCGAGCGCTGCCCACAGGCCCGTCTTCGGGTGTTCGGTTGCTGTCGCGCTCATGAATGAAGCGCGCGTAGGCGGTGCGAATTCGCGCGGCAAGCCTCAATTCGTCGGGCTGTTTGGCACGGCTCGTCGATTAATCGAAATCTGACGCCGGCGTTGCAATCCGTTCAGGAAAGCATCTCTAACTATTAACGGCATGAACAGGGACACCGAGTCGAACACGACCAAAGGAATGACCATGCCGCGACTGACCAAGACACTTTCACTGGCGCTTGCCGCCACCGGCCTCACGCTAGCCATGCCGGCATCTGCCGCTGTGCCCAGCCATGCCGCCCCCGAAGCCCACGCCGCCGTAACCGGCGACATGACCTTCGAGCACGGCAAGAAGCACAAGAAGCGCAAGCATCATCGCCATCATTCGCGCCATTATGACGATCGCTATTACGGTGACCGCTACTATCGCGACGACCGCCCCTATTACATGCGCTACGACCGCAACTGGGGCCGTCCGGTCTATCGCGACACCCGTATCTGGCGCGGCCGCGACAACCGTTACTACTGCCGCAAGGAAGACGGCACTACCGGCCTGCTGGTCGGGGCAGGTGTCGGCGCGTTGATCGGTCACGAAGTGGCCGGACGCGGCGGCGACCGCACGCTCGGCGCCATCGTCGGCGGCGCGGCAGGTGCACTGCTCGGCCGGTCGATCGACCGTTCGAGCACGCGCTGCGGCTAAATATTCAACAGCTTCGGGCTGCGCCCACCCGCAGCCCGGGGACGACCTTTCGGGGTCATCCTGGGCGTCGTCTGCAACCCCTGTAAAAAGGGGAGCGGGCGGCGCCCTTTACTTATGCGCGTCCTTGAGCTTGCGCACGGGCTTGTCGCCATCCCTGAGGCCCACCCCGATGCTGGCGCGCGGCTGGTCTACCTCGGTGCTGGCGACCGGATAGGCGCAGTAATCGGCAGCGTAGAAGGCGGCGGGGCGATGGTTGCCCGACAGGCCGATGCCGCCAAAGGGTGCGGCCGAGGAGGCTCCGTTGGTCGGTCGGTTCCAGTTGACGATGCCCGCGCGCGCCTCGGTCCAGAAATGCTGGAAATCGCCCGGCTCGCCCCCGATCAACGAGGCGGAAAGGCCGTAGCGCGTGTTGTTCGCCTCGACGATCGCCTCGTCGAAATCCTTGACCCTGATGACCTGCAGCAGCGGGCCGAACAGCTCGATGTCGGGCCTCTCGTCGATATCGGTCGTATCGATGATGCCGGGAGAGAGGAAGGGCAGGCCCTCCTTGAGGCGCTTAATCTCGAGGATATCCCGCGCCCCGTGTTCCAGCAGGGCTGCGCGGCTTTCGACCAGCACATCGGCAGCATGATTGTCGATGACCGTGCCCATGAAAGGCTGGGGTTCGGCGAAGGGTTCGTCGACCAGCAGCCGCTCGGCAAGCGATGTGACGGCAGGGACGATCGTGTCGTAGAGATGATCCGGCACGATGAGGCGCCGCGCGGCAGTGCAGCGCTGTCCAGCGGTGGTAAAAGCCGACTGGATGATGGTGGCCGCCGCATCCTCGATCTTGGGCGTGTCGAGCACGACGATCGGGTTGTTGCCGCCCATCTCCAGCGCGACGATCTTGCTCGGATCGCCCGCGAGCTTCTTGTTGATGGCGATACCGGCCTGTGCCGAGCCGGTGAACAGCAGCCCGTCGATGTCCGGGTGGCCGACCAGCGCCTTGCCGGTGGCCGCCGCGCCGTGGACGCATTGCACCACGTCTTCCGGCACTTCTGCCTCGTGGAACAGCTTGGTCAGGAATTCGCCGACGGCGGGCGTCTTCTCGCTCGGCTTGAAGACCACGACATTGCCCGCGATCAGCGCAGGCACGATGTGGCCGTTAGGCAGGTGTGCGGGGAAATTGTAAGGGCCGAGCACCGCCATTACGCCATGCGGCTTGTGACGCAGCGCGGCGCTGCCCTGCAGCGCGCTGTCGAGCTTCTTCATGCCCGTGCGCTCGGCATAGGCGGTAATCGAGATTTCGACCTTGTTCTTGACCGCCTCGACTTCGGTGCGGGCTTCCCACAGGGGCTTGCCCGTCTCGCGCGCGATCAGTTCGGCGAAGGGTTCGGCGTGCTTCAGCACCTGGTTGGCGAAGCGGCGCATGAATTCCATGCGGCGCGCCGGAGCTTCCTGCGCCCATCCGGCCTTGGCCGCGAGCGCGCGCTCCATTGCCTGGTCGACATTGCCGACCTTCCCGCGCCAGATCTGGTCGCCCGTTGCCGGCTCGGTGGAAATCATCTTGTCCGACACGAAATCGCCTGTCCTTGAACCCGTTGCCCTTTGTGAAATCGCCTATGCCTTTTTACATAAGCCCGTCAAATTGAGTTTGTTCTAATGTGTCCACAAGGCTCCGGCGCGGGGCCGTGAGCCTCGCCCATCCGGCGCAAGGCCGCCACCTTGTCGTGCAAGGGCTGCCAGTCGTCGCGCTCGTCAATGGCGGACCATATGGTCTCGACCTCGTCGATCAGCATGCTCTCGGGCGCGCCCTCGGACCAATAGGGGTGACTGTCGGCGACTGGAGTGTAGGCGGCAAGCAATTCCGCGAGTTTTCCCTCGGCATTTCGACCACCACGAAGGCGATGGAAAAAGGCGTCGGGCTGCTCGCCGCTTTCGGCCATCATTGCCTCGCAGGTGCCGACGAGCTTTCCGTCCTCCTCGACGCCGCGGCTTTCCAGACCCAAGCGCCAGCACCAGCGCCGCCCCACTGCGGCCATGTACAGCGGCCCGAAACGCTCCATTGCCGCAATCAGCGGAGGGGCATCGGCGATGAGCCGCAGCGCGATGGCGAACTGGCCGCAATTCCAGTGCAGCGCCTCGGGCTGGCGGCCAAAAGCATAAAGGCCGGCGTGGTCGAAATAGGCGGCGGTGAACCCAGGCTCCCACTTGGGGAGGAAGCGCCATGGGCCATAGTCGAAGCTTTCGCCCGATATATTCATGTTGTCGGTGTTGAGCACGCCGTGGACGAAGCCTGCGACCATCCAGCTGGCGGCTAGATCGGCAAGGCGCTCGACCACCAGATGCATCAGCCGCACGGCCGGTTCGTCGCGGCCCGGCGCGTCTTCTGGCGGAGGAGGGCCGGGGAATTGCGCGAGGCAATAGTCGACCAGCTGCTCCATATGGGCCTTCTCTTCGAGGACGAGCAGGCGCTGGAAGGTGCCGATGCGGATGTGGCCGTGGCTCAATCGCGTCATTACGGCGGAGCGGGTGGGCGAGGGCTCGTCACCGCGCATCAATTGCTCGCCCGTCTCGACGATGCTGAAGGTCTTCGACGTATTGACCCCCAGCGCCTCAAGCATTTCGGTGGCGAGGATTTCGCGCACGCCGCCCTTCAAGGTCAGCCGCCCATCGCCATCACGGCTCCACGGGGTCTGGCCCGAACCCTTGGTGCCGAAGTCGAGCAGGCGGCCATCGCCATCGCGCAGCTGGGCAAACAGGAACCCGCGACCGTCGCCGATTTCCGGATTGTAAGTGCGGAACTGGTGGCCGTGATATCTCAGCGCGAGCGGGTGGGGGAGATTGCCTTCGAGCGGCTCGAAACGGCCGAAATGCCGCAGCCATTCCTCCTCGGACAAATCGGCCAAACCCACCGCACGCGCCCAGCGATCGTTGCGAAAACGCAGGCGCGTCCCGGGAAAATCGGCCGCTTCGACCTTGTCTCCCAGCCAGCCGGCGAGGTCGAGAATGGGCGTATCGGGACGATATTCGGCTGGTTCGGGTGCGCTCGGCATGGGTCGGGGATGGGGATGCATGACGAACCATGCAAGTCGTCTCTCGAAATTTGCGTGAAGTCGCGCTACCGGTCGCCTCATGGATAGCGAATTCAGCGAGCGCAGCTGGCAGAGCCCCGACGGGCTGGAGCTGTATTTCCGCGAGTATGCGGGTGACGATACGGGCAAGACGCCCGTCGTCTGCCTCCACGGCCTGACCCGCAACAGCCGCGATTTCGAAGGGCTGGCCCCGCATATTGCGAGGCAGGGCCACCGCGTAATCGTTCCCGACATGCGCGGGCGCGGGCAAAGCGCCTATGCCGACGACAGCGCCACCTATGCCGTGCCGAACTACATTGCCGACCTGATGGCCCTGCTCGCGCAGGAGGGGATCGAACGCTACATCTCGATCGGCACGTCGATGGGCGGGCTGATGACCATGCTGATTGCGCAATTCGCACCCCAGAAGATCGCGGGCGCCGTGATCAACGACATCGGTCCCGTGGTCGACCCGACGGGCATCGACAAGATCAAGACCTACCTCGGCAAGGGCGGCAGCTTCCCCACCTGGATGCACGCCGCGCGCAGTCTCGAGGAAGTTCACGGCGAATCGCATCCCGGATTCGATACGAACGACTGGATCACCATGGCCAAGCGTTCGATGACGCTGTGCAACAACGGCCGGATCGCCTTCGATTACGACATGAAGATCGCCGAGCCCTTCAACGAGGCCGACGAAAACGCCGTACCTCCAGACCTGTGGCCGGGGTTCGAGGCATTGGCGAAGAAGCCGCTGTTGCTGGTGCGCGGCGGGATATCGGCCATCCTGTCGGCCGATACGCTTGCCGAAATGCAGAAGCGCGCACCCGATGCCGACACGGTTGTCGTACCGCAGGCAGGCCACGCGCCCACGCTCGACGAGCCCGAAGTACGCAGCGCCGTCGATGCGCTGCTCGCCAGCGTCGGATGAGTTCAGGCGGCAGCGGCCTTGCGCCGCATATCCTGCATGTCCTCCCGCAAGGAGAGGCGCTGGCGTTCATAAACGCGTTCGGCAACGCTTTGCGCCACACGCTGGTGACCGCAGATGGAGGTTTGCCCGCGGGCCTGCAGCAGAGCGCCTATCTCAAGCCGGCGAGCAATTTCCCGTCGCTGGAAGGCCTGCCGACGCCGGGACGGATGCAGAAACTCGCCCGCGCGATGACGCCCTTCGACCTCGTGCTCACCTACGGGTACGAAGCGCTCGACGTCGCCATGGCGCACACGCTGTTCAAGGACGCGATGGACCTGCCTGCGCTGGTCCACCACGAAACCGAGCCCGATCGGCGGGGCGGGTTGAAGCGAAGCTGGTATCGGCGGATCGCGCTGGGCAAATCGGCCGGGCTCGTCGTTCCGGGCGAGGAACTGGAAGAGGCGGCACTGGTCGACTGGCAGCAGCCGATGGGACGGGTGAAGAAGATCGCGCCCGGCATAGACACCAAGGCCTTCGCCAGGCGCCCGAAGAAGGATGGCTTCCGCCTGATCAAGCATGATGGCGAATTCTGGGTCGGTGCCTGGCCCGAAGAGGGGGCGGAGGAGGCGCTGCTCAGCCTTGTCCGGGCTTTCGTCCATCTCGACCCCAAGTGGCAATTGATCGTCCTGGGCGAGGGTGCGCGAACCCGATCGATCGAGGCGGAAATCGACCGGCTGCAGATCAACGACCGCGTCTATTTCCCCGGGGCCGTACGCGATCCGGCCAAGGTGCTGGGCCTGTTCGACATTTTCGTCGAACCCGGAGCGACGGGCGGATTTCCGGAGAGAATGGTGCAGGCCATGGCTGCTTCGTGCCCAATAATCGCGCCGCGTGGCGGCGAGATGGAATATGTACTGGCCCCGCAAAGCTCCGAGTGGCTCTTCGACCCCGGAAATGACACCATGCTCGGTGCAAACCTTCTCGGTCTGGCCAAGGAAAAAGAGGCTCGATCCGCCGTCGGAGAGGCGAACCGCGCCCGCGCCGTGAAGGAATTCGACCGCACGAAGGCCATCGCCACCTATCGCCGCCTTTATTCGAGCGCGATGAAGCGCGAGTTCTGACACTTCATCGACTGTTCACGCGGGCGGGGACAGGCTCTCGTCCATAGGGAGCAAGGCATTGCCCTTGCGCGGTGTCATCCCTAAAGACCCGCGCAACCAGAATTGAACACCGGAGACGCGCCGCAGTGGCACGCACACCCAAGTCCGAACCCACCCGCGAAGAAAAGAAGGTCGAACGCGACAATGCCGAGCAGGAAGCCCTGCTGCGCGAAGTCGACGATGCCGTGCGCGAAGGCGATTTCAACGCATTCATGGCCAGCTACGGCAAGCCGCTGCTTGCCGTGGTGGTACTCGGCCTCGCGGCCTTCGGCGGCTACCTGTTCTGGGACAACCGGCAGGAAAAGGCGATGGAAGGCTCCAGCGAAGAGCTGGTGATGGTTCTGGACCAGCTCAACGCGGGCAATATTGCAGAGGCATCGAACCGTGTCGACGCTTTCGAAGGCAAGGGCACGCCTGCCCAGAGCGCCAAGCTGCTCCAGGCAGGGCTCGCCGCAGAGAAGGGCGATACCGAAACGGCGGCGACGCTGTTCGGCGAAGTGGCCGATGACGCCTCTGCGCCCGAGGTCATGCGCAATATCGCTCTCATCCGCCGCACGGCGCTCCTGTTCGACAGCATGGAGCCGGCAGAGGTCGAGGCCGCGATGAAGCCGCTGGCCGTACCCGGCGAACCCTTCTTCACCAGCGCGGGCGAGCTGCTGGCCCATGCCTATCTCGCGCAGGACAAGCGCAGCGAAGCGGGCACGCTGTTTGCGGAAATCGCGCGCGACGAGGATACACCCCAGAGCGCTCGTGCGCGAATGCTGAATATGGCCGGGATTCTCGGCGTCGATGCGGTGGACGATGTCCAGGACGTGCTCGATGCGCAGAGCAGCGCGGGCGAAGGCACGCAGATCGTCAGCGAATAAGATCAAAACGGAAAACCAGATGAGCCACATGAACGCGAAAACCACTATGCGCACGGCGATCCTCGCCGTCTCGACGCTGGCGCTGGCTGCCTGCAGCGGCGGCCTGTTCGGCGGAGGCGACAAGAAGGAAACGCCCACCGTCGGCGAGCGTACGCCGATCCTCTCGCGCATCCAGAGCGGCGCCAAGGTCGATCCATCGCTGGCGGGTACCGCTGTCGTGCTGCCCGCAGTGCAGACGAACGCCACCTGGGGCCAGGCCGGCGGCACGGCGAGCAAGAGCTATGGCCACCTTGCCCTGTCGGATGCTCCTGCACCCGCGTTTTCGGTGCAGGTGGCAGGTGCCGATAACAAGCGCCGGCTCGGGGCAGCTCCCGTGATCGGTGATGGCAAGCTGTTCGCCGTGGGCACCGATGGCCGCGTCGAAGCCTTCGACGCGCAGACTGGCGCTCGCGTCTGGAGCTACCAGAGCGAGCTGACGGACGATTTGCGTCCCTCCGCTTTCGGGGGCGGCGTGAGCTTCGACCAGGGCAAGATCTACGGCACCGATGGTGCGGGCAATGTCTATGCCCTCGATGCCACCAATGGTGCGGAACTGTGGAAGGTGAAGCCGGGCGGCCCGCTACGCGGTTCGCCGACCGTCTCTTTCGGCAACGTCTTCGTGATGAGCCAGGACAACCAGCTGTTCGCGCTGGGCGCTGCCGACGGCAAGCTTGCGTGGCAGGAATCGGGTTCGACGACGATGGCCGGTGTCTTCGGCGTGGCCGCGCCTGCAGCGGGTAACGGCACGGTCGTGACGGGCTACACCTCGGGCGAACTGATTGCCTATCGTTACGAAAACGGTCGCAGCCTGTGGGCCGATGCGCTCGCCCGGACATCGATCTCGACGCAGGTCGGTGCGCTTTCCGATATCGACGCCGATCCGATCATCGACCGCGGACAGGTCTTCGCGCTCGGCCAGGGCGGCCGCATGGCAGCCTACGAGCTGGTCACCGGCCAGCGCCTGTGGGAACTGAACGTGGCCGGCATCAGCACCCCTGCGATTGCGGGTGACTGGATCTTCGCGCTGACCGACGATGCGCGGTTGATGGCCATCGCGCGCAGCACGGGCAAGGTGCGCTGGCTCACGCAGATGTCGCGCTACCGGGTCGAGGAAAAGAAGAAGGATCCGATCTTCTGGCAGGGTCCGGTGCTTGCCGGTGGCCGCCTGTGGGCGGTCAATTCGCAAGGCGAGGTCTGGACGGTCAGCACGGGCGAAGGCTCGGCAAGCCTGTTCACCGATCTCGACCAGCCGATCAGCCTGCCGCCGGTGGTCGCCAACGGCACGCTTTACATCCTCGACGACAGCGGCCGGATCTCCGCCTTCCGCTAAGCGATGGCGAGGGGGTCAGCCCAGCGGTTGGCCCTCGTCGGTCTCGTAAATCCTGATATCACGCGAGGCGGGCGGGTTTGCTGCCATGACTTCGCGCCATACCGCCATGTGCGCGGAGGTGCCATGCGCCTCCAGCGCCGCGCGGTCGCGCCAGCGTTCGAACAGAACCAGCGTATCGGGATCGGCGATATCGCGAGCGAAGCTGTAATCGAGGCATCCATCTTCCGCGCGGCTGGCGCGAACCATCTCGACCATCGCCTTCTGCATTGCCGCATCGATGGTACGTCCCAGCTTGATAGTCCCGTTGATCTGGATCATCGGCGTCTCTCCAATCAGAAACTGTATTTGTAGACCCGCGAAATATCGCCGCCCCATTCTCCGTGGTAGCGGTCGAGAAGGACTTGCGCGGGGACCTTGCCCGAAGCGACGATTTCATCCAGCGTCTCGAGGAAACCGGTTTCGTTGTCGCCAGAGACATTAAGCCGCGCGCGCTTCGTCAGTCCCGAACGGGCGATTGCCAGAACCTCCCCGGCAAGGTCGCGCAGCTTCCCGCCGCCCGGAATGGGCGCGTCAAGGGCGAGCTTGGGGACGGCGTTGCGCAGGTCCTCGCGTTCTTCCATCGTCCAGTTCTTCACCAGGTCCCAGGCCGCATCGAGCGCGTCCTGCTCGTACAGCAGGCCGACCCAGAATGCGGGCAGGGCGCAGATGCGGCTCCACGGACCACCATCGGCACCGCGCATCTCGAGGAAACTCTTCAGGCGCACTTCGGGAAAGGCGGTGGACAGGTGGTCCCACCAGTCGCTCTCGCGCGGCTTCTCGCCGGGGAGGACTTCCAGCTTGCCCTCGAGGAAATCGCGGAAGCTGAGGCCCGCGGCATCGATGTATTTGCCCTCGCGGAAGACGAAATACATCGGCACGTCGAGCATGTAATCGACATAGCGCTCGTAGCCGAAGCCATCCTCGAACACGAAGGGCAGCATGCCGGTGCGGTGCGGATCGGTGTCCGACCAGATATGGCTGCGATAGGAGAGGTAGCCGTTGGGCTTGCCTTCGGTGAAAGGCGAATTGGCGAAGAGCGCAGTGGCGAGCGGCTGGAGCGCCAGGCCGGTGCGGAATTTCTGCGCCATGTCGGCTTCGCTGGAATAATCGAGGTTCACCTGGATGGTGCAGGTCCGCAGCATCATGTCGAGGCCGAGGCTGCCCACGCGCGGCATGTGGCGCATCATGATCTCGTAACGGCCCTTGGGCATGATCGGCAGTTCTTCGCGCGTCTTGTCGGGCCACATGCCGAGGCCGAGGAAACCGACATCGCATTGTTCGCCGATGGCTTTCACCTGCGTCAGGTGGCGGCCGGTCTCGTTGCATGTCTGGTGCAGGTTTTCGAGCGGAGCGCCCGATAGTTCGAGCTGGCCTGCCGGTTCCAGGCTGACCGTGCCATCGTCGCCGCGCATGGCGATGACCTTGCCGCCTTCCTCGACCGGCTCCCAGCCGAATTCGCGCAAGGAGAGGAGTATGTCGCGGATGCCGCCATCCTCGCCATAGGAAGGCGCGCGGTGGTCGCTCTTGTGGAAGACGAGCTTTTCGTGCTCGGTTCCGATGCGCCAGGCATCCTTGGGCTTTTCGCCCCTCTGCATCGGCGCGACCAGCTGGTCGCGGCTTTCGATGATGGGATCAGCTGCTCCCGAGGCCTCTCTCGTGCTCATGGTCGGTGGCGATAGGCAACCGAACCCGCGCGCGCAAAGAAAATTATTCCTCGTCGATCCAGTCGCCCGCTTCGGCCATCCAGACCGCGATCCCGGCCAGCGCAGCCGTCTCGCCGCGCAGGATGCGGGGGCCGAGGCTGATGGGCCGGGCCGCCGGATGAGCGCGGATCGCTGCGCGCTCTTCGTCGGTAAAGCCGCCTTCGGGTCCGGTCAGCAGGGCGGCGGGGCCTTCGGCGTAGCAAAATGCATCGGCAGCCGTCTCGCCGCCTTCCTCGTCGGCAAAGAACAGCGTGCGTTCTTCGGGCCAGTCGCGCAGCAGGGCGTCGAGCTTCACCGGCGCTTCGACCCCGGGCAGGGCAGTGCGCGCGCATTGCTCCGCCGCCTCGGTCACGATCGACCGCGCCCGGTCGGGATTGAGCTTGTCTGCCACGCAGCGGGAGGTCACCACCGGCTGGATACCGGCCACACCCAGTTCGGTGGCCTTCTCCAGGACCATGTCGAACCGGTCCTTCTTGAGCAGCGCGGCGCACAGCCAGAAATCGGGCACTTCCTCGCGCGGTCGCAGCCGTTCCTCGACCTCCAGGTCGACCTGGCGCTTGGCCACCTGCGCGACCCTGCCGACCCATTCGCCGGTGATGTCGTCGCACAGGATCACCGCATCGCCTTCGCTCACACGCATGACGCGGGCGAGGTAGTTGGCCTGATTACCCTCGATCCCGACTATTCGCCCTTCGCCAAGCTCGTCTTCGACGAACAGGCGGGGTGCGCTCTTGGGCGGCCAGGCGGGAGTGGCGGGCATGGCGTCCCTTAAACATATCCGGCATGCCAGCGAAAGCCGGGATCGCTAACCTCATGGCGCTTTGCCGGTAAGGCGTTAGGTGATGCAAGGCTTTCCTACGCGCCGATTTTGCGGCACTTGGGTGGCTGAAGCTCCGGAAGTTCCGATACAAGGCGAGAAGCGATTTGCCGCGACAAGTGTCAATTTTGGTCGATCTAAGTAACCGTATGAAATCAAAGGGAAAATCGATCTTCTTGCGAGGCGACATGGTGTCAACTTCGTCATCTTCGAAGGGTAGGCAGGCATGAAGGCCCGGATTGCGGGCTACTACATCGCCATCGTGTTTCTCGGCCTCGGCGGCTGGGCGTTGCTCGCGCCGGGCAATGTCCTCGAGCTGGCGGTGACCGATGCCTACCGCGAAACCACCTATCTCAACCGCTTCACCATGGCCTGCTTCGGCGCACAGGCAGTGCTGTTCGGTGTCATGACGCTCGTGCTGAAATGGACCTCGCATGCGTTT
Source organism: Qipengyuania sphaerica (assembly GCF_019711595.1). Taxonomy (GTDB): domain Bacteria; phylum Pseudomonadota; class Alphaproteobacteria; order Sphingomonadales; family Sphingomonadaceae; genus Qipengyuania; species Qipengyuania sphaerica. Next base: position 93,810 of record NZ_JAIGNR010000002.1, on the reverse strand, counting down.
GCCGTATTCGCTCTGCTCTTGCTGCCGTTCTTCTGGTTCAACTACCATTTCCACTATGTCGAGCCGGTCCTCACCTCCATCGGCATGCTCGATTTCGCAGGCAATCTGACGATGCTCGCCGCTGCGCTTGTCGGTTGGAAAACCGTACCGAAAGGCGCTGCCGCATGACCGACACCGCTGCCCAGAACATAGTCCCCGACAGCGAACACCGCGGACTGGTGGCGCGCTTGCCGCAGATTCCACGCGATCTTGCGCAGCTCGCGCGGTTCGACCGGCCCATCGGCTGGTGGCTGCTGTTCTGGCCCTGCGTCTGGGGCGTGTGGCTGGCGGGCGCGGGCTGGCAGTGGGCGCTGCTCGGCTGGCTGCTGCTCGGCAGTATCGCCATGCGCGGGGCGGGCTGCGTCTACAACGACATCGTCGATGCCGATCTCGACCGGAAGGTGGCGCGTACCGCAAGCCGACCGGTCGCGAGTGGGCGGATTTCTAAGAAGCTGGCTTGGGGCTGGCTGCTGGCGCTGTGCCTGATCGGGCTGGTCGTCCTGCTGCAACTGAGGTGGCAGGCGCAGCTTGTCGCGCTGGGCAGCCTGGCGATGGTTGCCGCCTATCCCTTCATGAAGCGGATCACCTGGTGGCCTCAGGCCTGGCTCGGGCTGGTGTTTACCTGGGGTCTGCTTGTCGGCTGGACGCAGTTGCGGTTCGACAATTTCGATGCGCTTGCCGCGATGTATGCAGGCGCCGCGCTGTGGGTCATCGGCTACGACACGATCTACGCCATGCAGGACCGCGAGGACGATGCGCTGGTGGGTATCCGCTCCTCTGCCTTGCGGATGGGCGCGCATGTGAAGGGCGGGGTGGCGCTGTGCTATGCCGGGGCGCTGGCGCTCTGGGCGCTGGCCTTCTGGCTCTACCGCGCCGACTGGATCGCCCTGCTGGCGCTGATACCTGCTGCAGGGCACCTCGCCTGGCAGGTCTCGACCCTCGATGGCGAGGATCCGGGCAATCCGCTCGACCGTTTCCGCTCGAACCGCTGGGCCGGCGCGCTGGTGGCGGCGGCCAGTTTCGTGGTGGGGAATGCCGGTGTGTAATCTCTACCGCATGACCAAGAACAAGGACGAGGTCGCTGCATGGTTCGATGCCGTGAACGAACTGGGCGGCGCGAATTTCGGCGAGGAAGTCTATCCCGGCTATCCCGGCGCAGTGGTGGCGGGTGGCAAACTCAAGCAGATGAGCTGGGGCTTCCCGCTGGTGATGAAGGGCAAGAGTGGCCAGCCGCTGAAGCCCAAGCCGGTCAACAATGCGCGCACCGACAAGCTCGACAGCTTTTTCTGGCGCTACAGTTTCGAGGAGCGGCGCTGCCTCATCCCGCTCACCGCATGGGCGGAGGCCGAGGGGCCCAAGGGCGGCAAGACGCGCAGCTGGCTCTCGCGGCCCGATGCCGAACTCTTCGCCTGCGCGGGAGTATGGCGCGACAGCGACGAATGGGGCGAGTGCTACTCGATGGTCATGACCGATGCCGGAGGCCTCGCAAAGGAGGTCCACACCCGCATGCCGGTGCTGCTGCGCAAGGACGACTGGGCGACATGGACCGATGCCGCGCCCGAGGATGCCCGCGCGCTGTGCCGCCCGTGGGAAGGCGAGCTCGTGCTCGATCGCACCAAGGTGCCATGGTCGGGCAAAGGGCAGGTGGGGCTGCTCTGACGCCATGCGCATAGCCCTGTTCGAACCCGAGATCGCCGGGAATGTCGGCGCCGTTATGCGCACCGCCGCCTGCATGGGCGCGGGCGTGGACTTGATCGAGCCGATGGGTTTCCGTTGGGATGACAGACGCGTCCGCCGTGCGGCGATGGACTATATCGATCACGTCGAGGTCGTGCGGCACGATGGCTTCGAAGCCTTTCGCAAAGCCCGGACCGGGAGCCGGATCGTTCTCTTCACTACGCGTGCGACGCAGTGCTCTTACGATTTCGACTATCGCGACGACGATATCTTGCTGTTCGGCAAGGAAAGCGCCGGCGTGACCGATGCGGTGCGCGCCTCGGTCGACGCCAGCGTGAAATTGCCGATGAGGCCCGAAGTGCGCTCGCTCAACCTGGCGACAAGCGCGGCGATCGCCTTGACCGAGGCCTTGCGACAGACGGGGACCTTGCCGCGTTAGGCTTGTCCGACTCCGGCTCCTGCTCGGGGCGGGAAGCGAAGAGCGGGCGGCGGGGCATGATCTCATTCATAGCTCACCACCTCGAATTCGATGCCGTCCCAGTCGAGGAAATAGAAGCTGGCCGGTCCCGGCTCGTAGGCGCCATGGTTGAAGGGGCGAAGACCGTGCCGGGCCACCACTTCTTCCGCGGCATCGAGATCGGCAACCTGCAAGCCGACATGGTTCAGCGGGATTCCCTTGGCGAAATCGCCTTTCGCGGTATCGTTCGTGTAGATGGCCAGGTAATTGCCTTGGTCCCCGACATGGATGGTCTTCCCGCCCAGCTTGGAAGGCCCGCGCCAGCGTTCCTTCCAGCCGAGCAGGTCCTCGAACAGTTTCAGGCTGCGCTCGGGATCGGTGACCGTGATGTTGACGTGCTCGATATTGCCAAGAGCCATGGTGCATCTCCTTGATAGGCTGCGCCGCCAGGCAGCGGCGCGTTTGCGATGCACAGACATATGCAACCTCAAGTTGGCTTGAGGTCAAGCATGATTTGCACTATCTCTGTAATCGATGAAAGCGAACGACCTCCTTCCTATCGGCGACTTGGCGCGGCGTACGGGACTCTCGGTCTCGGCCATCCGCTTCTACGAGGAGAAGGGCCTGGTCGAGGCGCTGCGAACCTCGGGCAACCAGCGCCGGTTCCTGCGCAGCGATATCCGGCGGCTGAGTTTCATCCTGATCGCACAGAAGCTCGGGCTGAGCCTTGCGGAAATCGAAGACGCCCTGTCCGGCCTGCCCCATGGCCGCACGCCCAATTCCGCCGACTGGAAACGCATCAGCAGCCTTGTTCGCGACCGTATCGATGCACAGATTGCCGCGCTCGAGAAGGTGCGCGAAGACCTTGATGGATGTATCGGCTGCGGCTGCCTGAGCCTCAAGAAATGTGCGCTCTACAATAGGGATGACGAGTGGGGACAAAGCGGCAGCGGGCCGAGGGTGCTTCGGTGACAACAATCGTGAAGTCGCGGCCATTTCTGTGGCTGGTTCTGGCGCTCCCTGCGCTCTGGATCGGGTGGCGCTGGCAATTCACGCCCGACGAATACGGGTATGGGCATGCCGTTGCCGACAGCGGCGACTGGGCGGCGTGGTTGCTGATGCTGACGCTCGCGGTCACTCCCATACGGTTGCTGTTCCGCAAGGCGGGCTGGGCGATCTGGCTGATGCGCAGGCGGCGCGATCTTGGGGTGGCGAGCTTTGCCTATGCGGCGCTGCACACGGGCTTTTACCTGTGGCGGAAGGGCTGGCTGGCGCTCGATGCGAGCGAAATCGGGCAGGATTTCATTATCGCGGGCTGGCTGGCCTTCGCGCTTTTCCTGCCGCTTGCACTAACCTCGAACGATGTTTCCGTGCGCGCATTGAAGCGCAGCTGGAAGCGGCTGCACCGCCTCGTCTATCCGGCGGCTGTGCTGACTTTCCTGCACTGGGTGTGGTCGGCCTTCGACCCGACCACGGCGTGGATCCACACCGGGATCCTCGCCGGGATCGAGGGTTTCAGGATCTGGCTCCAGCGCCGTTAGAGCGTAACGTACTGGCGGAAGCGCGCGACTTCCTCGGCATCGACATACTTGCCGATCTCGCGGTCGAATTCGTCCATGTCCGCATAGGGGCGGTATTCCATGAACTCGTGTTCCATCTTCGGCGTCATGCCGGGGATGAGCTTGATATCGGCTTCGCTAGCAGTGTTGAGATTGACCGGGACGAACAGCTTTTCGCGTACGGCGGCTGCCTGTTCCTCGCTTAGCGTTTCCATGAGCACTGCGTTGAAAGCGCTGGCGCTTTCATAAGGCTGGCCGGCGACGATGGCGGCGGCGAGTTCTTCGGTCATGCCTTCCATTGCGGCAAGCTCGTCCGCGGTTGCGGTGCTGGCATCGATTACACCGGCAGCGGCGCTTTCGTCCGCGGCTTCGGTGGTTACTTCGGTGGTCGTCTCATCGGCGGTCTCGCCGGCCGCGCCCGAGCAGGCAGCGAGAGCGATGGCGCTGGCGGCAAGGGCGGTGAAGGCAAATTTACGCATCATAATTCCTCTTATTGCTAAGCATTCGCATTAGCATTTAAATCTGTTTTGGGAAGGGGTTTGTGCGTAACCAGCGCGGCGCAACGATTAATGTTCCGGACCGAGTTCCGGGTCGAGATCGCGCGGGCGCGCGAAATGGACCAGCTTGCCGCAGCCTTCCTTGAGGTCGGCCCAGTCATCGATCTCGAGTTCGAACACCGCGAAGGCGGCGGTCGGGAACTTGACCTTGGCCTCGTCGAAAAGACCGTTCTCGTTACGCGGGGCGACCAGTTCGAAGACCATGTCGCCGAACCCGGGATTGTGGCCTGCCAGCAGCATGGCATCGGCATCGCCGCCGTCTTCGCGGATCACGTCGCAGATCGTCTCCGTGCTGGCGAGGTAAAGCTGTTCGTCCCATTCGGGCTCGGGACCGATCGCCGCTTCCTCGAGCGTGGTCTTAACCCGCTGTGCCGGGCTGGCGACGATCTTGTCCCACTTCACACCGTGATCGCGGATATGCTGCCCGATCAGCGCCGCACCCTTGCAGCCGCGCGTGTTGAGGCCCCGGTCGAAATCGCGCTTGTCGCTCTGCCCCCAGTCGGACTTGGCGTGGCGCAAGAGGCCGAGGATCTTCACGAGGCAGGTGTCTCCCGAAAAATTGCCTCTCCGCTATAGAGCAGCTTCGTGCCGAGACAACTCCACCGGGCGCCACGATGCCGAATTTCGGTGACACGACCGTGTCAGGCGGCGCTCGTATCGCCCTGCAGGCCACCGCGCCTAATTATCACCGGCTTCGCGACCGCGCGGAACCGCTCCTTATACTGCGGATGTTCGGTGCCCATCCAGCGGTCCCACCAGGTGAAATAGAAGCCGAAATTGTGGTTGCCGCCCGAATGGTGGAGGTCGTGATGCGTGGTCGTGCTGATCCAGTCGGTCCACTTGCTGTCGACCCAGCCTGCCGGATGGATTTCCACCCCTGCGTGCTGCATCACGTTGCGGCTGATCTGGATCCAGATGAAGAACAGGATCGCAAGGCCGGTGTAGGCAATGCCCATGAGGCTGGTCGCAAGCAGGAACAGCGGGACGTAGGCGGCCTCGATAATCGCCTCCCAGATGGAGAAACTATAGGCGGTAAAGGGCGTCGGCACGCGCGACTTGTGATGATGCAGGTGGGTCGCGCGGAACAGCCGCTTGGAATGCATCGCCCGGTGCGACCAGTAGAAATAGGCATCGTGCACGAGGATCATGATCGCCGCCTGGAAGATGGCGAGCCAGAGGGGAAACTCGTTCAGTTCGAAGCGGATGATGCCGGCCTCGCGCAGGCCGAGGGTGGCGAGCGTCGTGATGCCGAAGAAGAAGACCGTCCGGAACGATGAAAGGATTTCCCGGGCATAGTCCGTCCGCTTGGCGCGCCTCTCCTGTATACGGCGATTTTCCGCCCAGGCGCGGAATATCACCAGCACGCCGAACATCGTGCCCGCCGCAATGGCGTAGCGCGAAAAATCGAAATACATCACATTCAATATATGGTCCGATATGACCGTGAAGAGCGATGCCAGCGTTTCCTGCGTCATTGTTCGGGGTCCTCTTTCCCGGAGTTGCAGGGCACTAATGGCATGCGCCTCGCCCACACTCTCCGCAAGAGCGAAAAATGCCGGTCGAATTCGAAAACGACCGGCGTTTTTCAGTTCTGACCGATGGCCGTCCGGCGAAAATCCGTAGGGTTCGTGCCGGTTTCCGCGCGAAATGCCCGGTTGAAGGTCGGCAGCGAATTATAGCCCAGATCCATCGCGATCGTGAGGACGGGAAGGTCTACCTTCGCCGGATCGGCCAGCGCCTCGCGCGCTTCGGCGATGCGGTGCCGGTTGAGGAAAGCCGAGAAATTGCGATAGCCGAGACGCTGGTTGACCAGCGCACGCAGGCGATGCTCCGGCGTCTCGAGATGCTCGGCAAGGCCCGTGATGCCGAGGCCGGGGGTGCGATAATAGCCGTCGGCCATCGCCTGTTCGAGCTTGCCCTTGAGGACCTTCTCGCTTGGCGAGAGGATCGGTCCCTCTTCGCCGCGCATTGGCTGTGCTCGGACGCTTTCGACCAGCAGCTGGCGGTCGGTCTCGAGCAGGACCAGGCCCGCGAACAAGGTCAGCGCGAGAATCAGCACGGCGTTCACCAGCTGGACAAGCGGGTCGACCCTCCCGGAACCGATGTAGAGTTCGATCAGCAAGATGCCGCCAGCTTGCGCACCGACGAGAAGCGGCAGCCAGAGCCGGATCATCCGGCGCTTCTCTATCAGATCGTCGTCCCGACCTCGCAACGCGACACGTGCAAGGTCGGCGATCAGCGCTAGCGAGGTAACGTGGATGATGTAGAAACCGGTAAGTCCCGTGGACGGAACAAAATTCGACAGGAACCAGCTGCCGACGTAGATCGCGATATAGACCCACGCCCAGCGTGCCGGGGGCTCGCTTTCGAAAAGGCGTCGCGCAAATATCCAAGTCCAGAATGGGGTGAGCAGCGACACGAGGTCTACCCAGGGTTGGACCGCCATGCTGCGTTCTATGAGCGGCGAGGAATTGAGCAGGTATGCGCTGCTACCCAGCAACAGACCGGCCACGGCAACCTTGATGTCGAAACGGACCTTGCCGCTGACCAGTATCAGCAACAGGAGCATCGACGCGCCAAGCGCAAACCCGCGCGCGGTCATGTTGACGTCCTCGATCATATGTCGCTGTCTGCCGCTTCCTCGCGCGCTGCGCCAGTCTCGGCTTCGCCTGCGCCAATCCCCCGCTCGACCCGTTTCAGCGCTTCGTCTAGCGTTACGCGGTGGACGGGCGTTCCTTCGGGAAATGCGGAGAGGAGCCGGCTGGGGAAGGCGGGCGAGAGAACCACGAAATGGCCCGCATCGTCCTTGCTGCGGATCAGCCGCCCGAAGGCCTGTGCGAGACGCGCGCGGATGATACGGTCGTCGTAGCGCTGGGCGCCGCCGGCCTCTTCGGCAGCAGCGGCGCGGCGGGCGCGGTGGAGGATGGTAGGCCGGGGCCAGGGCACGCTTTCCATCACCACGCACCTTAGCGAGCGGCCCGGCACGTCCACGCCGTCGCGCAGCGCATCAGTGCCGAGCAGGCTGGCGCGGGCATCGTCGCGGAAGATGTCGGTCAGCGTGCCGGTATCGATCGGGTCGACATGCTGCGCGTAGAGCGGCAGGCCCGCGCGGGCGAGGCGGTCGGCGATCCGGCCATAGACCGCGCGCATCCGGCGGATGGCGGTGAACAGGCCGAGGACGCCTCCGTCGGAAGCCTCGATCAGGCGCGCATAGGCTCCGGCGAGCGCGGGAATGTCGCCGCGCTTGATGTCGGTGACGATCAGTACCTCTGCGCGGCCCGCGTAATCGAATGGGCTATCGGCCTGCGCGGTCTTGGGAAGCAGGTCGAGATGCGGCGTTCCGCTCTTGGCGATGGCGTGCTCCCAGTCCGCGCCGCTTTCGTCGCGGTCGGTCAGCGTGGCGCTGGTGAGCATCACCCCATGCGCCGGTTCGAGCACGACCTTCGCAAAGGGCTTCATCGGGTCGAGCCAGTGGCGATATAGCCCGACATCGAATTCGCGTGCATCGTTGCGATCGACCGCGAGCCAGTCGACGAATTCCGGATCGGCCGGTCCGCCGAGCCGCGAGAGCAGAGCCTCCCATGCAGCGATGAGGTCGATCCGCCAAGCCAGCGAGTGGCGCGCGCCTTCGATACGGGCGCGGCCCTGTCCGTCGAGCCAGTCGGGCGCGTCTTCGAGCACGGCTTCGAGCCGACCGGCCAGTTTAAGGAGCGGCTGGCGGATTTGCGCGAGGGCTTGGGCCGCAGTCCCCGCAGCCTCGACCAATTCACCCGGCAGTTGCGAGGTCTCGGTTTCGATGCCGTAACCTGCCTCCTGCCCGCTCTCGTCGCGCGCATAGGTAACGGCTCGGACCTGCCCCAGCAGTTCCTCCAGCGGCCCCGAAGGTGCGGCTTCGGCCAGCCGACCCAGCCAGCCATCTGAGGGCAAGGCTTCGGCTGCCCCGATAGCGGCTTCCACCGCATCGCCGCCCGCCTCGTCATAGCTCGCGACATCGGCAAGTCGCGCAGCCAGCCCCCGCCGCCGCCCGCGCGAATTGCGTTCCGGTCCGATGATCCAGCGCCTGAGTTCGATGGCCTCCTGCCCGGTGAGCGCGGCGGAGAAGGTGCTGTCGGCAGCGTCGAAGACGTGATGGCCCTCGTCGAACACGATGCGCGTCGGGCGGCTAGCAAGGTCGCGTCCGCGCGCGGCGTTGACCATGACCAGCGCGTGGTTGGCGATGACGAGGTCGGCCTGCGCCGCGTTCCTCGCGCTACGCTCGATAAAGCACTTCCGGTAATGCGGGCATCCGGCATAGACGCATTCCCCGCGCTGGTCGGTCAGCGCCGCGATCCCGCGCTTGCGGAACAGCGTGCCGAGCCAGCCGGGCAAATCGCCGCCGATCATGTCGCCGTCCTGCGAATAGGCTGCCCAGCGCGCCACCAGATGGGCGAGGATCGCGGGTCGGCCGGCGAACCCGCCCTGCAGGGCGTCCTCAAGATTGAGCAGGCAGAGGTAATTCTCGCGTCCCTTGCGCACCACCACCGGCGGCGATCCGTCGGGCCGCGTGGCAGGCCACGCCCGCGCGCTCTCGCGGCGGAGCTGGCGCTGGAGGTTCTTGGTATAGGTCGAAACCCAGACCGTCCCGCCCGATTGCGCCGCCCACAGCGAAGCGGGCGCGAGATAGCCGAGCGTCTTGCCGATGCCTGTCCCCGCCTGCGCGAGCAGCACATGCGGCCGTTTCTGCCGGTCGCGCGGGCCGAAAACATGCCCCGCTCCGCGCGCATAAAGCCGCTGACCCTCGCGCTTCTCAGCCCCTTCGCCAGTCAACCGTTCGAGATGCGCCTCGATCTGCGGCTCCTCGATCAGCACCTGCGCGGGTTGCGGGCGTTCGGGCGTCTCCTCCCATTCGGGCAGTCGGGTAAAGAGCCATTTCTCCGCCTTCTCCGGCTTCTTCACGTGGGGCGCGAGGACATTTGCCCAGGGCCATCGCAGGCGGCTGAGCGATTGAAGGCTCGACCACGCGCCCTCGCGCTCCGCCCAGTCATCGCTTTCGCAGGTCGCTACTAGCGCGCCCGCTGCCTGTTGCAGCAGCAGCGGCACGCCCGCATCGTCTGTCGGTTCCTCCAGCCCCAGCGCATGGGCGAGGCCCTTGGGCGTCGGCACGCAGAATTTTGCCGGATGGATGAAGGCGAAGAGCTCGAGCAAGTCGAGACCCGACAGGTCCGGATAGCCCAGCCTGCTCGCCACCAGCGGCGCGTTCATAAGCAGGAGCGGGGTGTCCGCCGCCGCCATTACCGCCTCGCCCTTCGAACACCCGCGCGTCGCGCCATTCGCATCGCGCAGCCAGGTGCCCGCGTGGCTGGCGTGGAGGGAAGGGAGGGGGAGAGGCTGGCTCACGCTTGCGGCGTTAGAACACAAACGGAACGCGGGGCAAGCGCCTCGTCATGAAACCCCACCGAGCGCAATCATCCGGAAAACATCAGCCTGCATCCATGGACCGGCTTGCTGGTCCGGAATTAAGCTAGGATAATGCACGAACAACAACCTGGGCGAAATTACGAACGATGATTTCCGCTTTGCTCTTTGCCACTGCCCTGGCCGCCAGTGATGGCGAAGAACCTGCCGGTGTTCCGGACAAGGCTGACGCGGGCGAAATCATCGTGACCGGCGAGCGCATTCGCCGAACCACCATGGAAACCGCTTCGAGCGTCCATGTCCTTGAGGCGGAGGCGATCGATACGGCTGCCATGGACCGGCTCGACGACGTGCTCATGATGGTACCCAACGTGCAATTCGGGTCCGGGGAAGAGGCGCCGGCCATCCGCGGAATGGATTCGACGGGAGTGTTGCGGAACCTGTTTGCATTTCTGGGCGGGACACGTCCGCGCGCCACCCTGCAGATCGACGGACGCCCGGCAAACTACTACGAATATGTTTCGTCGGTTACTCCCATGTGGGACATCGAGAGGATCGAGGTCTATCGCAGCCCCCAGACGACCACCCAGGGCCGCAATTCCATCGCCGGCGCGATCTTTATTGAAACCGAGGATCCCACGTTCGGCTGGCATGGCAGGTCGCGCCTGGTCTTGGGAGATGCCGATACCGGCCAGTTTTCCGCCGCCCTTTCCGGCCCCATCGTCGGCGACCAGCTGGCGTTCCGCTTTTCCGGCGACATCCGCAGCAGCACGGTTTCCAGCGATATGGCGGATTTTATAGCGGATGCGGATATCGATCGTGACGATTACGAAGCGGCTAGGCTCAAGCTTCTCTACAGGCCTGCAGCCATGACTGGTCTCGAGATCGCGGGGAGTTATTCGCACACCCGCTCGCAGGCCCCCCAGTTCGAGGCAGTACGCCGTCCGTTCGAAGAAAGGCGGACCGATGTGTACGAACGGACCGTGGGTGTGAACAAGGTTCGAAGCGATGCGGTAACCGCCCGGGTTCGCTACGCGTCCGACGACAGCTTCTCCGCATCGCTGACGGTCAGCCATGGCGATGCGCTGATCCGCCGATTGGCCCTGAAGGGCTTCGGCCAGACGCGCGTCGAAGCCAGGGATACATCTGCCGAGGCCGTGGTGAACTGGAAGGTCTCGCCCTCATTCTCGCGAGCTGAAGGCCGACGAACGGCTCTCCCTCCTGCCGCGCGCACGCCATGACCGCACGACAAGAGCCAATTTGGGCATCGTTTTCAGGCAGGTCAGTTTCATGGGGGTCTCGCCGCTGGCACGCGTCGTGATCGAACGTAACCGCAGCTCGGTCGAATTCTACGACTATTCGCGCAAGCGAGCGGAGATCGGCTTCAGCAAGTCATTCTGATGGCTTGAGCCGGGAACAGCCGCACATCCGGTAGCTCTGGAAGGTTTCTTGCGCCTGTCGCTGTCCAACACCTGAGCATCGCGATACCACACGGGCCATGATCCGCGACTTCGCTTGCTGGCCCGGCACAACACGCGGCGGCCTTGCTGGTCGCGACGGTTTTTCTGCCCGAACCGTGTTCCTTCCGTTCCATCCTGTCGGGCTATCGGGCGCGCGCTCCAACACTTCGCACTTGCAACACGGCGGCGGACCAGCAAGAGGGTTCGCATGAGCATGACCGACCTGATCGAAGCCGCACGCGTGTCCAAGGCCTGGCCCTTCCAGGAGGCGCAGCGGCTGCTCAAACGCTATCCCGATGGCGCAAAGCCCGATGGCTCGCCGGTCCTGTTCGAGACGGGCTATGGCCCCAGCGGCCTGCCACATATCGGCACCTTCCAGGAGGTGCTGCGCACCACGCTCGTGCGCCGCGCCTTCGAGGCTATGATCGGCGCGAAGCCGGAGGACGGAAAGACGCGCCTCGTCGCCTTTTCCGACGACATGGACGGGCTGCGCAAGGTGCCCGACAACGTACCGAACCAGGAACTGCTGCAGGCCAACCTGCACCTGCCGCTGAGCCGCGTTCCCGATCCTTTCGAAAAGGGGCACGAGAGCTTTGCCGCGCACAACAACGCCATGCTGCGCGCCTTCCTCGACCGCTTCGGCTTCCAGTACGAGTTCATCGCGGCGAGCGACATGTACAATTCGGGCAAGTTCGACGATGCCCTGCGCCAGGTGCTGCGGAAGAACGAGGCGATCCTCGACATCATGCTGCCCACGCTGCGTGAGGAACGCCGCAAGACCTATTCGCCCGTCCTGCCGATCAGCCCTAATACTGGCCGCGTGCTGCAGGTCCCGGTCGAGGTGGTCGATGCCGAAGCCGGCACGATCCGCTTCACCGACGAGGACGGTAGCGTGGTCGAACAGTCGGCGCTGGGCGGCATGTCGAAGCTGCAGTGGAAGGTCGACTGGGCGATGCGCTGGTATGCGCTGGGCGTCGATTACGAGATGTACGGCAAGGACCTGACCGACAGCGGCGTGCAGTCGGGCAAGATCGTCCAGGCACTGGGCGGCCGCAAGCCTGAAGGCCTGATCTACGAGATGTTCCTCGACCAGAACGGCGAGAAAATCTCCAAGTCCAAGGGCAACGGCCTCTCGATCGAGGAATGGCTGCAATATGGTAGCGAGGAGAGCCTCGGCTTCTACATCTTCCCCAACCCCAAGAGCGCAAAGCAGCTGCATGTCGGCGTGATCCCGCGTGCGGTGGACGATTACTGGCAGTTCCGCGAACGGCTGGCCGAGCAGGAGCTCGACAAGCAGTTGGGCAATCCCGTGTGGCACCTCGCGCGCGCGAATGGCGGGTTCGAGGGCAGCGAGGCACCGGGTGCGGGCGACAGCCTGCCGGTGACCTATGGCCTGCTGTTGAACCTTGCCAGCGTGCTCGGTGCGGAGGCGAGCGAGGAGAGCCTGCGGGACTATCTCGCCAGCTATATCGGGGCGGACAAGATCGGACCGGAGCTAGAAGTGCTGATCGAAACGGCCGTCGCCTATACCCGCGACTACATCGTGCCGACGCTGTCCAAGCGCGCGCCTGCCGCGAACGAGGCCGAGGCGCTCAAGGCGCTCGATGCCTTTCTTGCAGAGGCAGCGGCCGACACCAGCGCGGAAGACCTGCAGACCGAAGTCTACGAGATCGGCAAGCGCGAGGAATACGGTTTCGAATCGCTGCGCGACTGGTTCAAGGCGCTCTACCAGACGCTGCTCGGCAGCGATCAGGGGCCGCGCATGGGCAGCTTTATTGCGCTCTACGGCATCGAAAATTCACGCAAGCTGATCGCCGAAGCACTTTCGCGCTCTTGAACGTTAACAAATGATCTAGCACTCTCAATCGTTTGTGCCAAAAATGGCGGAAAAACGGCAGAATACCGCCATTTTTCCGCTTGCATTCCGAAAAATCGGCGGCAGAATTTCCCTTGATCGTTTGGGACGCAATTAAGGGAGACCTCGCCATGGGTCGTATCGATGGCGGGGACGGTGGCTCGGGGCCACCGTCTAAGAGCAACAGGAAGTTTATGAAGTTCGCCGCTCGCAATGCGCGGCAGGCTGGCCGCTTGGCCGATCTCAAGATCGGATCGTCGGAGCTGTTCCTTCAGACGACCGAACAGACGCGCATGGCGCTGTGCATATCGGACCCCAATCAGCCCGATTGCCCGATCGTCTATTGCAACCAGGCCTTCGTCGAACTGACCGGCTATTCGCGTGAGGAAATCGTCGGGCAGAACTGCCGATTCCTGCAAGGGCGCGGCACCCGTGCCGAGGCGGTCGAAAAGCTCCGCAATGCGATTATGACCGAAGATTATACGGTCGCCGACATCCTCAACTATCGCAAGGACGGCACAGCCTTCTGGAACGCGGTCCACGTCGGACCGATCTATCACGAGGACGGAAAGCTCGCCTATTTCTTCGGCTCGCAGTGGGACATCACCGAACTGCTCGCCGCGCGTGAAACCATTATCGAAAACGAGCGCATCGCAAGGGAACTGCGCCACCGCACGGACAATCTCTTCGCCGTCTTGACGGCCATCGTGCGGCTATCGTCGAAAGGTGCGACCTCGGTCCCCGAATTCTCGGACAAGATCGAGCGCCGCATAGAGGCGCTGTCGAGCGCGCACCGCATCAGCCTCGAGGGCGAGGGCCTGAGCGAGGACAGGACCAACCTTCGCAATCTCGTCGAAGCGGTGCTGAGGCCCTATCGCAATGCCTATACGGACCGGATCGAGATCGAGGGCGGGACGGTCGGCCTGTCGCGCAAGAACGTGACGCCTGTCGGCCTCACGCTGCATGAGCTGGCGACCAATGCGCTCAAATACGGCGCGCTGTCACGCGAGGACGGCCGGGTTCACGTGGACTGGGATGCCGACGAGGACTGGCTCGAAATCCACTGGATCGAGCATCTCGGCGAGGGCGCAGAGCCGCTCGCACCCGCGCCCGAAACCAAGGGTGGCGGTTCGGGCAGCTTCCTCATCAGCGGCGTGATTCGCGGTATTCGCGGCTCGATCGAGACCGATTACCGCCCCGAAGGCTTGCGCGCCACGATCCGGGTTCCGCTGCTCACGCGGGTGACCAGCTGACTACGGATTTCAGGTGTGCTTGCGCGTGCGATACCACTTGGTGAGCACGTATTTCGACCCCTCGATCACTGGCGTGCCGGCGTGCATCGTGTCGACATTGGGCGTGCCGTCGGGCTTGGCATTGTTCCAGATCAGGAGCACGCCCGGCTTGGGTTCGATCGAAGCGCCGACCTCGGTGAAATGGGTGTGCCCGCCCTTGGGGACCTTGTTCAGGAAAGCCATGGCCGTCCAGCAGCGTTGGCCGCCACGCTTGCGTTCCAGCTTCCAGTATTCCTGGTCGGTATAGAACCAATCGTTATGCGGCTTGAATTCCTGGCCCGGAAGGTAGCGTTGCCCCTGGATCGCCTCGCCCGTCACGGGGTTTAGCCCCAGCAGGTCGTCGATCCGCCGCGAGACGCCCTTCACAAAGGGGTCTTGCGGGTTGAAATTACCCGAATACGAGGTGCGAAACTTCTCGATGTAGGCTGTCTCGTGCAACTCGCTCGGCTGCGCGACCACATCGATCATGGTGATGAAACGGCGGCATTCGTCGGGCGTCAGGAAGTTCGGTACCGCGAAGATCTCTGCCTTGTCGGTCGGCACCTTGTAGATATCGGGATCGCTTTCGAGACGCTCGCGCACCTTTGCGCCCAGTCGTTTCAGTGCATCCTGGTCGGGAATCACGGCTGTCTTGGTCATACGCGCAAGTGTTAGCAATGCGCGCACCTTGGGCAAGTCGCCATTGCCAAACTTCCCACCTGCAGTAGGTTCACGCCTTCGGGGAAATTGAGGGGATCTGCCATGACCGAGACTACGACCGCTCGCCGCTATTCGATCGGCGCGATGATCTTTCACTGGGCGATAGCGATCGCCGTGATTGCCAACTGGCGGATCGCGGAGGCAGGCGAGCATGCCAATATGCCCGAGAAGGCGGAAATCTTCGCAAACCACAAGGCGCTGGGTATCATTATCCTACTGCTCACCCTTGGTCGCCTGCTGTGGCGGTGGACCCATCCAGTGCCGCCGCTACCTTCCGACCTTGCGCGGTGGGAAGCGGTACTCGCTCGCGCAGTGCATGTTATCTTTTACGTGCTTTTGATCGGCCTGCCTCTGGGCGGCTGGTTTGCCAATTCGCTCGCCGGGCGAGAGATCGATATGTTCGGCCTCTTCCTCATCCCGCCGCTTCCCCTCGGTGACGATCCCGAGGCCGCGAAGGCGATTTTCGGCCTGCATGCGACGGGAGGCTCGATCTTCATCTATCTGATCGGCCTGCACATCCTCGGGGCTCTGAAGCACACCTTTTTCGACAAGAACGGCGGCATCTTCCGCATGCTTCCCTTCGGCAAGGTCCCGGACTGAGGCCATAAGAAAACCCCCGCCGATCGCTCGGCGGGGGCCTTGGTGCCACTTGCGGTCCACTCTCACACCGCAAGGGCGGGGGATTTACCAGAAGAAGTCGTAAATCACGTCGACCACTTCGCCGCTGTAGACATCGACCAGCAGCACGTCGTCGTAATAACGGACCCAGCGGTAGGGACCGTAGACTTCCGGCAGGCGATATCTCCAGGGATCGTTGATCCAGTAACGGCTGCCGAAGAACAGGCTGCCAAGACGGAAACCGATGCTCAGGCGGCTGTAGCGGTAATCGCGGTAGGGCGCGTAATAGCGACCGAGGCGATAGAGGCTACGGTTGTGATACCGATGGCGATGCCAGTCATAGCGGTTGTTGTCGCGCCAACGTCGCGTGTCCCACCGGTCATAATCGTGCCAGCGGCGACCGTCGTAATAACGCGAGCGCCGGTGTTCTGTGCGGCGGCCGTCACGATAACCGTCTCGGTAGGCATGCTGCTGGATGCGACGATCCTCGCGTGCATCGCGGCGGCGCTCGTCACGGCGTCCTTCGCGATATGCGTCGCGGCGGATCGTACGCTCATCGCGTGCGTCACGGCGGCGTTCGTCGCGGCGCCCTTCGCGATAGGCATCGCGGCGAGCATCGCGGTAGGTCCGATTGCGCTCGCCTACATAACGGTCGTTGCGCCCGGCCGAACGATTGTCATTGTCGCGGCGATTCCACTCACGGCCCGAACGCTCCTGCGCTACTTCGGCGCGGCGCTCGCTGCGGTTCCAGCCGCGACCACGACGATCCGACCTGTCCTGCCTTGAACCCTGCCGTACCACTTGTTCACGGCCCGAACGACGATTGTCGCTACGGGTTGGCTGCTGCTGGCGTTCGCTACGCTGCGCGCGCCTCTCCTGGCGTCGTTCGCTGCGGCGTTCCTGGCGATCGCCACGGTCGCCGCGTTCGTTCTGCTGCTCGGACCTCGGCTTGGCCTCGGCGGTATCGGGCAGGGCAGTCATCGCCATCGCGACTGCGAGGGCGCTGAGCGCGCTGCCTTTCATCAGCTTGGAAAAAGTCATGGAGCGTGTCCTCTTGGCTCGATAGCCGCTCCACACCTGCGGCTTCATGTTTCGATGTCGCAAGTTGTATCACACCGGCCTGACCCGAAACTGAACCGGGCCTGCTCCTTTACGTTCATTTTTATGCGCCATCCGATGAATGAGAACCAGTCGCGATTTCTTGCGTTCAAATGGTCATGGAACTGACGCTCGACGAAGTTCGTGATTATATCGTTGCCCGCCTCGACACGGCGGCGCATGACCGGCACTCGCCCATGCACACTCCCGTCGTTGCAACGAGCGACGCCGATGCGCGGATCATGGTTTTGCGAGATTTCGACAAGGATAGTTGGACGCTGAGGTTCCATACCGACGTGCGGGCCCCGAAGGCGAAAGCCGTGGAGGAGGACAACAGGGTCGGCGTCCTGTTCTATGATCGCGAAGGCAAGGTTCAAATCCGTTGCCGGGGCTTGGCGCGCTTGGAAAGCGAAGGTGAAACCGCGCAAAGGGCTTGGGAGCAAAGCGATACCTATGCAAGGCGGTGCTATCTTGGCGCGCCGCCCGGGCATTCAAGGGCCGCACCTACCAGCGGTTTGCCGGATTGTATCGAGGGCGAGAGGCCTACGGAATATGAGCTTGAGCCGGCGCGCCAGAACTTCGCCGTTCTTCTGGTGGAAGTGGCAAGCGCAGACTGGTATCACCTTGCCCATGGCGGCCACCGTCGTGCAATCTTCGAAAATGGCGAGGGGCGCTGGTTAACACCGTAATACCGGGCTCTTTCGCGATTCTTCACCATTGGCTTGCTAACGGGGTCGGATAACACTTCACGGGACAAGGATTACGATGACTACCACCGGTCGCATTCTCATGCTCTTCGACAATACGAACCGCGATTACGTCGCGCGGCTCAGCTCGGGGGCAAGCCGCCAGGCGTCGAGTTCGGGCGTGAAGGTAGAGGTCGAAAACGTCTACGGGACCGATCAGAAAGCCGAAGACCTGCTTGACCGCGAAGGTGTGGGCGGCGTGATCCTCACAGCCCCTCTGTCGGATGACCGCCACGTGATGCTGCAGATCGAAAAACGCGGACTTCCGTTCGCTCGAATAGCATCGATGCTCGATCCGGGACGCGGTATCACTGTGGCAATGGACGAATACGAAGCGGCGCGCTCGGTTGCTGCGAAGCTGCTTGAGGCGGGGCATCGCAAGGTCGGTATCCTGCGCGGTCCGCGTTCGCACTTGTCCAGCATGCGCCGTTACAACGGCTTTACCGCAGCGCTGGGATCGAAAGGCGTCAAGCTCGACCAGTCGCTGGTGATGGAAGGCGATTATTCGCGCGAATCCGGCACGGATATCGGTGCGAAGCTGCTTGCTGCCGGACCGACGGCAATCTTCGCCAGCAACGACGCCATGGCCGCCGGTCTCGCCGATGCGGCGCGCCGTGCAGGCAAGAGTCTGCCTCAGGAGCTATCCATCGTCGGTTTCGACGATGATCCCATCGCCAAGACCATGAACCCGCCGCTGACCTCCGTACGCCAGCCGCTAGAGGACATGGGTGCCAAGGCCTGCGAGATGCTGGCCAATTGCATGACGGGCAAGGGCGACAAAAAGGGGCACGCTGAGATCCCCTTCGAAATCGTCGAACGCGCCTCTGTCGGGCCCGCACCTGAATAGGGATCAGAGCGCGGCGATTGCCCGCACTGTCCGCTCGACATCGGCCTCGTCGTTCATGAGGCTGGGCGCCACACGCACGTAGAGCGGATTGTAGAAGGACGGCACGACGCTGGCGATGATGCCGCGCTCGTGCAGCTTGTCGACCGCATCGTAGGGATCGTAGCCCGCGACGTCGAAGGCGATGATCCCGGCGGACAAATCCTGTGACATGGGCGTGGCGAATGTCACCTTCGGGAGCTTGGACATGCCGTCCTTCGCCATGGTGGCGAGGGTGGCAATCCTTTCGGCAATCCGCTTACGCCCGATCGCGCTCGACCAGCGGAATGCATCCTCGACCGCCCAAGTGTGTTCGAAAGCGTGGAAGCCGCCGGGCGAATGCCATGTGGCCACCGGCATTTCGGGGATGGGCCCATCGCGCCATGCCGGATCGAAACTCGGGATCGTGCTCTGGACGAATGCCTGCGCTTCGGGGCGTGCCCACACGATGCCGGTACCGCGCGGCCCGTACATCCACTTGTGCGTGCCCGCGATGAAGAAATCCGCACCGATATCGGGAATGTCGATGTCCTGGTTGCCAAAGCCGTGCACCCCGTCGAGCGCGAAGAGCGTGCGGCTTTCGTCGGACTTGCCCTTATTGTGCTCGGCGACGACTTCACCGATCTCGGCGACCGGCATTTTCACTCCCGTGCCCGAATGCACCCAGGTCATCGCGAACACCCGCGTATTGTCGCGCAGGTTCTTGCGGACGTTGGCGATCACCTCGTCCTTGGTCACGCGGAACGGGTCGGCGTAGAGCGCCTCGCGCCGCAGGTCTGCCCCGGTGCGCTGCGTTCCATAAGTGGTGGAGGTCTGGGTGACGATATGGTCGCGCGTGTCGGTCAGCACTTCCATACCGGGTTCAAGGGCGATGCTGCCCAGCGTCAGGCCCAGTCCCGCAGTGGTGGAACCGACCTGCGCGATATGGTCGGCATCGGCTCCCATATATTCGGCCGCAGCCTTGCGCAGGCCATATTCGCATGTGGAATACATCGCTTTGAGATAGCTATGGCTATCATGATCGAGGCCGAGGCGATGCTTTGCGATCGCGTCGCGCACGGGTTTTGGATGCGAGGCGAGGTAGAAGGCGCTCATCTGGGTGATGCCGGGAGCGGGATTGAACTGCGCCTTGATTTCCGACCAGCTGAGATCCGCCGCCGGTTTCGCCGCCGCTGCAGCGCCTCCGCTCGCCAGTGCCACACCTGCAGCACCGCCCACACCGGTGCCGACGAGAAAGTCCCTGCGCTTCATGATTAACTCCTCCCCGAGTCGTTGTGGTATCCTAACCCAAGGTCCCCCGCGCTCAAACCGGCTTGACTTTGCAAAATAGATTGAGCATCCAATATCGGAAAAGGGGTCCCCGGGTCGGTAACTGGGAGGAGATTACCATGCCCGCCTTGCGCTTCGGCTATGCCGTGCTCGTCTATCTCGCGTTCTTCGCGACCTTCGTTTACCTGATCGCCTTTACCGGCGACGTCATCGTGCCCAAGACCGTCGATAGCGGTTTCGCGCCTGCCACCGGAAACGCGCTGCTGATCAACCTTGCGCTGATCGCGCTGTTCGGCGTGCAGCACACGGTGATGGCGCGGCCGGGCTTCAAGGCCAGCTGGACCAAGATCGTCCATCCCGCGATCGAGCGGGCGACCTATGTCCTCGCGACCCTCGTGGTGCTGTGGCTGCTGTTCCACTTCTGGCAGCCGATGCCGCAGGTCATCTGGGCGGTCGAAGCCGGCTGGGCGGTGACCGCGATCTGGGCGCTGTTCCTGATCGGCTGGACGATCGCCTTCATCAGTACCTGGCTGCTCAACCACTTCGAGCTGTTCGGCCTGCAGCAGGTCTGGCTCGACATGAGGGGCAGGGAGCCGGTGGACCAGAAGTTCCGCCAGCCGCTCTTCTACAAGGTCTCGCGCCACCCGCTCTATCTCGGCATGCTGATCGGCCTGTGGGCCGCGCCCGAAATGACGCTGGGCCACCTCGGTTTCGCATCGGGCCTTACCGTCTACGTCCTGATCGCGATCAGGTACGAAGAGCGCGATCTCACCACTTTCCTGGGCGACCAATATGCCGATTATCGCACCAGGGTAGGAATGCTCGTCCCGGGCATCGGCAAGGCGCGCAGCTGACCCCCTGAACCCTTGATTGCGCGCTGACCGGTCCGCAGGCCTGCTCCCCAAGCGCAGGTCTGCGGATCGGATCGACTCATACTTGCAACAAATGCAAGTTGATGAAGTGCATCCGCTGGCCTCGCGTCCATAGTGGCGCGCTCGAACGAGAAAGCCCCGCTGCGAGGCGGGGCTTTGCTGCATGGGTAATCGACACGGTCAAAGAGCGCGCCAATGGTAGCGGGCGCGGGGGCTGTAGGAAAATCCTTTCGCGCCCCGCGCCCGGTCTGGAGGTTTACGCCGCCTGCGTGATTTCGCGCAGGGTGAGGTCGAAGGTCACGTCTTCGCCGGCGAGCGGGTGGTTGCCGTCGGCCTTGACCGCTTCCTCGCCCACTTCGAGGATGAACAGCGTCATCGGCTGGCCATCGGGCGTCTGGGCGTTCAATTGCATGCCGGGCTGCGGGGCGGGCTCGGGCGGCAAATTGGCGCGGGGGATGTCGATAACCAGCTCCTCGCGGCGCGGACCGAAGGCCTTGTCGCAAGGGATGGCGATCGATTGTTCATCGCCCACTTCCATGCCGGTCAGCGCCTCTTCGATCTGCGGGAAAATCTGGTTCTGGCCGAGCGTAACCTGCTGCGCGCCAGTCTGCTCGGTTGTGCCGATCACCTCGCCGTCGCCCCGCTTGAGGACGTAGTCGATGGTCACGGTGTCACCGTTGTTGGGAGTAGTCATGGATATCCTTTGAATTTCGCGTGTCCGGCGCGGGTTGGATGCGCCGTCAGGAACAGCACCCGCGGTTCGGGCGCTTCGTGAGCGATTGTGTCAAAGGTGGGTGGGGTGAGTCAAATTTGCCTTAAATGCGGTACCGATGACTGCTTTTAGGCATTTCACCACCTAGTCTGGACGTCCACGTATGGGTGGAAAGCGGACGCTACCATCAATTGCTTAGCTATTCCCCAAACCGGGTTTCTATGCGACACCCCGAGAGGGGGACAAAATTATGGAGCGTTCGTTCGGGTTCTGGACCGCGATTTCGATGGTCGTCGGATCTATGATCGGAGGCGGCATCTTCGTCCTCCCGAGTTCGCTGGCCCAATTCGGGTGGACTTCCACCGTTGGTTGGCTCGCTGCGGGGATCGGCGTCCTGACGATTGCCCGCGTGATCGGTGACCTAACGGTCAGGAATCCCGACGAGCCCAGCATATTGACTATTTCCGGCGACATCCTCGGACTTCTTCCCGGACGCATCATCGCATGGAGTTACTGGCTCTTGCTGGTCGGAACAGGCGCCGTGCTGTCGATGGTCGCCGCCAACTATCTCTCGTTCCTCCTGCCAATGATGGCTGGGGAGCAATCGATGCGTATTTTCGTCGCATTCCTAATTCTTTCGGCCATCGCCATCCTAAACCTGGGCGGGGTGAAAGGTGCAGGAATCTTCCAGCTCGCCACGACGGTCTTGAAGCTGCTGCCGCTGGTGTTCGTTATTGCGATCGCCGCCTATCTCTTCATTTCGAGCCCCTCGGTCTTCACACAATCGCGCTCCGCACCGTTCAGCGCCGACCTGTTGACGCCAACCGTGGGTGTGCTGTGCTTCGCCTTGCTGGGGTTCGAAGTCGCGAGCCTTATAGCGCAAAGGGTTCGCGACCCGGAACGCAATGTCGTTCGCGCCACCCTGTTGGGGCTGACGTTCGTCCTTATCATCTATTTCGCGGTCAGTAACGCCGTCGTGCTGGCCACTCCCATGGAAGAGTTGAGAGGGGCACCCGCTCCCATTGCCATGTTTACCTCAACCCATGCCGGTGCCTGGGCCGGCTCTGCTGTCGCCCTGTTCGCCGCCATCTCCGCCATTGGATGCCTGAATGCAGTCGTGCTCCTGCTTGGCGAAGTGCCGTTCGGGATGGTCCGCGACGGCCAGTTGCCGGAGTGGATCGCCCCGGGCAGCGCGCATGGGATCGGCAAGCGTCCACTGCTTGCCGGAACTGGGCTTGCCGCCACTCTGGTGTTGGTGAGTTCAAATTCGGTCGGAGAGCAGGTTCTCGACTTCCTGCTCCGCATCACGACGGCATCTTCGATCTTCTTCTATGCCGGCATTTGCCTCGCAGCGATCAAGGTCGGGGTGCAGCGCCCGCTCGCGACCTTGGGTGTCGGATTTTGTGCCTGGGTTCTTTACGGAACCGGCCCCGAAGCAAGCGTTTTGGGCATTTTGCTCATGATGGTTGGGGGGATGCTGCATTTCTTGATCGGCGGGCGCACAAAACCTCGAGGTACTGCTCCGGCATAGCTTGCGGTCCCAGCCTCGAACCCTCCGATATGCGGAGGTCTGCTATCGGGTCGTTAGCGGACTGACCGCTAACGACCTCAGAAGCCAGCTTACCTAGTCAGCTTCTTATACGCCAATCGCGTCGGCCTGTCCGCCGCATCGCCCAGACGGCGCCGCTTGTCTTCCTCGTAAGCCTCGAAATTGCCCTCGAACCATTCGACGTGGCTGTCGCCCTCGAAGGCGAGGATGTGCGTTGCCAGGCGGTCGAGGAAGAAGCGGTCATGGCTGATGACCACGGCGCAGCCGGCGAAGTTTTCGATCGCCTCTTCCAACGCACCCAGCGTTTCCACGTCGAGGTCGTTGGTCGGCTCGTCGAGCAGCAGGACGTTGCCGCCCTCCTTCAGCATCTTGGCCATGTGGACACGGTTGCGTTCACCGCCCGACAGCTTGCCGACGTTCTTCTGCTGGTCCGCGCCCTTGAAGTTGAACGCGCCGACATAGGCGCGGGTCGAGGTGTCGTGGCCGTTGACCTTCATGTAGTCGAGGCCGTCCGAAATCTCTTCCCAGACGTTGTTCTTGGGATTCAAATGGTCGCGGCTCTGGTCGACATAGCCGAGGTGGACGGTGCTGCCGATTTCCACCGTGCCGCTGTCGGGCTCTTCCTTGCCGGTCAGGATCTTGAACAGCGTGGACTTGCCCGCGCCGTTGGGCCCGATCACGCCGACGATGCCGCCCGGGGGCAACATGAAGGAGAGGTTTTCGAACAATAGCTTGTCGCCATAGGCCTTGGAAATGTTCTTGGCCTCGATGACCTTGCCGCCGAGGCGCTCGGGCACCTGAATGACGATCTGCGCCTTGCCGGGTTTCCGGTCCTTCTGGCTTTCCTGCAGTTCCTCGAACTTGCGGATACGCGCCTTGGACTTGGTCTGGCGCGCGCTGGGCGTCTGCCTGATCCATTCGAGTTCGCGGTTGAGGGCCTTCGAACGGCCGCTTTCCTCGCGTGCTTCCTGCTCGAGGCGCTTGGCCTTCTTTTCGAGGTAGGTCGAGTAGTTGCCTTCGTAGGGGTAGTAGCTGCCCCGGTCGAGTTCGAGGATCCACTCCACCACATTGTCGAGGAAGTAGCGGTCATGGGTGATCATCAGCACCGCACCCGCATAGTCCTTGAGGTGGTTTTCGAGCCACTGGACGCTTTCGGCGTCGAGGTGGTTGGTCGGTTCGTCGAGCAGCAGGATCGAAGGCTTCTGGATCAGCAGGCGGGTGAGCGCGACGCGGCGCTTCTCACCGCCCGAAAGATCGGTGACGGGCCAGTCGCCGGGAGGGCAGCGCAGCGCTTCCATCGCGACTTCGAGCTGGTTGTCGAGCGTCCAGCCATCGACCGCGTCGATCTTGTCCTGCAGCTCGGCCATCTCGGTGCTGAGCGCGTCGAAATCGGCGTCTTCCTCGGCCATTTCCATGCCGATCGCGTTGAAGCGTTCGACCATGTCGGCCACTTCGCGCGCGCCGTCCTTGACGTTTTCGAGCACGGTCTTGCTCTCGTCGAGCTCGGGCTCCTGTTCCAGATAGCCGACGGTGATGTTCTCGCCCGGCCATGCCTCGCCGGTGAAATCGGTGTCGATGCCTGCCATGATCTTGATCAGCGTCGACTTGCCCGCGCCATTGGGGCCCACGATGCCGATCTTCGCGCCCTGGTAGAACTGCAGGTTGATATTGCTGAGCACCGGCTTCTGGGCACCGGGGAAAGTCTTGGTCATGTCCTTCATGACGAAGGCGTATTGCGCGGCCATCGGGCGAATCCTTGGGTATGTCTGATGTGACGGGAAAGTTGGGGGCCAGATAGGGATTGGCGGGGGAATGGGCAAGGTCGCTCTGGCATTCGCGCACGCGCTCGCATAGGCCGTGCGGCACCATGGGCGAGGAAACGGGAATGGACGGCAGATTACCGCAAGTCGCAATCCTGTTTTCGCAGTTCGCCGGCTACCATGTGGACCGCGTAGAAGCGGCGGCACGGCGGCTGGCGGGACGCGCCGAAGTGCTTGCGGTCGAATACGCGACCACGAGCGAGACTTATGCGTGGGAGCGGCCGGGAGAGGTTGCCCATGCGCGCCATGTGACGCTGTTTCCGGGGCGGTCCTACGAGACGCTCGGTGCCTTCGAGAAATATCGCGCGGCGATGAATGCCTTGCGCGGGGCGGACATGGTCTGTGTCGGCGTGCCCTATTCCGAGCGCGACATCATCGCGCTGTCGTGGCGGCTGGCGGCGGCGGGCAAGACGATGGTCATGATGACCGACAGCAAGTTCGACGACAAACCGCGCAGCGTGGTGATGGAAGCGGCCAAGGCGCGGCTGCTCAAGCCCTACAAGGCGGCCATCGTGGCAGGTGTGCGGCAGCGCGAATACGTGCGCTTCCTGGGTTTCGGCGACAAGCCGGTGATGCCGGGATACGACACGATCGACCTAGAGCGCGTGCGGAAGGCTGCCGGAAGCGAGGCGGTGCGCTGGGAGGACCGCGACTTCCTTTACGTCGGGCGCTTCGTCGGAAAGAAGAACCTGCCCGTGCTGCTGGAAGGCTATGCACGCTATCGCGAGCTGGCGGGCAGGACTGCACGCGGCCTCGTGATGGCGGGCGATGGGGAGCTTGCCGGCATGTTGAAGTCGCAGGCCGGGGATGGCGTCAGCTTCACCGGTTTCCTGAAGGCGGGCGAGGTGGCGCAGGCCATGGCGCGCGCCTTGGCATTGTGCCTCGTCTCGACGGAGGAACAATGGGGGCTGGTGGTCAACGAGGCCTCCGCACTGGGCATCCCCGCGATAGTCTCCACGCCGGTCGGCGCGCGCGATGCGCTGATTCGCAACGGCGTGACCGGCCACGTCGTCGATCCGCATGCTCCCGAGGAAATCGCGCGCGCCATGCTCGCGCTTTCGCAGAGCGAACAGGCGTGGCAGCGCTTCAAGGAAGAAACCGCCGCGCGCGCACCTCTCGGCGATGTCGAGCATTTCGCCGATGCGGTGGAGGCGTTGTTCGATCCGGCCGGCGAGGCGGTGGAGAAGTGCGAAGCCCTGTGGTCTGCAATGGAAGATAACTGATTGGAAATCAGCGATTTTTTGCGTAGCACTTGTAAGCACGCGACAAATCTTTACGAGATGCTAAGACAATTTCCCTAGCCGGGGGGCTAGGCGGTCAGGGGCGACCAATGCAGGGACAGATACTCGGTTTGATAACGCCGGTGACGGCGGTCATCTTTTGCTTGACTTTCCTCGTGCTGTGGCACCGGGGGAAGATGGGCAGCTACGTGCTCGCCTTTGCCGCGGGCTATCTTTTCTTCACCCTTGGTTTCGTCGCCACGCACGTGCTGCCGACCGACGCCTTTTACACCTGGCACCTGACCCAGTTCTTCTACACGCTGAGCGTGATCTCCGGTTCGTGGGGCATGCTGAAGCGAGTGGGCCAGCCGACGCATCTGGGCATCTTCGTGGGCATTTATGCGCTCGCTGCGGTCACGCTGGGCCTTGCCATGGTCATGTCGCCCGACATCGGGGCGCGGCTGATCGTGATCAACATCGCCTATGGTTGCATGAAACTGGTGTGCATGATGGGCCTGATCGCGGCGCCAAAGCGCGAGGCGATCGATCGGCTGATCATCTTCATGCAGGGTTTGATCGCGGCGCAATTCCTCATCCGCCCCTCCATCACGCTGATGGTCGAGCAGGCCGTTACCGCCGATGTCTACCGCGAGACTCTCTACTACACCATTGTCTCCTTCTCGCTCACCTTGATCACATTGCTGGGCGCGCTCGTGCTCGTGGGCGCCTGCGTCTACGACCAGATCAAGGCGGTGCGCGAGAGCGCCGAACTGGACATGCTCACCGGGCTCAGGACCCGCCGCGGGTTCGAGCAGGAAGTGCTCGCGCGGATGGACGAGGCCCGTCAGGAGAATGTGCCGGTCGCGCTGGTAGTGGCGGATCTCGACCATTTCAAATCGGTCAACGACGTCTGGGGCCACCAGGTGGGCGATCGCGCCATCGCTGCCTTCGGCGAGGTTATCAATCGCACGATCCGCGACCACGATATCGCCGGGCGCATCGGTGGCGAGGAATTCTGCGTGCTAGCGTGGAATTGCGACGGCGCGGCAGCTGTCGCGATGGCCGAGCGTATCCGCCACGGGATATCCACGCAGCCTGTCGAGGGCATGCCGGACGATCATCGTCTCAGCGCCAGCTTCGGCGTAGCCGGACGCCGTGAGGGCGAGGGCTACGGCAAGGTCTTCGCAAGGGCCGATGCGGCGCTGTATACCGCCAAGCAGGAAGGCCGGAACCGGACAGTGCGCGGCAATTCCGATGGAGTGGGCGCGACGATCAGCAATATCATATCCGGCAAGCGGGACCCGCAGTCCGCGACTGGCTAGTCAGCCGCTTCTAGGTGCGAACTCGCGGTTCAACAGCCTTGGCATGAAGGCCAGTTGCAAGACTGCGCGGGCAACCAGGAACAGGCAGAAGGATAGCCAGAGGCCG
The DNA here is from genome assembly GCF_019711595.1 of Qipengyuania sphaerica. GTDB lineage: Bacteria > Pseudomonadota > Alphaproteobacteria > Sphingomonadales > Sphingomonadaceae > Qipengyuania > Qipengyuania sphaerica. The sequence continues at coordinate 66,606 of NZ_JAIGNR010000002.1, read as the reverse complement.
TGGCTGCCGAGCGGCCAGCTGAGCCAGAGCGCGAGAGCATAGACCGCTGCCGCCCCCAGCATGGTAAGCAGGAGGTGCCGCGTCCAGCTGGCACCGACATAGACCCCATCGAGCACGAAACCGGCAAGGCCTAGAAACGGGATGACCACCAGCCACCAGCCGAGCGCCTGCGCCTCTAAGCGCACCGCCTCGGTCGCCGCAAAGCTGGCAAGGATCGGGTCCGCAAATAGTGCGAAGCCCAGAGATAGGAGCGCTGCCGCTGCCATGCCGCGCAAGAGGATTGCGCGCACATAGGCGGTGAAGCCGCTCCGGTCCTTCCCGCCGACGCGTTCGCCATTCAACACCTGCGCTGCATTCTCGAACCCGTCGAGCAACAGGGCGGTGAAAACGAACAGCTGGTAGATGATGCCGTTGGCCGCCAGCGTGACAGCCCCCCTTTCGGCAGACAGGCGGGTCAGGCCCGCCAGTGCGACGACCAGCACCAGCGTGCGCAGGAACAGGTCGCGATTGACCGACAGGAAAGGCCTCAGTTCGGAAAGCCTCGCGATCCCGCCCTTGCGTGCCCTTTTCCATAGCGCTTTCCCGCCCGCGCCGCCCATCAGGATCATCGCAAGAACGCCAAGCTTGGCAAATTCGGCGATGAAGCTCGACCAGCCGATGCCCGCAATGCCCCAGTCGAGGCCGAGCACGAACCACAGGCCCAGCCCGACATTGAGGAGGTTGTAGGCCACCTCGAGCAGCAGCACGGTCTTCATCCGCCGCTGGCCCACGAGGAAACCGATGGCGGCGAAATTGGCCATCACGGCCGGCGCGCTCCAGTAACGGATATCGGCGTAGATGCCCGCGGCCGCGCGCACATCGCCATCCGCTCCCAGCGCATCGAGGGCGAACGGCAGCAGCAGCGGCTTGGCAAGCAGCAGCAGCGCCGCAATCGCCAGGCCGACCAGCAGCCCGCGCAGCAGCACCGCCGCCTGCGCGTCCGCACCCGAACGCGTACCGGCCTGCGCCACCAGTCCGGTCGTCCCGGTCTTGAGGAAGTTCATCACCGTGAACAACACGGCGAAAAGCCGTGCGCCGACATCGACCGCCCCTTGTGTCGGCGCGTCGCCGAGCTGGCCGACGATCCACATGTCGCCGATCCCGATCAGCGCCGTGGCGACATTGGTCACCATGGCGGGCAGGGCAATCGCCCAGATCGCGCGGGTATCGAGGCTGGGGGAGGGGGAGGCCGTAGTCGTCAGGTCTGGCTCTTCGGGCAGGTCGACAATGTGTCGGCAGGCTTGGTGGAAGAGCGGCCTATCCGCTGTCAGACCGTTTCACAAGAATGCCGAGCCTTGCGGCGGCTTCCTGCCGAAGTCGTGACTGCAAAGATCCAGCAGGCCGAGCCTCGGTTGCTGGACCCTATCTGAATAAGAAAAGCCCCCCGGCGGGAGAAGATGCCGGGGGGCAGCAAGGCGTCCACTCCCCCGAGGGACGCCTATGGAAATGGGGTCAGAAGCGGTAGCTCACGCCTGCACTGAGGACCCAGGGGTCGAGATCGTGTTCGGTTTCGATGGCCAGCGTGTCGCCGGCGAACCAGCGCGCCGTCGTGCCGACGAAATAGCGCTTGGCATCGAGCGTGAAGCCCATGCCGCCATCTCCCAGCGCGATGTCCGCACCCGCCTGCAGCACGAAGCCGAATTCGTCGGACAGCGTGGTGCGCGTCACACCGAGGGGGATGGTATCCGCGCCGGGTTCGGCGTCGATCCACCAGAAATAGGTCGCACCCGCTCCGAGATAGGGTTTCACCCCGCCGGCATCGAAATGATACTTGGCGGTGAATGTCGCCGGGATGAGCTTGCCGTCCGAAACGAGTTCGGCGCCGGTCAAGCCCGAAACCGCATCGACATCATGCTGCGTCACGCAGCAGATCGTCTCGATCGAGAATTCGGGACTGACGAAATATTCGACTGCCAGCGTGGGGACGAAATTGTCGTTGGCCTCGGTCTGCGTGCCCGCGGGAAGGCCGACGATGTCGGTATTCACCGAAGAGATTTCGCCGTCGGGCATGACATAGGTGCCAAGCAACTTGACCTGGATCTTGCCGTCATCGTCCTGCGCCATGGCAGGGGTTGCGAGCATGGCAGCACCGCAGAGTGCGGCCGCGAGCAACTTCTTCATCGTGTCGTCCTTAGCGCCGCAGCGGTCGCACCATGCGACCCAGGGTTCTTGCGGCGTCGGACGATGAATTAATGCGGCAGACCCGGCCCGGCATTGATCTGGATCAAGGCAAGCAAACCGGTTTCGCGCCAGTCAGGCTGCATGATTACTTTCGCCCAGGCCTTCGAGCTGTTCGCCAGCCGGGTTCTTCCGGCAAGCCTGACGGATGCGGCGCACCTGCGCTTCCGCACGCTCGCGACCCTGCGCCAGCTTGCCCGCGATACGTCGCTCGAAATCGCGGAAGAAGGCCAGCAGATCGTCTTCGTAGCGCGGGGTGCGACGAAGCTGGTCGCCCACGCCTCGCAATCGCGCGACCAGATCGTGGCATTCCATTTTCCCGGCGATGTTTTCACCGTCCCCGAACCCGATAATTATTCCTACTCGCTAAGCGCGCTGCGCGACAGCGACATCCTGACCTTCGCATCGGCGGATTTCCTCGCGCTGGCAGCAGGCGAAGCGGGCGTGTTGCGATATCTGCTCGAGAATACGACGCTTTCTCTGCGGCGTTGCCGCGAGAAGACCATTGCGCTTGGCCGCAAGAACGCACGCGAGAGGCTCGCCGTGTTCCTCCTCGCGATGGCCGAGCGCATCGGTGTCGAACAGGACGGGCGCATCGCGCTCGACCTGCCGATGTCGCGCCGCGACATTGCCGAAAGCCTCGGACTGACGATCGAAACCGTGAGCCGCCAGCTCACGAAGCTGAAGGACGAGCGGGTCATCGAAACGCTCGGACGCTCCGGCATCGTCCTCCTCAAGCCCTCGCTACTGCGAGGCCGTGCGGGGTTCCTGCGCGAGGCGGCGTGATTTCTTTTCCAAATTTGATCTGGGTCAATGCCCATCGCGGCCCTGCCGCCTAACCCACCGCAAAAGGACGGAGAATTTTATGCGAGCGGAAACTGCGCTGGGCCGGGTGGGCCTGTGGTTCCTGGTAATGCTTGCCGCGATGGCGGCGGCCCTGGGTGCAGCCGATGGCGGCTTTGCCGCGCATGCCTGGATCATCGCCCTGCTGGGCTTCGTAATGATCTGGATGAGCGCATCGCGGTTCGACCCGATGGGCAAGGCGCAGGGCTTTTTCAGCATGCCGGAAGGCCCGTCGCGCTATGACGATGACGTGATTCGCTGGGGCGTGATCGCGACCATGTTCTGGGGCCTCGCAGGCCTTTTGGCAGGCGTCTTCATTGCCGCGCAGCTTGCCTTTCCGCAGTTGAATTTCGAGCCTTACTTCAACTTCGGCCGCCTGCGCCCGCTGCATACCAGTGCAGTGATCTTCGCCTTTGGCGGCAATGCCCTTCTCGCTACGAGTTTTTACGTCGTCCAGCGTACCAGTCGTACGCAGCTCGCCTTCCCTGGCCTCGCCCGCTTCGTGTTCTGGGGCTACCAGCTGTTCATCGTTCTAGCGGCGACCGGCTACCTGCTCGGTGTCACGCAATCGAAGGAATATGCCGAGCCCGAATGGTATGTCGACCTGTGGCTGACGATCGTCTGGGTGGCCTATTTCATCGTCTTCGTGGGTACGCTGGCCAAGCGCAAGGAGCCGCATATCTATGTGGCGAACTGGTTCTACCTCGCCTTCATCGTGACGGTGGCGATGCTCCACATCGTCAACAACCTCGCCATGCCGGTGAGCCTGCTGGGTGCGAAGAGCTATTCTGCCTTCGCCGGTGTCCAGGATGCGCTGACCCAGTGGTGGTACGGCCATAACGCTGTCGGTTTCTTCCTGACCGCCGGTTTCCTGGCGATGATGTATTACTTCGTGCCGAAGCAGGCCGAACGACCGGTCTATTCCTACCGCCTGTCGATCATTCACTTCTGGTCGCTGATCTTCCTCTATATCTGGGCGGGACCGCACCATCTCCATTATACCGCGCTGCCCGACTGGGCGCAGACGCTGGGCATGGTGTTTTCGATCATGCTGTGGATGCCGAGCTGGGGCGGGATGATCAACGGGCTGATGACCCTGAACGGTGCCTGGGACAAGGTCCGCACCGATCCGATCATCCGCATGATGGTGATGGCGCTCGCCTTCTACGGCATGAGCACTTTCGAAGGCCCGATGCTGTCGATCAAGAGCGTCAACAGCCTGTCGCACTATACCGACTGGACGATCGGCCATGTCCATTCGGGCGCGCTGGGGTGGAACGGGCTGATTACTTTCGCCTGCGTCTATTTCCTCGTGCCCCGCCTGTGGAAGCGCGAACGGATGTACTCGCTGCGCATGATCAACTGGCACTTCTGGCTCGCGACGATCGGCATCGTCTTCTACGCCGCCAGCATGTGGGTCGCCGGCATCATGCAGGGTCTCATGTGGCGCGAATACGGCCCCGACGGATACCTCGTGTGGTCGTTTGCCGACAGCGTATCGGCGATGTTCCCCATGTACGTGATGCGCGCCGTGGGCGGGCTCATGTATCTCGGCGGTGCGCTGATCATGTCCTACAACGTCTGGATGACGCTGGCTGGCAAGCTGCGCGAGGAAGCGCCGCTGCGCGACGCCGCCTACGACCCGCAGGCCGACCGCCCCATCGTCAACCAGCCCAGCGCCGTTCCGGCCGAATAGGATCCTGCAAAAATGACCGATCCCATCGTCGAAGAAACCGTCACGGGCCACAAGCGGCTCGAGCGAAACATCACCCTGCTTGCCATCGGCACCTTCGTGACCGTCGCGATCGGCGGCCTCGTCCAGCTGGTCCCCCTGTTCTACCTCGAAAACACGATCGAGCAGGTCGAGGGCGTACGGCCCTATACCCCGCTCGAACAGGCAGGGCGCGATATCTACATCCGCGAAGGCTGCTATGTCTGCCACAGCCAGATGATCCGCCCCTTCCGCGACGAGGTGGAGCGTTACGGCCACTACAGCCTCGCGGCGGAAAGCATGTTCGATCACCCCTTCCAGTGGGGCTCGAAGCGTACGGGACCGGACCTGGCCCGTGTGGGCGGCCGCTATTCGGATGAATGGCATGTCCAGCATCTCGAAGACCCGCAAAGCGTCGTGCCCGAAAGCGTGATGCCGCCCTATGCCTTCCTGAAGGAAACCGATCTCCAGATCGGCGATCCGAAGGCCACGATGACGGCGCTCATGCGGGTCGGTGTGCCCTATACCGACGAGGATCTCGAAAACGCCGAGGCAGACATGCTCGCGCAGGCCGATCCAGACCTCGATGCGGGAGATCTGGCAGAGCGTTATCCCAAGGCGCAGATCCGCGATTTCGACGGCAACCCCGACCGGCTGACCGAAATGGACGCGCTGATCGCCTATCTCCAGATGCTTGGCACACTGGTCGACTTCGAAAGCGCCGCGGCCCTTGAGGAACTGGCTGAGGAGAAGGGACGATGAGCCTTTACGAGACCCTGCGCCACTTTGCGGACAGCTATGCTCTGGTGATGATGCTGGTCCTGTTCGTCGGCCTGTGCGCCTGGCCGTTCCGCCCGGGCGCGAAGAAACGCAATCACGAAGCTGCAACCCTGATCTTCGAAGGACAAGACGATGGCGAATAAGCGCATCGATGAACCGACCGGCACGCGGACCGTCGGCCACGAATGGGACGGGATCGAGGAACTGGATACGCCGCTGCCGCGGTGGTGGCTGTGGACCTTCTATCTCACCATCGTTTTCTCGATCGGGTATGTCATTGCCTATCCGGCCTGGCCGATGATCGACCGTGCGACGGCGGGCGTTCTCGGCTGGTCGAGCCGGGGCCAGCTGGCCGAAGAAATGAGCGCAGCCGACCAGGCCCGTGCCACGGTACGCGAGCAGCTTGCCCGCATCCCGCTCGAGCGCCTGCCCGAGGACAGCGACCTCATGCAGCAGGCAGTTGCCGGCGGCGCTGCCGCCTTCCGGGTCAATTGCGTGCAATGTCATGGCTCGGGTGCGGCAGGCAGCCAGGAACTGGGCTATCCCAACCTCAATGACGACGACTGGCTGTGGGGCGGCGACCTCAAGGCTATCGAGTACACGCTTGTCCATGGCATTCGCCAGGCAGACGACGACGAGACGCGCACGAGCGTGATGCCGCCCTTTGCCGGAGCCTTCGACAACGCGCAGCTCGACGCGCTGACCGATCACGTGCTTTCTCTGAGCGGCAAGGCCGACAGCAACACGGTAGGAGCGCAGCTCTACGCCGATAACTGTGCCGCCTGCCACGGTGTGCGCGGCGAAGGCGACCGGGCGCAGGGTGCGCCTAGGCTCAACGACGCGATCTGGCTGCGCGGTAGCGGCCGCGACCAGATCAAGCGGCAGATCCTTAACCCGCGCATGGGCATGATGACCAAGTGGGAAGGGCGTCTCGACCCAGTGACGATCAAGATGCTGTCCGCCTATGTCCATTCGCTCGGGGGAGGCGAAGACTTCATCGAGGTCGCCGAGGATCCCGAGGTCGAGGTCGATGAGCAACCCTGACGAGAACAAGCCAGGGGGCGGGCGAGACTGGTCGGTAATCGTCGAGGACGGTGTCGCCAAGACCAACGAGCCCGTCTCCAGCGCCGTCGCCGAGCCCGAAGCGGCCACGCGTCGCCACGAACCGCATGAACCGCCGCGCCAGCATCTGCCGGAAAAGCTCTACGAGCCCCGCAAGGCGGTGCACAACAAGCGGATCGACGGACCTTTCCGGCGTTTCAAATGGCTGGTGATGCTCGTCACGCTGGGCATTTACTACATCACGCCGTGGATACGCTGGGATCGCGGGCCCTACGCGCCCGACCAGGCGGTGCTCGTCGATCTCGCCAACCGGCGCTTTTACATGTTCAATATCGAGATCTGGCCGCACGAATTCTATTTCGTCGCCGGGCTGTTGATCATGGCGGGAATCGGCCTGTTCCTCGTGACCAGCGCCGTCGGCCGGGCATGGTGCGGCTATGCCTGTCCGCAGACGGTGTGGACCGATGTCTTCCAGCATGTCGACCGTTTCGTCGACGGCGATCGCAACGCGCGCCTGCGGCTCGATGCGGAACCGTGGACCTGGAACAAGGTCATGCGCCGCGCGCTGAAATGGACGATCTACCTCTTCATCGGCTTCTGGACCGGCGGCGCGTGGATCATGTATTTCGCCGACGCGCCCACGCTGGTGTACGATTTCTGGCGCGGCGAGGCGGCGCCTGTTGCCTATATCACCGTTGCCATCCTGACGCTGACCACGGTGACCTTGGGCGGCTTCATGCGCGAGCAGGTCTGCATCTACATGTGTCCCTGGCCGCGCATCCAGACAGCGATGATGGACGAGAAGTCGCTGCTGGTGACCTACAAGGACTGGCGCGGGGAGCCCAGGGGCAGCGTCAAGAAAGCGCAGCGCAGCCCGGACAAGTTCGGCGACTGCATTGACTGCACACAGTGCGTGCAGGTCTGCCCGACCGGTATCGATATCCGCGAAGGCCCGCAGATCGGCTGCATTACCTGCGGCCTGTGCATCGACGCCTGCGACCGGGTCATGGCGGACATCGGCCGCCCGCGCGGGCTGATCGACTATGCCACGCTAGAGGACTGCGAGCGCGAGGCGGCAGGGGGCGAGGTGAAATCGCCGCTGCGCACGCTGCTGCGCCCGCGCACGATCGCCTATTTCATGATCTGGGCGGGCATTGGCGGCGCACTTCTGTTTGCGCTGGGCAATCGCAGCCACACCGAACTGACCGTAGCGCCCGACCGCAACCCGCCCTTCATGCTATTGTCCGATGGCTCGGTGCGCAATTCCTACACGCTCAAGCTGCGCAACATGGAAAGCCGCCCGCGTGACATGGAAATCGTGGTCGAAGGCTTACCCGGAGCGGTGATGTGGACCGATACTATCGGGCGGAACCAGTCCGCACCTACGCAGACCGTGACCGTGCCAGCCGATCTCGTGCGACAGGTGCGCGCCTATGTTGCTGTCCCCAAGGGTGCGGCATCGCAGCAGTTTACCTTCCGCGTCACCTCGCTCGACGAACAGCGCGAGACCGATACCGTCCAGACCCGCTTCGACGCACCGGAGAACGAATGATGCAGCGCCCTTTTACCGGCAAAGACATGGCAGCAATCCTCGTCGGGGGGTTCGGTATCGTGATTGCGGTCAATTTTTACATGGCCTCGGTGGCGATTGGCGGGTTCGGGGGTGTGGTGGTCGAGAACTCCTACGTCGCGAGCCAGAAGTTCAACGGGTGGCTGGAAGAAGCAAGGGAGAGCGAAAGGCTCGGCTATGCTGCCGAGCTGTCCCGCACCGGGGACGGGCGGCTGCTAGTGGCTACCGAGGGCGTCCCGCATTATGCAGAGCTGTCGGCCGATCTGAGAAGGCCGCTTGGTCAGCCCGACGACCGTTCGATCACTTTCGAAAGAACCGGTGACGGCCTCTATGCCTCGACCGACACGCTGCCTTCGGGTCGATGGATCGCGCGAGTTGCAATCGAGAGTGGTGACGAGCGCTGGGTCGAGGAAACGGAGCTGCAATGAACGCCCCGCTCGCCCGCGAAAAGCTCGAAGGCAAAAGGCTCACGGACAGCCGCTTCACGGTTCCGGGCATGCGCTGTGCCGGATGCATAGCCAAGATCGAGCGGGGGCTGGGAGAGATCGAAGGTGTCGCGGCGGCGCGGGTCAACTTCTCATCCAAGCGCGTCGCGGTCCGGCACGATGAAAGCCTGAGCGATCAGGACCTCGTCGCTGCGATCGAGAAAATCGGTTTCGAGGCGCAGAAGGTCGCCGACAATCCGCTCGCAACGGACGACCGCGAGAGCAAGGCGCTGATGCGCGCCGTGGCCGTAGCGGGCTTCGGCATGATGAACATCATGCTCCTGTCGGTCAGCGTGTGGTCGGGCGCGGGCGGTGTCACGCGCGAACTCTTCCACTGGCTTTCGGCGCTGATCGCCGTGCCTGTCGTCGCCTATTCCGGCCGCCCCTTTTTCGAAAGCGCGGCCATGGCTTTGCGTCACCGGCGCACGAACATGGACGTACCGATCTCGATCGGCGTCCTGCTGGCAACGGGGCTGAGCATATTCGAAACGATGACCGGCGGGGAGCATGCCTATTTCGACGGCGCGGTGATGCTGCTGTTTTTCCTGCTCGCGGGCAGGGCGCTCGATGCAGTCATGCGCAACAAGACGCGCGCGGGCATTGGCGCGCTTCTTTCGCGCATGGGCAAGAGCGCGACGGTCCTGGGCGAAAACGGCACGCACCGGACGCTGGCCGCAGAAGATCTCGGGCCCGGCATGCTGATGCTGGTGGCCGCCGGAGAGGCGCTCGCCGCCGACGGTGTCATCGAAGACGGCTCGACCACGCTCGACAATGCCATGCTTACCGGCGAGAGCGCGCCTGAAGGCGTGGGTCCGGGCGATCTCGTCCATGCGGGCGCGATCAATCTGGGCAACCCGGTGCAGGTGCGGGTGACGGCGGCAGCGTCCGACACCGCGCTGGCCGAAATCGCCCGCTTGATGGACGAGGCAGGCCAGTCGCGCAGCAGCTATGTTCGCATCGCCGACCGCGCCTCGCGCCTCTACGCCCCTGCCGTCCATTCCCTGGCCCTGCTGGCATTTGCAGGCTGGATGATTGCCGGGGCCGGCTGGCACCAATCGCTGATCATCGCGATTGCCGTACTCATCATCACCTGCCCCTGTGCCATGGGCCTCGCCGTGCCGGCAGCGCAGGTGGTCGCTTCGGGAGCACTCGCGAAACGCGGCTTGCTGGTAAAGGACGGCAGCGCGCTTGAGCGGCTGGCCGAGGTCGATGTCGCTTTGTTCGACAAGACAGGTACGCTCACGCTCGGTGAGCCCGTTCCGCAGCTCGACCATCTCACAACCCATCAGGCGTCCGTCGCGCTGGCGCTCGCACGAAGCAGCAGGCACCCGCTGAGCAGGGGGATTACGAAAGCTCTCGTAGCGCAGGGGATCGAACCAGCCACCTTGTCTGGCCTGCGCGAGGAAACCGGCAGGGGCGTGATGGCGCTTTGCGGAGATACGCCGGTGGCGCTCGTCCGACCCCGCAACGCGAGCGCTCCCATCGCGACCAGCCTCGCGATAGGCGAGGAGGCGATCGACATCCCCTTCAATGACCCGCTTCGCGACGATGCCGGAGATGCGCTGGCCGCGCTCAGGCAAGAGGGGGTGGATGCCTCGATAATATCCGGCGACCGCTCGGGACCGGTCGAGGCGGTGGCCGGTAAACTCGGCATCGCCGCTAAGGCCGAGCTCCTCCCAGATGCAAAGTTGCGCCTTCTCGAAGACCTGAAGGGCGACGGGCTCAAGCCGCTGATGGTCGGCGACGGGATAAACGACGGACCGGCCCTCGCGGCAGCACATGCTTCGATAGCGCCGGGAAGCGCCAGCGATGCAAGCCAGCAGGCAGCAGACGCGGTGTTCCTCGGCAAAGCGCTCATGCCGGTTGCGCTGGCAGTGCGCGTTGCCCGCAAGACCATGGCGATTGTCCGCCAGAACCTGGCTTTCGCAATCGTCTATAACGTGCTGGCGGTGCCGCTGGCGCTGGCAGGATTGGTGACACCGATGATAGCGGCAATCGCCATGTCGCTGAGTTCTGTGGTGGTCGTGGGCAATTCGCTCCGCCTCGCAAAGGCCGCGCAGTGAGCGGGCTCGCCTTCCTGATCCCGATCGCGCTGGGCCTGGGGTTGCTGGGACTGGCTGCCTTTTTCTGGGCCATGCGCAAGGGCCAATTCGAGGATCTCGACGGGGCCGCGCAGCGCATCCTGATCGACGACGAGGAGGAGGACGCGCCATGAGCCTGCCGACACTTACCGGCTTGCTGGCGCTGCTTCCGCTGGCCCTTGGGCCGCTGCCTGTGGCCGAGAAATCGATCAAGGCTGGCCTGTGCCAGGGCGGATCGGTGGAAATCCCGCTAAAGCGAAAGGCTCCGCCAGAGCCACCCTGCAATGCCAAGGCCTGCCACAGCGGCTCGTGCCGAAAGAGATTTGATCTGGCTCAATGACCCCTCGCCATGTCCGGCCCATCAGTCGGGCATGTGGACCTATTACCCCGACCTGCTCGCCAAGCCCGTGCCCCGCTACACGAGCTATCCCACCGCTGCGGAATTCGGCGATCTGGATACCGACCATTACCGGCAGGCACTGCGCCACGCCGAAGGCGACGTGTCGCTCTACATCCACATCCCGTTCTGCGAGAAAATCTGCTTCTATTGCGGGTGCAACACAGCTGCGGCTGGGCGGCGCCAGCGGCTGGAATCCTACCTGGCCGCACTCCACCGCGAAATCGTCCATGTGGCATCGCTGCTCCCGCAATCTGCTCGCGTCAGGCGGATCGCCTTCGGGGGCGGAAGCCCCAACGCCATCAACCCGGACGATTTCCAGCGGTTGGTCGATGCACTGTTCTTCAACTTCGCTGCGCCCGATCCGGCTATCTCGATCGAGCTCGACCCGCGCACGATGACGCGGGAATGGGCGGCGGTGATCGAACGCGTCGGCATCCAGCGCGCCAGTCTTGGCGTGCAGACATTCGCCCCGCATTGCCAGGAAGCCATCGGGCGCGTCCAATCGGAGGATTGCATCGTGCAAACGGTCGACTGGCTGCGCGAGGCAGGCGTTGCCTCGCTCAATTTCGATCTCATGTACGGCCTGCCCGGCCAGTCGATGCACGATCTCGAAGACAGCCTCCAGCGCACCCGCGTGCTTGGCGCCGACCGCGTGGCGCTGTTCGGCTATGCGCATGTCCCGCATATCGTGCCGCGGCAGAAGGTTATCGACGATAGCAACCTTCCCGACCAGCGAGAGCGTTTCGCCATGGCCGAGATGGGATATTCCTATTTCGCCACCCACGGCTATGCGCCGATCGGCTTCGACCATTTCGCAAGGCCAGGCGGTGATCCGCTGGCGCGGGCTGCTTTCGAGGGGAAACTCCGCCGGAATTTCCAGGGCTTTACCGATGATCCGAGCGATGTCCTGATCGGCCTCGGCGCCTCCGCAATCAGCAGCTTCCCGCACCTTCTGTCCCAGAACGAGAAGAACAGCGGCCGTTACCGGATGATCGCCTCGCAGGACCACTTGGCCGCCAATCGCGGAATCAGGCGCACGGCCGACGACCGCTATCGCGCAGCGGTCATCGAGCAGCTGCTATGCCAGGGCCGAGCTCAACTCGGAGCTTGCCTGATGAGAGAGGGGAGGGAGGCTCTCCAGCCGTTCCTCGACCGCGGTCTCGCGTCGATCGACCGGCAGTGGCTCGACATCCTGCCCGAAGGCTTGCCCTATGCGCGGACCATTGCGGCAATTTTCGACGGCTACCGTTCGCCGAGCAGTCGCAAGTTCAGTTCTGCTGTCTGACCCGGGATGTTAGCCCGTGCAGGGTTCGACGTGTGGTCGGGGAGACAGGATTCGAACCTGCGACCCCTTGTACCCAAAACAAGTGCGCTACCAGGCTGCGCCACTCCCCGACACGTACGTCGAACTTCTTTGCCGGACGGCGGTTGGTAGGCCCGGCAGGACTCGAACCCGCGACCTAGCCGTTATGAGCGGCCAGCTCTAACCAACTGAGCTACGGGCCCCCGCCAACCGTCCGAGAAGGCGAAATCGCCGCCTAGCGCCGCGCTCCTCCAAGGGCAAGCGGCGATGCGCGAGTTGTGCCTATCCGGTTGCATTTTCGGGGCTGGGCACGGTGCCGGCAGCGGCAAGCAGCGGCAGCGAGAGCACCAGCCGATCGCCGTCGCGCGCCAGGTCGCCGCCGGCCGCGCGCGCTTCTGCACGCGCCAGCCTGAGCGAGAACCCGGCGCCGAAGATGCCGGCACTGAGCGCGCCGGTGCTGGGTCGGGTCTCGACCGAGAATATGTCTTCCGCGCCGCGTAGCGTTGCCGGCAGCTTGACTGCGAATTCGATCTGCTCGCTCTCGGTATCTAGACGGATGCCGATCGCCTCGCCCGCGCCGGTGGCTCCCGCCAAGGTGGCAAGCAGGCGCCACGCGAGCATTTCGGCTTCCGACCGGTCTATCGCGATCGGCGCGCGTGCATCGCCGAGGTCCGCATCGAAGCGCGCCACGCGCGGGCTGAGCACGGTCTGAAGCTGCTGGACCTGCCGGCGGACGATGGCGGCAAAATCGGCCTCGCCCGGCTCGAGGTCGAGGGCACCAGCCTCCAGCTTCGCCAGCCGATCGAGTTCATCGAACCCGGCGAGGATATGCGCCGAATCGCCCGCGATGGTGGCGGCGATGGCGCGGTACTCGTGCGGGACGGGCCCGATCATCTGCTGCTGGATGATCTCGGCATAGCCCTGCATGGCGTTCACCGGCGTGCGCAGTTCGTGGAGCAATTGCCGCAGGCGATCGGCATGGGCGGCCTTGCGGTCGACGACCTCGGTCACTGCGCGGCGGAAGCGGCCGGCATAGCCGAAAAAGCGCCCTTCGCGGGTGAAGCGCGGGGTGGCGTCGATAACCCATTCGCCCTCGATCCGCGTTGCCCCGCGCAAGGTGACTTTGGACCCGTGCAGCGGCTGGCGGCGCGCAAGCGCCTGCTTCACAGCATCCGAACCGAGCGTCTTGAGATCGGTGCCCACCACCATCGGGGCGATGTGTTTGTCGGCCCAGTCGATCCGGCCGTCGAAATCCGCGCCGAAAAGAAAATGGCCTGGCTGACCGGGTTCGGCCATGTCGTCACCCATCGGCAGGCGGGGAGCTTCGGCATTGCCGTCGGCATCCTTCTCTGCAGCGTGGGCCTTGCGGAACCCTTCGATCCGCTCGACCAGCGTGCGGACATCCTCCTTGGCGGGGGCAGGGCGGTGGGTGGGCTCGTCTGCGTCAGGCCCGGGCGACGGCGTAGGCGCTGGTTCTTCCGTTTCGGGCAACGCGTCCAGCTCGTCCATCAGGTCGAGGATTTCGGGTTCGGGCAGGGCGCGATCGGATACGCCCAGTCGGTCGAGCACTTCCACGGCCTCATGCGGCAAGTCCTTGCGGTGGCGCAGGAAACCACGCGCGCGGATCGGCAGTTTCGGGATGAGTTCGGCCCACTCGGGTCCGCGCAATTGCGCACGGTAGAGCGCTGCTGCAGCCACATGAGGATGCGCTTCGCCAAACCATTTCACCAGTTCCGGGTTGCGGAAGCGCCAGCCGTGCTCGCCGACGATGGATGCGCGGGTCTTGGGCGGGATCATTTCGCCCAGCGCGATCAGCCGGAGGTAGGCCGCCGCCTTCAGCGCCGGGTCACCCGCCTGCGGCCGCTCGCCAAGCAGGTCGATGAGCTGGCGGAACTGCGTCTTCGCCGCACGCTCGCCGGTGGCGCGAATGCGCAACACAGTGGCAAGGCGGTCGTCGAAATGCATCAATTCTCCGGCGGAAATTACAATGGTCGAGCGTCCGCCATGGCAGAATCGCCCTCAAACTGGGACAACAGATACGGTTACCCGGCCGTTAACCAGTGGGCTCCTCAGGAGCGTTGCAAAGCGGGACAATTGCTGGCAAAGATAATAATGTTATCCAACACTGCGTTTTCGCCTTTTCATCATTTCATAATAGCGAAGCGCTACAAGGGGCTTCTGGCTCGAACAGGGAAGAATTTGTCATGGCCAATCTCGACGATATCGATCGTCGGCTGCTGTCCGAACTACAGGACGAAGGCCGGATTACCAATGTCGAACTGGCTCACCGCGTCGGCCTGACCGCACCGCCATGCCTTCGCCGCGTGCGCGCGCTGGAGGAAGACGGCGTGATCCGCGGCTATCATGCCGAACTCGATCCTTCCAAGCTGGGCTTCTCGATCACGGTATTCGCCATGGTCAGCCTGAAGAGCCAGGCCGAAGACGCGCTGCGCGAATTCGAGACCGCGATGAAGGACCTGCCCGAAGTGCGCGAGGTCCACATGCTCAATGGCGAGATCGATTTCATCATCAAGATCGTCGCGCGCGACTTGCAGGCGTTCCAGGAATTCCTGACCAGCAAGCTGACGCCCGCACCCAATGTGGCGAGCGTGAAGACATCGCTGACGATCCGCACCAGCAAGAACGAGCCGGGCGTACCGTTATAGGTCCGATCGGCTAAGAGCCCGGGTCAGGCTCCGGCATCGGGTTTCTGGCTGCGCAGGGTCATCACATAAGCGACCAGATCGTCGATATGCTCGTCCGGGACGGCGAAATACATCGCGTCCGGAAAATCGTGCTCGTCCTTCAGCCATTCGCTCAAACCGGCCCGGTCGATGCCCGGCGTATTGGCGATCGCCATGAAAGTCGGCGCGTCGGGATTGGCAGACACCTGGCCCTGCTCGACACCGTGGCAAGTCGAGCACCGATTGCGCGCGAATTTCAGTCCCCGCCATTCGGGCGAAGTGCGCGCGAACGGCGTGCTCTCGGACGAGTGCGGACCGAGCGGCTTCTCCGGCACCATCTGGCAGCCGGCCAGCCCAAAGACGGCAAGCAAGGGCAAGATCGGATATTTCACCCGCTCACCCTACCGCTCATCGCGCAGGAAATCCAATCGAGAGCATTCAGCCGGGCCCTAGCCCTCGCGCTCCTTCAGCCACTCTTCCAGCCACTTGATCGAATAATCGCCGCTCTTGATGTCGTCCTGCTCAAGCAACGCCTGGTGCAGCGGGACCGAGGTCTTCACGCCCTCGATCACCATCTCTTCCAGCGCGCGCTTCAAGCGCATCATGCAGCCTTCGCGGTTGCGGCCGTAGACGATCAGCTTGGCGATCATGCTGTCGTAATAGGGCGGGATCGAATAGCCGGCGTAGAGCCCGCTATCGACGCGCACATGCATGCCGCCCGCCGGGTGGTAATGCGTGACCTTGCCGGGGCTGGGAGCGAAGGTGAAAGGGTCTTCCGCATTGATACGGCACTCGATCGCATGGCCCTTGAACTCGAGATCCTCCTGCGTGACGGACAGCGGCTTGCCGTCGGCGATGCGGATCTGTTCGCGCACCAGGTCGACGCCGGTTATCGCCTCGGTGACCGGGTGTTCGACCTGCAGGCGAGTATTCATTTCGATGAAATAGAACTCGCCGTTTTCCCACAGGAACTCGATCGTACCCGCGCCGCGATAGCCCATGTCGCGCATTGCCTGCGCGCAGATTTCACCCATGCGCATGCGGTCTTCCTCGCCCAGCACGGGGGAGGGGGCTTCCTCAAGCACCTTCTGGTGGCGGCGCTGGAGCGAGCAGTCGCGTTCGCCCAGGTGGATGGCATTGCCATTGCCGTCGCCGAAAACCTGGAATTCGATGTGGCGCGGATCGCCGAGATACTTCTCGATATAGACGGTGGCGTCGCCGAAAGCGGCCTTCGCCTCGCTGCCCGCCTGCTTCATCAGCGTTTCAAGCTGGTCTTCGCTTTCGCAGACCTTCATGCCGCGGCCGCCGCCGCCCGAAGCGGCCTTGATGATCACGGGATAGCCGATTTCGGCTGCGATCTTGCTGGCTTCCTCGACAGTCTCGACCGCGCCGTCCGAACCGGGGACGAGCGGCAGGCCGAGCGCACCGGCCGTCTTCTTCGCTTCGACCTTGTCGCCCATGGTGCGGATGTGCTCGGGCTTGGGGCCGATCCAGGCGATGTCGTGTGCTTCGACGATCTCAGCGAACTTGGCGTTCTCCGAAAGGAAGCCATAGCCCGGATGGATCGCATCGGCATGGCTGACTTCGGCTGCCGAGATGATGTTGGCGATATTGAGATAGCTGTCCGCAGCTGCCGGCGGGCCGATGCACACGGCATGGTCGGCAAGGCGGACGTGCATGGCATCGGCGTCGGCGGTGGAGTGCACCGCGACCGTCTCGATACCCATCTCGTGCGCGGCGCGGTGGATGCGCAGCGCGATTTCGCCGCGATTGGCGATGAGGATGCGTGAAATCGGCATGGCTGACCCTTAGCCGAGGACGACGAGCGGCTGGTCGAATTCGACCGGCTGGGCGTTCTCGACGAGGATCGATTTGACCGTGCCCGCCTTGTCCGCGGTGATCGGGTTCATCACCTTCATCGCTTCGACGATGAGGAGGGTCTGGCCTTCCTTCACGCTGTCGCCGACCTTCACGAAGTCCGCTGCACCCGGTTCGGGGGCGAGGTAAACGGTGCCGACCATGGGCGATTTGATCGCGCCGGCAGTGTCGGTTGCGGCAGGCGCGTTGTCGGTTGCCGGTGCTGCGGCAGGAGCGGGCGCGGCAGGCGCGGGGGCTGCCATCGGGACAGGCGCTGCTGCGGCCATTGCCACGCCGCCGCCGCGCGATACGCGGATCTTGCGTTCGCCGTCTTCGACTTCGATTTCGGTGAGCCCGGTGTCGCCAAGCATCTCGGCGAGTTCGCGCACGAGAGCGGTGTCGACATTCATGCCGGATTTTCCGGCAGTTTTACGATCGGCCATGAATGGTCCCTTGTCAGTTATCGGCAGCGCCTATGCTACCGCTGGCGCGCCAAGACAAGGGGCGCGGGCGAATTCTAGAACGCGGCGGCCTTGTCCAACGCTACGGCATAGCTGCGCGGACCGAGGCCCTGCACGCAGTCCGCGGCCGCCATGCCGACATAGGAGATGTGGCGGAAATCCTCGCGGGTGGTGGGGTCCGACAGGTGAACTTCGATCACCGGAACATCGATCGCCTTGATCGCGTCGAGCAGCGCGATCGAGGTGTGGGTATAGGCCGCAGCATTGAGCAGCACCGCCCTGGCCTTCTGCCGGTTCGCCTCGTGCAGCCAGTCGACCAGCTGGCCTTCGTGATTGGTCTGGTGGAAACTGATTTCCAGTCCCAGCGGCCCTGCCTGATCGTGCAGCATGGCCTCGATATCGGCCAGAGTTTCGGTGCCATAAATCTCCGGCTCGCGCGCACCGAGCAGGTTGAGGTTGGGGCCGTTCAGGACAAAGACGGTGTTGGTCATCGGCCGACCCTTAGGCGAGGCAGGACAAGAGGCAAAGCCCTGCGCGGCCAGCTAGAAATAGTCTGTGAGTGACTTGAGCGACAGGGCCAGCCCTGCGGGGATGGCGAAAATCGCATAGGAAAGGGCGAAGCGCGCGCGGGCTTTCCGCTGCTCGCCGCCTTCGAGCATCCCCCAGGCCGAGTAGGCCGCGAACAGCGCGATCATGGCAAACATGCCGACGATGAAGACGGCGAGGATCATCGGCCACATTTCGGGCCATGTCGAAACATCGATCACGCCGTCCCGGTCGAGGAGCATGATCGGCGCGATGAACAATATCGCGCCGATGATCGCGACGAACGCGCCGAGAAGCACGCCCAGTTCGCTTGCGCAAACCAGCATGAAAAGTGTCAGCAGGACGATTAGCGTCCAGAATAGTCCGCGTGACATTCCCGGCCCTCCATATGTACCAGCGGGTAACGGACAATCCTCAATTTCCGATGAAGCCTCGCGGGCTTAGCTCTCAATGCCTTTTATCTTACCCCACTGCCGGGCTGCGGTGTAGCCGAGGTAGCCGGTCCCGAAGAGCGCATACAGTTCGTCGGGCAAGCCGCGCAGGTAGGATGTGATGCCCCTGCCGATACCTTCCGCCGCCGACGGAGCGAAGGCTGCGAGGATGCCCATCGGCAAGGCAAACAGGATCATCGCATACATCACATAAAGGAAGCTGGGCCGGGCCCGGCTTGTCCAGGGATCTCGCGAGTTGGCCTCGGCAACGATGGCAGACAGGCGCACCTCTATCTGCCGCAGCTCATGCGTGCCTTGGAGCGCCAGCAGTTCCAGCTTGGCTTTCGCGCGGGCTTCCTTGTCGGGGATGATCTTGTCGATGATCGAGGCGATGGGGCCGATGAGGGACTCGATAAGTGCCATTTGCAATCTCCTTCTCGCTGACGAATGAACCAAATCGGTTCGTGTAGGAAAGGAGATTCGCCTCGTTTGCGCCTGTGCGGATTCCCGGTGCTAAGGGAAAATTCACACTTTGCAGCCAATAAGCGCATAGGTAAAAGGCCAAGTAACCGTGAAGAAGCGCAGGATTCTCCCGATTATGCTGCTTGCCGCGACGGGCTCGCTCGCCGCGAATGGCAGCGTTGCGCTTGCCACCGGGGCCGAAACCGCGATCATCATGTCCAGTGCCGAGGGCGCGCTCCTGCCGCCGGATCGGTGGAACTGTGATCTCTACGTCTCCGAATACGACAAGTTCATCGCAGACGGTAACAAGCCCGAGCTCTGGCGCTTCTTCGGCAAGCGCTACCGCGTCGACACTTCGGGCGACGACTACGACTGGTCCATGTGGCTCGCCTGGCGCGAGAACCAGAATTGCGGCGGCCTCAGTCCGGTGAAGCAAGCCGGACAGGGTGCGCAATCGGGTACTGGTGGCAGCGGTGGCAGCGGCGGCGGTTTCGGCGGCATGACGGCAGTGGGCATCGTTGGCGGCCTCCTCGCGACGGGAGCCGTTGCCGCGGGCGGCGGGGGCGGGGGCGATAGCGAACCCAAGGCCAAGAGCCCCGGCTGACCCGGTTGGTTAGTAGGGGTGGGAGGTGCACTTTGTCCCCCCGTGGGGACGCCTGATCGGCCATGTTGCGGTGCAAAAAAGCAACACGCACTGAATAGGTTGTCAGAGGCATTTAGTCGCGTTGACAGTTCCGTAAGCGAAACCTACGAAAACGCTCAAATCAAATTGATTCTAAATACAGGGTAGCACTCATGAAAAAGATTTCGGCCGCAGTTGCGGCAGGCCTGTTGTTCTCGTCGTTCGGCGTTTCCGCGGCTCAGGCGGAGACCGTGCGCGCATCGCAGGCGATTCCGTCTGCTCCGGTTAAGGTCGCCCGCGCGACCGCTCCTGCAAAGGAGAAATCGGAAATCGTGGGTTCGGCGCTCTTCCTCCTCGTCGCCGCTGTTGCTGCGACTGTGGTTGTTGTCGCTGCGACTACGGGCGGTGACAGCAACGGCTGATCCCGCTGGGTCGAGTCCGGCCCGGCCATGATGCATGGTCGGGCATAGCTTGAAGATGTAAAAGCGCCCGTCATCGGGCGCTTTTTTTCGAGATATCGCAAAGTGATCAAATCCCGCGACAATTGGCGCAGCGCCGTCACAAGCGACCGCGCGTTTCTCGCGCTGGCAGTCGTCGTGCTGTGCGGGTTCCTGTTTGGCGCTGGCGGCACACCGTCGCCCCTGGGCGAGACACTGGCTATCGCAGCAGCTGTGGTATCGCTCGCCTATGTGGCGGCCCTCGCAACGCCTCGTACAGGTAGCCGGAAGGCATGGCTTTTCGCCATCGCGCTTCCTGCGCTCGCACTGCTGCAATTGGTCCCCTTGCCAGCGGAAACGTGGTCCGCAATGCCGCTCCGCTCGGTCAACCACCAGGCACTGGAGGCAGTGTCTGGTGAGGGAAGCTGGTTTTCATATTCGCTCGATCCGCTGGCGACCTGGTGGAGCTTCCTGTCCTTCATACCCTTCGTCGCGGCAGTAACGCTCGCGGGATCAATTTCCGGGACAAGCCGGGTGCACCTTTTGCTGGCGATTTGCCTGCTCGGACTTGCCAGCTCGATCCTGGCGGGCCTGCAACTCGTTCTTGGCGATGCGTTCTTTATCCATCCCCGCAGCATCGACGCAGGGGAGAGCGGCTTCTTCGCAAACCAGAATACGCAGGCGACCTTCCTCGCCTGCGCAATTTATGCTGCTGCAGCCTACCTTGCCGAACAGGAGAGACCTCGCGGCTCTGAAAAGGCTTTTGTCATCGGCTCTGTCCTGTTGATGGCTACGGCCATATTCCTGAGCGGTTCGCGGATGGGTCTCCTGCTTCTCGTGCTCTCCAGTATTGGTGGTGCGCTCCTGGTCATGGCGCGCGGCACATCTCGCAAGACAGGCAAGATCCGTCTTGCAGTGCCGGCTGTCCTGGCGGTCGGCGGATTGGGCGCAGTGGCATACGCCGCACGGATACCGGCGCTGGTCGATGTCCTTTCGCGTTTCTCGCAATCGGCTGGCGGCAGGACCTCGCAAATCTGGCCCGACGCTGTCTGGCTGGCTGGTCAGGCCTGGCCGTTCGGCACGGGACTGGGGACCTTCCCCCATGTATTCGGGCTGGCCGAACGCCTGGCAGTGGTCGACACGACCTATGCCAACCGCGCGCATAACGACTGGCTCGAATTCGTCATCGAAGCCGGTTTACCCGGCCTCGTCGTGCTTCTTGGAATGGGAGCGATCCTGTTCGTTTCCATGGTGCGCAAATGGCGGGGCATGTGGGATCCTGCCGATAGCTGGGCGGCTTTCGCTCTTTTTGTTATTGGCCTGCATTCGCTGGTCGATTATCCGCTCAGGGCGATCGCGATGTCTATCGTTGCTGGAATTGCAGCAGGCCTGCTGCTGGCGAACAAATCCGATAAGGTTGCATCAGATGAAATTTAGGTACCTGATCCTGTCGCTCTTCGCAGTGCTCGTAGCCGCTTGCGCGACCGCGCCGTCTCCGGACGTTGCGCGCGACGGTGATGCTTACTCCACTCTCGAAGGGACCGCCCCGGAAGAGGGTGCCTTTTACCGGATTGGCCCGTTCGACCGGTTGACGATTTCGGTCTTCAATGAACCCTCGCTTTCGTTTTCGGACATCCCTGTCGATGCGCGGGGGCAGTTCGAATATCCGCTGATCGGGACGGTCGAGGCGCAGGGCAAGACGCCAGCCGAGCTGACCGCCGAACTCAAGCAGCGCCTCGATGCGGATTATTACAACGATGTGCGGGTCACCGTTTTCGTCAATGCATCGGCGAGCCAGTATGTCACCGTCGAAGGCAGCGTGACCGAACCGGGACGCTACGAGCTGCCCAACGGGCGCGCCAGCCTGCTCGAGGTAATTGCGCTGGCCAAGAGCCCGACACGCACCGCCGCGCTCGACGAAATCATGGTCTTCCGCGAAGTTGACGGGACTCGCTACGGTGCTCTGTTCAATCTGAGTGACATCCGCAAAGGCAGCGCCGAAAACCCGGACATCATCAGCGGGGATGTGGTCGTCGTGGGCTACTCGGGCCTCAAGGGTGCGTTCCGCGACTTCCTGCAGGCCGCACCGTTGTTCAACGTTTTCAGGCCGTTCTGAGCCGCTGGCAGGGCTGATCATGGCAAGGTTTGATGAAGACCGGCCGGTTTCGGTCCCGGCAAAGGATCGGAGCAAGTTCGCTCAGGACCTTGCGGCGATTGCGCGCAGAACGGGCCAGGAAGCAACGCTTGGATACGTGCTGCGATACCTATTGTTCGCGCCCTCGTTTCACTACGTGGCCGGGCGGCGGCTCCAGGAGGCGGTAGCCGGAATACCTCTCGTCGGCGGGGTGCTGCGCCGTATCCTGTGGTTCCTGCACGCCATGTGCTTTTCCAGCGATATCTCGCCGACAGCCGAACTGGGGCCGGGTATCTACCTGCCGCATCCGTTCGGCATCGTGATCGGTGACGGCGCCGTGATCGGGCGCAACGTCTCGATCTACCAGAACGTCACCATCGGTCAGCGCAACGATACCAACCCGGCGATGGGCCGGGTGGAAGACGGCGCCTACATCGGCGCAGGCGCCGTGATCCTCGGCGGGGTCACCGTGGGCGCGAATGCCATCGTCGGTGCCAATGCGGTGGTTTTGAACGACGTTCCGCCCGGTGCCACGGTCGTCGGCAATCCGGCGCGGATCGTCAGCCAGTCCTGACCGGTATCAGCGCGGAAAGACCCTGTCCTGCGCGCCCAGTTTCGTAGCGGGTCGGTCCGGATCGATAGTCAGGGCGAGTACCTCCTCGATCTTTTCCGACAGGGCCTGCGGACTTTGCAGTGAGGCACGCTCGCGCGCGGTCTTGGCCAAATGTTCCAACAATCCGGCGTCCGAAAGCACATTCTCGAAGGCGCCCTTCCATGCAGCTACGTCGCCGGGCGCGACGAGCAGGCCGTCCTGCCTGTCATCGACCATTTCGGGCAGGCCCCCGATCCGGCTCGCCATGACCGGCAGCCCCGACTGCTGGGCGTGCTGGATGACACCGGGAAAGTTTTCCTGCCATGTCGAGGGCACCAACAACACGTCAGCCCAGCCCATGGCCTCGCCCACTTCCTCCATCGAAACGAAGCCATCGAAGCTGACCCAGTCCAGGCTATCGTAACGCTGCTTCAACTCGGCTTCGTCGGGGCCCGTCCCCAGCAAGCGGAGCTTGAAACGATGCGCCGTCGCCAGCGGGAGCAGAGCTTCGATGGCAATGTCCACGCCCTTCGAGGAATGCAGCCTCCCGACGAACAGTAGATTGGTCGTGCCCTCGCTCCGTGCGCCGGGCGCATGCACCGGATAGGAATTCGGGTTGCCGATGGCGAAGGCCGGTCTTTCGGCGACCTCGGGGACGAATTGCGCGACCGTCTCGAGATTGGCGCGGGAGGGTGAAATGAAGCTGAGGCGCTTCGTCCGGTTCCACGCTTTCGTCTTGACCTTGGAGGAGAAACGACAAGCGGTGCACTGTCCCTCGCACAGCTTGCCATCGCGGAAACGCGACATGTTGATGCAGGCAAGTCCCTGGTCGTGGAGCGTATAGACTACCGGCAATCCGGCCTTTGCGTAGGCTTTCACGCTGTTGTGCCCCAGGCCCTGGATGGCATGGATGTTGACGAGGTCCGGTTTGAAATCGGCAATAACCCGATTTGCAAGCGCAGGATTGAAGGGCGCGAAGTGATCGGCGAGGTGATATCGCGCCTTGTCGAGCGGAGACACATCAGACCGGTCGAACAGCGTATAGGGCCGCGGCATCATGACCCGGTAGACCTTCATTCCGTCCTCATTGACCTCGCCCCAGACCTCGTCATTCTTCGACGGGGAGGTGGTCAGGATCGCGATCTCGTAGCCCTCTTGCTGCAAGCGCAGGCAAAAAGTGCGGGCACTCTGTTCCGCCCCTCCGATAACAAAGGGCTCGTAGGCACTGGAGACGACGAGTAGGCGCGTTTTCACGGGATTTTTCCGGTTTCGGGAATAGGAATTTTCGGGCGGCTTTAACGCTTTTATCGCCCGAATGAACAGCTAAAAGGCGCAACTTCCCGTTAACTCGATAAAGCAACAAGATGTCGCGAATAATCCTCAACGCCCGTTTCACAAATCAAGCGCTTACCGGCGTACAGAGGGTCTGCTACGAACTCGGCGGACGGCTGATGAAGTTGCGCGGGAATGTCGAAGCAATGGCACCAGCCGCACCGCTGCCCGATTACGACATACCGATCACGGTTAAGCCACTCTCGACCAAGGCGCCGGGCCATTTGTGGGAGCAGACGATCCTCAGAAAGGCTGCCGGGCAAGCCGATCTTTTGGTCAATCTCAACAATACCGGACCACTGGGCCTGCGCCGGCAGATCGTGATGATCCACGATGTGAATTACCTGCTCGGACCCGATGGCTATTCATGGGCTTTTCGCAGCGGCTATCGCGTGGCGCAGTCGATCCTGACCAAGACCGCAACGATCTGTACCGTATCGCACTGGTCGGCAGATGAGATTGCCAAGGCATTTTCGATAGACTCTGCCGATATCGAGGTCATCCATAATGCGGCGGATCACTTGTTGGACATAGCGTCCGACCAAGGTGCGGTCGCGCGCTTCGGATTGTCGGAGCGGCCCTATGCCCTGTGTGTCGGCAGCGCGAACCCGAACAAGAACTTCTCGGCGGTCGTCGAAGCTTACGCTGGGATCGAAAACCCGGATTTCGACCTTGCGATAGTTGGCGGATCGGCTTCCGGAGTGTTCCGGAGCGAAGCAACGGCGGCTGAAATCCCGGGGGTTCGTCGGCTTGGCAGGGTGAGCGACGAGGAATTGCGCGCGCTGATGGAAAATGCCGCAGTTTTCGTGATGCCGTCCTTTCTCGAAGGCTTCGGCCTCCCGCCGCTCGAAGCGATGGCGCTCGGGACGCCTGTCGTCACGTCCAGCGCTTCGGCCCTGCCCGAAGTGTGCGGCGATGCGGCGCTCTACTTCGATCCCCTGCAGCCCGGCGAAATCGCCAAGGCCATGTGCAAGGTGATCGAGGACCGGGCCTTGGCCGATCAACTCACGGCGCTCGGCCTCGACCGGGCCCGTCAGTTCAGTTGGGAAGCAAGCGCCCGAAAGCTTTCTGCGCTGGTCGATCGAACGCTTGGCATGGCCTGACCGCATCAGAGCGCAGCCCCAATCCGAAATTGGGGGGTTTCCTACAGTTGGCCACCGTGCCTAATCAGCGTGCTCCGTGAATTCCCAAGGAGCACAGCATGGATCGTTTTGCCGATTACCGAGACAGCGCCGATCAACCCTCGCGCGCACCTTTTGCCATCATACCCCACGACACGACGCCCCCCCCATCGGTACCCAAGGGCATCTATGTGGGAAGTGGCGGAGATATCACCTTGCGCGGGATCGATGCGGCCGAGGACGTGACGTACCGCAACCTGCCCGATGCCAGCTACATTGCGGTGCGGGCCAGTTTCGTCCGCGCGAGCGGCACGACCGCCAGCGATCTCGTCGGGGAGGGCTAAACACATGCGGACCAGCGGAAGCATCGGGAGCCTGAGCCCGAAAGCCCTCGGCGAATATGGCGTACCGCTCGCCGGATATGCATTGCCCACTGCCATGCCTGCCGAATTCGCGGCGGCATGGAGCGTAGGCGAATACGTGCCAGAGGCGCGTGTCACTTATCCCGCGCGCGGCCTTCCCGTGGCCAGCCTCGACAAATCGCCCGCCGAGATTTTCGACCTGTTCTCCACGGCGCGCTCTGCGCCCGCGAATACCTATTATGTCTCTCCGACAGGCAGCGACGGTGCGGGCAACGGCACGCAGGGCAATCCGTGGCGCTCGATGTTCAAGGCGGTGATCGCTGCCAATGCCAGCGGGCAACCCGCGAAGGTTTTCGTGGCAGCGGGCGATTACGGCATCTTCTACAATCAGGCTGCCCAAGCCAATTACCCGACCGTGGACATGGCCTTCATCGCCACGGGCGGGCGCGTGGTGACGGGAACATGGGCCGACTTCGCCGCGCCCACGCTCGATGCGACCTATACCAACACCTACAGCTTCGCTTACGCAAACTGCACGCGCGTGATCGACCTTGCCAATGTGGACCGCGATGGCTTCCATCCCGACCTCAAGCATGTCGATAGCCCTGCTATCTGCAACAGGATGCCCGGGAGCTGGCATCAGGACGGGGCGAATATCTGGATCAACCGTGCGGACGGTGCGGCGGTAACGGCGCAGAATACGCGCGTGCTGCGCTCGGGCGTTGCCTCGTGGCAGGTCAAGAACCCCGTGAGCATCTATCTCGGCGGGCAAGACCCCACCTGCGGCTTCGACAATCAGGGCGCGTTCTCGACGGGCGGCGGGCTACATTACCAGCCCACCACTCTGCCCGCTTCGCGCAAGGCAGTCGTCGTGGAGAATTGCACCTTCCGCTATGGCGGCGGAGTGCTGGCTCCGCTTCACACGGGCAACGGCATATCGGTGCATGACCTGCACGGCCTCGCGCTGTTCTCCAATTGCGACAGCAGCAACAACACCGCCGATGGCTTCAACTGCAATCAGGCCTCGGTTGCCAATGCCAAGGGCCACATGATTACGGTCAACTGCCGCTCGGTGAAGCTGGGCCTTTCGACCGGACAGACTACGGTTGCGCAAAGCGCCAATGCCTACACGCTGCATTCCGATGTGCTGGGGATCGACCTTGCGGGCGATTACGAGCGCGGCGCGGGCGGCACGGTGCGCAATATCCACAGCAGCCTCATGTGGGCGGCAGGAAGCCGCTTCGGGCATGACAATGGCGACCGGATGAACGGCGGCGCGGTCAAGCCTACGGCGGTGATGATAAACGACACCGCACAGGCATGGCTCGACCGCTGCGAAATCGACGCGGGGCCGGGAGTGCTGGGCTTCTACACCGACGCGGGCTCGGCGATCCGCACGCGCGGCATGGGGCCGAACCGCGTCAACGATGTGGCGAACGGCACGGTGGAGGCGTGGTAGCCGATTAGCGGGGCGGGGGTGCCGCCCGGTCCTGGCGTCCTTCGGCAGAAACTGCCAGAGCGCGCAGGACCAGAAACAGGAGCGACACCCCCGCCATCGCGATCATGGCCCCGGTAAGTCCGCCCGCCATGGCTCCAGCCCAGCAAGCGGCAAGGGTCGCCACAGCATAACCGATATTGAGCGCCGCGAAGCTTGCCACCCTGCCTGCGCTGTTGAGCGCCATGGAGAACATGTCCGCCACCAGGCGCAGTATCGTGCCGATGAAGATGATACCTGCAAGCGCCGGTGCCCATGGGAAGTCGAGTTGCGGCAGGAAAACGTGGCCGAACCAGATCCCGAAGAATGCCGCAACCGACAGCGCGATTGCAGAACCCGCGACCGGAAAGGCCAGGCCGGTTACCTTGTTGCGCCACTGGTCGAGGTCCTCGCGATGCATGCGGACAAGGCGCGGGAGCGAAGGAGTGAGCACGCTTGTTTGTACGAGCGTCTGCACCGCGTTGGCGAAAGTCCAGAAAAACACATAGAGGCCAAGCGCGGCTTCGGAGACCAGGGCGGCAAGGATGAACCGGTCGCCGAAGGTGATGGCGACGAGCGCAAGGTCCGAAGGCCAGATCGCCATTGATTGGGGGAGCGCCTTGCGCGTCCAATCCTTGCTGACGATGGTCTCGGCGCGAGCGAACAGTCCCCTGCGGGAAAACCAGTAGAGGACGGCCGCCAGGTTGACGATCGATCCGGCCGCCCAGCCTGCCATCACCACTTCGAGGACCCGGTATGCGGGATCCAGCAATCCCATCGCCACCGCCAGGGGCACCCAAAGCGCGCTGCGCAGGGCGACCGAGAGATTGGCTGCGAAATTGGCATTGAGGGCGGTCAGCGCAAGATAGAGGTCCATCCCCAGCGCCTCTCCCCAGGCCACGATCAGCGCGAGGACGAACAGCGCGCCGATGTCGTTGCCGAGGGCCAGCCACACGGGCACAGCGACGAGCGTCCCGATCGAGAGCATGACCACGCGGGCAAGCAACCGGTGCCGCAGCACGCCCATGCTGTCGGCCATGTCGTCGGAGACCATGTCGCGCACGAGCTTGAAGTTGAGGCCAAGCCCCAGCAGCGAGGGTGTAACCATCACCGCTCCCACGATGAGGCCGAAGAGGCCCAGTTCTACCAGGCCGATACTGCTCGTAATGTAGATCGTCAGCGCAAAGCGCAGGGCAAGCGTCCCTATGCGCAGAGCAAAGATCGCCATTGGTGAGTTGATGGCCTTGCTCATCGGGTAGGTTGCTCGGTCACGGGATACTGTTAAATCGGGCTCGAATCGGAAAGCTTTCGATTCCATGCCGGATAGGCGTTTTTCGAACAGCCCCAACCCCGAAATTTTATGGCCGCACAATCCAACTATACGCCCGATTTCTTTATCATCGGTTTCCCGAAATGCGGCACCACCAGTCTTGCCGATGCCTTGGACCTGGTGGATGGCATTTGTTTGGCAAAGCTGAAGGAGCCCCATTACTTCGTTCCAGAAGTGGACTGGATTCCGCGGGTGGACAGCGAAGACGCCTATCGCCGTTTATTCGCCCACGCCGGGGCGGGAGACCTGACCTTCGAAGCTTCGACTTGGTATGGCTATTCGCCCTCCGCCATCTCGACGATCCTCGAGCGGCGATCCGATGCGCGCTTCATCATTTGCGTGCGCCATCCCACTGGCCTGATGCGGTCCCTTTTCGTCAATAACTTGCGCGACGGATACGAAACGCATTCCACCGCAGAGGAGGCATGGCTGGGTCAGGACGACCAGAACGCTGGTCGCCTGTCGCCGCACCCGCTATTGGTGAATTATCGCGATCGAACTGCCGTCGGGTCGCATCTTGCCGCCATCGACGCGGTCGTCCCGCCGGGCCAGTTGCTGATAGTTTCTCAGGAGGCCATGGCCTCCGACCCTGCTGGTGAGCTTGCCCGCATCGCCCAATTTCTCGACCACCCGCCGATCGCACAGGCTACGCTTGAACGGAAGAACGAGGCGCGAACCTATCGTTCGGCCACGATGCGCAAGCTGGACAAGTGGCAAAACCATTCGCGCTTGGGGAGGGCACTGTTACCCATGGCCCGTGCATTGCTTCCGCGCGAGGCGATTAAAAGGGCGCTTTTTTCGACGCCTGAGAAACCGGCGGACGATGAGGCCGGAAGGCTAAAGCAGCTATTGTCGGGCCATTCACGAGAGCAATTGCAAGTTGTGGAACAGGTTGCCCGGCGACGCGAAATGTATGGAGTGTCGGAATTGGCGCTCCGACTGTCCAAGTAGTTACGCTGCGGTGAGTACCGGAGTTGCGTTGCGAGCGCTGCTTTCCACCCGGACCAAATGCATCGCGCTCATGGCGTAACCGCCGCAGAAAAGGATGAAACTCGGAGCTATCATTTCAAGAGCGAACCCGGCCAGATTGAACGCAAAAAGGATCATCAACTTGGTCCGGTCGCTCTCGAACACTGCGGAGAACAAGGCCAGGAGCGCGAGTACGACCCCGCCCAGCCCGAACATGAGGTAGCTCAATAACCACCAGTGATCGACCTCTGCGATGAAAAAGCCCCAACGTGTACTATCCATTGGGTAAGCCATGCAGCCAAGGCCGCATCCGAAAATGAGCGCCGTCGGCGATTTCTCGTACAAGAATTTCAGCGGATTGACCCATGATTCGTCGATCCGGGTATCAAAGCTGCGCAGCGACTCAGAAACGCTTGCCAAATCAAGCGGGCCCAATAGCGAATAAAAGATAATGGGAAGAACTACTACGCCGAAAGACATGCACGCCAAGACCCGGTGAGCTTTCCTCGTCCGCAAGTTCTGCGACACATACGATTGGAGGAAGACCCAAAAACCTGCCGCGACCACGACTATCAGGGCCGTACGGCTGGTGGTAATGACAATCGAATAAGTGATCAACGACCACAGAGCCAGACTGACTATCGGCCTGAACTGCCGGTGTATTAAAATATACGAAAACGCGAGGATCATCCCCGTCGCGGTCGAATCTCCAGCAAAACCGCCAACCCGCGTTGTGCCGTTGATCCACCATTCCTTATAGGCGGTTTTCTCCTGACCGAACTGCACGATCTGAAAGCCTTCCCAGGGGAAGTAGAAATAGGGATCAATAATTACGCCGACGGAGAGGATAACGCAAAAGATCGCGACGGTTTTGCTGAGCCAGGCGATGCTGGAGATGGACTGTCCTGCAAGTGCCCATCCGGCCACCAAC
This sequence comes from Qipengyuania sphaerica, assembly GCF_019711595.1. Taxonomy (GTDB): domain Bacteria; phylum Pseudomonadota; class Alphaproteobacteria; order Sphingomonadales; family Sphingomonadaceae; genus Qipengyuania; species Qipengyuania sphaerica. Next base: position 36,409 of record NZ_JAIGNR010000002.1, on the reverse strand, counting down.
GGCAGGATCATTTTGATGGCCATCAAGATCCACACAAAGGAATTATCTACGGTGAGCCAGGCTATTGGAATAGAACACACCAAAAGAAGTAATGAGAATATCGCGACTGGCGATCTCCCGCGCCATCCAAACTCTGCAATAAAATAGGTTGCGGCAATTAGCACAACGAGATCGGGCAGGAACCACAGAGGGCTCAGGCCAACGCTATCCAACGACCATCGCCAAACGGCGCTTAGCCCGTCGCGCAGCAGCAAAAGGCAAGCTGCGGAAATACCTGCCCAATAGCCGAGCTTGGCTAGGCTAAGGCGGCGAGTTGGAGCAGTATCAAGAAGGGCTGCGTGAGAACTCATTGTTCCGTTTCGCCTGCAGTCTCAAGGCGAGCCGCCAGATCGCGGAGATAACTCGCCGAAGCCCGGGAGAGTTTTTCGTCGAACCGGTGGGTATCGAGATCGAAGGAGCGTGCGTTCAATCCTCTCGATCGGGCAAATTGAGGGATAATGTCGCTGCTTCCGACGAAGTCGCTCGTTATGTAGTAAATTGCCCCATCCGGGTAGTCGGCGTAATTTTCCGGCTTGCACCTATCATTCGATTGGAACCGGTAACGCGGTATTCGGCTCACGTAAAAAGAAGGGATGAGCGCGACGAATCCGTCGATGAAATCCAACTCCGCTGCCGCCAGAAGAGAATGCAGCCCCCCGTAGCTGACGCCTGCCGCGAAAGTCAGATTTGCGGGCGATTTCGCGTCGAGTTTGGCTTGGGTTTGGTTCATCCAGTTCCGGAAGGCATCGCAATACCGGGCGCCGTCATCGGTGAAATAACTCGAATCGTCGACAACAAGCCGTACGTATACGCGCTGCATGTCGATTTCGTCTAAGGGCTCGAGTCCGGCTTCGCTCCATTGGTCTTCGTCGGTCATCATCCCGTGAAACAGGTAGATGCGGTTCGGTCCGGTTCCTTCGACCCGTGCGACGGTAAATTGCGGCTCGGAGACATCACGAGACAAATAAGCGTAGGACGTGCTCACTAAATTGATGAGACCCACCCTTACCCTGTTACTCGCGATCGTCAGCGAGGCAGAAAAGGCGACGAAGCACAACACGGCCAGAATCAGCTTATGTCGCCGCGCCCACTCCATCATCCCGCCCTCCCGAGCACCACGTCCTCGAGCCTGCGTTCGCCGCTCTTGCCGGACATTGACATGACGCGCAGGGCGGCAGCGCAGGGGGTCATGACCTCGACCGATCGCGCGAACTGGCCCTCGATTTCCAGCACCGGCCCCTGCCGCATGGAAGCGGGCGAGGCGGGGCACTGGAGGGTCAGGGTGATGGCCGGTTCACCCCGAGCGCGCTCGGCGGTGCGCCATGCCAGGGCATAGGCGCCCGGCTCGATCATCAGGTGCTGGATCGCGACCGTATCGGCTGCGCTCGCGCGCCCGTCGATCATCAGCGCTTCGCCCTCGGTGCCGATCTTCAGCGGGCTGCCCGGAATACGGCGCCATTCGAAGGGTCCCCTTGTGCGCAGCTCTGCATCGGCGAGGCCGGCGAACCCGCCTTGCCACAGGCCTGTCGAGGCCCTTTCGCCGGGGCCCAGCAAGGCCGTCCAGGCGCTCGACGCAGCGGCGGGGTCGCGCTCGAACAGGCGCTGGGCAAAGCGGCGGGCACCGAGCTGATCGGGCCGGTATCCCTTTTCCCGCGCGGCATCAATGAGGGCAAGGCGGTCCTGCAGGGGCCCGGCATCGAGCGTGGCAGCACCGCCAAGCGCCGCCGTGGCCCACGGTTCGTTCCGTGCCATCGCGCCCGCCAGCGCCTCGCGCGAAGGCGCATCCGCTGCGACCAGAGCCAGTGCCGCGCGGGTCACATCGCCATCGGGATCACTGCGAAGCAAAGCCTCGATGCGCTGTGCGGCGATGGCGTATTCTTTCCCGCGAATTGCCTGCTCGACCGCGAGCCCCTGCGCGCGCGTGTCGCGCCACCCGGCCGCAAGCGCGGCGGCCAGAGCCTGCGATGCCGCATCCTCCTCCCCATCGTAAGCGAGCGACAAGGCAAGAAGCGAGAGGTGTCCCTGCCGAAGCGGGGCATAGCGCACCAGTTGCCGGGCCTGTTCGGAAGCTGGTTGGCTATCCTCGAGCTGCGCGGCGAGCACGCGTGCGCGGTAGCTCTGCGAAAACGGACCCATTCCGGGCATCGGGGCACCGGCCCGGTCCAGTCCTGTAACAAGGACCAGAACCGTAAGCAGAGCCGCCACGGCCCAGATGCCGACAGACTTTGGATAGGGTCGTGTCACGGCTCAGGCTTCGTATTCGTAGTACGCGTATCCGCCGTAGGAGTAGCCATCATTGGCAAATCTGGACTTCGACAGATCGTAGCGGGAGAAGACGACACCAAGGATGTCGGCACCGCCCGCGCGCAGCCGCTCGATCGCACCACGCAGGCGGCCGCGGGTCGCTCCCTGCGCATCGGCGAGCATCATTGTCTTCGCCTGGGGAAGCGCGGACAGGATGACGGCGTCTGCCAGGCCAAGAACCGGAGGCGCGTCCAGGATTACGATGTCGAACCGCGCCTCAAGGTCATCAAGCAGTGCAGCGAACCTATCCGAGGCCAGCAGGTCGCCCGGATTGGTGGCGATGCTGCCGGCCGGAAGCACGCTGACCTGATGCCCGGTGCCCGACTTGAGCGCTTCATCGAGTGTCGCCTCGCCGGTCAGCAGTTCGACCATGCCGCGGCCATTTTCGACACCCGCTTTCTTGTGCACCGTCGGACGACGCAGGTCGCAGTCGACGAGGACGACCGACTTGCCAAGGTCGCCGATCGCGCAGGCTATGCCGTAGGCGGTCAACGACTTGCCCTCTTCCTTCTGGGAGGAGGTGACCAGCAGCTTGCCCGGCAAGCCTCCGGCATCGGCAAACTGGAGCGCGGTGCGGATCGAGTAGAATGCCTCGGAAAGCGGCGACTTGGGATCCTGCATTGCTTCTTCGGGCGTCGCGCCATCCTTGGGGACAGGCGTGATGCCGAGCAACTTCACCCCGAGGCGATCCTGCAGTTCGCCAGGCGAACGGATGCGGTCGTCGATCTGTTCGCGGAAGAAGATATAGGCCGCGGCCAGGCCCATCCCGCCCAGAAGCGCGAGGGCGAGATTGAGAAGAAGGCGCGGCGATGAAGGCTTCACCGGCGGTTCGGCCACGTCGATCTGCTGGACGTTGTTGGCGGTGATATTGGCCTCGGCGCTCATTTCGCGGAAGCGCTGGAGCAGCCCGTCGTAAAGCTGGCGGCTGGTTTCGACCTCGCGCAGCAGCGTATTGAGCTGAACCGAATCGTCGCGCTCGCGCTGGTTTTCCCGCACGAGGCCCGACACGCGGCGGATCAGCTCGTTCTCGCGGTTCTGCGCGGTCAGGAAATTGTCGCGGATGGATTCCCGCACACCCGAGGTCAGGCGCTCGATCTGGCGGTCGTATTCGGAAAGCTCCTGCCGGATCGGCACGACGGTCGGGTGGTTGGCCTGCTTGGTTGCCAGTTCCTGTTCAAGCTTGGCGGCAAGTTTCGCGCGTTCACCGTAAAGACTTTGCAGGGCCTGGTTGCCGGCGACTTCCGGGATTGCCAGGGCCGGGGCATCGCGCACCTGTTCCCACCGGCTTTGCGCTGCGATCCGCGCGTTGCGGGCATTGGTCAGCGCTTCGTTATAACGCCCAAGGTCGACAGCGGTCAGCGTGCTTTCGGATCCGTCCGCGCTTCCGCTGGGCAGGCGGACAACGCCGGAATTGCGCGCATAGTCGTTCGCGGCCCGTTCGGCACGCTGCAGCCGCTGGCGCGCCTCCTCGAGTTGCTCGGAAAGGAAGTCGCGGGCGTAGACCGATTTATCGAGGCGGCGTTCGATGTTGTAGCGCAGGAAATTGGTGATGAAGTTGTTCACGAATCGCGCCGAGAATTCCGGATCGGGGCTGGTGAAACCGATCGTGACAACGCGCGAATCATTGGCCAACGAGACCTGCAGATTGTCGTGGATCAGCTTGACGATAGCCTCGTTGCGCGCCTGCTCGTAATTGGCGAGTTCCGGATTGGGAGCGCTTGCGCGCATGAGCTCGAAGAAGGCATCCCCCTCGAACAGATCCAGTTCGCGACCGACGCGTTCGGCCATCTGGCGGCTTCTGAGGACATCGACCGTCGTCTTGAGGAAACGCTCGGATTCCTGGAAATTCGCGGCCGGCGCCTGTTCCTGCGAATCGAGGATGCGCTGCTCTTCCTGGTCGACCTGGATCGTGCCGAAAGCGGTATAGCGCGGCGTCATCAGGAATGTCGCCACCAGTCCGAGAAGCACAGCCCCGAACACGCTGGCGATAATCGCGCGGTGATACCGCCAGGCGATACCGAATAGCTGGCGCAAATCGAGTACGGGACGCGCATCGAGCGCGTCGCGCGGCGTCTCCCCGCCCATACTGACGGTGTTCACGTGTCTAACAGTTTCATGCATTCCGACGGGCCAACCCAACCAAGTCTCTATCGCTTGTTTAGCCCTGTCCAAACACCAGCCAGGCTCCCGATCCGGATCCGATTGGCTCGGTAGTCGTGAGGCGGCTCTGCGCAGATTCGCAGAGCAAACCAGCGGAGTGCTCTTCAGCGCGGAATACTTGATATTTGGGCGAGGCCGGCGCCGGTTAAACGATACGGCTTGTTAAAACAAGATGTCTGTTAGACAGTCCGGATACCTATTCGTGTTGCTGCCAAGTCACATGCGGGCAGCAGCAAACAATTGCTATCATTTGTTTATACCAATTTGGTTCGGCTCCGTTACACGGGCCGTGCAATCGATGAGGATAACCTCACGATGCGTTCGGGGGAATGCACGCAATCCGAAGATCCCGGCCGCCAGTGGCGGCTCGATGCGTATGCGCGTCGGGGGGACGGTTGCGGGTAGGCCTCAGGGTTCGAATTCAAATATTTAATACGGTCGCAAAATGAATTTCCAGTCATCGCTCGCGGGCTTTCAAACCGCACAGCTGGCCTTTGGTCACGGCATGTCACGAACCGAGCGCGCCGGTCAGCGCCTGGTGCTGCTTGTCTCGCTGCCATTGCTCATGATGTGGGGAGCGCTCGTTGCACTGTGGGTGAACGGGTTGGATCTCAATCACCCGACCTCCTACCTCGCGGGGCTGTCCGCATGCACTCTCCCGGTTCTGGCCTACGCTACGAATTATGCGGGGCGACAGAGTCTCGTCAGGTACGGACTGAGCGCAGTTGAAACCTTGCATTTGTACTTTGTCGTGGGAGCGACACTGTTGCTGGTAATGTTCCTGCTCCAGTCGGGAATTACCGTCTCGCGCCTGTCGTTCGTCTATATGATGGCGATATCGGCCTGCCTGACGATCGGCTTCCGTTGGGCGCTGGTGGCGAGGAACCGGCGCCGCTACGGCACCGAATTCGAGCAAACGCTGGTGATCGAGGATTCCGCTTTTCTCGACGATGGAGTCTACGCGGGCGGACAGAGCCTACGGCTGTGCGGATTCGACGTGCACTCGGCGCGGTCCAATCCCGCCACGCTTGATGAGCTCGGTCGGATGCTGCGACCCGTCGATAGGGTGGTGGTGAGCTGCGAAACGGACAAGCGCTACGACTGGGCGCAATTGCTGACCGCATACGACGTCAGGGTGGATATCATCGACAGGCAGGCAACCGAATTGCGTGTGCTGGGCGCCGGGCAGTTCGGAAATTGGCGCACGCTTAAGATTGCCGGTTATTCGATGCGTCCGCGCGATGAGTTGCTGAAGCGCGTATTTGACATCGTGGTTTCGGCCCTCGCGCTCGTTGCGCTCGCTCCTGTTTTTCTTGTCACACTCGCAGCAATCGCGATTGAGGACGGTCGCCCGTTCTTCTTCAGGCAACAAAGGGTGGGACGGGACAATTGCCTGTTCCCCATGTACAAATTCCGCTCGATGTCAGCGGCAAAGTGCGATGCCGATGCGAGCCAGCTGACCCAGCGTAACGATGCTCGCGTTACCGGAGTGGGCCGCATCATTCGCGCCACTTCGATCGACGAACTGCCGCAGATCCTCAACGTATTCCTAGGACAGATGAGCATCGTCGGTCCGCGCCCCCATGCGGTCATGGCCCGGGCTGGCGAAAAGCTCTATTGGGAAGTCGACGATCGCTACTGGCATCGCCACCGCCTCAAGCCGGGGATGACCGGACTAGCGCAGGTGAGGGGGCATCGCGGAAATACCGAGGAGGAGGGCCACCTCAGGGACAGGCTCAATGCCGACCTCGAGTATATCGAAGGCTGGTCGATCTGGCGCGACGTGCGGATCGTTCTCGCCACGGTGAAGGTTCTCGTGCATTCGCGCGCCTTCTGAGCCGCTTGAAATCTGCCTAATGCAACGGTCGACCGACATGGCGAAGACTGCCACCGAAAAGCCGGGTACTTTCCAGCGCATTTCTTCCGCCTTGCGCGGCGGGCATGCCCGCGGAGCTGACGGGAAGGGAGTGAAGCGGAACTCGCCGACGACCATGCATGTCAGCGACACCGCAATAACCGGAGTTGCGACCTACCTCTGCCTGTTCGAGCAAACACAGCCTGCGCATCGCAAGAGCGTATACGTCATTCCTGCGCGGCACCGCGAAACGGTTGCGGAGCTGGCCGATGCGGTTCCGTTCCCCGGCAAGCGAGGCCTTTACGGCTTCTGCGCATTCGTTTTGGCCAGCTTGCGTACCTATTACCGGGTCCGGCCGGACGTCGTCTTCTTCCATTCGACCTTCAGCATGCTGCCGATGGCTGTGCTGCGCCTGTGCGGCGCGCGTGCGCACATGATCTATTGCTCCCACGGCTGGTCTATCGTGCGATATACCGAGGACCGCGGATGGAAGAGTGCGCTGGTCACGCTTGTAGAGGGTCACGTCCCCCGGCTTGCCGACACGGTCATCAATATTTCGTCCTACGAACACAAGCTGGTCGCCGGGCTGGGCTACAGGGGTAACCACAAGCTCATAGAAAACGCCGTTGCGCCCTCACGAGTGTCGAGCGGGCAAAACGCCCAGCGCGAGGAAGGTGACGATCTGAACCTTTTGTTTGTCGGAAGGTTCGACAAGCAGAAAGGAGCCGATCTGCTGCTTTCAGCGATGACGGACATCGCCGCGTTGCGCCCCGACATACGGCTGACGATGATCGGTGCCGGGGAAATGGGTGAGTTGGAAGCGGCGATGCCGCCTTCGGCGCAGTTCCTCGGAGCCAAACCGCAAGACGAGATAGACCGGTGGTACGCATCGGCCGATGCGCTGATCGTACCCTCGCGCTGGGAAGGCTTCGGCCTCGTGGTGCCGGAAGCGCTGCGCAATGGCACACCGGCGCTGGTCAGTGACCGCGGAGCATTGCCGGACCTCATCCGTGCGGGGGAGACGGGAATGATCTTCTCGCTTGAGGATTTGCCAGCTTTCCTCGCCAAGCTGCAGCGTAAGGACCTGTTGGCCATGCGCGAGGCTTCTCGCCGTAGCTATTACGAGAGGTTCGATATCGAGCGGTGGGCTAGCGCCCTCCACGCTGAAGTGGAACGCGCAGGTCGCAACTGAGTGCGCCTGCCGGATGCAGGAAAGCACTCGTCCCGATTCTGCTAATGCGAAGAACTACCACTGGTCGGGACGACTGGATTCGAACCAGCGACCCCCACACCCCCAGTATGGTGCGCTACCAGACTGCGCTACGTCCCGAAGCCAGTGGAAGCGGCCCTATAGGCGGGGGGATTGTGCATGGCAACACCTCTCATGTCCACTTCTTCGGCATTTAATTGCGCGCCTGCCGCATTGCTGCTAACCGCGCGCCACCTAATCGACGGAGGGGTTGCCCGCGCCGCTTGAACTGCGCGCGTGGAGCGCCCAACTGAACTCCACCGGACGCGCCCTTCAATTACAGGTTTCCCTTCATGATCACCCTTATTGCCGCCGCCCCGCAGCCGCCGGTCTGGATGCAGGTCCTGCCCTGGATCGCAATCTTCGCCGTTTTCTGGTTCCTCATGATCCGCCCGCAGCTGCGCCAGCAGAAGGCGCACCGCGAAAAGGTCGAGGGCCTCAAGCGGGGCGACGAGGTGGTTACCGCTGGCGGTCTCGTGGGCAAGATCACCAAGGTGGAAGAGCATTTCGTCGAGCTCGAGCTGGCCAAGGGCATGAAGGTGCGCGCGGTCAAGAACACTATCGGCGAAGTGCTGAGCGCCAAGCCCGCCAAGCCCGCCAACGACTGATCGCTCGGCAAGGACGAAAGACACCGCCATGCTGGAATTCCCGACCTGGAAGAAGGTCATGCTCTGGGGCATTGCCTTGCTCGGCTCGCTCGCAGCGCTTCCCTCGATTTTCTCGCTGACCAACCAGCCATGGCCTGAGAGCCTTCCCAATCCGACCGTAAACCTCGGTCTCGACCTTGCAGGCGGCAGCCACATCCTGCTCGAGGCAGAGCGCGAGCAGGTTGCGGCAAAGCGGCTCGAAGACATGGAAGAGGCGGTCCGCAATGCAATGCGCCGCGCCGAACCGCGAATCCGCATCGGCGACGTCTCAACCGATAACGGCCGTTTGAGCTTCCTGCTCGACGATGCCGGCGACATCGACCGCGCGCGCGGCGAAATCGAAGGGCTGATGGCCGGCACGGGACCGGTTCGCGAATGGGACCTGCAGGTGGTCGACGGCCAGCGTTTTGTCCTGACCCAGACCGAAGCAGGTCTCGACAATGCGGTCGATGCCGCCATGGAAGGCGCGCTGCGCACCGTCGGCATCCGTATCGACGAGCTGGGCACGCGCGAGCCTACGGTGCTGCGCCAGGGCGATACGCGCATCGTTGTTCAGGTGCCTGGCCTCCAGGACCCCGAGCAGCTCAAGGCCCTGCTGGGCAAGACTGCGCAGCTCGAATTCAAGCTCGTCCTGCGCGGCGCCACTGCCGAGGAAGTCGAGCGCGGTTTCGTGCCCGGCGGCGAAGTCCTCCCCTATGCGGACGAGGAAGTCTACCAGGGTACCGGTGTCGTGGTGCAGCGTCTGGGCGGTATCGATGGCGAAACGCTGACCGGCGCGGTGCAGACGGTCGATCAGCGCACCAACGAGCCCGTCGTCTCGATCACCTTCAATCCCGAAGGCGGCAAGCGCTTCGCCACCATGACGACCAAGTACACCGGTCGCCAGTTCGCAATCATCCTCGATGGCGAGGTTATCTCGGCACCGACGATGATCGAACCCATCCGCAACGGCCAGTCGCAGATCTCGGGTAGCTTCACCTTCGAAACTGCAAACGAGCTGGCCATCCAGCTCCGCTCGGGCGCGCTGCCGGTCGATCTGACGGTGGTGGAAGAGCGCACGGTAGGTCCGGACCTGGGCGCCGATTCGATCAGGCAGGGCCTGCTCGCCATGGGCGTGGGCACGCTGCTCGTCATGGTCCTGATGATGGTGACATATGGCCGATTCGGCATCTACTCGACGGTCGCGCTCGTCATAAACGTGCTCATGTTGCTGGGTATCATGGCCGCTCTGGGCGCAACTCTGACGTTGCCGGGCATCGCGGGTTTCGTGCTCACGATCGGCGCCGCGGTCGACGCCAACGTGCTCATCAACGAGCGTATCCGCGAGGAGCGCAAGCGAGGTAGGCGCGTGGTTGCCGCAGTGGAAAACGGTTACAAGGAAGCCAGCCGCGCGATTTACGACGCCAACGTCACCAACTTCATTGCCGGCGTGCTGCTGTTCAACTTCGGTTCGGGCCCCATCAAGGGATTTGCCGTGGTGCTGGTAGTGGGCCTGTTTACTTCGGTCTTCACCGCCGTTCCGCTGACGCGGATGTGGGTGGCGGGATGGCTGCGCAAGGCGCGGCCTTCGGACCTGAACATTTAAGGAGGGCGGACGATGAAACTTCTCAAGCTCGTCCCCGACGACACCAATATCAAGTTCCTCAAGTGGCGCGTGCCCTTCTTCGTGGTCAGCCTGCTGCTTATTGCTGCGAGCTGGGCGCTGGTGATGACCAAGGGCCTCAACTACGGCGTCGATTTCGCCGGCGGCCTCGAAGTGCGCGCGACTTTTACCGAGCGCGCTGAAGCGCCGATTGCTGAACTGCGTTCGGATATCGAAGGGCTCGGTTACGGCTCGCCGGTGGTCCAGCGTTTCGGCGAGGACAACCAGGTCTCTATCCGCGTGCGCCTGCCCGACGAGGTCTCTGCGGACAAGGACGCGGCACAGGCTGCCGCCAATGCCGTCGTGTCCGAATTGCAGGGTAACTATCCCGATTTCCGGCTCGACGGGAACGACAACGTTTCGGGCAAGGTCTCGGGCGAATTCCGCGAAGATGCGGTCTTCGCGTTGATCCTCGCCATGCTGGGTGTGGCACTTTACATCTGGATCCGCTTCGAATGGCAGTTCGGCGTGGGCGGCCTGTTCGCGCTGTTCCACGATGTCAGCCTTGCGCTGGGTATGTTCAGCCTGTTCCAGCTCGAATTCAGCCTGCAGATCATCGCTGCAATCCTGGCGATCATCGGTTACTCGCTCAACGACACGATCGTCGTATATGATCGCATCCGCGAAAACCTGAAGAAGTATCGCAAGATGCCGGTGCCCGAACTGCTCGACCTGTCGGTAAACGAGACCCTGGCGCGTACGGTGATGACCTCGCTGACGCTGCTCGTGGCGCTGATCCCGCTGCTGTTCTTCGGACCGGCCAGCCTGTTCGGCCTCACCGCCGCGATCACGCTGGGAATCTTTGTGGGTACCTACAGCTCGATCTACATGGCCGCGCCGCTGCTGGTGTGGATGGGCGTGAATTCGGACAGCTTCATCCCTGAAGAGACCGTCGCGGACAAACAGGAAAAGAAGCTGCGCGGGGAAGTCTGACGCCGGGGGCGCCGTTGTTACAGGCGGCGCACCAGCATCTCTGCAACGCCGATCCAGGCAGGGCTATCGACGACCTGCTGCTTCTCCCCGTGACCGGGGGGCAGCAGGCCGACAAGATTGCCCTTGCGGTCGATCAGGCGACCGAATGCGAAGCGCCCGCCCTTTTTGGGAACCAGTACATCGCGGTTTACCGCGCGGCCCGCATCTGCGGGGTCGAACTGGCGCAGCCATAGCTGGTCGCCGGGGCGGTATTCGCCGTGGGGATAGTCGATGGTCAGCACCATCAACGCTCCGTCACCGCCGAGATCGGTGGCAAGGATGGCGTCGCGGGTGGTGGGGAGCGCTTCGGGACCGGACTGGCCGAGCGTCGCGACGACTTGCGGGTGTCCGGCCTTTTCCGAGCGCACCAGCATTTCCGGCTCGACGCCAAGCGCAGCGCCGATCCGCTCCATCCATTTGAGCGAGAGGTTGCGCATCCCGGTTTCGAGCCTGCCGACCGTCTGCGGTGTGGTGGGCGGAGAGCAGGCCTCGGCGAGGTCTGCGAGGGTCATGCCCTTCTGCTTGCGGATATCGCGAATGCGGTTGATCACGGCTTTGTAAATCCCTGTAACCGAATTGGTAAATTCCCTTTCCTACACTAACCGCACGAATGCAAGCCCGCTATCCACAACCAAGGAGATGCGGGATGCGAAGAGAACTGGTCGAGCGCGAGTTGACCGAGGTGGGACCGAAAAAGGCCGGTTCGGCGCGTGGCAAGCGGCGAACCGTTACGGTGAATGTTGGAGAGAGCCCTCTGACCTGGCTGCACGCGCGCGGTCACCTGGACGACCGGCAGTTTGATGCAGGCGAGCGCTTGCGTGCCGATTACGAACGCGCCCAACTATCGCCTTCGATCACCATGCGCTGGGACCCGGTCCGCGTCGATGGCGGAGGTGGTGACGGCTTGACGCCAACCGAACGGCAGCTTGCGGCGAAGGCGCGGTTCGACGGTGCGATGAGCGAAGCGGGGGCGGGCCTGAAAGACATCCTCTGGCGCGTCGTCTGCGGCTGCGAGGCACTGCCCGAAGCGGAAAAGGGCCTGGGCTGGCCCGCACGCAGCGGCAAGCTGGTGCTCAAGCTGGCGCTCGACCGGGTGGCGAATTTCTACCGCATCCGCTGACTGAAGATTTTAGCTCCAGGACCGTGTTCCATGTGTTCCAGCCTGACGGAATAGCAGGGCGGAATTCCTAGATATGTCCAACAACCGCTTCGCGCAGAACGGGCAGCACCTCGGCCTCGAACCAGGGGTTCTGCCTCATCCAGATCGCGCTGCGCCAGGCGGGGTGGGGCAGCGGGAAGAAAGACGGCTGGAACTCGTGGAAACGCCGGACGCGCTCGGTCATCGACAGCTTGCGTGCCTCGGGAAGGTAATGGGATTGAGCGTAAGTCCCGACCAGCAGCGTCAACCGGTCCTGGGGCAGGACTTGCAGCACGCGCTCGTGCCAATGTGGCGCGCATTCGGGACGCGGGGGCTTGTCGCCGCCGCTCGCTTTGCCGGGATAGCAGAATCCCATCGGCACGAGGGCAACGCGGGCGGGATCGTACATCTGCTGCTTGGACAGCCCGGTCCACTCGCGCAGCCGGTCGCCGCTCGCATCGTCCCACGGAATCCCGGTCTCGTGCACCTTCGAGCCCGGCGCCTGCCCGATGATCAGCAGCCTTGCGGTGGGAGAGAAGCTTGCGACCGGGCGGACCCCGTGGGGCAGGTGGGCGGCGCAGAGGCGGCAACCCGCGATCTCGTCGGCGAGCGCCGCGTGGCTCAAAGCGCCTCGACCTGCTCGGCAAGGTCGAGCCAGCGTTCCTCGGCAGCTTCCTTTTCGCTGCGCGCATTCTCGATGCCCTTCGAGACATTGGCGAAACGCTGCGGATCGGATGTGTAGAGGTCGGGATCGGCCAGGATCGCCTCGCCCCGGCTTATGGCCGCTTCCAGCTCCTCGATACGGGCGGGCAGCAGTTCGTAGTCGCGCTGGTCCTTGTAAGAGAGCTTGGTCGGCTTGGAGGGCTGGGGAGGGGGCGCGGGCCTGGCCTCGGCCTTCTCCACCTTTGCCTTGCCCGTAATGGGTGCCTGGCGCTTGGCCTGCCAGTCCTCGTAACCGCCCGCGACCACGTCGACCTTGCCCGTCCCGTCGAGACCCAGGGTGATGGTCACCGTGCGGTCGAGGAAGTCGCGGTCATGGCTGACGATCAGCACAGTACCTTCGTAATCGGCGATGACTTCCTGCAGCAGGTCGAGCGTCTCGAGGTCGAGGTCGTTGGTCGGTTCGTCGAGCACCAGCAGGTTGGAAGCCTTGGCGAACTCGCGCGCCAGCAGCAGGCGCGAGCGCTCGCCGCCCGACAACACGCCCACGCGCATGTCGACGATCTTGGGGTCGAACAGGAACTCCTTGAGATAACCCTGCACGTGCTTGCGCACCCCGCGCACATCGATCCAGTCGCCGCCTTCGGCCAGCACCTGTCGCACCGTCTTGTCGGCGGTTAGGAGCTGGCGCTGCTGGTCGATCATTACGCCGGTCAGCGTCTTGGCGATCTCCACCGTCCCGCTGTCTGGTTCGAGCTCGCCGGTGAGCATCTTCAGAAGCGTCGTCTTGCCCGCGCCATTCGCGCCGACGATGCCAATCCGGTCGCCGCGCTGGATGCGCAAGGAGAACGGCTTGATGATCGTACGGTCGCCATAAGCCTTGGTGATCTTGTCGGCGACGATGACCGATTTCGACTTGAAGTCCTCCTCGGTCGCAAGCTTGAGCTTGGCCGTCCCGCCGGCAGAGATCATCGAGGCCCGCTGTGCGCGCATCTGCCACAGCTTTTCGAGCCGCCCCTGGTTGCGCTTGCGCCGCGCGGTCACCCCGCGTTCGAGCCAGTGCGCCTCGATCTTGAGCTTGGCGTCGAGCTTTTCAGCGGCCCGCGCTTCCTCGGCATAGACCTGTTCCTCCCAAGCCTCGTAGCCGCCAAAGCCCACTTCCTTGCGGCGCAGGTTCCCGCGGTCGAGCCAGATCGTTGCGCGGGTCAGGCGCTTGAGAAAGGTGCGGTCGTGGCTGATGACGACGAAAGCGCCCTTGTAGCGTTCGAGCCAGCCTTCGAGCCAGTCGATCGCGCCAAGATCGAGGTGGTTGGTGGGCTCGTCCATCAGCAGCAGGTCGGGTTCCTGCGCCAGCGCGCGGGCGATCGCGGCGCGGCGCTTTTCGCCCCCGCTCGCACCCTTGGTCTCGCGGCTCATGTCGATGCCGAGCTGTCCGGCAATGGCCTCGACCTCGAACTCCTGCGGCGCGTGCTCGCCGTCGAGCGCCCAATCCATCAGCGTGGCGTGGCCGCTCAGGTCAGGGTCCTGTTCGAGCAGTACGATCTTGGCATGCGGCTTGACCTTGCGTGTGCCCGCATCGGTTTCGATCCGGCCATCGATCATGCGGAACAGCGTGGTCTTGCCCACGCCGTTGCGGCCGATCAGCGCAAGGCGATCGCGCGGAGCGATGTGGAGATCGAGCGGCTCGTTATCGGGCCCGCCGAACAGCCATTTGCCGCCCTGCTGCAGCGCCATGCCTTCGAGGCTGAGGATGGGTGGCTGTGCCATAGGGGGCGCGAGGTAGTCGCGCCGGGGCCATCCCGCAAGCGGTTAGCGCGTCGCCTTCTGCGTCTCCACCATCCGTGCCACGTCTTCGAGGAGCGCGGGCGCGTCGAAGACTATGCCGTCCTTGATGGTCCAGCGCACGCCGCCGACCTGCTCGATCGCGCCGGTCTCGTAATTCAGCTTGGTGTGGCCGGTGCCGTAAAGCAGCTTCAGATTGTCGAGCGGGTTGCCCGGAACGATCACGAGATCGGCCAGCTTGCCAGGACGGATCGTACCCATGGGCGGCGCCTGCCCGCGCGACTGGTAGATTTCCTCCGCACCCGCGAGAGTCGCGGCGCGGATCACCTCGAGCGGCTCCAGTCCTGCCTCGCGCAGCATCTCCAGCTCGCCGATATAGGCGAAGCCCCAGGTCTGGTAGATATATCCCGGATCGCTGCCTGCAGTGACGCGGCCACCGCGGCGGTGGAACTCCTTCGTCAGGTCGAACCAGTAGCGGTAGAACTTGCGCCAGGCGACCTCATCCTCGGTGGTCCAGTCCTTGTAGTAGCTGCCGTGATTGGTCGCGCTGGGCGCATAGAAGTCCATCAGGCTCGGCAGGGTATAGCGTTCGTGCCAGTCGCGGTTTTTCGCGGCCATCACGTCACGGCTGGCGGAATAGATGTTGAAGGTGGGGCTGAGCGTCACGCCGCTATCGACGAGAAAGTCGATATACTCCTCCCATTCCTCGCTGCCGGGCTCGACCACCTGGTCTGCCAGCCGCGCGACCCAACCGAAGCGCGATTGTTCGTCGAAGTAGTTGTAACTTTCCGGATACTTCACCAGCGCCCCGTCATCGAGCAGGCTCTCGAAATGGCCGTAGAAATGGGTGATGCCGTCCATCCCGATACTGGTGGCCTTACGGGCGTTGACCAGCTGGACGCCGGGCTGCGCGAGGTGGGCGACGCTGCCCATGCCCTGCTTGTCCGCCTCGTCCAGAGCGGCGGCGAGGATATCGGGTTCTAGCGAGTTGAAGAACTTGATGCCCCAGAACCCTTGTGCCTTGGCCCAGCGCACCCATTCACGCGCCTTTGCGGCACTGTCGATGGCTCCGCCCGGCCATTTGTCGCCCATTGCGGCGTAGGGGAACAGGCGCGGGGCTGTAATCGTGTTGGCGGCACTGCGGCGGGTATCTTCAAGATCGGGTTGGCCCGGCCCGAAATAGAACGACACGCCACGCACGCTGGTCACCCCGTGGGCGAGCCAGAGCTTGTAGCCATAGGAGGGCTGGGCGGCCTTCATGGGATCGCCATTGTGCCCGTGCGTGTCGACGAAGCCGGGCATTACGGTCATGCCCTTCGCGTCGATGATGCGGCCTGCCTTGGCGCGAATGTCATCCGGTGCGGCGCCGGGATGGATCGCCGCAATACGGTTGTTTTCGATCACGATGTCGACCGGTCCCATCGGCGGCGCGCCCGAGCCTTCGACCATGGTCGCTCCCGAGACGATCAGCGTGGGGTAGGGGCCATCACCCTCGGTGCGGTCGGGCACGCGCTCCATCTGGGCAGCGAGCGGCATGGCGGTTATCGCGGCCACCGCGGCGAGCACGAGCTTGGGCAGTCGGATCATGTTGTATCCCCCTTGTGCGGCTTGGCTAACGCGCAATGCCTCCAAGCGAAAGCGATATCGGAACTTCCCCGTTCAGCCGCGCGTAAACCGGCGAAGTGGACATTGCGTCCGACCAGAGGAGAGTCGCTTATGCTACGTTTTGTCGTTCCCGCCCTGATGATGACCGCTGCCATGCCGATGGCTGCGCGAGCCGCCGAGGTGCAAATCGCCTCGCAAGGTCCGGTGGTCGAATTGACCGTGCAGGAAATCGTCCAGTCGGCGCCGGATGTCGCGCAGATCGGAGCAGGGGTCGTCACCCGGGCTGCGACCGCGCAGGAAGCCGTTCGCCAGAATGCGCAGGCGATGGACCGGCTGGTCCAGCGGATGAAGGCGCTCGGGATCGACCGCAAGGACATCCAGACCTCGAACTTCAACCTCAATCCCGACTACCGCCACGATCGGGAGACCGGAGAGCAGAGCTTTTCAGGCTATACGGTCCACAACCAGGTCAATGTGAAACTGCGCGATTTGAAGCGTGCGGGCGAAGTGCTCGATGCGCTGGTATCGGCTGGTGCCAACAATATCCATGGCCCCAATTTCATGCTTGAGGACGATGCGGATGCGAAAGCCCGCGCCCGTGCTGGCGCTTTTGCCAGCGGCAAGGCCATGGCAGAGAACTATGCGCGGATGGCCGGCTATTCGGGCGTTCGCCTGCTCGAAATATCCGAAAGCTTTCAATCCTATGGTCGCGGTCCGATCGTGGTCACCGGTGCGCGAATGGAAGCGGCGGCGGATGCCTCGACCCCGATCGAACCGGGTGAAGTAGGGACCGGTGTAACCGTGCAGGTCAAGTACGAGATGGTTCGCTGAACGGGTGTGAACGTCAACATTCACACCTTGTTCAATGGTCCCGGGTTAGTCACAAGACCATCATGAAACAGGTATTCGCCTCTTTGCTCGCCTTCGGCCTCATCGCCGGGCCGATTGCTGCAACAGTTGGTGCGGCTCCGGCCGAAGCGCAGCGTCGCTCCGACCAGGGCGAAGCGCGCAAGGAAATGCGTGCGGGCAATATCCTGCGCGCGCGGGAGATCGAAAATCGCGTCCTGCCGCGCATGGGCGATGCCGAATATCTCGGTTTCGACTATGATTCGACCGCGATGGCCTACCGCCTGAAGTTCATCAAAAAAGGCAAGGTGCTCTACGTCGATGTCGATGCGCGGACGGGTCGCATCCTCCGCAGCAGTCGGTAACTCTGACGCCGATTTGCACTATCAGAAACCTCGTTCATCTTGACGCGTTCATGTACATGAACAACACGCGCAAGATAATTATCGAGGAAAGCAATTCATGAGAATCCTGATCGTCGAAGACGAGCCAACACTGGGCCAGCAGCTGAAAAGCACGCTGGAGCAGAACGGCTATGCGGTCGATTTGTCGACCGATGGTGAGGATGGGCACTTCCTCGGGTCTACAGAAGATTACGATGCCGTCATCCTCGACCTCGGCCTGCCCGAGATCGACGGGCTGACCGTGCTCGGCATGTGGCGCAAGGAAGGGCGCAAGTTCCCCGTCCTGGTCCTGACCGCTCGCGACAGCTGGTCCGACAAGGTCGCCGGCCTCGATGCGGGCGCGGATGATTACCTTGCCAAGCCGTTCCAGACCGAAGAACTGATCGCCCGGCTGCGTGCGCTGATCCGCCGCGCCTCGGGCAACACCTCGAGCGAACTGACTGCCGGCAGTGTTCGCCTCGATACGCGTTCGGGCCGCGTCACGCTGGGCGGCGAGCCGGTCAAGCTTACGGCGCAGGAATACAAGCTGCTCTCCTACCTCATGCACCACAAGGGCAAGGTGGTTAGCCGCACCGAACTCATCGAACACATCTACGATCAGGATTTTGATCGCGATTCGAACACGATCGAAGTCTTTGTCACCCGCATCCGCAAGAAGCTCGGTGCGGAAGTGATCACAACCATCCGTGGCCTCGGTTACAGCCTCGACGACCCCGCTGACCAACCCCGCGCATCCTGAAGATGGCGCCGGGGCGAGGGCGGCGGCGGGTTCTCCGCTCGACGCCGCCGGTGCGCCTGCCGACGGCGCTCCGGTAACCCTCGCAACGCAGGCGGCACCGCAGCGCAGTCTTGCGAAACGCATGATGGCGATTGCCGCCATCTGGATCACAGTCCTGCTACTGGGCGGGGGCTTTGCGCTCGAACGCGCGCTGACGCGTCAGGTCCAGGCAAATTTCGACGACCAGCTCGAGTATGTCCTCACCGCCCTGATCGCATCGGCGGAGGTCGATGACTGGGGCGATGTACGTTTCTACCGGTCACTCGGCGACCAGCGCTTCCTCGAAGTCAATTCGGGCGTCTACTGGCAGATCAGCGGGCCGGGAAAGGATCCTTATCCCAGCCGCAGCCTGTGGGACCGGACGCTCGATGTGCAGGGCGACCATGTCGACGCCCTCCCGCATTTCTATGACAGCGAGCAGTTTCCCGAAGAGCCCCTGCGCGTTGTCGAGCGCAATATCATCCTTCCCGACAGCGACACGCGCTGGACCTTCACGGTGGCTTCGGCGACCGAGGAACTGGACGCGCAAATTGCGCGCATCCGTTCGATCCTCGTATGGAGTTTCGCGGTGCTCGGGCTTGGCCTGCTCATCATGGCGGCGCTGCAAAGCTATTACGGCCTTTCGCCCCTGCGCCGTGTGCGGGCGGCCATCCAGTCGATGCGTTCCGAAGGTGCGAACCGGATCGAGGAGCCGCTTCCCCTCGAGGTCGAACCGCTGGTCGACGAAATCAACTCGCTCCTCGCGCATAGCGAAAAGCAGGCCGAGGAGGCGCGTACGCATGCGGGCAATCTCGCCCATGCCCTGAAAACGCCGCTCACGGTGCTGACCAATGCCGCGACGGCGCATGATCCCAAGCTGTCCGACCTCGTGTGCCGCGAGACCAAGACCATGCAGCGCCACGTCGAGCACCACCTTGCCAGGGCACGGGCGGTCGGTCGCCGGGCAACCGGTCATGCGCGCGCGGAAGTTTGGCCCAGTGCGGAAAGCGTGCTGCGCGCAGTGACTCGCATCTACGAGAAAACCCGCTTCGATCTCGACGGCAATAAGACCGCCGTGGTCGCGATCGAGCGGCAGGATCTTGACGAAATCCTCGGCAATCTGATCGAGAACGCAGCCAAGTACGGCGGCGGCAGCGTGTTCGTCACCGTGGATGCCGATCCGCTCGATTATGACAACTGCACCATCTGGGTCGAAGACGACGGGATGGGCATTCCGGCGGCGGAACGCATCCGTATCTTCGATCGCGGCGCCCGGCTCGATACGGGAAAGCCGGGAACAGGGCTCGGCCTGGCTATCGTCCGCGACGTGGCGGAAATCTACGCGGGCGAGGTCGAATTGGGCGAAAGCGAGGATCTGGGCGGGCTGATGGTGAAACTAAGATTGCCGAGAGCAGGCAGTTAGGTTCAGAAATGGTTCAATTCGTCGTGCTTACGTAACGGCCTATGGACGAGAAAAAGATCAGCGGGCGCGCGGCGCCAATCGCAGTGAGGGCGGGGTTCATCGGGCTTGTAGGGCTCGGGCTGTCCGGATGTACCATCGTGAACGACCCGTACGGTCATTCGAGCGTGTCGGTCGGCGTCGGCTATTACGACGATTATTACGATCCCTATTACGACAATCACTATTACGGCTGGTACGAGGACTACTATTACCCCGGCACCGGCTATTACGTCTACGATCGCCGCGGGCATCGTCACCGCTGGAGCGATCGCCATCGCCATTACTGGATGGTACGACGCAGCGGCGTTAGGACCCTGCGCGACAACTGGGGTGGGTACAGTCGCGACCACGACGGTGTCTATCGCGACCAGCGCCGCCATGCGCGCCGCGGGGATCACGACGGACGCCGCGGAGATCACCATGGCCGCCGCGGCGGCAATCGCGAAGACCGTGACGGCCGCCGCGAAGCCAGGCGCGGAGACGGTGAACCCGTTGCCGAACGCCGCGAGCGGCGCGACGGCAGGTTTGCCGAGGAAGCGGTTCGCCGGGCTGCAGAAGCTGGCGCGCGAGAACGTCGCGGACAGCGAGAGGAAAGCGGTCGCAGGTCGGGCGTGGCTCCCCGTGCAGAGCGCGGGAATACGGCAACCGCGCCTACGCGTCGCCAGCAGGCAACTGCTGCTCCCGCTGCAACCCCGACACGGCGCGCGGCTCCGGTGGTGGCACGGCCTGCCCAACCGCGGCAGAACCTCGCCCGTCAGGCGCGGGAACAGGCGCGTTCCGAACGGACCCAGTCGCGCGGCCAGTCAACGACCAGGCGCGCGGAAAAGCCCGCGAAGTCCAAGAAGGACGAAGACTAACTTCCCTCTCGGCGGGCCTGCTCGTGGTGTCGAATGACTTCGTCGATGATGAAGCGCAGGAACTTCTCGCTGAACTCGGGATCGAGTTCGCTCTCTTCCGCCAACCGGCGTAGCCGCGCGATCTGCTCGGCCTCGCGCGCCGGATCGGCGGGAGGGAGCGTGGCTTTCGCCTTGTAGGCACCCACCGCCTGCGTAATGCGGAAACGCTCCGCCAGCATGTGAATCAGCGCGGCATCGATATTGTCGATGCTCTTGCGGAAGCCTGCCAGCGTGGCGTCTTCGGCGGCGGTCTGTTGCGCGTCCTGCGTCATTGCTTGCCAACTTAGCGCCAAAGCGGCTCTTGCCAAGAAAGCTTAGGCAGGACATGGCCAAGCTGACATGACAGCCGACATCGTTCCCCTCCCGCGCAAGGGCCCAGAGGCCTCGATCGAGCCGATGCTCGCGCTGACCGCGCAGGGCATGAATGCGGTCAACCAGGTCATTCTCGACCGCATGCAGAGCGAAGTGCCGCTCATTCCGGCGCTGGCCGGGCACCTGATTTCGGGTGGAGGCAAGCGCCTGCGGCCGATGCTGACGCTAGCGGGGGCGGAACTGGTGGGCTATACCGGCACGCGCCACCACAAGCTCGCCGCTGCGGTAGAGTTCATCCATACGGCGACCTTGCTCCACGACGATGTCGTGGACGGCAGCGATCTGAGGCGCGGCAAGGCCGCAGCCAACATCATCTTCGGCAATCCGGCGACCGTGCTGGTGGGCGATTTCCTGTTCAGTCGCAGTTTCGAGCTGATGACCGAGGACGGAAGCCTCAAGGTGCTCAAGATCCTGTCTGGTGCCAGCGCGATCATTGCCGAGGGCGAGGTCGACCAGCTCACCGCCCAGCGCAAGATCGACACCAGCGAGGAACGTTACCTCCACATCATCCGCGCCAAGACCGCCGCACTGTTCGCCGCTGCAAGCCGTATCGCGGCGGTTGTGGCCGAATGCAGCGAGGAAGAGGAGCAGGCGCTCGACGAATATGGCCGCAATCTGGGTGTTGCCTTCCAGCTGGTCGACGACGCGCTCGATTACGATGCCGATGCAGCGCAGATGGGCAAGGATCGCGGCGACGATTTCCGCGAAGGCAAGATGACGCTGCCTGTCATCCTTGCCTATGCGCGAGGCAGCGAGGAAGAGCGCGAATTTTGGAAAGCAGCGATCGGCGGTTTCCGTACGTCGGATGCGGATCTCGACGAGGCGATCCGCCTGATCGACCGCCACAATGCCGTCGCCGATACCAAGGCCCGGGCGCGTCACTTCGCCCAGCGTGCCATCGATGCGCTTTCGATCTTTCCCGACGGGAAGGCGAGGGCAGCCATGACGCAAGCCGCGCTTTTCGCCGTCTCGCGCGGATACTGAAAAGCCCGACCCGCACGAAGCGGGCCGGGCCTTTACGGTTCAGGGCAAATTACTGACGGGTCGCGGACCAGCGCACGACGCTGTCGTCGCGTGCATCGGTCGAAACTCCGTTCATCGTGTCGCCATCGATAGTGATATCGGTGGTGGAGAGCGTTTCTCCGTCGCGCGTAAAGGTCTGGCGGTAGGTATTGTCGCCAGTCCGCTCGATGGCGGCCATCACGTTCGAGTTGTTGCCTTCGATGGGCACAGGCTCGCCGCCCAGTTCCGCCGTCCAGCTCCTACCATTGCCGGTGCTGGTGAAGGTATTGCCGTCGAGGCCATAGCTGAAGCGAAGACCGGCATCGTCCATCTCAGCCATGTCGCCTACCGACCATTTGCCAGACAGGGCATGGGAGCCGTCAGGACCAGCTTCGGTGCGGTTGAAGCTTTGCGAAGCGTTGACCGGTGTGTCGCCGGAAAGGTCTGTGAATGCGACCTTCATGGTCTGGCCGTCTTCGGAAACGGTCCAGGTGGCGTTGCCGAGATCCTTGTCGCCGAGCCTTGTAGCCGTTTTTACGGTGCGGTCGTCGACGATTTCGATCATCTGGCTATCGGCACCCGGACGGTCGATTTCCTGCCATTCGCCATCTGCAGTGACGCTGTAGGGCGGGGTGCAGCTGTTGCATTCCCATTTGCCGTCGGCGAGCACGAAGTCGCGGTTGTCGTTTTCGAACTGTGCGCTGTCGAGATCGATCAGCCAGTCACCTGCGATGCTGCCTGCTTCCGCAGTGGCCTCGGTGTCCTCGGTCTTGGTGCATGCCGACATGGTCGTGACAAGCGTGAAGGCTGCAAGCGCCGTCATCATCTTTTTCATTCATTTCTCTCCCTTGCTTGGTCTCTCGAAGACCCGCCTTTTGACGGTGCCGGTTCGCCTGGACCCTCACCCTCTCCACCCGAATGAAAGAGCAAGGACGCTACGGCATAGGGGGCACAAATGCTTGTCGGCAAGTGGTTTTGGAATCTCGGGGGTTTCACCGGCAGGCGAATGTGCCAAGAGCGTGTCCGTGTCGGAGCCTTTGCCCATCCATGATGTCCTGCCGGGATTGCTGGCGGCCTTGCGCGAGAAAAACGGCGCGGTGCTGGTCGCTCCTCCGGGTGCGGGCAAGACGACCGCCGTTGCTCCGGCGCTGCTGGGAGAGGAATGGTGCAGCGGCACGGTAATCCTGACATCGCCCCGCCGTGTGGCCGCGCGCGCTGCTGCCGAGCGGATGGCGCAGATGATGGGTGAGAAAGCGGGCGAGACCGTGGGTTACCTCACACGCCTCGACAGCAAGCGCTCGGCAAGAACGCGCGTGCTGGTGGTCACCGAAGCTATTTTCGTGAACCTGATACTCGACGACCCGGAGCTCGACGGCGTGTCCGCCGTGCTGCTCGACGAGGCGCATGAGCGTCATCTCGACAGCGATTTGGGCCTTGCGCTGGCGCTGGAAACTCAAGGCGTGCTGCGCGAGGATTTGCGCGTTCTCGTCATGTCGGCCACCATCGACGGTGCGCGGTTCTCCTCATTGATGGGCGAGGGTACGCCCGTGATCGAAAGCGAGGGGCGCGCCTTTCCGCTCACCATACGCTGGCTCGGCTCCTCGCCGCAGGAGCGGATCGAGGACGCCGTGTCGGCCGCAATTGCCACCGCATGGCGCGAGGAAGAAGGCGACATACTAGCCTTCCTGCCCGGCGTGGGCGAGATCGAGCGAGTGCGCGAGCGGCTGGAGGAGAGGCTGCCATCGGCGCTGGTCCTGCCACTTCACGGTCAGGTCCAGCCTGCCGAGCAGCGCGCTGCGATCCGCCGCGATCCCGAGGGGCGAAGGAGGATCGTGCTCGCGACCGCGATCGCCGAGACTTCGCTGACGCTGGACGGGGTTTCGGTCGTGGTCGACGCCGGCCTCTCGCGCCGCGCCGAATTCGATCGGGCGGCTGGGACGACGCATCTCGTCACACACCGCGCCAGCCAGGCCGCCGCGGCGCAACGTGCGGGGCGTGCGGCAAGGCAGGGGCCGGGCGTCGCCTATCGCCTGTGGGAAGAAGGCGGGCATGGCGGGAGGCCGCGTTTCGACCCGCCCGAAATGGAGACTTCGGACCTCGCCCCGCTCGTCCTCGATCTCGCCAAATGGGGGACGGGCGATCCGCTTTCGCTACAATGGCTCGATCCGCCGCCCGCTGCATCGATTGCGGCGGCGCGGGCGACGCTAACCGGACTTGGCGCGCTCGATACCGAGGGCAGGCTGACGGAAAAGGGCGCACAGATCGCCAGCCTCCCGCTCGATCCGGCATCTGCGGCCAGCGTGCTGTTCGGGGCCGAACATGGTGCGGCCGAGACGGCTGCGCGGCTAACCCTGCTGCTGCAGGAACGCGGGCTCGGCGGGCGCGGAGAGGACCTCGAAGCAAGGCTTTCGCGCTGGAATGGCGACCGCGGCGCGCGCGCCGAGGCGAGCCGCAGGCTGGCGAGGCGTTGGGCCGAGCGCGCCGATGCGCTGGTAGGGGAGAGCGAAGCCCAGGACGTGCCGCTACCGATCCTCCTCGCCGAGGGACTTCCCGATTTCATCGCCAGGCGGCGCGATGCCTCGGGCGAGAACTGGATCGCTGCTGGCGGGCGCGGCTTCATGCTCGATCCCGCATCGCCGCTCGCGCGAGCGGAATTCCTCGTGATCGGTGATGCCCAGGGACAGGCCAAGGGCGCACGGATCACCTCAGCCATAGCGCTGGAACCTGCCGATCTCGACCAGTGGCTCGGCCATCGTATCGAGCAGCGCCGGGTGTTGCGCTGGAAAGACGGGCGCGTCGAGGCGCGGCGCGAGAAACGGCTTGGTGCGATTACGCTTTCGAGCGGTCCTGACGCCGAACCGGATCCGCAGGCGATTGTGGACATGCTTGTGGACAAGGCTCTGGAAAACCCGGCAAAACTGCTTCCGGCAGAAATGCTGGCGCGGGCGAAGTTCATCGGCCTCGACACCTTCGATCCCGAAAAGTTCGCCGAGACCGCAGACCAATGGCTAGCCCCGCTTCTTGCCGGAAGGCGCAGTCTCGACATTCCGAAGGGCAAATTGGTCGACGCCCTCCTCGGCACGATGGAGTGGCCCGACCGCCAGCGGCTCGATAGCGAGGCTCCGCGCGAATTCACTTCGCCCGCAGGCACCACCCACCGGATCGATTACACCGGCGACGATGCCCCCAGTGTCGAGGTGCGCGTGCAGGCACTGTTCGGACTCGACCGGCAACCGATGGTCGGCACCACGCCGCTCCTGTTCAAGCTCACCAGCCCCGCCGGTCGTCCCATTCAGTCGACCCGCGATCTGCCCGGTTTCTGGCGTGGCAGCTGGGACGATGTGCGCAAGGACATGAAGGGTCGCTATCCCAAGCATCGCTGGCCCGAGGAACCATGGACCGAAAAGCCCAGTTTGAAGACCAAGAACGCCTTCCAAAATTCGGGGGGGTGAATTACAGGGCGCCCACTATGGCAGCACGAATCTACCAGCGACCGCAAAATGCGATGCAATCGGGTAAGGCCCGCACCGATGAATGGGTGCTCGAGTTCGAACAGTCCGAAGCGCGCCGTGCAGACCCCCTTATGGGCTGGACCGGCAGTGGCGACACGCAGGCGCAGGTGCAGTTGACCTTCCCGAGCAAGGACGAGGCGAAGGCCTATGCGGAAAAATACGGCATCGCCGCCCGCGTCCACGCCACGCCGCCGCACAGCCTGAAACTGCAGGCCTACGCCGATAATTTTCGGTAATCGTCGGCCTTGAGGGCGCTCCTTTTCCCGCTCGCTTTGTCGTTATCCGCTTGTGCAACGGGCGCGGCGGACGCTCCTTCAATCCAGCAGCAGGTCGATGATCTTGCTGTAAGCATCGCCGATCTCGAAGAGGCGTCGGGCGGCAGGCTAGGCGTTGCGCTTCATGAATTCGGCAAGGGAACGGCGTTCGAACATCGCGGCCCCGAGCGCTTTGCGATGTGCTCTACATTCAAGTTCGCGCTTGCGGCGATGACCCTGGAGCGCGATGGGCTGCGCGAGCGCAAGCTTCCCTTCGCGCCCGACGACATCCTTTCCTATGCGCCCTACACGAAGAAACGCGCTGAGCTCGGCTGGATGAGCGCGCTGGAGGCAGCCCGGCGTTCGGTAACTTTAAGCGACAACACGGCTGCGAACCTGCTCTTGGCCGAACTCGGCGGGCCCGCAGGATTTACTGCGTGGGTACGGTCTTTCGGCGATACCGAAACAAGGCTCGACCGAAACGAGCCGAGCCTGAACGAAAACGCGCTGGGCGATCCTCGAGATACTACCACTGCGCAAGCTCATGCGCGATTGGTCGCCGAATTGCTGGAGACAGGTCGGCTTTCTGTCTCGGATCGTAAGCTCCTCGGCGATTGGCTCGTGGAAACCTCGACAGGACGTGCGCGCTTGCGGACGGGGCTGCCCGAGGCCTGGAATGCCGGAAACAAGACCGGGACTTGCGGGGCAAAGGGCCGGGACGAGGTCAACGACATTGCTGTGTTCACGATTCCAGACGGCCGGCGCTTCGTGCTCGCGGCTTATCTGGATGGCGCGACCGGCAGCACGGCCGATGCCGAAGCAGTCCTCGCCGATGTCGCCCGCACGGTGGCCGCCTGGCTGACACAAACGGACGCTTGAATTCTCGGGCGCGCGCCGCCATATGGCGCGCCGGGAGTCGGGTGGACGTTTGCGTTCGCTCACCGGGTCAGGTCCGGAAGGAAGCAGCCCAGGTGAATTGCGACGGGTCGCTCGGCTCCTTTTTCACCCACAATTCGCGTGTCGCACCATGTGACATTCGGCGCGTCTGCGCTTACCTGTTATCGCATGGGTGATTCACCGGAAAATACCGACGGCCTTCCTTGGGAGACCGAAGCCGAGGGCGAGGCGCCGAGCGCGGCGGAGCTCGAGGCGGCAGGGCAGAACGCGATGTTCGGCGATGCGCCGGAACCTTCGCCTGCTCCCGCGCGTCCAGAAAAGCCTGCCGAGCCAGCGCCCTCTCAGGTTGAAGCGCCTTCCGAATCCAACCAGCCCTACCGCGTTCTCGCGCGCAAATACCGGCCGCAAACCTTTGCCGAGCTGATCGGGCAAGATGCGATGGTCCGCACGCTCGCCAATGCCATTGCGCGCGACCGGCTGGCACATGCCTTCCTGATGACCGGCGTGCGCGGGGTGGGCAAGACCTCGACCGCGCGTCTCATTGCGAAGGCGCTGAACTGCATCGGGCCCGATGGCGAGGGCGGTCCGACGATCAGCCCCTGCGGTGTGTGCGAACCCTGCACGGCGATTGCCGAAGGTCGCCATATCGACGTGATCGAGATGGACGCCGCCTCGCATACCGGTGTCGACGACGTACGCGAAATCATCGAGGCGGTCCGCTATGCCGCGGTTTCGGCGCGCTACAAGATCTACATCATCGACGAGGTCCACATGCTCTCGCGCAACGCCTTCAACGCGTTGCTAAAGACGCTGGAAGAACCGCCCGCACATGTGAAATTCCTTTTCGCCACGACCGAGGTCGACAAGCTTCCCGTCACCGTTCTCAGTCGCACCCAGCGCTTCGACTTGCGGCGCATCCCGGTCGAACTCCTCGAAGCGCATTTCGCCGAGATCTGTCGCAAGGAAGGCGTTGAGGCCGAGGCAGAGGCGCTCCACATCATTGCCAATGCCGCCGAGGGATCGGTGCGCGACGGGCTCTCCATCCTCGACCAGGCGATCGCCCATGCCGATATGGACACCGATGGCAAGGTCACGGCCGAACGTGTCCGCGATATGCTGGGTCTCGCCGATCGCGGCGCGCAGCGTCGGTTGTTCGGCCATATCCTCGATGGCGATGCCAAGGCGGCGCTGGCTGCGGTCGACGACCAGTATGCGCTGGGTGTCGAGCCGCTGGCGCTGATGCGCAGCCTGATGGACCTCACTCACCGTATCGCGCTGGCGCAAGTCGCGGGCGGCGCGGCGGACGGGACCACCGCCGAAGAACGCGAGCAGCTGACCGAATGGGCAAAGCGCCTCGAGGTCGGGCAGGTTCACCGGCTGTGGCAGCTGTTACTCAAGGGACATGAGGAGGTGCGCCACGCACCCGATCCTCTAGTCTCAGCGCGCATGGCATTGCTGCGCGTGCTCCACGCAAGCGGGATGCCCGATCCCGGCAAGCTGGTGAAGCAACTCGAGGAAATCGCTGCGCGCGGTCCTGCACCCGCATCGACGGCGGGCAAGGGCGGGGCAAGCGCTGCCTCCGCCTCGCTCGACTGGGAGGAACTTGTCGAAAAAGTCTCGGCGGTGGGCAAGCTCCAGGCCGAGAGCATCATGCGCCTGCAAATCCGCCCCATCAGCGTAGAACCGGGCAAGCTCGTCTATGCCCGCGATCCGAAATATTCCGACGCGATCGAGCCCGTGCTCAAAGATGCGCTCTATGCGATCACCGAAACGCGCTGGCAGCTCGAAACGGGCGATCCGGCGCTCGCCACGCCCTCGATGGAGGAGCAGCGCGTGGCCAAGGCCGAGGCCGCCAAGGCGGCGATGCGCGAACATCCGATGGTGAAAGCGGTTGAAGCTGCCTTCCCCGATGCCGAACTAATCGAAGACGGCGCCGATCTCCCCCCGATCCGGCGCGAGGTTCCCTGGAACCGCAGAGCATAAGGACGCAAGACATGAAATCGATGGAAGAAATGATCGCCGCCGCCCAGAAGGCCGCCGAGCAGATCCAGACGCAGATGAACGATGCGCAGGCCAAGCTCGACCAGATCGAGGTCGAAGGCACGGCTGGCGGCGGGCTTGTGAAAGTCCGAGCAACCGCACGCGGCCGCATCCTCGGCGTCGAAATCGACGAAAGCCTGATGAAGCCCGAAGAAAAGCAGATGGTCGAAGACCTCGTTACCGCTGCCTTCAACGACGCGCGCGACAAGGCCGACCGCAAGTCGGCCGAGGAAATGCAGGCGATCCAGGGCGGAATGGGCCTGCCGCCGGGCATGAACATCCCCGGTCTGGGCTGAACCCCTGCTAGTCCAAGACAGCGGCAATCCCCAAGATATAGCGCCTCCCGCGTTGCGAAGCGCGGGAGGCGTTCCCATATTCGGTACCAACCCACGGCGCGCATTTGCGCCGCAGATGGATAGCCGAATATGACCGAGACCTTTCCCCTCCTTCCCCTGCGCGACATCGTCGTCTTCCCCGGCATGGTCGTCCCGCTTTTCGTGGGGCGAGACAAGTCGGTGGCGGCGCTCGAGGTTGCGATGGAAGGATCCAAGGACATCTTCCTCCTCTCGCAACTCGATCCCGGTTGCGACGATCCGGAAGGAAGCGATCTCTACGATACCGGCGTAATCGCGCAGGTCCTACAGCTGCTGAAGCTGCCCGACGGCACCGTTCGCGTGCTGGTCGAAGGCCAGGCGCGTGCCAAGCTGCATGAACTCAAGACCGTCGGCGACTATGTCGCTGCCGAGGTGACCGAAATCGAGGAGCCGACCGCTTCGGGTACCGAAATCAGCGCGATGATGCGCCAGGTGGTTGAACAGTTCGGCGAATACGCCAAGCTCAACAAGAAGATCGGGGAGGATGCTGCCGAGCAGCTGGCCGAAATCGACGACGCGGGCGAACTGGCCGACACCATCGCCGCTGCAATCCAGGCCAAGGTTTCCGACAAGCAGTCGCTTCTGGTCGAGCCCGACCCGCTGAAGCGCCTCGAAATGGTCATGTCCTTCATGGAAGGCGAGCTGTCGGTGCTGCAGGTCGAACGCCGCATCCGTGGCCGCGTGAAGCGGCAGATGGAGAAGACGCAGCGCGAGTATTACCTCAACGAACAGTTGAAGGCGATCCAGAACGAGCTGGGCGATGGCGACGAGGACGGCGGCAACGAGATTGCCGAGCTGACCGAAAAGATCGGCAAGACCAAGCTATCGAAGGAAGCGCGCGCCAAGGCCGAAAGCGAGCTCAAGAAGCTCAAGGCCATGCAGCCGATGAGCGCCGAGGCGACCGTGATCCGCAACTATCTCGACGTGCTGCTCGGCCTGCCCTGGGGCAAGAAGAGCAAGGTCAAGAAGGATATAGGCAAGGCGCAGGAGATCCTCGATGCGGATCACTATGCGCTCGAGAAGGTCAAGGACCGGATCATCGAGTATCTCGCCGTGCAGGCGCGCACCAACAAGCTGAAAGGCCCGATCTTGTGCCTCGTCGGCCCTCCGGGTGTCGGCAAAACCTCGCTCGGCAAGAGCATCGCCAAGGCGACCGGGCGCGAGTTCATCCGCCAGTCGCTGGGCGGCGTGCGCGACGAGGCCGAAATTCGCGGCCACCGCCGCACCTATATCGGCTCGCTGCCGGGCAAGATCGTCACCAACCTCAAGAAAGCCGGCAAGAGCAACCCACTCTTCCTGCTCGACGAGATCGACAAGCTCGGACAGGATTTCCGCGGCGATCCGGCTTCGGCGCTGCTCGAAGTTCTCGATCCCGAACAGAACAACAAGTTCCAGGACCACTACCTGGAACTCGACCTCGACTTGTCGGACATTATGTTCGTTACCACGGCGAACAGCCTCAACCTGCCGCAGCCGCTGCTCGACCGCATGGAGATCATCCGGCTCGAGGGCTACACCGAGGACGAGAAAGTCGAGATCGCCCAGCGTCACTTGCTCAGGAAGCAGGTCAAGGATCACGGCCTCAAGGACGGCGAATTCGAACTGACCGAGGACGCGCTGCGCGACCTCATCCGTTATTACACGCGTGAAGCGGGCGTCCGCACGCTCGAACGCGAACTTGCGCGGCTTGCTCGCAAGAGCCTGCGCAAGATCCTCGAAGGCAAGGCGGAGAGCGTCACCATCACGCCCGAAAACCTCTCCGAGTTCGCCGGTGTGCGCAAGTTCAAGCACGGCATGGGCGAGGACGAGGCGCAGGTTGGCGCGGTCACCGGTCTCGCCTGGACCGAGGTGGGCGGCGAACTGCTGACCATCGAAAGCGTGACCACGCCGGGCAAGGGCGAGATCAAGACCACCGGCAAGCTGGGCGAAGTGATGAACGAAAGCGTCGCCGCCGCCTTCAGCTTCGTGAAGGCGCGCGCACCCCATTACGGCATCAAGCCGAGCATCTTCCAGCGCAAGAACATCCATATCCACCTGCCCGAAGGTGCGGTGCCCAAGGATGGTCCTTCCGCAGGCATCGGCATGGTCACTTCGATCGTCTCTACCCTGTCAGGCGTCGCGGTACGTCCCGATGTGGCGATGACCGGCGAAGTTACCCTGCGCGGACGCGTGCTACCTATCGGCGGGCTCAAGGAAAAGCTGCTCGCGGCGCTGCGGGGCGGGATCAAGAAGGTCCTCATCCCCGAAGAGAACGTGAAGGACCTCGCGGAAATTCCGGCGAACGTGAAGGAAGGGCTCGAGATCGTGGCTGTCAGCCATGTCGACGAAGTGCTCAGGCATGCTCTGACCGCGGTTCCGACTCCGATCGAATGGACCGAGGCCGATGATCTCGCGAGCCAGCCCGGACACCCGCATCCGGCGCCTTCGCCCACCGCTCATTAACAATTGATATGCTGCGCTGCAGCGAGATGTCTCGTTGCGGCACAGCATTTCTTCGATTTGCCGTATAAATTGGTTTGCAAGGCGTAAATCCGCCGATTTTGGCGGAATTTGCCTTTGACACCTGCGGGAAAAGTCTCTCAATTCGCTGCTTCGCCGGGGGAGTCGATTCACCGGACATAATATCAAAACTCGAATGAGGGGGTTCTACCTTACAATGAACAAGAACGATCTGATCGGTGCTGTCGCAGAAGCAAGCGGCCTGTCGAAGAGCGACGCTTCGAGCGCAGTCGAAGGTGTTTTCGACGCGATCACCAAGTCGCTTTCGAAGGGCGACGAAGTGCGCCTCGTGGGCTTCGGCACCTTCTCGGTCGCCAAGCGCAAGGCCTCGACCGGCCGTAATCCGCGTACCGGCGAACCGATGAACATCCCCGCTTCGAACCAGCCGAAGTTCAAGGCCGGCAAGGGCCTCAAGGACGCCGTCAACTAAGACGCGCCTTCGGTAAAAACAAAGCGCCGCAGCCTCGACGGGAGGCTGCGGCGCTTTTCTTTTGCCCGTCAGCGGCGTGATCTGCGATCAGTCGAATGCGATAAGCGCGGTCGGTGCCTGTTCGGTAAGCGGGCTGATCTGCCAGGTCAGCGCCTGGCCGCGCGCGTGACGCGTCGCGCCTTCGTCGGTATTGTTGGCAAGGATGCGCCCATCGGTGACGATGGTGAAAGTGCCTTCCGGCACGACCACGCGCACCGGTTCTCCTTCGTCGCCGTCCTCATTACCGAGCTGGGCGAGGCCGGCCATGCCCGCCATCATGCCCTGCATCGGGTTGCCGCCGCCCTGGTTGGCAAAACCGGGAGCATCGACGCGCACCTGCGCATCGTCGCGCAACACGACGGTCACGAACATGTTCGACATTGGCAGCTTCTCGATCATCGGGAAGGCAAAGTCGTGGGTCATCCGGCCCTCGACCGAGAAATCTACCTCGAACAGCCCGTCGCCCTTGTAGACGACCTCGTCCCAACCGCGCTGGCGCTCCAGCTTTTCGGCGAGTTCCTCGGCCGCCTTGGGGTTCGACGGGTCGATGCCGCCGAGCATGACTTTCATTTCCTCGGCCTTGCGCTTGCGTTCGGCTTCGCGCTTGCCGGCTTCCGCATCCCATTCGGCGCGCTGTTCGTTGACTTCGGCGAGCGTGCATTCGCGCTCCTCGAAATCGTCGTCCCAGCACTCGGCTTCGAACTTATCCTCTGACTTCGCCCCCATTTGCGCCAGCTTCGAGAGCATCAGCATCTGGATTTCGCCGTCATAGCTGTAGGAAAAGCTACCGTCCTTCATCAGCGCCAGCTCGCTGGTGAAAGTGCCCGGCGTCAGCAGGCAACCCGTCAGCGCGAGCGAACTTGCAGCAGCGAGCGCGCCGGCGCGCAGTTTCATCGAAATCATCGTCACGTCCAAAAATCCCCCTGAACCCGGATATCAGCTTCGTGTCGCAACCGCGTATAGCGCGATGGCAGCCGCGTTGGACACGTTGAGGCTTTCGATTTCGTTAGAGATCGGCAATTTTGCCAGCGCGTCGCAATGCGTTTCGATATTGTGCCGCATCCCTTCGCCTTCGGCACCCAAGACGATCGCGACCGGTCCTGCGGGCAGGGCATCGGCGAAGGTCGTCTCTGTGTGGCCGGTGAGGCCGATGCGCCAGTATCCGGCTTCGGCCATCTCCTCCATCGCGCGGGCGAGGTTGACCACGCGGATCCATGGCAGCGTTTCGAGCGCGCCCGAGGCGGATTTGGCAATGACGCCGCCTTCTGGCGGGGCGTGGCGATCTTGGGTCACCAGCGCCGCAGCGTTGAACGCGACGGCGGAGCGCATGATCGCGCCGACATTATGCGGATCGGTCACCTGGTCCAGTACCACGATCGGACGCGCGGGATCTCGGTCGAGAACGTCGGAGAGGAACTGGTCTTCCAGCGCCGCGCATTCGAGAACGAGGCCCTGGTGGGGCGCATCCTTGGCGACCAATCGCGCAAGGTCCGCCACGTCGGCGTATTCGACGGGAAAATCGGCTGGCAGCTCGCCATCGAGCGATGCCACGCCCTCGCGCGTTGCCCAGAGCTTGCGATGCTGGCGCTCGGGGTTCTTGAGCGCTGCCTCGACTGCATGGCGCCCCCAAAGCCGGACATGACCGGCCGAGGCCCTGCCGCTTCCGCGTCCGCCTTTCATACGGCCTGCGCGGCCTCTCAATGCGCGTTTGCGTTCGCCCTTTGCCATGCTTCTCGTCCTGTAAACTTGATTGCGAGGCGCTAGTGCCAGCGAGGGCATTGACAGGCAAGCGCCGCTTCGCCAAAGGGGCGCCTCTCGGCAGGGGATGCCCTAGCGAATCCCCGCATATTTCTCTCGCAGCAGAGATTTGGCGAACCGGTGTGGACAGGTGGCCGAGTGGTTAAAGGCAGCAGACTGTAAATCTGCCCGCGCAAGCGTACGCTGGTTCGAATCCAGCCCTGTCCACCACCCGCCTATCCGATCAGCCCATGATCCCGGAAACTCTTCTCGAGCAAAATGGACATTGATGGCGATGGCATTGCCGATCTCTTCCTGCGGCTCGGCGGACTGGTCGACCTGACCTCGAAGGACTTCGTACTTTGAGGCAATGGCCGAACTGCCAATGAGAGCGGAGCGGCGGATACTGCTGCCACTTTAGCCAACCGAAACCTAAATTTCGAAGCCCTCCGAATCGGCGATTCGGGGGGCTTTTTTCAATCTCCGATACGAGAAACCCAGAAAAAAGCGCTACCTTCCAATAGCTTGTAAGATTTCCAAGAAACTGGATTGCTATTCCAAAACTCTAGAACTAAGCTCTAGTTCAATGATCTAGAAGGTTGCTCGAAACTGGCCGCTCACGTTTTCTTGAGAAGCGTCAGTTGAGCGCAGCCCGAAGATCGAAAGCAAACCGCATTCCCCGGCAATGAGGCTGGCGATGCGGAGGGGTGGAGGGCCGGACAAGCTCATTCTCCCCACTGTCCTGTTTCGCAAAACGGGGGTCGCAGGGCTCCTCGCGAAGGGGCTGATCCGAACGGGATCGGGGCCTTGCCCTGTCCTGCAAATTTTTTGGAAAGCCGCTCCTTCAAGGGCGGTCTGAGGAGTTAGAACTATGCCTACCCCTACTGAGTGGCTCGCAGAATTTCAGGTCAACACCGGCGATGCAGCGATCGGCGGACAGATCCAGCCGAAGATCATCGGTCTGGCCAATGGCAACATCCTTGTCGCCTGGGTCGAAAACGCTTCCGGCGTGATCGGCGATTCCGCCGGCTTCGATATCGTCGGCAAGATATACGATATCCAGGGGAACGTCGTCGTCGACAGTTTCCAGCTGAACCAGTCCGCGCTGGTCGATAACGAATACGAGTTCGACATCGCTGCCACCAATGATGGCGGCTTCGCCATGACCTATATCGACGACAGCCTCTCCGATCCGGACCTGGTTACGGTGCGCTGGTCGCGCTTCGATGAGACAGGTGACGAGATCGATACGGCGGTCATCGCCAACACCAACAATTCTGCGGTCGATTTCACCAACCCGCAGATCACTGTCAGCCAGGAAACCAACAATTCGGTCGTGACCTTCACCCGCGATATCAGTGGTGATTTGGATGTCCGGGGCATGCTGATTGATGCCAACGGGAATACTTATGACGCTTTCGATGCCGGTACGAACGGAGCGGACGCCAACTCCAACAGTGATCTGGCAATCCTGACCGACGGCTACCTCGTCTCCGTTTACGAGGCGGATATCGGCGGCACGCCGACGATCGAATTTCAGATAGTCAATGCCGCTGGTAACGTCAGGACGACAGTGACGCTCGACCCGGGTACCGACCCCAAGGTCGCAACCCTCGCCAATGGCAACTTCGTCATCGTGAACGAGGAAGCGAACAACATCCGCTACTGGGTCTATGATGCCGACGGCAACTACGTCAGCACCTCGTATGCTACAGCACTCGTAGCCGACGAGAACGAGCCCGATGTCGTGGCGCTGCCCGACGGCGGCTTCGTGATCATGTGGGATAACGACACCGATGATTCCCTGCAGGCACGCAAGTTCACTGCCGCAGGTTCTGCCGACGGCGGCGCCTTCACGATCACGGAGATGAACGGTACCGATCCCGATGTATCCGTGACGTCCGACGGGCGCCTCCTGTTCACCTGGGTTGAAGCGCCGAGCGGCGAAATACACGCCTCGATCTGGGATCCGCGTGACGGTACGCTCTTCACCGGTGACTACGAACAGGGCCTGAAAAATTTCGTCGATACCGATTATGTCACGACATCGGTCG
Organism: Qipengyuania sphaerica; assembly: GCF_019711595.1. Taxonomy (GTDB): domain Bacteria; phylum Pseudomonadota; class Alphaproteobacteria; order Sphingomonadales; family Sphingomonadaceae; genus Qipengyuania; species Qipengyuania sphaerica. The sequence goes on along the minus strand of NZ_JAIGNR010000002.1, from coordinate 781 downwards.
ACGGAAGCAGCATCTTCGCCGACTCCGATCCCGGCGCGGATCTAGTTTACGGACAGGGCGGCGTCGACATTATCTTTCTCGGCGAATTTGACTCAGCATATGGCGGTGGCGGCAATGATCTCATCTATTCGGGCGGTCAGGGCAGCTCGGTCGATGCAGGCGAAGGCGACGACCTGGTTATCGGTGCCGTTGGCGGAAACCAGTGGCTCCACGGCGGCGACGGGATCGACAAGCTCGACCTCTCATCGATCGATGTGGATTACGCCTTCGACCTGAATACCGGTCAGACCAATTTCGAAACCCAGAGCTTCACTGCCTTCGAAAATGCCTCGACCGGGGATGGCGACGATTTCCTCTCCGGCACCAGCGGCGCGAATATCCTTTCGGCAGGATTGGGTGCGGATACCATCTACGGCCGTGGCGGCGACGACGTGCTCAACGGTAGTTCCGGTGACGACCTTCTCGAGGGCGGTTCCGGCAACGACGAGATCAATGGCGGCGCCGATACCGATACCGCGTCTTACACCCAGGCATCTTCCGGCGTCTTCGTTCGGTTGCAACAGCAGGGCAGCTACCAGTACACAGAGGGTGCAGGTAACGACCGGCTGACCGGCATCGAGAACCTGACCGGATCGCAGTTCCGCGACCGTCTCGAAGGTGACGATGGCAGCAACCGTATCGAAGGCCTGGGAGGCGACGACCGGGTCTACGGCCATGGCGGCAACGACGTCATCGTTCTCGACATGGGCAACGACCGCGCCTGGGGCGGCGGCCAGGACGA
>NZ_JAIGNR010000001.1 GCF_019711595.1 Qipengyuania sphaerica | reverse complement strand
TCGCCATAGATGCGGTCGTTGCCGTCCTGGCCGTAGATACGGTCGTCCTGGCCGCCGCCCCAGGCGCGGTCGTTGCCCATGTCGAGAACGATGACGTCGTTGCCGCCATGGCCGTAGACACGGTCGTCGCCATCCCCCGCATCGACGCGATTTGATCCATCATCGCCTTCGAGGCGGTCACGGAAAGCGGAGCCGAACAGGTTCTCGATTGCTACAAGAGTGTCGATGCCGGCCGAAAGCGTGTCCTGCGGACCACCTGCAAGCAGCCGCACGAAAACGCCGGCAGATGCGGTGGAGTAGGATGCGGTGTCCTCGCCCGCACCGCCATCGATCGTGTCGTTGCCTTCGCCGCCCTCGATCCATTCGCTACCGCTACCGCCGGTGATCGTGTCGTTGCCAAGTCCGGTATCGATATAGAATGTCCCCGTGACACCTTCGAACTCGAACCCGCGTGTAAAGACGTCGTAACTGATATCGAAGGTCCCTGAACTCGCTGTCTTGGACGCGATCGTCACCGTGTCTGCGATTTCTGTGCCCAGCACATCCGCGTCGACACCGTCGGTTTCGATCGTCAGCGACCAGCCGTCGAGCGTTCCCTGATCTGCTCCTTCGTCGTCCGCGATGACCAGGTACCAGAAGCCGTTCGCATCCAGACCGCCAAATTGCGACGCAAAGCTGTCCACCCCCGAAGATGGTGCATGGAACAGGGGGAGGTCCCCCACCGTCGCGAAGTCGTTTGCATCTTCAATCTCCTCGTATGCAGCGGGGAGATAGATGCCGGGCGCAATGGCTGTCGTTAACTCGATATCCTGGATCGCGATGAAACCGTTGTCGGAGAACGTGTAGTCACCGGCAAGATTGGCCCCTTCACCCGCGTCGGACATGAAGACGAGGTTCTGGAATTCGGGAGCGAACAGGATCATGTCGAGATCGTCGGCATAGGTGTGCTGAATGTTCAGCAGCGTTATGCTGACATCGGTGACCGCGCCGGTCGTCCCGAAGACAGGTATGATCGCATAATCGTCCGAATTGTCTGAGATGACCATCTCGGTCGTATCGGTGTAAGTGAAAATCGCCATCTCTCGTCTCCCGCTGCCCGATCGCCTTGCGGGGCGATAGGCCGAATATTCCGAGATGTTCGATACCTGGGACCCACCATCGCCGGGGCGCACATCTCCATTGGATGTTCGAGAAGAACATCACATCGTGGCGGCCCGAGTTAAGTGCTTTTTTGAAGGGACATTGAAGTCCGACCGGGAGGGTTATTGTTCATTTTCCTCCTCTTGTCCATAGCCTTAGCCGGCGGGGTCGCTTGGATTGACCAGGCTGGAAGACCCCTCGCCCGGGTGACTGGCCAGGTGGTGCGGCAGCAAAGATTGCATTTGGCCGCGCGATGCCCACATCGCGGGCACAGTTCGCCGCCGCGTCTGTTTGACGGGTAGGCCCTCGCTTGACACCACAGAACATTTGCGGAACACGCTTCCTACATGGCACTTACCAAAATCTCCGTCCGCGGCGCGCGGGAACACAATCTCAAGGGCGTCGATATCGACCTGCCGCGCGATAGCCTGATCGTCATCACCGGGCTTTCCGGTTCGGGCAAGTCGAGCCTGGCGTTCGACACTATCTATGCCGAGGGGCAGCGGCGTTATGTCGAGAGCCTGTCGGCCTATGCGCGCCAGTTCCTCGAGATGATGCAGAAGCCCGATGTCGAGCATATCGACGGGCTCTCCCCCGCGATCTCGATCGAGCAGAAGACCACCAGCCGCAACCCGCGCTCGACCGTGGCGACGGTGACCGAGATCTACGATTACATGCGCCTGTTGTGGGCGAGGGTGGGGGTGCCGTATTCGCCAACGACGGGCCTGCCGATCGAGGCGCAGACCGTCTCCAACATGGTCGACCGGGTGATGGAATTGCCCGAAGGCACGCGGCTCTACCTGCTCGCGCCGGTGGTGCGCGGGCGCAAGGGAGAATACCGCAAGGAACTGGCCGAGTGGCAAAAGGCGGGTTTCACCCGCGTGCGCATCGATGGCGAGATGTATCCGATCGAGGAAGCGCCCGCCCTCGACAAGAAATTCAAGCACGACATCGAGGTGGTGGTCGATCGTCTTGCGGTAAAAGAAGGTCTGGAAACGCGGCTCGCCGACAGTTTCGAGACCGCGCTCAAGCTGGCCGATGGGCTGGCCTATGTCGACCTCGCCGATGGCGTGGTGCCGGGGCGCGAGGACGAGGCCGCCAGTGGTTCGGGGGCTGGCGGCGCGATGAAGGGGGCGGGGCTGCCCGCCAATCGCATCGTGTTTTCCGAGCGCTTCTCCTGCCCGGTCTCCGGCTTCACTATCGAGGAAGTCGAGCCGCGCCTGTTCTCCTTCAACGCGCCGCAGGGAGCCTGCCCCACCTGCGACGGGATCGGCGAAAAGCAGCTGTTCGACCCGCAGCTGGTAGTGCCGAACGAGGCGCTGAGCTTGAAAAAGGGCGCGGTGGTGCCCTGGGCGAAGAGCAATCCGCCGAGCCCCTATTACATGCAGGTGCTCGCCAGCCTCGCGAAGGAATACGAGTTCGACCTGACCACTCCGTGGGAGGATTTCGACCGCGAGATCCGCGACATCATCCTCTACGGCACCAAGGGCCGCGCCATCCCGCTCACCTTCAAGGACGGGCGCAAGCAGTACACGGTAAAGAAGCCCTTCGAAGGTGTGATCGGCAACCTCAACCGCCGCATGCTGCAGACCGAGAGCGCGTGGATGCGCGAGGAGCTGGCCAAGTTCCAGACCGCACAGCCCTGCGAGACCTGCCACGGCAAGCGCCTCAACGAGAAGGCGCTCGCGGTGAAGATCGACGGCACCGACATCGCCACACCCACGAAGATGAGCGTGGCCGATGCGAAAGAGTATTTCCTGAATCTGCCCGAGGCGCTGAACGACACGCAGCAGCAGATCGCCAAGGCCATCCTGAAAGAGATCAACGAACGGCTGGGCTTCCTCGACAATGTCGGGCTAGACTACCTCAACCTCGACCGCACCAGCGGCACGCTGTCAGGCGGGGAGAGCCAGCGCATCCGCCTCGCCAGCCAGATCGGCTCGGGCCTTTCGGGGGTGCTCTACGTGCTCGACGAGCCCAGCATCGGCCTCCACCAGCGCGACAACGACCGGCTGCTCGAAACATTGAAGCGCCTGCGCGATCTCGGCAATACGGTGATCGTGGTCGAGCATGACGAGGACGCGATCCGCACCGCAGACCATGTGGTCGACCTTGGCCCCGGCGCGGGCGTCCACGGGGGCGAGGTGGTGGCGCAGGGCACGCTCAAGCAGGTATTGAAGTCGAAGAAGTCGCTCACCGCCGATTACCTCACCGGGCGGCGCGAGATTGCCGTCTCGCAGACACGCCGCAAGGGCAACGGACACGAGCTCACCGTCCACGGCGCGCGCGCGAATAACCTCAACGACGTCACCGCCTCCATCCCGCTCGGCACCTTCACCTGCATCACCGGCGTGTCAGGCAGCGGCAAGTCATCCTTCACCATCGACACGCTTTACGCCTCCGCCGCGCGCCAATTGAATGGCGCACGCGTGGTCGCGGGCGCGCACGACAAGGTCACCGGCCTCGAATATTGCGACAAGGTGATCGAGATCGACCAGTCGCCCATCGGCCGCACCCCGCGCTCCAACCCGGCGACCTACACCGGCGCCTTCACCCAGATCCGCGACTGGTTTGCCGGCCTCCCCGAAGCGCAGGCGCGCGGATACAAGCCCGGCCGCTTCAGCTTCAACGTCAAGGGCGGCCGCTGCGAGGCGTGCCAGGGCGACGGGCTGATCAAGATCGAGATGCACTTCCTGCCCGACGTCTACGTCACCTGCGAGGAATGCGGCGGCAAGCGCTACAACCGCGAAACGCTTGAGGTGAAGTTCAAGGGCCACTCCATCGCCGACGTGCTCGACATGACGATCGAGGATGCGGAAGGCTTCTTCAAGGCCGTCCCCCCGATCCGCGACAAGATGCACATGCTGAACGAGGTGGGGCTGGGCTACGTCAAGGTCGGCCAGCAGGCGACCACGCTGTCGGGCGGCGAGGCGCAGCGCGTGAAACTCGCCAAGGAACTCAGCAAGCGCAGCACCGGTCAGACGCTCTACATCCTCGACGAGCCCACCACGGGCCTCCATTTCGAGGATGTGAGGAAGCTCCTCGAAGTGCTCCACCGGCTGGTCGACCAGGGCAATTCGGTGGTGGTGATCGAGCACAATCTCGACGTCATCAAGACCGCCGACCACATCCTCGACCTCGGTCCCGGCGGCGGTGTGCGGGGCGGGGAGGTTGTTGCGCAGGGCACGCCCGAGGAAGTGGCCAAGGTCGATGCCTCCTATACGGGGCATTACCTGCGCCCGATGCTGGAAAAGGCGAAGCCTGCCGCCAAGTCGAAAGCGTCGAAGTCGGAAACCGAACCGGCGGAATGAGACAAGACCTTGATTAACTAAGTATTGTTCCGGAATAGAACGCTCCGGATATTCAAAGCCATGTCCTTCATTTGTCGCGTTACAGGGCGGATGGGGAGACATGGTAATGACGAAGACTTGGAATGCCGCGCCGGCGGCTCGCACAATCGCAACCGTAACCGCAGGCGTGATGGCCTGCAGCTGGCCCGTCCATGCGGCGCAGGCGCAGGAAGTGGCTGCGGAACTGGCAGAGCTCGCAGTCCACGGGCCGGAGCTTGCGGTGGCCGATTACCGGGGGGCCGAACCTGCAGGGGAGGGGGAGCGCTTCACGCTCGCCGCCACTTCTGCCGAACAGGCGCCGGTGCATGGCCCGCAGCTATCGGTGGCCGCGCAGGCGACCATGCGGCAGGCCGCGGCGAAAGAGGCGTTCGAGCTTGAACAGGCGCTGGTCCGCCGCCGCACCGCACGGCGCGAGGTGGTCTACCAGGTCCTCAATGTGGTGGACGCGGTGCAGACGATTTCCTGCCTCGATCGCGGAGTGTGCCACGAACTCAACCCGCTGCTTGGCCGCGACCCGTCGACGCAGAGGGTGATCGGCTTCAAACTGGCGAGCGGCGGCGTGCACTACCTCGTCACCAGCCTATTCGAGGAAATCGCCCCCGAGGCAGTCGGCCCCTGGCAGCTCACCACGATCGGCATCCAGGGCGGCGCGGTGGCGTGGAATATGCAGTTTGTGTTTTGAGGGGCTTCCGAGTTTCATGGGGTGCTTGGCATGGTTTGTAGCAAAACCTTCCGGCGCGTGGATTTTGGCATCTTCAGCAACGGTTTCCTAATCAAACATCATCGTCTAACGAGCGAAAATGCTCACAGAACTTGAAGCTATTCAGTACGTAAGGGATGTCGGTAGTGGCCGAACGAAGCCAATAATTGTGGCTGGGGAGGATCCGCATCAGAACGTGGTTGAAGTCGTGATCAAGTTCTCATCGGCTTGTGACCTTGGCACAAATTCTCTTGCAGTTGAGGTTATAGCTGCTTGTCTGGCGGGGGACCTCGGTCTCCCAATTCCCGAACCCTTCGTTGTGCGAATCCCCGACGATTGGCGAGATTCGCTGCCACCCGATGTGCGCGTGCGATTCTCCGAATTCGACAATCTGGCATTCGGGTCGAAGCTTTTATGGCCGCAATGGCCGGCTTGGGCTTCAGGCAATCGCTTGACGCCGCCGATGGTTCAAACAGCTGCAGAAATTCTTGCGTTTGATGGTTTCATCGAAAATGTTGATCGTCGTGATGGCAATCCAAACTGCTTGGTAAACGGCGAGCAGCTTCGTATTATCGACCACGAGCTGGCATTCCCTGCGATGCTCCTCGGTCCAAAACCGTGGCAGCCAGGAGGCTTGCAGTCTTTCACTGAGCATGGACGACACATTTTTCGCAAGGAACTTGTCGCGAGGCCGATAGATGGCGCCACTATCAGGCAAAAATGGTCGCTATTGCAGGATCATCACATTGAGTCGTATGGAGCGGCAGTTCCGGACGAATGGCGTGACGAAGAATTTGTCACGAGAATCTTAACTAAGGTTCGGGATATTCGAGAAAATATTGATGATTGTATGACGGAATTGGATCGGATCTTGCAGTGAGTCGCCGACCATATAGCTACAGTATCCTACGTTATGTGCATGACGTGGTGACGGGTGAATTTGTCAACGTCGGCATCGTCATGGTCGCGCCCGGCAACGGTACTGCCGCGCCGAGAGTGCTGAGCGCGTTCAAGGATCAAATCCAACGCCTCCGTCCAATGTTTCCTGATATTGATCGGAAGGCATTTCGCGCAGCGATTGCTGCTGTTCGATCAAACGCTGGAAAAGTAGCGAAACAGGTCCAAAAGGGAGGCCTCTTCAAAGAGGGCGACGCTCGGACAGTAGCCACACAAATGCTTCCGCACGATGGGAGTTCGCTGCAATGGTCCGAAATAGGAACCGGTGTTGCGAAGGATCTTGACCGCGAGTTTGCTAGAATAACCGAGCGGATGATCTCAAATTATTTTCAACATAAAGAAACGCGCCGCACGGATGAAGAAGTTTGGAAGCCAGTCAGGCAGGCATTGCTAGAACGAGAAGTCAAAATTGACCTCGAGCCACGTGTTATCGAAGGGGAAATCGATACCGTTGAGTTTCAACATTCTTGGGTAAACGGTCAAATACATGCATATGAGCCGCTCTCGTTCGATTTAGCGGATGCTAGTAATATCAGAGATAAAGCTCGAAAGTGGAGAGGGAATCTCGATGCTGCTGCGGACGGAGCTACTTCGCCCTTTAAGGCTTACTTTATTGCAGGAAAGCCGAGTCAGCTTAACCTGATGGATGCCTATAATTCAGCCCTTGAGATATTGCGCCAAGCGTCGACTTCTCCGGAAGTTTATGACGAAGCAGAAATCGATGTTCTCGTTGCAAAAATTGAGGACCAAGTTCGCCATCACCGTGGTTGAATTGAATTGTAGAGCGCTTACGCTGTCTCACTCCCCAAACCCCATATAACTAACCCGGTTCACTCCATTCCAAAGAGGTGAACCATCAACGCTCTCGTCACACTCGAAAGTCCGCCCGAACTTCCCACTGGCGGGGAGCAGGCCCCCACCGCCGGTCCTCACGGGGAGGGGCACACCGTCTTCGCGCCCAGGCGGCAGGCCGGGTTTCTCCAGCATCTCCAGCTCCCAGCGCCAAAATCCTGACAATCCCCGTCTCGCGCGCCACCTATCCCGCCACCCCCGCGACTATAACATTTGTTTGGGCGCGTTCATGTTGCAGCTGCTAAGGAGGTCCTATCGCTGGCCCTCATACTGGCTCGCCGGCGACCGAGAGAAGCTTGAATGCATTGCTCCCGCCTCGTGCAACGGAGTCGCATCATGCCCGATTGGGCCTTCATCATCCTGTCCGTCATTACCGCCCTTATCCTCGCCTCTATCCTGAGCGAGATGATCATGCGCAGCCGTCGGGGGCGCTGACCGCGCGCCAGACGCCCGCCGGTCGCGGTCGCGCGTCGCCATCGCTATTGCGAACACCAATCTCTCGCCCCGATGCGGGCGATGGTGTAGGCTGCGCGGAGGGTGACCCGGATAGACAGGGAGATTGCGCATGAAGTGGCTGGTGCTGATCGCGGCGGCCTTGGTCGGGTTCCTCGTCGCCTTCTCCTTCACCGCGCGCGACGAGATCGGCGCGGAGGTCGAGCGGAAGCTGGACGAGGACTTCATCCCACAGTGCGAACGTAACCTGCGCCTGCCGCCGCAAGTGGCGGACAGCAAGACCGAGATCTGCGGCTGCATGAAGCGCGAGTTCGACAATCGCGGGATCAAGCTGACCGATGCCTTCGGCGACCAGCGCGGCGAGATGCAGGAAATCGTCAACGCCTGCGCGATGAATTACAGGTAAGAAACGCCCTCAGTTAGCGAAGCGGTAAGGCAATGCGAAACGCCCTCAGGCAGCTGAGCGGTTTGGCAGTGCGCTTAGCGAGCCTGCTCGACCAGCTCCTTCGCCTCCGCCAGCCCGAGGCCCGTCCGCTCGCGAACCAGCTTTATCGCCTCGATCTTGCGACCGCCGGCGATCGCTGCGGACACATCCGCGTCATCGAGCACCGCCGCCGGATCGCGAGAATGCACCGGTTCCGGCACAGGACGCGCGGCGGCGCGCTGGCGCTCGATCATGCTGCCTGCATTGCGGTCGCGATTGAGCACGCCGTAAATGACGGGGCCGAGGACGATGAGGACGGCGACGACGAGGATCAGCTGGGACATTGCGTCGACCTATACGAACCGCGCGGAAACTCCAGCGCCCCCTCAGTCGAGCAGGGCGAGTTCCACCGTGCCGTGACCGCGGGCGATCAGGCCGATTTCTTCCGCGGCGGCGCGCGACAGGTCGATCGTGCGGCCGCGGGTGAAGGGTCCGCGATCGTTGATGCGGACGGTCACGCTGCGGCCGGTGCGCGGGTTGGTCACCAGCACGCGGCTGCCGAAGGGCAGGGTGCGGTGCGCGGCGGTGTAACCGTGCATGTCGAAGCGCTCGCCATTGGCGGTGCGGCGGCCATGGAAGCGCTTGCCGTAATAGGACGCGACGCCGCTGCCGAGCGAGGTGGTGGCGGGTTCGACTTCCACCGGCGGGTCGAAAGTGTCGAGGTCGACCGCTTCCGGACCCGGTTCGGGCGTGTCGGGAAGTTCGCGGAAATCCGCGAATTCGCTCGAGAATGTGGGCTGGACGATGGCGACAGGATCGCTGTCCTGCGAATGTCCGGCAGTGCTGGGCAGCGCCAGGGCTGCAAGGAAAAGCATGCTGCGAAATGCGCGATTGGCCATGAATGGACCTCCCGTTCAAGTCGCCAGCATATAAGGAAGGTCGGCCGGAAAGTCGTTAACGGCGCGGGCCGCTGCCCCGATTTGGCCACGTTTCATCGCGGAATCGAGCGGCCAGGAGGTCGGTTTACCGGATATTGGGGGTCTGTCGGCGCTCTCATACCAAGGCTGGCTCTGCAATCCCGGCGAGGGGAGGCGCAGCGCAAATGGGGCCGGCATCGCTGCCGACCCCACTCTCACCGATGCGTGGCCGTGTTCCTTCATCCGAAGATCAAGGGACGCAGACTTGGCATCCGATGTTTTCCCTTCCGTTCCATCCGAAGACTTCACTTCCGGTTCTGTCACCGGCGCTCGCACCGGCATCCGGATCTACCCTCCGCTCGGCCCGGTTCGGTGCGCTACGACAGGTCGTTCGCTTTCCTGGCCCAGCCGCGCTTCAACGGGCGGTTCCGCAGCCTGACCTTCCGTTGATGGCGGGAGGCTCAAACGGTCACATCGCCTTCCGGTCCGAAGACCTTTATACGACGCCACCTTCGCACATCCTGCCGGGTTGGCCTGGCTCGCCTCGAGAAACCTTCGCACTTCCGTCATCGACCCGCCTTGCGTCCGGTGTGAACCTTCAGCATGAGGGTCTCGAAAAGCGCGTGGACAGATCCCGCGGCGTCTTTCCGGTTCTGAATTTCCGTTGTTCTTCAAGTCGTTAGACCGTCCGAACTGGAAGCTTTCTTCGCCGTTCCGATGACTTGAAGCTGCCCCCGATCAGCCGATTCTTCAAGCTGTCAAACCCCGAGTTATCCACTTTCCCCGCTTTTCGCTGTGGAGGGAGGTGGATAAGTCAACGGTTCATCGCAAAATCCGGAACGCGATGTACGGTAGGCGCGTAATTTTACGCCTCCGCGTCACATCGGCGTGAAATTTTCTACCTGTCGCGCTTGGCGAGCAAGCGGAGTCGGAGTGCGTTGAGCTTGATGAAGCCTTCCGCGTCCTTCTGGTCGTAGGCGCCGGCATCGTCCTCGAAGGTGACATGCGCTTCGGAATAGAGCGAGTTGTCCGACTTGCGGCCCACCACCATGGCATTGCCCTTGTAGAGCTTGAGCCGGACCGTGCCGCTCACCTTCTCCTGGCTGAGATCGACTGCCGCTTGCAGCATTTCCCGCTCCGGGCTGAACCACAGGCCGTTGTACACCAGCTCGGCATAGCGCGGCATCAGTTCGTCCTTCAGATGCGCTGCGCCGCGATCGAGCGTGATCTGTTCGATCCCGCGATGCGCGCGCGCGTAGATTTCGCCGCCGGGCGTTTCGTACATGCCGCGGCTCTTCATGCCGACGAAGCGGTTCTCGACGAGGTCGAGGCGGCCGATGCCGTGGGTACGGCCGAGATCGTTTAGCGCGGCGAGCAAGGTGGCCGGGCTCATCGCCTCGCCATTGAGCGACACACCGTCGCCTTTCTCGAAGCCGATCTCGATATATTCGGGCGTGTCGGGCGCATCCTCGGGATGGTCCGTGCGCGAATAGACGTAGTCGGGCGTCTCCTGCCACGGGTCCTCCAGAACCTTGCCCTCCGACGAGGTATGCAACAGGTTCGCATCGGTCGAGAAGGGGCTTTCGCCGCGCTTGTCCTTGGGGACGGCGATCTGGTGCGCCTCGGCCCAGGCGATCAGCGCGGTGCGGCTCGTCAAATCCCATTCGCGCCAGGGGGCGATCACCTTGATGTCCGGGTCGAGCGCATAGGCTGAGAGCTCGAAACGCACCTGGTCGTTGCCCTTGCCGGTTGCGCCATGGGCGATGGCATCGGCGCCGGTTTCGTGCGCGATTTCGACGAGGCGCTTGGAAATCAGCGGGCGCGCGATGCTGGTGCCGAGCAGGTAGTCGCCTTCATAGCGGGCATTGGCGCGCATCATCGGGAAGACGAAATCGCGCACGAATTCCTCGCGCAAATCCTCGATGAAGATGTGCTGGTCGGGAATGCCCATGGCGCGGGCTTTTTCGCGCGCCGGCTCGATTTCCTCGCCCTGACCGAGATCGGCGGTGAAGGTGACCACCTCCAGCCCGCGCTCCACTTCGAGCCACTTGGCGATGACGGAGGTATCCAGACCGCCGGAATAGGCCAGCACCACACGCTTGATATCGGACATTCGCACATACCTTTCGACTATGGCCGCGCGGCTAGCAGCACCGTCACGCTGTAGGCAATCAAGAAGCGCTAGGCGGGGGGAAAGTCGCGCGTAGTAACTGTATCTTGGGACTTGCGCGGCCTAGAACGGCGCGACGGAATGCGAGGAGGGCGCAAAATGGGGTTGTGGAGCAAGGCAAGGTCGCTGGCGGAGCAGACGCCGCCCGAACGCAATCGCTATGTCGATTTCCTGCGCGCGCTGTCGATCATGGCGGTGGTGGTCGGCCACTGGCTGGTCGCCGCGCCCTATATCGGCAGCGATGGCGAGGTGGTCGGCGGGCATTTGCTCGGCATCCTCCCCTGGTCGCAATGGCTCACCTGGCTGTTCCAGGTCATGCCGATCTTCTTCCTCGTCGGCGGCTATTCGAACGGGGTGAGCTGGGCCTCGACCCGCGCGAAGAACGGCCATTATTCGGACTGGTTCGCCAGCCGCATCCAGCGCCTGATCAACCCGGTCTTTCCCGTTCTGCTGGTGTGGGCGGGTTTCGCGCTGGTGGCCACGCAGCTGGGCATGGCGCGCGAGACGGTGAAAATGGCGGTACACCTCGCGCTGGTGCCCGTGTGGTTCCTCGCGGTGTACCTGCTGGTGACCGCGCTCGCGCCGCTGACGTGGAAGCTGTGGGAGAGGCTGGGATTTGCCAGCGTGGCCTTGCTGGTGGCGGGTGCGGTGCTGGTCGACTGGCTGACCTATGCGCAGGGCGTGCCCTACATCAAATATTTGAACTTCCTCTTCGTGTGGGTGGGCATCCACCAGCTCGGATACGGCTGGCAGCAGGGGAGGATATCTCGGGCAGGCGCGCTGGCGCTGTTCGCGCTCGGCCTTGCTGCGCTGGTCTTGCTGACGGTCTACGGTCTCTACCCGATCGCCATGATCGGCGTGCCGGGGGCCGAGATCACCAATTCGATGCCGCCGACGCTCGCGCTGCTGGCGCTGGGGGTGACGCAGACGGGGCTGGTGCTGGCGCTCGAGCCATGGGGCAGGAAGCTCCTGGACAACCTCAGTTTCTGGACTGCGACGGTGCTGATGAACGGCATGATCATGACCGTGTACCTGTGGCACCTGACTGCCTTCGTGCTGGTGATGGTCGCGGCATGGGCAGCGGGCGGGGTGGGCCTCAGCGTAATGCCGGGGACGGCAGAATGGTGGTGGAGCCGCCCCGTCTGGTTCGCGCTCTACATCGCCGCATTGCTCCCGCTGATCGCCATGTTCATCCGCCACGAGCGCGGGATGGGCCCTGCCAAGCGCGAAGCCCCGGTCCCGCGCCTGCGCCTCGTGATCGGCATGATCGCGATCTGCTTGGGGCTGGCCATGACCGCCGCCATCAGCATCGCCAGCCCCGAGGGCGTGACCGGCGTGCGCCTGTGGGTGGTGGCACTGCCGTTTATCGGCGCGGCGCTGGTGGGGTTTGGGCCGGTCTATCGGTGGGTGAGGGGGTAGGTGTGGGATACGGCTCCTGCAATTCCACGAATGCATGCAATGACGGAGGTCGGAAGATGCTTTCCAACGCGATTGTGACGTGCGCACTCTCACTCCTCGTCATAAGTTGTAACAGCAAGCAAGACGCCGGACAGGAGGCAGATTTGGGGAAGGATTACGCACCCCTTTGGAAGGCCGACTATGAGAAGATGCTACAAACCCGAAGGGACCGCATGATCGAGTTGGCGAACAAATCGCCTACCTATCCCCGTCCTCAGCACGACCCGAGCCTCGTTGCGACCACATTCAGGAGCGAAGGTCCGAACGAGGTCGATCGTGTCGCGGTGAAGAACACAGAGAACGGAGATGTCCTCGTAACGCATTCGGCCGATGACGAGCGCATGACCATCGTTTTCGCATTTCGCACCGATTCAGGCGAACTCGTCTCATTCTATCATGTTCAGCTTGCGCCCGGTTATCCCGAAAAAATCGACTTCGTTCCTTACCGTGTCTTCGCGATCACTCACAATGCAACGCCCACACTTGATGCACTTGCAGCCCGTGAACGAGTGTCGCCGGAAGTTTTCGCGCGATACTTGGCATCAGGCTCCGGTTTCGTTGACAAGCCAGATAAGAAATTCTTGGTGATCGATGCTCCACTCGCGGAGAATGAGACGCTGTAATTTCTTAAATATTTCCGGGGCGCAAAGCTGTTTCCTACACGCACCGACCTCGCTAGCGTCACCCGCGCTCTTTGACCCTGTAAACCCCCACCCTTGCAAAAGCCCCGCCACCGTGCGGGGCTTTGGCGTTGTGGCGCGCCTCTATGGAGCGCATCGCCCGGATGCACTTCATCAACTTGCATGAAATTCACCAACACGCGGCGCAAGCCATGCGGGCGGCCTCGCCGTTGGAAATTACTCCGCCGCTTCCCTCTGCGAGAAGCGCCACTCGGGCACCTTGTCCGCGTCGGCAGCGCGCAGGCGGGCGCTTTCTTCCATGATCCATTCGCGGGTCATGGGGATGGAATTGCGGTCCTTCACATAGATCAGCTGCCAGTTGACCATGTCGCCGTGGCGGAAGCTCTGTTCGGCGCCGGCGAGGTAGTAGAGCCACATGCGGTAGAAGACCTCGTCGTACATATCGACGATTTCCTCGCGGTGCTGGACCGTGCGGTTGTACCATTCCTCCAGCGTGTAGCTGTAGTGGAAGCGCATCGCCTCCACGTCCATCACCTGCCAACCGTATTGCTCAGACTGGCTGACCAGTTCGCTCAATGCCGGGATGTAGCCGCCGGGGAAGATGTATGTGCGCGTCCAGGCGTCGGTAAAGCCGGGAGGGCCGGCGCGCCCGCAGCAGTGGCTCATCATCACGCCGTCGGGTGCAAGCAGGCGGGCGGTGTGTTCGTAGAACTGCGGGTAATGCGGCGTGCCCACATGTTCGAGCAGGCCGACCGAGCTGATGCGGTCGAACTGCCCTTGCACGTCGCGGTAGTCGGTGAGGCTGAACTTGACCTTGTCGGCGACGCCCGCTTCCTCAGCGCGCTCCTTGCAGAAGGCGATCTGGTCGGGGGCGAGGGCGACGCCGTGGACCTCCACGTCGTAATGCCGCGCAAGGTAGAGCGCGAAGCCGCCCCAGCCGCAGCCGATGTCGAGGATGCGCTGGCCGGGTTTGATGTGCATCTTGGCGGCAAGGTGGGCCTTCTTGTCGAGCTGCGCCTTCTCGAGCGAGGTGGTGGCCGGATCCTCGCGGTAATAGGCCATGGTGTACTGGCGGTCCTCGTCGAGGAAACGCTCGTAAAGCTCGCGGGTCAAATTGTAGGTATGCTCGGCGTTCTTCTTCGCCTTGCTGCGCAGGTTGATGCTGTCGGCCTTGGCGATCAGTTTCTGGGCGGCGGTGCGCAGCTTGCCCTTGGGCTTCAGCGCCTTGTCGCCCGGCTTGCCCGCCTGTTCGGTGACGAAAAGGATCAGGTCGCGGATATCGTGCGGCTCCTCGACCTTGAGCCAGCCCCACATGAACGCCTCGCCCGCGCCCATCTGCGGATAGCGCGCGATGTGATTGGCCGCCTTCTTGTTGGTCAGCGTGATGCGCAGCGGAGGGCTGCCGGTGGGAGTGCCGTATTCGTGGGTGGTGCCGTCATGGTCGGTAACGACCAGGTGACCATGCTTGATCGCCGCTTTCAGGAACTTGTCGAGCAACCACATACGCTTATTCTCTCCCTTGGAATTGCCCGCGACAATGGCAGGCGTTGGGGCTGTGTCAATCACATGCTAGGCTTGCCCACATGGCAGAGGCAAAGACACAGATCACCAAGGTCGATCCGGAGGATTTCATCGCTGGCTTGGAGCCGGAGAAGAAGCGCGAAGAGGCAAAGGTTCTCGATGCGCTGTTCCGCAAGGTCACCGGCGAGAAGCCGCAGATGTGGGGGCCGAGCATCATCGGCTATGGCGAATATCGCACGACCTACGAGAGCGGCCGCGACGTCCACTGGATGCGGAGCGGTTTCTCACCGCGAAAAGCCAAGCACTCGCTCTACCTGATGGGCGGCTATTGCGATGAGGCCACGGGCAAGCGGCGCGATGCCCTGTTGGAGAAGCTGGGCAAGTACAAGACCGGAAAGAGCTGTCTTTACGTCAACAAGCTCGCCGATGTGAACATGGAGGTGCTGGAGGAACTCCTGCGCAACGACTGGGAAGCGATGGCGCGGAAATATCTGGAATAGCGCTCAGATACCCGCGTACCATTGGTAGCCGGAGCGGTCCTCCCAATAGCCGCCCTGGCCCTTGCCGATTTCCTCGAGACTGGCGACTGCCTCGATGGCCGTCAGGTATTTTGCGTGCTTGTAACCCAGTTGCCGCTCGATCCGCATACGCAAAGGCGCGCCGTTCTTGATGGGCAGCGGCTCGCCGTTCAGCAGGTGCGCAACGATGGTCTGCGGATGATATGCATCTATGAGGTCGATGCTCTCGTAATAGTCCTGTCCGTTGAGATTGTCGGCGCAGCGGAAGACAATGAACCGCGCCTCGGGCTTGAGCTTCGCCGCATCGAGCAACAAGGACAGCTGCGGCCCCGTCCACTCGCCGATCGCACTCCAGCCCTCGACGCAGTCATGCCGCGTCACTTGGGTGCGCTGGGGAAGCTTGCGAATGTTGTCGAGGCTAAGGCTCATCGGGTTTTCGACCAGCCCGCGCACTTCGAGCCGCCAGTCGGCAAACCCCGAGGCGGCCTGTGCTGGATAGTCGCCGTTCTGCGGATCTGTCGAACCATTGCCGCGGAAATAGGGCGAGATGGCGCTCTTCGGATATTCGGGAGCCAGCGCCTCGCGATTGGTCAGCAGCCGGTGCGCGCCCTGGTGCCATTTCTCCGCCGCGCCGAGCAGTTTCGAGCCTGCGTCGCTTTCGGCCACCTTGTTGCAACCGGCCACGAAGGCGGCTCCGGCGGCGACGAGGAAGTTCCTACGCTTCATGCGATTTGCCTCCCGTAATCATGTCGCGGATCTGGCCGAAGGGGCCGGCGAGGATGACCAGCAGGACATGGACCACGAAGAAGCCGAACAGGGCAAACGCAAAAATGAAGTGCAGGCTGCGCGCGGATTGGCGTCCGCCGAGCAGGTCGACCATCCAGCCGAATGTCGGCTCCATTCCGGGACTTATGGCAATACCCGTGAATACCATCATCGGGAGAAAGACGCCCAGGACGAGCCCGTAAGCAAGCTTCTGGAGGAAATTGAACTTGCCGCCTTCGTGATCGAAGTTGAGCTTGAGGTGCTGGACAATGTCGTTCCAGATCGCGCGCGGCGCCCATTCTTTGCGAGTGGTCATCAGGTCGCGCTTGAAGTGGCGGTTCACCAGCATTGCGATCCACATGAAGCACAATAGCAGCGCGAAAGGCCAGGCCATCAGGATATGCCAGTCTCGCGCCACGGCGAGACTGTAATAGCCGGGGATCGTCATCCAGTCCGGAAAGCGCGGTACGGCCAGCCATGCCTGCCCGGGCGCGAAGCCCCAGTCGCCCCAGTAGAGGCGGCGATGGGCGTTCGAGATTGTGAGGCCCGACATGAACAGCACCACCAGACAGACGAGATTGAGCCAGTGCCATATTCTCGTGCTGAGTGCGTGACGCTTCATGCTGTTTCCTCCCCGCGGGCAAGGTAGATCACGTCGCGCTCCTGCCGCAACAGGTGCTGGCCGCTGTCGCAGTATAGCGTCTGGCCGCTGGCCAACTGGCCCGAAGCGAGGAACAGCGCGGCATCGGCAACCTCTCCGGCCGTGGTTCGCCTGCCCAGCAGGTTCATCTTGTGCGAAATCTCTGCCTCGGCCTCATCCTGGTCGTGGCTGGGAAGGATGGCTCCGGGCGCGAGGCCGTAAACGCGGTCCGCGCTGTCCGCCGCTCCCATCGAAAGCATAGCAACCGTGGCGTCGAGCGCGTGCTTGCTCATGGTGTAGCTGAAGAAGTCAGGATTGGGGTTGGCCAGCTTCTGGTCGGTAACATGGATAACCCTGCGACCGCTGCGGGCTTTCGCCTGCGCGAGATAAGACTGCGCCAGGAGCGCGGGGGCGAGGGCATTGACCTGCATCGCCTTCCGGTTCGTCGCAACGTCCAGCCCGGTTACATCGTCCGGATCGAAAACCGATGCGGAGTTCACCAGCGCCCGCCAGTCGGGGAGACGGCCGGCGAGGTCGTCGACCAGCACGGTCAGGGCGTCGGTATCGCAAAGGTCCGCCCGGACAGTCTCTGCACTTTCAAGCGATGCAGCGAGCGCCTCCGCTTCATCGCTGGAGGAATTGTAATGGATAACGACGTGCCAATCAGCCTCGCCGAATGCCTTGGAGATGGCGGCACCGATGCGTTTCGCGCCGCCGGTTACCAATACTGATGGTCGATCCCCGCTCATGCGCACCGGCATAAGGGCACATTGCACAATAGGAAAGCGGCGCCGCCACCTTGGGAGTGACGACGCCGCGAAGTTGCGACCCTTAAAGTCCGGATCTTAACGACAGCTCAGGCTGCCACGGTCGATCTCGCGTCCGATGACCGCGCCAACTGCACCGCCGAGGATCGCCCCGAGCGTCTTGTCGCCGCGGCCTGCCAGTTCGTGTCCGGCCAGCGCGCCGACGCCGGCACCGATGACGAGACCGGTCGTGCCGTTGTCACGCTTGCAGTAATAGCGACCGTCGCGGCCGCGCCACATGTAGCTGTCGCGCGAGATACGGCGCGGCGTGACGTAGTAACCGCGGTCGTCATAGACACGGACGCGGTGTGCACGGTCCTTGGCGCGCTTGCCGTGAGCCGGTGCCCAGGCGGGCGGGTCTGCAGCTGCCGGAGCGGCGGTACCGATACCAGTGACCGCTAGCGTGGCAGCACCGAATGCGATTGCGAATTTCTTCATAATTCGTCCCTTCTAAATCCCTGCGTCCCATTTGCTTCGGCAGTTTACAACGGCGGCTGAACGAACGGGCTTAACCCGGAATTAGGGATAAACGGCAGGATGTGTGCGACGGGCCGTTAACGCTCCAGCGCATCGGTCGCTTTCTTACGCCAGGGGACGCAAAGCCGGTCGAGATCGGCGATCTGCCGCAACTCGTCGCGATTCGCCTTGAGAGCGGTGTCGTAAAGCCTCGCGAAGAGCGTCGAGACGGGCCAATCCTCATGACCGGTCTCGACCAGGTCCAGCGCGTCGCCGGCTTCGGCCTCCCCTTCCTCGAGCACGCGGTAATACCACCCGCAATTGTGCTGCTTCACAATGCGAGCGACCATTCCCTTGCGGCCGAAGCGATGCTCGATTTTCCAGCAGGGCTGGCGCGGCTGGCTGATTTCGAGAAGCGCACTGCCAAGCCGGAAACGGTCGCCGATATGGACGGCCTTCTCGGTCAGTCCTTCGACCATCAGGTTCTCGCCGAAGGCTGCGGAGCCTGACAGCAGGTCATGCCCGCCAAGCCATGCGTCCCACTCGGCATAGTGGTCATGCGGATAATGATGCACCGCCATATCGGGACCGCCGTGGTGCTTGGTATTGGCGACCATGTCGCCCTCGATCCCGAAGCTGCGGATCATCACCTTGCCTGCAACCGGTTGCTTGGCGATGGCGCTCAATTCCACACCGTTGAAGGGCTGGGGGAGGCCGGTGCAGATGGCGGAAACTACCGGCATGGCCCACAGGCCTTCCCTACAGCTTGGAACGGATGGAACACGGTCCTGAAAGCAAAATCACCGCCCGGCCCAAATCGCCTGAAATAGAGGGTTTCGGCAAGGTCGCGGGTGCTCATGGCGATTCTTTGAGCATAGGGCGAAGCTGTAGGAAAGCGCCTTGCCGCAATGGCTCTAGCCTTGGGGTTTGCGAAGGGTGAGCGCATACCAGTCGCGCTGGACACCGTCGGCGCCTTCGCCGCGGTAGCGTTCGGTCGCCTCGATATCGAAGCCTGCATCGCGATAGGCCGCTTCAAGCCAACTTTCGTCCGGAAGGTTGGTGAGCCGACCCAGCGGGTCACGGCCTTCACCGTCACCCAATTTGTAATTGGCGAAATGCCATCCGCCCGGCTTGAGAGCACGGAGAATCGCAGCGAGAACTCCGGGCATATCCGCACGCGCAAGATGCAGCAGGCAGGCATGCGCCCACGCTGCGTCATATTCGCCTTCTACAGCGAGCTCGTCGAACCGCATGACCCGCGCGCCGACATCGAAGCGCTCGTTCGCTTTCGCGACCATCGCAGGCGTTCCGTCGGTCGCATCGAGGTCGAACCCGCGCTCGATTATCCGCGCAGAATCCCGCCCTCCGCCGCAGCCCAGTTCGAGCACACACGCATCTGGTTCGAGCCGGTCGAGAAAGCGATCGAGATGGCGGCTAGGCGCCTGCCCGAAACTCAGCGTGTAGCGCGGCGCATTCGCCTGGTAATAGGCGATCGTCGCCGCATCCGCGCTCACACGCTGGCGGCTTCTGCGGCTTCTGCGGCTTTTGCCGCCTCGCGGTCACGCTGGGCGCGGCTTTTCTTTTCTGCTGCGGTCTTGAGCTGGCCGCAAGCCGCGTCGATGTCGCGGCCACGCGGGGTGCGGACGGGTGCGGAGATGCCGCCTTCGAACACGATGTCGGAGAAGCGCTTGACGCGTTCCGGGGTAGAGGTGTCGTAAGCTGCGCCCGGCCAGGGGTTGAACGGGATGAGGTTCACCTTGGCGGGCAGCTTGTACTGCTTGAGCAGGCGGACGAGTTCGCGGGCATGCTCGTCACTGTCGTTCTTGTCCTTGAGCATCACATATTCGAAGGTGATGCGGCGGGCATTGCTCGCACCGGGATAGGCGGCGCAGGCTTCGAGCAGTTCCTCGATACCGTATTTCTTGTTGAGCGGCACGATCTCGTCGCGGATTTCCTTGGTCACCGCGTGGAGCGAGACGGCAAGGTTCACACCGATTTCCTCGCCGCAGCGATCCATCATCGGCACGACGCCGCTGGTCGAGAGGGTGATGCGACGCTTGGACAAGGCTAGCCCGTCGCCATCCATCACAAGCTTGAGCGCACCCTTGACGTTGTCGAAATTGTAGAGCGGTTCGCCCATGCCCATCATCACGATGTTGGTGAGGAGGCGGCCGTCGCTTGTGTAGTGGCCCTCGTCCTCGGCATCGTCGAGGCCCGCCATCGAGCCCTTGGGCCATTCGCCCAGAGCATCGCGCGCCAGCATGACCTGTCCGACGATTTCGCCCGGCGTCAGGTTGCGCACCAGCTTCATCGTACCGGTGTGGCAGAAGCGGCAGTTGAGCGTGCAGCCTACCTGGCTCGACACGCAAAGTGTTCCGCGGTCGGCATCGGGGATGAAGACCATCTCGAATTCATGACCGTCGGCGGTCTTGAGCAGCCACTTGCGCGTGCCGTCGGTCGAATGCTGGGCTTCGACCACTTCGGGGCGGCCGATGACGAAGCGCTCTGTCAGCCAGGGGCGCATGGTCTTGGCGATATCCGTCATCGCCTCGAAATCGATGACGCCGCGATGGTAGAGCCAGTGGAATACCTGCTTGGCCCGCAGCTTGGCCTGCTTGGGCTCGAGCCCGGCTTCCTCGAACAATTCGCGAATACGATCCTTGGGAAGGCCGATCAGGTCCACGCGGCCATCGGCGCGCGGCGTGATGTCACGCGCAACGGGGACCGGGTCAACCTGCCCGGGGATGCTCATCAAATTCGTGTCTGCCATGGGTGGCGGGCATATAGGCGCGGGAGAGCGAGATTGAAAGCCCGTGCGCGGGCGCGAAAAAATACTTCGCGCGGCTTACGGTTCCTTACGTCCGCCGAAAATGCGGCGCCACTCGTCGAAATTTTGTGCAACGCACAACTCATCGCTCGAAAGCGTCTTCTCGTCGCAGTTTATGTGGCTAAAAAATCACGTTTTTTGGTTGTACTATATTCAGGAAACCGGATCGGGTTTCGTGCCGTTTTGAGGGTCCACGCGGTCGCAAATGACGGCGGACAACAAAAACGGAGAATATCCAATGAAGACCACCGCAGCACTTCTCGTCGCAGGCTCGATGCTTGCCGCTGCTACCCCTGCCATGGCGCAGGAAAGCGAAAATTTCGATGGCTTCCGCCTCGAAGCTCTTGCCGGTTACGACGTAAGCCAGGCCGGCAGCAGCATCGATGACGATGCCAATCCGAACAACGACCAGTCGATCGACGGCCTGAGCTATGGCGTCGGTGCAGGTTACGACTTCAATGCCGGCGGCGTGGTCCTCGGACTCGAAGCCGAGTACACCGGTTCGACTGCGGAAACCGAGTTCGAAGACGGCGATTTCGAAGGCATCGGCCTTGGCAATGTCGAAGCGGGCCGCGATCTTTACCTCGGCGCACGCGTCGGTGTGAAGGCTGCTCCCGACCTCCTCGTCTACGCAAAGGGCGGCTACACCAACGCCACCTTCAACCTGCGTTCGAGCGACGGCACCACCGAGTTCGACAGCGACATCGACACCGATGGCTATCGCGTCGGTGCCGGCATCGAATACGCGCTGAGCGGCAATACCTTTGCCAAGGTCGAATATCGCTATTCGAACTACAGCGATGCGGAAATCGACTTCGAAGGCGATGCGCCAGACGTGTCGATCCCCGATATCGACCTCGACCGTCACCAGGTCATGGCCGGCTTCGGCATGCGCTTCTAAGCGTCTGTCGGAACTGAACAATCGGGCCGGGAGCGTGCATGCGCTTCCGGCCTTTTTCATGCGCGGCTCAGGAGCAGGCGAGAGTGGCCGCATCGATGGCGGTGGCCGCTCCGGCGAGGGCGTAAACGTCGGAGAAGCGCCGCCCGCGCGTATCGGTGGCGTAGATGCGCAGGCTATCGGCAGATCGGATGGCAGCGACGATGGCTGCGTCTCCTGCCGCATCGCGAGCCCAGGCATCGGCCTTGCCGCCGCTCATCGCGTAATTGCGGCGATTGATCCGCACGATCACGCTGGTCCCCTGTCGCCGCTCGCGCGAGAGGCGAAAGTGGACTTGGCCGCGGATGCGGCGGGCGGGCCAGCTTGCCACGGTGGCATAGGGCTGGAAGCTGCTCGATGCGGTGTTCGGCTCTGCTTCGGCAATCGCGTAGCAGCGCGGGACCGAGGCATCGCGGAAGGCGCCCCATGTACCGAAAACGCCGAGGCTGTCCTTGGCGGCCAGCGGCGCGGCAAGGGCAATCAGGGCGAGGGCGGGAAGGGCTATCTTACGCATAGTCGATCGCCATGACTTCCCATTCCTTGTCGCCCGAGGGAAGCTTGACCACGCGCAAATCCCCGACCGAGGCGCCTTTGAGCGCACGGGCGAGGGGGCTCGACCAGCCGATCCGGCCCGCGCTTGCGTCCTGCTCGTCGTCCCCCACAAGTGTGACGGTCTTGCGCGTGTCGTCCTCGTCGGCGAGCTCGACGCTCGCGCCGAAGAAGACGCGTGATTTATCGGGTTGGTCCGCAGGCGAGAGGACCTTGGCCGCCTTCATCCGGCGCGCAAGGTGGCCCAGCTCGCGGTCGATCTCGCGCATGCGCTTGCGTCCGTAGAGATAGTCGCCATTCTCGCTGCGATCGCCGTTTCCGGCGGCCCAACTCACGATCTCGACGATCTCCGGCCGTTCCTTGCCGAGCAGATGGTCGTAGCGCGCCTTGAGAGCGGCATAGCCTTGCGGCGTAATCGGATTGGTCTTGCCCTGCATTATGCGGGGCGACCTAGCTGAACTCAGCGCGGAAGGTAATGCTTGATGTCGCGCTGGTAGGCGGCCGACTTGTCGGGGTGCATATTGGCATAGCTCACCGCGTTCCCGATGACCCGCATGACATAATAGCGGGTTTCGAAATTGGCGGGGATCTTCTCGATCCAGGTGACCCAGTCGACGGCGCCCGTGCGCGGATCGCCGTTGAGGCGCAGCCACTCGTTCACCCGTCCCGGACCGGCATTGTATGCAGCCAGGGCGAGCGGATAGGCTCCGTTGTAGCGGCTCATCAGGCGCGCGAAGTGCTGGTCGCCGAGACGGATATTGTAGCCCGGATCGTCGGTAAGACTGGCCGACATGTACTGGATTCCGGCCTTGCCCGCTTCCTCGCGCGCAGTGCCCGGCATCAGCTGCATCATCCCGCGCGCGCCAGCGTGGCTGACGCGGGTGCGGTCGAATTCGCTTTCCTGCCGCGCGATGGCGTGAACCATGGTCCAGTTTGCGCCGTAATGCGTGTCAACCGTGGGGAAACCCAGCCGTTCGAAACCGGCAATACCATTCTCGCCCGCAACCATGCCAGCGACGACAGCCATCTCATTCATACCGGTTTCGCGTGCCAGTTCTGCCACGAGCGACATTTCGGCAGGTGTCTCGGCCTTCTCGGCGATAGCTTCGAAGAACGCGCGTTCCGTGCGCCAATCGCGGCTGTTGCGAGCGATATCGCGCAGCGCCTCGGTAAGCGGGGCGGAGTTGAATGCGCGGCGGGTTTCCTCGTCCACGCCGGCGGTCATCAGCGGCGCGAATGTCGGGGCGGGCTTGCCCATCTCAGAGAGGGCCAGCTGGCCATAGTAATAGTCGGGATAGGCCGCGGCCATTTCCCAATAGCGCTGTGCTTCGGACTGGTTGCCCGAGCGCGCGGCAGCGCGGCCGGCCCAGTAGAAGCCCTTGGCACGGGTGAGCGGAGTGCGACCTGCAGCGCCGTAGCGATAGAACAGCGGTGCGGCCTTGGCGCCGTCACCCAGCGACCAGAGCGCCTTGGTGCCGCCAAGCCACATGAGGTCGGTATATTTGTCGCGCAGCGTGAAGGAGCCGTTCGAAATGTCGGTTCCGGGCGCAAAGAGGTCGTCCACCTTGGAGGCGATGTTCACCGCGCTGCGGGCGTCGGCACCCTGCGCGATGCGCAGGCTCTCGCTGACGAAATCGGTCCCGTCGAAGGCGGGCGAAGCGAATTGCGCGCGCGTCGAAAGCAGGTTGATAGCCGAGGGAAGCTGCCCACTGCTGCGATAATATTTCGCCAGATTGTAGACATAGCCGCTGTCGTTCAGCGCACCATCGGGGACGGTCAGACCAGCCGCGCTCGGCGTGCTACCTTGAAGCAGCGCAAGCCGCGCCTGTGCCATCTGACGGTAGGCGGGCGATACACGAAGGATCTGGCGCGAAGCGGCCTCGAGATTCCCCTGCCACAGCAGCGCATCCATGCGTGCGTCATGGTCGGCGGGGGTGAAGGTCTGCGCGAACAGGCCCTGCATATAGGCTTCGGCAGGGCCGCTCATCGTGCCGCCGCGCCATGCCTTGCGCGCCATGTCGGCCGCTTCGGGCCGGTTCATGGCGGCGAGGGCAAGCGCGTAACGACCGCGTGCGCTGTTGGTGATGGGCGGATTTGCGTCGAAGAACTGGACCAGCGCCTGCGGGGTCACCGCATCGCGATCGAGCGCGTCCTCTGCGCGGCGCTGCAACAGCTCCTGCTTGGGGAAATTGGGATAGTTGGTGATAAAGCCGGCATAGGTGGCGAAGGATAGATTGTCCGCCTTCGTCAGATATTCCCACTGGCTGACGGCCTGCCCGGCACGCGTCGGCGCCTGCGCAACCATCGAATTGTCGCGATCAGGCCAACTTGTCGGAGTTTGCGCCTGCGCAGCCACGGGGAGCGCCAGCGCGCTGCCGGCGAGAAGTGCGAAAGAAAATACTGTTTTTCGGCCCATACTGGACATTATGCCCGGCCCCTCCTTATCAGGCGGTGAACAAAAGTTACCGCGGGTGCAATATTGCGCCCGTTTTTCATATAACTAACGCAGGACTCAGGAAAATGTTCTCAGGCTCGATTCCGGCTCTGGCGACTCCTTTTCGCGACGGATCGTTTGACGAAGCCGCTTTCCGCAAGCTGGTGGACTGGCAAATCGAAAACGGCAGCAAGGGGTTGGTCCCCTGCGGGACGACGGGCGAGGCTTCGACCATCTCCAATGCCGAGCATCACCGGGTGATCGAAGTCTGCATCGAGCAGGCCGCCGGACGCGTGCCGGTGATCGCCGGTTGCGGTTCGAACGACACGCGCAATGCGCTGCTGCACATGCAGTTCGCAAAAAAGGCGGGCGCTGCGGCGGGCCTCTGCGTCGCGCCCTATTACAACCGGCCGAGCCAGAGCGGGCTGATCGCCCATTTCAGCCATTTGGCCGAAAACAGCGACCTGCCCATCGTGCTCTACAACGTGCCTGCGCGCACGGTGACCGATATCGAGGACGAGACCGTTTGCCAGCTGGTCAACAAATACCCCGACCGGATCGTCGCCATCAAGGACGCCAGCGGCGATCTGTCGCGCGTTGCCGACCACCGCATGGGGATCGGACGCGAATTCTGCCAGCTGTCTGGCAATGACGAACTATGGCTGCCACATAGCGCCGCGGGCGGATCGGGCTGTATTTCGGTAACCGCCAATGTCGCACCCAAACTCTGTGCCGAATTCCACGAGGCCATCGCCGCCGCAGACCTAATAAAGGCGCGCGAGATCAACGACCGGCTCTTCCCGCTGCATTACGCCATGTTCTCCGACGCGAGCCCCGCTCCTGTGAAATACGCGCTTAGCCGCGTGCACGACTGGTTTTCGCCCGACGTCCGCCTGCCGCTGTGCAATGCGAGCGAAGAAAGCCGCAGGCAGGTAGATGAGGCGCTGGAGATCGCTGGGATCCTCTAGGCTTGGCATAAACGGTTCCAGCGCCTAGATGCGCCCACCGTTATGGCCCGTCCCAAACCCGCCACGTTCGACAAGCAGAAGACCGTCGCCGATAACCGGCGTGTGCGGTTCGACTATCATGTCGAGGAAACTTTCGAGGCTGGGCTCGCGCTGCAGGGGACCGAGGTGAAGGCACTGCGGGCGGGCGAGGCGAGCATCAAGGAAAGCTACGCCGAGGTGCGCGACGGGCAGGTGTGGCTGATCAACGCCAACTTACCCGAATATTCGCATGGCAACCGCCTGAACCACGAACCGCGCCGGCCGAGGAAACTGCTGCTCCATGCGCGCGAGATCGAGAAATTGTTCGGTGCCGTGGAGCGCAAGGGCATGACGCTGGTCCCCCTGTCGATCTACTTCAACTCGACCGGGCGGGCGAAGGTCGAGCTCGCACTTGCCAAGGGCAAGCAGGCGCATGACAAGCGCCAGACGATCAAGGATCGCGACTGGAAGCGCGACAAGGCGCGGCTGATGCGTGAAAAGGGATAAAAAACCTTCTGCCTTACCCCTTTCGCAAAGCCCATGTGCTAACCACATCGAACATCATGCCGTATTCGCTTCACAATCCTTGTTTCCGCCCCTTGCGCCTGCAAGCTGCTGCGCGCATGGCAAAGGCGTGGCAGTGAGCGGGTTCAAGTCCAAGACTTTCCTTGCGGATTTTATCCGTAAGCACATGCCTACGCGCGAAGAAATGGCGAAAAACCGTTTCCTCAAGCCGATCGCACACCGTTTTCTGTCACCCGAACTCTGGCGTTTCACCCGTCGCAGCGTGCCGCGAGGGGTGGCATTGGGCCTCTTTGCGGCCTTTATCGTGCCGCTCGGCCAGATTTTCCTGGCTGCCTTTATGGCGCTCCCCGCTCGCGCCAACGTCCCGCTAGCGGCGCTCGTGACGTTCGTCACCAATCCCTTCACGCTGCCATTCTGGCTCGTTTTCGCCAACCAGACGGGTCGCTTCGTTCTCAACATCGATGCCGCGGTCGGCACCGGTGCGGGGCAACTGGCCGAAGATAGCGGAGCGCTCGCGCGCTGGCTCGAACTCGGCGGAGTTACTGCTTTCGGCTTCCTTGTCCTGGCAATCGTGACCTCGGCCGTCGGCTACCTTGCCGCAAGTTTCGCATGGCGCTTCGTGGTCGCACGCAAGCGCGAGCGGCGCCTCGTGCGCATGGAAAATCGACTCGACGACCGTCTGGAGGACAAGGGCGAATGAGTTTCGGTGCCGATACCGAAACGGACGGTCTGCCACCGGTTCCGCTCATCCTCGGCATTTTGCTCGCATTCGCGGTTTCGGTGGGCTTCGTCTGGCTCGCCGCCGGCACTGCACTGGCAGCCGCAGCATATGGCGGCGCGTTGATCGTCGTTGTCCTGACCCTCCTCTTGGTCCCGCGCTATTCGAACAAGTCGGCAGAGGAAGTGACCGGACAGCCGGACTGGAGTGTCACCGCAGCTGCCATCCAGAACCGCCGCCGCGGCGTTGCCGTGGTGGACCGGGCCAACCGCCTCACCTGCGCAAACTCGACCTACGAGCGCTGGTTCGGTGCCGACCTCGCTCCTCACGAATTGCCTTTCTCGGAGGAAGCAAAGGGAAAGATTGCGGAAGCAGCTCGTCAGGCATGGCGCGAAGGGCACGCCGAATGCACCGAACTCGAACTTTCGATGGGCGAGAAATCCTATAGCCTCGTGATCGAACGGGTCGGGCGCGGCGAGGATTTCCTGGTCTGGCGCTTCGGGGAAATCCTCCGGGAACGCACTTATGACGGAATGCAGGAGCGCATTGCCGGGCCGCTCGGACACATCATGTCGCGCTCGGGCATCGAACTGGCGCTCGTCGCGCCCGACGGCATTGTGCAGGTTGCCACGCCCGGCCTCGGAGAACGGGCGACCGGCACCAAGGATAGCTCGCTTGCCGGGCAGGAATTCGTCCAGCTCCTTCGCTCCGACGACCGGGATCGCATCTTCTTTGCGCGCGAGGGCCAGCAGGGTTCGCCGCAGACGCTCGTGCATATCCCCCTCGATCCGCCGACCGACAAGGAAGGCGAGGCCGCGCCATCGCTCATGCTGCTGGTCGACAGCACGGTGGGCATCGGCGGCGGCTGGCAGGGCAGTGGCAAGGCGGCGATCCCGCAGCTCGAGGCGCTCTTGTCCGCTCTCCCGCTTGGCCTCGCGCTGACCGACCGCGACGGGCGCTTCCTCTTCGCCAACAAGGCCTTCCTGCGCGCGGTCGAGCGTGAGGAACTGGGCCTGCCTCAATTTCCCTCCGACCTCGTGGTGCGCGAGGACAAGGCTGCCATGGCCGATACCGTGCGCCGCTTCGCCAAGGGCGCGACCGCCAGCGGCGACATGGCGGTGCGCCTCGCCAACGACAAGGAAGAGCCGGTCTCGATCGGCCTTGCCGGTGTGCGCGGGCTGGGCGATGCAGCAGTGCTGCTCTCGATCAGCGATTCCACCGAGGAAAAGCGCCTCCGCCGCCAGGTCGCGCAGGCCACCAAGATGCAGGCAGTTGGCCAGCTCGCAGGCGGTGTCGCGCATGACTTTAACAACGTGCTGACCGCGATCATCGGCTATTGCGATCTCATGCTGCTGCGCCACACGCCGGGCGACAGCGACTATGACGACATCCAGCAGATCAAGGCGAACTCGAACCGCGCAGCCAGCCTGACGCGCCAGCTGCTCGCCTTCTCGCGCCAGCAGACCTTGCGCCCCGTTGTGCTGCAAATGCCCGACGTGGTCAGCGAAGTCAGCCAGCTGCTTAAGCGCCTGATGGGCGACAAGATCGAATTCTCGGTTCGCCACGACCGGGAACTGGGCCCCGTTCGGGCCGACCCTCAGCAACTCGAGCAGGTCATCATCAACCTTGCCGTGAATGCGCGCGACGCGATGCAGAGCCATGCCGCGAAGACGGGCAAGCAGGACTGGAAGGGCCGCCTCACGCTCGCAACCCGCCGCGTTTCGGCGCGCGACGTGCGCAAGATGGGCATCGATATCATGCCCGCCGACGATTACACCGTGCTGATCGTTCAGGACACGGGCGGCGGCATTCCCGCAGAGCACCTCAACAAGATTTTCGAGCCCTTTTTCACCACCAAGGAGCAGGGCAAGGGTACCGGCCTCGGCCTTTCGACCGTCTACGGTATCGTCAAGCAGTCGAACGGCTTCATCTTCGCCGACAATGTCACCGATGCCAGCGGCGAGGCGGCAGGTGCGCGCTTCACCGTCTACCTGCCGGTCCACAAGGGCGAGATCCCTGCCTCCATGCGGGGCGACGAGCCCGAGGAAGCCAAGGCCAGCGAATGGTCGGGTGGCGGCAAGCTGCTGCTGGTGGAAGACGAAGACATGGTCCGCGCCGTGGCCGAACGCGCGCTTGTCCGCGCGGGCTACACCGTCACGACTGCGCGCGACGGCGAGGAGGGACTCGCACAGGTCGCCAATGGCGATGTCGAATTCGACCTGATCGTGTCCGATGTGGTGATGCCGGCGATGGACGGCCCCGCCATGGCGCGCGCGGTGCGCAAGGTGAAGCCGAAGATCCCCATCCTCTTTATGTCGGGCTATGCCGAAGAGCAGCTGCGCAACGACATCGACATCGACAACATGCACTTCATCCCCAAGCCCTTCAGCGTCCAGCAGATCAACGCGAAAGTTTCCGAGGTGCTGGGAGAACAGGCAAAAGTGGACGCCTGAATCGCGCTAAACCGCAGATTCCTGCGGGTGAGGGCCCTGTTGGAAAAAAGTTTTGTTCCACTCTTGTTCTTGAAGAACAAACGCGGTACACCCCTTGGCAGTTGAAGAGTTCGATCGGGCTCTGGAAAAGCGAAAGGGGAATATGTCATGGCGGCCAGTCTGAAGCTTGTAGAGGATAAGAAAGTGGACGCAGACCGCCAGAAGGCATTGGACGCCGCGCTTGCGCAGATCGATCGCGCATTCGGCAAGGGTTCGGCGATGAAGCTGGGCCAGAAGGAAACGATGAATGTGGAGGCGGTCTCCACCGGTTCGCTCGGGCTGGACATCGCGCTCGGCATCGGCGGCCTGCCCAAGGGCCGCGTGATCGAAGTCTATGGTCCGGAAAGCTCGGGCAAGACCACGCTGGCACTGCATGTGATCGCCGAAGCTCAGAAGGCGGGCGGCACGGCTGCCTTCGTCGATGCCGAACACGCGCTCGACCCGGTCTATGCCAAGAAGCTGGGCGTCGATGTGGACGAACTGATCGTCTCGCAGCCCGACACCGGCGAACAGGCGCTCGAAATCACCGATACGCTGGTCCGCTCGAACGCGATCGACGTTCTCGTGGTCGACTCGGTGGCCGCGCTCGTCCCCCGTGCAGAAATCGAAGGCGAGATGGGTGACAGCCACGTCGGACTCCAGGCCCGCCTGATGTCGCAGTCGCTGCGCAAGCTGACCGGTTCGATCAACCGCTCCAAGTGCATGGTGATCTTCATCAACCAGCTGCGCATGAAGATCGGCGTGATGTACGGTAACCCCGAGACCACGACCGGCGGTAATGCACTCAAGTTCTATGCCTCGGTCCGTCTCGACATCCGCCGCACCGGCCAGATCAAGGACCGCGACGAGGTGATCGGCAACTCGACCCGCGTGAAGGTCGTCAAGAACAAGGTCGCTCCGCCGTTCAAGCAGGTCGAATTCGACATCATGTATGGCGAAGGTATCTCGAAGATCGGCGAAATCCTCGATCTCGGCGTGAAGGCCGGCGTAGTCGAAAAGTCAGGCAGCTGGTTCAGCTATGACAGCGTCCGCATCGGCCAGGGCCGCGAGAATGCGAAGACCTTCCTCAAGGAAAACCCCGAAATGTGCGCCAAGTTGGAAGCTGCGATCCGCGGCAAAACCGACGAGGTCGCCGAAGAGATGATGACTGGTCCGGACGCGGAAGACTGATCACATCGCTTCAAGCGGGAGCGCGTGCGGCACCTCATTCCCCGCCCCACGTCACAGCCGGACTGTCCCCCGGCGCTCCCGGAAACACGGAAAGCCGGTGCGCGCGCTCTCTCCCATTGCCGCCGCACCGGCTTTTCGCGTGTGTGGGCCCGATCCGCATTGAGGCTGGCTTAGTGCGTTTCGTCTCCCTAGGCAGGAAATAACCAGCAGGGGAAAGCGCATGACCATCACAGTCCACCACCTCAACAACAGCCGCTCGCAGCGCATCCTGTGGCTGCTCGAGGAACTCGGGGCCGATTACGATATCGTCTCCTACCAGCGCGATGCGACGACCAATCTCGCACCGCCCGAACTCAAAGCGGCGCATCCGCTTGGAAAGTCGCCGGTAATCGAGGACGACGGCCGCCGCGTCGCCGAAAGCGGTGCCATCATCGAATATCTTTGTGAACGGCATGGCGGCGAAAGCTGGCTTCCCGATCGATCGTCCGACGCGTGGATCGACCACCTCGAATGGATGCAGTTCGGCGAAAGCTCCTTCTTTGTCCCCGTCATGCTCAAGCTGGTCGCCGCCCGCTTGGGCGAGGCTGCGGCTCCGGCCATGCCGCGGATCGACGAGCAGCTCGCCGCGCATATCGAATACGCCGAGAACAACATCTCCGATGACCTCCACTTTGTCGGTTCCGACTGGTCTGCCGCCGACGTCATGATGAGTTTTCCTGCCGAAATCGCGGTGATGCAGGGGTATGGCGAGAAGGCCCCCAAGCTGGCCCGCTTCGTCGAGGCCATACATGCACGCCCCGCCTGGCAACGCGCCCGCGAGCGCGGCGGCGCATATTTCATGTGGTAGATGTTCTGCGGCGCATATGCGCGGTTTGACGCTTGTCGCGCGGGCCGCGATTGCCTAACTGCGCCCGCATGACGTCGACCAATGAAATCCGCCGCTCCTTCCTCGATTACTTCGGCAGCAACGATCATGCCGAGGTCCCGAGCGCGCCGCTCGTGCCTTTCAGCGATCCCACGCTCATGTTTGTCAACGCGGGCATGGTGCCGTTCAAGAACGCCTTCACCGGCCTTGAAACCCCGCCTGCACCGCGCGCCACCAGCGCGCAGAAATGCGTGCGTGCCGGCGGCAAGCACAACGATCTCGACAATGTCGGCTACACCGCGCGGCATCACACCTTCTTCGAGATGCTCGGCAATTTCAGCTTCGGCGACTATTTCAAGGAACAGGCGATCGACCACGCCTGGACGCTGCTGACCAAGGAATGGGCGCTCGACAAGGACCGTCTGCTGGTCACCGTCTACCACACTGACGACGAAGCCTTCGACCTGTGGAAGAAGCGCACCGGTTTTGCCGACGAACGCATCATCCGCATCCCGACCAAGGACAATTTCTGGGCCATGGGCTCGGATGGTCCGTGCGGCCCGTGCTCGGAAATCTTCTACGACCACGGCGACCACATCTGGGGCGGCCCTCCGGGATCGCCGGAGGAAGACGGCGACCGCTTCGTCGAGATCTGGAACCTCGTCTTCATGCAGTTCACGCAGGAAAACGACGAGATCGTCGGCGACCTGCCCAAGCCCAGCATCGACACCGGCATGGGGATCGAGCGTGTCGCGGCAGTGATGCAGGGTGTGCACGACAATTACGATACCGACACCTTCAAGGCGCTGATCGGTGCGAGCGAGGCATTGACCGGCGTAAAGGCCGAGGGCGACCAGACCGCGAGCCATCGCGTCATTGCCGACCATCTGCGCTCGACGAGCTTCCTCCTTGCCGACGGCGTGCTGCCGAGCAACGAAGGTCGCGGCTATGTACTGCGCCGGATCATGCGCCGCGCCATGCGTCATGCGCACCTGCTTGGGGCGAGCGAGCCGCTGATGCACCGCTTGGTGCCTGCGCTCGTCACCGAAATGGGCGCGGCATACCCCGAACTGGTGCGTGGACAGCCGCTGATCCAGGAAGTGCTCGAGCGCGAGGAAACGCAGTTCCGCCGCACGCTCGACAAGGGCCTCAAGCTGCTCGACGAAGCCACTGGCGACATGGGCGAGGGCGGCACGCTCGATGGTGCAACCGCGTTCAAGCTCTACGACACCTACGGCTTCCCCTACGACCTGACCGAGGACGCTCTGCGCAACCGCGGGATAGCGGTGGACAAGGACGGCTTCGATGCCGCCATGGCCGAACAGAAAGCCGCCGCGCGCGCCGCGTGGAAAGGCTCTGGCGAGGCTGCGAGCGAAGAAGTGTGGTTCGATATCGCCGAGCGCGAAGGTTCGACCGAATTCACCGGCTACAGTTCCGACACGGGCGAGGCCGCGGTGGTCGCGCTGGTGAAGGACGGCAAGGAAGTCGACAGCGCGGGCGAGGGCGACGATGTGATCGTCCTCACCAACCAGACCCCCTTTTATGGCGAGAGCGGCGGCCAGACCGGCGATGCCGGACGCATCTGGACGCCCGAAGGCCTGGAGATCGCGGTATCGACCACGAACAAGCCGCTCGGCCGCCTGCACACGCATATTGCGAAGATCGCCAAGGGTAGCGTGAAGGTCGGTGACGCCGTCCACCTCGAGATCGACGCAGATCGCCGGGACCGCATCCGTGCCAATCACTCGGCAACGCACCTCGTCCATGCCGCGCTGCGCAACCGCCTTGGCGGCCATGTGACGCAGAAGGGCTCGCTGGTTTCGGATGACCGTTTCCGCTTCGACTTCTCGCATCCCAAGCCTCTGAGCGACGAGGACATCGCTGCGATCGAGGCCGAGGTGAACGAGGAAATCCGCGCCAACGAAACCGTCGGCACGCGCCTGATGACGCCCGACGATGCCGTAGCCGCAGGTGCACTCGCGCTGTTCGGCGAGAAATACGGTGACGAGGTTCGCGTCCTCTCGATGGGCCGCAAGGGCGGCGAGGGCAAGAACTACTCGGTCGAACTGTGCGGTGGCACGCATGTCGAGGCGACGGGCGATATCGGCCTGTTCAAGATCGTCACCGAAAGCGCAGTAAGCTCGGGCGTACGCCGGATCGAGGCGCTGACCGGGGAAGCCGCACGCCAGTGGCTGCTCGCCCGCGACGAGACCGTGCGTGCCATCGCAAGCGCGCTCAAGACCTCGCCCGACGAGGCGGCTGCGCGCGTCTCCGCACTGGTCGACGAACGCAAGCGGCTCGAGAAGGAACTGGCCGAGGCCAAGCGCGCACTGGCGCTCGGTGGCGGCGGCTCGGGCGATTCCGGACCCGCGGATGAAGATATCGGCGGTGTGAAGTTCTCCGGGCAGGTCATCGATGGCCTCAACCCCAAGGAACTGCGCCCGCTGCTCGACGAGGCCAAGACCCGCATGGGATCTGGCATCGCAGCGATTTGCGCGGTGAATGATGGCAAGGGTGCTTTCGCCGTAGCCGTGACCGACGATCTGACCGAGCGCTTCAGTGCCGTCGAACTCGTGCGCGCAGGCGTCGAGGCACTGGGCGGCAAGGGCGGTGGTGGCCGCGCCGACATGGCGCAGGGCGGCGGGCCGGACGGTTCGAAGGCCGATGCTGCGATCGCCGCGGTCCGCGAGGCGCTGGCAAAAGAAAACGCCTGACCCGGCGCGTTGCCGGTCAGGCGTTCATTCTCCTCTCTCGGGAGTAATCAGGCGTTCGGCGTGCTCTTGGTTACGCCGCTCGAGCCCTGTTCGATGTCATAGCCCTCGGTATCGCCGGGCGCGCCGCGCTGGTCGGTCGGGGCCTGGTCCATTTGCGGGTCGGCCACGTTCTGCGGCTTGAACTTCTCGTCGTTCGGGGTCGGTTTCGTCGGGTCATGGTGGCTCATTGAACTCTCCTTTGCCTTATCAACGGCTTGAAAGTGCAATTGTTCAACACTTCACCGTGCCGGAGCATGGTTTCGGCGAAAGGAGCAGCGAGTTAGCCCGCCTAGCTGGCTGTACTCCGGTAAAGCGCGCGTAGTTCGCGCTCGATCCGGCCAAGTGCCCTGGTTTGGAAGAGACCCTCGCAACTGCCGGCAATTTCCGCAAGCTCAATAGCCAGTGCTTCCGCATTGGCGCGCGCCTCCTCCTTCCGTGTCTCGCGCGCCAGTTTTCGCGCAAGGAAACTGAGGTCGCTGACCGGACGCATCGCAAGGAACGCATCCACCATCCGGGCAAGTATCGAGGGGTCAGGATCGGGAGGACCGCCACCAAACAGCGTTTCGGTCACGTGCTGGCCCGCGCCGAAGCACTCGTATCGCACACATCCGGCGAAACCCTCTTCTTCCCGCGTCTCGTAGATGGTGCAGCGACCGTCTTTGCCCAGCTTCGGGCATTTCTCGCCGGCCTCCTTGCTGGCTGAAAAGCCGGGCATGTCCTCGGAAGGGTAAGCGATGCAGCACAGGGCTGCGCAGCGGCTGCAATCGGACCTCTCCTCGAGCAAGGGGGGCATGGTTCAGCCCTCCACGGTGCTCGAACGCAGCTTGGGTTTGTAATCGAGCGCGCCTTCCTGCTCGATCTGCGCGCGGAACTCGTCGCGCTTTTCGTGGATAGAGGCGATGACCGGCCCCATCGCCACACCGATATCGACCAGCACGGCCTCGGTCAGCTGCAAGGTCGCTTCCAGAGCTTCGGGGACGGCGTGGCTTGCGCCTGCGCGGTAAAGCTCGGCGGCATGGGCGATGTCGCGGGCGCGCGCGACAATCAGGAGGTCGGGATATTCCCCCCTCAGTTTGCGGACGAGGCGTTCGGCGAGCACCGGCTCGTCCATGGTGAGGACCACGGCAAGCGCATCCTCAACGCCGAGGTGGTGGAGTGCATCGCCCCTCGCGGCATCGCCGAATGTCGCGCGATACCCCTCGCGTTTGGCGCTCTCGATAAGGTCTGCGTCGCTGTCGAGCGCGATGTAGGGCTTTTCATGCTCGACGAGCATCTGTGCGATTAATCGTCCGACGCGTCCTGCGCCAACGATGATGACCTTGCGCTCGCCCTCGTCTTCTTCGGGCAGTTCGGGCGCAGGTTCGACCTTTCGAGCAACCACACGGCCCAGCCGCGCGAGAAGGGGCGTGATGGTGAGGCCGATGGCGGTCACGATCTGCCAGAATTGCGCCGTGCCTGGCTGGATAAGCAGCGCGGAGCTAGCCGCGGCGAGCACGATTAGCGTGGTTTCGGACGGGCTCGCCATGAGAATTCCGGTTTCGGCAGCGGTGCTGCGCCTAGCCCCCATCATCCGCAGCAGCACGCCGGTCAGCAGGGCCTTGAAGGTCAGGACGCCAACCACGGCCGTGGCGATCATCCCGATATTTTCCCAGATCGTGGCAAGGTCGATGCTCATGCCGATGGTGATCAGGAATACGCCGAGAGCGAGTCCCTTGAAGGGCTCCATGATGCTCTCGACCTCGGTGTGGTACTCGGTTTCCGCGATCAACAGGCCTGCTATCAGCGCGCCGACGATAGGCGACAGGCCGACCGCGGCTGTCGCCAGGCTCGATCCGATAACCACCAGCATGGCAGCGGCGAGGAAAAGCTCGGGGCTCTTCGTGCGCGCGGCCTGGGCAAACAGTCGGGGGAGGGCGAAGCGGCCGGCAATCATCATCACCGCGATGACCGCAGCGCCTTGCCACAAGGTGGTAACCAGGCCTTCCCAGCCTTCCGATGCGGCATTGGGCGCCATTGCGCCGAGGATGAAGACGATCGGGACGATCATGATGTCTTCGAACAGCAGCATGGAAAGCGCCGCGCGGCCCACGGGGCTGGTGCTGCCCGAAATGGGCAGGACGATGGCGGTCGAGGAGAAGGCAAGTGCGAAGCCGAGCGCCAGCGCACCAATCCAGTACTGCCCCATCATGGAAAGTACGATGGCGAGGATGACCCCGCCGATCAGTAGCTCCGCCGCGCCGAGGCCGAAGACCAGCCTGCGCAATTGCCACAGGCGTTTGAACGAAAGCTCAAGCCCGATGGCAAACAGTAGCAGGATGATCCCGAATTCCGCGAACAGGTCGAGGGATTCGGGATCGGATATGGTTATGTGTTCGAGCCATGGTCGCTCGAAGACCAGCTGGCCGAGGCCGTAGGGACCGACAAGTATGCCGATCAGGATGAAGCCGATAACCGGCGTGATGCGGAACCGGGTGAAGACCGGGATGACAAGCCCCGCCGCGCCGAGGATGACCAGCGCGTCGGATAATGCCGGTGATGCAAGTTCGCCCGATGCCATGGGTAGGCTCTAGCCAGCGAGTTTTACGAAGTCACGGCGCTTGTGCGGCTTAGCCACCGCCGGGATGCGCGGGGCCGAGCGGTTCGCGCCGCGGGCGCGGCTTGCCGGGGTGCTTGCCGTCCTCGTCCCACTCGATGCGGTAGAGGTCGAAACGGCGGTCGGCGAGATTGCGCACCGTGCCTTCCGCACGCGCCCATTGCAGGTCGGCCAGATTCACGTCGCTGATCGTGAGCGTCTCGACATTCTCGGTAGATTCCGCCGCAATCCCGTCGCGGGCGAAGGGGAAGTCGCATGGCGTCAGGATGCAGCTTTGTGCGTACTGGATGTCCATATTGCCGACATTGGGCAGGTTACCGACATTGCCCGACAGAACCACAAAGCACTGGTTCTCGATCGCACGCGCCTGACCGCAATAGCGCACGCGCAGGTATCCTTGGCGGCTATCGGTGCAGAAGGGCACGAAGATTATGCGTGCACCCTCGTCGGCAAGGCGGCGGCTGAGTTCGGGGAACTCGCTGTCGTAACAGATCTGCACGCCGATCGGGCCGCAGTCGGTCTGGATGACCTCGACCTTGTCGCCGCCCTTGATGTTCCACCAGTAACGCTCGTTCGGGGTGGGGTGGATCTTTTCCTGCGCGTGGACCGAGCCATCGCGCAAACAGACATAGGCGACGTTATGGATGTCACCGTCCTCCATGCGTGTCGGGTGACTGCCCGCGATGATGTTGATGTTGTAGCGCATCGCCATTTCGGAAATGTCGTCGCGCAGGCGCGGGGTGTATTCGGACAGGCGCTCGATCGCCTCGACCGGCGAGAGTTCCTTCTCCTCGAAACTCAGCAGCATTAGCGTGAAGAGTTCGGGAAAGACTATGAAGTCCGATTCGTAATCACTTGCAACATCGACGAAATATGTGACGTGGCGCATGAATTCGTCATAGTCGGCCACCTGGCGTGCTTGCAGCTGGCAGGTCGCCACGCGCACCGCCTCCACGCCTCGCGGTAGGCGCTTCTTCACCGGCTGGTCGCGCTCGACATAGGGGTTTCGCCAGACCATCATCACGGCGTTGGCCATGCTGGCCTTGTCCTCGGGCAAGTAGCCCTCGATGATCCGCTCGGGTTCGAAACCATTGGCGAGCTGGAAGCGCAGCACCGGATCGTGCAGCTTGCCCGCGATCACCTGGTCAAGGTAATCCTTTGGTCCCTCGACCTTGCGGCGCAAGCGGCGGTAGTTCGGCATCCGGCCGGCAAAGACGATACCGGTCAGGTCCTTCTCCTCGGCCAGCGCACGGCGTTCTTCATATAGCCGTCGTCCGATGCGCACGCCGCGTACCTTGGGGTCGACGCACATCTCGTAGCCGTAAAGCCAGTCGCCGGTCGGATCATGGCGGCTGCCGTAGCCGTTGCCGGTGATCTCGTCCCAGTCGTGATCCTGGAAGGCAAGCGCTTCGGCCAGCTGCATGGTCGCGCAATAGCCGACGACCTCATCGTCGAGCAGGGCTACGAAACAACCTTCCTTGAAATTGTTGATCTGCCCGCGGATCTCGCCGTGCGTATAGGCAGGCATGTCGTCGTAAACCCGGCGCACCAGATTGGCGATGCCGGGAATATCCTTGATCATCGCGTTCCGGACATCGAGCCGTTTCTGACCGAACTTTTCCGAACCCTTGCGGCGAGTGGTGCGCTTCTTCGCTGGCTGCTTGGCCATCAATACCCCGTCTAATTCTGGCGACCCCAAACGAAAACGGGGCCGGCTTTCGCCGACCCCGATGATCGGGCTTATCCGGTTAACGACCCGGAGGCGCTAGGGTTTCAGCCCCAGTTCGCCATTTCCGCTTCGAGGTTCTCGACGATCGCCTCGAAGAACTGTTCGGTGGTCATCCAGCTCTGGTCCGGACCGATCAGCAGCGCGAGGTCTTTGGTCATCTTGCCGCTTTCGACGGTCTTGATGCAGACCTGCTCGAGCGTCTCGGCAAACTTCACCACGTCGGGCGTGTTGTCGAACTTGCCGCGATACATGAGGCCGCGCGTCCAGGCGAAGATGCTGGCGATCGGGTTGGTCGAGGTCGCCTTGCCCTGCTGGTGCTGGCGATAGTGACGGGTGACGGTGCCGTGGGCGGCTTCGGCTTCCACGGTCTTGCCATCGGGCGTCATCAGCACCGAGGTCATCAGGCCGAGCGAGCCGAAGCCCTGAGCGACGATGTCCGACTGCACGTCGCCATCGTAGTTCTTGCAGGCCCAGACAAACTTGCCGTTCCACTTGAGCGCGGCGGCGACCATGTCGTCGATGAGGCGGTGTTCGTAGGTGAGGCCGTGCTTTTCGAACTCTGCCTTGTACTCGGCGTCGAACACTTCCTGGAACAGGTCCTTGAAGCGGCCATCGTACTTCTTGAGGATCGTGTTCTTGGTCGACAGGTACACCGGCCACTTGCGGTCGAGACCGTAAGCGAAGCTGGCGCGCGCGAAATCGCGGATGCTGTCGTCGAGGTTGTACATCGCCATGGCGACGCCGGGGCTCTGGAATTCGAACACGTCGAGATCGATGTTCTCGCCGTTCTCGCCTTCGAAAACGAGGCGCAGCTTGCCGGCGCCCGGGATCAGCGTGTCGGTGGCGCGATACTGGTCACCGAAGGCATGGCGGCCGACCACGATGGGATCGGTCCAGCCGGGGACGAGGCGCGGCACGTTGTCGATGACGATTGGCTCGCGGAA
Source organism: Qipengyuania sphaerica (assembly GCF_019711595.1). Taxonomy (GTDB): domain Bacteria; phylum Pseudomonadota; class Alphaproteobacteria; order Sphingomonadales; family Sphingomonadaceae; genus Qipengyuania; species Qipengyuania sphaerica. Next base: position 1,498,593 of record NZ_JAIGNR010000001.1, on the reverse strand, counting down.
GACCACGCCGCCGAGGATGTTGCGGATCGTGCCGTTGGGCGAACGCCACATCTTCTTGAGGTCGAATTCCTCGACGCGTGCTTCATCGGGAGTGATCGTCGCGCACTTAACGCCGACGCCATGTTCCTTGATTGCATTGGCGGCATCGACGGTGATTTGGTCGTCGGTTTCGTCGCGCTTCTCGATCGAGAGGTCGTAATACTTCAGGTCGACGTCGAGGTAAGGAAGGATCAGCCGTTCGCGGATCCACTTCCAGATGATTTTCGTCATTTCGTCGCCGTCGAGTTCTACGACTGGGTTGGCTACCTTGATCTTGGCCATGGGTTTCCTGTCAGTTCGGGTAAATGTTGGCGGCGCTTTAGCATAGAGCCGCGCGAGGGCAAGGGAGGTGGCGGCGGGACTTGCCCTTGCACGCATGATTGCGGTAATGCGCGACCTATTCGATTCAAATGAGGGCCGCATCCGTACTTAATCGAATTATTTTAGCCGGTTAGGTGTCGGATCGTATTCGCATTCAAAAATGTTAATGAGTAATCCGACCACTACTGCCGTGCGCCCGGCCATGGAGCGTCGCCGCTTGCAGCTCTATGCGGGGCTCCTCGCGTGCGATCTCCTGGCGCTGATGGCGGCATTCGTGGTGGCTGGCGGCCTGTATCGCAATATTTGGCCGCTGCCATTTGCGGTCTCCATGGCATATGCATTCGTGCCGATCTACGCCATCATCGCGCTCTATCAGCGCTGCTATTCGCTCAAGGCGCTCGACACTTTGCGCTTCGCAGTGTCGCGCATGGGGCAGGCCCTGATCGTCAGCACCGTTCTTTGCACGGTGATGATCTTCTATTCGAAATCGGCCAGCGACTTTTCGCGCGTCATGCTGTCGCTCGCCATTGTCTTCGGCTTTCTCTTCATGGCCAGCGTGCGGGTTGCGATGCACCGCCTCCTGCGCTGGTCCTACGGTCCGAGCGTAACATCGACTCTCGTGGTGCTCGATGGCGGGCCTGCCGTCGATATTGCCGGCGCGCAATCGATCGACACCACGGGTTTCGACCTCGAAGCGGTAGCGACGGATCCTGCCAGCCTTGATCGGATCGGAAAACTGATGAGGGGACGCGACCGTGTAGTCGTCAGCTGTCCGGTCGAACGCCGTGTCTACTGGGCGGAAATCATGCGGGCTGCGGGGGTTCGCGGTGATGTCATTTCCGAAGCCTTGCAGGAGCTGGGAGCGCTCGCCCTCAAGCGCGAGAACGGCCAGTCATTCCTCGTTGTTTCGACCGGTCCGCTCAGCCTCTATGCGCGCGCCACCAAGCGGGCGATGGACCTTGCCTTCACAATCCCGGCGCTCATCCTGCTTTCGCCGCTGTTCCTGGTCGTGGCCTTGCTGATCAAGCTCGAAGATGGCGGCCCGGTATTCTTCGTCCAGCCACGCATGGGCCGCGGGAACTGCATCTTCGATATGTACAAGTTCCGTTCGATGCGCGTCGACAAACTCGATTCTGCTGGCAATACCTCGACCTCGCGAGCCGACGATCGCGTCACGCGGATCGGTAAGTTCATCCGTATGACCAGTATCGACGAATTGCCGCAACTCCTCAACGTTTTGAAATCGGAAATGAGTATCGTCGGGCCGCGCCCGCACGCACTTGGCTCGCAGGCCGAGGCTAAGCTTTTCTGGGAGATCGACGAAAAATACTGGCAGCGTCATTCGCTCAAGCCCGGACTGACGGGACTCGCCCAGGTCCGTGGGCATCGCGGAGCTACCGAGATCGAGGATCACCTCGTTCATCGGCTCGATGCAGACCTTGAATATATCCGCGACTGGTCGATCCTGTCCGATCTGAAGATCATCATGGCGACAGGTCGCGTGTTGCTGCATCCGAACGCTTACTAATTGGAAAGTGATGCAAAAATGTCATGCTCAGGGAATTGCGGGCGGCTGCGGAACCATACGGGCTTGCATGGCTTTGTGCATTGTGCGAACGCGAAAAAATCGTCGTAACAGCAATTTAACAGGTTGCGGCTAGTGCCAGTGATTGCTAGTCGTTGTGAGAATTCTCGTTAAGAAGAACTAGGAGATTACCAATGAAGACCACTCGCCTTCTCTCGGGCATCGGCGCGATCGCCATGGCTATTGCACCGGTTGCTGCTCAGGCCGGTACCCGCGCATCGGATGCAACCGTTTCGGTTCAGCCGGTCAAGATGTCGTCCGTGAGCCGCGCTTCGCAGGCTGCTGACCAGAAGAGCGAGATGGCCGGCGGCGCTGGCCTCATCATCGCTATCCTGGCTGCTGCTGCCGTGATCGTCGGCATCATCATCGCAGTTGACGGCGACGACGACATCCGTTCGACGGGCGTCTAAGCTTTTAATTAGCAAGTTTCGGTAGCCCCGCTGTGAAAACAGCGGGGCTACTTTTTTTCTGGGTCGTGAGTGAGGGGTTCCCGTGCGCGCACCGAAGACGGTCACGCGATCAGGAAGCCGTGGGCACGGTGGACGGTCGCGTTTTGCGATTCCCGCCATTTGGCCGGTAGCTGGAATTGCGCTGCTTTCGCTTTTGCTAGGCGGTGGCGGCAGTTTCTACGCGGTCATGAATTTCATCATCGAGCTGGCAGCGCTTGCTGCGATGCTATGGCTGGTGCCCAGTTTCAGGGAGCGACTTGCCGAACTCCCGCTCTCCCTAAAAGTTCTGTGCTTCTGCACCCTTTGTGTGCCGCTCCTGCAGCTCGTGCCGGTTCCTCCCGGCTTGTGGCAGAACGTACCCGGGGGTGACCTGTCGCTCGAATCGCGCGAGCTCGTCGGGGCGGCGGGCCAGTGGTTCCCGTTGAGCGTATTCCCGCTCCGCACCGCTGCAGCGCTGGCTGCACTGGTTGTCCCGTTGGCAATGCTCCTGCTCTATCGCCGCGAAACGATGGGTGTGCAGCCTGTCCTCTGGCTCATCGTCGGCCTCGGCGCAGTGAACCTGCTGGGCGGGGCAATGCAGATCGTGTCGGGCCAGCAGTGGATCATGCCCTATCCCATTGCCGAGCGAGAGCGTCTCTATGGCTTCTTCGCCAATCACAATAGCGCCGGGCTGCTGTTCGTGATCTCCACCTGTGCCCTTCTCGGTATCCGCTTCGATCGCAAGCGCGAAATGTGGAAATGGGCGGGCTGCCTGGGCTTGGCTGCCGCTTTCCTGATCGGGACGGTGCTGACCCAATCGCGCTCGAGCACGGCGCTCATGGCGCTTCCGCTTCTCGCCCTCCTGCTTCGCACGCTGGGCGAGTTCCGTCCGGCCGATCGCGGTCTCCCGCCGGTCACTTATATTGCCGGACTCGGGGCGGCAGTGATCGGCGGACTTACTCTTCTCCTGACGAGCAGCCGCGCGCAGGATCTGATCCTCCGTTTCGGGGATCTGGAAGATTCGCGCCCGCAAATCTGGGCGGACACGATGTATTCGATCGAGCGCTTTTTCCCGCTCGGAAGCGGTACGGGAACCTTCAACGAGGTGTTCCAGCTCGACGAGTCGCTGGAATACCTGCTCCCGACTATTGCCGGTCGCGCGCACAACGAATATCTCGAAGTCGGCGTGGAAAGCGGCATTATCGGGTGGGTGCTTATCGGCGCTTGGCTGATCTGGATGCTGTGGAGTACCTGGCGTTCGTGGCGTATTCAGCCAAGCGTGGCTACGCTGGCTGTTCCACTGGCGTTGCTGACCATCGCGCTTCAGTCGATTCTCGACTATCCGCTGCGCAATGTGGCGCTTCTGTGCCTTGCTGGCCTGCTTGTTGCCGTGTTAGCAGCGCAGGCTCGAAAGATTAGGGATCGGGTCATTGATTAGGAAATTTGCCGTCTTGCTTCTGGCGAGCCTATGCCTTGCGGGCTGCTTCTCGCCGAGCTCCGACTTGCCGACGGGCGAGGATGCCTATCGCATCATGCCGCCTGCCGAGGCGGGGGCAATGCAGCCAAGCTATCGCATCGGTGTGCTCGACGTGCTCTCGGTCCGCGTGTTCCAGGAACCGGAACTCTCGTTCGAGCAGATTGCCGTTGACGCCTCGGGAACGATCAACTTCCCGCTGGTGGGTGAAATTACCGCTGTCGGCCGTACGCCGATCGAGCTCAGCGAGGAGATCGAGCGGGGGCTCGGCACGCGTTTCATCCGTGATCCGCAGGTAGTCGTTGGCGTGGTGTCGTCTGCGCTTCAGCGCGTGGTCGTCGAAGGCAGCGTATCCGAACCGGGCGTGTACGAGATTGCCGGCACGTCATCGCTGCTCGAATCGATCGCGCGTGCAAAGGGCCTGACCGAGGTGGCGGTGGATGACGAGGTCATCGTATTCCGTGAAATCAATGGCGAACGCCAAGGCGCCGTCTTCAATGTGCGTCACATCCGTGAAGGGCGCGTTCCCGACCCGCAAATTCTGGGCGGCGACCGCATCGTGGTTGGTTTCTCCGCTGTCCGCGGCGTATACCGTGACTTCCTGAGAGCAGCTCCGCTGTTCAACGTATTTACAAGGTTCTGATTGTGAACTCCGAAGTAGGCAAACTTGCAGGCGGAAGCGCGCTTGTCGCCAGCAATTCCGAATGGCAGCCGGCCGTTGCTGAAAATTCCGTAACTGGCGCGGGGTTCGACATCGATTTTCGCGCCATCTGGATCGCCATCCGGCGCAACCTTGCCCTTATCATTGCAATCATGGTTCTGGCGTTGGGGCTTGGCGTGGTCGTGACGCTTCTGACAGTCCCGACCTATGTTGCGTCGTCGAGGGTACTCGTCGAGCAGCAGACCGATCAGATTATCGAAAACGCCGAAATTGCTCCTTCCTCGACCCAGGATGCCGATCGCTTCCTCCAGACACAGGTCGATGTGATCCGCTCGCGCTCGCTCGCGCAGCGGGTGGTCGAGAGCGAAGGGCTGTCGACAAAGCCCGAATATTACTCCGCGCTGGGTGCGGAAATGCCGACCGAGGAAGACCTCGCCGCTGCGGGGATCAGCCGTAACCGGCTTCCGCGCTATCGCGTGGATGCCGCGATCGACTTGTTGCTGGAGAACCTTACCGTCAACCTGCCGCTCGATAGCAGGCTCGTCAGCATAAGCTTTGCCAGTGCGGATCCCAAGATGTCCGCCGATATCGCGAATGCGGTGGCGACGAATTACATCGAGGCGAATCTCGCCCGCAAGTTCGAAAGCTCGTCCTATGCTCGCGAATTCCTCGCTCAGCAGCTGGCCGAAGCGCGGGCAAAGCTTGAGAACAGCGAACTCGAACTGAACCAGTATTCGCGTGTCGCCGGCCTCATCCGTGTTTCGGGGCAGGGTCAGAACGCCGACGCCGAGACCACTCTTTCGGTGACCAACGACACGCTCGTCCAGCTCAATAACGCAGCAAGTCTGGCGACGGCACAGCGCGTGGCTGCCGAGAACAAGTGGCGCAATATCGCCAATGTCCCCGTTCTTTCCGTGCCGCAGGTCCTTCAGAATTCGGCTGTGCAGAGCCTAATCCAGCAGCGTTCCGCCGCAGAGGCGCGGCTTGCAGATGAGCGTTCCCGCCATCTCGACGAACACCCCAATGTGCAGGCATTGCAGGCACAGGTCGATCGGCTGAACGAGCAAATCCAGTCGGTTGGCAACTCGATCAAGAATTCGGTTCGGCTCGAATATGAGGCAGCCCGAGACCAAGAGAACGCGCTTCAGTCGCGTGTCCTTGGCACCCGCGCGACCGCTCTCGACGAGCAGGATCGCGGCGTGCAGTACAACCTGCTCAAGCGCGAGGCCGAAACCGACCGTGCGCTCTACAATACGCTGCTGACCCGCTTCAACGAATTGAACGCCACCGCCGGTGCCGCTTCCAACAACGTGTCGCTGGTCGATGTAGCAGAGCCGCCACGCAAGCCGTCGTCGCCCAATGCGATTGCCAACATGCTGATCGCTTTGCTTGGCGGCCTCGTGTTCAGCGCCGGCCTGGTTTTCGTCCGCGATCAGATCGACGATGTAGTCCGCTCGCCCGAAGACGTGGAGCGCAAGCTCGGCGTGACGCTGCTCGGTCTCGTGCCGCGCGTTCAGGACGGCGATCCGGAAGAGGAACTGCTCGATCCCAAGTCGCCGGTCAGCGAAGCGTACCAGTCGCTCGTCACCAACCTGAGGTACAGTTCGGCCGAAGGCATTCCCAAGCTGCTGGTGGTGACCAGTTCGCAGGCGGGCGAGGGCAAGACCACGACCTCGAACCAGCTGGCCAAGGAATTCGCCGGCCTGGGCCGCAAGACGCTGTTGATCGACGCCGACTTGCGTCGACCGACGCTGCACCGCCGCCTCGACATGCGCGACGCACCGGGCCTCACAGCGGTCCTCGCACGCGAGAAGACCGTGAACGAGGTGCTGATCCCCGCCGAAGTGCCCAACCTTACCTACATGACCGCGCTGCCGCTTCCGCCGGCCCCGTCGGCCTTGTTGGCGACGGGTGGCATCGAAGCGCTGCTCGACGATCTGGCTAAGCATTTCGACTGCGTCATCCTGGACGCACCGCCGGTTCTTGGCCTGTCCGACTCCCCGACGCTCGCTGCGCATGCCGACGCCGTGCTCATGGTCGTCGATGGCGGTGCCGGTCGCCGCGGTTCCGTCAAGACCGCGCTGCGCCGCCTGCAGATGGTCAATGCCTCGGTCGTCGGTGCCGTCCTGACCAAGTTCGACGTCAGCTCGGTCAGCGGCGAATACAGCTACTACGGGTCGGACTACTACACGTACGAATCCTCACGCGAGGGGTGATGGGCCGGTGGCGCGTGGCAAACTCATGGTCCGACTGGCGATCTTCGTCGCCTTTGCTGCGGTTTTCTCGCTAGTCCAGCTCGACCAGCAGGCCCGGCTGAGCGGGCGCATGGCGATCCTCCTGCCGACAGGGCTCGGCGGCTATGCCGATGCCCGCACTTCGGCAGCGAACTTCGCACGCGAGCCGCTGAGTGCGGAAGATTCTATCACCGCGCTCCTCAAATACCGCCCGATCGAGGCTCGCCACCTGAGCCTCTACAGCCTCTGGGCAGCCGAAGCGGACCTGATGGATTCGGCCGGCAAGGCCCTGAATTACGCAGCCACCCGTGGTTGGCGCGATCCGTTCGTGCAGATCGCGGTGCTGGCAAGCGCCGTTTCCAGCAACGAGCCGGACGTGGCTGCTGCCCGGCTCGAAGCCCTGACCCGAACCGAGCGCGAGCCGCAGGTTATCTTCCGTGCCATCGACGTTCTTTCGACAGACGAAGCGGGGCGCGAGGCAATCGCCTCGAGGCTTGCCGACAGCCCCTATCTTGCCGATCAGCTGGTCGATTACGCCGAAGCGCGTCCCGGGCAGGAGACGTTGCCTCTGCAGCTGTTTGCAATGGAAGGAGCGGGCAGCGCGCTCGATTGTGAACGCAAGCTCCGGCTAGCCACCACCTATCTCAAGCGCGGCATGGGCGAGGTGAAATCGCTGATCTCCGATGAGTGCGAGGCCATGAAGGATCCGGGCCTCCAGTTCCATCCGTTCTCGGATGTGAACGGCCCACTCGCTTGGACCTTCCCAAGCGTCGCCGGGGTGTCGGTCAGGGAGGGCATGGCCGAGGGCATGCTGACATACAACAATCGCAACCTGCTCCGGAAACTGATCGCATTTCGCTATCTTACGCTTTCCCCCGGATCGCATGAGCTGACGATCGTTGAACACGATTCCTCGCGTCGACCGCTCGCCAGTGGCACCAAGGGAGAAATCGAATTGCGCATCACCTGCCCTGAAGGTCTCGACACCGACCGCAGGTTGGTGCTTCGCCAACCGGGTTATGGTATCGCTTCCTTCGATGTGCCGGAAGATTGCCCGGTCCAGCACATCCGGCTGTTTGCTGCGCGCGGTCGTGGCGAAAATATCAGCCTGACCATCAATTAAGTGCCGACGAGGTCGCTGTGTCCTTGATTCATCCCATGATCCTGTGCGGCGGAAGCGGCACGCGCCTGTGGCCGCGCAGCCGCAAGGCCAAGCCCAAGCCGTTCCTTCCGCTCGTGGGCGAACGCACCCTGTTCGAGGCGACGCTCGATCGTGTTGCGAACCCGGAAATGTTTGCGGCACCGATAGTCGTGACCGGTTCCGCGCATCTCGCTCACGTCGAGGAGCAGCTCGGTGCAAGTGACGGGGCGACCATCATCGTGGAGCCGGAGCCCAAGAATACCGCTGCGGCCATAGCGCTTGCCGCTGTCCGTCTCCCGCGGGATGCGGTCATGCTGGTGTGCCCCAGCGACCATCATATCGCCGACACTTCGGCCTTCGAAGATGCCGCGGCCCGCGCCGCACAACTTGCCAGCGAGGGCTTCCTCGTTTCCTTTGGTATCGAGGCAAAGACGCCTGAAACCGGCTTCGGCTATATCCTGAGCGGCGAGAAGCTCGAAGGCGGGGCGCGGATCGAACGCTTCGTCGAGAAACCGGACGTCGAAACAGCGCGCAGCTTCCTTGCAGACGGACGCTACAGCTGGAATGGCGGGATCTTCGCCTTTGGAGCGGGTCGCTTCCTCGACGAGCTGGCGAAATATCGTCCGGCGCTCGCCGAAGCTGTTGGAAATGCTGTGGCCGAAGGCGAGGCGGATGGAATTCGCTTCCACCCTTCGGACGAGGCTTTTGCCCGGATCGAGAGCGAATCCGTCGATTATGCCGTCATGGAAGAGACCGACAGCGCGGCAGTGGTGCCTGCCGACATGGGTTGGTCGGACATCGGGAATTGGGACGCGCTCTACCAGAGCCGCGAGGCAGGTGAGGGCGGTAATGTCGTCAGCGGCCCGGCACAGCTCGTCGATTGCCGCAATGTCATGGTCGACAGCGATGGCCCGCGCGTATCCGTGATCGGATTGGAAGACGTGGTCGTGGTTGTCGATGGCGGCGATATCCTCGTCACCACGCGCGAAGGCGCGCAAAAAGTCGGCAAGCTCGAAGGCGCGGCGAACCAGTGAGCAGCCTGCTTCCTACCCGCAGTGTCGCGAAAGTCTGGGGAAAGAAGGACCTGCCTGCGCCATTCGTCAATCCCGGCGAAGAGGCGATCGGCGAGATATGGTTCGAACCGCCGGCGGCGCTGCCCGAACTTCTTGTGAAGTACATTTTCGCCAGCGAGAAGCTTTCGGTCCAGACGCACCCGGATGACGACCAGGCCGAAGCTGCGGGCATGGGTCGCCAGGGCAAGGAAGAGTGCTGGATCATCCTCGATGCCGAAAAGGATGCCCGGATTGCGGTTGGTTTCAGGGAAGAAATCGATAGCGACAGGATGCGATCAGCGGCGCTGGATGGGTCGATCGAGGACTTGCTGGTCTGGCATGAGGTAAAGGCAGGAGACTTCTTCTATATTCCCGCCAACACCGTCCATGCCATCGGGGGTGGGGTTAGCCTGCTCGAGATCCAACAAAACAGCGATATCACCTATCGTCTCTACGACTACGGACGCCCGCGCGAACTTCATCTCGAGGACGGCATCCGTGTCGCCGATGGAAAACCCCATCCCGAAGAACTGCGCGTCAATATCCCGCAAGGCGGGTCGATCCGACTGGTCGATGGCCCTCATTTCAGGCTCGACCGGGTCGATGCGTCGCAAGGGTTCGAGCAGTCGGATTATGAAGGTAGCGCGCTCTTCGTCATTCCGACAGCCGGCCATGCAAGCGTCGACGGCGAAACTGTCTCCACCGGTAACTGCGCAATCGCTCATGATATCGGAACGGTCTCGTTTTCGCCCGATGCGCTTTGCTTCCTCGTGCAGCCCGTTACATAACACAAGATATCACGCTCGCCCGCGAGCACACAGGACTTGACGTGCAAACCACCAGCGAATTTTCGACCACCGAAACCACTGGCGACGCCTACCAGCCCGTGCTCGGCGCGCTGGATGGAAAGAAAGTTCTCATCATCGTCGAGAACCTGCCGCTGCCCTTCGACCGGCGCGTGTGGCAGGAAGCGCGTACGCTCAAGCGCGCCGGCGCGCAGGTTTCGATCATCTGCCCGACGGGCAAGGGCTTTACCGAGCGTCACGAGACGCTCGAAGGCATAGAAATTTACCGCCATCCGCTTCCCGTAGAGGCCGATTCCCCGCTGACCTACCTGCGGGAATATGGTGCTGCGCTGTGGTGGGAACTGAAACTCGCGTTCAAGATCTGGCGCAAGCACGGGTTCGACGTGATCCAGGCTTGCAATCCGCCCGATCTCATTTTCCTTGTCGCGTGGCCGTTCAAGTTGTTCGGCAAGAAGTTCATTTTCGACCATCACGACATCAACCCCGAGCTTTACGAAGCGAAATTCGGTCGCCGCGATTTCTTCTGGCGGCTGATGGTGCTGTTCGAATGGTTGACCTTCAAGACCGCCGACGTCGTGATCTGCACCAACGAAAGCTATCGCGAAATCGCCATGCGTCGCGGAGGCAAGAAGCGCGAGGATACTTTCGTCGTGCGTTCCGGTCCCGATCTCACCCGCCTGAAGCGACTGCCGGTCGACGATAAATGGCGCAACGGGCGCAAGCACATGGTCGGCTATGTCGGCGTCATGGGCGAGCAGGAGGGCATCGACCTCTTGCTCGAAAGCGTGCGCCACATGGTTTTCGAGATGGGCCGTACGGACACGCAGTTCGTGCTGGTCGGGGGCGGGTCGAGCCTTGACGGCCTCCAGCAGATGGCGAGGGACCTCGGAGTGGCTGAGTATGTCACCTTCACCGGCCGCGCGCCCGACGAAGAGCTGTTCTCCGTGTTGTCCTCCGCCGATGTCTGTGTGAACCCCGACCGGGTTAACCCGATGAACGACCTGTCGACGATGAACAAAATTCTCGAATACATGGCCTTCGAGAAGCCGATCGTGCAATTCGACGTGAAGGAAGGGCGCTTTTCTGCAGGCGACGCCTCGCTTTATGCGAAGGCCAATGATCCGCAGGATATGGCGGAGCTGGTTGTCGGACTCCTCGACGATGCGGATAAGCGCGCCGCGATGGGCCGCATCGGGCGCGAGCGCGTGGTGAGCGAGCTCTCTTGGGACTACCAGATCGATCCGCTGGTCAGCGCTTACCAACGCGCACTCGGTAGCTGAAGCGGTCATGCGCGCGCGCCTTGACCGACTGCGCCAGGACCCATTTGTCCAGGCTTTCTTCAAGGCGGCCAGTCTCTCGATGGTGTTGCGGCTCGCATGGGCTGTCGTGAACTATGCGGGCGTCGTGCTTCTGGCCCGGTGGCTCGCTCCCGACGATTACGGCATCTATGCCTTCGTCATGAGCGCGGTGATGTTCCTGTCTGTGCTTTGCGGTATGGGTGCGCAGACCTCGCTTGCCCGGTTTCTCGGTCAATATATGGGCCAGGGCACTCCAGGGCTGGGCAGGGGGGCAATCCACTTCTTCACCTGGCGCGTTCTGACCGTGTCGAGCATCGCTTCGGCGCTATGCATCGCTGGGGCATTCCTCGCATTCTATCAGGGCTACATCGACGACCCGCGCCCCTACGCCGTCGGCGCGCTGATCCTGCCGGCGTTCACGGTGATCGACGCACAGCTCGGCATTGCCAGGGCCTATGGGGCGATTTTCCTCGCGCTTGCTCCCAAGGATGTTCTCTGGCGGGCTGCGCTCATCCCGCTGGCTCTCGGTGTGACGATGTTCATCGTGCCGGAATTCCAGCTGGTCACCCTGCTTGGCGGTTCGGCCTTGCTCATAACGCTCGCCGCTTTGGGTCAACGCGTCGCCTTGCGGCGCATCATGCCCGACGATTTTCGCGATGCCGAGCCGGAGCAGGACGTGGCCGAATGGAAATCGGTAGCCGGACCGATCTGGCTGACGCTGGTGGCGGGAAACCTCCTGAACACGATAGATACGGTTACGCTGGGCTTTTTCCTGCAACCCAGTGCCGTGGGCCTTTACTATGCCGCATCGCGAACCGCAGTTCTGGTCAGCTTCCTCCTGATGGTCACGAGCACCGTGGTGGGTCCTCAGGTTTCGCGTCATTATCACGCGGCAGAATACGACAAGCTGAGGAAGCTGATCAAGATGTCGGCCGTACTCATATTCGTGCCGTCACTCTTCGCATTTGCGGTGCTGGCAATCTTTGCCCGCCAGGTCCTCGGTCTGTTCGGCGAGGAATTTGTGGCGATGAGGTGGGAACTGATCATCCTTGCAGCCGGCCAGGCGGTGAATGCCTCGGTCGGATGCGTACGCATCGTCGCCGTAATGACCGGTCACCAGCTGCAATCGGCATGGATACAGGTGCCATGCTCCGTGCTCACGTCCCTCGCCATGGTCTTTGGTGCATGGCAGTATGGTTCGCTGGGCGTAGCGATAGCGACATCGCTGGGCATTTCCGCAACGGCGATAGCGCTGTGGATCTACGTGCGGCGTGTCACCGGATTCGATCCCTCGATCCTCGGGATAATCAGCCAGCCCCGCCAACGTTAGGCCGGCTGCGCGAATGAGCCGAGGCTTGCGTCGATCCCGGACCGGACGGCCCGGAATCGACGCCAAAACGAGAAATTACTCCGGGGCTGCCATCGTCTTGAACTGATCGCGCCAGCGATCGATTTCGGCTTGCGGCAGGCTGATGCGAATTTCGCCGGGATTCTCGATGCGGGTACGAAGGGTGTCGGCAATCTCGTCCCGCATGATGATGGGAAGATTGGTATCACGCCCGATTTCTGCTGCCCGGTTGTCGATCGCGACGACAAGTGCCCTCACGTTGTGCTGCAGGGCACGGATGCCGCCATGCAGGCGATGACCGACGTAATCGAGATCCTCGGTTTCTCTGAGAAATGCGTCATAGGCCTGGAGCGATTGTCCGATCGACTTGCCACGGCCGGCAAGCAGCTTGTCGCAATACGGACGGTCGAAGATGCCCTGCGGCCAAGCATAAACGTTTTCATAAAGGTCGCATAGCGTGTCGACCATGTGCTGGTCCTGCTCGCTGGTATTGCGGGCATTGATCGTGAAAATAACGTTCTTGCCAAGTTTCTTCGGCAGGGCTGCCAGACGCGGAAGGTCGAGGCGCCACATCGTGACACATCCGGTGTTGACCACATTGGGGATACCGGCCTCTTCGAGCCGCTGTTTGGTGTAAGCATCTCGCACCGAATGGAGCGCTTCTGGATGCAGCGCGCGCTTCAGAAGGCGACGGCCGATCGGGTAGTTCCCACTGCGATAGGACCGCCAGCCGACGGCAAGAGTGATGATGTCCTTCACGAAGACGGCATCCTGCAGCCGGTATCGCCAGCCGCGGTCCCTCACCATGTCTTCGGTAAGGATGTTGCTGCCGGCCAGGATCGAATGCTTGGACTGACGCACCAGCCTGTACGAACGCGTTCCCAATATCTCGTGGGTCGGGATGTTGGAAAAGAAATGCTCGGGAAATATGTCGAGCATCTCGCGCATCGCTGCTTCGGAGATGATATTGTCACCCGAATTGGGAGTGGCGACGGCCGGGTCGAGGATCACTACCGAATTAGTCTTTTCCCAATACTCGGCCGAAAACATTTGGCGAATGCTCAAACGATATCTCCATCAATTCCTAGAAGTATTATGAATTCTGGGCGCAAACAGGTTGCGTTGACCCAAGGCAAAGCCTGTGAAGGCGAGTACCATCACGAACCGCTCATGTGTGAGGATCCCCGATGCGATAGTGATCGGCAGTGTGAAGAGCCAGCAGAGCTCCACAAATCGCAAGGTGCCGGATTGCGGAGCCTCCTGCCTCCCGCGAAGGATCGCGCGGAATAGAAACGCCAGATAGAATGCGTAGGCCAGGAAACCGGACCAGCCCCCCTCGGCCAGAACCTTGGGCCAAAAGCCATCTAGCAGGAAGTTCAGTTCTCCGTTGGGCCTCCCGCCCACATACCGGTAGAAACGATATTGGACGTATATCGGGCTGTATCCCAACTCGCGTGAAGGTGCACTGCCGAAGGTGCCGGCACCGGTGCCGAAGGGGAAGCGGTCTGCGGCAATGTCGAGCGAAGTGTTGACCAGCAGAATGCGGATGCGTGTCTCGGATTCGTCACCCACGTATCGTTCGAAACGCTGGTTCACAACGCGCGAAACAGCATTGTCTGTCACCAGGACAGCACCGGAAAGGATCGAAAAACCGATGGTTACTGCGAAGGCTTTTCGGTAATCGATTTTCGCTCCGCTGGCGCTGAAATAGAACGTCAGCGTGACGATGAATGCGATGATCTCTTTCACCGAGAACGACAGCAGGATCTGGAGGCCAGCTACGATCAGCGAAGCAAGGTAGAACTTGCGCTTGTCCGGGTTGGCCTCATGACGGGCGATAACAAGGCAGGCGAACGCCGCGAAGGCACCCATCTGGGCCGGGATCGCCTTGTGAATGTACAATCCGGTCGGCAACGCAATACCGGCACGGACAAGCAGCTTTTCACCGTAGATGTTCTCCGATCCGTCGATGACATCGCGCATGATGAACACCAGGTTCAACCAGGCCATCAGGATCAGCATCTGCATGAAGCGTTTGAACAGGATCTTGGTGGACCACTCGTCAGTCGCCGCAAAGTAGGCCACGCCGAAGGCCAGGATGATGAGTTTGGAATCGAGGAAGGTGCCCAGGAGCGCGGCTTGGATCTGCGGAAAGCCCTTGAGCGGATAAAACAGCGTGGACGCAGCTTCGCACAAGATGAACACGAAAAACGCCAGTGCTGCAAAACGCGCCACCATGTTCGCCCTCGCAAATCCGAGAATGGCGAACGGGATGGTAAGTATGGCGAAGACCTCGCCCGAAGCGTTGGCAGCCCCGCGCAATTCCAGCGGAAGCAGGCCGCTGAATGAAACCAGAAGATAGGTTGCAAAGAAACCGGCGAACCACAGGTACGCGAATTTCAGCCTGCGCGCAGAGCCGGGCATAGCATGCGCACCACCGACCGCGCCCGTGGGCGCAGATCGGGGAGCGAAGGCTGCATTCCGGCTCATTTCAGATCGTTTCGCTTCCAGGCGTTGGGGCGGAAATCGCGATGATCGATGCATTCGCGCAGGGTCTTGGCCGGCGTCCCTCCGACGAGCGCACCGGCAACCACGTCCTTCGTCACTACAGAATTCGCGGCGATCACTGCTCCGTCGCCGATTGAGATCGGTCCGAAAATTTTCGCGCCGCTGTGTATCACGACGTCGTTTCCGATCGCTGCTGCCCCATCGCGGTCGGGTTGGCCACCGATAACGACATGGCTGCCGATGAATACGTTGTCGCCCAGGCGGGTGCGTTTGTTCACAATGACGCCGAAGCCGTTATGGCCGAAGATCGTGCTACGTGGCAGGTCGAGGCCGACCGGTATGGAGGCCGTGAAAAAGGCGCGGCTCAAGAGGGCGTAGATGGCCCGCACCGGAGCGAGCTTCCTCGCTCCCAGAACATTGGCGAGCCGGTGGAACCTGACGATCTCGTTTGCCATGGCTGGTCAGCTCCGACGCAGGAAGTTGAGCGCGCGCCGGCGTCGGTCGCGGTCGGTGAGAACTTGCCCGGCGAGGAAAAGTCCCGAACCGATGAGGGACCTGGCGAGCTCGATCATGCCGCCAGGCCTAGCAGCCTGTCGTCCGCCGCGAAAGCCGAGACTGCCGAGCTTGTCGCCGATGACCTTCTCGGCCATCCACACCTCTGCGCCCGTTACCGGCTTGCTGGCGCGGCTTGCCGAATGCGAACTGTTGCGCCCGAAAGAGGCAAGGTCGATCCCGGGAAACTCGAGTTCCAGAAAATCTCCGAGTTCGCGGATCATCGCATCGGTTTCCGCCACGAGATCCTCGTAGCGCAACAGCATCACCTGCCCGGGGCGCGAGGCCTTGGCCTGCAGGTAATTCTGTGCCGCGACCTTCCACGCCAGCCCGATCGTTGCAGGGTTGTAACGCCGCGCATCATGCCAGGGGCCGCTTACGTTCTTGTACGAACGAAGCACCGCTTCAGGTTCGCGCAGGACGAACAGAACCTTCGCTCCGGGCCAGGCGGTAAGAAGTCTTTCGAGATGGAGGTGGTCCTGCGGCGTGTTCCAGCCCCAGCGACTGCAGCCTGCAAGTTCGGCGGCTTCACCCAGCATTAGCTCGATCACCGCGTTCCACGAAGTCCCGTCGGGCCAGTCCCGACACGCCAGACTACGCAGCTTTTCGACTGCCATTGCAGACAGATCCACCGACTGGTTCAGCGTCTTGCCAACTTCTTGCGTGGCGCGGATTTCTATCCGCTCGAAGACAATCCTCGCCACTCGTCCGGCGGAGGCAGCGTCGCTTTTGTCCCACAGGTTTTCGGCATCGATCGCCTGAAGTGCGTAGAAATCGTTGAGGACGAACAGTTCGCCCTGCTCGTTTAATACGCGCGTGGTGATGGTCGAGCCGCTACGCGGTTGCCCGACGACGAAAACGGGTTCCAATCGGACACCAATCGACGACACGGCAGTTTAATCCTCGGTTGCGGCTATGTTCAGCGGGAGTTTGGGATCGGGGTGGGATATATGCCCCGAGTTTACGGGCGCAACTAGGCGCAAAGTCGCGAGAAGGCAAGGAGTTGAATATGCCACGGTCACCTTGGAAAAGGGCTTCCGGACGGTTTGCAAGACGCGCAGTACTGCTTCCCGTTGCGGCTGCACTGATGGCTTCTGGCGCCTTTGCGCAACCCGTACCCGATGGCGACAGGATTTTCATCGGCCATGCCCTGTTCCGGGCACAGTCGCCCAATGACATGCGGGCGATCACGATCATGGATGACGAGGTTATCCGGTTCACCGTGGCGCCGGGCGAGCAATGGGCGCGCGACGCCAATAGGGGCAGTAACGCCGAACGTGCGGAGATGTCTGCGCACGAAAAAATCCGCTTCGGCGAGCGGACCTCGGTGTCGTTCGCAATGCGGATCGCAAGCATGGATAATTCGCCAGGCAGGCGTCATTCCCTGCTCTTCCAGCTTCATGGGCCGAACCGGACCGAGATGAAGGGCATAGAGGGTTTCGCTCCTCCGCCTTTCGATATGCGTGTTCGCAACGGCAAGATCCATTTCGTCGTCCGGTCAGGTTCGCTCGAACGCGGCGAGGACAAGGATCGGATAATCGCCTCGATCCCGGTCGAATATTCGCGCTGGCAAGATTTTCGGTTCGACATCAATCTCGGCGACGAAAGCTCGGGTCAGGTGAAAATCTGGAGGGACGGCACCCGGATCGCCGACTACTCGGGACCGGTCGGATACGAAGTTGGCAAGGGCGCGCACTATTGGAAATTCGGAATTTATCAGTATGGGCAACGCACAGCGCCCTCTGTCGTGGATTTCGGCCGGGTCAACGTGAACGGCAAGGGGTCCCTCTTACAACATGAACGTGACGTCGCTCGCCGATAGAAAAGACCAAATTGCGATCGTCGTTGCCGATGGTCTGGGAGGGAAGGGCGGGATCGAAAAGATCATGTCCTACCTCACGCGGACGCTGGCGAACGACCATCCGGACCTGCCGTTTTATATCCAGCAGACACGCTATGGCGATGCCCAGCTCGTGCGCCACGCGACGACGCCGCTTGCGCTCGCCCAATTTGCGGCGCGGTGTCTTTCCGGCAAGGTTTCGCTCGCCCATATCAACGTCGCGCCGCGCGGGTCGACCTGGCGCAAGCTTCTGTTTGCAAGGGCTGCCCAGCGAGCCGGGGTGCCGGTGCTCCTGCACCTGCACGGCAGCGGCTATGACGAGTTCTACGCCGCCCACAGCACATCGGCACAAAACCGCATTCGCGAATTTTTCCGGTCGGCAAACCACGTCGTCGTTCTCGGCGATCACTGGTACGAATTCGCGCGGGACAAACTGGGTGTAGCCGAAGACCGTTTGTCCATCGTTGTAAACGGCACACCAGACCCGCAATCGATCGCCGACCCGCAATCTGCGGAACCGGCAATCGTATTCTTCGGGCAGGTCAGCGAACGCAAGGGGATCGACATTTTGTTGCCTGCGCTCGGGAAGGTGGCTGCAAAGGGCCTGCCCTTCCGTGTCCGGATTGGCGGCAATGGCGATCTCGACCACTGGAAGTCGGTTGCGCGTGAGCAGGGCCTTGCCGAACGTGCGGAATTCCTTGGCTGGGTGGGGGAAGACACGGTCGATGCAGAGATGCGCAGGGCCGATATTTTCGTGCTGCCCTCGCGAGCGGAAAACCAGCCCGTCGCCATCCTCGAGGCGATGGCGCGCGGTCTTCCTGTCGTCTCCACCAGTATCGGCGCGATTCCCGAGACCGTCGGTAACGAAGAGTGTGGGCTCGTCGTCGCACCTGCTGATGTCGAAGCGCTTGCAGAAGCCCTCGAACGCCTTGTAAGGGACCCGGCGCTGCGCCTTGCAATGGGTCGCAAGGGCAGGGCCAAGTGGGAAGCGAATTATTCGATCCGCTCCTCGGCCAACGCCTTCGCCGATATCTATCGGCAGATTGTCTGAACGCGAATTTCACCGGAGTTAGTGATGAAGGTTGCCATTTTTGGCCTGGGCTACGTCGGCTTTACCGCCGCCTGCTGCATTGCGCAGGACGGGCACGAGGTTGTCGGCGTCGATGTGTCGAGCGCCAAGGTCGACATGATCAATTCGGGCAAGGCTCCGATATCCGAACCGGGCCTTGCCGATATGCTTTCCGATGCACTGGCAACCGGTCGCATCCGCGCCGTGACGCAATGCGATGGCGAACTTGAAGGCGTCGACCTGATCCTGGTCTGCGTCGGCACGCCGAGCGCGGCCGATGGCGCGCATGACATGCGCTATATCGCCGAAGTCAGCCGGAATATCGGCAATGCCCTGTCGAAGCGCGAAACGGCGCATCCGGTGGCTGTCGTCTATCGTTCGACCATGCGCCCCGGTTCGTGCGACGGCCTGATTGCCCCGCTGCTGTTCGGCGAGCTGTCGGACGAGCACAAGGAAAGCGTCCAGCTCGGCTACAACCCCGAATTCCTGCGCGAAGGCTCGGCGGTGAAGGACTATTACGCTCCGCCCAAGATCGTGATCGGCACGCTCGGCGGCGAGCCTTGCAAGCAGCTGGAAGAGCTCAACAAGGACCTCGATGCGCCGCGTTTCACCGTCGGCCTGCGCGAAGCGGAAATCACCAAGTTCGTCGACAACAGCTTCCATGCGCTCAAAGTGGCTTTCGCCAACGAAATCGGGCGCGTCTGCGTGGAAGAGGGCATCGATGTAGCCGCCGTGCACGAGATTTTCGTGTCGGACACCAAGCTCAACATCTCGCCCTATTACCTGCGTCCGGGCGGCGCTTTCGGTGGCTCCTGCCTGCCCAAGGACGTGCGCGCATTGAACTTCATCGCCGAGGATATCGGCGCGCAGACCCACATCATCAACACGATCGTCCGCTCGAACGAGGCGCACAAGCTGTTCCTGTTCAACCGGGCCACCAAGGACCTCGAGCCGGGCGCCAAGGTCCTGCTCAACGGCCTTGCCTTCAAGCAGGCGACCGACGACCTGCGGGAGAGCCCGAATCTCGACCTTGCACGCCGCCTGATCGCGGCCGGCTATGATCTGACCGTCTATGACGAGAACCTCGATCCCGCCGAGCTGATGGGTTCGAATCTCGGCTATTCCTACAGCCACCTGCCCCGCCTGGGCGAAATCATCAGTACCGATGTGCAGGGTAAGAAATTCGATCGCGTCATCGATGCACGCGGCGATGCAGGACGCCTGGCAGTCGATTGCACCGACGTGGTGTCGATCGAGAAGCTCTGACCGGCAGCCATTCGTACCCAAAACGAAAAAGCCCGCCATTCCGGCGGGCTTTTTTATGCGATCATTCGGTTCCGATGGTGGGCGTACCAAGGTTCGAACTTGGGACCCCTACGATGTCAACATAGTGCTCTACCACTGAGCTATACGCCCACACATGGAACGTGCCGATCGCTCGGCAGGCGCGCCAAATAGCGACCAGCTATCGGGCGTGCAAGTGCGAATTCGAATTAAATTCGCGCGCTGATCTGGTCTTCCAGCACGCGCTCCACTTCCAGCACCAGATCGCGCAGGTGGAAGGGCTTCGACAAGACCTTTGCCTGCGGCTGTTCGCGGCTGGCCTTGAGTGTCACGGCAGCGAATCCGGTGATGAACATCACCTTTGTGGCCGGGCTGATCTCGTTGCACCGCTGTGCCAGCTCGATCCCGTCCATTTCGGGCATAACGATATCCGAAAGGAGCAAGTCGTAGTGATTCTCTTCGAGCAGCGGGATGGCATCTGTGCCGCGATCTACGGCATCCACGCCATATCCCGCCTGACGCAGGGCGCGCTCGAGATAGACGCGCATGGCCTCGTCGTCTTCGGCGAGAAGAATCTGGTGTGATGGTTGATCCATACGCTGCTCCTATACGCATTCGGTTTAAAAAACCATTGCGTGTTTACCACGGTCCTTCGTCGCCGCGTACCGAAACGAGACGGCTCCAAACGAGGTCTAAGCGTGGTTAATCATTAAGCTTTGATCAATGCCGCAAGGTATATACGATCCAGGAGTGGATAGGGTGCCGTTATAGCGGCAGTCCTATCTTTTTACCCTCGAACGTTTGGATCGGGCAGGTCAAATCGCCTATACGAGAGGGATCGGGACTGGCATGCTATGCACTGCAAGTGGCATGCGGAATGGGAGGTCGTATTGGTAGGCACGCTTATTGAGCGGGTGGACGCTTTCGTGTCCGACGTTTCCGGACCGGTTGATCATCTGGCGTTTATCGCGTCCGCCGGCGAAGATACACTCTCGCACCCCTACAAATTCAGCCACCAGCATAATCACGATTGTGGCTGTCGGGTCGTGTCCGAGCAAACCAGCTTCGCCAGCAGTCCGGATCCGGTAGTTTTCATGGCGGGCGACATCGCCGGAGACAGTTCGACCACCGCGTCGATCACCGTCGGTGGTGCGTTGACCAGCCAGCTGGACTCGGTCGGTGACAGGGACTGGATCGCGATCGATCTTGTACTCGGCGAGGAAGTGACTTTCTCGCTATACGGGTCCGGCGCATCGCCGGTCTTCGATACCTATCTGCGTATCTACGATGAAAACGGCGTCCTTGTTGCGCAAAATGACGATGGCGGCGTCGGTTATTTCTCGTTGCTGCGGTTCGATGCGAAGGAAGCGGGCACCTACTATATCGAAGCTTCTGCTTTCAACGATCTGGAGCAGGGCGAGTATACCGTAGAGGCATACCAGTCGACCCCGCTGGAACTGTACAGTTACGATCAGATCGCGGACCAGCTAATCGATGGCTACTGGCCCGGTGGCCCCCGTTCATTCGACATAACCGGCGGCCAGCTGACCTATAATATCACCTCCCTATCCGCCGAAGGCCAGGTCCTGGCCGTGGCCGCCCTCGAACTCTGGTCCGATGTGACTGGTATCGAGTTCGTTGCGGTCAGCAGCGCGGGCCAGCTTCGTTTCCGCGACACGGGACCCGATGCCTATGCCGAGAGCAACAGGTCCGGTTCGACGATCAACTATTCGATCGTCAACATAAGTTCGAATTGGTTGCTGGCATACGGCACGACGCTCGATAGCTATACCTTCCAGACATACATCCACGAAATCGGCCACGCGCTCGGTCTTGGCCATGCCGGCAATTACAACGGCGATGCGAATTACGGCCTCGATGCCCTGTATCTCAACGATTCCTGGACGACGACGGTCATGTCCTATTTCGCACAGGACCAGAACTTCTACTTCGCGGACCAGGGTTACAGCTATGCGTTGGCGACCAGCCCGATGGGTGCCGATGTGGTGGCAATGGCAGAGGTGTACGGTCTGTCGACCACAACCCGCCTTGGCGATACGACTTACGGCTTCCACAGTACCTCGGATCGCGCCATCCACGACGCCACCCAGTTTGCGAACACGGCCTATACCATTGTCGATAGCGGCGGCGTGGATACGCTCGATTACGTAGGGTTCACACAGGACCAGTTGATCGATCTGCGGCCCGAAACCTACATGAACATCGGCGGCCTGACCGGTAATGTTTCCATCGGCCGGGGCACGGTCATCGAGAATGCCATCGGTGGTGGCGGCAACGATACGATCAACGGAAACAGTGCCGCCAATAAGCTTCAGGGTGCCTATGGCGATGATCATATCCATGGCTATGAAGGCAATGACAATCTCCAGGGCGCGGGCGGTGCCGACACTCTGCGCGGAGACGGCGGAAATGACCTGATCTGGGGCGGTTCCGGAAATGACCGGCTGTTCGGCAACAGCGGTGATGATGATCTCTATGGTGAAGGCCGCAATGACCGGCTCGATGGAGGCTGGGGCCACGATCTCTTGAGCGGGGGCGACGGAAACGATGCTCTCCTCGGAAATGTCGGAGAAGACATCCTGCGCGGCGATAATGGCAATGATCGTCTCTACGGCGGCAACGATGCCGATTTCCTGAGCGGCGGGCAGGGCAATGACCGGCTTTTCGGCCAATCGGGCGACGATAGCATCCATGGCGGGCAGGGAACCGACGAACTGACCGGCGGGACCGGCGATGATCGCTTCGTCTTCGATACACGATTGATCGAGGGGAATGTCGACGCCATCCTGGATTTCGGCGACGGTAACGACACCATTTTTCTCGAGAGTTCCATTTTCACTGGGATCGCGACGGGATCACTGGCTGAAACGGCCTTCGTCCTGGGAACAGAGGCGGGTGACGCAAACCACCGGATCATCTACGATTCCGCCACAGGCCAGATCTGGTACGACGCCGATGGCGCGGGCGGCGAGGCGAAGTTCCTCTTCGCTACCGTCGATCCGGGCACCGATCTGACAGCGTCCGACTTCATCATAGGATAGGCGGAGCACGCTAGCTGGGGCGCGGAAATTGCGCGCCTTGCTCGAACCTGTTTGTGTTTTGGTGCCGATGCCTCCATCTTCGTATTCGATGGGTGGAAACGCACAAGGAACGGGCGCATCGCAAGCGAACAGCATGGACGGCGGAGCAATCCCGTTTTCCGGCGGAGCCTCGTTCAGCCTCATCTCGCCCGCCAATAGCACTTTCCCGATCCTTATTAGCGTGCCGCACGCCGGTCGTGCCTATCCGGAAGAAATAGTTGCGCGCCTCAGGCAGCCGGATCTCGCTAGGTTGAAGCTGGAAGACCGTTTCGCTGACCTTATCGGGCGCCGCATCGCGGCAGAGACGGCTATTGCGATCCAGATTTGCCATGCGCCCCGGGCCATGATCGACCTCAACCGCTCGGTCGAGGACATCGATTATTCGATGGTGGCCGGTTCCGGTGGCAAGCCGCCTCGAGCCAATGGCGCGAACCGGCGGGCCCGTCATGGGCTCGGGTTGGTGCCGCGGCGGGTGTCGGGGCTGGGCGAGCTCTGGCGACAACCCCTGACGCTGGCGGAGATCGATGAGCGGATTGCCGGCGTTTACGAACCGTATCACACGAGCATAGGGCGCGAACTGGAACGGATCCGCGAAGAATGGGGCGTGGCCCTGCTGCTGGACCTGCATTCGATGCCGCCCTTGCCGAAACCTGGCCCGGAAGAACGCGCGGTCGATTTCGTAATCGGCGACCGCTTCACCCGCTCTTGTGCCAGCGATCTGTCAGCCATTGCAGTGGACACGCTTGGACGCCTGGGTCGCCGTGCCGTGCACAATCGGCCCTATTCGGGCGGCTACATTCTCGACCGCTTCGGGCGGCCCGCGAAGGGCATCCATGCCATGCAGGTGGAAATCTGCCGTTCCACCTATCTCGATGCGAAGTTTGACCTCCCCAGTCCCCGTCTGCCGGGTGTCGCGCGCGTTCTTACTGCCATGATCGGCGAGATCGGGCGAGCGTTGGTTTCCGGGCACGGAGGCCTCGCCGAGGCAGCCGAATAAAAAACCACCCCGTGCGTAACGCACGAGGTGGCCAAGGTTCAGGGAGGAGATGCACCAATGTGCATCGCGCCGGCGCCATCATGAGGGGAAACGGCAACCGGCAAGACCAAGATAGGAAGCGGGCCGGGGTGCTTCAATATCATGCCTAACGCGCACGCGCGGGATGTCGCTATTTCCGCGCATCCAATCGCAGTTCCGGTGGTTAATCGATCTTCAGAAAGGGTTCGAAATTAGTTCGCCAGTCGACTGAAAGTCCTGTGATTTCCTGACGAAACTTTTCGATTTTGCTCACTTCTGTAGCAATGAACTCTACGCGTTCGTCCCAACCGTCGTGAGTTCTCCGGCGGAGCAAGCCGCCACCGTGCCGCGGTCCGAAGCGCTGCATCATTCTCGTGGCTGCAGCAGGGTCGTATCCGGCATTGGCGAGGAGCCAGGGCATCAGGCGATCCGCATCGCGCTCGGAATTGCGCGCGCGCATGTCTCCCTTCCCGTTCTCCGCGAGATAAGGAATGTGACCGAGGAGGTTATGGGCCATTTCATGCGCGAGGACGGCAGCAAACTCCTCGTCGGTATATGCGAAGCCGGGAAAGCTCTCGCCTACCAGCACCCGCGTCCCGTCGGCTGCAGCGCCATCATCTCCGCTGAGCAATTCGAAAGTGGACGCGCAGGACGAGACCGGCAAGAGGGTCGCCTCGGTTCGAGTGCCCGAAGCATCGATCCACGCCAGCATGACCGACCCGTCACCTGCCGATGCGTCGATCGTGTCCCTCAGTTTCGCTGCTCGCTGCCAATCCTTGCGCGTGTCAGGTCGATCCTCGATTTCCTGCCCGTCGATAGCCAGAAGGGTGTCGTTCTGACGGATTCCCGCCAGCTGGGCTGGCGAGCCCTGTGCAACCGCCTGCACACCGATATCTCCCCTCAATCCCAGGAGCGAGCGGATGGCCTCGGCTTGGCCGTAAGCACGTACGTCGTGAAGCAGAAGGCCAAGCGATGGCTGTCCGTTATCGCAATAGGACGCGTTGGCTGTCCCGAGGCGGTAACCGATTTCGAAAAGTCGTGCCTCCTTGGCCTGGAACTGCTCGATCGGGCTGGGGCTGGCGGCTGTGACAGCCGGATCGGCGGCTGCGTTTGTTGCACAGGCAGTCAGGCCAAAGAAAAGGCTCGCGCCGACCAGGCAAGACCGGGCTGCCAAGCCGAAATCGAAAGGGGCGCGCGATCGCTCGCACGCCCCCTCAGAAATTGTCTTGGTGGACGATTTCGTCACACGCAGGTCAGGCCGAGGCTTCGACCTGTGCATTGGGCTGCGGCACCGTGCCCTGCTGGGCCTGGCGCGCGAAGATGTTGCGCATCAGTTCCATCGAGTAGATGTGGGCGTGGATCAGCATGAGAAGGCCGTTCTTGTTCCAGGCTTCGATCTTGTCGGCCGGCAGTTCGCGCAGCTTTTCCTGATCGATCATCTTGAAACCGCGATAGAGGAACGGCTTGTCTTCACCCTGGCGCTGGATGGCGACTTCGCCGTCCATCAGCAGGTCGGCATCCATCACTTCCTTGAGAAAGGCCTGGGTGCGCTGTGCTGCCTGCTCGAACTGCTCGCAGAACTCGAGAATGCGCTTGGTTGCGTCGGTGGTGTTGCCTTCGTCGTCGAAAAGGCGCTCGCCTTCCTCGAATTCGCCGATTGCGTCGCTGGTCGGGTCGAACATCAGCGAAAGTTCGGTCGCATCCTGCTGCAGCTTGGCGAGCATGAAGGGATAGCGGCGAATATAGGCGGGCATGTAGACCTGTTCGGTCACCTTGCCTGCGGCATCGACAAAGGTGTTCACGCCTTCGTTGAGGCCCATGAGTGCGAGCGGCAGCGGGTTTTCACCGGTCGAAAAGACGATCGGGAAGTCACGCTGTGCCTGCACGAATTCATCGGCGGTCAGCGGAATCGCATGTGCCTTGGCGAGCCACGGCGCGCTGTCGATCATCTTGGTGCGGAAGTTCTTGTGATCGCGGCTGTTGAGCGGCATCAAGTCATTGAAGAACAAGGGCAATTGGGGCTGCTGCGGCGCGCTGGCCATGGGAAATCTCCGAGAAGTCTGTGCGAGTATGATTGGATGCGGCGAACCTTGCCTGAACGGCAATACCGCCAGAAGTTGCGCCCCTTACGGGACCCGTGCCTCTTTCGCAAGCGGCACCAGCTTTCCCGGGTTCAGAATCCCCTGCGGATCGAGGGCCGTCTTGACGGCCTGCATCACCGCGACGGCAGTCAGATTTCCAAGCCTTCCGAGCTCGTCACGCTTGATCTGTCCGATGCCGTGTTCGGCACTGATCGATCCGCCCCACTCGGTAACGAGATCGTGGACGTAAGAGCTGATCAGCTTTCCTTCGCTGCGTTCCCATTCGCCGCGCACCGCTCCTTCCGGGGCAAGCACGTGAAAATGGACGTTACCATCGCCCAAATGTCCGAATGCGACAGCCCGTGTGCCGGGAAATTTGGCCTCGACCTGCGGTGAGGCCTTTTCAACGAAATCGGGCATCTTCGCGACCGGCACGGATATGTCGTGCTGCATTGCGGGGCCGATTGCGCGCTCGGCAGGGGCAATGGAATCACGCAGCTGCCAGAACGCGTCGGCTTGCGTCTCATTGGCGGCGATTACGGCATCCTCGAGCAATTCCTTTTCGAGAGCCGAACCCAGAATGTCCTCCGCCAGCTCGCCAAGCGTATCGGCCTGTCCACCGGGTGCCACGAGTTCGATCAGTGCATTCCATAAGTGCGTGTCATTGAGGGGGGCACGCGCGTCGGGCATGTGGTCGAGTACGGCAGCGAGGGAGTGGGCAGGGACCACTTCGAAGCCTTCAAGCGCATCGCCCGCTTCGGCCTCGAAATGCAGGAGCAGCTTTCTGGCGTGCTGGAGCGAGGGGAGGCCGGCCCAGATTACGCGCCGGCCGCCGATCTCGGGTAGCAGCCTCAACGTCGCTGCCGTGACGATACCGATCGTACCCTCAGATCCGATCAGCAATTGCTTCAGGTCAAAGCCGCGATTGTCCTTCTTGAGCGGGGTGAGAGTGTCCAGCACGCTGCCGTCGGCCAGCACGGCCTCGAGGCCCAGCACCTGCGCGCGCATGGTTCCGTGACGCAACACCTGCGTCCCGCCGGCATTGGTCGAAACCAGGCCTCCGATTGTCGCCGACCCCTTTCCGCCGAGCGTCAGGGGAAATCGCAGGCGCTCGCGCTCTGCGGCTTCATGCAGGGTCTGGAGGATTACGCCTGCTTCGCAAGTGACTTGCAAGGCCTCCACATCGAGGTGCCGGACCTCATCCATACGGCGAAGCGAGAGAATTACGGCGTGACCGCTCGTATCTGGCGTTGCGCCGCCTGACATCCCGCTGTTGCCGCCTTGTGGTACGATCGGCACACCGTGACGTGCGCAAAGCTTCACGAATTCGGCAACTTCCTCCGTCGACGAAGGCGAAGCCAACCCCATCGCACGGCCCGTGAAGCGGCCACGCCAGTCGGTCAGCCACGGCTCGATTATCTCGGCATCCTGCGTGAAACCGCGTTCGCCCAGCAGCGCTGTTGCCTCGGCAATAAACTGGTCCGTGTCCGTCATGTGTCGCCCATGCCACAAGGCGAGGGATAACGTCACCCTCTTGCACTCGCGTTTCAATCAATTAAGCCGATATTCAATCGTCGGGAGGCATAGGGGCATCTTTCTCACTGCCCGTGCGCCAAAATCGACGCGGCCAAAGGAGCGAGTTCGCACCGTAGATGCCCAGCCTGCCCATCCTCTTTGCACCGCTAGCGCTGCTGCTCCCGCTGGGGATGCAGGGTGTCGGCGACGGGCATGAGGCGGACGTGGTCGACAGCCAACTTTCCCGTCAGTCGCACGAGGGCGAACGCCGCATCTCGCCGCTCCCTCTGTCCGATCAGGCGCCCGCATGGTCGCCCCTGTTTGACGGGATTGCCCCGTCCAATAACGAACAGGTGCGGATCGAGCGCGGTATCATTCTTCGCATTTCGCCGGCCCCGGGTCCGGCACTACGTAACTTCAACGCAGAAGCCCCGCGCCCCATGCGCGTGGTCGAGCGACCGCTGGGCGAATGTATCGAAAGCGCTCGTGTCGGGGGCGTGGCAGATCGCGGCGAGCATTTGCTGATGTTCATGCGCGACCGGCGCACGATTGCAGCCCGTCTCGAAAAGGGTTGTTCGCCAAGGGATTTCTACCGCGGTTTCTACATGGAACGCAGCGAGGACGGGAAGATTTGCGTGCGCCGCGACAGGCTGATGAGTCGCTCGGGAGCGAAATGCCAGGTCGCCAAGTTTTCCGAGCTGGTGCTCGAACCCGCCGAATAAGCCGCTTTTCCTTGACTTGCGCGCATAAATTGGCGAAGGGCGCGCTCGCTTGAGGCCGCCTTTTGCGGCCTTTTCGTATTCCATCAATGGGGGCATTTGAAAGCCGCATGAGTTTTGCCGATCTCGGCCTGTCCGAAGACCTGCTGAAAGCCGTCGAAGAGGCCGGCTATACCGAGCCGACTGCGATCCAGGCGCAGGCCATCCCTCCGATCCTGATGATGAAAGACATCATCGGCATCGCCCAGACGGGTACCGGCAAGACCGCCAGCTTCGTGCTGCCGATGATCGACGTGATGGCCGCGGGCCGTCGCCGCGCGCTCATGCCCCGCAGCCTCATCCTCGAACCGACCCGCGAACTGGCCGCACAAGTCGCTGAGAACTTTGAAAAATACGGCAAGAACCACGATCTCAAGATGGCGCTGCTCATCGGCGGTGTGCAGATGGGCGACCAGGTTAAGGCGCTGAATGAAGGCGTCGATGTCCTTATCGCCACGCCGGGCCGCCTCATGGACCTGTTCGAGCGGGGCAAGATCCTGCTGAACGGCTGCGAACTGCTCGTGATCGACGAAGCCGATCGCATGCTCGACATGGGCTTCATCCCGGACATCGAGTTCATCTGCGACAAACTGCCCGAGAACCGCCAGACCATGCTTTTCTCGGCCACAATGCCACCGCCGATCGAAAAGCTCGCGAAGAAGTTCATGAGCAATCCCAAGCGCATCGAGACTACCCGCGCGGCGACGACGAACAAAGACATTACTGCCTTCAAGATTCCGGTCGAGACGCGCAAGAAGCGCGAGACCCTGCGCTGGCTCCTGCAGCACGACCATGTCGAGACCGCGATCATTTTCGCCAATCGCAAGACCACCGTGCGTGAACTCAACAAGAGCCTTCAGCGCCACGGTTTTGCCAGCAGCGAAATCCACGGCGACATGGACCAGGCAAGTCGCATCAAGGAACTCGACCGGTTCAAGAAGGGCGAGGTAAACATCCTCGTCGCCTCGGACGTTGCTGCGCGCGGGCTGGACATCAAGGGCGTGAGTCACGTCTTCAACTTCGACACGCCGTGGCATCCGGACGATTACGTCCACCGCATCGGTCGCACGGGCAGGGCAGGGGCCAAGGGCCGCGCCTTCACGTTCGTATCGAAGGAAGATGCCGAAGCGATCGAGAACGTCGAGAAACTCACGCAGAACCAGATCCCCGTTTTCGGCAAGAAGGACGTCCGGGTCGATCTGGTCGATACCTCGAAAACCGAGACCGCAGACGAAAAGCCGAAACGCGAGGCCAAGCCGAAGCGCGAAGACAAGCCCGCGCGCGGACGCAAGGCGAAAGACGCCGACGAACCGCGTGCCGAGCGGCCGAAGCGCAATGCGCGCCGCGACGATCGTGACGATGCGCCGGTTCCCGCAGGCGAATGGAACGGACCGAAGCCCGGTTTCCTCGAGGTTTCGGCGACCTGAGTTAACCGTTCCCTTACCATGCCTCGCCCATGATGCGCGGGCATGGAGATCTTTGCTGCACCTGCCCAATCGGTTTTCACCCTGCTCGCCATCACCGGCGTGATGTTCGGGCTGCTTGCGCTTGTCACCAAGCGGGGCCGGATCGTCGAGGCGGTCAGGCGATGTCACCGGGAGTTCATGACCAATCTCGGACTGACATTCATCAATGCCGTATTTCTCGCACCGCTGTTCCTTGTGCCGGACGGCTGGTTGAGAAACGCAGTCGGTGCTCCTGACGCGCTAGTCGCCTTCTGGGAGGATGTGCCCGGCCTAGTCACATTTGCCGTAGCCGTGCTAGCCTTCGATTTCGTGGTCTATTGGCGCCACCGGCTCGAACACACGCGCCTTTTCTGGCCGATCCATGCAACGCACCACGCCGACACGGCGATCCACTGGCTTTCGATCTTGCGCAAGCATCCGTTGAGCAAGCTGCTCAGCACGCTTGTCGATATCATGCTGCTGCTGTTGTTGGGAATTCCGGAGTGGATAGTCGGCATAGCGGGTACCGTACGGGGCATTTGGGGCTTTTTTATCCACGCGGATGTACCGTGGACGCTCGGCATTTTCGGCAAGGTGCTGATTTCGCCTGCCGCCCATCGCCTACACCACATCCGCGATGAAGCGCTGATGGGGACGAATTTCGGCAATACCGTCACGCTGTGGGACAAGCTGTTCGGTACGTATCTCGACCCCAAGCCCTACCTCAATTGTGAAACCGGCATTGCCGAAGGTACGCGCGGGCTGGGCGGCGAACTTTGGCGTCCATTCGAAAGACGCTATTGGGGCAAGGCGCCCGCACCGGCAGCGGAGACCGAAGCGACCGCCTGACCTCAGGCCAGCTTTACAAAGCTGTCCAGGACACGCTTTTCGCCCGCCTTTTCGAATTCGATGGTCAGCTTGTTGCCTTCCTGGTCGGTGACACAGCCGTAACCGAATTTCTCATGAAAGACCTGCGCGCCCACGGCGATGTCGCTGCGCGGCTTGGCAGCGAAGCTGGCGGCGCTGCGGCTGGGTTCGGCAAGGCGCTTGGGCGTGGTGTCGTAGCCGCTTGCGATTGCGCGTTGCCAGCCCGGCCCACGCGCTGTGCTGCGGTCGGGGCGAGCGGTGGAGACATGGGCGAAGGGGTCCTCGGTCTCGGTCCAGTTCGCGCGCCATAGCGAGGCGCCGCCGCTCATCGTGGTTTCGGTCTCGATATGCTCATCGGGCAATTCCTCGATGAAGCGGCTAGGTATCGAGCTGGTCCACTGTCCGTAGATCCGTCGGTTGGCCGCGTGATAGATCGTGCAGCGCCGCTTGGCGCGCGTGATGGCGACATAAGCGAGGCGGCGCTCTTCCTCGAGGCTGGCGAGGCCGCCTTCGTCGATAGCGCGCTGGCTGGGGAAGACGCCTTCCTCCCAACCGGGCAGGAAAACATGGTCGAACTCCAGGCCCTTGGCCGCATGCATGGTCATGATGGTGACCTTCTCGCCATCGTCGGCGCGGTCGTTGTCCATCACCAGGCTGACGTGTTCGAGGAAGTCTGTCAGCGTCTCGTATTCTTCCATCGCGCGGGCAAGCTCGACCAGGTTTTCGGCCCGCCCCGCGCTTTCGGCGCTGCGGTCCTTGGCAAGCATGTCGTCGTAGCCGCTTTCGGCCAGTACGGTACGCAGCAACTCGGAAGGCGTGACCTGCTCCGACATCTCCCGCCAGTGGGCAATTTGTCCGAGCAGGCCGACGAGGCTGTTCTTCGCACGCGCCGGTAACTCATCGGTATCGCACAAATCCAGCGAAGCGGCAGCAAGCGGCTTCTGCGTGCGCCGGGCATGGCGGCGCATGGCCTCTAGCGTTTTCGCCCCGAGCCCGCGCTTGGGCTGGTTGTAGATGCGCTCGAAACCCAGATCATCCGCCGGCTGCGCGATCACGCGCAGATAGGCGAGAGCGTCACGGATTTCGGCGCGCTCGTAAAAGCGGAAACCGCCGACGATGCGGTAATTGAGGCCGATCTGGATGAAGCGGTCTTCGAACTCGCGCGTCTGGTATTGCGCGCGCACGAGGATGGCGACCTCGTCCAGCGGCGCACCTTCGCTTTCGAGCCGTTCAATCGCCTCGCCCACGCGGCGCGCTTCTTCGGGAGCGTCCCATACACCGACAACCCGCACCTTCTCGCCCGCCGGAAGCTCGGTCCACAAGGTCTTGCCGAGCCGCTCGCTATTGGCGTTGATCAGGCCCGAAGCCGCCGCGAGGATTTGCGGGGTGGAGCGATAGTTCTGCTCGAGCTTGATGACCGCAGCACCGGGAAAATCCTTCTCGAAGCGCAGGATATTGGCGACCTCCGCCCCGCGCCATGAATAGATCGACTGGTCGTCGTCCCCCACTACGCAGATATTCTTGCGCGCCTGCGCGAGCAGGCGGAGCCAGAGGTACTGGACCTGGTTGGTGTCCTGGTATTCGTCGACGAGAATGTATTTGAAGCGCTGCTGGTACTGCTCCAGTACGTCGCGATGCTGCTGAAAGATCGTCAGCATATGGAGCAGAAGATCGCCGAAATCGCAGGCATTGAGCGCTTTCAACCGGTCTTGGTAGAGTTTGTAGAACTGCGCGCCCTTGCCATTGGCATAGGCCTCTTTTTCAACCGCATCTAGCTTGTCGGGCGTGAGCCCGCGGTTCTTCCAGCGGTCGATCAGTCCGGCGAGCTGGCGTGCGGGCCAACGCTTCTCATCCAGGTCGTTTTCCTGGATCAGCTGCTTCAAAAGGCGCAGCTGGTCGTCGGTGTCGATGATCGTGTAATTGCTTTTGAGGCCAACGAGCTCGGCATGGCGCCGCAGCATCTTCGCCCCGATCGAATGGAAAGTGCCGAGCCACGGCATGCCTTCCACCGCATCGCCAATATGCCGTCCCACGCGGTGCCGCATCTCGCGCGCGGCCTTGTTGGTGAAGGTGACGCAGAGGATTTCGCTCGGCCATGCGCGACGCATTGCGATGAGATGTGCCAGCCGCGCGGTGAGTGCGGCTGTTTTTCCCGTTCCTGCGCCCGCCAGCATGAGAACCGGTCCCTCCGTGGTCAGCACAGCCTCGCGCTGCGGTGCGTTGAGCATCGCGGCATAGGGCGGAATTTCGCCATTTCCGGAGGTTTCAGTGGGGGTCGGGAGGTCGGACATTGCTTTAGAACAGCTAGGGAACGCTTCACCGCAGCACAAGCCCTCGTTGTCGGCTTTCCGGAAAGCCCTTTCGGAACTATCCCGCTGCTTTGTTAGTAATATCGGCAATGACACTCTCAGGAGAGATAACAATGAAGCACATTATTCTTGCCGGCGCCGCCGCGCTGGCCTTCACCGCCGTGCCTGCTGCCGCAGACGATCACATGGACGACGAAGTCACCGTTTACGAACTCGGTGAAGACCAGGTGGTGGTCTACGATAGCTGGCCCGAAGAACGCCGCGTGATCTATGATGCATGGCCCTATGGCGTGCAGGAATACTACTGGACCCTCGAACCGGCTCAGAGCGACGGCTGGTGGGTTCTGACCGATCCGCAGCGCGTCCGCATCTACGAGATGACCCCGGACCAGCGCGCCCTCGCTTGGCAGCAGATCAACTCGCAGCTTGCCGGTTCGAACAATGCCAGCACTACGGGCACGACCGCTCGCACCACTGCCGCGACCACCACAGCACCGGCTCCGCGCTTCGTGCGCAGCGAAGTGACCCAGACTACGCCTGCAGGTTATACGGCCGCAGGTAGCGGCGACGACCTGCCGATCTGCAAGCCCGACCAGCAGGACGGCTGCATCAATGGCTGGGAAAAGAACAAGACCGGTAACCGTCCGCTTGAATACTGGCCGGGCCGCCCTGCCAGCGAAATCGACGAACCGCTTCCGGCTACCCGTCCGGCAGACATGGACGACGACAGCTAATCCGAACGTCCAGCCGCGCTGGCTAGTCTAGCGCTGACGCTTGGAGGGGGGCGGGCCTACCATGGTAGGTCTGCCCCTTTTCTGTGCGCTCAATCCTTCAGGCGCAGGATCGTGAGCTTGGCCTTGCCGACCACGCGCTCGGCCTCGATATCAAGTGCCTTGATCGCGATATCCTCGGACTTGTGCGTTTCGAGAGCGATCCATGTGGCAAGGCCGATCCAGCCGAGCCGCGCCATGCGGTCCAGGGCCACCTGTCCGGCGCCCGTGTGATAGGGCGGATCGAGCAGGATTAGATCGTGCGGAGCCTTGGCAGGACCGAGGCTCATTACCGACGCCTGCTGGACCTGCGTTCGCGTGCGGGCATCGAAGGTGTCGATATTGGTGCGGATGGCCTTCACCGCATCCGGTTCCTGCTCGACGAAGAGGCAATGCGCGGCCCCGCGCGAAAGGGCTTCCAGACCCAGCGCGCCCGAACCCGCAAACAGGTCGAGCACCGACAGATCCTCGAACGAGCCGAGCCTGCTGGCCAGCATGCTGAACAGTGTTTCACGGGTGCGATCTGCGGTCGGACGCGTCCCGTCGCCCTTGGGCGCGACGAGCTTGCGCCCACGCCACTCGCCCGCAATGATCCTCACTTGCGCCCGCCGCGCGAAAGTTCGCGCTTGAATGCCTCGACATCGCCGCGCTTCAATTCGACCGCTTGCCCGCGAGGAAGGTCGCCGAGGTGGAACGGGCCGTAACCGATACGCAGCAGCCGGTTCACTTCGAGCCCCAGGTGTTCGAGCACGCGGCGGACTTCCCGGTTCTTGCCTTCGCGCAGTGTCATTTCGATCCAGCGGTTGCGCCCCGAACCGCGCTCGAGATTGGCCTCGATCTGGCCATAGCGCACGCCGTCGATTTCGATGCCTTCGATCAACTCGTCGAGCTGTCCCTGCGTAATGTCGCCGAATGCGCGGGCCCGATAGGTGCGCGGCACGCCGGAAGACGGCAATTCCATCGCCCGCTTCATTTCGCCGTCATTGGTGAGCAGCAGCAGGCCCTCGGTGTTGAAGTCGAGGCGGCCCACCGGCATCACCCGACCGGCATTTTTGGGCAGAGCATTGCGCAGCGCGGCATAGATGGTCGGGCGACCCTTGGGATCGCGCTCGGCAGTGATGAGGCCCGAAGGCTTGTGGAAGGCGAAAAGGCGCGTGTCCTCGACCTCGCCCACCGGCTTGCCGTCGACGGTCACACCTCGCAGGCCTTCGAGCTTCACCGCAGGCGTGTCGAGCACCTTGCCATCGAGCGACACGCGCCCGTCGGCGATCATCCGCTCGACCTCGCGGCGGCTGGCAACGCCCGCACGCGCGAGCAGCTTGGCGATGCGGTCGCCGGCTTCGGGAAGTCTGTTTTCGGACATGGAGGCGCGGTTAGGCGCTCAGTTGGCGGCGCGCAAGGCTTCCTCGACTGTCTCGTGATAGCGCCTGATCCCGCCTTCCATCGTGCCGAGCGTGAGTTCGGGCACGGCTCCGGTCGAGAGGCCCTGCTGTCCAAGCTCGGCTGCGCGGAAATCCTCGCTGGCGAAGACCCCGCCGTCGAGCAGCGCCCAACTGCGCTCCCAATGGTCGCGCGCCTTGTCGGTGCTGGGGTGCTCTGGGATGAGCATGAAATCCTCGACCAGCGTACGGTCATGCGCCTGCGGCATCATCACCATCAGGTTGACGTAATCGGGACTGGGGATGACGAGTGCGCCGGGCAGGAGCTGGTAGGCGAAAGTCACTACGCGGCGCAGCTGCGCCATATCGGTGAGGTCCACGCCTTCCATTTCTTCCAGCCGCCCGACTGCGCTGCGGGCATGCGGACCGACCATATCGCCGCTGGTCACGCCGTCCTTGAAGAAAGGGCCGATGGTCTGCGCGTGGAGGCGAGTGACGTGGTAGCTTTCAAGGAAGGCATCCATAATGAGCTTCCAGTTCCCCGCCACCTCGTGAGTCTTGCGGCGGAAGAGGACGTGCTCGCCCACGCCGAGCGCATCGAAATCCTCGCCCAGTTTCTCGGCGAGTGTGAAGTCGGCCGTCTCTTCGCGGGGGCAGAACCAGATCATCCCACCAGTTTCCTTCGACGGCAATTCGACCAGACCCATCGATCCCTTGTCGAGCTCGGGAAAGGTATCCGGGCGGGGCAGGGCAAGGAGCCGACCGTCCACCGAATAGGTCCATGCGTGATAGGGGCAAACGAGCTTCTTGGTGCATTTGACCTCGTGGCCCTCGACCAGCCGCGTCCCGCGATGGCGGCAGACGTTAAGGAACACATGCGCCACCCCCTCGGCATCGCGGGTCACGAGCAGCGGCCGCCCCGTCGCATCATGCGGCACGGCCATGCCCGGATCGGGGAGCAAAGCGCTGGGGCACAGGATTTGCGGAAGCCTGTCGAAGATCGCCGCCTTCTCGCGCGCGAAATATTCGGGATCGGTATAGACACGCGCCGGAACACTCGTCTGGCCGAGCGTATCGCGCGGTGCCTCCTCGGCGATATCCTGCGCCAGCTTCAGCATGCCGTCCGTGGGACGCCGCCCGTCGAGCAATGAAGTCGGAACTCCCATCGCGACTGTTCCTTTCTCTCTCCAGGCGCTAGTGTCGCAAAAAATACGATAAAACGGAAGGACGCTAGGGCATGGCCGAAGCGGTTGCAGAACAAAAGAAATCCGCGCTCAAGGTCCTCGGCCTGGCACTCACCAACAGGAAAACCGGCTTCATGCTGCTGTTCGGCTTCGCCAGCGGCCTGCCGTTCGCGCTGTTCCTGGGCACGCTGTTCGCCTGGCTGACCGAGGCCGAAGTCGACCTCGAGACGATGGGTATCTTCAGCCTTATCGGACTTGCCTACGCCTTCCAGTTCCTCTGGTCGCCCCTGATCGACAAGGTCAATATTCCGATCCTGCGCAAACTGGGGCGGCGCAAGCAGTGGATCGTGCCAGCGCAGGTGCTCCTCGGGGCGATCCTCGTCACCATGAGTATCCTGGATCCCAAGTCGCAGCTCGGCATGTTCAGCCTTCTTGCGGGGATCGGGGCCTTTGCCAGTGCGACGCAGGACATCGCGATCAACGCATGGCGTATCGACGTGGCGGACGAGCGGGCCACCATCGATATCCTCTCGACCGTCTACCAGATGGGTTACCGGCTGTCCTCGCTTGTAGGGGGGGCGCTCGGCCTGATCATTGCCGCGCGGATCGGCTGGCCCGAAACCTACGCACTCATGGGCGCGATCTTGCTGGCAGTCGGTTTTGTCGGTCTCTGGGCGCCCAATGCCGATGAGGAGGCAGAGGATGTTGCCACCGAGAGCGAACTGCAGGTTCGCGCGCTGCGCAAGGCAGGTGAACTGGCTCCCTCTATCCGTAACCGTGCGCTTGTGATGGTTGGTCTGCTGTGGGCGGGTGCAATCGGAACGGTCCTGGCTTTCATGGTCATGTCGATGGCCAATGCGCCCGAAGACAGGCCCAATCCCACGGAATTCACTGCCACTTTCGGCCCGCTGATCATTGTGGCGACGATTATCCTACCGGGGCTGATCGCGGGATGGCTCGCTGGACAGAAGAAGCAGGGCAAGCACGTCCTCACGGCCGATGCGCCCGAGGCAAGTGGCGGCGCCTATGCTCTCGACCACCTCTATCGTGCGCTTGTCCTGCCGTTGGTGG
Organism: Qipengyuania sphaerica; assembly: GCF_019711595.1. Taxonomy (GTDB): domain Bacteria; phylum Pseudomonadota; class Alphaproteobacteria; order Sphingomonadales; family Sphingomonadaceae; genus Qipengyuania; species Qipengyuania sphaerica. Next base: position 1,461,458 of record NZ_JAIGNR010000001.1, on the reverse strand, counting down.
AACTCGTCGGGCGTGTTGGCTGGGCTCTGGTGCTTATCCTTGCGGTGGTCCTGACTTACCGCATCTGCGACGCGATCTGGGGCTCATTCGCCTATCCGTTTTACCTGGGCGAACTCGAATATACGAATGACGACGTTGCTTTCGCCTCGAAGTTCTTCGGTGTGGGCGCCATCATCGCGGGCCTCGCACTTGGCGGGTTGATGCTCACCACGATTGGCCGGATGGCAACGCTACTCATCGGCGGAATTCTCGCCGCGCTGACGAACCTGCTCTATGCCGATATGGCCGTGGGTGGGCACAATATGGCGGCTTTCAGCGAGGCGGTCGGCTTTACCTACCTGATCGAGCAGGTGCCCGGCATCGGCGATGCGGACCTGGCCAAGCTTACCATCACGATCGCATTCGAAAACCTCGCCATCGGTATTGCGGGCGCAGCTTACATCGCGTGGCTATCCAGCATCGTCTCGAAGAAATTCAGCGCGGTCCAATACGCGCTTCTGGCCTCGCTGACCTTGCTTGTCGGCACGCTGGGACGTGGGGCGCTTGGCGAGATGATCGAGAACCAAGGGTATTTCGACGTCTTTATCCTGACGACCTGGATCGGCCTGGCCGCTGCGGTGCTCGTGTGTTTCGAATGGTATCGCGAAAGCCGGGGAAAGCGCGCCGCCGGTATCGTCGCTCCCGAAGCTGGCGAGAGCATGGCGGAGACCGCTCCAGCCGAGTAATCAGTCGGGTATCTCGTCGTTGAGCCGCAGGACCTCGCCCGCAAGGTAGAGCGAGCCTGCGATCAGGATGGGATAGCCGTCGGCGGGTAGATTGAAGAGTGCCTCTTCGACAGTCAGTGCCGGTTGCGCATCCCTGCCGAATGCGTCGACCGGATGCGCTTCGTGGCCAGGCACGGGTATAACGGTGAGCGAGCGGATGCGGCCTGCGAGAGCGTCGAGCAGCGAGCGCGGGTCCTTGTTGGCGAGCATGCCCATGACGAGGTGAAGGGGACCGTCGATTGCTTCGGCAATGGCAAGACCGGCACTCGGATTGTGACCGCCATCGAGCCAGATGTCCTGTCCTTCGGCCAAAGCGGAAAGCGGACCGGGTCCGAGCAATTGCATTCGCGCAGGCCAGAAGGCCGAGCCGATGCCCTTCTTGATCGAATCGCCGCTGACCGCGACCTTGTCTTGTAGCCGCAGCATTCCATTCGCCAGCGCTGCATTCCGATGCTGGTGCGGGCCGCGAATGCCCGGCTCGGGATAGTGGTAATCGTCGATATAGATGTTGCCGTTCTCGAAAGAATAGACCTCGTGGAGAGGCGCGCCTTTTGCCTCGGCAACCGCCTGGATGACCTGTTGCGCCTGTGACGGGTTGTTGCCACGCACAGAGACCAGAGGCACGCCCTGTTTCGCGATACCGGCCTTTTCGAATGCAATGCGTGCAATCGGCTCCTCCGGCACGCCCTCCTCAGGCGCCAACAAGAACCGCTCATGGTCGATCCCGAGCGCCGCGATGCCGCAGGCGGCCAGCACGTCGGCCTCCAGCACATTGGTCGCATCGAAGCGTCCGCCCAACCCCACCTCGACAACGCAGGCATCGGCGGGGACGCGCGCGAATTCGGTGAAGGCGGCGGCGATGGTGACTTCGAAGAAGCTGGGATTGAGGTCCTCGCCAGCGTCTAGCACATCGGCCAGCAATACCGACAGTCGTTCGTCGGATATCAGTTCGCCCGCCACGCGGATACGTTCGTTGTAGCGCACGAGATGCGGGCTGGTGGTGACATGGACCTTGTAGCCTTCCGCCTCGAGCATCGCGCGCAGGAAGGCACAGGTGGAGCCCTTGCCGTTTGTCCCGGCGACATGGAAGGTGGGCGGCAGCTTGCGGTGCGGGTTGCCGAGCCTGTCGAGCAGGGCGCGAATGGTATCCAGCCCCAACCGCCCGTCGGGCACGCTCAGCTGCGCCAGCCGGTCGAGCTGGGCCTGCACCGCAGCGCTGTCGGAGCGGGCGAAATCCCGCATCTGGGGGGTCAGGCCGCCTCGGCGGGGGCCAGGTAGTCGAGAATCGTGGCCAGCGTGTCGCGCAGATCGTGGCGGTGGACGACCATGTCGACCATGCCGTGCTTGTGCAGGTATTCGGCGCGCTGGAAGCCGTCGGGCAACTGCTCGCGGATGGTGTCCTGGATCACGCGCTGGCCGGCGAAACCGATGAGCGCGCCGGGCTCTGCGATATGGACATCGCCCAGCATGGCATAGCTTGCGGTGACGCCGCCCGTGGTCGGGTCGGTCAGCACGACGATATAGGGCAGGCCCGCCTCTTTCAGGCGGCGCGTCATCACGGTCGCCTTGGGCATCTGCATCAGGCTGAGGATGCCTTCCTGCATGCGCGCACCGCCAGCCGCCGTCACGACGATATAGGGCGCACGCAGCGTCAGCGCACGCTCCGCGCCCTGGCAGAAGGCAGTGCCGACAGCCATGCCCATGCTGCCGCCCATGAAGGAGAAGTCCTGCACGCCGACGACGGCGGGCTTGCCCTCGATCTTCCCTGCACCGACAAGGAAAGCGTCCTTGTGCGGGCTTTTCGCGCGCGCCTGCTTGAGACGGTCGGTGTATTTCTTCGAATCGCGGAACTTGAGCGGGTCTTCCTTCACTTCCGGCACGGGAAGCGTTTCGAACCCTTCGTCGAGTAGCATGGCGAGGCGCTTGTCCGCACCGATCCGGCCATGGTGGTCGCAGCGCGGGCAGACGTCCATGTTCTCGGCATATTCCTGCCCGAAGACCATTTGCTGGCAGCCGGGGCACTTGACCCACAGATCCTTGTCGGTGGTGCGCTTGGGTAGCCAGCTGATATTGTTACGGACGCGTGTAAACCAGTTCATGCGGAGGCCTCTAGCGAAATTGAAACCGGTTGGCGAGAGGCGGCAGCGCGCCCGACGAAGCTGACGAAGTTGACACCCGTGTCACCTACAAACCTGTTTCCGCGAACGGCACAGATGCGGGGCCAGAGCCCACGGTTCCGGTTGGAAAAGGCCCGAAACTGCCCACTTTTCCGAGGCGAAAAACATGCAGGAGTATGGAAGGCCATTGCCCCCGCATATCCGGTGAGCGCGGAGTAGGAAACGTCAGTTTCGCGCTGCGTGCACCGCTCCAGCCAACCCAGCCGTATACTCGCGCAGCTTGGCAGGGGCGTCAGTGCCGTGTTCGCCGACCAGTTCCACCAGCGCCGAGCCTACGACCACGCCGTCCGCAACCTGGGCAATAGCACCCGCCTGCTCGGGCGTGCGGACTCCGAAGCCGACTGCAATGGGCAGGTCGGTGGCGGCTTTCAGCCTGGCCACCGCTTCCTCGATCGAGGTCTGCGCGGCCTGCTGCTTGCCGGTGATCCCGGCGACCGACACGTAATAGAGGAATCCGTCCGAACCTTCGAGCACCTGCGGCAGGCGCCGCGCATCGGTAGTCGGCGTGGCGAGGCGGATGGGCGCTATTCCGGCTGCGCGAAGGTCGGGGCCGAGCGCGTCGTCTTCCTCGGGCGGTATGTCGACGCAGATCACGCCATCGACACCCGCGTCCTTGGCGGCCGAGGCGAACCACTCCGGCCCGCGCCGGATCATCGGGTTGGCATAGCCCATCAACACTAGCGGCACGTTCGGATGCCGCTGGCGGAACTCGGTGGCAATACGCAGCACATCGGCGGTGGTCGTGCCTGCGCCGAGCGAGCGCAGGTTCGCGTTCTGGATCGCGGGGCCGTCGGCCATGGGATCGGTGAAAGGCATCCCCAGCTCGATCACATCCGCGCCGCCCTCGACCAGCGCGTCGAGATTGGCCGAAGTGTCGCCATCGCCTGCGGTTATGAAGCAGACGAGCGCGGGGTGGGGCTTGGAGAAGGCGTTGGAGAGGCGGGTCACATCTCCACTCCCAGCCGTTCGGCCACGGTGAAGATGTCCTTGTCTCCGCGCCCGCATAGGTTCGCGAGGATCACGCTCTCCTTCGGCATGTCCTTCGCGCGCTTCGCGACTGCCGCGATGGCGTGGCTTGGTTCGAGCGCAGGGATGATTCCCTCAGTGCGGCAAAGGAGTTGGAAGGCCTCCAGCGCCTCCTCATCGGTGATGGCGGTGTATTCGACGCGGCCCGTGTCTTTCAGCCAAGCGTGCTCGGGGCCGATGCCCGGATAATCGAGGCCGGCGCTGATCGAGTGGCCTTCGGTGATCTGGCCGTCTTCGTCCTGAAGCAGGTAAGTCTTGTTGCCGTGGAGCACGCCGGGGAAGCCGCCGAGCAGGCTTGCCGCGTGTTCGTCACCATCGAGCCCGTGGCCTGCCGCCTCGACGCCGAGCATCTTCACGTCGGGATCGTCGAGGAAGGGGTGGAACAGGCCGAGCGCGTTCGAGCCGCCGCCGATCGCTGCCACCAGAAGGTCGGGCAAGCGACCGATGCGGTCCTGCATCTGCGCGCGCGCTTCCTTGCCGATGACGCTCTGGAAATCGCGGACGAGTTCGGGATAGGGGTGGGGGCCTGCAGCAGTACCGATGATGTAGAAAGTGTCGTGGACATTCGCGACCCAGTCGCGCAGCCCCTCGTTCATCGCGTCCTTCAGCGTGCCGCGCCCGCTGGTGACCGGCACGACTTCCGCGCCCAAGAGCTTCATGCGGAAGACGTTGGGCGACTGCCGCCGCACGTCCTCTGCGCCCATGTAGATCACGCAAGGCAGGCCGAAACGCGCGCAGACGGTGGCGGTGGCGACCCCGTGCTGCCCCGCGCCGGTTTCCGCGATGATGCGGGTCTTGCCCATGCGGATCGCGAGCAGGATCTGCCCGATGCAATTGTTGATCTTGTGCGCGCCGGTGTGATTGAGCTCGTCGCGCTTGAACCAGACCTGCGCGCCGCCGAGCGCCTCGGTCAGCCGCTCTGCAAAATAGAGCGGGGAAGGGCGGCCCACGTAGTGTTCGAGCAGGTCGTCGAACTGCGCCTGGAATGCAGGATCGGCCTGCGCAGCGCGGTATTCGCGTTCGAGGTCAAGGACCAGCGGCATCAGCGTTTCGGCGACATAGCGCCCGCCGTAATCGCCGAAGTGTCCGCGCTCGTCGGGCTGGTTCTTATAGGTGTTGGGATGGCTGGCCATGTGGCCCTATTGCCGTGGGTCTGCGGACAAGTCGAGTGAGGCTTTGGTTTGTCCTCGACAAGCGCGGTTCAACGCGCCATTCGGCGCGGCCATGAGTGACGGTTTCAAACTGCCCGAAGATTGCGAGACCATGCGCGAAGTGCGCCTTGGCGTGGACACCACCGACCGCGAACTGATGGAATTGCTCGACCGCCGCTTCGGCTACATGCGCGCCGCGGCGCGCATCAAGACCGATCGCAACGTGGTGCGCGACGAAGCGCGCAAGACCGAGGTGATCGAGAATGCGCGGGCGGATGCTGCGAAGCGCGGCATCCCTGCCGAAAGAATCGCGGAGATCTGGGACCTGCTGGTCGAAACTTCGATCACCTATGAACTCGAAGAGTGGGACGCGATCAGGGCTTAGGCTCGCGCTGCAGGCTCGACAAAACACCACGCAGGGTACGCACTTCGAGGTGGTTCCAGGCGGGCTTGGTCAGCACGCCGCGCAAGGTGCGGCGCGTCGCCTCCTCGCGGTCCTCGGGCAGGAAATAGCCTTTCGGACGCAGCATCTCCTCGAGATGGCCGATCAATCCGTCGAGTTCCTTTTGCGGTGCGGGGGGCAGTAGCTCTTCCTGCGTCGGCTGCACCAGTTGCTCGTGCTTCGACCATTCGTAGGCGCAAAGGATCACGGCCTGCGCGAGGTTGAGCGACCCGAATTCGGGATTGATCGGTACCGTCAGGATGGCCCGGGCGAGAGACACATCCTCGGTTTCCAGGCCCGAACGCTCCGGTCCGAACAGGATGGCGCTGCGCCCTTCAGCGCCAGCGATCTCCCGGCTTGCTTCCTCGGGTGTGACGACCGGCTTGGTGACGCCGCGCTTGCGCACGGTAGTGGCGTAGACATGCGCGCAGTCAGCCACCGCGTCGGCTGTGCTCTCGAATACCTGCGCCTGCTCCAGCACGATGTCGGCACCGGCTGCTGCCGGACCCGCGTCGGGATTGGGCCAGCCATCGCGGGGAGTGACCATGCGCAATTCGGTCAGGCCGAAATTGAGCATGGCGCGCGCGGCCTTGCCGATATTCTCGCCCAGCTGCGGCCGGACGAGCACGATTACGGGCTTGCGACTGTCAGCCACGCTCGTTTGCCGCTTCCTGCACCGTGCTGGCGAATTCCTCGAAGTCACGCGCCTCGCTGAAATCGCGATAGACGCTGGCGAAGCGGATATAGGCCACGCTGTCGAGCTGGCGCAGGCCGTCCATCACCAGTTCGCCGATCCGCTGCGAGGGGATTTCCGCCTCGCCAGCGGTTTCGACCTGCCGCTGGATGCCGCTGACGAGCTGGTCGATCTGCTCCTGCGCCACTTCGCGCTTGCGACAGGCAAGGCTGATCGACTGCTCGAGCTTGCCGCGATCAAAAGCCTGGCGACGGTCGCCCGATTTGACGACGGTGACCTCGCGCAATTGCACGCGTTCGAAGGTGGTGAAGCGGGCACCGCACTTGGAACACTGGCGGCGGCGGCGGATCGAGGTGGAATCCTCGGTCGGCCGGGAATCCTTCACCTGGCTGTCGTCATGGGCGCAAAATGGGCAGCGCATTATGTATCCGTAAAATTAGGGGCGCAGGCGCTTGTAAAGCATGAACCCCGCACCGGCGACGCCGCCGATGATGGGACCGACGACCGGGAGAACCCAGCCCGCAAAAGCGCCGACCGCCGCACCGGTCAGGACCGGCTTGGTAGAGGGATGGTCCATGCCTTCCGCAGCCATCGCCTTGATCTCGGCCGTGGCGTCGGGGACGAGGTCGTGGTCCTGGAAGGAATTGCGCCTGCGCTCTCCCTCCTGCCGGGCATCCCGATAATCTTCGCGGGAATGCTCGTCCTTGCGCGCCTTTTTCTGCCAGTCGGAGTTACGGTCGTCGGGGATGTTGGCCATGGGGGTGCTCCTTAGCGTCCGGGATATACCGGATAAGCTTCGCACAGTTCGGCCACGCGGTCACGCACGCTTTGCTCGACCTGTCCGTCACCTTCGGGGCCGTTCTTCGAAAGGCCCTCGACCACTTCGCAGATGAGCTTGCCGATGGTCTCAAACTCCGCTTCGCCGAAGCCGCGCGTGGTGCCCGCAGGCGTGCCGAGGCGGATGCCGCTGGTCACGAAGGGGCTGCGCGTGTCGTAGGGAATGCCGTTCTTGTTGCAGGTGAGCCATGCGCGGTCGAGACCGGCTTCGGCTGCCTTGCCGGTCACGTCCTTGGCCGTGAGGTCGACCAGCATGGAGTGGTTGTCCGTCCCGCCCGAAACCACGCGCAGGCCGTTGGCCTCGATCCCGCGTGCCAGCGCGCGCGCATTGGCGACGACATTGGCGGCATAGGTCTTGAATTCGGGGCGCAGCGCCTCGCGGAAAGCCACCGCCTTGGCGGCGATCACATGCATCAGCGGGCCGCCCTGAAGGCCGGGGAAGACCGCCATGTTGAAGGGTTTGGTCAGTTCCTCGTCGTTCCACAGGATCACGCCCGAACGCGGACCGCGCAGGCTCTTGTGCGTGGTGGTGGTCACGACATGCGCGTGCGGGAAGGGGTTGGGGTGCGCGCCGCCAGCAACGAGGCCGGAAATGTGGCTCATGTCGACCATGAGGTAGGCGCCGACCTCGTCCGCCACCTTGCGGAAGGCTTCCCAGTCCCAGACGCGGCTATAAGCCGTGCCGCCAGCGATGATGAGCTTGGGCTTGTGCTCCTTCGCGATGGCCATGACATCGTCCATGTCGATCAACTCGTCGTCCTTGCGCACGCCGTAGCTGACCGGATTGAACCATTTGCCACTCATGTTGACCGGCGAGCCATGGGTCAGGTGCCCGCCCGAGTTGAGGTCGAGGCCCATGAAGGTATCGCCCGGCTGCAGCAGAGCCAAGAACACCGCCTGGTTCATCTGGCTGCCCGAGTTGGGCTGCACATTCGCAAAGTTGCAGCCGAACAGCTCCTTCGCGCGCTCGATCGCCAGAGTTTCGACCACGTCGGCATAGTCGCAGCCGCCGTAATAGCGCTTGCCCGGATACCCTTCGGCATATTTGTTGGTGAAGACGCTGCCCGTGGCTTCGAGCACTGCGGTCGAGGCGATGTTCTCGCTCGCGATCAGCTCGATCTTGTCCTGCTGGCGCTTCAGCTCGCTGCGGACAGCGGCATAGACCTCCGGGTCGGCCTGTTCGAGCGTGTCGTTCCAGAAACGGTTATCGGTCATGCTTGTCCTGTCAGCAAGGATTGGAGAGCTTGTCGACGCGGCGCTGGTGGCGCCCGCCGGCGAATTCGGTGTCGAGGAAGGCGGTGACGCAGGCCTTGGCCATGTCCACGCCGGTCAGCCGCGCGCCCATGGCGATGCAGTTGGCATCGTTGTGTTCGCGGGCGAGGGCGGCGGAGAGCGGTTCGGAGACCAGCGCGCAGCGAACAGCGGGATTGCGGTTCACGCTGATCGAGATGCCGATGCCGCTGCCGCAAAGCGCAATGCCGCGCTCCGCAGTGCCGTCGGCGACCACGCCCGCCAGCTTGTAGCCGAAGTCGGGATAATCGACGCTGTCGGTGGTCTCCGGCCCGAGGTCGGCGACCTCGTGACCCTGTTCGATAAGCCAGTCGCGCAAGGTAGCCTTGAGCTCGATTGCGGCATGGTCTGAAGCAAGGGCGATACGCATGGCCGCCGACATAGGGACGCAAGGCGATTCTCTCCACCCCGAAGGCGGCGCTCTGCACACGAATTCGCGGAGAATGGCTTTGGTTATGCCAAATAATTAATGAATCCGCCCTATTCGCGGGGCTATGGATATGTCGCAGCATAGAACGCTTGTGCCCGCCGTCGCGTCGAAACTGGCCGCAGAGCCTGTGCAGACGGCTTCGATTGATCGCATCCTGCGTGCGGTCCGCGAGCATCTCGGCACCGAGATCGCCTTCGTCTCGCGCTATGTCGAGAACAACGAGAAGGAACTGACGCATGTCGATTCCGATCTCGACCTGCCGATGGGGCCCGGCTTCCGCGATCCGCGCGAAAACAGCTATTGCTGGCATATCGCCGAAGGGCGGCTGCCCGAACTGATCCAGGATCCGGCGGACCATCCGTTCACCGCGACGATGGCGATTACCGATTTCCTTCCGGTCGGCTGCCACCTGAATACGCCGCTACGCCTGTCCGACGGCACGCTATACGGCAGCTTCTGCTGCCTCAGCCGCAATCCCGACCGCACCATGACCGAGCGCGACGTGGGCGTGTTGCGCGCCTTTGCGGCTCTGGCGGTGGAGCAAATCGAGAGCAATCTCGACCACGACTATCGTTTCCAGCGGATCGACAAGCGAATTACCAAGCTGATCGGCGACCGCGCAATGCAGATCCACCAGCAGCCGATCCATTCGATCAAGACTGGCAAGCCTGTCGGTGTGGAATGCCTCGCGCGCTTTCCTGACGCGATGATGCGCGGGCCCGACAAGTGGTTCGAAGAAGCCGCCGAGATCGGACGCGGGCTGGAGCTGGAATTGCTGGCGGTCGAATGCGCGCTCGATAGCCTGAAGCACGTGCCTTCCGGCTTCTACGTGTCGGTCAATGCCTCGCCCGAAACGATCATCTCCGGCGCGCTGCATCAGGTCCTCGAACGGGCGGGCAAGAAGAACCTCGTAGTCGAAGTGACCGAACACCAGCAGGTGGACGATTATCCCGCGCTCAAGAAAGCGCTCAAGCCGATCTCGAAATATGCGCGGATCGCCATTGACGACGTAGGGTCAGGCTATGCCGGACTGCGCCATCTGGTCGATCTTGCGCCCGATATGCTCAAGCTCGACATGGCCCTGACCCGGGACATCCACCAGGACCTCGCGCGCTGTGCACTGGTCGGCGCGATGGTGCGCTTTGCCGAGGCGATCGGGTCGAAGCTCATCGCCGAGGGCGTGGAGCATGCGGAGGAGGCCGAGGTTTTGAAAAAGCTCGGCGTCGAATACGGGCAGGGGTTCTATTATGCGAAACCCATGCCCGTCGCCGATGCGGTGAAGTACCTCAAGAAGGGATAGCTTCAACCGGACAAGGAAAAGCCCCGGCATCCGAAGATGTCGGGGCTCCTGATGATGACTCCATAAAGAAGCTCATCATAACCAGATGATTTTTACGCCATCTGATATCTTTCCAATGATCGGGCGCCGAATAGGTTCCCGAAAAGCCTACTGATCCAGGAACGAGCGCATCTTGCGGCTGCGGCTCGGGTGCTTGAGCTTCCTCAGCGCCTTTGCTTCGATCTGGCGGATACGTTCGCGGGTCACCGAGAACTGCTGGCCGACTTCTTCCAGCGTGTGATCGGTGTTCATGCCGATGCCGAAGCGCATGCGCAGCACGCGTTCCTCGCGCGGGGTGAGGCTGGCAAGGACGCGGGTGACCGTTTCCTTGAGGTTCGCCTGGATCGCCGCATCGACCGGGATGATCGCGTTCTCGTCCTTGATGAAATCGCCGAGGTGCGAATCCTCCTCGTCGCCGATCGGCGTTTCGAGGCTGATCGGTTCCTTGGCGATCTTCATCACCTTTCGCACCTTTTCGAGCGGCATGGAGAGCTTCTCCGCCATCTCTTCGGGCGTCGGCTCGCGGCCCTGGTCGTGCAGGAACTGGCGGCTGCAGCGCACCAGCTTGTTGATCGTCTCGATCATGTGGACCGGGATACGGATCGTGCGCGCCTGGTCGGCGATCGAGCGGGTGATCGCCTGCCGGATCCACCAGGTGGCGTAGGTGGAGAACTTGTAGCCGCGGCGGTATTCGAATTTGTCGACCGCCTTCATCAGGCCGATGTTGCCTTCCTGGATCAGGTCGAGGAACTGCAGGCCGCGGTTGGTATACTTCTTCGCGATCGAGATAACGAGGCGCAGGTTCGCCTCGACCATTTCCTTCTTCGCGATACGCGCCTCGCGCTCGCCCTTCTGGACCATGTTCACGATGCGGCGGAATTCGGGCAGCGCCATGCCGGTTGCGCTGGCGATGTCGCTGATTTCGGTGCGGATGCGGTCGATCGCATCGGCTTCCTTGTCGGCGAAGGCGGCCCACTTCTTGTCCTTCAGGCGGCCGTCCATCCAGTTGTCGTCAAGCTCGTTGCCGATGTAGGCTTCGAGGAAGTCGACGCGCTTGACCTTGTGGCGTTCGGCAAGGCGCAGCATCTGGCCGCCGAGCGCGGTCAGGCGGCGGTTGAAGGCGTAGAGGTTGTCGACCAGGAATTCGATCTTGGTCGCGTGGAACTGGACGCTTTCGACTTCGGCGGTGAGCTGGTCGGAAAGTTCTTCGTATTTCTTTTCCTTGGCGGGCGGGAAGTTCTCGCCGCGGCCGAGAACTTCCACGCGCTCTGCCTGAAGTTTTTCGAACTTGCCGAAGAGGTCCTTGATGCGCGCGAAACGCTCGATGGCATCGGGCTTGAGCGCCGCTTCCATCTGCGCGAGCGACATGGTGTTGTCCTCGTCGTCGTCATCGTCGGACTTGGACGAACCTTCTTCGCCGTCTTCGTCGTCGGAATCGGAATCGTCGTCGTCATCCTCGTCATCGTCGCGGATGGTCGGGCCGGCGGTTTCTTCCGAGATTTCGCCGTCGTCGTCATCGTCTTCGGCATCGTCGGTCAGCTTGTCTGCCGGCGGTTCCTTCGAAAGCATGGCATCGAGATCGAGGATCTCGCGCAGCTGCATTTCCTCGTTGTTGAGCGCTTCGGACCACTGGATGATGGCGTGGAAGGTGATCGGGCTCTGGCAAAGGCCCATGATCATCATGTCGCGGCCGGCCTCGATACGCTTGGCGATAGCGATTTCGCCTTCGCGGCTGAGCAATTCGACCGCGCCCATTTCGCGCAGGTACATGCGCACCGGGTCGTCGGTGCGCTCGCCCGTGGCGGCCTTCTTGGCAGGAGCCTTCTTGGCGCCGGCAGTTTCCTTGGCCGAAGGGGCGGGTGCGATTTCCTCGACCTCGTCCTCTGCCTCGGCGTCTTCGTCCGTCTCGACGATCTGCACGCCCATTTCGGACAGGGCGGACTGGATATCCTCGATCTGGTCGCTGCTCATCTCGCCTTGCGGCAGCGCGTCGTTGAGCTCGTCATAGGTGACGTAGCCCTTCTTTTTCGCCTTGGTGATGAGCTTCTTGATCGATGCCTCGTTGAGGTCGATCAGGGGTGCGTCGTCGTCCTTGCCGTTGCCGCCGCCGCCTTTTTTACCAGCCATAAATGTCCATCAATCCGTATTGCTGGCCGCGAGCAGGTCTACGATCCCTGCGCGGCATCTGAATTCTTCGTGGCCGCAATCGCGGCCTTTCGGCTTGCCATTTGTCCGAGTCGCGCCTCGAATTCCAGCTTCCGCTTCAACAAACGCTGTTGCTCTGCGAAAGCTCCCTCGGGATCAGTCTCGAAACGCGCAGTCGCTTCCGCGAGCGCGGCTTCGAGTGCCGGCCTTTCGACCAGCAACGACACGGCTTCAGCCAGATCCTCGCGCGCATCAACCGGGTCTGTGCCTTTGTCGAGAAAGGCGAAATGGGTGTTTGCCGGTGGGGCGGGTAGGCCTTCCGGGAGCGATATGGGCGATTCGGCGCGCGAATCAAGCGTAATCATTGGGGTTATGCGGCCATCATGGTCAAAAGTTCTTCCCTGAGCTGCATCGCGTACGCGAGGAGTCGCTGCTGTTCGCCCCAATTACCATCAGTCAAATCTTTTCCAGCCTCAGCGGTCGCTTTCCTCAAGGCGTCGTCAACTAGTGGCATTCGCGTGTACAAAGTCACAGCTTTCCGAAATGATTGGTGCGCCTCCTCATCATCTTGTGGCCACATCGTGAAGGGGAAATTCAGATCATCCCACTCAAAAGTTTCGGGCATCCTGCGGCCTCTCTTGACGAGAACGTCGGCCAAGTACTCTTGAGAGAAATCGCGATCATACTCTGCACTTTCGAGCAAAATATCAATTCGAGGATCGTAGGCTTTCAGTCTTTGTCCTTCAAATTCGCTCCCATAAATTCGAATATACTTGGGGTGTAAAATCATCCCCATAACAATCGCTGCACCTAATCGACGGTAGAGATGGTCGGCACGCGCTTTCCAGTGGACCTCATCAAAAGCTTTCTTTTGCTGAAAACGATCTCCACTTTCTATGACCTTTCCAAAGGAAGCGTTAGATCGATCACGCTTCCCAAAGACGAGCTCGTCAAAACGCTGATTGTATTCTCGTCGGTAAAGTGCGCGAACCAGCGAATCCTCGATTTTTGAAGTGTGTTCAAGCAATCGAGATTTAAGTCCCGCCTTCTCCTCGGGCGTATTTAGCGGTTTGGCCTGCAATTCGAATTCCCAGAGGAAGTCGATGAGTTTGGTTGGTTGCGCGAGCAGAAGTTCAAAGGCCTCGACGCCCTGATTCTTTATCAAGTCGTCAGGGTCGAGTCCCTTGGGCATTTGAACGATGGCAAAGCTTCGATTCTGACCGAGCAGTGGTAGTGCTCGAGTAATCGCTCGCATGGCTGCACGCCGCCCCGCGTTGTCGCCATCGAAACAAAGCAACGGACATTCCACTTGCCGCCAGAGCAGCTCGATCTGGTTCTCGGTCAGCGCCGTTCCGAGCGGGGCAACCGCCTCGGCAATCCCAGCATTGGCGAGTGCGATCGCGTCCATGTAACCTTCGACCACCACGATCCGCCCGCTCTGGCGCGCGGCAGGCGCGGCGCGGTGGAGATTGTAGAGCGTGCGCCCCTTGTCGAAGAGCGGCGTATCGGGACTGTTGAGATATTTCGGGCCGTGTGCATCGGCATCGAGGATGCGGCCGCCGAAAGCGATCACCCGCCCGCGCGTGTCCTGGATCGGAAGCATCAAGCGGTTACGGAACCGGTCGTAGGGGTCCTTGCCCTCGACCTCGATCCGCATGCCGGATTCGACCAGCATGGATTCTTCGAAGGGGAGGGCGGCTGCCAGTGCCTGCCTCTCCGCAGGAGCGAAGCCGAAGCCGAACTCGCGCACTACCGCATCGGAAAACCCGCGACGCTTGAGATAGCTACGCGCCTCGGCCCCTTCGGACGAAGCCAGCTTGTCGACGAACCATTGCTGCGCCGCTGCGGTCACATCGTGCAGGCTGGCTCGCTTTTCAGCCCGTTCTGCGGCGCGCGGATCGGGGGCAGGGACTTCCATCCCGGCCTCGGCAGCCAATTCCTTCACCGCATCCATGAAGGGCATGCCGCGCTGGTCGGTCAGCCAGCGGATCGCATCGCCATGCGCCTCGCAGCCGAAGCAATGGTAAAAACCCTTCTCGTCATTGACGTAGAAGCTGGGCGTCTTCTCGTTATGGAAAGGGCAGCACGCCTTGAACTCGCGCCCGGCCTTGGTCAGGCGGACCGTACGCGAGATGACTGCAGACAGAGTAGTCCGCATCCTCAATTCGTCCAACCATTGCGGTGTCAAGGCCATCGGCCTTATCTACATCGAATTAGCAAAAACGCTAGTCGCCCTGGGCGGCGTTTCGACCGTCTTCTTCTGCAGGAAACGGCCCCTTGGCCAAAGCCTGATTGCCATCGACCTCCAGCAGGTATGCATCCGCCGGTCCGGCAGGAGGAAGGGTCGATTGCCACCAGAAGGTCAGCGTCGTGCCCGGCTTCCAGCCGTCACCCTCGACCACGCGCCAGATCAGGCGGCCGTCGTCGCTGGTGATCGAGATCGCATCCTCGCCGCCCAGTGCTTCCAGCGCCTGCGCAACGGAATAGCCGACCGCGGCGTTGAAGCCGTGGGCCTTCTGCGTCATGCGGAAGAGCGTGGGAGGGCTTTCTACGACTTCGGGACCTTCGCTCGGTTCCGCTTCGGGCTCGTCCTGTTCGGCCAGCGTCACCTGGTGGACATAGGTATAAATCGTGCCTTCAGGCATCTCGCCGGGTTTGCACTCCAGCGTTTCCGCCGGACAAGCGACAAAGCTGACCATCTTGCCGATTTCACGATTTCCCGCACTCAGTACGGTCTCGACCTCGGGACCCTGCGGCCCAACGATCTTCGCGCCTAGCGATTCCAGATCGAGATTCGCCGCCGCCAGCGTGCGTGGCTGGGCAACAGTAGGCGTGGGCGTCGGCTTGGGCTCGGGCTCGCTTTGCGAACAGGCGGCGAGCGCCAGCGGAGCGATCAGCAGGAGCCGCTTCACGAAAGCGACTCCTTCACCCATCCGCTTGCCTTGCTCATGTCTAGCGTGGCGCCGTGGCGGGCTTTTAGCTCGCCCATTACCTTGCCCATGTCCTTCATGCCCTCAGCGTCGGTATCGGCCTTGATCTGTTCGATCGCCGCTCGGGTCTCTTCCTCGCTCATTTGGCGAGGCAGGAATTCCTCGATCACCGCGAGTTCCGATTTTTCCTTGTCTGCAAGTTCCTGACGGCCGCCGTCCTCGTACATCTGGATCGATTCGCGGCGCTGCTTGGCCATCTTCATCAGCACGTCGGTGACCAGTTCATCGTCTTCGGGCTTCTTGTCCGAAGTGCGCAGCTCGATATCGCGGTCCTTGATCTTGGCCCCGATCAGGCGGAGCGCGGCAGTGCGCTCCTTGTCCTTGGCCTTCATGGCGGTGACGGTTTCGGACTGGATTTTTTCGCGGAGCATTATGTCTCTTCTTGTCTAAGCTGTGGAAGTTTCACCGGTCATGTAATGGAAGGGCGCAGAAAGCCAAGGGTTCCGCCGCAAGCCGGGTTGACGGGAATCGCTGCGGTCCCTAGCGGCTGGGACTTAGCACACATCGCTGGAAACCCTTTACCCGGAGCGCCCATGGCCCTGTCCGCATTCTCGCACGCGCAACCCAAGGGAGCCACCGGAGTCATCGTCTTCGCAGATGGCACCTGCATCTGGGGCAAGGGCTTCGGCGCAAGTGGCTCGGCAGTCGGCGAAGTCTGCTTCAATACCGCGATGACCGGCTACCAGGAGGTGATGACCGATCCTTCCTACGACAGCCAGATCGTCACCTTCACCTTCCCGCATATCGGCAATGTCGGCGCGAACGAGGAAGACGTGGAGAGCCGCGGTCTTGGCGCGGTCGGTCTGGTGGTGCGGCAGGACGTTACCCGCCATTCGAATTTCCGCGCGCGAGACGAATTCGTCGAATGGTGCGTGAAGAATGGCAAGATCGGGCTTTCGGGCGTCGACACCCGCGCGCTGACGCGCCGGATCCGTGTGCAGGGCGCGCCCAATGCGGTGATCGCGCATAGCCCGCGCGGCCAGTTCGACCTGAAAGCGCTGAAGAAGCAGGCGGCCGAGTTCGGCGGGCTTGAAGGGCTCGACCTCGTCCCCGGCGTGACGCGCGATGGCCATGAGGACTGGAAGGGCGGTTTCTGGCAGCTCGGCACCGGCTATGCCGAGGTCGACAATGCCAAGCCGCACGTTGTCGCGATCGATTACGGCGCGAAGGACAACATCTTCCGCAATCTCGTGAAGGCCGGCGCGAAGGTGACGGTGGTCCCGGCGCGCACCAGCCTCGAGGACATCATGGCGCTGCAGCCCGACGGCGTGTTCCTTTCCAACGGCCCGGGCGATCCTGCGGCGACTGGCGAATACGCCGTGCCGGTAATCCAGGGCCTGCTCGATCGCGACATACCGCTGTTCGGGATCTGCCTCGGTCACCAGATGCTTGGCCTTGCGGCAGGGGCAAAGACCGCCAAGATGTTCCAGGGCCACCGCGGCGCAAACCACCCGGTCCAGCGAGTGGGCGAGGATTGGGGTGAGAGCGCCGGCCTTGTCGAGATCACCAGCATGAACCACGGTTTTGCGGTCGATGCCGACACTTTGCCCGATAATGTCGAGCAAACCCACGTCTCTTTGTTCGACGGGACCAATTGCGGCATCTCGATCAAGGGCAAGAAGGCCTTCGGCGTGCAATACCACCCCGAGGCTAGCCCCGGGCCGCAGGACAGCTTTTACCTGTTCGAGAAATTCGTGGGGATGTTGGGGTGAAGAAAGGCAGCAATTCGATGCATCGCTCGATCGCTGGAATCTGGGTTTGCCTGTCGGCTGCTGTGCTGACCAGTGCATGTGGCAGTGATGATGCTGCCGATGGCCAGCAACCGGGTGCGCGCGAAACAGTCGCCGCCAATGTTCCCCAGAAGGACACCGGATGGGAGCGCAGCACGAAGGGCGATGGATCGTTCCGCATCTCCCGACAGCTGAACCAGCTCACTGTCTTCTATGAACTGTCACCCACGGCCAGTTCCCCGGTGACCTTGGGAGCCGATGTTTTCCCGTGCCTGCGGGGCAAGGGTAACCACTCGTCGCGCGAAACTTTCACGCCGGGCGGGTCAACTGACGGAGACCAGCTCGCCTCTATCCGCAGGCGGTTTGCGACCGTGCTCAACAAGGCGAACGACCGCTGCGATATTCCCGCGGATGTTGCCGATAACATTATGAGCGGCTTCGACGGCCAGTTTTTCCAGACCAGCGGCAAACGCCGCTCGGTGCGCCCCAACTAGACGAAAGCGAACATGCCCAAACGCACCGACATCTCCTCGATCCTCGTAATCGGCGCCGGCCCGATCATCATCGGCCAGGCCTGCGAGTTCGACTATTCCGGCACCCAGGCGATCAAGGCGCTCAAGGAAGAGGGATACCGGGTGATCCTGGTCAATTCCAATCCCGCTACGATCATGACCGATCCGGAGATGGTGAAGGGCGAGAACGGAGGCCCGGACGGGGCGACCTATATCGAGCCGATCACGCCCGAAGTCGTCGCCAAGATCATCGAGAAGGAGCGCCCCGACGCAATCCTGCCGACCATGGGCGGGCAAACCGCGCTCAACTGCGCGCTGAAGCTCGACGAGATGGGCGTGCTGGAAAAGTACGGGGTCGAGATGATCGGTGCCAAGGCCGATGCCATCGACAAGGCCGAGAACCGCCAGCGGTTCCGCGAGGCGATGGACAAGATCGGACTCGAAAGCGCGCGCAGCGGCATTGCCAATACGGTCGAGGAAGCGCATGCAGTGCTCGAACGCACGGGCCTTCCCGCGATCATCCGCCCCAGCTTCACGCTTGGCGGAACGGGAGGTGGCATCGCCTACAACAAGGCCGAATTCGACAAGATCGTCCGCGAAGGGCTCGACGCTTCGCCCACCACCGAAGTCCTGATCGAGGAATCGCTCCTCGGCTGGAAGGAATTCGAGATGGAGGTGGTACGCGACCGCAAGGACAACTGCATCATCATCTGTTCGATCGAAAATGTCGATCCGATGGGCGTGCATACGGGCGATAGCATTACCGTTGCGCCAGCCCTGACGCTGACCGACAAGGAATACCAGATCATGCGCACTGCCTCGATCGAGGTCTTGCGCGAAATCGGCGTCGAAACAGGTGGTTCGAACGTACAGTTCGCAGTCAATCCGAAGGATGGCCGACTGATCGTGATCGAAATGAACCCGCGCGTTTCGCGCTCGTCCGCGCTGGCATCCAAGGCCACTGGCTTTCCGATTGCACGCGTCGCGGCGAAGCTGGCGGTGGGCTACACGCTTGATGAAATCCAGAACGAGATTACCGGCGCCACACCGGCGAGTTTCGAGCCGACCATCGACTATGTCGTCACGAAGATCCCGCGCTTCGCCTTCGAGAAGTTCAAGGGATCCAAGAACGAGCTTTCGACCGCGATGAAATCGGTCGGCGAGGTGATGGCTATCGGTCGCTGCTTCGCGGAATCGATGCAGAAGGCACTGCGCGGGCTCGAAACCGGGCTCGACGGGTTCAACCGCATGCCCGAATTCGAGAACGTCTCGAAAGAAAAGATTACCGCCTCGCTGAGCCAGCGCACGCCCGACCGCATCCTCAAGATCGCCCAGGCCTTCCGTGAGGACTTCACGGTCGAGGAGATAAACCAGATCACCGGCTTCGACCCGTGGTTCCTGCGCCAGATCGAGGCGATCATCTACGAAGAGAAGATGCTCGGCCACAACGGCCTGCCGCGCGATGCGGCGGAAATGCGCCGGCTGAAGGCCATGGGCTTCTCCGACAAGCGTCTCGCCACGCTGGCGGTGCGCTCGGTGGGTGTCGCGGGCGGTCTGGCCGAAACGCAGGCGCGCCGCTCCGGCCTGCTCCACGATGCCCTGCGCGCCATGGCAGGGGCAACCAGCGAGCGCGAAGTGCGCGCGCTGCGCCACAAGCTCGGTGTCTATCCGGTCTACAAGCGCATCGACAGCTGCGCCGCCGAATTCGAGGCGATCACGCCTTACATGTATTCGACTTACGAAGCGCCCAGCTTCGGCGAGAGCGAGGACGAGGCCGATCCCAGCGACCGCAAGAAAATCGTCATCCTCGGCGGCGGCCCGAACCGCATCGGGCAGGGCATCGAGTTCGACTATTGTTGCGTCCATGCCTGTTTCGCGCTGGCCGAAGCCGGGTTCGAGACCATCATGGTCAACTGCAACCCTGAAACCGTCTCGACCGATTACGACACCTCGGACCGGCTCTATTTCGAACCGTTGACCGAGGAAGATGTCCTCGAGATCATGCGCGTCGAGATGTCGAAGGGCGAAGTGGTGGGCGTGATCGTCCAGTTCGGCGGGCAGACCCCGCTGAAGCTTGCTGCGGCGCTCGAGCGCGAAGGCATCCCGATCCTCGGCACAGCGCCCGATGCGATCGACCTTGCCGAAGATCGCGAACGCTTTGCCAAGCTGGTCAACAAGCTCAAGCTCAAGCAGCCTGCCAACGGCATCGCGCGCAACCGCGACGAAGCTGCCGCTTGGGCCCAGCGCATCGGTTACCCCGTCCTCCTGCGCCCCAGCTACGTGCTCGGCGGCCGCGCGATGGAAATAGTCGATAGCGAGGCGCAACTCGACGACTACATCAACACCGCCGTGAATGTGTCTGGAGACAGTCCCGTGCTGGTCGACCAGTATCTGCGCGATGCGGTGGAATGCGATGTCGACGTGGTTTCGGACGGCACCGAGGTCCGCATTGCCGGCGTCATGCAGCATATCGAGGAAGCCGGTGTCCATTCGGGCGATAGTGCCTGCACGCTTCCCCCTTACAGCCTGCCCGCCGACATTATCGAGGAGATGGAACGGCAGGCCAAGGCTCTTGCCGAGGCGCTCGACGTGCGCGGACTGATGAATGTCCAGTTCGCGGTCAAGGAGGGCGAGGTCTACCTCATCGAGGTCAACCCGCGCGCCAGCCGCACCGTGCCTTTCGTCGCCAAGGCCATCGGCCAGCCGGTTGCCAAGGTCGCGGCGCGGGTAATGGCGGGCGAGCCGCTTTCCAGCTTCGAGCCTTTCGACCTCAAGCCCGACCACATGGCGGTGAAGGAAGCCGTCTTCCCCTTCGCCCGATTCCCCGGTTCGGACCCCGTGCTCTCGCCCGAAATGAAGTCGACCGGCGAAGTGATGGGCATCGATCGCAGCTTCCCGGCGGCCTTTTACAAGTCTCAGCTGGGAGCGGGCATGACGCTTCCGACCGGGGGCACGGTGTTTGTTTCGGTCAAGGACAGCGACAAGGAGGTCATTCTTCCTGCAGTGAAGACGATCCTCGACCAGGGCTTCAAGGTCATCGCCACCGGTGGCACGCAGCGCTTCCTTGCGGAGCAGGGCCTCGAGGTCCAGCGGGTCAACAAGGTCGCCGAAGGGCGGCCGCATATTGTCGATGCAATCATCGATGGCGAAGTGGCACTGATCTTCAATTCGACCGAAGGCTGGCAGTCGCTTCTCGACAGCCAGTCGATCCGCGAAGCGGCGCTCGAAAAGAAGCTTCCCTATTACACAACTGCCGCCGGAAGCCTCGCTGCCGCGCGTGCGATTGCGGAGGTTTCTACCGAGCAGCTTGAAGTGCGTTCATTGCAAGACTATTATAGCTGACAAGAACAGACTTACCCTTCCTCACATTCGCGAGCCCTGGGGCCCCGCAAATCCGCGGGCCGGGGTCGAATTGTCCGGGGAAGGGCGCTTTGACAGGAAGGACAAAGGGGTCCCATGGAAAAGGTGCCGATGCTGGCAGAGGGCTATGAAAAGCTCACCGCCGACCTGAAGGTTCTGCGTGCCGAACGCCCGAAGATCGTCGATGCGATCGAGGAAGCGCGCGCGCATGGCGATCTTTCGGAAAACGCCGAATATCACGCGGCCAAGGAACGCCAGGGCCAGGTAGAAGCCATGATCGGCGACCTGGAAGACAAGATCAGCCGCGCGCAGATCATCGATCCGACCACGCTCTCGGGCGACAAGGTGATCTTCGGCGCGACCGTGACGCTGCTCGACGAAGACGACAAACCGGTGAAGTACCAGATCGTCGGTCAGACCGAAGCCGACGCTTCGAAGGGTCGGATTAGCTACACCTCGCCGATTGCGCGCGCGCTGATCGGCAAGCAGGTCGAGGACGAGGTCGAGGTCACCGTGCCGAGCGGCGACAAGTTCTACCTCGTCGACAAGATCGAGTTCATCTGATGTGAGGAGCGGGGTGCCACGCACATCCCGCCATCGGAAAGGCTGCGCTGCAGCCCTCAGACGTTCGAAAGACGTCCGCTCTTCTTCGCGACAGGCTTGGCGAGCTCGATCTCGCGTACCATCGCCCAATTGGTGATCTCGACACCGTCGATTTCGAAGGTGCGCTTTTTCATCGCTGTATAGCCGGCACTTTCGAATGCCGGCTTCGCGACCTCGCTCGCTTCGGTGAAGAGGTGGGTGATCCCGTGATATTTCGCGTAAAGTGCTGCCGTCTCCAGCAGGCTGGAGGCGATGCCTTCGCGCGTGTGGTCGGGATGGCAATAGAGGTGGTCGAGGTGACCCGTCTGCTCCAGCATGGCGTAAGCGACGGGCACGTCATCATCGTCGGTCGCGATGAATATCTGCGTGCCGGCATCGGCCTGCGCCTGGTAGACTTCGGGCCCGGCGAAATTGTTCAGCCAGGCCTCGACCTGTTCCTCGCTATAGGCATCCGGCCCGATGGCCCCGATTGCCGCACGGCCGAGTTCGGCGAGCGCTTCGGCATCACCTTCCTCGAATGAGCGGATCGAATAGGCCATACTCGGGCAGTCCTTATGCTTCGGGATCGAGCAGCTTGTGCAGGTGCACGATCACATATTTCATTTCGGCATCGTCGACCGTGCGCTGGGCATTTCCGCGCCATGCGCTTTCGGCATCTTCGTAGCTGGAGAATACGCCGGCCACGTGGATGCTCTCCGGGTCGGAGAAGGTGACGCTGCGCGGATCGGTCACGCGGCCGCCCATCACCAGGTAAAGGGTCTGCTTGCTCTCTTTTTCTTCCATCGGGATAATCTCATGCTTGGGGAGGAATTCGGCCACGCCCATAAAGGAAGCGGCGCGACAGGCAAGCCCGTCACGCCGCTAAGCCGTTTTGGTTTAGATTCGGTTTAGTTCGAGATCTTGGCCCGCAGGCCGCGGTATGCGCGCGACGACTTGCGGCTGGCGCGGCGGCTGGACGAGCGAAGGCTGTCGCTCATTGAATCGAGCCTGTACCCCGCATCGCGCTTCATGCGGCGGGCCTGAGTTCCTGCAGCGTCGCTGAAGTCCTCGAACTTGTCGCCCGCGCCTTCGATCATCGAAAGACCGTAGGCAAGCGCGGCATCGGCGGCATAGCTTGCCAGCGATCCGCCGCGTCGACCAAGTTCGCGGCCACGGCGCGTCATTGCGCCGATGGCGAGGCCGATTGTGATGGCGCCCGCGACAGTGGCAACCGGGTGTTTCTTGGCGAATTCGATGGCACTGTCGGCCACGTCCTTTGCCTGGTCGAGATAGCTGCGCTCTTCGTTGCGACGTTCACCCGCCTCGATCCGGGCGCGGAGTTGGTCGCGCTTTTCCTGGTCGGTCAGCTTGCTGTCGGCGCTGATGGGGGTGACGTTGCTGGAGGCGTTGTCTGCCATGGTATCCTCGTGTGTCTGGTGTTCAGTGAGTCAACGGTTGGGAACCCCACACCGTTCCGTCACTTAATCGCGCTCGTCCCACTCGTCGTCGTCTGTGGGCTCACCGAAACCGAAAGCGGCAAGGATCGGGTTGCGGGCGAACCAGACGACGATGGCCGCGACCAGCGCAGCGAGCGCACCCTTGTTGTCCTCCGCCACATCGATGGCCTCTTCGTAGAGATCCATGGCGCCATGGGTGACGCGGTCGATCGCTCGCTCGCCAAGTCCCTTGGCGGCAAAATCGGCCTTGATGTGTTCGATATCGGCATCGACCAGCGCTCTTGCGGAATCGCGCAGGTACTTGTCCTCGAGCATGCGGGCCTTGCGATCAGACATCGTCACCATCCGAAAAAGCGTCGCGAATGTCGTCGATCTTGCCCTTGAGCAGGTTCAGCAGGACCACACCTGCTACGATAAGCGCCAGCGTGACGATTGCGGTGGCCGCCCAAGGGCCCACCAGCGGGACGAGGGCGATCACGACGCCCACGGTCAACGCAATTAAGGCAAGGTGAAACACGCCAAAGGCGCCAAGCCCGAAGGCAATGGCGCCCTTTAGGCGATTTGCGGTGTAGGCAGCACGGCTCTTCTGGAAAGCGACCTCGGCCTCGGCATAGGTCTTTCCATCCTCGAACAGCGCGGCGAGATCATCGGTCAGCGATGGACCATACTCCTCGCCATCCTCGTGCGGTTCATAATCGTCCGGCAAATCGAGCGGGCCTTCGTAGCCCGCCCGTTCGCTCGTTTCTTCGTCCCTCATGCTGCCCCCGTAGCCGCTAATGCTCAGCGACGGAACAGGCGCGAGAGCAGGAAGCCGGCAACGGCGGCGATGCCGATTGCGGTACCCGGGCTCTTGCGGACGAATTCGCGGCCGTCTTCGACAAGGTCATCGACCGACTTCTCGTCGAGCTTGCGGGCATAATCGTCGAGCGAGGTGGCTGCGCTACGGGCATATTCGCCGTATTTCGCGCCGAGCTTTTCGTCGACCTGGTAGGCGTTGTCACTGATCGTGCGGCTCAGCGTGCGCAGGCCTTCGCTGGTCTTCACCTTGCCTTCGGTGGCAAGTTCCCTGCTCTTGACCTTGGCGTCGGCGCCATAGGTCTTGGCTTCGGCGATCCAGTCTTCGCCCTTGCCCTTGGCCTGGCCGCGATACGCAGCAGCGCGTTCCTTGCCTTCGGCCTTGAGCGCGGCGGCGCCCGCCTTGGCTTCTTCGAGCGCGGCATTGAAGCGGCTTTTCGCCTCGGTGCGGTGCGGATTGGTGGTGGTTTCGGTTTCGATGGTGGTTGCGGTGTTGGTCACGGGGACTGTCTCCTTGGCTGCACCCTTCTTCGCCACGGTCTTGCGCGGCTTCTTCGCGGTGCTGGTTTTCTTTGCGGCTGTTTTTTTCTTCGGCGTTTCGCCTGCGGTCATCTCGGCCATGTTTCTCGTCCTTGCCCTCGGTTTCGTATTCATTATCCGGGCGCGGCGGCGACCCGGCCTTCCAATATGCAACGCGGCTTGCGCGGGTGTGTTCCGGCGCATAGAGCGCTTTGCATATACCCCATTTGGGGGTGTC
Organism: Qipengyuania sphaerica; assembly: GCF_019711595.1. Lineage (GTDB taxonomy): Bacteria > Pseudomonadota > Alphaproteobacteria > Sphingomonadales > Sphingomonadaceae > Qipengyuania > Qipengyuania sphaerica. The sequence continues at coordinate 1,436,980 of NZ_JAIGNR010000001.1, read as the reverse complement.
CTATAGTATTACAACACCTGACGCCGGAGAGTGTTCCGAAATGACCGCAATCATCGACATCCATGCCCGCGAAATCCTCGATAGCCGGGGCAACCCGACCGTGGAGGTCGATGTCCTGCTCGAAGACGGCAGTTTCGGGCGTGCCGCGGTGCCTTCCGGAGCTTCGACCGGTGCCCACGAAGCGGTCGAGTTGCGCGACGGCGACAAGGGGCGCTATCTCGGCAAGGGCGTGACCAAGGCGGTCGACGCGGTGAATACCGAGATTCGCGACCTGCTGGTCGGCAATTTCGATGCCGAGGACCAGCGCGACATCGACCATTCGATGATCGCGCTCGACGATACGCCCAACAAGGGCCGCCTCGGCGCGAATGGCATCCTCGGCGTCAGCATGGCGGCGGCCAAGGCAGCGGCCAATGCACGCGGCCTGCCGCTCTACAGCTACATCGGCGGCGTTTCGGCACACGTCCTGCCCGTTCCCATGATGAACATCATCAACGGCGGCGAACATGCCGACAACCCGATCGACATCCAGGAATTCATGGTCATGCCAGTGGGCGCGGACAGCCTTGCAGAGGCGGTACGCTGGGGTGCGGAGATTTTCCACACGCTCAAGAAGAAGCTGAGCGAGAAGGGCCTTGCCACCGCAGTGGGCGACGAGGGCGGCTTTGCTCCCAATCTCGCCAGCACGCGCGACGCGCTCGATTTCATCATGGCTTCGGTCGAACAGGCCGGGTTCAAGCCGGGCGACGACGTGGTGCTCGCGCTCGATTGCGCCTCGACCGAGTTCTATCGCGACGGCAAGTACGAAATCTCCGGCGAGAACCTCTCGCTCGATGGCGAGGGCATGGCCGAATATCTGGATAAGCTGTGCCGCGACTATCCGATCCGTTCGATCGAAGACGGCATGGCCGAAGACGATTTCGCAGGCTGGGAAGCGCTGACGAACCGCATCGGGAAGTCCATCCAGCTGGTCGGTGACGATCTTTTCGTAACCAATCCGCAGCGCCTGCGCGAAGGGATCGACCAGGGCTTGGCCAATTCGCTGCTGGTGAAGGTCAACCAGATCGGCACGCTGTCTGAAACGCTCGATGCGGTCAGCATCGCCAATCGCGCGAGCTACACTGCAGTAATGTCGCACCGTTCTGGCGAAACCGAGGATGCGACCATTGCCGATCTCGCGGTTGCCACCAATTGCGGTCAGATCAAGACCGGCAGCCTTGCGCGCAGCGACCGGCTTGCGAAGTACAACCAGTTGATCCGTATCGAGGAAGAACTGGGCGACAGCGCGATCTACGCCGGACGCGACTGCTTCGGCGTGAAAATCTGCTGAGTTGTCAGTCGTCCGCCCGGTTTTTCGGGTGGAACCAGTATTGCCATACACCCCAGGCGTTGATGAGCAGCAGGAGGCCGTTCATCGCGGCGAGCGGCATCGCGCCTTTCGTCAGGCCGATATAGATCCACAGGATCGAGACGAGGCAGAACAGCACGAAGCCCCATGCGGTAGCGCGCCTGCCGAGATCGAAAGCGATCATGGAGGCGGCGATCACCGCCCCGATCGAGGCGATCCATTCGACTGGCCCATTCATGGCGTAAGCTTTCCCATGATTGCCACGACGTTTGCCGCGCGTTAGCGTTCCGCCAATCGCTCTTTGCGGGAGAGGGACTTGGCGGATTTTCCTGTTCATCCTGATGAGGTTACGCCCTCATGGTTGTCCGAGGTGCTCGGCGCGAGCGTCGCTGCCCTCCGCTGGGAGTCCATCGGAACGGGACAGGTTGGCGACAGTGTGCGCTTCCAGCTCGAGGGCGAGAATGTGCCGGCGACGCTGGCAGGAAAATTCCCCGCTGCGGACGAAACCAGCCGCGCGACGGCGGCGATGTTCGGTCTCTATCGCAAGGAGGTGGAATTCTATCGGCAAGCCGCGCCATTGCTGAAGGTGCGCGCACCAAAGACCTACTTTGCGCAAGGCAGCGATGACGGCACACAGTTCTGCCTGATTTTCGAGGACCTGGGGCCGGCACGGCAAGGCGACCAGATTGCCGGATGCACTATCGAGGATGCCAGGGCCGCCATGAAGCAGGCTGCCGCAATCCATGCGCCGAGCTGGGGCAGGGCGGACATTATCGAGGCTCCATGGCTTCAGCCCGCGGCGAACCAGGGAGATACGGTCGCTGCCATGTACCCAAAGGCGCAGGTCGTGTTCCGCGAGCGTTACGGGGAATTGCTCGAGCCGGAATACATGTCCGTATGCGAAGCGCTTGCCGAACTGGCCGCGCCCTATTTCCGGCGCGACCCCGAGCTGCAGTGCCTCGTCCATGGCGATTTCCGGCTGGACAACATGCTGTTCGACATTCGCGGTGGCGCAGAGCCCATCGCTGTGCTCGATTGGCAGACGGCGGCGGTAGGCAAGCCCAGCCACGACATCGCCTATTTCATCGGAACGGGGATCGGTCAGCTCGGGCTCGATCATGAGGATGAGCTGCTGGAACTCTATCTCGCCGAAATGGGCAGGTTGGGAGTGGGGCTGACGCGCGAGGGAATTCGGGAGAGTTACCGCCTCGGCATCCTCCACGGAGTTTCGACCGCTGTGTTCAGCGCTGCCTTCGTCGAGCGGACCGAGCGCGGGGACGCGAATTTCCTGTCTATGGCACGCGGTGGTTGTGCATTGGCGCTGCGGCATGACAGTATCGGTGCGCTGAGGGAGAAGGACTGATGGCGCTTTCGAAGGGTGACGAGTATCCCATCCACCAGACGCCCGAGCCGGTCGCCTATGCCGGGACCGATCGCAACTTCTACGACCGCTATTTCTTCAACGGCTATGCGCCCGACGGCAGCGGCTTCTTCGCGCTGGCCTTCGGCGTCTACCCGCATCTCGACGTGGCAGACGCGCATTTCAGTTTCATCCGCGGCGGCACGCAATATTGCCTTCACGCCAGTGCCGAGATGTCGATGGAGCGGATGGCCATGCGCGTCGGCCCTATCCAAATCGAGGTGGTCGAGCCGCTCCATGCGCTGAAGGTCACGATCGACGAGACCGACGGGATTGCCGGCGAGTTCACCTTCACTGGCCGCGCCTTCCCGATCGAGGAGCCGCGTTTCACCCACCGCATCGGTCCCCGCGCCTTCATGGACTACACGCGGATGACCCAGAACGGGCATTACACGGGCTGGATTTCGCTCGATGGCGAACGGCAGGACATGACCGAGGGCACGGCGGGGACCCGCGACCGTAGCTGGGGCGTGAGGCCCATCGGTGCGCGCGATTCGCAGCCCATGCCGGGCGCTTCGGTGCCGAGCTTCTTCTGGCAATGGACGCCGATCAATTTCCCGGGCGGCAGCCTGTTCTTCCACGTCAACAATGACGCGCATGGCGAGCCGTGGAACACGAGGGCAGCTTGGGCACCCGATGGTGCCGACGCCCGCGACATCGCGGAGGGACATGGCAGTATGCGTACACGGCTCCAGCCCGAAACCCGCTGGCCATCGGGCGGCACGCTATCGCTGGCCGTTCACGGCGCGCCCGAGCAGGTCACCTTCGAACCGCTCGGCCGCTTCCAGATGCGCGGGCTGGGATACACCCATCCCGAATGGGGCCACGGGATGCACCACGGGCCGCTGCGGGTGGAGCGCGAAGACATCGACCTGAATGGCCTTGATCCGCTCGCGCCCGAGAACCTGCACGTCCAGAGCCTCGTGCGCGTCACTGGGAGCGACGGACGCGACGGGTTGGGCGTGTTCGAGCAGCTGATTCTCGGGCCCTTCGCCCCGCTGGGCCTGACCGGAATGTTCGACGGCGCGGCCTAGCCGGCGTAGCGCTGCTGCAGGTCGAAGAGGGCCAGCGCTGCCTTGGCAGCCTCGCCGCCCTTGTCCTTCTTGGACGGATCGGCACGGACCAGTGCCTGTTCCTCGTTTTCGGTCGTGATGATACCGTTGCCGATAGCGATGCCGTCCATCGTCAGCGCCATGATCCCGCGCGCGCTTTCGCCTGCGACGATTTCGAAGTGATAGGTTTCGCCGCGAATGACAACGCCAATGGCGACGAAGCCGTCATAGCGCCCGCTCTCGGCGGCCATGGCGATGGCGCCCGGTACTTCGAGTGCGCCAGGAACTGTCAGCACTTCTACAGAATGCCCCTCGGCCTCAAGCGCAGCCTTGGCGCCGGCCACCAGCATGTCGTTGAGGTGGTCGTAGAAACGCGCTTCGACGATCAGGAAATTGGCCATGGTGTCACTCCGGGATGGGCATGTGGTCGACGATGTTGAGGCCATAGCCTTCGATCGCGACGACATTGGGTTGCGAATTGCTGAGCAGGATCATGTCTTCCACGCCCATATCGGCAAGGATTTGCGAACCGATACCCACGTTGCGCTGCTCGGCGCTCTCGCCATAGCCGCTTGCGGGACGACCGGTGATGATGACGATCACGCCCGAGCCATGCTTGCCCATCACCTCCATCGAACGCTGCAAGGTGCGCTTTCGCGGTCCGGGCTTGCCGAGCACGTCGTCGAAGATCGAGATCGGGTGCACGCGGGTGAGGGTGGGTTCGCCGGGTTTCACTTCGCCCTTCTGCAGGACGTAGCTCTCGCTGCCGTCGACGGTATTGCGATAGGTGAGCATCTGCCACTTGCCGCCATAGTCGGAATCGAAACTGTCTTCCGCGATACGCTCGACGAGGTGGTCGTGGCGCATGCGGTATTCGATGAGGTCGCGGATCGTCCCGATCTTGAGATCGTGCTTGCGGGCAAAGCCGACCAGATCGTCGAGCCGCGCCATCGTGCCGTCGTCCTTCATGATCTCGCAGATCACGCCCGAAGGGTTGAGGCCGGCAAGGCGCGAGATATCGACTGCGGCTTCGGTATGGCCCGCTCGCACCAGCACGCCGCCATCGCGCGCGGTGAGGGGGAAGACATGGCCGGGAGTGACGATATCGTCGGGGCCCTTGGTGGGATCGATTGCGACTGAAACGGTGCGCGAGCGGTCGGCGGCGCTGATGCCGGTGGTGACGCCCGTCTTCGCTTCGATCGAGGTGGTGAAGGCGGTCTGCATGCTCTCGCGATTGTCGCGGCTCATCGGTTCGAGGCCGAGCGCCTTCACCCGCTTGCTGTCGAGGGTGAGGCAGATCAGCCCGCGGCCATGCGTAGCCATGAAATTGATCGCGTTGGGGGTGGCCATCTGGGCCGGGATCACGAGGTCGCCCTCGTTCTCGCGGTCCTCGTCGTCGACCAGGATGAACATGCGGCCATTGCGGGCTTCGTCGATGATTTCCTCGGCGCCGACGATTACCGGGGTCTCGTCGTTTTCCTCGAGGAAAGAGGCCAGCTTGTTCAGAGTCTCGGTCGTCGGGTTCCAGCTATCCTCCGTGCAATCGCGCAGGGTATTGGCGTGGAGGCCGGCGGCACGGGCGAGGCCGGCGCGGGTCATGAGGCCGTTGCCGATCAGGGTCCGGACTTTGTCGATCGTATTCATGGCGCGGCGGCTATCACATCGAAATGTGATACGCAACGCAATATCACATTAGCGGTAAGTTGCCTGCGCAGCCATTGCGGGCACGCCGTCGCAGCGAATGGCCTCGAACGCGTGTTCTGACGTGCCTTTCAGAACGATCGGCTGGCCGACGAACAGTGGAGCCATCGCGCGGAACGAGAAGCTGGCCAAGCTTCCCTTCGCCATCGCGAGGCCTGCGAGTTTGGCGGCGATGAAGGGACCGTGGACGATTAGCGCGGGATAGCCTTCGACTTCGGTGGCGTAGGGTTGGTCGTAATGGATTCGATGCCCGTTCGCGGTCGCCGCAGAAAAGCGGAACAGGTTTACCTCGTCGGGCTCCCACACCACGCCCTCGGGTAGCTCCGGTGCTGGCTGCGGCATGGCAATCGGGGCGCCCTCGTCGCGGTAGACATAGGTCTGCACCTCGCGCACCCGCAGGGTACCCTCCTGCTCGAGGTGCTTCTCGACCTTGGCGAAGACGAGATCGCCGCTTTTGCCAGCCTTGTGCGTGAGCTCTGCGACGCGGCTCGTTTGCGTCGCAGGCGCGCCAATTTCGAGATCGCCCGGAACCTCGATCGAAGAACCGGCAAACATCCTCCGCGGGAGCGAGACATCGGGAAGGAAATCGCCCCGACGCGGATGCCCGTCGGGACCGATCTCGCTATCGAGCGGGGAGGGCAGGAAATAGGCCCAATGCGCCAGCGGGACACCGGCAGACTCGTCCGCCAGCCCCAGGGCCTGCGCAAACCGGCGAAGGGGGCGCGGATCGAGAACGTCTTCCTCGACTTTCTCGCGCCCGACGGCCTCCTGCCATTCCTCCACCTGCGCTTGCGTGACCGCGGCCATGGTTCAGGCCCCCGTGAATTCCGCCTTGCGCTTCTGCAGGAAGGCGAGGGCGCCCTCGACCGCATCCTTGGTGTCGCCCGCCTGCTTTTGCGCCAGCGCCTCGGACGCGAGCGTCGAACCGAGGTCCGCCTGCAAGCCGTCGCGGAGGGTTTTCTTCATCAGGCCGAGTGCCGTGGTCGGTCCATCTGCGAGCCGCTGGACAAGTGCGGTGGCTTCTGCCTCCAGCGTATCGTCCTCGACGCATTTGTAGATAAGCCCGATCCGCTCGGCCTCCTCGCCGTGGATCTTCTCGCCCAGCATCATCATCCGCGTCGCCTGCGCGGTACCGACAAGGCGCGGGAGCATCCAGCTCGATCCGCCATCGGGCACGAGGCCGATATTGACGAAGGCCTGCAGGAAATACCCGCTCTTGCCGGCAAGCACGAAGTCGGCGGCGAGAGCCATCGAACACCCTATGCCGGCGGCAGGCCCCTGGACCATCGAGACGACCGGCACCGGCACGCTCGCCAGCGCCTGGATCATCGGGTTGTAGCTCTTGCTGAGTGACGAGAACGCGCGGTCGCCGCCGGAGATACGCATCTCAGCATTGCCAGCGAGGTCCGCGCCCGAGCAGAACGCGCGCCCTTCGCCCTTGAGCAGGATGGCGCGGGCATCGCCGCGATCGCGCAGGGCCGTGAAGATTTCGTCTGCCATCTGCGGCGGGCAGGCGTTCAGGCGCTCGGGGCGATTTAGGGTTATGGTCAGGACCGAACCGTCGGTCTCGGTCAGGATGGTCTCGAAATCGCTCACGCGTATTCTCCCGCAAAACTTGTCTGCCAATTCCTTGTGCGGACGAGTGCGCAATTGCAACCTTTCGCAGGCGGCAGACCGTCTGTTGCGGGTCACGGCGAATTCTTCCATCACGATCCGAAGGGACGAATCGCGACCCAAAGCCGCTTAATGCACGTCCGGGGGAGGGACGATGACAGTCAGGACCCTCGAACGAATTGCCGGCGAACTGGACCGCACAGTCGCTGTGTTGGCGGCTCGATGCACGGTCGATGGGCGTCTCGATAGCGCGATCGCCGACGAGCATCAGCTCGCTTGCTATGAAATTGCGGTCACTCACGCCGATTTGCTCGCAGCTCAAGCTTGCCGGGACGCCCTGAGCGGCATGTCCGCGCTAGACCACGACCTGGCGATGGCATTTCTGGCAGAGAGCTGCGTAGCCGCCCTGGGGCGTCTCGAAGCAGTGCAGCTTGGTCTCGATATGGATGATACGGGCCTCGCCGCGATCCGCGCGAGCGAGGATGTTGCCGACCTGCGAAAGCGCTGGGCATCACCAGGCTTTCTTGGCGAACTCGGCGCGCGCGTGGTGGCTCACGATGGAACGTTCGGGCAAGTCGAACTCGATGAGGCCAGCGAGATGGCTGCGGAAGCCTTCGGGAGGTTCGCCAGCGATGTAGTTGCGCCGCTGGCCGAAGAGATCCACCGCAAGGACCTGACCGTTCCCGAAACGCTCCTCCAGCCGATGCGCGAAATGGGCGTATTCGGCCTGTCCATTCCCGAAGAATATGGCGGCAGCGCGGGCGAGCGGGAAAACACCCCGATGATGATCGCAGTGACCGAGGCGCTGTCCGAGGCCTCGCTTGCCGCGGCGGGCAGCCTGATCACGCGCCCGGAAATCCTCGCCCGGGCCTTGCTGGCCGGAGGAACTGAGGCTCAGAAGCGGCATTGGCTGCCCCGTATCGCCGCAGGCGATCCGCTCTGCGCGATCTCGATTACCGAGCCGGACTATGGCTCCGACGTTGCCTCGCTTTCACTTAAAGGCACCAAGGTGGAAGGCGGGTGGTTGCTCAATGGCGCCAAGACCTGGTGCACCTTTGCCGGGAAAGCGGGTGTGTTGATGGTCGTCACGCGCACCGACCCTGACCGGAGCAAGGGACACCGTGGGCTCAGCGTGCTGCTGGTCGAAAAGCCCGCTTTCGAGGGCCACGAGTTCGTCGTCGATCAGGACGCGGGCGGAAACCTGAAGGGCAAGGCGATCCCGACCATCGGCTATCGCGGTATGCACAGTTTCGACCTCGCATTCGAGGAATTCTTCGTGCCCGATGCCAATGTGATTGGGGAAGAGGAGGGTCTCGGCAAAGGCTTCTACCTCACCATGGCAGGCATGACTGGCGGACGCATCCAGACAGCGGGCCGGGCATTGGGTCTCATGCGCGCCAGCCTCAACTCGGCAATCGTCTATGCCCGCGAACGAAAGGTGTTCGGCCAGCCCCTGGCGCAATACCAGCTCACACAGGTCAAGCTGGCCCAAATGGCGGCACGTTATGTAGCCTGCCGAAACCTGGCTTTCTCGGTTGGCAGGCGGCTCGATGAAGGCGGTGGCAGCGGTGAGGCCAGCGTCGCCAAGCTGATTGCCTGTCGTTCGGCCGAGACGATTTCGCGCGAGGCGCTGCAGATCCACGGCGGGATGGGCTACGCCGAGGAGATGCCCGTCAGCCGATACTGGATCGATGCGCGCGTGCTTTCGATTTTCGAAGGGGCAGAGGAAACGCTCGCGCTGAAAGTCATCGCCCGCGGCCTGATGGAGGCGCGGCTTCGAAAGCGATGATGGAAGGAAATGGTGGACGCACTAGGGCTCGAACCTAGGACCCGCTGATTAAGAGTCAGCTGCTCTACCAACTGAGCTATGCGTCCACTCTCACGGCTTTGCTTTCCGTGTCCGGCCCGGTGGTGCGGGCGGCCCCCGACTCGGGGGAGGCGCTCATATAGCGGCTGTTTCGCCGAAGAAAAGCGCTAATCTCAAAAATCAGGCCGCAGCGCGGCGGCGCAGGTTCTCGAGACCTCCTTCGCGCAGGCGAATGGTCGCACCGAAGGGATCGCTCGGGTTGTCGACGATGTCGACAATCTTGCCGTATTCCAGGGTGCGCAGGGCGGCGAAAGCTTCGTGAAGCGCCAGGCCGGTCTGGCGATGGATGTCCCAGACGGTCGATTCTATTCCGTTGCGCTGGCGTTCACAGAGGCCGAGAAGGACCTCGCGGCAGGCGCCGTCTCCTGCATATTTCGCCAGTTCCTTACACTCCAGGAGTGTTTCGGCATCACCTTTTGCGCCCGGTGAGAGGCGTGTCGGCTCGACCACTTTTGCGTCCCTTTAGTCATCACAAGCGCCTCTCAATTCGTCTTGTGTGCTTTTTTGCAGGCTTCCCCTTAGCGCAAGATCGTGGTTAAGATAGTCACGCGGCTGGGGGACAGCCGGAGTGGGTCTGAAAAAATGCAAAGTTTTTCGGCGCATATCGAGCGTATGGAGGATTGTGAGGCGATCCTTGAATACGTATACGAAGCCTGTCGCGAAGAAGCCGCCTTGTGGTTCAGTTACCATTTTACGCCGATCTTCGAATCGCCGACATCCAAAAACACTTTTATCTGGGCTCGAGACTATCCGTTCGAACTACAGAAAAAATACTTCGCGGAAGGCTATCGCGAGCTTGATCCGGTGCCCCAGCTTACGCTCGATCACGGGTATGTCCTGACCTGGCGCCGGGCCATGGAACTGGGCGCTTCAGATTCCGATGCCCGCAAGTATTTCGAAGTTTTCCGCGAGTACGAGATCGAGAACTGGGCGGGCTTCGCTCTTTATGGTCCGCGAAATCGCGATGCGTTTGCGGGGCTTACCTTTCGCGATGATCCGGAATGCTTCGACGAGGGACGACTGACGCATCTTCACACGATGCTTCAGACCGCGCATCTGCGCATTTGCCAGATTATCGAAGGCGCACAGCCCGACGTGTCGCTGTCCGAAAGAGAACGACAGGTGCTTGTCTGGATGGGACGAGGAAAGTCGGCGGGCGAAATCGGGAAAATCCTCGATATTTCGTCCGAAACGGTAAAGACCTATACGAAGCGTTTGTACGACAAGCTGGACACCAATGACCGCGTCACGGCCACAGTGCGCGCCCTGAAGCTGGGTCTGGTCGAACTCTGAGATTTAGTTGACAATTAGACCGGTGCGCGGAGCTTTCATATTCCAACGATTGACCATCATCAGCACGCCGATGCAGATCATGTTGGTCATCATTGAACTGCCGCCGTGGCTGATGAAAGGCAGGGGAATGCCAACCACGGGCGCAAAGCCCATGACCATCAGCAGATTGATCGCGATGTAGAAAAAGATGGTGGCGGTCATCCCGGCGGCGAGCAGCTTGGAGAATCTGTCGGGCGCAGCTTTCGCCACGCGCAGCCCCCAATATAGGATCAGGCCAAAACAGCCGATGATGAACACGCCGCCGGCAAAGCCCCATTCTTCGGCCATGGTGGCGAAAACGAAATCGGTGTGCGGTTCGGGCAGGTAATTGAGGTGGCTCTGCGAGCCTTCGTTGAAGCCCTTGCCGAACAGGCCGCCCGACCCGATCGCGATCTTCGACTGGGTGATCTGGTATCCATCGCCGAGCGGATCGTTTTCGGGATCGAGGAAAGTGAGCACGCGCTTCTGCTGGTAATCCTGTAGCCCGACGAAGAACGCCACGGGCGCAAGAGCGATCGCGGCCACCCCAGCCATGACGAACCAGCGCAGCGGCAGGCCGGCGAGAAACATGACCACGAAGCCACCGAAGGCGATGGCGAGCGAGGTTCCGAGGTCCGGCTGTAACAGGACGAAAGCGATGGGCAGGGCGATGATCAGTCCTGCAGGCATCAGCGCCCGCCAATTCGGGACCATCCCGACAGGCAGGCCACCATAATAATTTGCGAGCGCGAGCACAGCTGCGGGCTTCATAAGCTCGGAAGGCTGGATGCGGATCGGGCCGACCTCGAGCCAGCGCTGGCTGCCTCCGCCGACCTGGCCGACGATTTCCACGGCCATCAGCAGGAGCAGGATCGCAATGTATCCAGGGTACGTAAGCCACTGGACGGTGGGCTTGTTGAAGCGTGAAATCACGATTGCCATCGCAAAGAAGATGGCGAAGCGCATGAGGTGCGATTTGGCGTAAGTGTCGAAATTCCCCGCCGCCGCAGATGTCAGCACCAGCGCACCGAAGATGATGAGGCCGAACAAAGGGAACAGCATCATCCATGGCTGGCGCGCGACCGGCGCGGGTACGATGCCGCTCACTCGCCGCCTCCGGCCTGAGGCGTCGCCGAGGGTGAGGGCGCCCTCGAACCTTCGTTGCGCGAAGGCGTGGCCTGCTGGGCCATTTCTTCCGATTGGCGCTGGGCAAGGCGTGCTTCGGCCTCGACCTGGTCGAAGATCTGCTCAGTGCGCTGGGGAACCGGTTCGACGACCTCGCCCGCTGCCTGTGCGTAGGCGCGATATTTGGCGTCGAGCCGCTGCTGGGCCGTGCCGCCCCACTGCTCTTCGAGTGGACGAAGGGCTTCCATGCCTTTGGCGGGATCGAACATGAAGGTCATGACATCGCGCGCAATGGGATAGGCCGCGCCGGACCCGCCGCCGTGCTCGATGACGACTGCTCCGGCATATTTGGGCTTGTCGAAGGGGGCGAAGAACACGAACAGGCCGTGATCGCGATACTTCCACGGGCCGGTCTTGCCATCGGAAACGCTGAGCGAGACCACCTGTGCGGTACCAGTCTTGCCTGCCATCTTGATGTCTTCGAATGGCAGCCGTGCTCTCCCCGCCGTGCCAGGGCCGTTGACCGTGTCGCTCATCGCCTGTCGCACGTAGGCGATCTCTTCGGGCGTGAAATTGAAGTGTTCGAATTCCCGGACCGGCTCGTCCATTCTGAGCCTCGGGACGACCTTGTCCCCGGTGGCCAGACGCGCGGCCATTACGGCCAGTTGCAGCGGATTGGTGAGGTAATATCCTTGACCGATGGAGCTGTTGACCGTGTCATAGGACTGCCATTCGCTCTCGTATTTCCGCATTTTCCAGGCAGGGTCCGGCACGGTCCCGTAGAACTGGCTGATGACAGGGAGGTCGAATTCTTCGCCCAGGCCCATCTTGTGAGCCCATTCGGCGACTTTTTCGAATCCGACCTGCTGGGCGAAATGGTAGAAATAGCTGTCGCAAGACTGGTAGATTGCCTTGGCCATGTCGACACGGCCGTGGTTGCTCCAGCAATTGAAGAAGCGGTTGCCCACGCGCCGGCCGCCATTGCACATGATGGCCTCTTCGGGTTTCACGCCCGCGTCGAGGAAGGCCATGCAGTGCATTGGTTTTACAGTCGAACCGGGCGGGTAAAGTCCCTTCAGCACCTTGTTGCGAAGCGGCACGCGTTCGTCGTCGCGCAGCATCGAATATTCGACGCGGCCGATGCCGGCTGAAAAGCTGTTGGGGTCGAAACTGGGCATGGAGGACATGCACAGGATGTCGCCATTCTCCACATCCATCACCACGCAGGATCCGCTTTCAAGACCGATCCGGCGTGCAGCATAATCCTGCAGCGGCCCGTCGATCGTCAGGCGGACGGGTGCGCCCTGCTTGTCTTCACGAGTTTCCAGGTCGCGAACGATCCGGCCCGACGCGGTGACCTCGACACGACGTGCCCCCGGTGTTCCCTGTAGCTCGTCTTCGAATTGCGCCTCGAGGGCATCCTTGCCGATCTTGTAACCCGGCGTGATCAGGATCGGGTCGGGGCGCTCCTCGTACTCCTCGGCCGAGGCGGGGCCGACGTAGCCGATAAGGTGGCCCACTGCCGCGCCGGTCGGGTAGAAGCGCGAGAAACCGCGCTGCGGGACCACACCGGGCAAGTCGGGAAGGCGCACGCTTATCGCGGCGAATTGCTCATAATCGAGCCCGGTTGCAATCTCGACAGGCTGGAAGCCGCGCGCATCGTCGATCTTCTTGGTGATATCGGCGACGGTGTTTTCCGACAGCTCCAGCAATTGGGCAAGCGCACCGATCGTCTGCACCGGGTCCTGCATTCGATCGGGGATCACGTCGACGCGGAAATCGGCGCGGTTGGAGGCAAGGGGGGCGCCATGGCGGTCCAGGATCCAGCCACGGCGCGGCGGGATGAGCGAGAGATTGACGCGGTTGCTTTCGCTCTCGAGCACCCAGCGTTCGTTTTCGGCGATGGCAATATAGGCCATGCGCGCAGCCAGGATGGTACCGATGCCGCCCATTCCCGCACCGATCACGAAGGTCCGGCGGTTGAACGCGTTGTCGAGCGTCGTCTGGCTGACCAGGTCGCGCGGCTTGTTCTTTCGCAATCGCCTGCCGAACAAACCCATCAGAGCCTCTTCCAGCGCCACAGGCGCCACAGGTCGAGCCGCGCGACGATGCGCGAGACGATCGGGAAGATAAGGATGGTAAGCACCAGCTGGGGGACGAGGGCCGCCAAGGCATGGCTTGTCGGCGGAGCACCTGAAAGTAGCCAACCTGCGCCCAGGTAGAGGGTGCCCAATAAGGACGCGACCAGCCAGTCCTGCCAGAACACACGCCAGGGTATTCGCAACTCGACCGCCTCTATCGCCAGCATGGTCAGCGACCAGGTCAGGATGGCGAATCCGAACGGCTGCCCGTTGTAGAGATCGTCGAACAGCCCGAGGGGGATACCGGCCCAAACCGGCAGGAGACCGGGACGCACCAGGCGCCATCCGACCAGCATGAGATAGCCGATTGGTGGGACCATCGGCAGCGCAGCAGCGATGAAAAAGATCGGCAGGATGCTGCCGAGCATGATCGATGCCCAGGGCACCACATTGGCAATTAGTGGGGAGTGCGAGCGGTTGAGCCGGCTTCCGTAAGCGTCGCTGCGCGCGCGCGGGTCGATCCGCTCCATCAGTCGCCCAGCTCCTCTTCGATGGGAGTGGTTGCGCCGACGGCTGCATCGGGCTCGAAAATCTGTTCCACCGAAACATAGTCGGTCGCGGCAGGATCGCTGACGATCCGGGCAAGGCCTCCATCGTCGTTGAGTTCGGTCACAATGGCGACTGCGATACCCGGCGGGTAATATCCGCCTGCGCCGCTCGTCACGAACATATCGCCGACCTTGAGCGGGTTGATGCCGAGATTGATCAGCTTGATCCGCAACAGGCTGTCACCGCGCCCCTCGGCAAAGGCAACGGTCTCGTCGCCGGCCCGGCGAACCGGGAGCACGCTTTCACTGTCGGTGAGAAGGAGGACGCGCGAGGAGGTACGCCCCGTCTCGAGGATGCGTCCCACCACACCGCGCGCGCTGCGGACGGGCATACCGACGGTGACGCCGTCTTCCGATCCTGCGCCAAGATAGGCAAAGCGCCGTGTACTCGAAGAGGAGGAACCCACGAGGCGTGCCACGGCGACCGGTTTGCGGTCTTCGTCCTGCAGATCGAGCAAGCCCCTTAGGCGGACGTTTTCCTGCCGCAGGGCCTCGGCTTCCCCGAGCCGGATACGCGCCAGTTCGACCTCGCGCTTCAGCTCTGCATTTTTCGAGCCTGCGCGATAATAGCCGCTGATCGAATCCCACAGCGACTTCGAACCCGTGCGCGCGGCCGCGACCGTTTCCGTTGCAGGAGTGGCTGCATCCTGAGCCACACTGCGCGGGCCTCCGAAAAACTGGGGCTGGAAGAAAGACAGCACAAGCAGCACCGCGCCGATAAGCGCGCCGATCCCGGCCACGATGTAGCCGGTAAACAGATTGTACTGCGCCCGCTTGGAATAGCTGGAGCGCCGCTGGCTGCTCGGCGCCATGCGTCCCCCTTATGCGGTCATCAACACGCCGCGATAGACCGGATCTTCCATAGCACGTCCGGTGCCGATCGCCACGCAGCTGAGCGGGTCTTCCGCGATCGTGACGGGCAGGCCGGTCTCGTCGCGCAAATATTCGTCCAGTCCGCCGATCAGCGCGCCGCCGCCGGTCAGCACGATACCCTGGTCGACAATGTCCGCTGCGAGTTCGGGAGCGGTGTTTTCCAGAGCGATACGAACGCCTTCGACGATGGCGCCGATCGGTTCGGACAGCGCTTCGGCGATGTGGCCCTGGTTGATGGTGATTTCCTTGGGTACGCCGTTGACGAGGTCGCGGCCCTTGATGGTGATCTGCTCGCCCGTGCCGTCTTCGGGCTGGCGAGCGACGCCGTAATCCTTCTTGATCCGCTCCGCAGTTGCATCACCGATCAGCAGGTTGTGGTGTCGTCGGACGTAGGAGACGATCGCTTCGTCCATCTTGTCGCCGCCGGTGCGCACCGAGGTGGTGTAGGCAAGGCCACGGAGCGAGAGGACTGCAACTTCGGTCGTGCCGCCGCCGATGTCGACGACCATGCTGCCGACCGGTTCGGTTACCGGCATGTCTGCGCCGATCGCGGCAGCCATGGGCTCGAGGATCAGGTAGACCTGCGAAGCGCCAGCATTCGATGCCGCATCGCGGATCGCGCGGCGCTCGACCGAGGTCGAACCCGAGGGCACGCAGATCGTGATTTCGGGATAGCGCATCAGGCTGCGGCGACCGTTCACCTTCTTGATGAAGTGCTTGATCATCTCCTCGGCCACGTCGAGATCGGCGATCACGCCGTCGCGCAGCGGTCGGATGGCTTCGATGGAATCGGGCGTCTTGCCCATCATCATCTTCGCATCGTCGCCCACGGCCTTCACGCGCTTCTGGCCGTTGATGAACTCGAGCGCGACCACGCTCGGCTCGTTGAGGACGATGCCCTGATCCTGCACATAGACCAGCGTGTTGGCGGTACCGAGGTCGATCGCCATGTTCTGCACGCCGAATTTGAAGATGTTGTTCCAGAAGCCCATTTTACTGTCGAATTCCGTGTGATGCTGAGGGTTTGCGAGCGGGTGCGAGTCGCCGGTCGCATTCCTTGGGGGGAAACGGTGGCGGTCCTTTAGCGATATTACGCACGGAAAGCCAAAAATTTCCTTAGGGTTCGCGGGGGATAGGCAATCCTCTTGTCTCGGATTCGCAGCGCTTCGTCGCTATGGTTGCCGGTCCATGCCCGAAATACGCCGCCTGCCCGATACTCTGGTCAACCGCATCGCCGCTGGCGAGGTGGTCGAACGCCCGTCTTCCGCGCTCAAGGAACTGGTCGAAAATGCCATCGACGCAGGCGCTTCGCGGATTGCAGTGAAGCTGGTCGAAGGCGGACTGACGAGCCTCGAAGTCACCGATGACGGATGTGGAATGTCGCCCGATGAAATGGCGCTGGCGCTGGAGCGTCATGCTACCTCGAAATTGCCCGACGAAGCGATCGAGCAAGTGGCGACACTGGGCTTCCGTGGCGAGGCGCTGCCAAGCATCGCCAGCGTCGCGCGCTTTACGCTCGAAAGCCGCCCACACGGTGCGGAGCAGGGCTGGAAGCGCGTTGTCGACCATGGCGAGCTGGTGGCAGAGGGACCTGCGGCATTGCCGCCCGGAACGCGGGTGCGGGTCGAGAACCTGTTCGCCAAGATCCCCGCACGCCGCAAATTCCTCCGCACGCCGCGCAGCGAATATGCCGCATGTCTCGACGTGGTGAAGCGGCTTGCCATGGCGCGGCCCGATGTTGCGATCACGCTCGATCATGCCGACCGCCGCATCCTCGGCCTGCAGGGCGGGGAAGGGCTCGCCAATCGCGTGGCGCAGGTCGTAGCGCGCGAACTCAAGGACAACGGCGTTGCCATCGACCTCGAGCGCGGTGCCATGAGGCTGACGGGGATCGCGGGCCTGCCGACCTACAACCGCGGGATCGCCGATCACCAATATCTTTTCGTCAACGGCCGCCCGGTGAAGGACCGGTTGCTGACGGGCGCAGTGCGCGGTGCCTATTCGGACATGCTCGCACGCGACCGGCACGCGGTACTCGCGCTGTTCCTCGAATTGCCGCCCGAGGAAGTGGACGTGAACGTCCATCCGGCCAAGACCGAAGTGCGCTTCCGCGATGCGCAGGCAGTGCGCGGCTTCATCGTGTCTGGGCTGCGGAATGCGCTCGCCACCGGCGACAAGCGCAGCGCGCAATCGCCCGATGCGGGAGCCATGTCTCGCTGGCAGCAGGAGCCGGCGCGCGAGGAGCCTTCACCTGCGCTGCGCTCGATCTTCGAAGGCCGCGACTGGTCCGCGCCGCAAACGCGCGTGTCAGAAGCAGGCGCGGCATGGCGCGGATACGAAGCCGAAGTCATGGCTGCCCCGCGTGGCCGTGCCGAAGAGGCGGCTCCGGTCGCGGCAGAGGACCAGGACTTCCCGCTGGGTGTCGCGCGCGGGCAAGTGGCCAACACCTATATCGTTGCCGAAGCGAAAGACGGACTGGTGCTAGTCGACCAGCATGCCGCGCATGAACGCCTCGTTCTCGAACGGCTCAAGGCGGCGGGTGCGGAAGAGGCGGTCAAGCGCAGCCAGGCGCTGCTAATTCCCGAAGTGGTCGAGCTGGAGGAGACCAGCTGCGACCGGCTCGAGGAAGCCGCCGATACGCTTGCGCAGCACGGCCTTGCCATCGAGCGCTTCGGTCCGTCCGCCATGCTGGTGCGCAGCCTGCCGCACGCCATTGCGCGTACCGATCCCGAAAAGCTCCTGCGCGATATCGACGACGATCTCGCCTTGAACGGCGAGGCCTTGCACCTCGGCGAAAAGCTCGACCTCGTGCTCGCCACCATGGCCTGCCACGGCTCGGTCAGGGCAGGGCGAACCCTCCGCGTCGACGAGATGAACGCCCTCCTGCGCGAAATGGAGCGCACTCCGCGATCGGGGCAGTGCAACCATGGGCGGCCCACGTGGGTTAAGCTCTCGATGGAAGATGTCGAGAAGCTGTTCGGGAGACATTGATGCGCTGGATATTGCTTGCTGCACCGCTGGTTCTGGTAGCCTGCGGTCCTACTGCCGAGGAAGAGGAAGTCGCCCGCCAGCGCGACATTGCCGAGGTCGAAGCAAACCAGGAGCCGCCGCCCGAGCAGCTTGCGCTCGAACCGATCCGTTATCGCGAAATCGAGAAATACGATCTCTACGGTGCCGGCTGCAGCTTCACCCCCGACGGTGCTGGTCTTGGCACAGTGGCACTCGCGATGGCGGACAAAGGCTATCTCATCCGCAAGGGTGAGCTGCTCATCCATGCAGCCGACATGGGCAGCGCCGAATTGCCCTACCTCGCCCGCCAAAAATACGACGGGCGCGAATATTCCTTCACGCTCGATCTCGACGAAGCAGGCGGGAAACAGAGCGGTTACGAGACCACGGATTATCGCGGTGAGCTTACCGTCCGGGACGGCAACGACAATGTGGTTTATCAGGCGAAGGGCCCGGTACAGTGCGGCGCCTGAGTTAGTCCGTCCCTTGCGGATCGCGCGTCCGGATCAGCGCGTTCGAAACCATTTCCAGCACCATCTCGTCGTTCTGGTTGAACGTGCGGATCAGGCTTTTGAAGATGCCCATTTCTGGCCGTGAGGCGCTGCGGCGTTTCTCGATGATCTCGGTTTCGCAGCGCAGCGTATCGCCGGGATAAACGGGTTTTTTCCAGCGCAACTGGTCCACACCGGGAGAACCGAGTCCGGCGGACTTTTCGTTCATCATGTTGTCGACCATCATCCGCATGGTCATCGAGCAGGTATGCCAGCCGCTGGCCGAGATGCGCCCGAAATGGGTTTGCGCGGCGGCCTCATCGTCGAGATGGAAAGGTTGCGGATCGTATTTTGAGGCGAACTCGATGACTTCTTCCCGCGTGACCTCGTAGCCGCCGAAGCTGCGGGTCATGCCGACTTCCATGTCTTCGTAGAAAATCATCTCGGTTGCTTGGCCTAGACCATCGGGCGAAGCAACATCCAAACCGCCATGCCGATCATCGCCAGGTTCTCGGTCAGCGAGACGAAACCAAGCGGGACATTGCCGCTGCCACCGACGCAGGCGCATTTGATCGAACGCTTCTGGATATAGACCGCGTAGAAGACGCTCACCGCACCGATCGTGCCGATGACCAGGGCGATCGGGATCGAGAGCCATGGCAGGATGCGTCCGGCCATCAGCACCGCGGCCGTGGCTTCGAGGAAGGGGTAGGCATAGGCATAGGGCACGAACCTGCGCCCCAAGAGATCGTAGCCGACGAACATGGTCGAGAACTGTTCGACATCCTGCAGTTTCAGCATCGCGAGCATGGCCATGGAAAAGGCGACGAACCATTCGCCGGTGCGGATGGTGAAGGGCGCGCTGTATACGAACAGGCTGAGTGCGACGGCCAGCGCAGCCCCCACAGCGAAAACGGCAGTCACAGGCGTGTAGCTGGTGTCGCTGTCGGTTTCCTTGTCATAGCCGAAATGCTTGCGGAGGTCGGTGTAACCGCCGATCCGCTGATCGCCGAGGAAGCTCTGCGGCGTGGTCTGCACGCCGTGCTCGGCCTTGAAGGCATCGACCTGTTCGCGGGTCGTGAGCGGATGATCCTCCACCGCAAAGCCTTCGCGTTCCAACAGCCATTTCGACTTGATACCGTAGGGACAGACATGCTTGTCCATCTTCATCCGATAGAGGCAGGCGATCTTTTGCGGCTTGCTCATGCGGTCAATGTCAGGCGCGGAAATGCGGTTTCAACCCCTCGGGGCCGAAATCCGGAATGATCCGGTAGCGCGCGGTGAAGAGGCTGAAGATGCCGAACATGATCAGCCCGATTGCCACGATATTGAAGATATAGCCCGTGTCGCGCAGCGAGATGATGGCTGCCCCAAGACCCTGCACGCGCTCCTCGCTTTCGGCCCAGGCCCCGCGCACCATCGACCAGCCGATCAGGAGAAAGACGACGGCGCGGGCGGCATGGCCGGCCCGTCCGATCGGCTTGGTGATGGCGGGAGCACTCGAACTGATGCGGTTCATGAAATGCGCAGTAACGGCGGTCTTGGCCTGCATGAAAGAGCCGACCAGAAAGCCGAGACCGACCACGATTATCAGGACCCAGCCGATCTCCATTTGCAGGATCGATCCGGCCATCTCCTGCCCGCCGCTTTCGCCCTCGCTGCTACGCTTTTCCCAAGCCGCGAACTGGTAACAGGCATAGGCGAGGAACAGGTGCGCTACCGCGCTTGCCCCATCGCCAATCCGCTTCAGGATGCCGGTAAAATCAGCACCGCGATGCTGGAGATCGCTGATCGCACACATCGCGCGAAACGCGACATAGGCCAGCAGGCCGACGGTCATTACCCACAGGATCGGTGTCCCCAGGGGCACTTCCTGCAAGTATTCGTAAACCGCGCTGCCGCCTCCTTCGATATCGCTGCGCGCATCGAGCGCAATATAGCCAAGCAGCAGGTAGGTGATGCCTCTCGCGGCGAACCCGGTCCGCACCAGCCAGCTGAACTTTTCGGATTTGTCCACCACGGCCGGTGCGTCCCTTGTCGTGGATCGCGTCAGGCGCGAAACTGCGGCACGCCGGCCTGCTCGTCGAGGTCGGGTATGATGCGGTAGCGCGCCAGCACGAGGCTGAAGAGGCCGAACAGCATCAGGCCGATCGCGGTCAGCGTGAAGATGAAGCCTTCGCCCGCGAGGCTGGCGACGGCATCGCCGAGGGTCTTCACCTGGCTCGCGCCGCTGGACATGAAGCCTGCCTTGAAGAGCGACCATCCGATCACCGTATAGACCACGCCGCGCGCGACATATCCCGCACCGCCCAGCCAGCGCGTGGCGGAAGGAGCCTGCCCGCTGATCCGGTTCATGAATTCACCGGTTATGCCCTTCTTCACCTGGAAGATGGCGGCGATGAAGAATGCTACGCCGAGGATCCCGAGGAGGGCTCCACCGAACTCCATCGACAACACGCCCGAGGCTGCTTCCTGCGCGCCTCCGCCACCGCTTCCACCAGAGCCACTTGCGGCTTCGCCCGTATCGCGGCCGGCAAACTGAAACGCCGAATAAGCGAGAGCAAGGTGGGCGATACCGCTACCGGCATGGCCAATGCGCTTGGCCCAGCCTTTGCTGTCACTACCCTGGTTCTCGATGTCGAACAGCGGCGAGCAGAAACGGAACAGGGCGTAAGCGAAAAGGCCGATGACCATGATCCAGAGAATCAGATTGCCGCCCGGAAAATCGTTGATCGCGCGAAAGATACCGTTCGTGCCTTCGGCAATCTTGCCGGCGCTGGTGAGCGCGACGAGGCCGAGCACGAAATAAAGGATTGCACGGCTGAAATAGCCGACCCTGACGAGCCAGCTGAACTTTTCGGATTTGTCTACCACCAGGAAACTCCCCTTGTTTTAATGCCTAACGGCAGGGGAGGGCGATGCGTTCCGCGTGCGGGCCTAGTAAGTTATCCGGATTGCCGGAAGCAGGGCATCGGGGTCGCCGTCGGCCTTTGCGCTCGGGGCTAATCCGATCACACGGCGTAGCAGCGGCGCGACCGCCGTGTTGTCGAAGATTGGCAGCGTCAAACCCTCGGCGAATTCCGGGCCGTTGGCAATGAAGATGGCCTGCATCTCGGGCGCGTAATTGTCGTAGCCATGGTTGCCGCCGGTCCAGTTCGTGGTCGGGGCGGAGGTCGCAATCGTCCAGCCGGTTTCCGGAAGGCAGAAATAAGGCGGGATGCGGCGGTGCGTACCGTACTTGTAGCGCTCGGGAATATCGCCCTTGGCCCAGCACGTCATGTGCTCGTGATCGGCAAGGATGGCTTCGCGGAATTCGCGGGTCTTGCCTTCGGCGGGCTCGAACGTGGCGTAAGCGCCAGCCTCGATCAGGCGATAAAGCGAGCTGTCCACCACCTCGTCGAGAGCGATTACCCGTTCCGAGCTGGTAGGAGCCATGCCGTGGTCGGATACGATCACGATATTGGCTGGCTGGCCGAGCTTCTCGAGACCGCTGACGAGATTCGCGATATGGCCATCGACATCGCGCAGCGCGGCTTCGATTTCCTCGCCGACCGGGCCGGCATCATGACCGGCGGTATCGATGGTGTCGAAATAGAGCGTCACGAATTCGGGGCGGATGTCCTCCGGCCGCCGTAGCCAGTCGAGCACCGAGTTTACTCGCTGCGTGTTCGAAACCTGCATCGAGAAGGCCTGCCAGTCGCTCGGCAGGATGCCGTCTTCCACCGGTCCCCATCGTTTTGCGGTGCCGCCCCAGGGAACCGCCGATCCCGGCCAGAACATCGCTGCGCTGCGAATGCCCGCCTGTTCGGCCTCGACCCACAGCGGTTTGGCCTCGCTCCACCAATAGGGATCGACATTGGCCTGCGTGAACACATCGCCGGGACGCGAGGCATCTTCCATCTTGTTGGCCGTGATGCCGTGATGATCGGGCACGAGCCCGGTCACCAGTGTATAGAAATTAGGGAAGGTCTTGGTGGGGAAGGACGGGCGCATCGGTGCGGAGACGCCGGTCTCTGCAAGATGCGACAGCGTCGGGGTCAGCCCGCGCTCGAGATAGCTCGGGTGGAAACCGTCGATCGCCACGAGAATGGTCACCGGCTCGCGCTGTTCCGCTTGCACTGCGGAGACGCTCTCGACCTGCGGCGCGCAAGCCGGAAGGATTGCCGCAAATCCGAGGGCGAGGGCAGCGACGAGCTTGTTCATGGCGACCTTCCGGGCAGTTTAGACGTTGAACTTGAACAGCAAGACGTCGCCGTCCTTTACGAGGTATTCCTTGCCTTCCTGGCGCAACTTGCCGGCCTCGCGCGCGCCGCTTTCGCCATTGAGCGCTATGAAATCGTCATAGGCTATGGTCTCGGCGCGGATGAAGCCGCGTTCGAAATCGGTGTGGATCTCGCCTGCGGCCTGCGGAGCCTTGGCACCTTCGGGGAAGGTCCATGCGCGCGCTTCCTTGGGGCCGGCGGTGAAGAAGGTGTTCAGGCCGAGGAGCCTGTAGCCCGCCTTGATGACGCGGCTGAGGCCGCTTTCCTCCAGCCCCAGTTCGGCAAGGTATTCGGCGCGGTCTTCGGCTTCCATCGCTACCAGTTCGCTTTCGATGGCGGCCGAAACCACGACGGCCTGTGCGCCTTCGGCCTTGGCCTTCTCGAACACGAGATCGGACAGTGCATTGCCCTTGGCCGCATCTTCCTCGCCCACATTGCAGACATAGAGAACGGGCTTGGCGGTCAGCAACTGTGCCTGGCGCAGGACGCGCGCTTCTTCTTCGTCATTGGGTTCGGTCAGGCGGGCGGGCTTTCCGTCGCGCAGCAGGCCGAGTGCCTGTCCCAGCACGCTGGCGATGATCTTTGCTTCCTTGTCGCCGCCGGTCGCGCGTTTTTCCGCTGCCGGCACGCGCTTTTCGAGGCTCTCGAGATCGGCCAGCATCAGCTCGGTTTCGACCACTTCGGCATCGGTGATCGGATCGACCTTGTTGGCGACATGCTGGATATCGTCATCCTCGAAGCAACGCAGCACATGGACGATGGCGTCGACCTCGCGGATATTGCCGAGGAACTGGTTGCCGAGGCCTTCGCCCTGGCTCGCGCCTTTCACGAGGCCGGCGATATCGACGAAGGCCAGCTGCGTCGGGATGATCTTGGCCGACCCTGCGATTGCGGCAATCTTGTCGAGCCGTTCGTCGGGCACCGAGACCTGGCCGACATTAGGCTCGATCGTGCAGAACGGATAATTCGCGGCCTGTGCAGCCTGCGTTTCGGTCAATGCATTGAAAAGGGTGGACTTGCCGACATTCGGCAGGCCGACGATCCCGCAACGGAAACCCATCGATAACTCCGGAAAATAGAATGTGGCCGCGCCCTTAGCGCCTCTGCGCCAAGAGGGGAAGCGCGCTCTGGCATTGTGGGCGGCTCGACAGCGGGCGAAGCGGTGATAGTGTGCCCGGCGCAATCAAGGGGAAGTTCAATCATGCGCCATCTCGCTTTCGCCGCGTCCTTCGCGCTGGCAACCGTGCTAGCTGCCTCGCCTGCAAAGGCGGAAGACGATCTGCTCGACGTGAACGCCGCGGTGGAAGAAGGGACCATCACCCTGACATTGCCGAGGCCGGACGCGGAGGGAGTGGCGGGACGCTATCTTTATGTCGCGCAAATCGAGACCGGTGTCGGTTCGGCTGCGACAAGCGTCGATCGCGGCGCGCCTCTGACCACCGGCATCGTGCGCTTCCGGCGGATGGGCAAGAAGATCGTCGCGGAACTCGAAAACACGCGCTTCTACGCCCCCTCGGGATCGCAGGCGCAGCAGGACTCGGTGGCAAACAGTTTTCCTACGGCGACGCTCTGGGTCGGAGATATCGTCGAAACGGGGAGGGATGGAAGCATCAGTTTCGATTTCTCGCCCTTCTTGGCGATGGATCACTTCGGTTTCGCGAAACAGCTTGGCGAAGGGTACGAACTTAACAAGGATGGCTCGCTGGCCGATCCCGCGCGGGTCAAGGTCTTTCCGGAGAATGCCGAATTCTCCGCCATGCTCAGTTTCAAGAGCAAAAGCGCGCCTGCCGAACTGCGCAATGTCTCACCCGACGGCGGCACGATTGCGCTTTGGGTTCGCCATTCGCTGGTGAAATTGCCTTCCGATCCGATGGAGCCGCGCGTCGATCCCTACAATTTCACGTTCAGCACCCATCGCTACGATTTCTCGGCACCGCTCGGTCGGTCCATGCTCAGGAAGCTGGCCGAGCGTCACAGGCTTGAGAAGGTCGATCCCTCGGCCGCGCGCTCGCCGGTGAAGGAGCCGATCGTATATTACGTCGATGGAGCTGCGCCCGAGCCGGTCAGGCAGGCTTTGATCGACGGGGTGGGCTGGTGGGCCGAGGCCTTCGACGAGGCGGGCTTCGTCGATGCATTCCGCGTGGACGTTCTGCCTCCCGATATCGACCCGCTCGACATGCGCTACAACGTGGTGAACTGGGTCAACCGGGCGACGCGGGGATGGTCCTATGGGCCGAGCATCATCGATCCGCGCACTGGGGAAATCCTGAAGGGTAGCGTCATGCTTGGCTCGCTGCGAGTGCGCCAGGATATCCTCATCTTTCAGGCACTGGTGGGGGCGGGCCTGACCGACACTGGCGATCCCGACGATCCCGTGCCCGCCGCGCTCGCTCGCATCCGGCAACTGGGCGCACATGAGGTGGGTCACACCCTGGGCCTTGCGCACAATTTCGCGGCGAGTTCGCAGGGTCGTTACTCGGTAATGGACTATCCCGCGCCGCGCGTCGAACTGGTCGATGGCCGACCGAGCATTCGGGATGCCTATGGCGTGGGCGTGGGCGAATGGGACAAATTCGCCATCCGCTATCTTTATGCGGCGAGCGACGAAGCCGAAGCCCGCGCCATGGTGCAGGAGGCGCAGGCAAGGGGGCTTCGCTTTGTGGGCGACAGCGATGCGCGCGGTACCGATGCAGCGAATCCCGAGGGCTCGCTGTGGGACGATTTCGCTGACCCGGTGACAGAGCTGGCGCGGGTCATGAGCGTGCGCAAGGCCGCGTTGGCGCGCTTCGATGTGGGCGCGATCCCCCAAGGGCAGGATTTGGCCAGCCTTCGCCGCGCCTTCGTTCCGATTTGGCTGCTACATCGGTATCAGATTGAAGCGGCCGCGAAGGCGCTGGGCGGGATGATCACGCCCAATGCCCTTCGCGGCGATACCATGCCGGTCGAGACCGTACCGGCCGACGCGCAGCAGGCGGCGCTGGAGGCTTTGCTTGGCGCGCTCTCGGTCGATGCGCTTACCGTGCCCGCTCGCCTCCAGCCGCTACTGTCATATGGCCCGGCGACCGATTACGATTATTCGACCACCATCGAAGTCATGCCGCTGGCGGGCGGGCCGGTGTTCGATAGCCTGCGCGCGACCGAGATCGGCGCGGTGCACGTGCTCGACAGCCTGCTCGATCCGCAGCGTCTGAACCGTCTCGAGATGCAGCATGCGAGCAACAGCAGCGTACCTTCGGCGCATGACGTGGCAATGCGCCTGATTGCGCGCGCCGACGGTCTGGCCGCCGAAGGGGCAGTCGGGCGCAGGATCGCCACGACCATCGCGCTCGACCTTGCCAAAACGGCACGCGAAGGCGGTCTCTCGCGCTCGATCGCGTTCCAGATCGACGGGCAGCTCTCGCGCTGGGCGGAACGCCTTTCGCGCTCTTCGGGCGGGAGTGAGGAAGCCGATTGGCGCCGCGGGCTGGGTTCTCTGCTGTCCGACAACGACAGGCTGACCGCCGCACTCGCTAGCGAGCAACTGCTTCCGGCGGTCCCGCCGGGCATGCCGATCGGCTGATATCAGGTGTTGTGAACGGCGCGCACTAGCGGGCCTAGCGCGGGCGATTGGCCCAGCCATTCGACCTGCGTTTTCGCGCAAACCTCGTTGATCGCGGTTTGCGGGATGCCGCCACCGCTGACCGGCAGCCGCACCGGACGGGTACCTTGGGGCATGCCAAGGACCTTCGCCATCGCACGGGGAATGTCCATCGGATCGGCCGTGCGCGACGAACCGTCTTCCTTGCCCATCCGTTCGACCACCTGCGGGTAACCGTCGAGATGCATCTGGAGCGAGCGTTCCTTGAGCTCGGTCGTGTAGCGGTTGCGATTGACCCAGACCTTGGTCGGATAGCCGCCGGGCTCGATCACCGTCACCCCGATACCATGCGGCACGAGTTCATAGGCCAGCTGCTCGCCCATCGCTTCAACCGCGAACTTGGTGGCGGAATAGTGCCCTGCGAAAGGGACGATAACGCGGCCGAGCTGGCTCGAAATCTGGAAGATATGCCCTTGCTTGCGCTGGCGCATATTGGGCAGGACCGCTCGCACCATGCGATGATAGCCGAACACGTTGGTGTCGAAGGCAAGCCTGGTCGCCTCCATGTCCTGGACCTCGACCGGACCGGTAATGCCGAGACCGGCATTGTTGACCAGCACGTCGAGCCCGCGGCCGATCTCGCGCTCCGCCCCGCCGACGGCATCGGCGACTTCGTTGTCGAGCAGCACGTCGAGACGCATCACGCGGATATCGAGCTTTTCGTCGCTGGCCAGTTGCTGCAGTTCTTCGGCTTCGGGACGCGGGGTGTTCCGCATGGTCGCGAAGACGGTCGCGCCGAGCCGCGCGAAATGCTCTGCGGAAAGGCGGCCGAAGCCCGATGAGCAACCGGTAATGAGGATTGCCTTGCCGGAAAGGTCGGGTGCAGCGGCCTCTACCTTGTCATCCTGTGCGGCACGGGCTGCGACGGCGATCGCGCCCGTTGCGGCAGCTCCGGCGAGCAGGGTGCGGCGGTCGAAATTGGGCATGATCGGGTCTCCTCCTGAAGGCGGCCCTAGCAAATCATTCCTGCATCCTGAGCGCAATATCGTTCATGAACCGCACGTCGTCGCCCTTGGCCAGCCATTCGGCCTCTGCACCGATCGCGCCGAGCATTCCGACGAGATCGTCCATTTCCGCCTTGGCGTAGTTGCCGAGCACATAGCCGGTCACGCGGTCCTTGCTGCCCGGATGGCCGATCCCGATGCGCACGCGGCGGAAATCGGGGCCGAGGTGCTGGTTGATCGAACGCAGGCCGTTGTGGCCCGCGAGCCCCCCGCCGCGGCGTACCTTCACCTTGAAGGGCGCGAGGTCGAGTTCGTCGTGAAAGACCGTGAGGTCTTCGACGTCGAGCTTGTAGAAGCGCATCGCCTCGCCGACCGCGCGGCCGCTCTCGTTCATATAGGTCGCAGGCTTCAGCAGAACGATCTTCTCGCCGCCAATGCGACCTTCCTGAGCCCAGCCGGAGAACTTCTTCTGCACCGGGCCGAAGCCGTGGATTTCGGCAATGGCGTCGCACACCATGAACCCGATGTTATGGCGGTGCATCGCATATTGCGGTCCGGGATTTCCGAGGCCTGTCCAGATTTGCATTTGCGCGAGTTAGGGGTGTTTGGTCTGTGCCTCAAGCGCCGCAGTCCTTGTTTTTCGCACCGACCTCCGTCGTTGCGTCCTCGCTAGATGTGCAGCAAGCTGCACCCGCTGCGGGCGGGCGGTCGCCCTTGCAGTCCGCTGGTCGCGGACCGGAGCGACGCCGTTTAGAAAATCCCATCCTTGGACGCGGCAGCCAAAGCGCGACTGCGCGTTGGCCGGTCAGGCCGAAGCCAAACCGCTCGGACGTGCGGCGCCCGGCGTTCGAGGGCGCAAACAAAAAACGCCGAGCCCCGTGAGGGACCCGGCGTTCTTGGTGATTTGCGAGGCGAAATTAGTCTTCGCTTTTCGCTTCCTGTTCGTCGGCAGCGTCGTCGTCCGGACCCTGTTCGGTCGCGGCGGTTTCGCCAGCTTCCATGTCTTCGCCGGTCTGGTCTTCGCCTTCGGCGCCTTCGCTCTTCTTGAGCGCCGACGGTGCGACGAGGGTGGCGATGGTGAAGTCGCGGTCGGTGATGGCGCTTTCGGCACCTTCAGGCAGCGTGACTTCGCTGATGTGGATCGAATCGCCGACTTCCTTGCCGGTGACGTCGATTTCGATTTCGCCCGGGATCTTGTCGTTTTCGCAGATCAGGTCGAGTTCGTGACGGACAACGTTCAGGACGCCGCCCTTCTTGAGGCCCGGCGAAGCTTCTTCGTTGATGAAGACCACCGGAACATGGACTTCGATC
This sequence comes from Qipengyuania sphaerica, assembly GCF_019711595.1. Classification (GTDB taxonomy): domain Bacteria; phylum Pseudomonadota; class Alphaproteobacteria; order Sphingomonadales; family Sphingomonadaceae; genus Qipengyuania; species Qipengyuania sphaerica. The sequence continues at coordinate 1,408,326 of NZ_JAIGNR010000001.1, read as the reverse complement.
TTGCCGCCCTTGACCATGCGGAGGAAGTCGACGTGCTCGGGGCGGTCGTTGACGGGGTGAAGCGACACGTCCTTGGGAAGCGTCTTGATCTTCTTGCCACCCAGTTCGATCTCGACGATCGAGTTCATGAAGTGGCCGGTGCCGAGCTGGCGAACCAGTTCCTTGGCTTCGACGTGGATCAGGGTGGGTTCTTCCTTGCCGCCATAGATGACAGCGGGGACACGGCCTTCGCGACGCAGTGCACGGGAGGCTCCCTTGCCAGCCCGTTCGCGCGTCTCGGCCGGAAGTGTCAGAGCATCGCTCATGTCGCTTACCTTTCGAAATGCATTGATTTACAAGTTCGGTCCGCCACGCCTCCAGGGATGACCATGACGCCGAAGCGCGCGCCTATAGCGTGCGGGCCGCGAAATGCAAGCAAGAAGCCTCCCGCCGACTAGCGACGAGAGGCTCCCTTGAACTCGTGGCCCGTCTTACTGGACGCGAGTGACTTCGATATCGCGCGAGACGAGGTAATCCTGCACGCTCTTTTCGCCTGCCAGATGGCCTGCGCCCACCGCGATAAAGACCGCTCCGGGCTGTTCGAGGCGCTCGTCGATCCATTCCGCCCAGCGCTCGTTGCGATTGTAGAGCAGCGCTGCGGCGAGCGCGGGATCGGTCATCTCGCGGTTCATGATCGCGGCCAGCTCGTCTGCATCGCCTTCGAGCCATTCGGCGACCATCTCGTCCATCATGGCGACAAGGCCATCGATATCGCGGGCGGCAGACATCAGGAATTCGACCTGGCTTTCGGGCGGCAGGGTATCGAACAGGTCGATCTGCTCGTCCGCCGTCTCGAGCGCGCCGCGCTGGGCGGTTTCGCTGGCGGCAGCCTCGACAACCTTCTCGACCCCGCTTTCCGCGTCATAGCCTTCCTTCATCAACGGCAGGACCGAGAGGGTCATCCCGGCGAACCACGGCTCGAAACGGTCGAAGGCGCCCGGGGGCATGCCAAGCTTGCCGAGCGCTTCTTCATAAACCGCACGGTCTTCGTCCGAGAGCATCCCGCGAAGGGTATGGCCTTCGGGCAGCATGGCCTTCTGCATGACCGAGGCCTGCAGCGCCGGATCCTTCATCGCATCGGCGGGAATTTCGGTGACCAGCGTATCGGCGCTTTCCAGCGCTTCGGCGATGTCGCCGCCGAACCACTTCACGTCTTTGGGAAGGACATGGACGGTGCCGAACAGGTAGATGGTGGTGTCCTCATCGGCGACCTTCCAGAGGGCCGGACCTTCGGACGTGCTTTCGACCACGGCATCTTCGGCAAGTGCGGGCGAGAAGCTGCCGAGCGCTAGCGCGACGGAGGTGCAGGAGGCAAGCAGGAAACGTTTCATCGGAAATCTCTCTTCATCGTGAATTTCTATTGACGTGATTTGGGTTGGGTTTTCAATTCTCAGGTGCGCTTGAAGGCCCAGACGGCGCCCCAGACGGCCATGACGATCAGGAACACGACCATCGGCTGTTGCGGGGGCAGGAGATCGGCTCGCTCGCCGACCCACCACACGGGGGTGATCATCGAGTAGGCGTAGATACCGGCCAGCGCGCCGACGCTGTTGGCGGCAGCCTCGTGCTCGTCGATGGAGCGATGCCAGAGCCATCCCACAATCGGCACTAGAAGCAGGTAGATAACCGACAGGACGATTGCAGGCATGGTGGGCAACGGGCTGTTGCTGAACACGCTGGAGCTATCCCCCTCGGACATCCCCGACATGGAGAAGCCTATGCCCAGGGCTACGCCGATGGCCATCGACAGCGCCAGGTAACGCCGCGTGCGCTTTGTCCGCTCCGAAATCGGTTCGCCATTGTCCGTGAAGGGCCTGAGCTTCCAAAGCCAGAACATGGACCCTGCGATGAGCGCCACAGCGCCCGCGACAAGTCCGACATCCTTGGCCGTCACCACGGCGTCCTCCGCGATGGCCGTTATGATACCCGTCAGGAGACCCAGCGAGAAGATCAGCAGCAGGCTGGCGATGAAAACCTGGGCCCAGCGCGCAAGGTTCTGCAGCGCTGTGGGTTCGGCGGAATGTTCATGATTGGCCGTCATCGAAAATCTCCTCGATCGGCATGTCAAACAGGCGGGAAATACGAAAGGCGAGGGGGAGCGAGGGGTCGTGCTTGCCCGTCTCGATCGCGTTCACGGCTTGCCGCGAGACGTCGAGGTGGACGGCCAGCTCGGCCTGGCTCCAGTTGCGTTCGGCACGCAGGACCTTCAGGCGATTGTTCATGTGCCGCCCCTAAGATGCTTCCAGATAATCGCGAGGTAGAAAGTGGTAATTGCCACCAGTTCCATGCCCTGCGCCTCGAAATCCATCTGGCGCTCGCGTCCGGTGGCACCATCGTAGACACCCTCGATGAATGCGCCGCCGAAGTAGAACAGCACGAAGGCGCCGAACCCCATCGAAGCCCCTGCGGTCCACAGGGCGAAGGTGTATTCGTCTCGCTTGCGCCGCCAGAAGGCGATGACGAGCGTGCCGAGAACGAAGGCCGATGCCGCAAAGGGAAATGCATCTGGCAGGGGACGTATCTCGTTCCAGATCAGCACCAGCGCCGCGAAAAACCCGATGTAGGCTGTGCGGACGAAGGCGCTGCCGGCGTCTTTGTCTAAGAGAAAATTCATTGTGCAGTCCGGTCCTGGTCAAGCAAAACTAAGGGGGTGCGGGGCGGCAGAGCGGAGGTAATCCGGTCCACCGCCCTGCGGGGGCTCATGCGTTGGGGCCCAAATGGACAGTGGCGAAGCGTTCCTTGCGCGCAGCGGCGATGGCGAGCGCGATCTTCGGCGCCGCATCGGCCTCGCCAGACGCGCGGCATTCGCGTTCGAGCTTGCGCGACATCGCGTCGCGGTTGCCCGAGCGGCAGATCAGGCGGGCGGCGGTATCGACACGCTCTTCGAGGCGGAGCTGGTCGGCGCGCTTCGTCAGGTCGAGACCGCTGGTGTCCACCGTGGCGGTGGGGGTATCGGCAGCGATGGCGGGGGTGGCGATTGCGGCCAGGGCCGCGGCGGCAAATACGATGGTATTCTTCATTGTCGGTCTCCAGCTTGGATGTAGGGTCCAGTTGGTTAGGTCAACCTTCCGTTTTGTCAGGTTGTGCTGACTATATGTCGCGATTCGCTTACAATGTCAACACTACCTGACAAAATGTATGGAGAACCTTCCGATTAGCCCCTGCGGCCAACGCGCTATTGACCGGTGTATGCGCCTCCGCCATTGCCCCGCGCCATGGACCGTAATCCGCGTAAATCTTTCCAGGACATGATCCTCGCGCTGCACGATTTCTGGGCGGCGCAGGGGTGTCTCATCCTGCAGCCCTACGACATGCGTATGGGCGCGGGCACTTTCCACACCGCCACCACGCTGCGCGCGCTGGGCCCGGAACCGTGGAATGCGGCCTTCGTGCAGCCCTGCCGCCGCCCCACCGACGGGCGCTATGGCGAGAACCCGAACCGGCTGCAGCATTATTACCAGTACCAGGTGATCCTGAAGCCGAGCCCGCCCGACATCCAGGACCTTTATCACCAGAGCCTGCGCGTGATCGGTATCGATCCGCTGAAGCACGATATCCGCTTCGTGGAAGACGACTGGGAAAGCCCGACGCTGGGCGCATGGGGCCTCGGCTGGGAAGTCTGGTGCGACGGGATGGAAGTCACGCAGTTCACCTATTTCCAGCAGATGGGCGGCTTCGACTGCAAGCCGGTCGCGGGCGAGCTGACCTACGGCCTCGAACGCCTCGCCATGTATATCCAGGGCGTCGACAACGTCTACGACCTCGATTTCAACGGGCAGGGCGTCACCTACGGCGACGTGTTCCTCGAAAACGAGAAACAGATGTCGAAGTGGAACTTCGAGGTTGCCGAGACCGACGCGCTGTTCGACCTGTTCAACAAGGCCGAGGCCGAGTGCAGGAACGCGCTCGCCAATGAAGTGCCGATCGCCGCATACGAGCAGGCGGTCGAGGCCAGCCACATCTTCAACCTCCTGCAGGCGCGCGGCGTGATCAGCGTGCAGGAACGCGCCAGCTACATGGGCCGCGTCCGCGACCTCGCGCGCGGCTCTTGCGAGGCACACATGGCAAAGGAAGCCGCCGGTTGGGCCGAGAAATATCCGGAGTGGTCGAAATGAGCGGCTCCGACTTCCTCCTCGAACTTCGCAGCGAAGAAATTCCTGCCCGGATGCAGGCGGGCGCGCGCGCCGAACTCGAAAAGCTGTTCCGCCGCGAGATGGATGCGGCCGGTGTCGAAGCCGGCGAGATCACCGTCTGGTCCACCCCGCGCCGCCTTGCGCTGATCGCGCGCGGACTTCCGCAAGCGACCGAGGCCGTGAGCGAGGAGCTGAAAGGCCCGCCCGTTGGCGCACCCGACGCCGCGCTGGAGGGCTTCTGCCGCAAGGCCGGTGTCGACAAGTCCGCGCTCGAAACCCGCGACGTGAAGGGCAGGGCGACCTATTTCGCCGTCAAGAACATCCCCGGTCGCGCCACGAAGGACCTGCTGGCCGAGGCTATCCCCGCGATCGTGCGCGATTTCAGCTGGCCCAAGTCGATGCGCTGGGGCGCTGCCTCGATCAGCACCGAGAGCCTTCGCTGGGTGCGTCCGCTCTCGGGCATCGTAGCGCTGCTGGGTGACGATGTGATCGAATGCGAAGTGCATGGCGTTACTTCGGGGTCGGTCACGCTGGGCCACCGCTTCCACCATTCGGGCGATATCACCATCGGCAATGCCGCCGACTACGCGATGAAGCTGCGCGCTGGCCATGTCATAGTCGACCATGAGGAACGGCAGGACCTGATCCGTTCGGGTGCCGCCAAGGTTGCTTCCGAAGCAGCTCTCAAGCTGGTCGAGGACGAAGGGCTGGTGATCGAGAACGCGGGCCTGACCGAATGGCCCGTCCCGCTGCTCGGCCGCTTCGAGGAAGATTTCCTCGAGGTCCCGCCCGAGACGATCCAGCTCACGGCGCGCGTGAACCAGAAGTATTTCGTCTGCGAAGATGTGCAGGGCGAGCTCGCCAACGCCTTCATCTGCACCGCCAATATCGAGGCGGAAGACGGCGGCGCGCGAGTGGTCGACGGGAACCGCAAGGTCCTCGCCGCCCGCCTGTCCGACGCGCGCTTCTTCTGGGACGTCGATCGCAAGAAGACGCTAGCCGAGCACGCCAAGGGGCTGGAGCGGATTACCTTCCACGAAAAGCTGGGCACGGTCGCCGACAAGGTCGACCGCGTGGCCGAGCTTGCGCGCTGGCTGGTCGAGGAAGGCATTGTCAAACATGCCGACCCGGAATTGGCCGAGCAGGCCGCACGCCTCGCCAAGGCCGACCTTGTCACCGAGATGGTCGGCGAGTTTCCCGAACTGCAGGGCCTGATGGGCGGCTACTACGCCCGCGCCGAGGGCCTGCCCGATGCAGTCGCCGACGCGATCCGCGATCACTACAAGCCGGTCGGGCAGGGCGACGAGGTGCCGACTGCTCCGGTCACGGTGGCAGTGAGCCTGGCGGACAAGCTGGATACGCTCCGCAGTTTCTTCTCAATTGACGAGAAGCCGACCGGATCGAAAGACCCGTTCGCGCTGCGGCGTGCGGCATTGGGTATCATCCGTATTGTTCAGGACAATGCGTTGAGAATGGGGATTGCCCAAGGCGATTTGCTCGATTTCTTCGCCGACCGCCTCAAGGTCCAGCAGCGGGAAGCCGGCGTCCGCCATGACCTCATCGATGCGGTCTTCGCACTCGGCGGAGAGGACGATCTCGTCCGTCTGCTCGCCCGCGTGAAGGCGCTCCAGTCTTTCATGGACACCGAAGACGGCGCCAACCTGCTCGCCGGCTACAAGCGCGCGGCCAACATCCTCAAGAAGGAAGACTGGCACGGCGCGGAAGGCGAAATCGCCCGCACCGGCGAGGAAGACCCGCTGGCCCTTGTCGATGATCCCGACATGCGCGCCGTCATCGAAGCCAAGATGGCCGAGCGCCATGCGAAAGAGCTTTCCTACTCATTCGAACCTGCCGAAAAGGCACTCATGGATGCTCTGGACACGGCTGAACCCGCAGCGGCCAAGGCCATCGAGGCCGAGGACTTCTCTGCCGCCATGTCGGCGCTCGCCTCGCTGCGCGCGCCGATCGACCGTTTCTTTGAAGAAGTCACGGTAAATGCGGACGAAGAAAACAAGCGGGCACATCGTCTCGACCTGCTTGCACAGTTTCGTGCTGCAGTGCACAAAGTGGCCGATTTTTCCCGCATCGAGGGATAATTCTCCGGCGAGTGTCAACTTCGGCATCGCGCCGGAAAACCCCGGAAAACCGGCGGTTTGAGGCTCGAAAAACCGGGTGACAGACTGTCACCTTTGTCAAGTTTGAAGGATTTTACGTGACGGATACGGTCTTCACCTTCGGCGGCGATGCCCCGCATACGAATGCCCGGCAGAAGGACAAGACCGTCACCGGCGGCAAGGGCGCGAACCTGGCCGAGATGGCGAGCATCGGCCTGCCGGTCCCTCCCGGCTTCACCATCGCCACCGAGGAATGCTTGAAGTACCTCGCGGGCGGTTCGGATTTCTCCGAAAAGCTGCGCGCCGACGTGATGGCAGCGCTCGCCCATGTCGAGAAGACGGTCGGCAAGGGCTTCGGCGATGCGTCCGATCCGCTGCTCGTCTCGGTCCGCTCGGGTGCGGCAGTTTCGATGCCGGGGATGATGGATACGGTCCTCAACCTTGGCCTCAACGACGAGACCGTCGAGGGCCTTGCAAGGACCAGCGGCGACGAACGCTTCGCCTGGGACAGCTACCGCCGCTTCATCCAGATGTATGGCGATGTGGTGCTCGGCGTCGATCACGGGTTGTTCGAGGAAGCGCTCGAAATCGCCAAGGAAGACAACGGCTATTACGCCGATACCGAACTCAGCGCCGATGACTGGAAGGCGCTGGTCGCCGAGTTCAAGTCAATTGCCGAGCAGGAACTTGGCCACCCGTTCCCGCAAGACCCGGTCGAACAGCTCTGGGGCGCGATCAGCGCGGTTTTCGACAGCTGGGATACCGAACGCGCCAAGATCTATCGCCGCCTGAACGATATTCCGCATGACATGGGTACCGCGGTAAATGTGCAGGCGATGGTGTTCGGCAACATGGGCGACACGAGCGCCACAGGCGTTGCCTTCACCCGCGATCCCTCGACCGGCGAGAAGGCCTATTACGGCGAATGGCTGGTCAACGCGCAGGGCGAGGATGTGGTGGCGGGTATCCGCACGCCGCAATACCTCACCAAGGCGGCTCGCGAGGCGGCAGGCGCCGACAAGCCGAGCATGGAAGAAGCCATGCCCGAAGCCTTCACCGAACTCGCTCGCCTCTTCGACCTGCTCGAGAAGCATTACCGCGACATGCAGGACATCGAGTTTACCGTGCAGCAGGGCAAGCTGTGGCTGCTCCAGACGCGCAACGGTAAGCGCACGGCCAAGGCCGCGCTCAAGCTGGCGGTCGACATGGTGGGCGAGGGATTGATCGACGAGAAAACCGCGATCCTGCGCGTCGACCCGATGGCATTGGACCAGTTGCTCCACCCCACGCTCGATCCCGATGCGCCGCGCGACGTGTTGACCACCGGGCTGCCCGCTTCTCCGGGCGCGGCGAGCGGCAAGATCGTGCTCGATGCCGACACGGCGGAATTGTGGGCCGGGCGGGGCGAAAAGGTCATCCTCGTGCGCGTCGAGACCAGCCCCGAAGACATCCACGGCATGCATGCCGCGACCGGCATCCTCACCGCGCGCGGCGGGATGACGAGCCACGCTGCCGTCGTGGCACGCGGTATGGGGCGGCCCTGTGTGTCGGGCGCTTCGCAGGTGTCCATCGCAAGGGAAGGGCGCACGCTCACCATCGGCAATCGCGAGCTGAAGGAAGGCGACATTATCACGCTCGATGGCAGCAATGGCCAGGTCATGGCGGGCGAGGTCGCGACGATCGAGCCCGAGCTTGCGGGCGATTTCGGCGTACTGATGGAATGGGCCGACAGGCACCGCCGGATGCGCGTCCGCACCAATGCCGAGACTGAGGCCGACTGCCGCATGGCGCGCCAGTTCGGTGCTGAAGGCATCGGCCTGTGCCGCACCGAGCACATGTTCTTCGACGCAGACCGCATCAGCGCGGTGCGCCAGATGATCCTTGCCGACAACGAGGCGGGCCGGCGCGAGGCGCTGGCGAAGCTGCTCCCCGAGCAGCGCAGCGACTTCGTCAAGATTTTCGAAGTGATGGTCGGCCTTCCGTGCACGATCCGCCTGCTCGATCCGCCGCTCCACGAATTCCTGCCGCATGGCGACGCAGAGTTCGAGGAACTGGCGTCGGCGACGGGCAAGTCGGTCGACCAGCTCAAGCGTAGGGCGGGCGAGTTGCATGAATTCAATCCGATGCTCGGCCATCGCGGCTGCCGTCTCGGCATCACCTATCCCGAAATCTATGAAATGCAGGCCCGCGCCATTTTCGAAGCGGCGTGCGAGGTTGCGAGGACCAGCGGCGAGGCTCCGGTGCCCGAGGTGATGATCCCGCTGGTCGCGACCCGCCGCGAGCTCGAATTGCTCAAGGCCGTGGTCGACCGGGTGGCGGACGAGGTGTTCGAAGCCTCGGGCTGTAGGGTCGACTACCTCGTTGGCACGATGATCGAACTGCCGCGCGCTGCTCTGATGGCTGGAGAAATCGCCGAAGTGGGAGAGTTCTTCAGCTTCGGCACAAACGACCTTACGCAGACGACGCTCGGCGTCAGCCGCGACGATGCGGGGCGCTTCCTTACCGACTATGTCGACAAGGGCATTTTCGCACGCGATCCTTTCGTGAGCCTCGACATCGACGGGGTAGGGCAGCTGGTTGAGCTTGCCGCCGAACGCGGCCGCGCGACCCGGGACGACATCAAGCTCGGCATTTGCGGTGAACATGGCGGCGATCCGGCCAGCATCGCCTTCTGCGAAAAGACCGGTCTCGATTATGTCAGCGCCTCACCCTACCGCGTCCCGATTGCCAGGCTGGCAGCGGCGCAGGCGAGTTTACGCTAGTCCTTCCAGCCGGTTAGCGTCAGTATCTCGAAACGTTCGAGAACGCGCTCTTTGCCGTTGGCGGTCTTCATGAAAGCCTCTCGCGCCCGCTCCAACGCAGGCCTGCCTAGCGGCGGAGCGGCGCTGGCAAGGCACGACGTCAGCCCCTGGTCCCGCAGGTCCGACACCAGCCGGTCGAGCGAACGGAACGCCACTTCGAGTGTCCGGCTGTCGACCACCTGACGCTTGAACAGCGCCCGTTGCATCAGGGCGGAGGCGGCAGGCGTATCGACCAGCGGATGCATCCGCGGAGCCGGACGATCGGGCTCGGCAGCGATCATCGCCCGGCGCAGATTGGCAAGGCTCCCCGCGCCGATGATCGAGGCGATCAGCATGCCGCCTTCTGCCAGAGCCGCACGGAGATGCAGCAGGGCACCCGGCAGGTCGTTCACCCGCCCAAGCGAGGCGAGGCTGACGATCAGGTCGTAAGCTTCCTCGAGCGGCTGCTCCTCGTCGAGCGTACGCACATTGGCCTCTGCGACCTGCGACCCCCGACCGCGCAGCGACAGCGCCAAGGTCCCGGTCCAGTCACCGATGACGAGCACCCGCTTGGGCTCGAACCGCATGAATTCGAGGCGGTCGAGCACGTCCTCGACCATATCGTCGAGAATATAGCGCGCGGCATCGCGCTGCGACTGGCGCACCAGCGCCCGGCGGTAACCGGCCTTGCGGCGCTCGCGACTGAAGATGCGGGGAGGTGCCTGCGAATCCATCGAGAGCGCACCTGCCGCGCTTGCCTTCGCCATGCAAGCCGTGCAGCACGAGCCGATGGGGAGAGTAACCACGATAAGGAGGGCACTGGGGGAGGGCGCGGCACCGTTCGTCGATCTTGTCTATCCTCCGCGATGCCCCGCTTGCGGCGAGAGTGTCGGGGAGCAGGGCGGGCTTTGCGCCGACTGCTGGTCCGATCTTGCGATACCTGGCGAACCTGCTTGCAGTTTGTGCCAGCGGCCTTTCGGCGACATTGGACCATCGGAAGGCTCCGTCTGCGTCCCGTGTCTCGGCAATCCTCCTCTGCACGATGGCATAGCGGCAGGCACTCTATACACCGACACTTCGCGCAAGCTGGTTCTTGCCTTGAAACATGGTCGCCGGATCGCGCTTGCTCCCATGTTGGCAAAGCTCATCGCAGGCCGCATTCCACCGGGCGATCAAGACCGATTGATTGTGCCAGTGCCACTTCATCGCTGGCGACTGTGGACCCGGGGGTTCAATCAGGCAGCCCTGTTGGGTCGGGAACTGGAAAAGTCGGGATATGGAGAGCTGCTCGTCGATGGCCTGCTCCGCAAGAAGCGCACGCCGAGCCTTGGGGGCATGGGCGCCAAGGCCCGGGCAAGGGTGCTTTCGGGAGCAATCACCGTGGCGCAGCCCGCCGCGATCAAGGGCCGCGACATCCTGCTCGTCGATGACGTCCTGACCAGCGGCGCGACCAGTACGGCCTGCGTCAAGGCGCTCAAGCGGGCCGGAGCCAATACGGTCGTTATCGCTTGTTTCGCCCGCGTGCTCGACGAAGCGATCGCACGCACCCGATAAACGAAACGTCCGGAGTCCGAAAACTCCGGGCGCCACGTGACGAAATACACCGGACCAGTTTGGTGCAGCCCCCCAGCATGCACACGCGGTCCTATCCCTCATCGTTACCGGATGCGCCGCGTGTAAACCCCCATGCGGCTGCGGATCCGGGACCCCCTGAACCTGGCGCTCTGCTGGCACCGATGTTCCGGTGGGCAGGCCTCACAGTGCCTGCTGGAGCGATACATCACCCAAAAAAGCCGTTCGTCAAAATGCGAAGTGGCGGTAGTGTCGATTTTGGACACTCCTTGTGGCGGTCCTGCAACATCCTGTCGTAATTTTACAATTTCATGGAGCAATCGTGTCCCCCGACCAGATTACACGCGAACAAGGCAACTCATTCCTGCCAAAATTCGATGCGCAGGGTCTGCTCAGCGCGGTCGTGCAGCATGCCGAAACAGGCGAGATTCTCATGGTGGCCTTCATGGACCAGGAAGCACTGGACGCCACGATCGAGACGAGCGTCGCGCATTTCCATTCAAGGTCGAGAGCCAAGCTCTGGAAGAAGGGTGAAACCTCTGGCAACGTACTGAAAATCGAGAATATACTTGTCGATTGCGATCAGGATGCGCTCGTCCTCAAATGCCTGCCTGCGGGTCCAACCTGCCACACCGGCGCGGTGAGTTGTTTCTATCGCAGGTTGGAGGGCGGCATTCTCCAACCCGTCAAGTCTTGACGCTTACGTAAACGTTGGGGTAGGGGAGTGGAATGACCCAGCCGCTTCCCCAAGCAGACAACGATCGGCGCCACGCCGGTGCCCATCTTGACCGGCCCGACAAGCTCGAACGCGAACAGTTTTCGATCTCCGACCTCACCAGCGAGTTCGGTTGCACCGCGCGTGCCCTGCGCTTTTATGAGGACGAGGGGCTGATTGCCCCGTCGCGCGTAGGCCTCACCCGCATCTATTCCAAGCGCGATCGTGCGCGGCTTGCCTGGATCATGCGTGCCAAGAACGTCGGCTTCTCGCTAACCGAGATCCGCGAGATGATCGACCTCTACGATCTCGACGACGGCCGCGCCGAACAGCGCCGCGTGACGCTGGAAAAATGCAAGAAGCACGTTGCCAAGCTGAAAGCGCAGCGCGCCGATATCGACAGCTCGATCAAGGAACTCACCGAGTTCATTTCGCTTGTCGAAGAACAGCTCGACTAAATTTTCTCCCCGGCGAGACGCCACCGAAACGACACTCTCTCCCAAGGACAGACAATGCCCATCTATACCGCACCTACCCGCGACACGCGCTTCATCATCAACGAAGTCCTCGACCTCGCCAGCTACGGCAACCTGCCCGGCTTCGAAATGGCGACCGACGATGTGACCGACGCCGTCATCAACGAAGGCGGCAAATTCTGCGCCGAAGTACTGGCCCCGCTCAATCGCGTCGGTGACGAGCATGGCTGCGTGCGCAATGCCGATGGGTCGGTCACCACGCCTCCGGGCTTCAAGGAGGCTTTCGACCAGTTCCGCGAGGCTGGCTGGGGCACGATCTCGGCTGACGAGAATTACGGCGGGCAGGGCATGCCGCACGTGCTCGGGTTCGTGATGGAAGAGTTCATCTCGAGCGCGAACCAGTCCTTCGGCATGTATCCGGGCCTGACCAATGGCGCGATCTCGGCGATCATGGCCAAAGGTTCGCAGGAACAGAAGGATATGTACCTGCCGAAGATGATCTCGAACGAGTGGACGGGTACGATGAACCTGACCGAGCCGCATTGCGGCACCGACCTCGGGATGATCCGCACCAAGGCCGAACCGCAGGCCGACGGCAGCTATTCGATCACCGGCACCAAGATCTTCATCTCGGCCGGCGAGCATGACATGGCGGAGAACATTATCCACCTCGTCCTCGCCAAGACGCCGGGCGCGCCCGACAGCACCAAGGGTATCTCGCTCTTCGTGGTGCCCAAGTTCCTCGTCAACGAGGACGGCTCGCTGGGTGAACGCAACGGCGTAATGTGCGGCTCGATCGAAGAAAAGATGGGCATCCACGGCAACTCGACCTGCGTGCTCAACTACGATGGCGCCAAGGGCTGGATGGTCGGTGAGGAGAACAAGGGTCTCGCCGCCATGTTCATCATGATGAACGCCGCGCGTCTCGGCGTCGGCATCCAGGGCCTGAGCCAGGCCGAAGTCGCCTACCAGAATGCGGTTGCCTACGCGCTCGACCGCCGCCAGGGCCGCGCGCTGACCGGTCCCGCCGATCCCGAAGCTCAGGCCGATCCGATCTTCGTCCACCCCGACGTTCGCCGCATGCTGATGGACGCCAAGGCCTTCACTGAAGGCATGCGCGCGCTTGCCCTGTGGGGCGGGCTGCTGGTCGACCTCACCCACAAGGCGCAAACCGAGGAAGAGCGCGAGGAAGCCGACCTCCTGCTCGGCCTGATGACCCCGGTCATCAAGGGTTACGGCACCGACAAGGGCTATGAAGTCGCCACCAACATGCAGCAGGTCTTCGGCGGCCATGGCTACATCGAGGAATGGGGCATGAGCCAGTTCGTCCGCGATGCCCGTATCGCCCAGATTTACGAAGGCACCAACGGCGTTCAGGCGATGGACCTGTGCGGCCGCAAGCTCGCCCAGAAGGGCGGCGCGGGTGTCCAGGCATTCTTCAAGCATGTCGTCGAAGAAATTGCCGCGGCCAAGGAAATCGACGAGCTCAAGGACATGGCAGAGGCGCTGGAAAAGGCGCTTGGCCAGCAGCAGGCATCGACCATGTGGTTCATGCAGAACGCGATGCAGAACCCCAACCACCTCGGCGCGGGCGCGCATCACTACATGCACATCATGGGCATCGTGACGCTCGGCCTGATGTGGCTGAAGATGGCCAAGGTCGCCGCATCGAAGCTCGCCAGCGCGGGCGACGACAAGGCATTTTACGAACAGAAACTCGCCACCGCGCGCTATTACATGGACCGTTACCTGCCCGACGCCGGCGCGCTTCGTCGCAAGCTCGAAGCGGGCAGCGACAGCCTGATGGCACTGGGCGAGGACGCCTTCCAGACGGCGGCTTAATCGCGAGTCGCAGCGTCACGCTGGGGCTTTAGTTGATCAAATACATGCGCGGGGTGTCCCATTCGACGGGATATCCCGCGTTTTGTCGTGTCAGCGGGTTTCAAGGAGCCGATGCGAGGTTAGCAGCGGCGGCGCGTGTAGGAAAATGCTGATGCGCGGCGATTTGCGCGCTCCTATACAGGCGCTGCATCGTCTCCAGTACGCGTTCGGTTTCGGCCGAATCGACAGTCTCCTGGTCGATACCATACCCGTAATCGTCATTGGGGCCGGTATATTGCAGGACCACCCCGTCGCGGCGTGAGACGGCAAAGACGTCGTCGTAGAAAACGGAGTAGCGCGCATCGGGTTGCGGGACGAGCCAGCTGATCTGTCCGCGGACCGGCACAAGGCTCGCGTCCCCCCAGATCGATTTCGCTCCATAGCCCATGCAATTCACGATGACGGGTTCGGATAGGGCCAAGACTGCAGATCGGTCGGGGAAGCTGCGCCGCACCATCTTCCCGCCGCGCAAGAGGAAGAGCCGCGTAAGGCGGTCCGCATAGCTCGCGACATTGAAGACCATGCTGAGGCCCGATGACGTTCGCTTGCCCTGAAATGGCGTAGCTTCCTCGCCAAGGCGGCTCCACCGAGGCTCCATATCCCTGACGGTTCGCCCCAGATGGAGGAAGGGCCTGCTCGCACGAGGTCCTGGTGCCCGGTCGGGATCGGCGACATCGTATCCCGGAATGAACTCGACCGGATCACCGATTACCCCGACCATGCTGCGATGGATCGCATAGGAACGGCGTGCCCAGCTTTCCCAGCGCTGCGAAAAACCTTCATCGGCCTGGCCCGCGAGGCCTATCCGGCTGCTCGGCGACCAGACACCTGTCGCGCGCGCCGAGCGCGTCTCGGAGGGGAACTGATCGGCATAGATAGTGACCTGCGCACCCGTCTCGACCAGTCGGAGCGCTGTCGTGAGCCCCATGACACCCGCCCCGATCACGGCAAACTCACTCGCTCCGCCGGACCTTGCGAGGGCCACGGCATCTTCGGCACAACCCCAGCTCAGCGACCATCCCGAGCCGCCATGGCCGTAATTGTGGACGACCGTCTTGTCACCGTAGCGTTCGGCCTCGAGCCGTGGTCCTGCGGGCCGGAACGGGCGCAGGCACACGGTTACCTTCGTCAGATGGCCGGTATCGGCGTGTAGCGGCGCCAGACGTGGCCGAGCGGGCAGGGCAGTAAGGCCCAGAGGCGAAGTGCGAGCGCAGCCCGCCAAGGCGAATGCCGCGCCGCTTCCGATAAGTGCCCTGCGGCTGACGTTCATCCCGGCTCCCCTCCTCAGGCTCCCTCGAATGCCAAGAATTACATGGCAAATCCGCCGACGGAAAGCTGTCTCAGCCTCCCGGCATCGGCATGACCGGCATCACCTCGACTGCATCGCCGGGAAATATCGCGAAGTGCGGATGGTTTTCGAACAACGCAGCGGCCGCATCATGGCTGTCGGCCTCGAGGATGACATAGCCGGTAAGCGCATTGCTCGTATCGGATACGCCCGAGCCATCGATCGACTTGGTCTTGCCGAGAGGGCCGCCGGTATCGACGATCACCGGGGCATTGTCCTCCATCCACTTCTGCCAGGCATCCATGCCCTTCTGGATTACCTCCTGCGGCGGCGCTTCGCCGGAGGTGGGCGGGGTTCCCATGTAGCATGCGAGATATCTGGGCATGGCCCTTCTCCTTCTTACTCGGGCAGGAAGTCGGGCACCGACAGATACCGCTCGCCCGTGTCGTAGTTGAAACCGAGCACGCGGCTGCCTGCGTCGAGATCGGTCAGCTTCTTCGCGATCGCCGCCAGCGTCGCGCCGCTCGAGATGCCGACCAGCAGGCCCTCCATCGCCGCACATTTGCGCGCCCATTCCTTGGCATCTTCAGGCTCGACCTGGATGGCGCCGTCGATGGCCTGCGTGTGGAGGTTCTCGGGCAGGAAGCCGGCGCCGATGCCCTGGATGGGGTGGGGGCCGGGCTGTCCGCCGCTTATGACGGGGGAGAGGGTCGGCTCGACGGCATAGGCCTTCATGCCGGTCCACGTTTCCTTCAGCACCTCTGCGCAGCCGGTGAGGTGGCCGCCAGTGCCGACGCCGGTAATCATGACGTCGATCGGGCTGTCAGCGAAGTCGGCGAGGATTTCGCGCGCGGTGGTGCGCTTGTGGACTTCGAAGTTGGAGGGGTTGTCGAACTGGCTTGGCATCCATGCGCCGTCGGTCTGCTCGACCAGCTCCTCGGCGCGGGCGATGGCGGCTTTCATGCCGCCTTCCTTGGGGGTGAGATCGAAGGTCGCGCCATAGGCCAGCATCAGGCGGCGGCGCTCCATGCTCATGCTTTCGGGCATGACGAGCACCAGCTTGTAGCCCTTGACCGCCGCAGCCATGGCGAGGCCGATGCCGGTATTGCCGCTGGTCGGCTCGATGATCGTGCCGCCGGGCTTGAGCTTGCCCGCCTTTTCCGCGTCCTCGACCATGGCGAGGCCGATGCGGTCCTTGATCGATCCCCCGGGGTTCGCGCGCTCGCTCTTCACCCAGACTTCGTGGTCGGGAAACAGGCGGGCGAGGCGGATATGCGGCGTTCCGCCGATGGTTTCGAGGACGGACTGGGCTTTCATGACACCTGCTCCTGGAGTTTTTCTTCTGGGGTCGGGGTTTGTAATTCTTCCGGCGGATCGAAGGTCTTCGTCGTCCGCAGGACGGGGAATATGCGGCTCCACATGGCCACGGTGATGATGGCTCCGGTGCCGCCCGTCACCACGGCCGCAACGGGACCTATCGCATATGCAAGGCTGCCCGAAAAGAAGTCGCCGAATTCATTGGAGGCGCTGATCGTCAAAAGGCTGACCGAGGATACGCGGCCGCGCTTCTCGTCGGGCGTGTGGAGCTGGATCAGCGATTGGCGGATATAGACGCTGAACATGTCCGCCGCTCCGACGATGAAGAGCATCGCGAGGCTCAGCGGCATGGAGGTCGAGAAGCCGAAGATGATGGTGGCGAGGCCGAAGATGGCGACCGCCCAGAGCATCTTGGGGCCGACCTGCGTCCTGAGCGGGCGAAAGCTGAAATAGAGCGCGGTGATGGCTGCGCCGACCGCGGGCGCCATCGCGAGCTGCGCAAGGCCGGTTTCGCCGACCTCGAGGATATCGCGGGCATAGACAGGGAACAGCGCTGTCGCTCCGGCAAGGAAGACGGCGAAGAGGTCGAGCGTGATGGCGCCAAGCACCATCTTGTTCTTCACGACGTAGCGAAGCCCTTCGACCATGGCGTGGATCGGTCGCTGGTTCTGCGGGCGGGGCGGCTGCGGGACCTTGCCGATGAAGGACAGCGCGGTAATCGAGATAAGGAACAGCGCGCCTGAAACCAGGTAGGGCAGCGTTGGGAATATCGCATAAGTGTAGCCGCCGACGGCCGGTCCGACGATCATGCCCACCTGCCAGCTGATGCTCGACAGCGCGATGGCGTTGGGCAGGATCGCCTTGGGTACAAGATTGGGGGCGAGTGCGGATAGGGCGGGGCCGGCAAAGGCGCGCGCTACGCCGAGCAGGACGGCGACACCGAATATCCACGGCAGGGTAATCGCTTCATGCCAGGTCAGCCATGCGAGGATGGCCGCGCATGCGAGCTGCAGCATCACTGTGAGCCGTCCGAGGTTGCGGCGGTCGAAATGGTCCGCCGCCCACCCGCTGAACGGTGTGAGGATGAACAGCGGCACGAACTGTAAAAGGCCGATCAGGGCCAGCTGGCCCGACGATTCGGCCACGCCCATGCCGCTGTCGCGCGCGATATTGTAGGTCTGCCACCCGATGATCAGCATCATCGCATATTGCGCCAGCGTCATCGACAGGCGCGACAGCCAGTAGGCGCGAAAGTTCGCTATGCGTAAGGGCGATGTTTCGGGCGAGGGCGCGGTGTCGGACGTCACGCCAGACGCATGACAGGCCCGCCTTCGGTTGTGAAGACGGGCCTGCTTTGTTTGCTAGAAGTAGGTTTTAACTGATCAGCGAAGGCGGCGCAGGCGCGGGTTCGGCTGGAGCGTGTCGATCAGCGCGAGGAAATCGTCGACGCGGATGATCCGTTCGAACTGGAAGCCGGCGCGGTTGTCGCGGCACCAGATGCAATAGGCCTCGATCCGGCCGATGACTGGCAGGCGCACCACGACGCGTTCGCCCCGTGCGATGTTCTCCGCATCGTCGATCATGAAACCGTTGGCCGAGATATTCGCGATATGCATGCGCATGTCGCCCTTGCCGTAATGTTCGGCAATGACCGGGTGGTCTACCGGGTGCCGCGCCATGCGGCGCTGGTCGGTAACGCTGAGTTGTGCTCCGGCGCTCATTCGGTGTGAACCCTCTATATTCGTTTTCTTGACCCACCCCCTGATGGACCAGAAAGGCGAATATTTGGTAAACCGGAACGCGGATTTCCTAAAGGATTGCCCGCCTAACCCCGTGTCAGCGGGAGATAATCGCGTGTTTCTTCTTGCCGAGCGAGAGCTTGCGTTCCGCGCCGTCGGCCACCTCGACGAGGAAGCCGGGATCGGATACGACATCGCCGTCCAGCTTGACCGCGTTCTCCGCCAGCTTGCGCTTCGCTTCGCCGCCCGATGCGGTGAAGCCGAGGCCGGTCAGTACTGCACCGATGCGCATGCCTTCGGGGCCGACCGCGATCTTGGGAAGGTCTTCGCCAGCGCCACCTCCGGCGAATGTGTCGGCTGCGGTTTTCTCGGCGGTTTCGGCGGCTTCGCGGCCACGGACGAGCGCGGTGACTTCGTTTGCCAGCACGGTCTTGGCCTGGTTGATGTCCGCACCTTCGAGCGCTTCCAGACGCGCGATTTCATCCAGCGGGAGGTCGGTGAAGAGGCGCAGGAAGCGGCCCACGTCGCGATCGTCGACATTGCGCCAGTATTGCCAGAAATCGTAATTGGGCAGCTGCGCTTCGTTGAGCCACACGGCACCCGCTGCCGTCTTGCCCATCTTCGCGCCATCGGCGGTGGTAAGCAGCGGCGTGGTGAGGCCGAAGAGTTCGCGCCCGTCCATCCGGCGCGCCAGTTCCATGCCGTTCACGATATTGCCCCACTGGTCGCTTCCGCCCAGCTGCAGGCGGCAGTCGTAACGCTGCGCCAGCTCGCGGAAATCGTAGGCCTGCAGGATCATGTAGTTGAATTCGAGGAAGGTCAGTGGCTGTTCGCGCTCGAGCCGCAGCTTCACCGAATCGAAGGTCAGCATGCGGTTGACGGTGAAATGCGGGCCGACATCGCGCAGCAGTTCGATATAGCCGAGCTGGCTCAGCCATTCGTCATTGTTGACCATCACCGCATCGGTCGGACCATCGCCGAAGGTCAGCAGGCGCTCGAACACGGTGCGGATGCCCGCGATATTGTCCTCGATGCCCTCGTTTGTGAGCATCTTGCGGCTCTCGTCCTTGCCCGAAGGATCGCCGACCTTGGTCGTGCCGCCGCCCATCACCACGATCGGCTTGTGGCCAGCCTGCTGGAGGCGGCGCAGCATCATGATCTGCACCAGGCTCCCGATGTGCAGGCTAGGCGCGGTGGCATCGAATCCGATATAGCCCGGCACCACTTGCCGCGCCGCAAGGGCGTCCAGTCCCTCGGCATCGGTAATCTGGTGGATATAGCCGCGCTCTTCGAGCAGACGCAGGAGATCGGATTGGTAGGTGCTCATGGTGGAGCGCCCGCTAGCATGGGGATTCGAAATTGGAAACGCATGAACTCGAAGCGCACAAGGCATATCCGCCGCTGGAGGTGAGCTCGGTCGCGGCGCGGATTGTTTCGCAGGACGAATATTGGCTGCGGTTGCGCTGGCGGGTGGAGGGCTCGGGCAAGCTGGTCGTGCCTCCGTTTGCAGGCAAGGGCAGGGCGGACGAGCTGTGGCGCACGACCTGTTTCGAGCTGTTCCTGAAACCGGACGGCGGCGATGCCTATTGCGAATTCAACCTGTCGCCTTCGGAGCGCTGGGCCGCTTACGACTTTTCCGCGCAGCGCGACGGGATGGAAGAGCGTTCCATGCCGCGCGAGCCCGAATGCACCATGCGGCAGGGAAGCAGCTTCGCCATCTTCGACGCAGCCATTCCGGCGGCAGGCCTGCCCGATGCCAATTGCGCGGCCGGCCTGACCTGCGTTCTGGAGGAAGAAGGCGGTATCAAGAGCTTCTGGGCGCTGTGCCATCCAAAAGACGAGCCCGATTTCCATGATCCCGCTTGCTTCACCGCGCGGCTTGCGGCACGCACAACTGCATGAAATTCGGCATTGATCGCCTCATCACCGACAGCGAGCTGCGCGCTCCCCTCGAAGGCAAACGCGTCTCGCTCGTCGCCCACCCGGCCTCCGTCACCGCCCAGCTGGAACACTCGCTCGACGCGCTGATCGAGCGCGGGGTCAACGTGACCAGCGCTTTCGGCCCGCAGCATGGACTGAAGGGCGACAAGCAGGACAATATGGTCGAGACCGCGGACGAAACCGATCCGCGCTACGATATCCCCGTGTTCAGCCTTTATGGCGAGGTGCGCCGCCCGACCGGCCAGTCCATGTCGACTGCCGATGTCTTCCTGTTCGACTTGCAGGACCTTGGCTGCCGTATCTACACCTTCGTTACCACGTTGCTCTACCTCCTCGAAGAGGCTGCGACGGCGGGCAAGACCGTGTGGGTGCTCGATCGCCCGAACCCTGCAGGCGGACCTGTCGAAGGCACCTTGCTCCTGCCCGGCCAGGAGAGCTTCGTCGGCGCGGCACCGATGGTGATGCGTCACGGCATGACCATGGGCGAGATGGGCCACTGGTTCGTCGATCACTTCAACCTCGACGTCGATTACCGCGTGATCGAGATGGAGGGGTGGAAGCCCGGCAAGGCGCCCGGATACGGCTGGCCGCAGGACCGCGTGTGGATCAATCCGAGCCCCAATGCCGCGAGCCTCAACATGGCACGTGCCTATGCGGGCACGGTCATGCTCGAAGGAACGACACTCAGCGAAGGCAGGGGGACCACCCGCCCGCTCGAAGTGCTGTTCGGCGCGCCCGATATCGATGCCCTTGCCGTGCTGGCAGAGATGGAGCGCATCGCCCCCATGTGGCTGCGTGGCTGCCATTTGCGCGAATGCTGGTTCGAACCGACCTTCCACAAACACGCAGGAACGCTGTGTAACGGATTGATGATCCACGCAGAAGGACCGTTCTACGATCACCATGACTTCAAGCCGTGGCGATTGCAGGCGCTGACCTTCAAGGCAATCCGCAACCTCTATCCCGATTACGAGATCTGGCGCGATTTCCCTTACGAATACGAGTTCGACCGGCTGGCGATCGACGTCATCAACGGCGGTCCGGCACTACGCGAGTGGGTCGATGACAGCGAAGCGGAAGCCGGCGACCTCGAAGAGCTCGCAGGCAAGGATGAAGAATCCTGGCGCGAGACTATCGCTCCGCACCTGATCTATACCTGACCGTCACTTTATCAGGATTACGCGCACGTCGTCCGATGGTTGGGGAAGCGGGCGGATGTCATTTGTATCTTGCCGCATGACCATCACCGCACAGCCGTCGATGCGTTGGTCCACTGCGGCGATGAAAAGCGCGTCGCTTCCGTCGGATGTGCCGCGATCGAGCTGCGGCTGACCGCTTGCCTCACGGACCTCCCGGATACTGTCTTCGCAGTTACGCTCGGCTTGCTCCGGCACTTTGGCAGCAGGCGGATGGTCCGAGGGATTGTCCTGCTCGACCGTCTGGGCAAACGCAGCGCTAGCCGCCAACGCGGCAATCGGAAGGGCAAAGCGGATCATGGCATCTCTCCTTCTCCCGCAAGCCTAACCCCTTGACCATGTTAGATCAATGGCGCCGGTCGAGCCCCTTGATCGGTTGGACGAGGCTGACGAGCACGAAGCTGATCAGCATCAGCAGATACCAGCTGCCCAGCTTGGCGAACCCGACCATTTGCCAACCGTCCTCCTGAGCCGGGTAATTCCACGCATTGGCGAAAGTGGCGATATTCTCGGCGAACCAGATGAACAGGGCGACGAGGCCGAAGCCGATGAGCAGCGGCATCCAGCGATGCTCGCGCCAGTTGCGGAAGTGGATTTTCGTGCGGCGGAACAACCAGAAGGTGGCGATGAACAAGAGGATGCGAATATCGGGCAGCCAGTGATGTGCGAAGAAATTGACGTAGATCGCAGCGGCCAGCGCATAGGTCGCCCAACGCTCCGGATAGGCGGTGTAGCGAAAGTCGAAGATGCGCCAGACGCGGGCGATATAGCTGCCGACACTGGCGTACATGAAGCCGGAAAACAGCGGCACCGCGCCGATATGGAGGACGCTAGCTTCCGGATATACCCATGATCCGGCAGCGGTCTTGAACAATTCCATGATCGTTCCCACGACGTGGAAGATCAGGATAACCTTTGCTTCGTCCCAGGTTTCCAGCCGGAACAGCAGCATCCCCGCCTGTATCGCGAGGGCGGCGAGGGTGAGGAAATCGTAGCGATGGAGCGCAGCATCGTCCGGGTAGAAGAGGTGCGTCACCAATAGCAGCGCGAGCAGGAGCGCTCCGAACAGGCACGCCCAGGCCTGCTTGAAGCCGAACAACAGGAATTCGTAGAGCCACAGCCGCCAGCCTGTGCCGGGATCGAAACTCTCGAGGCTTTGGCGGACCGCGGCAAAGCGGGAATGCGCAGTTTTCCCCGTATCAGCTTTCTTCATTGTATTCGCGTGGAAGGTGCTTTTTCGTGTGTCGCTCGTATTTCCGATCTTCGCGTTCCGCATAGGCCCGGAAACCCGTCCAAATCACGAAAATCCCATAAGCAAGGCCTGGGATACCGATCAGGACCATCAGTAGCCAAGCTATCGTCACATGTCCCAGCGATGCGGCCAAGATGACCGGAAACAAGGGTAGCAACCCTAAGGCTGCGTCTTGTTCGATACCGTGCAGACCGGCCAACCTGCGATTGGAAAAGATTTTCCGCCGGATGGCTTTGCGCCGGGAAGTCAGGAATTCACCGACCATCACCCCTGCTTGCGGCTCAATTCGCGCATCGCATCGTCCAGCCCGTCGAGCGTGAGCGGGTACATCCGGTCGTTGACGATATGCTTCATCACTTTGGTCGACTGCGAATAGCCCCACTGCTTTTCGGGCACGGGGTTCAGCCACACGGTCGCAGGGTAGGTGTTGACCACGCGCTGCATCCAGGTGGCGCCGGCTTCTTCGTTCATATGCTCCACGCTGCCGCCCGGATGGGTGATCTCGTAGGGGCTCATCGCCGCATCGCCGACGAAGACGACCTTGTAGTCGTGCCCGTACTTGTGGAGCACGTCCCAGGTCTTGGTCCGCTCTTGCCAGCGGCGGCGGTTGTCTTTCCACACGCCTTCGTAAAGGCAGTTGTGGAAGTAGAAGAACTCGAGGTTCTTGAATTCGCTGGTGGCGGCGCTGAACAGCTCTTCGGTGATCTTGATGAAGGGGTCCATCGACCCGCCGACATCGAGGAACAGCAGCAGCTTCACGGCATTGCGCCGTTCGGGCCGCATATGGATGTCGAGCCAGCCCTGCTTTGCCGTGCCGTCGATCGTGGCATCGAGATCGAGCTGGTCGGCAGCGCCTTCGCGGGCGAAGCGGCGCAAGCGGCGCAGCGCCATCTTGATATTGCGCGTGCCGAGCTCTTTCGTGTTGTCGAGGTTCTTGAACTCGCGCTTGTCCCACACCTTGATCGCGCGCTTGTGCCTGCTCTCGCCGCCAATGCGCACACCTTCGGGGTTGTAGCCCGAATTGCCGAAGGGACTGGTGCCGCCCGTGCCGATCCACTTGTTGCCGCCCTCATGGCGCTTTTCCTGTTCCTCGAGCCGCTTCTTGAGCGTCTCCATGATTTCGTCCCAGTCGCCCAGGCTCTTGATCTTCTCCATCTCCTCTTCGGAGAGGAATTTCTCGGCCACCGCCTTGAGCCAGTCTTCCGGAATATCGACCGGGTTCTGGCCGTAATCGGTCATGATGCCCTTGAAGACCTTGGAGAAGACCTGGTCGAAGCGGTCGAGCAGGCCCTCGTCTTTCACGAAAGTGGCGCGCGAGAGATAATAGAAGCTCTCGGGCGACTGGTTGATCACTTCCTTGTCGAGCGCCTCCAGCAGAGTGAGGTGCTCCTTGAAGCTGGCGGGGATACCCGCGGCGCGTAGCTCGTCGACGAAGTTGAAGAACATGCGTCCAGCCCTAACCGTTCGGCCCAGCTCGCGCCAGAGGCGAGATCGTCACAGATTTGTAAAAAGGCGACAGGATTGACGCCTCGTTAACCATTAATCCCTAAAGGGGCAGGTCAAGGTGTCGCGTTAAAGACCAATCAAAGGGGTCCGACTGCATGGAAATGAGCGCTATCGATGCACGGGGAGCATCGGCTCTGGATCGCATTCCCGAGGCTTGCGGCAAGGTAACTGTAGGCTGCTCGGACGTCGCCGGGATCGTACAGGCCGTGCTGGACAGTTCGGGCGTATTGCGCGCCGAGCATATCGAACTCCAGGGTACCGTCCGCGAACTCGAAGCCGACCAGCGCAAGGTCGCCGAGGCCAGCGACGAGGCACGAATCCTCTCGGCCCGCGCGATCGAACGGCTCAATATGGGCACGAGCCAGATCCAGTCGTCGCTCTCGCAGATCACCAACCTTCTCGACCTCGTCGAAACGCTCGCCACCCACGTCACCGGCTTTGCCGCCGCGATGGACCAGGTGAAGCGCTGCTCGCAGGACATCGAGCAGATTGCCGAGACGACCAATATCCTCGCGCTCAACGCCACCATCGAAGCGATGCGCGCCGGCGATGCCGGCCGGACCTTCGCGGTTGTCGCCAACGAGGTGAAGACGCTCGCCGGGGAAACCCGCAAGGCGACTGACGAGATCAGTGACGTGATCGAAACGCTCGGCAGCGAAGCGGCGACCGTGATCGAACGGATCGAGGCGGGTGCCAAGGCGTCGAACGAGGCCAAATCCTCGGTCGCCAGCATCGATGCGACGATCGCGGGCGTGAGCCAGCTGGTCGAGGAAGTCGACCAGCAGAACGACCAGATCACCCGGGCCACCGGCATGATGACCGAACACGTCGACCGTGTGTCGGCCGTGATCGACAGCTTCGACAAGGCAGCCAACGAGAACGAGCAGCGCCTCGAAACCGCCCACGAGCGAATCGAGGAACTCGAACTCACTGCCAGCGAAATGTTCGACCGCATCGTGCAGGCCGGCCTCTCGCCCAACGACAGCCACATGGTCGAAGCCGCGCAGAGGCGTGCACGCGAAGTCGAACAGCTCGCGGAGGAGGCGATTGCCGAGGGCAAGCTCTCGCTCGACCAGCTGTTCGACCAGAACTATGTCGAAATTCCGGGCAGCAACCCGACGCGGTATCGCACCGGCCTGATGGACTGGGCGCATGACAACTGGCGCCATGTCCTCGACAGCACTGCCGAGGGTGACAATCGCGTAATGGCAGCCGCCTGCACCGACATGGCCGGTTACCTGCCGACGCACCTCACGCGTCATTCGCAGAAGCCGACCGGCGATTACGACCACGACCTCAAGAATTGCCGCAACGGCCGCAAGATCCTCGATACGATCGACCAGCGCGCCAAGGACAGCACCGCGCCGTACATGATGGCGGTCTACCGCCAGGAGAACGACGGCAAGAATTACCGCGTGGTTCGCAACGTCTATGTGCCGGTGATGATCGGCGGACGTCGCTGGGGCGATTTCGAGCTGGCTTACAGCTTTAATTAACCATTCTTCCCTAGGTCAGTCCTAGTTCGAGACTTGGGCGGACCTGGGGCTAATGACCGCGATCACCAACATTGCTGCAAACAGCACGACCGGCGTGTCGGCCCTATCGCAGCGCGTGGCGAAAGGCTGCAGCGAGGTCGCCGAGACCTTCGCTGAGGTCGAAGCATCCTTTTCCCATATCCGCGACGATCACGCGGCGCTGAAATCGGCGCTCGAGGAACTGCAGCAGATGCAGGAACTGATCGACCGTGCGGGCGCACAGGGGCACGAGCTTTCGGAAAACGCGCTGGAAGAGCTGGGCAGCTCCTCGACGCAGATTTCACAGGCGCTTGGCCGGATCGAAGGCCTGATCGCGATGGTCGAGCAGATGGCGGCCCATATCGAAGGCTTCGCATCGGCCATGACCCGCGTTTCGGCGGCCGCGCATGACATCGAGCGCATTGTCGCAACGAGCAACATCCTCGCGCTCAATGCCAATATCGAGGCCAAGCGCGCGGGCGAAGCGGGAGAAACCTTCTCCAAGGTCGCCGAAGAAGTGCGCACTCTGGCCGAGGACGCTTCGGGCATAACCGAGGAAATCCAGCGCGTGATCGGTACTCTGGAGGCCGAAAGCTCCTCGATCCTCGAAAAGGTTCGCGAGGGGGCCGCGGTTGGCAGGGCGGCTCGCCAGTCTGTCGAGCAGATCCAGCACGCGATCCAGGAAACCTGCGTGCTGCTGATCGAGGTCGATGGTCAGCAGGAAAGCATCTCTTCGCTCAACGCAGGCATCGGCGAAAGGATTGCCGGCGTGGTCGAAAGCAACGAGCGCCTGCAGCAGCCGTTCGAAGACAATTGCGCCAGCGTCTCGAAGGCGCGCGAACGCACTGCGGACCTGCGCAAGACTGCCGCCGAAACCAGCGAGACGCTAGCGCATCTCGGCTGACCGGTTCAGGTCTGGCGGCGGGCCATGAAGGCGAGCCGTTCGAACATCATCACGTCCTGCTCGTTCTTCAGCAATGCGCCGTGGAGTGGCGGGATGGCGCTGTTGGGATTGCTGTCCTGCAGCACTTCGAGCGGCATGTCCTCGTTCAGCAGCAGCTTGAGCCAGTCGAGCAGTTCGCTGGTGCTGGGCTTCTTCTTGAGGCCGGGCACGTCGCGCAGCTCGTAGAAGATTTCCATCGCCTTGGTGACGAGGTTCTTCTGGATGTCGGGGAAGTGGACTTCGATGATGTCGCGCATCGTGTCGCGGTCGGGGAACTTGATGTAGTGGAAGAAGCAGCGGCGCAGGAAAGCGTCGGGCAGTTCCTTCTCGTTGTTCGAGGTGATGACCACGATCGGGCGCTCCTTCGCCTCGATCCGCTCGTGCGTTTCGTAGACATCGAAGCTCATCCGGTCCAGTTCCTGCAACAGGTCGTTCGGGAATTCGATGTCGGCCTTGTCGATCTCGTCGATCAGGAGGACGGGCAGTTCGGGGCTGGTAAAGGCCTCCCACAATTTGCCCTTCTTGATGTAGTTCGAAATGTCGTGGACGCGCTCGTCGCCCAGCTGGCCGTCGCGCAGGCGGGCGACCGCGTCATATTCGTAAAGACCCTGCTGCGCCTTGGTGGTGGACTTGACGTTCCACTCGATCAGCGGCGCGTCGATAGCCTTGGCAATCTCATGCGCCAAGACCGTCTTGCCGGTTCCCGGTTCGCCCTTGACCAGCAGCGGGCGACGAAGCGTGACCGCCGCATTCACCGCGACCTTGAGGTCTTCGGTGGCGATATAGGATTGCGTACCTTCGAAACGGGTGGGTTCTGCCATGAGTTTTCCCTTGAAACTTGTCCCACGGCGTTAGGGGGAAGCGCCGGAGGGTGCAAGACCGCTCCGGCGCAAGGGATCAACTCGCCGCGTCTACCGCTGCGATCTCGCGATCTAGCTTTCGTGCGGTGCGCAGATTCAGCCAGCCGACGAAGATGATGAAGGCGACCGTACCGAACAGCGGAACCCAGACATCGCCGACAGCAGCAATCCAGCCTGCCTTGTCCGAAGCTCGCGAGATTCCGGCGAGGTAGACCCCGAGAATGCCCGGAACCAGCGGCGCGAGGTACCAGCGCGGCACATCGCGCAAGAGATCGCGCTGCCGGACCAGCTGCGCGCGGTGATGGAGCCGGCAAGGCTCCTCCGGATGCCGCGCAAGGTTCGAACCGTTGCTGTGCAGTTTCCAGAGAATGAAGAAAGTGCCGATCACCACGGCCGCCTGCGCCGCAGCGAAATCCCACAATCCGGCACTCGCGGTGCCGACGGCACCGGCGCCGAATACCACGATGACGAATACCCCTGCTGCATATTCGAGGACGTTGCGGCGGCGGATAGTCTTCTCGAACGCAGTCGAGCGGGTGGCACAGGCTTCGGGATCGCTGAAGTTCGCAGCGCTCTCACGCTCGGTCCAGAAGTTGAAGTCGAAATCTTTCATGACGGGGTCTCCGGGTTGAACTTGTCGGCCAACAAGGCCTTCAATCGATGGATACGGGTGGCGACGTTTGCGGCCCCAAGGCCGGTGACTTCGGCGATCTCCTTGCCGCTTTCGCCTTCCAGCCAGAGCAGCATGACCTGCGCATCGAGGGTCGGGAGGCGGCGGATCATCGCCTGCGCCCGGGCGATCGCGAGGGATTCGGCGGCGGCGAGTTCGGTATCGGTGGGCTCGGGCGGATCGTCGATTTCGTCGAGCGGAATGCCTGGTGTCCTGCGGCTTTCCCGCAGGCGGTGTTCGGCCGCGACATTGTGCGAGACGCGGTACACCCATGTCTTGAGCGAACAGCGTCCGTCGAAGCGGGCGAAGCTGCGGAACAGCTCGCAATGGATGTCCTGTTCGAGATCGCGCGCCTTGTCCGGATCGCGCTCCATCGCGCGGGCCAGACGGGCGATAGCAGGGGCGAACTGTTCGCCCGCTTCGCGATAGAGATCGTGTTGTTTCGCTCCGGTCATGTATCCTTAGTCCGGCCTCGTGCGTATTTCTTACAGAGGGACGCTAAAAAATTGTCTCGATCAAGCGGGAGCGGGCATGCCGACTGAAAATATCAAGATCGCCACCGACGCCGGACACGACCTTACCGGCTCATTGGAATTGCCGACGGGACTGGTGCGTGGAGCGGCGCTGTTCGCGCATTGCTTTACCTGTACGAAGAACTCGAAAGCAGCCGTGACCGTATCGCGCGCGCTGGCAAGAGAGGGCATCGCGTGCCTGCGGTTCGACTTCACCGGACTAGGCGGAAGCGATGGCGAATTTGGCCGCTCCGGCTTTGCCACAGACGTGTCCGATCTCGTCGCAGCGGCGGAGGATCTGCTCGAACGCTTTGCGCAGCCGATCCTGCTGGTGGGGCACAGCCTCGGCGGGGCAGCGGTGCTGGCGGCGGCGGACGACCTCGGTTTCGACAAGGTCGCCGCCATCGCCACCATCGGCGCTCCATCCGATATCCCGCATGTACTCCAGCGGATCGAAGGCGATATCGAGGCCATCCGCCGGGAAGGCGAGGGCGAGGTCACGATCGGCGGACGCGATTTCCTGCTCAGTCGCGACTTTCTCGAAAAGGTCGAGAACATCGACCTGCTGGAAGAGGTGGGCAGGATACGCCGCCCGCTCCTGTTCCTCCACTCGCCGACCGATGCCATCGTGGGTATCGCAAATGCGAGCGCATTGTTCGGTGCGGCCAAGCATCCCAAGAGCTTCGTCAGCCTGGAAGGTGCGGACCACCTGTTGCTGGCGGAGGCCGACGCAAGCTTCGCGGCCGGCATCATCGCATCATGGGCGAGCCGCTATATGCCGATGCGCGAGGACTGGCCCATGCCCGAAGAAGGGGTTGTCACTCGCATGGGCCATGGCAAGTTCGGCACCGAGGTCCACACGAAGAACCACCGTTTCGTGGCCGACGAGCCCAAGTCCTATGGCGGCGATGATACCGGGCCGACGCCTTATGACCTGCTGCTAGGAGCGCTCGGAACCTGCACTTCGATGACCATGGGCATGTATGCCGAGCGCAAGAGATGGCCTCTCGAAGGTGTCGAAATCCATCTCACGCACGCGCGTGACCATGCAGAGGATTGCGAGGATTGCGTTGCCGAAGAAGTGGGGATGGAGCACCAGTCCCTCACGCGGGAGATCACCATCATCGGCGATGCGCTTGACGAGGAGCAGCGAGCGCGCCTGCTTGAAATTGCGGACAAGTGCCCCGTTCACAAGACGCTTGAAGGACGGATTTCGGTAAAGACCCGGCTCGCCGAGTAACCGGCGGTCAGTCCTGTTTTACCACGAAGCGATGGCTTGTACCGGTCTCGGTTTCGAGCAATTCTATATCGGTCCCGAGGCTTCGGGTGATGGCCTTGATGATACGCATGCCAAGGCCGGTGCCCTCGGGCGCAGCATTCTCGGTGATACCTGCGCCATTGTCGCTGACGGTCACCTGATAGCCATTGTCGAGCTTTGCGAGTTCCACCGAAACCTGGCCGCTTCCGCAGTCCGGGAAGGCATATTTTGCCGCATTGGTGACGAGCTCGTTGACCACCACACCGACGTTTACCGCATCGTCGGGCGAGACTTCGACGTGATCGGAACTGAAGGATAGTTCGACGGTGTTGTCGCTCTCGGACATGTTCTCGCGCAGTTCGCCCACGAGCGTTTCCAAGTATTCGTCGAGGTCGATCGTTGTGAGGTCGTCGCGCGTGTAGAGGTTCTGATGGACCTTGCCGATGGCCTTGATGCGGTTCTGTGTCGCTTCGAGAGCGTCCTTCGCAGCGACTTCGGATGTCTGGTTGGCTTGCATCGAAACGAAGCTCTGCACCATCTGGAGCGAGTTGGAGACGCGGTGATGGACCTCGCGCACGAGCATTTCGAGCCGTTCGTTGGCCTCGCGCAGGTCCTCTTCTGCCTGGCGCTTCTCGCGTTCCAGCCGTGAGCGGAGAAACGCCTGCCGGAAACGACTATCCAAGACATCGAAGAAGCTGTCGCCGACGGTTTTCACGACGAAATCGGCGGCACCGGCATGGATTGCCTCGACTGCCAGTGCGGTATTGTCGTTGCCCGTCACGAACACGACTGGCGGATGTGTTTCCCTCGCCACGATCTCGTCGAGCATCTCGCGACCGCTCTTGACCGGCATGTTGTTGTCGATCGCAATGAGGTCGTATTCCTTGGCCTCGATGCACGCCAGGCCTTCGTCGGCGCTTTCAGCGGTGTCGACATCGAAGCCGCGTTTATTGAGCGCGCGCTGGATCAGTCGCCGGAGACCGGCGTCATCATCGACGTAAAGGATCTTCTTCGGTTCTATGCGTCGTCTGCCGAGGGGACTTGGATCACCGACAGGAACAGCCCCAGTTGGCGGATCGCGTCGGCGAAGCTTTCGTAATTCACCGGCTTGGTGATGTAGACATTGCAACCGAGGTCGTAGCAGCGCTGGATCTCGACCTTGTCGTCGGTGGTCGTGAGGACCACGACCGGCGTACGGTGCAGCTTTTCGTCCTGCTTGATCTTTTCCAGGATCGACGTTCCGCTCATGTCGGGCAGGTTGAGGTCGAGCAGCACCAGCGCCGGGCCGTTATGTGCCGGACCGGTTACATCGTTGAACAGGTAGTCCAGCGCAGTAGTGCCATCGGCGAAATGCTTGATGTCGTTGGAAATACCCGCCCGGCGGATATTTTTCTCGATCAGGCGGGCGTGGCCTGCGTCGTCCTCGATCATGACGATGCCGACGGTTTGCTGCGAATTCATGTAACTGCCTCCTGGGCAACGAATTTTGCCGGTAGCGAAAGTCTAAACCGTGAACCTTGGCCGAGTTCCGAATCGACCTCGATAGTGCCGCCGAGGCGATAGGCCAGTGCGCGGACATTGGCGAGGCCGAGGCCTTCGCCTTCTTGGTCCTGCGGGCCCGCCCGGCGGAAAAGCTCGAAAATGCGCTCTTGATCGGCCTCGGCAATGCCGCGGCCATTGTCGATCACGTCGATGCGTACCGTGCCGACGGCCTTGCTGCCTTCGACGATCACCTCGCACGGACGGTCGGGGCTCGCATATTTGATCGCATTTTCAATGAGGTTCTGGAGGATCTGCTCGACCGCTATGCGGTCGCTTTCGAGATCGGGAATTGCCTTCACCTCGACCGTGGCCCCCGCCTCCTCGGCGCGCTGGTGGAGCGAGACAGCGATATTGCCGACCAGTTCCTCCATATCGAGGTGTTCGGGTTCGAGCTTGCGACGGCCCTGTCGCGACAGCTCCAGGATCGAGTTGATCAGCCGGTCCATCTTCTCGGTCGATGTACGGATGAAGCCGAGAGCCTCGGGCAGGTCCTCGTCGACTGCCAGCCAGGCTTCCTCGTCACGAAGTTTCGGATCGGCTTCGTAAAGCTCTTCTAGATGCGCGCGAATGAGTTTGCGCGCCTCGTCGAGTTCGGAGGTGAAGCCGAGGACATTGACCAGCGGAGAGCGCAAATCATGGCTCACGATATAAGCGAACCGCTGGATTTCCTCATTCGCTCGCACGAGTTCGGCCGTTCGGTCGCTGACGGCCGTTTCGAGACCGAGATTGGCTTCGCGCAGGCTCACCTGTGCAGCTGCAAGATCGCGATTGTACCGCAAGACGACAAGCACCGCCGTCCCCATCACGCCGAGCAGCAACAGAAGAGCTACACCGCCCACGACATACAGCTGCACCAGCGACTCCAGCTGCGCGCGGTTGCGACGTACCAGTTGTTCCGACTCGAAGGCGGCCATTTCCTCGGCGATTTCGCGGATATCCTGAGTGATCAGGACGCCCGCATCCTCGTTGAAGTCGAGATCGCGCGCTTCGGCAAAAGCGGTATCGGGATCGGCGAACATGGCGTCGATCAAAACGGTGCGTTCAGCGTTGAGCGCCTTGATCTCCTCGAGCCGGTCGAATTCCTCGCGCGCATTGAGAAGGTCTTCAAGGCGAGCCTGTTCGGCCTCGAAATCGCTGCTTGCCTCGCGGACCGTGCGGGTAAAGGCCGGATCGGGCTGGAGGAGGTAACCGCGTCGTCCGGCAGCAATCTGTTCGTTATAAGTTGCAAGGCTGTCGATGCTGGCTTGCCGTTCCAGCACCCTTTCCACCGCGTCCGTATCCTCGGTGATCGAACCCAGGGTCACGACGGCGGCCGCGATCGCGATGACGAGAAGCGTCAGGCCCACGCCCAGCAGGGCAAGGACGCGGCGACGACCGATTTTCTCGTAACGTTGGCGGACCGTATCGGGCATCGAACTCGCTATTGCGGCTTTTTATGCCAAAGCCGTTAACGCGGTAATCGCAAAGAAGAAAGCCAGCATGATGCCGGTCGCCATCCGCCATCCCAGCGACGAACCGGCAAGGCCGCGCTCCATTGCAAGGTGCCAGATGATACCGCTGGCCAGCATCAGGACGCCGATCGTGACCCAAGGCGAAGTCCCGATCCAGACCGCGAAAACCATGAACAGCACCGGTTGAGCGATGACCTGCATGATAAGCGCACCGGCAAACCACACGATCGGGACGGGGCGGTAGGCCGTATCCGAGGCATACCAGTCCGGCAGTGCGGTATCGGTGCGGGCGATCCGGCGATCTCCCGCCATCACGTCGCCTTCTTCGGGCTCGTCGAGCGGATCGATGTCCTCAGGCATCGATCATGTCGCGGTCCATGTCGCCCGCATTGTTCTGGATGAAGTTGAACCGGTGTTCGGGGTTGCGGCCCATCAGCTGGTCGACCAGTTCCTTCACCACCGCGCGCTGTTCGAATTCCTGCGGCAGCGTGATGCGCACCAGGCTGCGGGTTTCGGGGTCCATCGTCGTTTCGCGAAGCTGCGCCGGGTTCATTTCGCCGAGGCCCTTGAAGCGGCCGACATCGACCTTCTTGCCCTTGAAGACCGTTTCTTCGAGTTCCTTGCGGTGCTCGTCGTCGCGGGCGTAGCGGCTCTCCTTGCCGGCAGTGAGGCGATAGAGCGGGGGCTGGGCGAGATAGAGATGCCCGCCGCGGACCACTTCCGGCATTTCCTGGAAGAAGAAGGTCATCAGCAGC
This sequence comes from Qipengyuania sphaerica, assembly GCF_019711595.1. Classification (GTDB taxonomy): domain Bacteria; phylum Pseudomonadota; class Alphaproteobacteria; order Sphingomonadales; family Sphingomonadaceae; genus Qipengyuania; species Qipengyuania sphaerica. The sequence continues at coordinate 1,374,872 of NZ_JAIGNR010000001.1, read as the reverse complement.
GTGGCGATATGCGCGCCGTCGACATCGGCATCGGTCATGATGATGATGCGGTCGTAGCGCAGGTTTTCCGGATCGCATTCCTTGCGGGTGCCGCAGCCCATGGCGAGGCTGAGGTCGGCGATTTCGCTGTTTGCGCGGATCTTGTCCGCGGTCGCGCTGGCGACGTTGAGGATCTTGCCGCGGATCGGCAGGATCGCCTGCGTCTTACGGTTGCGGGCCTGCTTGGCGCTGCCGCCTGCCGAATCGCCTTCGACGATGAAGAGTTCGGTTTCCCCTTCGCCATCGCCCGAACAATCGGTGAGCTTGCCCGGCAGGCGCAGCTTCTTGGCATTGGTCGCGGTCTTGCGCTTGATCTCGCGTTCCTGCTTGCGGCGCAGGCGCTCGTCCATCCGTTCCATGACCTGGCCAAGCAGCGCCTTGCCGCGATCCATGTTGTCGGAGAGGAAATGGTCGAAATGGTCGCGCACCGCGTTCTCCACGAGGCGGGCGGCCTCGGGCGAGGTAAGGCGGTCCTTGGTCTGGCTCTGGAACTGCGGGTCGCGGATGAAGACGCTGAGCATGACATCGGCGCCGACCATGATGTCGTCCGCAGTAAGGTCCTTGGCTTTCTTGGTGCCGGTCAGCTCCCCGAAAGCGCGCAGGCCTTTGGTGAGTGCGGCGCGCAGCCCCTGCTCGTGCGTCCCGCCATCGGGGGTCGGCACGGTGTTACAATACCAGCTGGTCGACCCGTCCGAATAGAGCGGCCAGGCAATCGCCCATTCGACGCTACCCTGTTCGAGCCCGTCGACCTCGGGAAAGGCCTGCTTGCCCGCGAAGGGTTGCGCGGTGACGCATTCGCGCCCGCCGATCTGTTCGGCGAGATGGTCGGCAAGGCCGCCCGGGAATTTGAACACCGCCTCTGCGGGTACGTCTTCCGAGGAAAGGCTCTCGTCGCATTTCCAGCGTATCTCGACGCCCGCGAAAAGGTAGGCCTTCGAGCGCGCGAGCTTGAACAATCGCTTGGGGCTGAACTTGCGGTCGCCGAAAATCTCGGTGTCGGGGACGAAGGTGACCGTGGTCCCGCGCCGGTTGGGGGTAGGCCCAAGTTCCTCGATCCCGCCCTTGGGCGCGCCCTTGGAGAATTCCTGCGCATAGAGCGTCTTGTCGCGCGCCACTTCGACGCGGGTGTAATCGGACAGCGCATTGACCACGCTGACGCCCACGCCGTGAAGGCCGCCGCTGGTGGCATAGGCCTTTCCGGAAAACTTGCCGCCCGAGTGGAGCGTGGTGAGGATCACTTCGAGCGTCGATTTGCCCGGATACTTCGGGTGTTCGGCCACCGGCATACCGCGCCCGTTATCGGCAATGGTGATGCGGTTTCCTTCCTCGAGGCGCACCTCGATCCGGCTCGCATGGCCCGCGACCGCCTCGTCCATCGAGTTGTCGAGCACTTCGGCGACGAGGTGATGCAGCGCGCGGTCGTCGGTCCCGCCGATATACATGCCGGGCCGGCGGCGCACCGGCTCAAGGCCCTCGAGGACCTCGATGGAGGAAGCGTCATAGTCGCCGGAAGAAGTCGGCGTGTTTTCGAACAGATCGTCGGACATCGCGTCAGGCTATATCGCGCGCCGCCCACCCGGCAAGCGGCGCGGCAAGGTTATCCGCCTGTCAGAAGCCGCTCGGCGCTGCCGAGACGGTCTCGACTGCTCCATTACCGACCTTGCGCACCTCAAGCGCGCGTTCGACCACGCCGTTGCGCTGGAAGCGGAACGGTCCGTCCACCCCGTCGAAACCGCCCGACTGGAACAGCACGTTGGTGGGGAAGGGGCGACCGTATTTCCATTCGCGCGCGGCGCGCAGGGTCAGGAGCACCGCATCATAGCCGAGCGTGGCAACGCGGTAGGGCTGGCTGCCGAAGCGTTCCTCGTAACTGCGCACGAAGCCGCCGTAACGCTTGTCGGTGACGGCCGAGAAAAGCGCGCCGCGCAGCGAACTCGCGCGCAGCACGTCGCTGTCGCCGCTCCAGCGCTCGGTGCCGAGGATACGGATGCTGGTGGAGGCGAGTTCATTCGCACCGCGGATCGAATTGCTGCCGCCATCGGCGATCAGCACGGTGTCGAACCCGCCCTGCGTCCTCAGCCTGCCCGCCGCGCTGACGACCGAGGTGTTGGTTCGCGAGTAGCGTTCGCTTGCGACGTAACTCCCGCCGTGGCTCGAAAGCGCCGAGCGCAGCGCTGCATCGGCGCGGTTGCCGTAATCGCCATCGGGGGCGAGCAGGGCGAAGGTATTCGCTCCGGTATCGCGGGCATATTCGACGGTGCGGGCGATCGATTGCTCGGGAATGTGGCCCATCACGAAAACGCCCGGGCCTGCCACCGATGTATCGTTCGAGAAGCTGATGATCGGGACGTTGGCAGGCGCGGCTTCGGCACGGACCGAGACGACATTGGTGCCGAGCAGCGGGCCGAGGATCAGCTTGTTGCCATCGGCGATCGCCTGCCGTGCGGCAGATTGCGGACCCTGCGCGGTGTCATAGGTGGTGATCCGCAGGTTATTCGCTTCGGTGTCGAGAATGGCCATCGTCGTTGCATTGGCAATCGACTGGCCGACCTCGCCGTTCTGGCCCGACAGCGGCACGAGTAGTGCGATGCGATGCAGGTTTTCGTCCTGCGGCAGACCGGTCGCGCTGGGTTCGGGCGAAGGCGTGCCTCCGGTGGGGACATTCGCGCCTTTCGGGATGACCGCACAGCCCGACAACAAGGCGGCGCCCGCTGCCATCATGATGTTTCGACGGGTGAAAAAAGCGCGTTTCATTCTTGCCGCGTCCCTTGCGATTAGTTCATGGGGGTGAGGTGAGCGACGCCGCCCAACCTCTTGAAGACCGCCTTACACCCGGTCTTTACCTCGTTGCCACCCCTATCGGGAATCTGGGCGATATCACTCTGCGGGCCGTGGACATTCTGTCACGCTGCGACGGGGTCGCCTGCGAGGACACGCGGGTGACCGGCAAGCTGCTGAAGCATCTCGGCATTTCGAAGCCCTTGTGGCGATACGACGATCATAGCGAGCACCGCGACCGGGGCAGGCTGGTCGAATCGATGCGCAGCCGTGCGGTGGCACTGGTAAGTGATGCCGGGACACCGATGATTTCGGACCCTGGCTATCGCCTCGTGAACGATTGCCGCGCCGAGGGTATACCGGTGACGAGCCTTCCGGGAGCCTGCGCAGCGGTGGTCGGGCTGACGCTGTCTGGCCTGCCGAACGACCGGTTCCTGTTCGCTGGCTTCCTGCCTTCGAAGGAAAAGGCGCGGCGCGAGACGCTGGAAGAACTCGCAGCGACCGATGCGACGCTGGTGTTTTACGAAACGGGTCCGCGCCTCGTGAAATCCTTGAAGGCACTGGGCGAAGTGATGCCCGAGCGCGAGATCGCCGTGGCGCGCGAACTGACCAAACTGCACGAGGAATGCCGTCGCGGCCTCTCCGACGGGTTGAGGGCCTATTACGACGCCCATCCCCCTAAGGGCGAGATCGTCCTGCTGGTCGGCCCGCCCGAAGATCATGCGCCCAGCGATGCCGATGCCGACGCCATGCTGCGCGAGGCGATGGTGACGATGAAGGCCAGCCAGGCCGCCGCGCAGGTGTCCAAGGCGACCGGCCTCGATCGCAAGACACTTTATGCCCGCGCCATAGAGATCAAGGCCGAATGAAACGCCAGCTGGCCGAACGCAGCGGCCGCGACGGGGAGGCGCGCGCCGCTTTCTGGCTTCGCGCCAAGGGCTGGCAGGTTCTCGACACCCGCGTGAAGACCCCCGCAGGCGAGATCGATCTGGTCGCGAAGCGCGGCAAACTGGTCGCCTTCGTCGAAGTGAAATGGCGAAAGAAGCGCGAGGAACTGGCCCATGCCATCGACGAGCATCGCCTCTCGCGCGTCGCCGCGGCCGCCGAGGCAGTGGCACATCGCTATGCAGGCGAGGGCGAGGATATCCGCGTGGACGTGATCCTCCTTGCGCCCGGCGCGTTCCCTCGCCACATCGCCAATGCCTGGCAACCTTGAGGAATTAGCATGGCCCTGCGTGTAGCCGTCCAGATGGACCCGATGGAAAGCATCAATATCGCGGGCGACAGCAGCTTTGCCCTGATGCTCTCGGCGCAGGAGCGCGGGCACGAGGTATGGCATTACGACGTCGCCAGCCTGGCCTATGAAAGCGATGGCACGCCTGCGGGGAAGATCACCGCTCACGCCGCTCCCGTTACGGTTCAAAGAGTGGAGGGCGACCATTTCACGGCAGGCGAGCGCCGCCGGATCGACCTTGCCAAGGACATCGACGTCGTCCTGATGCGGCAGGACCCTCCGTTCCATCTGGGCTATATCAGCGCCGCCTTCCTGCTCGACCGGCTCAAGGGGACTACGCTGGTCATCAATGATCCGCGCGAAGTCGTGAACGCGCCGGAAAAGATGTTCGTGCTCGACTACGCCCGGTTCATGCCGCCGACGATGGTCGCTCGGCACCTTGACGACCTCAAGGCCTTCCAGCGCGAGCACGGATCAGTGGTCGTGAAGCCGCTCCACGGCAATGGCGGCAAGGCGATCTTCCGGCTCGATCCGGACGGCACGAATTTGTCGGCGCTGAGCGAGGTCTTCAACCAGACCTGGCCGGAACCGCATATGCTCCAGCCATTCCTTCCCGAAGTCAGCGAAGGCGACAAGCGCATCGTGCTGGTCGACGGGGAATATGCAGGCGCAATCAACCGCTTCCCCGGCGAAGGTGAGTTTCGGTCTAACCTTGCGCAGGGCGGGCATGCCGAGGCTGCCACACTGACGCCACGCGAGGAAGAGATCTGTGCCGCCATGGGTCCCGAGCTCAAAAAACGCGGCCTCGTTTTCGTCGGCATCGACGTGATCGGCGGCCAGTGGCTGACCGAAATCAACGTCACTTCGCCGACCGGCATAGTCGCGATCGACAAGTTCAATGGGACGGATACCCCCGGCAAGATCTGGGACGCGATCGAGAGCCGCCACGCGGTCATGTGATCAGTCGTCCTGCTCGCGCGGGTGGGCGCTGCGATAGGTTTCGAGCAGGCTTGCAGCATCGACCTTGGTGTAGATCTGCGTCGAACCGAGGCTCGCATGGCCTAGCAATTCCTGCAGGCTCCTGAGATCGGCCCCTGCGCCCAGCAAATGCGTGGCAAAGCTGTGCCTCAGCGCATGCGGCGTTGCCGTATCGGGCAGGCCCAGCGCCTTGCGAGCCCGCGCAGTCGCCTTTTGCACCACGCCTTGTGACAACGGGCCGCCCTTGATGCCGCGAAACAGCGGCTCGGTCGGCATGACGGGCCAGGGAGACTGCCGCACATAGGCATCGACAGCCTCGCGGATCAGCGGGACCAGCGGCACGATGCGCTGCTTGTTGCCCTTGCCGGTCACGGTGAGCGTTTCTCCGAGCGGGTACACCGACCCCGGGAGTGACAGCGCTTCGGAGATACGCATTCCGGCCCCGTAGAGCAGCAGCAGCACCGCCCGGTCTCGCGCACCCACCCAGCCATCGGCAGCCAGAGCCTCGACAGTCTCGGCGAGGCCGATCGCATCGTCGGGCGAGACGGGACGGGGCAGGCCCTTCTTGAGGCGCGGACCGCGCAGTCGCGGGGCATCGGTGATTTCGTGCCCGGCCTGTGCGCGGGCGAACCCGATGAAGGACTTGAGCGCCGACAGTTCGCGCGCTGCGGAGGCATTCGAAAGGCCGTCCGCGCGCCGCGACGCCAGATGCGTGCGCAGCTTGCCCGAAGAGAGATTGGCTACCTTGTCGAAACTCTCGATTTCAAGCCGGGTCAACAGGCGCTCGGCCGCCTTGTGGTAGGCGCGCACCGTATGCGGCGATCGGCGCAGGCCCAGCGCGAGATGATCGTGCCACGCGCCGAGAATGTCCTGACGGCTCACTGGCTCACCAGTTCCGCAGGCACGAGCTCACCCAGAAGCGCATCGAGCAGGGGCATGCCCGCTCCGGTGACGCCGATCCGTTCACCGTCAGCCCAAGCAAGGCCAAGGTCGCGGTAGAGCGCCAGTTTCGACGAATCGACCAGCCCAACTTGGGGCACGCCGAACCGCTGGGCCATCGCTCCCAGGTCGACGCCCTCTTCGAGGCGCAAACCCATCAACAGCGCTTCCGAGGCCTGCTCGCGCAAGCCGAGGACGCGATGCTCGGCAATGCCGTCGCCCTGCGCCTCGACAGCGGCGAGGAAGTTTTCGGGCTTCTTGTGCCGCGTGGTCGCGACGCCGCCACGCCGCCCGTGCGCGCCCGGCCCGATGCCGTGGTAGTCTCGGTAACGCCAATAGGTGAGGTTGTGACGGCTCTCTTCACCCGGCCTTGCGTGATTGCTGATCTCGTAAGCGGGCAGGCCGGCGGCGGCGGTCATCTCGCGGGTGAGGGCGAACAGGTCTGCCGCAGGATCGTCTGCCAGCGGGTCGAACACACCGCGCCGGACGTCTGTGGCAAAGCGCGTCGTGGGTTCGATGGTCAACTGGTAGAGCGACATGTGCGAAGTGCCGAGCGCGAGCGCTTGCGCCAATTCCTGCCGCCATTCGTCCTCGGTCTGGTCGGGGCGCGCGTAGATGAGATCGATCGAGACGCGGTCGAACAGGTCCTGCGCCAATTCGACCGCTCGCAGCGCCTCATCCACCCCGTGCAGCCTGCCGAGAAAGCGCAAGGCTTCATCGCGCAGGCTCTGCACGCCGAGCGAGACCCGGTTGATTCCGGCACTTGCGAGGTCGGCGAAATTGGCGGCCTCGACCGAGGAGGGATTGCCTTCCAGCGTGATCTCGATGTCGTCGGAAAAACCCCAGAGCCTTTCGGCCTCGCTCAGCAGTGACGCCACGAGGGCGGGCGGCATCAGCGAGGGGGTTCCCCCACCAAAAAAGATACTTACGAGGTTTTCTTCGCCTTTGTTCGCAGCATGCTCGGCGCGCATGTCGGCGAGCAGCGCGGCTTCCCAAGCACCCATGTCGGTCCGCTCCCGGACATGGCTGTTGAAGTCGCAATAGGGGCATTTTGCGAGGCAGAAAGGCCAGTGGATGTAGAGCGAACGGGCCAAGCCAGAGCCTTCACCTGAAATTAAGCGGGAATGCGGTTATAACAGCGCCATGGACGGGTCAAAAATCATCATCGCGGCAGGCGCCGCATTCGCAGTGCTGTGTGGCACGGGGGTAACCGTGGCCGCAAGCGCAAGGGACGCAGTCGGCACCGGGCAATACCAGTCGCGCGCCAATTTCGACAACCGCATGAGCGACAGGATGGCGGTGCGCATCCTCGATTCGCACAATCGGGAGCGTGTCAGCCTCGGCCTGCCGAAACTCAAATGGAACCGTGCGCTTGAGCGCGAAGCCAAGCAGTGGGGCCATGAACTGGCCCGGCGCGGGCGCCTCGAACATGCCGACCAGCGGACCCGCAATTCCACCGGAGAGAACCTCTGGATGGGCGCGCAGGGCCAGTGGGACGCGATCGTCGGCATCGACATGATGATCGACGAGAAGAAGCACTACCGTCACGGCAACTTCCCCGAAATCTCGCGCACCGGCAAGTGGGCCGACGTGGCGCATTACACGCAAATCGTCTGGCGCGACACGAAGGAAGTCGGCTGCTCTGTAGTGAACGACCGCGGGTGGGATGTGCTGGTGTGCCGTTACTGGCCGGCCGGGAACGTCTGGGGCCAGAAGGCCTACTGACTACCCGAACTGCTCGGCGACGAGCTTGGCAAAGGCGTCGGCCCGGTGGCTGATCGTGTGCTTTTCGTCGGGCGCAATCTCGGCGAAAGTCTGGTCGCGGCCCCTGGGCACGAACACAGGGTCATAGCCGAAGCCCATTTCTCCGCGCGGAGGCCAGGTCAGCGTGCCGGGCGCGGTGCCTTCGTAAACCAGGTGCTCGCCATCGGGCCATGCGAGCGCGAGCACGCAATGGAAGGCGCAGGAGCGATCCACGTCCGCGCCCTTTTCCTGCAGCATCCCCTCGACCTTGCCCATGGCCATGTACCAGTCGCGGCCCGGCTCGCCCTCGAAATGCTGCCGCTCGGCCCAGTCGGCCGTGTAAACGCCGGGGCGACCATCGAGCGCATCGACCGACAAGCCGCTGTCGTCGGCAAGGGCAGGGAGGCCCGAAGCCTCCGCCGCCGCCCGCGCCTTGAGCAGCGCGTTCTGGACGAAGGTCGTTCCGGTTTCGGGCGGTTCGGGCAGGCCCAGCGAACCTGCGGAGATGCACTTCACCCCGTATGGGGCGAGCAGCGCGGAAATCTCCTTGAGCTTGCCCGCATTATGCGTGGCAATGACCAGGCTGCCCGAACCGATCCGTGGTGTCATTTGCGCGTGGCCTCGTCCTGTGCCCTGAAGATTTCCGCGCAGCCCATCTGGGCGAGGCGCAGGAGGCGCAGGAAGGCTTCCTCGTCATAGGGCGCGCCCTCGGCGGTGGCCTGCGCCTCGGCGATCTTGCCGCCTTCGATCAACACGAAATTGGCGTCGGCGTCGGCGTTGCTGTCTTCGGGATAGTCGAGATCGAGCACCGGCGTACCCTTGTAGATACCGCAGGACACGGCGGCGACCTTGGCGGTGATCGGGTCTTCGACGATGTCGCCTGACTTCATCAAGCCGTCGATCGCCAGTTTCAGCGCGACCCAAGCACCCGAAATCGAGGCCGTGCGCGTGCCGCCATCTGCCTGAATGACGTCGCAATCGAGCGTGATCTGCCGCTCGCCGAGCTTCTTGTGATCTACCACGGCACGCAAACTGCGCCCGATAAGTCGCTGGATTTCCTGAGTGCGCCCGCTTTGCTTGCCCTTGGCAGCCTCGCGCTGGCCGCGCGTGTGCGTTGCGCGCGGGAGCATCGAATACTCACCCGTGACCCAGCCTTCGCCCTTGCCGCGAAGCCACGGCGGGATGCGTTCTTCGACGCTGGCGGTGCACAGCACCTTGGTCTCGCCGAAGCTGATCAGGCAGCTGCCCTCGGCGTGCTTGGTGTATCCGGTTTCGATAGTGATGGCGCGCATTTCGTCGGGCGCGCGTCCTGAAGGTCGCATGTTTTCTCCAATGCAGTCGAATCTCCTGAGGCGGATTAGGCCCAACCCCCTTGAGGCCGCAAGGGGAGCGGCTAGATAGGGCACATGAATTCCCCGCCGCTCACCGACCTGTCCGACCGTGCCCGCGAGATTTTCCGGCTCGTGGTCGAGGGATATCTCGAAAGCGGTTCGCCCGTGGGGTCCAAGGCGCTGGCAGGCGAGGGCGGGGTGAACCTCTCTCCCGCTTCGATCCGATCTGTGCTGGCCGAACTTGAGCATCGCGGGCTCCTCGCCGCTCCGCATACCAGTGCGGGCCGCATGCCGACCGACAGCGGGCTGCGCCTCTTCGTGGACGCGATGATGCAGGTGGCCGAACCCACCGCAGAGGAACGCGCCGCGATCGAGCAGCGGATCGGTCAGCCGGGCCCCATCGAACGCGCGCTCGAGCAGACCAGCGCGCTGCTGTCCGACCTGTCGGGTGCGGCAGGCATGGTCATGGTCCCGCGCCGCGAGCCTCGCCTCGCGCAGATTTCGCTCACCGCGCTCGATGCCAACCGTGTTCTGGCCGTCTTGGTTGGAGAGGATGGCCATGTCGAGAACCGGGTCCTCGCTCTTCCGGCCGAAGCGCTCGGCACCTCGCTCGAGCAGGCGAGCAATTTCCTCACCGCCAAGGCTGCCGGACGCACGCTGGCCGAGGCGGCTCAGCTCGTCGAGCGCGAAATCACGAGCGGCCGCAGCGCGCTCGACGAGGCCAGTCGCGATCTCGTGTCGCGCGGCATCGCGACATGGACCGAGGATGCCTCCAACCGCCCCGTTCTTATCGTGCGCGGTCAGGCCAACCTGCTCGACGAGAGCGCTCTGGCTGATATCGACCGCGTCCGATCGCTGCTCGATGATCTCGAAAACAAGCAGTCGGTCGCTACGCTCCTAGAAAATGCGCGGCAGGCCGAAGCCATGCGGATTTTCATCGGCAGGGAAAACCGGCTGTTCTCGCTTTCGGGCTCTTCGGTCATCGCCGCGCCCTATCGCGACCGCGATGGAAAAGTGGTCGGCGTGCTCGGTGTCATCGGCCCGACTCGGTTGAATTACGCGCGAGTCGTCCCCATGGTGGATTTCACGGCCCGATCACTGGGCAAGAGAATAGGCTGACAGGGTTTTTCAGTGAGCAACGAGAATAGCACCGAACCGCAGGACAAGGCGGTCGACGAAGAAGTGGCGCGCGAGATGGAAGGCGTGCCGGAGCATTTGCGCGACGACGGCGGCAAGGACGAGCCGGAAACCGCCGACGAAGCGATCGAGGACGCGCTGGCCAGCCTGCGCGGCGATCTCGAAGCCGCCAAGCAGGATGCACTCTACGCCCGCGCGGAAACGCAGAACGTGCGTCGCCGCATGGAAAAGGACGTGCAGGATGCGCGGAATTATGCCGCCACCGGCTTCGCTCGCGATATCCTCAGCGTGGCCGACAACCTTGCCCGCGCGCTCGACGCTGTCCCCGCCGAATTGCGCGAGGACGAGAAGGTCAAAGGTTTCGTCGCCGGTATCGAAGCGACCCAGCGCGAGCTCGAAAAAGTGTTCAACCAGAACGGTATCACGCGCATTGCCGCCAAGGGCATGCCGCTTGACCCCAACCAGCACCAGGCGATGATGGAAATCCCTACCGACGAGGTCGAGCCGGGCACCATCGTGCAGGAAATGCAGGCCGGCTACATGATCAAGGACCGCCTGTTGCGCCCGGCCATGGTCGGCGTGGCGAAGAAGCCGGACTGATTTCACGCTGCATCGGGAGAGAGACGATGAGGACTGCCCTTTTGAAGAGTGCGGTCCTCGCCGTCTCGCTATTTGCCGCACCGCTCGCCGCGCAGGACAGCGCCGACGAGCAGGTGATGGCGCTCGCGGACGAGTATTACGACTTCCAGCTCGCCCAATGGGGCTACACCGAGAAGGCCGACGGCTCGCTGGAGGCAGGCGACACCATGCCCCGCGTGCTGCCGGCCGCGCAAACCGCTCGGTTGCGGGCTTACGAGCGTTACCTGGCCGAACTCGACGCGATCGACAGCTCGGCCCTGAGCGAGGAGGCGCGCACCAACGCGCTGGTCCTGCGCGCTTTGCTGGAAGCGGACATTGGCGATGCCCGCTTTTCCGAATGGGAGATGCCCTTCGACAGCGACAGCAACTTCTGGTCCTACCTTGCCTCGCCCTCGGGTTTCACGACGGTCGAGCAATACGAAAACTACATCGCCCGGATGCGCGATATCCCGCGCTATTTCGCCGAGCAGACCGCGAATGCCGCTGAGGGGCTGGAGCGCGGCTTTTCCGTGCCGCGAGTGACGCTGGAGGGGCGCGATGCTTCGATCGTGGCCTATGTCGTCGACTTCCCCGAGATGAGTCCCTTCTGGGCGCCTTTCGACCAGATGCCCGAGCGCATTTCCGAAACCGACCAGGCGCGGCTCAAGGCGGAAGGCAAGGCGGCCATCGCCGATGCCGTGACGCCTGCCTATGCCGAGTGGCTGGCGTTCTTCCGCTCGAGCTACCTGCCGCAGACCCGCACCACGCTTGGTGCGAGCGAGTTTCCCGATGGCGCGGCCTATTACGCGCAGCAGATACGGCAATATACGACGCTCGACCTGACTGCCGAGGAGATCCACCAGATCGGCCTTGACGAGGTGTCGCGGATTACTGCCGAGATGGAAAAGGCCAAGGAGGATGCCAAGTTCACCGGCACTCTCGCCGAGTTCATAACCTTCCTGCGCACCGATCCGCAGTTCGTCGCCGATACGCCCGACGAGCTGATGGGTGTGGCCGCCTATGCCACCAAGCGCGTCGACGACAAGCTAGGCGAGTATTTCGGTTTCCTGCCCCGCTTCCGGCATGGCCTTCGCCCGGTCGATCCGGCGATCGCCCCCTTCTACACCGCGGGCAGGGGCGGGCTGGAATATTGCCAGATCAACACCCACGACCTGCCATCTCGCCCGACCTACAATATCCCCGCGCTGACACTGCACGAATGCACACCGGGGCATTCCTTTCAAGCGGCTGTCGGGCTTGAGCAGGAGGAAGCACCGCGCTTTCGCCGCCAGACCTATTTCTCTGGCTTCGGTGAGGGCTGGGGACTCTATGTCGAATATCTCGGCAACGAGATGGGCATTTACCGCGACCCCTACGAGCGCTTCGGCCAGTTATCCTACGAGATGTGGCGCGCGGCGCGGCTCGTGATCGATACGGGCATCCACCATTATGGATGGACGCGCGAGCAGGCGGTCGAATACCTCTCCAGCCATACCGCGCTTTCGGACCGCGAGGTGGGCACGGAGATAGACCGCTACATAAGCTGGCCCGGCCAGGCGCTCGCCTACAAGCTGGGCGAAATGACCATCCGCCGCGTGCGCAAGAAGGCCGAGGATGCGCTCGGCGAGGACTTCGACATCCGCAAGTTCCACGATGTCGTGCTGTCGCTCGGTTCGGTGCCGCTGCCCGCACTCGAGGCGCGGATCGATGCCTTCATCGCCGATGGCGGGCAGGGATTGCCCGGAGTGACCTACGACTAGGCCACTCCGGGGGTAATCAGCTCAGGAAACCACCTGTTCGCGGTTTTCGTCGCGGTGCTTCTTGAGGTATTTCATGAACGGCGTGCCGCCGGTGCCGACATCGGGGTCGTTGCCTGCGATCGAACCGGCCTGCTTGTTGATGTAGCTCGCCGCATATTCGAGATGCCGGGTGCGGAAGCGTGCCGACTGTTCGAGACAGGCGTTGAACGCATCCTTCAGGTCCTGGTTGTCGCTTGCCGAAACGAAGTCGCGCAGCGTTGACTGCCTGGCGAGGTCTTCGATGAAGCGGCGGTGCTCGACCGGGCGATACTGGTGCAATTCGTCGAGGAACTGGCGCAGCGGGTCGTCGCTGTGGCCGACCTGAAACAGCGCGTCCATCGCCGGAACGATGCTCGACTGCGAGCCGGTCTGGCCGCGGAAGGCCTGCGGCTTGCCCTCGTAGCGGTCCATGCCCTCATAGACGAGGCCGCCGCCTTCCAGCGCCGGATTGTTTGCCCAGCCGTGGATATAGGGTCGCACGCGGTGGAAGTAGATATAGGGATCGCACTGTTCGGGCATGCGCGCGAAGTGGGCGTAGATACGCTCCCACGCTTCGTCCATTTCCTTCAGCAGCCGGGTGGCTTCGGCCTCGTCGCCGCTCTTCGCGATGGTGACCAGCTTGGCCGCATTGTCGAGCAACACGCCGGCTTCTGCCTCAATGGCGACATGGACCAGCACGAACCAGTTCTCGTCCGCACCGCCGAGGAAGTTCTGGTGCATCACGATGTTGTCGAGCGTGATGGGCCCGGACTTGTCGAGCCGGTACCAGTTGTCGAGCACATAGCCCGAATAGGGCAGCAGCGGTGCCTGGCCGAGCCGGTCGGCGATCGCGCACATCGGGCGGCCGAGGTTGGCGGGAAGATGCGCTGGCGGTGTCGGTTCGCCCCAGACATAGGCTTGTACCAGGAAGGAATAGTGCACCATGGCGGTGCGGACTTCTTCTTCGGGTGCCGTCTTGGCCCATTCTTCTATCTCGGGATCGGGGAGGGCTTCGAGCCAGTGCCGCACGCGGCCGGTGGTCAGCAGGTCGGACAATATGCCCGCAGCTTCCACGATGGGGGCGAACTGCTCGGGAAGGGTAATCTCGTCGATTTCGTAATGCGAAAGGTAGCCGCGCTCGCGGCTCATACCGTAGTCTTTAAGCTCCATTGTGATGACTCATCGCCGGGCGCGGGTTGGGCCGCCCGGTCAACGCGTGCATTCGTATCCAATGTAACCGTTTCGGGCAAGCGACGCTACGGAATGGCTGTGGAGTTCCGGATGCTGCAAATGCGCATGACGCGGGACCTGGTATATCGCTGCATCAGGGCAGGCAGCAGGTTCACCGCGACGTTGCTGATTGTGATCGCGGCAGCCCATATCCACCATCCCGCCGTCGCGGCACAGACTGCAGTAGCCAGACCGAACAGCAGAAACGCCAAATGCGCGCGTTCGATTTCACGGGTCATTGAAAGCCGCTCCAAGAGACCGCGTTTCGCTCCGTCCACGACATAGGCCGGGTCGAGCTGACGTGCCCGCTGGCGGACGTAATCACCATCGGTGATCCAGCGGCGCAGTCGAAGGATACCCAGTCTTTGATAGCACAGGATGGCTCGGCAAGGGTCGCGAACCGCGTACCACGATCGCGGGAGAAGGTTGACTGCGAAACCCGCCGCCACGCTCACGGCGAACAGCGGGAAGACGGGCAGCGCTAACGGCTCGCCCCCATGTTCTCGCATCGGCCCCCACGCCTGCAGCCAGAAAACCGCCGTGACACCTAGCCATGCTCCGAACAAAGCGTGAAAATAGCCGTTGAGGCGTTTTGCCAACTTTTCCGCCTCTTGGCGGTTTTCTTCGCTCATCCCGTCGCCCCTGGGAAGCGCACCAGCAGGTCGTAGGCGGACACATCGGACGCACCCGCAAGCTTCACGCCGTTCCTCAGCAGGAAGGCGTGCTTGACGATCTCCGCCTGCTGCTCGATGCCGTAGCGGGTCAGCGGCCAGCCCGGCTTGAGGCTGTAGTCGTAACGCGCCCACGGCATGCGGTGGGTGACGAGATACCAGCCGCCTTTGGTCTGCGTCTGCCAGACATGGACGAGCTCGTGGATCAGCAGCCCCTGGCGGATCACGGTGACCTTCGAAAAATCGTCGCAATAGTTTTCGGACGCGGGATGAAAATGCAAATGGCCGCGCGGGGCCATGGTGATGCGGCGGGGCTGAAACGGAAACCACTTGCGCCGTTTGATCGTGACCCGCGCGTAATCGATCGCATCGCCAAAAATGGTGCGCGCCAGCGCGACCTCGCCCGGCGTCAGCGCCCGTTCGTCTCCCGCGGCGCAACCGGGCGCGACGGGTTCCTCGTGGCTCTCGACGCCGAGCTGGTCGCGAAGATCGTTCAGCGATCATCCCCCGCAGACTGGATTTTGGCCTCGAATGTGTGGCGCCTGTTGCCTGCTGCAATCAAGGTCACGTTCGCGGTGCCGCCCTCGGCGAGGCTCCCACCGAGCCCGAACACCATCACATGGAGGCCGCCCGGCTCGAATTTCGTGCTGCCGCCCCTTTCAACCATCACGGGCGGGGCTTCGCTCATGACCATCTGGTCGCCCTGCATCATCGAGCCGTGGATGACGGCGCTTTCCGCCCCTTCGACTTCGGCGCTACGGAAAGCGATATTCCGGTCGCCCTTGTTGTCGAGATCGAAATAGATTGCTGCCGGATTACCCGAAACCGGCGGCAGGACCATCCGCGCGTTCGCGATCTCGATACCGGCGATGCCCGCTGCATCCGCAGAAGCTTCCTCTGCCGGCGCATTGTCTCCGCAAGCCGAGACCGCCAGCAAGGCCGGCGCGAGCATGCATGCTGCAAAAAAACCTGATTTCCTCATCATTTCCCCTCTCGTTTCTCGTGTGAAAAACTAGCGAGGCGCATCCCTTGTGCCAAGGAAAAGCGCACCTATATCGCCCCTGTAATACACCGTTATTTCGAGCTGCCGACGGGTTTTGCCACTTACGGGAAACCAGCTGTGCAGCGTCCAACGATTTGAAACAGATGGGGAATCCATGAGCAAGATTATCGGTATCGACCTCGGCACCACCAACTCCTGCGTCGCCGTGATGGACGGCGGCAAGCCCAAGGTCATCGAGAATTCCGAAGGCGCGCGTACCACGCCCTCGATCACCGCCTTCACCAAGGATGGCGAGCGCCTGATCGGCCAGCCGGCCAAGCGCCAGGCGGTCACCAATCCTGACAACACCCTTTTCGCGATCAAGCGCCTCATCGGCCGCCGCTTCGACGACCCCATGACCAAGAAGGACATGGAGCTGGTCCCCTATGACATCGTCAAGGGTCCGAACGGCGACGCATGGGTCGAAGCTGCCGGCGAAAAGTACAGCCCCAGCCAGGTTTCCGCCTTCATCCTCCAGAAGATGAAGGAAACGGCCGAAGAATATCTCGGCGAGAAGGTCTCGAAGGCGGTCATCACCGTCCCGGCCTACTTCAACGACGCGCAGCGCCAGGCAACCAAGGACGCGGGCAAGATCGCCGGCCTCGAAGTCGAGCGTATCATCAACGAGCCGACTGCAGCCGCGCTGGCCTATGGCCTCGAGAAGGACGACGGCAAGACCATCGCTGTCTACGACCTTGGCGGCGGCACCTTCGACGTCTCGATCCTCGAGATCGGTGACGGCGTGTTCGAAGTGAAGTCGACCAATGGCGACACCTTCCTCGGCGGTGAAGACTTCGACAGCGCGATCGTCGAATGGCTGGCCGACCAGTTCAAGAAGAAGGAAAACATGGACCTGCGGAGCGACAAGCTCGCACTGCAGCGCCTCAAGGAAGCGGCCGAAAAGGCGAAGATCGAGCTTAGCTCGGCGCAGACCACGGAAGTGAACCTGCCCTTCATCACCGCGCGCATGGAAGGTGGCTCGTCCACCCCGCTGCACCTTGTGGAAACCATCAGCCGCGCAGACCTCGAAAAGATGGTCGGCGACCTGATCAAGCGGACGCTCGAGCCCTGCAAGAAGGCTCTGGCCGATGCAGGCATCGACAAGGGCGGCGTGGACGAGGTGATCCTCGTCGGCGGCATGACCCGCATGCCCAAGGTGCGCGAAGTGGTCGAAGAGTTCTTCGGCAAGAAGCCGCACACCGGTGTGAACCCCGATGAAGTCGTGGCCATGGGCGCTGCCATCCAGGCCGGCGTCCTCCAGGGCGACGTCAAGGACGTGCTGCTGCTCGACGTGACCCCGCTTTCGCTGGGTATCGAAACGCTTGGCGGCATCATGACCAAGATGATCGATCGCAACACGACGATCCCGACAAAGAAGAGCCAGACCTACTCGACTGCCGAGGACAACCAGCAGGCGGTGACGATCCGCGTGTTCCAGGGCGAGCGCGAGATGGCGGCGGACAACAAGCTGCTCGGCCAGTTCGACCTGGTCGGTATCCCGCCCGCACCGCGCGGCGTGCCGCAGATCGAGGTCACCTTCGACATCGACGCCAACGGCATCGTCAACGTGTCGGCCAAGGACAAGGGTACCGGCAAGGAACAGCAGATCCGCATCCAGGCGTCGGGCGGCCTGTCCGACAGCGACATCGAACAGATGGTGCAGGACGCGGAGAAGTTTGCCGACGAGGACAAGAAGCGCCGCGAGGGCGCCGAAGCCCGCAACCAGGCCGACAGCCTCGTCCACGCCACCGAAAAGCAGCTCGAAGAGCATGGCGACAAGATCGACGCTTCGCTGAAGAGCGAAGTGGAAGAGAAGGTCGCAGCGCTCAAGACCGCGCTCGAGGGCGACGATGCGGCTGACATCAACGCAAAGGCCCAGGACCTGTCGCAGAGTGCGATGAAGATGGGTCAGTCGATCTACGAGCAGGAGCAGGCGAATGCCGCTTCTGATGCACCGGCAGGCGATGCCGGCGCGGAAGGTGCCCAGGAGGAAGAGGTGGTCGACGCCGAATTCTCCGAAGTCGACGAAGACGCGAAGAACTAAAGGCGCCTGATGAAAACTCCGCCCCCACCGGTGCAAGTCCGCGCCGGTGGGGGCTAGAGTTTGGGGCAGGGGACAGCATGTCAGCGACTGAAATCGATTTTTACGAACTGCTCGGCGTCAGCCGCGATGCGGATGGCGGCACGATCAAGAGCGCCTATCGCAAGCTCGCGATGAAGCATCACCCGGACAAGAATCCGGGATGCAGCGAGAGCGAGGCCAAGTTCAAGGCGATTAGCGTCGCCTATGATTGCCTCAAGGACCCGCAAAAGCGCGCGGCCTACGATCGCTATGGCCATGCCGCCTTCCAGAATGGCGGAGCGGGCGCTGGCGGGGCGCATGGCAATGCCGATTTCGGCGACATCGGCGATATTTTCGAGACCATATTCGGTTCGGCCTTTGGTGGCGGCGGCGGACGCGCGCGGCCACGGCGCGGCGCGGACTTGCGCTACGACATGCAGATCGGGCTCGAGGAAGCCTTCCACGGCAAGTCGACCGAGATCGAGATCGAAGTCAGCGCACCGTGTGACACCTGCCACGGCTCGGGCGCGCAGCCCGGCACGCATGCGCGCACCTGCAATCTATGCGGCGGGCAGGGCAATGTCCGTGCGAAACAGGGCTTCTTCGTGGTCGAACGGCCATGCCCGAACTGCCACGGCGCGGGCGAAGTCATTACCTCGCCTTGCCGCGATTGCCGCGGGGAAGGGCGGGTTGATGTCCCGCAGAAGCTCGAAGTCGATATCCCGCCGGGTGTTGACACCGGTACGCGCATCCGCCTGTCAGGCAAGGGCGAGGCCGGACCGCGAGGCGCACCTGCGGGCGATCTTTACATCTTCGTCCACGTCCAGCCGCACGAGATCTTCCAGCGCGAGGGCACCACGCTCGCCACGCGCGTCCCGATCAGCTTTACCAAGGCCGCTCTCGGCGGTTCGATCGAGATTCCAGGCATCGATGGCGAGGAACTGACACTCGAAATTCCAGCCGGCATCCAGTCGGGCAAGCAGCTGCGCCAGCGCGGCGCTGGCATGCCCGTGCTGCAGGGGCGCGGACGCGGTGACATGGTGATCGAGATCGCCGTCGAAACTCCGACCAAGCTTTCCAAGGAACAGCGCGCGGTGCTCGAACAGTTCCGCGAGCTCGAAACCGGTGACGAGTGCCCGCAGTCCAAGGGCTTCTTCGAGAAGATCAAGACCGCTTTCGGCGGGTGACCGCGAACCGCAAATCCCGACTAGGGCAGGAGCGGCGCACGGTTCATCCCATGCAACATCGCATCGACAACCGGTGCGGTATCGTAAGGCCGCTGTTCCGCGATCGCCAAGACATATTCGCGGGCAACCGGTTCGAGCATCTTGCGTGCCGCCTTCTGGCGTGACTCCATTTCGCCGCCGTCCTGCGCGGAACAGTCTACGGAAAATTGACTGGCCGCGTCGCCTTGCGGCTCGACGACGATCCCACAGTCGATAACCTTGCCAGTTGGCAGGTGGCGGATGGACACTACTGCCGCGCTGTTGTCCGAGGCTTTGCTGGAGAGATAAAGGCCACCAAGGCCTGTCCCATATACCTCATGTCCGTAGCCATCCAGGCGGTGGACAAGGTGTTCGGACGCCATCGGAACTTCGACCTCCTTGCTACCCGGGGGTAAGGATAGTGCGAAACCGGCGGCGCCGATCAGGGTAAGACCGCAGAATTTGTACAGATGCACCATTCGCAAAGCCGCCGTGCGTCTGACTAATATGAATCGTCGAAGTTACCCGATTGCATGCGGTCGTGCGCCTCCAGCGCCTCTTTTTGCATATCGGGCAAGTCCTGCATGGCCGCCTGCCGCTGCATCCGCTTTACCCGTTCCCCGTCGAAGGCCCGCTCGCGAAGCACTGCATCGACGTGTTCAAGTGCTACAGCTGCACTGATCTTTTCCATCACACGCGCCTGGGCTGACGAGGATTCAGGATCGCCACCGCAGGAAGGGATCGCCGTGATCTTGCCATCCGGCTGACTTTGGAAATCGATACTGCAGCTGCTGGTGTATTTGTCACCCAGGCTCGAGCTCTTGGTCACGGACACACCGTTGAAAGTCTGTCGGCTGACAATGGTCGTCGTAAGGCCTCGTGAAGGGGAGAAACTGCTGGTCGCATTGTCGAGCTTGGCTTTGGCATCAGCCTCGCTCATCGCGTAAGTGAATGGAACTTGCTGTTCCATCGACATTGCCATCCAGCCGAGCGCTCCCGCGCTACCCAACCCGAAAATCCACCATGCTCCCGACATCGGTTCATCCCCATAAAACCAGTAACGAACGACCGAATATTGCCGGGATGATGAAAAAATCGTTTATATACAGTGCAGAACTTCACATGATATTTGATGAAGACTGCATTTTGCAGCGGAAGCACACGCGAACAGTTTAATTCATACGATCGCAAACCTCGCTGCGGATCTGACTCAGCAATTCCGGGCTGCAACGCTCCGCCAGCTCTTCCTCGTCGAGAATGGCGAGGAAGGCACGGCGCTTGTAGTCGCGGATGAGACCTTCTTCGGGAGCCTTGCCCATCGTCGAGAACACGAGATCGATCATCCGCTCGGCCCCGTGCAGGCGGCCCCAGAGGTAATCGTTCTCGCGATAGGCGCGGCTGAAGAAGGCCCCGAAATTGTAGAATTCCACCCCGCGAAGGGTGGCGCGGGTGCCGCCTTCGCGGATGCTCCTGGCATCGTCCGGACTGATACGGTCGACCTTTACCGGGTCGAATTCGGTCAGGCCTTCATTGCGCAGGAGCGGAAGCGTCGCGACATCGTAAAAGGGGAAGCCGAGATAGGCGAACAGCATCCGCCGCTTGAGGTTGGCGGGCATGGGCTCGAGCGTTTCGGCCAGCATTTCCTCGGCGCGATTGTCGGTGTCGATGAGCAGGCGGCGGCTCTCGATATGGTCGAGCACCGCGCCCGGGTCGGCCATGACGTTTTGCGCGACCTCGGCGAAATCTTCTCCCAGAGACTGCGCGTCCTCTTTCTCGAAATAGAGCGCCATAATGCTGAAGATCGCATCGCGGCCGGTTTCGAGCGCCTCGTCGGGGATGTCGGGATCGGCTTCCCAATCGCGCGCGAGCCGGCGGGCGAGCAGTCGCAGGCGGCGGATGCGGAAGCCGATATCGTGTTCGCGAAGGAACAGGATCGCTTCCGGCGTTGCCCCGCCCGAAGGAGATGAGAGTGTCGAAAGCCCGCGTCGCGCCAGTTCGGCACGGATGATGTCCTCGATAGGGGCC
This sequence comes from Qipengyuania sphaerica, assembly GCF_019711595.1. Classification (GTDB taxonomy): domain Bacteria; phylum Pseudomonadota; class Alphaproteobacteria; order Sphingomonadales; family Sphingomonadaceae; genus Qipengyuania; species Qipengyuania sphaerica. Next base: position 1,354,062 of record NZ_JAIGNR010000001.1, on the reverse strand, counting down.
GGACTTTGCATATGCAGCGCGGGCGCCGCTTCCCACACCAGCCTGGCAATGCGGGTAACGATGCCGCTGAGTTTTGCCTGGGCATAGGCATGGAAGGCATAGCCCGCCTGCTTGGCCGCTGCATCCTGTGCCTTCTGCCGCCAGTTCTTGAGCCGCTTGACGGTCGGGCTGTCGAGGAACAGCGTCAGGCCGAACAGCTTTTCGACTGCGGCTTCCACATCGGGCCGGAGGGCGGCGACGATCCGCGAAAGTCTCTCGGCCTCGCGGCTCTGCTCTTCCAATAGCTCGAGGTTGTCGCGGATCGGTTGTTCGCGCGGTATGGTCGAAAGAGAGCCGAAGATGGCGGAGAAAAAGCCGACTTCCTGCTTTGATCTCTCGCGCCGGTCGGCAAAGCGGTCGGGCTGGGGATCGACATAGACGAAGCGCCGGTCGACCTCGCGCTGGGCAGGGCGTCCGCGCAGCGCCGCCATCGCGCCGCCGAAAGGCTTGTTCACCAGCACCGATCCATCGATCAGCGACACATTGTCGATTTCCTCGCGCATGACATGGATCGGCATGATGCGTTCGAGGAATTCGTCGCGCGAAACCCATTCGCGGCCGGTTTCCTCAGCCAACTCATCGATCTCACCGATTTTCATGGGCGGGAACGCACCGGGGAAGCTCGCCGTGGCACGAGCGGCAAGGACGAGTTCGAGCGGATTGGCAAGGTCGCTTCCTCCCGCATGCGGCGTCTTCCGGCGCATCGATATCGGCATGCGGTGTTCGCTGTCCTCGACCACCGGCGGGCTGTTGAGATGCAGCAATTCCAGATAGCCGTGGAAGTCGGTCGTCGTGACGAAGAGGTCTAGAGGATGATCGGGCGGCAGGAGCGGCGGTTCTATCTCGGTTTCGGCCATCACCGAAAATGCCCGCTCGAGGAGCTTTGAAAAGCCGAGCCCCGAAAAAGGCGGTTCGAACCAGCGACCGCGGATGAGGTGTGAAACCTTGCGCCGCACCTCCTCGCGCGTTTCCGGTGCTACCTCGGTGGAGATTTCATTTCCCGGGCGGCTCAGAAGCCAGCTGGCCAGCGGCTGTGCCCAGATCTTTCCGCCCGACCATCGGAGCCGGGCATCGGGATCGGTAAGCTCATCGACATCCGCGGTCTCCAGCCACAGATCGGTAAGCGGTTCGAGGCTTTGGCCAGAAAAGATCGCCTGCGCGAGGAAAACGGCATTGATGCCCCCGGCGCTGGCCCCGCTCATGATGTCGGGGATGACGCGAAGCCTCAATTGCTCGTGCTTTTCCACGCTCTCGAGCAGGTCGCGATAGACCTCGTGCACACCGCCACGCTTGGGGCCGCCGGCATGGAAATCGCGGCTCGCGCGTGCAAGCTGCCACAGCTCGCGCGTGACCCCGTGCATGTAGACCGCAAGGCTCACCCCGCCGTAGCAGATGAGCGCGATCCTCAGTTCCTTCTGCCGCATCGCCACCTGTTGTGCACACCTGACGCCCGAAGGCAATTGCGTTCTGCAAATGTTCTGTTAGTGAATCGACCATGGCCAAGCCCAAGAAACGTTATGTCTGCCAGGCCTGCGGGTCTGTTTCGCACCGCTGGCAGGGCCAGTGCGCCGACTGCGCAGAGTGGAACACGCTGGTCGAAGACGCGCCCGCGACGGTGTTTTCATTGAAGCACGATCTGTCGAGCGGGGGCAGGGCGGTGGAGTTCGTCGATCTGGACAAGCCGGGCGAAATGCCAGTGCGCCAGAAAACCGGCCTTGCAGAATTCGACCGCGCGCTGGGGGGCGGGCTGGTGCCGGGAAGCGCGATCCTGATGGGCGGCGATCCGGGGATCGGGAAGTCGACGCTGTTGCTCCAAGCCGCAGCGAAGGTCGCGCGCGAAGGACACGGCGTCGTCTATGTAAGCGGTGAGGAAGCAGCAGGGCAGGTGCGGATGCGTGCAGCGCGGCTCGGGCTGTCCGATGCTCCGGTAAAGCTGGCCGCGGCGACCGGTGTCCGAGATATCCTGACCTCGCTCGGACAGATGGAAGCGCCCAAATTGCTCGTCATCGATTCCATCCAGACGATGCATTCGGACACGATCGAGGGTGCGCCGGGGACGGTCAGCCAGGTGCGAGGCTGTGCTTTCGAACTGATCCGTTATGCCAAGGAAAACGGTGTGGCGCTGGTGCTGGTCGGCCATGTCACCAAGGACGGCAATATCGCAGGGCCGCGCGTGCTCGAACACATGGTCGACGTGGTCATGAGCTTCGAGGGCGAGCGCAGCCACCAGTACCGGATCCTGCGTGCGCTCAAGAACCGCTTCGGCGCGGTCGACGAGATCGGCGTATTCGCGATGGCTGGCGAGGGGCTGGAAGAGGTCGAGAACCCCTCGATGCTGTTCCTTTCCGGCCGCGAACAACCCATGGCGGGCAGCGCGGTGTTCCCGGCGATGGAAGGCACGCGGCCTGTCCTGGTCGAAATCCAGGCACTGATCGTGCGGCTGCAATCCGGGGCTACCCCGAGGCGCGCGGTTGTGGGGTGGGACAATGGCCGCCTTGCCATGCTGCTGGCGGTGCTGGAATCTCGATGCGGTCTCTCGTTCAGTTCCGCCGAAGTTTATCTGAATGTCGCGGGTGGATACCGGCTATCCGATCCGGCTGCCGACCTCGCGGTAGCAGCCGCGCTGGTCAGTGCCCTGGCGGACAAGCCTTTGCCGGATCGAAGCGTCTGGCTCGGCGAGGTCAGCCTATCGGGTGAGGTGCGGCCCGTCGCCCATGGAAACACCCGGTTGAAAGAATCTGCCAAGCTGGGTTTCGAGCGTGGCTTCGGCCCGTCCGATGCGAAAACCGGTTCGGCGGAGCTGAAGTACGCGGGCTTGGGACAACTCTCAAACCTCGTTGACCGGGTGATGAGCAGTTAATAAACCCACAAGCCCGAGGGGTTAGTAGGGTTTTATGACGGGTTTCGACTTCATCGTGCTGCTTATCGTGGTTGTTGCCGCGATCGGCGGCTTCATGCGCGGTTTCCTCCAGGAAGTGCTTTCGATGGTCTCCTGGGTGCTCGCGGCATTCGCCATCCGTTTCCTGCACACCCCGCTGACGCTCGTCATGCAGGACTTCATCGGCACCAATGTCACGACCAGCGTCCTCGCCTTCACTTTCCTCCTGCTCATTCCCTATGCAGCGATGAAGGTTATCGCGTCGAATGTCGGCCAGGCATCGCGAAATTCGGTACTCGGACCGATCGACAAGGTACTCGGCCTCGGCTTCGGCGCACTGAAGGGCCTGCTGATTACCGTGATCGCCTTCTCCATCCTCGTGCTCGGCTACGATGCCGTATGGGATTACCGTGGCCGTCCGGTCTGGATCACGACAGCGAAGAGCTACGAACTGGTGGACGCTGGATCACGTTCGCTGGTCGAAGTGCTGGCGCAGCGCCGTGCAAAACTGCGCGGCGAGGAAGCGGCGGAACAGGAAGCGATGAAGGCAGCAGAAGCCGAAGCACAGTGACGCGCGAGCCGCGCGCTGCGCTTTATTCGCCCGAACTGCTCGCCCTCGCGGTCGAGCTTGCCGACTACCCATACGATCCAACCGCCCCACTCCAGGGCGAAGCACGCTCGCGCAGTTGCGGGAGCACGATCCAGCTTTCTGCGGGTTCAGAGCAACTAGGCCTCAAGGTGACTGCCTGCGCTGTGGGACAGGCCGCCGCCGCGATCTTTGCGCGCGAGTTTCCGGGCAAGTCGCATGCCGAACTTGAAAAGGTTCTCCACCAGATCGAGGAATGGTTGCATGGAGCAGGGGTACGCCCCGACTGGCCGGGTATCGAAATGCTGGAGACTGCGCGGGCCTATCCGGGCCGGCACGGTGCAATCCTCCTGCCGTGGAGAGCAGCGCTGGATGCGCTTTCCAAGGGGAAACCCGCGCGCTAAGTCGCTAGGCCAATAACTCAGGAAGAGGGGAGCTTAAGGGATGGCAGGCGCAGCAGCCTTGCAGAGGGAGCCGACAGAGAAGGAAATCCGCCTTGTGATTGCGGCTTCCAGCGCAGGGACCGTATTCGAATGGTATGACTTCTTCATCTACGGGACATTGGCAGGGCTGATCGGCGCGGCTTTCTTCCCGAGCGGGAACGAGACCCTCCAGATCTTGCTCGTCTGGGCCGGCTTTGCCGTAGGCTTTGGTTTCCGACCGCTCGGCGCGATCCTGTTCGGTTTCCTCGGCGACAGGCTGGGGCGCAAATATACCTTCCTCGTCACTGTTACCCTGATGGGTATCGCGACGGCAGGTGTCGGCCTGATCCCGTCTGCTGCCAGCATCGGTATCGCGGCGCCCATCATCGTCATCTGCCTGCGCATCCTTCAGGGACTTGCGCTTGGCGGCGAATATGGCGGCGCGGCAATCTATGTTGCCGAGCATGCCCCGCCCGAAAAACGCGGTTTTTACACCAGCTTCATCCAGGCGAGCGTGGTCGGTGGTTTCGTGCTGTCGATCCTGGTGGTGCTGGTCTGCCGGGCAATCATCCCGGCAGACGATTTCGCCGAATGGGGTTGGCGCGTACCGTTCCTGCTGTCGATTGCCCTGCTGGGCATCTCGCTGTGGATGCGCCTGAAATTGTCCGAAAGCCCTGTGTTCCAGGCCATGAAGGAAGCAGGCGAGACAAGCTCCAATCCCTTCAAGGAAAGCCTCACCTATCCGGGCAATCCCAAGCGTATCTTCGTCGCGCTTTTCGGCATCACCGGCATCCTGACGACGATCTGGTACACTGCCTTCTTCTCCTCGCTCAGCTTCCTTCGGCGTGACATGCGCGTGGATGAAAGCACGGTCGAGTGGATCCTGCTGATCGCCGGTTTCATCTCGATGAGCTTCTACGTCATCGTCGGCAAATGGTCCGACCGGGTTGGCCGCAAGAAGCCGATCATCATCGGCGCGATTGCAACGCTTGCGCTGCTCTTCCCGATTTTCTGGACCATGGGCAGCCTAGCCAATCCCGGCCTTGCGCAGGCGGCACGCGACAATCCCGTGGTCGTGACTGGCCAGGACTGCACCACCGATCCATTTGCCGATCTCTTCGACCGCGAACAGAGCGGTTGCGGGAAGATCCTCGAAACGCTGACTGCCAGCGGCGTGGCCTACACAGTCGAAGATGGCGAGACGCTGGGGCTGAGCGTGGGCGGCGAGGATGTGGCGCTTGGTGCGAACTGGGCTGGCGATGCAGCGGCCCGGCGCGATGGATTGCAGCAAGCGCTGACCAATCGCGGTTTCGACTTCGCCAAGCAGACCCCGCCGCTCGCAAATATCCTCGGGATCGGGGCCTTGCTGCTGGTTTGCGGCGTGCTGTCGGCGCTGACATACGGCTCGGTAGCGGCGCTGCTGTCCGAGATGTTCCCGGCAAAAATCCGCTACAGTTCGATGTCGATCCCCTATCATATCGGCGCGGGCTATCTGGGCGGTTTCCTGCCGCTGATCGCCGGAATCATCGTGGCGCGTACTGGCGATGTCTACGCGGGGCTCTGGTACACGATGGCCGTCGTCGGTTTCGGCCTGATCGTCGCCTGGTGGGGGCTTCCGGACGGTCCGCCGACCGACTTCGAGGAATCGCGTGACATGCCGCCAGTGGGTCCTGCCACTCCGTGACCAAACTCCCGACGCCAACGCTCAAACTCGATATCGACAAGGACGCACTCGCGCATAACTGGCGCGCGCTCGACCGGATGTCGGGCGAGGCGAGGGCAGGCGCTGCGGTAAAGGCCGATTGCTACGGCCTCGGTGTCGAACATTGCGTCCCGACGCTGCGCGATGCCGGTTGCCGCGATTTCTTCGTCGCGCATTGGAGCGAAGTCGCGCCGGTCATCGAGCATGTCCCGGCAAAGCAGGTGGCGGTGCTGCACGGGCCGCTCAATGCGGCCGAGGTGGCCTATGCGCGCGAAACCGGCGTGGTGCCGGTGATCGATTCGCTCAGGCAGGCGAAGCTCTGGGCCGAGGGCGGCGGCGGGCCCTGCCACCTGATGGTGGACAGCGGGATCAACCGCCTCGGCATCTCGCCGCACGAAATTTCCGATCCGCTGGTGCAGGCGCTCGACGTGCAGGCGCTGATGAGCCATCTCGCCTGCGCGGACGAGGACAGCGCCATGAACGCACGGCAGCTCGAAACCTTTCGTGACGCCATCCAGCGCATCGAACATCGCGAAGCGAGCCTTGCCAACAGCGCAGGGATTGCGCTCGGCAGCGCCTACCATTTCGACCTGACCCGGCCCGGCCTCTCGCTATACGGGGGCATGCCTCGGCCAGAACTCGAGAGTGAAATCCGCCAGGTTGCCTATCCCAGGGCCGCGATCATCCAGACGCGCCAGCTCTCTGCCGGCGAGACCGTAGGCTACAACGCGACCTTCACAGCGCCAACGCAAATGCGGGTCGGCGTGCTCTCGCTGGGCTATGCGGACGGGATCCTGCGCGCATGGGGTGGGGCGAGCTTCGAGGCCGGTGAAAAGGCGCTCCCGATCCTCGGCAAGGTGTCGATGGACATGATCGTGATCGACCTGTCGGACGCGCCCGATCTGGCCGAAGGGGACTGGGTCGAACTGCCCTATCACCTGCCGAATGCTGCGCAGCAAACGTCTGTTTCGCAATACGAACTGCTGACCGTCCTCGGTAACCGCTACCAGCGTTGAGCACGCGTGTTGCGCTGCACATTGTGCACGTGCTAAGCCCTTCCGCAACGCACAATGGGGAGTGAAAATAGCATGGCCAAGCGGACTGCCGAGGGCGAACCGATCACGATCAAGAAATACGCCAATCGTCGGCTCTACAACACCGATACGTCGAGCTACATCACGCTCGACGATCTGGCGAAGATGGTCCGCGAAAATGTCGATTTCCAGGTGCTCGACGCCAAGACTGGCGAGGACATTACCCACACGATCCTGACCCAGATCATCGTCGAGGAGGAAAGCCAGGGCGGCCAGCAGATGCTGCCGGTCAGCTTCCTGCGCGATCTCATCTCCATGTACGGCAATTCGATGCAGTCGATGATGCCGAGCTATCTCGAAGCGAGCATGGCGAATTTCCGCAAGAACCGCGAACAGCTGCAGGCAGCCTTCGCCAAGGGGATCGAGGCAAACCCGCTCGCCAAGATGGCCGAGGCGAACCTCAAGATGATGCAGAACGCGGCCGAAGCCTTTATCCCGGCGACCCGCAAGACCGTCGACAGCGCCAAGAAGGAAGCCGACGGCGAGCTTGCCGAAATGCGTGCGCAGATGGCCGCGATGCAGAAGAAGCTGGACGAGCTTTCGAAATAATTGCATCGGCGCGCCCGCCGAACCCAAGCTAGATACAGGAATTACCGTGGCCCAGATCCGCCATGCATTGAATGCCCGCCGTGCCGACGATTTCGCGGCGTGGTACCAGGAAGTCATCTCCGCAGCCGAAATGGCCGAAGAATCGGGGGTGCGCGGCTGCATGGTCATCCGCCCGTGGGGCTTCGGGATCTGGGAGCGTATGCAGCGCCTGCTCGACGACCGGATCAAGGCGACCGGTCACGAGAATGCCTATTTCCCGCTCTTCATCCCGCTTTCGAACTTCGAGCGCGAGGCCGAGCATGTCGAAGGCTTCGCCAAGGAAATGGCAGTCGTCACGCACCACCGCCTGATCGCGGGGCCCAACGGCGGTCTGATCCCCGACCCCGAGGCCAAGCTCGAAGAGCCGCTGGTCGTGCGCCCGACTTCGGAAACGATCATCGGCGATGCCATGGCGCGCTGGGTGCAGAGCTGGCGCGACCTTCCGCTCAAGCTCAACCAGTGGGCCAATGTCGTGCGCTGGGAAATGCGCACGCGCATGTTCCTGCGCACCAGCGAGTTCCTCTGGCAGGAAGGCCATACCGCCCATGCCGACGAGGCCGAGGCGAAGGAGCACACGCTGCGCATGCTCGAAGTCTATCGTGCCTTTGCCGATGAAGACCTTGCGCTGGCGGTCGTCGCGGGCGAAAAGCCCGAGAACGAGCGTTTCCCCGGCGCAGTCGAGACCTGGTCGATCGAGGCCATGATGCAGGACGGCAAGGCGCTGCAGGCGGGCACGAGCCATTATCTCGGCACCAACTTCGCGAAGGCATCCGGTATCAAATACCAGAACAGGGACGGCGGCGAGAGCCTGGCGCATACCACCAGCTGGGGTGTCTCCACCCGCATGGTCGGCAGCGTCATCATGACGCATGGCGATGACGACGGATTGCGCCTGCCGCCCAAGATCGCGCCGCAGCAGGTCGTGATCCTGCCGATGCTGCGCGACAAGCCCGAGGACGAAGCGCTCATCGAATATTGCGAGGCCCTGCGCGCCACGCTCGCCAGCCAGCACGTGCTCGGCGAGCCGCTGCGCGTCATGCTCGACACACGCCCCGGCAAGGCGGCGCAGAAGCGCTGGGATTATGTCCGCAAGGGCGCTCCGATCATCGTCGAGGTCGGCGGCCGCGACATGGAAACCGGTGTCGTCTCGATGCTCCGCCGCGACCGGCTGTGGGACGAGGAAACCGGCAAGCCCGCCTTCCAGACCCCGACCCGCGAAGTGGCCGGCCAGACCATCCCCGACGTGCTTGCCGATATCCAGTCGGCTTTGCTCATCGAGGCAGCCGAACGCCGCGATGCGAATATCACACGCGGTGTGACCGACTTCGCCGAGGTCGAGAAACACTTCGGTGCCTCGCGCTATCCCGGATGGGTCGAGGTCCAGTGGTCGAAACCGACCGGCGATGCGTTGGAGAAGGTTGTCGAGCGCTTGAAGGAGCACAAGCTCACGATCCGCAACGTCCCGATGGATGCGACCCCGGTCGACGGCTCCTGCATCTTCACCGGCGAACCCGCGACCGAGCGCGTGCTGCTGGCGAAAGCCTACTAGATCAGGAACAGGGGCGGGGCTCTCCAAACTGACGGAGAGCCCCCGCTCGCACTTATTCGTCGCCTCCGCTTGCAAGCGTCTCCTTGAAGGCATCGGCGTTGACCGGGCGGCCGAGGAAATCCTCGATCAGCTCGGCAGCCGGCTTGCTGCCACCGGGGCCGAGGATCAGTTCGCGATAGGCGCGGGCAGTGGCTTCGTCACGCAGGCCTGCCTGCTTGAAGCGCGAGAACAGGTCGGCTGCGATCACGCGCGACCATCCATAGGTGTAATAGCCCGCCGAATAGCCGTTCAGATGTCCGAATGCCGCTTCCGAATGCGTGCCTTCGGGAATTTCTGTGGCGGCGAAGGTCCCGACATATTCCTTGTAATCGCGTGAAATCGCTTCGGCCGACGTGTCCTGCGGTGCGCCCATATGGAAGCGCAGCGAGGCGTTGGAATAGCCGAGCTGTCCGGCCTCGTAGGTCCCTTGTCCGAAATAGCGGGCTGCATTCATCCGCTCGACCAGCGCGTGCGGGATGACCTCACCTGCCTCGTTGCGGGCGAATTTCGCCAGCGTGTCGTAGTCATAGACCCACTCTTCCAGCATCTGCGAAGGCGCCTCGGTAAAGTCGCGTTCGTTGGCGATGCCGCTCAGCCCCATCCAGCGCTGGTTGCCGCCGAGGATCGAGTGGATCAGGTGGCCGAACTCGTGGAGGAAGGTTGTCACCTGGCCATGCTCCATCAGGCCGGTGTCATATCCGCCCTTCGGCAGGTTCATCGTGAGCACCGAAACCGGCATGGTAGTGCCTGCAATGCCCCGGCGCATGGCGATGTGGTTGGCGTGCTTGTACTTGCCTTCGCGCGGGTGTGAATCGAGATAGAAGCGCCCGATCACGGTGCCGCCATCGACGATCTCGAAGCTTTCGACATCGGGATGCCACTTCGGCGCATCCCACTCGCGAATCTCGAAGCCGAACAGGTCTTCAGTCAGGTCGAACACGCCTTCGCGCACGTTGTCGAAGGTGAAATACTGGCGCACTTCCTGCGGATCGAGATCGTATTTCGTCTTGAGCACGTGCTGGCTGGCAATGCCCGAGTTGAACCAGGTCAACTCCTGCCCGGGGCGGATCTCGGCAAGCGCGGCGCGCAATTCAGCAAGGTCGCGCTCTTTCGCAGGCGCGGCGGCCTGGTCCAGCTCCGCCATATGCGCGATGACCTTTTCAGGCGTGTCGAGCATGCGGGTTTCAAGCATTAGGGTTGCGTAGTCGGCGCGGCCCAGCAGCTCGGCCAGTTCATGGCGCTTGGTGAAGATCTTGCCAAGCAGCTCGCTGTTCTGCGGATAGGCGCGCGAGTAATAGACGCGGGCCAGCCGCTCGCGCAGGGCATCGTTCTGCGCATAGGACATGACCGGCGACATGTCGGGGCTGTCGGTGGTGATTTCTACCAGACCGTCGGGGCCGGGCTGGTGGCTCGCAATCCAGTCCGCCGGGAGACCGGTCAGCTCGCTCGGCAAGGCTTTTATCGAACCGCGACCGTTGGCGATATTGCGCTGGAATTCGGCACCGAGGTCGGTGAGCTCCTTCTGCAGGGCTGCGACCTGTGCGCGCTTTTCTTCCTCCAGCCCCACGCCGGACGCGTCGTAACCTTCGATGATTTCCTCGAGGTAATAGCGTGTCTGCGCGTCTTCACCCGAGGCATCGATCGCCACGAGCCGGTCGTATGCCGGGCGCGACAGGCCGAATGCGGTGCCGACCTCGCCCAGCCTGGTATAGCAAGCGGTGCCGGCGTCGCGCTTTTCCTGCGTGCTCGCCGACTGGCTGTAGCTGTAGAATTCAGCCCCGGTCGAATAGGAGAGGGCGGAAATCTCGTCGAAAGCGACCAGCGTGTCATCAACGGTGTAGGGCGCCTTGCTAGTCTCGAAATCGGCGATCCTGCGTTCGATTTCCGTGATCAGCCGGTCACATCGCTGGTTGAGAGCATCGGCATCGGCGGCATCTGCCGCGACCGGGCCGGCAAAGGTGTCGGAATAACGCTCGGCAGCCAGGGCCGGAGCGGAATGGAGCGTTGTTGCCAACAGCGCCGCCACGATTGTCGTTCTCATTCGATTTTCCCCCATGGATTGAGCAAGATTATGGTGGATCGGGATAAGCAATGTCGCCCCGGCTGCCAACGCGACTGGTCGAGGCGGATGGCACGCTCGTCGGGTTGCGCGCGGAAGGCGGCGCTCCCATATGCGAGCCCATGAAAAAACAGAACAGAACAGGGCGGAAGCAGGGGCTTCCGTCGAAAACCGAAATACTCGAATTCATCCAGGGCTCCGACAAGCCGGCAGGCAAGCGCGAAATCGCCAGGGCCTTCGGTATCAAGGGGCAGGAAAAGATCGCGCTCAAGAAGCGCCTCAAGGACATGGCCGAAGAAGGCCTGATCGACGGCAGGAAGACTGCCTTTCACCGCATGGGCGGCCTGCCCAAGGTAACCGTGCTCAAGGTCGTCGAGATCGAGGACGGCGAGCCGATCGCGATCCCCGAAAGCTGGGACCCCGATGCGGCGAAGAAGCCGCCGCGCGTGGTGGTCAAGGAAAGCAAGAAACTTGCAGCGCTGAAACGCGGCGACCGTTTCCTCGGCCGGACCGAAGAAAGCGGCAAGTGCTGGATCGCACACCCGATGAAAAAACTGCCAGCGCGCACCGAGGGCATGATGGGCGTCGTCGAATTCGATGGCGGCGGCAAGCCCTGGCTCGCGCCGGTCGACAAGCGCGTCCGCAACTCCGCGCCCATCGGCGACCTTGGGGGAGCGAACGAGGGCGATCTCGTCCTTGCCGAGCGCATGGGCAAATCGGCCAATGCCAAGGTCAAGATCGTCGAGGTAATCGGTGATCCGCTGGCGCCCAAGAGCTTCAGTCTCATCGCCATCGCCAAGCACGGCATCCCGCATATCTTCCCGCAGGAGGCGCTAGACGAGGCGCAGGCCGTAGCCGAGCTTTCGCTCAGCGAGGAAAAGCGCGAGGATTTGCGCGATGTGCCCATCGTCGCCATCGACCCTGCAGACGCGCGCGACCACGATGATGCGATCTGGGCCGAACCCGACGGGGAAGGGGGCTACAATGCCATCGTCGCGATCGCCGATGTGAGTCTCTACGTTCGCCCCGGCGGCAAGCTGGACAAGGAGGCCCGCAAGCGCGGCAATTCGGTCTATTTCCCCGACCGCGTGGTACCGATGTTGCCCGAGATCCTTTCCGCCGACGTCTGCTCGCTGGTCGAACACGAGGACCGCGCGGCGATGGCCTGCCACATGCGCATTTCGCCCGAGGGCAAGGTCACCAAATGGCGCTTCACCCGCGCCATCGTGCGGCTCGCGGCCAATATCGCCTATGAGGATGCGCAGAAGGCCATCGACGATGGCAGCGCGGACGAGCCTCTGAAGAATCTCTGGGGCGCGTGGGACTTGCTTTACAAGGCACGCAACGCTCGCGATCCGCTCGACCTCGAATTGCCCGAGCGGCAGGTCAAGCTCAACGACGAGGGCAAGATCGAGGAGATCGCTGTGCGCGAGCGGCTCGATGCGCACCGGGTGGTCGAGGACTTCATGATCGCGGCCAATGTCGCTGCCGCGAAGGCGCTCGAAGAAAAGGCCGCGCCCGTGGTCTATCGCGTTCACGAGACGCCGAGCCGCGAGAAGCTGATGGCGTTCAAGGAATATCTCGCCAGCCAGGGCAAGAGCTTCGCCATGGGGCAGGTGATTACGCCCGGCCTCTTCAACCGGATGCTCAAGGATATCGTCGATCCTGCTGAAAAGGCTCTGATAATGGAGGCGGTGCTGCGCAGCCAGACGCAGGCCTATTACGGGCCGGCCAATGCGGGGCACTTCGGGCTGGCGCTGGGCAGCTATGCCCACTTTACCTCGCCGATCCGTCGCTATGCCGACTTGCTGGTCCACCGCGCGCTGGTCGATGCCTACAAGCTCGAGCAGCCCAAGCCGAAAGGGAATATCCCCGAAACTTCGGGCCTGTCGGATCGCGACCGCACTGCGCTGGGCCAGATCACCGACGCCATCAGCCAGACCGAACGCCGCGCGATGGAGGCCGAGCGCGACACTATCGACCGCTATGTCGCGGCATGGCTTTCGGGCCGCGTGGGCGAGGTGTTCGACACGCGCATCACCGGCGTGCAGGGTTTCGGCTTCTTCGCCACGATCGAGAATCTGGGCGGCGACGGCCTCGTCCCCGTCTCCACGCTGGGCCGCGAATACTTCCGGTATGACGAGGGCGCGCGCGAACTCGTCGGCGAGAGCAGCGGCAAGACCTATGCGGTGGGCGACAGGCTCAAGCTGAAGCTGGCGGAATCGAACGCCCTGACCGGGGCCTTGAAGTTCGAGCTACCCGAAAGTGATGGCGCGCCGATCGAAAAACGCGGCGAACGTCCCCAGCCGAAAAAGAAATTCCACAAGGGCAAGGGCGCGCCCCGCCAGAAACACGACCAGGGCAAGCGCGGCCGACCCGGCAATATCCGCCACCAGGGGCGCGGCAAGAAGCGCTAGGCCAGTTCCTCCAGCCGTTCCTTGCTGAGGCCTCCGGGGACGAGATAGAGCGGGCAGGGCAGGCTGGATGCGCGCGAGGCGAAGTGAGCGACAAGCGGGTCTTTCCCACCCTCGTGCGAGGTGCCCAGCACCAGCGCGGCGATATCGCCATGCTCTTCGAGATATTTGGTGATCACGTCCGCCGCCGCGCCGGGGCGGACCGCGATGACCGGCATCTTGCCCATTTCGCCGAAGATGTTGCCCGCGGCATTGTTGGCCATCACCTCGGCCCGCTCGCGCGCTTCCTGCTCGATCGTCGCCTGCACGCCGCCGAAAGCGTTGAAGGTCTGCTGCGGCACCAGCGCGAGGATGTGCACCGAACCGCCCGTCTTCATCGCACGCAGGCTCGCAAAGCGCAGCGCGTGCTTGGCCTCCTCGGTTTCGTCCATCACGACGAGGTAAATTCGCATAGCGTCGGCTCCCTCCAGCGGGACCGAACTACAAGCTAATTCGTATTCTGCGCAAGAACCTTGCGGCTCCGCGCCAAATTGGCCAGAGACCGGCGCAACACATTCCCAGCGAGGACGTAACGTCAACAATGCCCACGCCGATCAAGATGCCCGCCCTTTCGCCCACCATGGAAGAGGGCACGCTCGCCAAATGGCTGGTGAAGCCGGGCGACAGTGTTTCCGCCGGCGACATCATGGCCGAGATCGAAACCGACAAGGCGACGATGGAATTCGAAGCGGTGGACGAAGGCACGATCGCCTCGATCATGGTCGATGAGGGCACCGAAGGCGTGAAGGTCGGCACGGTCATCGCCATGCTCGCCGAAGAGGGCGAGGATCTGGAGGAGGCTGCAAAGGCTGCGCCCGCTGGTGGTGAGGCCAAGGCCGAGGAAGCGCGCGAGGAAAAGGTCGAGCAGGAAGAGAAGCGCACCGAAGCACCAGCCCCCGCTCCTGCACCTGCCGCTGCCAAGAGTGACGATGGCACCCGGATCAAGGCCAGCCCGCTGGCCCGCCGTATTGCCGAGCAGAAGGGTCTGGATCTTTCGAGTATTACCGGATCGGGTCCGGGCGGCCGCATCGTGAAGGCCGATGTCGAGGATGCGAAGCCCGGCGCGGCTCCCGCAAAGGAAGCAGCTGCACCTGCGCCCGCTCCGGCCAAGCCCGCTACCATGGGCGGCGATCTCGATGCGCCCTACGAGGCGCAGAAGCTCAACAATGTCCGCAAGGTCATCGCGCGCCGCCTCACCGAGGCGAAGCAGACCATCCCGCACATCTACCTCACCGTGGACGTGCGCCTCGATGCGCTGCTCAAGCTGCGGAGCGAACTCAACAAGAGCCTCGAGGCGGACGGCATCAAGCTGTCGGTCAACGATCTGCTGATCAAGGCGCAGGCCCGCGCGCTGCAGCGCGTGCCGCTGTGCAATGTCAGCTTCCAGGGCGACGAGCTCTACCAGTACACGCGTGAAGATATCTCGGTCGCCGTGGCCGCGCCGTCGGGCCTCATTACGCCGATCATTCGCGATGCGGGCCGCAAGGGCCTCGCGCAGATCAGCACCGAGATGAAGGAGCTTGCGGGCAAGGCACGCGACGGCAAGCTGCAGCCGCATGAATTCCAGGGCGGGACAGCCTCGCTCTCCAACCTCGGCATGTTCGGCACCAAGCAGTTCGACGCGGTGATCAACCCGCCGCAGGCGATGATCCTCGCGGTCGGCGCGGGCGAGCAGCGTCCATTTGTGATCGACGGCGCACTGGGCGTCGCCACCGTGATGAGCGCTACCGGCAGCTTCGACCACCGCGCCATCGACGGCGCGGACGGCGCGCAATTCATGCAGGCCTTCCAGCAGCTGGTGGAGAACCCGATGGGGCTGGTGGTTTGATCTACGTGCTAAAGTGGATAGGTCTCTCCGTCGCAGTCCTTGGCACTTTTATGGCATCTGCAAGCTTGGCGGTTGATTTTATTTCCTTTGGAAGGATTGACTCATGGATCGTCATGATCGCTGTCGTTGGCGGTCTAGCTTACGGCACAGTAGCCGCAGTTAGCGCAGCCATACCGATAGGCTGGGTGCTTACAAAATACGGTTTTGGAAGCAGATTCTGGCTTGCGGTCTTAATCGGTGGTTTGGCTTCCGTGTTGGTGTTTCTTATTTGGGAAGCAGTGGTTTACTCCACAGCAATTGACGTGATTTGGTGGCCAGTGACGAGGATTATCTTTGTTTCGGCAGCATTCTTAGCGGGAGCAACACTCACGTCTCTTTGGCATCGTGACCGGCAGCGACTTACTGAACATAGTTCGTATGACTGACCGCTCCCCCCTCATCCGCGTCACGGCCATGCCTGCCGACACCAACCCCTATGGCGGGGTGTTCGGCGGGTGGCTGATGAGCCAGATGGCGCTTGGCGCAGGCTCGCTCGCGAGCCGCGAGGGGAAGGGCAAGGCTGTGGTCGTCTCGGCTACCGATTTCGCCTTCCCCGGCGCGATGCAGGTGGGCGACGAACTCTCGGTCTATTGCGAGATCGCGGCGACCGGCAACACCTCGCTCACCATCAGTGCCGAAGCCATCGCCCGCGAGCGCAATGGCGAAGCCGAGACCAAGGTGGCTGAGGGCACGTTCAAATTCGTCCTGCTCGACGAGGCAAACCGCCCTCGAGCCGTGGCAGAGCGCTGGGCATGAGCATTTTCCTACACCTCCGCGAAACGCTATCGCCTGATCCACGAAGGCCGAGAGCCGAGCGGAACTATTTCGGCGAAGTGTCAACTTCGTCTTTTCGAACCAACACTATGGAAAAACTTGCAAAAAGGAATGTTTGCGGCGGCTGACATAGTGTCAATTGTGTCAACTTCGACCCGCATTCCTCCCCAGTTGAAGGCTGATTGAAATGTCCAATTCCTACGACGTCATCGTTCTCGGCTCCGGACCCGGCGGCTATGTCGCGGCGATCCGCTGCGCGCAGCTGGGCCTGAAGACCGCCATCGTCGAACGCGAACTGCTCGGCGGCATCTGCCTCAACTGGGGCTGCATCCCGACCAAGGCGCTGCTGCGGAGTGCCGAGATCCTGCACTATGCCCAGCATGCGAAGGACTATGGCCTCAAGATCGCCGGCGAGATCGAAGCCGACCTCGAAGCGGTGGTGAAGCGCAGCCGCGGCGTCGCCAAGCAGCTCAACCAGGGCGTCACGCACCTGATGAAGAAGAACAAGATCACGGTCCACATGGGCGAGGGGCAGCTGACCGGCCCCACCAGCCTTACCGTGAAAGGCGAGAAGGGCGAAGAGAAGCTCACCGCCAAGCACGTGATCGTCGCCACCGGAGCGCGTGCCCGCGACCTGCCGTTCGCCAAGGCCGACGGCAAGCGCGTCTGGACCTATCGCCATGCGATGACCCCGCCGGAAATGCCGAAGAAGCTGCTGGTGATCGGATCGGGCGCGATCGGGATCGAGTTCGCCAGCTTCTATAACGACATGGGCTGCGATGTGACTGTGGTCGAAATGCTCGACCGCATCGTGCCGGTGGAAGACAAGGACGTCTCAGCCTTTCTCGAAAAGAGCCTGACCAAGCAGGGCATGACCATCATGACTGGCGCGGGTGTCGAGGACATCAAGGTTTCCGACAAGGGCGTGAAGGCCAAGATCAAGGCCAAGGACGGCAAGGTTTCCGAGACCGAGTTCACCCACTGCATCACCGCCATCGGCATCGTGCCGAACACCGAGAATGTGGGGCTGGAAAAGCTGGTCGAAATGGACCGCGGCTTCATCCAGATCGACGGTTATGGCCGCACCAAGTCGAAGGGCCTGTGGGCCATCGGCGACTGCACGCCCGGCCCCTGGCTGGCGCACAAGGCGAGCCACGAAGGCGTCACCTGTGCCGAGGCGATTGCCAAGGAGCTGGGCAACAAGGACGTCCACCCGCACCCGCTCGACCGTAATAACATTCCGGGCTGCACCTATTGCCACCCGCAGATCGCCAGCGTCGGCCTGACCGAGGCGAAGGCCAAGGAAGCGGGCTACACCGTAAAGGCGGGTACTTTCCCCTTCATCGGCAACGGGAAGGCCATCGCGCTGGGCGAAGCGGAAGGCTTCGTGAAGACCGTGTTCGATGCCAAGACCGGCGAGCTTCTCGGTGCTCACATGGTCGGCGCGGAAGTGACCGAGATGATCCAGGGCTTCGTTGTCGGCAAGACGCTTGAGACGACCGAGGCCGAACTGATGAACACCGTCTTCCCGCATCCCACGATCAGCGAAAGCATGCATGAAAGCGTGCTTGCGAGCTACGGACGCGCGCTCCATATCTGACGCTTCCAAGGGGAGGGTGAGTAAACAGTGACCGGGTTCCTGATCCTCGCCTTCCTGATTCTCGTGGCAGGCGTGGTAGCCGTACCGCTGGCGAGCCGGTTCGGGCTCGGCTCGGTGCTCGGCTACCTGCTGGCGGGTATGGCGATCAGCCCGATCCTGCTGGGCCTCAATGTCGATGTCGAGGCGCTGCAGGTCTTCGCCGAATTCGGCGTGGTGATGATGCTCTTCATCATCGGCCTCGAAATGGAACCCAGGCGCCTCTGGGCGATGCGCGGCAAGCTGCTGGGGCTGGGGGGCGGGCAGGTCCTGCTCACCACATTGGCAATCACCGGTATCGCCCTGCTGGATAGCAACCCGTGGCAGACCGCGCTCGCCATCGGCATGGTCCTCGCTCTCTCCTCGACCGCGATCATCGTCCAGACGCTGACCGAGAAGAACCTGATGAAGAGCGAGGGCGGGGAGGCCAGTTTCTCCGTCCTGCTGGTCCAGGACGTGGCGGTGATCCCCATCCTCGCGCTGCTGCCACTGCTGGCAATGCCCGATCTGTATGGCGCAACCGGCGATCACGGCGGCGGCCATGGGCATGGCGGGATCGATCTTACCGCGAACATGCCCGTCTGGCTCGCAGCCGTTTCGCGTATCGCTGCTGTGGCAGCGGTCATCGCTATCGGCATCTTCGCCATCCGTCCGCTGTTCCGCTACATTGCAGGCGCGAACCTGCGAGAATTGTTCACGGCAGCGGCGCTGGGAGTAGTGATCGGAATTGCTCTCCTGATGTCATTGGTCGGCCTTTCGCCGGCGCTGGGGGCCTTCGTTGCAGGCGTGGTCCTCGCCACCAGCGAATACCGCCACGAACTCGAAAGCGACATCAACCCGTTCAAGGGCCTGTTGCTCGGCCTGTTCTTCATTACCGTGGGCGCGGGTATCGATTTCGCACTGGCGAGCGAAATGTGGCGCGACGTGGTATTCTGGGCAGCCGTAACGATAGCTGCAAAGTTTGCCGTCCTGCTGCTCGTCGGGTGGATTTACGGCTTGCGGCGACAGGCGCTTTGGCTCTTCTGCCTCAGCCTGCCTCAGGCTGGCGAATTCGCCTTTGTCCTGATCGCCTTTGCTGTCGGCAATGCTGTATTGCCGGAGGCGCTAGCCGATCTCCTCCTGCTGGTCGTCGCCCTGACCATGCTCGTCACGCCGCTCCTTTTCATCCTCTATGACAAGGTCATCGCGCATGCGTATTGCACCGAGGGAACAGACCGCGAGGCGGACACGATCGAGGAGGAGAACGAGATTATCATCGCCGGGCGAGGGCGTGTGGGTGGTATTGTCGACCGTATGCTGCAGGCAGCTGGTTTCTCGACGACCGTCATCGACTACGACAGCAAGCAACTGGAGATCGTGCGCAAGTTCGGCTTCCGCACCTATTTCGGCGACGCGACACGGCCGGACCTGCTTCATTCGGCAGGAATCGACAAGGCCAAGCTGATCGTCGTCGCCCTCGATGAGCGCGAACAGATCGACAGGCTGGTCAAACACGTCATCAAGCACCACCCCAAGGTCCACGTCACGGCCCGGGCGATCGACCGGAACCATGTCTACGAATTATGGTCCTACGGCTGCCGCGACATCATCCGCGAAACCTACGACAGCAGTTTGCGCATGGGTAGGTCCGCTTATGAGGCGCTGGGGATGGACCGGCAGCAGGCCCAGGCAGCGATGGATGCCTGGGAAGAGATGGACCGCAAGTTCATGCCGGAGGTCGCCGATCTCTATCGGCTCGACATTCCCTATCACGAGAACGAGCCGCTGATCGAGCGTGTGAAACAATTGCGCGAGGAATGGGATCCGGTCCTGCGCGAGCAGATGGATGAAATCCTGAAGCGGGGCCGCTAGCCGCAAACAAGTATCGCCTCGTCGCAGCCTTCGCATCTCCATGGCCAGATAACCGTTTGGTTTTCGAGGAGACTTGCGATGGAATACGAGATTCTGGACGAGCCCCAGGGCATAGACGAGGACGATGAAGCCACGCGTGATGGCGGAATTGTCGAAGACCACATCGCGCTGAAGAACCAGTCCAGCGTCGATCCGCAGGATTACCCGTTGGATGACAGGCGAGACGGTTACTTGATCACGCCTAAGCAGCAGGAAGGGTAATGCTGGCGGACAGGGTGGGATTCGAACCCACGAAGGGCTTGCACCCTTGCCGGTTTTCAAGACCGGTGCATTCAACCGCTCTGCCACCTGTCCGCTGAGCGGATTGCGGGCTAGCCAAAGCTTTTGGAATTGTCACCAGCGAATATCGGAACTGGGGCATGGTCTGCCGCGTAAGCGCTTCATGACACTTGCCATTCACATTCAGCCTGCAACAACACGCGCATGAGCCTTCGCAAACTTCTCCTCGTCGCCAGTGCCACTCTGCTTGGACTGCCTGCCGCACCGATAGCCGCACAGGACATGTCCTTCGATGCCTACCTCCAGCTCCTGATGGCCAGGGCCAGGGCAGAAGGGGTCAGCGAAGCAACTCTCATGCGCATGACCGCAGGCCTCACACCCAACCAGCGCGTTATCGAACTTGACCGGACGCAGCCCGGATCGTCGAGCACACCGGGTTATCCTCCGCTAGCACCCTATATTTCCCGTCATGTCGACAATGCGCGGATCAGCGGAGGAAGGCGCAATTTCGCGAACTATCGTGGTGCCCTTGCCGCGTTCGAGCGCGAGTACGGTGTGCCGGGCGAGATTGTAACCGCGATCTGGGGGCATGAAACAGCTTATGGCAGTGTGAAAGGCAGCTTCGATCTGTCGCAAGCATTGGCAACGCTTGCCTGGGAAGGCCGCCGACGCGACCTTTTCTCGTCCGAATGGATCGATTTGATGAAGGTGGCAGACAAGGGTTACTCGCGGAGCGAACTGAAGGGCAGTTGGGCTGGTGCGTTCGGCCACCCGCAATTCCTTCCCAGCGTGTACCTGCGCCTTGCCAACGACGGTGACGGCGATGGCCGCGCCGATATCATGAATAACGAACGCGATGCATTGGCCTCGATTGCGCGGTATTTCCAGGATGCCGGGTGGAGGGCAGGGCAGCCCTGGGGAGTGCGTGCTTATGTTCCCTCGGGGTTCGATGTCGACCGGTACCGCACCAAGATCGTCGCGCCAGTATGTCCGCGTGTTCACGAACGTCACAGCGTCTACAAGACCGCGGCCGAGTGGCGTGCCCTGGGTGTGCAGCCGCAAAGGCCGCTGGCCGACGATACACTGGCAACGCTGTTCCAGCCCGACGGGCCGGGCACACCGGCCTGGTTGCTGACCAGCAATTACCGGGTGATCCTCGAATACAATTGCTCGAACTATTACGCTATGAGCGTGGGCCTGCTGGCGGATGAAATCGTTCGTTAGTGGATAGCTCCCAGACCGCCTCGCCAATGCGGCGCAGCGTGTTATAGCCATCGGGTTTGTCACTCTCGTCAGGGAAGCGCCGCCGAAAGGCGGCGCCGCGCCAATTGCGACCGCAAGTCCGAAACCTCATTCTAGCGACTGTAGTGTCCTCGTTCGCCCTCTTTCCCGTCGCCGCACAGGAAGAGCAGGCGCTCACACCGCCGGATGCCGAGCTGGCACCGATCGCCTATTTGTTCGATGTGACCAGTGGGCAGATCCTCTTCGAACGCGAAGCGGACCGGCGCTTCATGCCTGCCTCGATTACCAAGGTGATGACGACCTTCCTCGCCTTCGAGTGGATGGAAGAGGGAAAGATCCTCCCGCAGCAAAGTTTCACCATCCGACCCGAGATCTGGAAGAAGTGGAATAATGTGGGATCGACCATGTTCCTGCCGCATGATGCCAGGGTTTCGGTCGATGACCTCGTCCACGGAGTCACCACCGTCTCGGCCAATGACGGCGCCGCCGCGCTGGCGGATGGCGCTGCTGGATCGGTAGAGGAATGGGTCGCGGCAATGAACGCCAAGGCGGCCGAGATCGGCATGCGCGACAGCCATTTCGGCACGCCCAACGGGTGGATGGACGACGGGCATACTTTCGTCACCGCGCGCGATTTGACGACGCTCGCCACCCAGATGCTCAGGCGGCATCCAACGAAGTACCGCCACTATGTCGGGCACACCGAGTTCACCTACAATAATATCACCCAGCCCAATCACGACCCGATCAGCGGAGTGGTGCCGGGTGCGGATGGCATCAAGACCGGATTCACCAACCAGGCAGGTTACGGCTTCCTCGGGTCGGCCGAGCGCAACGGCAGGCGGCTCGTCATGGTCGTCGCTGCCAGCCCGAGGGCGCGCGATCGCAACCGGGCGGCGCGGGACCTCATCGAGTGGGGTTTCTCCGCGTTCGACCAACAACGGTTGTTCGCGCCCGATGTCCCCGTGGCATTTGCGGAAGTGCAGGGTGGGGCAAGCAGCGACGTCGCGCTCGTCTCGCCGCACGGGATCTTCGTCGACATCCCTGCAGGCGGGCATCGCGATGTGAAGCTGACCGTCCATTACGATGGGCCGCTTCGCGCACCTATCCGCAAGGGCGAGAAAGTCGCCCGGCTCGTCGTTTCGATCGACGGCATGTCCGATTACACCATTCCGCTGGCCGCAAGGGACGAGGTGCCCGAGGCAGGGTTCGGCCGCCGCATTCTGAACGGCATGCTCGGGTGGATTTCGTGACTCGCGGCAAGTTCATTGCATTCGAGGGCGGGGAGGGCATGGGCAAGTCCACCCAGGCCCGGCTCTTGTGCGACAATCTGGAAGCGCGCGGCATCGAAACCGTCCTCACGCGCGAACCGGGCGGGACGCCTGGCGCGGAAGCGATCCGCGAATTGCTCCTGCATCCACCGGGTGAGGGCTGGGCCGCGGAAGCGGAAGCCTTGCTGTTTGCTGCAGCACGCGCCGATCATGTCTCCAATCTCATCCGCCCCGCGCTGGAGCAAGGCAAATGGGTGATCTGCGACAGGTTCGTCGATTCCAGCCGGGCCTATCAGGGCTCTGCGGGTGCGCTTGGGGACGACAAGGTCCGCAAACTGCACGAGATCGGTAGCGGCGGGCTGTTGCCGGACCTCACGATCGTCATCGCCGCCGACGAAAGCGTCGTGGGTGAACGCTTGCGCGCCCGCGATGGGGACGCCTCCGACGCCATTGGCGGACGAGACCAAGAATATCACGCGAGGGTAAACGCCGCCTTCGATGCTTTCGTGAGGGAGGAGCCGCAACGTTTCGGGCGGATCGAGGGTATGGGCTCGATCGAAGAAGTGCAGGCCCGGGTTGAACGCGTAGTCGAGCGACTCTTCCAGCAGGTCGATCGCTGATGCTGGTCGGCCACGATCATGCCTGGGATTCCTGGCGCAGTGCCATGCAGGGCTCTCGCATGCATCATGCCTGGCTGCTCGCGGGACGGAAGGGGCTGGGCAAAGCCACATTCGCGCAGGCCGCAGCGCGTGAATTGCTGGGAGCTAAGGCCGAAGGCGACCATCCAGATATCCTGACGCTGACCTATGGCCCGAAGAACAAGGACGAGGCGAAGAAACGCGACGACGGAAAGCCTTACGAGCTCGCCCGCGGGATCAAGGTCGACCAGGTCCGCGAGATCCAGCGTCGACTTACCACCCGCCCGACCATGGGTGACAAACGCGTGGTCATCATCGACCCTGCGGACGATATGGAAGTCTCCGCTTCAAACGCGCTGCTGAAAAGCCTCGAGGAGCCTCCGCAGGGGACATATTTCCTGCTTATCGCGCATAGCCCTGCACGGCTGCTGCCGACGATCAGGTCACGCTGTCGCACTGTACGTTTCCCCGCAATCGAGCGGGAGGCGATGGACGAGCTTCTCCGCAATCTGGCTCCCGAAGCCGACATTGCCTCGCGCGATGCCGCGATTGCGGCCGCCTCCGGATCGCCCGGCGCGGCCTTGTCTTTCCTTGAATTCGACCTTGGCAAGTCCGCGCAGCTGATGCGGCGGATCGTCGAAGATGGTGACCGGGACTTTGCCCTGCGCGGGCAATTGTCGGGTACGATTGGAGCGAAGCAGGACATCCCGCGGTTGCAAGCGGTTCTGGATCTCGCCCGCGCCATCCTTGCCGAACGCGTCTCGGACGCCACCGGCGATCCGCGCAAACTGGTCGACACGCATGCGGAACTTGTGCGGCTCGCGGGCGAACAGCCAACCTACAATTTCGACCCCGGACTGCTCGGCATGGAAATCGGGACCTTGCTCGCGCAGGCAGGCGCGGCTAGCGAGCGCGGCAATGGCTGACCCTTACTACATCACCACCGCGATCCACTATCCCAACGGCAAGCCGCATATCGGCCATGCCTACGAGACGATCGCGGCCGACGTAATAGCGCGCTTTCAGCGGCTGATGGGCCGCGACGTGCGTTTCCAGACAGGCACCGACGAGCATGGTCTCAAGATGGCGCAGAAGGCTCGTGACCTGGGCAAGACGCCGCGTGAGCTGGCAGACGAAATGTCGGGCGCGTTCAAGGACCTCTTCGACCGGCTCGACATCACCTATGACCGGTTCATCCGTACTACGGACGAGGATCACCATAGGGCGAGCCGCGCCATCTGGCAGGCGATGGAGGCCAAGGGTGACCTTTACCTCGACCGCTACGAGGGCTGGTACTCGGTTCGTGACGAGGCGTATTACGACGAAAAGGAACTGATCGAAGGGGAGGGGGGCGAAAAGCTTTCGCCGCAGGGCACTCCGGTCGAGTGGACCGAGGAGGAGACCTGGTTCTTCCGCCTTTCGAAATATGCCGAGCCGCTGCTTGAACTGCTGAACAAGCCCGGCTTCCTCGAACCGGCGAGCCGTCGGAACGAGATGATTGCGTTCGTCGAAGGCGGGTTGAAGGACCTCTCGGTCAGCCGCACCAGCTTTGACTGGGGCGTCAAAGTGCCCGGCCCGGACAACCACGTGATGTATGTCTGGGTCGACGCGCTGACCAATTACATCACCGGCGTCGGCTATCCCGATGGCGGTGAAATGTGGGACAAGTACTGGCCGGCGAACCTGCATTTGATCGGCAAGGACATCGTCCGTTTCCATACGATTTACTGGCCTGCGTTCCTGATGAGCGCGAATATCCCAGTGCCGCAGCAGGTCTTCGGTCATGGCTTCCTGCTCAACCGCGGCGTCAAGGAGTCCAAATCGGCGGGCAATGTCACCGACCCTAACGAGCTGATCGACCTGTTCGGCGTAGACTCCTTGCGATACTTCCTGATGGCCGAAGTGGTCTTCGGAAAGGACGGCAGCTATTCGGCGGAAGCGCTTGTAAACAAGGTAAATGCAGAGCTTGCCAACAGCTTTGGCAACCTCGCCCAGCGCACGCTTTCGATGATCCACAAGAACATGGACGGCAAGCTGGAGAACTTCGAGACCAATGGCGACGACAAGGCGCTGCTGGCCACGGTACAGGAAGCCTGCCGTGACGTCTTGCCGCGCGAATTCGAAGCCTTGAACTTCAGCGTCGGTATCGAGGCTTGGCTGAAGGCGGTGTTCGCCTGCAACGCCTATGTCGACGAGCAGGCGCCCTGGGGCCTGAAGAAAACAGATCCCGAGCGAATGAAGGCCGTTCTCCAGACGCTTTTCATCGCCATTCGCGATATGGCCATCGCCATCCAGCCCGTCGTACCCACCAAGGCTGCCGCCGTGCTCGAGCAGCTCGGCATTGCGCCTCAGCGACGGACGTATGCCGATTTGCAGGACGAGAGCTGGTTCGGCGCACTGGTCGGTGAAGGCTTCGTGGTCGACAAGCCGACGCCTGCTTTCCCGCGCCTCGAAATGCCGGAGGTGGAAGAGGCGTGATGCTGGTCGATAGCCACTGCCATCTCGAATACGAAGGCCTGGTCGAAAACCAGTCCGACGTGCTCGACCGCGCCCGCGGGGCGGGGGTGGGGGCCTTCCTCAATATCTCGACCAAGCGCGCCGAATGGGCGCAGGTGGTCGGCACGGCCAATGCCAAGCCCGACGTCTGGGCGAGCGTAGGCATACACCCGCACAATGCCGACGATCACCCCGATCTCACAAGGGAGGAATTGCTCGAGGCGACGCGCGACCCGCGGGTCATCGGCATCGGCGAGACAGGGCTCGACTATTACTACGACCATTCGGACCGCGCCGAGCAGCAACGCCTGTTCCGCATGCAAATCGATGTCGCACGCGAAACGGGCCTACCCGTCATCATCCATACGCGCGATGCGGAGGATGACACGATCGCAATCCTCTCGGACGAGATGGGGAAGGGCGTTTTCCCGGCGCTGATCCATTGCTTCACGGCATCGGCGGAATTCGGGGAGCGAGTGCTCGAGCTGGGCCTGTCGATCTCGCTTTCGGGTATCGTGACCTTCAAGAATGCCAAGGATTTGCAGGAAGTCGCCAAGGCTGTTCCGCAAGACAGGCTGCTGGTGGAAACCGACAGTCCCTTCCTCGCGCCGGTGCCACATCGCGGCAAGCCGTGCGAACCGGGCTTCGTCCGCGATACGGCGGCTTTCATTGCCGATTTGCGGGGCGAGCCGCTCGAGGAGTTGGCGGAGTACACTACGCGAAACTTCTACCGGCTGTTTTCCAAGGCTGCCGCGTGAAGCTTCTGATGCTCGGCTCGGGTACGTCGACCGGCGTGCCGCGTGTCGGCAATGACTGGGGGCAATGCGACCCCAACGAACCGCGCAATCGCCGCACGCGCGTCTCTATCATCGTCGAGAACGCTGCAGGCCAGCGTATTCTTGTCGATACATCGACCGATCTGCGAGCGCAGCTGCTCGCAAACAAAATCGACAAGGTCGATGCGGTGTTCTGGACGCACGATCATGCGGACCATTGCCACGGGATCGATGATTTGCGAGTCATGCGGTACGATCGGAGCAATCCGCTGCCAGGCTTTGCTAGCCGGGTGACCTGCGAAAGATTGCGCCGCCGTTTTGACTATGTTTTCGAAGGCCAGTTCGGTTATCCGACGATTGTTGACCTTCGAGAAACATCGGAAGTCCAACTGGTTGCGGGCTTTTCCTTCGATGACGTCGTAATGCCGCACGGACCTGCCAAGAGCACCGGTTTCCGCTTCGAGGCCGACGGAAAGTCGTTGGTTTACGCGACCGATTTCAGCGAGATTACGCCTGCGATGGTGAAATGCTTCAGGGGTTGCGATCTTCTGGTCGTCGATTGCCTGCGTGAACGGCCGCATCCGACACACGCACATCTCGAAATGGCGCTGGATCTTGCGAAACGCTGTTCGGCGAAGAGAACCGTGCTGACCCATCTGGATAAGTCGATGGATTATCGCCGGCTTAGTGAGAGCGTACCGAAAAATGTCGTGGTAGGTTACGACGGTCTGGAGGTTCAATTATGACAATGGGTGGCGGCGAGATTGCCTGGGCGGCGCTGATGGCAGCTTTGGTTGTCGCTTACGTAATTGGAATGAAGCGTGACGACGGGCTTCGTGCCAACCAGATCATCAAGATGGCTCTGATTTGGGTCGGCATTATCGGCGGGGCGTATTTCATCGTCAGCTGGCTCACAGGAATGAGCTGAATTGGAGATTCCCCTCTCTCTGCTCCCTTTCACTTAACAGTCTGAGCGGTTCCGCTAGCTGTAGCACATAATTTCGCCAACGTTTCCTCCTCAAATCTTTGCAGGCACGGAAAAGGAAGGATCGGCGGGTCGACCGGTCCTTCCTGGAGGATCGGCCTCGCGCAGGGACACGCGAGGCCGTGGGACTTGGGTATTAGATTATTCGACCACGATCACCTGGCCGTAGCGGTAGCCGCGCTCGGCCATTCCCTTGATGTAGTGCTCGCGCTCTCCCTTCAGCTCGTGACCACATTCTTCCCAGGCATCGCGCAAGTCTTCGATGTCCGAGGCGCGTCGTAGGTCGCTTGTGAGTTCCTTCTGTGCTTCGGTGATGTCGATGCGGTAGTCGAACCAGAAACGGTTCTCGATGCCAGCGATCGGGCTGGTGATGATTAGCGCTTCCTGATCGCGAGCGTACTTTTCTTCGTGCAGCATCGGGACTGCGGCAGTCGCGGCAGTCGCGGCAGTCGCAGGGCCGAGTGCGACCATCGGCAAGGTGGCGGTGAGTTTCATGACGTTCTCCTTTTACTGCCGGGCGCCCCTGCGACCGGCTTGAAAGGAAAACGGACGAGCGTGATCGCTTAATCCATCAGCTGGGATTTTTTATCGAATGGCGAGGTGTGGGACATATGCCCTACGGGAGGAAAATGCGCGCTGCCTCCATATCACCGCATAAGACGGATGTTCGCTTTCCACCCATCTGATGCCGCCTTCACCGAGCTGGCGATGTGCCGGAAGCGGATCAGGCGCCAAGGACCCCATTGCGGACGCTTCCTTCAGGCGGCTGGAAAAGGACCACCATCTTCCAGCCACTTCGCATAATCATGGGGCAGGAGGCTCATCGCGTTTTCGTAGAGCTCCAAGTCTTCCTCATCGAGCACATCGACCCAGCGGCCATTTGTACCCTTGTGGATGAATGTATCGGCACCGCCCTGGAATGCGAAAGCGATGTTCTCGCCAACAACCTTCGATGGATCTTTCTTGACCTCCGCGAAGGTGCAGCGCTTGACAACGTCCGGCCAGAACTCGTCCGAAATTTCAATCTCCAGGTACTCGGCTATATCGCGCATTTGTCCGTCTAGGTCCGCGATAAGATCATTGAAATGGACGAGCTTGATGTTGGGCAAATGTTGGTATTTCCAGAAGGAAAGGGCATAGCTTAGGTGCGACCAGTAAGGGTAGCCGCCGATTTCCCAATCAAACCAACTCCGCGTAATCCATTCCCGCCAGATTTCCTTTATGTTGCCGCCAAACCTTGGAAATGCATCGCCCACTCGGCCGGGGATGCTGTTTGCCATGAGATAGAACTCATCGGTGTGGCTCCCCCAATGATTGAGCAGCGACATGAACACATCCCTGGGGTCACGGCTCACACATAGGTATTTTGCCTGCCCATAATACGGCAGGCCATCGAGTGGCGTGTGAGTCTTGATATAGCGACGGTGCTGCTGCGCCTCCAGTTGGCCAAGCACCATTTCCAGTGGGATCGGCCGAAAGTCCAGCCAAGGCGAAATGAACGATGCCGGGCCTGGCAAATCGCCGGCAGGGAATAACAAATTCCCTACGATGGTCTGCATCAGCGTGGTGCCGGCCTTGTAGGATGTAGCGATGACGATATCATTTTCGCGCGGCTCGAACCAATTCCACCTCGTCGAATCCAAGTGATGGTTCTGATAATTTCGCGTTCTGGTCGGTAGTGAGGGCATGTCTCGTCCTCTTCGGCAGATGCTACCCTTGGCGCGAATGCTAGACCAAGAGGCCGCGTCTCTCAATGCATTGCGTCCCGGAAACCGATTGCCCGCTAACCGGCTCGAGAGTTCCGCTAACGACCCGATTGCGGATGCAAAATGATCAAACCGCACTTCTGTGCGGAGCCATCGGTTAGCGTTGAAAATGCGCCATTGTCAGAACGACTAGGCTTCGATCTGATATTTATGTGCTCCACAAGGAAGGCAGTGACGCGACCAGTTTTGCAAGTTCGCTCACCTTATGTGTGTCCGTTTTCTCAAAAACATGCTGGAGGTGCGTGCGAACCGTAGGGACAGAGATGCCGCGCCTTTCACCGATGTCTCTCGCTCGTTCGCCAGAGGCGGCCATTAAAGCGATCGCGGCTTCTGTCTCGGTTAACCCATATAGGGATATCAGCCGGTCCGCAGCGCCATCAGGCAATACGTTGCGTTCGAAATAAAGCATTACGCGTGTCTCGCCACCCATTGTTCGTGGCACCACATGAAGCCGCCAAGTCTCGCCAGCGCGATTTTCGAGCCCGATCGAGTGGCTCATTCGACTTCCTTTGGACCTGACGGCTCGCAGAGCCCTCTCGAAGCGGAGCTGTGCCGCCCGATCCAGCATAATGGGACGTTGATCTACGATGGCCAGGATAGATCGCTGACGGACCAGGTCTTCCGCTGCGGGGTTGGCGAAGTTTATCCTGCCCGCATCATCCAGGACGAATACCGCATCGCGAAGCGCTCCCGCAATCAGTCGCGCACCCTCACTTTCCGATTGGGCGGCTTTCAATCTTTTGCGCAACACCGCGAGGCGGGTGATGTGCGGGCGGATGGCGTCGAAACGCGCGAGTTCCCCATCGCTGAATTCCTGAGCCGTGCGCGGGCGATGAAGTCCGACGACCACAAGCCCCTCATCGGGCCGCCTGTCGCCAAAGCCGAGGCATCTGGCGGTATCATCGCCGTTGGCGACGAAGAATTCCCGGTAGATGAAACTTTCGCAGAATTCTTCGACCGGCTGGAAGTCTCCTGTTCGGAATGCGCCCATGGTCAGCCTGTTTTCGAACAGCACCCGCGCCCATTCATCGTGCTGGTCGAGCCGGTGCTCGACGTAGTAGCGGTTCATCTCTTCCGGGAAATAGCTCGAGAGATGGTTCTCGATTTTCAGGTCGGGCGACCAGAGTTGGATGGCGCAACTGCGCGCGCCAATGTCTTTCGCAATCAATTCCGGTAGGACATTGAACAACGCGTCATCATCGAGCGCGGCGTATATGTCGTCGATCAGCGCCACAAAGTATCGATCACGTAATGCAAACGTGGCCGTGATTGTCCAAGGTTCGGGTCGTCTGTGACCAAGGGCACCCCATCTTTCCTGACGCAGCGGCGGACTTCGCCCCGCGATGAGGGAGCTGTCTAATTTCGAGACATCTCCCGCGCATCATTCAAACAGATGATGCGACTTTAGCATAATTCCGGAGAATGGAAAATTAACCATCCGAGTCGCGAGGGAAGGAGCTTGCCTTCGCGAAGGGATTTCGGCGGAAAGCAGGGGAGGGGACATGGCTGAGCAAATCGGGACACCGGGCAACGACTTTTTGAACGGGACGGAGTTGGACGACACGCTCCATGGCGGCGATGGCGACGATTACCTTCGTGGATATGACGGCAACGATACGCTCAATGGCGACGCGGGCAATGATCGGCTCATCGGCGACAATGGCGATGATATCCTGAATGGCGGCGACGGAAACGACCAGCTTTACGGAAGGAACGGCAACGACACGCTCGATGGCGGGGCAGGCAACGATTATCTGCAGGGCGATTACGACGACAACGTACTTATCGGCGGAGATGGGAACGACACGCTTCTGAACCAAAATGGCGGATGGAACGATCTGTCAGGCGGGACGGGCGATGATTACCTCTATGCATCGACAGGTCGGGGGGGAATTGTTGATGGCGGTGCCGGCACCGATCTGGTCGTCATCAACCTCGCCAATCAGGGTTCTGCTTACTTTATCGATGCCAGCGGCGGGACATTCTCCCTCCTGCTCGACAACGGCGAAATGCTCGACGTCGTCGACGTCGAACGGGTCAACCTCACCGCAACAGATTTTGACGACCAGCTGATCGGGACAGCGGAGAATGACAGCCTCTCCGGACAAGGCGGAGACGACCTCATCTTCGGATTGGCAGGTAACGATTTTCTAAGTGGCGGTACGGGAACCAACCAGCTCTTTGGTGGTGAAGGAAACGACCAGTTTTCTGTGTCCGCGGGAGGGTATGACACCATCGATGGCGGCGATGGCATAGACCAGGTCTTTGCCGACTTTTCGTCGCAGGGCAATGACCTCCTCATCGACCTTGCCGGATCGACCTTCACGATCGACGGCGTTGACGTCACCTGGTCGAACCTCGAAGCGGCTTTCATCAGGCTGGGGTCGGGCAACGATACTCTGGTCTTTGGCGACGGTACGCAGGGAATCTACTCCAACACCGCTTTCGGCAATGATGGCAGTGATATGCTAGTCGGGGGCGATGGGCAGGATAGCCTCTATGGAGGCGTGGGCGACGACGCCTTGCTGGGAAATGACGGGGACGATTTCCTCAACCCTGAGGCAGGAAATGACTTCGTCGACGGAGGCAACGGTTTCGACCGCCTGCAGGTCGATTTCACCTCCGAGAGCAGCGCAGGTACTTTCAATGCCAACGACGGCACATTCAGCCGCGAGAGCGGCACGGTTAAGTTCGTGGACATGGAAATTTTCCAGGGAAATGGTTCGGCATTCGATGATCATTTCATAGGCGGTGCCTACGCCAATTTCTTCAACGGTCGCGACGGCAATGACACGTTGATCGGTGGCGATGGCGTGAATCAGTTCTTTGGGGGAAATGGCGACGATCTGCTGCAAGGCGGTTCTGGCGACGACTATCTTGCCGGTGAATTTGGAAACGATCTTCTCGAAGGATTGGGCGGTAATGATCGGCTAGTCGCGAGTGACGGTACGGACATTCTTTCGGGAGGAGATGGCGATGATCAATTGACTGTCGCGACGTACGACCGTTGGGGGGTTGGTGCGCTAAGTGGCAACCATACTCTCGACGGCGGTGACGGCAACGATACACTGATAGCGAACTTCACGTACCACGTGGGCGGGATCGCTGTGGACATGACGACGGGATCCTTCGCGTGGTCGACCGGTACAACCTCCTACGTGAATATCGAGAGTTTCACAGTCTACGGATCTCGCCACGATGATACCATCATCGGTGGCGCCGGCGATGATCTCCTGAGCGGAGGTTCGGGTAGCGACATGATCATCGGGGGAGCTGGCGACGATCAATTGCAGGATGGTGGCGGCGGAGAAGACTTCGTCGATGGCGGCGACGGTACCGACCTGCTTATTGCCTATCTTCGCGGCAGCTTCGACCTGTTGACCGACGGGTCATTCATAAACAGCAGCAACCAGACGACCACAATCACCAACATCGAGCGGCTTAACGGCTATCTCTATGTGGAAGGGACGCTTGGAGGCGGCGACCATGATGACTTACTCAGGGGATCGAGCGGCAACGATACGCTGCTGGGACGCGGAGGCGATGATCAGCTTTATGGCTTGGGTGGAAACAACGTCATCAATGGTGGGGATGGGGTCGACCGGACAGAGGTCAATTTCAGTTCATTCTCAGGGGGCGTAACGTTCGCCTTCACCGGAGACCAGGTCGTCGTAGACGGGTACGGGGAACAGACCTTCATCTCGATCGAGGAAGTCACACTTTATGGTACCAACTACGACGATGTGCTTACAGGCGGTGATTATAATGACGTCATAAACGGATATGCCGGAGACGATATCATCGATGCCGGGGAGGGTGACGACCGCGTGAATGACAACGGCGGGAACAACCAGCTCGATGGTGGCGCGGGCTTCGACTGGCTCTATGTCTCGGCCCATAACGCGGAAACGGGACAGGATGTCGATATCCTGGCGGGCGGAAGTTACGACGGTTACCAAGGTGTCACCACATTCACCAATTTCGAGCAGGTGCAATTTTTCGGCAGCAACTTCGATGACATCGCACGAGGTGGTGAAGGTGCTGATACATTGAATGGCTCTGCTGGCGACGACATCCTCGAAGGACGTGGAGGGGATGATACGATCGACGGCGGAGCAGGGTTCGACCGCGCAATTTATGACGGTGCGTTCGGCGATTATGCGATTGAACTCGGCTACAATTACAATCCTCATCTTGCGGTAATTCACACCGCTACTGGCGATCGCGATAGCCTTCGCAATGTGGAAATCCTCGCTTTCACCGACGGCGAATATGATGTCGCTAACGAGGTCTTCACCCCATACAACTCACCGCCAACAGCCGGCGACGATAGCTTCGCCGTCGCCGAGGATGACGCGGTCGTCGAAGGGCAGCTTCCCGCCAGCGATCCCGACTCCGGCAGCGGCGATAGCCTTACATTCACGCTCGATACAACGGTCGCCGGCCTCACCGTCGATCCCGACGGCAGCTACAGCTTCGATCCTTCGCATCCCGATTACCAGGGCCTGGCCGAGGGCGAGCCGCTCCAGATCGTGGCGAATTTTACGGTCGAGGACAGCTTCGGGGAAACCGACGGGGGAACGCTCACAATCGATATCACCGGGACCAATGATGCGCCGGTAGTGGTCGACACGGGCGGTGGTGGTGACATCGACTTCACCCCGGTCGGTCTCGGTGACGAAATTCTCGTCAATACGCTGACCGCCTATTCGCAGGAGCCGGGACGTGTCGCGGTTCTGGAGAACGGCAATTTCGTCGTGATCTGGGGTGACGGCCTTGGTCATCCCGACCCCGATGTCCACGGCCAGATATTCTCTTCCGACGGAACTCCGCTTGCGGGCGAATTCGCGCTGGTGTCGCAAGCGGGGATCGACCTCGTACCTGAAGTGGCGGCGCTAGAAGGTGGCGGCTTTGTGGTGACTTGGGAGAGCTGGTTTTCCGGCACCGACCCTTATTGGGGCGTCTATGCGCAACGATACGATGATAGCGGTCTTGCTGTCGGCAACCAGATTCACGCCAACCAGTTCACCGCAGGCATCCAGGACTTCCCCACCGTGACCGGGTTGGTCGGGGGCGGCTTCGTCCTGACATGGGGATCCGAAGGGCAGGACGGAAGCGACTATGCCGTCATGGCGCGCGTTTACGATGCGGATGGTGATCCAGTCGGCAATGAATTCCAGGTCAACCAGTCGACGACCGGCACCCAGAAGGAACCGGACGTCGTGGCACTCGACGACGGCGGCTTCACTATCGTTTGGCACAGCAATTCGGCGCCCGGTTCGACCGGACAGACGAGCGGCCGGACGTTCTTTGCCGACGGCAATCCCGCCACCGACGAATTCGTCATCAGCACGAACGATAGCGGCGACCACTTTCGCGCGACAGTCACACAGTTGGAGGGCGGTGACCTGGTCGTGGCATGGGAAGGCCAAACCCAGATCATGGCGCGCGTCATTGCCAGCGACGGGTCACCGCAGGGCGACGTCTTTACCGTCAACAGCTGGCCCTTTGGCCCACAATGGCTGACCGACGTTACCGCACTCGACGATGGCGGGTTCGTTATCGGCTGGTCCGCCAATTTTGCGGACTTCGACGGTTACGGATTGCTCATGCAGCGGTTCGATGAAGACGGTACGAAGATCGGCGACGAGACGCTCATCAACGCGACCGCTCCCGGGAGCCAGTTCGGTGTCGACTTGCGGCAGCTAGCCAGTGGCGACCTCGTGGCCGTCTGGCAGAACAACGATGTCGATGCTGACGGAGACGGCACTGGCATCTTCATGCGCCTGTTCGACATCCCCGATGGCGGAGGAGGGGCCATCGAAGACCAATATTCCCCGGAAGATGTGCCTTTCGAATATGTTGTCCCGGAAGGCATTTTCTCGGACCCTGACGGTGACACACTCACACTCTCGGCAACGTTATCGGACGGCTCGCCGCTTCCTGGATGGCTTGTTTTCGACGCTGCGACGCAAACCTTCTCCGGAACGCCTCCGCAGGATTTCAACGGCATCCTCACGATCCGGTTGATCGCAAGCGACGGCTTCGCCGAGGCATGGGACGAATTCACGCTCGAGATCACTCCGTTAAACGATGCGCCCGTGGCGGTCGACGATACCGCGACGGTCGACGAAGATGCGTCCACCACCGGCAACGTGCTGACCGACAGCCCCGGCACCGACAGCGACGTAGACGGGGACGCGCTTGAGGTCACAGCTGTAGGCGGCTTTGCTCCCGGCGCGATCGTCCAAGGGGATTACGGCACTCTGACGCTGAATGGGGATGGCAGTTGGACCTACTCGGCCGATGGTGACATCGTCGACACCTGGACGCCGGGTACGACGGGAGACGATGTTTTCGTCTATGAAATTTCGGACGGTCAGGACAGCGACACCGCTACACTGACCATCACTGTGACGGCGATTGCCGACGGGGTCCTAATCGAGGGCGGACGTGGCGCCTCCAATTTCGTCGGCACCGATGGTGACGACACGCTCCTGGGCGGCCGCGGAAACGATACCATTTCGGGCAGCGATGGCTCCGACACGATTAGCGGGGGCAATGGCAATGATAATCTCGACGGCGGGGCGAGCATCGATCTCCTGGATGGTGGAAACGGCGACGACATTCTGATTGGCGGTCTGGGAGACGACTTCCTCAACGGCGGGAAGGGTGACGATATTATGACGGGTGGTGCCGGTGGCGATACCTTCGTTTTCGACGGAGGCAAGAAAGATACGTCAATCGACCACATCACCGATTTCGAAGTCGGAATCGACAAGATCCTTGTCGATGGTGCGACAGAAATCGTGGGAATATCCGAAATTGACGGAAGTACGCTTGTGTCATTCAAAGGCGGAGGTGGCGTAATCCTGGGAGGGGTATCGGGAATCGGCGTGGCCGACTTGGCTTCGTCAGTCGCTTCGACATCTGAATCTGTGCCCCTCGCAATGTCGCTGCAGTCGGAAACTGGCATCGATGTATCCGAGTGGGAATTGATGCCGAATGATTTGGCAACAATTGCTTTGGAGCCAGCGCAGTCGGTCATCTAGGCGCATGCCTGAGCTATCAACTCCTC
The DNA here is from genome assembly GCF_019711595.1 of Qipengyuania sphaerica. Classification (GTDB taxonomy): domain Bacteria; phylum Pseudomonadota; class Alphaproteobacteria; order Sphingomonadales; family Sphingomonadaceae; genus Qipengyuania; species Qipengyuania sphaerica. The sequence goes on along the minus strand of NZ_JAIGNR010000001.1, from coordinate 1,317,994 downwards.
TTCCGCCCGCTTCGCGAATGTTCCACCGCGCTCGCGATCTGCCAGGAGCGGACGGGAGGCTAACGACCCGATTGCGGACCACACGTTATAATGGAATGGGGACGCTAATAGGCCATGGTCGAACGCTCTGATTTGCCAAGCCAAAAGCTTTACTTCAAGACTTGCGCGAGGCCATGCTCGAAATCGAGAAGGTCAACCCCTCGCTGAAAGGGGTCTTGCCGAAAGACTACGTGCGTCCCGCTCTCAATCCGGTCTGGCAACCTGAGCGAAACTTGACTCGGAGAACGGACTAGATTGAAGGAATTGCTACAAGCATCAAATGGCTCGCCCTTAACATAATATATATTATCACTCCCAAGGTTGGAGTTGTCGACAGGCTCCCCTTCCGGAAAATGATCCTTCAAACTATTCCGCACACATGGCTCATCAAATCGAACGTCTCCTACGTATAATGGCGCAACTCCGCGATCCGGATACCGGCTGCGAATGGGATACCGCCCAGGACTTCTCGACGATCGCGCCCTATACGATCGAAGAAGCTTACGAGGTTGCGGACGCAATCGAGCGTTCGGATATGGCGGACCTCAAGGGCGAACTCGGCGACTTGCTGTTCCAGGTCGTGTTCCATTCACGCATGGCACAAGAAGCCGGTCACTTCGAATTTGCGGATGTGGCAAAGGACATTGCCGACAAGATGGAGGCTCGGCATCCGCATATCTTCGGCAACGAAGGCGGAATCATGGAAGAAACCCGCTGGGAGGACTTGAAGGCAGCGGAGCGGGAGGCTTCCGGAGCCAAAGGAGCGCTCGATGGAGTAGCTCTAGCATTGCCTGCCTTGCTTCGCGCCCAGAAGCTGCAGAAGCGCGCAGCGCGGCATGGATTCGACTGGCCTGACGTCAGCGGACCTCGTGACAAGGTTATCGAAGAAATCGAAGAGCTTGCGGAAGCATCTGAATCTGAAATCGAGGAAGAGGCTGGCGACTTCCTGTTTGCTGCCGTCAATCTCGTCAGGGCCTATGGCGTCGATGCGGAAGGAGCACTTCGGGCTGCCAACGCCAAGTTCGAGCGCCGTTTCCGCGCGATGGAGGGATTGGCTGGTGGCGATTTCGCCAAGCGTGATCTCGAAGCGCAGGAAGAGTTGTGGCAGGAGGTCAAACGACGCGAGAAAAGCGCTTCATAGCGTTTCGAACTGACCGACTTCCTTCTGGTTCAGCCGCACGACAAACCGCCACATCGGGCCATCTTCCCCGTCGCCGATATCTTCTTCGACCAGCACTTCGCCATGCGCGTGTAGCCACGCGATCCGCCGGCCATCGCTTGCAGGGATCTCGAACTCATAGACCGAGGCCTTCGCCGTGAGCATTTCTCCGAGGCGTCCGAGCAGGGATTCGACGCCCTCACCGGTCTCGGCAGATGTCCGCACGATGCCTTCATCGCCTTCGACGACTTCCAGCAATTCTTGGGCGCGATCGTCCGGCAGGAGGTCCCACTTGTTCCACACTTCCAGGATCGGGATCGAGGATGCCCCCCCTTCCCCGTCGATCACGCCCAAATCGGTCAGGACTCGCAGCACCTGTACCTTCTGCGCATCGGCCGAAGGATTGGAGATGTCTCGTACGTGGCAAATGACATCTGCTGCCGTGACTTCCTCCAGGGTGGCTCGGAAAGCGGCCACCAGCTGGGTCGGAAGGTCCGAAATGAAGCCGACCGTGTCGGAAAGGATCGCCTTTTCCACCCCCGGTAGCGAAATGGCGCGCATGGTCGGGTCGAGCGTCGCGAAGAGCAGGTCTTCTGCCATGACTTCGGCACCGGTCACCCGGTTGAACAGCGTCGATTTGCCCGCGTTGGTATAACCGACCAGGGCCACGACGGGCCACGGTGCACGTTCACGCCGCTCGCGATGCAGGCCGCGGGTCTTGCGGACCTGCTCCAGTTCTTTGCGCAGCCGCCCCATGCGCTGGCGGATCATGCGGCGGTCGGCCTCGATCTGCGTCTCACCCGGACCGCCGAGGAAGCCGAAGCCGCCACGTTGGCGTTCGAGGTGGGTCCAGCTTCGCACCAGGCGGCTCTGCTGGTAATCGAGATGGGCAAGCTCGACCTGCAGCCGGCCTTCCGCCGTTGCCGCACGCTCGCCGAAAATTTCGAGGATCAGCCCAGTACGGTCGATGACCTTGCGGGCGAGCTTGTCCTCCAGATTACGCTGCTGGATCGGGCTGAGCGCGCCGTCCACCACCACCAGTTCCGCCTCGTGCTGCTCGCAGGCAATCCGGATGTTCTCCACCTGCCCTGCCCCGAACAGCAGGTTTGGCTTCACGTCGCGCACCGGAAGAATGAAGCTGTCTTCGATTTCGATCCCGATGGCGAGCGCCAGCCCCTCGGCCTCGGCGAGACGGCTGTCCGCGTCGAGATCGTAGCGCACCCCGCGTATATCGGGGCAGATGACGAGTGCCCGCGCCCCGCGCGAGACCTCGCCCAGCAAGTCGTCGTCGAAACTCAGCTGTCGTCGTCCTCGTCGTCCCATTCCTCGGTCAGGTCGACCGGATGGGCAGGCTGGATGGTCGAGACAGCGTGCTTGTAGGCGAGCTGCACATAGCCATCACGCTCGAGCATCATGCAGAACAGGTCATAGGCCGCAATCACGCCTTGCAGCATCACCCCGTTGACGAGGAACATCGTCACCTGCGCCTCCGCCTCGCGTACGCGGCTCAGGAACACGTCCTGCAGCAAGCGCTGCTTGGCGCCCGAACCCTGGCTGGCGAACTGGCTGGCGTCGATGGGTTGGCCGGGCATGATGGTGCTCACTGCATGCTTGTAGACGAGCTGCGATTGCCCGTCCCGCCGCAGCAGGATGGAGAAATTGTCGAACCAGGTCACGATGCCCTGCAGCTTTACGCCCTTGACCAAGAAGACCGTAACCGGCGTCTTGTTCTTGCGCAGCAGGTTCAGGAATGCATCCTGCAGGCTGGGCTGCTTGCCTTTCGGTGTGGCCGGTTTTTCCGTCCGGGGGCGAGCGGATAGAGTGCGTTCGCCAGACATCTTGCGTGTCTCCTGTTGTTGGCGAACCGGTTATACGATCCGCGATCAGGACGCTCCCACCGCGTCCGGGCACCGAACGTTCGTCCGGATTTGAAACGCAATGTGGCAATTGCGGTGCCGAACCGCAATAAATAAATCATTGGAACATGTTGGCGTGAAATTGCGCAGCGCTATTTGCGCTCGCTGTTTTTCCTCTCCGCCATGCCGAGCAGCTTCAATTTGCGATGCAGCGCCGACCGTTCCATCCCGATGAAACTCGCGGTTTTCGAAATGTTGCCCGAAAAGCGACGGATCTGGATAGCGAGGTATTCGCGCTCGAAACTTTCCCGTGCTTCGCGCAAAGGAGCGCCCATCAGCGCGGCAATACCAGCCGTTCCACCCGATTTGCCACCGGCGACTTCTTCCGACAGCATTTCGGCCTCGACCGTTTCGAGCTGGTCGCGCGGGGTCAGGATGATCGTGCGTTCGACGACATTGCGGAGCTGGCGGACATTGCCCGGCCAGTCGTAAGCCTGCAGCGCAGCCATGGCTTCCTCACTGATGGAGGGGGGGCGAATACCCTGTTCGGTGGCGTAGCGGGCGAAGAAATATTCGGCGAGCGCGGGGATGTCATCGCGTCGCTCCGACAGCGAGGGGATTTCTACCGGCACGACGTTGAGCCGGTAAAATAGGTCCTCGCGGAAATTCTTGTCCTCCATCTCCTTGGCGAGATCGCGAGCTGTGGAAGATACGACGCGAACATCGACGCCGATTTGCCGCGTCCCGCCCACGCGGACGAAGCTCTGCTCGGTCAATACACGCAGGATGCGGGCCTGTGTGGAGAGCGGCATGTCGGCCACCTCGTCGAGATACAGTGTACCTCCGTCGGCAGTTTCGAGCAGACCCGGCCTTACGAGCTTGCCTTCGGCCTCTTCGCCGAACAATTCTTCTTCGAAACGCTCGGGCGTGATGCGCGCCGAGTTGACGATGACGAAGGGCTTGTCTGCACGCGTCGACCAGCTGTGAAGCAATCGCGCGGCTACCTCCTTGCCAGAACCTGCAGGCCCGCTGATCAAGACGCGGCTACCTGTCTGCGCCACGCGCTTCAGCGTTGCGCGAACGGTGTTGATTACGGCGGAGTTGCCCGTAAATTCTCCCGTGTCGCCGGACCTATCGCGCAGCCGCGTATTCTCGCGGCGCAGGCGTTCGGTTTCGGTCGCGCGCTCGACGAGGTGGAGCAGGCGTTCCGCCTCGAAAGGCTTCTCGATAAAATCCATCGCCCCACGGCTGACGGCGCTGACCGCAGTATCGATATTGCCGTGGCCCGAAAAGATGATCACCGGCAATTCGGGTTCGCGGACCTTGATGGCATCGAGCACTTCGAGGCCGTCCATCTGGCTGCCATGCAGCCACACGTCGAGCAGGACGAGGCTCGGCCGCTTTTCATCGACTGCCTCCAGCGCGGATGTGCTGTCAGCGGCGGTGCGGCATTCATAGCCTTCGTCGCTGAGCACTCCGGCAACCAGTTCGCGGATGTCGCGTTCGTCGTCGACGATGAGGATGTCCAGGGCCATTGTCAGCTTCCAACTCTTTCTTCGCTATTCAGGTCCGCGTCGCCGCGCACGACGTTCGGATCGCGGGCGAAACGCAATGTGACACGCGTTCCGCCTCCCTTGGCGGCAGAGAACGACAGTTCCCCGCCATGTTCCTCGACGATCTTGTTGACGATCGCGAGGCCGAGGCCGGTCCCCTTGGCGCGGGTCGTCACATAGGGTTCGAGGATACGTTCACGGTCCTGCGGCAGGCCGATCCCGTTGTCGGTCACCGCGATGGTGATCGAATGTTCATCTTCGCTGATTTCTACACCGATCTTACCGCGGTAATCGGGTTCGGCATGGACCGCGCGGGCCTCGATGGCTTCGGCGCCGTTCTTGAGGATATTGGTGACCGCCTGCCCCAATTGGTGGCGATCGGCCTGGATCTTGAGCGGACCCTCGATGTCGGTCGACAAACCGTAATTGATGTCCGGGTTGGCGACTTCCTGCAAGAAGAGAGACTGGCGCACGAGGTCGAGCGCATCTTCGGGGCGAAACACGGGTTTGGGCAGACGGGCGAAACTCGAAAACTCGTCGACCATCGTGCGCAGCTCGCCGACCTGGCGCACGATAGTGCTGGTCAACTCGTCGAACAATTCGCCGTCCTCCTCGATCTGCTTGCGATAGCGACGCTTGAGTCGCTCGGTTGCAAGCTGGATCGGGGTCAGCGGATTCTTGATTTCATGAGCAATTCGGCGTGCGACGTCCGACCAGGCTGCTTGGCGCTGGTCGAGAAGCTGGCGCGTGATGTCCTCGAAAGTGATCACATGCCCCTCGCCCTCGCGGACGAGCTTTACGGCGAGTGTCATCATTTCGCCCTGCCGCGAGTGGCTGACAACTCCTCGCTCTAGGCCGGCGACGACCATGGCGGCAATCTGCGGGGCCATCTCGTCGAGTGTCGCGGGAGCCTTGCCCCCCTGCCCTCCCTCGAGCAGCGTGTTCTGCGCCGGAGCATTCATCAGAAGCACGCGCCGTTCGCCATCGATCGTAATGACGCCGGCACTGACCGATTCCAGCACCGCTTCGATGAAGCTGCGCCGGTCCTCCAACTCCTCGTTGGCAGATACGAGGGCGTCGGTCTGCTTCTCCAACTGCGCGGTCATGCGGTTGAAGGCTCGGTTGAGCATGCCGATTTCGTCGGCACCCGTTCGGCCGGCAACGCGCATCCCGAAATTACCGGCGCCAACATTGCGCGCCGCGGCAACAAGTTCGGTCAGCGGTTCGACCTGCCGATCGGCAAAACGCAAGGCAAACCAGACTGCGATGCCCACCAACGCCAGGCTCACAAAGAACAACGCGACGTTGAAGCGCAGTTGGAGCGCCCTTGCCCTTCGGGTCAGCTCTGCATAGGCGGTGGACACCGAGCGCGCGCTTTCCCAGCTCCGGAAACCGGAGGCCTCTGCGTTGCGCGACGTATAGAGGTAGATGCCGGCCTGCCGGTCGATCGGTGCAACGGCTTCGATGCGTTCCGAACTTCCGCGCACGGCCACCGCCTCGCCGCGGCGCAGGTTGCCGAGGCTCGCTTCGGTAAATGCGACAGGGTCGGCGTCCTCGCTGATGTTGTAGAGTACTGCGGTACGCGCCGTGCCGTCGGGCATGGCCTGGAGGATCGCACTCTCGACGACGTCACGCGGCTGCGCCTGATACTGGTAGACCAGCATGAAATCTGGGTCGGTGACTGCAATGCGCTGGAGGTTGGCGCGCATGTCCATCGCCATGGAGATCGTTTCCTCGCCGAGGTCGAGTTGGTTGTCTTCGTAATAGTTCTCGGCAAGCTTGTTTGCATTCTCCATCAGCCCGCGCGAGTTGTCGGAGAACCAGAAATCGACTCCGGACTGGAACAGGACCGCGGCAAATGCGGCCACGAGAAGGGTCGGCACAGCCGCAACCATCGAAAAGAAGAACACGAGGCGCACATGAAGCCTCGCGGTGCTGCCAGCTGCCCTGCGTAAAGCCAGACGCCTGCCCGCAAGGACCAAAAGCGTCATGGCCGGGATCAGGGTGCCGATAAGCAAGACAGCAACCTGCCCGCTCGGCAGGAGCTGCCCGTCTGCCGGTGCGCGGGTAAAGGCAGCCCAAGTCATTCCGACCATCACGAGGAAGGCGACAATCGCGGCCATTTCTATCAGCGTGAAGAAATTCGCGCGGCGCGACATCACAATGAACTTGCGCCACCAGCGCGGGGTCCGTCGGGTCTGGGATGCGGCCTGCGTCGCCATCGTGGCGCACTTACATCGCTACTGTTGCAAATTTGCAAGTATAAAAACGACGAAATGCGCGTCAACGACGCTGGGCGAAGGCCTCCGGCCGGATATCGAGCTCGCCCAGCTTCTTCCGCAAGGTGTTGCGATTTATGCCCAGAAGGCGCGCGGCGCGCAGCTGGTTACCTTCCGTTTCGCGCAAGGCATGTTCGATCAGGGGCTTTTCGAAAACTTCCAGCGCCTCGTGATACAATGATCCGGGAGCCGGTCTCGCGACGGCAAGCCAGGCATCGAGAGCGGTCTCGATTGGGTTGCTGGATGCCGCCTCATCGCTCTGCGGTCTGCGTGGCAGCAACTCCTCTACCAGCCCTGCATCGATCACCTCGTCGCGCGACATCAGGGCGAGGCGGAAGACGACATTGCGCAATTCGCGGACGTTACCGCGCCAGTCGTGGGCGGAAAGCGCTGCGATTGCATCCTCGCTTGCGGTGTGTTGCGGCAGCCCCTCATCCTTCGCCTGAGCGAGGAAATGGCGCGTAAGGGCGCCAATGTCCTCGCGCCGCTCGCGCAAGGGTGGGAGATGGATCGGCACGACGTTGAGGCGGTAATACAGATCCTCGCGGAACCGGCCGTCTGCAATCATCGGAGAGAGGTCGCGGTTGGTAGCGGCCACGATACGCACGTTCACCGCAATTTCCTGCCGGCCGCCCACGCGGCGGATCCGGCCCGATTGGAGCGCGCGAAGGAGGCGCGTCTGCGCTTCGGCAGGCATGTCGCCAATCTCGTCCAGGAACAGCGTTCCGCCATTGGCCTGCTCGAATTTCCCGATGGCCTGCGAATGTGCGCCGGTGAAGGCGCCTTTCTCGTGACCGAACAATTCGCTTTCCAGCAATTCGTGCGGAATTGCGGCCATATTTACCGCCACGAAGGGCCCGGTGCGGCGTGAGCCGAGCTGGTGAATGGCCTCGGCGACCAATTCCTTGCCGGTCCCGCTTTCGCCCGTCACCAGGACGGTCAGATCGTTACGCAGTACGCGCGTGATCATCCGATAGACATCCTGCATCGCCCGGCTACGGCCGATGAGGGGGAGCTCGCTGCCATCCTCCGCTGCGCTGGTCGTTCCCGTTTGCGGAGAACGCGCCACCGCTTGCCGCACCGCCCGCGTCAATTCATCGAGGTCGAAGGGCTTGGGAAAGTATTCGAACGCGTCGCTGTCGCTCGCACGAACGGCGGTATCGAGAGTGTTCTGGGCCGACAGCACGATGACCGGCATATCCGGGGCTGCCTCGCGGACGCTCGCTATGCCATCGAGGCCATCGCCATCCTCGAGCATAATGTCGGTCAGCATGACCGCGTAGCTACCCGCGCCCAGCAATTCATCGCGCTTGGCGATGCTCGTGCAAGCCGTGATATCGAACCCTTCGTCGCGGAGGGCCTCGGTGATGACTGTGGCGATGGCGCGGTCGTCCTCGACCAGCAGGACCTTATGACTCATGTTTCTTTCCTGTCGGCGACGGGCAGGTTGATGCGGAAATGAGTAAGGCCGGCACGCTCGTCGCGTTCGTAGGCGATGCGGCCGCCCATATCGCGCAGGAGCTTGCGAACGAGTGCGAGGCCGAGGCCCTGGCCGTTCTTCTTGCCCGATACGAATGGTTCGAATGCATGGTCGCGCAGTTCCGGGGGCAATCCCGGACCCGGATCGGTCACCGTGATTTCGATCGGCAGCCGGGTCGCCTTGCCGAGCCGGATTGCAGAGAAAACGAGCCCGCTAACGAAGCGAGTACGGACGGTGACCTGCGCATCATCTTGGTCGTTACAGGCATCGCAGGCATTGGCGAGGAGGTTGATCAGGACCTGTTCCAGCGCGCCCTGGTCGGCTTCCACCGCCGGAAGGGAGGGATCGAACTCCTCCACCAATTCGCAACCATCTTCACGCCCTGCCCTCACGGTCGCCATGGCATTCCGGATGGCTTCGTGAAGATTGCATGGACCGGTCCTCACCGAACTGCGGCTGCCAAGCTGCTGCATGCGGTCGATCAGCTGGGCGATGCGGTCGACTTCGCCTTCGATCATGGTCGCCAGCGGGCGGTCGCGTTCGGATGCGCGCCGCGCGAGAAGCTGGCTGGCCCCGCGAATGGCAGAGAGCGGGTTCTTGATTTCATGCGCGAGGACAGCCGGAGCGCGCAGTTCGACGCGCTCTTCGTCGTCTCCGTCATTACCCTCCTGCCCTACTTCAGACAGCGTGACGACGCGCCATCCGGGATGGGTGTGCATCGGGGAACTGGTGATATTCACCCGCCGCGCACCGTTGCCGGCATCGATCGATATGCCCCGCGCAATGACCTGTGCCTCGTTCTGCCTCAGGCTTTGCTTCAGGCGGTCATTGTCGATGTCGATGATGTCGCCGAGTGGCGCGCGGAGCAGTCTATGCGCGCTTCGCCCAAGGAGCTCCTCGGCTGCAGGATTGGCTTCCACGATGCGGTCGTGATCGTCGAGCAGCAAGACGGCAAAGATCAGTCCGGAAATCTGCGCTGCGGCGTCTGGCGCGCCCGGACCAGGGCTCATGCCGCGCGCCGGTGCAGGAATGGCTCGTAAAAGCGCTCCAATTCATCAAGGACTTCAGTAACATTGTCCATGAAGTTCACGCGATTGCGGAACTCGGCCGAACCATGCATTCCCTTGGTGTACCATCCCAGATGCTTGCGTGCGATCTTGACGCCAACCTGCTCGCCATAAAGCTCGAGCATGTCGCGGTAATGCTCCACGACAACTTCGTACTGTTCCTCAAAGCTCGGGCTTTCGAGCTTCTCGCCGGTGCGCCACCAGTGCATCACCTGCGCGAGCAGCCACGGTTTGCCATAGGCCCCGCGCCCGATCATCAGCCCGTCTGCGCCCGATTGGTCGAGCGCCTTGGCCGCATCGTCGATCGTGCAGATGTCGCCGTTGACGATCACCGGAATGGAGACGGCATCCTTGACCTTGCGGACGAAGGCCCAGTCGGCGCTGCCCTTGTACATCTGGTTGCGCGTGCGGCCGTGGACGGTGACCATCTTCACACCCAGATCCTCGGCAATCCGCGCGAGTTCGGGCGCGTTGAGGTCGCCGTGGTCCCAGCCCATGCGCATCTTGACCGTTACCGGCACATCGACCGCCTTGACCGTCGCTTCCATAAGCTTTGTGGCGAGGCCGACTTCCCTCATCAGCGCAGAGCCTGCCAGCTGGCCGACGACCTTGCGCACGGGGCATCCGAAATTGATGTCGATGATGTCGGCGCCATTGCCCTGCTGGAGCTTGGCGGCCTCGGCCATGCTTGCCGGATCGCAACCGACGAGCTGCATCGAGACCGGCTCCTCGATCGGGTCCCAGGCGGCTTTCTGCACCGACTGGCGGGTTTCGCGGATAGCCGCCTCGCTGGCGATCATCTCGGTGACGTTGAGGCCCGAGCCGTATTTGCGGACGAGCTTGCGGAACGGCAGGTCCGTGACGCCCGTCATCGGCGCCAGGATAACAGGCGTATCGATGGACACATTGCCGATATGGATCGGCTTCGGCGGGGCCGGAGGAAGAGTTTGCGCGCTCATGATCTGGTGGTGTGCCTAAATATTGGGCAGGCACATAGTGCGTTGCAGCGAAAACGGCAAGCCGCTAGCGGCGCACATAGCTATGCAGGACGAAAGCCCCCTCCCCTCCTTCGCGGCCATTGTCGTTGGCGCGGGCAAAGGGCTGCGTGCGGGCCAGCCGTTACCCAAGCAGTTCGCAATCTGGCGTGGAAAGCCGGTGCTTCGACACTCTGTCGAAGCGCTCCTGGCAGCGGGCGCGGCTCCGGTGATCGTTGTGATCCCGCCCAAGGGCGAAGAGGCCACCGCCGATGCTCTTCATGGCCTCGCAGGCTGGACCAGTGTCGTCGGCGGCGAAACTCGCCAGCAATCGGTTGCAAATGGCCTTGACGCGATCGGTGATGCCGAGCGCGTACTTATACACGACGCCGCCCGGCCGGATTTGCCACACGAGGTCATCGCGCGCCTGCTGGAGGCGCTTGAACACCACCCGGGTGCCATCCCCACCCTCCCTGTCGTGGATAGCCTCGCCATCGAAGAGGAAGGTGTCATGACCGGAAGCGGCGAACGCGAGAAGCTGCGCCGCGTGCAAACCCCGCAGGCCTTCCGCTTTGCCGATATCCGTTCGGCCCATGCAGATTGGCCGGGTACGCCCGAGGCCGGCGACGATGCGCAGGTCCTGCGCGCCGCAGGCGGCATCGTGGCAGTGGTCGATGGCGACGAACGCCTGAAGAAACTCACATTCGCGGAGGATTTCGTGTCCGACCTTACCCCTGTGCGCATCGGCACCGGTTTCGACGTCCACAAACTCGCAAGCGGCGAGGAACTCTGGCTCGGCGGTATCCGGATCGAGCATGACAAGGGCCTTGCCGGGCACAGCGATGCCGATGTCGCTCTCCATGCGATCGTCGATGCACTCCTCGGCGCGATCGGGAACGGGGATATCGGCGACCATTTCCCTCCTTCCGACCCGCAATGGAAGGGCGCGAGTAGCGACCGTTTCCTTGTCCACGCCGCAAAACTGGTCGGTGAGGCCGGCTATCGAACCGGCAATGTCGACCTCACGATAATTTGTGAAGCTCCCAAGATCGGCCCCCATCGCGAGGCCATGCGGGAGCGGATTGCCGACCTTCTCGGCGTTGACACCGGAGCGATATCGGTCAAGGCGACCACCACCGAAAGGCTCGGCTTCACCGGGCGCGGCGAAGGTATCGCCGCCCAGGCCGTCGCAACCGTAATACGGAACTGACCCATGACGCTCGAAACGCTTCTTCCCGACGATATCGAACTGCTCGCGCGGCAGGTCATCGAGGCCAATATGGCCGAAGGTCGCAAGGTGGCGGTAGCCGAGAGTTGCACAGGCGGACTGGTGTCGGCCGCCTTGACCGAAATTCCGGGATCTTCCGCCGTGTTCGAACGGGGCTACGTCACCTATTCGAACGAAGCGAAGATGGAGGAACTCTCAGTCCCGCTCGACATTATCGAGACCTTCGGTGCCGTTTCGATCGCTTGTGCCTGGGCAATGGCCAAGGGCGCGCTGGCAAAGAGCGGCGCGGATGTTGCCGTGGCGATCAGCGGCGTCGCGGGCCCAACCGGCGGGACCTCGCTCAAGCCCGTCGGGACGGTGGTTTTCGCCCGTGTGGTCAAGGGTGAGGAAGGCGAGCCGGAAGGCGAACTCAAGAAATTCGAGCCGACCTCGCGCGCGGATATCCGGCGTCAGGCAACGGTTTGCGCGCTGGAAATGCTAAAGCCCTAGAGATTGGCGGCGGCGTTCTCACGGCCGTAAAGTTCGTCCGCGCGTTTCTCGAAAGCCTCGACCATCTTGCGGAAGGCGCGGTCGAAATACTGGCCCGCCAGCGCCTCGAAAACGGCATTGCGGAAGCTGAACTCGACGCAAAAATCGATCTCGCAGCCACCATCGGGAAGGCATGTGAAGTGCCAGTTGTTGTCGAGGTCCTTCAAAGGTCCGTCGACATAGAAGACCTCGATGTGATCGGGCCTGCTTTTGACCACGCGCGAGGTGAATTTCTCGCGAATGGCCTTGAAGCCGACCAGCATGTCGGCGGTCATCTCGGTTTCGCTGTCGCTGCGCACGCGCGTGGCGACAACCCAGGGCAAGAACTTGGGATAGTTCGCCACATCGGCGACGAGGTCGAACATCTGTTCGCAGCTATAGGGAAGCCGCCGCGTTTCGCGAATTCCGGGCATTAGGCTTTCTGCCTCGCCTGCTCCTTCGCAAGGCGTTCCTCGCGCGCCGCCTTCATGACCGCGAAGTCGTCGCCAGCATGATAACTCGACCGCGTCAGCGGGCTGGAGGCAACCTGCAGGAACCCCTTGGCACGTGCGATAGAGCCATAGGCAGCGAACGCCTTGGGCGTGACGAAATCTTCCACCTTGGCGTGTTTCGGCGTGGGCTGGAGATATTGGCCCATGGTGATGAAATCGACATCGGCGCTGCGCATGTCATCCATCACCTGGTGCACTTCCAGGCGCTGCTCGCCGAGACCGAGCATAATGCCCGACTTGGTGAAGATCAGCGGGTCATGAGCCTTCACCTCTTCGAGCAGGCGCAGCGAGGCATAGTAGCGCGCGCCCGGGCGAATGGTGGGATAGAGACGCGGCACCGTCTCGAGATTATGGTTATAGACGTCCGGACCTGCCTCGCAGATCTTCTCGACTGCCGCCCGCATCTTGCCGCGGAAATCGGGGGTGAGGATCTCGATCGTCGTGTCTGGCGTCTCGCGGCGCAGCGCCTTGATCACCTTCACGAACTGGTCTGCACCGCCATCCGGAAGATCGTCACGGTCGACGCTGGTGATAACGATGTGGTTCAATCCCATCTGGCCAGCCGCAATGGCGACATTTTCCGGTTCCATCGGATCGACCATCCGCGGCATGCCGGTCTTCACGTTGCAAAAGGCGCAGGCACGGGTGCAGACATCGCCCAGGATCATCACCGTGGCGTGCTTCTTGTCCCAGCATTCGCCGATATTGGGGCAGGCAGCCTCTTCGCACACCGTGTTGAGCGAGAGATCGCGCATCAGCTTGCGCGTTTCGTGATAGCCCTTGCTGACCGGCGCCTTGACGCGGATCCAGTCGGGCTTGCGCTGCTTCTTCGGCGGTTCGCCGCCGGTTACGGGAGGAGAGGACAGGTCGTTCATTGCGCCGCCCATCTAGGCGCGTGAGGCGAACGGGGCAAGGCGTGGATAGCTATTCGGTTGCCCACTTGGCAGTGTCGTAGCTGCGAGCTATCGCGCACCACATGGATGCTGCCACCTTACAGACGTTCACCTCCCCGGTGATCCTCTTCTTCGTCCTCGGCATGCTGGCCGCCTTTGCGCGATCGGAGCTTGCTGTTCCGGAAGCGCTGGCAAAAGGCATGTCGCTCTATCTGATGGCCGCCATCGGCCTGAAAGGCGGCGTTGCCGTATCCAAATCGGGCGTCGATACGACTGTAGCCCTCGCCCTATTGGCAGGTATAGGCGCCAGCTTCCTGATGCCGCTGATCGCCTTCGCTGTGCTGCGCGGCTTCGGCAAGCTCGACCAGCTCAATGCAGGGGCGGTTGCAGCGCATTATGGATCCGTCAGTGTCGTTACCTTCGTGACCGCGGTGGAAATCTACGAAATTCGCGGGACCCCTCCCGGCGGGTTCATGGTCGCAGTCATGGCGGCGATGGAAACCCCGGCCATTCTCACCGGTCTGCTGCTCGCCCGGCGCGCGATCGCGAAGGATGAAGGCGCTGCGAAAAGACCCGCCGGGGAACTGCTCCACGAAGTGTTCTTCAACGCCTCCGTCGTCCTTTTGCTGGGAGCATTTGCTATCGGGGTGATCGGCGGAGCCAGCGGTTTTGCGGATGTAGCGCCATTTTTCGAAGCAGGCTTCAAGGGTGTGCTCTGCCTGTTCCTGCTCGACATGGGCCTCATCGCTGCACGACGGTTGATGGATGCCCGGGCCATGACCCTGCGACTCGCCGTGATTGCGATAGCCCTTCCCCTCCTCAACGGGGCGCTCGGGACATTGCTCGGAACGGGCATAGGGCTCGATATCGGTTCGACTGCGGCACTGGGCGTCCTTTGCGCAAGTGCCAGCTATATTGCGGTTCCGGCAGCCATGCGCCTCGCCCTCCCCCAGGCCGATCCAGGAATTTACCTGACGATGTCGCTCAGCGTAACATTCCCCTTCAATATCCTGATCAATATCGGGCTGATCGGCGCGCTCGCCAACAATCTGGCCAGCGGCTGAGGAGAAATGAAATGATCGAAACCGTAATCCGGAAGCGGATCGAAATCCTCGCCGACACCGCGCTGGTAAGGCGCGTGACCAGCGCCATAGATCGGGCTGGCATTACCGGATGGACCGTTACCCCGGTGCAATCTGGCAAGGGGCGCGAAGGCCATTGGCGCGAAGAGCGTGTCATGGGAACGGACAAGGTGTTCGTGCTCACGATCGCTCCCCAGGAAAAGGCAATGGCGCTGGCCGAAGACCTGGCGCCCATTCTCTCCAGTCATGGCTTGCTGCTTACCATGTGGGACATCGAGGTTATTCGCGGGGAGCGTTTCTGATGCCCGAATTTACCGAGCTCCTGCGCGGGTATCATCGCTTTCGCGCCGACGGCTATCCCGAACAGAAGGAGCGCTATGACGAGCTGGTCGCCGAAGGGCAGCATCCCAAGCTGATGATCATCGGCTGCTCCGACAGCAGGGTCGATCCCGCGCAAATTTTCGACGTTGATCCGGGCGAGATATTCGTTGTCCGCAATGTTGCAGCGCTGGTCCCGCCCTTCGAGACTACACCCGGCCAGCATGGTGTTTCAGCAGCGGTCGAATTTGCGGTGAATTTTCTCGAGGTGCGCCAGATTGTCGTCATGGGTCACGGCATGTGTGGCGGTTGCAAGGCGGCCCTCACGCGCGATCTGCACGGCACCGCACCGGGCGAAGGAGGCTTCATTGCCAATTGGGTGAAACTGCTGGACGATGCGCGTGACACGGTTGTCGAGGCTCATGGTTGCGAAGGTGAGGCGGCAGAGCGCGCGATGGAGATGGCGGCAGTCGGGGTCAGCCTCGAAAACCTGCGCAGCTTTCCGAATGTACGCCAGCGCGAACTCGAAGGGTCGCTAAAACTTCGCGGCGGGTTTTTCTCGATCGCCGAGGGCGTCCTCTATGTGCTCGACGAGGAAACAGGGCAGTTCCAGCCAGCCAAGTAGCTTGCGCTGCTGCACGTCGCCCTCCATGTGACTGCGCATGCCAGAAAAAGACCTCAAGAACATCGCCCTGCTGATCGACGCGGACAACACCACGCCCAAGGGTATCGATCCGGTCCTCACCGTCATGGCCGAACTGGGCCAGGTAAACATCAAGCGGGCCTATGGCAATTTTGCCAAGAACAACCTCGCCAAGTGGGACAAGATCACCCACAAGTACGGTATCCGCCCGCAGCAGCAATTCGACCTCACCGCAGGCAAGAACGCTACCGATATGGCGATGACGATCGACGCTCTCGACCTCCTCTACCAGGGCAAGGTAGACGGGTTCGGAATCATGAGCTCGGACAGCGATTTCACCCCGCTCGCCACACGATTGCGTCAGGACGGGCTGATCGTTTACGGCTTCGGCAGCAAGAGCAAGACGCCGGAAGCCTTCAAGAGCGCCTGCACCCGTTTCATCGATATCGACGCGCTGATAGCAGGCGCGTCTGACGAGCCGGCTCCGGTCAAAGCTTCCAACGGGAAGACCAAGTCTTCGATCGACGAAGACCTTGTGGAATTGCTTGGCTCGGCGTGGAAGGCGGCAAATCGAGATGAAGACGGCTATGCGCAAATGGGCGAAGTCGGAAGCCTCGCAGGTAACCGGTCAAGCTTCGACGTACGCAATTATGGCTTCAAGCGCCTGTCCGACCTGTTCCAGTCGATGGACCAGTTCAAGGTCGAACGGCGGGACAATACCCTCTGGGTAAAGCGCCTGCGCTGAACAGAAAAACGGCGCGGATCCGGAAGGACCCGCGCCGCTTCATTCGCCTAGTTGCCTGACTTACATGGCAGCTTTCTGTGCCGTGTAGATCGCCCAGAGATTGGCGATGTCGCGGCGGGCACCTTCGACCTTGCGGAAGGTCTGTTCAGCTTCGGCGTATTTGCCCTGGTCGTACTGGGCGATTCCGAGGCGGGTGAGGACCAACGGGGTCTCGACACCGCTCATGCCCAGAGCCTTGGTGTAGAATTCCTCGGCGTCGGCCGGCTGGTCGTAGCTGAGGAAGGTGTCCCCGGCGACAACCAGCGTCTTGAGCGTTGCACCCGGCTTGCGCGCATCAGCAGCGAGGCTTGCGAGATCCGCCTTGTCGGCGGCAAGGCGGCTGGCCGCTTCCTTGCGCGTTTCGGTAAGGTAGGGATCGGTCTTGTCGATGACGCCGAGGCCATAGCCCTGGTCGATCACGGCAACTACTTCACCCGGATAGCGACGCGGATCGAGAATTTCGACGTATTCGTTCAGCACGCGGGGGTCGTTGTAGTGGCCAAGACGGCGCGACAGACGCAAGAGGTCGAGGACCTCAGCATTCTGGTACTGGTTCGCGTTAAGTGTCACGATGACCGCATCGCCCCAAACGGGGTTGGACGGGTAATCCTGCGCCAACCAACCGACGAACCTGCCGACCTCGGAAGGAACGTTGTTGTTATATGCGTTCGATACACCTGCGCGGAGCCAGGCTTCCGGCACGACACCACCTTCGGCCTTACGCGCTTCGATGATCTGGCGAAGATAAGCGACGCCTTCGGCATACTGCTCCTGGTCGAAATACAGGTCCGCGATCATCTGGTGCATGTCATCGGCACCAAGGGTCTTGGTGGAACCGTCGCCCATGGTCGCATCGAACTGGTAATTGGCAGCAATCGCACGCTCGATCGCAGTGCGCGCCTTCGTGTAATTGCCGGCCTGACGATGCATCTGGTAAAGCGCGACATTGACCTGGCCGGTGCCCTTGGCATCGAGCCTGCCGCTGTCAGCGAGGAATTCGAGACCCTGAAGCTGGAGAGCTTCGTCCCCGAGCTTGACGCCGAGATTGTAGATGAGCTGGCCAGCGATCTGCTTGTCGTCATTCGTTTTGACTTCGGCAACAACAGCCGGAACCATCGCCTTGACCGCCTGGAGGTCAGCACCTTCGGCGTTCATCGCATCGTTTGCCTTGGTGTAAACCTCGACGAGTGCTTTCGTGTACTCAGGCTTGGGCTCCTCGTCCTTCTTCTTTTTCGCAGCCGAAGCAGGCGCTTCAAGCGCTGTGAGGCCAAGCGCGCCGGTGGCGGCAAGAACGAGGGCCATCGCGACCGCCGACGAGGGACGCGAGGATTTGTTGAGACGGGTGAAAATCATTCGAAAACTCCCAAGAGTGGATAGGGGGCGAGAGCGGTATGGGCTCTGGTTCAATTCCATGGATGCGGCCATTGCCGCTTCTTCGCTCTCATTGCAAATTGTGTACGCTAAACGCGCTGAATGGTGTTTGAATGCGGACCTGTCCCGCCGTTCATGGTTACCAGACGCGCAAGGCGTATCCATATGTGGAAAAAGCGCATGAAACGGGGCTTTGGTTCCCCCTTTCGGTGGCGCTTTCGGGGCATTTCGCCTAGGGTTTTCGGTCTGAAAATCTGTTCTGAACAGCACATGGAAAATTTGAGTTTTGGCTGACGACATCGACCTGATCGATTCCCCCGCACCGGGCGGCGACGAATACACCCGCATCGACATCGTCGAGGAGATGAAAACGAGCTATCTCGATTACGCGATGAGCGTGATCGTGAGCCGTGCGCTGCCCGATGTGCGCGACGGTTTGAAGCCGGTCCATCGCCGTATCCTTTTTGCCAGCAACGAAGGTGGCTTCGTTGCCGGGCGTCCGTTCCGCAAGAGCGCCAAGATCGTCGGCGACGTGATGGGTAACTACCACCCGCACGGCGACGCCGCGATCTATGATGCGCTTGCCCGCATGACCCAGAACTGGTCGCTGCGCGTGCCGCTGATCGACGGTCAGGGCAACTTCGGCTCGATGGACCCCGATCCGCCCGCCTCGATGCGTTACACCGAGGCTCGTCTTGCGCGCGTAGCCAATTCGCTGCTCGACGATCTCGACAAGGACACGGTCGATTTCGCCGACAACTACGACGGATCGCGGCGCGAACCGACCGTCCTCCCTGCCCGCTTCCCCAACCTCCTCGTCAACGGCGCCGGCGGCATCGCGGTCGGCATGGCGACGAACATACCGCCGCACAATCTTGGCGAGGTGATCGACGGTTGCTTTGCCTATATGGACAACCCCGCGATCACGAGCGAAGAGCTGTTCGAAATCATCCCCGGGCCGGACTTCCCGACCGCGCCGCTGATCCTCGGCAAGTCGGGCGCGCGCGCTGCCTACACCACCGGTCGCGGCTCGATCCTGCAGCGTGCCCGCCACGAAATCGAAGAGAAGCGCGGCGACAGGAAGTCGATCGTTCTGACCTCGATTCCCTTTCAGGTGGGCAAGAGCGGGCTGGTCGAGAAAATCGCCGAAGCCGCCAAGGACAAGCGGATCGAGGGTATCTCGGACATTCGCGACGAATCCAGCCGCCAGGGCGTGCGCGTTGTCGTCGATCTCAAGCGCGATGCTTCCCCCGAAGTCGTACTCAACCAGATCTGGCGCTATACTCCGGCGCAGGCGAGTTTCCCGGCCAACATGCTGGCGATCAGCGGCGGCCGCCCCGAAGTCCTGACGCTGCGCGAGTTCATCCAGGCTTTCATCACCTTCCGCGAGGAAGTGATCACTCGCCGCACCAAGTACGAGCTGAACAAGGCGCGCGACCGAGCGCACATCTTGCTCGGCCTCGTGGTCGCAGTGTCGAACCTCGACGAGGTGGTGGCCATGATCCGCAGTGCGCCGACGCCAGCAGAAGCACGCGCACGCCTGCTCGCAAAGGAATGGCCGATCGGCGATATCGCGCAGTATATCGCATTGGTCGAAGCCATCGAACCGAGTGACGAGCAGGCCGGCGGAACCTATCGCCTGTCCGAACGGCAGGTGAAAGCCATCCTCGACCTGCGCCTCCATCGCCTCACCGCGCTGGGCCGCGACGAGATCGGCGACGAACTCAAGGAACTCTCGCTCTCGATCGAGGAATATCTCTCGATCCTGGCAGACCGCGTGAAGCTTTACGGCGTGATGCGCGGCGAACTGGAAGAGATCAAGGCGGCCTACGCCACCCCGCGCGTCTCCGAAATCGCCCCCGCATGGGACGGGATCGAGGACGAGGACCTGATCGAGCGCGAGGAAATGGTCGTGACCGTTACCCATGGCGGCTACATCAAGCGCACGCCGCTCGATGCTTTCCGGGCGCAGGCTCGTGGCGGCAAGGGCCGCAGCGGCATGGCGACGAAGGACGAGGATGCCGTCGTAGAGCTCTTCGTAACTTCGACTCACAACCCCGTGTTGTTCTTCACCAATACCGGTCGCGTCTACCGCATGAAGGTGTGGAAGTTGCCCGAAGGCGGACCGCAGACCAAGGGCCGTCCGATGGTCAACTTGCTGCCACTGGGCGATGACGAACGTGTTACCAACGTTCTTGCTCTCCCCGAAGACGAGGCCGAATGGGCGAATCTCAACATCGTCTTCGGCACCGAACAGGGCATGGTCCGCCGCAATTCGATGGATGCCTTCACCAATGTGCCCAGTAACGGCAAATACGCCATGGGCTTCGTAGAAGGCAGCGGAGATCGATTGATCGGCGTCGAACTGCTGACTGAAGAGCAGGAAATCTTCCTCGCTTCGGATTCGGGCAAGGCTATCCGTTTCTCCGCCACCGATGCACGCGAAACCAAAAGCCGGACCGGCATCGGCGTTCGCGGCATGAAGCTAAAGGAAGGTCAGAAGGTCGTCTCGATGGCCGTTCTCGACGCTGGCGAACGCGATACCGAAGTGCGCGACAATTATCTGCGCGCCGCAGAGTGGAAGAACAACGAGAACGAGCCGACGCTCGACGCCGGGAAGGTCGAAGAAATGGCCGAGGCGGAGGAGTTTATCCTCACCCTGACCGCCAATGGCTACGGCAAGATCTCGTCCGCCTATGAATATCGCACCATCGGTCGTGGTGGCATGGGTCTTACCAACATTGGCGAGCCGGGCAGCAACCCGGACCGCAACGGTCCGGTGGTCGCCAGCTTCCCGGTGAAGCACGGCTCGCAGCTCATGCTGGTGACCGACCAGGCCAAGCTCATTCGCCTTCCGATCAATTTCCGTCATCTTGTGGAGGGCGGTTTCGAGAACCACGAGGGATATTCGATCTCGGGCCGTGGATCGTCGGGCGTCCGCATCTTTCATGTAGCGAAGGGCGAGCGCATCGTCGGTGCGGCCCTGATCGACGAGACAGAGGAACCGGAAAACCAGGCCGAGGAGCTGGTCCAGGACGAGATCGCTGCACGCGGCGGCCTGGAGAAAACCGAACCTTACACGACCAAGCACTCGGACAAGAACATCGAGGATGAACCGGGCGGCTAACGCTTTGGAGAACCGAAATTAAGCGGGGCCGGTAGCATGATGCTGCCGGCCCCGTTTCTTTCAATGCGCATTTTCGCGTACTCGACCAACCCGCTCACGGCTTGCGCCGGATGGTCTGGATGACACCCGTCGCGATGAGGAATTGTCCGCCGTAATACATCGGCCAGACCAGCCACTCGGCCAGGTCACGTGACATATGCCCGGCTTCGCGCGCGAAGATTACGAGATCGCTGACGACGAAGAGGACTGCGCCAACTCCGACACGGTAGCGGGGAAAGCGGCTTGTCCATGCAGCTCCGGCCATTGCGCCGACTACCAGCGCATAAGCTGCGGCAAGCACCCAATTATCGAGCGGATAGGTCAGCATGCCGGCCAGAACCGGGGTGCCGATCAATAGGGCCATGCCGGCCGCAAGCTGGCTCCCGGTCGGGTGTTCCCGGCGATTGGTGACGTAAAGCCATATCGCAACCAGATGGCCGATGGCGAAGATTAGTCCTCCGAACAGGAAATTGAACTCGAGCACCACGTCGGCCAGCGCCCCCAGCGCCATGACGATCGCAATCAGCACGCCTTCGCGGCCGCGGCCCCTGTGCGCCGCATAGACTGCGAGGAAACCGACCCCGGCGCCTTTCCACAAGGCAAGCCAGCTACCGCCGACCTTCCCGTCCATCACGAAGAAATAGGTGATGCCAAACAGCAGGCTCAGCAGCAGGTAGGGCCGGTGTTCGATAAGGGCACGTTTTGGCATTGCGCACCTATCCCCTTGATAGACCCCCTATGCAAGCACTAGGTGCGGCGCCGAAATGACACACGACATCCACATCATCGGCGGCGGACTTGCCGGAAGCGAGGCTGCATGGCAGCTCGCGCGGCGCGGCTTCAAGGTGCGCCTGTCCGAAATGCGTGGCAGCGGCGAGATGACGCCCGCGCACCAGACCGACGGGCTTGCCGAACTCGTCTGCTCGAACAGCTTTCGTTCGGACGACAGCGACAAGAACGCCGTCGGCCTGCTTCATGACGAAATGCGCCGTCTCGACAGCATCGTCATGCGCGCAGGCGAGGTTGCACGCGTACCTGCCGGCAGCGCCATGGCCGTCGACCGCGATGTGTTCTCTGCCGAAGTGCAGCGCACACTCGACGAGCATCCCAACGTCACCGTGGTCCGCGAGCGGGTGGACACCCTGCCCTCCTCCGGCCCGACAATCGTCGCCACCGGACCTTTGACGGCCCAGTCGCTCGCGGAAAGCATTGTGAAATCGACCGGACAGGACCGGCTCGCCTTTTTCGATGCGATTGCACCAATTGTGCACCATGACAGCATCGATATGTCGAAGTGCTGGATCCAGAGTCGCTGGAACAAGCGCACCGAGGCCTCGAACGAGGACGGCGACTACATCAACTGCCCGATGACAAAGGAGCAGTATCTCGCTTTCCACCAGGGCCTGATGGACGGCGAGAAGACCGAGTTCCGTGAATGGGAAGCCGACACGCCCTATTTCGACGGATGCATGCCGATCGAGGTCATGGCCGCGCGCGGTGTCGAGACGCTGCGATACGGCCCGATGAAGGGTGTCGGCCTCGACAATCCCTACGACACGAGCGAGGAGCATCCGCAGGGCAAGTGGCCCTATGCGGTGGTCCAGCTGCGACAGGACAACAAGCTCGGCACGCTGTGGAACATGGTCGGCTTCCAGACCAAGCTGAAATATGGCGCGCAGATTGAGCTGTTTAGAACCATCCCTGGCCTTGAGAATGCCGAATTCGCCCGTCTCGGCGGATTGCATCGCAATACGTTCATCAACTCGCCGCTCGTGCTCGACCGCCAATTGCGCCTGCGTGGTGGTGAACATATTCGCTTTGCCGGCCAGATCACCGGTTGCGAAGGCTATGTCGAAAGTTCGGCGGTCGGACTGATGGCAGGGATGATGGCAGCGACCGAACTGGCAGGCGGCGAATGGACACCCCCGCCCCGCACTACGGCTTTCGGTGCACTGCTGTCGCATATAACCGGCGATGCCGAGGCCGAGACCTTCCAGCCGATGAACGTCAATTTCGGCCTGTTCCCCCCGCTGCACGATGTGAAAAAGAAGCAGCGCAAGGAAGCCTATACCTCGCGTGCCAAGGCCCAATTCGGCGACTGGCTGGCAACGCTGGAGGCCGTGCCCGCCTGATCAGCAGGCGCAGCTGCGCCGCTTGACCGGCTTGGGCGCGGTGGTTGCGAATTCGCCAGGTGAAAGTTCGCGGTCTCCATTGGCGTCGGCACCTTCGAATTTCTCCACCGTGGTTACGGCCCATTCCTCGAAAGTGAGGAGATTGTTGCCGTCCTTGTCGAGCTTGCGGAAGGCATCGCTGCGCGTCGAGAGCATCTCGCTGCGGGTGATCCGCCAGTCGCGATTGCGGTCGTAGCGGAAGAAGCGGCTCTGTTCCTTGGTCAGCTCGCTTGCCTCGGGCGGTGCCGGGCCCTCCATGTCGCCGGGATCGGTGATCGGAAGCTTTTCGGGATCGAAGGGCGCGGGTGCGAAAGCCATCGGATCGGGAGGTGGGGCAGCGGCTTCGACTTCGGCCCTCCCCTGCCACCAGAACAGGCCGATGCCTGTGGCCATCAGCGTGACAAGGCTTCCCGTGACGAATGACTTCATGTGCGGACGCTCCCCTGTGTCCGCGACCTGCTTAACCTAAGTGCCGAAAATTCCAAGCCTTAGTCCGACTAGCGGGCTGAGCCTGTCACCGAACAGGGGCTTCCCGCCGCGCAATATCGCCCTGCGCGAGAGACCGCCGATAATCGCGACAGCGCGCAGGTCCTTCGGCAGCGACGGAAGCGCGGGCATAGATTCGCGCTCGAGACCAGGCTCGATCACTGCCAGCTTCGCCCGACCCCACTCCCGTGCGTGGGCGGTGGTCTGCACAGCATGGTCGGGATGCGTTCCCAAGCGAGCCAGGGCCTCGAACGCCGCGGCATGCCCATCTTGGAAACGAGTCCGGATACTTTCATCCCAAGGTCGCTGATCGAGCAGTTCCTCCCATCCGTCGATGAACGCAACCACGGCTTTCAGATAGCCATCCCAGTGGTCGAGCAGGTCGACGAGCAGAGGATCGGCGGGCTGGCGCATGTCTGCCGTCCGAGGACGAAGAAGTTCCTCGCGCCACCATGCCAAGCGGATTTGCGCAAGGGCAGGCTCTCCGGCGCCGGTGATGATCCGGGATAGCTTTCCATCCAGCCGGAGCAGGGTCGACAGCGCGCTTCGCATGGGTTCCCGAGCATGTGCCAGTACCACGGGCCCCCAATCGGGAAGCGGATCGTCCTCGCTTGCATCCATCGGTCGCGTGTCTGCTCGGGAACCGGCGAAAGTCAAGCAATCCCGCCGCTTCGCGACATGGGAAACGCCATCTTAACTGTTTCTGTTGCAAGGAACGTAAGGAACGTCCGGGGTATGTCGCAGCCTAGGACTCAAAGGTTTTTCGAGGACAGGGGTATATGGGCTTTACCAGTTTCATGCATCGGCTGAAGGCTGACACGAGCGGAAACGCTATGCTTCTGGTCGCCATGGGCGCGCCGGTGCTGTTCGGCACCGCCGGCATGGGCGTCGATATGGCGCAGTATTATACCTGGAAACGCGAAGCGCAGTATGCGGTCGACCAGAGCGCACTGGCCGGCGCGTGGGCGCGCGGCAACGAAGTGGATATCGATGGCGCAAAAGAGCGCGCCAGCCAGGAATTCTACGTGAACCTCTCGGTGACCCAGGACTACCTCCTGACCCACGAGGCCGATGAGGCCGATTACGACGGAGGTTCTGCCAACAGCATCCTTGCGAAAGCTACGGTATCGGCCAGCCTTCCGTTCACCGAGATCGTGTTGGGCAAAGGGATGACTATAGCCGTCCAGGCGCAGGCGATCTGGCAAACCACGCAGCAATACACCGCATGCCTTTATGCGCTCGATCCCACATCGGCCCGCACGATGTGGTTCAATGGTGGCCCGGAGGTGGATGCCGCTTGCGGTGTCGGTGCGCGCTCGACTGCCGATGGCGCAATTGTAACGGACGGCAATACCGGCCCGCAAAATATCAATTGGGTGGTCGCTGGCGGAACCATCAATGACGGCGCAAACGCTTTCGGAAACTCCGAGGTGGTCGAGAACTACGCAAACATGGTCGACCCGTGGGAAGGACTGACTCCGCCGGACAACACCGATGACCGTGAAGTTCCGGACGACTGCAACGGTTCTGCCAACGAGGCAACCTGGACTGCCGACGAGGCTAAGTCGCAGACCGTTACCTACAAATATTACCGTGGCAGCAACAAGAATACCGCGACCATAATGGCGGACGGTTATACCGGTGCGGGCGCCTTCCCTGAAACCACGACTACTAATTTCCCGACCATCGTCGAGGCTGAATTCACCCGAGAACCGGTAGATTACGTCAGCGTTCCGGCGGAGGGCAGCCTCAGCCAGATTGCGGGTAGTGGTCCCGACAAAATCTACGCGCAGCCCATCACGGTCGAGACCTATACCTATACCAACAAGGTCGATCTCGGTAACACTGTGACCCTGTTGCCTGGAACCTATGACGACAATTTCGACATCACATGCAATGTGGTGCTCGCACCGGGCGTCTATGTTCTCGAAGGTGTTGATTTCAACCTGACGGGCGGCAAGTCGATCATCGGCGAAGGCGTTATGTTCGTCCTCGAGGATGGTGCCGGTATCGACCTTATGGGCGGTGCGAAGGTTTATCTCACGCCGATGACCCAGCAGGAGCTGATCACCATTGCCGGCGTGTCGGCGGAAGATGCGGCAAGGCTCGAGAACATGCTGATTTTCGAACACCCGGATTCCACGGGGGATACCGGAAGCAAAATCACCGGCGGTGCGCACTTCGATCTAAACGGTATCGTCTACATGCCCAACTCGGATGTGGTGATGTCGGGCAATATGAATGCGAGTGCGGAATGCCTGATGGTCGCAACCGGAACGCTCAAGATCAGCGGTACCGCCGATCTTGAGACCCTGTGCCCAGCCGGCAAGACTCATGATATCGTGGTTGGCGAAGGCAGCACTCGCGTGAGGCTGGTCCTGTGATCCGGCGGCTTCTGGATATCGCCCGCGTTCGCAAGGATGAAGAAGGTTCGGTAGTCATCGAGACCGCATTCGTGCTGCCTGTCCTGCTTATCCTCGGCCTCGGCGGGTTCGAAGTCAGCAGGCTCGTATCACGCAACAACGAGCTCCAGATCGCCGTCGCGGAGGCCGCGGCGGTCGTGCTTGCCAGTCTGCCCGAAGACCAGGCTGATATCGACCAGCTGGAAGATATCATCGAAGCGTCATCCGGACTGGCAGATTCGAATGTGACGCTGGCGAAGAAGTATCGCTGCAATGCGGACTCCTCGCTTGTCGCCAACGTTTCAAGCTGCACCGATCCGACCGCAGTTATTTCCGAATTCATCGAAATCACGATTTCGGACTGGTACACGCCGATCTGGACCGATTTCGGCATCGGTGACCAGGTGAACTACGACTTCACCCGGAGGGTACAGATCTCATGATGCGCAAGAAAATTATCCAGCGCCTTCGCACCGACGAGCGAGGTTCGACGATCATCGAGTTCGCCCTGCTGGCGCCGGTGATCCTGGGCATGTTCCTCGGCCTGATGCAGATCGGGATCAGCATGCAGGCATATAACTCGCTCCGCGGGGTCGCATCGGACACGGCTCGCTACGCCGTGGTGCAATACATGATCGAGAACGAGGTGACCGACACCGCTCTGGAAGATCAGGCCGTCGCCATCGCCAAGGCCTCTCCTTACCTGCTTGGTGACAGTGTTGCCGTGACCGTCACTCCCGTGGCCAGCCCCCGGGTGCACGGAACCCACGAGAAAACGCTGACGATCACCTACACGCCGTTGCAGATCTTGCCGTTCTTCGACTTCACGAGCGGCCAGATGACATTTTCTCGCCCGATCTTTGTGATCGACGAGTAAGCGAAAGCAACCCGTTCGGGACTGGCGGGGCTCGCGATCGGATCGCGGGCCCCGTTTCGATTCAGTCGCGGTAGCAAACCTTCTTGACCGCTTTCACGATCTTGGGCGTGTCGATCAACGCCAGCTTCTCGAGGTTCGCCGCATAGGGCAACGGCACGTCCTCGTCGCACACGCGCGTGACCGGTGCGTCGAGGTGGTCGAACCCTTCTTCCATGCAGATCGCCACGATTTCCGACGCGATCGAGCAGGTCGGCCAGCCTTCCTCGGCGATGACCATGCGGTTCGTCTTCCTGAGGCTTTCGAGCACGGCTTCCTTGTCGAGCGGACGCAGTGTGCGCAGGTCGATAACTTCGGCCTCGATACCCTCACCCGCGAGTTCCTCTGCCGCTTCGAGCGCAAGGCCGACCGCGATCGAATAGGCGACGATGGTCACGTCCGAACCTTCGCGCACGATACGCGCCTTGCCGATGGGCAACACATGGTCGTCGAGTTCGGGAAGCTCGAAGCTGCGACCGTAGACCAGTTCGTTTTCAAGGAATACGACCGGGTCCTCGCAGCGGATCGCCGCCTTCATCAGGCCCTTTGCATCAGAGGCATCATAGGGCGCGATCACGATCAGGCCGGGCACGCTGGCGTACCACGGACCGTAGTTCTGGCTGTGCTGCGCGCCGACGCGGCTTGCGGCAGCGTTGGGGCCGCGGAACACGACCGGACAGCGCATCTGCCCGCCCGACATGTAGTTGGTCTTGGCCGCCGAATTGATGATGTGGTCGATCGCCTGCATGGCGAAGTTGAAGGTCATGAATTCGACGATCGGGCGCAGGCCGCCCATCGCCGCGCCGGTGCCGATACCGGCGAACCCGTATTCGGTGATCGGCGTATCGATGACGCGCTTGGGGCCGAATTCGTCGAGCAGGCCCTGCGTAACCTTGTAGGCGCCCTGGTACTGGGCCACTTCCTCGCCCATCACGAAGACGCGCTCGTCGCGGCGCATTTCTTCGGCCATGCCGTCACGCAGCGCTTCACGGACGGTAATGGTCTGCATGTTGGTGCCATGCGGGACCTCGGGGTCCTTTACGCCGGTCTTCTTGGCGGGCTTGGCGATTTCGGCTTCGCTGCCTTCGCCCGAGCTTTCAGGGCGTCCCACGTCCTTGCCCTCGCCGGGAACGTCTTGAACGGGCGCTGCTTCGGCAGCTGCCGAAATATCTTCGCCCTCGCCTGCCAACATGGCGATTACCGTGCCGACAGCGACATTCTCGGTGCCCTCGGCGACAAGGATCTTGCCGAGCGTGCCTTCATCGACCGCTTCGAATTCCATCGTCGCCTTGTCGGTCTCGATCTCGGCGATGATGTCGCCGATCTCGATCGTGTCGCCTTCCTGCTTGAGCCATTTGGCGAGCGTGCCCTCTTCCATGGTGGGCGACAGGGCGGGCATCTTGAGTTCGATAGCCATGGTTCAATACTCCTCCACCAGAACGTCGGTGTAGAGTTCGCTAGCCTCCGGCTCGGGCGAGTTTTCGGCAAAGTCCGCTGCTTCGCTCACGATCTTGCGGATGTCCTTGTCGATCGCCTTCAATTCTTCCTCGCTGCTGCCCTGTTCGATCAGGGTCTTCTTGAGGCCCTCGATGGGGTCCTTGTGCTCCTTCACGTCCTGCACTTCCTCGCGGGTGCGGTACTTGGCCGGGTCGGACATGGAGTGGCCGCGGTAGCGATAGGTTTCGCATTCCATCAGCACAGGCCCCCTGCCCTCGCGCACATGCTTGAAGGCGATCTCGGCAGCCTGGCGTACTTCGAGCACATCCATGCCGTTGACCTTCATGCCGGGAATGCGGAAGGCGGTGCCGCGCCGGTAGAACTCGGTCTCTGCCGAGCTGCGGCTGACTGCGGTCCCCATGGCATACTGGTTGTTTTCGATCACGAAGACTATCGGCAGCTTCCACAGGGAAGCCATGTTGAAGGTTTCGTAGACTTGTCCCTGGTTTGCGGCGCCATCCCCGAAATATGCGAGACAGAGGCCGCCGTCGTCATTGTACTGATGCGCGAGCGCGAGCCCGCCACCCAGAGCAACCTGCGCCCCGACGATGCCGTGCCCGCCGTAGAACTTGTGCTCGGTCGAGAACATGTGCATCGAACCGCCCTTGCCCTTAGAGATGCCGGCCTCCCGACCGGTCAGCTCGGCCATGATGACCTTGGGATCGATGCCGTAGGCGAGCATATGGCCGTGATCGCGGTAGCCGGTAATCACACTGTCGAGCTTTTCGGTAAGAGCCGACTGGAGGCCGACCGCAACAGCTTCCTGGCCGATGTAAAGATGGCAGAAGCCGCCGATCAGGCCGAGACCGTAAAGCTGGCCCGCGCGCTCTTCGAAGCGGCGGACGAGCAGCATCTGTTCGTAGAACTTCTGCATCTGCTCGGTCGAAGCGTCGTAGCGTTTGTTCGCTTCGAACTCTTCCTGGAGCGAGTGGAGTGCGAAATCGAGGTTCTCTGCGGGGCTGCGCGGAGCCTTGTTCTTGGGGGCCTTGGCCAAATCTTCTATCCCTCTTCCGTGACCGGGAGTTCTCTCTGCGAGCGCCTATAGGCACAGGCTTGCGGGCAGCGCAACGGGGGCAGCCGCCTGCATACGAAAACCTTACGGAATTGTAGGGGTTCCGACCTATGCCGGGTTTAGTCGTCGAGCTTGATGACGACTTCGTCGGGGTGGACGACGTTGAGCTGGCTGCGCAGCAATTCGCCGACCATATCGGGATCGGCGTGATCGGGGTGGAGCAATTCCACCTTGTTCTTGAGTGCGGTACGTTCTGCCTGGACGGCGGTGAGCTGGGCCTTTCGCTGGTCGAGCAAGCGCAAGTTTTCGCTCCACGACAGCAGACCGGAAGGTCCGGCAATGGCAAGACCACCAAGCACGAGCAGGACAATAAGTGCCGCATTCTGCGACACCTTCCGGCTGCCTACTGGATTGAGTCTGTTTGCCCTCCGCATGAAGCACACAGAATCACAGTTAACCTTTTCGCGCAAGCGGTAATCTCGCAAGTGCGACGGACCGTTGCTGCCTAGGTGGCGGCGAGACGGAACTACGCCCTCCGCGCGCCCGTTGGTTTCTTGACACGCCGAGCAGCGCGGCCTATTTGGTTTCCATTGAAACTAATTTCAGGACAGAGGAATCCCATGCCCGATCTTTTCGAAAACCCCATCGGCCTCGACGGTTTCGAGTTTGTCGAATTCTGCGCTCCCACGAAAGGCCA
This sequence comes from Qipengyuania sphaerica, assembly GCF_019711595.1. Classification (GTDB taxonomy): domain Bacteria; phylum Pseudomonadota; class Alphaproteobacteria; order Sphingomonadales; family Sphingomonadaceae; genus Qipengyuania; species Qipengyuania sphaerica. Next base: position 1,287,905 of record NZ_JAIGNR010000001.1, on the reverse strand, counting down.
GATTGAACCGGTTTTCGAAGCTATGGGTTTCACCCACGTTGCAACCCACCGGTCAAAGGATGTCGACCTGTGGCGCCAGGGCGGGATCAACCTGATCATCAATTACGAACCGCGAAGCGCAGCTTGGTATTTCGCCCGCGAACACGGCCCCTCGGCTTGCGGCATGGGTTTCCGCGTCAAGGATGCAAAGAAGGCCTATGACGAATTGCTCGAACGCGGCGCCGAACCTGTTGTGGTCGATACCGGCCCGATGGAACTGCGCATCCCCGCAATCCGCGGCATCGGCGGTGCGATCGTCTACCTGATCGATCGCTATGCCGAACAGGGCGATGACAGCCTGTCGATCTACGACATCGATTTCGAATATCTCGACGGCGTCGACAAATGGCCCAAGGGTGCGGGCTTCAACGTGATCGATCACCTCACCCACAATGTCTACAACGGTCGCATGAAGTATTGGGCGGATTATTACGAGACGCTCTTCAACTTCCGCGAAATCCGCTTCTTCGACATCAAGGGCGAATATACCGGTCTCACCTCCAAGGCGCTCACCGCGCCCGACGGCAAGATCCGCATCCCCCTCAACGAGGAAGGCGAAGGCGGCAAGGGCCAGATCGAAGAGTTCCTCAAGGAGTTCAACGGCGAGGGTATCCAGCACATCGCACTGATTTGTGACGATCTCGTCCAGTGCTGGGACAATCTTAAGGACCTCGGCGTTCCCTTCATGACCGCGCCGCCCGCAACCTATTACGAAATGCTTTCCGAGCGCCTGCCCGGCCATGGCGAAGACGAGAACGAACTCAAGATGCGCGGCATCCTGCTCGACGGCACGACCGAGGGCGGCAGTCCGCGATTGCTCCTGCAAATCTTTGCAGAGGCACAGGTCGGCCCGGTCTTCTTCGAATTCATCCAGCGCAAGGGTGACGAAGGGTTTGGCGAGGGCAACTTCAAGGCTCTGTTCGAAAGCATGGAGCGCGACCAGATCAAGCGCGGCGTGCTGAGCGTCGAAGAAGCCAAGTCGGTCGAAGCGGAGCCAGCCGAATGAGCGAAGTAGCTGCACATCCCGTGAAGCTCGGCGGCGTCCACCACGCCGCCTACCGCTGCAAGGACGCGAAAGAGACCGTTGAATGGTACGGCAAGGTCCTCGGCATGGAATACACCACCGCCTTTGCCGAAGACCATGTGCCATCGACCGGGGAATACGATCCCTACATGCACGTCTTCCTCGACGCGGGTAACGGCAACATCCTCGCCTTCTTCGAACTGCCCAACCAGAAGGATATGGGCCGCGACGAGAACACCCCGCAATGGGTCCAGCACCTCGCCTTCAAGGTGGGGAGCGAGGAAGAACTCGTAGCCGCCAAGGAGCATGTCGAAAGCCTTGGCATCGATGTCCTTGGTCCGACGCATCACGGCATCTTCAAGTCGATCTATTTCTTCGATCCCAATGGTCACCGCGTGGAGCTCGCGACCGATATCGGGACCGACGAGCAATATGCCGAACTCAAGCGCGTCGCGCCGATGATGCTCGACGAATGGAGCGAGACAAAGAAGGCCCCGCGCCATGCGGACTGGCTGCATGAGATTGCGCGTAAGGAACACGGTCAGAAATAAAAGCATTACCCACGTACATTTCCGGTACATTGCGTATTCACAGCGCAGTTGTTAACGCTCCCAAAGTCCTAGACTAAGGGAAGCTCACGTAATGTCGTCACACTGGAAACTTGCCTGCGTTTGCGCGGCAATCGCGATGTCCACACCGGTTTCAATTGCCGCCCAAACGCTATCGCCCGAACTTCAGGCGCTCGACGACGCACTGCCGGGCACATTGGCGAACGACCCTTCGCGGATGGACTGGCAAAGCTACGGCCCTAGTTTCTACACCGAGGGATTTCGCGATCAGAATATACCCGGCGGTGCGGGGCGACGCTTCCACGTCAACAAGGCCGGTAACTTCATCTACGAAGCCGGTGCGAACATCCCGCTTATCCGCAGGATCGTGCGCGGCCAGCAGGTTACGATCGGATTTTACGCACGTACGGTAGAAGCGGCGACGAGTGACGGTAAGGGAGTGATGCGGGTCCGTTTCCAGGAAGGGGTTCCGCCCTATTCCGGATTCGGCGACCAGACGCTTTCGATCGGCAAGGAATGGCGATGGTACGAGGTAACCGCGAAGGCCGACCAGACGCTGAATAGCAAGGATGGTATCGTCGCTATTCATTTCGGCGATACGAAGCAGGTTCTCGAAATGGGTCAGGCGATCGTGGTCGCCGACTCAAGCTATATCGCCAAGGCTCCTGCGCCTGCGACCGAGATTGCCTCTGCGCCCGAAGACTCCGAACTGCCCGAGCCGCTTCGTGGTCTTGGCGAGCTCTTGAACGACCCCACCGACCGCGATTGGACCATCACGGCTGAAGGCGGGACGGCAGATAGCCGCGACGAGGCTACGATCTGGCTTGGTCGGGCGACCAGGCTGGTGACCAGCACGTCGGAAACGGGCCAGATCATGGCGCTGGTCGACGTGCCGGGTGACATTGCCGAGGGCCAGAAACTGATCGTAGCTCTTGCCGCGAAAACGGTGGCCACCCAGCGTGCGGACGGAGCGGCGATACTGGGCGTCGGGCTCGCCGCTGCGGGAGAGGCTCAACCCTTCAAGATGACGCAGACTTCGCTGGGCAACGACTGGCAATTGATCCGCCTCGCCACCCGCGCGCCCAAGCCTCTGGCGGACGGAACGGCAAAGGTGGCACTGGCCATCGGTGGGATCGGTGAAGCTGTCGATGTCGGCCCGGTCTATGTGCTTGTTCCGGAAGCCGCGCCGGCGCAGTAGGGTTAACCCTCGCTAACCGCGTATTTCCGCCATTTCGGAACCCGCTGCGGTGCACAACGTTGTGCCGCAAAGGGAGTTCTTGTTGAATTATATCGAAACCTTGCGTGACCAGCTCCGCGAGATGGGTGAAGGCTTTATCGAGAGCCTGCCCAGCCTTGCGATTGCACTCTTCATTGTCCTCATCACATGGATCGTCGCGCGCTTCGCGGTGAGGATTTCGGACATGATCGTCGGGCGGACCGAAATCCGCTCGAGCCTCAAGAACCTCGTCGATACGATGGTGCGGCTCGCCATCTGGATCGTGGGCCTGTTCGTTGCTGCCGTTGTAGTCATGCCCGACCTCACGCCTGCAAGTCTTCTTGCGGGCCTCGGTATCGGCGCGGTCGCCATCGGCTTCGCATTCCAGGACATCTTCGAGAACTTCTTTGCCGGCATCCTCATCATGCTGCGCGAGAAGATGCAGATCGGCGACGTGATCGCGTGCGAGGGCATCACCGGCAAGGTAGAGCACATAACCCTGCGCGAAACGCATGTCCGCAAGCTGTCGGGTGAGCTGACCGTCGTGCCCAACTCGATCCTGTTCAAGAATCCGGTCGAAATCCTTACCGACGAGGACCAGCGCCGCCACGAGGTGGTGATCGGCGTATCCTACGACACCAATCTCGACCACGCCTCCACGGTGATCCACCGCGCGGTGGAAGGTGTCGACCAGGTTCTGGCGAGCAAGGGCATCGACATTTTCGCCAAGGAGTTCAATTCGAGCTCGGTCGATTTCCTCGTCCGCTGGTGGTCGGGATCGACCCCGCGTTCGGGCTGGGAGAGCAAGGACAAGGTCATCCGCGCAATCAAATCTGCGCTCGACGATGCTGGGATCGAGATCCCCTTCCCCTATGTCACGCACACCTTCAAGGAAACCGTGCCCGTCAGCAGGCTGGGTGACACGAACAAGCCCACGCCCTAAGAGTTGCAATCGGCAACGGATTCGTCCGGCCGAGCAACCTTGGGGAGAGTGGCATGCAGATCATCCAGACACCGGCGGAGCGTTTCGCCGACATCCCGGACTATCCCTTCGCGGAGAACTGGTTCGAACTCGACCTTGGCGAAGGCCACAAGGGCCGAATGCATTATGTCGACGAAGGCCCGAAGGATGCCCCGCCCGTCCTCCTGTTCCACGGCGAGCCGAGCTGGTCCTTCCTCTACCGCAAGATGATCCCGATCCTCGTCGATGCGGGCTTTCGCGTCCTCGTCCCCGACCTCATCGGCTTCGGCAAAAGCGACAAGCCCGACGATATCTCCTTCTTCACCTACCAGCGCCACGTCGACTGGCTGAAGCAATGGCGCGCGGCAGTCGAACCGCGCCCGGCAGCGCTGTTCTGCCAAGATTGGGGCGGCCTGCTCGGACTGCGGATGGTGGCGAACGATCCCGACCTGTTTGCCTGCGTCGTGGCGAGCAACACGTTCCTTCCCGCCGGTGGAACACCCTCCCCCGCCTTTCTCGCCTGGCGCGAATTTGCGAAGACCTCGCCCGATTTCCAGATCGGCCCACTGCTCGACCGGGCATCGCAGACCCCGCTGAGCGAGGCCGAGATCGCGGCCTATAATGCGCCCTTCCCCGACGAGCCGTCCAAGGCTGCAGCGCGTGCATTCCCCGCGCTGGTGCCCGTCGAGGACGGCATGCCGGGGGTCGAGGAAAACAAGGTCGCCTGGCCATCGCTCGCCGCTTTCGAGAAGCCCTTCCTGACGCTGTTCGGCGACGAGGACCCCATCACCAAGGGCAGCGAGAAATTCCTCATCGAGAGGATCGCTGGCGCGAAGGGTCTCGACCATCGCACGCTCAGCCCCTGCGGCCATTTCTGCCAGGAAGACCAGCCTGAAGCGCTCGCCCAGGGCGTGATCGACATGGCGCGCAAGGCCGGGCATCTCGCGTGAACGAAACCGCGCGGCTCACGCGCACGCAGGAATATTCGCTCGCCATCGCCGCTGCGGTGGTGACGGCCAATGCCTATTACATCCACCCGATCATCGGCGATGTCGCCGCGCATTTCGGCGTCAGCGAGGCGCGTATCGGCCTTGTTCCGGCGCTCAACCAGCTGGCGCTCGCGGTGGGCATTCTCCTGCTTCTCCCGCTCGGCGACCGCTATTCGAACAGACGTCTGACGATCCTTTTCGCAACCGGGCAAACGGCATCGCTGGCCCTGATGACGCTGGCGGAAAGTTTCACCGGCTTCACGGCCGGCTCGACGCTGCTCGGCTTCTTCACCATCGCGCCCTACCTGTTGCCTGCCTATGCATCGAAGCGAGTCGCGCCCGAACGGCTTGGGCAGGTGACCGCGCTGCTGACCGCCGGGGTCATACTTGGTATCCTGATCGCGCGTGTGGGCGCGGGATGGGTAGCCGAACATTACGGATGGCGGCTCGTCTACTGGATTGCCACCGGACTGATGCTGGCAGTCACCCTCGCCCTCCCCCGCCTGATGCAGATCGGCGAGCGGGACCGCGGCGGTACGCACTACTGGCCGCTGGTGTTCTCGGTCTTTGCGCTTGCGCAAAAAAACCGCGAAGTCCTTTTGTCGGGCGCGATACAGGGGCTCAATTTCGCCCAGTTCATCGCCTTGTGGCTGGCTCTGGCGCTTTACCTGACCGCAGAGCCAATGAATTACGGAACCGACGCCGTTGGCTATCTGGCAGCCATTGCAGCCGTCAGTATCCTTTCGACCCCGCGCTTGGGCCGCTGGTCCGATAGCGTTGGCCCGCGGAAAGCCAGGCTTGTCTTCGCGGTTATCCAGCTGGGCGGCATTGCGCTTTTCTATCCGCTGGGTGGTTCCATCTGGAGCCTGATCGTCCCGCTCGTGATCGTGAACCTGGTGGGCCCCGCGATCGATGTGACAGGCCGCATGACCTTCCTCTCGCTCCAGCCCGACCTGCGCACACGACTGACGACGGTTTACATCGTCCTCATGTTCATCGGCGGCGGAATCGGAAGCATCGGGGGGACGGCCGTTTACGACTCATTCGGTTGGAAGGGAATCTGCGCTCTTCTCACGGCTTCATCTGCGCTGGTGACCCTGCTTAGCTGGGTAGCGACGCGGCTTGGCAGGTAGGTGGTGCGCCCGACAGGATTCGAACCTGTGGCCCCCAGATTAGGAATCTGGTGCTCTATCCGACTGAGCTACGGGCGCCCCCGGCTGCGCTGTATAGCGGCTTGAAAGCCCCTGACAATCAGTTGAGTTTGTCGGGCTCGGCAATGGGGAAAAGGATGGGGGCGACCGAAATCCCCTCGGCGGCGAGGTCTTCGGCTTCCTTGCGAGTGGCCTTGCCGTGGATCGGAGCCTCGTCCTTCTCGCCGTAATGCTGCGAGCGGGCTTCATCGGCGAACTTCTCGCCTACCCATGTGCTCTTTTCTAGCGCCTTGGCCTGTGCCTTGGCCAACTGCTTGAGCGCCTTTTCGACCTCGGGCGGCATGGGTGCATTGGATAGCTGCGCTTCCTTGCCGGCTGTAGGCTCTGACACCTGATTGCCCTTTGCGCCTACCGCCGGTGCCATGGGAGCCTTGCCGACAGTCTTGCTGCCGCATTCGGGGCAGTCGACGAGGCCGCGCTCGCGCTGGCTGTCGAAATCGGCAGACGAGCCGAACCAGCCTTCGAAGCGGTGGCCATTTTCGCAGTGGAGGTCGAAGACGATCATCGTGAGGGCCTAGTTGGCGATAACGCGGCGGTTGGCAAGGCTCGGAACCTGTGAGCGCGCATTTTCCACGCGCGATGTGTCGATCCGGGCGAATTGCAGTCCGGCGCTTTCCCCGCCCATATCGAGCAACACCTCTCCCCACGGGTCGACGACAAGGCTGTGACCATAGGTTTGCCGCCCGTCTTCGTGGCTCCCGACCTGCGCTGCCGCAATCACGAATGCGCTGGCCTCGATGGCACGCGCTCGCTGGAGTATGTGCCAGTGCGCCTGGCCAGTCGGAACAGTAAAGGCAGCGGGTATGGCGATGGCATCGCATCCGGCATTGCCCAGCGCCTCGAACAGAGCCGGGAAGCGCAGGTCGTAGCACACCGCAAGGCCCAGCCTGCCGATCGGCGTTTCGAGCGTGACGATCTTGTCACCCGCCCGATAGGCATTGGACTCGCGCCAGCTTTCACCGGTGGCGAGGTCGACATCGAACATATGGATCTTGTCGTAGCGTGCGGTGATTTGGCCCGATGGGTCGACGACAAAGGAGCGGTTCGCCCACTTGCCTTCGCCCGTATCGACCGCGAGCGAGCCGAGGCAGGTCCAGATCCCGTGCCTGGCCGAGCATTCCCGCACAGAGGCGAGCACAGGGTCATTCTCTTCGCGAACGATCGAACTTGCGGCGCGTTTGCGGTCGCGGTCGAGCAGGCCCGACATCTCGGGAGTAAAGAGCATCTCGGCCCCCTCGCCCGCAGATTTCGCAACAGCATCGGTGATCACGCCGGCATTTGCCTCCGGGTCGATCCCCGTGGTCATTTGCAGGACGGCAACCCGTGTCATTCAGCCTTCCAGAAGGGCGTCCAGCTTGCCCGCTCGTTCGAGCGCGGCGAGTTCGTCGGAACCGCCGACATAGGTGTCTCCGATGAAGATCTGCGGCACGGTCCGCGCGGTGGGTGCGCGCTGCATCATTTCATCGCGCTTCGGGCCGCCCATGGTGATGTCGTGCTCGTGGTAATCCGCGCCCTTCTCGTCGAGCAGGCGTTTGGCGCGGAAGCAGTAGCCGCAGCCGAATTTGGTGTAGATGTCGATATGAGGCTGGCTCATCGGGTTTCCTTGTGTGGAGCGCTCATGTGCGATGCTTGAAAGGCTTTCGCAAGCGCCTATCTTGGGTCTGTCGCCGCATGGTGCGGCGACTTGGGAGTGCCGCTTACGGGCTCCCTTCACATACTCAAATTGCTCAATGGAGGATTTGTTTCGATGAACCGTTTTGACACCACCCCCTATCGCCGTTCGACCGTCGGTTTCGACCGCCTGTTCGACCTCATGGAACGCCAGGCGCGCAATGCCGGGGGCGACAACTATCCGCCCTTCAACATCGAGCGCCGCGACGAGGACGAATACCGCATCACCCTCGCCGTTGCCGGCTTCCGTTCGGAAGATCTCGACATCACCGCGCAGCAGAACCTGCTGGTGATTCAGGGGCGCAAGCGTGACGACCGGCCCGAAGGCGAAATGCTGCATCTCGGCATCGCCAACCGCGGCTTCGAGCGCCGCTTCGACCTCGCCGACTATGTGCGCGTCGACAATGCTGACCTCAAGGACGGCATGCTGGTGATCGACCTCGTGCGCGAAGTGCCCGAGGCGATGAAGCCGAAGAAGATCGCGATCGGCGGGCAGCAGAAGCTCGAGATCGTCAAGGATGACGAAGACGACAGCGCTGCGGCCTAAGCTAAAGGGCCAGGCGAAATTAGGGCGGTGCCTCGTAAGGGGCGCCGCCTTTTTCGTGAGCGTTCACAACGTAAAAGGGGGCGGCACTCGAAAGCACCACCCCCGCGACGACTAGCGCCGCCAAGCCTCGGATTCGGCCGTCCGGGTCGCAGAAGACGACCGGGTTCGAGGCAAGCCCCACCGCTTGCACATGCAGGCGTAAATCACTTTGACTCAATGGCTTTTCGCAACCGAGTCGAGATAGTCCTGCCCCATCTATGTCAAAAGATAAAGACGGCCCCCTGCATTAGCGAACGCTGATTTGTCGCATGCCTACAAGCGCCCCGAGAGGGGTCGTTGTTTTACAGCCGCTTAGCCGCTCGGAAAAATTTGAAATATTTTTTACACGAGGCGTGCTTGTTCGAGTGCCGCTCCAATAAAGCCCGCAAATAGCGGGTGCGGGTCGAACGGTTTGGACTTCAGTTCGGGGTGGAACTGGACGCCGACGAACCATGGATGGTCGGGCCGCTCGACGATTTCGGGCAGCAGGCCATCGGGGGACATGCCGGAGAAGATCAGACCCTGCTTTTCGAGCGGGTCGATATACTTGCCGTTCACCTCGTACCGGTGACGGTGGCGTTCGGAAATCTCGGTCGAACCGCCATAGATGGAGGAGACGTGGCTGTTTGCCGCCAGCTTTGCGTCATAGGCGCCAAGCCGCATGGTACCGCCGAGATCGCCCCCGGCTTCGCGCTTTTGCAAGCCCTCTTCGGTCATCCATTCGGTGATGATGCCGACCACCGGTTCGTCGGTGCTGCCGAACTCGGTCGAACTCGCCTGTTCGAAGCCGGCGTTCCGCGCGCCTTCGATACAAGCCATCTGCATACCGAGACAGATGCCGAGGAACGGCACCTTGCGCTCGCGCGCGAAGCGAACGCTGGCGATCTTGCCCTCGCTCCCGCGCTCGCCAAAGCCGCCGGGTACGAGAATGCCGTGCATCGGTTCGAGTTGGGCGGCGATATCGCTGTCGCTCTGCTCGAAAACCTCGGCATCGATCCAGTTGATGTTGACCTTGACCCGGTGCGCCATGCCGCCGTGGATCAGCGCCTCGTTCAATGACTTGTACGCATCCTGCAGGCCGACATATTTACCGACCACGCCGATGGTGACCTCGCCTTCCGGGTTCGAGTGGCGGTCGACCACATCGTACCAGCGCGACAGGTCGGGTTCGGGCGCATCGGTGATGCCGAAACCGCGCAGGACTTCGGTGTCGAGCCCTTCGGCATGATACTGCAGCGGGACCGAGTAGATCGAGGGCGCGTCGAGGGCCGGAATGACCGCCTCTTTGCGCACGTTGCAGAAGTTGGCGATCTTCTGCCGCTCGCCATCGGGAATGGGATGTTCCGCGCGGCACAGCAGTACGTCAGGCTTGATGCCGAGGCTGGCCAGTTCGCGTACCGAGTGCTGGGTCGGCTTTGTCTTCAACTCGCCGGCCGCGGCAATATATGGCACCAGCGTCACATGGACGCTGAGCGACTGCATCGGCTCGAGCTCGTTCCTGAGCTGGCGGATCGCTTCCATAAACGGCAGGCTCTCGATGTCGCCCACCGTGCCACCGATCTCACACAGGATGAAATCGTGATCGTCCTGCCCTGCTAGCGCGAATTCCTTGATTGCGTCGGTCACATGCGGGACCACCTGCACCGTCGCGCCGAGATAGTCGCCGCGGCGTTCCTTGGCGATGATCTGCTGGTAGACCCGGCCGGATGTGATGTTGTCGCCCTGGTGGGCCGAGACGCCGGTAAAGCGCTCGTAGTGGCCAAGGTCGAGGTCGGTTTCCGCCCCGTCGTCGGTCACATAGACCTCGCCATGCTGATACGGGCTCATCGTGCCCGGATCGACATTGAGGTAGGGATCGAACTTACGAATGCGGACCTTGTAGCCGCGCGCCTGGAGGAGGGCAGCAAGCGATGCTGCCATGAGACCTTTGCCAAGCGAGGAGACCACGCCGCCGGTGATGAAAATATACCGCGCCATGGGAGTCGGGCCTTAAGCGTGCGAGTTGAGTCGGCGCAAGGGAAAAGGCGCAGGAAACCCTGCGCTATCCACCGGTGCGCGTGCGATTTGCGATGAAGCGAGTGTTATTCGGCGAGCGGATCGTCGCTGTCGGCGGGCGTTTCCGCCGGAGCTGCTGCCGGGGCGGGAGCCGCGCCGGTATCGCCGAGCGGATCGATTTCTGCCGGAGCAACGCTACGGTCCAGAGTGGATTCCACATCGCCCGTGCCCACACCTTCGACGGCCATCGCAGCAAGCAGGATCGACAGTGCTATGAAGGTCACGGCCAGCCACTTGGTCGAACGGGTGAGGAAGTCAGCCGCACCGCGGGCGCTCATCAGTCCGCCAGGGCTACCCCCGATGCCCAGGCCACCGCCTTCGCTGCGCTGCATCAGGATGACGCCGATAAGGGCGGCTGCGACGATCGCCTGGACGACGGTGAAGAAGAGGAACATGGGTTATCTACTCTGAAGCGTAAGATTATTGGGGCCGCATCTAGGGACAGTGCGGCAAAACGGCAAGCGTCAGGCCTCTTCGGTTTCCGAAGCAGCGACGACGATACCGAGGAAGCTTTCGGACGAAAGGCTCGCCCCGCCGACGAGCGCGCCGCCCACTTCGGGGATCGAGAGAATTTCCTTGGCGTTCTCCGGCTTCACCGAACCGCCATAAAGGATGCGGACTTCGGCGGAGACTTCCGGACCATAGGTTTCGTCGAGAAGACCACGAATCGCCTTGTGCATCGCGGCGATATCCTTCGGCGTCGCCGTCTTGCCGGTACCGATGGCCCAGACCGGCTCGTAGGCAACGGTCAGGCGCTCCGCGGCATCTTCGATCTTGGGCAGGCTCGCCTTCAACTGCTTGAGGACGAATGCCTCGGCATCACCCTTTTCGCGGGTGGCCAGCGTCTCGCCGCAGCACAGGATGATCCGCAGGCCAGCCTCCAGGGCATGGCCGATCTTGGCGTTGATCTGGGCGTTGCTTTCCTTGTGGTCTGCGCGGCGTTCGCTGTGGCCGAGGATGACGAATTTCGCCCCCGCATCGGCGACCATGGCAGCGGAGATATCGCCCGTGTGCGCGCCATCCACGTCGGCATGGCAGTCCTGGGCCCCGATGCCGATCTGCTCGGCTTCGCGGTGGACGGCGTGGATTAGCGTGTACGGCGGAGCGACGGCGACTTCGGCCTTCATGTAGCGCTGCGCCGCGCGGTCGATCGCGCGCGCTTCGGACAGCATGGCGCGCGTGCCGTTCATTTTCCAATTGCCAACGATGTAGGGCCGATCGGCCATAAATTAATCTTCCTGTCGTGAATCACTGTCCGGGCGAGGCGCTATATAGGCGCTGAACGCCGCTCCGCTAGTCGTCGTTTCTTTATCCGTCAAAACCGAAAGCGACCTGTTGCGGCGAGGTCGCAGGGCGGATAAAGCGCGCTCCTCAACCGGCGATCTGTCACATTCCCTTGCGGAAAGTGCGGTGCGCCCAATGCAGACCAAGAGGCATTCCCGCAAGCCATGCTCACTTTTTTCCGGAATTTCTTCAAATCCAAGGTCGGTCTCGCGATCACGATGGCCTTCCTGGGCCTGATCGGCTTCGCCTTCGCCAGCATGGATGTATCGAACACGGGCAGCTTCGGCGGCGTTGCGGGCGGTGATAGCGTGGCCGTGATCGGCGATCGCAAAATCGGTACGGCGGAACTCAACAGCGCCGCGAATGACGCGCTTCGCCAGGCTCGGCAGGAAAACCCCGAGGCGACCATGCAGACTTTGCTCGAAGGTGACGGTCTTGACCGCATCCTCGACGACCTGATCGATCGCTATGCCCTGATCGCCTGGGGTGAAGAAAACGGCCTTCGCGTCGGCACGAATCTCATCAACAGCGAAATCCGCCAGATCCCCGGGGCTCGCGGTCCGAGCGGGGATTTCGATGCAGAGACGTATAATCTCTTCCTGCGCACGAACAGCCTGACCGACGGCCAGGTCCGCCAGCAGATCCGCACATCGATGATGTTCCAGCAGTCGGTCCTTCCGGCCGCCTACGGCTCGCAGCTCCCGGACAGCATCGCGCGAACCTACGCCCGCAGCTTCAAGGAACGCCGCACCGGGGCGATCGCGACCATCCCGGCCGCCCTGTTCGCGCCGCAGGGTGACCCGACCGATGCGCAACTGACGAAATTCTATAACGACAACCGCGCGCGGTTCATCCGGCCCGAGCGTCGGACACTGCGTTATGCCACCTTCGACAGCAGCGCGCTTGGCGAAAGCATCGAGCCCACAGACGAGGAAATCGCGGTTTATTATCGCGACAATGCGGAGAACTATGCTGCGAGGGAAACGCGCAGCTTTACCCAGTTGATCGTTCCGAGCCGTGAAGCAGCCCAGAATATCGCCGCCCGGGTCCAGGCCGGCGAAAGCTTCGCCAAGGCAGCCTCGGATGCGGGACTTCGTTCGACCGAGATCTCCGACCAGGAGCGTTCGCAGATTCGGTCGGCTGCTTCGGAAGCCGTGGCGAAGGCCTATTTCGAAGCGAAGCAAGGCGCGGTAACCGCGCCTGCGCGTAGCTCGCTTGGCTGGCATGTCGCTCGCGTGACTTCCGTCACCACGCAGGCGGAGCGCTCGATCGAAGATGCGCGCGCCGAAATCGTGGAGGTCGTACGTGAAGAAAAACGCCAGCGCGGCATCGCCGAACTTGCTGTCGGCATCGAAGACCGCCTTGCAGACGGCGCTTCGCTTGCAGCCGTGGCGAGGGAACTCGATCTCGAGCTGAACACGACGCCACCTGTTACTGCTGCGGGACGGATCTACGGAACCGCGCAACCGGTGCCGCCGATCCTTGCCCCCGTGCTCGATTTTGCCTTCCAGATCGACGAGGGCGAGCCCGAGATCGGAGCACTGCCCGATGGCCAGACCTTCCTGCTTTACGAAGTTGCGACCATCACGCCTTCCGCGGCTGCCCCGCTCGCTGAAATCCGTAACGAAGCGATTGCCGAGTGGCGCCGCGTCACCGGCGACAAGGGCGCCGAAGCCGCGGCCGAACGTATCCTGAAGCGTGTAGAGGGAGGCGAAAGCCTGGCCGCCGCAGTGGCCGCCGAAGAAAAGGCAATCCGCGCACCCGAGCAGGTGAACTACAGCAGGCAGGAGCTTGCACAGCTGGGGAATGCACGCGTTCCGGCGCCGATCGCCCTGCTGTTCGGCATGGCAAAGGGAACGGTCAAAAAGCTCGAAGGCGCCGCAGACCAGGGCTGGTACATCGTCGGCCTCGACGACGTCACGCTGGAGGATCTGGAAGAAAACGATCCGCTGATCGCCATGGCGAAGAGCCAAGTCGGCCAGGCATGGGGCGGTGAATATGCCGCGCAGATGCTGGCCGCCATGCGTGCAGAACTGGGTGTCGAGCGCAATCCGGCTGCCATTGCGGCCGTGCGCCGCCAGCTGCTCGGCGAAACCAACTGAGGTCCGGCTTGACCCCGTCCCTCGAAGGCCGCGAACGCGCGCTGGCGGCGCTGGCCGAGGGGAAACCCGCGCTCGTCTGGCGAAAGGTCGTTGCCGATACGGTCACTCCGGTCGGCGCGGCGCTACGCCTGATCGAGGAAGGACGCGGGGATTTCCTGCTGGAGTCGGTCGAAGGCGGCGAGGTACGCGGCCGCTATTCGCTGCTGGGCCTCGATCCCGACCTCGTTTTTCGCGCCGAGGGCGACGAGGCTGCGATAAACCGCAGCTGGAAAAGCGACCGCGAGGAGTTTGTCGGCTGTGATGTCGGGACACTCGATGCCCTGCGCAACCTGCTCGAGGAATGCCGGATCGATGTGGCGGAGGAGCTTCCCCCCGCCCTCGCCTGCCTCGTCGGATATTTCGGCTACGAGACGATAGGGCTGGTAGAGAAGCTCCCGCGGGCCGGAAGCCAGGCACTCGACCTTCCCGACATGCTTTTCGTGCGTCCCACGCTGCTGTTGGTGTTCGACAGCCTCAAGGACAATCTGTTCTGTATCGCCCCCTTGTGGCCGGGCAGCGGGGACGTGAACGCGGCCATGGAAACTGCCAGCGAGCGGATCGATGTGGCAATGGCGCGCCTCGATGCGGGTTATGAAGCAGGCGAGGCGCGGTTTGCCGAACATCCAGAGCCATCGCCGGAGCCGCAGATGGATCCGGGCGAATATGCGGCCATGGTAACGCGGGCGAAGGAATACATAGCTGCGGGCGACATCTTCCAGGTCGTGCTCTCGCAGCGCTTCACCGCGCCCTTCGAATTGCCGCCGATCGCACTTTACCGCGCCTTGCGCAGGGTAAACCCCTCGCCCTTCCTCTATTTCCTCGACCTTCCCGGATTCGCTGTAGTCGGATCGAGCCCGGAAATCCTAGTGCGTGTGCGCGAAAACGAGGTCACGGTGCGGCCTATTGCCGGGACACGTCCCCGAGGTGCCAATGCAGAGGAGGACCGGGCCGCCGAAACCTCGCTTCTCGCCGATGCCAAGGAGCGTGCGGAACATCTCATGCTGCTCGACCTGGGGCGGAACGATGTCGGACGTGTCGCCACCAGCGGCAGCGTCGAAGTCACCGACAGCTTCACCGTCGAACGCTACAGCCACGTCATGCACATTGTCAGCAATGTCGTGGGCGAACTTCATCCCTCGAAGGATGCGCTCGATGCGCTGTTTGCGGGCTTTCCCGCCGGCACGGTCAGCGGCGCCCCCAAGGTCCGCGCCTGCGAGATCATCGCGGAGCTCGAACCCGCCACGCGCGGCCCCTATGCGGGGGGCGTTGGCTATTTTGCGCCGGACGGTTCGCTCGACAGCTGTATCGTCCTGCGCACCGCGGTTATACAGGACGGCACCATGCATGTGCAGGCCGGGGCCGGTATCGTCGCCGACAGCGACCCCCAATACGAACAACGCGAATGCGAGGCCAAGGCCGGGGCGCTGTTTGCCGCCGCCCGCGAAGCCGTCCGCCTCTCACAGGAACCCCGATACGGACAATGAAATACGCTTTACTCGCCCTTCCCGTGATGATGCTTGCCGCCTGCGACCCTGCGCCCGAGGGCGAACCGGTCACGCGCACGCGGATCGACGGCCAAGCGCCACCGGCCTCGCCAACTCCCAGCGCAACGGCCACGGGGACTACGCAGGTTGAGAGCGCCTGCCGTTCGATTATCTTCGAGGACACCCCGCTCACGCACTGCCTCGCCTCGCCTTCACGCCACACGGTGTCGATGGATCTGAGCCCGTCCGGCGCTGCGCCGTATCGCAGCCTGAGCACATATTCCAAAAGCCGCTCCGGGGGCCGCATCGCCTTCGTCATGAACGCCGGCATGTTTGACGATGAAGGCAAGCCCATCGGCTATTTTGTCGAGGACGGCGATCGCTTGCAGACACTCAGCACTTCCGATGGCGAAGGCAATTTCCACATGAAGCCCAATGGCGTGTTCTTCGGCACGGGCGACACTTGGGAAGTGCGTACGACGGACGATTTCCTCGCCAATGTCCGCGACCGCCCCGATTTCGGCACGCAATCCGGACCGATGCTGGTCGTCGCTGGCAAGCTTCATCCCGAAATCTCGCATGATGGCGAGAGCCGCCTTATCCGTAACGCGGTGGGCGTCGACGAGCGTGGCCGCGCGCATTTCGTGATTTCCAACGCCGCGATCAGCTTCGGCAAGCTCGCGCGCTTCTACCGTGACGAACTGGGAGTGAAGAACGCGCTCTATCTCGACGGCAATGTTTCCACCTTGTGGAACCCGTCGACGAACCGCCTCGACACCGGCGCGCCCATCGGCCCGATCGTGGTGGTGGAGAAGAAGGAACAGCCCGAATGATCACCTACGAGCGCACCCTCTATCCCGAGATCGAACCCTATGAGACCGGCATGCTCGATGTCGGCGAGGGTCATTCGCTTTATTACGAGCGCGTCGGCACACCCGGCGCCAAGCCCGCCGTCTTCCTCCACGGTGGCCCCGGCGGCGGCATGTCGCCCTCGCACCGCCGCCAGTGGGACCCGGAACTCTACGACGTGCTGCTGTTCGACCAGCGCGGCTGCGGCCAGTCTCTGCCTTTCGCCGAGATCGAGAACAACGACACCTGGCGCATCGTCGAGGACATCGAGAAACTGCGCGAGATGTGCGGCCACGAGAAGTGGCAGGCCTTCGGTGGGAGCTGGGGCGCAACGCTCGCCCTCGCCTATGCCCAGACGCATCCCGACCGGGTGAGCGAGATCGTGCTGCGCGGCGTATTCCTCGCCCGCCAGAAGGAAAAGGACTGGCTCTATTCCTACGGCGCGAGCGAAATCATGGCGGAGCAGTGGGACGACTTCTCCGGCCTCATCCCCGAAGCCGAGCGCGGCAACCTCGTTGAGGCCTATTATGAGCGCCTGACCAGCGAGGACGAGGCCACCCGCCTCGCCGCCGCGCGCGAATGGTCGCTGTGGGAAGGCAATGTCGCCACCCTGCTGCCCGACGAAAAGCTGCTCGACAGCTTCGGCGATCCGGCCAAGGCGGTCCCCTTCGCGCGCATCTGTGCCAAGTTCTTCCTGCAGGACTTCTTCCTCGAAGAGGCGCAGCTCCTGAAGAATGTCGCCAAGATCAAGCACATCCCCGGCATCATCGTGCAGGGCCGCCACGACATCTGCACCCCGCCGACAAGCGCGTGGGAGCTGAAGAAGGCTTGGCCCGAGGCCGAACTATGGATCGTCCATGATGCGGGCCATTCCGCAGGCGAACCGGGCATTATCGATGGCCTTGTCCGCGCGACCGACAAGCTGGCTGGCAAGGAGGGGTGAAGCAGCGGGCAGCTTTCCTTGCTTGAAAGCCGGCTCTGCCCTCGCCAATCACCGATTGAAATGATTGCCAACCGCTCGATCCTCGTCGTCGACAATTACGACAGCTTCACCTTCAACCTCGTCCATTACCTGATGGAACTGGGTGCGGAGGTGGAAGTCGTCCGCAATGACGCCATTACGGCTCAGGAAGCGATCGCAAAGGGCGCGGCGGGCTACCTGATCTCACCCGGCCCCTGCACGCCCAACGAGGCCGGAGTGAGCCTCGACCTCGTCGCGGCCTGCGCCGAAGCGAAGAAACCTCTGCTGGGCGTCTGCCTCGGTCACCAGTCGATCGGTCAGCACTTCGGAGGCAAGGTGGTACGTGGCGGGTTGATGCACGGAAAGACCAGCGACCTCTCGCATGACGGCACCGGCGTTTTCGCAGGCCTCCCCTCGCCTTATACCGCAACCCGCTATCACTCGCTGATCGTCGAGGACATTCCCGATTGCCTCGCGGTCAATGCGACCAGCGAGACGCCGGGTCTCGACGGATCGAGCGTCATGGGCTTCCACCACCGCGAATTGCCGATCCATGGCGTGCAATTCCATCCGGAGAGCATCGCGACCGAGCACGGCCACGCGTTGCTCGCCAATTTCCTTGCCATCTGCGGCATGGATGCGAAGGTCCCGGCATGAAGCAGCTACCCTCCGCCCACACGCACCTTTCCGAAGACGATGCGCACGAGATTTTCGGATGGATACTCGAAGGTGAAATTGCCGATGACGATATTGGCCGGTTCCTCGTCGACATGTCGGCGCGCAGCGAGACGTCGGAGGAAATCGCCGGCGCCGCGCGTGCCCTGCGCGAACGCCTGATCCCGATCGACGCGCCCGAAGGCACGGTCGATTGTTGCGGCACCGGGGGCGACGGCCACCACACGCTCAACGTCTCGACGGCAGTCAGCCTGCTTGTCGCGGCCTGCGGCGTGCCTGTGGCGAAGCATGGCAACCGTGCAGCCAGTTCCAAATCGGGTGCGGCGGATACGCTAGAAGCGCTCGGCCTCGACATGGAAGCTGCGGGGAGAACTGCCGAGAAGACGCTGAACGAACTGGGAATTTGTTTCCTCTTCGCCAAGAACCACCACCCTGCAATGGGCCGCATCCAGCCCATCCGCCAGAAACTCGGGGTGCGGACGATATTCAACCTGATGGGCCCTCTCTCCAATCCAGCTGGCGTCAAGCGACAGCTGATCGGAATTGCGCGCCCGGCCTATGTGCCGATCTACGCTCGCGCCAAGGCGCGTCTTGGGACCGAGCGAACCTTCATTGCTTCGGGCGACGAAGGACTGGACGAGCTGAGTCTTGCAGGTGGCAACGAGCTGGCCGACGTCAAAGGCAACGATTTCGAGATGCGCCGCGTCGTCGCTGTGCAGGCGAACCTCCCGCATGCACCGGTCGAAGCCATCCGCGGCGGCGATCCGGCGCACAATGCGAAGGCTCTTGAGGCGCTGTTGATGGGCGCTCCCGGTCCCTATCGCGACGCAGTGCTGTTTAACGCGGCCGCCACCCTGATCGTCTCGGGCAAAACCGACGACTGGACCGAGGGAGCGGAAATGGCCGCTGAGGCCATAGATTCCGGTCGTGCGAAACAGCTCCTCGCCGACTGGATTGCCCTCGCCCAATGAACAAGCTCGAGGAAATCTGCGCGACCAAGCGCGAGGAAGTTGCTGCGCGCAAGAGGGAGCGCACACTCGACGAACTCGATGCCGCAGCTGGGCAGCAGTCGGCACCGCGCGGGTTCAAGGCGGCGCTCGAAAGCGCGCAGCAAACTGGCTTCGGCCTCATTGCGGAAATCAAGAAGGCCTCTCCTTCCAAGGGGCTTATCCGGCCCGACTTTCACCCCGCCGAACACGCGAAAGCCTATGCGACCGGCGGCGCGTCATGCCTCTCGGTCCTCACCGACGCCCCCTATTTCCAGGGACATGAGGATTACCTGGTCGCCGCGCGTGCTGCCTGTACCCTTCCCGTGCTGCGCAAGGACTTCATGGTCGATCCCTGGCAGGTGGCCGAAGCACGTGCGATCGGGGCGGATGCCATCCTGATTATCGTGGCGGCACTCGAAGATGCACTGATGGCGGAGATCGAGGCGGCAGCGATCGAACGCGGCATGGACGTGCTGGTCGAGGTCCATGACGCCGAGGAAATGGAACGGGCTGCCCGATTGCAGTCACGCCTTCTCGGAGTGAACAACCGCAATCTCAAGACCTTCGAGACCGATCTTTCCACGACGGAGCAACTTGCTGCTCTTGCCCCGACCGACGCATTGCTGGTCGGAGAGAGCGGCATCTTCACATACGAAGATTGCCAACGCCTTGCCCGGGCAGGTGTCCGCAGCTTCCTGGTCGGCGAAAGCCTGATGCGGCAGGACGATGTCGAGGCGGCCACTCGGAAGCTACTCGATGGCTAAACTCACCCACCTCGACGATCATGGCGCTGCACGCATGGTCGATGTGGGCGCAAAGCCCGAAACCGCCCGCAGCGCGACTGCGGAGGGCCGTATTCGCATGGCTCACGCGGCGCTTGAAGCCATCATGGCGGGCAGCACTGCCAAGGGTGATGCGCTTGCCACCGCACGCATCGCCGGCATCATGGCCGCCAAGAAGACCGGCGAGCTTATCCCGCTATGTCATCCGCTCGGGCTCGAAAGCGTGAGAGTCGACTTCACCCGCGAATCGGACGCGATCCTCGTCACTGCGACCGCCTCGCTGACCGGCAAGACAGGTGTCGAAATGGAGGCAATGACCGCTGCGAGCGTCGCTTTGCTGACGCTTTACGACATGGGCAAGGCGATCGACCGTGGAATGATGATCGAAGGCGTTCGCCTCCTTGAAAAGACCGGCGGCAAGTCCGGAACCTGGCGAGCTGGGGACTGAAACGGGAACGCCTGTTCCAGAGGCAACTGCCTCGAAAATGGCGGGAATGCTTGACTTGCGAAAATTGGTTGCCTAATTGTTCCACATTCGTTCACAAGGTTGTGAACAGGAATAAGGGAGTGATCCGATGCTGACTGCCAAGCAGCACGAACTGATCCGTTTCATCCAGCAGAAGCTGGAAGAAACCGGCATTTCGCCCTCTTTCGAGGAAATGAAGGAAGCGCTCGATCTGAAGAGCAAGTCGGGTGTGCACCGCCTGATTTCCGCGCTGGAAGAACGCGGCTTCATTCGCCGCCTGCCGAACCGGGCTCGCGCGCTCGAAGTGATCAAACTGCCCGAAGATTCGGTCACCAGCCCCTCGCGTCCTGCAGTGGCGGCTAATGATATCGTCGTGGCGCAGCATACAGCGAAACCCTCGGCGCCTGAACCGGCCAACGACATCATCGATGTGCCGCTGCACGGCAGGATCGCCGCCGGCGCGCCGATCGAGGCGATCGAAGGCCAGTCCTCCATGCCCGTTCCCGCGGCCCTGCTGGGTCCGGGTGACCACTATGCCCTTGAGGTCAGCGGCGATTCGATGATCGAGGCCGGCATCTTCGACGGCGACTTTGCCCTCGTTAAGCGTGCCGAAACAGCGCGCGATGGCGAGATCGTTGTCGCGCTGGTCGATAACGAGGAAGCGACGCTGAAATATCTTCGCAAGGAAGGCCCGATGGTCCGGCTCGACCCGGCGAACGGTGCCTACGAACCGCAGGTATACGAAGCGGGCCGCGTGCAGATCCAGGGCAAGCTTGCCGGGCTCCTTCGCCGCTACCACTAAGCTTTACAATTCTCATCGGGGCGCTCGGACGGGTCCGGGCGCCCTTTTCAATTGGAGCTGCCGCGCCACCAACCGTGGCTCCCCTGGCTTTCTGCCACGGTGACGATGCGTTCGCTCTTCAGGTAAATCGCCAGCCCGCCGTTCTCCTCGAGGAACCTGCGGTCGGATTTCAGCCATTTCGGCCGGCAACTCCTCGGAAGCCACCGCGCTGCGATGACGATGTCGGACTTCTCGCAAGCGGCAGCCAGTTCGCGTTCGTCGATGCGTTCGCGGCTTCGCGCAACAAGGAGGTGCCATATCCGTTCACCCCGACTGATGGGCAAACTGCAAAAGTCCGCGGTGCACCGGGCGCCAGCCCAATGCTCGATATTGATCGGCGTGATCTCCGTGCCGGCGAGTTCAGTAATGTTCTCCTGGGCGTAGGACCCGGCTTTCTCTCGCAGCAGGAAAAGTCGTCCGTCGTGATCAACCAAGCCCACATCCCGCCCGTCACGCGTGACAAACAGGTCGGGTGCGGAAGCGCTAAGCAGCAGCGGTACGCCAACAGCCACCACGGGAGGCAAGCCGCACAAGCGGCCCTTCCCCCGCCAGAGCGCGAGCCACAGCCCTCCTCCTACGAAAACGAGGAGGGTTACGAGACCGATGTGCGGAACCAGCTTGACCGCACCGGGCTGCGCGGCGGTGAAGTGGGCAATTCCCAGCAAGAGATCGAGCGATTGCCCTGCCAGCCACCAGAAGGGCGCGCCGAGGCCGATTGTGTCGAACAGCAATGCGATCGCAATCAATGGCATCGAAATGAAGGTGACCAGCGGGATTGCGAGCACGTTCGCAAAAGCCCCGTAGAGCCCTGCCCGATGGAAATGGAACAGGACGATCGGGGTTAGAGCAATCTCGATCACGAGGCCGGTGACAAACAACATGAGCGTTCGCCGGGCAGACCATCGCGCCCAGCTCTCTTCCCTGGGAGCGAGGAAATCCCGGACCGGCTTGGCATTGTGCAAGGCGACAATGGCAATCACCGCCGCGAAGCTCATCTGGAAACTGGGCCCGATCAACGATTCCGGCCACAATAGCAGCACGACCGTTGCCGCCACGGCGACCATCCGCATCGAAAGCGGTTCGCGCCCCAGGGCCAGTGCGACTAGCACGAGGAGGGCGCCGATGCAGCTGCGAACCGTGGGCACCTCCGCCCCTGTCAGCAATGTGTATCCGATCCCGGCGCCAGCAGCGACCGCAGCTGCGACCAACGGCAGCCGCACGCGCAATGCGAACCAGGACCATAACGCAAGCAGCTTGATCGCAAGGAAATAGGCCGCGGCAATGACCGCGCTGACATGCAATCCACTGATTGAGAGAAGATGGGTGAGACCGGCATCCCGCATCGCGATCTCATCCGCCTCGGCAATCGAGCCGCGATCCCCGCTAGCAAAAGCAGCAGCGATGCTGCCGGACGATCCGCCGAGATTGTCGCGCACATGTGCAGAAAGCCATCGCTGGAGCCGGGCAATTACGCCGTCGGCCCCGGTGGATCGCTCCATGATCTCGACTTCGCCTACTAAGGATCCTGTCGCCGCGTAACCATCGAACCACGCCCTGCGGGCAAAATCGTAAGCCCCGGGCAGGAGCGGAGGTGAAGGGGGCATGAGGCGAGCCTTGAGCCTGACGCGCGCGCCCTCATCCAGCCCGTCGATGTCCTTCTCCATCGGGACATTCACCCGGACCTTGATCGGCCTTCCCGCGTCCGCATCGCGGGCAGCCAGCACAAGTCGCAACCGGCCATCGGCAGGTCGTTCCTCTCTCTCAAGCACATGCGCATCGAGGCCCATCATTCCGGGCCGGTCCAGCGGTTCCGCACCGACCATTTCGCTCCGCGCCCAGATGATCGCGACGCCTGCTGCAAACGCGAGACCGATTGCGCAGATTGCCAGACGCAGATGCGCCCGGTCGTCCTCAACTTTCCATAACGCGATGGCTCCGAGCGAAAACAGAATGCCGGCGGCGGCCGCCATGACCCATTGCCACGGGCTGGCGAGAACGAACCAAGTCCCAATGCCCGCAGCGAATGCGACCACGAGCCATGGCCCCCGGTCGAAGCCGGAACGAGCCAGAAAGCCCTCTATTGCGTCCGCGAATCTGGACATTGCCGCGCGCATGCGCCAAGGGCGCTGCACTGCAGCATCGGCGGCCGGATCCCCTTCGCCGAACGGCACCAGCGGCGTCCCCTGCGTCGCCATGCAAGCACCTGAAAGGAAAGACGAAGCAATGGCAAGCGAAACCGGCAAACAGGTCGTCACAAGGTTTGCCCCCTCGCCCACCGGCTTCCTGCATATCGGCGGCGCACGCACTGCGCTGTTTAACTGGCTTTACGCCCGGCACCACGGCGGGCGCGCGCTCCTGAGGATCGAGGATACCGATCGCAAGCGCAGCACGCAGGATGCGATCGACAAGATCATCGAAGGTCTCGACTGGCTGGGTCTCGACTATGACGAGCCTCCGGTATTCCAGTCCGATCGTGCCCAGCGCCACGCCGAAGTGGCGAACCAGCTGCTCGAGGCAGGTCACGCCTACAAGTGCTTCGCCACGCCTGAAGAACTCGAAGCGATGCGGGCAGAGCAGCGCGCCAACAAGCAGCCGATGCGTTACGACCGGCGGTGGCGCGACCGTGACGAGAACGAGGCGCCCGAAGGTGCGCCCTATGTCATCCGCCTTAAGGTCCCGACCGAAGGCGAAACGGTCATCGAAGACGAGGTCCAGGGCAAGGTCACGGTGAAGAATGCCGAGATCGACGATTACGTCCTGCTGCGTGCAGACGGCACGCCCACCTACATGCTCGCGGTAGTGGTCGACGACCACGACATGGGCGTCACGCATATCATCCGCGGCGACGATCATCTCAACAACGCCTTCCGACAGCTCCCCGTCATCCGTGCGATGAACGAAATCGAAGGTGGATGGCCCGATCCGGTTTATGCCCACGTTCCCCTGATCCACGGCGCGGACGGGGCAAAGCTGTCCAAGCGCCATGGTGCGGTCGGCGTGGAAGCCTATCGTGACGAAGAGGGCGTGTTGCCCGAAGCGCTGTTCAATTACCTTCTTCGACTTGGCTGGGGCCATGGCGACCGCGAGGAAATCACGCGCGATGAGGCCATCGAACTGTTCGACCTCGACGGCGTCGGGAAAAGCCCTTCGCGTTTCGACATCAAGAAGCTCCAGAACCTCAACGGTCACTACATCCGCGAGGCCGATGATGCGCGGCTTGCAAGTCTCGTTGCCGGGAAAATAGGCCCGCAAGCGGACGCCGAGCTACTGACGGAGGCCATGCCGGTTCTTAAAACCCGCGCTAAGAGTGTTGACGAACTTGCTGAAGGTGCAGCATTTCTCTTTGCCAAACGACCTCTGGAGTTGACCGAGAAAGCAGCATCCCTGCTGGACGATGAGAGCCGCGCCCGCATGGGTGAGTTGTCCTCCCGTCTGGCCAAGGAAAATCACTGGACATTGGAGGCTCTCGAAGCCACTACGAAATCGTATGCCGAGGAGCTCGAACTGGGTCTCGGCAAGCTGGCGCAGCCCTTGCGGGCGGCGCTGACGGGCACCACCACTTCGCCCGGAATTTTCGATGTACTGGTCCTGCTGGGCAAGGAAGAGTCGCTCGCGCGTATCGACGCGCAGGCAACTCGGGCAAATTAACCCGGCCCGCAGACCGAATGGAATGAATTGAGGAGACACGCGTGGCCGACAAGCAGGCAACTCTCAACCTAGGCGACCAGCAGCAGGACTTCCCTGTCCTCGAAGGCAGTGTCGGGCCGGATGTCATCGATATCCGCAAGCTGTACGGTACGACCGGCAAGTTCACTTACGATCCGGGCTACAAGTCGACTGCCAGCTGTGAAAGCGCATTGACATATATCGACGGCGAGGAAGGTGTTCTTCTTCATCGCGGCTACCCCATCGGCCAGCTGGCGGAACACTCCAGCTTCATGGAAGTCAGCTACCTGTTGCTCAACGGCGAGCTGCCGAGCCAGGACGACCTCGACGACTTCACCTACACGATCACGCGGCATACCATGCTGCATGACCAACTGCGCCAGTTCTACCAGGGTTTCCGCCGCGATGCGCACCCGATGGCGATCATGTGCGGTGTCGTCGGCGCGCTGTCGGCTTTCTACCATGACAGCACGGATATTTCCGATCCCGAGCATCGCAAGATCAGTAGCCACCGCCTGATCGCCAAGATGCCGACGATCGCAGCCTGGGCATATAAATATGCCATCGGACAGCCGTTCATGCAGCCGGACAACGATCTGAGCTACACGGGCAACTTTCTGCGCATGACCTTCGGTGTTCCGGCCGAGGAATATGAAGTCCATCCAGCGATCGAAAAGGCGATGGACCGCATCTTCATTCTACATGCCGATCACGAACAGAACGCTTCGACTTCGACCGTTCGCCTTGCCGGATCGTCTGGCGCAAACCCCTTCGCCTGCATCGCGGCCGGCATCGCCTGCCTGTGGGGTCCGGCGCATGGTGGCGCAAACGAAGCGGCGCTCAACATGCTGCAGGAAATCGGTTCGCCCGATCGCATTCCGCATTACATCGAGCGCGCCAAGGACAAGAACGATCCGTTCCGCCTGATGGGCTTCGGCCACCGCGTCTACAAGAACTACGACCCGCGTGCGACCGTGATGCAGCAGACGCTGCGCGAGGTGTTCGAAGCGCTCAACGTCAACGATCCCGTATTCGAGACCGCATTGCAGCTCGAGGAACTCGCGCTCAACGACGATTACTTCAAGGAAAAGAAGCTTTTCCCGAACGTCGATTTCTACTCTGGCATCATCCTGAATTCGATCGGTTTCCCGACCACGATGTTTACCGCGCTCTTCGCCCTTGCCCGTACCGTGGGCTGGGTCGCGCAATGGAACGAGATGATCTCGGATCCTGGCCAGGTCATCGGCCGTCCGCGCCAGCTCTACACCGGCCCGACCGAACGCGATTACGTTCCCATCGGCCAGCGCTGATATGGCATTCGTCCTCAAGGTCTTCGGGGTGGCGCTCATGCTCTCCGGAGGCCTGTGGACGCTGCAGGGCCTCGGCATTGTAAGCTGGCCCGCCGATAGCTTCATGCTCGCCGAGCGACAGTGGGCACTTTATGGTGCCCTTACATTCCTGCTCGGGCTATTCCTGTTCCGGCGCGGCAATCGGGCTCGCTAATCAACCCGCGCCGTCTCCTGCAGGCACCGACAGTGTGAAGCGTGCTCCCTGCCCCGGAGCGCTTTCGACAGTAAGGTCGCCACCCATCGCCCTCGCAATCCTCCGCGAGATGTAGAGGCCGAGACCTGAGCCGCCATCTTCCCCGCGTCCGAGACGTTCGAACTTCTCGAAAACCTTGGCTTGCTGGTCATCGTCGAGACCATGTCCCTGATCGGCTACCGTCACCATTGCCTGTTCGTCCATTGCATCCAGTCGCACCCAGACACGGCTCTTTTCCGGCGAATAGCGGATCGCATTCCCGATCAGGTTGAGCAGGACTTGCAGGACCCGGCGGAATTCTGCGATGGCCGGCTGCGTTTCGCCTTCGACGGGTGGTTCGAGCGTGATCCCCCGCTCCTTGGCGCGTACACCTAGAATGCCGCAGGCCCGGCGTGCCACGTCGGCAAGGTCGATACGGTCGGGCGCGGTAGTGAACCCCTCTGCTTCTACAACTTCGAGATCCGATAGATCGTCGATCAAGCCGAGCAGATGCTGGCCGGCACTGGCGATGTCGGCAGCGTAGTCGCTGTACTCATCCCTCAGGGGACCAGCTAGTTGCGTGCGGATTGTCTCGGCATTGGCGATGATCCGGTTGATCGGTTGCCGCAGAACCGGCGTCAGGTCGCGCCCGAGCGATGGTGTGTCGTCCTGCGCCGATCCGGAGACATCGCCGGCCGGTTGGTCTGCGCTGAGATGCAATACGAAGCCGGAGCTTCCCGGTGCAGGCTGGCCCAAAGGCTCGAGCGCCACCGTCCAGTCTCGCGCAGAGCCAGGTATGCGGCACTTCGCGCCGTCCAGCGCGCGCCAGTCTACGGGCTGCCCGCGCTTCTTGCCGACAATTTCGACGAAGACGGTCCACGGCTGCCCGATGCCCTCGCCTGCAATCCTGGCAAACTCCACCAAGTCCGGCGCATCCGTCTCGATCGACATTACGTTCTGCGACGGATCGAGGCGTGCAGTGCATTCTGCCAGGTGGCGCGAGATTTCCATCTGCCGGGCTGCCAGATTGGCCGGGCTCTCCGCTACGAGCGGCTCGGTTTCCCATCCGGTGATTGCAATGTCACATCCAGCGGTTTCGCCGGTGTCGGGCGTGATCTCCACCCATGCAGTGACCCGTTCTTCCAGAGTCCGGGCGTGAAACTGGCGCGAAAGCTTGAGCCCGTATTCGCGGGACTTGCTTACGAGTGCGAGCAGCTCGGGGATCGCGATGGTTTCGCCAACCGATCCCCCACACGCCCGGTTGAGATCGACGAGATGGCCATCGGCCTCGATCAGCCGATCTTCGGCATCGCTCTTGCCGTGCGCCAAATTGCGGGTTCCGATGCTCGCCATCACCCCTGCCCCAGCCTGTGCGAAGCATCGAGCAGCAGGTCGCGAGCCTCGCCCTGCCCGATCGCGTCGAGCCCGGTCACGGGAGCCGCGCCCGGATGGAGGCGAAGCAAGACCTCATCGATCCGTTCCGGTCCGAGGCCCGACGCATGGAGGCCGAGCGCCATCCGTACGATCTGCCGCTCGTGGCTCGACAGGATCGCGAGTTCGCGCGGTTGCTGTGACCCTCCTGCAAGCGCAGTAAAGAAGATCGCCACCCCTGCGTCATCCAGCAGGAGCGCTCCGCGCCCGACACTTCCGCCTGCGAGCGATAGCAGGCGTGCCAGCAGCACTTGCCTGCCTGCGCTCTCGTCATAGGCGCTGCGTAGCCTCTCTTCGGCCCGCGTTACGGCCTCCGACCGCGTTTCACCGCAGTAATGACGCCAAGAAAGCAATGTCTGGTGAAAAAGGTCTCCCGGCAATTCTCCCAGCGGCAGTTCCATCCGGCGCTGGGACTGGGCGAATCTTGCTTGCGCCGCAAGTGCAGCCATTCCCGCGCTCGATGCTGTGGGGTCGGAATCGGCGATAATCTTTTGAAGCAGAGGGGTGAGAACCGGATCGAGCCCGGCTTCCATCTCCAGTCGCTGGGTGAGTTGCCACTCGATTGCCAAGGCGTGGCAATGCAGCAGGAGTGCGGAGGAACCCTGGAATGTTTCCACCAGTGCCTCTCCATGGCGCTCTGCAAAAGCATCGCGGCCGCGCTCACCCGTTGCCTCGGCCTGATTATAAAGCACCTGGCGAGCGAGATCGGCCAGCATTCCGCGCACCCGGGCGACGATTTCATCGCTGAAAAGCGAATGGTCAGGGGCAGACAAAAGATGGCCGAGAATGGGCTCGATCCCCGCCAGCATAGCATCGCCCTGCGCCAGGGCACGACGCAGGTCCGAGGCATTGGCAGCCTTGCTTTCACCCATGGCGATCGTCCGGTCCATCCCGCGCGCATAGCAGCCGCGTGGTTAATTCGTCGTTAGTCGGCACGGAAGGGTTGGAAAAAGCGCGTTGCCAGCACGACAAGTGCGAAAAGGGCCGCCAGTTCGGTGGAATATCCGATGAACGCCGCGGGGGCGAGCAGGAAACCCAGCATTATTCGATCCGAGTAAGTCCTCCGCCATTTGTCGCTCGCGTGCCGCTCGCCAAGGCGTAACAAACCGATCAGCATCAGCGGCACGAAGACGCGGAGAAACTCTAGGCTTTCGGGAGCCGCGAGGATCAGCAGGGCGATCAGCAAGGGATCGACGAGGTAGGAAAGCACCTTTTGGATTGGTTCGATACCGCGCTTGGGTCGGCCGAGCCTCGCCACCCGCTCGACCACACCCCCCATGTGCCCGAACAAGGCTCCGAAGGAGACAAGAGCGAGACCGGTTGCCGCAAAGCCCAGCGCACCGGCCACCGCGGCTCCGAGCAAAGACACCCCCGCTGCGATCGTCGCCACGGACTGGGCAGAGCGTCCCACAACGTCACGCGCCAACCTTGCCCCTGCCCGCTCTGCGACCGCGAGCCCGGGCGCCCGGAACGATATCTGTTCGCGCTGCGCATCGATCCATTTCTTCTCGCGCAGATCGAGCGCCTGTCGGTCTGCGTTGAGTTGCCATTTCCCCTCAGCAACCAACTCACGATCAAGAGCCGCCATCTGCGATCCGGACTGCAATGCGATACGCATCAGTGCAGACGGGACATCGACATCGTCGGGTAACTGGCCAAGCCGGTCGATGACCTTCCCGGGAACCAGCATCACTCCCGACCATGCCAGCTCCAGATCGATCCGTTCGTAACCCAGCGGAACGGCAATGTCCGCCGGAAGGACCAGCACCTGGCCCTTGCCAAGCGAAGCCTCCACGGCGTCATCGTCGGGCAGGACTCCCGGCGCCATCACCAGCAATTCATCCTCCGCCTCGACCATGCTTCCGATGCGCGATGGCTGGCGCAGGGCACGGAATTTGAGACCTGCCTTCTCCGCACGATGCTGCAGCTCGACGATCTCGCTTTCGATCGTATCGACGAGGCATGCGACCCGCTCGCACCCCAGACGGATGGCCAGATCGAGCTGCCGCTCAATCACCATCGCGCCCGCAAATTGGGCGAATGCGGGCCTCACCGAAGCTGGTGTGGTGGCAGAATCCAGCGCTGACAGCAGTGCGATCCGCACAGCCTCTCCTTCTGTTGCGACGCCGGGCGACCCTAGGGCGAGATTGCGTGTGCTGCCAAGCTTTGTCCGACACATGCCCACGGCAATCTCGCTAGCGCCTCATCCTCGCAATGCAACCCCGCAGCCTGCGCAGGTTGCAATAGTTAACAAGGGTTTCTGGCGGGTGCGAATATGATACAAGCAGGCATGGCAAAACGCTCGCACATCAAGGTCGTCGACGGCGCAAACACCGCCCCTGACACCCCCGAAACCGAATTCATCGCCGAAGATCAGGCGGGAGATGCCCTCGTACTCGACGATGCCGTGGCCGAAGAAGAGTGGTTCGAGGATGAGCCTGCACCGCGAAGCCGTATCTGGATTGTCCCGACCCTAGCCTTGCTTGCGATTGCGGGTTGGACCGCCTTTTACGGATGGGCGAACAGCGCGGACATGCTCGCCGGCCTTTCACCGCAGCAATGGGTCGGCATGATCGTGAATTGGTCGGTGCCGGTCCTGCTCGTGGTTGCGCTATGGATACTTGCGACCCGCAATTCGACCCGGGAAGCAATGCGTTATGGTGAGGTCGCTCGCAGCCTTTCGGAAGAATCGGCGCTGCTCGAACAGCGACTCGTCACGGTCAATCGTGAGCTCAGCCTGGCGCGCGAATTTCTCGGCAACCAGTCGCGCGATCTCGAATATCTGGGGCGTAGTGCATCGGAGAAGATTTCCGAACATGCAGACCGCCTGCAAGGGCTGATCCACGATAACGGCGCGCAGGTCGATGCGATCGCCGGCACCAGCAGCGCTGCGCTGGAGAACATGGAGAAACTGCGCGACAACCTTCCGGTCATCGCCAATTCCGCCAAGGATGTGTCGAACCAGATCGGCGGCGTGGGGCGTGCTGCGCAGGACCAGCTTGGCGGGCTCGTGGCCGGTTTCGAACGCCTCAACCAGTTCGGCGAAGCGAGTGAGCGCCAAGTGGCATCACTGCGCAAGCGTGTCGACGAAGCAATTGCAGCCTTTTCCGCGCAGGCAGACGAACTCCAGAATATCACCGCAGATCGTTTCGCGGCACTGGCAGAAGGCAGCAACGCGGTTCGCGAGGACCTGCAGACGCAGGAAATCGAAGCGCTTTCGGCTCTTCGCGCCCGTAGCATTGCGCTGCGCAGCGAATTGGCCGAGGCGCATTCGGCCGCCAGCGTGGAGGAAGAACAGGCTCTTGCCGTGATGCGCGAGCGCGTTCAGGCCCTGCGTGACGAGGCTGCCGCTATCGCCCAAGGCGTACGCGAAGGTGAGGATGCCGCGCTTGGCGCATGGGGCAACCAGGTCGAAGCGATGAAGCTGCGGCTCGAAGAAACTGTCGAGGAAATCCGCCAGATCGATGACGATGCCCTGGAAGCCGCGAACGCAAAGCTTCGTGCGCTGTTCAAGGAAGCGAGCGACGTCGATGCGCGCATCACAGAGCGAAATCGTCACTTCGAAGAGGAAACGCTTCGCCGGACCGAGAATCTGGCTGGTGCGCAGGAGGAGATGGCAGCAGCCCTCGACGCTCGCATGGCTGCATTGGATGCTGCAATCGCCGAGAGGCGCGAGGCTCAACGTGCACAGCTAGCCGCGATGGTGGCCGACGGAGAAGCGCTGGGAGAGCGCATTGTGGCACTGGGAGAAACGTTCGGTTCTGTCGCTGCGCAGGGCCACGAGGCGCGCGAAACGCTTGCGGGCGGTATCGATGCACTCGTCGGCCAGCTACGCAGCAGCCGCGAGGCCCTCGACGGGACCGATCAGGATATTGCGCGCCTGACCGATGCCAGCGTCCGCCTGCTTGAACTGATCCAGGCGAGCGCCAAGCAGAGCGCCGACACGCTTCCCAAGGCGATGGTCGCTTCGGAAGAACGCCTCGCTGAAATCGAGCGTCGGGCAAGCGAAATCCACACTCTGCTCGATCAGGCACGGGTAACGGGGGAAACCCTGACGGAAGGCATGCAGGCGATCGAGGAGCGGACCCGTTCCACCATGTTGGGCTTCGATTCCTTCCAGCAGGATTTCGATGGCTCCTCCTCGCGCCAGATCGAAACGGTCGAACAGATGCGCGTTGGATTGTCCATGCTGGCCAAGGACAGCGAGACTTTTGCAGCCCAGGTCCAGGGCGAACTGCGCGAGGCCATCGCTGCACTCGAAGAGAAGGCGCGCACGGCCCTTGCTGCCATCGAACATGAGCAGGCCGGACGCATCGACCGGATCGCCGATTCCATCGGCTCGCGCAGCGCTGAACAGATCGAGCGCGTGCTTGGCGAGCGGACCGAGAATGCCCTCGCCGAACTCGATGCCGCCCGTGCGCGCTCGAACGAGGCGACGCGCGAAATGACCCAGCACCTGCGCGACCAGCTAGGCCGCCTGAACGAGCTGACGATCAATCTCGAATCCCGCATTGCGCACGCCCGCGACAAGGCGACAGACTCGATCGACGGCGATTTCGCCCGCCGGGTGGCGCTCATCACCGAGAGCCTGAACTCGAACTCGATCGATATCGCCCGTGTGCTGTCGAGCGAAGTGACCGACACTGCCTGGGCCAGCTACCTTCGCGGCGACCGCGGGATTTTTACCCGCCGGGCCGTGCGCCTGCTCGACAATGCAGAAGCACGCGAGATCGCCGAACTTTACGACGATGACAGCGATTTCCGTGAACACGTGAACCGTTACATCCACGACTTCGAAGCGATGCTACGCACCCTCCTGTCCACGCGCGATGGCAATGCGGTGAGCGTGACGCTCCTTTCGAGCGATATGGGCAAGCTCTACGTCGTACTAGCGCAGGCCCTGGAGCGGCTGCGCCAATAATCAGGTCGCCGCAGGCCCCCAGAAAATCAGATCTTCGGCTTCGATCCAGCCATAGGCGTAGTTGAGTACGTAGAGCGTGGTCAGGACGGCGGCGAGCAGCGTTGCGCGGCGAGCGATCAGGCCGGGGCGGAAATTGACAGGGGCACTATCTGCCTGACCGGGCACCTTTGCGATGCCTGCCTCTTCGTGGGTCTGAACACCGAATGGAAGCAGGACGAATGCGCTAACCACCCAGAAAAGCGCATAGATCGCGAGTATCGATGTCCACTGCATTGGCAGTTCCATAGGTCAGTCGAGCCCCACGGTAGGAAGGATGACGCGAACCTGCGGACGCTTGCCGGACCAGCGCTGAGCTGCACGGCGAGCGGCAAGGCGTGCAGCTTCGTGTACGCTCGAGCTGGACCTGCGTTCCGAACCCTTGAGCTTGCCGATTGCTTCTCGGATATCCTGCGAAGCTTCGGCGACGAAATCCTCGTAATCCTCGTCCAACGGAAGCCCGAGGCTGTCGATCAGCGGATTGAGCCTGTCATCAAGCGCGACAATGACGACGCCCTCGTGCATGATCCGGCGGCGCATTACGATGCTGTCCCCATCGGCAGGCGCGATGATGTCGCCATCGAGGACGAGCCGCCCTGCCCTCACCTCGGCAATCTTTCCCGGAGCGCCAGGAGCGAGGCGAACGATATCGCCGTTCTGCTGGACGACCGCGTCGGGAATGCCATTGGCAAGGCCTAGCCGCGCTTGCTCTTGCATATGTCGCATCTCGCCATGGACGGGCACGAGGATTTCCGGACGCAGCCAGCCATAGAGTGCCTCGAGCTCGGGACGTCCGGGATGACCCGACACATGGATGAGGCTCTGCCGATCGGTGACCATGGTCACGCCCTTGGCCGCAAGCCGGTTCTGCACCGCGCCGATGGCAAGTTCGTTGCCCGGGATTTGCCTGCTCGAAAATAGCACCACATCGCCCGAAACCAGTTCGAGCGGATGGTTGTCTTCGGATATTCGTGAGAGCGCGGCGCGCGGTTCGCCTTGTCCGCCGGTGGCGAGAATGAGAATTTCCCCGCGTGGGAGGCCCATTGCGATGTCGAAGTCGACTGTCTCGGGGAAGTCGGTGAGATAACCGTTCTGTTGAGCCACATCGATGATCCGGTCGAGCGAGCGGCCTGCGACGCATACCTGTCGTCCGGTTTCGCGCGCGACTTCGCCCAACGTGTGCAGGCGAGCGACATTGCTGGCAAAGGTGGTGACCAGAACGCGCTTGCCCGGATGCCGCTGAACTTCCTCGAGCAGCCCCTTGAACACCGCGCCTTCCGATCCGCTGGGCGACGGGTTGAAGACGTTGGTGCTGTCGCACACCAGCGCGAGCACGCCATCGTCGCCGATTTCGGTCAGCTCTTCCTCGGTGGTCGGCTCGCCGATGATGGGATCCTCGTCGAGCTTCCAGTCGCCCGTGTGGAATATCCTGCCGTGGGGTGTGTCGATCAGCAGCGCATTGCCCTCGGCAATTGAATGGGCGAGCGGGATATAGGTGACTTCGAACGGACCTACGCGAAAGCTGCCGTGATCTTCCTTGATGATGTTGAGTTCGACCTCGCCTTCGAGATTGGCCTCCTCGAGTTTGCGGCGCACCAGTTCGGCAGTGAACGGTGTGGCGTAGATCGGGACGTCCAGATCGGCGGCGAAATAGGGGACCGCGCCGATGTGGTCTTCATGCGCGTGGGTGAGGACGATTGCCTCGAGGTCCTTTGCCCGATCCTCGATGAATTCGAGATCGGCGAAGACGAGGTCGACGCCGGGATACTGGCCGCCCGAAAACGTCATGCCGAGATCGACCATCAGCCACCTGCCCTGGCAACCATACAGATTGACGTTCATCCCGATTTCGCCCGAGCCGCCGAGGGCCAGGAACAGGAGTTCGTCTTCGGGAGTGAAGTTCTTCTTCAAGAGTTTGCGCGCTCCGCAAGGATGGCGAGGCCGAGCAGCGTCAGGTCGCTGTCAACCTCGTCGAACAGGTCGGTAATTTCGTCGAAAAGCAGGGCAAGTCCGCCGGTGGCGACGACCCTGGCGGGCCGCCCTATCTCTTTCTTCATGCGTGCTACGAGGCCCTCGATCAGCGCGACATAACCCCAGAAGACGCCGATCAGCATCTGGTCTTCGGTATTACGGCCGATCACGCTGTCGCTTGCCGGTTTCTCGATTGCAATGCGCGGAAGTTTCGCCGTGTTGCCGACCAATGCGTCGAGCGACAGGTTGATACCAGGGGCGATGATTCCGCCTTTGTATGCACCGTTGAAATCCACCGCATCGATGGTTGTCGCGGTGCCGAAATCGATCACGATGAGGTCGCCCTCGTACTTCGCATGTGCGGCGATGGCGTCCAGCGCGCGGTCGGCGCCGAGCGATCGGGGTTCGTCGACATCGATCTCGATACCCCAGTCGGTGTCCCCTGCCCCGGCAATCATCGGTTCGACGCCGAAATATTTGCGCGAGAGGACGGTCAGATTATGGATCGAGCGCGGGACGACCGAGCCGATGATGATGCTGTCGACATCCTCGCGCGAATAGCCCTCGATTTCGAGGAGCTGGAGTAGCCAGACCGCATATTCGTCACCTGTACGGCGCGCTTCGGTGGCGATGCGCCAGCGTGCCTTGATCTCGCGGCCTTCGAACAGGGCGAAGACAACATTGGTATTGCCGACATCGGCTGCGAGCAGCATGGCTCAGCCCTCCTCGTTTGCGAGCATCACGTCGCCTGCATGGATGACACGGGTTTCGCCGGAGGCCAAGCGCAGGCGGAGCGCACCGGCTTCGGTCAATCCAGCGAATGCCCCTGCAATCGGTT
The DNA here is from genome assembly GCF_019711595.1 of Qipengyuania sphaerica. Lineage (GTDB taxonomy): Bacteria > Pseudomonadota > Alphaproteobacteria > Sphingomonadales > Sphingomonadaceae > Qipengyuania > Qipengyuania sphaerica. Next base: position 1,252,728 of record NZ_JAIGNR010000001.1, on the reverse strand, counting down.
CCTCGCCCGGCGGATGGACGTTGAGCGGAGTCCCTTGCGGGTGCGCAACGCTTTCCCAGCGCCGCACAATTGGTTCAACCCCGAAATTCCGCCAGCGTTCGAGCTCGGTGTCGAACTGGCTCGCTAGCGACCGGGCGAAAGTGTCGCGATCGGGTGCGGGTCCGAGTTGCGCCAGAGCGATCGTTCGCCTGTCCGGCAAGTCGGGTGATGCGGCGAGATTGACGCCGATCCCGACGATGATCGCATCCCCTTCGCGTTCCAACAGGATGCCGGCCAGCTTGGCACCTCCGAGCATGAGGTCGTTCGGCCATTTTAGCGACAGGTCGGCGGGGTTGGAGACCAGCGGGACGACCGTCTCGTAAAGCGTCAGCCCCGCAAGCAAGGCAAGACTGGCTGGAGAGGGATCGCGATCATGAGGTCGAACGATGGTCGAGCCCATGAGATTTCCGTGGCCATCGAACCAGGTACGACCCTGCCGCCCTCTCCCAGCGGTCTGGCGGTCGGCGACCAGCCAGTGCCCTTCCCCCACTGCCTCGCCTGCGCGCAGGGCGGCGGCGAGGTCGGCGTTGGTGCTTCCGGTTTCTGGGACGGTGCGGATCAAGCGGCGTAGAACAGCGCCTGCGCCGCCGCATCCGCGAGATTGCCGAGCCACGGGGTCAGCAGGTAACCGAGCGGCGAGATCACGAGGACAGACAGGCCCAGCACGACCCAGTGCGAGACGGGTGCCTTGGCCGGGGCCGCGCCCTTCGGTTCATCGAAGAACATCACCTTGACGAACTTGATGTAGTAGAACGCGCCGATCACGCTGGCGGCGATACCGATGGCGGCAAGCGCGATCATGTCGGCCTGCACCGCTGCCTGGAAGACCACGAACTTGCCCCAGAAGCCGAACAGCGGCGGAATACCGGCAAGGCTGAACATCAAAGCAAGCAGGCACCAGGCAAGCGCCGGGCTGGTGGTCGAAAGGCCCGAGATATCGTCGAAGGTCGCCAAAGGATTACCCTCGCCGTCGCGCAGCATGAGCAGGGCTACGAAGCTGCCGATGGTCATGAACACGTAGATCGAGAGATAGACCAGCACGCCCGAGACGCCCTGCGGGGTCGCAGCAGCGAGGCCGATCAGGATGAAACCGACGTTGTTGATCGAGGAATAGGCGAGCAAGCGCTTGAGGTTCGCCTGTCCGATCGCGCCCAGCGCACCGACCACGATCGACGCGAGCGCGGCGAAGATGACGATCTGCTGCCACGCCGCAATCTGCCCGCCGAAGGGACCGGTTGCCATGCGAACAAGCATGGCGACGGCTGCGACCTTGGGTGCGCTGGCGAAGAAGGCGGTGACCGGCGTGGGCGCGCCTTCGTAGACGTCGGGCGTCCACATGTGGAACGGCACCGCGGCAATCTTGAAGGCCATCCCGGCCAGCACGAAGACCACGCCGAACATCGCACCGGTCGAGAAATCGGCGGTGAACGCGGCCCGGATGCCATCGTAGCTGGTGGTACCCGAGAAACCGTAGACGAGGCTCACGCCGTAGAGGATGATGCCCGAAGCAAGGCCGCCGAGGATGAAGTACTTGAGGCCCGCCTCGCTCGACTTGGTATTGTCACGCACGAAGGCGGCGAGCACGTAGGAGGCAAGGCTCGAAAGCTCCAGGCCGACATAGAGCGCCATCAGGTCGGCTGCGGAAACCATGATCCCCATGCCGACGGCGTTGAACAGCATAAGCACCGCGTATTCGCCGCGATAACCGCCCCGCTTCTCGAAATAATGCGGCGCGACGATCAGGCAGGCGATCGTGGCGAGATAGATCAGCGACTTGGCGAAGAGTGCAAACCCGTCGATGCGGATGAGGCCGTTCCAGGCGTTTGCCGCAACACCATCGTTGGGCAGCGACAAGGTGAAGACAAGGGCGCCGACCAATGCTGCAACTGCCGCAATCGTGATCATGCGGGTGGCAGCCCTGCCCGTCCATGCGGTCACGAGCAGCAGGACCAGTGCGGCGACCGACAGGCCGATTTCGGCGCCGGTCAGGTAGATGGAAGACGCGAAAGACATCAGTGCGCTCCCCCCTTGTCGCCATGGTATTCGACGTAATTCGCTGCCCTTTCGCGCGGTGTGCCGACCGCGAGTTCGCTATCGTATTCGGGGGCGACGCTGGCGAGGCGGTTTTCCAAGGCGGCAATGTCCTGTCGCATGGGGGCTAGGAAGCTTTCCGGATAGACGCCCATCCACAGCACTGCGGCTGCGATCGGGGCGAGCATGGCCCATTCGCGGGCGTTGAGATCGGGCATGGCGGCGGCATCGGCGTTCTTCTGTTCACCGAAGGCCACGCGGCGATAGAGGTAGAGCATATAGGCAGCGCCCAGAATGATGCCCGTGGTGCAGACCAGCGTCACGAAGGTCGAGACCTCGTAGATACCCGCCAGCGCAAGGAATTCGCCGACGAAATTGCTAGTGCCCGGCAGGCCCACGCTCGCCATGGTGAAGAGCATGAAGAACAGCGCGTATTTGGGCATATTGATCGACAGCCCGCCGTAACGCGCGATCTCGCGGGTGTGCAGGCGGTCGTAGATTACGCCGACGCACAGGAACAGCGCGCCCGAGACAAGGCCGTGGCCGAGCATGACCATCATCGCGCCTTCGAGCCCCTGCACGTTGAAGGCAAACAGGCCCACGGTAACGATCGCCATGTGGGCGACCGAGGAATAGGCGATCAGTTTCTTCATGTCGTGCTGCACCAGCGCGACGAGCGAGGTGTAGATCACTGCCACCATCGACAGGCCGAAGACCAGCCATGCGAGGTCGGCGCTGGCATCGGGGAACATGGGCAGGCTGAAGCGGATGAAGCCGTAGCCACCCAGCTTCAACAGGACGCCCGCGAGGATAACCGAACCGGCGGTCGGCGCCTGCACGTGCGCATCGGGCAGCCAGGTGTGGACCGGCCACATCGGCATTTTCACCGCGAAGCTGGCAAAAAATGCCAGCCACAGCCACAGCTGCGCATCAACCGGGAAGTCGTATTGCATCAGAGCCGGGATTTCGGTCGTCCCCGCCTCGTTCACCATCCACAGCATGGCGATCAGCATCAGCACCGATCCGAGCAGCGTGTAGAGGAAGAACTTATAACTCGCGTAGATCCGGTTATCGCCGCCCCAGACGCCGATGATCAGGTACATCGGGATCAGGCCGGCCTCGAAGAAGATGTAGAACAGGAACAGGTCCTGCGCGGCGAACACGCCGATCATCAGCACTTCCATCAGCAGGAAGGCGGCCATGTATTCGCCAACGCGCTTGGTGATCGAATCCCAGCTGGCAAGGATGCAGATCGGCATCAGGAAGACGCTGAGCATGATCAGCATCAGTGCGATGCCGTCGATGCCGAGTGCGTACTGGAAGCCCGCGAACAGTTCGGCGCGTTCGGTGAACTGCCACTGGGCGCCGCCGATATCGTAGTTGAGCCACAGCATCACGCCGAGCGCGAGGTTGATAAGCGTCGCGAACAACGCGGTCATCCGAGCAGCGGGCGCAGCAAGGAACAGGCAGGCGATGGCCGCGACAAGCGGCACGGCGAGCATGAGCGAGAGGATGGGGAACTCCATCAGAACAGCACCCAGGTGATGGCGGCGACAAGCCCGAGGAGCATCACCAGCGCGTAGCTATACAGATATCCGGTCTGGAACTTCTTGGCGCCGACCGAGCCCTTTTCGATCACCCAGGCCACGCCATTGGGGCCGAAGCGGTCGATCGTGCCGATATCGCCAAGTTTCCAGAACTGGCGGCCCAGCCAGAAGGCGGGGACCACGAAAAGGTAGTGGTAGAGCTCGTCGAAATACCACTTGTTGTAGAAGAAGCGGTAGACCGGGCCGAGCTGCTCGGCTGCTTTGCCGGGGATGCTCGTGTCCTTGATGTAGGCGAGCCATGCCACGAACAGCCCGATCACCATCACGATGAAGGCGGCATATTTCACCAGATAAGGCACGGCGTGCATGCGGTGGATCAGGTCTTCGTTGTAGAAGATTGATCCGGCCCAGAACGCTGCGCTGTCGAGGAATGTCGGCGCGAAAAGCTGGCCTGCCAACACAGCACCGATCGACAGCACGCCGAGCGGGATAAGCATGGAAATCGGGCTCTCATGCGGGTGATAGCCGCCAGTCGTATCGGCACCTGCCTCTTCGGGCGTCTTGTGGACGCTGTGCTGGATATGCTCGCTCTCGATCCAGCGGGGCTTGCCCCAGAAGGTGAGGAACATCAGGCGCCAGCTGTAGAAGCTGGTCAGCAGAGCGGCGAGCGTGCCCATCCAGAAAGCGAAATTGCCGAGTTCCGTGCCGCGGCCATAGGCAACCTCGAGGATCGCGTCCTTCGACCAGAAACCGGCAAAGCCTGCGCCGAGGTGGTAGATACCAACACCGGTGATCGCCAGCGTGCCCGCCATCATCGCCCAGAAGGTGAGCGGGATTTCCTTACGCAGCCCGCCATAATAGCGCATGTCCTGCTCGTGGTGCATCGCGTGGATGACCGAGCCTGCACCAAGGAAGAGCAGCGCCTTGAAGAAGGCGTGCGTGAAAAGGTGGAACATGGCCGCGCCATAAGCGCCCACACCTGCCGCGAAGAACATGTAGCCGAGCTGCGAGCAGGTCGAATAGGCGATCACGCGCTTGATGTCCCACTGCGTCGTGCCGACGGTGGCGGCGAAGATACAGGTGGCAGCGCCGATGAAGGTGACCATTGCCAGTGCGATCGGTGCCGTCTCGAACATCGGCGACAGGCGGCACACCATGAACACGCCCGCGGTCACCATGGTGGCGGCGTGGATCAGTGCAGAGACCGGTGTCGGGCCTTCCATTGCGTCGGGCAGCCAGGTGTGGAGGCCCAGCTGTGCCGACTTGCCCATCGCACCGATGAACAGGAGGATGCAGAGCACATCCATCGTGTGCACGCGCATGCCGAGGAAGCCGATGGTGGCCCCGCTCATGCTCGGTGCGGCGGCGAGGATTTCGGGGATCGAGACCGTCCCGAACACCAGGAAGGTGCCGAAGATGCCCATCATGAAGCCAAGGTCGCCCACGCGGTTGACCACGAAGGCCTTGATCGCGGCGGCATTGGCGCTCGGTTTCTTGAACCAGAACCCGATGAGGAGGTAGCTGGCGAGGCCCACACCTTCCCAACCGAAGAACATCTGGACGAGGTTGTCGGCCGTCACCAGCATCAGCATGGCGAAGGTGAAAAGCGAGAGGTAGGCGAAGAAGCGCGGCTGATCCGGGTCTTCCTCCATATAGCCCCAGCTATAGAGGTGGACGAGCGCCGAGACGGTTGTGATGACCACCAGCATGACCGCGGTCAGCGTGTCGACGCGCAGCGCCCAGTCGAAGGCGAGATCGCCGGACTGTACCCAGGTAAGAACCGGAACGACCGATGCCTCTGCCGTGCCGCTCACGAAGCCGAGGAAGATCGGCCAGCTGAGGAAGCACGAGACGAACAGCGCGCCGGTCGTGATCGCCTTGGCGAAGACGCTGGGCGCGCTCTTGTTGACGAGGCCCGCAACGATGGCGGCGACGAGCGGCAGGAAAACGATGACGGGAATGAAGCTGTTCACGGATGCTTATCCCTTCATCCGGTTGGCATCGTCGACCGCGATCGTGCCGCGGCCACGGAAGTAGACCATGAGGATCGCAAGGCCGATCGCCGCCTCTGCAGCAGCGACGGTCAGGATAAACATGGCAAAGACCTGCCCGACGAGATCGCCGAGGAAGGCGCTGAACGCGACCATGTTGATGTTCACTGCGAGCAGGATCAGCTCGATCGCCATCAGGATGATGATGATGTTCTTGCGGTTGAGGAAGATGCCCAGCACGCCGAGCACGAAGAGAATCGTACTGACGACGATATAGTGTTCGATGCCGATCACAGCTCGACCCCCTCGCCCACTGTGGGCTGCTTCATGACTGTTGCCTCTTCCGGACGGCGGCGGTTCTGCTTGCCGATGTCCTGCTGTCCGCGCTTCGATTTCGACGGACGGTGCGTGAGCACGATTGCGCCGATCATCGCGACGAGCAGGATGATGCCCGCGATCTCGAACAGGAAGATGTATTTCGAATAGAGCAGCGCGCCGATGGCGGCGGTATTGCTCTCGACCATCGCAGGCGCATCGCTCGCCATCGGCGTGCCGAGCTCGATAGCTCCCACGCGGTAGGCGCCGATGCCCAGTACCAGCTCGGCAAGCAGGATCAGCGCGATGACGAGGCCGAGCGGCGCGTTCTTCATGAAGCCTGCGCGCATGGCGGCAACGTCGATGTCGAGCATCATCACCACGAAGAGGAACAGCACTGCAACGGCGCCGACGTAGACGATCACGAGCAGCATCGCGATGAACTCCGCGCCGACCAGGACCATCAGGCCGGCGGCGTTGAAGAAGGCGAGGATGAGCCACAGCACGGAATGCACGGGATTGCGCGCCGTGATCACCATCACGGCCGATGCAATCATGAGCACCGCAAACATGTAAAAGGCGATAGTCTGGATCATGGTGTCCCTGATCTGGTTGCGGCGCGGTTAGCGATAGGGTGCGTCGGCTTCAAGGTTCGCGGCGATCGCCCGCTCCCACTTGTCACCATTGGCGAGCAGCTTTGCCTTGTCGTAAAGCAGCTCCTCGCGGGTTTCGGTGGCGTATTCGAAGTTCGGACCCTCGACGATGGCATCGACCGGGCAGGCTTCCTGGCAAAAACCGCAGTAGATGCACTTGGTCATGTCGATGTCATAGCGCGTTGTGCGGCGGCTGCCGTCCTCGCGCGGTTCGCTCTCGATCGTGATCGCCTGCGCCGGGCAGACGGCCTCGCACAGTTTGCAGGCGATGCAGCGTTCCTCGCCATTGGGATAACGGCGCAGCGCATGCTCGCCGCGGAAGCGCGGGGAGAGCGGGTTCTTCTCGAACGGATAGTTGATCGTCACCTTGGGCTTGAAGAAATACTTCAGCGTGAGGGCATGCGCCTTCACGAACTCCCACAGGGTGAACGACTTGATGAGGTGGGCGACGCTCATGCGGCGGCTCCATAGTGGCCGGTGGCCATCAGCCAACCGGAAATGAGGACGACGAAGAACAGGCTCAGCGGCAGGAAGACCTTCCAGCCCAGGCGCATCAGCTGGTCGTAACGATAGCGCGGTACAGTCGCCATCACCCAGCTGAACATGAAGAAGAAGATGAACATCTTCCCGAAGAACCAGACGATGCCCGGGATATCGAACCAGGGAATCAGGTCGATATCGAGCGGGGGCAGCCAGCCACCGAAGAACAGGATCGTCATCAGCGCGCACATCAGCAGGATGTTCGCGTATTCGCCGAGCCAGAAGAGCGCGAAGCTCATCGAGGAATATTCGGTCTGGTAACCGGCGACGAGCTCGCTTTCCGCCTCGGTCAGGTCGAACGGCACGCGCTGCGTTTCCGCCAGGGCCGAGATGAAGAACATCACGAAGATCGGAAAAAGCAGGATGTTGAAGGCGTAGGCGTTGACGATGCCCAGCCCATGGCCCTTCTGCGCCAACACGATTTCGGTCAGGTTGAAGGAGCCTGCATACAGGATCACGCCAACCATGATGAAGCCAATCGAGACTTCATAGCTGATCATCTGCGCCGATGCGCGCATGGCCGAGAAGAACGGGTATTTCGAGTTCGAAGCCCAGCCCGCCATGATCACGCCGTAGACCGACAGCGAACTGATCGCGAAAATGTACAGCAGGCCGACGTTGATGTCGGCGAGCACCGCGCCCGCATCGAAGGGGATCACTGCCCAGGCCATTAGCGCCACGGTGAATGTGACGATGGGTGCAAGAATGAAGATGCCCTTGTTCGCCGCGCTCGGGATGATGGTTTCCTGCAGGAATACCTTCAAACCGTCGGCAAAGCTCTGCAGCAGGCCGAAGGGGCCGACCACGTTCGGGCCGCGGCGCAGGTTGATCGCCGCCCAGATCTTGCGGTCGACATAGATGATCATGGCCACGGCCAGCATGAGCGGCAGCGCGATGAGCAGGATGCCCGCGATCGTCGCGATGGCCCATGCCCATTCGTAGGACATGCCGAGGGACTGGAATAATTCGGTCATTCCGCAGCCTCCGCCAGTTCGCCGCCGTGGAGCAGTTCCGCCGAGCAGCGCTGCATCACCGCACTTGCGCGGGCGATCGGGTTGGTGAGGTAGAAATCCTTGATCGGATAGGCGCTCATCGTGCCTTCAGCCTTTGCATTGACATCGGCCGCCGGAAGCGCGCCGTAATCGGCAAGGCCTTCCTCGCCCAGCGCAGGCACTTCGGCGATCATCGCCGACTGCAGCTGTGCAAAGCTGTCGAAGCCGACCTCGACCTTCAGCGCATCGGCCAGTGCGCGCAGGATCGTCCAGTCCTCACGCGCGTCACCCGGCGCAAAGACGGCCTTTTCGGCGAACTGAACGCGGCCTTCGGTGTTGACGTAGGTCCCGTCCTTCTCGGCATAGCTGGCCGCCGGCAGGATGATGTCCGCCGCATGCGCGCCTTTGTCGCCGTGATGGCCGATATAGACCTTCAGCGCGTCGGCGAAGGGTTCGAAATCCAGCTCGTCCGCGCCCAGGCTGATGACGACCTTGGGCTTGGCTGCGACGATGTCGGCCATTCCGCCCTTCTGCGCGAAGCCGAGCATCAGCCCGCCCATGCGCGCAGCCGAGAAGTGCAGCACGTTGAAATCCGCACCCCATTCGCTGGCGAGCGCGAGAGCCTTGCCATGTGCGCCCTTGAGCGCGCCGCCACCGACGATGACCGCGCTGCGATCCGCATCCTTGAATACGTTCGCAACTTCGTCCGACAAGCTGTTGAGAACGCCAAGGTCTTCGCCAAGGAATTCTGCCGGATAGGTCGTGTCCCAATGCGGACCGACCACATAAACCTTCGCGCCGCGCTTCACCGCCTTGCGGATGCGCACGTTCACCAGCGGGGCTTCCCAACGGATATGGCTGCCGACGATCAGGATCGCCTTGGCCTGCTCGAGACCTTCGAAGGTCGAATTGAAATTGACCGCCGCGAGGTTCGACACGTCATAATCCATGCCGGTCTGGCGGCCCTCGATGAGGTCCGACCCGCAAGCCTTGAGCAGTGCCTTGGCGGCGAACATCGTCTCGCAATCGACCATGTCGCCCGCGATGGCGGCGATGGACTTGCCCGGCTTCGCCTTGGCGATGGCCTTGAAAGCCTCGTCCCAAGTGGAGGGCTTCAGGCCGCCCTTCTTGCGCATGAACACCTTGTCGAGGCGGCGCTTGGACAGGCCATCGACCATGTAACGGCCCTTGTCGCTCAGCCATTCCTCGTTGACCGCATCGTTGACGCGCGGAAGCGCGCGCATGACTTCGCGGCCGCGGCTGTCGAGGCGGATATTCGCGCCGACTGCATCGGACACGTCGATGCTGAGCGTCTTCTTGAGTTCCCACGGACGCGCTTCGAAAGCATAGGGGCGCGAGGTGAGCGCACCGACCGGGCACAGGTCGATCACATTGGCCGACAGCTCGTGTTCGGCGGCCTGCTCGAGATAGGTCGTGATCTGCATGTCCTCGCCGCGACCGACCGCGCCGATTTCGTCGACGCCCGCGATTTCCTCGCTGAACCGCACGCAGCGGGTGCAGTGGATGCAGCGGGTCATGACCGTCTTGATCAGCGGGCCCATGTATTTCTCGGTGACGGCGCGCTTGTTTTCCTCATAGCGCGTCGCCCCGCGGCCATAGGCCACCGACTGGTCCTGCAGATCGCATTCGCCGCCCTGGTCGCATATCGGGCAATCGAGCGGGTGGTTGATGAGGAGGAACTCCATCACCCCTTCGCGCGCGGTCTTGACCATCTGGCTGTCGGTGCGGATTTCCTGGCCTTCGGTGGCCGGAAGCGCGCAGCTTGCCTGCGGCTTGGGCGGTCCGGGCTTCACTTCGACGAGGCACATGCGGCAGTTGCCGGCAATGCTCAGCCGCTCGTGATAGCAGAAGCGCGGGATTTCCTTGCCCGCAAGTTCGCAGGCCTGAAGGACAGTCGCGCCCTCCGGAACCTCGATTTCCTGTCCGTCTACGGTGACCTTAGGCATTATTCCGCGGCCTCTGCGAATTTGGCGTTGTGTTCTTCGATCCGGCGTTCGAGCTCGGGGCGGAAGTGACGGATGAGGCCCTGGATCGGCCAAGCGGCAGCGTCGCCCAGCGCGCAGATGGTGTGGCCTTCGACCTGCTTCGTCACCTGCTGCAGCATGTCGATTTCCTCGATTGCCGCATCGCCGGTGCGAAGGCGTTCCATCATGCGCCACATCCAGCCCGTGCCTTCGCGGCAGGGGGTGCACTGGCCGCAGCTTTCGTGCTTGTAGAAGTAGCTCAGGCGCGAAATCGCGCGGACGATGTCGGTCGACTTGTCCATCACGATCACGCCTGCCGTTCCGAGGCCGGAGCCCAGGTCCTTGAGACCGTCAAAATCCATCGGCGCGTCCCAGATCTGCTCTGCCGGAACCAGCGGGACCGAGGAGCCGCCGGGGATTACCGCGAGGAGGTTGTCCTTGCCGCCGATAATGCCCCCGCAATGCTTCTCGATCAGCTCGCTGAACGGGATGCTCAGCGCTTCCTCGACCACGCAGGGCTTGTTCACATGGCCACTGATCTGGAAGAGCTTGGTGCCCTTGTTGTTCTCGCGCCCGAAGCTCGCAAACCAGCTCGCGCCGCGGCGCAGGATGGTCGGGACGACAGCGATCGATTCCACGTTGTTGACCGTGGTCGGGCAGCCATAGAGGCCCGCGCCTGCCGGGAACGGCGGCTTGAGGCGGGGCTGGCCTTTCTTGCCTTCGAGGCTTTCGATCATCGCGGTTTCTTCGCCGCATATGTAGGCGCCCGCGCCGCGGTGCAGGAAGACGTCGAAATCGTAGCCCGACTTCGAAGCGTTCTTGCCGATCAGGCCGGCGTCGTAGGCCTCGTCGATAGCGGCCTGGAGCGTCTCGGCCTCGCGGATATATTCGCCGCGGATGTAGATATAGGCCGCCCTCGCCCGCATGGCGTAACCGGCGACCAGCGCGCCTTCGATCAGCTTGTGCGGATCGTGGCGGATGATCTCGCGGTCCTTGCAGGAACCGGGTTCGGATTCGTCGGCGTTGATGACGAGGAAGCTGGGACGGCCGTCCTTCGATTCCTTCGGCATGAACGACCATTTGAGGCCGGTCGGGAAGCCCGCGCCGCCACGACCGCGAAGGCCGGAAGCCTTCACTTCCTCGATAATGTTGTCATGGCCGCGCGCGATCAGCGACTTGGTATCGTCCCAGTCGCCGCGCTGCTGCGCTGCCTTCAGGCCCCAGTCCTGGAAGCCGTAGAGATTGGTGAAGATGCGATCCTTGTCGGCGAGCATCAGATCCCTCCCCCGAACACTACGATGGCCGCGACAATCAGGATTGCCACGAGTGCCACGGTCTTGATGATGCCCTTGAGCACCTTCCAGGCGATGACCACGCCGACGATGGCGAGGATGATGGTGAGCCAGTCAGCGCTCATTTCCAATCTCCCCGGTAATCGTGATTGACGTCGACCATTTCCTTCAGCGTCGTCGGGCCGCCTTCCGGCTCGCTGGTCCGCTTGCCTTCGATCTGCGTGCCGGTCTTCGGCTGCTTGCCTGCGGCCAGTTCGTCGAGGATTTCGTCGAAGCGTTCGGGTGTCAGGTCTTCGTAATTGTCGTCGTTGATCTGGACCATCGGCGCGGTTGCGCAATTGCCCATGCATTCGACTTCGGTGAGCGTCCAGAGGCCGTCATCGGAGACGTGGCCCTTCTTCATGCCGCGCTTCTTGCAGGTTTCGAACAGCCCGTCCGAACCGCGCAGCATGCAGGGCGTCGTGCCGCAGACCTGCACATGGTACTTACCCACCGGCTTCATATTGTACATGAAGTAGAAGCTGGCGACCTCGAGCACGCGGATGACCGGCAGGTCGAGATAGTCGGCGACATATTCGATCACCGGCAGCGGCAGCCAGCCCTGCGTATCGGTTTCCTCGCCGACCTGACGCTGGGCAAGGTCGAGCAGCGGCATCACCGCGGAGCGCTGGCGCCCCTCGGGATAGCGTGCAATCGCCTGGTCCGCCTTCGCGCGGTAGCTCTCGGTAAACTCGAAAGCACCCCAGCGCTCGCGCAGCTCGGGAGTATCGGGTGCGGGGGAACGGTCAGCCATTAGCGGTCACACTCCCCGAACACGACGTCGATGGCGCCGAGGATAGCGGTGGCATCGGGCAGCATGTGGCCTTTGCTCATGAAATCCATTGCTTGCAGGTGGCTGAAGGCCGTCGGGCGGATCTTGCAGCGGTAGGGTTTGTTTGAGCCGTCGCTGACGAGGTAGACGCCGAATTCGCCCTTGGGGCTCTCGGTCGCCACGTAAACCTCGCCCGCGGGCACATGGAAGCCCTCGGTATAGAGCTTGAAGTGGTGGATCAGCGCTTCCATCGACTGCTTCATCTCGGCGCGCTTGGGCGGCGAAACCTTGCGGTCGGTGCTGGCGATCGGGCCGGCCGGCATATCACGCAGGCACTGCTTGATGATCTTCGCGCTTTCGTAAACTTCCTTCACGCGCACCACGAAGCGGTCGTAGCAGTCCGAATTGGTGCCGACGGGAATGTCGAATTCCATCCGGTCGTAGACGTCGTAGGGCTGCGACTTGCGCAGGTCCCACGGAATGCCGGCGGCGCGGATCATCGGGCCGGAGAAGCCCCAGGCCACGGCATCGTCCTTGCTGACGACGGCGATATCGACATTGCGCTGCTTGAAGATGCGGTTGTCGAGCACGAGGCTCATCGCATCGCCGAAAAGTTCGGGCAGGCGCGTGTCGATCCACTCGCCGATGTCGACCAGCAGCTTTTCGGGCACGTCCTGGTGGACACCGCCCGGACGCAAATAGGCGTGGTGCATGCGCGCCCCGCTCATGCGCTCGAAGAAGTTCATGCAGTCTTCGCGCAGTTCGAACACCCACAGGTTCGGCGTCATCGCACCGACGTCCATGACGTGCGCGCCGATGTTGAGCATGTGGTTGCAGATACGCGTCAGCTCGGCGAACAGCACGCGGATATACTGCGCGCGCTCGGGTACCTCGACATTGAGCAGCTTCTCGATTGCGAGGATGTAGCTGTATTCCTGCGCCAGCGGCGAACAGTAGTCGAGCCGGTCGAAATAGGGCAGCGCCTGCAGGTATGTCTTGTGCTCGATCAGCTTTTCGGTGCCGCGATGCAGCAGGCCGACATGCGGATCGATCCGTTCGATGATCTCGCCGTCGAGTTCCATCACCATGCGCAGCACGCCGTGCGCCGCGGGATGCTGGGGCCCGAAGTTGATCGTGTAATTGGTGATCGTCTCGTCGCCGGTGGTCGGCGATTCCTCGATGTGCATTGCACTACTCATGCGCAGATCCAGTTGCCGGAATAGTTTTGCGAATTGCCCGATGCGTCGGTGACGACGACATTGGCGGCGCGGCTCTGTGCCTCGCCTGCGGCAGGAGCGACCTGCACAGTGAAGCCTGCGCCGCTGAAGGTCGTGCCGGACTTGATCTTGGCTAGCCCGCCGGGCGCGCTGTCGGCCATGACCAGCGTATCGCCGAGGCGCACGACGGCCTTACCCGGAAGGGTCGGTTCGTTCATACCGGCGGCGATGATCATTTCCTGGCTGCCGACCATGAAGGTACAACCGCCCTCGCGCGGGCCGAGGTTCACGCCGCCAATATCTCCGAGCTGCTGGAGCTGGGTCAGATTGGCACCCTGCGGTGCGGCATCCACTGCCGTGTTCGGCGCATCCGGATCGGGTTGTGATGGATCGAGCTGGGTCGATCCGCCGATACGGTTGGCGAAATCGTCGGCGCTTTCCTGCTGGCCCGCAGGTTCTTGCGAACAGGCTGCGAGCGCGAGCGCGGAGAAGGCGAGCAGAGCGATACGCATCACTTGTCGTCCTTCTTTTTCTTTGCGGCAGACTTGCGCTTGGCAGGCGCCTTCTTGGTTTTCGGCTCGGTTGCCTTGGCCGTATTGGTCGTCTTGCCCTTGCGCTTTGGACGGGCGGGCTGGTCCTCGGTCGGCTCGGGAGCAGGAGCATCCTTGCCGCCGTCCTCTTCAGCGGGAGCACCGGCTGAAACCTTTTCCGCCGCCTTCTTGTCGGTCGCCTTGCCTGCGCCCGTGTCCGACGGCTTCTCGGTCGTCTTGGGCTCGTTGACCGGCGGCGTAGTGGCCTTTTCATCGCCCGGCAGCACGTAATCGGCACCTTCCCACGGGCTCATGAAATCGAACTGGCGCAGATCCTGGGCAAGCTCGACCGGCTCGTAGACCACGCGCTTTTCGTCTTCGGAATACCGCAACTCGACATAGCCGGTGAGCGGGAAGTCCTTGCGGAAGGGATGTCCTTCGAAGCCGTAATCGGTGAGAATGCGGCGCAAGTCGGTGTTTCCGTCAAACAGCACGCCGTACATGTCGAACACTTCGCGCTCGAGCCACCCGGCGTTGGGCCACAGCGTGGTTACGGTCGGAACGGGCGTATCCTCGCTCGCCGAACATTTCACCATGATGCGGCTGTTCTTCGTGAGGCTCAGCAGCATGTAGACGACTTCGAACCGCTCACGGCGCGAGGGATAATCGACACCGGCGATTTCCATCAGCTGCTGGTAGCCGTGATCGTCGCGCAGGATACGAAGTGCGTCCGCAATCGATGCGCGTTGCACCGTAAGCAGCAGTTCGCCATGCTCTTCATGCGCTTCGACAAGATGGTTGCCCAACGCGCCTGAAAGCGTGGCTTCCAGCCCGTCGATCTGGGTGAATTTGGGTGCGGAATGGAGTGTAGCCATCGTGCCTGCCCTCACCGCTCGATCGTGCCGACGCGGCGGATCTTCCGCTGCAGCTGCATCACACCGTAAAGCAGGGCTTCGGCAGTCGGCGGGCAGCCGGGCACATAGATATCGACCGGCACAATGCGGTCGCATCCGCGCACGACGGAATAGCTATAGTGATAGTAGCCGCCGCCATTGGCGCAGCTACCCATCGAAATAACGTATTTCGGCTCCGACATCTGGTCGTAGACCTTGCGCAGTGCAGGCGCCATCTTGTTGCAGAGCGTACCGGCAACGATCATCACGTCGCTCTGGCGCGGAGATGCGCGCGGGGCGACGCCGAAACGCTCCATATCGTAACGCGGCATGTTGACGTGGATCATCTCGACCGCGCAGCAGGCGAGGCCGAAGGTCATCCACCACAAAGAGCCGGTACGCGCCCACTGGAACAGGTCCTCGGTGCTGGTGACGAGGAAGCCCTTGTCGTTCACCTCGGTCTGGAGCGCGTTGAAATAGTCCGCGTCGGGCTGGCGCACTTCGCCAGGCTGCGCGGCAGGCACCATGTTCGGCGGGGTGATGATGGTCGAACTGCTCATATCAATCCCACTCCAGCGCGCCCATCTTCCATTCATAGGCAAGCCCGATGGCCAGGATGCCGAGGAAGATGACCATGGATATCCAGCCCGCCCATCCGGTGATGTCGAGGCTCACCGCCCAGGGGAAAAGGAACGAGGCTTCGAGGTCGAACAGCAGGAACGAGATCGCCACGAGGTAGAAGCGCACGTCGAACTGGCTGCGGCTGTCGTCGAAAGCGGGAAATCCGCATTCGTACTCGCTGTACTTCTCTGCATTGGGCTGGTGTGCACCGGTCAGGCGGGAAACGCCCATCGGCAGGAACACGAACAGGGCGGAGAGAGCCACCGCAATGAAGAGAAAGATCAGGATCGGAAGATATTGTTCGAGGTCGACCACGTATGATTCCGTCTGGGAGGTAGGGTTTCGCGCCCGCCTCTAGGCCTCTCGCCAGAATGGTGCAAGGGCAAGTCGGGCAGAGTTTCCCGTGAATTTTACAAGTGCTCTTGAGCCGGTGTTAACACCTTGGCGGCAAGGCGGGGTCCTGAATTACCGACAGGGGTCAAAAGCATGATGAAGAAATTCGCACTCGCCAGCGCAATTGCTGCCGCTTCGCTCACCTACGCCGCGCCCGCAGCAGCCAAGAACGTTACTGCCGATGTCGAGCAAATTGCCAAGATCATCCGCGAAGAGGGGCTCCAGGCCAAGATCGAGGACTCCGACGGCGAGAAATACATCGTCAGCGGATTGTCGGGATATAACTTCGTGATCCGTTTCTTCGGTTGCGAAGAAAAGATGAAGGATTGCAAGTTCATCCAGTTCCGGGCCGCCTTCAGCCCCGACAACAAGCCGACTGTTGCGGACGTGAACCAGTTCTCCGCCGACAATTTTTTCGCGCGGTTCTATGTCGATGATGAAAGCGATCCGGTGATCGAAATGGATCTCGACCTCGAACAGGGCGGCATGTCGCGCGCGCTCTTCGTGGACAATATCGCCTATTGGAACACGGTGCTCGGCAAATATGGCGAGTTCGCCTTCAGCAAGGACAAGTGATCAGTCGAGGGGGAGCCGCCTGATCTGCACCGGGTCGGGCTGTTTCCCCTCGCCCAAATGGCCGGCGACATATCTGTCCCACTGGCCATTGCCTATGTAATACAGGGCATCCTTGCCGAGGTATCCCGAGAGCGGCTCGGTCCAGTCGGGATTGGCCTGTTCAAGCACCTCGTGACCGGTCACTCGATTTCCGTCTTCTGACAGATCGAAGCGCGAAATTCGCATGGGACTGGTGCCGTTCTGGATCGCGATTAGCGCATTTCCGTGGCGAAACATGGCATCCGTCCCGTCAAGTATCACGGGTATGTGTGCGCCGAGCCGCGAAACCTCGCCTGTCGCAAGATCGATTATTGCGATGCCATAGCGATAGTCGCTGACGTAAAGGCGCGAACCGTCGGCACTGGCTGCAAGTCCTTGCGGTGAACGAAACGTCCCCGGCGCAACCAGCGTTTCTATGGTCTCGCGGTCCTTGCCGAAACGATAGACCGCTCCGCCTATGGGATCGCTGGCGTAGATCATTCCCTCCGGGGTCCGGTGGAGGTCCGACAGGATTGCACCTTCGGGAGCCGCAATCCGCGCACCGCCGAACAGGCCGATCAGCCCCGAAAAACCCCTCTCAGGGCCATCCGACTGGTCGATATTTCCGGAGGTCACCCAGATTTCCCCGGTCAGATTATCGTAGACGATGCCGGACAAATTGTCTGCGCCTTCGGGATGAAGAGCGCTCCACTCCTCGCCCGGACCCGTGCTCCAGATAGAGCGCCCCGTAACGGAGGTGACCGCGACTTTGCCGGTATCCAGGTCAGGAAGGACGCTTTCGACCAGACCTGCCTCGGCCGGCACGGTCCAGGCGACGTCGCTGCTCCCGACAGGTTTTGCGGGCGGCAGCAGGAGTGACCTCGCCCGCTCGGCATAGTCGTTCCCTACCAGTTTGGGAATTTGGCCGCGGGCGACCTCGCTGAAGACGTAGCCACGCTCGTTCAGCCATTGCAGCGTGCCCAGCAGCGCTTCGATTTCGCCTGCCTCCAGCTGCGCATTAAGCAGCCTGAGGCGCACGCTCGAAGAATCGGGAAAGGCCGCGGCCAGAGCGGTCAGGCCATCGATGTCCCGAATTTGCCCTGTTGCCGCATCGACCGCCCGCCATTCGGCAGGTGCCGGCGCAGGCATGGAAACCGCCAGCGGCTCGTGGATCGTGCCGCACCCCGCAACGGCGATGGCTGCAAGCGCGGCCGAAGCGGCAAGCAGCCTCATTTCATCATGGTCTTGACGGCCTTCTCCGTAGCCGAGCCGTAGGGTGGCTTGAACCCGCCCAGCTTGGCGACGTCGATCTTGGGCTGCGTATAGACGCTGCGCGCGTGGCTGAATTCGCGGAAGCCCTCGACTCCGTGATAGCTGCCCATGCCCGAAGGACCGACGCCGCCGAAAGGCAGGTCTTCCATCGAAACGTGGAAAATCACGTCATTGACGGTCACGCCGCCGCTGATCGTGCGCTTCAGCACCTTCTCGCGCTCGTCACTGTCGTCGCCGAAGTAATAGAGGCCGAGCGGGCGGTCGTTCTCGTTCACATAGTCGATCGCCTCGTCGATGCCCTTGTAGGTCTTCACCGGCAGGACCGGGCCGAAGATTTCCTCCTGCATCGCCTTCATGTCGTCGGTCACGCCCTTGAGGATGGTCAGCGGCATCTTGCGCGCATTGCTGCTGCCGAAATCCTCGTTGCCCGGATTGACCTCGATCACCTCCGCGCCTTTGTCACGCGCATCGGCAACCATGTCCTGCAGCCTGTCGAAATGGCGGTCGGAGACGAGGCTCGCATAATCCTCGTTCTCGAGCATGGTCGGATACATGTTGGCCGTGCCCTGCCACACGCCGTGGATCGCCTCGTCCTGCTTGCTCTCGGGCACATACATATAGTCGGGCGCGAGGCAGATTTGCCCGGCATTCATCATCTTGCCCATTGCGATCCGCTCACCCGCCTTGGCGAAGTCCGCACTCTCGCCGAGGAAGACCGGGCTTTTGCCGCCCAGTTCGAGCGTGACGGGCACGAGGTTTTTCGAGGCCGCTTCCATCACCTTCTTGCCCGTCGCGGTCGAGCCGGTGAAGACAAGATGATCGAAAGGAAGTTCGGAGAATGCCGCTGCCACTTCCGGCCCGCCGGTGAAGACCGCGCATTCATCGGGGCTGAAATATTCCTCGACCAGTTCCTTCATCATCAGGCTGGTCTTGCCGGTGAATTCGCTCGGCTTGATCATGGCGCGGTTGCCCGCAGCGAAGACCTGCATCAGCGGGCCGAAGGTCAAATTGACCGGGAAATTCCACGGGCTGAGGATGCCGACCACGCCCTTGGGTTCGTAGCGCAGTTCAGCTTTCGCGCCGAGCAGTCCCAGCGGGAACTGGACGCTGCGCTTCTCGCTGCGCGACCACTTGTCCATGTGCTTGAGGCAGTATTTCCCGAAGTTCACCGTTCCCGCTATGTCGGTGATCATCGATTGCATCGGCGAACGGTTGCCGAAGTCGGCGCTCATCACCTTGCACAGGTCGTCGCCATGTTCCTTCAGCAGCTTCATCGCGCGCTTGATGCGGCTCTTGCGGGCTTCCATCGGCTCGGGCCGCGCCTCGGTGAATACCGCACGCTGCTTGCGGAGAACGTCCTCCATCGCGACCTTCTGATTGTCCGCCATCGTATTCTCCATGTGTCTATGTTGCGCGCTACCCGCACAATGCCTATCTCGGCGGCCAGATATTCCAGACAACAAGGACCAGCACAAGCATGTCTCAGTTCAGCGCAACCGATCCCGTCGTCATCCTGTCCTATGCCCGCACGCCGATGGGCAGCATGCAGGGAGCGCTGGCTGATGTCTCGGCAACCGACCTCGGCGCAACGGCGGTGAAGGCGGCGGTCGAGCGCTCGGGCGTGGCTCCGGAGAAATTCGACCGCACCTACATGGGCTGCGTGCTTCCCGCCGGCCTCGGCCAGGCCCCTGCCCGCCAGGCCTCGATCAAGGCCGGCCTGCCGAAATCGGTCCAGGCAACGACGGTCAACAAGGTCTGCGGCAGCGGCATGCAGACGGTCATCATGGGCGCCGAAGCGCTCGCTAGCGGCACTGTCGATTATGTCGTTGCAGGCGGCATGGAGAGCATGACCAACGCTCCTTACCTCCTCAAGAAGCACCGCAGCGGCGCGCGCATCGGCCACGATACGACCTATGACCACATGTTCCTCGACGGGTTGGAAGACGCCTATGAGGAAGGCCGCGCCATGGGCACCTTTGCTCAGGACACGGCGAACGAATACCAACTCACCCGCGAGCAGATGGACGATTACTCGATCGAATCGCTGCGCCGCGCGAACGCCGCCATCGAAAGCGGCGCCTTTGCCGATGAAGTCGTCGGCGTGACTTATGCGACGCGCGGCGGCGACGTCACAGTCGATACCGACGAAGCGCCGGGTCGCGGCAAGCCCGACAAGATTCCGACGCTGCGCCCCGCATTCGCGAAGGACGGCACAATCACGGCTGCCACCTCCTCCTCGATCTCTGACGGCGCGGCGGCTGTCGTGCTCACGCGCGAAAGCGTCGCCAAGGAAAACGGACAGGAGCCGGTCGCGAAGATCGTCGCCATGGCTGCCCACGCCCAAGAGCCGAGCGAATTCACGGTTGCGCCTGTCGGCGCGATCCAGAAGGTCCTCGACAAGGCTGGCTGGTCGGCCGACGATGTCGACCTGTGGGAAGTCAACGAAGCCTTCGCCTGCGTTGCGATGTTCGCCATGCGCGACATCGGCATCCCGCACGAGAAGATCAACGTCAACGGCGGCGGCACCGCTCTTGGCCACCCGATCGGTGCCAGCGGCACGCGCATCATCGTCACGCTGCTCAACGCCTTGAAGCAGCAGGGCAAGAAGCGCGGCGTCGCCAGCCTCTGCATCGGCGGCGGTGAAGCCACCGCGGTGGCAGTCGAGCTCGTCTAAATTTCGCCATATTGCCAAACCTCTCCGTGAGGCGCATGAATCGGTCGATCCGCCAGAAGATCGACCGGTTCGCTTTTTGAGTCGCGCCCACGATTGAGAGGATTACCCGATGAAGAAAATCATAGCGCTCGCCGCCTTTGCGGCGCTTGCCGCATGTTCCCAGGCCGAAGAGGCCGACGACACCGATACTATGGCCGATGAAACTTCCGTGACCGAGCAGGCCCCTGCGGTGGCAGATGAGGGTCCGGAACCGGGTGATTATGTCGCAACCTATCCCGACGGCTCCGAACTCGCATTCACCACTACTGCGGACGGCACATTCACCGCGACGCAGGCCGACGGTACGACTGCAAACGGCACCTTCGAGTTGCGCGACGGGAAAACCTGCTTCGTCAGCGACCCGCCTTCAGAGGACGATAGCTGTTGGGGTGCCCGCGTGATGAGTGACGACGGCAGCTGGACCTCGACCAACGACGCCGGCGTCACCGTTACTGTCCGACCGGCAGCCTGACAGGCAGCGCATAATTATTCCGGACCCTTCCCCGCGCAATCTGCGTTGGTGCGGGGAAAGGGGAAGGAATAGTGAAAAAACTTCTGATTATCGCGGCTTGTGCCTCGCTTGCGGCATGCGGCTCCAATGAGGCCGAGCAAACGGCTGAGCCTGTGGACACCACTGCGGGACAGACGGATACCGCCACTGCCGATCAGATGGCGGGCACTTACGAAATTACGCTCGAGGACGGCACCGTGGTCCGTCAGACCATCAATACCGACGGCACCTATGTCGATACGACGCTCGACGGTACCGAGACCGAGCGCGGCACCTGGCGCCAGCAGGGCGAACAGATGTGCTTCGATCCCGAAGGCGATGGCGCGGAAGCCTGCTATACCGGCGGCGCGCCCGGTGCCGATGGCAGTTTCGAGGTTCGCGACGCGAGTGGAAACGTAAGTTCGTCGGTCCGCCGGATCGAGGATTGATCCGATCGCACACTGACACCTAGGATAGGGCGGTTCGCAGGAGCCGCCCTGTTCCTTTTAGGAGATCCACATGTTGCGTGTTTTGTCGCTTTGCCTGGGCTGTTCGCTCGCCGCCTGCAACTCCGGCGCAGAGGATACCCAAGATAATGTTGGGACCGAAGAGGCCACGGTGCAAGCCCCCGAATTCTTCAGCATGGGCCCGGGCGTCTACGATATCACGGGCGGCGAAGGCGTCGTTTACGCAACGAGCGAGTTGCGCGCGGACGGTACCTATATCGACAGCGCCGGTGACCAGGTCGTCGGCAACGGTACATGGACGGCCGATGGCCCCAATGTGTGTTTCGACCCCGAAGGCGATGGCGAAGACCAGCAGGAACGCTGCTGGACCAATTCACCACTGGCGGAAGACGGCAGCTTCGTGACCACGCGAGACGACGGCAGCCAGAGCTATACCGTCACGCCTCGATCCGAATAGATCAGGGCTTGCCCGCCCCCCAGAGCTGTTCCTGGCGCACATAGCCCGAACGATTGGCCACGCGCAGTTCGCACCAACCCCGCCCGCAATCGCCGAGCACACCTATGACGCCCGGCTCCAGGCGCCACTTGATCGGTGAACTGCCGTCGGGATCCTCACGCATGGCAGCCGGTTCGCTGCCGATCACGATTGCGCCGTGATCGGGGCTTAACAGGCGCGAGGCGACCCAGCCCCGCGTGCCGTCCGGATCTTCGATCAGTCGCCAGCCTTCCAGTACGCGAACGACCTTGATGGGTAGGCCCGGGCGTCGATAAACCCAGTCGATCTTGTAATCGGCACTCGGGCCGACACGCATGTTGATCTCGCTCGATCGCAAGGTCGCCCAATAAGGCACTTCGCGGTCCTGCGCGCCGGCCGGAACAGCCAGTGCCGCAAGCACCGGGAAAAGTAAGAGAATTCGCTTCAGCATGCCCCTGCCATCATATCCCTCGTGTCGCGCACCTACAAGCGCCGCTTGACCGCCCCGATGCCAAAAGCGTAGCGAGTTGGATTGCATGGTTACGACACAAACGCCCGATCCCGCACCGGAGAAACGCCTGACCCGCAAACCCCGCGTGGTGGTGACCCGCAGGCTCGGTCCGGCAGTGGAAGAACGCATGGGCGAATTGTTCGAAGTGCGCACCAATGCAAGCGATATGGAGCTCACCCGCGAACAGCTGATCGACGCGATGCAGGCCTGTGACGTCCTTGTTCCCACAGTCACCGACCGGATCGATGCCGAGATGATCGACCAGGCAGGCGAGGGTCTGGGGTTGATCGCCAATTTTGGTGCGGGCACCGAGCATATCGACCTTGCTGCCGCAGCCTCGCGCAAGATCATCGTCACGAATACGCCCGGCGTCTTTACCGACGATACTGCCGACCTCACCATGGCAGGCATCATCGGCGTACCGCGGCGCATCCGCGAAGGCGTGCAACTTATCCGCAGCGGCGAATGGACGGGCTGGGCTCCCACGGCGATGCTGGGGCGCAAGCTGGGCGGCAAGACCCTCGGCATCATCGGCATGGGCCGCATCGGGCAGGCGGTGGCACACCGGGCCCGCGCCTTCGGTCTGGAAATCGCCTATCACAACCGCAAGCGCCTGCCCGAAGCGATCGAGCGCATGTTCGGCGCGACCTATGTGGAAAATCTCGACGATCTCGTAGCGCAGGCGGACATCCTCACGCTTCACTGCCCGGCCAGTCCGGGCAATCATCACCTGATCGACGCGCGGCGACTCGGCTTGATGAAAGAGGGTGCGAGCCTCATCAACACCGCGCGTGGCGACCTGGTCGATTACGAAGCGCTGATCGAAGCCCTCGAAAGCGGGCATCTCGCCGGCGCGGGTCTCGACGTCTTTCCGGACGAGCCCAATGTCGACGAACGCCTCATTCGCCACCCCAATGTCATGACCCTCCCTCACATCGGCAGCGCCACGCGCGAGGGGCGCGAGGATTCGGGAATGAAGGTCATCGCCAATATCCGCATGTGGGCCGACGGCCACCGCCCGCCCGACCAGGTTCTGAGCGGGCTGTAAGCGCGAAGGTGACGAAGTTGACACAGCGACAGCTGCAGGTTCTGCTTCCAAACTCCTGTGACTATTAAAGAAAGCTGTAGCCGAACGAAGTTGACACTTCGTCGAAGCAGATGCCCCTTCAGCTGATAGCCATGAGCCTGATGCCCATGCCGCATGGGAAGTCTTGGGGGCGTTGCGAAGCATGGCGGGAGACGAGCATATTTTGCGCGAGTAGGAAAATACTTGCATCCCTGCCCACGCAATCATCGAGCTTGCATTGGCAGCATGGGCCTCTAATCGCTTGTAGCCATGGACGAATTTTCAGCCAGGATCGAAGCTCTCGAGCATCTTTGGATGCGCAGCTGGGCGCAACGTGACCGCAACCAGATGAAGGCGCTCGCCTCGAAGGACTTCATCTTCCTGCTCGGTTCGAAAAGTCCGGCCATCCTCGACCGTGCCAGCTGGCTCGAGGCGGCCACCACGCGCTTCCGCTGCAACGGCTACCGCTTCGACGAGGTATACGTCCGCCGTCACGGCGACATTGCCGTCTTCGCGACCCGCATGACGCTAGACGCGACCATGGGCGATCACGAATGGTCGGGGGAAACCTGGCTCATGGACCTGTGGCGAAAGGGCAAGGTTCGCCGCAAGTGGAGGATCGTCGAACGCACGATCTCGCGGCCCGATACCGACGGCAAGATGCCGGATGCGATCAGGTCGATGCAGCTGTGGCGCTAGGCGTCGGCTGCGGCCAGGTGGCTGCTGATTTGCTCGATGATTTGCTTCACGGCACGGCGCGAACATCCCATTTCGAAATGCCGGAAAGGCAATTCGATCGCTACGTCGCGTTCTCCCGGTAATCCGCGCGCGCTCGCAGGAGCAACGACGCCATCGACGGGCGACCAGAAGGCAAGCGTAAGAACCGGGGGCTTGACCGCAGGATCGTCCGGCAGAGGCGGCGCATCGACCGGATGATCGGCAAGCAGTTCGTACAGCCGCCACGCGTTGTTGGCCCTGCGACTGCCTGAAAAGGGCGTGCCGAGCGTTGCGACGAGAGCCACTTTTTCGGGATGCCTCTGGGCCAGAACCCGAGTGTAGAACCCGCCAAGGCTCCATCCGATCAAGATCGCGCGCTTTCCTTCGGTCTGGACTGCATCCGCCAGTAGCGTCTCCAGCGAATGGAATTTCTCCGCCGAAACCGTCATGTTGCGGCCCAGTCCGCCTGCCCGCGGCTTAAACCCAGCGGCTTCCAGCGAATTGCGCAGTAAAGCAGTCGAACGATCACCCGATGCCATTCCCGGCAGGACGATGACCGGCATTCCGGCGGCGTGGACGTTCGTTTCCACCGGATCGCGAAAAGGTGCGGCGGCAATTTTCGGCAGGCACAGCGGCTCTGTCAGCCAGCGCGCGAGTGAGGGAGCATGGCTGTCATCACCTTTCCCTCTGCCCATTCGCGTCAATCCCCTGTCAGGATCCGCTCGACCAGCTGCGCCACGGTGGGCGTGAAGTTGTTCGAGTAGAACGGGTCCTGCTTGAAGCGGTAGGCTGCGTGGCCGGCGAAGGCGAGGTTCTCGTCCGGGTCGCCGCCGTGGGCGATGTCCTGCAGGGTCTTCTGGATGCAGAAGCTGCGCGGATCGGCGAGACGGCCAGTCGTGTGGTTGTCGTGGTCCTTCCAGCTGCTGAACTGGCAATGCGACAGGCAACCCATGCAGCCCTGCTGGTCGGCGCGGATCTGCTCGGCGCTTTCGGGGGTGACAAACACCACCGTGTCGTCGGGAGTCTTGAGCGGTTCGGTGAAGCCCTCGTGTATCCAGGCAAGGGCCTTGCGCTGGTCGCCCGGGTGGACGAAGAAATACTTCGCCTTGCCGTGATCGAGAAGCGGGATGGTGCCTTCTTCCTGATCGCGCTTGAAGATCGGGATCTGGCGCTCGCTGCGGTGCATCAGATCGTAAAGGAACGGCGTCTTCACCGCGCTGGAATAGAAGCCGGTTGGGCTGAACTTGTGCAGCAACACGTCGCCTGGTTCGACCGTGCGCAGCATGTCCTTCCAAACCTGCGGGATCGGGCTTTCGTGCGTCAGCAGCGGGCGCGTGCCGAACTGGAAGGCGATCTTCCCGAGCTCGGGATTGTCGATCCAGTCGTTCCATTCGCGCAGGAACCACACGCCGCCCGCCATGACGATCGCGACATCTTCGGAAACGCCCTCGGCGCGCATGGTTTCACGCAGTGCTTTCACGCGCGGATACGGGTCTTCCGGCTTGCGCGGGTCCTCGGCATTGGAGAGGCCGTTGTGGCCACCAGCCAGCCAGGGATCTTCATAGACCACGGCCGCGAGCCATTCGGGCACCTTGGAATAGCTGCGCTTCCACAGGGCGCGGAAGGCACGGGCCGAGCTGATGATCGGCAGGTAGTAGACCTTGTGATGCGCGGCGATCTCGGCGAGCTTGTAGGGCATGCCAGCGCCGCAGGTGACGCCGGTGACCATGCCGGGGCAGTTTTCCAGCACGCCTTCCATTACGCGCTGCGCTCCGCCCATTTCCCACAGCACGTTGATGTTGATCGCGCCCTTGCCGTCGGCGATTTCATAGGCGCGCTTCACCTGTTCGGTGGCGCCATCGATACCGTACTGGACCAGCTGTTCGAAACGCTCCACGCGGGTTGCCTGCGGATAGACCTGCGGGATCGGATTGCCGTCCTCGTCATAGCTGTCGGCATTCACCGCGCTGACCGTGCCGATACCACCGGCAGCGGCCCAGGCGCCCGAGCTCATGTGATTCGTGGCGGAGACACCCTTGCCGCCTTCGATCAACGGCAAGACTTCGCGTCCGCCGTAAACAATCGGGCTCAGACCCTTGAAACTCATGTATTTCTCTCTCTTATCGGTTTGACGCCAATGCGGCGTCTAGCCTTGCGTCACGCTGTCGCTGCGGCAGGGCTTGATCTCTCCGGGTTCAGGCCTGTTAGCGGCTGCCTTGAACTGTGCATAGTAGCCCGACAGTTCGGGAGCATCCTTGAAGGCGACCAGCTCGTAGCCCACCCGCTCGAATTCGCAGGATAGCAGCAGCGGATCGATCCCGTGCGCATCAGTCGGCCGGTCGACATCGACAACGACCACCTGCCCCTCTGCGCGCAGTGCGGGCCACATGCGCCAGAGGAATTCGTAGGGTTGCTCGATCTCGTGGTACATGTGGACCAGGAAGATGCGGTCGAAGCTATTCGCGGGCAGTCGCGGATCGGCAAATTCGCCACGGCGGATGGAGACATTGTCGAGCCGGTACCGCTCGACCCTGCGCCCGAGCCGGTCCAGCGCCTCGGGATCGATGTCCTGCGCAAGCACGCGGCCCGCCTCGCCTACCCGGGCGGCAAGGCGGACGGTGTAATAGCCATTACCGGCGCCAATGTCGGCGACAGTCATGCCCTCTTCGATTTCCGCCAGTTCCATGACCGTCTGCGCCTCACCGCGGCTGTCACGCTGATCTTCGGTAGAGAACTGGCTCGATGTAACTTCCGATACCGGACGGTCGGGCGCAGGAAAACCCGAGCCGCCCTCGCCCTGCCCCTTACAGGCCGACAAAAGCGCGGCCGATAAGATCAGCAAAGGCGCGCCGGCATTCACTCGGCGTCCTCCACCTCGACCGTTTCGCCCGTCACACGCTGTGCGAGCGCGGCGGAGATAAAAGGATCGAGCGCGCCGTCCAGCACATCGTCTGGCGTGGGCGAGGTGACGCCGGTGCGCAGGTCCTTGACCATCTGGTAGGGCTGCAGGACGTAGCTGCGGATCTGGTGTCCCCACCCGATCTCGCTCTTTTCCTGGTATTCGCCCGAAGCTGCCGCCTCCCGCTCGGCCATTTCGCGTTCGAACAGGCGCGCCTTGAGCATGTTCATGGCCGTGGCCTTGTTCTTGTGCTGGCTGCGGTCGTTCTGGCTTGCCACCACGATGCCGGTGGGCTGGTGGGTGATGCGAACGGCGGAATCGGTGGTGTTGACGTGCTGGCCGCCAGCGCCTGACGCGCGATAAGTGTCGATCTTGAGGTCGGCTGGATTGATTTCGATGTCGATATCGTCGTCGATCACCGGGTAGACCCAGACCGAGCTGAAGCTGGTGTGGCGGCGCGCCGAGCTGTCGTAGGGGCTGATACGGACGAGGCGGTGGACGCCGCTCTCGGTCTTGGCATAGCCATAGGCATTCTCGCCCTTGATGAGCAGCGTCGCGCCCTTGATGCCCGCCTGTTCACCAGCCTGGTATTCGACCGTCTCGATTTTGAATCCGCGACGTTCCGCCCAGCGTCCGTACATGCGGAAGAGCATTTCGGCCCAGTCCTGGCTCTCGGTCCCGCCGGCACCGGCGTGGATTTCGAGATAGGTATCGTTGGCATCTGCCTCGCCCGAAAGCAGGGCCTGCACCTTGTCGCGATCGGCCCTGTCGGCGAGCGACTGGAGGCTGGTGAGACCCTCGGCGATAACCTCGTCGTCGCCCTCGGCCTCGCCCATTTCGACGAATTCGATCGCATCGCCCATCTCGCTCTCGATGTCGCGGACGGTGTTGATCGCGGTTTCGAGCCGCTTCTGCTCCTGCGTGATCGCCTGTGCCTGCTTGGGATCATCCCACAGTGTTGGGTCCTGCACACGGGCGTCGAGCTCGTCGAGGCGGCGCAGCGCGCGCTCCCAGTCGAGCGACTGGCGCACGAGCGCGAGCGCTGCTTCGATACGGTCGATATTGGCCTGCCCTTCGGCACGCATAGTCAATTCCTCAAATCACTGGTCCGCCCACCTAGCGCGCGGGCGGCGATTGTAAAGTAACGCGGGGTATGAGGTTAGTAGATGCCGCCCTGGTCTTCGACGAAGTCGGTTGGCTGGTCGTCGCGGCCTTGCTGCGTCGGCCCCCTCACCCCTTCGCGTGCACGGCGGATGAGGTCGAGGATCTCGCTGCGCTTCGCTGCCAGCTCGTCCGAGCGTGTCGCACGAGCCGGTTCGGTGTCGGGCTTGAAGGCTTCCCAGATAACGGCAGCGGTCGGTTCGTTGGTCGGGGTGCCTTCGAACACGCGCTTTCCGCTGCGCCGGTCGATCTTGACCATGCGAATGCCCGGCGGGGCGATGAAATCGTCGCTGGTCCAGCGATCGCGCGTCGCCTCGATGAACTGCTTCATGATCGGCGCGGCGGTATTGCCGCCCTGCACCCACCCGCCAAGATTGCGGGGCTGGTCGAAGCCGACATACATGCCCGCGATGATATCGGGCGTTCCGCCGACGAACCAGGCGTTGGTCGGTCCGTTGGTTGTGCCGGTCTTGCCGAACAAGGGGAGATCGAGGCTGCGCAGGCGCACTGCCGTACCGCGCGTCACCACGCCCTGGAGCATGTGGACGACCTGGAAGGCGGTGCGCGGGTCGAGCACCTGGCGCCCGCCCGGCTCGAAACGCGGCATGGGCTGGCCGTCCCATTCATCCATATTGCACCTGTTGCAGTCTCGCCGATCACTGCGGAAGATCACTTTGCCGCGGCGGTCCTGCACATAGTCGATGACCGTGCCCTCGTGCTGGCGACCCCAGTTGGCGAGCGCTGCATAGCCGTTGACCATCTTCGCAACCGTCGTGTCGCCAGCGCCCAGCGCGAAGGAATAATAGGGTTCGTAATCGCCGATACCGAGGCGGCTGATCGTTTCTGTGACGTTCTGCATGCCGGTATCGTCGGCGATGTGCACCGTCATGAGGTTCCGGCTCTGCTCGAGACCCCAGCGCATCGTGTGTTCGCCGCCACCACCGCCGCCGAAGTTGCGGAAGCATTTCTCGCCAAGGTTCGCGCCCTGCCAGACGCAGAAGGTCTGGTCAGGGACCATGGTGGCGGGAGTCATCCCGTGATCGAGCGCGCTGGCATAGACGAAGGGCTTGATGGTCGAACCCGGTTGGCGCAGCGCCTGAGTGGCCCGGTTGAAGCTGCCGAGACGGCTGTCGAACCCGCCCTGCATGGCCAGCACGCGGCCCGTCTTGGGCGATTCCGCGAGGAAGCCCCCCGACACTTCCGGCACACCGCGGATGGCATAGCCCTCGCCGGTCTTTACCGCGGCGACCACATCGCCGACCTTCACCGAGGACGGAGCACCCGAGAGCGCATAATCCTCGCCATCGGTCATCCCGATCTTGGGCGAGGAACCGCCTTCGGTGATGACCCCGATCCTCCAGTCCTCGTAATTGATCGAGATGTTGGAGGAGGCGAGCTGCGAGTGGAGGTCGCCATTCTCCGGATTAAGCGTGGCGATCGGGCCCGTGTAGCCACGATTGCCGTGATAGCGCAGTAATTGCGCGCGCAGGGCATCGCGGGCGGCATCCTGCAATTCGGTGTCGAGCGAGGTGCGTACCCATAGGCCGCCGGCATAGACGCTGTTGCCCGTCTCGCCGCTTTCGCCCGTTTCTTCGGCAGTCTCGCCGAACTTCTCGATCAGCTGGCGGCGGACTTCCTCGAGGAAATAACCGGCATCCGCCGAGCGTTCGGTGCGCTGCTGGACGAGGCCGAGGGGCTTGGCCTTGGCCGCGCTGGCATCTGCGCGGCTGACGAAACCGTTGGCGACCATCTGGTCGAGCACGAAATTGCGCCGTTCGATCGCCATGTCTTCATAGCGGGCACGACCGTAGCGTTCCGGCGCCTTGGGCAGGATGGCAAGAAATGCGGCCTCGTGCAGTTCGAGATCGCCGACATCCTTGTCGAAATAAGCGCGCGAGGCGGCCTGCACGCCGAAGCTACGGCGTCCCAGAGCGATTTCATTGAGATAGAGTTCGAGGATCTCTTCCTTGGTCAGCACCTGCTCGATGCGCTGGGCGAGGATCATTTCCTTCAGCTTGCGAGTAACCGAATACTCGTCGCCAAGAAGGAGGTTCTTCGCGACCTGCTGGGTGATCGTCGAACCACCCACCGCGCGCTCGTCGGAGCCGTATTTGGTGGCATAGTCGACGACCGCGTTGAGCGTGCCGGTGAAATCGACGCCTCCGTGGCTGAAAAAGGTCTTGTCTTCTGCCGACAGAATCGCCTCGATCATCACCTGAGGGAAATCGGCATATTGCAGCTGGACCCGACGTTCGCGGGCGTAGGAATGGACGATTTCGCCATCGACACCGCGTACCACTGTGGGCAGCGGAGTCTCGTATTCGAGCAGCGAATCGGCTTCGGGCAGGTTGCGCGCGAGCGAGGCCCAGGCAAGGACCAGAAGGATCAGGCCGATCCCGCCAAGATAGGTCAGCACGCGGAGGCGGCGGCTGTGATGCCAATTGTCTCGCATCCACGCGACGAAACGCTGCGGATCGCCGGTCAGGCGCTGGCGGACATAGCTCAAGTCGGGAATGGCAACCATAAGAGGGTCGGGCCTCTAGCACGCGCATTCTGGACAACGCCAGAACAAGAATCGCGTCTTGCCTAACTATCGCCTTCGCGCAGGAAATAGAGACGGACCGCGCGCGCCATCATCTCGGCGAAACGCTGCCGGCCCTCGGGCGAAGCAAGCCTCTGGGCATCCTCCTGGTTCGAGATGAATCCGCTCTCGAACAGGACCGAAGGAATATCAGGTGCACGCAGCACGGCCAGCCAGGCCGAACGGCGCGGCTGAGGATGGAACTGGATAATGCCCTCCCCTTGCCGCTCGATCAGTGCGGCAAACTCTCCCGAACGCTCCTGCGTCCGGCGCTGCGACAGTTCGACGAGGATATCGCTGACCGCGTCGCTTTCCTGCGACAAGTCGACCCCGCCGATGGTGTCGGATGCGTTTTCGCGCGCTGCAAAGAGCGCCGCCGCCCGACTGGAAGCCTCGTTGGAGAGCGTGTAGATGCTAGCTCCGGCGACTTCCTCGCTGTCGCCTGCGCTGTCGGCGTGGATGGAAAGAAACAGGTCGGCATCGAGCCGCTGCGCAATCCGGTAGCGTTCGTTGTGAAGCAGGTAGGTGTCGTCTTCACGGGTGAGCGCGACCCGCGCAATGCCCTGCCGCTCGATCTCCGCCTTGAGCGCTTGGGCGAGGTCGAGAACCAGGCGCTTTTCCACGTAGCCACCCGCCGTTGCGCCCGGATCGAAGCCGCCGTGGCCGGGGTCGATCACGATCAACGGCAGGGAAGAATCGCCTGCCACGCTCGGCAGGGCAACCGGCGCGTCCTCGCGGGGCAGGTCGACACGCATGACGTAGCCCGCGCCCGGCCCCATCACCCCGACGCCGCGCGCAAGCAGTACCAGCCCGCCCACGATAAGCAGTGGCAGAAGCACCAGGGCAAGAAGCGGGAAACGCCGTGTCATTCGATGAAGTGGTTAGGGGCTAAGGCACGATAAGCGCAATATAGTTGCGGCATGAAACCCACGGTGCTAGCGAACCTCTTACCGGGAACCGGTGCCTCCGAACGGCGCGTTCAAGTCGCGACGAAGAGGGTCACCTTCCCCGGCTCGCCGCCGCCATCCCGGCCGTGGCCTTGAACGTACAGGTTGATGCAGGACACTTCCTACTCCCTCCCGGTCCTTAAGTTGCAGGCGCAGATGCGCTTTGCGGCGACGGCGGGACGGTCCGCGCTAAAGCTGCGCAAGGAAGCCCGAGCAGACACGAATCACCGGCCCTTCTCGCAGAAAGTGCGCCGGCTCACGAATGCCGCAAACCCTTCAGGGGAAAGCGGATTTCCTACAATGACGCGCGAAAGCAGCAGCGGGCAAGACCCGCGCACTCGCGCATGGAGAATATATAATGGCAACGCGCATGCTCATCGACGCGCGCCACCCGGAAGAAACGCGGGTGGCGGTGCTCAAGGGAAACCGGATTGAGGAATTCGATTTCGAATCTGCCGACAAAAGGCAGATCAAGGGCAATATCTACCTCGCCAAGGTAACCAGGGTAGAACCTTCGCTTCAGGCGGCATTCGTCGATTTCGGCGGCAACCGTCACGGCTTCCTCGCCTTCAGCGAAATCCATCCCGACTATTACCAGATCCCCAAGGAAGACCGCGAAGCGCTGCTCGCCGCCGAGGCCGAAGTGGCCGAGGAAGAGCAGCGCCTGCGCAATGAAGAGGAAGAGCGCGGCGAACTGCCCGGCGACGAATACGACGCCGAGGAAGAAAGCGCCGAAGCCCTCGCTGAAGAAATCGCCGAAGACGGTCTTGAGGAAGTCGATACTTCCGACAAGGACGATGTCGCCACGATCGAGGAAGGCCATCTCGACGGCGACGACGAAGACGAAGACGACGAAGATTCGGACGAAGAGGACGAGGCCGACGAAAAGCCCAAGGGCCGCCGTGGCCGTGGTCGCGGCCGTCGCCAGGGCAAGGGCGGCCGCAGCCGTGCCAAGGAAGTCGACGAAGCTCGCGCCAAGCGCATGGCGCTGCGCCGCAAGTACAAGATCCAGGACGTCATCCAGCGCCGCCAGGTGCTGCTGGTACAGGTCGTCAAGGAAGAGCGCGGCAACAAGGGCGCTGCCCTCACCACCTATCTCAGCCTCGCCGGCCGCTACACCGTGCTCATGCCGAACAGCAGCCACGGCGGCGGTATCAGCCGCAAGATCAATTCGGCAAGCGACCGCAAGCGCCTGAAGCAGATCGTCGGCGATCTCAGCCTGCCCAAGAGCATGGGCCTGATCGTTCGCACTGCAGGGCTCAGCCGCACCAAGACCGAGATCAAGCGCGACTTTGACTATCTCGCCCGCCTCTGGGACGAAATTCGCGAGAAAACGCTGGCTTCCGCAGCGCCCGCGCTGATCCATTCGGATAGCGACCTCATCAAGCGCGCGATCCGCGACATCTACAACCGCGATATCGAAGAAGTGGTGGTCGAAGGCGACGAGGGCTACAAGTCGGCCAAGGCCTTCATGAAGATGCTCATGCCTAGCCACGCGCGCAGGGTGAAGCAGTATGCCGATCCCGTGCCGCTGTTCCAGCGTTACGGAGCAGAAGATCAGCTCAAGGCGATGTACGATCCGGTGGTGCAGCTCAAATCGGGCGGCTACCTCGTGATCAACCCGACCGAGGCGCTGGTTTCGATCGACATCAACTCGGGCCGCTCCACCAAGGAGCACAATATCGAGCAGACGGCGCTTTCGACCAATCTCGAAGCCGCCAAGGAAATCGCTCGTCAGCTACGCCTGCGCGACATGGCCGGCCTCGTCGTGATCGACTTCATCGACCAGGAACACCATTCAAATACCCGCAAGGTCGAGCGCGCGATGAAGGATGCGCTCAAGAACGACCGCGCACGTATCCAGGTGGGCCGCATCTCCAGCTTCGGCCTGATGGAAATGAGCCGCCAGCGCCTGCGCACCGGAGTGCTCGAGGCGACCACCCGCGAATGTCCGCACTGCGATGGCACCGGCCTCGTCCGCACTGCCAGCTCGGCAGGCCTGTCCGCGCTGCGCCTCATCGAAGAGGAAGCGGCCAAGGGCAAGGGCACCAAGATCCGTCTCGCCGCCAGCACCGAGGCTGCCGTCTATCTCCTCAACGAGAAGCGCGCCGAACTGGTTGAGATCGAGGAACGCTACGGCGTGACCGTTGAAGTCGTGCCCGAGGGCGAAGACGAAGGCGCGAAGATGAGCGTCTCGAGCCATGGCCCCAAGCCGAAGGACGCGCCCAAGTTCGAAGCCCTCGTCGACGACGAAGAGGACGAAGACGAAGAAATCGACGTCTCGGATGAAGACGAGGAAGACGACGACCGCCCGCGCAAGAAGCGTCGCCGCCGCCGTGGTGGCCGCGGCCGTAACAAGAACAAGGGGCAGGACGAAAACGGCTCGGATGAGGAAGCTGACGAGGATGAGGACGACCAGTCCGAAACTTCGGAGGACGGTGAGGACAGGCCCAAGAAGCGCCGCCGTCGCGGTGGACGCCGCCGTGGCGGTCGCGGTCGCGGCAAGGGCAACGCCGGCGAAGTGACCGAAGAGGATGCCGAGAACCTCGCCGAGGTTTCGGAACAGGTAGCCGATGACATGGCCGTCGTGGCTGGTCCCGAAGATGCTCCGGAAACAGCCGAAGCCGCCGCCGAAGAAAAGCCGAAGCCCAAGCGCACGCGCAAGAAAAAGGCCGAGGAAGCTCCTGCCGAAGAGGCTGCGCCTGAAGCGGAAGCCAAGCCCAAGCGGACGCGCAAGAAGAAGGCCGAAGCAGAGCCTGTCAAGGAAGACGCAGAACCAGCGCCCAAGCCCAAGCGCACCCGCAAGAAAAAGGCGGATGTCGAAGCCGAAGCCGGAACTGCCGAAGCTCCGGCTGAAAAGCCCAAGCGCACGCGCAAGAAAAAGACCGACGAGGCTCCTAAGGCCGAGCAGGAAGCATCACCCGAAGATGCCCCTTCTGCCGAGGATGAGCCGACCGAAGAAAATGCCGGCACCATCGAAACCGCCAAACCCAAGCGTGGCGGCTGGTGGCAGCGCACCTTCGGCGAGTAACCTGATAACCCCTCCCCGCCCAGCCATTCGGCAGGCGGGGAGTGGTTAGTTCAGACTCCGGCCCTGCGGGCCACGCCCCATTCCATCCAGCCCATGAATTTCGGCGCCTTGTCCAGATAGGCCTGCCCCATGGGCTCGACCTCGAACCCGGCACCGCGCAGCGACGATCCGATCGGCCGCGTCAGGTGGCAGCCACCCGCTAGCGGCTTCCATACCGGCTCGATCCGTTCCTGCCATCGTGCCACATCCGGATCGGGCGCCTTGCCATGTTCGAGAAAAATCAGCTTGCCGCGCGGTTTCAGGATGCGGCGCAGTTCCGATAGCACCTGTGCAGGATCGTCGACCGAACACAGCGTGTAGGTGCAGACAGCGGTATCGAAACTGCTGTCCGGAAAAGGAATGGCCTCCCCTACCCCTTCACGGATATCGTGTTCCCATCCGCGGGCTTTCGCCCGTTCTCGCGCACCATCGAGAAGCTTGGCGTGCGGGTCGATCCCGGCGAATGCCGTGACCTTGTCGCTGTCGTAGAACTTCTGGTTCAGGCCACCACCGCAGCCGAGTTCGAAGACCTTGCCTTTGGCGAGCGGGACGACTTCGCGCCGCCTTTCCTCGATACCCTTCTGCCCGCACGCAAGCGTGATCATGCGCGGCATGACATGCGCATCGTAAAAGCGCTTAATCCCCATCGGCACTCTCCGGTGCGACCCGGGGAATATCCTTAACGTCAATTGGCGGAAGGGAAAGTCCCTTCGTTTCGGGACGCAAGAAGGCGCTCGACTGCTTCCAGATCGGCTTTCTTGTCGATATCCACCGCGGCCAAGCCATTGCTTGCAGGTACGAGATGCGCCCGCACCCCGATGCGCCTTCCCAGGCGTGCGAGCCCTTCGGCAAGCGTCAGCCGGCCCAGCACCATCGACAGCAATGTGACCAGCCCCAGACGTGCCGCAATCCGCCAAGGCCGCTTGCGATCGGCCTCGACCATCGACCAGGTCTCGATCGCTTTCCTTGCGTCGGGAGTGCGCAAATAGAAGAGGTTACAGCCCGACCATTGCCCATCGGCAAATCGCAGATAGGTGCGCTTGGATCCCGGCATGGCTTCCTCCACCCTGGACCGTTCCGCCAGCATCACCGCAATGTCGCTATCCTCGCGGGTGCCTTCCACGATCTCGCGCACCCATTCGGGCTGCAAGAGCGCGTGGTCGCTCGTGGTCACGAGCATCGGCGCACCAAGCGCGTCGAAAGCAGCAGCAACGCTCGCGCTCGGTCCTCGTCCGGGCTGAATCACCTCGGCTCCCTCGCGGCGCGCGATTCTAGCCACTTCGCCCTCGTCGCAGCTGACCGCAATCCGCTCGATGCCCGCGTGGCGCAATGAGGTGATGACCCGTTCCAGCAAGGTCCTGGCTTCAAGTTCGATCAGCGCCTTGTGGGCAACGCCCAGTTCCTGCGCAAACGGATCGCCGCCCGGGCGCGTACCTGCCAGAACCAGCGCAGCGGGCTTGCTCACGCAGCCAAATCCTTGCGGGTGATCTTGCGCATCACGCGCCAGGTTGCGAAGCCCATCAGCATTGCGATCAGCGCGGCCCACCCCGCCACGGTCCATGCGATCGCAAGGACACCCTCCGATTGGGCAAGGTAAATCGCAGCCGCGAGCATGACAGCCCCGATTGCGCGGATCACCAGCGGGTATTGGGCGTGATTGGTCGAATAGAGCATCGGCTCGAAGGCCACCATCGCCAGACCCAGCGATGCGGCAACCGCAACTGGAACGAGGATGTCAGCAGCGCGGATGAATTCCTCTCCGCCCATAAGAAGCATGATTTCATCGCCGAGCATCAGCGCAAGCGCCACTACGACGATCCCGCCAACTGTCGCCAGCGCGGTGACCTGCCGGACCATGGTGCGGAACTGGGTCGCCTCGACGCTCACTTGTGCCATGACGAATTCTGGCAGTGCGGCACGCGCGATCATATTGGCGACCCGCGCCACGCCGAGCGCCAACTGGTCGGCAAGCCGGTAAAGACCTGCGGCACTCGTGCCGAGGAAATAGCCCACGGCGAGGAGCGGACCCTGCCGCGTCAATGCGTCGAGCGAGGAGGACCCGTAGGTTATCGCAAAGAAGCGCCCCAAGGGTCGGTTCTCGCGAAGAGCAGTGATCGGGTTGCGAAAATTCCCGCGATGCAGGGCCTCGGGCGCCAGCCTCCACGCAGCAAACCAGTAAAGCGCGCCGACCAGCAGGTCTATGAAAGCCCAGGCGAATAGGAACCGCCCGACCGTCGCCCCGATTGCCATGATGAACAGGGCGGCGAGCAGTCGCCCCGCCGGCATGACCGCCTCGACATAGGTTCCGACATCGAAACGATCGAGTACGCGCACGATTCCGGTCGGCGTGGTCATGCGCGACCACAGCATGGCGCAGTTGAAGGCAAAGGCCATGTCGACATATTGCGGGTTAAGATCGAGCAGGGCGCCGAAGCCGTAATAAACCACGCCTGCGATGATGCAGCCGATGATGGCACCGAAGACGTCGAGCGACCCGCATAGCCATGCGAGATTGCCGAACTCCCGCCAATTCCGCTTGTGGACCGGTCCGGCACCAAAGCGAACGACCGTCTGCCATGTCTCGAACGTGGCCAGCGCGCAGAGCAATTGCCCGGTGGCAAAGATCAGCGAAAAGTGGCCGAAATCCTTGAGTTCGAGCGAGCGGGCGAGGATCGCCAGATAGGCCAGGCTGCACACTGCTGCGAAACCTTTGCCCCCGAGCAGCCAGGCGAGATTTCTCAGGATGTTGGCGAAGCCGGACTTGCGGGCCGGTGTCGCGCTTTCGGGGGCGTCCATCCGCGCCCTTTGGACGATGAGAAGCGCTAGGGCAATGCCGCCGCAACGGCTTTGCATTTCCGGCGCGCTCGCCTAACGGCTTGCCCCATGGCGAACGTGCTGTTCCTGTTCAATCACGATGCCCCGCACCAGGTGGCGCATCTTGCCGGAGTGGCTGCAGCTACCGCGCGCCTGCATCCGGAAATCGATTGCGTGGTCGGCTATGCGACCGATCGCATCCGCAATCAGGTTCTGGACATCATCGGTGACGAGCCCTGCGGAAACCTGCGTTTCGTCCAGCTTGCCTTGCCCCGATGGGCGCGGTGGGTTTCTTCGATTGCCGACAGGATCCTGCCCGCTTCGCGCCTCTTGCGCCTGCGGCTGAACCTTGAGCTTTTCGAACAGGCTGACCTGGTCATGTCGACCGAGCGGACGTGCTTGCGAACCAAGAAGCATCTCGCGCCGGAAAAGACCCCGCTTTACGCGAAGATCCCGCACGGTGCCGGTGACCGGAGCGTGGCCTACCACCCGGATTACAAGAAATTCGATCGCGCATTCGTGGCCGGGCGCAAGGTCGTCGACCAGCTGGTCGAGCATGGAGTACCGCGCGAGAAGGTGGTGGTTATCGGCTATCCCAAGTTCGAGACGGTGGACCTCGATGCCAAACCCGATTTCTTCGGCAACGGCCGCCCGACTTTCCTCTACAATCCGCATTTCGATCCGCACCTTTCCAGCTGGTACAATATCGGCCCAGACCTGTTGCGGTGGTTTGCGAGCCCGGAGGGCCAGCGCTTCAACCTGATTTTCGCGCCCCATGTCATGCTGTTCCGCAAGGAAACGCACATTTCGCCCGAATACAAACAGGCTCGGCGCCGCCCCGAGGTCCCCGAGGAAGCAATCGAGGCCGACAACGTGCTGGTCGATGTCGACGGCCCGCACCTGTTCGACATGGCCTACACTCTCTCCGCCGATGCCTATATCGGCGATGTTTCGAGCCAGGTGTACGAATTCCTCGTACGCCCGCGTCCCGCTTTTTTCCTCGATGCCCGTTCGGATGCGCGAGCCGAGGATGACGAGTGGCACCACTTCTGGAAGGCGGGCCCGGTCCTGCACGACCTGGCCTCGCTCACCGCCATGCTCGACCATTACGGTGCGCTCGGAGAGCAATACCGCGAAGCGCAGCAGGAACTGGTCGATTACACCTTCGATCTCAGCGACACGCCCGCGTCCGAGCGCGCGGCCAATGCGATCGCAGAGCTTCTCGAGAGCAGGCGCGCGTGAGCGAACCCTTTCGCTTCGCCTATCTAATCAACTCGATGGAGGGCGGCGGGGCGCAGTCCCCCCTGCCCGCTATCATCCGCAGCATCGAGCAAGCGGGAGCGGAGGTGAAACTCTTCGCGCTCGCACGCAAGGACGGCAAGGCGATCGCCCGATTGGAAGCGGCAGGCATAGAACCGGTCATTTTCGAAGGTGGCTTGAACGATCACCTTGCTGCCTGGCTTTGGGCGAAACGCGAAATTGCGGCATTCCGTCCCGGCGCCGTTTGGACCTCGCTCACGAGGGCTACGCTGGTCGGACAAGCAGTGGGTCGCAGCCTTGGCGTGCCGGTCGTAAGCTGGCAGCACAGCGCCTTCCTCAAACCCTGGAACGAGCGCCTCTTGCGCTGGCGACGCAAGGCTTCCGACCTCTGGATCGCCGATAGCGAGGAGGTTGCCGCACTCACCCGCAAACGACTGCAAATCGAGCCGGAAAAGGTCATGACCTGGCCGATCTTTGCGGCCGATCCTGAGGCGCCGCAGGCCGATCCCTGGCAGGAAGGCGAACCCGTCCGCCTCGGCGCCATGGGGCGGTTGCATGTCAGCAAGGGCTATGACGTGCTGATCGACGCCCTTGCTCTGCTTAAGTCCCGCAAGCTGCCCGAATTCTCAATAGTAATCGGGGGCAGCGGTCCGGAAGAACGGGCGCTTCGAGATCGGGCGCACGCAGCAGGGCTTTCCGACCTCGAATTCGCCGGTTTCATCGACGATCCGCAGCGGTTTCTCGCCGGTCTCCACCTCTACCTCCAGCCCTCGCGCCGTGAAGGCTTTTGCATCGCCATGCATGAAGCCATGCAGGCATCCCTCCCCGTGATCGTCTCGCGCACCGGAGAAATGCCCTATACGGTCGACGATCCCGAACTGGGCCGCATTGTCGCTCCGGAAGATGCCACCGCGCTTGCCGAGGCTATTGCAGAGCTGCTGGAGAACCCTGCGGAGCTTGCATCGATGGGGCAAGCCGGGCGCAAGCGCGTGCTCGAACGCTATTCGAAGCTGCAGTTCGAAACCAAGGCAGCGGAAATCGTTGCAGCGCTGCGAAGACTGTCCGCGCCTTAATTCTCACCGGAGATCACCCGCCAACCCTTCGCCTCGGCTCGCGCCGCCTTGCGAGCGCTGGTCGTCACGAAAAACGCCTCCTCGGCTTCCGACAACAAAGGCTCATCCGCGAAACTGTCGCTGACAAAGCGGATTTCGGCCTTGCGACCGTCGAGCCAGTCGCGGACCCGTTCCCGCTTGTTAGCGCCATAGCAATTACCCCCCGGGATTTGGCTTCCATCCCAGCGCGTGGCGATGACATGGCCTATGCCCAGCTTTGAGGCGAAGGCGCGCGCATAGAATTCGAACGCCGCCGTAGCTACCACCAGCTGCGCACCGGCCTCCCGATCCTGCTGGACCAATGCCAAGACACCGGGCAGCCAGCCCGCACGAGCGACATGGTGATCGGCGAACTCGCGCCCGACATCCTCTAGCCGTGCCAGATCCTGCCGCCCAAGCATCAGTTTCATTCCCGCAGTCTTGAGCGCAGTGCGGTCGTACAGCCCGATCCGATAGCCGATCATCATCAGCACCCACACAGGCAGCAAGGCGAGCCGCCACGGCGCAATCCGCCTCGCCGCAAAGGCAAGGAAGGGCGTGAAAGTCGCCCGCCGCACCAGCGTCTTGTCGAGATCGTAAATCGCCACCTTCATAGGCTCACGCCCGTGGCAGGTTCACTGCCATGCATCAAGCGATGCGAATTTCGCGTGCGCCTCCCCTTGCACCGTGCGCCGCAGCGGCTAGAGAGGGCGCAACCGCAGACAGGATCCGAATTTCACAATGGCGACCTTCACCCTTCCGAAGAACTCCAAGATCACCGGCAAGACCCGCGCCCACAAGGCCGAAGGGGCCTCCCGCGTGAAGAAGTTCAAGATCTACCGCTATGATCCGGACCTCGGCGAAAACCCGCGTTACGACACGTTCGAGATCGACCTCGACGCCTGCGGCCCGATGGTCCTCGACGCACTGTTCAAGATCAAGAACGAGATCGACCCGACGCTGACCTTCCGCCGCTCGTGCCGCGAGGGCATCTGCGGTTCGTGCTCGATGAACATGAACGGCAAGAACGGCCTCGCCTGCACCACCGCGATCGACGATCTCAAGGGCGAAATCCGCATCACCCCGCTGCCGCATATGGAAGTGATCAAGGACCTCGTCCCAGATTTTACGCACTTCTATGCGCAATATGCCAGCATCCGCCCCTGGCTGCAGACCGTCTCGACCACGCCGAGCGGCAAGGAACGCCTCCAGTCGCCCGAACAGCGCGAGAAGCTGGACGGCCTTTACGAGTGCATCCTGTGCGCCTGCTGCTCGACCGCCTGCCCCAGCTATTGGTGGAATTCCGACAAGTTCCTGGGGCCCGCAATCCTGCTTCAGGCCTATCGCTGGCTTGCAGACAGCCGCGACGAGATGACCGGCGAGCGGCTCGACAGCCTCGAAGACCCCTTCCGCCTCTATCGCTGCCACACGATCATGAACTGCGCGAATGTCTGCCCCAAGGGCCTCAGCCCCGCCAAGGCCATCGCCGAAACCAAGAAGATGATGGCCGAACGCGCCATCTAAGCTGGCGTGGCACTTCCCGACGACGTCTTCGAGCATGGTCCCGACCCGGAAAACCCGGGCTGGCGGCACTGGAACCTGAAAGACGAAACGCTGTTCAACGGCGCGGTGATGGGCAAGCTCATCACGCGAGTGGATGATGACGGCCGGCATTCGCGGCTGCGCATGTTCCCCGAGCGCAAGCATGAGAACCTGCAGGGCATCATCCATGGCGCGGTGACGCTGTCGCTCATCGATATCTCGCTCTTCACCACCATGCACACGCTGGGATCGGGGAATGCCGGGCCTTCGGTAACGCTCGAACTGTCCACCCAGTTTACCGGCGCGGGCCAGCCCGACCGGCCGCTGGATGCGGTGACCGAAATCGTGCGCGAGACGGGCAGCCTCGTGTTCGTACGCGGCACGGTCGAACAGGGCGAACATGTGGTCGCCAGCTTCTCCGGCATCGTAAAGAAGATGCGCCCGAAATGACCGGGATGCTCGCGCGCTATGAAAGGCTCGTCGCGGCGGGCGAATTGCGCAGCGATCCCGACCAGCGCCGGGCGGCAGAACGCCTCGACCGGCTTCAGAAAGACCTCGAGTCCGAGACCTCGGGCGGCCTCCTCAGCCAACTGTTCCGACCCAAGAAGACCAGGCCCCAGGGCGTCTACATGTGGGGCGGCGTCGGGCGCGGAAAGTCCATGCTGATGGACCTCTTCGTCGAGACGCTCGGCATCGCGGAAAAGCGCCGCGTCCATTTCCACGAATTCATGCTCGAAGTCGACCGGCTCATCCGCGATGAGCGCAAAAAGGAAGCGGGAGACCCCATTGCACCCGTCGCGGCGCGGATCGCCGAGGACGTTCGCTGCCTCGCCTTCGACGAAATGGTGGTCACCAATACGGCCGACGCCGCAATCATGGCACGCCTCTTCACCGCGCTGATCTGCGAAGAAAACGTGGCGGTGGTAACCACCAGCAATCGCCCGCCGGTCGATCTCTACAAGGACGGGCTCAACCGATCGCTCTTCCTGCCCTTCATCGACCTCGTGCAGGCCGAACTCGACGTGATGCCGCTCAATGGCGCGACCGATTACCGGCTCGACCGTCTCGGCGATATCGAGAGCTGGCACACTCCGCTCGGCGAGGAGGCCACCGCACAGGTGCGCGAAGCCTTCTTCCGCCTGACCGATTACAAGCCCGAAGACGCGGACAATGTCCCGAGCGGCGAACTCGACCTCGGCGGAGGCCGCACGCTGCACGTTCCCAAGAGCCTCAAGGGCGTCGGCGTCTTCAGCTTCAAACGCCTGTGCGGGGAGAACCGCGG
This sequence comes from Qipengyuania sphaerica, assembly GCF_019711595.1. GTDB lineage: Bacteria > Pseudomonadota > Alphaproteobacteria > Sphingomonadales > Sphingomonadaceae > Qipengyuania > Qipengyuania sphaerica. The sequence goes on along the minus strand of NZ_JAIGNR010000001.1, from coordinate 1,209,926 downwards.
CGCAGCGGACTATCTCTCGATCGCCCATGCCTATCACACGATTATCGTGGTCGGCATCCCCCGCCTCTCGCCCGACAACCGCAACGAGGCGATCCGCTTCACCAAGCTGATCGATGCGCTTTACGAGAACAACGTGAAGCTCTTCGCCACCGCTGCCGCAGAGCCGGAAGACCTCTACACCTCGGGGGATGGTGCCTTCGAGTTCGAGCGTACCGTAAGCCGCCTCAAGGAAATGCAGAGCGCCGACTACATGGCGCGCGGCCACGGCCTGGCGGGCTGATCAGGCTGCGTCGCGCGTGGCGCTGCTTTCGAAGTAATTGATCATCATCGTGAGGACCTGGCGCAGCGAGCGTTCCTGGTCGTCGAGGCGTGCTTCCAAAGCTGCGATGCGGTCGGAATTGTCGCCCGAGGCAGGCTCCGTTTTTTCCTGCGCCAGGGCCGCCACCTCCTTGCGGAGCGCAGCAATGACCTTGTCGCGCTGCGCGAACGCCTCTTCAATGGCGGAAATCTGCGCATCGAGCAGCGCCGATTCCTCACCCTGCACGGATTCTTGCGGAGCCGGGGCCTGGGGCTGCGACATATCGCTCATCGGCGGTTCCTCCGTCACGCGACCGTGGATTTCATCGAGCACGCGGTTCACCACCGCCGCGTCGATGACGCTGCGCCCTTCCTGCGCGCCCTTCATCAGGATGCGCGAGAGCAGGCGGTTGACGAGGCGCGGGATGCCGCCGCTCTCTTGCTGGATCAGCGGCCAGACAGCCTCGTCGAAGCGCGGATTACCCTCCCACCCGACATGAGAGAGACGGTGTTCGACATAGGGCTGGATCTCACCCGGCTGCATCGCCTCAAGATGATGCGTTGCGATCACGCGCTGGCGCAGTTGTTCGAGCTGGTCCCATTCCGACAAGAGCTGGCGGAATTCCGGCTGTCCCAGCAGCAGCATTTGCAACAGCGGCTGCGCGCCGAGGTGGAAGTTCGACAGCATGCGCAGTTCTTCCAGCGCACCAACGGTGAGGTTCTGCGCCTCGTCCACCACCAGCAGCACCTTTCGGCCAGCGCGCGCTTCGTCCTGCAGGAACTCCTCGATCCGCGATAGTGCGCCGGCCTTGTCCGAAGTCTCGACATCGATGCCGAAACTGTGTGCCGCCATGGCGATCATCTCGTCGCTGCCGAGCGCGCTGGTGACGACTTCGCCGATGGTCACGGCATTCCAGTCGAGGCGGCTCTGGAGGTGGCCGACCAGCGTCGACTTGCCTGCGCCCACTTCGCCGGTGATGACGATGAAGCCCTCGCCCTGCTGAAGGCCATAACCGAGATAGCTCAGCGCCTTCTTGTGCGTGACGCTTTCGAAATAGAACGCAGGGTCTGGCGTCAGCTGGAAAGGCCGCTCGCTGAAACCGTAATAGTTCTCGTACATCGGTTACCCCAGATGACCTGCGCAATGAAACCTGCTCATGCGCGCGACCTATACCTCCTAAATATGGTTAAAAGGTTGATAGGTGCCTCAGATCAGCATTTCTTCTGCGGGCCCCTGCCCGAGGAAGGCGCTGGGCGAGGCACTGGCGCCATAGGCCCCGGCGCAGAAGACCGCGACCAGATCGCCGACCTCGGCATGTGGCAGGTGTGCCTTGTCGGCTAGCCGGTCGAGCGGGGTGCAGAGGCATCCGACGACATTGGCCAATTCGGTCGGTTCGGCATCGAAATGCGTAGCTATCGCAAGCGGATAGTTCCGCCGGACGACCTGTCCGAAATTGCCCGAGGCCGCGAGTTGGTGGTGGAGGCCGCCGTCGGTGACGAGGTATGTCTCGCCGTGGCTTTCCTTCCGGTCGACGATGCGGGTGAGGTACACGCCTGCCTCGCCTACAAGGTACCGCCCCAATTCGAGGTAAAGTTCGGCATCGGTAAGCGTTTCGGGAAGGTTTTCGAAACGTTCGGCCAATGCGGCGCCCACGCGCTGGATATCGAGTGGGGTGTCGCCGTGGAAATAGGGAATCCCGAAGCCGCCGCCCATATTGAGCTTCGGCAAAATCATGCCCGCCTCGCTGGCGATCCGGTCCGCTAGAGCGAGCGTGTTTGCCTGCGTTTCGATAAGCGCATCGGCGTCGAGCGCCTGGCTTCCGGTGAAGATGTGCAGACCTCGGAACTCGCAACCTGCAGCAACGATCTCCTTCGCCAGCGCAGGAACACGGTTTGCGTCCACACCGAAGGGCTTGGCCCCTCCCCCCATTTTCATGCCCGAACCCTTGAGTTCGAAATCGGGATTGACCCTAATCGCAAGACGCGGCGTTTTTCCCAGCTTTTCCGCGATTTGTAGGGCACGGCGCGCCTCGTTCTCGCTTTCGACATTGAGCGTCACGCCCGCGGCGATGGCCGCCTCCAGTTCCTCGTCGCGTTTGCCGGGACCTGCGAAACTGACGCGATCTCCGGATATTCCCGCCGCCTTGACCATGGCCAGCTCACCACCCGAAGCGATGTCGAGGCCGTCGACCAACCCCGCGACATGTTCGAGCAAGGGCGCGAAGCTGTTGGCCTTGATGGCAAAATTGATCCTGATCCTTTCGGGCATGGCGGCACGCAGGCTCTCAACCCGATCTTCGATCATTTGCGCCGAATAGACGAACAACGGCGTGCGCCCTGCTTGTTCGGCCAATTCACTGGCCCTTCGCCCGGAAATCGCGAGTTCGCCATTGATCGCCTCGAAACCGGCAGGAATGGGGCCGAGCGGCTTCATGCGGCTATCTCCTGCGCGAGTGCAGTCCGGTCGATCTTTCCATTCGGGTTCAAAGGCATATCCTCGCGCCAGTGAATGACTTGCGGCTGCATGAAGTTGGGCAATTCTCGGGCAAGTTCCTTCTTGAGCGCATCCGCACCCGCCAAGCTGTCGCCGCGGACCACCAGATGGATAGCCTGCCCCAATCGTTCATCCGCCACGCCCAGTGCCACCGCTTCGGCCACCAGACCGGTCGCAAGCGCAGCGCTCTCGATCTCCTGCGGACTGATGCGGTTCCCCGAGGACTTTATCATCGCGTCGCGCCGCCCGACGAAATACAGCAGGCCATCCTTGTCGCGCATGACCCGATCGCCCGACCACACGGCCATGCCGCCATAGCGCGAGGCTGCAGGTGCCGGGCGGAAACGTTCGGCAGTCCTTGCAGGGTCGTTCCAGTATCCTTGCGCAACAAGCGGACCGCAATGCACCAGTTCGCCCTCGACGCCGGGCGCGCAGATTTCACCGCCGTCGTCGACGATGAGGATTTCCGCAAAGGGAATGGCAGTTCCCATCGACGTCGGGTGCTCCGTGACCAGTTCCGGATCGAGGAAGGTCGAGCGGAACGCCTCGGTCAGGCCGTACATGGGAAAAATTCGCGTTTCCGGCAAGATAGAGCGCAGATCGGAGATCAATTCTACGGTCAGCGCACCGCCGCTATTGGTGACACGCCGCAGCGACGTCACCGCCTCTTCGGGCCACTCCACCTCGGTCAATTGCACCCACAGCGGCGGGACCGCTGCCAGCGTCGTCACCCCACGCTTCGCACAGGCCCTGGCGACGTCGCGCGGGAAGAGATAGTCGAGCGGCACGGCGGATCCACCTGCATACCAGGTCGAAAGCAGCTGGTTTTGTCCGTAATCGAAGCTGAGCGGCAGGACCGCCAGCGTTACATCGTCCGCCGCGAGATCGAGATAATGCGCCACCGACACCGCGCCGAGCCACAGATTGGCATGGCTGAGCATTACGCCCTTGGGCTTGCCGGTGGACCCGCTGGTGTAAAGGATTGCTGCAAGTTCCTCCGGATTGCGCGTGGATGCTGGCAGGCTGACGTCTAGTCGCTCCGCTTCCACCAGGCATTTGAGCTCGTCAATTGCCGCACACCCGGAAGGAATATCTCCATCTTCCAGAGAGTTCAGCCGGGAAGCTGTAGCAATCAGCAAGCTAGCCTCGCTGTCCGCTAGGATATGTGAAACCTGTGCCCGCTTCACCAGCGGGTTGATCGGCACATGCACCATCCCCGCCCTCGCCGCAGCGAGCGGGAGGAGGCAAGTGAGCTCCCCCTTGGCAGCCCAGCTTGCCACTCGGGCTCCGGTTTCGAGCCGCTTGGCCAGCCAGCCTGCCAACAAGCCCACACGCTCGGAAAGTTCGCCGTGCGACAGAGTGCGATCCTTGAGCACGAGCGCGGGCGCATCCCTTGGACCCGTCTCGGCCAAATGGTCGAGCGGCTTGGGATTTGCCTCGAGTTCGGAAAGGTCGGCCTTCACCATTGCGTGCACGCTATCCCTCTATCCAAAGCGCAGCGCAAGGGCGATGCCAACCACCTTCTTGCCCCCCGCGCCATGCACAGCTAAGGGCGGAGCCGCTTTTGCGCCAAGGGGATACGAGCCAAGCATGACGTGTCAGAGTGCCACTGCCGAACCGACCGGTCCGAGCCGCAGCGCGATCGACGAACAATTACGCGCGATCCTGGTCGATGTGCTCTCGCTCGAAAAAGAGCGGGTGGCGGAGTTCGACGGCGACACGGGCCTCTTTGGGCATCTTCCCGAACTCGACAGCATGGCGGTCGCCACGCTCTTCACCGAGATGGAAGACCGGCTCGGCATCGTGATCGAGGACGAGGATGTCGATGGCGAAATGCTCGAAACCTATGGCGGGCTGCTGGTTTTCACCGAAGCGAAATGCATCGGGGCCTGAGCCTCACCGCGTGAAATAGCTGGTCAGCTCGACATGCGTCGACCAGCGGAACTGGCCGACCGGACGCAGTTTTTCGAGCCTGAACCCTGCATCGACAAGCACTTTGGCATCGCGCGCCCAGCTTGACGGATTGCAACTGATGTAAGCCACGCGCGAGGCCGAGCTCTCCGCAATCTGCGCGACCTGCTCGCGCGCTCCGGCCCGCGGAGGGTCGAGCACCAGCGCCCCGAATTTTCCCGCTTCCTCGGCGGTCAGCGGATTGCGGAAGAGATCGCGGTGCATGGCGTGGACCGGAATTCCGCGAGAATTCGCAGCGCTCTTGCAGGAAAAATGCGCATCGCGCGCTGCCTCCACGGCAAGGACCTTGGCCGGATCGGCGAGCGAGAAGGCAAAGGTGCCCAGCCCTGCGAAAAGATCGGCGATGGTGGCGGCATCGCCCACGAATGACTTTGCATCGCCGACGAGAATATCCTCGCCGTCATGTGTCGGTTGGAGGAAGGCGGTTTGCGGCATACCGACGGGCACGGGTCCCAGCGTGACGGTGACCGGCTCGGGCTCCCACACCGTCTCCGCACCATAGCCCTGGTCGAGCGACAGGCGCGCAAGGCCATGATCGCGCGCGAAATCGAGCAGCGCTTCGGTGGCCGCGAGACCCTCGGCCACGAAGCCCTTGAGCGAGCAATCCACCCCTTGGTCAGCCAGCGTCAGCGAGATGTCGATCGGCGCCTTCCCAGCGTGATCCGAAATCAGCTTACGTAGCGGTGCGACGAGCGCGAAAAGCCGCGGATCGAGGATGTGACACTCCTGCATGTCCACCACGCGGTTGCTGCGCCCCTCGCGGAATCCGAGAACCGCGCCCTTGGCCGTGCTCAGCGCATGGAGTGTCGCGCGGCGGCGCGAGCGCGGGGGCGAGAGGTGGGTCGGCAAGAGTTCGCCCACCTCGATGCCCTGCGCCTCGGCGGAGAACGCGACGCGCTCAGTGACGAACTGGCGCAGCGCCTCATCGTCGGCGTGTTGCAGCTGGCAGCCGCCGCAGACGCCGAAGTGACTGCACGGCGGTTTCTGGTGGTGCGGGCCGGGAATGACGTTCCCCTGTGCATCCACCTGATCGCCAGTGACGGCACCGGCAATATGCCTGCCGGTCGCCGTGACCCCGTCGCCCTTCGCGGCGATACGCTCAATGATTTCGGTGTCGCTCACAGGTAGACATCCGTGGCAGAATTGACGGAGCGCGCAAGCTCGCCAGCTGTGAAACCGACACCCGCAAGGGTAGCGGCTTCGTGGTGCAGCCAGACTGCTTCCTCGCAGGCCCGGAAAAGGTCTCCGTGAACCGCAAGGCGTGAGGCGGCGATGCCGGCGAGAACATCGCCAGTCCCTGCTACGGAAAGCCAGCTCGATCCACGCGGGAAGACGCGCGTGCCATCCTTGCCGGCAAGAACGGTGTCAGGGCCCTTGGCGAGGACAGTCATGCCGGTAGCCGAATGCAGCGCAAGGGCGCGGGCCAGCTTGCGGCTCCCGGAGACGCCGAAGCTCTCGCAGAGTGTTGCCAGCTCGCCCTCATGCGGCGTTATGGCAATGGAAGAGGGGTCGCATCCATCGAGAATATTTCTGTCGAGCAAGTGTAAGGCGTCGGCGTCGAGCACTTTGGGACACTTGGTCGCAAGCGTTTCTGCCAATCGTTCGCGGGACGTGTCCGAGCGTCCGAGACCCGGTCCGATCAGAACCGCAGACAGACGTTCGTCCTGCAGCTCGTCGCGATCATCGCTCACCACCAGCTCCGCCGGTGCGTCGGGATGCGAATGCTCGCTCAGCAGCTTCACATACCCCGCCCCGCTTCGCATGGCCGCCTCGGCAGCCAGCAGGGGCGCCCCCGGCATTTCGCCCGCGACGATTGCTAGCAAGCCCCGCCTGTATTTGTGCGCATCGGGCGCGGGCGATGACAGGGACGGCGCAGATGAGAGGGCTGGCAAGAGGTCTGGCATCTCCAGTCCGATATCGACCAGTCTTTTCGCGCCCATCCGGGCCATGGCGGGCATGGAAAAATGCGCATGCTTCCAGGCGCCCAGGGCGAGAGTCAGGTCGTAATCGACTTCTGGCCCGAGAGCTTGACCGCTGTCACTTGCGACGCTGCTGGGCACATCGATGGCGATCTTGTAGCCATGGGCTTGCCCAAGCTCTTCGAGAAGCTTTGCAAAGTCCCCTTCGACCTGCCGCGACAAGCCGTAACCGAACAGGCAGTCGACGTAGACCTGCGCATCGGGAAGGCCATTGGTGCCAACCATTCCTGCGAACTCGGAGCGGGCCCGCTCGGCAGTCTCCGTCGACGGTTCCTTCGGCGCCACCACGGCTACTTCGATACCACGCTTCCTCAAGCTCTGGGCAATCACATAGCCATCGCCGCCATTGTTGCCCGGGCCGCACAGAACAGCCACGGAGCGCCAACCGGCCATTCGCGCAATCCACTGCGCCGCGCCTTCGCCAGCGCGCTGCATCAGCTCCCATTCGCTGGTGCCGGCGTCCATCGCCGCCTGCTCGGCCGCGCGCATCTGGTCGACGGTGAGGACCGCACCAGTCAAAGCGCTGCCCCGTTAAGGTCAGATGTCGGCGAAAACGTGCGTTTCCTTTGCCGCACCAGGATGCGTGACGGCACCCTTTGCGGCGGGGCCGACGTTCTGCGCGTAGCGCCACAGGCTTCCGGACTGGTAATCATTGGCGCGCGGCTGCCATGCCTTGCGCCGTTCGTCCAGCACCGATGGCTCGACATTAAGGTCGATCGTCCCTGCAACTGCATCGATTGCGATCTCGTCACCGTCCTCGATCAGCGCGATCGGCCCGCCATCCGCCGCCTCGGGCCCGACATGACCAATGCAGAAACCACGGGTCGCGCCGGAAAAACGGCCGTCGGTAATGAGCGCCACCTTTTCGCCCATTCCCTGCCCGTAAAGCGCCGCCGTTGTGGCAAGCATTTCGCGCATGCCTGGGCCGCCCTTTGGGCCTTCGTACCGGATGACGATGACGCAGCCTTCCTCGATATCGCGGTTCTCCACCGCCTCGAATGCATCTTCCTCGCATTCGAACACCCGCGCCGGGCCGGTGAACTGCAACCGGTCCATCCCGGCGACCTTAACGATAGCTCCTTCCGGAGCGAGAGTGCCCTTGAGGCCGACTACACCACCGGTGGGCGTGATCGGGTTGGAAACCTCGTAGAAAACCTTCTGGTCCGGGTTCCAGGTAATTTCCTCGATATTTTCGCCGAGCGTCTTGCCGGTCACGGTCATCGGCTCGGGGTCGAGAAAACCGCCGTCGAGCAGTGTCTTCATCGCCATGTAGACTCCGCCGGCCTCGTGCATGTCCTTGGCGACATATTTTCCGCCCGGCTTCAAATCGGCGATGTAAGGCGTCGACTTGAAGATATTGGCGACATCGTGAAGGTCGAATTCGATGCCCGCCTCATGCGCCATCGCGGGCAAATGCAGCGCGGCATTGGTCGAACCGCCGGTCGCCGCGACGACTCGAGCAGCGTTTTCGAAGGCGGCGCGCGTACAGATATCGCGCGGGCGCAAATTCTTCTCGAGCAGCGTCATGATTTGACGTCCCGCAGCCACAGCAATTTCTTCTCGCGACTTGTAAGGTGCAGGCGCCATGTTACTGTTCGGCAATGACAAACCGATGGCCTCACCCACGCAGGCCATGGTATTGGCGGTGAACTGGCCGCCGCAGGCGCCGTGGCCGGGACAGGCAACTTTCTCAAGTGCAGTCAGGTCTTTGAGGGGGCAGTTTCCTGCAGCGTGCTGGCCCACGGCCTCGAACACATCGACCACGGTGACGTCCTCGCCCCGATAGGTGCCGGGCAGGATGGAGCCACCGTAAACGAAGATGCTGGGTACATTCAGGCGCAACATCGCCATCATCATGCCCGGCAAGCTCTTGTCGCAACCGGCAAAGCCGACCAGCGCATCGTAGCAATGACCACGGACCGACAGCTCGACCGAATCCGCAATGACTTCGCGGCTGACGAGCGAGCTCTTCATCCCCTGGTGGCCCATGGCGATGCCGTCGGTCACGGTGATGGTATTGAACCGGCGCGGCATGCCGCCCGCCTCGTCGACGCCCTGGCGGCAAATATTCGCTTGCGCGTCGAGCGTGGTGTTGCAGGGCGCACTGTCATTGCCGGCACTCGCCACGGCAACGAAGGGACGTGCGATCTCTTCCTCGGTGAGGCCCATCGCATAGTAATAAGAGCGATGCGGTGCGCGTTCGGGACCGACCGAAACATGACGGCTGGGGAGCTTTGACTTGTCGAAGCGCGCCATAGAATTCCTCCGTTGCGCGCAGCATTCGCCGCGCAAGCGCCGGAATTCAAGCAGTCATCGCAAAAGCTTTGCTTGCCCCGTCCCTAGACTTCGAGAGCAACCCGACCGAGCACATCGGCCAGCATCACCGCCCAGCGTGCCTGACCGGCCTTGGTATCGATCTGGTCCTGCCGGATCTCGACCGTGCAATAGGGGATGCCGTTTGCCTCGGCATGGCGGTCCATCGTGGCGTTAAGTTCCTTACCCGAGTAAGGCTGGTTGTCGCCTACGGTCAGTCCTTGCTCGCCAAAAAGGCGGATGGCGTGACGCGCTGCGGTATCGTCTTTGTTGTAAAGCAGCGAGACTTCCCAAGGGCGCTCCTCGTCACTCGTATCGAGGCTCGGCGTGAAGCTGTGGAGGGCGATCAGCATGCGCGGTTTAACGCGCTTGATCAGCTTGCCGAGCTCGTGGTGATAGGGCCGGTGGAAGAGGTTGAGGCGCGCATTGACGTCCGCGCCGATATTGCCGGGGATCAGCTTCCCGTCACTCTCCGTGGGGACGACGGAAGGGTCGTCCTCGTTCCGGTGAAAATCGCACACGAGCCGGCTGACCGTGGCGATATGGGCGGGGATGCCGTGGCGGCGCGCAAGGCGATCGGCGATACCCTCGACCCCGATATCGACCGCGATATGTTCGTTCAGAAGCTTCGGGTCGATGCCGAGATCGATGCCCTGCGGCACGTGGTTGGAAGCATGGTCTGCCACCACCAGGAGCCCTTTTGGACGCACATCCTCCGCAGCGACCTGGCGATACGGAAGATTGTCGATCATCATCTAAGCTTGCCTTTCAATTGCCACCAATCGGGGTGATCGGAGCCGATGCGCCGAGCGGCCTCGTCACGCGCAGATGTGGTTTCGTAAAGCGCGAAACATGTCGCTCCCGAACCGGACATACGGGCGAGAAACGGCTCGGTTCCGCCCATTGCGGCGAGCACACCGGCGATTTCGGGGACGAGCGAGATTGCGGGCGCTTCGAGATCGTTGCGGCCTTCGAGCGCGATGCGGCGCGCATCGCCTTCGGGCAAAGGCCCGCGATCCTCGCCGTCCCAAGCCCTGAACACCGGCCCGGTGGCCAGCGGGATGCGCGGATTGACGAGCAGGACGGGCGTGCCGGCGAGGCTGTCGTCGGCGGGTTCAAGCTGGGTCCCTGTTCCGCGCCCGACGCAGGTGCGGCTTTCGACGCAAGCCGGTACATCTGCGCCCAGCCTGGCCGCCCGCTCGCGCCACTCGTCGGGCAATCCATGGGCGAGTTCGACCATCCGGAATATCGCCCCCGCATCGGCCGAACCACCCCCCAGCCCCGCTGCGACCGGAAGGTTCTTTTCGAGCGTAACGTCCAGCCCCTCGGGCCGCGGCAAGGCACCGAGCGCGCGCATGACGATGTTGTCGAAGGGATCGGTCAGCGCCGAGGCAAACTCGCCGACAGTGGTCAGCCGATCGCGGGGAGCGGGATTGACCCGCAACACATCCCCCGCATCGACGAAGGCGAACAGCGTCTCTAGCTCGTGATAGCCATCCTCCCGCCGCCTGCGGACATGCAGCGCGAGATTGATCTTGGCATATGCCGTTTCGGTATTCGCCACTTACCGGTGTCACATATTCGGATAGTTCGGCCCGCCGCCGCCTTCGGGCGTGGTCCATTCGATGTTCTGGTTCGGGTCCTTGATGTCGCAGGTCTTGCAGTGGACGCAGTTTTGCGAGTTGATTTGGAACTTGGGCTCCGCGCCTTCCTCGATGATCCACTCGTAAACCCCTGCCGGGCAATAGCGGGTCGAGGGGCCGCCGTAGACTTCCAGCTCGCTTTCGCGCTGCAATTCGCGGTCGAGCACCTTCAAATGCACCGGCTGGTCCTCGGCATGGTTGGTGTAGCTGAAGCTGACATTGGTCAGGCGGTCGAAGCTCAGCGTGCCGTCGGGCTTGGGATAGACGATGGGCGCAAACAGGTCCGCGCGTTCGAGCATTTCGTGGTCGCGGTGGTGCCCCATGGTGATCGGAAGACCGATCTTGAGCGTGCGCATCCACATGTCGATGCCGGCGAGAACCGTTCCGAGGTCTTCGCCATATTTGGCAACGGCGGGCTGCGCGTTCTTCACCTTCTTGAGCTCGGTCGCGATCCAGCTTTCGCGCACTGCGCTGTCATAGCCCATTTCCTCGCTATGCTCGCGCCCCGCAGCAATCGCTTCGGCGAGCGTTTCGGCGGCCAGCATTCCGCTCTTCATCGCGGTGTGAGAGCCCTTGATGCGCGGCACGTTGACGAAGCCGGCCGAACAGCCGATCAGCGCGCCGCCCGGGAAGGCGAGCTTGGGGACGGACTGCCACCCGCCCTCGTTGATCACGCGCGCGCCATAGGCCACGCGCTTGCCGCCTTCGAGGATCGCGGCGATCGAGGGATGATGCTTCCAGCGCTGGAATTCCTGATAGGGCGAGACGTGCGGATTGCGGTAATCGAGCGCGGTCACGAAGCCCAAGGCGACCTGCCCGTTCGCCTGGTGGTAAAGGAAACCGCCGCCCCAGGTGCCGGTCTCGCTGAGCGGCCAGCCCTGCGTGTGAATGACCGAGCCGAGCTCGTGCTTGTCGGGATCGATGTCCCAGAGTTCCTTGATGCCGAGGCCATAGACCTGCGGCTCGCAATCGGCCTCGAGGTCGAACTTCGCCTTCATCTTCTTGGTAAGGTTGCCGCGCGCACCCTCGGCGAAGAGCGTGTATTTGGCGTGGATTTCCATGCCGGGCTGGTAATCGCCCTTCTGCGAACCATCGGCCGCGATGCCCATGTCCTGCGTGACCACGCCGGTGACAGCGCCCGCATCGTTGAACAGCACCTCGGCAGCGGGGAAGCCGGGGAAGACCATCACTCCGAGCGCCTCGGCCTGCTCGGCGAGCCAGCGGCACATATTGCCGAGCGAGCCGGTGTAATTGCCATTGTTGCTCATGAAGGGAGGCAGGAGGAATTCGGGCAGGTCCGACTTGCCGCCTTCCGACAGGACCCAGTGGTGGTTCTCGGTGACGGGGACTTCGGCCATCGGGCAATCCATGTCGCGCCATTCGGGGAACAGCTCGTTCAGCGCCTTGGGATCGACCACCGCGCCCGAAAGAATGTGCGCGCCGATTTCGCTGCCCTTCTCCAGCACGACGACCTCGAGGTCCTCGTTGATCTGCTTCAGTCGGATGGCCGCCGAAAGGCCGGCCGGGCCGCCGCCGATGATGACGACGTCGCAGGGCATCGATTCGCGTTCGCTCATGTCTCTCTCTTTTCGTCGCGTAAACGTTGGGATTGCCTTGATTGCTGGGCGGTTTGAGGTCAAGACCTGCGGTGGACGGATTATGATCGCAGATACGCCGGAATCCCGCGAATTATCGCCCGCAGACGCGCTCGAAGCAGCGCTCGACTGGTGGCGCGAGGCAGGGGTCGAGGACGATTATCGCAACGAGGCGACAAGCTGGCTGGCAGAGCCCGAGCAGGAGCAGGCCGTAGCGTCGCCCAAGCCCGCCAAACCGCCCGAAGAACCCAAGCAGACCCCGCTCGAACGCGCGTTCGAGGGTACGGCCGGCGGGGATGTGATCGGGGGCGCGCCCGGTGCACTGCCGGAAACACTCGAAAAATTTCGCGAATGGTGGATGGCGGATAAATCGCTGTCACATCTGGGGCCGGAGCGCCGACTGCCACCGCGCGGAGTCGAAGGCGCGAAACTGCTGGTGCTCGTTCCCGAACCGATGGAAGGCGATGCCGACCAACTGCTTTCGGGCGCTCCTGGCAAGTTCGTCGAGGCGATCCTGGCTGCGATGGGGATTGCCCCGCACGAGGCCTATCTCGCCAGCGCGCTTCCCGCGCCGCTTGCGCTGCCCGACTGGAACGACCTTTCGGTGCGCGGCCTCGGTACAATCACCCGTCACCACATCGCCCTTGCCGCGCCGCACCGCGTTATCGCCTTCGGGCGCTCGCTCGCTCCGCTGTTCGATGTGCCGCCCGAAATGGCGCGCGAGCCAGCAGTGGTGAAAGCAGGCGAGAGCACCCTCCCCCTCCTGCTCGCGCCCGAGCTTGCCGAACTCGCGCGCTCGGCACCGCGCCGCAAGAACTTCTGGAACCGCTGGCTGGAATGGACCGCATGACCTTACGCCCCCTGCTTCTCGCCACCGCGATCGGACTTGCAGCCACCGCCGCACCCGCAGCGGCGCAATCGGACAGCGTCGCCTATTTCACCCGCTCGCATTCGGCGGCCTTGCCGCAGCTGCTGAGCCAGGAAGACCGGTTCTATTACGCCTCGCTGTTCGAGGCGATCGACAGCCAGAACTGGGACCGCGTCGAACTCGCGCTGTCGCAGCGTCCGGACGGACCTCTGCATGGCGCGGCGCTGGCGACCTATTTCCTCGACCCGAAAAGCCCGCGTATCGAGCTGTCGCGGATCGAGGACTGGCTCCGGCGCTATCCGAACAATCCGCAGGCCGAGAGCATGGTCCGGCTCGGCAAGACCCGCGGCCTTTCGTGGGAGCCGGGCCTGCCGCGCGAAAATTCGCTCTCTCGCCAGCCTGGTCTCACCCGGCGCACGCTCCCGCGAACGGTGGAAGACGGGACCATGCCTGCCACTGTCCGCTCGGCGATCCTCGACAGGATCAAGAGCGATGATCCCGATGGCGCGCGCCTGCTGCTCGACGGGGTGGACGCCTCGCTCTCCGGCGCCTCGCGCGCCGAATGGCGGCAACGGGTTGCGTGGAGCTATTACATCGAGAACCGCGATGCCGAGGCCCACGGCATGGCGCAGCTGGTTTCGCAAGGGTCAGGCCCCTGGGTGGCCGAGGGCGACTGGGTGGCAGGACTTGCAGCATGGCGCCTGGGCGATTGCTCGCGTTCGGGCCAGTTCTTCAATGCCGCCGCGCAAGGGGCGAACAATCCGGAACTCAAGGTCGCCGCGCATTACTGGGCTGCACGGAGCCTCGTCCGATGCCGCGAACCGCAGCTCGCCAATGCGCATCTGAGGGCCGCCGCGCGCTATGACGAAACGCTCTATGGCATGCTGGCGAGCGAGCAGCTGGGCAAGGACCTGCCCGCCGATCACACTGCGCCCGACCTCACGCAGGAGGATTGGCGCAAGCTGTCCGGCGAGCCTGCGGTGCGCGAAGCGGTCATGCTGGCCGAGGTCGGTCGCCGCGATGTCGCCGACGAGGTGCTACGCTGGCAGGTGAGGTATGGCGATCCGCGCGATTTCGCTGCCCTCACACGTCTGGCGCGGGCGTTGGGAGTGACAGGTGCACAGACTTACATGGCCTACAATTCGCCGCGCGGAACGGCATCGCCGCCGAACCTGCGCTGGCCGGTAGCCTACCATACGCCGCATGGCGGATGGCGTGTCGACCCGGCGCTGGCCTTCGCCCATGCCTTGCAGGAATCGGACTTTCGCGAGCGTGTCGTCAGTCCCGCCGGGGCAGTGGGATTGATGCAGATTATGCCGATTACCCGGCGCGAATATGCCGCCTCGATCAACATGAGCGCAGGCGCCGACCTGAAGGACCCGCGCAACAACCTCGCCTTCGGCCAGCGCACGCTCGAGGCACTGGCGCAGGCTGGCTACACACGCGGACACCTGCCCAAGGTCATGGCTGCCTATAACGCCGGCCCCTCCCCGGTCTCGCGCTGGAACAGCGAGATCAACGATCAGGGCGACCCGCTGCTGTGGATGGAATCGATCCCCTATTGGGAGACGCGGGCCTATGTCGCCATCGTGATGCGCAATTACTGGATGTACCTTCGCCAGGCGAATGCCGAGGCGCCGAGCCGCACCGATCTGGCCGAGAACGACTGGCCGATGTTCCCGAGGACTCGCTGATGCCGATCGACGAAAGCCGCACCTTCAAGCCGGTCAATATCGCGCTCCTCACGATCTCGGACACCCGCAAGGCAGGGGACGACACCTCGGGCGATATCCTGGCCGACCTGATCAAGCTGGCAGGTCACCAGATTGCCGCGCGCGAATTGAGCCGCGATGACAAGAACGAGATTGCCGCCCACCTCCACCGCTGGATCGACGACGACCAGATCGACGCGGTCATCACCACGGGCGGGACGGGGCTGACCGGCCGCGATGTAACCCCCGAGGCGCTCGACCGGGTGAAGGACAAGGACATTCCCGGTTTCGGGGAACTCTTCCGCTGGCTGAGCTACGAAAGCATCGGCACCAGCACCGTCCAAAGCCGCGCCTGTGCGGTGATCGCGCGCGGGACGTACATCTTCGCCCTGCCCGGCTCCAACGGCGCGGTTAAGGATGGCTGGGACAAGATCCTCAGCGCTCAGCTCGACAGCCGCCACCGGCCCTGCAATTTCGTCGAACTGATGCCCCGGTTGCGCGAGCGATAATCCCCCTGTTCCACTCGGCCTGTTCCGTGTATGTTCTCATGCATGGAGCGCAGACTCGAACCCTCCGTCGACGGGCGCGGAGCACAATCAGGCGCGGTGCCGACCCGCTTCGGCCTTGCCTCGCGCGAGGCCGATGGCGACTGGCGCGATCACATGGAAGCTCTCGACGGTCCGCCCCCCAAGCTGCGCACCCATGTGACCGAGGAAAACCCGAAGACAATCCTCAGCTTCAACCAGTCGCCGGACATCTTCTTCGACCGCTCGATCAACGCATATCGCGGCTGCGAGCATGGCTGCGTCTATTGCTTCGCCCGCCCTACGCACGCCTATCACGATCTCTCGCCCGGCCTCGATTTCGAAACGCAGCTGTTCGCCAAGCCCAATGCGGCGGAGTTGCTGCGCGCGACGCTGGCCAAACCGAAATATCGCCCCAGGCCGATTGCCATGGGGACCAACACCGATCCCTACCAACCGATCGAGCGTGACTACCGGATCACGCGAGCCGTTCTGGAGGTTTGCCTGGACGCAAGGCACCCGGTGACGATCACCACCAAGTCCGACCGCGTGCTCGACGATCTCGACCTGCTGGCAGAGATGGCGGAGCGGCGGCTGGTGGCGGTGGCGATATCGCTGACGAGCCTCGATCCCAAGCTATCGGGCAAGCTCGAACCGCGCGCAGCTTCGCCTGCCAAGCGACTCGCGGCGTTGGAAAAACTGGTCGAGGCGGGTGTCCCCAGCCATTGCTCGGTCGCGCCGGTCATTCCCGCGATCACCGACCAGTTCATGGAAGAAATCGTCCAGCGCGCGGCCGCCATCGGGGTAGATAGCGTGGGCTGGATTCCGCTGCGCCTCCCGCACGAAGTCGCCCCGCTGTTCCGCGAATGGCTCTCGGTCCACTACCCCGAACGCGGCGACAAGGTGATGAGCATCGTCCAGTCCATCCGCAACGGAAAAGACAACGACCCCAACTTCTTCTCGCGCCTCAAACCGACCGGCGTCTGGGCCGACCTCTTCCGCGCAAGGTTCCGACTGGCCTGCAAGCGTGCCGGATTGGGCAAGGCGAAGTTCGAGCTGGATTGCACGCAGTTCCGGCCGCCAGCGGTCGGGGGGCAGTTGCGCTTGCTCTAGATGGTCAGCTGCGCTTCGCCCGGTACATCGGGGTCACGATCGGCGCATTTCCGGAGCGGATCTCGCCCATCACTTCGAACCCGTGGCGCTCATACAGCGAAATGTTACGGGGATTCGAACTCTCGAGATAGGCGGGCAATCCATCCTCGTCGATCCGGGCGCACGCATGCTTCATCAAGGCACCGCCGAGGCCCATGCCGAGATAGGCAGGGTCTGCGCCGATGAGGGGCAGATACCAGTGCTCCTCATGAGGGTGATATGCGCCCATACCCTCGAAAACCCCAAACATGTCTTCGAGCCGGTCTTCACGCACGATGCCGGGCAGCAGCTCCATCAAGGCATCGCCATCCGGCTCGACACCGGGAGGGAGCCAAAGGGCAACAGCCTGCCCTTCATTGGCGATCCAGGCACTTTCATGGTCGAACGCTTTCCCGCCGAACAGGGTCATGAACTTGCCAAGCGTCGATAGATAGACATCGGCAGTCGGCGCGGCGTAACGGGTTAGCGGGTCAGTCGAGAACGCCAGTGTAATTGTAGGCATGAAGCGCTCGCGATCACTCGGAGCTGCCAAGCTGATTTCGGGCATTTGGGCCGATTGCATCGTCTCTCTCCAGAGTATGCGTTCTCGACCCTCTTTCCATTTATCAGACAACCCGCATCAACGCGACCGGCAGGGGTGCTTGACGCGCTGCCATCAGCCGAACCCCTCCCCCGCATCGCCCGGCGCGAACCGCACCAGCCTGCTGTCCGCCAGTGCCGCCGTGCGGTTGACTACCGCCTTCTGGTAGTCCGGGTCCTTGATCATCTCGAAGAACGCGCCCGAGTTCGGATATTGCGCCACGAAGCCGTCGTGCCAGCGCATCGCTTCGGGTCCTGTCACCACGGTCTGGAACGCGCCGCGCCAGACGATCTCGCCGCCCACGCGGCGGAAGATCGGGCCGCTGGTCTCGCCATATTCCTCATAGGCGCGGCGGCCGCTCCATCCCTTCCCGGCGTGCTCGTGGCCTTGCGGATATTCTGCCTCATCGCGGTAAAGCAGGAGGTTGAGCATGTGGATCGGCTCGTCGCGCGGGAGGTTCTTGAAGGCCTCGAAATTGGCGCGGCTCGGATCGATGTAGCGGTCTGTCACGGCTCTCTCCTTATACCTGCATTTCACGGTAGGTGCCGGGCGCGATGCCGTCCACGCTCCACTCCCCGATGCGCCAGCGAATGAGACGCAAGGTCGGCAGGCCGACGGCAGCGGTCATCCGGCGAACCTGCCGGTTGCGACCCTCGGTGATCTCCAGCGCGATCCAGCTGTCGGGCACGCTCTTGCGATAGCGTACCGGCGGGTCGCGGTCCCAAACGGGCGGCGGGTCGATACGCTTTGCGCGCGCCGGGCGGGTCAAGCCGTCTTTCAGTTCGACACCGCGTGCCAGCTTTTCAAGCGCCTCATCCCCCGCCTCGCCCTCGACCTGCACCAGATAGGTCTTCGCCATCTTGTAGCGCGGTTCGGCGATACGCGACTGCAGACGGCCATCATCGGTCAGCAGCAGCAGCCCTTCGCTATCCTTGTCGAGCCTGCCGGCGGGATAGACCCCCGGCACGTCGACCAGATGGGCCAGCGTGTCCTCCATCCCGTCCTTGCCGCCGGTGAATTGCGAGAGCACACCGTATGGCTTGTTGAGCAGGATCAGGCGGCTCACAGCCCCTCGATCGAGCGATATCGATATTCGAAGGTGCGTTCGCCATCTTCCACAGTGACGTGGTAGGCCAACGGTATCCCATCGACCGTCCGCCAGTCGCTGAACCGGGCAACGATGGGCGGTTGTTTCTTGCGGTAATTCAGGACCGCGTAGGGAATGCCGGTTCGCGGATCGGTCTGGAGCGCGCGGTACGTCACGCCGAGGGGGCCGGAACCGATGCGGCCGATCTTCTCCCGGCACTGGGCGGGATCGGGATCGCAGGGGCGCCGCTGCCAGATGCCATCATTCAGCGCGGCGAATTCCGCCACCTGGGCATGAAACATCTGCGACTGGATGTAGAACAGCATGCTGTCGGGCAGCTCGTGAATACCGTCCTCGTCATGGACGAAAGCCGTCTCTCCATCGGTTGTGTAATGCACCACCCGGTCGGGATAGACCGCCTTGTAGAACGAACCTGTTGGACCATAGCCGGTGGTGACGGTGAATTGCGAGCCATCGGACCCGGTTACATCCGCCACGGTGTGCAGCACGGGCACTTCGGGCAATCCGTCGATCCCCTTGTCGGATACCGCGCAGCCGCCAAGCGCCAGACCTGTCGACAGGGCCAGGTAGACCGGTTTACGCACGCTTATGCGTCCTCCAGCTTGTAGTCGCAGAACCTGTCGCGCAGGTCCTTCTTGCTGATCTTGCCGGTGGCTGTGTGCGGGATGTCGTCGACGAATTCGACTGCATCGGGCAGCCACCACTTGGCGACCTTGTCGGACAGGAAATTGACGATGCTCTCGGCATCGCAATCCGCGCCTTCCTTCTTGACCACGAAGAGCACCGGGCGCTCGTCCCATTTCGGGTGGAACATGCCGATGCAGGCGGCCTCTGCCACGGCGGGATGGCCGACGGCAGCGTTCTCGAGCTCGACGGAGGAAATCCACTCGCCGCCCGACTTGATCACATCCTTGGTGCGGTCGGTCAGTTGGAGCGTGCCGTCGGGATGGAGCATGCCGACATCGCCGGTGTTGAACCAGCCATCTTCGGTCACCGCATCTTCCTCGGCCTTGAAATAGCGCTTCACCACCCACGGCCCGCGGATCTGCAGCGCGCCCGAAGTCTTGCCATCGCGCGGCAGGACCTTGGTGGGATCGTCCAGATCGACCGTGCGCAGTTCCACGCCGAAGATCGGGCGGCCCTGCATCATGGTCTTGGCGACCTTCTCGTCGAAGCTGAGCTGGTCCCAGTCATGCGTGGGTCCGCCGACCGTCCCGATGGGGCTGGTTTCGGTCATGCCCCAGGCGTGCTGGACGCGCGTGCCGTTCTTCATCAGACGTTCGATCATGAACTTGGGCGCGGCCGATCCGCCGATCGTGGCAGCGCGCAGCTTGGGCAATTCGAGATTGTTCGCGTCGCAATACTGGAAGTGCGCGAGCCAGACGGTGGGCACGCCGGCGCTGTCGGTCACGCCTTCGCGCTTCATCAGCATGTCGAGCACGGCGGGATCGTTGACCTGGCTGAAGACGAATTTCATCCCCGCCATCGCGCCGGCATAGGGCAGGCCCCAGCTTGCCGCGTGGAACATCGGCACGACGGGGAGGTAGACCGACGAGGTCATGCAATTGAGCGCACTCGGCTGAAGCCCCGCCATCGCGTGCAGGATCGTGCTGCGATGCTCGTATTGCACACCCTTGGGATTGCCTGTGGTGCCGCTGGTGTAGCAGATCATGCAGGGGTCGCGTTCGCTGCCTTCGACCCATGCGAAATTGCCGTCCTCGGCCCCGAGCCAGTCTTCGAAGGCCGTTGTGTGTTCGCCGCTATCGAAGCAGATGTAATGCTGCACATTCGGCCAGCGATCGCGCATCTTGTCGATGATCGGCTGGAACATCGCATCGTAGATCACCACGCGGTCGTCGGCGTGGTTGATAATATATTCGAGCTGGTCCTCGAACAGGCGCGGGTTCACCGTGTGGAGCACCCCGCCCATGCCCGCCACGCCGAACCAGCTGACGAGGTGGCGCGCGTGGTTCATCGCGATGCTGGCGACCTTGTCGCCCGGCTTGAGCCCGAGCTTCTGCAGCGCCTGCGCCATCTTGAGCGCGTCGCGACGGATTCCAGCCCAATCGGTGCGGGTTTCGGTCCCGTCGGCCCAGTAGGTGAGGATTTCCCTCGTCCCCGCCTCGCGTGCCGCGTGGTCGATCACATGCGTCACGCGCATGGTCCAGTCCTGCATCGCTCCGAGCATTCCAGCCTCTCTCCTTGCCTTGGCCCCTGCGGGCGCTTTTCTAGGCGACGAGGCGTAGGTGCGAACCGCCGCGCCGCTTGTCGAGCTGCACCTTGGCAAGGCCGGGCACGCTTGCCAAGCGTTCTGCAAGCTCCCCGTCGAGCGAAAATTCGCGGCCCAGGCGCATCATCGGTTCCAGATCGCCGCCGATGCGCAGGGTGACGAGGATTTCGTCCTTGCCCGGAGGCGTTTCCGACAGTTCGCGCTGCAGCGCCTCGACCGCCGCGATATCGGTGATGTCGAGCGTAAGGATCATCGGGGTCGAACCCTTGACCTCGGACAAGGGCGTGGCTCCGCGCACGGTGATGCGGGGCGGTTCGTCGGGACTGGGGGAATCGAGTTCGACCTGTAGCAGGACGCAGGTCTGGTCTTCGGCCCATTTTTGGAAGCGTTCGACCATGCCTTCCTCGAAACAGGCCGCGCTGAATTGGCCGGTCGCATCGGAGAAATCGGCACGGATGAAGGGCTTGCCGCGGCGCGTCGTCCCCTTGTTCACCTTCTCGACCATGGCCGACATGACCGCGTTTGAGCGCCCGCCGGCAGGCGCACCGCCCGCCATCAGCGAGGCATAGGTGCGCGCGCCATTGGCCGAGGCGATGTCCTTCCACGCGGCCACCGGATGAGCGGAGAAGTAGAAGCCGAAATTCTCGCGCTCCCTCGCCATGCGCTCTGCACGCGGCCAGTCCTCGACTTCGCGCAGGCGGAGTGTTTCGCCCGGAGCATCCTCGCCGCCAAACATGCTCGCCTGACCGCTGGTGCGCTCACGATCGGCCGCATCGGCAACCGCCAGCAGCATGTCGGCGTTCTCGAAGACCTTGGCGCGGTTGGGCTCGAGACTGTCGAGGCCGCCCGCACAGGCCAAGGCTTCCAGCTGGCGCGAGTTCATCGAACCCTTGGGGATGCGTTCGAACAGGTCCTGCAGGCTCTCGAACGGCCCCGAAGCCTCGCGCTCGTGCACTATCGCATCCATTGCCTTTTCGCCGACATTGCGGATGCCAGCCAGCGCATAGCGAACGGCGTAGCCGTCGTCGGTCTGCTCGACGGTGAATTCGGCTTCGGACCGGTTGATGCAAGGCGGCTCGACGGCGATGCCCTGCCTGCGCGCATCGTCGACGAAGATCGTCAGCTTCTCCGACTGGTGCATGTCGAAGCACATCGAGGCGGCGAAGAATTCTTCCGGATAATGCGCCTTCAGCCACGCGGTCTGGTACGCGAGCAGTGCGTAGGCTGCGGCGTGCGACTTGTTGAAACCGTATCCTGCGAACTTGTCGATCAAGTCGAACAGCTCGTTCGCCTTGGCCTTCTCGATCCCGCTGACTTCCTTGCACCCGGCCACAAAGCGTTCGCGCTGGATGTCCATCTCGGCCTGGACCTTCTTGCCCATGGCGCGGCGCAGCAAGTCTGCATCGCCGAGCGAGTATCCGGCGAGGATCTGCGCGGCCTGCATGACCTGTTCCTGGTAGACGAAGATGCCGTAGGTTTCCGCCAGGATCCCCTCGAGCTTCTCGTGCGGATACTCGATCGGAACCTCTCCCGCCTTGCGCTTGCCGAACAGCGGGATGTTGTCCATCGGACCCGGACGATAGAGCGAGACGAGCGCGATGATGTCGCCGAAATTGGTCGGCTTCACCGCCGTCAGCGTGCGGCGCATGCCTTCCGATTCCAGCTGGAACACGCCGACCGTGTTACCCGCCTTCATCAGCTCGTAGACTGCAGGATCATCGAGTTCGAGCTGCGAGAGGTCGATGTCGATATCGCGCTTCTTGAGCAGGTCGGTCGCCTTCTTGAGCACCGACAGCGTCTTCAGCCCGAGGAAGTCGAACTTCACCAACCCGCTGCTTTCGACATTCTTCATGTCGTATTGCGTCACCGGCATATCCGAGCGCGGATCGCGGTAGAGCGGGACGAGCTGCGCGAGCGGCCGGTCGCCGATCACGACGCCTGCCGCGTGGGTCGAGCTGTTGCGCGGGAAACCTTCGAGCTGCATCGCGAGGTCGATCAGGCGTTTGACCTCGTTGTCGTTGTCGTATTCCGCCTTGAAATCCGCCGCCCCGTTGAGCGCCCTCGGCAGTGTCCACGGGTCGGTCGGATGGTTGGGCACCATCTTGCAGATCCGGTCGACATGGCCGTAGCTCATCTGGAGGATGCGGCCCGTATCGCGCAGCACGGCGCGCGCCTTCAGCTTACCGAAGGTGATGATCTGCGCGACGTGGTCGTGCCCGTATTTCGCCTGCACATAGCGGATCACCTCGCCGCGCCGTGTTTCACAGAAGTCGATATCGAAGTCGGGCATCGAAACGCGTTCGGGGTTGAGGAAACGTTCGAAAAGCAGGCCCAGCTGGATCGGGTCGAGATCGGTAATCGTCAGCGCCCAGGCGACGAGGCTGCCTGCGCCCGAACCACGCCCCGGCCCCACCGGAATATCCTGGTCCTTCGCCCATTTGATGAAGTCGGCAACGATCAGGAAGTAGCCGGGAAAGCCCATCTGGTTGATGATGCCGACCTCGTAATCGAGGCGGTCGAAATAGACCTTGCGGTCCTCTTCGTTCATCTCGCCATAGGGTTCGAGGCGCTTTTCCAGGCCCTTTCGGGCATCCTCCTCCAGCATCCGCGCCTCGCCCTCAAGGTCGCCGGCAAGGCTCGGAAGGATGGGATTGCGATAGGGCGGCGCATAGGCGCAGCGCTGCGCGATCACGAGCGTGTTGGCCGTGGCTTCGGGCAGGTCGTCGAATGCCTCTTCCATCATGTGGGCTGTCTTGACGTAACTTTCGGGGTTCGACTTCGGCCGCTCCTCCGCATCGACATGGGTCGAATTGGCGATGCACAGCATGGCGTCATGCGCCCTGAACATATGCGGTTCGGCGAAATTGGCCGGATTGGTCGCGACGAGCGGGAGGTCGCGCGCATAGGCGAGATCGATCAGCGCGCCTTCCGCCGCTTCCTCCACCGGATTGCCGCGCCGGGCGAGTTCGACATAGAGCCGCCCGGGGAACAGCGCCTCCAGTTTTTCCAGCAGCGAAGTCGCGTGTCCCGTCTGTCCCTCGGCGAGCAATCTGGTCACCCCGCCCTCGCACGCGCCGGTCAGAGCGATCAGCCCGTCGGTGCGGCCCTCAAGGTCTTCAAGACGGATATGCGGTTCGAATTCGAGCGGGCGGTCCAGATGCGCCTTCGACACGAGATGGCAGAGATTGTCGTAGCCTGCCTCGTCCTGTGCATAGAGCGGCAGGTAATCGACCGTGCGCCCTTCCTCGTCACGCGCCACGCCAAGCAGCGTGCCGGTAATCGGCTGCACGCCTTCGGCCTTGCAGGCATTGGCGAACATGACTGCGCCATAAAGCCCGTTGCGGTCGGCCATGGCGATGGCGGGAAAGCCACGTTCCTTCGCCAGCTTGGCCATCGCCTTGGGATCGATCGCCCCTTCGAGCATCGAATAGGCCGAGAGCACGCGCAGGGGAACGAAGGGCTTGTAAGGCATCTGCGCAAGGTAGGATTTTGCGCGTCAATCTCAAAGCGCTGGAAGGCGGTTATTCTCCACCGCTTGTGGAGAAAATCACTCTTCCGGCGGAGCGGCAATTTTCCTGCGCGTATCGCGGATGGTCGACCATGCTCCGTAGGCGATCAGGGCGGCGAGGAAGATCCATACCCAGACGGGGATATTCCGCCCGGCAATGGCGAGATAGATATAGGCCGAAACGAAAAAGAACCCCGCCACCATGGTCGGCAGGACGGTCGATTGCCCTGCCCTCGCGCGCTTCACCAACCATGCGATCGAAGCGAGGAAGAACGGGATGGCGCCAACGTAAATGCCCCCGAATATGTAAGGGTTCACGCCATATTCGGCGCCGAGCGAGAGAAACCACTGGTTGAGATCGGCTAGCATGGCGTGACCTTCGCTGACCCTCTCCGGATAGTTACAGCAGCTTCTCGATATCCTTCGCGATGCCCGCCGGCGCGTCGGCCGGACCGTAACGCTTCACGACATTGCCCTCGCGGTCGATCAGGAACTTGGTGAAGTTCCACTTGATCGTCTTCGAGCCCATCAGGCCGGGGGCTTCCTTCTTCATCCAGTCGAACAGCGGGCTGGCATTGTCGCCATTGACCTCGACCTTCTGCATCAGCGGGAAGGTGAGGCCGAAGTTCACCTTGCAGAACTGCTCGATTTCGCCCGCATCGCCCGGTTCCTGACCGCCGAACTGGTTGCAGGGAAAGGCGAGCACCTCGAAGCCCTTGTCGCCATAATCCTGGTAAAGCTTCTCAAGACCGTCGTATTGCGGGGTAAATCCGCATTTACTCGCGGTGTTCACCACCAGCAGCACCTTGCCGAGTTTCTCCTTCAGATCGAGTTCGTCGCCCTTGTTGGTGGCGACGGTGAAATCGGCAATGCTGGTCATTCGGTTCATTCCTTGCGTCGGTAGATCAGGTCGAAATAGTCGACCCATGTAAGGCCCTGGTCCTTGCTGGCCTGGCCGTGTTGGCGCACGCTGCCGTCGTCCTGCAAGCTATATGTCATTCGCACCAGCAAAGGCGTTCCATCCTGCGCCTTGCCCCAATGGCCGGTCAGGATCATCTTCCCGTTGACCGGCCCGCCATCGAAGAAAGTCCGGCCGGGCTGGCCGCCGACCCACAGCTGGTGCCAGCCTTCGGTCTTGGGGTCGTAGGCACTGAGGCTCGAACCGCCACGGCCCTGCAAGGGCATCCATGTCTCGCGGATCGCACAGCCGGCGCTCACCTTTTCGATCCGGCTGTCCGCCACCTTGTCCGGCGTGCCCTCGGCGTTGGGATAGACATCCCATTCGCCTACCCAGAAATCGAACGCCTCGTGATGGGCACCTTCGCACTTGGGTGGAGGCGACGGGGGCGTGGCCGGAGCCTCGGCAGCGGCGGCCTGGGCGATGAACAAGGTGAGTATCGATGCGAGCATATGCAGTCCTCCCTGACAGACAGGCTAACCGTACAG
The DNA here is from genome assembly GCF_019711595.1 of Qipengyuania sphaerica. Taxonomy (GTDB): domain Bacteria; phylum Pseudomonadota; class Alphaproteobacteria; order Sphingomonadales; family Sphingomonadaceae; genus Qipengyuania; species Qipengyuania sphaerica. The sequence goes on along the minus strand of NZ_JAIGNR010000001.1, from coordinate 1,184,506 downwards.
CCGGATAAGGCCAACCCGTCTCTGCGAACCGCCGATACCCGACTACGAGCGGGGAAAATCGCTACGTTGCGAGAGTTCCGCAATCTCGGCGGCGTGATATTCGCGGTCGCCGAGTTTTTCGATGTAGTAGAGCGAGCGTTCGCTTTCCGACATCATCATCACGTGGCTGATCAGTTCCGCGAACGTGCCCGACCTCAGCCCCTTCGCTGCATCGAGCACGCCGTCACCGTCGCCTTCGCGGTGCAGTTCGGCGCGGTCGTCCCACTGGATGCCTTCACGGTGGCAGCCATTGCCTTTGAAGGTGCTGGGATGGTCGGTCATGCAAATACTCCTTTTGCATGCCTAACGGACAAACCGGCTTTGGGGTCCGCTATTCGAGCACGCCCTCGTGAAGGCGCACCACACGGTCCATCCGTGCGGCAAGTCGCTCGTTATGCGTTGCGATCAGGGCGGCGCTGCCCTCGCCGCGAACCAGCGACAGGAATTGCTCGAGCACCTTGTCCGAAGTCGCCTCGTCGAGATTGCCCGTGGGTTCATCGGCAAGCACGAGATCGGGCCGGTTGGCGAGGCCGCGAGCAACCGCTACGCGCTGCTGCTCGCCGCCCGATAGCTGGCTGGGGCGGTGATCGAGGCGATGGGCGAGCCCGAGGGCGGAGAGAAGCTCTTCCGCCCGGCTTTCCGCATCGCCGCGAGGGACGCCTGCCACCAATTGCGGCAGGACGACATTCTCACGCGCGTCGAAATCGGGCAGCAGGTGGTGGAACTGGTAGACAAAGCCGAGGTGGTCGCGGCGCAGCGCGGTGCGCGCATTGGCATCGCTTTTCTCCGCCGAATGACCGGCGATAACGATTTCTCCGCCGAACCCGCCTTCAAGGAGGCCGACTGCCTGCAGCAGGGTCGATTTGCCCGAACCCGATGGTCCGAGGAGCGCCACGATCTCGCCCGGCATGACATCGAGGTTCACGCCGCGCAGCACGTCGATGCGCACCCCGCCCTGCTCGAAGCTACGGGTCAGGTCGCGGAGTTCGACGACGGGACGCATGTGAGCGTTACTCATAGCGCAGCACCTGCACCGGATCGGTGCTCGCCGCCTTCAATGCGGGATAGAGCGTGGCAAGGAAGCTCATCACCAGCGCAAGACCGACGATCATGGCGATCTCGAGCGGATCGGGCTTGGAAGGGATGGTGCTGAGGAAGCGGACCTGCGGGTCCCAGAGATCCGCGCCGGTCAGCCAGCTGATGCCCTTCACGATCTGCTCGCGGAACCCGAGGACAAGCGCACCAAGGATCAGTCCGGCGATGGTGCCGAGCGCGCCGACCGTGAAACCGGTCGTGACAAAAATCTTCGTCAGGCTGCGCCGCGTGGCGCCCATCGTGCGCATGATCGCGATGTCGCGGGTCTTCGCGCGCACCAGCATGACGAGGCTCGAAAGGATGTTAAAGGCCGCGACCAGGACCATGAAACTAAGTGCGAAAGCCATGGCTGCGCGCTCGACCTGCAAGGCTTCGAAGAGCGTGGCATTAATGGTCTTCCAGTCGCGTACCACGGCCCTGCCGACGAGACTTTCCTGCACGGGAGCGAGGATTTCGCCGACATTGTCAGGGTCCTCGACCTGAACCTCGATCATCTGGACCGTGTCGCCGATCAGCAGCAAGGTCTGTGCATCTTCCATCGGCATGATGACGAAGGAACCGTCGTAATCGTAGACGCCGACCTCGAAAAGCGCGGCGACCTCATACCCGACCTGCCTTGGCACGGTGCCGAAAGGGGTGGAACGGCCCTGCGGATTGATCACGGTAATCGTGTCGCCCACCCGCGCGCCGATATTCTCGGCGAGCCGCACACCGATGGCGACCTTGCCGGAACCCGGCTGGAGGCCCTCTATGTTCCCGCTGACCACCTTTTCGCCGAGGTCACGGATATCCTGCATGGTGTTCCCGCGCACGAGAATGCCTTCCACCCGCCCGTTGAAGGTCGTCATCAGCGGCTGTTCGATCAGCGGAGAGGCCTCGGTAACTCCTGGCGTCTCGCGCACTTCCTGGAGGATATCCTCCCAGCCATCCATCCGGTTGCCATAGGCCTGGACGATGGCGTGGCCGTTCAGCCCCACGATCTTGTCGAGCAGTTCGGCGCGAAAGCCGTTCATCACGCTCATCACGATGACCAGCATCGCCACCGAAAGCATCACGACGGTGATCGAGATGCCCGCCACCAGCGCAATGAATGCCTCGCTCCTGCCCGGGAGCAGGTAGCGCTTGGCGATGGTCCGTTCGAAGGGTGAAAGCAGCAAGGCGGCCCGTCAGATAAGTTGATCCGTTGGCGGGGCGTTTAGGCAGAGTTTCGTGGCGGCGCAATGAACGGCTGCAAAATCTCCCCCACGGCCTGCCTCACAAACCTTGTAATCGCGCCGTAACATCGCCATTGGGGCGGGCATCCGAATGGCAGCGCGGACAGGCCTTTCATGAATCTTACCCACCCCTTCCTCGACGCGGATGGAGACAAGCTGCGCGAAGAGTGCGGCGTGTTCGGCGCGATCAACGCTGCCGACGCCACCGCCGTCACCGCGCTGGGCCTACACGCCCTGCAGCACCGGGGGCAGGAAGCCGCCGGGATCGTCGCCTGGGACGGCGCGGAATTCCGCACCCGCCGCGGCCTCGGCCATGTTGCAGAGAATTTCTCCAGCCAAGAAGCGATTGCCGAGCTTCCCGGCCATATGGCTGCTGGCCACGTGCGCTATTCGACCACCGGCGGCGCGGGCCTGCGCAATGTGCAGCCGCTCTACGCCGATCTTGCGAGCGGCGGCTTTGCTGTCGCGCATAACGGCAATATCTCGAACGCGGGCACGCTGCGAAAGGAACTGGTCGGGCGCGGTGCGATCTTCCAGTCGACTTCCGACACTGAGGTCATCATCCACCTCGTCGCCACCTCGCGCTATCCGACCATCGTAGACCGGTTGATCGACGCGCTGCGCCTGCTCGAAGGTGCCTATGCGCTGATCGTGATGACGCCCGAGGGCATGATCGCCTGCCGCGATCCGCTGGGTATCCGCCCGCTGGTCATGGGCAAGATCGGCGATGCGACCGTTTTCGCCAGCGAAAGCGTGGCTTTCGACGTGGTCGGCGCGGAACTCATCCGCGAAGTCGAACCGGGCGAACTCATCAGGGTCGATTACGACGGAAACGTAGATTCGCTCCATCCCTTCGGCTCGCACAAGCCGCGCCCCTGCATTTTCGAACACGTCTATTTCAGTCGCCCGGACAGCTTCTTCGCCGGACGCAGCGTTTACGAGGCACGCAAGGCAATCGGCTCCGAACTGGCCAAGGAAAGTCCGGTCGAGGCGGATCTCGTCGTCCCTGTCCCCGACAGCGGCGTCCCTGCTGCCATCGGCTACGCGCAGGAAGCGGGCATTCCGTTTGAACTCGGCATCATCCGCTCGCACTATGTCGGACGTACCTTCATCCAGCCTTCGGACGGCGCGCGCCATTCGGGCGTGAAGCGCAAGCACAATGCCAACCGCAACCTGGTGGCAGGCAAGCGCATCGTGCTGATCGACGATTCGATCGTGCGCGGCACCACCTCGCTTCAGATCGTCGAGATGATGCGCGATGCGGGTGCGGCAGAGGTCCATTTCCGCGTCGCCAGCCCGCCCACGGCGCACAGCTGTTTCTACGGCGTCGATACTCCCGAACGCAGCAAGCTTCTCGCCGCACGGATGGATGTCGAGCCGATGCGCGAGTTCATCAAGGCGGACAGCCTCGCCTTCGTCAGCATCGACGGGCTTTACCGCGCCGTCGGCGAAAAGCCGCGGGTGAAGGAATGCCCGCAATTCTGCGATGCCTGCTTCACCGGCGATTATCCCACATCGCTGACCGACCTCGCCAAGCGTGACGACAAGCAGGCCCAGCTCGCATTCCCGGTAGATAAAGTCGCCTGACATGACCAAGAAACTCGATGGAAAGCTCGCCCTCGTCACGGGCGCCAGCAAGGGCATCGGCGCTGCCACTGCCAAGGCCCTGGCGGCCGCGGGCGCGCATGTCGTGCTGACGGGCCGCGACGTGAAGGCGCTCGAACGCGTGGAGGACGACATCCATGACGCCGGCGGCGCATCCACCATCGCACCGGTCGACCTTGGCGAGAGCGACGGGATCGCCCGCCTCGCCTCGGCAATTGCTAGCCGGTGGGACAAGCTCGACGTGCTGGTTATTTCGGCCGCCTACCTGCCTGCCCTTACTCCCGTGACCCAGATCGACGGCAAGCAGTTCAGCCAGGCGGTGACCACCAACCTCCTCGCCACGCAGGCTCTGCTCGCCAATTTCGACCCGCTGCTGAAGCGCGCCGAGGCGGGCCGCGTGATCGGGCTCACCAGCAGCGTGGGCGAAAAGCCGCGTGCCTATTGGTCCGCCTATGGCGCAACCAAGGCCGCCTTCGACAACCTCCTCGAATCCTACGCACAGGAAGTCGAGAAGATCGGCAACGTCCGTGTCGCCACCATCGACCCGGGCGCGACCCGCACCGCGATGCGCGCCAAGGCCTACCCCGGCGAAGACCCCGCAACGGTAAAGCCGCCCGAGGATGTGGCGACCCGGATCGTAGAGCTTCTGGTTAACGACTTCCCCACCGGCCACCGAGAGCGGGTCGACGAGGCGCGTTAACCCTCCGGCCTCACCTTTCCTTAAGATCGTTCGGCGACACTCCTATAAATATCGCGCGCGTTTTTCTCCGAGCTCGCGGGATGTCGGTACTCGAACTCAGGGCAAGGGATCGCCTATGACTTATCAGACGCAAGATCGCTACACGATGGTCGCGCAGGAAGATCGGTGCGCGCCGCGTACCAAGATCACCATTCCCGGCCAGCTGCGTGCAAGCGGCGGCCGTGCATTCCAGACCGTGGTGCATGACCTCTCCATTTCGGGCTTCTCGGCCGCTGCGATCAACCGCATGCACGAAGGCCAGATGTGCTGGCTGACGCTGCCGGGCCTCGAATCGCTTCAGGCGCAGGTCGTGTGGTGGGAAAACTGCATGGTCGGCTGTGCGTTTAGCGAACTGCTTTCGCCGATCGTGCACGACAACATCCTCGCCCGCTACAGCGGCCAGGGCGCTTACCGCCCTTACTGAGAAATCTCGCGAGAAAGGCGACGACACCGACAGCTTTGGCGGCGGCCTGATGGGCCTGGCCTGAACCTTGTCCGGATGGCTCGTCGTCGGTGGCCGTGCGCTTTCGAGCCTCGGCCACCACTCGTTTGAGGCTTGGCTTTCAGCCTATTCGTTGCCTGCGCCCATCTCGCGGCGCCACAGGCTCGTCGTCAGCAATTTGATCATCTGCTGCGCGGTCGCCCGCCGTTCGCTGCTCGTCGCGGTCGGCCAGTTGCCCGTGATCGCGACCACCATGTCGTATTCCGGAACGATGGTGATCGACTGGCCGAAGATGCCCTGCGCACCGAAATTGCCCTCGGGATAGGTCCACCACTGGTAGCCATATCCGAAACCTTTGTAATCGCCGTCGAAGGCAACCAGCGGCGCGCCGGCTGTCGTGAACCAGCTGGCAGGCACCACGCCCTCGCCGCCTTCGAGCACGAATTGTCCGAAGCGCGCGTAATCCGCAAGGCGCAGCGAGAGGCAGCAGCCGCCGATATTGCCCCCTGACAGGTCCTGCATCCAGAACAGCCTGCCCTCGAACCCGGCCGGCTCCACGATCTTGCGCGCTGCGTAGTTCGCCAGCGTTTCACCCGTCGCCCGCTCGACTATCAGGCCGAGCAGGTTGGTCTCCAGCGTCTTGTAGACCCACTTCTCGCCCGCCGGCGCTTCCCGTTCGAGCGTGCGCGCATAGGTGACGACCTGCGATTCTCCCTCGACCGGATCGATCGCCAGCATCTTGGCGACGTCGCTGTCGGGATCGGTGTAATCCTCGTTCCAGCGCACGCCGGACGTCATCGTGGCGACCTGCCCCACAGTGACACCGTCATAGGCGGTTCCGGCGAGTTCCGGGATGATCGCGACGACGGGCGTGTCGATGCTGGCGATAGAGCCGTCGGCGATGGCAGCGCCCAGCAGAGTCGAAGTGAAGCTCTTAGCGACCGAAAAACTGGTCCAGCGCTGCGACGGGCCGAAGCCGTCGGCGTAGGCTTCGAAGCGAACCTTCCCGTCTTCAAGGATCATGATCCCCGTCGCATCGAGCTGGGTGAGATAGCCGTAAAGGCCCTGGATGAGTTCGCCGCCGTAGGCCTCGCCCTTCGGCAGCTCGCGCGGAGTATTGGCGGGCGCTACTTCGAGGCCGGGAAACATGGTTTCCATACTGCGGAAGGCGGCGGACCTGCGTTCATCGCTCCAGAACAGAACCGAGTCGGCCGGATCGAGGCTCGCCATCTGCGGAGGCATCGACTGGGTGACTGCCGGGGGTGCGACCGCTGCCTCGGGTGCCTCCACCAGGTTCACGCAGCCTGCAATCGCCAGGGCCAGTCCGGATACCAGCAGCCTCTTCATCCTCAATCTCCCTCTTTCACCAGCGTGACCTGGTGGACATCGATCCCGCCGCCGCGGAAGCCGCCTTCGCAATACATCAGATAATAGCGCCACAGATCGCAGAACTGCGGGTCGAAGCCGGGCGGCAGGTTACCTTCCTCTACCGCGCGGTCGAAATTCTCGCGCCAGATGCGCAGCGTTTCGGCATAGTCGAGGCCGAAATCGGACTGGTCCTGCCAAGATAAGCCGCGTTCTTCGGCGAGACGGCGGAATTCGCTCGTGCGGATCAGCAGGCCGCCAGGGAAAATGTAGGCCTGGATGAAATCGGCGCTCTTCGCATAATCGTCGAACAACTCGTCGCGCATCGAGATGTACTGGATTGCCGCGCGCCCGCCCGGTTTCAGGTTGCGCGCGATGCAGTCCATGTAGGTCGGCCAGTATTCGCGGCCCAGTGCCTCGACCATCTCGACGCTGACGATCGCATCGTAGCTGCCGGAGGTGTCGCGGTAATCCTGCTTGCGGAAGTCGATCTCGGCCGAGTGATGCGCCCTCGCCCATGCCAGTTGTTCGTCCGACAGGCTGATAGCGGTGACATGGCTGCCCTCGCGCTGGAAATAGTTCGCGAGCGCGCCCCATCCGCAGCCGATTTCGAGGACCTTGTCGGCATTGCCTACACGCTTGTGCAGCGCGGCCCACTTGTGCTTCTGCGCCGCCTCGAGCGGACCTTCCGCGACAGCCAGCGCCGAGGAATAGCTCATCGTCGGGTCGAGCCATGCGGCGTAGAAGTCGTTGCCGAGGTCGTAGTGCGCGGAAATGTTCTTCTGCGCGCCTTCATGCGTGTTGCGGTTGACGAGGTGCGCCAGCTTCAGCGCGTGGCGGAACGGCCCCTTAGCGCGGGCCGTGTCGCCGAGGCGTTCGGCATGCTGCATGAACAGCGCAAACAGGGGGATGGGATCCGGGCTCCACCACTCGCCCGCTTCCCACGCCTGGTAGAGGCCCACCGACCCATTGGTCGCGATGCGTACCAGCGCCTTGTAACTGCGCAATTCGAAACGGACCTCGAAGCCGGGTGCGCGGCCACCGAGAATGCGCGGCGACCCGTCGGGCAGCGTGCCATGGATCGTGCCGCTGACCAGCGCCTCGTCGATCCGCCCGAGCATCTTTTCGACACCCGGGGCGACAAATCTTGCGAACAAACCCGGCCGCCTCGCAAAAGGCTTCGCACCCTCGAGCAAATCGCGTCCACGCTGGCTGGTCTGCATATCCATCGAGCGCGCTATGCCGCGCCGCGCGTGGGACGACAAGTCCGCTACGTCTTGCTTGCCTGGTAAGCCTCGAGCGCCCTTTCGCGGGCCTCCTTGTGGCCGATCATCTTCACCGGATAGTCGCCGCGCTTGTCGTCAGGCGGGTCGTGGATGCAATCGTCGCCCAGATCGGCCAACTCCGGCACATATTCGCGGATGTAGTCCGCAGCATCGAACTTCTCGCTCTGGCTGAGCGGGGCCATGATGCGGCTGAACATGTTGCTGTCGACGCCGGTGCCCGAAATCCACTGCCAGTTGACGCCGTTATTGCCGTAATCGGCATCGACGAGGCAGTCCCAGTACCATTGCTCGCCGTGCCGCCAGTTGATCAGCAGGTGCTTTACGAGGAAGCTGGCGCAAATCATTCGCACGCGGTTGTGAATCCAGCCCGTCTGCCACAGCTGTCGCATCCCGGCATCGACGATGGGATAGCCGGTCATCCCGCGCTGCCAGCATTCGAGGTCCTCCTCGATCAGGTGGCCCGCATTGGGGTTCCGCCACAAGGTGCGCTCGTCATAGTCGCGGTAGCTGTCGCGCGGGTAATCGGGGAACTGGTCGATCACGTTCTGCGCATAGTCGCGCCAGATCACTTCCTTCGCGAAGGTCTTCCACCCGTCCGAGCGCTTGTCCTTCAATTTGTGCCAGACCTGCGCGGGACTGATCTCGCCCCAGTGGAGGTGCGGCGAAAGGCGCGAGGTGATGTCCTTCGAGGGAAGATTGCGGCCCTCGTCGTAATTAGCGACCTCATCCGCCCACCAGTCGAGCCGTTCGTGCGCGGCAGCCTCGCCGAACTCCCAGAATTCGCGGATACCCCCCGCCCAGTCGGGCTTGGTGGGCAGCAGGTCCCAGTCCTCGAGCTTGTCGCTATCGGGCCATGTATCGGGCGAGGAAATCGTTTCCGGCTCGCCCAGCACATCGCGCGGCGGCATGCATTCGAGCATCGACTTCGAAAACGGCGTGTAGATCTTGTAAGGATCGCCAGAGCCGGTCGTCACCGAACCCGGCGGCAGCAGGTAATTGCCGTCGTAGAGACACAGATGCCTGTCCTCGCCCAGCGCATCGCGAAGCTCGTCCTCCGCCTCCTTCCACCACGGCTCGTAGTGGCGGATGGCATGGATACACCCCGCGCCCACCTCGTCGGCGATCGCGGCCAACACCTGCGGCGCATCGCCCTTGCGCAGCACGATCTGCGAGCGGCGGCTGCCGAAACTCTTGCCAAGGCTCTCCAGCGAATAATGCAGCCACACCTTCGACGCGCCGCCATAGGCGTGGTCGCCCGCCCGCTCGTCGTCGAGGACATAGACGGGGATGACGGGGCCGGCTTGCGCGGCGGCATGGAGGGCGGGCTGGTCGGCCATGCGCAGGTCGCGCCGCAGCCAGACGATTTGGGGGGAACTCATGCAAGCGGAACGGAAGTGCTCCGGTGGTGGTTCCATCCCCCATGGATACGACCGAGACCGATAGCGCGCCCATCCCTGCCGAGACCATGACCGTCCCCGAGCGCGGGTTCACGATCAACCGCAAGAAAGCGCTGGTGGCTGCCGCTGTCCTGTGGACAGGCTTTGCAATCATGGTCTGGCTTGTCGTGACCGGCCGCACGGGCAGCTTCGACCAATGGGGCCTGATGTCCTACCGGACCGGCGAAGCGCTGGGTCCGAAAGGGCCCGAACTCGTTTTCGAGAGCGTCCGCGACGTGACCGCGCTGGGCGGCGTATTCCTGCGTAATTTGTTTGCACTGGCAGCGGTGGTGGCATTGCTGTTCCTCAAGCTGCGGCGCGAGGCGTTTCTCTATGCAGCGACGGTGGTGGGCGGCTGGCTCGCCAACACCGGCGTCAAGCTCCTGGTCGGGCGCGAACGACCGCAAATCGTGCCGCATTTGACCGAGGCCGGCGGTGAGAGTTTTCCTTCTGGTCACAGCTTCTCGGCGGCGGTCGTCTGGATCGGCATGGCCATCGCCTTCGCGGCGCTCTCCAACCGTCATTCGGTGCGCTACACCATCATCTGCGCTGCGATGGCGCTGTCCGCCATGGTCGCCTGGAGCCGCGTGATGCTCGGCGTGCACTTCCCGAGCGATGTGGTCGCGGGCTGGCTGGGCGGCGCTGGCTGGGCGTTTCTGGCGGCAGCGCTGCTTTATGCGCCCGCGAAGGCTGCAGCGGATAGCAAAGCCGGGCAAACGCTCGATCCCTCTGCACGGTGATTATTCAAGGATGCAGTCGGTCCCCATATCGCCGAGCGGCACCGTAACGGAAAAGTTGTCCCTCGCTCGAGGATCGTAAAAGCGTGCATCGCGCAGGATCGCCTTGCCGTCACGCACTTCCACGAAGGGGACGCGCGACCATTTCATGAAGGCGGCCAACTGGCTGTTATCGGGATAGCGCGCAGCGATTTCGGACGCACTTAGGCAGGGTTCAACCGGGAAGTCGTCCGGCTGCGTCCATCGATCTTGGGCGAAGGGATCATAAATCCGCATTGCCCAACCGTTGAATATCTCGCGATTGCTCGGGACGATAACTTCGCGCTTCCAGAAGGCTAGCGGAACGGGTGAGGCAATATTTTCATCGAACGCGTAGACGGGATGATCGATCTGCGTCGCCCGGTCCGAGATGAAGCCATTCACCCCGATATACGCCAGCGCTACCGCAATCGCCACGCGAGCAGGCCGCTTCCAATCCCCGCCCCGCTTCTCGCGCCGGAGCGAGAACCATGTCGCTAAGCCCATCAGCGCCCAGAGCCAGACGTCGATGATGAACAGCGTGTCGCCATAGAACCACTGGCTCGAAAACGGCTCGAGCAGGCGGATGCCGTAGACGTTGAGCCAGTCGAGCGCCGGGTGGGTCAGGCAGCCGATGAAGCTCAGGAGGAACAGCCATTTGAAATTCACGGGCAACCGGTCCTCGGGCCGCTTGCCACGGCTCGCCTGCCACCGGTCGAAGCCGTAGAGCAGTCCTGCGAGGATCAGCGGCAGTAACACCATTGCGGGCGGACCGTGGGTGATGCCGCGGCGGAAGCCCAAATGTTCCGCACCTTCGAGCCAGAAGAAGCACGCCGCATCGACATCGGGCAGGTTCGCCCCGACGATCAGCGCGGGCATGGCAAGCCCGGTTTTCTTCTTCAGTCCCGCCTGACCCAGCAATGCGCCGACGAGGCTGTGCGTCAGATTGTCCATCGAGCGAGGCTACCTGGCCTTAAATCGGGTCCTGCGCCGTTCCGCTGACGGTCCAGGTCTGGCCCTTGCCGAGCAGCTTGGCGAGGTTGGCTTCCTTGCCTGCGCTGGATTTCTCGCGTTCGGCGATCACCGCATCCTCGAACGTCGGGCGCGGATCGTCATAGAGCACGCCCAGCGCCATCGGGAACGGGCCAAAGGGCATTTCGATCAGCATGTGCGCGACCGAGCGGTTGGAGACGTCGTGAACGATCACGCCCGCGCTTTCCCAATCGCCATCGGTGACATCGACCACTTCGAGGCACAGCTTCTCGCGGTTGAGTGCAATGCCCTTGGTGTCCTTGGCAAACAGCATCGGCTTGCCGTCTTCGAGCCAGAGCTGGCGATCTTCGGCACCCTTGGGCGCGGCGAAATCGTCGAACACGTCCTTGTTGTAGACGATGCAGTTCTGGAAGATCTCGATGAAGGCCGCACCCTTGTGCGCGTGGGCGGCCTTGAGCACGGCGGGCAGGTTCTTCGACACGTCGAACCCGCGCCCGATGAAGCGCGCACCTGCGCCCAGCGCGAATGCGGCGGGACGAGCTGGATGGTCGTAGCTGCCGATCGGGGTCGAGGGCGACTTGGTTCCCTCGCGGCTGGTCGGCGAAGCCTGCCCCTTGGTGAGGCCGTAAATCTCGTTGTTGAACAGCATGATCTGCATATTCACGTTGCGGCGCAGCACATGCATCAGGTGGTTGCCGCCGATGGACAGCCCGTCGCCGTCACCCGTCACCAGCCAGATGTCGAGATCGGGATTGGCAAGCTTCGCACCCGTCGCAAAAGCCGGTGCGCGGCCGTGGATGGTGTGGAAACCGTAGGTTTCCATGTAATAGGGAAACCGGCTCGAACAGCCGATGCCGCTGATGAAGACGGTCTTGGCCGGATCACACCCCAGCTGCGGCAGCGTACGCTGCACGGCCTTGAGGATGGCATAGTCCCCGCAACCCGGGCACCAGCGAACCTCTTGGTCGGTTTCCCAGTCCTTGAGCGTGGTTTCGATCTTAGCGGGTGCGTTCATTGGTCGTTCTCCGCTTCGGGGCTCGGTAGCTGCTGGTCGTTGACCTTCACCTGCCCGCCTTCGTTGCCGGGAATGTCGTCGAAGAACTTGGCGATCTCCGCCTCCAGTTCGGCGATCTGGAACGGCTGGCCGCTGGTTTTAGTGAGCGGCTGCGCGTCGACGAGGAACTGGTCACGCAGCACGGTCTTGAATTGGCCGGTGTTCATTTCGGGCACGAGGATGTGGTCGAAGCTCTTCAGCAACTCGCCCAGGTTCTTCGGCAGGGGCCAGATGTGGCGCACGTGGATATGGCTGACCGAGCATCCCTTCTCGCGGGCGCGGCGCACCGCCTGGTGGATCGGGCCGTGGGTGCTGCCCCAGCCCACCACGGCGAGCTTGCCCGAAGTCTCGCCCAGCGCGACCTCCTGGTCGGGCACGGCAATGCCCAGCACCTTGCCCTTGCGCGCATCGGTCATGCGCTGGTGGTTGTCGGGCGAATAGTCGATATTGCCGGTCAGCTCGTGCTTCTCGATCCCGCCGATACGATGCATCAGGCCGGGCGTGCCGGGCTTGACCCAGGGGCGCGCGCCCTTTTCGTCGCGCTTGTAGGGCAGGAAGTTCTCACCGTCGTTCGGCTCGGTGAGGAAGGTCGCCGGGAACGGCTCGTAACTCGCCGGATCGGGGACTTTCCACGGCTCGGCGGCATTGGCGATATAGCCGTCGGTCAGCAGCATGACGGGCGTCATGTACTGCGTGGCAATACGGCAGGCCTCGATTGCGACCTCGAAAGCATCCGAAGGGCTGCGCGCGGCAATCACCGGCATCGGCGCATCGCCATTGCGGCCATAAACGGCCTGGTAAAGGTCGCTCTGCTCGGTCTTGGTCGGAAGGCCGGTCGAAGGCCCGCCGCGCTGCGAATTGACGATGACCAGCGGCAGTTCGGTGATGATGGCAAGGCCCATGGCCTCGGTCTTCAGGGCAATGCCCGGACCCGACGAACTGGTGACACCCAACTGCCCCGCATAGCTCGCCCCGATCGCAGCGCAGATGGCAGCAATCTCGTCTTCAGCCTGGAAGGTGGTTACGCCGAATTCTTTCAGCCGTGCGAGATGGTGGAGGATCGCGCTGGCAGGGGTGATCGGATAGCCGCCGAAGAACATCGGCAGTTCAGCCAATTGTGCGCCCGCCACAAGGCCCAGAGACACCGCCTCGGCACCAGTAATAGTGCGATAGAGACCCGGTTCGGAGGGAACCGGCGGCATCGAGACCTGCTTCATCGGCCCGGCCAGTTCCGCCGTCTCGCCATAGGCATGGCCCGCATCGAGCGCGGCGATGTTGGCATCGGCAATGTCGGGCTTGGACTTGAACTTGGCCTTCAGCCAGTCGTGGATCGGCTCGCGCGGACGGTCGAACATCCACAGCGCAAGGCCAAGCGTCCACATGTTCTTCGAACGCAGCGCGTCCTTGTTGCCGAGGCCGAAAGGCTTGACCGCCTCGATCGTTTTCTCGCTGATGTCGAAAGCCAGCACATCGAACTTGGCAAGGCTGCCATCCTCCAGCGGGTTGGCCTCGTAATGCGCCTTGTCGAGGTTGCGCTTGGTGAAGGCGCCGGTGTCTGCGATAATCAGTCCACCGGGCTTCAGCGCTGCAAGGTTCACTTTCAGCGCCGCCGGGTTCATCGCCACCAGCACATCGGGCGCATCGCCCGCGGTGTTGATCGAGCGGCTGCCGAAATTGATCTGGAAGGCCGAAACCCCGAACAGCGTGCCCTGCGGCGCGCGGATTTCCGCCGGAAAATCGGGGAAGGTCGCAAGATCGTTCCCGGCAAGCGCGGTGGAGAGCGTAAACTGCCCCCCTGTCAGCTGCATGCCGTCGCCCGAGTCGCCGGCGAAACGCACGACGATAGCTTCGGGGCTTGCGGGAAGGCCTTCGTCAGGCGAGGTGGCGGCTGTTGCCATCCGGAAAATTCCTTGTCGCACGCCATTGCAGGCGCTGTCTCTCGGGGAGCGCCACCTAGGACCCGCCCCACTCTCTCGCAATGAAGTTTCTCTGCTAGCGCCAAAAAGCCCGGTGGAAAAGCGCTGTGGACACGCTAAGTCCCGATTTGCAACCAAGAGGGGATCCAATGGCCGATACCGAACACTTCGTCCGTGACGATGTGCGCGCCTTTCTCGACATGCTGAAGGGGATCGGTGCGCAGACCATCGACCAGGTCGGCGCAGTCGCGGGCCGCGCACAAATGCGCGCGATGAAGGCCATGGCCGAAGCCGAACCGCGCGCGACCGCGGTGAAGATGGATCTCTCCTGTCCCGGCCCAGCAGGCGACATCCCGCTGCGGCTTTACGATGTCCGGAGCGAGCGCGAGGCCGGACCCTGCGTCACCTTCTTCCATGGTGGCGGCTTCGTGATCGGCGATGTCGATACCTACGATGCGCTCTGCACCGAGATTTCGCACCAACTCGACCTGCCGGTCGTCTCGGTCGAATATCGTCTTGCCCCCGAACATGTCTTCCCCGCCGCGCCCGACGATTGCGAGGCCGCGGCGCGCTGGGTGGCGACTTCGCCTGCGGCATTGGGCCGGGAGGTTACCGGCCTCATCCCCATGGGCGACAGCGCTGGCGGCAATCTTGCGATCGTCGTCACCAACCAGCTTTCGGTCGATCCGGCACAGGTACCCGTGGTGGTGCAAGCGCCGATCTATCCCGTGGCCAGCGAAAGCGCGGGACACGAGAGCACGAAACTGTTCGGCGACGGGTTTCTCCTTACCGGTGCTGCCATGGCATGGTTTACCGAGCAATACGGCGGAGATCCTGCCGATCCGCGCCACACGCCCATGGTGGCCGATTGCTCGAAGACCCCGCCGACCGTGATCTGCACCGCCGGGCTCGATCCCTTGCGCGATTCAGGGCGTGAATATGCAGCGCACCTGATCCAGCTAGGCGTCGAAACCGCCTATTTCGAGTTTTCGGGCATGATCCATGGGTTTATCACCTTGCGAAAGGCGATCCCGAGCGGGCAGAGCGACCTTGAGGCGTTTCTCGGCGCTGTGAAATTGATGGTGGAGCGACACAAGTGAGTGAATTGGGATATCGGCCCTGCGTCGGTGTGATGCTGGTCAATGGCGACGGGCGCGTGTTCGTGGGTCGCCGGATCGACAACAGGGAAGGCGACTGGTGGCAGATGCCCCAGGGCGGTGTCGATGAAGGGGAAGACCTCAAGGAAGCGGCCCTGCGCGAACTTGCCGAGGAGACGGGTACGAAGCCCGAGCACGTCACACTCATCCAGCAGACGCGCGAACCCATCCGCTACGACCTGCCCGAAGAGCTCATCGGCAAGCTATGGGGCGGCAAATATCGCGGTCAGGAGCAGATCTGGTTCCTCGCGCGCTTTTCGGGCGCGGACGAGGATATCGACCTCGAAGCGCACGACCCGCCCGAATTCTGCGACTGGAAATGGGTCGATGCCGAGCAATTGCCCGAGCTGATCGTGCCTTTCAAAAAGCGCGTCTATCGCGCTGTTCTCGAAGAGTTTCGCGAGCTGGTCTGATCAGTTCGTCTGCGGCTGCGGCTGGATATTCGCCTCGGCCGTAAGCACTGGCGCGCGCGGCCCCTGCGCAATGGCGGCGGCAAGCTCGCGCGTCTCCGAGCAGCTATCTCCGCACATCGACTGGACCTTGGCGAGGTTGAGCCGCGCCTTTGCCAGCGCGCCCTTCTCTGCCAGCGCCTCACCTTCGCCGGCGATGGCCGCGATATTGTGCGGGTCGCGGGCCAGGGCCTCGCGATAATAGCTGATCGCCTTGCCCTGCAGGTCATCCGCACGGGCAGCCTCGGCCAGGTAGACGAGCGTAGGCGTGTAGCCGGGATCGACAGCCAGTGCGGATTCGAAAGCGTCGATAGCGCCCTGGGTATCACCGGCACGCAGCGCCGACTGTCCCTGTGCGATCAACACGCCGGCGCGCGGATCGGGATCGCGGGTTTGCCCTACCGTGATGCTCGCCGTCATGGCCAGGGCCAGGGAAAGGGCGGCGGCAGCAGGGGCAAAACGCATAATCGTCTCCGTTAGCGAGCTTTTCGCGGGTGGCTGGGTGCTAACCATAAGAGGAAAGCTAACACGAGCTAGATGCACAGGCGATGAAAAAACCGTCCGTACCGTCGTGATACGGTGTGAGGCGGGTGCCGTTCCCACGCTTGCTGCCAACGGGAAGCGAAATGTCCTTGGCGCTGAAGGCGTTAAGCCTGTTCAGGAAGGCATCGAATTGCCCCGCTCCCTCCTCGTCGAGCAGCGAACAGGTGACATATACGATCCGCCCGCCGGGCTTCACGAGGCGTCCGCCAAGGTCGAGCAGGTCCGACTGCAGCGCCGTGAGCCGGGCCAGTTCGGCTTCGTCGATTCGCCAGCGCGCCTCGGGATTTCGGCGCCATGTACCCGTGCCCGAGCACGGCGCATCGACCATTACGACATCGGCCTGGCCTTCCAGATCGGCAAGCGCTTCGAACTCGCGTTTCGGATCGAGCAGGCGGGTCTCGATAATGGTGGCCCCGGCCCGCTCGGCGCGCGGTGCGAGGCGCGAGAGACGGCCGCGGTCGGTATCGGAAGCGATCAGGCGGCCGAGATTGTCCATCGCCGCAGCGAGAGCGAGGGTCTTGCCCCCTCCCCCAGCACACAGGTCGATCACCGTCTCACCCGGTTTTGCATCGACCGCAAGGCACGCAAGCTGCGAACCGGTGTCCTGCACCTCGACCTTGCCCTCGCGCCATTCGGCCCATTGTTCCACCTGCGTACCCGTTTCCAGACGCAGGCCGTGGGGCGCAGCGGTCGGTTCCGCGTCTGCTGGCAGGGAAAGCGTGGCGCGGTCGGCCTTGAGCGTGTTGACGCGAAGGTCCAGCGGCGCGCGGTCCAGCAGGGCCTCGGCCTCCGCGCCCTCTATGCCCGAGGATGACAGCTTTTCGGAAAGCCACTTCGGGCCGACACCGCCTGCTGCTGCAGCCTCACCATCGCCGATGGGCTTTGGACCATAGTTCGATCCATCGAACAGCGGTGCAATCGCCAAGTCCACTTCGGCAAGACGCAGCATGGCGGCCCGTCCGCTTTCGGGCACGGGGCCGCAGGCACGGATCGCAGAATAGACGAGCTCACGGATCGCCCGGCGGTCCTTCGACCCGGCAAAGCGGTTATTGCGGAACCAGTCGGCAAGGATCCGGTCGGCAGGCGCGCCTTTGGACTTCGCCGCCTCGATGATCGCGTCGAGGAGTTCGATCGAAGTCTGGACGCGGGCAGCGGGGGTCATGGATCAGCGCGTCGGATAGTTCGGTGCCTCGCGCGTGATCGACACATCGTGGACGTGGCTCTCGGTCAGGCCCGCATTGGTGATGCGCACGAATTGCGCATTCTTGCGCAGGTCTTCGATCGTCGCGCTTCCGGTATAGCCCATCGCCGCCTTGATGCCGCCGACAAGCTGGTGGATCACCGCGCTGGCCGGTCCCTTGTAAGGCACCTGACCCTCGATGCCTTCGGGCACGAGTTTCTGCTGGCTGACATCGGCCTGGAAATAGCGGTCGGCAGAGCCGCGCGCCATCGCGCCCACGCTGCCCATGCCGCGATAGGCCTTGTAGCTGCGGCCCTGGTAGATGAAGGTTTCGCCGGGCGCTTCCTCGGTCCCGGCGAGCATCGAGCCGATCATGATGCTCGATGCGCCCGCCGCCAGAGCCTTGGCTGCGTCGCCGCTGGTGCGAAGCCCGCCATCGCCGATCACCGGCACGCCCTGCTTTTCGGCTTCCTCGACGCTGTCCATGATCGCGGTGAGCTGGGGCACGCCGACACCTGCCACAACGCGCGTCGTGCAGATTGAGCCCGGGCCGATGCCGACCTTCACCGCGTCCGCACCTGCACCGCAAAGCGCCTTGGTTGCCTCGCCCGTGGCGACATTGCCCGCGATCACCTGAACCGAGTTCGAGAGCTTCTTCACGCGCTCGACCGACTTGGAGACTTCCTTGTTATGGCCGTGCGCGGTGTCGATGACGACCACGTCCACGCCCGCATCGATCAGCGCCTCGGTACGCTCGAAGCCCTTGTCGCCGACCGTGGTGGCGGCAGCGACGCGCAAACGGCCCTGCTCGTCCTTGGTGGCGTCGGGATAGGCGACCGCCTTCTCGATATCCTTGACGGTGATCAGGCCCACGCAGCGCCCGCCATCGTCGACCACCAGCAGCTTCTCGATCCGGCGCTGGTGGAGGAGGCGACGCGCCTCTTCCTGCCCGGTGCCGAGCGGCACGGTGGCGAGGTTTTCGGTGGTCATCAGCTCGCTGACGGGCTGGCACGGATTTTCCGCAAAGCGCACGTCGCGGTTGGTCAGGATACCGCACAACTTGCCGCTGCGGTCGGTCACGGGAATGCCGCTGATGCGGTTGGCGGTCATGATCTGCTGCGCATCGCCCAGCGTTGCTTCGGGATGGATGGTGATCGGGTTGACCACCATGCCGCTTTCATACCGCTTCACCGCGCGCACGGCGGCGGCCTGTTCGTCGATCTCGAAGTTGCGGTGCAGCACGCCGATTCCGCCCAGCTGCGCCATGGCGATGGCCATGTCGGCTTCGGTCACCGTGTCCATCGCGCTGGACACGACGGGGATATTGAGCCGGATCTCGCGGGTCAGCTGCGTGGCGGTGTTGGCCATCGACGGAAGGATGTCGCTCTCGGCCGGACGCAGGAGAACGTCGTCGAAGGTAAGACCGAGGGGGATGTCGAGATGTGCCACGTGTGAGAATCGCCTGCCGGGATGAATGTGGCGGCCCATGTAACGACGCATCGGCACGTGCGCTAGGGGCTGGCGGGCCTCAATAGAGAAAGAATATGCCGAACGCTGCAATGACGTTCCAACCGATATGAGCGACGATCGGCGCAACGAGACGCTTGCCACGCCACCAGTAGAGCAGCGATAGCGTTAGGCCGCCATAGAGACCGGTGTCGATCACGCCTGCCCAACCCTGGTAACCATGGCTTAATGCGAAGAGTACGATCACGATTACGGTCGCAGCGATGCGCCCGGCCATCCCATCTCGCAAAAGCAAGGCAGTCCCACAAAGAAGCAGGCCGCGGAAAAGAAACTCCTCCCCGCTCGAACCGAACAGTGCGAGGCCCATGAAGCCGACTAGATCGCTCCATTCCTTACCCAACTGGGCCGAATTGACGATAATGTCGCTTCGCTCTGCTCCGCCTGTTGCGGGAATTATCAGAAAGAACTGCAAGGCCCCGAAAATCAGCGCGACTGAGAGGCCGACAAGAAGATCGCTTCGCGCCTTATCAAGTGTGAACCCTGCACCAACGGGATCAATACGGGCGAACTTCATTGCCAGCAGAACTACCGCACCTCCGCCGAAAAACTGGCCGAGCCCAAGGATCGTGTATCGCAGGCCATGTTCAAGCCCGAGCCCCACGGTCCCGAGAAAGTCCGTTGCAATGGCCACCGCATACCAAGCGACAAGACCGAAGATCAGCGACAGGACGAGACGAAGATTGTTGTTCATGAGACCTTCTGTATTACCGGGGCAACACAGATGTAAATGCCGAACTTTATGCCTGAATTGCTGTCATTCGGCCGTCCAACCCCCATCGACGCTCCAGTTGGCGCCGTTCACATTCTGCGCTTCGTCACGGCAGAGGAAAACCGCCAGCGCGCCGATTTCCTCGGGCTGGACGAATTTCTTGGTCGCCTGTTTTACCAGCAGCACGTCGTTGATGACCTCGTCTCGCGTCATCCCGCGCGCCTTCATCGTGTCGGGAATCTGGTTTTCGACTAGCGGGGTCCAGACGTAGCCGGGGCTGATGCAGTTTGCCGTGATGCCGTCTGCCGCCAGCTCAAGCGCGATGGTCTTGGTGAAGCCGTCGAGCCCGTGCTTGGCCGAGTTGTAGGCGCTCTTGAAGGGCGACGCGACCTTGGAGTGCGCGCTGGCGGTGTTGATAATGCGGCCCCAGCCCTTCTCCTTCATCCCCGGTACGGCAAGCCGCGTGGTGTGGAAGGCGGCGGTGAGGTTCAGCGCGATGATCTTGTCCCACTTGTCGACCGGGAAATCCTCGACCGGCGAGACGTGCTGCATCCCGGCATTGTTGACGAGGATGTCGACACCGCCCGTCCCGGCCATCATCTCCTCGATTTGCGCCACATCGGTGAGGTCCGCACCGGAATGGGTCGCGCCTAGTTCCTCGCACAGTTTCGCGATCTCCGCTTCGTCCCCGAAGCCGTTGAGTACGACTTTCGCACCCTCTGCTGCCAGTGCGCGAGCGATGGCAAGGCCGATGCCGCTGGTCGATCCGGTTACGAGGGCGCGCTTACCTGCGAGAAACATTTGGCTCTCCGAGCGTTAGGGTAACAATCGAGAAGGCCATCGCGCACGCAGCACGCGCTGTAAAGCGGCCATATACGAAGGGGAGACACATGCGGCTCAATCCGTTCAATACCGACAATATCCAGGTCAAGGGAAGCCGCGGAGGCGGCGTCGGCAAGGCTGGCGGTGTCGGTTGCGGCACGATCATCATCGCTGCGCTGGGCTATTTCGTATTCGGCCTCGATCCCTTCCAGACCGCCGCCACGGTGGAAAGCGTGCAGCAAGGCACGCAGGTCGGCAGCGGCGGCGACATGACAGAGGAAGAGGCCTGCAACGCCAACGAATATTCGCGCGAAGCCTGCAACGGACTACAGTCGCTCAACCAGACGTGGTCGCGCGTTTTCCAGGAACAGGGCCTCGGCGATCGCTTCCAGCAGCCGACCCTCCACCTCTATAGCGGCGGGGTAAGGACCGCCTGCGGCACGGGCCAGTCCTCGATGGGTCCCTTCTACTGCCCGGGCGACCAGACGATCTATATCGACACCGAATTTTACGACCAGCTCGCACGAATGGCCGGGGGCGGCGGCGATTTCGCGCGCTATTACGTCCTCGCGCATGAATACGGGCACCATATCCAGACGATCACCGGTATTTCGGGGCAGATCCGCAGCGCCCAGCAATCGGTCGGTCGCGCACAGGCCAACCAGCTGCAGGTCCGCATGGAACTCCAGGCCGACTGTTATGCGGGTGTCTGGGCGGGCAAGAACCGCAACCTCATCGAGGCGGGCGATATCGAGGAGGGAATGCGCGCCGCTTCTGCCATCGGCGACGACCGGCTGACCGGCGGGCGGGTTTCCTCGGAGAATTTCACCCACGGCACGAGCGCGCAGCGTAGCGAAGCCCTGCGCACGGGCCTGCGCGGCAATGATGCCGCATGCGATGCCTATACGACCGTTCGGTAAGTAGCCTCACGAGCAAACGGCCGGCTCTCTTAGGGGAGAGAGCCGGCCGCCCTGTGCGCAGACTAGGAGTGCTGCGTTATTGCTTGCGTTCGAGTTCGGCGATTTCCCGATCGAGTTCCCGCAGCGCCTCTGCGCGATCTTCTGGCGGGATCGACGGGGATGACGCAATCGCGGTGCGGGCCTGGCGGATGGCGCGCAGGGCAATTTTCTCGCCGGCGCTCTCGCAGACATACATCACCATTCGGCCGTCGTCGCCACGTTCGGTGATAACCGGCTGGTATTCGTCGCGGCATTCCTCGACGACCTTCGGCGCAACAGCAACCGCGTGGGCATGTGCAGCACGGGCTTCGGCCATCGCCACCTTGATTTCACGATGCTTCGCGCCGCCTTCCGCAAATTCGCGGCTCATCCGGCGCATCTGGACACGCATCTCGCCATCTTCGGCAAAGTTCGCTTCCAGCTTCTCCATTTCCGCTTCGAACTTCCGACGCTGTTCCGGGGTCATCTCGTCCCAGCCCTTGCCGTTGTAGCTGATCTTGCGGCGAACGAGCTTGCCGTCTTCGCCTCGCGCAAGCTCCGCGCGGATTTCGCGAATTTCCTCGCGGGCTTCGTCGAGCTCGTCTTCGGCTTCAGCAAAGTCCTCCCGCGCCTCCTCGAAAGCGCGTTCCATCTCGACCTCGGCCTCGGCCAGCTCTTGTTCCTGCTGGTCCAGGTCTTCTTCGGTCCACTCGTCCACATCGGGTTCGGCAGCATGCGCAGCGGCCACCAGCACCGATGGCGCGCCCTCGGCATAGCAAATCGATGCAGTCAGCGGGACGGCCAGGAAGGCGCTGGCCAGCGCGCCCCGGCCAAGCAGGCGGCGGCGCGGCGAGATATCGGTCATGGAAAGACTCCTCAAACGGTGGATTATCGACTTGTCCCCCAAAACCGGACAGGCCATCGGCGCGGCCAGCGCAGGGCGCGGCGTACGCGGCGAAAGGCGCGCGAAATCGGCGATGATGCCGGCATAGGCGGCCCGTTCCTCACGCGGACGGGCGGCCACTACACGGGCATCGCAAAAGGCTTCCTGGTCTCGGCGCAGGGCCTGCCAACCGAGATAGCCGAGCGGATTGAACCAGTGGACTGCGAAGAGCGGCTGTACCGCCATGTTCACCAGCAGGTCGCCGCCACGGTGGTGCGAAAGCTCGTGCTCGATGGCAAGATCGCGCTGGAAGCGGTCGCGGCTGGTCATGAAGCCTTCGGGCAGCGCGATGACCCGGTCGATCACGCCGAATGCCATCGGGCCGGAAATCGCAGGTGTTTCGATGAGGCGGATCGTGCCGACCTCGCCAACCGGCCGGGCGTTTTCGAGCAGCTCGCGGCGCAAGGCGAAATAGAGCCAGAAGCGGCGAACCAGGAATACGGCCGCGCCGCCGAGCCACAACAGCAGGAATGGCGTGAGAAAATCGATCGAAGGCTCGGGCGCTACAACCAAGATCGGTTCGCCCATTTCGGGCATTGCGACCGGCATGGCGACTGCTTCGTTTTCAAGTGCGAAGACAGGCTCCAGCTCCTGCGCGGTCCGCGCCAGAGGACGCATCCAGCTTGGCAGCGTGAATGGCGGGATCACCAGGCGGGCTAGCGGCAGGAACCACAGCGCATAAGCTGCGCCCGCCCCGAAATGCCGGGCCACAGGGCGACGCAGAAGCATCACCAGCCCGATCAGCGCCCCCGTCCACAAAAGCGTGTCGAACAGGAACCAGTCCCAATATTCGCGTAAGAGATCGATCATTTGCGCATCTCCCTCAAGAGCGCCTCGATTTCCTCGAGATCTTCGTCGGTCAGCGCCTCGTTTTCGGCCAGATGGGCGAAGAGCGGCGCCGCCCGCCCGCCGAACAGCCGGTCGACCAGGCGGCGGCTTTCACCACCGACGTAATCGTCCCGTTCGACAAGCGGATGATAGAGGAACTTGCGCCCCTCCGGCTCGGTGCCGACTGCGCCCTTGGTGACGAGGCGGCTGAGGAGCGTCTTGACGGTCGGGATCGACCAATCGTTGGCAGCGCAGACCCTGTCGCAGACTTCGGAGGCGGACAGCGGGTTCTTGTCCCACAGGGCCTCCATCACGGCGTGTTCGGCATCGCTGATGCGTTCGCCCGGTGCCTGCTTGCGCTTGGCCATTCTCAATGCACTCCCTCACTGGCGCTTCGTGTTCGATTACGCCTGTAGCCATATCGACTACGAATGTAAACATGAAGCGTGGATGAATGGTTGTTCATGCTCGGGCGAGGCCCCACGAAGTGCAATCGGCAATCTGCAAGCGACTTGTCGTGTCGATTGAAAGAGCTATCCTGAAGCCATGATAAAGCGGATCGCCATCAGCCTCGCCCTCCTTGCTGCGCCCCTTTCCGCGCAGGACGACAAATCCCTTCCTGTAGCCGAGCCGGCTACCACGCTTGTCGTGATCGAAACGACTATGGGCGACATCACCGTGGCGCTGGAGACCGAGCGCGCGCCTCTAACCGCCGCCAATTTCCTGCGCTATGCGGAGGAGGACCGGTTCGACGGCACGGTCTTCTATCGCGCGATGCATCTCGATTGGGGCGAGCCGCCAAACGGGCTGTTACAGGGCGGGACGCAGAACAATCCCGACCGCATCCTCGATGGCATTCCGCACGAAGCCACCAGCGATACGGGTCTCAGCCACACCAATGGTGCGCTATCGATGGCCCGGCTCGATCCGGGGACGGCGACAGGCGATTTCTCGATCATGATCAAGGACCAGACCGGTCTCGACGCCCAGCCCGAGAGCGAGGATCCCAACACGCAGCTTGGTTATGCGGTCTTCGGCTATGTCGTGGACGGGATGGACGTGGTCGAAGCGATCCACGCGACTCCGCGCGATCCCGATGCCGGCGAAGGCTGGATGAAGGGCCAGATGCTCGCCGAGCCGGTGACTATCCTCGACGTGCGGCGGGTGGAGCCGGGAGAGACCGACTAGCACTCCTCGGCGGTATTCTCCGGAATCGGCCCCGGCGGCACGCGCGCGCCGCTCATCCAGAAGGGATCGGATTTGAGGCGGTGGTTGTCGCCATAAGCCTTGCCGAGCGCTGCGTAGAGCCTCGGATCGTATTCTTTAAGGTCCGGATGATCGAGAATACGGCGGCCATCGACGACCACGAGCCGGTTCGAATTGAACCAGATCTGCGTGCCCTCGGCCCAATATTCCTGGATGGTGGTGGTGGCATATTCGTTGAGCCACAGGTCGTTTTCAAGCGCATTGGCATAGGCCGCCTCGACCTCGGAATAGAGCGACGGATCGACAGCTTCGATGGCAAAGAGGACGTTGTGCGCCATCTCGTGCACGAAGATCGTCTCGCCCCAATAGCGGGTGGAGTAGCGACCGAGCACATCCTCCTCCGAACCCACCGTGCGGGGACCGCCGATCCCCCTTGCCCGCGCATCCCAATACGCACGGTCGGTGAGTGCGCCGATGCGGGTATCGTAATGCTTCAATTCGCACCGCGTCAGCCGCGGATCGTCACGCGCCGGCTTCTTCCAGTGCGCCTTGTCGGGCAAGTCGAGCAGCGCCTCTTCTTCCGCGATGATCGCCACGCGGTAGTCGTTGGCAACCAGCCATTCGGCTAGGTCGGGTCGATAAGCGAGCAACCCAGACGCCATGTCGCGCGCGGCGAGCAGCGCCTCGTCAGGAACCCGATCGGAGGAAAGGATCGGAATGCCTCGCGCAGATACGTATTTCGTATAGAACGGCTCGACCCCGGCGCTCTCTGGCGGCCTTACGACTGCGGAGGCTACACAGCCTGATAGCACCAGAGCCGCTGCGAGCAGGATCGCCTTCGACACGCTAGATTGCACGACCCGTTGGCAGGGAATTCGGAGGGACCTCGCGGCCAGTCCCGGCCTGATCGACACATCGCTCCAGCTCTATGAGGAAAGCGTCGAAATCGGCTTCCGACGGAAAGAGCCTGTCTCGAACCCTGATATTTTCACCGCTCGAGGAAGTGATCGTCAACAGACGCACGCCGGACGTCTTCTTCAGCATGAGACGCTTTACCTCGCCATACGCTATGCGCACCGTATCACCGGAAAAGGAATGGCCGGTCACGGCAACTCCCATGGGGTCGAGTTCGATAGTGGGTTCGAAAACACGCTGGCGCCAAAGCTTGATGAGAAGCCAGGGCATGCCAAGCAGCGCGAAGAAGCCAAAAATCACGATTACCAGGTCGAAATTTACCGAGCCCGTCAGAGGGTCCCCATCCAGCGCAGCCGACAGCGCGCCCGACATTACGTAGGCAACGAAGGCTACAGCCAGGCCAATCTGGAAAAATACTATCCCTGGCGGGATGCGCAGATCGTATCGAAACTGCGCCCCCGCCATCGGATCAGTACACCCGCTTCTTCGGCTCGATGTACTTCACATCGTCAGTCAGCGTGTATTCGTGGACCGGACGGTAGTCGATCTTCACGCCGCCGCCGTTTCCGCCCCAGCCTTCGAACCAGGCGATAGTGTGCTTCATCCAGTTCTTGTCGTCACGCTCGGGGAAGTCTTCGTGTGCGTGGGCGCCGCGGCTTTCCTTGCGGTTTTCGGCCGATGCCATGGTGACATTGGCCTGCGCCATGAGGTTGTCGAGCTCGAGCGTTTCGACGAGGTCGGTGTTCCACACCAGCGAGCGGTCGAAGACCTTGAGGTCCTGCATCCGCTTGTTGACGTTCTTGAGCACTTCGACACCTTCCGAGAGCAGCTTGCTGTCACGGAACACGGCGGCGTGGCGCTGCATGCCCTTCTGCATCTCGCCGCGCACCTCTGCGGTGGGCGAGCTTCCGTCGGCATGGCGGAAGTGGTCGAGACGACCCAGTGCCATGTCCGCGCTATCGGAAGGCAGTTCGGCGTGGCTCGCACCGGGCTTGATGATATCGCGGAGCCGATGGCCGGTCGCGCGGCCGAAGACCACGAGATCGATCAGCGAGTTCGAGCCAAGGCGGTTCGCGCCATGGACCGAGACACAGGCCGCCTCGCCGACCGCAAACAGGCCGGGGACGATCTTTTCCGGATCCTTCGGGTCGCCCGCCATGACTTCGCCGTGGAAGTTACAGGGGATGCCGCCCATGTTGTAATGCACCGTCGGGGTGACCGGCAGCGGCTGCTTGGTGAGGTCGACACCGGCGAAGATCTTGCCGCTTTCGGTGATGCCCGGCAGGCGCTCGCCCAGCACCTTGGGATCGATGTGATCGAGGTGGAGGAAGATGTGGTCGCCATCGGGGCCGACACCGCGGCCTTCGCGCATCTCCAGCGCCATCGAGCGGCTGACGACGTCGCGGCTGGCAAGGTCCTTCGCGGAAGGCGCATAGCGTTCCATGAACCGCTCGCCTTCGGAATTGGTGAGGTAACCGCCCTCGCCGCGCGCACCTTCGGTGATCAGCACGCCTGCGCCGTAAATGCCGGTCGGGTGGAACTGGACGAATTCCATGTCCTGCAGCGGCAGGCCAGCGCGCAGCACCATGCCGCCACCGTCGCCGGTGCAGGTGTGTGCCGATGTCGCGGTGAAGTAGCAGCGGCCATAACCGCCCGTCGCGAGCACGACTGCGTGGCTGCGGAAGCGGTGGATCGTGCCATCGTCGAGGCACATGGCGATGACGCCGCGGCAGATCTTGCCGTCGGGGCCGTCTTCCATGATCAGGTCGAGCGCGAAATACTCGATGAAGAAGTCGGCGTCATACTTCAGGCTCTGCTGGTAGAGCGCGTGGAGCATGGCGTGGCCGGTACGGTCGGCCGCTGCGCAGGTGCGCTGCACCGGCGGGCCTTCGCCCATGTTCTGCATGTGACCGCCGAAGGGGCGCTGGTAGATCGTGCCGTCCTTGTTGCGGCTGAAGGGCACGCCTGCGTGCTCCAGCTCGTAAACCGCCTGCGGGGCTTCGCGGACCATGTATTCGATCGCGTCCTGGTCGCCGAGCCAGTCGGAGCCCTTGACGGTATCGTACATGTGCCACGACCAGTGGTCGGGCGTGTTGTTGCCGAGGCTGGCGGCAATACCGCCCTGAGCCGCAACGGTGTGCGAGCGCGTCGGGAAGACCTTGGTGATGCAGGCCGTCTTCAGGCCCGCTTCGGCGCTGCCCATGGTGGCGCGCAGGCCCGAGCCCCCCGCGCCCACGACGACGGTGTCATAGGTGTGGTCGATGATCGGGTAGCTGCGACCGCCGATTTCGAAAGTGTCGGTGCGGGCCATCAGGCGGCTCCTCCGAGAGCGATGCGGGCGATCGATACGAGACCGAAGGCTGCGCCGCCGATAGTTGCAAGGTTGAGAAGGGTGAGCACGCCGAACTTGGTGCCGGCATCGTGGACATAGTCCTCGATCAGGACCTGCAGGCCGAGGCGCGCGTGCCAGAAGACGCTCACGATCAGCAGCGCCAGCGCGGTGGCGGGCAGCGTCTGCGAGGCCCATTTGGTCACGGTGGCGAAATCGTAAGCCGGCAACATGGCGAGGCTGATCGCAAGGAACAGCGCCAGCACGAGATTGCCGATGGCGGTGAAGCGCTGCACCAGCCAGTGATGCGCGCCTTCATGCGCCGGGCCGAGCCCGCGCACGCGTCCGATGGGGGTTCCGTCACTCATCGATTGAACTCACTTGAGAAGGATCGCGGCCCAGAAGGCGGCGGTAAGGAGGATGCCGAGAACCGGCGAAAGGATCGACCAAAGCTTGTTGGTGTCGAGCTCGTAACCCGCACCGATGTCGAGCACGAAGTGCCTGAGGCCGCTCATCATGTGGGTGAAGAAGGCCCAGCTCAGGCCCACCAGCACGATCATGCCGACCGGCGAGCCCATAAGCTCGACGAAGGTGGCGTAGCTATCCGCGCCGCCTGCCATCGCGCCGAGCCACCAGAGCAGAACGCCGAGGCCGACCAGCGCGAGGCCGTCCCCCGTCACACGGTGGAGGATCGAGACCAGCATGTGCGGGCCCCATTTCCAGATTTGCAGATGCGGTGAAAGCGGGCGGTTTGCCATGGATTGTGCGTCCGTTACGGGTAATTCGTGTGCGCCTCCTTAGCGAAGCTGTGGCCGCACGCAAGGCGTCCGGCCTCGACATTTGCCGCAAAGTTTCGAATAGCGCCTGCATGACATGCATTCTCCTTACCGGCTCGTCGCGCGGGATCGGCGCGGCGGCGCGCAAGGCGCTCGAGGATCGCGGGGCCAAGGTCATCGGGCAATCCACCACCGGCGAAGGCTTCGGCACGATTGCAGCCGATTTCCGCGACCCGCAGGCCCCGCAGCTACTGTGGGAGGCCGCGATGCGGCAGGCCGGCGGCGAGATCGACGTGCTGGTGAACAATGCGGGGATGTTCTCGCCGAATCCGATAGATCGTTCAGACATCGAATGGCTCGACGGGTGGGAGGACACCATGCGCATCAACCTCACCGCAGCGGCGCAGCTGTCGCGCTATGCCGTGCAGCACTGGCAGCAGACGGGCGAGAGCGGCCGCATCATCCATGTCGCGAGCCGCGCCGGACAACGCGGCGATTCGCCGGCGCACTGGCACTATGCCGCGAGCAAGGGCGGAATGCTCGCCATGCACAAGAGCATCGCGCGCGCTTACGCAGCCGAGCGAATCTACAGTTTCGCCATCACCCCGGGCTTTACCGACACGTCGATGGCAGGCGACTATCTCGAAAGCCGCGGCGGCGACGGGTTGCTGGCCGATATCCCGCTCGGCCGCGTGGCGGAGCCCGAAGAAATCGCGCGGCTGATCGAATTCTGTGCACTCGACGCCCCGCCGAGCCTGACGGGCGCGACCCTCGATGCCAATGGGGCGAGCTATGTCCGCTAGAATTGTCCTGCCTCTGGCTTTTGCCCTGTCGGCCTGCACGGTCGCAACGAATGAAGCCCCAGCGCCCGAAGCGCCGGTGACGTCTCTTCCCGCCGTACCGGATGAGCCGTTTCACGAAGCCTGCGAACCTTGGGACGACTGGGACAAGCCCGCCCGCCCGTTCTCTCTCATGGGCCACACCTATTACGTGGGCACCTGCGGTATCTCGGCCATCCTCGTCACCGGCGAGGAAGGCCATGTGCTGATCGACAGCGGCATCTCCGAGGCAGTACCCAACATCCTTGCCAGCATCCGCTCGCTCGGCGTCGACCCGCGGGGCATCAAGTATATCCTGATGAGCCATGAGCATTTCGATCACGTCGGCGGCCACGCGGCTCTCAAGGCGGCGACGGGAGCGCAGGTGATTGCATCGGCAGCCGCCAAGCCGGTGCTCGAAAGCGGTTTGGTCGCGGCCGACGACCCGCAAGCAAATGTGGACCATCCACCCTTCCCCGGCGTGACTGTCGACCGGATCGTGGCCGATGGCGGAACGCTGGAATTGGGCAATTTGAAATTCACTGCCCACGCCACTCCCGGGCACTCGCCTGGAGCGCTCAGCTGGACATGGTGGTCCTGCAACCTGCCCGGCGAACCGCCCGTTTGCCGCCGGATGGCCTATGCCGACAGTCTGTCGCCCGTTTCCGCCGACGACTATCGCTTCAGCGATCATCCCGACGTCGTGGCTGCTTTCCGCAACAGCATCGACAAGGTGCGATTCCTCCAGTGCGACTATCTCGTCACCCCGCACCCTTCGGCGAGCGGGTTAATCAAGCGATTGCGTGACGGCACCTACGGCGAGCCGGGTGAATGCCAGCGCTATGCCGACAAGCTGACCAAAGCACTCGATACACGGCTCGCGAAAGAGGCGGCTCGATGAGCGCGTGGAAGCTGTCGGGAGAGGCCGGGAAGAAAACCGTCCAGGCAGCCCTCCTTGCCCACGACGAGGCTTGGGACTTTCCCGAGGAACTGGTCGTCTCCGGACGCGAGATCGCCGAAGACAAGCCCGAGGACTGGATCCTCGAAGTCTGGCTCGATCGCAAGCCCACGGCAGCGGACAAGAAGGCTGTCGCCGGGCTGTTTGCCGATGACGCACCCCAACTCGTGACAGAAAAGCTGCCCGAAGAGGACTGGGTTACGCTCAGCCAGCAAGGTGTAGAACCGATCCGCGCGGGCCGTTTCCATGTCCGTACGCCCGAATATCCGGCAGACGACACGCTGGTCGATTTCGTCATCCCCGCCAGCCAGGCCTTCGGGACCGGACAGCACGAAACTACCGCTGCCTGCCTCGCCATGCTCGACCTGATGAAGCGCGAAGGTCTGGTGGTAAAAAACCATGCCGATATCGGAACGGGCACGGGCCTGCTTGCCTTCGCGGCAATGCATTTGTGGCCGCACGCCAAGGCGACGGCTTCGGACATCGATTACGTGTGCGCCGGCGTCGTGGAGGACAATTGCGAGACCAACTACATTCCAGAAGGCGCGGGACCGGGCGAACTGACGATGGTCATCGCTCCCGGCACGGACCACCCGCTAATCCTGGCCCGCGCGCCTTATGATTTGCTGATCGCCAACATCCTTGCCGGTCCCTTGGTCGAGCTTGCACCCGATTTCGCCAGGGCGACTGAGCCCGGCGGAAGCTTGCTGCTTGCCGGGCTTCTCCAGACGCAGGAGGCCGAGGTTCGCGCCGCCTATCGCAAGCAGGGCTTCCGTCTCGCTCGCCGCGTCACCAATGGCGATTGGTCGATCCTGTGGCTGCGCAAGAGCCGCGTGCGGTGACGAAACATCGCCTGCTGCGGATTGCTGCGTGGATCATCGGTATTCCGGCCCTCGCGGTCATCCTGTTTCTTCTCTCGGCATGGATCGGCAGTTCGATTCCGCGCAATTCGGACTGGACACAGCCCGAACGCGGTATCGAAATCATGGTCGGCGACAACGGCATCCACACCGAGATCGTCATGCCGCTGGTCAGCAATGTGAAGGACTGGCGTACCGACTTTCCCGCGAGCGACCTGCCGGCCCCGAACCGCCCCTACACCCACGTCGCCGTAAGCTGGGGTGAGCGCGAGGTTTTCCTCAACACGCCGACATGGGGCGACCTCGACCTTTCCACCGCATTGAATGCCGCAACCGGCGGCGACGGCCTTATCCACGCCTCGCATTATGTCCGCCCTGCCCCCGGCCCATCGAACCGCCCGCTCCGCCTCACCGAGGCGCAATATGCGAAGCTGGTCGCCGCGATTGAGGCGCAGGTCCCTTCCCCCGAGGACCGCGAAGTCTATCCCGGATATGCCGATTGGGACGTCTTCTACGATGCGCCGGGCACCTATCACCTCGCTAACACCTGCAACCAGTGGACGGCCGACACGCTGGCCGAGGCGGGGGTGAAGATGGGTAGCTGGACTCCAATGCCCGGCGGGGTGATGAAATGGATCGAGGAACCGGCAGCTAACTAGGCCGCCTTGTCGGGTAGCGCCTCGTGATAGCGCACCACGCTGCGCGTCACTTCCTGCATCATTGCCATGCGCGCGGCATAGGAGGCGCGCGTGCGACCGATCAGCACTACCAGTGCGTATTGCGAACCGTCGGGCGCGGTGAGGATGCCGACATCGTTGTAGCCCGACTGCATCCCGTCGAAATACTGGCCCGTCCCGGTCTTGTGCGCGATCTTCCAGCCACCGGGTACACCGCCCTTTAACCGGCGCGGACCGCTCCTAGTTTGCTCCATGGTCGACAACAATAGCTCGGTGGAATCATCCGAAAGCAAATCGCCCCGCGCGAGGCGCGCAAGCGCCTTGGCCAAGCCTTCCGCACTCGCACCGTCCATCGGATCGGCCAGATAGGCGTTGAACGCACGGCGGCGCTCCTGCTCGGGTACCTTGTCGCGCGCGTCGTAGAACGCACGGTCCATGGCATAGGACTGCTTCCATTCGAGACCCGCAATTTCGCTCTGCTTGGTCCGTTCGTCGGTGCCGAACTGGACGCCTTCGATGCGGTTGCGGCGCAGGAAGCCCTCGACCGCTTGCGGCCCGCCGACCCTGCGCAGGAGCCGGTCGTTCGCCGTGTTGTCGCTCTCGGTGATGGCGCGCTCGAGCAGGTCGGAATAGTCGGTAGAGTATGACCCGCGCGCCTTCACGTAATTGCGGATCGGCTGGTGGAATACGGTCAGGTCCTCGCGCCCGATCGTGACGGGCTCGGCAAGATCGAGGGCGCCATCGTCCGCAAGATCGAGAGCCGTGAGCGAGACCCACAGCTTGCTGACACTCTGCTGCGGGAAAGGCGTGTCGCCGTCATAGCTCATGGTGGCAAGCGTATCGGCATCGGTGACCGCGATGCCCGCAACGCCGTTGAAGTTCTCTCCCAGCTCGCGAAGTTCGTTTTCGAGAGCGACCTGCGCCTCGGTCAATTCGGGTTCTGGCGGCGGTGACGATTTTTGTTCGGCGAGCAGGACCCGCTTCTCGAAATCGGCAGCACTTTCACCCGGCGTGCTGAGCGCCGTGGCGAGGAAAAGGAACGCGCCCAAGATAAGGACGGTCAGGAACAGGATAGGCGAGCGACTCACACTGTCCCAACACGAGCGCGCGGGTAAGTTTCCATGATCGCGAGATTATTCCGCCGCAGCGACCGCTTCGCCCCACTGCTCCTCGGTCCAGACCTCGATGCCGAGGCTTTCGGCTTTCTTGAGCTTGCTGCCCGCACCGGGCCCGGCGACGAGGATATCAGTCTTGGCGCTGACCGATCCGCTGGCCTTTGCACCGAGCCGTTCGGCCTGCGCCTTGGCCTCGTCGCGGCTCATGGTTTCGAGCTTGCCGGTGAAAACGATCGTCTTGCCCGAAACCGGGCTGTCCCTGGTTTCGACCTCGTAGCGCGGCGGCTGTACCTCGCTCAGGAGATCGTCCCACACGGCCTTGTTGTGATCCTCGTGGAAGAAGTCGCCCAGCGCCTCGACCACGGCACTGCCGATCCCGTCGATCGAGGTGAGTGACTGGGCTGCATCTTCATCACCTGCACGCGCCTTTTCGGCAGTTTCACGGAGCGCGGGCAATTCGTGGAAATGCTTCATCAGGTCGCGCGCGGTAACCGCGCCGACGTGACGGATGCCGAGACCAAACAGCAGCCGCGCCGCATCGGGCTGTCGCCGCGCCTCGATGCTTTCCACAAGTTTATCCACAGACCGCTCCTGCCAGCCTTCCAGCGCGAGGATGGCGTCACGCCGCTGGTGCAGGCGATAGATATCGGCAGGGCTTTCGAGCCAGCCAAGCGCGAAGAACTGGTCGATGGTCTTCTCGCCCAGCCCGTCGATGTCGAGGGCCCCGCGACTGACGAAATGCTTCAATCTTTCCGTGCGTTGCGCAGGACATATGAGACCGCCTGTGCAGCGCACATCGACCTCGCCCTCTGCCGCCACGGCCTCGCTGTCGCATTCGGGGCAGTGATCGGGGAAGATATAGGGCTCGCGCTCGACGTCCCGCGTCAGGTTATCCACAAGCTGTGGAATAACGTCGCCCGCGCGCTGGACCACGACGCGGTCGTCCGGGCGCACGCCAAGCCGTTCGATCTCGTCGCGGTTGTGCAGGGTGACATTGGTGACGGTGACGCCGCCCACCAGGACGGGCGCGAGGCGGCCCACCGGGGTTAGCTTGCCGGTGCGGCCGACCTGGATATCGATCGCCTCCAGCGTGGTTTCGGCCTGCTCGGCAGGAAACTTGTGTGCCAGCGCCCAGCGCGGCGCCTTGGCGACGAAGCCCAGACGCTGCTGCCAGTCGAGCCGGTCGACCTTGTAGACGACGCCATCGATTTCATAAGGAAGATCGGGGCGTTGTGAGGCGATCTTGTCGTAATGTGAAAGCATCGCCTTGACGTCGTGCACGCGCGTGAAGAGCGGCGAAACGGGGACGCCCCAGCTCTCGATTGTGCGGACGACTTCTTCCTGCGTACCGCCCGGGACCTCGGAGGCCGCGCCCCAGCCATGCGCCCAGAATTTGAGCGGACGCTTTGCCGTCACGCTGGCATCCTTCTGCCGCAGCGACCCGGCGGCGGCATTGCGCGGATTGGCGAAGAGCTTGCCCCCTGCCTCCTCCTGCGCGGCATTGAGCGCATGGAAGTCGGCCTTGGACATGTAGACCTCGCCGCGGATCTCGAAGACTTCGGGCACGTCTCCGGAAAGCTGCTGCGGGATATCGGTGATATGCGCGACATTGGGCGTGACGTCCTCGCCCACCTGCCCGTCACCCCGCGTGGCGGCGCGCACCAGCCTGCCGTTTTCGTAGCGCAGCGAACAGGACAGGCCGTCGATCTTGTCCTCGGCAGTAATGGCCACCTCTTCGCCCTCGTCCAGCGCAAGGAAGCGCCGCACGCGCGCGACCCATTCCTCGACCTCCTCGGCGGAAAAGGCGTTGTCGAGGCTCATCATGCGAACCTCGTGCGTCACCTTGGACAGCGGCGAAGCGGCAATTTCGTGGCCGACAACCTTCGAAGGTGAGTCCTCGCGCACCAGGTGCGGAAATGCGGCTTCCAGTTCCGCGTTGCGCCGTACCAGCGCATCGAACTCCGGGTCCGAAATCAGCGGCGCGTCTTCGGCATGGTAGAGCTTGTTGTGCTTCGCAATCTCGCGCGCGAGACGCATCAACTCGTTCGCTGCTTCGGCTTCGCTGATATCCATGCCCGAACGTCTAAGCCGCGTTCACCGGATTCGCCATAGCCTCGCCCCTCAGGTGAGCACTATCCCCAGATCGCGTTTGGTGATCTTCCATTCGCGCCCGTTCCAGTCGAGCCAGTACCAGCTCCAGCCATGCTGGCCGTTGGCGTAATAGCCGCCCCAGGCGCTGCATCGGACGGAGGTTTCACATTCGAGTTCATGGACGTCGAACAAGGCCGCCTGGACGCCCGTGTCGCTGTCGATGATCGAAAGACCTTCCCGTTTGCAGCCACCCGAGGGCGTGAGCATGGGGAAGCGGCGGAGCAGCTTACGCTCGATCGCCGGATCAAGCGGGACGGCCACGCTGTCCTGCCGGGAGGGATCCACCTTCTCTGCAACCGCGCAAACGGTTTCGTAGGGGCGTTCATTCCACGCGAAATATTTGGCGAGCCGATATTCGAGCAAGGCGAGGTCGGGCCGGGACTGGTCCTCGTAAAAGCCTGTCGGCGCGGCATCTTCCGGCACGGCATAGCGCGGGAGTGACGGCGCGCAGGCGGCGCAGGACAGGGCGAGAAATGCAGAGATTATCTTGCGCATGCGACCTCCGTATGTTGCGGCGGGTCAACGCTTCGATGTCGATGGAGTGCCCGCGCTAGACGCCTTCGAGCAACCGGTCCGCCTGCGCCCGCGCCTCGGGCGTCACTTCGGCGCCAGACAGCATGCGCGCAATCTCTTCCTGTCGCCCGGCTTCGTCGAGCAAGGCCACGCTGGTGCGGGTGACCGTCCCGTCCGAGCTCTTCGCGATCATGTAATGCGTCTGCCCACGCGCAGCGACTTGGGGCGAGTGCGTTACGGCAAGCAATTGCCCCCCGCTCGCCAGCCTTGCAAGGCGTTCACCGATGGCGCTTGCAACTGCCCCGCCCACGCCGCGGTCGATCTCGTCGAAGATCACCGTCGCCGCCCCGCCCTGTTCGGCCAATGCGACCTTGAGCGCGAGGATGAAGCGCGAGAGTTCGCCGCCGCTGGCAATCTTGTTGAGCGGGGCGAAATCGGCACCGGGATTGGTGGCGATGAGGAATTCGACGCTGTCCATGCCGTGCGGGCCCCAGCGATCCTCGGGAAGCTCGGCCACCGCGGTTTTGAAGCGAGCAGCATCCAGTTTGAGCGGAGCCAGTTCACGGGCGACAGCCTCGTCGAGACGAAGAGCCGCCGCCACGCGGTTTGCGTGGAGCGCTTCGGCTTCGGCCTTGTAGCGCCTGCCCGCCTCCCCGGCCGCCGCCTCCAGTGCATCGAGTTCGGCCTCGCTGCCTTCGATGGAATCGAGCTGGCTGCGCATCTCGCGCATTTTCTCGGGCAGTTCGTCGACCTCGCAGCGGTGCTTGCGAGCCAGCGCGCGCAGTTCGAACAGCCGGGTCTCGGCCTCTTCCAATGCGGCGGGGTCATGCACCAGTGCCTCGGCCGCGGCCTGCAACTTGTCCTCCGCCTCGCCCGCCTCGATCACGGCGCGGTCGAGGGCCGCCAGCGCATCGGCCAGCAAGGCGTGTTCCGGCGCGATCCGGTCGAGCTTGCGCGCCGCGACCCTCAGCGATGCGAGCGGCGAGTCCGAACCTTCCCAAAGGTGGCGCAATTCCTCGAGATCGCCCGAGAGCCGTTCGCCCTTCTGCATGTCGGCGCGTGTCTCCGCGAGCCGCGCTTCCTCGCCTGCCTGCGGCTCGAGCGCAGTCAATTCGGCCAGATGCGCGAGCAGCAAATCCTGGTCGAGCTTGGCCTGCTCCACCGCCTCGCGCGCTTCCTTCAGCCGCGCCCCGGTTTCGCGCCACTTGGTCCACGCCTGCTCCACACGGACCGTATCCGCGCCCGCGAACCGGTCGAGCAGCGCCCGATGTCCGCGCGGATTGACGAGGCCGCGGTCGTCATGCTGGCCGTGGAGTTCGACAAGCGCACCGGCAATTTCACGCAGCAAGGCCACGCCGACCGACTGGTCGTTGATGAAAGCTTTGCTGCCCCCGTCCGCCTTTAGCTGGCGGCGGATGATGAGCGGTTCGCCCTTTTCGATTTCGATATCGGCATCGTCGAGCGCATCGGAGATCGCATCGGGCAGAGCGGCAAATTCGAAGCTCGCCGAAACGCTCGCCTTTTCCTCGCCAGCGCGGACCAGTCCGCTATCGGCGCGATTTCCCAGCACCAGCCCCAGCGAATCGAGCAGGATAGACTTGCCCGCCCCCGTCTCGCCCGTAAGCACGCCGAGCCCGCGCCCGAAATCGAGGTCGAGCGCCTCGATCAGCACAATATTGCGGATGGAAAGGCGGGTGAGCATTGCTGCCCCTGTAACGCAGGCGAAAGCCTACGTCACCGTTCCCCTTATGATCGACTTGTGAATAGTCGCCCGGCGCTTAGCTGGCGGAAACGCCGGCAGCATGGTCTTCGATCAGCTCGTAGGCCTTCTCGTACCATTCGTTGCCGGGATAGTTCGCGCCGAGCACGGCAGCGTATTTCACCGCTTCGGGCTTGATACCCAGTGCGAGGCTGGTCTCGACAAGGCGGTAAAGCGCCTCGGGAGCATGGCTCGTCGTCTGGTAGGTATCGATCACGTTCTGGAAGCGGATCTGCGCGGCGATCCACTTGCCCGAACGCTCGTAATAACGGCCGATCTCCATTTCCTTGCCCGCCAGGTGATCCTGCACGAGGTCGATCTTGAGCCGCGCATCGGACGCGTATTCGCTCTGCGGGAAGCGGCGATTGACTTCCTGGAGCGCCTTCAGCGCCTGTTCGGTCACCTTCTGGTCGCGCTGCACGTCGCTGATCTGCTCGTAATAGCTGAGCGCGATCAGGTAATAGGCGTAGGGCGCATCCTTGTTACCCGGATGGATGGTCAGGAAGCGCTGCGCGGTCGTCACGGTCTTGTTGTAATCGCCCGACACGTAATAGCTGAAAGCAGCCATCAGCTGGGCACGGCGGGCCCAGGGCGAATAGGGGTGCTGGCGCTCGACCTCGTCGAACAGCGCGGCGGCCAGCTTGGGGCGGCCGGTGTCGAGCAATTCCTTCGCTTCGGCGTAAAGCGTTTCCACGTCGCGCGCGACATAGGCGGTGTCCTTTGGACGGCTAGAGCCCCCTCCGCACGAGGCGGTGAACACGGTTGCGGCGGCGAGAGCGCCGAGGGCGAGCATGCGGCTGGTGCGCGAGTGGGTCGTCATGCGGGGAGCCTATAACCAGCACCCCGCTGAACGCCAAGTGAAGTTATGCCCGATTTCCCCGCTGGCCATCGGGCAGCTCCGGGGTCGCCGGCCAATCCTCCTCTTCCTCGCCCCGTGTCTTCCACAAGGAGTAGAGCACGCCGGCTGCGATCAGGGCTGCCGTAACCCCAAGGCTGATCCACGCGGGGAACTTGGCACCGCCGAGCAGGAAGTCGGCGACAAAGATCTTGCTGCCGATGAATACCAGGACAGCGGCCAGCGCGTATTTGAGGTAGTGGAACCGGTGCACCATCGCCGCGAGCGCGAAGTAGAGCGCCCGCAATCCGAGGATCGCAAAGATATTGCTGGTATAGACGATGAACGTATCGGTCGTGATCGCGAAGATCGCAGGCACGCTGTCGACCGCAAACACGAGATCGGCAAGATTGATAACCACCAGCGCCAGGAACAGCGGAGTGGCCGCACGCACCATCTTGCCCGTCTTTTCGTCGGGCACCTTCACGAAGAAATGCTGAGCATGAAGCTCCTTCGTCACCCGCATGTGCCTGCTGATCCACTGGACGACCGGATTCTTGCCGACGTCCATCGGCTCGTCACCGGCGAAGAACATCTTGATACCGGTGAAAACAAGGAACGCGGCGAAGATATACAGCACCCAGTAGGCCTGTGACAGAAGAGCCGCACCGCCCGCGATCATCAGGCCGCGCAGCACGATCACCGCCATGATACCCCACAGCAGGGCCCGGTACTGGTACTTAGGCGGAATGGCGAAATAGGTGAAAATCAGGCTGATCACGAAGACATTGTCAATCGACAGCGCCTTCTCGATGAAGAAGCCGGTGAAATATTCCATTCCCGACTGCTCGCCGCGCTCGAACCATACCCACACGCCGAACAGCAGCGCCACGCCGATGTAGAAGGCGCTCAGCTTCAGGCTTTCGCCGATACCCAGCTCGCGATCCTCCTTGTGAAGAAAGCCAAGGTCGAACGCGGTCAGGACGATCACGATGGCAAGGAATGAGGCCCAGAACCAGATTGGGGTTCCGAGCCAGTCCTGGGTGAAAAATTCCATCATTCCTTATAACTCTCGATAGGCTCCGCTGTGGCGGGAAGCGCGCTTTTGAGGAGAAAATATCCGGCAAAGGCAGCAATGGTCGATCCCGCCAGCACGCCGAGTTTGACAGCATCCACCTGCTCTGCCGTGGCGAAAGCGAGGTTGCCGATAAAGAGACTCATGGTGAAACCGATCGCAGCCAGAAGCGACAGTGCATGGATCTGGCGCCAATTCACCTCATCGGGGAGCCTGGCGAGGCCGGTCTTCACGGCAATCCAGGCGAACCCGAAGATGCCCAGCTGCTTGCCGACAAGCAGTCCGAGAGCGATGCCGAGCGGAAGTGGATCGAGCAAGGCCGATGCCTCCAGTCCAACGAGCGACACGCCGGCATTCGCGAAACCGAAGATCGGAATGACGAGGAAGGCCACCCACGGGTGCAACGCATGTTCCATCCGCTCCAGCGGGCCATGGTCGCTATTGGCATCGAGCGGGATCGTCAGGGCCGCGGCAACGCCCGCCAGGGTCGCGTGCACGCCCGACTTGAGCACGAAGGCCCACATCAGGATTGCGAGCAAGATGTAGGGGATGGTGGACTGGACCTTCGCCCTTCCGAGCGCGAGCATAATCACGAAGACAACCGCCGCCGCGCCGAGCATGCCTGTGTCGAGTTCGCCCGAATAGAACAGGGCAATGATGGTGATCGCACCGATGTCGTCGATAACCGCGATGGCGAGCAACAAAGCCTTGAGCGCAACAGGGACGCGCGGACCGAGCAATGAGAGCACACCGAGGGCGAAAGCGATATCGGTTGCAGCCGGGATCGCCCAGCCCCGAATGTTCTCGGGCGAATCGAGGTTCAGGCCGATGAAGACAAGTGCGGGAAGCGCCATGCCTCCGATCGCTGCAACAAGCGGAAGTGAGGCCTTGTTCCAGGAGGACAACTGGCCCTCCAGCACCTCGCGCTTCACTTCGAGACCGACAAGGAAGAAAAACACGGCCATCAGCCCGTCGTTGATCCACAAGAGCAAAGGCTTGTCGATAACGAAGCTGCCGATTGCAGCCACCACCGGTATCTCGAGGAAGCCGAGATATTGCGGTGCCAGGGGGGAATTGGCGATCGCCAGTGCCAATGCAGCGGCAAATATGAGGACTATGCCGCCGGCAGATTCCTTTTGCAGGAATTCACGCAGCATCGGGGCGATCGCCTGTACCATGACTTACTATCCTCGCCTATTGCTTAGCGCTTTGCCAGAACGGTTTTCTGCGTACGCAAAAGGCGATGCAGGGCGTCCTTCACGCGGAGCTTCATCCGCTTGAGGCGAGAGATTTCAAGCGTGTCCGGAGACTTTTTCAATTGCTCCAGGCGCAGTCGCTCGTCGATCTTCTGGTGGATCTGGGTAAGTCTGAAAGTGCGGGCCGTCATCGCATGTCTCCGTGATCGATAATGAAAATCGATCGGACAACCGATGGGCTAGCAGCCTGGGATGGGGGAGGGATACATTGGCCCGCCAGCACGCATCGGTTATCCGATGCGGTCCGACATCACGAACGCCTTGCAAAGAAGCGCGCTCGCCAGAGGGGCCCGGCCCGCATTGACTAAATGCGACAGGATCGATCTGGTTTCAAGAGCCTTGGAAAAATTTTGGCGGGTTCACCCCTCACCCAGTGCTTCGGGTGCATCCCAGAGAAGGTGGCGCGTCTCAAGCATGACGAGGTTGTTGCTGCGCACGATATTCCCGCGCGTCTTGTAACCCAGCAGTTGCTCGGCATCGGTGTCGGGATTGTTCGTCATCACCCGGATTTCCTCCGATGTGAAATCCGACAGGCCGCGGGCCCGCTCGATACCCTTGCTATCATAGATATGCAGCACGTCTCCGCGGGTGAAATCGCCATCCATGCTGATGACGTCGGCGCGGCAGATCGGGCGGTCGCCAATGGCAAGCGCACTGGCCACGGCTTCGCTGACAACCAGGCTGCCGGCCATCTGCAGGCGATTGGCAATCCAGCTGTCCCACCCTGAAAGCGGGTTCGGGTGCGGCAAGACCTTAGTGGCGCGTCGACTGCCGTCGAGCACGGTGGATAACGGGCGGTCGACCTCGCCCTGCGCGATCCATGTCGTGACGCCTGCTTCCTGTGCCATGTTGGCCGCCTGGAGCTTGGTTTCCATCCCGCCCGTGCCGAGCGTGCTCTTTCCACGGGTCGCTTCCATATAGGGGGCGACATCGGTCACTTCTGGGATGAATTCGGCGTCAGGGTCGTCGGGGTTGCGGTCATAGAGGCCATCGACACCGGTCAGAATGATGAGGTCGGTTGCGCCGACCATTTGCGCTACTTTGGCCGCAAGGCGGTCGTTATCGCCCACCCGGATTTCCTCAGTAGTGATCGTGTCGTTCTCGTTCACGATCGGCATTACGCGCGCTTCGAGAAGCCGGGCGACAGTGTTGCGCGTGTTGAGGAACCTGCGGTGGTCCTCGAAATCGCCCAGCGTCAGCAGGACCTGCGCGATCTCGAAGCCGAACTCGTGCCCCACCTGTTTGTAGGCATTGAGCAGAAGCGGCATGCCGCAGGCGGCGGCCGCCTGCTTGTCGGAGATCCCGGCGCTCTGGGGCGTTTCCCCGATGATGCGGAGGCCCAAGGCCACAGAACCGGAGGAGCAAAGGATAACTTCGTTTCCATCGGCGCGCAGGTGTGCGACGTCCTCGAGCAGACGCTGGAGGAAACCGTAGCGGGGCGTAAGCATTTCCTGATTAGCCAGGAGGGCCGAGCCGATCTTGACAACAATATTACGTTTTTTGGTCATAGAATGAATATGTATCTGCCTTGAAATTTCTGTGATACAACATAGATGGTAATGGTGCAGTGCACAACCAAATTTTCAATGAATACCGAATGCAGAAGTATTCACAAATACTTTGATAAATAAATGCGCAGTCGAATTGAATTAACACTACAGGCTCAAATCGCCATAAGGAACTAGAGCGTATCTTATACGCGGAAACGGATTTATACGATCATCAATTCAGTACTTATCATCGGATGCGGAAAAATGGGCTCCGCACTACTGTCACAATGGACGAGCGGCGATGAAAGTTTCACCGTCGTGGACCCAATGGCGAGCGGCCTTCCCGAAGGTGTTCGACTGGTGCGCGACCGCGATGCGATCGCCTCCGAAACCTTCGATTGCATCATCGCTGCGGTCAAGCCGCAGATGATCGACGACATCATGCCCGCCTATGCGGAGAATCTTGCGCAAAGCGGCTATGTGCTGTCGATCGCCGCAGGTTATTCGGCTGATCGCCTGTCGAAGCTCATGGGCGATGCGCCGGTCATCCGTACTATGCCGAACCTGCCTGCAGCGATTGGTCGCGGCGTGAGCGGCCTCTGCCCCGGCCCGCATGCGAGTGCCGATCACATGGCGCACGCGGAAGATTT
Organism: Qipengyuania sphaerica; assembly: GCF_019711595.1. Lineage (GTDB taxonomy): Bacteria > Pseudomonadota > Alphaproteobacteria > Sphingomonadales > Sphingomonadaceae > Qipengyuania > Qipengyuania sphaerica. Next base: position 1,142,088 of record NZ_JAIGNR010000001.1, on the reverse strand, counting down.
CATGGGCCGCGCAGGCACGACCATTGTTGTGGAAACCGAAGAAAAGATCGACCGGGTGACCGCCGTCGCCGGCTCTGGCCCGGGCTATGTTTTCGAGATCGCTCGCGCCTATGCCGAAGCCGCGATGGCGCAGGGCTTTTCCGAAGACGAAGCGCGCGAAATGGTGCTCGCCACGATCGGCGGCGCAATCGCCATGGCCAGCGAGCCCGATGCACCCAGCCTCGAGGATTTGCGCAATTCGGTGACCAGCAAGGGCGGCACCACCGCCGCCGGCCTCGATGCCCTCAACGGCGATAGTGGCCTTTCCGACCGTCTGCATGCTACACTGCAGGCAGCCTACGACCGGGCGGTAGAGCTGCGCTGACCCCCAGCGCCTCCTGCCCCGCACACGAACCAAGAGAGATTTCATGAACGACCAGACACTCGACCCGCAGATCCACATCACCACGCTCGGCCGGAACGCCCGCAAGGCGGCTCAGGGCCTGCTATCGGCCAGCACCGATGCCAAGAACCTCGCTCTGCGCGAGGCGGCGAAGGCGCTGCGTGAAGCCACGTCCGAACTGCTCGAAGCCAATGCCGAGGACGTGAAGAGCGTCGAAGGCAAGAAGCCCGACAGCTTTATCGACCGCCTCAAGCTGACCGAAGACCGCATCGAAGGCATGGCCGGCGCGCTGGAGGAAATCGCCGAACTGCCCGACCCCGTCGGCCGCAGCCTCGCGACCTTCGATCGCCCCAACGGCCTCAAGATCGAACGTGTCGCCGTGCCCATCGGCGTGATCGGGATGATTTACGAAAGCCGCCCCAATGTCGGCGCCGATGCCAGCGCATTGTGCCTGAAGAGCGGCAATGCGGTGATCCTGCGCGGTGGCAGCGAAAGCCGCCATTCGACCCGCGTGATCGTCGAATGCATGCGCAAGGGGCTCGCCGCGGCGGGCCTGCCGGAAGATGCCGTCCAGACCGTCGGCACCACCAACCGCGAGGCCGTCGCAGCACTCCTCAAGGCCGACGAATATGTCGACCTCGTCATCCCGCGCGGCGGGCGCGGGCTCGTCGAGTTGGTGCGCGACCAGGCGAGCGTCCCCACCCTCCTCCACCTCGACGGCAATTGCCACAGCTACGTCCACGAGGCGGCCGATCTCGACAAGGCGGCCGAGGTCATCCGCAACGCCAAGCTGCGCCGCACCGGCGTCTGCGGCGCGACCGAGAGCATCGTGGTCGACCGCGCGGTGGCGAAGGATTTCGTCCCCCGCCTCACCGCGATCATGGGCAGCGACTGCGAATTGCGCGGCGACGAGGAAGCAGTCGCCATCGACAGCAGCATCAAGCCCGCCACCGAGGCCGACTGGAACACCGAATATCTCGACCCCATCGCATCCGTGAAGGTCGTCGACGGCCTTGACGAAGGCATCGCCTGGGTCTCCGAGCATTCCAGCCACCACACCGATGCGATCATGACCGAGGACGACGATGCCGCGCGCAAGTTCATGACCAGCATCGACAGCGCCATCGTCATGCGCAACGCCAGCACGCAGTTCGCGGACGGGGGCGAATTCGGCATGGGCGCGGAAATCGGGATCGCCACCGGCAAGATGCACGCGCGTGGCCCCGTCGGCCTCGAGCAGCTGTGCAGCTTCAAGTATCTCGTGCACGGCGACGGTCAGACCCGACCCTGATTTTTGTTTAGCCTCAAGCGCCGGCGGTCGCGTCCGCTCCCTTAGGCTTCCGCGCCATAGGGCGCGACGGCCAGTCGGCCTTTGGCTGCCGCGACCAAGAACAAGGTTAGCCGTCTAGCGCTGGTCCGGTCCGCGACCAGCGGACCGCAAGGGCGACCGCCCGCCCGCAGCGGGTGCGGCTTGCCGCACGTCTAGCGAGGACGCACCCGCGGATGCGGGTGCGGAAACAAAGAACGCGTCTCCTATTCCACTTTCCTACCGCAAGAGGGTCGGGGCATTGTCCCGGCCTTTTTCGTATGACGAGAGCCCGCATGACCCGCCGCGCCGACAATCGCGAAACCCGCCTTCCCGTCCCCGCAGGTGAACTCCCCTCCTTCACCCCCGTCCCGCGCCAGACCAGGCGCCACGACGGCTGGACCGAGGACCGCCAGCGCCGCTTCATCGAGGCGCTCGCCGATACCGGCAGCGTCCAGGCCGCCTGCCGCGCGGTCAACATGAGCACGGTGGGCGCCTACCACCTGCGCCGCCAACCGGGCGCGGAAAGCTTCCGCAAGGCCTGGCAAGCCGCGCTCGATCTCGGCGTGCAGCGGATCGAGGACGTCGCCATGGACCGCGCCCTGAACGGGGTGGAGGTGCCCGTGTACTCCTACGGCCAGCTCGTCGGCACGCGCATTTCCTATAACGACCGCCTGCTCATGTTCATGCTGAGAAACCGCGCGCCCGAGCGCTTCACCGAAGGCAAGCCCAAGGGCATGAACGCCATCGACACGATGGAGCTCACCCGCCTGCGCACCAAGTGGCGCAAGGAATGGGAGGCCGAACGCGCCGCCGAGCAGCTGCAGGAGGAAGTCGCGACGATGGCATCGATCAACGCCAAGATCGACATGATCCGCGAGAAGGAGGAGCAATGGGAAAGCCCCCGCGTCCGCGCCGCGAGGCTGGCGCTGGAAGCCGCAATCGCCGCCGATCGCGAGGAAGGCTACAGCCCGCTACGCGACCCGGAGCACCCGATGTACAGGCCCGGCCATGTCGAGGACGGCCCCCACAACGACTGGGGCATCGTCTGGGAAGACGACGAGCCGGAGGACGAGGCGGGCGACGGGGAGGACAGCGAGGAGGAGAACCCGCGCTGGCGGACGGTCAAGGATGAGGGGTGGGATTAGTCTAACGAGAAGCTCTAGTAGCGATTGACCTCACGGCCGGCGAAAGTTATCACTCTGCGGCTAGCACCACAGTTAGCAAAGTATTCCCATGGACTTCGATGTTCGCCCCCAAGGCGGAAGTGGAAAATCACCGTTCCGTTATCCGGGCGGAAAGGCTGTCCTCACCCCCAAGATTTATGACGCACTTTCGTGTAGCGACTGCGAAATTAGCGGCTATGCAGAACCTTACGCGGGTGGGGCGGGCGCAGCAATCGAACTGTTGGCGCAAAATGTTGTCGATCGACTCTATCTAAACGACGCAGATCCGAGAATTTTTGCGGCGTGGAATGCAATCCTAGATCATAACTCGCAGTTCATAGACCGTATTCGAGATACTGAAATTACTATCGATAATTGGAGACGAATGCACCAGTTGGTAGCGGACCCTCGAACTGCTGACTCTGAATTCGATCTCGGTTTTGCGACATTTTTCATGAACCGAACCAATCGTTCTGGGATCATTCTCGGGGCTGGACCTGTTGGAGGCTACGAGCAATCTGGCAAATGGAAGCTCGATGCCCGTTTCTATCGCGAAACAATGATAAAGAGAGTGGAATTTTTTGCTGACAAACGTGAGATCATCATCACGTCGAATATGGACGGCGTTAAATTCCTGAGGTCATTTAAAGCACCGTTAGCCCGTTCAACTTTCTTCTTCATTGATCCTCCTTACGTCACAGCAGGGAGTAGACTTTACCTCAACACGATGAATGAGAAAAAACACCGCGAACTCTCCAGCGCCTTGAAACGAAAGAAATCGATTAAAAACTGGATGATGACCTATGACGATCATCCTTTAATTCACGAGATATACTCGCACGCTGAGGTCGGGAGTTTCCCCATCCGTTATAGTCTTCAGAAAAAATACAATGAACGGGAGTTGCTTATCACGCCGCGAAGCAGTCTTTGATCACATCCGCTTCATCTAAAGATAAGTCTCTTAGCCCCCCAATCGTCTTGTCACGCAATTGAAGACCTAGATGCCTGTATTTTGCTGGCTCGTATGACGACACCATCCCAAGGCTGTCAATAATGTTTTCGGCGTGAAAATAGAGACAATCTTCCTCAGCGCAGTTTAAGGCATCAACCTCAGACTTTTCAAAAGGTATTGCCAAAATACCTTGAAGAGGCAAGTTTATATTGTTTTGGAAGAATCTTCTAAAACGTTCCTTCTCTCGCTGCCCCATAATTTTATTTTTTCGTTGTTGCTTCTGTATTGTCGCCCCAACAAGATGGATAATAGGAACCTGACCTTGCCGATATAGCAGCACATCCACGCCACCGTCATTGTCGTTTACCTGATTGATATCCATCGCGTCGATGTTCTTCACTACGCCACTACCGACTCGGTGCGTGACATAGCCCAGCCGTCTCAAGAGCTTTTTGACGTCGCGCGAGCTTCCAAGGTACCATGCATATCCGGGAAACTGGCCTATCGCTGAAAAGGCAGCAATTAGCTCGAACACATTCTTAAAATGACTATGGATTTTTGAGCGACTTTCGCCGTCAACAATAAGGCATTCATATGCCGAATGGCTAGCCCGAAACAGCGCCAGCCAAATGTAGCATGCAACTTGCGGCACGCATGCGAAATTCTCAACGCGACGAAGAAGGACGCCGTTTTCTAAATCCAGTTCAAGGGGATAAACAGCGCCAAGACTCTTAGATCGTTCTTTAAAAACCGAGACCAGGCGCGATAGTGTTGCCTCGCGAGCTTCGTCTTCCGCCTGCTGACGCTCTTCTAAGTACGCATCACGCTCTTCTTCGGCAACTTCGCTATTAATGTACCAATCAGTCAGCGGATCAATATCCCACTCAATGCTATCAACTCGCACCTCACCGTTGAAAAATGCAGCAAGCTCGATGGCAAAAGCGATGGTTCGAATTTCCTCTCCGGTCGCTACCGGTGCAACCTCAATCTTCATCGCTGAAAAGGGAATTCAAAGATGCAACAGCGCTTTTAACGTTTCTTTGACTCGAGATTAATCGCGCATTGGCTTTTTCCAAATCATCGGCACTGAGTTCTGGTGGGAGATCAGTAATTCCGTCAGCAACACTCTTCGAAAGTGTCGAAAGTTTTACGGTATCTGCGAGCCAATTATCTGTGAAGAAACCCGCCTCCTCAACAGCCCTCTCAAAATCTCCGGTAAGCTCCAAGGTTTCAGTTGCGTCCTGTGATGAAAGCACTTTTTGGAGTTTAGGGCGATCAGATCCTTGGCGTTGGATGAGGGGCCGATTCTTTTCGTCTCCGAAAAGCCACATCATCATATAGCGGAGATTATCGTGATGACTTTGAGGGATAGGGTCGCTGACAACCGAGGCTTCGTTTAAGGGGTCCTCCCCTAGGCCAAGATAAAATCTGACATCACGATTTGGCAACATCGTATATAGATGCGAAAAATCTAGAGAGTTCGTCTTAACCTCTAGTTCGTCCAGATAGCCAAGTTCGATGGACTGCTCGATGATCTTGAAGGCAACCAAGCTTCGGAGGATCAACTGACGTCCATCACCAAGCCTCTTACCCAAAATTTCTATTCGATTGTCGTCGTTCCCACTTGGCAGATCCATTTTTTCAAACAGTCTTACGGCGAACCTAGCTTTTGCAAGAGCGTCCCAGCTAGATGGTCCGTTAATGTGTTTGAACCCGATATAATCGTCGGCTTCGTCACGCTTCGAAACCACATTAACCGGTATTTTTTCCAGAGACTTGGTCACAAAATTGCTTTGCAACTCGGGGACGGAAATCTTCACATTCGCGAGAAGGGAAGGCTCCAAAAGCGATTTGACCGCCGCTAGGCGACGATTGCCTTCCACGACTATAAAATTGCCTCCGTCTGGAAAAGCCACCAAAGGTTCAAAGGGTTCAAACCCTTTCAACAAAATGGAGTCCCAGAGTTCGCGTAAGTTAGCCTTCTGAGCCAAAATTTCGATGGCTTCGCTTTGGCTTTCAGCTTCAGCCAAGCCAAATCGCGGATTCTCGATATCGAGAAGGAGAAATTTCGGCTCGATGTTGTCTAATTTCGCCATTCGATTTAGCCTAACATCACAAGCAAGTTTTGCAATTTCCGCAGCAAATCGCTACTCCTCCCCCATCCGCAGCGCGGCAATAAACGCTTCCTGCGGGATGCTCACATTGCCATACTCGCGCATCCTTGCCTTGCCCTTCTTCTGCTTTTCCAACAGCTTTTTCTTGCGCGTGATGTCGCCGCCGTAGCATTTGGCGGTGACGTCCTTGCGCAGGGCGGCGATGGTTTCGCGGGCGATGATCTTGCCGCCGATCGCGGCCTGGATCGGGATCTTGAACAAATGGCGCGGGATGAGGTCTTTCAGGCGTTCGCACATGCCGCGGCCGCGTTCTTCCGCCACGCTGCGGTGGACGATCAGCGATAGCGCGTCGACCGGCTCGTTGTTGACGAGGATGTTCATCTTCACGAGGTCCCCTTCGCGAAGGCCGATCTGTTCGTAATCGAAGCTGGCATAGCCGCGGCTGATGCTCTTCAGCCGGTCGTAGAAATCGAACACCACTTCGTTCAGCGGCAGCTCGTAGGTAACCTGCGCGCGGCCGCCGACATAGGTGAGGTCGGTCTGGATGCCGCGGCGGTCCTGGCACAACTTGAGGATGGCGCCGAGGTATTCGTCGGGCGTGTAGATCACCGCCTTGATCCACGGTTCCTCCACCGTCTCGATCCGGTTGACGTCGGGCCAGTCGGCGGGGTTGTGGATGTCGACGACCTTGGCGTCTTCCGTCTTGGTGTGGGCGAGGTGGACGCGGTAGACCACGGACGGGGCCGTGGTGATGAGGTCGAGGTCGTATTCGCGGCTGAGACGTTCCTGGATGATCTCCAGGTGCAGCAGGCCGAGGAAGCCGGCGCGGAAGCCGAAGCCTAGCGCGGCAGAGCTTTCCATCTCGTAGCTGAAGCTTGCATCGTTGAGGCGTAGCTTGCCGATGCTTTCGCGCAGTTTCTCGAAGTCCGCCGCGTCGACCGGGAAGAGGCCGCAGAAGACCACGGGCTGCACTTCCTTGTAGCCTTTGAGCGGGGCGGGCGCGCCGTTCTTGACCGTGGTGATGGTGTCGCCGACGCGGGCCTGTTCGACTTCCTTGATCTGCGCGGTGATGAAGCCGATTTCGCCGGGGCCGAGCTCGGGCAGATCGGTGCGCTTGGGGGTGAAGCAGCCGACGCGGTCGATCAGGTGCTGGGTGCCGCCTTGCATGAATTTGACGTTGAGGCCCTTGGTGATGACCCCGTCCATCACGCGCACGAGGATGACGACGCCGAGGTAAGGGTCGTACCATGAGTCGACGAGCATGGCCTTGAGCGGGGCCGCGCGGTCGCCCGTGGGGGCGGGAATGCGGGCGACGAGGGCTTCGAGCGTGTCCTCGATGCCGATGCCGGACTTGGCGCTGGTGAGGACGGCGTCGGAGGCGTCGAGGCCGATGATGTCCTCGATCTCGGCGCGGACCTTGTCGGGTTCGGCGGCGGGGAGGTCGATCTTGTTGATGACGGGGACGATCTCGTGGTCGTGCTCGATCGACTGGTAGACGTTGGCGAGGGTCTGGGCTTCGACGCCCTGTGCGGCATCGACGACGAGAAGTGCGCCTTCGCATGCGGCGAGGCTGCGCGAGACCTCATAGGCGAAGTCGACATGGCCGGGCGTGTCCATGAGGTTCAACTCGTAGGTTTCACCATCCTTGGCAGTGTAGTTCAGGCGCACGGTCTGCGCCTTGATGGTGATGCCGCGCTCCTTCTCGATGTCCATGTTATCAAGGACTTGCTCGGACATCTCGCGCTCGGTCAGCCCGCCGCAGTGCTGGATCAACCGGTCGGCCAGCGTGGACTTGCCGTGATCGATATGCGCGATAATCGAAAAATTGCGGATCTTGGAAAGGTCAGTCATCGCCGCGCCCTTTAGCGGCGCTGCAACTTGCTGTCAGCATCAAAGCAAGCGGTCAGAGACCTTCCTGCGGTCCTCCGCCTTGCTTTGGTGCGTTGTCGGAGAGCTTGAACTGAGCGAAGCTGCCGGGAGAAGCCTCGGGTGCCTGGCTGTATTTGCCCGGGGGAAGCGCCGTAAGCGGTGCGCCGGCAGCTGCGAGCGCATAGGGGCTGACACGGTGGCGGGTGCACAGCCCCCCTGCCCCGTCATCGACCAGTTCCTGTTCGAATTCCACGCCCTGTGTATCGTCCATCGTCCGGCGTACCGTGCAGACCGCCAGCTGTCCCTGGCCGAAGTCGAGAACGAATTGGGTCCCGGTCGGGACATCTTCGAGCCCCTGGATCATGGCACCAGAGCGCGAGAGATTGCGCAGGGTGACATCATAGTAGTGATCTTCGTGGATCAGGCCGATTTTCCGGAACACAGTGCGGCGACCCGCACGCTGGCGCCCGTTATCTGTCGGCTCGAGTACCCAGTCCCCACTGGCGATTTCCTCGAGCACGATGTCCTGGCCCACTGCGTCGGAGAACACGTAGCCTTGGATGTGTTCGACGCCGATCTTCTTGAGCTCAGCCATGAGATCCATCGCATGGACACCGGTTGCACTCGTTTCCATGCCCATCGCGCCGGCCAGCGCTACCACCGCCCGGACAAGCTCCATGTCACCGAGATCGTTGCCCATAACAGGCTCGAAGAAGTTCGCCCCGATCTTGAGCGAGTTGAATGGAGCACGGCGCAGATAGGCGATCGAAGAAAGGCCCGAACCGAACTGGTCGAGGGTAAGCCGTACACCGAGCTTGAAAAGCGCACCGAGCGCCGCGTCGACTTTGCTGGCATCTCCGAGCAGAACGGATTCATTGAGCTCAAGCTCGAGGCGCGAGGCATCGAAACCCGTTTCCTTAAGCACGGTCTCAACCATTTCGACGAAGCCTTGCGCCTCGAACTGGACCGGCGAGACGTTGATCGACAGACGAAGGCTGTCAGGCCATTCGCACGCTTCTTCACAAGCCTTGCGCAGTGCCCATTCCCCAATCGGGATAATAAGGCGGCTGCCTTCCGCGACCGGAATGAAGGTCTCTTGCGAGACACGCCCACGCTCTTCATCTTCCCAGCAATATTGAGCTTCGAGAGCGATGACCTTGTTGGACGCAAGATCGACGCAAGGCTGGTACTCGAGAGTGAAATTGCCCTCTTCGATCGCCTCGGCGAGGTCCTCTTCCATGCGCTTGCGCAAGTTGGCCTCATGCTCGAGATCGGCTGCGTAGAAGCGGAACTGGCCGCGACCGCCGTTCTTCGAAGCATAGAGCGCAAGGTCCGCAGCACGCGTCAGCTCTTCGCGCTCGACTCCGTCGTACGGTGCAATCGCAACACCGACTGAGCAGCCAATGGTACAGCGCCCTTCCTCAACCGAATAGGGCTGCGAGAGCATCTGGATGATCTTTTTGGCAATCTCACCGAGTTCGCCGCGGTCGTCCATGTCCGGGATGAGAACCTGAAATTCGTCGCCACCAAGGCGGCCAATCTCGCCGCGACCCGCGATTACCGTGTTGAGACGCTCTGCCACCTGCTGCAGCAGCTGATCGCCGGCCGCGTGGCCTAGCGTGTCGTTGACCTGCTTGAAGCGGTCGAGATCGAGCATCATCAGCGCTGCGGCGCGCTTGGCGCTGCGGAAAGTCTGGAGCGTGGAGTCGATGCGCTGCTCCATTCGGTGTCGGTTGGAGAGGCCCGTCAGCGAATCGAATTTGGCGAGCCGGCTTGCTTCCTCTTCACTCCGGTATTCCTCGGTGATGTCGCTGGCCGTGCCGCGGAAACCGACGAAGATTTGCGCATCGTCGTAAATCGGGCGGCCCGAAAGGCGCAGCACGAGGTCGGCATTCATGTCGCCGGTCTCGACCGTGAGGTTTGCGAAGCTCTTTCGCGTGCCCAGCTTCAAGCCGAGTGAACGGGCATCGCCGTCGCCAGGCACAGGCTGGAGGATATGCTGGAGCGGGTCGGTGAAGGCCTTGTCACCCTTGCGACCCAGTTTCTGGTGGATTGCCGGGCTAAGATAGGTGAGCACGCCGCGCACGTCGGTCGCCCAAAAACAGGCCACACCGGAACTTTCGAGCTGTTCGACAATGGCGAGCTTGTCCGACCCCGAGAACTGGGGTGCTTCCGGGACGTACCGGCCGTCTGCTGCTGCAGAATCGCCCGATTTTCGGCCCTTGAAGAATTCGGTGAAGGGCATGGCGCCCATGTGCTCTCAACCTCATCGATGCCTTTTCAGGTTCGATCTGACTAGTGCCGAATGGTTAGCATCGCCCTAACAGTGGCAGCTATTTTGTCAGAAATCCCGACTTCGTCACCCAGTGGATGTATCGACCTCAGCGAAGCGCGGAATGCTGATGGGGCGATCTGCAGCAAGCTGGCCGTACACGTCCTTGGAAAGCGCGGCGAGCGGTTTTCCAGCAGCTTCGATTTCATAAGGTGACACGCGATGGCGGGTGCACAGGCCATCTGCGCCATCGCTAATCAGCGGGGTTTCGAATTCCACCCCCTGGACCTGCTTTTTCGACCTTCGGACCGTCGCGACAGCGAGTTGTCCGTCACCCAAGTCGATAACGAATTCGGTTCCTACAGGCACATCGAGAAGACCTTCGATCCGCGCGCCGGACTTGGAGATATTGCGAAGCGTAACCTTGTAGCGATGGTCTTCGTGGATCGCGCCCACGGTACGGTACACGGTTTTGCGTTCGGCGCGGTATTTCTCCGGTCCGCGCGGCTCGTATTCGAGCTCTCCCTTGGCCAGCCGTTCAAGCGCCTCCTCGTTGGTGATCGGTCGGGAGAAGATGTAACCCTGGATGTGGCTGGCGCCGCGATCGATGACCAGTTCGAGTTCGTCCTTGGTTTCCGTGCCCTCGGCAACGGTTTCCATTTTCAGCGCCTGCGCCAGGCTTACGACAGCGCTGATGATCGCTGAATTGTTGTTGCCCTCTTCGGTACTGCCGCGAACAAAGCTCTGGTCGATCTTGATCTTGTCGAAGGGGGCATTTCGTAGGTAGCTCATCGACGAATAGCCGGTCCCGAAGTCGTCGAGCGCCAGCCGTACACCGAGATCCTTCAGTTCCTTGAAGATTCCCAGTGTCTGTTCGTCGTCGCCAGCAAAGACGCTCTCGGTAATTTCCAGCTCGAGCCGTGTGGGATCGAGGCCAGACTTTTTCAACGCGCGCTGGACGACCTGCACGAAATCGTCGCCGCCGAATTGTGTCGGTGACACGTTTACGGCAACGCGCAATTCGACGGGCCATTGCTGCGCTTGTTCGCATACCTTGTTGAGCGCCCATTCGCCGATTTGCGTTATGAGGCCGATGTCCTCGGCGCAGGCGATGAAGATCTCGGGTGAGATGAAACCGCGCTCGGGATGCTCCCAGCGGATCAGCGCCTCGAAGCCGGAGAGCTTGTAATCCTTGGCCTTGACGATCGGCTGGTAGTGCATGACCAGCTCATCCTTGATGAGGGCATCGCGCAGATCCTCCTCCAGGATCCGGCGGAGCTTGGCGCCTTCCTTGAGATCGCTCGAATAGAAACGGTATTGCCCACGGCCACCACCTTTGGCTGCATAGAGGGCAAGGTCGGCGGCCTTGATCAATTCTTCGGCGTCAAGGCCGTCATAGGGTGCGATGGCTATACCCAGCGATACGCCGATAATGGCCCGGGAGCCGTTGATCGAATAAGGCTGCGCGATCATCTGGATCACACGCGTCGCCAGTTCACCCAACTCACCGCGATCATCCAGATCGGGCAGCATGATCAGGAACTCGTCACCCCCAAGACGCCCGATTTCGCCTCCGTGGTTCATGATCTGACCGAGCCGGGCTGCGACTTGCTTCAGCAGTTCGTCGCCAGCCGGATGGCCCAGAGTGTCGTTTACCTGTTTGAAGCGGTCGAGATCTAGCATCATCAGTGCGCAGGAACGCTTCGAATTGCGATACTGCGCCAGAGCGTTGTCGAGCCGCTTGTTCATGCGGTGACGATTGGCAAGGCCGGTCAGGGAATCATATTGCGAAAGGCGCTCGGCATCGCGCCGGCTCTCGCGGCTTCGGGTAATGTCCTTGGCGCTACCACGATAGCCGACAAACCGGTTGCTGTCGTCGAAGTGCGGTTTGCCGGCGAGTTCGAGGTACATGTCCTCGCCGCGCAGCGGAAGCTTCACCTGCAGCTGGGTGATCGAGTTGCGTGCGCCTAGGTAATAGGCAAGCGGGCGGTTTTCGCGCGCATATTCGTCGTCGCTGTCGCTGCGGTCGTTTTCGACAAGGTCGGTAAGAAGCGTTCCGTATACGTCTGCTTCGGTCTTGCCGAAGCGGTCCAGGGCGCTTTTGGACATGTAGATCAGGCGACCCTGTCCGTCAGTTGCCCAGAACCAGCCGAGGCCGGATTTCTCGAAACTCTCGAGCAGTTCGACGCGGCGGGAATAATCATGCTCCGCAATCGGGTCGAGCGTCTGCTCGTCCTCGGTGTCGCGCGCTTTGATATTTCTGGAAAAGAAACCCACAGTTCGCTTCGAGGCTAGACAGCCATCCCCTCACCCGTTTGCACTCATTCCGGCAAGTTGCACCTAGGTGTAAAACCTTACTAAACGCATAACCATCACCCCTCGCCAACAGCGCGGAATAGCGCAGCTTCTTGCAAGCGGAGTGAGCGCACGCCATGGTAGCGAAGGAGAGAGGGAGTAAAGCGCCTATGCGGCACATCGCCATCGTGGGTTCGGGTCCGGCGGGCTATTACACGGCCGAGGCGGCGGGGAAGCAATGGGGAGAGGATGTACGGGTCGACGTGTTCGATGCCCTGCCCGTACCTTACGGACTGATCCGTACTGGGGTCGCGCCGGACCACCAGTCGATCAAGAAAGTGTCGATGCGGTATGAAAAGACCGCGCTTACCGCGAATGTGCGCTTTGTCGGCAATGTGCACGTGGGTACCGATGTATCGGTTGCCGAACTCCAGCAGCTCTACGATGCAGTAATATTCGCCACCGGCGCGCCCTATGACCGCGAGCTGGGTCTTGAGGGCGAGGATCTCGCGAATGTGTTCGGCAGCGCGGCTTTTGTCGGATGGTACAACGGACATCCGAACTTCGCCGGACTTGGGCCGGATCTATCTGGCAAGCATGCCGTGGTCGTCGGAATGGGCAACGTGGCGCTCGATGTAGCCCGCATTCTCTCTAAAACCGAAGGCGAAATGGAGGGCTCGGATATCGTCCTGCATGCGCTGGAGGCACTTCGCGGTTCGAATGTCGAAACCGTCACCATCCTCGGCCGGCGCGGGCCGCACCAGATCATGATGACGCCCAAAGAATTGGGCGAGCTGATGCAGCTTGAACGTGCCAGCCCCTATGTCGACAAGGCAGACCTACCCCCGCCGGACGACGATGCCATTCTCGAGCCGGGCCTTCGCAAATCGGTGACTTTGCTGCGCGATTTCGCCGCCATTCCCGAAAGCATTCACGGCGAAACGCCGATCACCATCGAATTCGACTTTTTCGCCAATCCCAAGAGTTTCAAGGGCGACGGGGGGAAGGTCTCCGCAGTCGAGGTCGAGCGAACTACCATCGAGAAAGGCCGCGCTGTCGGCACGGGCGAAATCTACGATGTAGCGGCTGACCTTGTTGTGACTTGTATCGGCTACCGATCCTCACCCATCGAGGGTGTCCCCTTCGACGAGCGCGCGGGCCGTTTCGCCAATGACGAAGGCCGTATCCTGCCCGGCCTCTATTGCGTCGGTTGGGCCAAGCGCGGGCCGACCGGCACGATCGGGACCAACCGCCCGGACGGTTACGGCGTGGTCGAACTGGTCGCAGAGGACATCGGCGAAGGTTCGCGCAAGGCTGGCCGCGAAGGCTTCGACGAGCTCGCCGAGAAGCGCGGAATCGACATCGTCAAATTCAGCGATTGGCAAAAAATCGAGGAAGCGGAAATTGCCGCAGCTCGCGACGGATCGCCGCGCGAAAAATTTGTCGACATCGAGAGTATGATCGCGGCATTACGCTGAGCCGGAACGGCAGGGTCGCACCGCCCGTTATCTTGCAAACGGAACAACGAGAGGAATCGAACCGCCCATGCCCAAGCTCGAAGACGAAGCCGCCCAGCACACCAGCGCCCTCGGCCCGCTTATCGGCCTGACGCGCGAGGACATATTCGGCGCGGTCGCAGTGATGCTGCGCGAAACGGCTTCGGACCCGCAGCGCCTAATGAAGCATAGCCAGGCGATGGGCGAGGACATGATCAAGATCATGACCGGCAAGAGCGAGCTTGCTCCCGATCCCAAGGACCGCCGCTTCCAGGACCCTACCTGGCAGTACAACCCCTTCATGCGCGCCGGCATGCAGTACTACCTAGCAGTGCAGAAAGGTGCGGCGCGCTGGCTCGAAGATCTCGAATTGGACGAACTGGAGAAGGACCGCGCGCGCTTCATCTCCAACATCATCATCGACAGCCTCGCGCCAACCAATACGTTGGTGGGCAATCCCAGCGCGCAGAAGATGGCGATCACCAGCGGTGGCCTCAGCCTCGTGAAGGGGCTCAAGAATGCCTATGACGACATGGTCCACAACAAGGGCATGGTCAGCCAGGTCGACAAGAAGCCGTTTAAGCTGGGAGAGAATATCGCCACCTCGAAAGGCGATGTGGTCCTGCGCACCGAGATGATGGAACTGGTGCACTACGCGCCGACGACCGACGAGGTCTACGAAGTCCCCCAGCTGACCATCCCGCCGCAAATCAACAAGATGTATATCAACGACCTCAGCCCCGAGAAGTCGGTGGTGAAATACCAGGTCGACAACGGTATCCAGACTTTCGTCATCAGCTGGAAAAACCCCAGCAAGGATCAGGGCCATTGGGACATGGCCGATTATGTGAACTCCTGCCGCGAGGCAATGGAGGCGGTCAGCAAGATCACCGGCAGCAAGAAGGTAAACGTCTCCGCCGGTTGTTCGGGCGGGCAGACCGCCGCAATGCTTGCCAGCAAGCTCGCATCGGACGGGGACAATATCCTCGGCAGCCTCACCCTGATGGTGTGCGTGCTCCACCCCAAGCAAAACGACATTGAGGCAGGTTCGCTCGTCAGCGAGAACGGCCTCGAACTGGCCCGTCGCCGCGCCTCGAAAAAGGGCGTGATCAAGGGCGACGATCTGGCTCGTGGCTTCGCATGGCTAAGGCCCAACGACCTCATCTGGAATTACGTGATCAATAACTACCTGCTCGGCCAGGATCCGCCAGCCTTTGACGTGCTGTTCTGGAATGCCGATGCGACCAATTTGTCGGGCGCGCTTATGGGCGACTTCCTGACCGTCTTCGAAACACTCGCCTTCACCAAGCAGGGCGAGGTCGAGATGGTCGACCACAAGATCGACCTGTCCAAGGTCACCAGCGACCTTTTCATCCTTGGCGGCGTGACCGACCATATCACCCCGTGGAAGGCAACCTATCGCTCAACCCGCCTTTTCGGTTCCAAGGACATCACCTACGTCCTGTCGCATTCGGGGCACATGCAGGCGATTTTGAACCCTCCGGGTAACCCGAAGGCAAAGTATTACATCCAGAAGGACGGGAAGAAGAAGCTGCCCGAGACAGCCGACAAGTGGCTCGAAGGCACGGAAGAGGTCGCGGGGTCCTGGTGGCCCTACTGGATGAACTGGGTGCAGCAGCGCTCAGGCGAGAAGAAGAAGGCTCCGACGAAAACGGGGAACAAGGAGTTCAAGCCACTGGACCCTGCCCCCGGTCTTTACGTTATGGAAGCTTGCTGAGAACGACAAAGGATCTCGTGTGACTGCATCGAAGGACGAGCCGATGACGGCCAAGATCGAAATGATCGAAGCTGGCGGACGCACATTGCGGGTGGCGCATTGGCGGCTGGACAAACAGTCCGACCACCCACCGATCCTGTTCTTCAACGGTATAGGCGCCAATATCGAAGCGGTCGCGCCTCTCGCCGAGCGCCTCAAGGAACGCGGTTTCGTCATGTTCGACATGCCGGGCACGGGGGAAAGTCCCGACCCGACAGTCCCCTACAACCCCTTCACCATGAGCTGGACGGCAAGCCAGATCCTCGACCAGCTGGGTATCGGCGAAGTCGACGTGATGGGCGTGAGCTGGGGCGGCGCGATGGCGCAGCACTTTGCACTCCAGCATCCGGGCCGTACCCGCCGCCTGGTCCTGGTGGCGACGACGGCTGGGATGCTCATGGTGCCGGGCAATCCGGCCGCTCTCAGCAAGATGGCCAATCCGCGCCGCTATGTGGACCCTAAGTTCATGAATGAGCACTTCATGACGCTCTATGGCGGCATGACGAAACGGCCCGGCAGCAAGGCCGAGCATATCGGTCGTCTCAAGCCACCTTCACCGCGCGGCTATCTCTACCAGCTTATTGCCATGCTCGGCTGGACCAGCCTGCCCGCCCTGCCCTTCATGGAAAAGGAAGTGCTGATCATGATGGGCGGCGACGACCAGATCGTACCGCTGATCAACGGCAAGATCCTGAACACCATGATCCGCAACTCGCGGCTCGAAGTGTTCGAGGATGGCGGTCACCTGTTCCTGCTGACCCATGCCGACGAGAGCGTTGCGAGCCTGCGTGAATTCCTCGATGCGCCCCTGACCGAGGCCGAGCAGCGCCGCGCCGCCTAACCGCTTGGCCGAAAGGCCGCTTGCCAGACCAGTTGCATTGTGGAACTTTCCCTTTCGAGAGAGAGGAGCCACACCATGTCAGCATTCGACCTGATCATTCGCGGCGGGACTATCGTCGACGGGACCGGAGCAGCGCGATTTACAGGGGATGTCGCCGTTAAGGACGGATTGATCGCCCAGGTTGGCGATGTCTCGGGCGATGCGGCAGAAGAAATCGATGCGAGCGGGCTGCTCGTCACGCCCGGCTTCGTCGACATCCATACGCATTACGACGGCCAAGCGACATGGGACCAGGAGATGGCTCCCAGCAGCTGGCACGGCGTGACCACGGTCGTCATGGGCAATTGCGGCGTCGGCTTCGCACCCGCCAAGCCCGACAAGCACGAATGGCTGATCGGCCTGATGGAAGGGGTCGAAGACATTCCCGGAACCGCACTCGCCGAGGGGATGAGCTGGGACTGGGAGACCTTCCCCGAATATCTCGACGCGCTGGAAAAACTGCCGCGCACGGTCGATGTCGGCACACATGTCCCGCATGGTTCGGTACGCGCCTATGTCCTTGGCGATCGCGAGCGCCCGGGCGCCGTGCCTACTGAAGAGGATATCCGCCAGATGTCGGCCATCGTAGAGGAAGGCGTTCGAGCCGGGGCGCTGGGTTTCTCGACTTCGCGCACCGTCCTCCACCGCGATATCGATGGCGAGGTCGTCCCCGGCACCACCGCGACCAAGGAAGAACTCGTCGAAATCGGCCGCGCCATGGGCCGCGCAGGTCACGGCGTGTTCGAAATGGCCAGCGACATGAAGCGCGACTGGGACGAATTCGGCTGGATGGGCGCGCTGAGCCGCGAGACCGGCCTGCCCTGCACCTATGCCGCCTTGCAATCGATCGCCAAGGAAATGCCGCTCGACGAACAGATTTCCTCGATGCGCGCCGAGAACGACAATGGCGCGAATATCGTCGCCCAGATCGCATTGCGCGGGAACGGCATCGTCATGGCATGGCGCGGCACGGTCCACCCCTTCCGCCTCAAGCCGGCCTGGAAAGAGATAGAGGACCTGCCTTGGGAAGAGCAGAAGGCGAAGCTGTTCGATCCTGAATTCAAGGCGCGCATTATCGCCGAGCAGCACGACTTTTCCGAAGTGAACCAGGATATCATCGGCCTTATCATGGTCGTCTGCGGCGGCTGGAACATGCAGTTCGAGATGGACCCCGATTTCAACTACGAACCGACTGCTGCCGAAAGCATCCTCGAACGCGCCAAGGCTGCAGGCGTATCGGGCGACGAATATGCCTACGACCTGCTATGCAGCGACGATGGCAAGGGTTTCATCTACCTGCCGATCCTCAACTACGCAGACGGCAATCTCGATTTCCTCCACGATCTGCAGCAAGCCGACGATACGGTGAACTCGTTGTCGGACGGCGGCGCGCATTGCGGCACGATCTGCGATGCCGCCTCGCCTACATTCATGCTGCAACATTGGGTGCGCGACCGCGAGCGCGGGACAATTAGCTTGGAGAACGCCATCAAGCGCCAGTGCGCGGACACGGCACGGCTTTATGGCCTGGAAGACCGCGGTGTCATCGCTCCCGGCTTTCTCGCCGACATCAACATTATCGACATGGAGCGGCTGAAACTCGGCAAGCCTTGGCTCGCCTTCGACCTGCCCGCTGGCGGCAAGCGACTGCTGCAGAAGGCAGAAGGCTACGTCGCAACCATCAAGAACGGAACCGTCACCTTTCGCGAGGGCGAATGGACCGGCGAGACGCCGGGCGGCCTGATCCGTGGTCCGCAGCGCGCTGAGTTGGCAGAAGCAGCGGAATAACGGGAGCATGAATCTCGAAGCCGTCTATTTCATCAGTCAGGTCATTGCGGCAGTAGCGCTGGTTGGCTCTCTGGTCTTCGTCGGGATCCAGATAAGGCAAGTCTCGCAGCAGCAGCGCCGCGATGTGAAACGCGCCCGCGAAGTGCAGATACTCGAGATGATGGCGCAGCTTTCCAAGCCGGACCTTGGCCCACTATTCCTGCGTGCCAGCCAGGGCGATCCCTCTCTCAGCGACTATGAATTGGCGCGTTACCACATCGTCGTCACTTCGATAATATTCGCAACACGGCTGCGTTTCGAAGAGTTTCGCGAGGGAATACTGCCAAAACCGGAATGGGAGAAGTTTCGCGCAAATATCGGCTTCTGGCTCGCCGCACCCGGTTTTCGCGCAGTTTACCTCGTCTCTCACGCCAACATGCGCCCAGATCCCGACTTCGATGACGAGTTTGCAGCCGCCCTCGCCCAACCGATTTCCGATCGTCCCGCCTGGTATGCGAGTGCATATCGCGAAAAACTTGCTGCCATCCTCACAGAGGCAGAGGAAGCGGAAGAGGCGGCACGAGCGCCGGCTACTGAGAACGAACCACTATGAAAGCCATTCGTACCGCTGCGAGCCCCTCCACGCTTGATGCCCTGTCCTTGGTGGTTGTCCAAGATGCCCCGCCGCCAGCGGCTGGCGAGATTACTGTCGAGTTGAAAGCCAGTTCGCTCAATTACCATGACTATGCCGTCGTGAAGGGGATGATTCCGACCGCGGAAGGCCGCATACCCATGTCAGACGGCGCAGGCGTGATCACTGCGGTCGGGGACGGCGTGAATGAGTTTGCGGTTGGCGACAGGGTCTTGAGCACTTTCTTTCCCGACTGGCTTGATGGCTCGCCGCCGCAGACCGCTTTCACCCGCGTTCCGGGTGACGGAATCGACGGCTATGCGCGTGAAGCGATTACCGCGCCCTCCCATTGGTTTACCCGCGCGCCTGCCGGGTTCAGCCACGCCGAGGCAGCAACGCTCACCTGTGCCGGGCTGACTGCCTGGCGGGCGTTATTCGTGGACTACGCGCTGAAGCCGGGTGACACGGTGCTGGTGCAGGGCACCGGCGGGGTGTCGATCTTCGCCCTGCAATTCGCCAAGGCGGCGGGCGCGACTGTCATCGCAACCAGTTCCTCGGACGAGAAGTTGGAGCGCGTGAAGGAGCTCGGGGCGGACCATCTGATCAACTACAAGGAAGTGCAGGCCTGGGGTCCGAAAGCGCTTGAAATTACCGGTGGTCAGGGGGTGGATTGCGTAGTCGAAATCGGAGGAGCCGGAACGCTCGACCAATCGATGCTGGCAACGCGCGTTGGGGGCCATGTCGCCTTGATCGGAGTTCTCGCAGGCTTTGCGGGACCAGTGCAGACGGCGCTGTTGTTTTCGAAAAACCTCACGGTGCAGGGCCTCACCGTGGGCAGTCGGAAGATGCAGCAGGACATGGTTGCCGCGATAGAAGCGAACGGTATCCGCCCGCAGATCAGCGATACCTTTGCGCTGGAGAATTTGGCCGAGGCGTTCCGCCACCAGGAGAGTGGCAGCCACTTCGGCAAGATCGCGGTCGAGATCTAGGGCTCGATCACGATGCCCTTGGCGGGATCGACCTTGCCGCCGACCATCTCCACGAAGACATCACGCGCCGCCCCAAGGCCGCTGTGGCGCTCGATTTCCACCGAACTACCAGCATCTTCCATGAAACCGTGCCAGCTTTCGGCGACCATCGCTCCGGCTTCTTCCGGCCCGTGCTCCTTGAACAGCGAGACGGCATGGTCGGGCGCGAAAAACAGCGTCGGCGTAGGACCGGGGAGGTCACCGCCCGCGCCAAGCCCCGCACCGCGTTCCTCGATATGAGTCGCGCCAACAAGGCAGGAGTATTTGAGATTGTCGCCAAGGTGGTGGTGAAGCTGGCCTAGTAGCTTGGCATTGCCTGCGAAATCGACAGTTACGCTCGGTTCACCCGCGATTTCACCGACCGCATCATACGATAGCACCTCGTCATAGAGGCCGCTGTCCCTCACGAACTGCACATTGCCGGGCGAGGTCAGGCCAATCCGCTTCACTTGCGGCGAATGGCGTTTGGCGACACTCGCCAGTCCCATCGCGGTCTTGGACGAGGCGCTGGTGAGGATGACTTGCCCTGCCCCGAACCAGTCCTCGCTACGCATGAAATACTCTATCAGGAAGCCCGTCTTGAACAGCGGACCGAAGATCATGCGCTCGCCCTCGCGCGCAGGATCGTGCTCGGGATCGGCAGCGAGGCGCGAATACTGGTTGTAGATCGGGCTCATCGGCTGGCGATGCGCCGCCATGTCGACGAATACTCCGGCGCTCACCTTGCCAGGCACAACATCCAGATGGCTCGCCATGGGGAGGTAGCCATAGACCCGCTCGCCCTCGGCGAATTCGGGATGGTTGCTATCCTCTACCCGCGCATGGCCCCACATCGGCACGATCCCCTTGCCTTCCGGCGCAGGGAAGAAGTTCCAGTATCCGAAGCCGTCGCCGACTACGGCATAGGTCACATTGTTTGCCGTGACCGAGAAGCTCTCGATCGCCAGCCGCACCGCCCCATCAGCGAGTGCGCCAGCGTCCACCTCGACCACCTCGGCGTTGGTAAGGTCGGATTTCTGGACATGGACCTGCTGCATCGCGTCTCTCCTTTGCGGAGCGACGCTAGCGGCAGGTCATGACAATTGCGAGGGGCTTACACCCGCATCGGCATCAGCACGTACAGCGCGGGGCTGTCGTCGTTCTTGCGGATCAGCGTCGGCGCGCCAGCGTCGGCGAGGTGGATTTCCACTTCGTCGGAATCGATCTGGCTGAGGATGTCCTTCAGATAACCGGCGTTGAAGCCGATTTCGAAGCCGTCCGAACCATATTGTGCTGCCAGCTCTTCCGATGCCGTGCCATTGTCGGGCGAGGTAACAGTGAGCGTCACCTTGTCCTTGTCGAGCCCCATCTTCACCGCGCGGGTCTTCTCGGTGGCGATGGTCGCCACGCGGTCGACACCGGCGAAGAAGCTCTTCGGGTCGATCTTGAGCAGCTTGTCGTTGCCCGTCGGGATGACGCGCGAATAGTCGGGGAACGTGCCGTCGATCAGCTTGCTGGTGAGGACCACCCCGCCCTCGCCGCCGAGCGTGAAGCGGATCTTGCTGGCGGAAAGGTCCACCTGCACATCGCCGTCCATCTTCTCGTCGAGCAGCTTGCGCAGTTCGGCCACGGCTTTGCGCGGCACGATGACGTCGGGCATGCCTTCCGCGCCTTCAGGCCTAGCCAGCGTGAAGCGGGCGAGACGGTGGCCGTCGGTCGCGGCGGCCTTGAGCACCGGCTGGTCCTCGTCCGAGACGTGGAGGAAAATGCCGTTGAGATAATAGCGGGTCTCTTCGGTCGAGATTGCAAAGCGCGTGCGGTCGATAAGCTCGGCCAGCGTCTTGGCGGGCAGCGAGAAGCTGGTCGGCAAATCGCCTTCCACGATCACGGGGAAATCGTCGCGCGGAAGTGTGGGCAGCTTGAAGCGGCTGCGTCCGGCCTTCACGTCCATCCGGTTTTCAGCCGTTTCGAGGCTGACCTGGCTGCCTTCGGGCAGTTTGCGCGCGATGTCGAAAAGTAGGTGCGCCGAAACGGTGATCGCCCCTTCGCTTTCCACGCTGGCAGCTGCGATATGCTCGACCACTTGAAGGTCGAGGTCGGTCGCCATTACCTTGAGGCCATTGCCTTCCGCCTCGATCAGCACATTCGAGAGAATGGGAATGGTGTTGCGGCGCTCGACCACCGACTGGACGTGGGAGAGACAGCGCAGCAGCGTCGCGCGTTCGATTGTGGCCTTCATGGTCCTTCTTTCGTCCCTAAGGGGCGCGGTGAAGGCCGGAATCGCTCCACCAGCGCCGGAATACGGATAGCGACCTTAGCGGGGCTGACATGCCTCGCAAGCTTTGGACGCTAGCGGGCGGATTTCCCTTGGGGATAACCCGTAAATTAGCCCTGCATCGCCATGCCGCCGTTCACGTGGATCGTCTGGCCCGTGACATAACCGGCTTCGTCGCTAGCGAGATAGGCAACGGCTGCACCGATTTCGTCACCCTCGCCCATGCGGGCCATCGGGATCCGACTGTTGATTGCCGCTTTCTGGTCGTCGTTGAGGGCATCGGTCATCGCGGTCCGTATGAAGCCGGGGGCAACACAATTCACCGTGATGTTGCGGCTGGCAAGTTCTTGCGCGAGGCTCTTGCTCATGCCGGTCAGGCCCGCCTTGGCTGCGACATAGTTCATCTGCCCCGGATTGCCCGTATGGCCCACCACGCTGGTGATGGAAATGATGCGGCCACCCTTGGCCTTCATCATCGGACGTGCACTGGCGCGCATCAGGCGGAAGCTGGCTTCGAGGTTGATGCGGATCACCTCGTCCCACTCCTCGTCCTTCATCCGCATGGCGAGATTGTCGCGCGTGATGCCGGCATTGTTTACGAGGATGTTCATGCTGCCGAGCGTGTCGACGGTGGCGGGGATCAGCTCCTCGACCTGCGTCGTGTCGGACAAATTGCAGGTGATCTCAACGTGGTCGCCGCCGGTGTCTGCGTTGAGCTGTTCGCGAAAGGCGCGCAGCTTGTCGCCGTTCGAGCCGGAAAGCGCCAGGCGCGCGCCCTGCCGGGCGAGCGCATATGCAATGGATGACCCGATGCCGCCGCTGGCACCGGTGACGAGGGCGGTCTTGCCTTCGAGGCTGAACATCAGGCGTTCTCCTTCGCGAAATTCTCGAGGTCTTCCATGGTGACGAGGCTGATGGTCGTCGCCTCCTTATCGATCCGGCCGACCATGGGCCCAAGCACCTTGCCGCCCAGTTCGACGAAACGTTCGACACCCGCTTCGCGCATGGCCAGAACGCTTTCGCGCCAGCGCACGCGGCCGGTGACCTGGTCAACCAGCAGGGCCTGCTCTTCCGCCGGATCAGTCACACGCGCGGCAGTGACATTGGCGTAGAGCGGCACGGTGAAACCGGTGGGCGAGGTATTGCCAAGCGCTATCTTCATGCGCTGTGCGGCCGGTTCCATCAGCGAGCAGTGGAACGGCGCGGAAACGGGCAGCTTTATGCCGCGCTTGATGCCGTGATCCTTGGCCATCTCGATCGCGCGGTCGATTGCCTCGGCGTGACCGGAGATGACGACCTGCGTCGGGTCGTTGTCGTTGGCGACTTCGCAGACCTGGCCTTCGGAAGCGGCTTCGGCGAGCGCAGTGGCTTTCTCGATGTCGGCCCCAAGCAGAGCAGCCATCGCACCCACGCCGATGGGAACGGCATCTTGCATCGCGATCCCGCGCAGGCGGAGCAGCTTGGCGGTTTCCGACAGTCCAAAGGAACCAGCGGCACACAAAGCGCTATATTCGCCCAGCGAGTGGCCCGCGACACAATCAGCCTTGTCGGCCAGCGATACGCCAAATTCCTTCTCCAAGACGCGCAGTGTGGCGATGGAATTCGCCATGATTGCGGGTTGGGCATTGGAGGTGAGCGTCAGTTCGCTCTCGGGACCGTCCTTCATCACACCGGAAAGGTTCTGCTTCAGCGCCTCGTCGACTTCCTCGAAAACTTCGCGGGCATGCTGGCTGGCCTCGGCGAGCTCTACGCCCATGCCGACCTTCTGGCTCCCCTGTCCGGGGAAGATGAATGCAGTCATGAATCTCTCCTTCTTGCCGGCGCGCTTAGGCGCGCATCGCTCAAGCCTCAAGGCCGAAGGGGACGATCCTGTTGGCAGAGGTGTGCCCGATGGCCGCTCGCCCGAGGTAGGCGATGCCGTAGCGTTGGCACCAATAGCGCACGATTTCTTCAGCATCGGAGCCGAAGGGGCGGTCGTTTTCGGGTATTGCCGTCACTTCCCCGAGACGGATACCAGCGATGCCGCGCAAATGCTCGATCAGGTGGAACATCAACCGGTCGATCGCATACTCGTATTCGCCCACCTCCTCGATGATCACTTCGTGGCCTTCGAGCGCAGGCATGAATTGCGTGCCGACAAGCATGGCCAGCGTGTAGAGGTTGAAGGCAACCCTGGGCCGCCCGGACAGGGCAGGCTCGAGGCCGCCGTCATCGCCCGACATCCATACAAGCACGCGGCGCACGGCATCATCCCCGCCATCGCGCTTGATATCGACCGGCATCGGGGCATGAACGGGGTGGCCTATGCGCGCCCGGTACAGTGCGCCCAGCAGCGTCCCGCAGTCGGAATAGCCGATGAAAGCCTTGTCCTTTGCCTCTTGGCCAGCCTGCCCGATGAACTTCGCCGCGATGCGGTTCGAGCCGTAGCCACCCTTGGCGAACCAGACCGCATCGACCTCGGGATCGTCCGCGCATTCGAGTAGCGCTGCGAGGCGGACCTCGTCGCTTCCGGCAAAATGCCCCTCCTGCTCGAAACACTGTTCGTGAAAGGCGAGCTCAAGGTCCGGGAATTCGGAAGCAGCCAGTTCGGCAACGGCATCGGCATACTTCCGACGCAGCGGGGTGGCAGGCGCGCAGATCGCCACTTTTCGGATCGGTCGGTGCACGTGTGCGACCATGCCCGCTTGTCTTTGCGCTTACAACTGCATAGCGCGTGCAAAATGAGCGACTTCCCCAGCCCCGACGAATTGTTTGCCCGCCCGTTCTTCTTCGTCGGCATTGGCGGGTCGGGAATGCTGCCTCTGGCGCAGATCCTGAAAGGACGCGGAGCGAAGGTTGGAGGCTCGGACCGCAGTTTCGACCAGGGCCGCACGCCGGAGAAATTCGCCGCGCTGGAGCAACAAGGCTTCGAGCTCCATCCGCAGGACGGCAGCGGTGTCGTTTCGGGTAACCAGATCGTGGTTGCCTCTGCTGCGATCGAGGACAGCGTCCCCGAAATCGGGCGGGCAAATGAACTCGATTGCTTGCGCCTGACACGTGCCGAGCTCAATTCCATCCTGTTCAATACTTCGGGTGCAGGCCTCGCCGTTGCGGGGACGAGCGGCAAGTCCACCGTTACCGGCATGCTCGGCTGGATCCTGGAGGCGACGGGCCGCGAACCCACGATCATGAACGGTGCGGTGATGAAGAACTTCGTCTCGCCCGAGCGCCCCTTCGCCAGCGCCGTCGTGGGCGGGAACAGCCTTTATGTCAGCGAGGTGGATGAAAGCGACGGTTCGATCGCGCTTTATCGGCCAGCTGTGGGCGTGCTGCTGAATGTCAGCCTCGATCACAAGAGCATGGACGAATTGCGCCAACTCTTCGGAGATTACCTCTCGCGCAGCCGCATCTCGGTCATCAATGCCGATGACGAGGAAGCGCTCGCTCTGCTGCCACACGCGAAAGAGGCGATCACTTTCGGGATCGAGCAGGAAAAGGCGCAGATAGGCATAATCCCGGGCAGCATTGCCGAAGGTCCGGTCCGGCAGGCGGCAATGGTGATCGATCGCCACGATGGCAGCGAGCATCCCCTGCGCCTCAATATGCCCGGTCGGCATAATCTTTCCAACGCACTCGCGGCAATCGCAGGTGCTGCTGCGGCAGGAATACCCGTAAGCGCTGCGGTCGAGGCTCTTGAAGGTTTCGAAGGCCTGGCCCGCCGGTTCGATATTGTCGGCACAAACCACGCAGCCATCACGGTGATCGACGACTTTGGCCACAACCCGGAGAAATGCGCCGCCACCTTACGCACCCTTCGTGCGCACCCCGGCCGTGTGGTCGCATTCTTTCAGCCTCATGGGTATGGTCCCCTTCGGCAGATGGGCGCAGAACTCGCACAAACTTTCGCGACCGAACTCATCGAAGAAGATCGCCTCATCCTTTGCGACCCGGTCTATTTCGGCGGCACGGTCGACCGCAGCGAGGGCAGCGAGCGGATCGTGCGCCTGGTCGAGGATGCGGGTGGCCATGCCGAGTACATCCCTTCGCGCAAGGCAGTGGAGGATCGGCTGGTCAATGTCGCCCGTCCGGGTGATCGCATCGTCGTGATGGGAGCACGCGACGATACTCTTTCAGAGTTCGCCCGGCGGCTTTTCGAACGCCTTTCCTAGGCTTTCGCTACATTTGCCAGCACGTCCGGACCATCTTCGCCGCTGACAGCGCTGCGGTTTCTGCCGGCCTGCTTGGCCGCATAAAGGGCCTGATCGGCTTCCGAAAATACCTGCTTGAGGTCCCGACCTCGGCCCATCGCACCGCCGACACTGACCGTTGCGTGTGGCAGCCCTATGCTATCGCCGGGCATGTCTCGATCGACGGCCTTTCTCAGACGTTCGGCTGCATGGCACATGGCCGTCTCGTCATCGCAAGCGAAGAGCACCGCGAACTCTTCCCCGCCAAGGCGATAGATGGTGGCTCCCGAAACGGTCTCGAAACTGTCCCGCATCACGCTGGCCATGTGTCGCAACACTGCATCGCCCACCGCATGGCCCTTGCTGTCGTTGATCGCCTTGAAATGATCGATGTCGGCGACCAGCAAGGCCTGCCCCCGCTCTACGCGCTCGATCGATTCAAAAGCGCGGCGATTGCCCAGACCGGTCAGCGGATCGGTCATCGCAAGCCGCCCCAACTTAATCGCGCTCACGCGCGCTCGGTCGCGTTCAACCCGCAGTACTACGAAACGGTCTCCCACTGCCGCCGACGTACCGAGCACCAGGATCGCCATTGCCAGATACAGGAAATTGTCGATGTGGAACGCGGGATCATAGAGACCCAGTCCCATGAGGAGGCGGATGATCCCGCCGAGAATCATGCCCGAAAAGGCGAACAGGAGATACATCGCCACCCTGCTGTTATTGAGCAAGGCGGTAGTTATCAGTGCAAGCAAGGCCAGCGAGAGAGGGAGCATCGAGAACAGGAAGGCGCTTTGCGAAATCATCCGCAGCGATTCGAGGTCGATTACCGTTACGGTTTTCATGACCAGCATGAACAGGGCTAGGCCGATCGTCGTGCGGACAAGCCAGCGCGGGACCTTCCCCTCCTCGATCAGTTCCTTGACGAACAGGACTGCCGACGCAGTGGCGATGGCCAGTGAGATCGTATTCAGTTGGAAGCGCAATCCAAGCGGCGCATCCGGCAGAAGACGGAAAAGCAGGCCGCTGTTCGAAACCACGAACATCAGAGCTCCGGCAGTCATCACGACGTGCCAGATAATGAACCGGAATCTCAGCCAGTGGTATGAAAGGACCCCGAAAATTATCGGCACGAGGAGCAAACCGCATAACAGGGAATAGAGAAGCGACTTGGAATAATGTTCTTCGCGGGCCTCCTGGCGTCCAACAAGGCGGGCCTCCTGGAACGTCTGCGCGGTTCGCGCGCGCTCGACCACCATATCCACCCCCACCAACCTTGCTGATAGTTTGGGGACAGGTACACTGAAGCGCGTCTGCACGAACCAGTTGCGCGCTGCCATCTGGGGGTCAACGTCGAACAGCTTTTCGGTGCCATCTTCGTATACGAAACGCACGAGCATCGTCTCGAAGTGCGAGGGGTCGGTCTGCCAGTAGAGTAGCTCTTCGGTCGGGTAGAACCCCTCGGCGATATCGGCGTGTGTCCTGACGAAGCGATCGCGCTTGGCGAAGCGGACGGCGCTGCAATCAAGTTCCTGGGGTTCCAGTTCGAGCGCGGCACGCGCACTGTCCGCGCCGCCGACACACAAGATTTCCCCAAGCTGGAGATCGCGCGCACTGGCTGGAGCGGCGCAAACGGCCACCGCCGCAGACACGGCAAGCGCAAGGCATTGCAGCCAACTAAGTCTCAAACTGCCCCCGTTTGATCTCTAACCTTCCGGCTCAACTCCCCGACCTATCGCTCGCCCCACGCCAATTGCATAGGAAAATCCCTCGGACGTCCCTTGATGGTGCGGACCCGAATAGGGTCAGTGCGCTGCCTTGCCCCGGAATATGACCTTGTGGATGAGCAAAGCAATCACCACCCCGAGCGCCAAGCCGATAAGTGCCGAGATGGCGGCATAGGTCGCCCATCCCAAAATTCCGGAAAGCGCGCCGGTAGCCGATTGAACGGCATATTCGGCACTGTGTGCCAGATCGTAGAAAAGGTCGAAGCCGATCTCGTGCGTGCCGTGGACGATGATCCCGCCACCGACCCATAGCATGGCGATGGTGCCAATAAACGAAAGCGCCCTGAGTAGCCATGGCATCGCCTTGAGCAGGAACCGCCCAACACCTTGTGCGAATTCCGTAGGCTTCCTCGTCAGGTGCAAGCCGAGATCGTCCATCTTAACGATCAGCGCAACCGATCCATAGACGACTATGGTAACCGCGATAGCTACCAGTGCGAGCGCCAAGCCGCGGGTCACGAAATTCTCCGCGATCGGATCGTTGGAAAGTTCATTGAGTACAATCGCCATGATTTCTGCCGAAAGGATCAGATCGGTCCGTATTGCCCCATTGATTCGCTCCTTTTCGAATTTGGCGGGATCCTCGATCACATCGTCGAGTGTCTTGCCGTGCTTTTCGCCGCCAAGCTTCTCCATCACTTTCTCGGCGCCTTCGTAGGAGAGGAATGCCCCGCCCAGCATCAGGATGAAGATGATCGCCCCTGGCAGAAACTCGCTGAGCAGCAGTGCGCCCGGCAGCAGGATCAACAGCTTGTTCTTGAAGCTGCCCTTTGTGATCGCCCAGATAATTGGCAACTCGCGCGCCGGGGAAAGGCCAGTAACATAGCTCGGCGTCACGGCGGCGTCGTCGATGACGACACCCGCGGTCTTGGAACCCGCTCTACCCGCAGCGGCAGCCACATCGTCGATCGATGCAGCAGCTGTACGGGCAATGATCGAAACGTCGTCGAGTAGGGCTACAAGTCCGCCGGGCACGCATGATCTCCTGTTTCGAATGCCAACGACCCCCTGCCCCGCCCGTTCCGGCGCTGCAAGCCTAACTCGCACTTGCACAATCGGGGAAAACCGCTATGTGCGCGCATCCCTCGCTTCCGGGCAGGGAATCGAAGAAAGCCGGAGGGGCCCCGCAATCCCGCGGACAAGCCAGCGATCGGCCAGCAGTTGAAAGGACAAGGGCATGGCTCTCTATGAGCATGTTTTCTTGGCGCGACAGGACCTGAGCCAGGCTCAGGTTGACCAGCTCGCAGCCACGGCGACCGAAATCGTCGAAGCCAACGAAGGCAAGGTCACCAAGACCGAGACCTGGGGTCTCAAGAACCTCGCCTACAAGATCGACCGTAACCGCAAGGCGCATTTCGTCATGCTCAACATCGAAGGCCCCGGTACCGTCGTTGCCGAGCTCGAGCGCCAGACGCGGATCAACGAAGACGTCATCCGTTACATGACCATCAAGGTCGACGAGCATGAAGAAGGCCCGTCCGTGATGATGCGCAAGAACGAGCGCGATTCCAAGAAGCGCAAAGACCGTGAGGAGCGTGACTGATGGCCCGCCCGTTTTTCCGTCGCCGCAAGACCTGCCCGTTCTCCGCGAAGAACGCGCCGGCAATCGATTACAAGGACGTTCGTCTGCTCCAGGGCTTCATGTCCGAGCGTGGCAAGATCGTCCCCAGCCGCATCACCGCCGTCAGCGCGAAGAAGCAGCGTGAACTGGCCAAGGCCATCAAGCGCGCTCGCCACATCGGCCTGCTGCCCTACATCGTGAAGTAAGGAGAAGACCTCATGGATATCATTCTCCTCCAGCGTATCGAGAAGCTCGGCACGATCGGTGACGTCGTCACCGTGAAGGACGGCTACGCACGCAACTTCCTGCTCCCGCAGAAGAAGGCCCTGCGCGCCAACGAAGCCAACAAGAAGGTCTTCGAAGCCAACCGCGAGCGTCTCGAGAAGGAAAACGCAGAGCGTCGTACCGAGGCCGAAAAGGCCGGCACCAAGGTCGACGGCGTCGAGATCGTCCTGATCCGTGCCGCTTCGAACACCGGCCAGCTTTACGGCTCGGTCAACGTGCGCGACATCGTCAACGGTCTCGCCGACAAGGGCCACGAGATCGACAAGAAGCAGGTCATCATGGGGAACCCGATCAAGACGATCGGCATGCATGACGTGCGCGTCGACCTCCACCCGGAAGTCTCGGTCACGATCAAGGCCAACGTAGCCCGTTCGGACGACGAAGCCGAACTGCAGAGCCAGGGCGTCGACGTCCTTGCCCAGATGTTTGAAGAAGAGCAGGCCGAGATCGAGGAAATGGCCAAGGCCAATGCCGTCGATCCGACGCTCGAGCCGGGTGAAATCCCCGCCGACATGCTCGAAGACACCGCCGATGCGGACGCTTCGGACAGCGAAGAGACCACCGAAGGCTGATCTCTCGCCAAACGCGAATAGAATGGGCGCGGCGGCTTCGGCTTCCGCGCCCTTTTTGTAACAAGCGGATTCCTGTGGCAGAGGGGTCATGAAAACGAAAAGAGCCAGGAGAAAAAGGCCCATATGGATTCGATCGAACAGATCCTCGACAAATTGCAGGGCGTCTATGACGCTGCCGTTACCCGTCTTCGCGACGATGTAATCGCCTTCGGGCGCAACCGCGAACTGCCCCCTGCAGAGCGGCGTAAGGATGGCAGCTATGCCTATCCCGAACTGCGCGTGCTGTTCCGCGGCGGCGAACTGCCCGAAGGCGCCAGCCGGGCATTCGGGCGACTCAACACGCCGGGCCTCTATGCCACCACGGTGACCCGCCCCAACCTGTTCCGTGATTACCTGCGCGAGCAGATCGAGCTGATCGAAAGCAATTACGAGGTTGAAGTCGAAGTCGGCTCCTCGCGCCAGGAAATCCCCTTCCCCTACGTCCTTGACGGTTCGGTTGGCGCCGAACTGGCCGGCATCGATCCCAACGAGATCGCGCGCCATTTTCCCTCGACCGACCTCGCCGATATCGGCGACGAACTGGCAGACGGCATCGAACTCGACAATCCGGACGATCCGATACCGCTGTCGCTGTTCGACGGGCTCCGCACCGATTTCAGCCTTGCGCGCCTCGCCCACTATACCGGGACCGATCCCAAGGACTTCCAGCGCTTCATCCTGTTCACCAACTATCACCGCTATGTCGATGAATTCGTTGACTGGGCCGGATCGCAGTTAGGCGACAACGGCTATTCCGCGCTGGCTGGTGCGGGCGGAATGATGCTGACCGAAAAGACCGAGAATGCGCGCGGGCAATTGTCCGACACGGCATGGCGCCGCCACCAGATGCCCGCCTACCACCTCGTCGGCGAAGGCCGCGCGGGGATTACGCTGGTCAATATCGGCGTCGGCCCCTCGAACGCGAAGACGATTTGCGATCACCTTGCGGTGCTACGCCCCGAAGCATGGCTAATGATCGGCCACTGCGGCGGCCTGCGCCCGAGCCAGAAGATCGGCGATTACGTCCTCGCCCACGCATATTTGCGCGACGACCACGTCCTCGACCCGGTCCTTCCGCCCGAAATCCCCCTCCCCGCCATCGCCGAGGTCCAGCAGGCTCTCGCGGGCGCAGCCGAGCATGTCTCGGGCGAACACGGAAGCGATCTGAAAAAGCGCATGCGGACTGGCACTGTCGTCACCACCGACGACCGCAATTGGGAGCTGCGCTATACCCAGTCCGCCCGCCGCCTCTCGCTAAGCCGCGCGGTCGGCATCGACATGGAAAGCGCCACCATCGCCGCGCAAGGCTATCGTTTTCGCGTCCCCTACGGCACGCTGCTATGCGTGTCGGACAAGCCGCTCCACGGCGAAATCAAACTGCCCGGACAGGCGAACAAGTTCTACGAGGAAGCCATCGCAGCTCACCTGCAGATCGGCGTGACGGCGTGTGACCTGCTGAGGCAGGAAGGCCCGAAGCTCCACAGCCGCAAGCTGCGCGCATTTAATGAGCCGCCGTTCAGGTGATTTCGATCTGTTAATAGCTCGCGAAAACTAAACGATTTTCGACCTCGAACGTCTAGAAAATTGCTGCGGGTCATTGCTACACATCAATATACCGATAAATCACTCTAATGTGCATAACCTTGTCGGGTACGCAGGAATAGGCTAAGTTTACAGGCGAAATAGTAGAACAGTTCGGGTTCGCGCGACTTAGACGTGAAACTTCGGAGGGGATCCCCATGAGGAAAACTGTTCTTTTTTCTATACTTGCCGCTTGCGCGGTCCCGACGGCAGCAGAGGCACGGGACGGAGCCGCGTATGTCGAACTTGGAGCAGGGCTTACACTCGCCGACGACTCCGAATTCGATAGTGCAGCCGACCCTGACTTTGATGACATTACCGTTGAGTGGGGCAACGGGTTCGATATCGCAGGTGCCGCAGGTTACGATTTCGGTGCCTTTCGAGCAGAAGCGGAAGTAGCCTTCAAGTCTCACGGTTATGACCGCGTTCTTGATGGAGCGACGGTTGTTCTCGATGGCGATGACGACGTAGATTTCGACTTCAACACGTGGAGCGTCATGCTTAACGCCTTGGTGGATATCGGACCTGACGAATCAGTAAATGGTTTCGTTGGTGGCGGGCTCGGCTTCTCTGGCACAGAGCTCGACGTCCGAGAACGAACAGACGGCATCGAAGAGACGACAAATGACAGCGACTCAGCATTTGCGTGGCAGTTATTGGCCGGCGTACGGGTTCCAGTGTCTGATCGAATTGATGCGGGCCTCAAGTACCGCTATTTCAATCAAAGTGGATTGGGGTTTGTCATAAGCGACGATGACGATTTCAACACGGATTTTTCGTCGCATTCCTTGCTGCTTACGCTGAACTACAATTTCGGAGGTTAAACCTACCGATCGAAAGCCGAGGTGGCAGAAATCTATTTATAGTTCGGTCCGTGGGGCTCGGGCTCACGGACCGCACTCACCCCTTCCCCTTCGTCTTCGTTTTCCCGGTCTTCGCATTGGCAGCCATGAAGTCGATGATCATCCCGGCAATGTCCTTGCCGGTGGCAGTCTCGATACCTTCGAGCCCGGGCGAGGAGTTTACCTCCATGATCACCGGCCCGTGGTTGCTTCGCAGCATGTCCACGCCGCAAACGTTCAGGCCCATGCGCTTGGCTGCGCCCACGGCGGTGGCGCGTTCGGCGGGGGTGATCTTGATGAGCTCGGCGCTGCCTCCGCGGTGGAGGTTGCTGCGGAAATCGTCCGGAGCGCCCGTGCGCTTCATCGTCGCGACGACCTTGCCGCCGACCACGAAGGCGCGGATGTCGGTGCCGCCGGCTTCCTTGATGAATTCCTGCACCAGGATGTTGACGTTGGCCCCGCGGAAGGCCTCGATCACCGACTTGGCCGATGACATGGTCTCGGCTAGCACCACGCCGATGCCCTGAGTGCCTTCGAGCAGCTTGATCACCACCGGCGGCCCCTTGACCGCCTTGATGATCTCCTCTGCCTGCTTGGGATCGTTGGCATAGGCCGTCAGCGGCAGGCCCAGCCCGTGTTTGGCGAGGATCTGCATGCTGCGCAGCTTGTCGCGGCTGCGCCCGATGGCGACGCTTTCATTGAGCGGCCAGCAGCCACGCATTTCGAACTGGCGCAGGATCGAAAGACCGTAATTGGTAATGCTCGCCCCGATACGCGGGATGACCGCATCGTAGCCGATGCAGGGCTTGCCTTCGTAATAGACCTCGGGCCGGTGGCTGGCGATATGGACCGTGCACCGCGTGGTATTGAGAATGTCCAGCTCGTGTCCGCGTTCTTCCGCTGCCTCCTTCAGACGCTTGTGCGAATAGAGGTTCGGATTGCGTGCAAGCATCGCAATTTTCATGGTTTATGGCCTTTCTGGACCTTCATTTCCGGCGTCTGCAACCAGCTGTATCCGGAGTCCACTACAAATCGGCGGCGCAGCGACGAACGGCCGATCAGCATGGGAAATTTCATGTCCGCGCGGTTGGCGAGGCTGATCTCGGCGCGAAACTCGATGTCGCCGATCTTCAGCGGCGTCTTGATGACATAGCGATACTGGGTTTCGCCGTTAGAGCTCGTGATACCGCGCACATCGACATGCACCGCCTCGCAGACCTGCCGTACGTGCTGGCGATCGAAATCGACCGCGAAACGGACGTAGCGTTCTCCGTCGCGTTCGAATTCCTCAATTACTTCACCGTGGAGGGAGGAGGTACGCGCCCCGGTATCGATCTTGGCCGGGACAGCATGCAATCCGAGATCGGGCAGGTGCACAAGTTCGCGCCAACCTACCACAGGCAGGATTTTCGGTTCCTTGCTCATTCGATGATCGCGATGCCGTCACCGCCTCCATGACCTGGAAGCCGTCGCAGCACCTCGCCACTGGCGAAATCGACTTCCGCGATCGTGCTGGCGGCCGTCTCTGCGACATAAATACGCTTTCCATCCGGAGAGAAGAGGATGGTCACCTGTATCTTCGCTTCGGCCTCCTCGCGGCTCGAAACGGGAATTGTGCGGACCCTTGCGCCTGTCGCGGTGTCGATCACAGAAAGCGCGCCATCGGCAAGATCGGAAGTGACAGCATAGTCACCTTGGGGCCGGACCACTATCCGCAGCGGGAAATCGCCGACCGGCACATCCTTTATCTTCTCGAGGCTCTGCGGGTCGAGCGCATAGGCCATGTCGGACCCGCGCGCAGAAACCCACAAGGTTTCGCCGTCGGGAGACAATGCGATACCTTCGGGCTCCTCGCCTATCGCCTGCGAAATCGGAGTGCGTCCAAGCACCAGGTCGACCCTGGTAACCGTCCCAGACCCAAGATCCATGGTCCATGCATTGGTCGCGTCGGGAGACACGGCGAGCATGTGACTTCCTTGCCTGCGAGTGGGATATTCGAGTGCCTTGCCCTCGCCCAGCGGGTCACGGATCCAGAACATCGACTGCCGCCCTTCGGCTGTCGAATAGAGATGGCCGTTGCGATGCCAAACGATTCCGTGCGGGCGGGCGTTCTCGCCAAGCTCGATGCTCTTCACTTTCGACAGGTCGTCGGTGCGGAAAATATCGACAGTGGTACCGCCATAGCAGGCAAGCGCCACGTGTCTGTTATCGGGCGATGGCGCGAGCTCGTGCGGATTGGCGCAGCTGTCCACCAGCGCAACCTGCTTGCCAGTCGCGAGATTGACCTTCGACAGCGTGTTGCCGAACTTGCCTGCCACGAACAACGCCCCCTTGATACCTTCGTCGCTAGCCGCCACCGGCGCCTGTTCCGAAACAGGCGCACAAGCGGCGGCCATCAGGGTCGCAACGAGGGCGAAGCGAGCGCTTACCACCCCTGCGGCTTGCCCTCGTTCTGCTCGTCCAGCCATGCCTTGAGCGGGGCGAAATATTCGACCATTGCCTTGCCGCTCATCTGGCGCTCGCCGGTGAAGGCTTCCAGTGCATCGGGCCAGGGCTTGCTGGCACCCATTTCGAGCATGGCATTGAGGTTCTGGCCCACCTCTTCGTTGCCATAGAAGGAGCAGCGATGCAGCGGGCCTTCCCAGCCTGCAGTGTCGCAAGCGGCCTTGTAGAACTGGAACTGAAGGATCCGGGCGAGGAAGTAGCGCGTGTAGGGAACATTGCCCGGGATGTGATACTTCGCGCCCGCGTCGAACTGGCTTTCGTCGCGCGATACCGGCGGGGTGATACCCTGGTATTCGAGCCGCAAATCGTTCCAGCCGGCATTGAGGCTGTCGGCCGGGATCGAGCCGTCGAAGAGGCCCCAGCGATAACGGTCCACCATCAGCCCGAAAGGCAGGAAGGCGATCTTGTCCATCGCCTCACGCAGGAGCAGGCCGATGTCCTTGTCGGCACTGGGCACGTCGGCACGGTCGAGCATGTCGATCTGTACGAGGTACTCCGGCGTGATCGAAAGAGCGATCATGTCGCCGATTGCCTCGTGGAAGCCATCGTTAGCTCCGTTGAGATGCAGATAGTCCTGCTGATTGTAGGCGCGCTGGTAGTAATTATGGCCGAGCTCGTGATGGATCACCTTGAAGTCGTCGGCGTTGCGCTTGATGCACATCTTGATGCGCAGGTCGTCGACATTGTCCACGTCCCAGGCGCTGGCGTGGCACACCACCTCGCGGTCCCGCGGCTTGGTGAACTGGCTGCGCTCCCAGAAAGTGTCGGGCAGCGGCGCGAAGCCGAGGGAAGAGAAGAATTGCTCGCCGACCTTGACCATCTCGCGCTCGTCATAGCCCTTGTCTTCGATCAGCGCGGTCAGGTCATAACCGATGTCGCCAGCCCCTTCGGGTGCCACTAGCGGATAGATATTGCCCCATTCCTGGGCCCACATATTGCCGAGAAGGTCGGCGCGGATCGGGCCGGTGGCAGGCTGGATGGCATCGCCATATTTCTCGTTCAGCTTGCTGCGGACGTAGGTGTGCAGCGCCATGTAGAGCGGCTTCACCTCCTGCCACATCCGCTCGGTCTCGGCGGCGAACTGGTCGGGGTCCATGTCGTAGTTCGAGCGCCACATTGCGCCCAAATCATCGAAGCCGAGTTCCTGCGCGCCGTCATTGGCGATCGAGATCATCTGCTGGTAATCGCCGCGCATCGGGGCGCCGACGTTATTGTGCCAACTCTCCCACATTTCGGCCTTCTGCGCCGGGGTCAGGTCGAGATCGCCCATCGCCGCTTCGATGTCGGAGCCATTGATCTCTTTGCCGTCAAGCGTGCCGCGGCCCTTGCCGTACATCGAGCCGAGCTGGGTCGAAAGCCGGGCCAGCTCCGCAGCCGCGCCGTCGCGCACAGGCGCTGGCATCACGATGCCGTTCCGCAGCATGTCGAGCTTGCGCGCGACTTCGGGATCGAGGCCGGCAACGCGCGCGTATTCTGCGGCCTTGTTCGCATAAGTGACCGATTTTTCGGTGGATTCGGCACCATAACGAGCTGCCAGCATATCGCTGTCATGGACGATATAGGTCGAATTCAGCCACAACACCCGGCCATATTCGACCGAGAAGTCGAACAAGTCCTTCTCGACCATCGCGACCCAGTCGGCGGCACCTTGCGGCGTCATCGGATAGGGATCGGCTGCAGCGGCCATCGGAGCCGGTGCAGGCTCGGCATTGGCCGTAGTGCAGGCTGCGAGCGAAATGGCGAGCGCGGACAGTGCAACGGGGGCAAGTTTCATTCTAATTCTCTCCCTAAGGGAATGATTTTTCTGGCTGGCGCCCGATTGCACCCGCGCGCGCTCGGAATCAAGCGGGATCGCCAAGCCAATCGGCCATTGCCTGACCAAGATCGGGCTTGGTGACGCTTCCCATATGCGTGCCGGGAACTTCGGCGAATGTGGCGTCCGGCAAGAGCGCTGCCAGTTCCTCTGCCGAGCCATTGTCGCGGTCTTCATCGCCGCAAACGACCAGCGTGGGCATGGTTACATTGGGCAGCATCGCAAGGTCGACGTCGGGCATGGTGTCGAGCAGCAGCCGTGCTGCCACGCGGTTCACGCCCTGTGACTTGAGGAACTGCATCGAGAAGTAGGCCGGGTCGCCGCGCGGGATGTTCTCGAATTCATCGATCACTCGCTTGAAAAACGCGCTGCGCTTGCCCCATTCCCCAAGGCCAGCGGTACCCATGCCGCCGACTATCAGCCGGGCCGGCTCGAGCACACCATGCGCGGCTGCAAGCAGCGAAGTGCGCGCTCCCAGCGAAAACCCGCCGAGGTCGTAATCTTCCAGCGCCAGATGTTCGACAAGCGCCGCTACATCACGGACTAGGACGTTTTGAGGATAGGACCCGGCGTCCTCGGGCGCATCGCTTTCGCCGTGGACGCGGAAGTCCAGCATCAGGACCTCATAGCCCAGCTCTGCGATCCGCTTGTCATGCCCCCATTTGATCCAGTTCATTTCGGCACTGGAGAAAAGGCCGTGAAGCAGGACCAACGGACGACCGGAGCCGGTGCGGTGCAGCGCAAGGCGCGTGCCGTCGAAGGATTCAAAAAATTCGGTGGTCATTCGGGTATCGATCCGGTCGCCTGCTCCCACTTTTCGACGAGCGGCGCGTAGTCGGTCAGCTTTTTGCGCGGCAATGCCGAGGTATCGATCCAGCTCTCGTGGATCTTCTCCGCTCCGAAATGCCAGTGTGGTTCGATCCCATACGGCTCGTCGA
The DNA here is from genome assembly GCF_019711595.1 of Qipengyuania sphaerica. GTDB lineage: Bacteria > Pseudomonadota > Alphaproteobacteria > Sphingomonadales > Sphingomonadaceae > Qipengyuania > Qipengyuania sphaerica. Next base: position 1,103,810 of record NZ_JAIGNR010000001.1, on the reverse strand, counting down.
GACTGCCTACGGTTATGTCCATGTTCTCGCCCTCATTGAAGGCAAAACCGAGCGGAGTACCGCAATGGCTGCAAAAGGGCCGCCGCGCGATGGGAGAACTCTCGAACCAGTCGGGACCGCTTTCCCATTCGATATCCGTCTTGGGCAGTCCGATGAAGGCGGCTGCCACTCCCCCCGTAGCGCGCTGGCACATACGGCAATGGCAAAGATAGGCCTGCGAGGGATCGATCTGCGCGGTGTAGCGGACCTTGCCGCACTGGCAGCCCCTGGTTTTGGTGACTTTCGCGCTCATCGCTTCACCAACCCATTCTGCTCCATACGCCATTTCACCATGTCGATCCTGTCCTGCCCGAAGAAGGGCTCGCCGTCGAAGACAAGGGTCGGCACGCCCCAATGGCCCGCCTTCTCGAGCGCTTCCTGGTTGGCGGCGATTTCCGCGTCGAGTTCCTCGCCCTCGGACTGCACTTCGGCGATGATTTCCTCGACGCCCAGGCCCGCTGCCTCGATGGCGCGTTCCAGATGGCCGTTCTCGTGCCAGCCTTCCTGCCCGCCCCAGATCATGCGGCCCGCCTCTGCGGCGAAAACCAGTCCCGCCCCGCGCCTTGCCGCTGACTGCCCCATGCGCGTCACGCGGCGGATATAGGGCTGGTCCGCGGCTATCTCGCGCGTCATCATGTCCTGGATGATCGGATCGGGACGCGGCACGCCGAAGGGTATCCCGTGGAACTGCGCCACGCGGATCATGTCGCGCATGGTGTAGCCGATCCAGTTGGGATGGTTGCGCTCGAAGAAATCGGGCTGCCGGATGGCGAGCGGATAGACCGGGCGAAGCGCGATATTGAGGTCGTATTCCTCCGCCATCGCACGGTAGCGGCCTACCGACAGATAGCTGTAGGGCGAGCGGAAGCTGAAATAGAGCTCTGCGGTCAGGGTCATGCCCGCGTTATACAGCCCATCGGGCCTAACGGAAGAAGCAGGTCATTCCGGCAAAGAGCGAGGTGACTTCTCCGTCCTCGGTAAAGCCGCCGATCGTCCCGTAATCCGCGCTCGTATACTGGAATTCGCCCGGCAGGCTGGAGTCGATCTCGCGCACCTGCCGTTCGCCCTTGAGCAAGGCGAAGGGCGTGGTCCCCGGCTGCACGCCGTCACTGGTCGCGACCTCGGCGCCAGCACGGAGGAACCAGCCTGCCAGTTTGCCGTCCTGGTATGCCACCTTGAGCGGGCCGTAAGTGCTGAACTGCATCGGCCCCGCTCCGCATTCGGAGTTTTCGCCCTGCTCGCCTTCGTTGCCGAAAGCCTTTGCCAGACCCGCATCGACCTCTGCGCGGGCAGTACCGAAACGGAAGACGGGCGAACCCATCGCGCCGACGCCATTGGCATCGACGACGAGGAGCGTATCGGCGATTTCCTGCACCTTGGAATCGCGGTCGACCATTGCGGCCGGATCGATCGTCTCGGTCGCTTCGGATGGCGGCGCGTCTTCGCTCGCACCTCCGCATGCAGCAAGGGCAAACGGGAGAGCGAACAGGAATGTCTTTTTGATCATCCCTTCTTAAGGCACTCGCGCCCGAGGAGTTCCGCGATCTGCACGGCATTCAGTGCTGCGCCCTTGCGAAGGTTATCCGACACGCACCAGAGGGTAATGCCGTTGTCCACCGTGGGGTCGTCGCGCACGCGGCTGATATAGGTGGCGCTGTCGCCCGCGCTTTCGACAGGCGTGATGTAGCCCTCGTCCTCGCGCTTATCGATCAGCATGATGCCCGGCGCCTCGCGCAGGATCTCCTGTGCCTGTTCTGCACTGAGTTCGTTCTCGAACTCGATGTTCACCGCTTCGGAATGGCCGACGAAGACCGGCACGCGCACGCAGGTGGCGTTCAATTTGATTTTGGGATCGAGGATCTTCTTGGTCTCGACCACCATCTTCCACTCTTCCTTGGTCGAGCCGTCGTCCATGAAGACATCGATGTGCGGGATGACGTTGAAGGCGATCTGCTTGGTGAACTTCACCGGCTCGATCGGATCGCCGACGAAAATCGCGCGGCTCTGCTGGAACAGCTCGTCCATGCCCGCCTTGCCCGCGCCGGAAACCGACTGGTAGGTGGAGACGACCACGCGCTTGATCTTGGCAGCATCGTGGAGCGGCTTCAGCGCCACCACCAATTGCGCAGTCGAACAATTGGGGTTCGCGATGATGTTACGCTTCTTGTAGTCGTGAATCGCATCCGGGTTCACTTCGGGCACGATCAGCGGCACGTCCGGGTCCATCCGGTAGAGCGAGCTGTTGTCGATCACGACGCAGCCTGCTGCCGCGGCCTTGGGCGCATATTCCTTTGCCGGTCCGCTACCCGCCGCGAACAGGGCGATATCCCAGCCCGACCAGTCGAAATGCTCGATGTTCTTGCACTTGAGCATCTTGCCCGTGTCGCCGAATTCGACCTCGGTACCATGCGAACGCGAACTCGCGACAGCAGCCACCTCGTCGCAGGGAAACTCGCGCTCGGCGAGGACCTGCATCATTTCGCGCCCGACATTCCCGGTCGCACCGACTACGGCAACACGATAACCCAATTCAACGTCTCCAATAAACTTGCGCGCCCCATCTAGCGACGATGCGCCAAAGCGCAATGCGAGCCCTTCGTGATACGCATGAAGGCCGGCTTTAGGCCCCACATGCCGATCACCCTCCGCAAGTTTTTATGCCTAATTTCGGGTTAAGCGCGTCTCCTTAAATTCCCTTAAGGAGCTGCTGTCAGAAACTGGTCTTGTCACCGGGCGGCCACTCCGGCTCACAGGCCTCCCCGTGACATCAAGACCGGGCCAATTTCGGCTCATCATGATCCCCACGTGACAAGGGCGGTGCTTTCAGGAGCATCGCCCTTACTTTTGCCCGGAATGTAGAGCCCCGAATCGAAAAGGGCGGCCCGATCGGACCGCCCTTCCTTGTTCGCTGTTGCGAGAGCCTTACGCCTTGGGCGCGTTGTCGCGGCGTTCCGCGATACGCGCGCGCTTGCCGGTGCGGCCGCGCAGGTAGTAAAGCTTCGCACGACGCACAACGCCGCGGCGGACCACGGTGATGCTGTCGACGATCGGCGAATACAGCGGGAACACGCGTTCCACGCCTTCACCGAACGAAAGCTTGCGGACGGTGAAGTTGCTGCCCATGCCGCGGTTCGAGCGGGCAATGACAACGCCTTCGAAATTCTGGACACGCTCGCGGGTGCCTTCGACCACCTTTACGCCGACGCGGACGGTATCGCCTGCGCGGAATTCGGGAATGTCCTTGCCGAGGTTTTCGATAGCTTCGGCTTCGAGCTGCTGGATCAGGTTCATGGCCTGGTCTTCCTACTTTTCATGCCGCGCGCCAGAGGCAGACTGGTCCCGATCGCCACTATAGCGATCCCAAAGGTCCGGCCTGCGTAACCGTGTGTCTTCCTCGCTCCTTGCCTTGCGCCAAGCAGCGATTTTCGCATGATCCCCCGATCGCAGCACTTCAGGAATCGTGCGCCCTTCCCATTCCTGAGGTCGGGTGTATTGCGGATATTCGATGAGGCCGTTCTCGTAGGACTCTTCGACTCCGCTATCGGGCGCGCCCATTACTCCGGGAAGCAGCCGAATGCAAGCGTCGAGTATGGCGATTGCAGCGGTCTCTCCGCCCGACAGGACGATGTCGGCAAGGCTGACCTCTTCGATCTGCGGGAAAGCCTCGAAAATACGCTCGTCGAAGCCTTCGAAACGCCCGCACAGTATGGCAACACCGGGGCCAGCCGCGATCTCGCGAATACGCGCCTGCGTTATGGGCTTCCCTCGCGGCGTCATGGCAAGGATGGGAACAGGAAAAGCCCCCTCTCCTTCAGGGGAGGGGGTTTGGGGGAGGGGCTGGCCTGGCGCATGCCCCCCTCCCAACCCTCCCACCTGAAGGGGAGAGGGCTTTTGAACCACATGCTCCAGCGCCCGCCCCAGCACATCGGCCTTGAGCACCATTCCGGCCCCGCCACCAGCCGGCGTATCATCGACAGTACGATGCTTGTCCGTAGCAAAATCGCGGATCTGGACGGTTTCGCACGACCAGTCCCCCCGCTCGAGCGCCTTGCCCGCAAGCGACAAGCCCAGCGGCCCGGGAAACATCTCGGGGAAGAGGGTGAGGATGGTGGCAGCGAAGGTCATCGGAGCAAAGCGATCAACATCGGGCCATGACTCGGTGTGCCACGAAATAGCTAAGCGGCCAGCCAACGATTACCGAAAACGTGGCTAGGATACCCACGATGGCGATGCCGAGGACCTCGGGACCGCGAAAATCGGGTTCCAGCGCAGTCGAGAAGGCCGCGATGAACAGGATCACGCTGAGGACGGGCAGAAGTGATGAGCCCAACAGGGAGACCCATCGGGCACTGGACTGGGGCCGGATGCTTCTGAGCCCGGCCGACACCAGCAAGGCAACACCGCAGTACACGCCCAGCACGACTGTCAGTCCCGCAAGGGCCAGGCCAGCCAGAATGACAATTCCCCAACTCAATTCGCCCACGTGACCCCTCCTTTGGGTTTCCGGTCGACAGTTAACTCGAACACATCGGGCCGCGAATAATGCCCATCAGTATCGAGGCTCGCCAGCCCCTGACCGATCTCGCTTAGATCAAGCTCGGCATGCAAAATCTCTTCGCCCTCGCCCGCCAGCGCCACGATCCGCGCATCGGGCGCGATTATGATCGAACCTCCACGATTAAGCGCGTCGCCTTCGATCGCCTCGATCAACTCCCTCGCAGGAGCATCGCCGCCCGCACGCTCCAACCCGTCGAACAGGTCTTCCTTCGCCTGCACCAGTCCTGCCGCCAGCACGAAGCAGCGGCCCTCCATCGCATAATGCCGCGATGCGAGCGCGTATTCCTCGCGCACGGTCGGCCAGCATGCGACATGGACGCTCTCGCCGAGGTTGTGCATCGCCGCGCGGGCCAAGGGCATCCAGTGCTCCCAGCAGATCAGGCTGCCGACCTTGCCCCACTCCGCCTGGTGCACGCCGAGCGTTGAGCCGTCGCCGCGCATCCAGACGAGCCGCTCGCCATGCGTCGGCACCAGCTTGCGATGGTCGAGCACCGGCAGGCCGGGCCGGAAGGTCATCTGGTTGTTGTAGAGGCTCTGCCGCACCCGCTCATGCGCGCCGATACTGATGACCGCGCCGCTTTCGTCGCACAGCTCCTGCAAGGGCAGCAGCCGCTCGTCATTCGCCACCACCGCCTGTTCGAGCAGGATACGGTGCAGCGCCTTCGTGCCGGGATGGTCCCACAGCGCCGCGCCGGGCGCCTCGTCGAGCCACAGCGGATAGCCGCCGAGAAATGTCTCGCCGAAAGCGACCAGCTGCGCCCCGTCCTCCACCGCCTCGCGCGCCAGGCGCACGGCCTTCTCGATCCCGTCGCCGATGGCGAGCGGGATGGGTGCGGCCTGGACTATCGCAACGTTGAGCTTGCTCATGGGGCCAAGCGGTTAGCGCGGGCGGCACCGAATGGCCATCCCGCGCGTTCATCCGCAATGAGCGAAGAATTGGACGACTGCATCATCGTCGGGGCGGGTCCGGCAGGGCTGACCGCTGCGATCTACCTCGCGCGTTATTACCTGAAGATCCGCATGTTCGACTGCGGGACGAGCCGGGCGAGCTGGATTCCGACCAGCCACAACCACGCTGGCTTCCCTCATGGCATAAGCGGCAACGAACTGCTCGACCGCATGCGGGAACAGGCCGCCGAATACGGGGCGCAGCGAGAACCCAAACGCGTGACCGATCTCACCAAGCCCGACGAGTGCTTCACCGTGACCTGCGGCGACGAGACCTATCGCGCGCGCACGATCCTTCTGGCGACAGGCGTGGTGAACAACCGGCCCGAAGGAATCGAGGACCAGCTGCACGACGAGGCCCTGTCACGCGGACTCATCCGCTATTGCCCGGTGTGCGATGGCTACGAGGTGACCGACAAGAAGGTTGCTGTCATCGGGACGAGCGACCACGGGACGGCGGAGGCGCAGTTCGTCCGCACCTATACGAAGGACCTTACGCTCGTCTCCCCGCAAGGCGACCACGATTTGAGCGAGGCCTGCAGCAAGGCGCTCGATGCGGCCGGAATCAAGCGTGTGGCAGGGCCGTGCGGCGATTTCGCGATCGAGGGCGATACGATTGCCTTCGACACGGCCGAAGGGCGGATGGCATTCGATTCGATGTATCCGGCGCTCGGCTCGGTAATCCGTTCGGGACTGGCGAAATCTTGCGGCGCCAAGGTAAGCGAGGACGGATGCGTCGAGGTGGACGACCATCTCGAGACCAGCGTGCCGGGGCTTTTCGCGGCAGGCGATGTCGTGGTGGGGCTGGATCAGATCAGCCACGCGATGGGCCAGGCCGGGGTTGCCGCAACGACGATCCGCAACCATCTCGCCGAGAAGACGCCGTTGAGGCGTTAGTCGACGTAATCGGCGCTGACGGTCAGCTTCTCGCTGTCCCAACCAGGGACGGCCTTCTCGGTCAGGGGAACCATGAATTTCTTCCCGTCGGGCTTTTCGATCTCGACGATGTCGGTCGCGCCGAAATTCTCGACCGCACAGACACTCCCGACCTCGTCCCCGGCTTCGGTGACGACGGGCAGGCCCAAAAGATCGGAATGGTAGAATTCGCCCTCTTCCAGCGCGGGTAGAGCGCTGCGGGGTACGGTCAGCACAGTGCCGCGCAGGGCTTCGGCTGCATTGCGGTCGGCGATCTCAGCAAAACGCACGATGGCGCCGCCCTTGTTGTCGCTGCGAACCTTGGTGAGGGTCAATGCACCCTCGTTGAACCTTTTGTGCGGCTTGAGAGCTTCGAATCCCTCGCCGAAAAGCTTCAGGCGGACTTCGCCCGCCACGCCATGCGCACCGGTGACGGCGGCAAGGGTGACGGGCTTGTCCTGCATCGGAAAGGCTTACTCGGCCTTTTCTTCGGCGTCTTCAGCCGGAGCTTCTTCAGCAGCGGCTTCTTCGGCCGGAGCTTCTTCAGCGGCAGCTTCTTCAGCCGGAGCTTCTGCTTCGGCAGCTGCTTCCTTGGCAGCTTCTTCAGCTTCAGCGGCCTTGGCGGCCTTTTCTTCAGCGCGTTCCTTTGCGGCTTCGCCCGGTTCGCCCTTCTTGGGGTTGTTCTTCGGCGCACGCTCAAGGATGCCGGCGGCATCGAGGAAGCGGTGGACGCGGTCCGACGGGGTCGCGCCGACCGAGAGCCAGTGACGTGCACGGTCTTCGTCGAGCTTCACGCGCTCGCCCGAGTCCTTCGGGAGCATCGGGTTGTAGGTGCCGATCTGCTCCAGGTACTTGCCGTCACGCGGGCTGCGCGAGTCCGACACGACAATGCGGTAGTAGGGACGCTTCTTTGCGCCACCGCGCGACAGACGAATTGCAACTGCCATTTTACTTCACCTTTCGAATGTAAATTTCTGTAAGTTCGATTATTTCTTGTTCAACATGTCACGCAGGTCGGCGGGCAGTGTGTCCGGGTCCACCGAGGGTCCCTTGCCGCCGCCACCGAGGCCGGGCAGTCCGCCCATGCCCCCGCCCGGTCCGCCAAGTCCGGGCATCGCGGCACCCATGCCACCCTTGCCGAACAGCGCGCCGAGACCCTTGAGGCCGCCCATCTTCTTGATCTGCTTCATGGCCTTGGCCATTTCCTGGTGCATCTTGAGCACCTTGTTCACGTCCTGCACCTGCGTGCCGGAGCCTGCCGCAACGCGCTTCTTGCGCTTAGCGTTGAGCAGTTTGGGCAGCTTGCGCTCCTTCGGCGTCATCGAGCCGATGATCGCATCCATGTGGACGAGGACCTTGTCGTCCATGCCCGACTGAGCCATCGCCGCCTTGGCCTTCTTCATGCCCGGCATCATGCCCGCGAGCGCGCCGAGACCACCCATGTTCTGCATCTGGCGCAGCTGCATGCGCAGGTCGTCGAGGTCGAATTCGCCCTTCGCCATCTTCTTGGCGAGAGCTTCGGCCTCTTCTTCCTTGATCGCAGTCGCGGCCTTTTCGACGAGGCTGACCACGTCGCCCATGCCTAGGATGCGGCCGGCAACACGCTTAGGATCGAACGCCTCGATCGCGTCGAGCTTTTCGCCCGTACCTGCGAACTTGACCGGCTTGCCCGTGACATAGCGCATCGAAAGCGCCGCACCGCCGCGTGCATCGCCGTCCATGCGGGTTAGGACCACACCGGTCAGCGGCACTTCGCCGGTAAAGCTCTGCGCCACGTTGACCGCATCCTGGCCGGTCAGGCTGTCGACCACCAGCAGCACTTCGGTGGGCGAGGCGACCGAATTGATCGCCTTCATTTCCGCCATCAGCGCTTCGTCGACATGGAGGCGGCCCGCGGTATCGAGCAGCAGCACATCGGCAGCGGCCAGCTTGGCGGCTTCCATTGCGCGGCGGGCGATGTCGACCGGCTGCTGGCCGGGGACGATCGGCAGGGTCGCGACATCGACCTGCTCGCCGAGCACCTTGAGCTGTTCCTGCGCCGCCGGACGGTTGACGTCTAGCGAGGCCATCATCGACTTCTTGCCGTGCTTTTCGCGCAGCAGTTTGCCGAGCTTCGCGGTCGTGGTTGTCTTACCCGAGCCCTGCAGGCCGACCATCATTATGACAACCGGCGGCTTGGCGCTGAGGTTGAGTTCGCGCGGTTCGGCATCCTCGCCATCGCCGCCAAGCATTTCGACCAGCTCGTCATTGACGATCTTGACGACCTGCTGGCCGGGCGTCACCGACTTCAGGACTTCGGAGCCGATCGCCTTTTCGGTAACCGCATCGATGAAGCGGCGCACGACGGGCAGCGCGACATCGGCCTCGAGCAGCGCGATACGCACCTCGCGCATGGCTTCGCGCACATCGCCTTCGGACAGCGAACCGCGGCCCTTGAGCTTGTCGAAGACATTGCCGAGCCGGTCGGACAGATTGTCGAACATGCCTGTTCTACTCCTTCCGAACCCGATCAGGTCCGAATAAACGCGAAAAACGCCGGCGGACGAGCACTCGTCGGCCAGCGTGGGGTCAGACCCCTGTGAAACCCAAACGTGTGCCCGGGTGTGGTGGAAGCAAGCCGCAGCCGTCGCCACGGCCTGCTACCATCAGATCCGGGAAAATGGTGGAGCCTAGCGGGATCGAACCGCTGACCTCTACAATGCCATTGTAGCGCTCTCCCAGCTGAGCTAAGGCCCCGAACCATTTTCAAACCGACGCATCCTGGGAGGTGCGTCGCCCTTGCGGGAGGCGCCCAATATAAGGGGCCTCACCGCAATGCAACAGGAAAATCAGCTTTCGTCGGCGTCGTCGTCGTCGCCCTTGGACTTGGTTTCGACGCCGAGGTCGTCGTCACCGCCCAGATCGACTTCATTGTCCGGCGAATCATCGTCTTCGTCGATGTCGATATCCAGATCGTCATCGTCATCGCCGCCCAGATCGCTGTCCGCTTCGGCGTCCTTCTTCTTCTTGGCTTCTTCCTCGGCGAGGATCGGCTGCTTCGACTTGAGCACCGGTTCGGGCGTCCACTCTTCACCACATTCGATGCAGGTGACGGGATCGTCCTTGTTCAGATCGTAAAAGCGGGTGCCGCAGTTCGGGCAGGTCCGCTTGGTGCCCCATTCAGGTTTGACCATGTGTAATCCTTGGATTTGCCGCCCCGCACATATCGCGACGGAGCCGTGAATTCGTAATTGTATTGATGGGTACCTGCAGGGCAGGAATCAACAGCGCGCGCGCCTTGCCAGAGTGGATGGGCGCTGTCAAAGCGCCGCTTCAATATGGATACGCATTCGTGAGCACACACCGTTTTTCGCCAAAAGGCCCGCTGACCGGACGCATCCGCGTGCCCGGAGACAAGTCGATAAGCCACCGCGCGCTGATGTTCGGCGCTCTGGCCGTTGGCCGCAGCCGGATTTCGGGCCTGCTCGAGGGCGAGGACGTGCTGGCGACCGCCGCCGCGCTGCGCGAGATGGGCGCAGTGATCGGGAAAGACGGCGATGACTGGGTGGTCGACGGCGTTGGGGTCGGCACGCTGCTCCAGCCCGAACGAGCGCTCGACATGGGCAATTCGGGGACCTCGACACGGCTCCTCATGGGCCTCGTCGCTAGCCATGGCATCACTGCCACTTTCATGGGCGATGCGAGCCTGTCCAAACGCCCGATGGGTCGCGTTATCGAGCCACTTTCGACCATGGGCGCAAGCTTCACCCCATCCCCCGGCGGGACTTTGCCGCTGATGATGGAGGGAATGCAGCCTGCCGTGCCGATCAGCTACCGGCTCCCGGTCGCGAGCGCGCAGGTCAAGAGCGCGGTGCTGCTGGCGGGCCTGAACACGCCAGGCATCACCACCGTAGTCGAACCCGTCCCGACGCGCGACCATACGGAGCGGATGTTGCGAGGCTTCGGCGTGACCGTCGATGTCGAGGAGCAGGATGGCGAGCGGATCATCAAGGTCCATGGCCCCTGCGACCTCACACCCTGTGACATCACCGTGCCCGGCGACCCGTCCTCGGCCGCTTTCTTCGCGGTCGCCGCGAGCATCGTTCCAGGAAGCGACCTGACGATCGAGAACGTCGGCCTCAACCCGACGCGCAACGGCATCTACCGCGTGCTCGAACAGATGGGTGCGAACATCGAATATCTCGACGAGCGCGAAGTCGGCGGCGAACCGGTGGCGGATTTGAGGGTGCGCCACGCCGGGTTGAAAGGCATCGAAGTCGATCCCGAAGTCGCGCCCAGCATGATCGATGAGTTTCCGGTCCTCTTCGTCGCCGCCGCTCTGGCCGAGGGCACAACCGTTACATCCGGCCTCGACGAGCTGCGCGTCAAGGAAAGCGACCGGCTCTCCGCCATGGCGGCCGCGCTCAGCTTGGCCGGGGCCGATATCGAGGAACGTGAAGATGGCCTTGTCATCCACGGCAGTGGCGGCAAAGCTCTATCAGGAGGCGGTCCAGTCACCACCCATTTGGACCACCGCATCGCCATGAGCATGGCAGTCGCGGGCCTCGCCAGCAAGGGCGGCGTCACTATCGATAGCGCCGAACCCATCGCCACCAGCTTCCCCAATTTCATCGCCTTGCTACACAAGGCCGGAGCCGACTGAATGCCCGGAATTTCCTCCTTCGTTGCAGACCTGATCGGGTTTGCCGGCAGCTTCTGCATCGTTGCCGCCTTCGCCTATTCGAACATGGCAAAGAACATGAACCTGTTGTTGTTCAACGTGGTCAATTTCATCGGCGCGGCGCTCCTCGCAATCTCGCTGACGGTGAACTACAACTTGCCGACCATGGTGCTGGAGATCGTCTGGATGGTGATCGCCCTGTTCGGCATAGTGAAGGCGCTGCGCACACCGAAACCGGCCGAGGTCGAAACCGCATGATCATTGCCGTCGACGGACCGACCGCTTCGGGCAAGGGCACGATCGCCAAGGCATTGGGCGAGCATTTCGGACTGCCGCATCTCGACACCGGGCTCCTCTATCGCGCAGTGGGGCGGCAGGTGTTCCTCGACGGCGGGGATCCCGACGATGGCGGCGATGCTCTTGCTGCGACGAGTTTTCCCGACAGCATGCTCGCCGACCCGCATCTAAGAAACGAGGAAACCGGCGGGCTCGCCAGCCGGGTCTCGGTCCACCCCGCAGTCCGCCAGGCGCTTCACGAGCGCCAACGCAGCTTCGCCACGCAGGAAGGCGGCGCGGTGCTCGACGGGCGCGATATCGGCACCGTGATCGCGCCTGAAGCCGAGGCCAAGCTCTTCATCACCGCCAGCGTCGAGGCGCGCGCGCAACGCCGTTTCCTCGAAATGCGCGATCGGGGTGTGCAGGTGACCCTGCTCGAAATCGAGGACGACCTCCGCCGCCGCGACGAACGTGACCGCAACCGCGCGGTCGCCCCGCTTATCCCCGCGCCGGACGCCATGGTCATTGATACCAGCTCGCTCGGTAAAGACGAGGCGATTGTCACCGCCATCAAGGCCGTCGAAGAGGCGCTTTCCGCCTAGTATTTTTCTTGATTTCGGCCACGTTTCCGCCTAGGCGCGCGCCCGTTCACCAAATCTTTCGGATTCGATGGACCTTCGTGACAGCATCCGGCTTCACGGAGATCACGGCCCTCTTGCCCCGTACGGCCCGTGCAATGGTGCGCAGGCAGACGGAGAAAGACCCCGGTAAAACCGGTGGCCGGTAGCAAAACGAACTTAGGACTACTCACATATGGCAACCTCAGCCAATCCCACCCGCGACGATTTCGCGGCAATGCTCGACGAGCAGCTCGGTGGCGCCGATGAAGGCGGCTTCGAAGGCCGCGTCGTCAAGGGCACCGTCACCTCCATCGAAAACGGCATGGCCCACATCGATGTCGGCCTGAAGAGCGAAGGCCGCGTCGACCTCAAGGAATTCATGCGCGGCGAAGACGAGCACGGCCTCGAAGTCGGCTCGGAAGTCGAAGTCTTCGTCGACCGCATCGAGAACGCCGACGGCGAAGCCATGCTGTCGCGCGACCGCGCACGCCGCGAAGCCGCATGGGACAAGCTTGAAAGCGAATTCGGCGAAGGCAAGCGCGTCGAAGGCCGCATCTTCGGCCGCGTCAAGGGCGGCTTCACCGTCGACCTCGACGGCGCAGTGGCCTTCCTGCCCGGTTCGCAGGTCGACATCCGCCCCGTGCGCGACGTCACCCCGCTCATGGACATGGCCCAGCCTTTCCAGATCCTCAAGATGGACCGTCGCCGCGGTAACATCGTCGTCTCGCGCCGCGCGGTCCTCGAAGAGACCCGTGCAGAACAGCGTAGCGAGCTCATCAACGACCTGACCGAAAACCAGGTCATTGACGGCGTGGTCAAGAACATCACCGATTACGGCGCATTCGTCGACCTCGGCGGTATCGACGGCCTGCTTCATGTCACCGACATGAGCTACAAGCGCGTCAACCACCCCAGCGAAATGATCGAAATCGGCCAGACCGTGACCGTCCAGATCATCCGCATCAACGAAGACACCCAGCGCATCAGCCTTGGCATGAAGCAGCTGGAGTCGGATCCGTGGGATGGTGTTTCGGCCAAGTACCCGGTCGGCATGAAGCTGACGGGCACCGTTACCAACATCACCGAATACGGCGCATTCGTCGAAATCGAGCCGGGCATCGAAGGCCTGGTCCACGTTTCGGAAATGAGCTGGACCAAGAAGAACGTCCACCCGGGCAAGATCGTCTCGACCTCGCAGGAAGTCGAAGTCATGGTCCTCGAAGTGGATAGCGAGAAGCGCCGCATTTCGCTCGGCCTCAAGCAGGCTCAGCGCAATCCGTGGGAAGAATTCGCCGAAGCGCATCCGGTTGGCGCCAAGGTCGAAGGCGAAGTCAAGAACGCCACCGAATTCGGTCTCTTCATCGGCCTTCCGGGCGACGTCGACGGCATGGTCCACATGTCGGACATCGCATGGGGCATCTCGGGTGAAGACGCCCTCGCCCTGCACCGCAAGGGCGAGCAGGTCGAAGCCGTCGTTCTCGATGTCGACATCGAGAAGGAACGCATCAGCCTCGGCATGAAGCAGCTCGAAAAGGGTGCTCCGACCGAAGCCGGCGCACAGAGCGACCTGCGCAAGAACCAGGTTGTCACCGTCACCGTCCTCGAAGTCCGCGATGGCGGCCTCGAAGTCCAGGTCGGCGAAGACGGCGCAACCGGCTTCATCAAGCGTTCGGACCTCGGCCGTGATCGTGACGAGCAGCGCTCGGATCGCTTCCAGCCCGGCGCCAAGGTCGATGCCATGGTCACCGGTTTCGACCGCTCGAAGAAGCCCACCTTCTCGATCAAGGCACGTCAGATCGCCGAAGAGAAGGAAGCGGTTGCACAGTTCGGTTCGTCGGATTCGGGTGCGTCGCTCGGCGACATCCTCGGCGAAGCGCTGAAGAAGAAGGAAGACTAAGCTCTTCCCACCCGCTTCAGGGTAATCAGGAAGGCCCGCCTGCTCACAGGAGCAGGCGGGCCTTTCCTATTTTCGCGACCGGGCCTAGCTTCGGTGTCCTGAAGTAGCGAAGCGGTAGGACAGAAAAGAACCCATGCTTGAGATTCACCAGTTCCCCTGCCTGTCCGACAATTACGGATATCTCCTCCACGATCCCGATAGCGGCGAGACCGCGGCAATCGATACACCCGATGGCGCGGAGTATCTGAAACAGGCCGCCAACAAGGGCTGGAGCATCACTCAGATCTGGAACACCCACTGGCATCCTGACCATGCGGGCGGAAACAAGGCCATCGTCGAAGCGACTGGCGCTACGGTAATCGCCCCTCAGGAAGTGGAGAAGCTCTCACCGATCGACCGGATTGTGGGGAATGGCGACAGCGTCGCACTTGGTGATTGGCACGCGCGCGTTATCGATGTGTCGGGCCACACCAACGGACACATCGCCTATCATATCGCCGAAGCCGATACCGCTTTCGTCGGCGACAGCGTATTTGCCTTGGGCTGCGGACGCATGTTCGAGGGCGAACCCGAACAGTTCTGGAACAGCCTCGACCGTATTCGCCAGTTGCCCGACAACACCCTGCTATATTGCGCGCACGAATATACTGCGGCGAATGCCAGGTTCGCCCTCCATGCCGATCCCGACAATGCAGAGCTGAGACTGTATGCGGCCCGTGTCGAGGAGAAACGAGCCAAGGGCGAGCCAACTGTGCCCACCCTCCTGTCGCGAGAGCTTGAAACCAATCCGTTTCTGCGCGCCGATAGCAACGATCTTCGCAATCGCTGGGGCGGAGCGAACCCGGCCGAGACGTTTGCCGCCCTGCGTGCCGCCAAAGACAAGTTCTGAAGGCATGAAAGCGCTCGTCGTCGAGAGTTTATCGCGCGACCTGTCAGGAGTATCGCTGGTCGACACGTCTGCACCGCAGCGCCGGCTTGGCGAGGTGCTCGTGCGCGTGCGGGCTGCCTCGCTCAATTATCCCGACCTGCTGATGACGCGCGGGGAATACCAGTTCAAACCCGACCTCCCCTTCATCTCGGGGCTGGAGATGGCAGGCGAGGTGATCGAGGCCGATGCCGGCGGGGTATTCAAGCCCGGCGATCCGGTCATGGGCGGCGCGAAAACGGGTGCCTTTGCCGAGCAAATCGTCCTTTCCGCAAATGCGCTCCGCAAAATCCCCGATGGGCTCGATTTCGCGCAGGCGGCAGCGATGGGGGCTGCCTATCACACGGCCTATGTGGCACTTGTCGAACAGGGCAGTCTGGAAAAGGGTCAGACCGTCCTGGTTCATGGCGCGAGCGGAGGCGTGGGACTAGCAGCCTGCGACCTCGCGAAGGCGCTCGGGGCACGAGTCATTGCAGCTACGCACCGCGAGGACAAACTCGAAGCCTTGCGCCGAGCCGCCCGACCTTACGCCGTGATCCTCAACCAGGGGCGTTTCCGCGACGAAGTGGCGGAGCTCACCGATGGCAGGCTGTGCGATCTCGTATTCGATCCCGTCGGCGGCGATGTGTTCGATGAGAGTACGCGCTGCGTCACCTTCGGCGGCAAGCTGCTCGTTGTTGGCTTTGTTGCCGGACGCATTCCCGAGATCGCGGTCAATATCCCCCTCATCAAGGGCTTTTCGGTAGTTGGCGTTCGTGCCGGGGAATACGCGCGCCAATTCCCCGCACGTGCGCGCCGGGTGGCCGAAGCTATCGATACGCTAGCCAGCAAGAAGCGCATCACACCTCATATCGACCGCATCCTGCCTCTCGAAAATTGGCGCGACGCATTCGAAGCGATGGAGCGCGGCGAGATCGTGGGCAAGATCGTACTCACCCCGTAACAAAAAGGGCGACCCTAAGGGCCGCCCTTCTCGTTCCCGTCCAATCGGGAAAATCAGATGCCGGCGATCAGCTTGTCGGCGAGCTTCTTGTCGGCTTCGGCATCATGCTTTTCAGCGATGAGCTTGCGGCTTGCGCCCGTGGCTGCGGTGACGGCGCGGTTGCGCACGTCCTCGACTGCTTCGCGCTCTGCAGCCGATATCTTGTCTTCAGCCATGCGCTTGCGACGCTCGACCATGGCCTTGCTGTCGGCCTCCGCCTTTTCGAGGATTGCGTCTGCTTCATGCTGCGCATTCACGAGCATGGCTTCGGCATCCTTCTCGGCACCGGCGATCTTGTCGGCATATTCCTTGCGGAGAGCTTCGGCTTCGGC
Source organism: Qipengyuania sphaerica (assembly GCF_019711595.1). Classification (GTDB taxonomy): domain Bacteria; phylum Pseudomonadota; class Alphaproteobacteria; order Sphingomonadales; family Sphingomonadaceae; genus Qipengyuania; species Qipengyuania sphaerica. Next base: position 1,087,659 of record NZ_JAIGNR010000001.1, on the reverse strand, counting down.
ACGAAGCTGCTTTGCCTCTTCGAGCTGTTCCTTGATTGCTGCGATCTTGCTGTCGAGACCGCCGGCGATGGTCTTATGGACCTTGGCGCCGAAGAAGGCGAACATCAGCAGGACGAGCATCGAGATCGAGACGACCTGGAAGGGAGCGAGGCCCCACAGTTCGGGCTCGACATGCTTGCCGGCACCAGTATCGATTTCGACATTGGCCTGAGCAGCGTCGGTCGCGATGACTTCGGGCAGGTCGGAGGTGTTCGGATTAGCCATGGGCCATCTGCTCCTTCACTGCCTTGGCAGCGACAGGCTTGGTCACCGAGACGCCAGCAAGCGTCTTGACGATGTCCTGCGCAGCCTCGGTGGCAACGCTTTCGACTTCGGCGAGCGCGGCGGTGCGCGCTTCGTCGATGCGGACTTCCGCTTCGGCCAGCTTCTTGTCGAGACGCTTCTGCGCGGCGGCGAGCTTCTTCTCGCTCTTCTTGGCAGCTTCGTCCTTGGCCTTGGCAACGATCGCCTGCGCCGCGGCGCGGTTCTCGTTTTCCTTGACCCGCCAGGCTTCTTCCTGCTCGTCGGCAGCGTCGCGCGCGGCCTTGGCAGCGGCGAGGTCCGCGGCGATCTGGCCGTCACGCTGGGCGACGGTGTCCATCACCTTGGGAACCATTCCCTTGCCGATGACGAAGAAGGTGATGCCGAAGAAGACCAGCAACCAGAAGACCTGGCTGGACCATGTATCGGCAAGCTGTGCTATCTGGGGCATTGCAGCTCTCGAAAAGCGTGAAGCAGGAAAATTGCGGGGCCGGTCAGGCTGTTCCCAACCGGCACCCGGAACATGATTTCGCGCTGTTAGGCGACGAAGATCAGGATCATGGCAACGACGAACGCCAGCAGGCCGAGAAGCTCGGCAGCGGCGAAGCCGATGAACAGGCGGCCCTGCTGGCCGTCGGCTGCACCCGGGTTGCGCAGAGCGCTTTCGAGGAACGAACCGAAGACGTTACCCACGCCGATTGCAGCCATACCAGCGCCGATTGCAGCGAGGCCAGCACCGATGAGCTTTGCAGCTTCCATTTCCATGACAAACTCCTTTGGAAAAACTTTTTGAATTGAAGACTTAGTGAAGGTTCTCGGCGTCGTTGATGTACAGCGACGTCAAAAGTGCGAAAACATAGGCCTGGATACCGGCAACGAGCAGCTCGAGAGCGCAGATACCGATCATCAGGATGAAGCTGGGCAGGCCGACCAGCAGACCGAAGCCCGCGCCGGCATTCGTGCCGTCGATCACGAAGCTCGAGAGAACTTCGAGCAGGACGTGACCAGCCATCATGGCCACGAAAAGACGCAGGCCGAGGCTGAACGGGCGCACCATGAAGGAGATGAACTCGATCGGCGCGATCACCGGGATCATCGGCAGCGGCGTGCCGTGCGGCACAAACAGGCTGAAGAAGTGCAAGCCATGCTTCCAGAAGCCGACCAGGAGCACGATCGAGAAGCTGATGATCGCCAGCACGCCGGTCACGGTGAAGTGACTGGTAAAGGTGAACGGATGCAGCCCGATCACGCCCAGCGGCAGCAGGCCGAGGAGGTTCGCGAACAGGATGAACATGAACAGGCTGAAGACATAGGGTACATATTTGCGCCCGGCCTTGCCGATGTTCGCTTCCAGCATGTTATCGATGAAGCCGGTGAAGGTTTCCACCATCATCTGCCAGCGTCCGGGAACCAGCTGGCGACGCATCCCGCCCAGCACGAAAATGAAGAGCACCACGGTGGTGATCAGCATCCACATAGCGGAGTTGGTGAAGGCGATGTTGTAACCGGCCAGTTCCCAAGCCTCCGAACCGCCGAGCGGCTCGATGGTGAACTGGTACATCGGATCGACTTTGGCCTGTTCGGCTGCCACGTCTGAAATTCCCTAAATCCTGTAACGAAAGCCCCGCAAAGCCCCTTTCGGGGTCACTCGCCGGGCTTCTGATTTGCCGCGCGGATAATATTCCTGAAGGCGACGACTATTCCGAGGAACAGGCCAACCAACAGACCCCAAGGATTGGTATCGGTAAAGTAGCCGATGGCCCACCCGATAACCGAACCTCCGAGAAGCCCGCCGAGTAAGTCAGCCAGTACACGGTTGCCGCTGCGATAGTTCGCATCGGCCCCGGAACCGGTCTTGCGGTTGCGCTCATCTTCGCGCTGCTGGGCGGCACTGAGCCGCTTTTCCAGCGCGTCGATCCGCGCATCCTCCTCGATGGGTTTCCGTGCGGGTTCGTCGTCGCTCATGCCATGCTCCTTTATGGGGGTTGCGCGGCACGCGCAGGGACTTGCCCGCCAAGGGCGCGGCCCCCTTAGATGGGGGTCATAAACGAGTCAACATGGCAGGGGTGCAAAAGGCGGTATCGCAGTTGCAAAAAAGCCTCCCCTCGGCAGGTCGCCGAGGAAAGGCTTCGAATCGAATGCCGAGAAAGCGCTCAGGGACAGCGCGAATCGCGCATCGGCGGGGCGCTCGTGCGCGTCTGCCAGCTGCCGTCCGGCGCCTGGTATTTTTCACCTGGCGAAGTCGCCAGGATCGCCTGGCAACCGGCGGTCAGAGCATATTCCTCGAGCGTCGCATTGGTTGCCTGCGCACGCTGCGAATAGACCGCGCGGCGCTTGATATTGATGTCGTTGACGATGCGCTGGAGCTCGGGCGTCGAGGCTCCGACGATGCCCAGATAGCCGTCCATCTTTTCGCCCACCTCGCCGGCGGCACGCGCAGCAGCATAGGCCGGATCGCGCTGGGCGAAGGCCGGTGCGGCAATTCCGCCCAGGGCTACCGCGATCGCGGCGCCGGACAATGCAGCCTTGGTAAGTCGCTTGGTCATAAAGTCACCCTCAGAAAATATCCGCATTCTCTTCGATCGTGTTGCCCGCATCTTCTGCAAGGCGATAGATCACTTCCTGGCGGATGTTGACGTTGAGCTCGATCACGATGGGTTCCGTGGGTGCTTCCACCGTCACGCAACCTGCCAGCGCGAGCGAGGCCATGCCGACCGCCGCCGAAATCTTCGGACCTTTCAGTGCCGCTTGACCCTGCATCATGCAGGTTCTCGCACGGCCATCATGGTCGGTCAATTCAAGGGGATTCATAAGCTTCACTCGCTTTCCTGGTCCTGAATGGTGGGTTCATCCGGAATCACGTCCTCCGGATCGATATCGGGTTCGACTTCTTCGCCGGTGATAGAACGGCGCAGCAGGCGCTTGCCGTCGTCGCTGAGCAGCCCGAGCTCGCGCGGATCGCGCACGGAGGCCGGGTCGTACATGGCCTTTACCGAGGTGATCAGCTGGTAGAACTGAGCCTTGATGTTAATGCGGAACTGCAGTGGCAGTTTCGCTAGCTGCTTGGTGATGAAATTGCTCTTGGCATCTTCGCCCTGCCGTACCCCGTCGAAGCGCACCTGCGTAACGATTTCGCCGGTTAGCGGTCCGTTCATGATCACGCGCATCTGCGAATAGTCGAGGCTGCGCAGCGCATCGAAGGCAAAATTGGCAATGGCCGAGAGGTCTTCATAGGTCAGCTCGCCGACATAGGATATATTGCCGCCGGGCGGACGCGAAAGGAGAATGCCCTCTTCGATCCGTCCGTTACCGTTTGCATCGAAGATAATCGGCACGGTCCCGTCGAAAATTCCGGTCGCCGAAATATTCTCCAGCTCCATTTGCGCCACGAATTGCGCCGCATCGAGACCGACGATCTCGAACACGTAAGCGCGCTCTTCGCTGATACCGAGATTGAGATCGACCTCTCGCAGGATGAGGCGACCGCCCATGAAGGGCCAGCTTCCGCCGCTCACCGCCAGCAGTTCGCCGTTTTGCAGGCTGAACTCGATTTCCCCGTCCAGCACTTCGATGCCCGGATTGACTGAGGCAATGCGTATTTTCTGATTGGGCGCGGTGGTGAGGTTGAGCAAGTCGGTAAACTCGACCGTCCCGCTGGCCCCCTTTACCGGGCCGAACGCGGCAGCGAAGTCGATATTTTCCGAGGAGAAGGATCCGGTGCTGGTGACTTCCCCGCTGGGAGACCAGTCGATACGGCCCGTCCCCGTGATCGTCCCGTCCGCATTCGCGATCACGCCGAGCGCGAGAGGGCTGAGATCTTCCGGCTGCAATGCCTCGTCGAACGTCAGCCCCTCGACATCGAGATTGGCATGGCCGCCACCGGTGGAGAGGTCGTGGCGGATATCGACCAGAGTAACCACGCGGTCCGTCCCTGGATTGCGCAGCGCCGCCTCGGCATTGATGATGTTGTCGACGAGGGTCAGCCCCGCACCGCGCGCGACGAGCGGTTCGAAGCGGTCGGGCTCCTCGCGGTCGATAAGGCGGAAACTGGCATCGCCGATTGTCAGCCTGCCATTTGTGTAATCCCAGTTGCCCGCGGTGTTCATCAGCGTCATCGGCACGGCAGCAAGGGCGATTTCGGCATCGTCGAAGGTGCCGGCGATGTTGTCACCGATCTGCGCGTCGAGGTCGGAGATGACAAAGCGGCTCGCTGTATCTGCCGGACCGAGCGAGATATCCAAATTGCGGGCGGTCAGCGTACCCGGATAGCCGAAGCCGACAGGCCCGCTTGCTATCCTGACAGGTGTATCGCCGAGCGCCCCGGTCAGGTTCAGCGAGGGCGCACCGGCCGCGAAACGCGATCCGCCCGAGCCAAATTGCAGCATCGGCTTTCCTGGTGGAGGGCACAGGGTAAGGCCCGGTCCGGCGAGGTTGAGCTCGGCAAAAGCAAGCCGGCGGAAGCCGATCCGCGTACATTCGCGCCACATGGAAAGCTGGCCGCCCGGTTCCCAGCGTCCGGTGACGGGCATCGACAACTGGTCGACCGCGCCGCCGGGGAGCGGGCCGGTTGCCTCCACCTCCCCGCTAAAACCCAGCGCGCCAGTGCTGCCTTGGGCGATCATGATGCGCGGAATGGCGATCTGCGAACCGCCCGCTTCATAAGGTGCCATGCTGAGGCGGAACAGCGCATCGCCCTCCCCCGAGCGCTCCATCCGCCCACTGATGCGCGGTATTCCCGGCCCGCCGGTGGCGATGTTACCGGCAATACGCGGGGGTTCGTCGCCGCGTTCGGTCAGTTCCAGCCGCGACAGCGAGAGTAAACGCGCCCCGCTACCGCCGGTCAGCTCGCCCTGCGGTAAGAGGAGCGAATACCCTTTTTCGTCCGAACGATAGCGCAGGTCGGCAGCAAGCGAGCTGCCGCGCGTTTCCGACTGGAGCGCACTGCCGATCCGCCGGGCGATTGGTTCGAGCAGCGTCCCGTCGCCCGATGTCGCCATTCCTTCGATAGCTGCAATCAGCGACCGGCCGAGCCGGAGTCCGTTGCCCTCGATATCACTTTCTACTTCCAGTGCAGCGAAATTGCGCTGCGAGCGGATCATACCCTCTGCAGTAAGGACTGCCGCCAGTGCCTGCGGCGTCTCCACTCCGCGGGCGGCCAGCGAGTAGCGCGAGGTCATCGCGTCACCCTTCAGTTGCGCACGAACGGTGCCAGCGAGCGATTGGGCGGAGTTGCTTCCATAGCGCGCTTCGTTGCTGGCGATACGCGCCTCAAGTTGCGGATCGGCGAGCAGGGCATTGGTGGTCGCATCGATTTCGGCCACGAGGTCGTTGACGGACAGTTGCTGCGCGTCACATTCCATTGCGGCGACCCGCAGCGGACCGCTGAAGCTCGGCTCTGCGCTGCTCGTGGTGATCTTGCCATAAAGCGTCGTGCCGTTGCTCTTGCAGCCATTGAAAGCCAGATCCGGCGCGGATGCGGCAAGAATACCTTCGAACCCGCTGACCAGGTTGCCCTCGCCCGATATCTTCAGACCCACAGGGCCATAATCGGTTTCGACCAGCCCGCGTCCGTCGCGAATAACGAGGTCGATATCAGGCAGACCCGAAGGTTCGTCGCTACTGTCGTCGAACAGCAGGCTGTCGAGCGAACCCAAGCTTAGTTCTCCGTCCACGTAGCGACCGTAAATCCGCGGATTGACCAGCGTCAGTCCCGCCACTTCCGGCAAGCCGAAGCGGTGTCGCAGGCGCACGATGACCCGCTCGGCGGTCAGGTCGGGCGCTTGCGGATCACCGATAACGAGGTCTGAAATGATCTGCGTGCGACCGCCGATCCGCTCGACCGTATAGGTCCCCGGAAGGCCGTTGGCTTCCAACTGGTCGGCGATGAAGTCGTTGGCTATATCGATGCGGTTGAACCACGCGACCAGGCCAGCCACGAACAGAACCGACAGAACCAGCGCCGGGATGTTGTAGCGCTTCTTGCGCCAACGCGGTCTTCTTGCCGCTTCGATGTGGTCGCTGGACCCGTACATTCATCCCCGCACTTGCGCGCATTGCGACATAAAGGCAATGCAAGGCATTGAAACGCCTTGGGGAGGGAAAAGGTGCCGGGGGTCGCAAAAATTCAGGAAAGCCACGCGGGAACGGGCCACCGCGAACGCCTGCGCCAGCGGCTGCTGAGGGGCGGAGCAGAGGCGCTGGCGGACTATGAATTGCTCGAATACCTGCTGTTCGCAGCGTTCCGACAGGGTGACACGAAGGGTATCGCGAAGCGCCTGATCGCGCATTTCGGATCCTTCGGCGATGTCCTCAACGCCGAGCCCGGCGCTTTGGCGCAAGTCAAAGGCATGGGCGAAGCGAGCGCGGCCGCCCTTCACGCGGTTTCGCTTTCAGCCCGGCGCATGGCGCGCGGTTCGGTAGAGCAGAAGCCCGTCCTCGGCAGCTGGCAGGCGCTACTGGATTACCTTGCGATCGACATGGCCAGCCTCAAGCACGAGCGGGTTCGCGTGCTTTACCTAGACACGAAAAACCGCCTGATCGACGACCACCTTGCCGCCGAGGGATCGATCGATGAGGCCGCAATCCATCCGCGCGAAGTCATTCGCCGGGCCTTCGATGTCGGGGCGAGCGCGCTGATCCTTGTCCACAATCACCCCAGCGGCGATCCCGAACCGAGCCGCGCCGACATCCAGATCACCAACCGCATCGCCGAGGCTGGCAGGCTGCTCAACATCACCGTCCATGATCACGTGATCGTGGGGCGCGGGAGCCACGTGTCTCTCCGCGCCAAGGGCCTGATCTGAGCGTTTCTACTTTTTCGGGACGACACCGTGCTGGGCGTAGCGTCCGGCAAGGTCGGGCGTGATGCGCAGCGCACGCGAAATATCTTCGCGCCCGCCCGTATCGCCCGTTTCGAGCCGGATAATCCCGCGAAGATAGAGCGAAGCTGAAAGTCCGGGCACAAGTTCCAGAGCGCTGTCGAGATCCTTCAGCGCGGCGTCGAAATTGCCCATGCGGTAGCTGACCATGGCCCGGCTATCGAGCATCGGCGCGCTATTGGTGGCGCGCTCGATCGCCTTGGTGCAGGTGGGCATGGCGGTATCGATGCCGACGTTGAACAGGCCGCGGAACCAGCAATCGGCATTGAGGACGGAGGCATTGAGCGGCTTCGATGCCACTTCGTCACCAAGAAGCTCGAGCGCCACATCGGTCTTTCCGTCGAGTCCGGCCACCGTTGCATAGGTGCTGGCATAGCTGCCCGCATCCTCGTCGGTCACCGGGAAGTTTTCGAGCAAGTCGAGGGCTTCCTGCCGCTCGCCGGCATAAGCCAGCAGTTCCGCGAGGTAGAACGCATTGCCGCTGTTCGGATCGATATCATAGGCCCTCCTTGCATCGGCAATCGCATCGTCAGGACGACCGAGCGCATTGAGCACTGCCGCGCGCCAGCCCAGCACCTCGGCGGAAGTATCCTCCTCCACCAGCACGTCGAGATCCTTCAATGCCGCTTCCCAGCTGTAAATCTGGGTCAGGAAATTGGCGCGCTGGGCAAGTGCGGAAAAGTCGTCATCGGCGGCGAAGGCGACGGCGCGGTCATAGGATTCGAGGATAGACTTGGTGTCGCGTGCCATCCGGGCGGGATCGCGCTCCCAGCGCCAGGTCACGTTTTCAGGCGCGACAAGCTCGGCGTCGACAGAGTTGAGCCTCAGCACAGCGCGCTTGTGGCGGCCGATGTCGGCAGCCGCAATTTCGCCAAGCCCCTCGATCACATCGACCGACGACGTGATCGTTTTGCCCGATGTCTTCGTATTGCCCACGACCCGCGTGTTGGCGAAGCTCATGTCGACATTCTCGAGCCCCGTGGAGATGAAGTCGTGCCCGCCATCGGGCAGGATGACGGTTCCGATAATACGGTTGCGCCGCGGTCCGAGGGTCTGGACCGGAATATCGCGCCATTCGCTGCGTGCGCGATCCGGATTGAAGACGAATTCCTGTTCGTTGCCCGATTCCAGCCGCAGCCGTCCGTCGCGCCAGGTAAAGGCGCTAGGCATCACGCCGCTGAAACTCAGGACGCCCTTGGCCTCTTCATCGTCATAGGTGACTTCGACCTTGTTGACGGCTGCTCCGCTCCCGACCGAACCTGCGAAGGACCTCGCCATTTGCTTGAGCTGGTCCTCGTCCCTCTTGTCGGCCATGGCCCGGATGCCGGCGCCTTGCGCACCATAGAAGGTCATCGTCATTTCGAACGGCGCGGGAAGGTCGATACCGGCCGAATAATCGGTGGTGATGTCCATCACCATATCGGGCCAGGGCTGCTCGCGCTGCGTCATCGGGACCAGTTCGGCACCCTCGACGGTCAGCGGCAGCGCATAGAAGAAAGCCGGCACTTCGGAGATATTGTTGAGGCGTGTCGCGCTGCTTGTGCCATCCAGCCAGTAATCGGTGCCGTCGATCGTCGCGCGTACGATCATGTGATCGAAATTACCGGGGATGGGGAGCAATTCGGGAATGGCATCGCCGCCCTGGGTCGCGACCAGGACTGGTACCGCTTCGATACCCATGCGGGTGAGCAACGAATAGAGGAGTACCGACTTGGCCTTGCAGTCGCCATATCGCTTGTCCCAGGTATCGCTCGCATTCTGCGGCATGTAATTGCCACCATCGAGGCCATCGAGCAGGTATGCGACATCATCCTGCACTACCCGCGTCGCCATTGCGGCCCGCGCCAGCGGATCCTTGGTTGCGCGCATGATCCGCTTTGCTTCTGCAGCGACGTCGCCACCGTCCGGTACTTTCGACGCCTGGATGTAATGCGGCGCGAAAACGCGGGAAAGCTCCTGCCAGTCTGCGAAGGTGCCCACGCGCAGCACGGGCGCACGGGTGAAGCGCGACGGCGCGTCCGAAGGCATTTCCGGCAATTTTCCTATCGGCAGGGTCACATCGATAATGCGATACCCGTCCTCTAGGACCGGAGCTTCCACACCTGCGTTTTCCTCTGCGCGCCAATGGACGTCCGACGCCTCCGGCCAGCTGACCCGGGCTCGCGAAAAGCCGACCTTCCACGGATCGGTCCAGAGATATTGCGAGACCTGCATCTCCTCGCCCAGCGCCTGGTCGTCGAGCGTGATCGAATGGGTGACGCGCAGGATGTCACCAACCTTGAGGCCGGGAACCGCAAGCGTTGCGGTCAGCTCGCCGTCGAGCAGGCGCTGTTCGAGCCCCTGCTCGCGGCGGATCACATCGAATTCGGAACCAGAGGCAATAAGGTCGATCGATTCCTTGCCGCGCAGGATTTCAACACGGTGGATGGTCAGATCGCCCTTGTCGGGAAGCCAGGAAAGCGTGACCGTACCCTGCTGCATCAGCATATCGGGATTGTCGATCCGGATCGCGGCGTCCTGGTAACTGGTAACCAGACCGTTCTCCAGACGGTGCTGCCAGTCGTAGATGAGCGTTGACGGCCCTCTCTTCGTGTCCACTTCGGACAACTGGGCTGGAACTACCCACTCCGGTGCCTCGCCGTATACCAACTCTTCGCCTGCTATAGCGGGGGCTGAGAGAAAGAGACCGAAGCTTGCACCGGAAAGGAGCAGAAGCCTAACGGGCGGAAATTGCGACTGGTCGTTCATGGCGCACATCCTATCGCAACCCCCGGAAAGCGCAATGGAACTGCGGTGAATGGGTAAAGGCGCAATCAACCATCAATTGCTGCACAAACGGGCGCACGGCCTTGCCAGCAGGAGCCCGCCTCTCTAGCGGGTCGCGGCAAGCCCTACCCCACCCTAATCGGAGTCGACCCATGGTCCCCCGCTACGCCCGCCCCGAGATGACCACCATCTGGGAGCCGGAATCGAAATATCGCATCTGGTTCGAGATCGAGGCACACGCGACCGAGAAGCTGGGCGAGCTGGGCGTAGTCCCGAAAAGCGCGGCCAAGGCGCTGTGGGACTGGTGGGCGACAAATCCGAAGATCGATGTCGACGCGATCGATGCTATCGAGGCGGTGACCAAGCACGACGTGATCGCCTTCCTCACCTGGGTGGCCGAAAACGTCGGCGACGAGGCGCGCTTCATGCACCAAGGCATGACCAGCAGCGATGTCCTCGACACCACGCTCGCCGTCCAGCTTGCGCGCTCGACCGACCTGCTTCTGGCGGACCTCGACGACCTGCTCGGTGCCATCAAACGCCGCGCGGAAGAGCATAAATACACGCCGACGATCGGCCGCAGCCACGGCATTCATGCAGAACCGGTGACCTTCGGTCTCAAATTGGCGCAGGCCTATGCCGAGTTCGATCGCTGCAAGACGCGCCTCATCGCCGCGCGCGAGGAAATCGCCACCTGCGCTATCTCGGGCGCTGTCGGGACCTTCGCCAATATCGACCCGTCGGTCGAGGAGTATGTCGCCGAGAAGCTGGGCCTGAAGCCCGAGCCCGTCTCGACGCAGGTCATCCCGCGCGACCGTCACGCGATGTATTTCGCCACGCTAGCGGTTATCGCGGGCAGCATCGAGCGCCTTGCCGTTGAGGTTCGCCACCTCCAGCGCACCGAAGTCCTCGAAGCCGAGGAGTTCTTCTCCAAGGGCCAGAAGGGCTCGAGCGCAATGCCGCACAAGCGCAACCCGATCCTAACCGAAAACCTCACAGGACAGGCGCGCATGATCCGCGCCTACGCCCTCCCCGCGCTGGAAAACGTGGCGCTATGGCATGAGCGCGATATCTCGCATTCCTCGGTCGAGCGTTTCATCGGGCCGGATGCCACGATCACGCTCGACTTTGCCCTCGCCCGTCTCACCGGGGTGGTCGACAAGCTGCTCGTCTACCCCGAGCGCATGCAGGCGAACATGGACCGAATGGGCGGCCTCATTCATTCGCAGCGCGTGCTGCTCGCGCTCACCCAGAACGGCGTGAGCCGCGAGGATGCTTATCGCCTCGTCCAGCGCAATGCGATGAAGGTATGGGAATCGGACGGCAAGCTGATGCTGCTCGATCTGCTGAAGCAGGACGAAGAAGTGACTGCCGCACTCACCCACGAACAGCTCGAGGAGCGGTTCGACCTCGACTACCACTTCAAGCAGGTCGACACGATTTTCGACCGCGTGTTCGGCTAGACCTGTCCCGCTAGACTCTGGGGTAATCCAGCCCTAGCGTGCATCAAAAGATGCAAAGGGGAGCTGCTGGTAACATGCAAATCGTACGAACGATCCTCTGGGTCCTGCTGCTTGTGGGCATCCTTGCCTTCTCCTTCGGCAACTGGGACCGCCAGATCGATGTCCGCATCTGGCCGGGCATCGTCTGGGATACGCGTGTTCCTGCGCTGGTCATCGTCTCCTTCCTGATCGGCCTCGTACCCATGTGGCTTTACCATCGCGGCGTGCGCTGGCGGCAGGGGCGTCGGATTGCCGCACTTGAAACCGCCACCACCAAGATGGCCGCGCCGAGGGCGGACACTCCCACCCCCACACCGCCCGTACGTCCCGAGCCGGCAACGCAAGACCTGCCGCCCGAGCCTTCCAACCCCGTCGATCCGGAGCCGACAATAAAGTCATGAGCAATCCCGTCTATCTTGCTGTCGATGTCCCGCGTTTGAAGGACGCGGTCGAGCTTGCCGGCAAGGTCAAGAACCACGTCGGCGGCGTCAAGCTGGGGCTGGAATTCTTCAACGCCCATGGCGCACATGGCGTGCATATGTTCGCGCAGCTCGGCCTGCCGATCTTCCTCGACCTGAAGCTGCACGACATCCCGAACACCGTCGCAGCCGCGATGCAGGCGATCCACGTCCTCGAACCGGCGATCGTGACCATCCACGCCTGCGGTGGCCGCGCGATGATGGAAGATGCCAAGGCCGCTGCGGGCGAGCACACCAAGGTCGTCGGGGTCACCATGCTGACCAGCCTCGATGCCCGGGATCTGGAAATCATGGGCGTAAAGGATTCGCCTCAGGACCACGTCCTGCGCCTCGCGGAATTGGCGCATAGAGCGGGCCTGGATGGGGTGGTCTGCTCCGGACACGAAATCAAGGCGGTGCACGACCAATGGAAGGACGGCTTCTTCGTCGTTCCCGGGCTGCGCCTCGATACCAACAATGCGGGCGACCAGAAACGCGTTGTCACTCCTCGACAGGCGCGTGACGACGGGGCCAGCGTACTCGTGATCGGCCGTCCGATCAGCCGGGCAGAAGATCCGGAAGCGGCCGCGCGCCAAATCGAGGCGACGCTTTAAGGCCTAGCCATGCCCACCGCGATCAAGATCTGCGGCATTTCGACCGTCGAGGCGCTTGATGCAGCCATCGAGGCGCGCGCCGATTATTTCGGCCTGGTTTTCTTCCCGCCCTCCCCGCGCCATGTCGACGAGCACGCCGCAAGCGCGCTCGCAATGCGCGCTGGCGAGCGCATTGGACGGGTTGGCCTGTTCGTAGATGCAGATGACGGGACGATTGCCGAGGCCGTGAAGGCAGGGAGGCTCGATGCGCTCCAGCTGCATGGCGAGGAAACACCCGAACGCATTGCCCAGGTGAAGCAGCGCTTCGGCCTGCCGGTTTGGAAAGCGATATCCGTCGCCGCCGCTAAGGATGTCGATCGGGCGCAGGCATATTCCCGCATCGCCGACCTGCTGTTGTTCGATGCCAAGACACCGAAAGATGCGGCACTTCCCGGTGGCATGGGATTGCGGTTCGACTGGTCGCTGCTGAACGGATGGAAAGGGCGGCCCGGCTGGGGGCTGGCAGGAGGACTGGATGCGCGGAACGTGGCACAGGCAATCGGTGCACTCCACCCACCCCTGGTCGATACGTCGAGCGGGGTAGAAACCGCGCCCGGACAGAAGGACCCTGCCCTAGTCCGCGCCTTCTGCGAGGCGGCACGCAAGGCTTGACGCGCTGCACAATTCTGCTAATCGCGCGCCTTCGCTGATTGGCTCCGCACCCCGGTGAAGCGGTAGCCGCGCAGAAATCCCTAGGATTCCTGCGGTGCGATGCCGGGTTGAATGGCTGCCACAGGGGCAGCTCAGCAAATTGAAGGAAATACCTATGTCGAAGCGCAAGAGCGCCAAGTACAAACTCGACCGCCGGATGGGCGAAAACATCTGGGGTCGTCCGAATTCCCCGGTCAACAAGCGTTCGTATGGTCCCGGCCAGCACGGCCAGCGCCGCAAGGGCAAGATGTCCGACTTCGGTCTGCAGCTGCGCGCCAAGCAGAAGCTCAAGGGCTATTACGGCGACGTGACCGAGAAGCAGTTCAAGCGCACCTACAAGGAAGCGTCGGCCATGAAGGGCGACACCGGTCAGAACCTGATCGGCCTGCTCGAACAGCGCCTCGACATGGTCGTCTACCGCGCCAAGTTCGCACCGACCATCTTCGCTGCCCGCCAGCTGGTGAGCCACGGCCACATCTACCTTAACGGCGTGAAGACCAACATCGCCTCGGCCCGTGTCCGTGTCGGCGACGTCGTCAGCCTTGGCAGCAAGGCCAAGGAAATGGCTCTCGTCATCGAAGCTCAGAGCCTGCCCGAGCGTGAAATTCCCGACTACGTCAGCCCCGACGGCAACGACAAGGTGACCTACACCCGCGTGCCGAAGCTCGACGAAGTGCCTTACCCGGTCACCATGGAACCGAACCTCGTGGTCGAGTTCTACTCGCGCTAATCCGCGGGATAATCGAACAGCAAAGGGCGGTCCTTCGGGGCCGCCCTTTTCGTTTGCACGTCACTCGGTTCGTCGTGTTTTCAGAAACCTCTTCCGATAGTTAGGCGTTTTCGAGTTATTATGACCCAATATCGTTTCGTTACCCGCGACCGCGTGGGGAAATGGTACGCCACCCTCGCCGAAGCCCAGCGACAGGCCAACCGCATCGGGGCTGGTTTCACCGATGCACTCGGCCGCTTCATTGCCTATCGCGGCACCGTCCTCGAAATGCGCGAACTGGGCCCGGCCTAGGCCCGGTGGGCGCGCTTGAGCGACCAGATCACCATTGCCCCCATCATCGCGGTGATGACCGCGCCCCAGAACCAGTAAGGCAGGAAAAGCGCATCGGCGATGTAGCCTGTATCGGAACGCTGCATGCGCCCCTCCATCACCCCGCCCTCGCTGAACAGGTAGCCGAAGTCGCGGTAAATCGAGATGCAGCCCTGCACGCCGAGGAATTGCACTGCGAAACGGCGGTATTTTTCTCTACCGTAGAATGCGAGACCAAGGCTGATCGCACCAAGCGCAGGCAGCACCAGCCAACCGGTCATGGATCGAACCCATATTAGCGTAGAACCGAGCAGGGCCACGCCAAGGAGCGCAAGCGCAATCTGCGTTGCCTTATGCGTTCGCGCAGCAAGGATCAGCATACACCCGGCAAACGTCGGCCCGAGCAGGCCCGAGGCCGCAATCATCGCTTGTGAGAACCGCGAAGGTTCTGCCTCGGAGAAGTGCATCGCGTAACCCGAGCCATCGGGGAAGATCACCAGCCGCTCGAAATCATTGCCGAAGGCCATGGCGGCAAGCCCGTGACCCATCTCGTGGAACCAGGTTGCGAGAATGCTGAAAGGATAGAGCAGATAACCGCCCCATGGCGAACCCCAAAGCAGGATCGAGATGAAGCCGAGCACGACCAGCAGGGTCACTTCCTGCTTTCCTGCGTCGCTCTGCAATGATGGCGGCCGGTATCCGTTCAAGGTGCGATTTCCTCTCCGTCCCATGCGAATATGCGGCCGCTATCGCGCGGTTCAAGGGAGGAGAGGACGGCAAGGAGCTTGCCGGCGGAAAACTCCGGCGTGAACAACTTGCCCTGTGGCACATTGCGCTGGAACGGTTCGCTGAGCGAGGTGTCGACGGTCCCCGGGTGCAGGGCAACGCAGAACGCATCAGGCTTCTTACGTTTCAGCTCGACCGATAACGTGCGGATGATCTGGTTGAGCGCCGCCTTACTCGCACGATAGGAATACCAGCCGCCGAGGCGGTTGTCAGATATGCTTCCCACCCGCGCCGAAAAGGTGGCGAAACAGGAACGCCCATCATCGGGCAGCAAGGGAAGGAAATGTTTGGCCACCAGCGCCGGCCCGGTGGCATTAATGGCGAAGTTTCTTGCCAACTCGTCGCCCGAAAGGTGGCGCCAATCCTTTTCAGGCCCCTCGCCATCGCGATGCAGATAGCCCGTCGCCACAAGCACGAGGTCGATAGGGGCATCCTCCTGAATGGCAGCGGCAGCGGAGGCAATCGACGCTTCGTCGGTCAGGTCGATATATCCGGCGCATTCGAAGCTTCGCGCCAGTCTGTGAACCTGTGTTCCTGCGGCTTCCAGCCCATCGGCAAGCGCGGCGCCGAGGCCGCCGGATGCTCCGATGACTGCGGCCCGCTTCCAGCTCACGCTTGCGCTTCGCCCAGGTAATCGCGCCGGAAATCGGCTGCGAAGGTGGCAAATCGCCCCTCTCCGATCGCGTCGCGCATCGCCTGCATCAGTTGCTGGTAGAAAGCGATATTGTGTTCGGTCATCAGCATCGCGCCGAGGATTTCCCCCGCCTTGTTGAGGTGGTGGAGGTAGGCGCGGCTATAAGTGCCGCAGGTGTCGCACGGACACCCTTCGTCGAGCGGACCTGTGTCCTCGGCATGGCGGGCGTTGCGGATGTTTACCGGGCCGTTCCATGTGAAGGCCTGCCCGTTGCGGCCCGAACGGCTGGGCAGCACGCAATCGAACATGTCGACCCCGCGCTCCACCGCACCGACGAGGTCGTCGGGCTTGCCCACTCCCATCAAATAGCGCGGGCGGTTCTCCGGCAGCTGGCCGGGCGCGAAGTCAAGCGTAGCGAACATCGCCTCCTGCCCCTCGCCCACGGCAAGGCCGCCGATGGCATAGCCGTCGAAACCGATCTCGGTCAGTTTCTCGGCGCTGATCTTGCGCAATTCCTCGTCGAGCGCACCCTGCTGGATACCGAAGAGGGCCGAGCGCTCTGCATGCTCGCCGCCTGCGTCGAACCCGTCGCGGCTGCGCTTGGCCCAGCGCATGCTCATTTCCATGCTTGCGGCAATTTCGTCGCGCGGTCGGTCGGCGCGCGGGCATTCATCGAAGGCCATCACAATATCACTTCCGAGCAGGCGCTGGATTTCCATGCTGCGTTCGGGCGTGAGCATGTGCTTCGAACCATCGATATGGCTGCGGAATTCGACGCCGTTCTCGGTGAGTTTCCGGAGGTCCGAAAGGCTCATCACCTGGTAACCGCCGCTATCGGTCAGGATCGGGCGATGCCAGTTCATGAATTTATGCAAGCCACCAAGCTTCGCGACGCGTTCCGCCCCAGGGCGCAGCATGAGGTGGTAGGTATTGCCGAGGATAATGTCCGCACCGGTCTTGCGAACGGTTTCGGGCTTCATTGCCTTGACCGTCGCCGCCGTGCCCACGGGCATGAAAGCGGGCGTGCGGATGTCGCCGCGAAGCATTCGGATCGTGCCCATACGCGCCTTGCCGTCGCGTGCGTGGATGTCGAAATCGAAGCGAGTGCTCATTATCTCAGAAGCCATAAATGACGGTGAAGCGGGTCAGCGTGTCGGTCGACACGGCGTCTGCCGGCGGATTGCTATCGTAATCGACGGCATAGGACAGCCGCGAGCGGAGCTTCTCCGAAATCTTGAAATCGAGCCCGCTGACCAGGTTGATGCTGGTGTTGCTGCCGTCGACCAGCACCTGGACCTCTCCCCCGCCTTCCGCCAGCGCGTTCGTGTCCTGCGTGAAGGTCAGACCTTTCACGATCTCCCAATCGAAGTCGGCGCCGAACAGCGCAGCGATGCGGCTATTGCTGGTTCCGTCGCGAAACTCGGTTATCCGCCATGCAGGGCCTGCCTTGACCGACAGCTTGAGCCCATCGCGGTCGAAAACCTTGTATCCGAGGCCGCCCGAGGCCGCATAACGCGCATCGAAACCCTGCAGCCTGTCACGCTCGAACTGCGCAAGGCCGTAGACGAACAGGTCCTCGCTGAACTGCCAGCGCGGCTCGTAGGCGGCGAGAAACTGTTCGCGGCTCGTTTCGCCGTTTAGGCGCTGATAATCGGCCCGCCCGGTTAGCAGATGGCTCCACTTCAGCCCCTCGCGTTTCAGTTTGAGCGAGGTCGCCAGTCCCAAGCTGTCGGTATTACCGGAAGACTGGAATGCCCCGATCTCGCCCTCGCCGCTCCAGCGATCGAAAATTCCGGCGGTGCGAATTTCCTGCTCTTTTTTGGCTTTCTGCTCCGCAATCCGGGCAGTCTGCGCAGCTATCCATTCCGCCTCGATCGCATCGATTTTTGCCAGATCCTCCGGATTCGTCGCGCGGGCCAGCTCAAGGACCGTTTCGACCTTCTTTTCATCGCCTGTAGCGATGGCGGCATCGATCATCGCCTGCACGCCTTCGGGCAGCTCGGCGGACGCCGGGGCAGCAAAACAAAGAGCAGAAGCGGTGCAAAGGAGGCAAACAGCGGTCTTCATGCGCGCCGCCTAGCCTGTGCGGCCCGCATTCGCCACCCGCAAAGAGAAAGGGCGGGCCCTTCGCAAGGCCCGCCCCATCGATTTCATGTCAGACGCGATTAGAAGCGGACGCCGACACCAGCCGTTGCGCGCATCGTGTCGAACGAGATCGTATCGATGTTTCCGCGGAGGAAGAGGCCGGCAATGGGTACCTCGACGCCGAGGCCGACGAGATAGTCGCTTTCGGTGTCGTCGAAAGCGCTGAAGTCGAGCGTGTCGTCGTTGACCAGTTCATTGTAGTCGATCTTTATCGCCTGGTATCCGCCACGCGCGTAGATCTTGGTGCCGCCCGGTACGTTGAATCCAAGACGGGCCGAGGCGCCATAGTCACCGTCGAGCGCGTCGGTGCCGAAGTTGTAGTTCACCTCACCGCCGAGGAACATGCCCGGCGCGATGGGGAAGTCGTAACCGGCGAAAACACCGAAGATCGGGCTCGAATCGTCGAAGTCGAGTCCGGGGGCGACATCCTCGAGCTCATCCTCAAGGCCAAGCGTATGAACGCCGGCCGAGGCACCGATGAAGCCTTCGCCGGGAACGATGTCCTGCGCCTGGGCTGCGGTCGGAAGTGCGAATGCTGCGCCAGCGGTTGCGGCGGCGAGCAGTAATGCTTTGGTCTTCATTATTTCCCTCATTATCCGGTCCGCTCCTGAATGCGGACGAGCACAAACTGCGCTGCAATTGCTTGCCGGACTCTGAATGGAAAATGCTTAACGCAGCAATTTTCGTTAACTTTCGTTCAGGCTCTGAGGCGCCATCCCGTCTTGAAGATGTAGGCGATCACAGCCGTGCAGGCCGCGAGGAACGCGAGCGTTATCCCGAAGCTGACCCAGATATTCACATCGCTGCTCCCGTAAAATGTCCAGCGCAGCCCGCTGACGAGATAGACAATCGGATTGGCGAGCGCGATCGTGTCCCAGGGTTTGGGGAGCATATCGATCGAGTAGAATGTTCCGCCAAGGAAAGTGAGCGGTGTCAGAAACAGCATGGGGATGATGCCGAGCTTCTCGAAATTGTCAGCCCAGATGCCCAGAATAAAACCGAACAGGCTGAAGGCGGCTGCCACCAGCATGATGTAAAGCATTGCCAGCAGCGGGTGCGCGATGGAGTAATCGACAAACAAGCGTGCAGTGACGAGGATGATGGCAGCGAGAATGAGGCTCTTAGTCATGGCCGCGCCGACGAAACCGATCAGCGTCTCGGCCACGCCCACTGGCGCACTGAGCAACTCGTAGATCGTGCCGGTGAAGCGCGGCATGTAGATGCCGAAACTCGAATTACTGGTCGTCTCGCCAAGCAGGGTGAGCATCAGCAGGCCGGGAATGATGAAGGCCCCGTAATCGACCCCGCCAAGATCGGGCATGCGACCGCCGATAGCAGCGCCGAAGACGATGAAATAGAGCGATGTGGTCAGCACCGGCGCGAGCACCGACTGGAATGCGGTGCGCAGGAAACGCATCAGCTCGCGGGTATAGATCGACCAGGTGGAACGCCAAGAAATCATGCCGGCTCCTCCTCGCCGAGAAGCGATACGAAAATGTCTTCGAGGCTGCTCTCGCGCACATCGATGCCGGTGTAGTCGATGCCCTCGGCGAGCAGCGCCTTGGTGATGTCGGCCACCTCGGCCTTGCCGCGCCCGGTCCCGTCTCCGCCGCGATAGCAGAGCGATGTCCCGCCCTCCTCGATCTCTACCGGATATTGCGAAAGCGAGGCGGGAAGCGCGGTAATCGGATTGGCGAGCGAGATATGCGCCTCGGTCCGGCCAAGCCGCGCCATCATCGCGTCCTTCTCGTCGACCATGATGAGCTTGCCTTGCCGGATGATGCCTACCCGGTCGGCCATCTCCTCGGCTTCCTCGATGTAATGCGTGGTGAGGATCACTGTGACACCGCGCTCGCGCATTTCGTCGATGATCGCCCACATGCCTTTGCGCAATTCGACGTCCACGCCGGCGGTCGGCTCATCGAGGAACAGCAGGTCGGGTTCGTGCGCCAGCGCCTTGGCGATCAGTACGCGGCGCTTCATCCCGCCAGACAGCGCCATGATCCGCTCGTCCTTCTTGTCCCACAGGCTCAGGCTGCGAAGGATTTCCTCGATGCGCTTGGGGTCGGGCGCGAGGCCGAAGAGCCCGCGCGAATAGGAAACCGCACGATGTACCGGCTCGAACATGTCGGTCGAGAGTTCCTGGGGCACCAGCCCGATCCGCGCCCTCGCCTTGCGCCAGTCGGTCGAAAGATCGTGGCCGAAAGCATGCATCGTGCCCGAAGTCGGTCGGACCAATCCGCAAACCGCGCCGATCAGAGTGGTCTTGCCCGCGCCATTGGGACCGAGCAGTGCGAAAATCTCGCCCTTGCGGATGGTGAGGTCGACAGAATCGAGGGCCTTGAGCCCGCCGGGATAGACCTTGGTCAGGCCCTCGAGCTCGAGGATCGGTTCGTTCATGCAACCGATCTAGGGAAGCAGGAGCGAGGAGTCACCATAGGAATAGAAGCGATACTCGCTTGCGATCGCACGGGCATAGGCGGCCTGCATCCGCTCACGACCCATCAATGCGCTTACGAGCATGAACAGCGTCGACTTGGGCAGGTGGAAATTGGTCATCAACCCGTCGATCGCGCGGAAGGTGTAGCCCGGAGTGATGAAGATGTCGGTGTCGCCTGCGAAGGGGCGGATAATGCGATCCTCGCCCGTCGCGCTTTCGAGGAGGCGCAGGCTGGTGGTGCCGACAGCGATGATCCGGCCACCATCGGCGCGCGCGGCGTTGAGGCGGTCGGCAGTGGCCTGCTCGATCCTGCCCCACTCCGAATGCATCTGGTGATCGTCCGTATCGTCGGCTTTCACCGGCAAGAAGGTCCCGGCTCCGACATGCAAGGTGAGCGTCTCGGAAGCGATCCCGTGGTCCTTCAGGTCGGCCATCAGCCGGTCGGTGAAATGTAGCGCTGCGGTGGGCGCGGCGACGGCTCCGTCCTCCCGTGCGAACATGGTCTGGTAATCCTCGCGGTCCTGAGCATCGGTGGCGCGCTTGCCCGCGATATAGGGAGGCAGCGGCATGGTCCCTGCCCGCTCCAGAAGCACCTCGACCGGCTCCTCGCCTTCGAAGAAAAGCACGAAACTGCCGTCATCAAGGCGATCCTCCGCAATCGCGGTCACGCCGCCGCCGAATTCCGCCGTTTCCCCCACACGCAGACGCTTGGCGTTGCGGATGAAAGCCTGCCAGCGACGCAGGTCGATCCGCTTGTGCAGCGTCGCCCCGATCTTCGCCTCGCCGCGCCGGCCTTCGAGCTGGGCGGGAATGACGCGCGTATCGTTGAATACCAGCACATCGCCCGGTTCGAGCAGGTCGGGAAGGTCGCGAACGCTCCGGTCGGCAAAGTCGCCCTCGCCAGGCACCACAAGCATGCGCGCGGCATCGCGCGGGCGCGCGGGCCGCAGCGCTATGCGTTCATTGGGAAGCTCGAAATCGAAAAGGTCGACGCGCATGCCAGCGCCCCTAGACGCTCGCAATCGCGCTGCAAACCGGCTTTTCGCTTACGAGTTCAAATCGTCCAGCGTGACTTCTTCCTCGCCCATGATGGCGGGGGCGGCGGCGGGCATCGGCGCGGGGACGGGCTTGTTGTCCGAAGCGAGCGAGGCCTGCAGGATGCGGGTCGGGTTCGCGGGCGGTTCGCCGCGGTTGATCGCATCGACGGCAGCCATGTTCGAGATGACGCGGCCGAAGTTGGTATACTTCTTGTCGAGGCTGAAGCGCGGGTAGAATACGATGAAGAACTGGCTGTTCGCACTGTCATCGCTCGCCGCGCGGGCCATCGAGAGCGTGCCGCGGATATGCGGCATCGGGTTGAATTCTTCCTCGAGGTCGGGAAGCTGGCTGCCTCCCTGCCCGGTGCCGGTCGGATCGCCGGTCTGCGCCATGAAACCCTCGATGACGCGATGGAAAATGATGCCGTCGTAGAAGCCCTGGCGGGTCAGCGTCTTGATACGCTCGACATGGTTGGGTGCCCATTCGGGCATAAGCCGGATGCCGACACGCTCGCCATTCGACAGGTCGAGGAACAAGATGTTCTCCCGGTCTTCGTTGAGGTTGTAGTCGATCGGCGCGTAGGTGAATTTCGAGGCCTTGGGAGCCTCGGCTTCCTGCGCGACTGCGGCAACCGGAGCGATCGCCGTCAGAGCGGCGGCGGCAAGGGCAAGCGAAGACTTGAGCATCATATTTCCGTCGAATTGTCCTGTGTGTGCCTCGCCCTAGCGGCGCTGCGCTGTCGGTTCAATGAATGGTTTCGAGGCTTTGCTCAGTAATCCCCGAGCTGGCCCTGCTCCTTCACGCGGGCAATCACATCCTCGCAAACGGGATCGCTAACGAAGGGCGTGATGTCGCCTCCGAACAGCGCGATTTCCTTGACCAGTTTCGAAGCGATCGGCTGGAGCGAGACATCCGCCATAAGGAACACGGTCTCGATATCGTCGTCCAGCTGCTGGTTCATGCCCGCCATCTGATACTCGTACTCGAAATCGGCGACCGCACGCAGGCCGCGGATGAGGACGCTGGCGCCCATTTTCTGCGCGAATTTCACCAGCAGCGCGTTGAACCCTTCGACCACCACATTGTCGAGGCCCATGCCGGCAATCTCGCGCTCGACCATGGCGAAGCGTTCTTCGGTCGAAAACATGGGATTCTTCGACGGATTGGTCGTGACCCCGATGATCAGCTTGTCGACCAGCTTGCTGCCGCGCCGGATGATGTCCGCATGGCCAAGCGTGATAGGGTCGAAAGTGCCCGGATAGATACCGATACGTTCTGCCATCAGTGGTCCCTCTTCACCACGAAGCGCGCCAAGTCGACCAGCACGCGGGCTTCTTCGCCATAGCCCGCCAGATGCTGTCCGGCCTGTTCGACCAGCATTTCCGCCTGCGCGCGGGCGGCGTCGCGGCCCATCAGGGTGACGAAGGTCTGCTTGCCCTGCCCCTCGTCCTTGCGCAGCGCCTTGCCGGCCTTTTCCTCGTCACCCTCAACGTCGAGCAAGTCGTCGGCGATCTGGAAGGCGAGACCGATATCGCGGGCATATGCGCGCAGGTGAGCACGGCCTTCGGGTGCCACCTTGCCGAGGATGGCGCCCATCTCGACACTGGCGGCGAGAAGGGCGCCGGTTTTCAGCTGCTGCAGCCTTGTGACCTGCCGCAGGTCGTATTCCTGCTCGTCCGAGACGATGTCCATCATCTGCCCGCCCGCCATTCCATCATGGCCGCTGGCTTTGGCGAGCGTCGCTACCAGTTCGGACCTGACAAAGGGATCGCTGCTGGTGCCGGGCATGGTGAGGATGTCGAAAGCAAGCGCATGGAGGCAGTCGCCTGCAAGCACCGCGGTCGCCTCGTCATAGACCTTGTGCAGCGTCGGCTTGCCATGGCGCAAATCGTCATCGTCCATGCAGGGCAGATCGTCGTGGATCAGCGAGTAGGCGTGGATCGCCTCGACCGCGCAGCCTGCCGAAACGGCCGCGTCGCGGTCGACACCGAACAGCCTCGCCGTCGCGCAGACAAGGAGCGGACGCACCCGTTTGCCACCGCCGATCGCTGCATAGCGCATCGCCTCGACCAGACGCGCCCGCGTGTCTTCGGGGACGGGCAGGAATGCGTCGAAAGCCGCGTCGACATCGCGCTGGACCTCTTCGAAGGCTTCGGCGAGCAGGTCGGGCATGGCGGTCACAGCGTTCACGCCTCAGCTATCCGCGTCGAAGGGAACGGTGCCGGTGAGGCGGCCTTCGCTGTCGGAAACGAT
The DNA here is from genome assembly GCF_019711595.1 of Qipengyuania sphaerica. Lineage (GTDB taxonomy): Bacteria > Pseudomonadota > Alphaproteobacteria > Sphingomonadales > Sphingomonadaceae > Qipengyuania > Qipengyuania sphaerica. The sequence continues at coordinate 1,064,116 of NZ_JAIGNR010000001.1, read as the reverse complement.
CTTATCGATCTTCGCCTGCGCCGCATCGAGCCGCTTCTGGCACGCCTTGCGCAGCTCCTCGCCGCGCTCGTAAAGCGCAATGCTCTCGTCGAGCGGCACTTCGCCACTTTCGAGGCTGCGCACGGTGATTTCCAGCGCGCGCAAGGCTTCTTCGAAGCTCATGTCCGCAATCGGTTTGTCTTGACCCTCTGTCATCGCGGGCGAGCATTGACGGGACGCGGGCGTGCGGTCAAGAAGGTGCAAAAGACGGGGAGCTGATATGACGTGGATTGTCGCCTTCATCGCGGCCGCCGTGGCCTTCGGCGCACTGGATGCGTTGTGGCTCGGCTGGGCAGGTCCGAATTTCTACCGGCCTAGGCTGGGAGATATTCTTGCCGATAGCTTCCGCATGGCCCCGGCCCTCGTGTTTTACACCGCCTACATCGCCGCCATCGTGTGGTTTGCCGTGAGGCCCGGTCTTGCGGGCGGGCTCGGCGCGGCGGCACTAAACGGGGCCTTGCTGGGCGCAATCTGCTACGCGACCTATGACCTCACGAACCAGGCAACGATGCGTCAGTGGTCCACCACCGTGACCATCGCCGATATCTGTTGGGGAGCGTTTGCCACGGCTATTGCCGCGACCATCGCCACGTTTGCTGCCAGCAAATTCGCCTGAGGGAATAGTCAGCACATGTTTATTGGCCATTTCGCCCCGGCTTTTATCGCGCGCGGTTTCACCGAGGAGGCTCCCAAGCTCGGCACGCTTTTCGTCGCGGCCCAGCTCGTCGACTGGGCTTTCTTCACTTTCGCAATCTTCGGCATGGAGCATTTGCGCATCGTGCCCGGGATCACAGCCATGAACCCGATGGACCTCTATCATATGCCCTACACCCATTCCCTTGTGGGAAGCGCGGCTTGGGCTGTGGGATTCGCTGTGCTGATAGCCCTGCTGACGAAAAACATGGTCGCAGCGACCTGGGCCGCGATCGTCGTTATGAGCCACTGGCTCCTCGACCTGCTTGTGCATCGTCCCGACCTGACCATTTCCGGCGGGGAGGAGAAGCTCGGCTTCGGCCTCTGGAATTACCCTGCGATCGCGATGCCGCTCGAAATTGGCCTCGTACTTCTGGCATTTTGGTTCTACGTGTCTCGGACCAAGGGCCCGGTGGCCCCTCCGCTGGTTCTGATCGGGGTAATGCTGCTGTTCCAGGCGATCGACTGGTTCGGTCCTCCGCCGGAGGAAGCGGGGCTCGGCATGTATCTCCTCGCCCTGTTTGCCTATGCGGTCATGACCGGCCTTGCGTTCTGGGTCGGCTCGACGCGCTGGCATCGCAACGAAGTGGGTTTAGGTGTGGCCAGCAAGCCGATCTGAGGCCCTCGCATATTGCGCCCATCGCCCTGCCCCTTTAAGGGCGCGGGCCATGAGCGAAATTACCCCCGAAATCGTTGCCCAGCACGGCCTTTCCGAAGAAGAATACGAGCGCGTCCTCCACGCGCTGGGCCGCGAGCCCAACCTGGTGGAACTGGGCATCTTTTCGGTGATGTGGAGCGAGCACTGCTCGTACAAGTCCTCGCGCCTCCACCTCAAGAAGCTCCCGACCGAGGCGCCGTGGGTAATCTGCGGCCCGGGCGAGAATGCGGGCGTCATCGATATCGGCGACGGGCAGGCGGCGATCTTCAAGATGGAGAGCCACAACCACCCGAGCTACATCGAACCCTACCAGGGCGCGGCAACCGGTGTCGGCGGCATCCTACGCGATGTTTTCACCATGGGCGCGCGTCCGGTGGCGAATGCCAATGCTCTGCGTTTCGGGCGGCCCGACCATCCGAAAATGAAGCACCTCGTGCAGGGCGTCGTCGCGGGCATCGGCGGCTATGGCAATTGCGTCGGTGTGCCGACCGTCTGCGGCGAAACCAATTTCAACCCGGCCTATGACGGCAATATTCTCGTCAATGCGATGACCGTTGGCGTCGCCGATGCCGACAAGATCTTCTATTCGGCGGCGACCGGCGTCGGCAATCCGATCGTCTATGTCGGCTCGAAGACCGGGCGCGACGGGATCCACGGCGCGACCATGGCCAGCGCCGATTTCGAGGAAGATGCCGACGCCAAGCGCCCCACGGTGCAGGTGGGCGACCCCTTCACCGAAAAGCTGCTCATCGAAGCCTGCCTCGAGCTGATGGCGACCGATGCCATCGTCGCGATTCAGGACATGGGCGCGGCGGGCCTCACTTCTTCCAGCGTCGAAATGGCGACCAACGGCAAGGCGGGTATCCGCCTCGACATGGACAAGGTGCCCTGCCGCGAAGAGGGCATGACGCCCTATGAAATGATGCTGAGCGAGAGTCAGGAGCGCATGCTCATGGTGCTCAAGCCCGGCAAGGAAGCGATGGCGGCGGCCATCTTCGAGAAGTGGGAACTCGATTTCGCAGTCATCGGCGAAGTCACCGATACGCAGCACATGGTGCTCGAATTCGGCGGCGAAGTCGTATGCGACATCCCGCTCGGCCCGCTTGCTGCCGATGCGCCCGAGTATGACCGCCCTTACCTTTCGAAGGACGAATACACCGCATGGGCGGGCATCAAGCCGATGACCGAGCGACCCGATACCGACGATATCGGCGGCGATCTGATGAAGCTGCTCGCCTCGCCCAACCTTTCCTCGCGCAAGTGGATTTCGGAGCAATACGACAGCCAAGTCGGCGCTGACACGCTCCAGACCGGCGGCGATGCGGGCGTGGTCCGCGTGCACGGCACGAAGAAGGCCCTGGCGATCAGCACCGACTGCACGCCGCGCTATGTCCATGCCGATCCGTATGAAGGCGGCAAGCAGGCGATTGCGGAAGCCTATCGCAACCTCTGCGCGGTGGGCGCGCGTCCGCTGGCGGTGACCAATTGCCTCAACTTCGCCAACCCGCAGCGTCCCGAAATCATGAGCCAGTTCGTCCACGCGCTGGAAGGCATGGGCCGTGCCTGCCGCGTGCTCGACTTCCCGATCGTGAGCGGCAACGTCAGCCTCTACAACGAGAGCAAGGCGACCGGTGGCGGCTCGGCCATCCTCCCCACGCCTGCCATCGGCGGCGTCGGCCTGATCGACGATTACGAGCACATGATGACCATGCCGTTCAAGGCCGAGGGCGAGGCGATCTACCTCATCCACGCCGAGGAATGGGCGACCGTCGATCCCGAGCGTTCGCATCTCGGCAAGTCGCTGTGGCTGTCGGAAATCCACGGCCGCGACGAAGGCCGCACCCCGCCGACCGACCTAACGGTTGAGAAAAATGCGGGCAAAATCGTGCTCCAGCTCATCGCCGACGGTCTGGTGAGCGCGGTCCACGACGTATCCGACGGCGGCCTCGCCATCGCTCTTGCCGAGATGGCAATGGCGGGCGGCATCGGTGCCGAGGTCGAGTGGAACGAGGAATATTCCAAGGCCGCATGGTGGTTCGGCGAGGACCAGGGCCGCTACGTGGTCACTGTCCCTGACACCGAGGCGCTCAACCAGGCACTCGCCAAGGGCACTGAGAACGACGAAACCGCCTCGATCGGCTTCCGCCGCATCGGCAAGACCGGCGGCAGTACGCTGTTCGGCAAGTCGGTCGACGAAATGCGCGCCGCACACCGCAGCTTCTTTGACGAGTGGATGGAGAGCTGAGGTAGACGCGCTTGGCTGCGCTCCAGCTTCTTCTGCACTACGGCGGGCACTGGCTCGCGCCCTTTCTGATCTCGCGGCTGGTTGCTGGTAGGCAATGGCTTCGTTTTGCAGCGGTCATGCTGGCGGCGAACCTCATCGACCTCGACCACCTTCTGGCCGAGCCCATCTTCGACCCGGCCCGCTGCAGCATCGGGTTCCATCCCTTGCACGGCTGGATCGCGGCCGCCGCCTATCTCGCCATGCTCGCCGTCCCGCGCTGGTGGAGCCGCGCCTTCGGACTTGGCGCGCTGTGGCATCTTGCGGTCGACTATGGCGACTGCCTGATGCAAGGGTGGTGACATGACCGCAGGCTATTCCGGAACCCCGCTCGCCAAGAAACTCTCGCTGCGCGACGGGCAGCGCGTGTGGTTCGACGGCATGCCCGAAAACGTCATCGACGAGATCGACGAATATGCGCTCGAGCTGACCTTCGTCGATGGACCCGAAGATGCACCTGATGCCGCGCATATTTTCGTGACCGAACGCGCGGCGTTGACCGATAAGCTCGCGGTCCTGCGCGAAAATATCGCGCAGGACGGACATGTTTGGGTTAGCTGGCCCAAACAAGCCTCGGGCATAGACACCGAGGTGGGCGAACATGACGTGCGCGAAGCGGGGCTGGCGATCGGCTTCGTAGACACCAAGAAATGTGCGGTGGACGAGGTCTGGTCGGGCCTGAAGTTCGCGATACGCAAGGAATTGAGAGCGTGAAAGAGCATGAGAGCGTCCCCTATTCTCTCCCCCGGCTGGATGATGCGGAAGCGGTCAGCCGCGCCGAAGCCATGCGGGACCGGATGAAACAGCGCCGGACCTGCCGCTATTTCTCCGACGAACCCGTGCCGCGCGAAATCATCGAGGCCGCCATCGAGGCCGCCGGGACCGCGCCCAATGGTGCAAACCACCAGCCCTGGCATTTCGCCGTCGTCTCCTCGCCCGAAATGAAGCGCGCCATTCGCGAGGCAGCCGAAGAGGAAGAGCGCAATTTCTACACCGGCAAGGCGAGCGAGGAATGGCTCGACGCCCTCGCCCCGCTCGGCACCGACGAGGACAAGCCCTTCCTCGAAACCGCGCCCTGGCTGATCGTCGTCTTCGCCCAGCGCAAGGGCGGGATCGAGGAAGACGGCAAGACGCAGAACTATTATGTAAACGAAAGCGTTGGCATAGCCTGCGGCATGCTGATCGCCACGCTGCACGAAGCGGGGCTTGCGACCCTCACCCATACGCCCTCGCCCATGGGCTTCCCGCGTGAGATCTGCGGGCGCCCCGATGTCGAGAAGCCACTGATGGTGGTCGTGGTCGGACACCCGGCAAAGGGCGCCACAGTCCCGGCCCACGCCCTGAAGAAGAAGCCACTGGAGCAAATCTCCAGCTGGCTATAAGCCATCCCGTGGGGGGAGACCGATGGCTCAGCGCCTGCCGTACATCGTTGCAATCGTGTTTTCGTTTGCTGCGCTTTTCGCTGGGCTGGCGGAAGGCGCTGACGGCGCTTTCGAAAGCTGGAATCTCGCCTCGCGGTATACGGCGCGGGTCTCGTTCTCGATCTTCCTGTTCGCCTATCTCGCGCGCCCGCTGGTTGCGCTGAAACCTACGCACATCACCCGGACGCTCCTGCGCAACCGCCGCCATTGGGGTCTTTCCTTTGCAATGGCGCATACCGTGCACTTCTATGCCCTTCTGCGCGTGCTCCTCATCAAGGGCGATGCGACTTTCACGGGGCTGGCAGGGGGCGGTCTGATCTACCTGATTATCGCGCTCATGGCTCTCACGTCATCGACGGCGGCCTACCGGATCCTTGGGAAATGGTGGAAGCGACTACACTGGGCAGGGATGCAGGCGATCTGGTTCGGCTTCGCTGCGGCCTATCTGGCCCGACTGGGACAGCCGGGCCGCGAACATATCGGTATCGTCTTCGGGGGGCTCGCACTGATCGCGTTGGCAATCAGGATCGCAGCCTTCGTGAAATCCCGAAAGGTGCGTTAGGCCGCCACGGCCTCGGGCGCCCGCCTCGGTGCGAGCAGGTCGTAGGGATCGATCCCTTCGCTTCGCCAGATGCGGTGGCATTCCTTGTACCAGTGCGGATCGGGAATGTTGAATTTCGCCCGCGCCTCATCGAGGTCCATCGCCAGCAATTCGCGGATCGACATGCCGACGAGCGAGGGACAGGCGACACCCGTCTTGTGTGCCTGACGGCAGGCCTTGAACACGGGCGCATTGCTCTTGACCGTCTTCTTGATCTGGACCGCACCTGCATAACCGATCAGCAGGTGCCCGTGGCTCGGGCTCTGGCCGTGAGTGAAGAGCAACACGCATTGTTCGCCCAGCCCATCGCGCCCGTATCCGGTGAGGACATGCATCAAATCGTGCGTGTCGCGCTGGCGGAAGCCGAACCATTCGACAAGGTCACCGTATTTGGGATTGCCGAGCTTTTCAGCTTCGGCAACCAGACCGGCTGCCGAGAGACCCTCGGTCTCCATGAAATCGCAATAGGCTTGCGCGACGGTCCCCTTCGGCAGCCTTCGCAGCGCCTCGTGATTATCGAGGATTGGCGGGAGGTAGGGTTCCTCTGCGCGCAGCTGTTCGCCCTGCTCGCTCAGCGTCAATGCACGGACGCGCGGCATGAAAGTCTTGCTCGGCAGCGCCTCGAAAATGCGGAAGACGTGCGCGGTGTCTTCCTTGTCCTTTAGCAACTCGCGGAAGTGGTGGAAGGCCTTCGGCAGTGAGTATTTCGGTTCGGGCCGGCGCGGGTCGCGCAGCAGCGTGCCGTCGCTGGCGCATTCGATATCGGAACTGTGCCTGGCTTGCGTGTTCATCGGGCGGCTCTACTGACAGGAATGTCAATATACCGTTTCAGTTCCAGAATTGAAACCTATTTCACCCTAGCACCCACTCGCTCTCCGGAATCCCGAGCAATTTGAGCACGGCGGTCAGGTCCTCGCTGACGATCCGCCCGTTCGCCGCATCGCGCGCCTTGGGCTTGGCGCGGTAGGCGATGCCATAGTCCGCCGCCTCGATCATCGGGATGTCGTTGGCACCGTCGCCGGTGGCGAGAACGCGTGCGCCCTCGCCCAGCCTGTCACGCTCTTCTTCGAGCGTCGCCAGCTTGGTCGAGGCATCGCTTACCGGGCCGGCAAGTTTGCCCGTCAGCTTGCCCTGCGCCACCGCGAGGCGGTTGCCCACCACCCGCTCGAAACCCAGCTGTTCGGCCACGCGGTCGGCAAAGTGATGGAAGCCGCCGGTCACGAGAACCGTCCGGCAGCCCTTGCTCTTCAGCGTCTGCACCAGCGTCCGCGCACCCGGGACAGGGGCAATCCGTTCGGCGAGACAATTGTCGATCGCCCGCTCGCCCAGCCCTTCAAGCAGACCGACGCGTTCGCGCAGCGCGCTTTCGAACTCGAGTTCACCGCGCATGGCGCGCTCGGTAATGTCGGCGACCTTGTCCTTGATCCCGGCGAAGTCGGCGAGCTCGTCTATGCATTCCTGCCCGATCATGGTGGAATCCATGTCCGAGACGAAAAGGCGCGGAATTTCGATATCGTGGTCGGCGACCAGGAGATCGCTATCGCCGAAGTGATCGGTGAGGACGCTCGCCACCTGCCCCGCTTCGCCATGCGGGAGCGAGACCTGCAGCACGTCGCCGCAGAAATCGAGCATACCCGCCATCGCGACCGGCATCCCCGCCGCTTCCAGCTCCTTGCTTGCCGCATCGAGGCGGGTTTCCAGACCTGACGCCTCTGCTATCAGCCGGGCGATGAGCATCGATAATTCCCCTGATTTGCCACCGCTTGCGCTCATCGCAGGGCCGACCGCCAGCGGCAAGAGCGATTTGGCGGTGAAGCTGGGACAACGGCTAGAAGTGCAGGGCAAGCGCGCGGTAGTGCTCAATGCCGACAGCGCGCAGGTCTATGCCGATTTGCGCGTCCTCTCCGCCCGGCCGAGCGAAGAGGAGATGGGCGGGATAGAACACCGCCTCTTCGGTGCGTGGGATGGCGCGACGGCGTGTTCCGCCGCCGATTGGGCGAGTGCCGCCAAGCGCGAGATCGCAGCCCTGCATCGGGAAGGTGCCGTGCCGATCCTGTGCGGCGGGACCGGGCTTTACATGCGCACGCTGCTCGAAGGCATCGCGCCTGTCCCCGAAATCGATCCGGTGGTGCGTGAAACTGTCCGCGCGCTCTCGCAGGCAGAGGCGCGCGCCGCACTGGAAGCGGAAGATCCGGAAGCCGCCAGCCGCCTAGCCCCCGCCGATGCCTCGCGTACTACCCGCGCACTCGAAGTGGTCCGGTCGACCGGGCGCACGCTCAGGGAATGGCAGGCGGACAAGAGCGGCGGGATAGGCGACGAGGTTTCGCTCTACCCGCTACTCCTCCTACCCGAACGCGAATGGCTCTACGAACGCTGTGACCGGCGCTTCACGATGATGCTCGAGGGCGGCGCAATCGACGAGGTCGAGGCGCTCCTTGCGCGCAATCTCGATCCCGCCCTGCCCGTGATGCGCGCGATCGGTGTGCCCGAGATCGCCGGCCTCCTCCAAGGCGAGCTATCGCGCGATGAATGTATCGTCGCTGGCCAGCGCGCCACACGCCAGTACGCCAAGCGGCAATACACGTGGTTCAGGCACCAGCCGCCGGAATCGTGGCCGCGCGATGATAACAAAACTATCGATGAATACGATATTTTTGTATCATTGTTGCGCAAGTCAGGTTGACAGAACACCTTTCGTTTCCCATACGGAGGCTCTGTCGGCCCGGCGCTACGACCCCAGCGCCGGGCCGATATGTGTCTAAATACGGAGGAAAAAGTGTCCGAAGAGCGCAGCGGAGCTGCCATATTGATCGAATGCCTCAAGCGGCAGGGAGTCGAATTCGTCTTCGGCTACCCCGGCGGCGCGGTGTTGCCGATCTATGACGAACTCTTTGCAGACAGCGATATCCGCCACATCCTCGTGCGCCATGAAGCAGGCGCGGCGCACGCGGCGGAAGGCTATGCGCGCTCCACCGGAAAGCCCGGTGTGGTGCTGGTTACCAGCGGCCCGGGTGCGACCAATGCGGTGACCGGCATTGCCGATGCCTACATGGATTCGATCCCGATGGTGGTGATCACCGGCCAGGTGCCGACCGCGCTGATCGGGACCGATGCCTTCCAGGAAGCAGACACGGTCGGCCTCACGCGCCATTGCACCAAGCACAATTACCTCGTGAAGGACCCCGAGCGGCTGCGCGCCACGATCGAGGAAGCCTTTCGCATCGCGACCACGGGTCGGCCGGGTCCGGTGGTGGTCGACATCCCCAAGGACGTGCAGATCGCGCTCGCCTCGTGGGACGAGCAGGACGAAGCCCCGCTTCCCTCGCATCGCTACCAGCCGCGCATGGTCGGCGCGGCGGACGAGATTGCCGAGGCGGTGGAGATGCTCGCCAATGCGGAGCGTCCGGTTCTCTACACCGGGGGGGGCGTCATCAATGCCGGACCGCGCGCGTCCGAGCTGTTGCGCAAGCTCCAACACACCACCGGCGCGCCGCTCACCAGCACACTGATGGGTCTGGGCGCATTTCCCGCCGACCATCCCGACTGGCTCGGCATGCTCGGCATGCATGGCACTTACGAAGCCAACATGGCGATGAACCGCGCGGACCTGATCGTCGCGATCGGCGCGCGTTTCGACGACCGCGTGACCGGCCGCCTCGATGCCTTCGCGCCCGAAGCCAAGAAGATCCATATCGATATCGACCGCGCGCAGATCAACAAGATCGTGCCCGTCGATCTCGGCATCGTGGGCGATTGCGGACATGTCCTCGAACAGCTGATCGAGGGCCTCGGCAATCGCAAGCCGCGCGACCTTTCCGAATGGAAGGCCCGCATCCTCGGCTGGAAGGCACGCGACTGCCTCGCCTATCCGGAGCGCAAGGATGCAATCATGCCGCAGAAGAGCATCGAACGTCTCTTCGCGCTGACCAAGGACCGCGACCCGATCATCACCACCGAAGTCGGCCAGCACCAGATGTGGGCGGCGCAGTATTTCGGCTTCATGGGCCCGAACAAGTGGCTCACCAGCGGCGGTCTCGGCACGATGGGTTACGGCCTGCCCGCAGCCATCGGCGCGCAACTGGGCAATCCGGATAGCCTGGTGATCGACATTGCGGGCGAGGCGAGCATCCAGATGAACATCCAGGAGCTGGGCACCGCCAGTCAGTTCCGCCTGCCGGTGAAGATCTTCATTCTCAACAACGAGTACATGGGTATGGTCCGCCAGTGGCAGGAACTGACCTATGAAAGCCGCTATTCGAACAGCTATTCCGACAGCCTGCCAGATTTCGTGAAGCTGGCCGAAGCCTATGGCTGGAAAGGCATCCGCATCGAGGACGAAAGCCAGCTCGACGCCGGTATCGAAGCGATGCTCGCGCATGATGGCCCGGTGATCGTCGATTGCCAGGTGGCGAAGGAAGCCAATTGCTTTCCGATGATCCCCAGCGGCGCGGCGCATACCGACATGCTGCTCTACGGCGACCAGGTCGGCGGCACGATGGACGACGAAGCAAAGGCACTGGTGTGATGGTTATCTCCAAGGAACTCCCAGCGGCGCTCGCCGCCAAGGCCCAGCGCCGCAACTGGTACACCCGCGAGAACGCCGAACAGTTGCTCGACTGGATCGAGGAGACCGGACAGCGCTTCCTCGGCGTGGATGTGGCGCAGGCGCAGGAAGACGGCAGCTGGCTCCTCATCGACGAAGGACTCGACCTCAGCCGCCAGACCGAGAATTTCGAAGCAGTGCGCCGTGGCCGCCAATTCATTGGCGAATATGACGGCGCGGGCCGCATGTTCGCGCCGGTATGGCAGGACCGTGGCGAATGAAAATCGCCGAGCAATCCTCCGAGCGGCACGTGCTCAACGTAATCGTCGACAACGAGGCGGGTATCCTTGCGAAGATATCCGGCCTCTTCACTGCGCGCGGCTACAATATCGACAGCCTTACCGTGGCCGACATTTCCGAAGACCACGCGATCAGCCGCATCACCATCGTGACCAAGGGGCCGGAACCGGTCATCGACCAAATTCGCGCCCAGCTCGAACGGCTGGTGCCGGTTCACCGCGTGATCGACCTCACCGAAAGCGGCGCGCATGTCGAGCGCGAGCTGGCGCTGGTGAAAGTGGCGGGCAAGGGAGACGCACGCGTCGAGGCGCTGCGCATCGCCGAGCTGTTCCGCGCCAATGTCGTCGACACCACCACCCAGAGCTTCGTGTTCGAGCTGACCGGCTCGCCCGACAAAGTGGACAGTTTCATCGCCCTGATGCGCGAACTCGGCCTCGTCGAGGTCGGCCGCTCTGGGATCGTGGGAATGATGCGCGGACCGACTGCCGAGTAGTGGCCGCAGAGTAAAAACGAGGAATCCAATGCAAGTCTATTACGATGCCGATTGCGACCAGCAGCTGATTAAGGACAAGAAGGTCGCCATCGTCGGCTATGGCAGCCAGGGCCACGCCCACGCCCAGAACCTGCGCGACAGCGGGGTTGGCGAGGTCGTCATCGCGCTGCGCGATGGCTCGGCCACGGCGAAAAAGGCGGAAGGCGCAGGCTTTACCGTGAAGACAGTGTCGGAGGCCGCCGAATGGGCGGACGTCCTCATGATCCTCGCACCTGACGAGCATCAGGCTTCGATCTATGCGAACGAAGTCGCGGGCAAGATGCGCCCGGGCACTGCTCTCGCCTTCGCGCACGGCCTCAACATCCACTTCGGCCTGATCGACCCGCCTGCCGATGTCGACGTTATCATGATTGCACCCAAGGGGCCCGGCCACACGGTGCGCGGCGAATACATCAAGGGCGGCGGCGTGCCCTGCCTCATCGCGGTCCACCAGGAGAGCAACCAGTCGGGCGGCAACGGCTTCGCCAAGCAGCTCGCCCTTTCTTACGCCAGCGCGGTCGGCGGGGGCCGTTCGGGCATCATCGAGACCGATTTCAAGGAAGAGTGCGAAACCGACCTCTTCGGCGAGCAGGCGGTGCTCTGCGGCGGGATCACCCACCTCATCCAGGCCGGTTTCGAAACGCTGGTCGAAGCCGGATACGCGCCCGAAATGGCCTATTTCGAGTGCCTTCACGAGACCAAGCTCATCGTCGACCTGCTCTATGAAGGCGGTATCGCCAACATGCGCTACTCGATCTCGAACACCGCCGAATACGGCGACATCAAGACCGGCCCGCGCATCATCACCGAAGAGACCAAGGCCGAAATGGGCCGTGTTCTCAAGGACATCCAGTCGGGCCGCTTCGTGAAGGACTTCGTGCTCGACAACCAGGCCGGCCAGCCCGAACTGAAAGCCAGCCGCAAGGCTGCTGCCGCGCACCCGATCGAGAAAACCGGCGCGCAGCTTCGCGCAATGATGCCGTGGATCGGCGCCAACAAGCTGGTCGACAAGGACAAGAACTAGGCTAGGGTCGCGCCCATGGAGGAGAGACCATGGGCGCACCCAACACGCTAAAATTCCAGTGCAAATGCGGCACGGTGACCGGCACCATCGAACAGGCTACGCCTGCCGAGGGTGATTACGTCGTCTGCCATTGCAGCGACTGCCAGGCAGTGCCCCGCCACCTTGGCGCAGCCGAACGCATTCTCGACGAACATGGCGGGACCGCGCTTTACCAATCGCGATGCGCGCGGCTGAAAATTGCCAGCGGAAAGGACCGGCTCGCCGGGCTGCACATGACCGACAAGCCTACACTGCGCTGGTATGCGACATGCTGCGACACGCCGATGTTCAACACCTACGCCACGGGCAAGCTTCCTTATGTGACGACCCTGCTCGCCAATTGCGATGCGGAAGGGCGCGCGGCTTTGGGCGAGCCGGTCGGACACCTGTTTCTCGATGATGCGCCCGGCGATACCAGCGGGCTCAAACCACTCTCGATGAATGCGCTCCTGCGCCGCTTCTTCAAGCGGTTGATAAAGGACCTCTTCTCCGGCGATCGCCGCCGCAATCCTCTATTCGATTCGAAAACTCTCGAACCGATCGCCGTACCGCGCAGGCTCACCCCTGCCGAACGTCAAGCAGCAGGGGGCACGTGAAGCTATCCGACTGCCATAATATCGATGACTTCCGAAAACTGGCGAAGGCGCGCCTGCCCTGGCCGGTGTTCGACTATATCGACGGAGCGGCAGACGACGAGATCACCAAGACGCGCAATACCGCCGCGTTCGACGAGGTGGATCTCGTGCCCGATGTGCTGGCAGGTGTGGGCACGATCGACACCAGTTGCACCATCATGGGTTGCCGCAGCGAATTGCCTTTGATGCTCAGCCCCACCGCCCTCCAGCGCGCCTTCCACCGCGATGGCGAGCGGGCGGTTGCGAAAGCGGCGGAAAAGTTTGGCGTATGGTTCGGCATCTCCAGCCTCGCCACGCACTCTATCGAGGAAATCGCCGCGCTGACGAGCGCGCCCAAGCTGTTCCAGCTTTACGTCCACAAGGACAAGGGTTTGAACGCCAGTATGATCGAGCGCTGCAAGGCCGCCGATTTCGACGCGCTGGCGCTGACCGTGGATACGATCGTCTCGGGCAAGCGCGAACGCTGCCTGCGATCGGGCTTCACCACGCCGCCCCGCTTCTCCACTTCCTCGGTGTGGAGCTATGCCACCCGGCCGCGATGGACGCTGGACTATGTGTTCGGCCCGAAATTCCGCCTGCCCAATCTCGATGGCTACGTCAGCGAAGGCACCGGCAAGGCTGTGAGCATCCAGGAATATTTCAACACCATGCTCGACACCGGCATGGACTGGGATACCGCCGCACGAATCCGGCAGGACTGGAGCGGCACTTTTGCATTGAAGGGTGTGATGAGCGCCAGGGATGCGCGCCGCGCGGTGGAGATCGGCGCCGACGCTATCTGGATTTCCAATCACGGAGGCAGGCAGCTCGACGGCAGCCGCGCCCCGTTTGACCAGCTCTCGGAAATCGTTGACGAAGTAGGCGGCGAGATCGAGATCATCCTCGATGGCGGAGTGCGGCGCGGGACGCATGTTCTGAAGAGCCTCGCCATGGGCGCGACAGCGGCATCGGGCGGTCGGCTTTATCTCTATGCCCTGGCTGCAGCAGGCCAGGACGGTGTCGAGCGAGCTCTCCAGATCCTCAAGGAAGAGATCGAGCGCGCCATGCGATTGACGGGCGTCACATCGGTGCAACAATTGAACCGGGAGCGGCTGAGAATGCGATAATTGCGCAAACTGGTCCTTGATATCGCGGCAATATTGCGCAATGCAGCATGGCATGACCCGTCTCGGACACATCCTGCGACTTACCAGCCCTTGGGGCTAACACTGGCGTGCCATCAGGGTGCGCCGCGCACCCAAGGGACGACCCGCCAGCCGCAGTAACCGATACGAGTATTTCCGAAATGCCCATGCTCAGCGATCCGAGCGCCAAATATTCGCCTTTCCCGCAGGTCCCCCTGCCCGACCGGCAATGGCCCACGCGCATTATCACCACCCCGCCCCGCTGGCTTTCCACCGACCTGCGCGATGGCAACCAGGCGATTGTCGACCCGATGGATGCGCACAAGAAGAACCGCTTCTTCGACCTGCTCGTCGAAGTGGGTGTGAAGGAAATAGAGGTCGGATTCCCCAGCGCGGGCGCGACCGAGTTCGATTTCATCTCGGGTCTGGTGAAATCGGGCCGCATCCCAGACGACGTGATCGTGCAGGTCCTCACCCAGAGCCGCGAGGATCTGATCCGCACCAGCTTCGCGAGCCTTTCCGGCGCGCGCGCGGCGATCGTCCATCTGTACAACGCAGTCAGCCCCGCATGGCGCGAAGTGGTCTTCGGCATGACGAAAGACCAGGTACGCGACATCGCAGTGCACGGCGCCAAGGTCATGCGCGACGAGGCAGGCAAGCAGCCTGGCACCGACTGGCATTTCCAGTATTCGCCCGAGACCTTCTCGACCGCCGAACTCGATTTCAGCCTCGAGGTTTGCGAGGCGGTAATGGAAGTGCTCGCCCCCACGCCCGAGCATCCGATCATCCTCAACCTGCCTGCCACGGTCGAGGCGGCGACGCCCAATATCTACGCCGACCAAGTCGAGTACTTCATCCGCAACCTGCCGAACCGGGAGAGCGCAGTCATCAGCCTACACACCCATAACGACCGCGGCACCGGCGTCGCTGCGGCGGAACTGGCGCTGATGGCAGGGGCGGACCGCGTCGAGGGCTGCCTGTTCGGAAATGGCGAGCGCACGGGCAATTGCTGCCTCGTTACCATGGCGCTCAATATGTACACGCAAGGGGTCGATCCGAAGCTCGACTTCTCCGACATCGACCGCGTGATCGAGACGGTCGAATATTGCAACGAATTACCCGTTCACCAGCGCCATCCCTATGGCGGGGAACTCGTCTACACGGCCTTTTCCGGCAGCCACCAGGACGCGATCAAGAAGGGCTTCGCCGCGCACGAGGTACAGAATGACCCGCACTGGCGCGTGCCCTACCTGCCCATCGACCCGGCCGATCTCGGGCGCAGTTACGAAGCGGTCATCCGCGTCAATTCGCAGTCGGGCAAAGGCGGCTTCGCATGGGTGCTCGAGCAGAGCCAGGGCCTCAAGCTGCCCAAGAAGATGCAGGCCGATTTCAGCCCGCACGTCCAGCGCATGGCCGACAAACTGGGCCGCGAGCTCAACGCGGACGATATCTGGGACGCGTTCAGACGGGCCTATCACGTCCAGACCGAGGACAAGCACTTCCAGCTGGTCGACTACGAGGAACGCCGCGCCACCGACGGCACGCGCCTGTTCAGCGGGACCATCGCCGTAAGAGGACAGGAGCAGACTGTGTCAGGCCGCGGAAACGGCCTCATCTCGTCGGTCCTGACCACGATCGAGGAGGCCTTCGGGCTGACGCTGGAAATCGTCGATTATACCGAGCACGCGCTGACGACGGGCCGCGACAGCCGGGCTGCGGCCTATCTCGAATGCCGCACTCCCGAAGGGCGCACCATCTGGGGCGTCGGGATCGACGAGGACGTCGCCACTGCCAGCGTGCGCGCAGTGCTCAGTGCCGCCAATTCGGCAGTCTCTCCGGCTGCCTAAAGCTCGACCGGCCTTCCGTTCAGCATCGCGCTCCGCTTGGAATTCGCAGGCGGAGTGGGCTGTGCTTTGCCGAACACCGGCTTGCGCCGATCCTCGCGCTTTGCAGCGCCTTCCTCGGCAGCGATCTCGCGCGCCCAATCCCCGGCAAGCCCCTCCAGTTTCCTGACCGCAGGCTGGCTCTTGATCTCGGCCACCCAATCTTCATCCATGATGTCCTCATGCACTCCGACCTCGCGCATCATTGCCTGCTGCGTGGCTTCGACAAGCGCCTCTTCGTCTGGGCCGTCCTTGGGCATGGGCAGGATTGACTTTTCGAGGATTGACCATCGCAAGCTTCTGTCGAACGGGCTCTCTTGCAGCTCTCCCCGGGCCGCCTCGCGGTCGGCTTCAAGCTGGATTTTCACGAACCGCTCGAATTGCCGGGCCGCCTTCCCCCCGCCGTGAAACAGCCGCGCGGGAAGAAAATAGGTTCCGAAGAAGCTGGTCGGA
This sequence comes from Qipengyuania sphaerica, assembly GCF_019711595.1. Classification (GTDB taxonomy): domain Bacteria; phylum Pseudomonadota; class Alphaproteobacteria; order Sphingomonadales; family Sphingomonadaceae; genus Qipengyuania; species Qipengyuania sphaerica. The sequence goes on along the minus strand of NZ_JAIGNR010000001.1, from coordinate 1,047,890 downwards.
AGCAACCGGCTTTGCTGGTCGAAGAAGCCGCTCGAGCGCGTCTGGATGACGAGGTATTTTAGCGGCAAGGGCAGATAGGGTGGCAAGAAAAGGTCGAGGACCCAGACTTTCTTGACGTCCGGCCATTCAATCTGACGCCGGGAAGCAATCATCGGGTGCAGCCGGAGGCCCTCTGAATAAGCCTGGATGACCGGCACTTCGCTGTCCATCAGACGGAATGAGACAATTCCCCGGTGCAGCGAGGCGAGCAGCAACATGAAGCCGCCCAGCCTCAGCGAACCGCCATCGGCTTCGGAAATCGCCCACAAGGCAAGCATCCCGAACAGCAGCGCGAGGACGAGCGACAAGAAAATCCGTCCGCTTCCGCCAATAAGTAACATCGCCTGATCCCAAATCCTCCGGTCTTAACTGGCTATATTCTCGGGCGATTTCCAAAAAGATAACGGCAATCCGAAATTCTCACCGCCGCCTTAACTGGTCGAAAGCAAGCAGCAAGAACCAAACGGGCCGGTCATTCAACAAATGGTTTTTGCTTTTTCAGCATCTTGGGTTAACCTTGCTGCATGGGCGATACGGGGGCACCTGCACACGCATATGTCGTGAAGGCGGCAGAACTGCCTGCACTCTATTTTCTGGAGGATGCGCATCCCCGGCCGACCGCGCTCGAATGGATTAATCGCGGGACCGACCAGAAACTGCGCCGCACGACCGTGGAAATGTTGCTCCGCACGCTGTTCGCGAAGGTCCGCACTCCCAGCGTCCGAAAACTGCATAATTCGGCCGGTCTCAGGGCAAGCTTCCGCAGCGAGCGCGAGCGCGCGCGCTTCTCCACTGCATTTGCCAAGGCCGTGCAGGAAATGGCGCGTGAGAAGCAACACCTCGTCACGGCGATCTTCGACAACCCTGAAGCCGCCAACCGTGCGGTGACGATTTTGGGAATAGAGGGCGTTCCCGACGACGCAATCGCCATGGTATGGCGTGCCAGCGAATATCTTTCTGAAAGTTACAATCCTCCTAAGGGTTACAGCGCAGCGAGCGTCGCTGGCGCAATCACCGGGGCAGGTGTCGCAGGGGCCGTGTTGGGCGTGGGCATCTTGATGATACCCGGCATCGGTCCGGTAGCCGTTGCGGGCGCCATGGCGAGCGCCGCAGTCGGCCCGGTGGCCGCCGTGAGCAGCGTAATCGGTGCGACCGGCGGCGCTATCGCCAAGATGCTGACCGACCACGATGTCGACGGAGTTTCAGCAACTCTTTACGAAAGGGAGATAAAGAAGGGGAAGATATTCCTGTCGGTCAATACCGAGCATGAGGATATTGATCCGGAACAGGTCCGCCGGTTGCTGGATTCGCAGGGCGGACATCGCCCCGCAGAGGATTAGCGGTAACGCCACCGCACCATAACGGCGCACGATAAAAGAAACAGGTCGCTGGTTTTGATGTCGATTGGTTGAGGAGGCCTGTCGCATGCCAGTTTCGAATGTCGTCGACGAACAGGGCTTCCTGGTCGTGACCGATCGCCCCGACCATGGGGCACTGGTGCTGCGCGAAACTCTTTCGGGCGTGCTCCAGGTCGAACGACGGAACCTGCCCGCACAGCTCTTGCTGTGGATCGCCATGGTTTTGGCAGCAACGCACTTGCCGAACGGCGAGATTTTCGTTCTGCCCTTGGTCGCAAGACTGGCAGCAACAACACATACGGGACTAGCCGCCGAGATACTCGGCCGAAGGATACATGCCGGAACCGACTATGGCTGGACCCTGCCCTATGTCGGTTTCGCCTTGCTTTTGGGCGGTGCGAGCTGGGGCTACCTGCTCGCCACGGTCATGGCCGATCCGGTCCTCGTGCCCGCAACCATGGTGCTGGGCGGCGGCGCGCTGGTCGGTGTGAGTCTCATAACAGCCATTCTTGCCCCCACACAGCGGCTGTTCGGCCACTTCCTCGCCGGCTTCGTGGGCTGTTTCTCGCTGGTCCTCTGGCTGAATTCGGCGGAAATGCTGTCCGCCTCGATCATCGCGGTCATTTGCATGGCGGCGGTCTTCATGGCCTTTGCCTATGCGCTTTCGAGCCAGCGGTTGCAGACCTCGCGCGCGCTGGTGGAGAACCGCTTGTTATCCGAAGAGCTGGCCGAATCGCTCGCCCACGCGGAATTCCTCGCATTCCGCGACCCGTTGACGGGCCTTCTGAACCGCCGCGCCTTCTTCGAATTCACTCGCAAGGCAGAAGGCCAGCGGGACCGCCACCTCCTCTCGCTCGACCTCGACAATTTCAAGTCGATCAACGACCGCCACGGTCATGTCGTGGGCGACAAGGTGCTCGTACACGTGAGCAAGGCGATCAACCACATCGTGGCCGGCCTGCCCGAGGGCGACCATTGCGCCGTGCGCCTCGGCGGGGAAGAGTTTGCAGTGGTCATCGACACACCGGATACGGAAACAGCCCGCAATGCCACCGAAAGCCTGCGCGAGCAGATTGCCGGTATCGCCGACAGGATCGGCATAAAGGAAACAGGTACGACCTGCTCGATCGGCCTCTCGTCATGGACGAAAGACCGCACGATCGACGACGTCATCTGCCGCGCCGACGATGCGCTCTACAAGGCGAAGGCTCGCGGTCGGAACCGGGTCGAGAACGCCGCCTGAGCGGCATGCCGACTCGGCCCCTGTTTCACGCGATCAGTTGGGGCCGCCCTGCCCGCCGTCTTCCGCACCGAATTCCTGCGGCGCGGGATTGACGACCTGCTCTGCCTGCGAATAACCGCCATTGCCGCCGTTCTCGACTGCAAAGCTGCTGGTCGTGGCGTCCATGGTCTTCAGATAGACCTGGAGCGCCTCGTCCTTCGACAGCTGGTAGTTGCGGCTGAATTCGCAGGCGCGGAAGAACATCTCGCGCGCCAGCAGGAGAGCGGGAGAACGGCCGGTAAGGCCTGTCTCTTCCGAATCCTCGCCCAGGTTCGCCTGGTCGTTGCTGCCCGTGATGATGGCCGAGACCGAGGCCTGCTCCCCTTGCGAGAAGCTGGCATCGGGCGGCGGCGCCGTGCAGGTGACGAACTGCGTCTGCCGGTCGAGCACGAGCGTGTTGGACAGCGACGCGGTGGTCGAAATCACATGCTCGGCTGCGATCGGGATGACATGCGGCGCAGGCTCGTCGGCCACCGAGGCGCAGGCGCCGAGGGTGACCGAGAGGGCTGCCATGCTGATGATGCGGAAAGTCATCGGCCTACTTCACGAATTTCGGGAAGGTCCACTGCGGTTTTACGCAGCGTACAAGCGTATAGTGCACAACCTGGTGGTTATTGCACTGGCTGTTCTCGGTCGAGCGGGTCAGGATCGTGTAGGTCCGCAGGCTGCCAGTTTTGTTGTCATGGTTCCCCCAGGTGCTGGACGACATGCTCTCGTACCAATTGCCGTAGGGCACGATCATGTTGTCCGCGTCCATTGCCCGCTTGGTCAACACTTCCTGATCGACACCCAGGCGGGTCGCGATCTGCAAGGCTTCGAGCGCCATGTCGCGGCCGTCGTATGCGTCGTTGTCGCTATTGCCGGGGGCGTTGGGACCGAACTTGTCCGAATAGGCGATCACGATGTCGGTCCAGCCGAGGATCACCTCTTCCAGATTGCCGAGCGTATCGGTGTTCTTGGTCAGCGTGTGGAAGTTGCGCACGATCTGCGCCCATTCCTTATTATCTTCCTGCATCAGGACGTAGGGGTTGAGATTGTCTCCGACACGCACGGCGAACTGGTATTTGTTGTTCACCGACTGATGGACGATCTTGGTGCCTTCGGTCAGCTCGCTGGGGAAAATATTGTGTGTGTAACCCCCATTGAACATCCCGTTCTCAATCCACTTGCTATCGAGCTCCGTCGAGACGAGATCGCCGTAATTGAAGATCTTACAAAAGACGACTGTGGCATCCCTGCCCTCGGTTGATTTGTTCCACATCGTCTTCCCGTCAACGATCCAGGGTGTCTCGGCATCCTTGTAGAGGCAGCCGTCCTTGGCATTGTCGAGATCTGACCAGTCGGTCGAGATGAACTGTTCCATGAACCGCAATGCGGTCAACGCTTCGAACGCGAGATTGTGAACGGCCACCGTCGGTTCGAGATAATCGGTGGATGCACGTTCATAGACGCTGGTGTCCGTCTTATCGAGGCGAGTGGCTTCGGCAAGCAACGACAGTTTGAGCGTTTCCGCGCTTACGTAGGCCGGGATGGCAACCGATGCCACGTGTTCGTTGACCCGCCCGCGCGCCGCGCCAGTGACATCGCTGGCCGCACTCAGCAGCTCGGGAATGCCGACCGATGTCGTCGCGAAGGGGTCTTGCCAGCTGTAAAGCCTGTACTTGTCGTTCAGCGAGTAGGCTGCTGTCTGGATGTCGGCCACCGCCGCGTCATCGAACCCCTTGGTAACGATGGCCTCGATCTCCTCCTTGGTAACGGCATTTGGCTGCGCGGTGTCGAAGATCGAACCGAAGATCAGGCTGACCACCTCACCGGCGATCGCACCGCCGATGCTGCTGGCGATACTGCCGGCAACCTTGAAGGGAACGTTATCCTCCTGCGCCTGGGCAGGAGAGGCAGCAGTGGTTGCGAGGAGCGAGGCGATTACCGCGCCTGAGACGAATTTTTTCATTATCATGACCCTCCGGGTGGTGGAATTCCGGCACGAAACCAGCACTTTGCCGGTCGGCTCGCGGCCTGATTACGAAGGAAAGTTAAACGCCCCCTTCCCGCGATTTGGAACAATTCGGAATTCTGCCGGAGCGGGCCGGAGGAGCATCATCACGAGCTCTTTTTCTAATTTCACAGGCCCTGATATGGTGGACAGATGCACCTCGCCCGCTCCCTCGAACCCCGCCAAAAACTGCTGCCCGGACTAACCCTTTTGCTTTTTGCCCTGGACCGTGTTCCAAGTGTTCCAGCCTGTAGGACTGGCCTTTAGAGGAGCCGCGACATGAGCGAAGCGATCATCGATCCCGACCTGCCCATCATCGATCCGCACCATCACCTGTGGGACCTGCGCCCGCTCGTCCCCGCATTCCCCGAACCGCGGCATGACTTCATCGAAGCGATTGCAGGCGCGGCCTATTACACCTTCGACGAGCTCCAGCAGGATACGCGCGGCGGATTGGAAGGCGGGCACAATGTGGTCGGCACCGTCTTCATGGAATGCGGCGCATTCTACGATGCAAGCCGCGGCGATGCGCTGAAAAGCGTGGGCGAAGTCGAGTTCGTGAACGGCGTTGCGGCACAGGGTGCGAGCGGGCTCTATGGCAATTACCGCCCCTGCGCCGCCATTGTGGGCCATGCCGACCTGACATTGGGCGACAAGGTGAAGCCGGTGATCGAAGCGCTGATCGCAGCAGGCAACGGGCGTTTCCGCGGCATCCGCCACGCAGCCGCATGGGATGCCGATCCCGACGTGCTCGGCCCTCCGTTCCACACACCGCAAGGCCTCTACGCCTCCGATGCCTTCCGCGCGGGCTTTGCCTCCTATGCCGAGCATGACCTGACCTTCGATGCCTGGCTGCTCGAACCGCAACTGGGCGACCTGCTCGACCTCGCGCGCGCCTTCCCCGACCAGACCATCGTGCTCGACCATTGCGGAACCCCGCTCAATATCGCCAGCTATCGGGGCAAGCTGCACGAGAACTTCGATCGCTGGCGGCGTTCCATCCATGCGATTGCCGAATGTCCCAATGTACAGGTGAAGCTGGGCGGGCTCGCCATGGCCTTCTGTGGCCTGCCCGAAGACGGACCGATGAAAGGGCACTCCTCCGAGCATTTGGCGGGGCTGTGGCGGCCCTATATCGAGACCTGCATCGAGGCCTTCGGGGCGGACCGGGCGATGTTCGAATCGAACTATCCGGTCGATCGCTGGGGCGCGAGCTACGATGTGTTGTGGAATGCCTTCAAGCTGCTGGCGCGCGGCCACTCCGAAGACGAGAAGCGTGCGCTCTTTGCGGGCACTGCGGCACGGGTTTACGGGATCGAGCACCTGCTGGAGGACGCTTGACGTTTACGTAACGTCACCGTGGACAAGTGCGCCGCAGCGCCATACGCCCTGCGCCAACACAAGACGAGGAGCCTGACCGCATGACCCTGCCCGCCCCCTTCGACAAGCTGCGCATCCCCGTAATCGGATCGCCGCTGTTCATCGTGTCAGGGCCCGAACTGGTCATCGCGCAGTGCAAGGCGGGCATCGTCGGCAGCTTCCCGGCTTTGAACGCCCGGCCCCAAAGCCAGCTCGACGAATGGCTCCACCAGATCACCGAGGAACTGGCCGCGCACAATCGCGACAATCCCGACCGGCCCGCTGCCCCCTTCGCAGTTAACCAGATCGTCCACCGTTCGAACGACCGGATTGAAGCGGACATGGCAACCTGCGCGAAATGGCAGGTGCCGCTGGTCATAACTTCGCTCGGCGCGCGCGAGGAGATCTTCAACGCGGTCCGCGGCTGGGGCGGCATCACCATGCACGATGTCATCAACAACCGCTTCGCCCGCAAGGCGATCGAAAAGGGTGCGGACGGCCTCATTCCGGTTGCGGCGGGCGCCGGCGGCCATGCAGGTACCTTGAGCCCCTTCGCGCTGATGCAGGAAATTCGCGAATGGTTCGACGGGCTGGTTGCGCTTTCGGGCTCGATTGCGCACGGCCGCTCGATCCTTGCGGCGCAGGCGCTGGGGGCGGACTTCGCCTATATCGGCTCGCCCTGGATCGCGACCGAGGAGGCCAATGCGGTCGATGGCTACAAGCAGGGCATCGTGGAGGGCAGCGCAGATGGGATCGTCTATTCGAACTTGTTCACCGGCGTCCACGGCAACTACCTGCGCTCGAGCATCGAGAACGCGGGGCTCGATCCCGACGATCTTCCCACGAGCGATCCGAGCAAGATGAACTTCGGCAGCGGCGGCAATACCAAGGCCAAGGCGTGGAAGGACATCTGGGGTTCGGGCCAGGGGATCGGCACGGTCAAGAGCGTCGGCCCGGTCGAAGACATGGTCGCGCGGCTGGAAAGCGAATATGTCGCCGCAAAGGAAGCGCTGGACCGGGCCACCGCCTAGGCCGCTGCACTCCACAGCGCCTCGGCCATCGCGTCGAGCAGGGTGAAGTCTGGCTTCGCAGCCACCGGATCGCGGCGGTTTAGCAACAGCGGCCGCGACTGGTCGAGCAGGCGCTTGCGCAGCGCGTTCTGCAACAGGCCGAGCCGCAGGAGGGCATCCTCTCGCGCCAGCTCCGGATTGCGCATCCGTCGCCGCGCCCATGCGCGTTCGATCCGCCCCACCCGATCGATCACCATCGAATTGTAATCGCGGTGCGGCTCACGGTGGAGCGGCAGGAGCGTCCGCCACACCGCTTCGTCGCGCGCCGGCAGGAGGATACCATTCCTGCGAAAGTCATCGAAGCCGACCGCGCTCTGTCCGACGCACTCGAACAACGAGCCAAAGCAGTGCGTCGAAAGCAATTGGCGGGGCAGGAGGTGGTGGCGCTGGAGGCCCGGATCATAACCGGCATGGCCGCGGCAGTTGACCGCGCGAAAGGATAGGCTCCCCCGCCCCTGATGTCCGATTGCGCCCCCCATCCAACCCGCAGCTACATGCGCGAGACCTCGATGGTCGTACCGTCTGCGGCAGGGGACAGCCTCAGTGTAATCCCCTCGTCGGACACGAACTCGCGCGGAGCATCGACCTTGCCAGTCCCCACGATCTCGTGGATCAGCCGCGCAGCCAGCTTGGTCGCGGACAAGCGGTCACGCGACAGATCCCGGCCGATCACGATCTCCTGTCCGACGAAGTGCGCCAGCCCCTCGCTCGTCAGACGTTCCTCGCCGTCGGTCGCAAAGCCTGCAAGTCCGAGTGCCGGGAACACGCCGCCGCCCAGCCATTGCTCGACGCTTTGACAGAACATCGGCATTGCTACCGCCGCGCGTGCGGGGCTCCAGCAGACCGTCTGAACCTCGTCCAGCCGGCGCGAGAGGCCGCAAGCAAGGTCGAGCATGGCGCGCACGATCGGCAAGCTGTCCGCACCGTCTGCAAGGTGCGGTCCGGGAAGGAGGACCAGCGCATCGCTTGCTTCCGGGTCGAAACCGGCATCACAGCCCACGCGGTGGGCAATTTCGGGCACTTCGATGGATGGTCCCGGTTCAAGGCCGAGTAGGTCGAACGTCATGCCCGAAAGCAAAAGCTCAAGCCAACGCCCCTTGCGGGCAGCCCCGCTCTCGGACCCGGTATCGATAATTGCAGGATCATGGCTGACCGAAGCGAGCGGCATGTCGGGAATAGCAGACAGGACCGCGTCCCTGTCGGGCCTCTTGCCGGGCGAGAATAGCAGGTACACGCCAGCCGCGACCTTACCCTTTTCGCTTGAATTAGCCCGAACATGCGGCATCGAACCTGCCAGTCCCCCCAAGAAAACAGTCCCTTGTCGCAAACCTTGACCGCATGGCGCGCATTCGTCGAGTCTTCAATTTGCCGTTACATCCGTTTCGGGGTTAACGGCGCTTTCAGAAAATGCCTTGCGCAATACCCGTGGCGAGCCCCTGTCCGAGTTCGCGCGCTTTCTCGAGATCGGCCCCGATCATGGTTTTTCGCTCGAGGATTTCGGATTCGGTCTGCGCACCCGTATCGACTATCCATGGTTCGGACACGCGCTTAAGACGCCAGCCGGTAGCGATCCTGTCGAGCTGTCGCTGCGCCCAGAGGCCATCGGTGCCCGCAGCGATGATCGTGGCATAGGGTCGTCCACCCAGCTTCGAGAGCACGGGATAATAACAGCGGTCGAACATCTCTTTCATCTCGCCGCTCATGCTGGCGAGATTTTCGGGGCAGACGAAGAGATATCCCGACGCATCGAGCAAATGCTTGGGCTCCACATCGCACGCGCGCGTGATCCGCGCATGATTGCCTGCTCCATGGAACGCCGCATCGGCGAGCGCTTCGCAGCTGCCTGTGCGGCTATGCCAGATGATCAGGAGATATTTGTCACCCATATGCCATGCCTCGGACTGCAACTGTCTATTGTCAACGTCCCAGCGCTTGCGGGTGAGAGGTGCTGGTTGGTAGATGCGGGTTCATGGCCTCCACTGCCCTCCCCCAGGTATTCGGCGTTTCCAACTCGCTCACTGGGCGCGCTTGGCGCTGGCGCGGCGGGAACATGGACCTTGGCCAGGGGCACTTCGGCGATGGCGAGGTGATCGTACGACAGGTGCTGCTCGCACGCGGCGTGGCGCAGGACGATCTGCAACGCCACCTTTCGCCGACCCTGCGCGATTTCCTGCCAGATCCGTCCGAATTCAACGACATGGATGCCGCCGCCGACCGTATCGCCCAAGCGATCCTCTCAAACGAACGGATCACAATCTATGGCGACTACGATGTCGACGGGGCGACCAGTTCCGCCCTTCTCATCCGCCTGCTGCGCGATCTCGGGATCGGCGCGGACTATTACATCCCTGACCGCCTGCTCGAAGGTTACGGGCCCTCCGGTGAAGCGCTGGTCAAGCTGGCTGAGGCTGGATCGAGCCTGATCGTCACGGTCGATTGCGGCGCGATGGCGCACGAGGCGCTGGCGATGGCGAGCGATGCAGGCGTCGACGTAATCGTGGTCGACCATCACAAATGCTCGCCCGAATTGCCGCGTGCTGCCGCCCTGGTGAATCCCAACCGGCTCGACGAGAACGACCTTGCCGCAGCCCATGGCCATCTGGCCGCAGTGGGTGTCGCATTCCTCCTGGCGATCGCGCTGGTACGGACGTTGCGCGCACGCGGCTTTTTCGAGGACCGGAGGGAACCGGATCTGTTCGCGCTGCTCGATGTCGTTGCGCTGGGCACGGTGGCGGATGTTGCCGCGCTGCATGGACTGAATCGCGCCTTCGTGGCGCAGGGCCTCAAGGTCATGGCGCGGCGCGACAACATCGGCATGGCTGCGCTGATCGATGCCAGCCGGTTGAAGCGCGCTCCCGCCTGTTCGGATCTTGGTTTCGCGCTGGGGCCGCGCATCAATGCCGGAGGCCGTGTGGGCGAATCCACTTTGGGTGTGCGGCTTCTGACGACCGAAAATGCCGAAGAAGCGCGCCAGATTGCAGCGCAGCTTTCCGCCCTCAATGAAGAACGCCGTGCGATCGAGGCCGAAGTGCAGCAGGCAGCGGAAGAACAGCTTGCTGCCCAGCACAATCGCGCCGTGCATGTCGTCGCCGCCAGGGGATGGCATCCGGGTGTGATCGGTATCGTTGCCGGGCGCATCAAGGAAAAGTCTGGCAAGCCCTCGCTGGTCATCGCTCTGGACGAAAATGGGGAAGGCAAGGGTTCCGGACGCTCGATTCCCGGTGTCGATCTCGGTGCAGCGATTATTCGGGCGCGCGAGGAAGGCCTGCTGGTCAAGGGCGGCGGGCATGCCATGGCTGCTGGCCTGACGGTGGAAGAAGGGAAGCTAGAGGCATTCGCCGACTGGCTCGACGCGCATCTGGAAAGCGCCGTTGCACGCGCGGGCGAGAATCGCGAGATGCTGCTCGATCTCGCCGTGGCTCCGGGCGGATTGACTCCGGACTTGGTCGAGGCGCTCGACGGTGGAGGACCTTACGGCGTCGGATGGCCGGGACCACGCGTTGCAGTGGGGCCGGTGCGGCTCGTCAAATGCGATATAGTCGGGACCGATCACGTCCGCCTCATCGCCAGCGGTGAAGACGGCAAGAGCTTGAAGGGCATCGCCTTCCGCGCTGCCGATAGCGAGATGGGACAAGCGCTGCTCTACGGATCGCGCGGGCGAAAACTTTGGCTCGCGGGCCGGGTGAAGATCGACGATTGGGGCAGCCGTCCGCAGGCAGAATTGCACCTGGAAGACGCCGCTTTCGCAGATTGAGCGAAATTTGGCCAAATGCGGGGTTGACGGTTTTGGCACCCGCGCCTAATTGCGCCGCCACGCCACCGACCCCGCTGGGGACCGTGGCCCGTTCGTCTAGCGGTTAGGACGCGGCCCTTTCACGGCTGAAACACGGGTTCGATTCCCGTACGGGTCACCATCGGTGGCGTTATTGCATCTGCAATCCGCGCAAAAGTGCCACCCATGTGGCCCGTTCGTCTAGCGGTTAGGACGCGGCCCTTTCACGGCTGAAACACGGGTTCGATTCCCGTACGGGTCACCACCACCATCATCATGACAAAAGCATGACCGCACTAGCGCGGCCCGGCGAGGCTCGCTAAGCGCGCCGCTGGTATGAGCACCCGCCCCTTCCCCATGTCCGGTTTCGCGCTGGCGCTCGCAACGGCAATCGGGCTGATGATTCTGGGCCTGCCGACACTGCCGATCCTTCTGATGCTGCTCGTCTGGGCCGGATCGCTATGGATGGTCGGCGCAACCCCGCCTCCTCCTGCGCAAAACAACGGCAACGGCGGTATCTCCCGCGATACGATGGGCGATTTGCTCGAGCATTCGGAGACCCCGGTCATCGTTACCGAAGCGGGCCGGGTCGTGATCGCCAATGTCGCAGCGCGACGCTTGCTCGGCGCGCATATCCTCGGGCAGGACGTGCGCATGGCGCTGCGCCAGCCCGAAGCAGTCAGTCTGCTCGAAAGCGGCGAGGACGGAATGGCGATCGTCCGCGGCCTCGCCCGGCGACGCGATATCTGGCGGATCAACCGTAAGGGGCTGGAAGGCGGCCTCGCCATCATCGAGTTCGTCAATAAGACTGCCGAAGCGGATATCAGCCGCGCACACACCGATTTCGTCGCCAATGCGAGCCACGAATTGCGCACGCCCCTCGCGTCGATACTCGGCTATGTCGAGACGCTGCGCGAGGACGTTCACGATTTCGATCCCAAGATGGGCGACAAGTTCTTGGCCACAATCCAGCGCGAGGGTCAGCGGCTGCAGCAGTTGATCAGCGACCTGATGTCGCTTTCCCGCATCGAAGCAGAAAAGCACGATCTGCCAAACAACACGATCGATCTCGGCAGGCTGGCCGATCGGGCTGCGCGCGACGCAGCCGGCGATCGAGCGGAACGGCTTGACTTCAAGGCGCATGGCCAATTCACCGTTTGCGGCGACGAGCAGCAGCTGGAACAGCTGGTCCGGAACCTGGTCGACAACGGACTGAAATACGGCGCGGAAGATCAGCCCGTGACCATCCGGCTCCACCCGCAGGGCGACAAACGTGTGTTGCTTTCGGTGCAGGACCGCGGCGAGGGTATTTCGCCCGAACACCTGCCACATCTTACCCGGCGATTCTATCGGACCGATCCCGGCCGTAGCCGTGCCTCGGGCGGTACCGGCCTTGGCCTCGCGATCGTCAAGCACATCGTCGAGCGGCATCGCGGCAAGCTGTCGATCGACAGTGCGCTCGGTGAGGGCACGCGGGTGAAGGTAACTCTCCCGATTGCCGAAGCGGGCGAGTAATTTTCTTTTAAAAGTGTGAAATCAACCCGTTGTCAGCGGGAAACACATCTGCGTCGCAATGCGTCACATATGTGTAACAGAGCCGTCATAGATGCGAATCCAGATCGTAAACTCGTAAGGGATTCGTAACATGAAGACCGCCTTCCGGCTTTCCGTCCTTGCGGCGGCCATGAGCTGCACCATCGCAACGCCGGTTCTCGCACAGGATGCACCGAGCGCCGAAGACGAACTAGCCGCAATGCGCGCGCAGCTTCAGGTACTTGCCAGCCGCATCGACCAGCTCGAAACCGAACTGGAGCAGACCCAGGCGGCCAATGCCGATCAGGACGCGGTGATCGCAGCCAATGCCGAAGCCGTCGCCACGCCCGCACCGGCTCCCGAAGCCAAGCCCGCCGCCGAACTCGAAAAGAGCGGCTGGAGCTTCAAGCCCCGCGGGCGCCTGATGTTCGACGCCGGCACGCTTTCGGCCCCCGAATCGACCGGCGCAGACGACGGTTTCGGCAATGAAGTCCGCCGCGCGCGCCTTGGTGCTTCGGGCGACCTGCCGGGCGGTTTCGGATATAAATTCGAGCTCGACTTCGCAGGTAACGAGGTCGAAGCGGCAGACGCGTACCTGACCTATGGCGACGGCCCGCTCGAAATCATTGTCGGTCATCACAACAACTTCCAGTCGCTCGAAGAGCTGACCAGCTCGCTGCACACCAGTTTCATCGAGCGCGCAGCCTTCACCGACGCTTTCGGTTTCGAACGCCGCATCGGCGCCTCGGCAACCTACGAGGCCGGAATCGTGCTCGCACAGGCTGGGGTCTTTACCGACAACTTCGATGACACCGGCACCGACAATCGCGGCATCGACGGTCGTCTCGTCGTCATGCCGAAGATGGGTAATACCCAGCTGCATCTTGGCGGCTCGATCCACTACAACGAGCTCGGCGAGGAGGATGCGAGCGTCCGCTATCGCCAGCGCCCCCTGGTGCACTTCACCTCCACCCGTTTCGTCAACACCGGCAATCTCGGCGCCGACAGCGAATTCGGCGCAGGCCTTGAAGCCGCAATGATCTCCGGCCCGTTCCACGCGGTTGCCGAGGGTTTCTGGCAGAATGTCGACATGCCGCTGGCAACCGACAATCCCACTTTCTTCGGCGGATATGCCGAAGTCGGCTATTTCCTCACCGGCGGCGATACGCGCGGCTACAAGGGCGGCAAGTTCGACCGTACCAAGCCGGTCAATCCGGTCGGTAAGGGCGGCATGGGCTCGCTCCAGGTGAACCTGCGCTATGATCATCTCGATCTCAACGATGCCGGTATCCTCGGCGGCATACAGAACGGCTACCAGGCGTCGCTCGTCTGGAAGCCTGCCAGCAACACGCTCTTCAGCGTCAACTATGGCCGCATGGAATACACCGACGCGGTCCTTCCGACTGCCGATGGCGAGACCGATTACGGCGTCGATGCCTTCGGTGTTCGCGCACAGGTCGATTTCTGAGCTCAATGCCGTTATGGGGCCGCGGAGAGATTCGTCGGCCCCGTAGCGAAAGTCACACTCTTGTCGTCAACACGTAACATTTTCGCGCTTTTGCGCGGCTAGTGGACACCAAAGGGGTATTCTACCAATGACCAAGACTTTCAAATTCGCTCTCGCGGCCGCTTCGGCCCTTACCCTCGCCGCATGTGGTGGCGGCGACGCTGGCAGCGCCGACGCTCGCGACCAGATCAAGGCCGTCGGCTCCTCGACCGTCTATCCGTTCGCCAAGGCTGTTGCCGAAACCTTCGCCCGTTCGAACCCCGACCTCAAGTCGCCGATCATCGAATCGACCGGAACGGGCGGCGGCATGAAGCTGTTCTGCGCCGGCGTCGGCCCCGAAACGCCCGACATCGCAGGTGCCTCGCGCCGCATGAAGGCAAGCGAGTTCGCAACCTGCCAGCAGAACAACGTCACCGAAATCATCGAAATTCAGGTTGGCCTCGACGGTATCGCACTTGCTTCTGCAAAGGGCGGCATCACCATGAATTTGACGCCGAAGATGGTTTACGAAGCACTGGCCGCTTCGCCCTATGGCGGCGAGCAGACCAACCAGAAATGGTCGGACGTCGATCCTTCGCTCCCGAACCAGGACATCCTCGTCTACGGTCCGCCCAGCACTTCGGGCACGCGTGACGCGCTCAAGGAACTCATCCTCGAAGCCGGCTGCAAAAGCGACGAAGCGACCAAGGCGCTGAAGGAGACCGACGAAGACCGTTACGACCAGGTTTGCACGGAAGTCCGTAGCGACGGCAGGTATGTCGATCAGGGCGAGCAGGACAATCTCATCGTCCAGAAGATCGAAGGCAATCCGAACGCTGTGGGTATCTTCGGATATTCCTATCTTGAGGAAAATGCCGACAAGGTGCAGGGCCTCAACATGAACGGCGTTGCTCCGACCTATGACAACATCGCGAGCTTCGAGTATCCGGGTGCCCGCCCGCTCTACATCTACGTCAAGAAGGCGCACCTCGATGCCATCCCCGGCCTGAAAGAATTCCTCGGCCAGTGGACGCAGATGTGGGATCGCGGCGGAGAACTCGCCAAGATCGGTCTTGTCGCAAATCCGGAAGACGTTAAGGCGCGTGCGATGTCGGCCGCGACCAATTACGACGTCCTCGACGGCGCCGAACTCAAGTAAGGATTGCATGCACCCACGATGTCGCTGACCATCTTGCTCCTCCTGGCCCTCGGGCTCGGGCTCGCCGGATGGTTGGCGGCTCGTGCGCGTGCATGGACATTCCGGCGCGCGAGCCCCGACGGGCGGCTCGCGAGCCTTCCCAGCTACCACGCATGGTACGTGGCGCTGTGGATCGTGCTGCCCGTCCTGATTTTCGTGGCGGTATGGAGCGCGATCGCGCCGGGTCTCGTTACCCAGGCGGTGCTGGCAAGCCCGGCCGCCGACCAGTTGCCCGCGTTCGGTTTCCAGCGCCAGACGATCCTCAACGAAGCGCGCGCAGTCGCGACCGGTGCGGCACAGGGCGTATTCAATCCGCTCGCCGCCGAGTTTGTCGAGCCCTACCGGCAGGCGCTGAGCCGTTACAACTGGATCGGCATTATCGTCACGCTGCTGATCGCTTTCCTTGGCGGCATCTACGCGTTCCTCCGCCTCAAACCCGATTTCGCCGCTCGCAACCGGGTGGAAAAGATCGTCATGGCAATCTTGCTGGCGGCTTCGCTGGTGGCCATCCTGACGACGCTCGGCATCTTCGTGAGCCTTGTCTTCGAAACGGTGCGATTCTTTGGCATGGTCTCGCCGATCGACTTCCTCTTCGGCACCCATTGGGGACCGGATCCTATGGCCAATCCGGAGAATCCGGATGCGAGCCGTTATGGCGCGATACCGCTGTTCTGGGGCACGCTGTTTATCGGAGCGATCATCGCCATGATCGTCGCCATCCCGCTCGGTCTGATGAGCGCGATCTACCTCACGCAGTACGCCAATCCGCGTCTGCGAGCATGGGTGAAGCCCGCTCTCGAGATCCTCGCTGGCGTTCCGACGGTGGTCTACGGATATTTCGCAGCGCTCACCATCGCGCCTGCCATCCGGGATTTCGCTATCTCGCTCGGCTTTTCCTCCGCTTCAAGCGAAAGCGCGCTCGCGGCGGGCCTGATCATGGGCGTGATGATCATTCCGTTCGTTTCCTCCATGGCAGACGACTCGATCGCAGCCGTGCCGCAGGCCATGCGCGACGGCAGCCTTGCGATGGGCGCGACCACTAACGAGACGATCCGCCGCGTTCTGATCCCGGCCGCGCTTCCAGGTATCGTCGCTGGGATCATGCTGGCCATCAGCCGAGCAATCGGCGAAACTATGATCGTGGTGATGGCCGCTTCGACTGCCGCCAATCTAAGCGCAAACCCGCTCGAATCCATGACCACGGTCACCGTGCAAATCGTCGCCATGCTGACCGGCGAAGGCAGCTTCGACCATCCGGCCACGCTAAGCGCATTTGCGCTCGGCTTCGTGCTGTTCATGGTCACTCTGGCACTCAATTTCATCGCCCTGCGCGTCGTGAAGAGGTTCCGCGAAGCTTATGAATGAGCAAATCGCCCCCACGCGCACGCCCGCTTTCGAAGCGCGGCTGAAGAAGCGTTATGCCGCCGAAAGGCGCTTCAGGGCATTGGGCCTTGGCGCGATCGTTTTTTCGATCGCAGTGCTGATCTACCTGCTCGGATCGATGACGCTTAATGGCATTGCCGGTTTCCAGCGTGTCGAAGCGGAGATTCCGATCGACTTCACGCAGGCCGGTATTTCCGCCGATCCAGCGGTCATGGGCACTTCGGAGGCGGTTCGCTCGCTTGAATCGCAAGGCCTGCCTGAGGTCGTGGATTTCTTTGCCCAGCAAGCGCTCGGTGAAGCGGCTGCCGACGAAATCGGATCGCAGGCTTGGCGCGATGTAGCCGCTGCGATTTCCGCCGATCCGGGCCTTGTCGATCGCCAGGCGACTTTCTGGCTCCCGGTCAGCGCCGACCTTGCCCAAGGGTATAATGGTGAGGGCTCGCAAGACATCCAGGCGCTCGCTGCGCAGATGGCTGAGGCAGGTCAACTCGACAAGAATTTCGACAGCGGTTTCTTCACCCGCGCCGATGCGACCAATCCGCAGCAGGTCGGGATCTGGGGCGCGCTCAAGGGATCGATCCTAACGATGATCGTGACGTTGGTGCTGGCGTTCCCGATCGGTGTCCTCGCGGCGCTTTACCTCGAGGAATATGCGCCCAAGAACAAATGGACCGACCTGATCGAGCTCTCGATCAACAACCTTGCGGCGGTTCCTTCCATCATTTTCGGCCTGCTAGGCCTCGCCGTCTTCCTGACGATTTTCCCCAGCTATCGCTCTGCCCCGCTCATCGGCGGTATGACCTTGGCGCTGATGACCATGCCCGTGATCGTCATAGCCGGTCGCAACGCGATAAAAGCCGTTCCGCCGAGCATTCGCGACGGGGCGCTGGCGATCGGAGCGAGCCCAGTCCAGGTGGTCTTCCACCACGTCCTGCCGCTCGCCCTGCCCGGCATCCTTACGGGCACGATCATCGGCATGGCCCGCGCGCTGGGCGAAACCGCTCCGCTGCTGATGATCGGCATGCGCGCGTTCGTCGCTTCGCCGCCCGACAGCTTCACGGCACCGGCCACGGTGCTGCCGATGCAAATCTTTCTCTGGTCTGACGAGATCGACCGCGGTTTCGTGGAGCGCACCAGCGCTGCTATCATTGTCCTATTGCTGTTCCTCCTCGTGATGAACGGCCTCGCCATCTACCTGCGCAACAAGTTCGAGAAAAAGTGGTGACCGTAGTCCATCCCAACCTCAGCGACACCGACGCCAAGATGAGCGCGCGCGATGTCAGCGTGTTCTACGGCGACAAGAAGGCGATCGACGATGTGTCGATCGACATCCCGACGAAATACGTCACTGCCTTCATCGGCCCGTCGGGCTGCGGCAAGTCGACCTTCCTGCGTTCCCTGAACCGCATGAACGACACTATCCCCTCAGCCCGCGTCGAGGGCGAGATCACGCTCGACGGCGAGAACATCTATTCGCCCAAGCTCGATGTGGTGCAGCTGCGCGCCCGCGTCGGCATGGTGTTCCAGAAACCCAACCCGTTTCCGAAATCGATCTACGAGAATATCGCCTACGGGCCCAAGATCCACGGCCTCGCCGAAGGCAAGGACGAGCTTGACGCGGTTGTCGAAAAGTCGCTCCGCCGCGCCGGCCTGTGGGAAGAGGTGAAGGACCGTCTGCAGGACAGCGGTACCGCACTTTCAGGTGGCCAGCAGCAGCGCCTGTGCATCGCACGCGCCATTGCTGTCGACCCCGAAGTCATCCTCATGGATGAACCCTGCTCGGCGCTCGACCCGATCGCGACCGCGAAGATCGAGGAACTGATCGACGAATTGAACGGCCGCTATGCGATCGTCATCGTCACCCACTCGATGCAGCAGGCTGCCCGCGTAAGCCAGCGCACGGCTTTCTTCCACCTCGGAAAGATGGTGGAATATGGTCGTACTTCTGACATATTCACCAATCCGATCGAACAGCGGACGCAGGATTACATCACCGGCCGGTACGGATAAGGCTTTGAGAACATGAACGAACATACCGTAAAAGCCTTCGACGAAGACATCACCCGCCTCCGCGGCCTGATCGCGGAGATGGGCGGCCTTGCCGAAGTCGCGATCCAGGAAGCGCTCGACGCACTGGTCAAGGGCGACGACGATCTGGCCAAGAAAGTCGTCAAGGGCGACAAGAAGATCGACGCGCTCGAGAGCGAAATCGACAAGCTTGCCGTGCGCATCATCGCACTGCGCGCCCCGATGGCGGACGATCTTCGCGAAGTGATTGCCGCACTGAAGATTGCTGGCGTGGTCGAACGCATCGGCGACTATTCGAAGAACATCGCCAAGGCGAGCCGCGAAATCGGCGACAACCGCAAGCAGTTCGAGCCGCTTACCCTGCTTCCTGCCATGGCTGAAGTCGCCAGCGAAATGGTCCATGACGTGCTGACGGCCTATGCCGCGCGTGATCCCGAACTGGCCCGCGAAGTCATTGCGGCCGACGAAAAGGTCGATGCCTTCTACAATTCAATCTTCCGCAACCTTGTCAGCCACATGGTCGAAAACCCTTCGACCATTTCGAGTGCCGCTCAGTTGCTGTTCGTAGCCCGTAATTTGGAGCGCATCGGCGACCATGCGACCAATGTGGCCGAAATGGTCCATTTCGCCGCAACCGGCACTTATCCTCCCGATGAGGACGGTTGACACAATTCTGTAGCTTGGGGGTCATACTGCTGTGCCGAAGAAACTGCAGGAAGGGGCCAAGGTGCAGGCTGGCAAGTTGCTACTCGTTGAGGACGATCCCGCCCTCTCCGAACTCCTCGAATACCGTTTTTCGAACGAAGGCTACGACGTCCGCACCACGCCGGACGGCGACGATGCGCTGCTGCTTGCGTCGGAAGATACGCCCGATCTCGTCATCCTCGACTGGATGATCGAAGGCACGAGCGGCATCGAGGTCTGCCGCCGCCTGCGCCGCGACAAGTCGACTGCGCATGTGCCGATCATCATGCTCACCGCGCGTGAAGCCGAGGATGACCGCATCCGCGGCCTCGAGACCGGCGCCGACGATTACCTGACCAAACCATTTTCCCCGCGCGAGCTTCTGGCCCGCGTCGCTGCCGTCATGCGCCGCATCCGGCCCGTCCTCGCCGGTGAATCGATCGAGGTCGGCGACCTCACCCTCGATCCGGTGGCACATAAGGTCACCCGCCGTGGCCGGACCTTGAAGCTCGGCCCGACCGAATACCGCCTGCTGAAGTTCTTCATGGAGAGCCCGGGCCGCGTATTCAGCCGCAACCAGCTCCTCGACGGTGTCTGGGGCACCGAGAGCGATATCGAATTGCGAACGGTCGACGTCCACATCCGGCGCCTCCGCAAGGCGCTGGAAATCGAAGGCGCGAAAGATCCCGTGCGTACGGTCCGCAGCGCAGGCTATTCGCTCGAAGCGGCCTGATCAGCGGCAGACGCTGATCCAGCGGCCATCCATGTCGAAATGCAAATGGTCCGCATGGGCTGCGTTGTAATCCGGTGAGAGCACGGTCGAGAAAGCCCCACAGGCGCCATCACGCGCCTGGTGGAGGAAGCGGGCTCTTGGTCCCTCGCCTTTCCAGTCATTCAGCACGCTGATGCGCGTACCATCGGCCATCATGAAACCCGTGATATCGAGCGCATTGGCAGTCGCATGTTCGCTCCACGGGCCGTCTTCGCTGCCGTACATGCGCCGGCACGAATAGGCGCCGAGATGCTCGATGCGGGTGATCTTGCTGCCGAATATCTCCTGCGCGAGCGGATTGAGCGTATCGCGCTTCCACAGCTCCATCGCTATCGCAACCGGACAGGTGGTCGCAGGCGTATCGGGGCTTAGCGGATAGGCACCCAGCTGCGTCCTGTCATCGCGCCTGCACTCGCCCTCGCCTACCGGATCGAGCACGGCGAAAGCTACGTTGCTGCGGGTCAGAACGGCGCGACATGCCGGGACATCGTCTCGCAGCGCAAGGAGCTTTCTTTGCGTCGCCCAGCCCTTGGGATCGTTCAGGTCCAGCGCAGCCCAAGGGTCATGCTGAGGGTGCTCGGCCAGCCAGCTGCGCCCGCCCACCAGCAATCCCGCTATGATGAGCAGGATCACAATTCGCCGGTCGAAGATGAACTTCCCGATGTGGCGCGACAGGGTGAGTTTCAAAGCTGCGTCCCGTAGAGGTCGACCGCGATGAGGAGGGCGATCAGGATGAAAACGATCCCGATGCCCCGATCGATCCAGCGCCGCGTGGCCGCGCGTTCCATGGCCTTGGCGAGGCGCTTGCCGGTGGCGATATAGAGCCACCCAATCAGCAGGTCCGCGACGAGTGCAATGACGGCCAGAACCACAATCTGCCATCCGACTGGTCTGCCGGGATCTACGAAGGGCGGGATGATCGCGACCATGTAGACCAGCGACTTGGGATTGCCGATGGCGACCGCGATTCCGTCGCGGAAGGCATTGCTCGACGGCTTCCGTGCGGGGGCGGCATTCTCATCCTCTCCGGCATGGAAGGAGTGACGGATCGCCTTCACGCCCAGCCAGGCGAGGTAGAGCACCCCCGCTATCGCCAGCAGCCGGAACGCCAGTGGATAGGCTTTGGCGAGCGTCCCTAGCCCCAGCGCTGCGGCAACCCACCAGACGATGTAGCCGATCTGCATGCCCAGCAGCGCCGCCCAGCCCGAGCGAGCCCCGCGCCAGATCGCCTGCCCCATCACGAACATCATCGATGGCCCCGGCACGATGCTGGTGGTGGCGGTCACGAGCGCGAAGGCCAGCAGTCTTTCGGGGTCGAACATGCTCGCGGCCTCTAACGCCTGTGTCAGTGGAAGTCGCGCGATTTCGGGATGATACGCACGTCGCGCGGATGCCCCTGGTGCCATCCGCATTCGCGATTGTTCGGCGGCGGTTCCTGCCATGGCTCGACGGGCTGGTAGGGATCGTCCTTGCCCTCGCGCAGATTGTCGCGCGGATTGAACTTGTCAGGCAGGGGGCTGCTGACATGATCCGCGCGCGCGAGCGGGGCGTTGAGCATTTCGTCGGAGAGCTTGTGCAACTGCGCCGTCGCATCGGTCATGTGCTGCGCGATCACATGGATCACCTCGTCGTCATATTCGACACGCCCACGCACCTCCATCAGCCGCGAACCCATGACGACGCGGCGCTGCTTTTCCTTGAGGTCGGGCCAGACGACGAGGTTTATGACGCCGGTCTCGTCCTCCAGCGTGATGAAGCACACGCCTTTGGCGCTGCCGGGGCGCTGGCGGATCAGCACCACGCCCGCGACATGGACCATGCTGCGAAACTTCCGCTCGCGCAGGTCGCAGGCGCGCACGAAACCGCGCTCGGCAAGGCTGGCGCGCAGGAAGGCCATGGGATGTGCCTTCAGGCTGAGGCGTGTGGTCTGGTAATCGGCGACAACTTCCTCCGAGAGCGGCATCTGCGGCAGGTGTGTAACGTGCTTTTCCGCCCCCTCGTCGCGCGCGGCAGCGGCGGCGAACAGCGGCAGGTCGGGGCCGCCGACAAGGCTGCGCGCATCCCACAAGGCCTGCCTTCGTGTGAGACCCATCGACCCGAAAGCATCGGCGCTGGCGAGCCGTTCGGCATGCGCCGGCCCGATCCGCGCCCGGTCCCGCAGCGCGCGCACGTCCTCATAGGGTCCGTTTGCCTCGCGCTCGGCCAGCAATTGCGCGGCGACTGCCTCGGGCAGCCCATCGATCTGGCGCAGGCCGAGGCGCAGGGCGATGTGCTTGTCGAGACGGCCGCTGTCGCCTTCGATTGCCCCACCCTCGCCCGTTTCCTCCAGCGTGCAGTCCCACCCTGACAGGTTCACATCGGCGGGCAGCACGCGCACCCCGTGCTCGGCCGCATCGCGCACGATCTGGGCGGGCGCGTAAAAGCCCATCGGCTGCGAATTGAGCAGCGCGCAGCCGAAGGCGGCGGGAAAATGGCATTTGAGCCAGCTCGACACATAGACGAGGTGGGCGAAGCTGGCCGCGTGGCTCTCGGGAAAGCCGTATTCGCCGAAGCCGCGGATCTGGTTGAAGCAGCGCTGGCTGAAATCGCGGTCGTAGCCGCGGTGAACCATGCGCTCGACCATCATGTCCTGCAGTTCATCGACCATGCCGCGGCTGCGGAAGGTGGCCATCGCCTTGCGCAGCCGGTTCGCCTCCTTGGAACTGAACTTGGCCGCATCGAGCGCGATCTTCATCGCCTGCTCCTGGAAGATCGGCACGCCCAGCGTGCGCTCGAGAATGCTGGAAAGTTCATCAGGCGGGCCATGCTGCGGGCTTGGTGCGGGGATGACCACCGGTTCCGCCCCGCGGCGGCGCTTGAGATAGGGATGCACCATGTCGCCCTGGATCGGGCCGGGGCGCACGATGGCGACCTGGATGACGAGGTCGTAGAACTGGCGCGGGCGCAGGCGGGGTAGCATGTTCATCTGCGCGCGGCTTTCGACCTGGAACACGCCCAGCGAATCCCCGCTGCGCAGCATGGCATAGGTTTCCGGATCCTCGCGCGGGACGCTGGCGAGCGTGAGCGTGCGACCGTGATGCTCGTCCAGCAGGTCGAGACATTTGCGGATGCAGGTCAACATGCCAAGCGCCAGCACATCGACCTTGAGGATGCCCAATGCCTCGATATCGTCCTTGTCCCACTCGATGAAACTGCGATCGGGCATGGCGCCATTGCCCACCGGCACCGTCTCGGTGAGCGCGCCTTCGGTGAGGATGAAGCCACCCACATGCTGCGACAAATGGCGCGGCATACCAATCATTTGCTCGGTCAGCTTGAGAATACGCCTCAGGTGCGGATCGGTGACGTCCATACCCGTTTCGGCGGCGTGGCGCTCGCTGATCTCGCGGCCCCACCCGCCCCACACTGTTTTCGCAAGCGCTGCCGTGACGTCCTCGGTCAGCCCCATCGCCTTGCCCACCTCGCGGATCGCCATACGGGGGCGGTAGTGGATCACCGTGGCGCATAGCCCCGCGCGGTGGCGGCCGTATTTGCGGTAGAGATACTGGATCACCTCCTCGCGCCGCTCGTGCTCGAAATCGACGTCGATATCGGGCGGCTCCTTGCGGTCTTCGGAGATGAAACGGTCGAACAGCAGCTGGTGCTGCGCCGGGTCGACATTGGTGATGCCGAGGCAATAGCAGACGGCTGAATTGGCCGCGCTGCCGCGCCCCTGGCACAGGATCGGCGGATCGACCTTGTTGCGCGCGAAATCGACGATGTCCTTGATAGTCAGGAAATAGCGCGCAAGGTCCATCTTGCCGATCAGCGCCAGTTCCTTGTGTAGGGTTTCGGCGACACTGTCTGGAGTACCTGCGGGGTAGCGCCAGTCCGCCCCCTTCCAGGTCTCGCTTTCGAGATACTCCTGCGGTTCGGCGCCGCCGGGATAGAGTTCTTCCGGGTATTCGTATTTCAGCTCGTCGAGGCTGAACTTGCAGGCATCGGCCACCTCGCGCGCAGCGGAAATGGCATGCGGCCAACGCTCGAACAGGCGGCACATGGTTTCGGGCGGCTTGAGATAACGTTCGGCATTGCCGTGGAGCAGGTGGCCAGCACGCGCCACGGAGGTCTTGTGACGGATCGCGGTCATCACGTCCTGCAGCGGGCGTTTGTCGGGAGTGGCGTAATGCACGTCGTTGGTGGCGAGGATGGAGAGGCCGTTCGCCTTTGCCAGCGTGTCGAGCCGCTCGATCCGCGCGACATCGCTGTCGGTGTAGAGGAAGGCGGCGGCGATATGGCGGAGCGTGGGGAGTTGCGCCGCGAGGTGCGGAAGGATTTCGGCAAAGGCCCCGGTGAACTGCACGCGCCCGGCTTGCTCCACACCTTCGCCATCCGTGCCGCGAAACGGGACGACATTGCTCTCGACCTCGATGGTAAAGCGCTCGTCCAGGTCGCGCGGCGGGACCAGGATCAGCTGCACGCCCGCGCTATGCGCCGCCAGCATGGCGAGGCTGATGTCGCACTCGCCCTTCTCCTGCCACTCACCCGAAAGTGTGCGCATCCGGCCTGCCGAAATCAGGCGGCACAACCGCCCATAGGCCTTGCGGTTTTTGGGATAGGCGAGGAAGGCCAGCCCTTCGACCGTCTCGATCCGGCAGCCGATGCAGGGCTTCAGCTTGAGCGTCGTCGCCTCGGTATGCACGCGCACCACGCCGGCCATGGTGTTGGCATCGGCGATACCGATCGCATCGTAGCCGAGTGCGCGGGCCTGCAGCACGAGGTCCACCGCGTCGCTCGCCCCGCGCAGGAAGCTGAAGCAGGAGGCGAGGCCGAGTTCGACAAAAGGGGCGCGGGGTGGCGCGTCTATACCATCGGGATCGAGCTCGATGGTGCGCTTGGGTATCTGGAGGTCGTTCTCGGGCATGTCACGAGAGTTCCTCCAGCCGTTCCCTCACCGCAGCCAAATCGGCATCGAACAGCCGCGCCTGTTCTTCGCGCGCGGGGCCATCGAGGCGCAGGAGGTAGGAGGGGTGCGCCGTGACCCAGAGTTCGCTGCCGTCTTCCAGCGGAATGGGCGCACCGCGAACATTCGAAATGCTCACCGTCTTGCCGAGCATGCCGCGCGCCGCGCTCGCGCCCATGGCTAGCACCAGCTTGGGCTTCACGATGGCGCGTTCGCTCTCGATCCACCAGCGGCAGGTGTCGATTTCCTTCGCGCCCGGGTTCTGGTGCAGGCGGCGTTTCCCGCGCTGGACATATTTGAAATGCTTCACCGCATTGGTGACATAGGCCGCGCGCCGATCGATGCCGACCTTCTCCAGATGCGCGTCGAGCAACTGCCCGGCAGGCCCCACGAAGGGGCGACCGACCTGATCCTCCTGGTCGCCGGGCTGTTCGCCGACGATCATCAGCGCGGCATCCTGCGGCCCCTCGCCCATCACAGCATGGTTATCGAGCTGGCCGATGGGGCATTTGCGGCAGGCGTGGATCGCCTTGTCGATCGCGCTGAGCGTATCGGGCCGCTCTTCGAATTCCAGCGCGCCTTTTTCGACCATCTTCGCCTCGCGCCCCTGCGCGCCTGCGATCAAATCGGGAATGAGCGCGGCCTCGGGCATATTCTTCCAGTATTTCTTCGGCATCTCCTTCAGCATCGCGCCGATCTTCAATCGCGCGGGATTGAAGATCGAGGCGTAATACTTGCGCCAGAGGTCCTCCATCGGATCGCCGCCGGGCGCATCGCTGCGCTGCGCGGGCGGGCCTTCGGACATGGTCTTCGTGTCCCAGTGCAGGCTCCCGCGCGGGGTCAGGATCGACCAGCGCATGTTCGCAAAGCGCCGCATGAAGAACCCGGCATTGGCGCGCAGGATGTGATGCTCGGGCTCAAACCAGGCGACATAGTGCTCGCCCACCTCCTCATCCTCGCTTTCCACCAGCCGGAAGCGGACGAAAGCGTGCATCTTGTGGCTGTCGCGCCGGACGTTCTTGTCCAGTTCCTCCACCCGGCGAACATCGAGGTCGGCCTTGTCTTCCATCATCCGCGGATTGGACTGGAGCCGCCAGAGAAGGCGGTAGAGCAGCGCAAAGCGCTCGGGATCGGAATGGAGGATGGCGTTCTTCGCCAGACTCACGAAGCGCCGGTTGGCGCGCACTGGCTTCGCATCCATCGGCGGAACCGGCATGCGCCGCTCGCCATGCGCAAAGAGGTCCCCGCTCCCGCCAGGTTCGACCCAGGCAATCCGGTCGGGAGGGACATCGCACTGGGCGAGCGCGCGCGCCCGCTCGCGCCAGAAGTCGAAGTCGTCGGCTTCCGGCAAGTGCACCACGTAATAGGTGCCGAGCTTGACGTGCTGGAGCGCAGTCATGCCGCAAACAGCTCCAACTGCTCGGACTTCGGCGCGAGCAGGCTGCGCAAATCGGCGCGGTCGGTCAGCGTAATGGGTCGCCAGTCGACAGTGCAGATGAAGGGCCGCACCTTGGTAATCGACTGGGTGAGCAGCGCCACATCGTCGAGCCGCAGATTGCGGTGGCGACGGCTCGCCAGGATCTTGCCTACCGCCTTTACGCCCAGCCCCGGCACACGCAACAATTGCTCCTTGCTCGCGCGGTTCACATCGACGGGGAAAGCTTCGCGAAACTTCAATGCCCAGGCCAGCTTCGGGTCGATATCGAGCGGCAAATTCCCGTCCGCCTCGGTCGCCTGCATCACGTCTGCAGGCTTGTAACCATAGAAACGCATCAGCCAGTCCGACTGGTAGAGCCGGTGTTCGCGGATCAAGGGCGGGCGCTTCAATGGCAGCACGGCGCTGGCATCCGGGATGGGAGAAAAGGCGCTGTAGTAGACGCGGCGGAGGCGGAAATTGTCGTAGAGCCGGCTCGCCTTGCCCACGATATCGGCATCGGTGGCAGCATCGGCACCGACGATCATTTGGGTCGACTGGCCGGCAGGAGCGAAACGCGGGGCATGCTTGAACCGCTTCCTCGCATCCTTCGCCTCTACAAGGTCGGACTTCACCTTGCCCATCGCGCCTTCGATTTGCCGCGCATCCTTGTCGGGCGCGAGGCGGGTGAGGCCGCTATCGGTCGGCAGTTCGACATTGATCGAGACACGGTCGGCGTAGAGCCCCGCCTGGTGGACGATTTCCGGATCGGCCTCGGGGATGGTCTTCAGGTGGATATAGCCGCGAAAATCATGCTCCTCGCGCAGGATGCGCGCGACCTCGACGATCTGCTCCATCGTGTGGTTCGAGTTCTTCACGATGCCAGAGGAGAGGAACAGCCCCTCGATATAATTGCGCCGGTAGAAGGCGAGCGTGAGGTCGACCACCTCTTGCGGGGTAAACCGCGCGCGGGCCACGTTCGAACTCTTGCGGTTGACGCAGTAATGGCAGTCGAACACGCAGTGGTTGGTCAGCAGGATTTTCAGCAGCGAGATGCAGCGGCCATCGGGCGCATAGGCGTGGCAGATGCCCATCCCCTCGGTCGAGCCGATACCCTTGCCCCCAAGGCTGTTCTTCTTCGCCGTTCCGGACGACGCGCAGGAAGCATCGTATTTCGCCGCATCGGCGAGAATCTCGAGCTTCTGGAGGATAGTCTGCTGCGCCATTTGTTCTCTATACGTTCCCACGCAGGATTCGCCAATATCAAAAGGTAAAGGCGCGTAGGGAACCCTCGTTCTCCTGCAGCGTAATTAGGCCACGGACCGGGCCCCTCTGGCGGATGCTCAAGCGCATTCGTGATGTCGGACGTATCGTCGTCCGCGGCCCGTCATTTCCAAACGACACCGCGGGCAAGGATCACGCAGCATGCGTGGGTCGTGCCGATTGTTGGTGCACAGCCGCCATGCTGACGGTTGGAGTTGAACATGAAGTCTTTCGCTTACCTCGCCCCTCTCGCACTGCTCGCAGCACCTGCCGCAGCAGACCATCACGAGAAGGACTGGAATTTCGGTGACGGCACCTCGCCTGAACGCTGGTCGACCGTGAATGCGGCCTATGCACTGTGCGATGCGGGCCTGAACCAGTCGCCCATCGACCTCGGCACCCCCAATGCGCGCGGCGATGTCGAACTGACCACCAATTTCGGCGTCAACAGCGGCACGATCGCGCTCGGCACCGAGAAAGTTCAGGTCGATTTCGCCGAGGGCTTCGGAATGAATTCCGGCGGCAAGGAATTCAACCTGATCCAGGTCCATTTCCATACGCCATCCGAGCATGCCATCTCGGGCAAGCGCTATCCGCTCGTTGCCCACTTCGTCCATGCGACCGATGCCGGTGAACTCGGCGTTCTCGGCGTGATGTTCGAGGAAGGCACTGCCAACCCCGCCCTGACCGAAATCGCGCGTGGTGTGACTGCCGGCAAGGGTACTGCCGTCCAGTTCGATATCGACGACATGGTCCCCGAAGATCTCGACGTGTTCCGTTACATGGGATCGCTCACCACCCCGCCTTGCAGCGAGGGCGTGAACTGGCACGTCGCCGATACACCGATGACAGCCAGTGCCGAGCAGATCGCGCTGATGACCGAGAAACTCGGCCCCTCGGCCCGTTCGCTCCAGCCCCTCGGGTCGCGCCTGCTCGTGGCTCCGGGCAACTGAATAAACTGACAAATGGCTTCGGGTCGGTGACCGGCCGTCCCGGAGTCCTTTCCTAATGCACCGTAAACCCTGAGTTGCAGCGGCAGGTTAACCACCTGATGGCACAGCAGGCAGACAGACAGAGGATGCTTGCGTGGCGCTATTCCAGAAATTGCCGACTATGAATCAGGACGAGCGCCGAACCGTCCAGCGCTATACTGTGGATTGCCCTGCCAAACTGAAAATGCTGGGCGGCGATCGCGAAGGGCGTTTGTCCGACCTTTCGGAAGCTGGCGCGCGGTTCGAAACCGGCAATCCGCCACAAGAGGGCGTTTCCGGCCTTCTCGCCTGGGGGGATTACGAATTCTTCGGCAAGATCGTTTGGGTAAACGAGAACAGTTGCGGCATCGTGTTCGAACGTCCCATCCCTTTCGCAGTCGTCGAGCAGACCTGCGAGATCGTGCAAACCCAGGCCGGCCCGGTGGCCAATTTCGGCAATATCCCGGTCGCTTCACGCGGTCGCCGCGCCTCGCTCGTCTCGCGCGACAGCTGAGCGTTCAGCTTTGTGACACCTGCCGCGCGCCAAGGGCGATAGCGGAGGTCCATCTCATGAAGACTGCAGCTGCTGCCGGACTGGCGCTTGTTACCCTGCCTGCTGCCGTACTGGCGCAGGATCACGCCGAATATAAAGAGGCCGTCCAGGCAGAGATGATCAATGCACGTGAGCGTTGTGTTTCGCCGGTCGTGCTGGTTCCCCCGTTCAACAACTCGCCCGGCGCGCTCGAGCAGTCGCGCGTTGCAGCGACGACGGTCGAAAGCGTGCGCGAGCGGCGCGGCGAGGCCTATTACAAGGTCTGCAAGTCCAGCGCGCTTACCCCGCAGATTTCCGAGATTGAAGGCGTGGACGAAAAGCCGCTGACCGAGGAAGAAATGCGCGAGATCGATCCCGAGGCGAACGCGCCGGCCGCCGATTCAGGCGCATAATCCCTGCAGATACCAGTCGGGCGCCCCGCCGCGTCCGTCTCCCACGATGCCGAGCCGGTAGACCCAGTAGCGCCGCCCGCGCTGGTCCTCGATCCGGTAATAGTCGCGTAGACGCGTCGCCCCGCGCTCGCGCCACCATTCGGGCGCGATGCGTTCGGGGCCCTCGACGCGCGCCACCTCGTGCACCTCGCCGCGCCAGCGGAACCGCTGCGGATAGCCGTCGGGCGTGGCATAGAGCACGGCGATTCTCTCCGCGCGATCGAGCAGCTTCAGCGGCCGCTTGTGGAAGGCGAGCTGGCCCTGGCTCGCTGGTTCGGGCTCGAGCGGCTTGTGCCAGCGCTGGGCGCGTTCGGGGATGTGGCTGGCGAAAGGGACCGGGCGGCTGACCGCCTCTGGACCAAGGCGCACGGTCAGCCGATCGACCAGCGCGGACAGCGCGATGCCGTGGTTCTCTGCCGCCGCCTCGATATCGGCCTGGTCGAGCGCGAGCGGTTCGGCCCAGCTGGCGCGCAGGCGGAGCATCTCGATCCCGAACCCTGCATCGATATCGTCGAGCTTGGCCGCGAACAGCCGCACGATATGGGCCGCCTCGCGGGTGGCAGCGGCGAGTTCGAGGCGGCGCACCGTCACCTCGCCATCGACGCGCCACAGGCCAAGCTCGAGCCTGCGCGCGCCCTCGCCCCTGCCTTCCAGCTCGCGCGCCATGTCCTCTGCAAGGTCGGCGACCACCTGATCGAGCAACTGGCGGTGGCGGATGGGCTCCATCAGGCGGCGCTGGACGAGCGGCATCTGCTGCGGGGCCACCGGCAGCAGCGGCTCGGGCACGCGGCCGAGTATCTGGTCCAATCGGATGAGCGGGTTGGCGGCAGGCGACTTGCGGTTGCGGAAGCGCCGCTGGATCGCATCGCGGCCAATGGTGGTGAGTTCGCCCAGCTTCTTGAGGCCGAGGCGGCGCAGCACGGTGATCACGTCCTGGTCGAGCCGGAGTGCCGCCACGGGAAGTTCCCCGAGCCGCGTCTCGGCATCCTCCTCGCCGCGCAGGATCGTGCCCGGCGCCGCGTAATGCGACAATGCCCAGGCCGCGCCCGCCGTCGGCGCAATGGCGCAGCGCATGGCAAGTTCGCGCCTGGCGAAGGCCGAGGCGACATCGGCCAGCAGCCCCTCCTCGCCGCCGAAGAGATGCGGGACGGCGGTCACGTCCACCAGCAGTCCGTCGGGCGCGTCCATCGCCGACCATGGCCCCCAGCGCATCGCCCAGACGGCGAGCTTTTCAAGGAAGGCGAGGTCGCCTGCCGGGTCCGAGGGGGCGGTGATGATTTCCGGACACAGCGTCCGCGCATCGGCGAGCATCATCCCCGCCCTCGCCCCGGCGGCGGCACCGGCGCGATTGGCCGCCTCGATGCGCGGGCCGTGCGCGGTATCGGCGATCAGGACGAGCGGCTTGTCGTCGAGTTCGCGCCGCTCGGATGCGCCCTGCCGCCAGCGGTCCATCGCCATGGCTGGTAGCCAGATGGAAAGGATACGGCGGGTCCGGGGAGATGGCAGGCCCGCCGCAGGAGCATTCATGCGCGGCGGGGCGTGCGGCGATGCTGCAGCCCCGCTGTCCAGTTCACCACCGCGCGATCGGTATCCTCGCGCGTCTTGTTTGCGACCAGTCCTTGCGCGGTTTCGCCGAGTATCCACTCCCCCGGTGCATGGCTGCGGGCGCGGAAGAGTTCCGCCTTCCATGCCGGATCGCCGGGAGCCTGCGCGTTCCATTCGGGCGCGTTGGACGGGGCCGAGGTGATTTCCCATCGCATCCGGGCCGAGGACAGGTCGCGGCCCGCATCCACGCGCAGAAGGAACAGCGGCACGCCGTGCTTCTGCGCGGTCAGCGTCAGCCTTCGCGAGGCGGTGAAATCGAGCGCCTTGGGATTGCCCGCGACCTCTCCGATAACGAAGGCAAGGTCGCGGCAGCGCAAGCCTTCTTCCATCGCGAAGAGCGCATCCTCCGCCTTTTGAGCCAGCACATGTATGACCCGCGCCTGCAGATCTTTCGGCAGGCCAGCGCGATAGGGCCGCCCGCCCAGCCTTGCCGCATCGCGCGTCTGCACCCACAAAACGGCGCGGCGGTCATCCGCTTCCTCCCCCTCGCCCCGGGGCACGTTGCGCCAGTCGTCGAGCGCCAGGGCGAGCGTGGCGCCTGCCCCTGCCGCTTCGCGCGAGGAGGCGAAGATTTCGCTGTGCAGCGCCTTGCCCTGTTGGGACGCGAGACCGGGACGCCAACGCGCACTGCGCCGCGCCGCCAGCGTGGCAACGTCTTCGAAGGCCGTGGTCGGCAGGGAGGCAAGGTCAGGCTGGGACATAGGAGAACGACTCGTGTGTTCCTATTATGTTCCATTCTGGCGGGATTCGCAATTCATCCTTTCACAGCCCCGCTCCGACGCGTGAGACGGAACACAAGCGGTGCACAATTGGTTCAATAGACAAACCAAATCACGAAAAGGGCCCCACCATGAAATACTCAGACGGCAATCCCGACGCGCTCAAGAAGAAATTCTGGCTCGCGCTCGACGACTCGCCCTTTCTCTTTCTCGAACTCGACGGTCAGTCGGACACTTCGGTCCCGATGACCGCCCAGCTCGACAAGGACGCCAACAGCTCGATCTGGTTCTTTACCCAGAAGAACTCGACCTTCGCCCAGCTCGGCAAGGTAAAGGCAAGCTTTGCCGGCAAGGACCATGACATGTTCGCGCGATTCGACGGCACGCTCTCGGTCGAGACCAGCCAGGAGCGCTTCGACCAGTTCTGGAACAACTTCGTCGAGGCTTGGTACGATGGGGGCAAGGACGATCCCGACATCCTCTTCCTGCGCATGGACCTCGGCGAAGCCGAGATCTGGAGCGGCGACCTTGGCCTCCTCAATACGGCCAAGATGGCACTCGGCATGAATGTTCACGACGAGGCGGAAGAACGCCACGTGGAATCGGTCGACATCTAAGTCCGACCCAAGAACAATAACAAAGTCGCAAAGGGCCGCCCTTCACCGGGCGGCCCTTTTTACTGTCTATTGGCGAGGCGGGTGGATCGGCACCATCGTTTCCTCGCCTGCGACATCGTCGACCACTTCGACGATCCCGCGACCGAGGCGGCTGTTGCGCCGGCTGTAAGCAAAATAAATCACCAACCCGATTACCGACCAGACCGGCAGGACCAGCATCGCCTCGCTCGGCAGGTTGAGAAACAGGAAAGCGCAGCCGACAACGGTCGCGGGCCCCACCAGCCAGAGCATCGGCGTGCGGAAATCGCGCTGACGATCGGGCGACGTCCGCCGCAGGACCATTACCGCCACCGCGACCATCAGGAAGGCATAGAGCGTGCCCGCATTCGCGATGTCGGCCAGCTGCCCCACGGGGAAGAATGCCGCACCGATGGCAACGATCAGGCCGGTGATGGCGGTAACGACATGCGGCGTCTTCCAGCGAGGATGCACCTTCGACAGGCCTTCGGGAAGCAGTCCGTCTCGGCTCATCACGAAAAAGATACGCGTCTGGGCAAAAAGCAGGACGAGGATTACCGAAGGCAAGGCGAGGAAGGCCGCAATGCCCAGCATGTTGCCAATCCCCGAAAAGCCGATCTGGCGCAGTACATGCGCCAGTGCTTCGTTCGAACAGACAAGCGCATCGGCATGCTGGGGAAGCGCACATTGCAGCGCGAGTTCTTCCGACCCCGCCGGGAAGGGAATGCCGCCCGGACCCATGATCGGCTGTCCACCGATGGTCCCGATGGCTCCTGCCGCGACGAGGATGTAAAACACCGTGCAGAACACCAGCGATCCCACGAGGCCGATCGGCACGTTACGCTGCGGGTTCTTGGTCTCCTCCGCCGCCGTGGAGACCGCATCGAACCCGACATAGGCGAAGAAGATCGTCGCCGCCGCTCCAACCGCACCCACACCCGTTCCGAAACCACCGAACACACCGGCCGGCAGGAAGGGATTGAACTTGTCCGGATCGAAATAGGCGCTGGTCAGAGTAAGGCCGAGGAAGGCCGTCAAGGCGGTGACCTTGATCGCGACGAGGACGGCATTGACCTTGGCGCTTTCACTGGTGCCGATCATCAGCAGCCAGGTCACGAGCAGGGCAATGAGCAGCGCAGCCAGATTGATTAGGCCGCCCGCCTCTCCGCCCAGTGCAAGGGGTCCGGCGGAAAGCCATTGCGGCAACTGGATGGCTAGAAACTCGTTGAGGATCGTACCGCTGAAATAGCCCGACCATCCGACCGAAACCGCCGAGGCAGCGATGGCATATTCGAGAATCAGCGCCCAGCCGACGGTCCAGGCAAGCAATTCGCCAACGGTCGCATAGCTGTAGGTATATGCCGAACCCGCCACGGGTATCATCGAAGCGATCTCCGCATAGCACAGCGCCGCGACGATACAGACCGCCCCGGCAATGACGAAGGCCAGCATCAGGCCGGGCCCTGCCTTCTGTGCACCTGCGGCGGTCAGCACGAAAATACCCGTGCCGATGATGCAGCCGATGCCGAACAACATGAGCTGCAGCGCGCCGAGCGAACGGTGCAGCGACTTCCTTTGCGCCGCCGCCAGGATGGCGTCGAGCGGCTTCACTCTGTCGAGAATCATATAAGGCGGATTGCCTCCCCAGGCCCGCCGCGGGAAAGGCCCGCTCCGCCAGCCGGAAAGCGCTATTTAGTCGCGATTTTCCGACCGGGAAAGCGGGATTCGTCAGGCCCCGAGAATGCTCGGAAACAGGCCGGTCACGAGGATGATGGTAACCGCAATCGGGCACAGCCAGGCAATCAGGAAGCGCCACACTCCGAAAGCCAACGGCGAGATGCCAGTAACTGTCCGCAGCAAGGTCTTGTCTGCTTTCCAGCCGATGAAGAGCGAGGTCATCAGCGCGCCCAGCGGCAACATCACCTTGCCGGTGAAGCCATCTATCGTGTCGAGGATATCGGTGTTTTCGAACAGCGACCAGAAGCCTAGCGGGCGCACGTCCGACAACACGTTGTATCCAAGCAGGCAAAGGATACCGATAAGGAAGGCGCCGATGCCGAAGACGAGCGCCGATTTCGGACGGCTCCAACCGCGTTCGCCGATGCCCCACGCGGTCGGCACTTCGAGCAGCGAAATCGAGCTGGTGATTGCCGCCACCAGGATCAGCAGGAAGAACAGGAATCCGAACAGCGCGCCGCCCGGCATGGTCTGGAATGCGAAAGGCAGCGTCTGGAATACCAGCGTCGGGCCCGCTGCCGGGTCGAGGCCGACTGCGAAGACAATAGGGAAGATCATCAGGCCGGCGAGCAAGGCAACGCTGGTATCGGCCACGGCAATCATCGCCGCCGTCCCGCCGAGATTGGATTTCTCCTTGATGTAAGATCCGTAGGTGATCAGGCCGGCCACACCCAGCGAGAGCGAGAACAGCGCCTGTCCAAGTGCCGAGTTCATCACTTGCGGCGTCAGCTTCGACCAGTCGGGCGTGAACAGGAATGCGACTGCATCGCCGATCTCACCTTCGATCGCGCCAAAGATTACGAGGCCGAGCAACAGCACAAAGAAAGCGGGCATGAGATAGGTCGCGGCCTTCTCGATACCCGAGCTCACACCACGCGCGACGATGTAAAGCGTGCCGCCCATGAAGGCGAAATGCATCGCGAGAAGCAGACCGGGAGATGCAAACATGTCGCCGAGCCGCTGCTGGATCTGCGTCTGGTCCTCGCCCGCCAGAGCACCGCGGAACGGGTCGCCAGCAAGGATGGCCTGCAGCAAGTCCCAGCCCATTACACCGGCGTAGTAAAGCACCCAGCCCGCAACGACCGAGTAGAAGGAAACGATCAGGAATGCCGCAATTGCGCCGATGCCTCCGAAAATCGACCAGCTGGGCGAGGCGTTCGAATCCTGCGCCACCTTGCGGATCGAGCCGACCGCGTCAGTCTGGCCCACGCGGCCGATGAAGATTTCGGAGAGAACCAGCGGCAGGCCAAGCAGGAAAACGCATGCAATGTAGAAGATAACGAAGGCCCCGCCTCCGCTTTCGCCCGCAAGCGTCGGAAAACGCCAGATATTTCCGAGACCGACCGCTGCGCCCACCGCAGCAAGGATAAATGCTGAGCGCGAGGACCAGCCCTCGCCCGTTGTTTTTCCGGCAGCGACCATTGTCGTGTATTCCCTCTCCGTCCGTGCGATGTTCCACCGCGATTGCGCGCGCTTAAAGCATGGAAACCTGCGGCTGTCCAAGCGTTGCTTTGCCTTCTTCACCGCAGTTGCTAGGGCAGCGCAATGTCAACGACCTTCCAGCTCGATACGAGCACCAGCAGAGCCAATCCGACTCCCCAGCCGATGAAGCGGCTGACTGTGCCCAAAATCCGCGCTCACAAAGCCGACGGCGAGACCAAGGAACCGCTGGTGATGCTGACGGCCTATACCGCGCGGCAGGCGCAGTTGCTCGACGCGCATTGCGATATCCTGCTGGTCGGGGATTCGCTGGGGCAGGTGATTTATGGCCTTCCCTCCACTATCCCAGTCACGCTCGACATGATGGCAAACCATGCTGCTGCGGTGGTGCGCGGGAGCTATCACTCGGTGGTCGTGGTCGATATGCCCTTCGGTTCCTACGAGGGGTCGAAGGAACAGGCCTTCGAAAGCGCCTCGCGCCTGCTCAAGGAAAGCGGCGCAGCGGCAGTGAAGCTGGAAGGCGGCGAGCAAATGGCCGAGACGGTCGCTTTCCTCAACCAGCGAGGCATTCCGGTAATGGGACATGTCGGGCTGACCCCGCAGGCGGTCAATGTGCTCGGGGGCTACATGGCGCGGGGTCGTGATGATGCAGAGGCCGAAAAAATCGTCGGCGACGCCAAGGCATTGGACGAAGCAGGCGCATTCGCCATCGTGCTCGAAGGGGTGCTCGAACCCATTGCAATCGAGGCAACGAAGGCGGTTTCCTGCCCCACCATCGGTATCGGCGCTTCGGCACAATGCGACGGGCAGGTGCTGGTTACCGAGGACATGCTCGGCATGTTCGAACGCGTGCCGCGCTTCGTGAAGAAATACGAAAATATCGCCGAGGTCATCGAAAAGACCGTGGCGCAATACGCCGAGGAAGTGCGCGCGCGCAGCTTCCCCACAGCAGACCAGACCTACCAGCCCAAGAAGGGCTGAGCGAAAGCCGCATAGATGGAAACGCTCCGTAAATATTACACCTTTTCGCTCGTCTTCACCGCAGTCTGCTTCGGCCTTGCCGCCTGGTATGGCTGGGCCAGCACCGGCTCGATAACCGCCACGCTCGGCATCTTGTGGATCGTGATCGTCCTGTCGATCCTCGAAGTCTCGCTCAGTTTCGACAATGCCGTGGTCAATGCCACCGTACTGCGCGACATGGACCCGGTCTGGCAGCAGCGTTTCCTGACCATCGGGATCCTGATCGCTGTCTTCGGCATGCGGATCCTGTTTCCCATAGCCATCGTGTCGATCGCTGCGCAGGTAGGGCCGTTCGAGGCGGTATCGCTGTCGCTCAACAATCCCGAGGAATACGAACGCATCGTGTCGGGCGCGCATATCGGTATTGCCGGTTTCGGCGGCGCCTTCCTCGCCATGGTGGGCCTCACCTTCTTCTTCGAGGAAGATAAGGAAGTGCACTGGATCGCGGTGCTCGAACGCACGATCAACAAGTTTTCGAACGTCCCTGCCGTCGAGATCGGGCTGGTGCTCGGCCTCGTCTATTTCGTGTCGACCCTGCTTTCGCCCGAAGATGCGATTACCTTCCTCACAGCTGCGATCCTCGGCTTGGTGACTTTCATCGCAGTCCACGCGATCGCGGCCATCATCGAAGCGCGAGAGGCGCGCAAGAAGGCGGCCGGAGAGATCGTGAAATCCGGCCTCGGCGGGTTTCTCTACCTCGAAGTGCTCGACGCCAGCTTCAGTTTCGACGGCGTGATCGGTGCCTTTGCCCTGTCGAACAACATGGTGATCATCGCAATCGGCCTTTCGGTCGGGGCGATGTTCGTACGTTCGATGACCATCCACCTCGTACGGACCGGAACGCTGGCGCAGTATCGCTATCTAGAACACGGTGCATTCTGGGCCATTATCGTGCTGGGCATCATCATGCTGCTTTCGGCACGCTGGCACATTCCCGAAACGATCACCGGCCTGATTGGTGCAGTACTGATCGGCCTCAGTTTCTGGTGGTCGGTGCGGCACAACCGTCGTCATCCCGAAGATGCGGTGACGACAGCCGGCTAGCCAATGGCGCGGCCAGCACCAGCTGAAAGAAGTGGTAGAGCAGCAGCGGCAGGACGATGAAACCTGCTTGCTCGGGCGGAAAGAGGATGGTGGCGAGCGGGACGCCGACGGCCGCACTCTTTTGTGATCCGGCGAAGAGGAAGGCGATGCGGTCGCGGTCCGGCAAGCGAAGCGCCTTGCCGGTGACCCAGGCCCCGGCGTTGGAAATGAGCAGGAAAAGCATGACCCCGACAACCAGCATAGCCCATCCGATCAGATCGAGCTTGCCGCCAAGCCGCTGCTCGACCGCACCGGAAAAGGCGACATAGACAGCAAGAGCGATCACCAGCCGGTCGACCCACATGACGCGCGATTTGTGCCGCTCGACCCAACCTCCGGTCCAGCCCTGCACCAACTGCCCGAGGACGAAGGGAAGCAGCAGGATGAGCGCAATCCGCTCGATGGTTTCCATGCCCACCGTGCCTTCGCCCGTCCCGCCGAGGAGGAGGAAAATCGGTACCGAAACGAAGACGCCGAGTATGTTGAGAAGCGCTGCCGAAATGACCGACAGCCCAACATTGCCGTTGGCGAGCGTGGTGTAGGACGTTGCCGACTGGACGGTGGATGGGAGCACGCCGAGGTACAGAAAGCCCGTGGCGACGAGCGCCGGGAGGCCGAACGCCACCAGCCTGCACAGCCCCAGCCCCGCTAGCGCCATCGCGCCGAACACCCACAGCGTCAGCGGCAGGATAAAGCGCCAGTTTAGCAGCCCTCGCCCGATTTCGCCGCGTGATACACGCATCCCGTTGAGCAGGAAGAGGATGAAGATACCGACATTGGCGACACTTTGCGCGTCGCCCGCTCTGGAAGACGGAACGGGCAGGAAATTGGCGACCACCACAGCCGCCACCAGCAGGCGCAGCATCGGGTCGGCGAGGATCGTGCGGAGCGCCATTCCCTGCACCCCTAGCGTGGCTTAGCCGGGCTGCAAATCGTATTGCTTGAGCAGGTCGTAAAGCGTCGGCCTGCTGATGCCGAGCAGCTTGGCGGTCATCGAGATATTGCCCTGGCTGCGCGCCATAGCCTGCCGGATCATGCGCCGGTCGGCTGCCTCGCGCGCCTGTTTCAAGTTCAGCGCCATCTCCTCTTCCTCGACCCCTTCGCCAAGGTCGAGATCGTCTGCCCCCACCAGCTTGCCATCGGCCATGATGACCGCGCGCTTTACCCGGTTTTCGAGCTCGCGGACATTTCCCGGCCAGCTCCACGCGTCGATCGCCGCCAGCGCATCGGGCGCGAAGCCCTTGACCCGCGGGTTCATCTCGCGCGCGAACTGGGCGAGGAAATGCTTGGCCAGCAACACGCTGTCGCCAGGACGTTCGGAAAGCGTGGGGATCTTCACCACCACTTCGGCGAGACGATAGAAGAGGTCTTCGCGGAAGGTCCCCTCGCCGATCATGGCCTCGAGGTCCTGGTGGGTGGCGCACACGATGCGCGTGTCGACCGAAATCGGCTTGCGGCCGCCGATGCGCTCGATCACCCGCTCCTGCAGGAAGCGCAGCAGCTTGACCTGCAAGGGCAGCGGGATGTCGCCCACCTCGTCGAGGAACAGCGTACCCCCGTCGGCCAGTTCGATCTTGCCCTCGGTGGTCTTCACCGCGCCGGTGAATGCGCCCTTTTCGTGTCCGAACAGCTCGCTTTCGAGCAGGTTTTCGGGGATCGCGGCGCAGTTGATCGCGATGAAGGCGCCGTGGGCGCGATCGCTCGCCTCGTGCAGGCCCTTGGCGAGGAGTTCCTTGCCCGTCCCGCTTGCCCCCAGCAGCATGACCGAGACATTGGTCGGCGCGACACGCTCGATGGTGCGGGCGACCTTGGCCATTTCGGGCGCGGCAGTGATCATCGTGCCGAGCACCGTCTGGTCCTCGCCGACCTTGTCCGCGAGACGGCGGTTCTCGCCCTCGATCGCGCTGAGCTGGAATGCGCGTTCGACGATCAGTCCCAGTTGCTCGATATCGACCGGCTTCTGGTAGAAGTCGTAAGCCCCGCGCTCGATAGCCTTCAAGGCACTCTCGCGCGCGCCGTGGCCCGATGCAACGATCACCTTGGTGTCGGGCTTCATCTGCATGATCGCATCGAGCACGGCAAAGCCCTCGCTCGTCCCGTCGGGATCGGGCGGCAGGCCGAGATCGAGCGTCACCACGGCAGGCTCGTCCGCGCGCATGGCGGCAAGCGCCTGGTCGCGATTGCCCGCAATCACGATGTCGTAATCCTCATAGGCCCATTTGAGCTGCGCCTGCAGGCCCTCGTCGTCCTCGATGATCAGCAGCTTGGGTTTGCTCGAAGCCATCAGGCATGCTCCTTGTGTGCCGCACGGCGGGCTGATTTGAGGATATCGTCGGCCGACTTGAGCGGCAGGGTAATGGTGAAGCGCGTGCCGAGGCCTTCGCGCGATTCCACGTCGAGCCGGCCGCCCATGCCGCGGATCATTTCGCGCGCTTCGTAAGCGCCGATGCCGAAGCCGCCCTGCTTGGACGAAACGAAAGGTTTGAACAGGCCTGTGCGCAGGAAATTCGCGCTCATGCCGGTGCCGCTGTCGACCACCTGCACCACGCCCGAAAGTCCGTCGCTATAGGTCTCGAGCATCACCGCGCTGTCCTTGTCGCCCGCATCGACCGCATTCTGGATGATGTGCGAAAGCGCCTGCTCGAAAGCATCGCCCTGTCCCTGCACCTGCATCGGTTCGCTGCTGATCAGCACGACCTTGCTGGTGCGCGCAAAGCGTTCGACCGTGGCGCGGACGCGGGCCGAAAGCTCGAAAGGCTGCGACTCTTCCTGATTGCCGGTGCCATAACGCCCGAGGCGAGCGAGCATGGTGTTGAGCTTGTCGGCAGAGTTGCGCAGCGTGACCAGCATGTCCTTGCGGAATTCGGGCTTGTCGACGTGCTTCTCGGCATTCTTGAGCAACAGCGACATCTGGCTGGAGAGGTTCTTGATGTCGTGCATCACGAAGGCCATCCGGCGGTTGAATTCCTCGAAGCGTGCCGCTTCCGACAACGCTTCCTGTCCCGCCTGCTCGGCAAGATAGCTCGCCAGCTGCTGGCCGACGATACCGAGAAGGTCGAAATCCTCCCAGTCTAGCTTGCGCTTCACCTGCGGACGGGCAAGCACGATGACGCCGATCAGCCGGTCGAAATGGAGCAGCGGTACTGCCGCCCATGCGCGCGGCTCTTCCATAAGCCAGTCGGGAACGAGGTCGATCTCCCCGTGGTGTTCGATACCGGCGCGCGCCTCGTCGAAATCGAGGATCAGCCCTTCGCGTTCGAATATCGCGGCGAGACGCCCCGGCACGGGATCGCTCGGCACGACCAGCTGCGGCCAGCGCCAGTGTCCGCCGAATTCGAGGTGCCCCTCATTGTCCGCCAGAAGCAGGATGCCGCGCGGACTGTCGGTAATGTCGGCCAGCGCCTTGATGGCGCGTTCCTGCAGGCTCGCCTCTTCGACCGTGCCGCGTCCGATCGTGTGGGTGAAGCGGATCCACTCGTTGCGATAGTCGTAACGGTGCTTGAAGAGATGCTTGATCGCGGTCACCCGCAGCCAGCCGCGCAGCTTGTCCGACGGCAGCCAGATCAGTGCCAGCGCGCCAGCGGCAATCACCAGCCCGACCTGCGTCAACCGCGCCCCGCTGCCCGAAAGGACATCGAGCCAGTTCGCAAGGCCCAGCATCACGATGAGATAGCCGCCGATGACCAGCAGCGAGAGCATCTGGAAAGTGACTGCACGCGAGGGGCTGAATGTCAGCCCGGCCGCGCTCTTGTTGAACCCCAGCGCGAAGGGAACAGCGATAATCGCACCGGCAAGTCCGCGCAGCGCGACCAGCTCGTTCGCATAGTCACCTGCGAGGTATGCGATAGTGTAGAAGTTGAGCGAGAATGCCCATAGCCCCGCAAGCGCAGCCGCGTTCCAGCGCAGGATGCGGCGCGAGGATTGCGAGGCACCGACATAGAGGTTGTGCAGCAGGACCAGCGCACCGATCGAGACCATGACCCGGAAAATGGCCGAGGTCTCCACGACCAGTTCGGCCAGGTCGGGCGACAAGGCGAACCGCTGCCCGATAACGAGCAATACGAGCTGGAGACATTCGACGAAGGCCAGCGAGGCGGCCGCAGGGCGTACGATACGCAGGCTCTCGTCGCGACCGTCATTGGCAAAGAGGCGGAAAAGGACGAAAATCCACGCA
This sequence comes from Qipengyuania sphaerica, assembly GCF_019711595.1. Taxonomy (GTDB): domain Bacteria; phylum Pseudomonadota; class Alphaproteobacteria; order Sphingomonadales; family Sphingomonadaceae; genus Qipengyuania; species Qipengyuania sphaerica. Next base: position 1,005,946 of record NZ_JAIGNR010000001.1, on the reverse strand, counting down.
AGGTTGCTGGCCACTTCGGTCATGCCCACGATGGGCTGGCCATAATCGAAGCTTGCGGCGGCAAAACACCAGTTTGCGGAAAGCGCGAGCGCAACGATACCGGCCCAGCGATCCGAGCGGTTTTCGTCACCGCTACGCAGGATCCAGACGGCCGCGCAGGCGCTGACGATCGCGCCGATCGTGTAAAAGATATAGGATAGCGAGCCGGCCCACTCCATCAGCCGCGGTCCCGCCCATGACGGCTAGCCAGCCGAACCAGTAAAAGTGCCCCGATCATCCCTGCCAACTCGTGTGGTTGCCTGAAGCTGCGGGATTACGCGCGAAATGGTGAATTGTCGGTAAATTTTACACCATATAAACCAAGAAGGCGACGCCATCCCGAGGGAAAGCGTCGCCATTCCTGACAGTTGCGAATGGAGGCTCCGGTTTATTCCGAAACCGATTCCTCGACCGCTTCGCCTGCATTCTGCGCGGCATCGCCAACCTGTCCGGCAGCTTCGCCGACCTGGTTTGCGGCATCGGCAACGGCATTGTCCTTGGCGACTTCCGCCCCGCTCATCTGCGAAAAGATCACGAATGCGCCGATCGCGAGGACGAGGAGGATGAGGATCAGGCCCCAGGAGGTGCCGCCGCTACGCTGGGTACCGGTGTCGGAGACAACAGTATGTGTGGTGTGCGTATTGCCCGCGCTATCGGTCGTTTCGGTGATACGTTCTTCGGTCATGGGATAATTCCTTACGCTGAACCCTTGAATGTGGCGAAAACGCGGCACGATGGCGGGCGGTTCCGCAGAAAGAGGGTTAACGACGGCGAATTATCGCGTTCCGAACTCGAAAGGCGAGGTTCCGCGGCGCATCCGATCGAAGTGCAACTTGCGCCCCCGCGGGGGAAGGGACCGCTGTGCGCAGCCCTCGCGGTAGCAGCGCGAACAGCCAGGTCCGATGGGTTGTGCGTCGTTCGGCCTCAGGGATAGTCCGCGTGCCTGTGCCAGCTCGGTGGCAAGCACCGCCTCGATACCCACCGCCACGACGAAACGAGCCTCTCCCGGCGCTCCGCTGCCCTCGACGCTGCGCATCATGGTGAGCCAGCCGCCCTGTCCCTCGCCTGCATCGTCGAGGCTGACATATTGGGTGACGAGGTCCCCGCCACGCTCGAATGCGCGGTGTGCGTCCCAGAGCGGGCACGATACGTCCTCACCGGCGAAGCGCGCCGTGCTCGCACCCATGAAACTTTTTGAGAATTGCCCCGCCCGGTCGAGCCGGACCATGAAGAAGGGAAGGCCGCGCTGGCCGACACGCTGGAGCGTGGTCAACCGGTGCGCAAGCTGTTCGAAACTGACCGCGAACCGCCGTTCCAGCACAGGCAAATCGTATCCGGTCGCCTCGCAGGCACGCAGGAACCGGCTGTAGGGCATCAGGAGCGCGGCAGCGAAATAGCCGTCGAGATGGCGTTTGAACAAGGCGCGCGCGGCTTCGTCATCGAAGCGGGCGCCCTGTGCGATGGCCATGATCTCGTCCGCCTTTTCCAGCTGCGCGATTTTCAGCGCGAGCTGGAAATTGCGCGAGGCAGGCCCAAGCATTTCGGAGAGCTGCACCTGCCGTGCATGGAGGTCGAGACGGCTCAGGCTGTCGGGCAGGACTTCGCGTGGCAGCGAGCGGACCGAAAGCTGGTGTCGCTCGCGAAGGCGTTCGGTCAGGGCAAGACCGATATCGCCGCGCGATAGGCGCATCTCGTCGGCCAGTTCCTCGGCCGCCGTATCGAGGTCGGCAAAGTGGTTGCGCCAACGCTCGATCTCGCGGCGCGAGGCCTCGAGCGGGTCATCGGCGACTGCTGCACCGGGCCCGGCGTTGTCGTAGAGCCTTGCAAATGCCGCGGCAGCCTGCGGGGCAGTGGCGAGGAATTCGTCCAGTTCCTCGCGGTCGATGGACAGGTCAGCAAAGCGCTCGTCGGCAAAGCGACGGGCAAGTCCGTCGAGCCCGCCGATCGCTTCGTCCTCGCGGATGCTGCGCGGGTCAAAGTCGAACTGTTCGACCAGCCCCATCACAACCCGGGCGCTAACGGGACGCTGGTTGCGCTCGATCAGGTTGAGGTAGCTGGGAGAGATCGACAGCCGCGAAGCCATCGCCGCCTGCGTGAGGTTCTCGCGCTTCCTGAGGCGCCTGATGGCCGGCCCTGCGCGGATGGCATCGTCCGACATTTGTAAATTCCTTTACAGGTTTACACGTTGGTTACGCCAAAAGGGCGTGATCAGACAAGATATTTTGTAAATTTCCCTGCCCGAATCGGCTTCCGGAGCGCATTACTCATCGCAAGGCACACGCCACACCGGACAGGAGAATACGCCATGACCTACCAGAGCCACATCGCGCAGATGAACGAGACCATCGCCCAGAACGGCGACAGCTGGGCTGCCATCGATGCTGCCAGCGCTGCCCGCATGGCGGTCCAGAACCGCTTCCCCACCGGCCTCGACATTGCGCGCTACACCGCGAAGATCATGCGCGAGGACATGGAAGCCTATGACGCCGATCCGGCGAACTACACCCAGTCGCTCGGCTGCTGGCACGGGTTCATCGCGCAGCAGAAGATGATCTCGATCAAGAAGCATTTCGGCAGCACCAAGCGCCGTTACCTTTACCTCTCGGGCTGGATGGTCGCCGCGCTGCGCAGCGAGTTTGGCCCCCTTCCCGACCAGTCGATGCACGAAAAGACGAGCGTCCCGGCGCTGATCGAGGAACTCTACACCTTCCTCAAGCAGGCCGACGCCCGCGAACTCGGCGGCATGTTCCGCGAGCTCGACGAGGCCAAGGCCAAGGGCGATGCCGTCAACACGCACCGCCTGCTCAAGGAAATCGACGAGCACCAGACGCATGTCGTGCCGATCATCGCCGATATCGATGCAGGTTTCGGCAATGCCGAGGCGACCTACCTGCTCGCCAAGAAGATGATCGAAGCCGGCGCCTGTGCGCTCCAGATCGAGAACCAGGTGTCTGACGAAAAGCAGTGCGGCCACCAGGACGGCAAGGTTACCGTTCCGCACGAGGACTTCCTCCAGAAGATCCGCGCGATCCGCTATGCCTTCCTCGAACTGGGCGTTCCCGACGGCATCATCGTTGCGCGCACCGACAGCCTCGGCGCCGGGCTGACCAAGCAGATCGCCTTCTCGAAGGAGCCGGGCGACCTCGGCGACCAGTACAACGCCTTCCTCGATTGCGACGAGGTGGACCCTGCCGACATCAAGAACGGCCAGGTCTTCATCAGCCGCGACGGCAAGCTGCTGGCGCCCAAGCGCCTGCCGAGCAATCTCTACCAGTTCCGCGCCGGAACGGGCGAGGACCGCTGTGTGCTCGATTGCATCACCGCGCTCCAGAACGGCGCCGACCTGCTCTGGATCGAGACCGAGAAGCCGCACATCGGCCAGATCGGCGGCATGGTGAACCGCATCCGCGAGGTGATCCCCAATGCCAAGCTGGTCTACAACAACTCGCCCAGCTTCAACTGGACGCTCAACTTCCGCCAGCAGGTATTCGACGCCTGGGAAGCGGACGGCAAGGACGTGTCGGCCTACGACCGCGCCAAGCTGATGAGCATTGACTATGACGGCACCGATCTGGCGGCAGAGGCCGACGAGCGTATCCGCACCTTCCAGAAGGACGCGGCGCGCGAGGCGGGCATCTTCCACCACCTGATCACACTGCCGACCTATCACACGGCTGCGCTCAGCACCGACAACCTCGCCCGCGAATACTTCGGGGATGCCGGGATGCTCGGCTACGTCAAGAACGTCCAGCGCGAGGAAATTCGCCAGGGTATCGCTTGTGTGAAGCACCAGAACATGGCCGGCAGCGACATCGGCGATGACCACAAGGAATACTTCGCCGGCGAAGCGGCTCTCAAGGCCGGCGGCAAGGACAACACCATGAACCAGTTCGCAGCCGCGTAAGGAGAGGAAGGATGACTACGATGACCGAAGACACTCCGAAGACCGAGCCGGGCCGCGCACGCGCCCTGTTCTCGACCGCCGATTTCCGCCTGCTGCGCACTGCGCTGACCAGCTATGCGCGCCAGACCGAGGACCGCGAGGAGCTGGCGAAGATCAACGCGCTTCACCACCGCCTCGGCACCTACGTGCCCTCGGACGGCTAATACCCTTTTCACAGTTCTCCTGGGGAGGAGAAACGGCTGCCGGAGTGCCCCAACACTCCGGCAGCCGTCAATTTATTCGCCGCCAAAGAAACCTAGGGCGCAGGCATTAGGTCGAGCGCTGCGCTGGCGAGCGCTTCGGCGCCGGTCCTGACAACCGCCTCTGCATCGGGGGCCCAGAACGGCGAGTGCAACGAGGGAAGCGGCTTGCCCTCCTCCTTCATCGCCTTGAGCATCGCGTCGGGCGTACCGCTGATCCAGAAGATCATCGATTTCACCCCTTCCGGATCCGCGCGGCGGAACTGGCTGAAATCTTCCCCTCCCATCACCGCGGGCCATTGCATCACCCGATCCTCGCCGAACCGCGCGCGAAAGGCGCTGGCGCGCTCTTCGCTGAAACCCGGATCGTTGAAGGTCGAGGGCGTGTACGGGTCCTCCACCGTCACCACGGGGTAGAGCTCTTCGGGAAGGCCCGCTGTGATCGCCTCGCCCCGCGCCACGCGGCGGATGCCGTCGAGCAGGAGCTGGCGGCTCTCGTCCGAATAGCTGCGCACTGTCAGCTGCAGCTTCGCTTCATCCGAGATGATGTTGTGCTTCGCGCCCGCATGGAAGCTGCCCACCGTTATGACGGCCGGATCGAGCGGCGAGCTATTGCGGCTCACCACCGTCTGCAGCTTCATCACGATCGCACTCGCCAGCACGATCGGATCGCGCGTGGTGTGCGGATAGGCACCGTGCCCGCCGACACCCTTCACATGGATATCGACGCTGTCGACGTTCGCCAGCGCATAGCCGGGCGTATAGCCGATGGTCCCTGCCGGCGCAGGCGCGGCGGCGTCATGGAAGGCAAGCACGTACTCTGGCTTGGGAAAGCGGGTGTAGAGGCCGTCCTCGATCATGGCGAGCGCGCCCAGCCCCAGTTCCTCGGCGGGCTGCAGGATCATCACCAGCGTTCCGCTCCATTCATCCTTGCGTTCGGCCAGCAGCTGGGCCGCGCCGATGAAGCCGGTCATGTGCGTGTCGTGTCCGCAGGCGTGCATGACGCCCGTGGTCACGCCGCTGGCAGGCGTGGCGGTGACCTTGCTGGCGTAAGGCAATCCGGTCTGCTCGATTACCGGCAGGCCGTCCATGTCCGCACGCAGCATGACCACCGGCCCATCGCCGTTTTTCATCACAGAGACCACGCCGGTCTGGCCGACGCCCTCGGTCACTTCGAAGCCGAGCGCGCGCATCCGCTTGGCCAGCTTGGCGGCGGTCTGATGCTCTTCGAAGCTGAGTTCGGGATTGGCGTGGAGATCGCGGTAGAGCTCCATCAGTTCCGGCATGTCCTCTTCGAGGCTGGCACGCAGGTCCTGCGCGTTGGCAGGAGCGGCAAAGGCAAGCGCAGCACAGGCCGCCACGAGTGTTGGACGCAGGTTGGAATTCAGCACGGCAATCCCCTCAGCTTGGAACATGTGGAACACGGTCCTGGGGAGAAGATCTCCCCATCCGCGAAACTGGTCATATGTCAGCGCGAGACTGGCAGAGCCCGCACCAATAGGAAAGCGTTAGAGACCGCAACTAAAGTCCATAGGTCAGCACCAGACCGACCGACAGCGCCGTCACCATGATCAGCACGAGCGGCACACCGGTCTTCACATAGTCTCCGAACTGGTAGCTGCCCTCGGCCATGATCAGCATGTTTGTCTGATAGGCGATGGGTGTCGCATAAGAGAGATTGCAGCCGAACAGCACGGCCAGCACCAGCGGTTCGGGCGGCAGGCCCAGCTGCGCGGCGACTGCAAAGGCGATGGGGGTGCCCACGGTTGCAGCAGTCGCGTTGGAGGCAAAGTTCGTGAGGATGGTCACGAAGACCATGATCGCGGCCAGGACAAGCGCGGGCGAGAGGAACTGAAGGCCATAGGATAGCAATTCGCCAAGCCATGCCGCTGCCCCGCTCTCGTCGATGATGCGGCCGATGGCGATACTGGCGGCAACCAGCACGATGACCTGTGCGGACAGGGCCCTGCCCACGCGGTCGAATTTCACGCAGCCGGTAACGAACATCAGGATCGCCCCACCAAGTGCGGCAATGGCGATCGGAAGGATACCGATCGAGGCAAGCAGGACCGAAACGCCCATTATCGTGGCGGCCAGCGCAGCCTTGGAGCGACGCGGTAATTCGCGCCGGCCTTCGAGCTGCAGCAGGCTGTCGGCCGTGGCGAAGGTTTCAAGATCGTGCTGGATACCCATCACCAGCAGCACATCGCCCTCACGCATACGGATATCGCCGACGTCGCTATACTGGTCTTTCTGGCCGATCACCGTGTCGGGGCGATGGATGCCGACAACCGCCACCCCATAGAGGTCGGCTATGCCAGAAGTCGGAAGAGTGCGATTGATCAGGCGGCTGTCGGCGGTGACCGTCATTTCGACTACTTCGATGTCTTCACCCGTTTCGTTATGCGCGCGCTTGATGCGTTCGAGAACCCAACCGGGCGCCGCCTCCCCGCGCATGACCGCGATGGCCTCCTCGATTGCCTCATGCGTGCCTGAAACCTTGATCCGCTGTCCCGGGCGAAACAGGCCTGGCTTCACGTCGTGGAATTCGATCCCCGACGGCAGGCGCGAGGCGATCTGCGCCAGTTCGCGCCCGTTCATCAGGCTGTTCTCGGTTACGCGCAGGCGGGTAAAAAAGCGGCGCTGGTTCTGTGGGAGGACGACACGGTTGTCACGCAGCATCCTGGGCATGACCAGCCAGATATAAGGCAACGCCACCACCGCAGCCATGAGTACGATGGGGGTGAAATGGAACACGCTCATCATCGGCATGCCGAGATCCACCGCGATCGATACGACGAGAATGTTGGTCGAAGTGCCGATGGTAGTGGCCAATCCGCCGATCAGCGAAGCGGCATTGAGCGGCATGAGGGTCTTCGATGCAGGCAGCGCGCCGCGGGCGGCAAGCGTGACGAAGATCGGGATGAGCAGGACCAGCACCGGCGTGTTGTTGACGAACATCGACAGTGCGAAGGCGATGAAGAGCGAAAACAACAACCCCAGCTGGAGGTTGAACTTGAACACCCGCTCCAGCAACCGTGCGGCCGGCTCCAGCGCCCCGGTGACGATCAGGCCGCGCCCGAGGATCATCAGTGCGCAGATCGTGATCAGTGCGTAATGGCCGAAGCCGCCGAAGGCGATGGCAAGGCCATCGGTCGGCGACTGACCCTCGAGCGGAAAGAAATAGAGACCCACCGCGATCACCGCGATCGTCAGCAGCGAAATGATCTCGATAGTCATGCGTCCGCGCGCAAAGGCGACGAACATCGCGATGGTCACGACCATGGCGGCAATAGCGTGGTAGGACGGCATCCCGATCATTCAGGTGCGCGATTCCCAAACCTCAGAGACTTATGCAAGGATATTAGCAAAAGCTAATTTTCGATGTCGGTTGCTCGGCTGCGCAGACAAAGGATCGCAACGGCCAGCAGGGCCGTGGCCAGCGTCCCTGCAATTCCGGCAGGCATCATCCAGGCAAGACCGCTAGGCATGGCGATGATGGAGAGGATTGTCCCTGCCAAACCGGCGAGGATTGCCAGCGCTCCCACGAGTTTCTTTCCTCCGCGATCGGTCACGAGAACCATTCCGAACCCGATCGCCGCCATGGCGAACAACGCCTTGCCTGCAAAATAGAGAAAGAAAGCCCCCTTGAGGATCGTATCGAACAAGGACGGCACCTGCTCCTGCGCAGCCGCAGCCGGAGCGAACATCGACAAGCCCATGCCGACCTGGATAATGTTGAACAGCGCACCCACGCAGATTGCCGACCACGCGAGAGGCGCGATTGGCGACCGCGCCGAAAGCGTCAGCGCCGCGACCGCAATTAGCGTGAAAGCGGCCATTTCGACCATCCAGGTGATCGGGCGCAGGACGGTTTCGGGCCCGGCCGGAGAAACGACGGTCATGTAGAAGACCTGCGTGCCCACCAGCAGCAACAGTGCTGCGGCGATGACCGTCATCGATGATCGGATGGAAAACTGCATGGGGAACCTCGCGCCGGATGTGATCGTGCTGCGCCCATCATCCGCACGGTTAGCACGAAAGGTTACAATCAGCCGAGCGGCGCCATGACCCAGGTCAGGGCGACCAGTTCCCCATCTTCGTCACCTTCCTGCCACATCAGCTCGGCGACCTCGTCGAGCAGTGCGTTCATCCGCGCGAGCCGCTTGGCATCCATCCGGTTGACAAGGCGGAAGAAGCCGAGGTTGCGCGCATCCCCGCTCGCACGCACTTCGGCCTGACGCTGCCCTTGCGAAAAGTCGCGCTGGGCGCGGCGGCCGAGCGCGGTGACGATCTTCTGCATCGTCTCGGCATTGGCCGGATCCTCGAGTGCGCGACGCAGGCGCATCCGGCGCGAAGGCGTGTTGTAGAGCGCTTCCGCCTTGCCGTTATGCGTCCTGCTACCCGTATCCGCGACAAGTCCGACTTCGACGAGCTGTTCGAGGTGATGATAGATGGCGGACGGCTTCATGCCGATTGCCGGGGCCAGCTCGCGCACGGCCATGGGCCCGTGTGCGGCAAGATGGTCGACGATATCCATGCGGGTTGCAGACGCGAGGCAGGCAAGCTGGTCTTCGCGCAGGATCCACTCGTCCTGCTCCCTCGCGTTGGCGGTCGGCTTCTGCGGCAATTCCTCGTCCCCTGTTCAAGAACCCTTGCCAAAGCGAATAGGCCGCAGGGCTGGCGCGAGGCAACATGTCATTCGTCGAGGGAGGTCGCACCCCGCCCGATTTCAATTCATTTTTTTATGCTAGTTTGAATAGGAGCGCTCCCGTTTCAAGGGAACCTCGGGGAATATCGATGGGATTGGTCCGCTTCTTACTCGCTCTTGCCGTGCTGCTTGCACACATGCCCACCTCCACGGTGAAGTTCATCCATGGCGGGTTGGCTGTGCAGGCCTTCTTCGTGGTCTCGGGCTTCTACATGGCGCTGGTGCTCGACCGGAAATACTCGGACACGAAGCTGTTCTATTCGAACCGCCTGCTGCGCCTTGCTCCGGCCTATTTCGCGATGATGCTGATCGCCGGTGTGGCGCTGTTCGGTTTCGGCCTGACAGTCACCTCCTCACCCGGCATTTTCGAGGCGGTGTTCACCAATCCCCTGTCGGCGGCCGTGATGCTGTTCGAGAACATATTCGTGATCGGCCAGCACTGGACCTACTGGTTCATGATCGATGAGGCGGGTGGGCTGAATTTCGATCCCTACGGCGGCATGCCGACCGAAACGAGCGCGGTCGCCTTCCAGGCGCTGCTCGTGCCGCAAAGCTGGAGCCTGTCGCTCGAGCTGATGTTCTACGCCATCGCGCCGTGGCTGGCGAAGCGACACTTGCGCACGCTGCTGGCGATCGCGGGGGCGAGCATCGGCCTGCGGTTTCTCGGTCATCTCCTGCCGGTGGAATTCCCGCTGTGGCAGGGGCGGCTGTTCGTCACCGTCCTGTTCATGTTTCTCTTCGGCATGCTCGCCTACCGCGCGATGCCGCTGGTGGAGAAGCTCCCGCGTGCCGCCCACTTCGCGGTGCTGGCGGCGCTTATCGCGCTGATCGTCGGAATGCCGCAGCTCGGTTGGTCGGGCGACGTGCAATCCTGGCTGATCTATTTCGGCGTTGCCGTGGGCACGCCCTTCGCATTCTGCGCGACGCGGCAGTGGAAAACGGATCGCTGGATCGGCGAACTGAGCTATCCGATCTATCTCACCCACCTGCTGGTGATGGCACCGGTGCTGATCTACGAATGGCCCTACCCGACCTGGACCACCATCGTCATCACGCTGGCCCTCTCGGCCGCGATCCTGCAGTTCATCGAACGCCCCGTCGACCGCTGGCGCCAGCGCCGCGCGAGGGGCCTCGTGCCCGCAAACGATGCGGGTTCGATCGAGGAAATGGCGCCGGCGACGCCCTGACGATGGGTGGTGGTACCTCTGGCCGGACTCGAACCGGCACTTCCGAAGAAACTCGATTTTGAGTCGAGCGCGTCTACCAATTCCGCCACAGAGGCACGTGTTGGAGCGCGGGCACTAGCCGCGCCGGGTCAGCCTTTCAAGGCGTTTGCGAGCAGCTTGTGAAGCCGCGAGTGCAGCTGGTCGTTCGCGGCCAGCACCTGCTTCGAGTGGATCGCTTCGGAACGCCCGCGGAAATCGGATACGAAACCGCCCGCTTCGCGCACGATCAGGCAGCCCGCTGCAGTGTCCCACTCGTTGAGACCGCTTTCCCAGAACCCGTCGTAGCGGCCAGCTGCCAGCCAGGCGAGGTCGAGCGAGGCGGCACCGAAGCGGCGGATGCCAGCCACCTGCGGACCGATGGCATTGAAGATCTTGGACCATTCGGCAAAATCGCCATGGCCGTGAAACGGGATACCCGTGGCGATCAGTGCCTCGGACGGATTGCGGCGCGAGGAGACGCGCAGGCGCCCGTCGTGCAGCCATGCCCCGCGGCTCTTTTCTGCCCAAAACGTCTCGTCGGTGATCGGGTTATAGATGACCGCAGCGGTCACATCGCCCCATTCGTCGCTGCCGAGCTTCCTTTCCTGCACCGCGATACTGATCGCGAAATGCGGAATGCCGTGCAGGAAATTGCTGGTGCCGTCGAGCGGGTCGACGATCCAGCGCGGCATGCCTTCCGCGCCCTCGATCGTGCCCGCCTCTTCCATCTCGAAACCCCAGTCGGGGCGCGCAGCGAGCAGTTCGTCGTAGATCGTGCGTTCGGCGCGAAGGTCCGCCTTCGACACGAAGTCGGCAGGGCCCTTGCGGCTCGCCTGGAGGTGTTCGATCTCGCCGAAGTCGCGGCGCAGGCGGCCACCCGCCTTGCGTGCGGCTTTCTCCATCACGCGGATCAGTCCGGAAAGTACGGCCATTGTCTTCTCTTACTCGGTGAGGACGCGGATCGACCGGGCGGCGAGGTGGATGTCGCCCCACTCGCATTCCATGTCGAACTTCGTGCCCTCGATATTGAATTTCTCGATCGCGAAGCGGCGCTGCATCTTGTCGCTGGCGGCCTCGCGGCGGTCGAGCTGCAGCGTGCTGATGCCGGCGAACTTGAGCATGCCGGGATGCCAGCAGCAGTCTTCACCTTCGAGCGGGGTCTCGTAATCGTCGTGACCGGGCTCGAGGCAGAAATCCATCTCCAGCGTCAACTCGTCATCGTTGATGATGACCGCGCGCAGCGTGCTCTTGGCGATGTCGACATTGTCGAAACGGCTGGCGATGGATTTGCCCATGGATGCGACCTCTTAGTTAGCCTTGCCGACGTAAGTCTGTTCGTAAACGTCGACCACGATCCGCGTGCCGCTTTCGATATGCGGCGGGACCATGATGCGCACACCATTATCGAGCACGGCGGGCTTGTAGCTGGACGAGGCGGTCTGCCCCTTCACCACGGCATCGGCCTCGACGATTTCGGCTTCGATCTGTGCGGGCAGTTCGACCGAAATCGGCTTTTCTTCCCACAGTTCGAGCTTCACCTGCATCCCGTCCTGAAGGAAGGGACGCGCATCGCCGAGCAGGTCGGACGGAAGCGTGATCTGCTCGTAGGTGTTCTGGTCCATGAAGACGAGCATGTCGCCGTCTTCGTAGAGGAACTGGTATTCCTGCGTCTCGAGGCGCACCTTTTCGACCGTGTCGGCGCTGCGGAAGCGGACGTTGGTCTTGCGACCATCCTGCAGGTTCTTCATTTCGACCTGCATGTAGGCGCCGCCCTTGCCCGGCTGGGTGTGCTGGATCTTCGCGACCTTCCAGATGCCGCCTTCGTATTCGATGATGTTGCCCGGACGGATGTCCACGCCGCTGATCTTCATGGGAGTTTGCCTCGATGTGAAAGAGCGCTGCCGTGATGCGGGCAGCAATGTGGAGCGCGCCTTACAGGGTGGAAGGCCCGGCGGCAAGGTGGTGGAAATTTTGCGGCATTTTCCCTATATGGGAGAACTGGAGGGCATGAGATGAAACCGCTTGCTATCGCCATAGTGGCGTCCGCCGCGACGCTCGCTGCAACCCCCGCCGATGCGCAGGGACGGCTCGGCCTGCTGCCGCAGGGCGAATATGTATGCGCCCTGCCCGGTGCAGCCAATGGCGCTGCGTGGAACGAGCTCGAAGGGCGCGGTTTCCAGATTACCGGCGCTTCTAGCTACAAGGCAGGAAACGGCGCGGGCACCTACCTTCTCGAAGGCAAGCGCGTGACCTTCACCCGAGGACCGATGAAGGGCACCCAGATGATGCGCGTGTCTTCCGGCATGCTGCAGGAGGTCGACAGAGCGGGCAAGCTTGGCCGCATGCGCTGTCATCGCTCTGGTCCTGTGACCGACTAAAACCTACCGCCCGCGCCTAAGCAGCGGGTAAGGATTGACCGGATTTGCCGGCTCCCACCATTCCGAATCGGGTGTTGTCTGCAGGATCGCGAAATGAAGATGCGGCGCGTCGGGCGAGGCGTTGCCGGTCGAACCGACCGCGCCCAGCCGCTGCCCGCGACGGACCTTCTGTCCTTCCTTCAATCCGTCTGCATATTTGTCGAGATGGGCATAATAGTGGATCGTGCGCCCATCGTTCGAACGGATATACATCGTCAGCCCGCCAGCGTCCGAGGTGAACAGCTTTTCGATTACGCCCGGTGCAGCCGCCACCACGCTGGTCCCGGTCGGCGCCATGATGTCGATCGCCTCGTGCAGGCGCTCACCGCCTCCGCGCGCGTCGCTATAGGTATCGGACAGCTCGCTGGGGCGGACGTTCAGCACTGGAATGACGAGTTCGCCCGCCTTGCTCATATCGATCGGGCGCGCGAACTCGGTATCGAGCGCTTCGGCCTTACGCGCTTCCTGCGATACGGGCGTCGGGGAACCGGCTTGTGCCGGATCCGTGCTTGTTGGCGACGGGCTGGGCGCAGCCTCAGCTGGCCGCGTACTGTCACGCTGTCCCTCGCCGGATGCATTCTCGATCAGTGATCCCCCCGCCACGATCCAGATCGCACTGGTGATCGTGGCGGTGATGATGACGGTGAGCAGTCGGTCGACGAAGTTCATAGCCCTCCCCTAGCCCCTTACGCCTCGAAAATCACCTGCGTGGACTGGCTGACCATTCCGGCAAGCCGCGCGGCGTCCCAATTCGTCAGGCGAACACAGCCGCTCGATTGTGCGCGGCCGATGGTTTCCGGGTCGGGCGTGCCGTGGATGCCGTAATGTTCCTTGCTCAGATCGATCCACACTATGCCGACGGGGGAATTGGGTCCTGGCGGAAGGGTATATTCCTTCCCTTCTTCCTTGCCGCCCGACAGGACAGAAGGATCATAGTTGTATGGCGGATTGTATGCTTCGCCCACAATGTCCCATTCGCCCAGCGGCAGGGGGAATTCGCTCGAACCGGAGCTGACTGTGAACAGGGCGACGAGCTTGTCGCCCTGGTAGGCCTTCAGCGTCTTGCCCGCCTTGCTCACGACAATGCGATCGACTTCGGGCTGGTCGGAGCCCACGCCCAGGCTGGCGAGAGTGCGCTGCCAGTCGCGATTGTCGATCTTGCCCTTCTCGATCCGGTCGCCCCCTATATTGGGCACGCGGATTTGCTGACCGGCGGTGAAATAACTTTCGATCCTGGCCTTGCCTTCGTCGGTATGAGGCGGGGTTTTTTCCGTTTTGACCTCGGTGGTCGACTGCGAAGACGACGTTGCCGTGGAATCTTCGCCCTTGGCATTCATCCCCGCCGGACGCCCATTGGGATTGAGCGCCTTCAATACGTCGACGGTGGTGTGGAAACGTTCTGCCAGGCGCTCGTCGAGCGATTTGTAGCCGAGACTTTCAAGCTTTGCCATGCCCTCAGGATCCTCGGGAATGTCGACATATTCCGCGCTGGACCAGCTGGCCGGGATGGTGACGACGCGCGTGGCCGGGATCGAATCCCAGTCGCTAAGCGCAGTCTTGGTCGCCTCGTCCAGCTCGCCGGTCACATCGAGGTCGTTGGCTTCCTGGAAGCCCCTGAGCGCGTTCTCGGTGCTCATTCCCATCTTGCCGTCGATCACACCGGGGCCGAAGCCCACGCGGTCGAGTACGACCTGAGCCTGCATGATCGGACGCTCCTCGCTGTCGGGGATGGCATCGTCCTCGCGCGCCACGCTGTCGCCCATGCCATAGGCATCGTCGTTCGAGGCCATGGAATCGGCGAGGTTGTCCTCGTCATAAGTCTCGTAGCCGTAGTCTTCGGCAGGCGCCGTCTGGGCGGTGGTGGTATCGGTGTCTTCTTCCGCACCGTTCATGCCGCAGGCGGCAAGGGCGAGCGAGGAAACGGCGACAAACAACAGGTTACGCATGAGGACCTCTCCTGGATTTCGGGGAGGCGACCCGCCCCGTACAGGAGAGATAACTCACGCCTTCGCGATTTGCTCCGCAAAGGATTTTACCGCCGCAACCTCGTCGCCAGACCAAACCGCGCCCGAGACGGCGAGGAAATCCGCACCGGCCTTCACCAAGGGGCCGCAATTGGCAGGCGTAATCCCCCCGATGGCAACCGAGGGGATCTCGACCATCTCGTGCCACCATTCGAGGAGGTCAGTCTCGGCGCGGTGTTCGGTTTCCTTGGTCTCGCTGGGGAAGAAGGCTCCGAAAGCGACATAGTCCGCTCCCGCCTCGCCCGCCTCGATCGCGAGGTGGCGCGAGGCATGGCAGGTCACCCCGATCTGCGCATCGCGGCCCAGCTCCTCGCGCGCCTCGCCGACATCGCCATCGCCCTGGCCAAGGTGCACACCATCGGCCTTCAATCGCTTGGCGAGCGCAATGGAATCGTTGACGATGAAAGCCACTTCATGCGCGGCGCAGATTTCCTGCAGCGGCTCGGCCAGTGCCGCCGCCTCGTGCTGGTCCAGCCCCTTCACGCGGAACTGGAAGGCGGTGACAATGCCCTTGCCCGCCTCGAGCGCCCTTTCCAGACGCTGCGGGAAGTCGCCTGACACATCGAGCGGGGAGATCAGGTATAGCTGGGTGGGAACGTCGTTCATGCAAACGCTCAATAGTGGACGCAACGCTTTAGGCAATGCACCTGTCCCGCTTGCCGCCCGAAGCCGCGTTTACCGCATGCTAATCGCGATTTACTAGTCGACGCGGAATGATCGAGCCGTACACCATGTTCGACCCGCGATGGGTTATCGAGAATTGGGACCTCCCAAAAAGCTTTCTCTATAACATCCCGGAGTGGCGCGGATCAGGCGATGTCGTGCTGCACCGCATCGACCTCGAGGGCCAGATCACTTCGCTAGAAACAGTCAGCTCGGAAACCTTTGTCGGTTTGCTCAACGAGGCCTGCGACAAGCTTGGCGAGAGACTCAACCTCTATTTCTATTCGCAGCCTCTCGACGGGAAGCTGCTGCGCACATTTCCGCGGGTCCAGAACCTGCAGGTATCCTCCTTCGATTTCGAACATCCCGAAGTGGTGGGCGAGCTCGACCACCTGGAGGTCTTCTGCCATGACGTCGCCTTTTGCGACGATCCGAAGCGCCTGGAGAAGATTGGTGTCGAACGACTCAAGCGGCTGACGCTTGTCGAAACGCCTGATCGAAAGCTCGACCTGTCGCCTCTCGCTGATGCCGGGAAGCTCGAAACGCTGCGGCTGATGGGCCAGTATCGCAATGTCGAGGCCATCGGGGCACTGGATCGCTTGCGCGAGCTGGTGCTTTACCCGGCGAAGAAGCTGGACCTCGGATTCATCGAGGACATGCGTGGGCTCGAAGTGCTCAAATTCGCCGTCGGTGCAATGGACAGTCTCGAAAGCCTCAAGGCGCACGCGAATCTGCGCGACCTGTCCTTCGAGTGGGTGCGCTTCCTGTCGGAGCTCGGCGATCTGCAGCGCTTCCCCGCCCTCGAACGATTGCGACTGTCGGACCAGTCGCGGATCGACGAACTCGTGACCGGACGCGGGAATACAGCGCTGCGTCACATATGGCTTGGCGGCCTTGCCAAACTGCACAATTTCCGCGGCCTCGGCGAGCTACCGGCGCTGGAGAGCTTCTTCGCGCACAGCACGGGTCTCACGCTCGAGCAGATCGATCTGCCCGCCTCGCTCGCCTATCTCCAGATCATACCGAAGCGGATGAGGGAACGTCCGGCGGCCGAGGCTGCGATACGCGAACTCGGCCTGCGCTTCGAAGAGCACCCGGACGCCAATTTCTTCTACAAGTAGGTCTTTCGATCAGGCCACGCTGGCGGCGTGGATCTGGTCGATCGCGCCCGACAGCGTGCCGTCGAACTCGTCGTCGCTCTGCTGCTTGCGCAGGTCCTGCAGAAGGCCGCGGCTGAAGCTGGCGATCATGCCGGGGTTCTGCGCGAGCTTCTCGCATGCTTCGTCGGTCGAATAACCGCCTGACAGCGCCACCACGCGCAGCACCTTGGGATGCTTGACCAGCCCGGCGAACAGGCCCGCTTCGGCAGGGATCGAGAGTTTGAGCATGACCTGCTGCCCCTCTGGAAGCGCATCGAGACCTTCCTCGATCGCTTCGAGCATGATCTTCTCGCCCTCGGCACGATCTGCGGCAGTGATGTCGTATTCGGGCTCGAGCATCGGCATGAGGCCGCAGGCGAGGATTCGCGCGCCGTCGGCGAACTGCTGACGCACTGCTTCCTTTATACCGACCGGGTTGGCTGACTTGATCACGCTGCGCATCTTCGTGCCGAAAACGCCCAGTTCCTTTGCCCGAGCACACATGGCTTCGAGGTTCGGATTGGGCTTCATCAGCTGCGCACCGTCGCGCTCGTCCTCGAGGCCCTTGTCGACCTTGAGGAAGGGCACGATGCCGCGGTCCTTGAGGCGGGCGGGCACGGTCACGCCGCCGCTTTCGCCTTCCATGGTCTTTTCGAACAGGATCGCGCCGATCACCTTGCCATTACCGAAGCAGGGCGCTTCGATGATGCGCTGGCGCATTTCGTGGATCATGCCGAACATCTGGTCGTCGCCATCCCATTCATGGTCTTCCACGCCATACCCGCGCAGCGCCTTGGGGGTGGAGCCACCCGACTGGTCGAGTGCTGCAATAAAGCCCTGTCCGTGAGCGATCCGCTCGCGCATTTCTTCGAAGGTCATGAGTCCGTCCCGTATCCGTGAAAACGTATGCGCGGCCCAATAGCCGCCTCGTTTCGCAGTCGCAACTGCGTGCCGGTAACTATTCACGGGGCGAGACGTATTGGTCACAGACAAGCGGAGAGATGCATGCTGGACGAAACGCAAGAAAAGCTTTGCGATGAGAACGACACCGATTTTTCGGACCTGAAAGCGCTGACGGTCAATTGCACGCTCAAGCGCAGTCCGGAGGGCTCGCATACCGACAAGCTGCTAGGGGTGGTCGAGACGATCCTCGTTCGGAACAAGGTCGGGCTCGAGCAGGTGCGGCTGGTTGACCACGAGATTGCGCCGGGCGTCTATCCGGACATGACCGAGCATGGGGCGGATACCGACGACTGGCCCGAAATCTGGGAAAAGGTGGAGGCAGCCGACATCCTCGTGGTTGGCACGCCGATCTGGCTGGGCGAGAAATCCTCCGTCTGCCAGCGACTTATCGAGCGGTTGTACGGGCACTCGGGCCAGACGAACGATCAGGGCCAGTATGTCTTCTACGGCAAGGTCGGCGGCTGCATCGTCACGGGCAACGAGGACGGCATCAAGCACGTCGGCATGGGGCTCCTCTATTCGCTGCAGCACGTCGGCTACACCATCCCGCCGCAGGCCGATGCGGGCTGGATCGGCGAGGCCGGCCCCGGCCCCAGCTATGGCGATACGAAGGAAGACGGGAGCGGCTATGTCGGCTTCGACAACGACTTCACTCGCCGCAATGCCACCTTCATGACCTGGAACCTGATGCACATGGCGCGCATGCTCAAGGATGCAGGCGGCATTCCCGCGTGGGGCAATTCGGTCGATCTATGGGAGGAAGGCCGCCGCTTCGATGCGCCCAACCCCGAATATCGCTAGGCCGTCAGCGCAGCCACGCCCGGAAGCGCCTTGCCTTCCATCCATTCGAGGAAGGCGCCGCCTGCGGTCGAAACGAAGGTGAAATCGTCCTTCGCGCCTGCGTGGGCCAGCGCGGCAACGGTATCGCCCCCGCCTGCAACCGAGGTCAGCGAACCGCCTTCGGTCAGTGCCGCTGCCGTCTTGGCGAGCGCCACGGTTGCGGCATCGAAGGGTTCGGTTTCGAATGCGCCCATGGGGCCGTTCCACACCAGCGTGCGGCACGTCTTGAGCACATCGCCCAGCGCCTCGACCGCCTGCGGACCGACGTCGAGGATCATCTCGTCCTCAGCGACTTCGTGGACGTTACAGACCCGCATGCTCGACGGGTTGGCGGCGAATTCCTTGGCCACCACCACGTCATAGGGGAGGTGTACGGTGCAACCTGCATGGTCGGCCTGATCGATGATGCGGTTGGCGGTGTCGGTGAGGTCGTGCTCGCACAGCGACTTGCCGACATCCACTCCGCGCGCGGCGAGGAAGGTGTTGGCCATCCCGCCGCCGATAATGAGGTGCTGTACCTTGCCGACGAGGTTTTCGAGCACGTCGAGCTTGGTCGAGACCTTGGCCCCGCCGACCACGGCCGCAACGGGCTGTTCGGGATTGCCGAGCGCTGCGTCGAGCGCCTTCAGTTCGGCCTCCATCGCGCGGCCCGCATAGGCCGGGAGGTGGTGCGCCAGTCCCTCGGTGCTCGCGTGCGCGCGGTGGGCAGCGGAGAAGGCATCGTTGACGTAGAAATTGCCGTGGGCGGCAATGCCCTTCGCGAATTCGGGATCGTTCGCCTCTTCGCCCGGCCAGAAGCGGACGTTGTCGAGCAGGCCGATGTCACCATCCGACAATATGCCGATGCTCTGTTCGACCACCGGGCCCATGACCTCGGGGATGAACATGATTTCCTTGTCCAGCACCTTTTCCACATCACCCTGCACGAAGCTGGTACTCATGGTCGAATGGCGCTGGCCCTTGGGACGGCCGAAATGGGCGAGCAGCAGGACCTTGGCGCCCTTGTCCGCGAGTTCGAGGATGGTGGGTTTCACCGCCTCGACCCGCGTGACGTCGGTGGCCGATCCGTCCTTCATCGGAAGGTTCAGATCGACGCGCACAAGCGCGACCTTGCCGGTCACATCGCCAAGGTCGTCCAGGGTCTTGAAGCTGCTCATTTCGGTGGCTTCCCTTAGAGGAACTTCGCCATCACACCGGCGGTGTCGATCATGCGGTTCGAGAAGCCCCATTCGTTGTCGTACCAGCTGACGACGCGGCAGAGCTTGCCTTCCATCACGCTGGTTTCGAGGCTGTCGATGGTCGAGCTCGCCGGGTGGTGGTTGAAGTCGCTGCTGACGAGCGGCTGGTCGGTATAGTCGAGCACGCCCTTCATTGCGCCTTCCGAAGCTGCCTTGAGCGCGGCATTGAGTTCTTCGGCGGTGGTATCGCGCTTCGGCGTGAACACCAGATCGACGAGGCTGACGTTGGGCGTCGGCACGCGCACGCTCGAGCCGTCGAGCTTGCCGGCCAGTTCGGGCAGGACCAGGCCGACCGCACGGGCAGCACCGGTGGTGGTCGGGATCATGTTCTGCGCACCGCCGCGCGCACGGCGCATGTCGGAGTGCATCTGGTCGAGCATGCGCTGGTCGTTGGTGTAGCTGTGGATCGTGGTCATGAAACCGCGCTCGATGCCGACCGTGTCATGCAGCACCTTGGCCATCGGCGAGAGGCAGTTGGTGGTGCAGCTGGCGTTCGAGACGATCACGTCCTCCGCGGTCAGCACATCGTGGTTCACGCCGTAAACGATGGTGGCCGAAACGTTCTTGGCCGGAGCCGAGATCAGCACGCGCTTGGCGCCTGCCTTGAGGTGCGGTTCGGCAGCTTCGTGGCTCTGGAAAAAGCCGGTGCATTCGAGCGCGATGTCGACGCCCTGCTCGGCGTGCGGCAAATTGCCCGGATCGCGTTCGCTGGTGACGGCGATCTTCTTGCCGTTGACGGTCAGGAAGCCTTCGCCGACTTCGACCGTGCCAGGGAAGCGGCCGTGCGTGCTGTCGTACTGGAACAGCAGCGCGTTTGACTTGGTGTCCGCGAGATCGTTGATCGAAACCAGTTCGAGATCGTGATCGTCACGTTCGAGGATCGCGCGCGCCACGAGGCGTCCGATGCGTCCGAAACCGTTGATTGCAACCTTGGTAGCCATGCGAAAAGCTCCTGCTTAACCGTTCAGTTTGTTCATGATTTGCGGAACGATAGCGTCCGCAGTGAAGCCGAATTTCTTGAAAAGGTCTCCGGCCGGGGCAGATGCGCCGAACCGGTCGAGACCGATGCTGAGGCCGTTCTCGCCGGTGTAGCGCTCCCAGCCGAACGTGGTGCCCGCCTCGATGCTGACGCGCAGCGTATCGGCCGGAATCATGTCCTTGCGGTATGCCTCGTCCTGCTCGTCGAACAGCTGGGTGCAGACCATCGAGACGACGCTTGCGCCCACGCCCTGCTTCTCCAGCTGCTCTGCGCAAGCAAGAGCGAGGTGCACTTCCGAGCCGCTGGCGACCAGCGTGACCTTGTGCGCATTGCCCGCCTTCTTGAGGCGGTAGGCGCCCTTGGAGCACATGTCGGTCTCCTCCGGGGCGTTGCGCACCTGCGGCAGGTTCTGACGGCTGAGCGCCAGCACGGAGGGACGATCCTTGCTGCGCAGCGCGATGTCCCAGCACTCGGCGGTTTCGACCGCGTCTGCGGGGCGCATCACCAGCAGGTTCGGGATCATGCGCAGGCTCTGCACATGCTCGACCGGTTGGTGTGTCGGGCCGTCCTCGCCAAGCCCGATGCTGTCATGCGTCATCACGTAGATGGCGCGCGTCTGCTGCAATGCGGAGAGGCGGATCGCGGCGCGGCAATAATCGGTAAAGACGAGGAAGGTGCCGCCATAGGGAATAACACCTCCGTGCAGCGCCATGCCGTTCATCGCTGCGGCCATGCCGAATTCGCGGATACCGTAGTAGATGTAGCGGCCCGAATAATCGTCTGCCGTGAACGGGCCGATGCCGCCCGCCTTGGTGTTGTTAGAACCCGTCAGGTCGGCGCTTCCGCCCATGGTGTCGGGCAACATGGCATTGATCTGTTCCAGCGCCATTTCGCTCGCCTTGCGGGTCGCGACCTTGACCGGGTCCTTCATCAGCGACTGGATGTAATTGTCGAGGCTGAACTTGGCCGGGAGGTCGCCCGCCATGCGGCGCTCGAAATCGGCGCGGCGGCCGTCGTTCGAAAGCCGGTCCTGCCATGCCTTGTGCGCCGACTGTCCGCCCTCGGCTGTGCCGCGCCAGTCGCCCAGCACCTGCTCGGGAATTTCGAAGGGCTTGTGGTCCCAGCCCAGTACATCGCGCGCGGCAGAGATTTCTTCGTCGCCCAGCGGCGCGCCGTGGGTGGCACTGGTGCCCTGCTTGTTGGGAGCGCCCTTGCCGATGACGGTGCGGCACGCGATCAGCGAGGGACGCTCGTCAGCCTGCGCGTCGTCGAGTGCGCGGCGGATGTCGGCGAAATCGTGCCCGTCGCAGCTCGTGACGTGCCAACCGGTCGCCTCGTAGCGGGCCTTGATGTCCTCGCTGGTCGACAGGTCGGTCGAACCGTCGATAGTGATCTGGTTGTCGTCCCACAGCACGTTCATGCGACCGAGCTTCAGGTGGCCGGCAAGCCCGATCGCCTCGTGGTTGATACCTTCCATCAGGCAGCCGTCGCCCGCGATCACCCAGGTCTTGTGGTCAACAATGTCGCTGCCGAAATCGGCGTTCAGCTTGCGCTCTGCAATCGCCATGCCGACAGCCATGGCGAGACCCTGACCAAGCGGGCCGGTGGTGCATTCGACGCCATCGAGCAGGAAGTTTTCCGGGTGGCCCGCACAAGGGCTGCCGAGCTGGCGGAAGTTACGGATGTCGTCCATCGTCGGATGCGCGTAACCAGAAAGGTGCAGCAGGCTGTAGATCAGCATCGACCCGTGGCCCGCCGAAAGCACGAACCGGTCACGGTCGGCCCAGTCGGGCGCGGACGGATCGTGCTTCAGATATTCGCTCCACAGGACGGTGGCGACATCGGCCATGCCCATCGGCATGCCGGGATGACCCGAGTTTGCCGCCTGCACCGCATCCATCGAAAGTGCCCTGATGGCATTGGCCATCTGGACCATGCGAGCGGTGTCGAGACTCATGCTGGAACTTCTCCGAAAATGTGGGGCGATTCGACGCGTGCGCACCCTTCGCGGAGGCAGGAGTTGAGGTCAACCCGACGAGGCGATCAATCAGCCCACGCGCCCTCCTCGCCCGATTTATCAACAGGCGGGGCCAAGCCTTTGCCAAGGCGGACCAATATCGTTAATTCGTGAGGCACCATGAGCCAGCAACGCATTTCCGGCGCTATCGACAGGATCGAACGCGCACTGACCCGTATCGAGGCGCAGGCCGGAAATCCGTGCGGCGACGGCGAGGCGGCGGCCAAGCACGAGGCGCTGAAATCACGCGTCGTGGCCAGCCTCTCGCAGCTCGACATGCTGATCGAAAGCCTCGAGAAATGAGCGAGGTAAAGCTCCAGGTCGGTGGGAGGCAGTACACCGTATCGGTTGCCGACGGGCAGGAGGACAACTTGCGCGGTCTCGCCTCCACCGTCGATGCCAAGATTGCCGGCATGGGCAACAATGTCTCGAACAACGAGGCCAAGAACCTGCTGTTCGCGGCGATCCTGCTGGCAGACGAACTGGACGAGGCGAAGAAGAAGGCCGCGCAAGCCCCGACGCATCCGCCCGACCCCGGCATCGATACCGATGGGCTGGCGGATCGGCTGGAACGCCTCGCAGTCGCGCTCGAAAATGCAGCGGCAAGGCTTGAGGGCTGAGCGCAGGCCTCCTAAATAGGGTCTTGGCGGGGCTGCCCGGCACGAGCCAATGAACATCCCTGAGGCTATAAGCAATCCTAGGGAGCTGTCCCTACTGGATTGGCGGGTTCGTCCCGGTGATCTGGATATACGGCGCCCACCTGACGTGAAGGCGTCAGAGGATTTCACGGCAACGACCCATGGTGGTCCCGTCACTCTTTTTCGCGCTACCGCTGCGCTGCATGCGCGCGCAGTGGTCCAGGTCGCGGCATTATTCTCCAAGAGGGACGCGTGACCAAGGACGAACTTCGCAAAAAGCTCAGGGCCGCGCGCCGCGATACGGTTACCGCCCTCCCCGACAGCATGCGCGGCCTCGTGTTTCATCGCCCTCCCGCGCCTCTTCTCGATTTCGTGCCGGAAGGAGCCATTATCGGCCTCTACCGCGCCAATCCGTTCGAGGCTCCGGCAGCGTCCTACGCCAAGTTCTTCCTCGACCGCGGGCACGAGATCGCCCTTCCCCGCTTTGCCGGCAAGACGGCGCCGATGGAATTCGCGCGCCATTCCGAACCGTTCGAGGAGGAGGATCTCGAAGTGGGCCCCTTCGGCCTGCTCCAGCCCTATGCAGATGCGCCAGTGCTCGATCCGGACGTGCTGTTCGTTCCGCTGGTTGGCTTCACCGCAAATGGCGGACGCCTGGGTCAGGGCGGCGGACATTACGACCGCTGGCTGGCAGATCACCCCTCCGCGCTTCCGATTGGTCTTGCATGGGATTGCCAACTTGCCGGCGAGCTTCCCACCGAAGATCATGACCGGCCCCTGCAAGCGGTCGTCACTCCAACCCGCCTCTACGGACCGTTTTCATGAGAACCGAACCCACCTGGCGTATTCCTGTCGGACTGCTCGGCCTGCTGCTCGCGCTTGCCATCTACGGTATCGTCCTTGCCCGCTACCTGCCGGGCCTGATCGGCAACTGGCCGACGCTGGCGCAGACCGTTGTCTACGTTTTCTTCGGCCTCGTCTGGCTGCTCCCGCTCGGGCGGTTCCTCAAGTGGATGGAAACCGGCAGCTTCCGCCGATAGCACATACGAAAAAGCCGCCCGGAAGGCGGCTCGTTCGTCTCGATTTCGAGAAATATCCCAAGGGTGGCGCGAGTGACGGGGCTCGAACCCGCGACCTTCGGCGTGACAGGCCGACACTCTAACCAACTGAGCTACACCCGCGCATTTGCGCGTCAGCGCCCCCTTGGGAGCCGCGCATCTAGTGGAGGCTCCGCGACCTGTCAACGCTATTTCAGGGGGAATTTTCGCATAATATCACCCAATCCAGCAGGCTGTTGAAATTTACCCAAATTTTACCTTTTGGGAGGAGCCTGAAGGCTGAAACCACGTGGGGCAATACAGGGGGTTTCGACGATGTTGCAGACGGCATTACTCGGCCTGTCGCTCGCCATGTTGGGCGGCGGCGCACTGGCAGCCAAATCGGCGATCGACATCCAGTATTCGGTGGTCGGAGAACTACCGCAGGAATGAAAACTCCCGCCGAAGCGGGAGTTTATTGAATTCAGTCGACGAGGATCAGCGCGGGCGTTTCCAGCAGCCTCTTGAGCGCCTGGATGAAGCTTGCCGCATCCCAGCCGTCGACCACGCGGTGATCGCAGCTGATCGAGATGTTCATCAGCTTGCGCTTCTCGATCCGCTCCACACCGTCGCTGCCCTTCACATACATCGGACGTTCGATAATCCGGTTGGGCCCGATGATGGCGACTTCGGGACGGTTGATGACCGGCGTGGTCGCCACGCCGCCGAGCGGCCCGAGCGAGGTGACGGTCAGCGTGCCGCCTTCCATCTCTTCCTTCTTCGCGGTGCCGTTGCGGGCAGCATCGGCAAGACGCGAGATCTCGTTCGCGAGTTGCCACAGGTTCT
Organism: Qipengyuania sphaerica; assembly: GCF_019711595.1. Lineage (GTDB taxonomy): Bacteria > Pseudomonadota > Alphaproteobacteria > Sphingomonadales > Sphingomonadaceae > Qipengyuania > Qipengyuania sphaerica. Next base: position 981,047 of record NZ_JAIGNR010000001.1, on the reverse strand, counting down.
TGGCCTGCGCGTCCTTGATGACCGGGACCATCAGACCCGCATCGGTCTGCGCGGCCATGCCCATGTTGACCGAGCCGTGGCGCGTCACCACGCCCGCCTCGTCGTCGTAGCGCGCGTTGATCATCGGGAAGTCGGGCAGCGTCTTGCAGATCGCGGTGATCAGCAGCGGGAGAATCGTCAGCTTGGGCTTGTCGCCGCGGCTGTCGTTCAGTTGCGCGCGCATGACTTCGAGGTCGGTGACATCGCATTCCTCGACATAAGAGAAGTGCGGGATGTTGCGCTTCGAGGCGGCCATGTTCTCGGCAATGCGGCGACGCATGCCGATGACCTTCTTCTCCTCGTCTTCGCGGGTCTTGGCGGCGGCTCCATAGCCCGAGTTGTAGGAGAGGAACTGGTCGAGGTCGCCGTGACGGATACGGCCTTCTTCCGAGGGCTTCACCTGCGCGAGGTCGACGCCGAGATCCTTGGCGCGCTTGCGCACTGCGGGCGTGGCGAGAACCTTTGCCTGGTGCTTGGGTTCGGGCGCCGGAGTCGGCGCGGGCAGCGGTTCGGGATCGGGATCGGCGGCCAAAGCATCGTCGGCATCGCTTGCGTCCGAAGTCTCGACCTCGATCCGCTCTTCGACTTCCTTCGCCTTGGAGGCAGGAGCAGGAGCCGGGGCATCCTCGGCCACATCCTCGGGCACTTCGCCATCGACTTCGATCACCACCAGCATCGAGCCGATCGAGACCATGTCGCCTTCCTCGCCGGCGATCTCGAGGATCTTGCCGTCGACCGGGCTTTCCATCGGGACGGTCGCCTTGTCGGTCATCATGTCGACGAATTCCTCGTCTTCCTTGACCGTGTCGCCGACCTTCTTGTGCCACTGGACGATTTCCGCCTCGGCGATGCCTTCGCCGATGTCGGGCATGTTGAAGATGAACTTTGCCATTTCGGTTACTCGCCTATCTGATTGTCATAGACCCAGTCGGTCACTTCAAAAGTGGCCAGCTGGGTGCCGGGCGTGGCGGAATAGCCGACGCCCGCATGAATATCCTTCAGCCGTCCCGGGAAACGGCTCATAATCTCGATCCGCGCGACCTCGGTTTCGATCGTCACCAGCGGGATGCCCTCTGCGAACTCCGTGCCGGTCGCGACATGCCACTCATGCACCAATTCGGGGACATAAGGACCAAGGTCTTCCGGAACGAAGAAAGGCACTTCACGCATTATTCGGCCAAGATCTTGTCGAGGGCCTCGCCGATGCGGATCGGACCGGGGAAATAGGCCCATTCGAGGCTGTGGGGATAGGGTGTGTCGAAGCCGGTCACGCGTTCGACCGGGGCTTCGAGGTGATAGAAGCAGCGTTCGGTCACCAGTGCGCTGAGTTCGGCGCCGAAACCGGCGGTGCGGGTCGCTTCGTGCACGATCAGGCAGCGACCGGTCTTCTTGACCGATTCCTCGATGGTTTCGATGTCGACGGGCACGATGGTGCGCAGGTCGACTATGTCCGCCTCTACGCCCTTCTCGCGGCAGACTGCCTCGACCACGTGGACCATCGTGCCATAGGCGAGGATGGTGAGCTCATCGCCTTCGGTCGCGTAACGCGCCTTGCCGAGCGGGATCTTGTAGTGTCCTTCCGGCACGACGCTCGCATCGAAGCGCTTCCACGGTTCGACCGGCTTGTCGTAATAGCCCGAGAACGGGCCGTTGTAGATGCGCTTGGGCTCGAAGAATATGACCGGGTCATTATCCTCGATCGCGCTGATCAGCAGGCCCTTGGCGTCATAGGGCGTCGCCGGAATGACCGTCTTCAGGCCGGAGACATGGGCGAAGATAGCCTCTGGGCTCTGGCTATGCGTCTGGCCGCCGAAGATACCGCCGCCGAACGGACTGCGCACGGTAATCGGCGCGGTGTATTCGGCTGCCGAACGATAGCGCAGGCGCGCGGCTTCGGAGATCAGCTGGTCGAGGCCCGGATAGATATAGTCGGCGAACTGGATTTCCGGCACGGGGCGCAGGCCATAGGCCCCCATACCCACCGCTGCGGCAATGATACCGCATTCGGAAATCGGCGTGTCGAACACGCGGGTCTTGCCGTATTTTTCCTGCAGGCCGGCGGTGCAGCGGAACACGCCGCCGAAATAGCCGACGTCCTCGCCCATGATGACGATGTTGTCGTCGCGGCCCATGGTCACGTCTAGCGCATCGTTGATCGCCTCGATCATGTTGAGGCGGCGTTCGGTGCCCTGCTCTGCTGCGGGCGCCGTCTTTGTTGCGGTGTCGCTCATGCGCCCTTCCCTCCGTTCGGGAGTCCTTCGGGGAACTTGGTTTCGCGTTCGCGGATCGCCTGGTCGGCCTGCTCCTGCAGGTGCCAGGGCAGCTCCTCGAACACGTCTTCGAACATGGTTCGGAAAGGATGGTGGAGACCGTGGCCAAGGATACCGTTCTGCTCGGCTTCCTTGGTCGTCTTCTTGACGAATTCGGCGGCCTCGAGGTCCATCTTCTCCTGCCGATCCTCGTCCCACTCGCCGATTTCGATGAGGTGGTTCTTGAGCCGCATGACCGGATCGCCCAGCGGCCATTCGTCACGCTCTTGCGCGCTGCGGTAGCCGGAGGGGTCGTCGGAGGTGGAGTGGCCTTCGGCGCGATAGGAAAAGAACTCGATCAGCGTCGGTCCGGCATTAGCGCGGGCGCGGTTGGCCGCCCATTGCTCTGCCGCGTAGCAGGCGAGCGGGTCGTTACCATCGACGCGAAGCGAGGCGATGCCATAACCGAGGCCGCGTGCTGCGAAGGTCGAACGCTCGGCCCCGGCAAAGCCGCTGAAGCTGGAGATCGCCCACTGGTTGTTGACCACGTTGAGGATGACCGGCGCATTGTAGACGGTTGCGAACAGGCAGGCGGAATGGAAGTCGCCTTCCGCCGTGCTGCCCTCGCCCACCCAGGTCGCGGCAATCCGGCTGTCGCCCTTGATCGCGCTCGCCATCGCCCAGCCGACCGCCTGCGGGGTCTGCGTGGCGAGGTTGCCCGAGATGGTGAAGAAGCTGTGCTCCTTGCTGGAGTACATGATCGGCAGCTGACGGCCCTTCAGCTTGTCGCCCTTGTTCGAGTAGATCTGGTTGATCATCTCGATCATCGGGTAGCCGCGCTGGATCAGGATGCCCTGCTGGCGGTAGCTGGGGAAGACCATGTCGTCTGCCGCGAGCGCCATGCTGGCGGAAACGCTGGTCGCCTCCTCGCCGGTGCACTTCATGTAGAACGAAGTCTTGCCCTGGCGCTGCCCGCGGAACATGCGCTCGTCGAAAGCGCGCGTCATGGCCATGTGGCCGAGCATGGTGCGTAAGGTCTCGGGATCGAGCTTGGGGTCCCACGGCCCGTGCGCCCTGTTGTCCTCGCCCAGCACGCGGATCAGGCCATGCGCGAAATCGAGCATGTCCTTTGGATCGGTGGTCTCGTCGGGGCGCGGCTGCGCGCCCGCTTCGGGCACCTCGATATGCGAGAAATCGACCGCGTCGCCGGGCCGGAACTTGGGTTCTGGTACGTGGAGCGATAGCTTGGGGCGATTGTCGCCCGCCTTCGCTGCTCCACCTTGAGGCCTGTCGGCCATAGAATCGTCTCCCAGACGTAATCTTACGCTTACGCGTTATTTTATTTCACGCCGAGGAAACGGTCAAGTACGCCTTCGCATACGATTTCGGTCACACCGCGACGGGAGCCTTGATGGGCCCGTGCGGCGTGTAGTCGTGAACCGCGAAATCCTCAATCCGGTAGTCGAAGATCGTCGGCGGACGCCGCACAATCTCAAGCGTCGGCTGGCCCACAGGTTCCCGCGAGAGCTGTTCCTTCACGAGGTGTTCGTGGTTGAGGTAAAGGTGCGTATCGGCTCCCATCCACACGAATTCGCCCGGTTCCATCCCTACCTGCTGCGCGATCATTCGTAGCAGGAGCGCCCCCGACCACAGGTTGAAGGGCAGCCCCAGCGCCACGTCGCAGCTGCGCTGGTAGAGAATGCCGTTCAGGCGCTGCTCGCCATCGATACCGGTCGAAACATGGTACTGGTAGGTCTTGTGGCAGGGCGGCAATGCCATCTGCGGTACTTCGGCGACGTTCCAGCCTTCGATGATGTGGCGGCGGCTGCCCGGGTTCTCGCTCAATGATTCGATGACTTCGGCCACCTGGTTGATGCCCCGTCCCTTGCGGAACAGCCCGCCCTTGACCGGCTGGTATGTCGGCCAGTCGACCCATTGCTTGCCGTAAACCGGGCCCAGTTCGCCCCATTCGGTAGCGAATTCCTCGTCATCGGCGATCTTCTGGACGAAAGCGTCGAGTTCGATCTCGTCGCCCGTCTCCTCGACATAGCGCGCGTGCGGCCACTCGTTCCAGATCTTCACCCCCTGCAGGACAAGCGGGCGGATATTGGTGTTGCCGGTGAGGAACCACAACAGTTCGCGCGTGGCGGTCTTCCAGTAGACGCGCTTGGTCGTAATCAGCGGCATCGCGCCATCGGCCAGGTCGAACCGCAATTGCGCACCGAAGATCGAGCGCGTTCCCACGCCCGTACGGTCACGCCGCTCGTCTCCCTCGAGCCAGATCAGGCGCATGAGGTCGAGATATTGCTGTTCGAAATGGGGCTCTGGCACTGGTTTTCTTCGCTATTTCTGTCGCCGCGGACCCTAGGCGGAAATTAAGGCAAAAGCCCGCTTGCGTGCAAGGCAATCCACACCTATAGGGCCGCCTCTGCCTCGCGGGGTCCGCCCCGCAACGCATCCGGTCGGGGAGTAGCTCAGCCTGGTAGAGCACTGTCTTCGGGAGGCAGGGGCCGGAGGTTCGAATCCTCTCTCCCCGACCATTTTATCGCGCAAGCGACGGTTTTCCGCCTTTTAGCATGGGTCATCGCACCGCTGCGGTCACACGACTGTAGCACATAAGCGATGCACATGCGGAAAGGTCACGACCAATGACTCGCATCGCACATGTCACGCGCCGCGGCGCCCGATATGTCTTCCGGCGCCGCATCCATTTCCAAAATATTATCTCTCGCCCCCTAGCGCTCGCGCTCCAGACGGCTGACCCATTCGTCGCGCGCCAGCGCGCTGCGATCCTGTCGGCACGTTTCGCGGTCGTAAAATCAAGCGTGAGAAGAATGTTAGGACAAGGAACAGCCCTGACCGGGCCGCAGATTGAGGCGCTCTTCCGGCAGGAGTTGGAAAGCGAACTGAGAGCCATCGTGGATTTTGCATTCAGCGATGGAGCCTGGGCCGATGAGGCACTAGTGATCGCGTCGGACGATCGTGTGAAGTACAGTTTTCTGAGGTCGCCCGATCGTCATCGCCCCGAGTTTGTCGAGCTCGCACTCGGCCTCTTCCCAGATGAAATGGTGACGCAGCGGCTGGCCGGCGTCGGCGCTTCGACTGGTTCAAGCAATATCGCGGTGGCGCGCACGCACCTGATCCGTGCCCGCGCTGTTGCCGGGGCCAAGATCCAGAACCTGTACGATGACGAAGCCATGGATGCACCCGATCCCATCGCAGTTCTAATGGGTGAATTTGACGATCCAAGTCAGGCCACCCTCCCCTTGTCCACGACGGCCGTCGTCCCAGCCGAGAATATTCAAACGTCCCAGGACCTTCGAGAATGCAAGTTCGACTACTACGACGAGCGTCGTTTCTCGGAGATCATCGAAGAGGTCGCGGCAGACTTAAAAACCGAAGGAATATGGAGCGGAAAGCTAGATCAACAGCGCCGGATCATGCGCACCTTCGCCTGGATCACGGGTGACAGAGAGCTTGGGTCTTACACGCACCGTGACGTTGCTGCGTTTAAAAAGGCACTCCTCAAGCTGCCAAAGCGCTTCAAGTTCGGAACGCCTCAGAAAGGGGCGATGTCCCGACCCTTTGATCAAATAGCTAGAGGGTTGGCTTCCGGAAAATCCGGGGAACCGAGAAGCAAAAAGACCGTCAATCGCGATCTCAGCACTATGAGTACGGTTGGTAAACATCTCGAGCAGACCGCCTGGAAGCCAAAAATCGAGGGCAGCAAGGTAATGAACTTTGCTGGCGCGACGATCGGAATCAAGGAAGGGAAAAGCACCGAATTAAGGCCTGTCTGGACGAAAGAACACCTGCGGTGCCTCTTCTCATCCCCGATCTTCACCGGCGGTGGCGCTGGCAAGAAACGATTGAAGAACAGCGAGCATAGCCCGCGGGTTTGGCACGATGCAGCCTATTTTGCTCCGCTGCTCTGGTACTACACGCATGCCTGTCGGGAAGAGATCTGTGGTATCGAGATAGCCGATGTCTTCGCTGACGCCCCAGTCCCATTCATATGGATCCGTAATAATAAGACCCGCGGGGTGGACGGCGAGTTGGCTGGTGAGAAGCGCCCCGCCCGCCGCCGCGAGATCCCAATACACCCCGAACTAATCCGCCTGGGATTTCTGGAGTACGTCGAGAAAATTCGCCGCGATGGTCACACCGAGGTGTTCCCTGAATTGTATTTGCAAAAATCTAAAAGAGGTGGCGCCCAGTTCTACTATCGAGCGTGGACGCACATGGTGGATTGGATCGAAGACCGTATGCCCATTCCAATCGATGAAAACGGCAAGAAAACCGACATCCACTCGATTAGAGCGCTGGGCTCCTCTTTCTATGAAGTTGAGGGCGTGAACCCGATTATGCGGGCCGATCTGATGGGACACGAGCGAGAGGGGACGAATGCACGCCACTACTCTAAGCGGGTGGACGCGGAGGGTCTGTCCGTTGTTCTGAGTGAGCGCCTGCAGATGCTGTGCAGGTATGTTCCTGTGATCACTGAACACCTAAATGCAGCACCCATCAGGCTCTTGCCATTGAGCGACAGATCACGTGTCGGTTCAGGTCGGCCAAGAAAGGCTCGAAGTGATGCCGGAGCTTCTAGGTCTTAATCTGGCGACGGAAAGCCACAGGGTGACCTGGTTCCCAGCGAGTAGGCGACGATTTTGACCATCACTACCTGCTTCGGCCGGTCCAACCTTTAGATGGCTTTAGCCGCGCCGCTCTGCTGATCCCGAATTGCACCAACTGATGGCTGTTTGGACAACGATGACCATTTTTTAAATGGAGATGCCGATGGCGGACCCTGAAACCATCTTGACCGGATGGCCCGCACTGATGTCAACTGAAATAGCCGCTCGTTACCTATCTGTCGATGAACAGACGCTCCTACGCCTGGCCGATCAATTCAACAATCCGGCAATCGAGATTGAAGGCTTATCGATCAGGTGGCGAAAGCAAGATCTCGACCGTCTGATCAAGAAATTGCCACTAGTCTCCCCAAGCGTGGGAGAAGGCGATAGACCTCGCCTGTTGAAGCTTGATAGTTCACAACTCAATGAAATCGCGGAACAAGTCGCACGACGCATCGAACGCGCCCAGCCGAACACTACAGCTAAGCTTTTATCGATAAACGACGCCTGTGCTATTCTCGGTCTCGGGCGTACAAGCGTTTATAGGATGATCAAAGATGGAGCTTTGCAGGCTCGACGGATTGGTCGCCGAACTCTGATTTTGAGGGAAGAGCTAGAAGCGATCCTCGATGGCTCCAACCGGGCCTGAAAATGTCAACGATTGAAGCGAAGCAGCTAGACCTACTAGCCGCAACCGAGAATTTCTTGCTGGACACCTATGGCGCAAAGCTATTGGTTGTTGGAAGTGAGTAGCCTCAGCGTGTCCGCTAACATTTGGGCCTTCATCTGGTTATTGTAACTAGCCTTGCCGCGCCAATTTCGAACTTCGTGATATCTATCCCGGACACCCGCAGTTCCTCCAATCCGTCAACACCGTCAGAGTCCGTGAACAGTGAAATCCGCCCATACTTCTCAAGCAATTCCTGCAGCGGAGTTTTGAGGGAAGTCGAGCTACCAAGCTGATTTGCAGCTCGCCAGCTCCCAAACTCACCGACCGAAATAGTCGTCCGCACTGCCCCGTCGACAAGGACCAAGTCGACAGACCTGCCCTCGAACTGGCTGAGCCAAGACTTGAACTGCTCGCTTTCTAGAATGTCGCTCATCGAGGCGGACACATCGATCGCCAGAACTTCGTCATCACATCCGATCGCTGCGCCGCGAACGGGCTCGCCAACAAGTTCACGGACAATGTCCCGAAACTCATTGAGCGCATTGCGGTTCAAGGGAGTCAGGTTCCCGATCATCCGACACCGATTGCTTACGGAGGTGTCGAGGTCGGTGAATTCGGCACCAACAGGTCCGTAGTTCACCAGCACGACCTCCGCAGCCGGGTGCGCCCGGGCATAATCTTCGAGCGCGTCCCGGAAATTCCGGGCAGATCGTTTCTTGTAGTGCTTGACCTCGACCACCAGCGGACAAGCGGCAGGATCTGCTCCCTGCTTCCACAGACTGTAGTCCGGCTGCACAGCGCATTTGCGCCCCTCGCCCACCGGATCGGCAAGTGGAACGCGCTTTTCGGAATAAAGAGACAGTCGGGGACTTGCAGTCTCGATGTCAGCGATCAGCGTCTCGGAAAATGCAAACCTGAGGCCTGCGTCGGGCGCATTGTATTCGATATCGTGCCCGTCTGCGGCGGCAGCAATTCGCGTCGCTATCCAGACACCATAAGTTTCGTAGCGCTGCTTCCATACCGGTAGCGACAGAATGCGCTCGAGATCCTCAATTGCAAGCTTCCCAACGATCCGTCGCCTCGGAAATCGCTCCAGCTTCTCCTTGAGACTTGCGGCAAGCGCATCCTGCTGATCAGCTGGCAGACGGAGGGTATTGGCCAGATAGAAGACATGCGAGCGCAGCCAGTAGTCAGTCTCGCTCTGGGCGATGCTCCACGGATGCAAGGCATCACCGGCAACAACACGGTACCCGCGTGCGTAATGTGCCTCCAGCAGTCTCGCTCGCGTCTCGCCCTGATCGCGCAAGATCGAGACGGCTGCAAGCAGGATGCCGGCCACATCGGCAAGGCCACCTTGAAATTGGTCAGGATAGAGACTTGCCGGAAACGTGGAATATTCGCCGGACTCGTAAGCGGTCAGCCAGCTATCTACGTCTGCAATGCCTGTGACCGGCGGTCCATCGCCGTAGAGGCCTTGAGAGAGAGTATCTGGGTCTTCCAGTTCAAGGCGGAGATCGTTGAGCATCCAGGCATTGCCAAGGTCGAGCGCCGGGATATCAATCTCCGCTTCGATCTCGCGCCAGTGCAGAAGGAATTCCTCGAAGTGCTGGAACTCAACCAGGCTCTCATCGATCCGCAACCGCCATTGTGTGCGTCCCCTACGCGCACCTGCCTGCTCGAAGAATTCGAGGATGTCCGAGAACATGGCTGCGAAGGGTTCGATTATCTGAAACAGCGCGCGCAGGAACTGTTCGATAGATCTGCGAGCAAGCGCCTCCTCCAGCGTGAAGGCTGAAGGGCAAAGCAATTCGCGGAGCTTGTCGAGGAGATCGGCATCACGCCCGTCAATCTCGAGACCACCGATCTGTTGCAGGGCCCGCCAGGCCTCCAGACCGCTCTCGTAGACCTTATCCAAACTGAGGTCTCCCAGTTGATTGCTTGCCGCTCACAGCTCGAACTCGCTCTTCTCGAACAGCGGCACGCCCGGAAGTTCCTGTGTGTGGACAAGATTGCTGCTCTTCTCGAGCGCATTGACCAGCGTCCTGCGAGGTACCTCGGTCTTGCGCTCGACATGGCCGTGCTTGCCATCGAGCGTGGAGAGCAAAGTCGTCAGCCGGTTCCGCTTGCGCTTGCCGCCCTTGTTCGCGAAGTGCTCCCACAGCGTCCGGGGCGTAGCATTGAGGCTGCCATGATGGCCGACTTTGTAGACATCGACATCCTTCAACTTGTCCATCACCTCGGGATCGTTGAGCGCGAACCGCCAGTTCTCGATCTGCGCATCACCTGGAAACAGGAAGGACTTCGAGCCGATCCGAAACAGCAGGATCAGGCTGGTGTTGTTCATCGTGTCATCGAGGATGCGCACGATCTGGAACAGGCGGGAAAGTTCGAGCCGCTTGAGCCGGTGCCGGATCCAGAACATGTCGCGGCGCCCCCTCGAACCGGCAACACTCGGGAATGGGTCAACCGGATCGCCTTTGTATAATGCGCTCGAGGCAGCATTGATGTGCCAAAACTCGACATCGTCGCGCGAACGCATGCGCGTTACATCCTCTGACTGTTCAATGGTCGGCGGACCTAGCGCATCGACCGCCACGCCGGGAAGCACGCGATCGAGATCGAGCTCCATCTTCGCATGGGCAAAGATGGCCCGGCCGGCCGCTCCCATCCGCATTAGACGTTCGACCGCCTTGCGATTGCGGATATTGTCTGCGCCCATGAATTCGAGCTTTTCTACAGTCGCCCTGTCCACCGATTTGAGGTGGTTCAGCGCTTTGATGTTGCCATCGTCAAAGCGGTTCTCGGCAAACTGGCCCATCAGCGCGAGACGGCGTCGGTGCCGGGCACCGGTGGCAAGCGGAGCATGCGCATCCTCCGGGATGTCAGGATCCTCGGTCCAGGGCTGGATCACCACTTCGGGCTTGAGGTCTTCCAGTATCGACCCGGTGGAATCGCTGCTGAAGGCACTGATATGATCCTTGTGGCGATGGGTGGCGACCAGTACGTCGAGCTTGCCGCCGCATTCGTCACGGATCGATTCAACCACCTTTTCCATCCAGCCCCGCGTGCCTTTGGGTGACTTCATGCTACCGCAGTCAATCAGGATGTGTTTCGCAGACTGGTCGTCGTAATGGATCGTCATCAGGAAGCAGTCGCCGAAGCCGACATTGTAGGTCCTGATCGTGACCTTCTGCGGCACGGGATTTCTTCGGGGTCGTCTTGCCATCACCACTGCTCCCGTTTGCGCCGCGAGGAGGATCCCATTGCCCTCGATCGGTGGAGGCTTGCAAAATTGCTCTCCCCGCTGGTTTCGTTTTCAAACGCACCCATGTCCCATAGGCTCTTCAACCGCCGGGTCTGCTTCGTCGAGGCAACTCCGGTGGCGATATGATACTTGAGCTTGCCATAGTCGTTGAAAATCAGCGTGCCGCCGCCATAGAGCCGGATGAACTCGCTGGTTCGCATACCTTCCGGCCGTTCGATATCGAGTGAGCCCAGCCCGCTCGCAAATGTATGCAGGATCTGCAGGTACTCGACCACCGTCTCGCGTACGCGAAACCCGTCCGGACCTTCGCGCACGACCGGGCGGACAGAAACGATCTTGGTGAACGCATCCGGATGCAGTTCGAGAATGTCTGCATTTTCCCACAGGAAACGGAACACCGCCTCCCGGTCCCAAGTCATCTCGGCATGGCCGTGGAAGCCATAGGTCAGCTGGTCAGCCTCATCCTGAGGCAGCAGCCAGGCAGCATCATCAGCAGGTGATCCGGGAGCAATCCCATATGAGGCAAAGCTCTCCCTGATCGCTGTCCGGTATCCGTACCGGGTATCATCGGGCGCGGTTTCCATATCGGACGTGATAAGTGCCGACAGGAAGTCACCATAACTGAGGTTGGCCGGCGGCAGATAATCAAGTGCGCGGATGCACATGCGCAGCAGATGCTGTGCGGCCGTGGTGCCTTCCTCGACCGCGCGTTCAAGATCGATCATGCCGCCACCGAGCGGATCGAGCGGTTCGATGCGTCGCCACCAGATTGCGAGGAAGGCATTGATTAGCGGCGCAACGAGCACCTCGCCGAAATCATGTGCGCTTATGCGCAGTGCCTCGTCATGATAGAGCGAGGTATCGGGTTCCATCTCGACCGAGCGCCGAAGTGCATCGCCGCGCAATGCTGCGAGATTAGCCTCGCCCATATTGGCACCGAATTCCTCAGCAAGCCCGGCAAGGAAGGACTTGCGTAGCGCCTCGGGCTTGAGGCGCCGTTTGGCGATCAGCGCATCAGGCTCGCCACTGGTCAGGGCGAACTCGACCAGCTCGCTGCTACGGAAGCCTGAGAGTAGCGCGATGATATCGGCAAAGCCCTCATGGAAAGCGGCTTGGTCGATCGAGGAAGGGCGAATGTACTCGGTGCGCAGGCCATCGAGCACGGCGTGCACAGTCTCGTGCACGATGATGTCGTGCGACAGGCAGGTGAACACGAACTCCCCCTCGCTGTTGGGCTTCACGAAATAGCCGAAGGCAAGCAGTTCATCATCGCGCGAGTAGAACGCGTTCATGTCGTTGAACGCATGCGGCGAGACCTTGAGCTGGTGGCCGCCGGACTCGAACCCCCATTGGATCGTACGACCAAGCGCGCGCTCGAACTCGAGGATAGTGTTTGAGATCAACGCGTAGCAATTCTGCGCGTGAAATGCCGGATTGCCAAGCAAGTTGCGGATGGCAGCCTTCGTAGGCGCCCGCGCGCCATTGATGACTGCCTCGGCAATATCGACGTCGGGCGCCGGATGCGGCGCGATTAGCTTGTCGAGCGTCGCATCATAGTCGACTACGTGGATGCGGGCGCCCTTGGGCCCAGAAACGAGCCGCTCGTTGGGAACCTTTACCTGTGTAAACAGCGGTATTCCCCTGCTGTCAGTAATCGAGGGATCCTGGGCTAGGACCCAAAGCCTTCGTGTCGGTGCTTCCGGACAAAACCGCATGCTTTCCCCCTTACTGGCCTCTTATTGGTCTTCTGGCCTGCCAATTGTGCTAGCGTTGCCCATCCGTTCAGCTCCCGAATTCGCGATCAGGATAGGGCAATTTCCCGGGCGGCGTGATCGACGCATCGAAATAACTGCGCAGCGATGCATCGCAGCTGGCATAGCCGAAGTTGATCAACTGCTCCTGCAACGATGTGCTCATCTTCTTCAGCCGTGTCGGTGTCTCGGCGAGCGCTCTGCCCTGCTCGTCAGTAGGAGCATCCGGCATCTTCACCGGATACCTGCTGACCGGCGTCCTGATACTCCAGAACGCGCCTTGCATGTCCCCGTCATTGTAGGCCTGCACCACCTGCCGCGAGCGGATCGAATGCACCTGCTGGTGGATCACATTGAGGACGCGATAGGTCTGGCGTCCCCAGCCCGGCGCCGGCGAAGCTTCAAGCGGCAGGCTGCCACCGCCATCGGAGACGAGAACATTGGTGTAGCGGTCCCAGATGGGCTCCAGTCCGTAGTTGTCATAGACACCGCCATCGGTAAGCGAGATATCGCTGAAGAAGCTGTCGGGAACGCCGGGCTCGCGGATGGTGAAAGCGTCGGGCGATACCTTCAGCTTGTAAGGGGAAAGAAAAGGCGGAAAAGCTGACGACGCCGTCACCGCATCGGCAAGGGGCAGGTCGGGATTGTCGATCGAGCCCACACGGTAATCGCGCATGTAGGGTTTGGAGAAACGCCACAGCACTCCGGTCTCGAGGTTGGTGGCGTTGATGACAAACCTCGGCGAAGCAGGAATCTGTTGCAGGCTCGCGCCCTTGAACAGGTGCTTGTCATACTGTTTGGCAACATATCTGGCGACGCCACCCGGCAGGAACCTTCCTCGCAGTATCGAGGGCCGGTCAATCGTCCGGCCCGCAAGCGCGCGAACCGGATCGACAACATGATCGAATAGATCTTCCCGAGAATTGATCTGCGACCAGCGCAGAGCAAGCACTCCAGCGGTGATCGAACCGCCTGACACGCTTGAGATGCGACTCAGTCTTCCGATGAGACCCGTTTCATGCAGACGGATCACCGTGCCAAGGTGATAGAGCATGGCGCGGTATCCCCCGCCGGATAAACTCAAACCTATGCCGTTCTCCCGTGCCATCGCCCAAAGCTACGCTAAGATTGGCCTGAATACAAAACCGGACTTTGACTGATCCCAATAGCCAGAATGTTATCCGTCCGCCCGCAAGAAGAGCGCACTATTCGTATTGTGTGTTCATCGCTGACGCTCATCAACTTGGTGCACTGCCATCATCAGCCGACTGTCTGTTTTTTTGCTTACATCCCATGAGCAGACGGACAGCTTACGGCCCATAGCCACCGTTCGAGCTTCTTGCTCCAATGTCCGGAACGCTACCCTCTTCAGACTGTCAGCTTTGAGGATGGAAAATCCGGAATCCATCCTCTCAGCTTTCGCGCCCAATTTCAGCCAGCCCTTTGTCCACGAAAGGAGGGGATGAAGCGCCGAAATATTCATCTTACCTTCCTCGCCAGAGTACTAGAAAAGGACGTGAAATTCTTCGGATACAACCATGTATGTTCGACTTAAAAACTGAAGCTGGTCTTCAGAAACAGCGAAACCGTGAACTCTTCATTTGCGTCTGAAGGCTCACTGCCGTCTTTCGTGTAACCGAACTTAAGCCCCGGAGCGATGGGGCTCTCCCCTCCCAGAACGGCGTATACCGGAACCTCGACCCCCAAGTCATTGCTGAGCGCGTCGAAGCTGACGAGTGGTGCGATGCCGACGCCCGTGGCAACTCCATTGACCGGAAAGAACCGCCGATACTCGCCGCGCAGAACGAGCGATTCCTCGCGTTCCGGAAGCGCGGAAAATCCAGACTTACAATCGACCGCCGGATCGCCGATCGGCGTCTTGCAGATGATCGTCTCGTCGAGTTCCTCGAGCGCGTCGGCGTATTCCACCTCAGCCTTAATCGCGCTGACTCCGTCTGCAGGGTAAAATACTCCCGTCAATGTAGTTGAATAGGCCGTCTTGAAATCTTCATTCGTGCCAAGGTCGACAGGGTCGACGGCTTCATATTCTTTGAACGCCACACTGCCTTTCACGCCGATCGTATAAAATGGAATTCCAGCGGCGCGGTTGGCCGCGATCATCGCCATCGGCAAATGCTTGCGGATAAAACTCGGTGACACGATCGGTAATCGCCTCATTTCGTCGCATTCGCGTTTCTTTTCAGCATCGCCGCCAGCCCTGCGATCGCATGCGGCGAGCGCCCTGACACCGAGCTTTGCGTACGTGTCGTCGCTATAATTCTCCAAACTTGAAGCGCTGGACATCAACGTCAGGCCGGCGCTCAGCTTGAGACCATTGGCCAAACGGTCGAGGGTCGGATCCTTGATCACGTCGTCAGTGCCGCCGATTGGCAGTGCAATCCCTACCTTCCACATCAGCGCGTTCTGCTCGATGCGGGACGGATCACCGTTGTCGCTGGCCGTATACCCACTGACGCTCGCATTGGCCTCGGACTTCTTTTCGGAGACGTCGATAGAGGTGGTTAAACCGATGAACACTTCATCGAACCTGTCGCTTGGAGCAGTGACGACTATGGGATCAGCATTGGTATCGGCGGGCTGCTGCGCCAACCCCGTCGATGGCACCAGAACCAGCGATGTTGCCATTGCGGCGGGATAGCGTCTCATCAGCCCTCCTCCCCCTCTTTGCCCTGAATGCTGAAGTACCAGATGTCATTGAGAAAGGTGGCGGTCCCAGGAACGGTCAGCTTCATCGGCCACGTTCCACCCACCGGATAGATCATGGTGGTCTTGGGGGACTTCACTGTCAAAGAGACTTCGCGTCCGCCTCCCTTGCAATCGAGGTGAAGCCCGTACTCGCCTGCGTCGAGATCATCGGATTGCAACTCGAACTTGCCGTTCCCTTTGTCGCTCAGGATTAGGCCGTGTGAAATGACTTTCTGATCATCTTCCGTCCAACTGAAAAGGTGTACGAACCAACCAATCTTCGTCTCGTCCTTGGGTTCAGCCAGTATCTTGATTTTCGCCATCGCAAATCCCCGCCATCCGAAAATAATTGTTCCGGTTATTAAAGCATGCAATGTTGTTTACAGAAAATCAATGGAGAGGACACTGCATCTTCCGATATGCGAAATAGAAGTTTCGTGTCCTCGAATAAAGGATTCTTTAAGTTGGACAATTTCGGCCGGACGGCCGGCGCGCGATCCGCTTGAGGCACTTTCTGGCCTGAACCTTCGGCAAAGAACCGTCCGACAACTATAGAAAAGCCTGGCAGATGTGGGGTCGTTAGGCGAATGTCTGCTTCGGCGATCTAGCGGTCGCGTAACAGACAGTCCGCCATCGGCCCTATAGTTGCCATGGTGCAGAGCCAAGCTGAAGTCCTCACAGAAACGTCGGAACTTGCACTTTTCTAGTCGAATAAACTCGGGGATGCAGATGCCTTTTCCGGGAGAAGTTTAAGCCTTCTCATGCGGCCCTCTGACTGTGCGAACCATTCTGCTTGGTCCTTGATAGCGGGCTCTCGCTCGGTCCAAACATCGATAAGTCCACACCGTGTGACGAATGGTTGTACAGGCTTTCCGTCAGAGCGTGTGACTCCTGAGGAAGAAGGCTCACAACCTCGGCAAAACTTAGCCGGATTGAACTTCACATGGGCAGCGTGCGCATCGACGGCCCTCTCTATGCGCCGTCCAAGTGAACTCATGTCTCGCCTAAAGGCGGTTCTGCATTCGAAGCAAATGCTAAACTGCCTCCAAACCTCATACGTGGAAAAAATGGACCGCGCCCTCAAGAACCGGAACGAGTAAGATCGTCCGGCACCGTTGAGGTGTCTTATTTGTCGATTTCGTGCTTCCGCTCGCGCATTCGTATAGCGTTCGATGTCGATATCGGTGTCGAGAAAATCGTTGATCGGACTGTCGGGATCTAAACCGGAAACGGCATCATTCTTCTGTCCCGCCCCAATACAATCCCAGTACGAAAAAATCTCTAAGCGCCAATTGCTGAAGGTTTGAATTACGCCGCTAAACGCATCCGACTGTTGCTCGTCGAGCCATTCGCGCCATTCGCTGAATTTCGCTTCCGCTTCTTCACGGTTTCTCGAATGGTATACATCGAGCAATCGCTCTTTGGCCCAATACACACTCTTAAGGTGAGGGGCGCATTCCAGAAAATCCATGAGGGCCTGATGCCTCTCCTGGTTCTTCTCCTTTAGAACTCGCGACCGCGTTGCAAGGCAGAGCCTTAGATCCTTTGCAGTATCCTTTTGATCGTTGCGGACATTTCGGCGAGCTTTATCGACAACGCTGTTTATTCGTTTCGCAACATGCCATCGATCGGCGACAATGGTTACGCGATCACCGAAGGCAGCCCTAACCGCATTTCTGAAATTGGCTGAAAGATCGATGGTCACAAATCTAATGCGCTCGTAGCCCTGAAGAGCGACGAGAGCTTGGTAAACTGTAAACCCCTCCTTATCGGGCAAGACATCGACGACTTGCGAAGTCTCTCCGTCAGACAAAATTGTCCTAAATACTTTTGTCTTTCCGTTTGGAAATTTTTCGATGTTCTGGAGTCGTACCTTCTCATCTTTTCCGGAAGGGAGGCAAACTTCGTCGATTGAAAGTATTCTAGGAGTATCGATGCGGAAATTGGCATCCAATTTATCTAAGAGTTGATCTGCAATCCTGCGGATCGTAGCTTCTGGAACTCCGGTTTGCTTCGCCAGAGCGGAAAAGGTCTGCTTGAAACAGTTGTCTTCGATGTATCGACGACATCGTGAGGTTAGTTTGCCATCGAAATACCCGTCCGGTCGAAATTGAAAAGTCTTCGTTTCACAGTTCTCACTGCGGCAGCGCCCACGTGGGACTTCGACCCTAAGTTTTGCCGGGCGCCCTTGGTACGGAACATCGACGAAGAGCTGATAACATACTCCGTGCTTGGAGGCTTTGTTTCCACACGCCGGGCAGCGCCAATCCGTTGGCCGAACTAGCTTGGCGTGAATCCATGCTCCTTCGTTACTGTCGTCAATACGGGAAGTTATGAAATTGGTATCCTCGAGATATCCGATCCCGATTCCAACAGTGCCTCTGCCGTCAATTGTCACCAAACCTCCCACGTTGCGTTCAGCGGGCGGCAGTTAAGAGTTAATCCTTAAAACTCTGTATTTGAACGATTTCGGACGTAAGGGTGGTTGTGCTGGCAGAGATTATTGGTCGCCATGAGCAACGACCAAATTGTAATTGCAGCCTTTGCCCACCGTAAGCCTTCTAAACTGGCGCCTTCTGAGCTGTATCGCATGAGACGAAGACGTAATGGCCCGTTCGTGCCTCTCAACAATTGTCAGAAACGGTTCTCGTGCCAGCGGCCGAGATAGAAAAAGCCTGCCGGTGCATCCCTGCCCTGGTCGAATTTCTCCAGAGTCTGATGGAGCGACGGCGACACGAAGGTCTTGGAGAAAGAGATTTCTTCAAGACCCCGGTTTACCTTCGCACCGTTGGCCAGGACGTGACCGATGTGGGCGGCGAGTTGCCGACGGAACTCGTCCTCATCATGAGCCAGCCCGGCTGCAAAGTGAACCGAGTGTCCCTGACCGGTTGCAAGGTCGCTGACTGACCCAAGATAGATGCGCCGTGTAGCATCGCTCTGCGGCTCACTAACCTCCCAGTCGTAGGGAGGCACATCAAAGGGATTTTCTCCTTCCCCGTTAGGCTGGACCTCGCCGCTTACGAGCATCTCACGGGCGCGTTCCATGGTCGCCTGCAGCTCTGCCACTGCATCCTCTCCCTTGCGGGCGAAATGCGCCGCCAGAGACTCCGAAGGCTTAGAGCTTTGTTGCTTCCTCATACCTCACCTTCCCAATTCATCTTATGCTCCTCCCATGCTGCGAGCGCAGCCTCATAGCCGCGATCGCTGCACAATTCGGTACAGGCACCGCCAAAGCCATTGATCGTGATGTCGCGCGAGAGGACCGCACAATGGATGTGATTGCCCTGCCCTTTCAGGCCAGCAAAGCCCGGGATATGGGCGATCAGCACCACCGCGAAGCGATGCGCGAAGTGAGAGCGCGCATAGCTGCGCACCCGTTCGAACCCGACATGCCAGGCCTCGGCCGGATCGAGCATGATCTTGACGTGGATCATTGCGTGCTGCTCGTAGACAGGAAGGGTGTCGTCAAACCGATCGACGAGCGTCCCGAACCTGACAAGATCCCCCGGAGCGGTCGGGGGAACGAGCACATCGTACTTGGCCGCATATCCGAAGCGGGGATCGCCACCAGGGACAAGCTTCTTGTCGAACCAGGGCCGCAGGCCGACCCTGTTATCCTGTCCCTTATACCAATGGCGCGAGAACTCGAAATCGGGATGGTCGTCACACCGATGGTGGACGAACACGCTCAACTTGGTCTGCGCAATATCTGCGCAAGGTGCGAAATCCTTGGAGGTGGACTGGGCCATAGCTAGAACCCTCCGTCAAATGAGGGACGCTCGATGGCCCGCATGATCCCGGCATAGCGCTCGGCCCCGTTCGAATAAGGCGCACCTTCATAGGCCTCGAGCCCCTTCCCGGTGAAGCGGAAGAACGGACCCGATGCCTGCGAGGGCACCAGCCACATGTCGCCGCCATCACGGCGCCAAGCAAGGAAGTCGCACAGCCAGCTCTGGCTTCCATCCATCAGCACATCGAACGACGCGCCTAAGAGCGGATCGAACCGCAGCACGACAAGGTCCATCTGAAGCAACAGAGCTAGCGTTTCGCATTCGGCAAAGAGCAGCGGCCGGTCGCAGGAAGTGGCGGTAACCACCACGCCTGCTTCCTGGTCGACATAGAAGCCCTCATTGGTGCGATAGCTCATCTCGTTGCTGTCGGGCGAAAGTCCGGTCGCGCTCAGAAAGGCGCCCAATCGGCTAAGCGTCCTGTATGTCCTGTGGACAGTATGCGGCAGCAAGGGTTCGCCCCCATGAGGGCGTTGCGGGGTAACCATATTCATGTCGGATGATCCTTGGTGGGAGATCGCTCTGGCCGAGCGCGCGCTCCCCACTTAATTTCATATACTACTCGGCCCTACCGCCGAGCCACTCCATTGTACGGGGTAAGCGGTGACGGCTGTCGGCACCACAAATCTCGATGCGAGAAGCCTCGCCCTGGCAAGGACGAGACCGCGATCGTCGCTATCCGTCTACGGCTACACAACCTTACGCAGGCCCTTTTCAAATTCGAAGGAAACTGCGGGTTTCAGATTGGTCTCACCATTTCGAGCGAGCAAAATACAGTGCTTCTAATCACGGCAGCGAAGGGAAGTCTTTTCGACGATAGGAATGGACCATTTCTGCTAATTCTACTGGCTGCAGTACCTCGACATGCGAGCCCCAGGAGTAAAGGTGCCAAGCCATCTCAAGATGTCCAGAAGCCCTGAATCGTACGATAAGTGAACCATCCTCGCACCTTTCCGACGCCTGGGTCGGATGGAACAGAAAGCGGCTGGCTCGCTCCGCCGCATCGGGCGTAAAGCGCCACACCACTTCGCCGAACTCGGCATCGTTGTGGAATGAGCCAAAGGCGCGACTGGCGTGGGCGCGAAGATCGAATTCAGTTGGATAAGAGAAGCTCGACGCCAGGACCTCGGCCTCGCTGATGTCCTCGACGCGGTAATGGCGGAAGCGCCCATCCTTCTTTGCCAGATCCCGCCCGACGAGATAACGCCGTGCGCCCAATAAGAGCCCTAACGGCTCGATCGTGCGCCAGCTTGCCTCCCCTTCGCCGCGGCTACGATAGGCCACCCTGAGATGAAATGGGCCTTTCAAGGCCTGTGAGATCGCGCGATCAACCTCCGCTGCCGCAGCTGGCTGAGGCCCAGGTCGCGCGGCATAGCCGAGGGCCTCGAGCAGGGCCTCCTCGTCAACGGCCAGACGCCCGCCGCTCTCCGGCGGGATAAGGGCCCTAACCTTACGATCAAGTCCGGCTAGCCGTTCAGCTTCTGCGACCAGGCCAATTCGGCGAAGCTCGCCGACCGCCGTGGTCATGGCCGCAAGCTCATCCGCAGAGGGCGACAGCAACTGCGCGATAGCGCGAGCGGGAACCCGCCAGTAGTGGCGCCGATCCCCCTCGTCGATCCAGTGTTCGGTTGCGGGAAATGCCTCCTCAAGGGCGCCGATCATCCGTTGCGCAGTTCGGCGCACACAACCGAATTCGGCCTCCACGTCAGCGAGACAAACTCCGCGCCGTGACGTCGCCATCATGGCGAGGCGCAGCAGGTCGACTGCCTTGGAAAACGACATGGCTCCTCCATTGGGTGACAGTTTTTGTCGCCCTCGTCCTTCATAACGGATTCGCACCAACAGGAAAGGACCCAACATGGAGTTTACCCACCACGCACAGACCCGCCTCCAGCAGCGCGGTATTCCGACCGAAGCTGTCGATGCGCTGCTCGCCTATGGCAACAGCCGCAGGCACCATGGCGCAGATGTCTACTACCTCGACCGGCAGGCGCGTTCCCGGGCCAAGGCCGGCCTCGGCTCTCATCTCTTTAATCGCATCGAGAAGGCTCTCGATTCCTACCTCGTCGTGGGCGACGACGGCGCGGTCATCACCGCTGCGCATCGCCTGCAGCGGCTCAAGTTCTGAAGGATGCGCGCAGTGACCGGCGTCCCGGACAATTTCAAAAACTGCATTCTTGTCAGCAAGTTGGAGGCACCGTACTGTCCTCCCCTCACCCGGTTAGTGGAGCAATCCTGAACATGCGTAAGCACAATTCCCGATTGCTTCACTCGGCCTCGGACCTCAACGCCTTCCTGGGCTGCGCGCACGCCGCGGCCCTCAACCTCAGAAAGCTGCAGGCGCCCGACTCACTGCCCGAGCGGGCCGAAGACGACGAGACCATGGTCCTCATCCAGGACGCCGGGCACGCCCATGAGGCGGACTATCTCGCCTCGCTGTGTCAGTCGGGTGAGGTTGCAGAGATCTCGAGCGAAGGAACGCTCGAGGAACGCGCAGAGGCAACTCTTGTTGCCATGCAGGCAGGTGCGCCCTTCATCTATCAGGCAACCTTTCTCGATCCGCCGTGGCACGGCTTTGCCGACTTCCTTCGCCGTGTCGATCTCGGCACCGATCTGGGCACATGGGGCTATGAAGTCATCGACACCAAGCTGGCCCGCTCCCCTAACCCCAAGCATGTCATCCAGCTGGCGCTCTATTCGAAGATGATCGAAAATGTGCAGGGAAAGCCGCCGCACACGATGCATCTGGTCCTCGGCGACGGCGCGGAAGCGAGCTTCCGCCGCGTCGAGTTCGAGCACTTCGTCCGCGCGGCGAGCGAGCGCTATCTCGCCTTCATTGGTGAAGGTGCAGAAGGGTCGCGTCCCGAACCGTGCAAGGCCTGTTCGCTATGCGGCTGGCGCGAAGTCTGTGCCGCCCAATGGGAGGAGGAGGATCACCTCTTCCAGGTGGCCGGCATCCAGAGCACGCAGATCGACAAACTGCGCGAGGCTGGTGTCAACACCGTTGGAGACCTTGGCGCACTCCCGGCAGGCACGCAGATTCCCCGTCTGGCCCCGCGCACCTTCGAGCGTCTGAGGGCGCAGGCAGCCTTGCAGGTTGCACGGCGAACGGGTGAGCTGACGACAGAGCCTCTGCCGATCGAACCGGGACGAGGGTTTGCCCGGATGCCCGCGCCGAGCCCACACGACCTCTTCTTCGACCTCGAGGGTGATCCGCTCCATCCCGATGGCCTCGAATATCTCTGGGGCGTTCATTACCGTGGGCCTGCGGGCGATCCCCTCTTCCGCCATGCCTGGGGGCATGACCGTGCAGCCGAGCGGGCCGCCTTCGAGAGCATGGTTGATTTCTTCACCGAGCACTGTGCGCGGCACCCCAACGCGCACATCTACCACTATGCGCCTTACGAGGTGACGGTGCTGCGCCGCCTTTCAACCGCCTTTGCCAGCCGCGAGGCTGCCGTCGACAACCTTCTTCGAGGCGAGAAACTGGTCGATCTCTATTCGATCGTTCGCGGCGCCATCCGGACATCCGAGCCAGATCTCAGCCTCAAGACGCTCGAGATCTTCTTTGCCGAAAAGCGTGGCGAGGATGTGCAGAAGGCCGATCAGTCGATCGTCCACTATCACCGCTGGCGCGAGACCGGCGATCAGGCACTGCTCGACGGCATTCTCGCCTACAACAAAGTTGACTGCGAGAACACGGAAGGCCTGCGCGACTGGCTGCTGACGCTCCGGCCCGACCTTCCCTGGTGGACCAAGACAGGTCCCGAGCCATCCTCTGAGAAAAGTGAGGAATCTCTACGGCGCGAGGAAAGGCTCGATGCCCTGCGCCGGGCAATCACGGCTGGCTCTGTTCCGTCATCCGATCGTGGCCGCGAGCTCACCTCGCACCTCATCGACTTTCACACGCGCGCAAAAAAGCCCGAACAATGGGCCATCTTCGACCGCTGTGAGCGAGAAGAGGACGAACTAGTCGACGACGGCGAGTGCATCGGATCGATATCCCCCGCAGGCGATGAGTGGCTGCGACCCGAAAAGCAGTCGATAGTCGCAACCTACCGGTTCCCGGCGCAGGATACCAAGCTCCGCGAAGGCAAGGAAACGCTCCACGCACCGACCCGCGAGCGGCTCGGCACCATCTTTGCCATCGACCGCGAACAAGGCATTGTCGAAGTCAAGCGCGGCAAGAAGGCAGGGAGCGACTTCCCGACGGCAGGATCTCTGATTCCCGGTTGGCCTCTCGACACAACGCAGCTCGAGCTCGCTGTCGAGCGCGTCGCCAATGCTTGGGCCTCGCACGACCCGGCTGGTCCGGGCGAGGCGCGCTACCGAGCGCTTTCCGACATTGTCGAGCGAACCGGTCCTCGCCTCCTCGACTGGCAGGGCGGGACGCTTGTCAGGGACGATGAGACACTGGTCGAGGCTGCGATCGGACGAGCCCTGGCGCTCGATCATTCTGCGCTCTTCATCCAGGGCCCTCCGGGGACCGGCAAGACCTATACCAGTGCCCACATGATCCTCTCGCTGATCGCAGCAGGCAAGAATGTCGGGGTTTCCTCGAACAGCCACAAGGCGATCAACAATCTCCTCGGGAAGGTCGAGGAGGTTGCCGAGAAGGAAGGCGTCCATGTGTTCGGCGCCAAGAAGGTCTCGCCTGGCGATCCGGACAGCTACCTCAACGGCAAGATGATCTATGACCTTGCCGACAATGGCGATGTCGAAGAGGGCGGCTATGATCTCGTAGGCGGGACTGCCTGGCTCTTTGCCCGCCCAGCCTTTGATCAGCATTTCGACTATCTCGTCGTCGACGAGGCCGGGCAGGTCTCACTCGGCCACCTGCTCGCGATGGGTTCGGCAGCAAAGAACATCATTCTCGTCGGTGACCAGATGCAGCTTGGCCAGCCGATCCAGGGCGCACACCCCGGCGAAAGCGGGCTCTCCGCGCTCGACTACCTGCTCGAGGGCGCGGCAACCATTGCGCCGGACCGAGGCATCCTCCTAGACACAAGCTGGCGCATGAACCCCTCGATCGGGAGCTTCATCTCGCGCGCCGTTTATGATGGCCGCCTCAAGTCCCATCCCGCCTGCGAAAAACAGACTCTGCTCCTCGGTGATGCAGCGGACCCCAACCTGCCTCCGCACGGGATCCGGATGATCCCGATGGACCACACCGGCTGCAGGCAGGCTAGTGAAGCGGAAGTCACCAAGACAGTCGAGCTGGTCGAGGCGCTGCTCGGCACCCGTTTCATCGACTTCAACGGCAATGAAGGAACGGTCACTCTCGACAACATCCTCGTGGTCGCTCCCTTCAACATGCAGGTGAATGCGCTCAAGGATGCGCTTCCTGAAGGAGCCAGGGTCGGTACGGTCGACAAGTTCCAGGGACAGGAGGCCGAGATTGTCATCGTCAGCATGACAACCTCATCGCCCGATGACCTGCCGCGTCACGTTGACTTCTTCTATTCGAAGAACAGGCTCAATGTGGCAGTCAGCCGCGCACGGGCGCTCGCCATCGTCCTTGCCAATCCGAAATTGCTCGAGCTCGAGGCGACCACGGTCGAACACCTGAAGCTGGTCAATACGCTCGCCTGGCTCAATAACGAGGCAAGTAATTGAAGAAGCGACTGGATCGAAACGGAGAAATTTGGAAGATGCACGTGGGGGTATTTCGCTGGTGACTGAAGACAAGTTCAAGGAATGGTTGGCGAGCGAAGGGCTGGTAGCCAGCTCGATCTCGACGCGGATCTCGGATCTGCGGCGGGTCGAGAAGCACTTCGGCGATCTCGACGCGGCATACGACCAGGATGGCTGCGCCAGCATCTTTCAGAAACTCACCTACACCGCAGCCGATCAGGCGGCGGGTAAGCCCAACCCTTCCGGGATCGAGATCGAAGGCAATCTCTACGACGGCCTGTCAGGCTACAAGTCTTCGCTGACCGCTTATGTCCGCTTCAGGAATAGCGAGACAAACACGGGAGCCATGAGCCAGGCGGATCGGATCCGTCAGCATGTGGCCGACAATCACGCGAACCCTGCTCGCCGGAGAGGCGAAAGCCAGTTCTCGGTGGTTTCGGGAGATATTCACCGCGACCTTGGGCTCGCGAATGCCATGCCAGCCGTTTGCAGCGCCCTCGACAGCCGCAAGTTTGCCGAGGTGATCGATGGAGAGCTGGTAGACAGGGTCGGACCTGCCAACTCCTCGACCGTCCGCTTTACCTTTAGTCTCAATGCCGAAGAGGCTTTCGATATCGCGGCCGCCGAGCGCGAATTGAAGCGACGCTACGGTGAAGAGATCCCGACCATCAAAAATACAGGCAACCAGTATATCACGAGCTTTGCTCTGCCCGATGAGCGGCAGGTAGCGCTGGAAAAGGAAGGTCAGTCGGTCCGGATCTGGATTGAAGGCAGCAGGGACAATCCTCCGCCCGCTGGCTCGCCGACATATTATGCCCCAGACCAGGGACGCCAGGCCAATCTCCCCCGCCGCCTCAAGCACCTGCCGCCCGGCGGCGCGCAGCCACGCAAGGTGATCAAGATCACCTTTGCTGATCGGGCAAGCTTCACCGACGTGCTCGACTGGTACGAGGCGCAAGGGTCAAGCCCAGGCACACTGACCCGCGCGGCGGTCCTTGACGCAATCCGCGAATGTGAAGAGGTCGGGACCGACCCGTTCCTCGACAAGCATGGCTTCAGGCGGCCCAGAACCTACTGGATTGCCGAGAACGGCAAGTTCTACCCCTGCAAGGCGATTGCCAATGTCGCGCTGCGCTCGGTCGAAGGAGCCGACACCCAGATCCGTGATGCAACCCGTTCCCGTGAGCTCATATCGCGCTTGGGATTCAGGGTGGTCGACAGTCTCGATGAAAAGCTCGATGCAGCCGAGCTCGAACGGCTCAAGCAGCGCTTTCTGAGCTTTTTCCCTGATTTCGAGCCAGCAGGATTCGCCCCAAGCGAAGGCGGATATTACGATGAAGAGCGAGGATACAAGGAAGCCTTGCTCGAAAAGGCACAGGCAGCGCTCGACGACAGTTCCTTGTCTGAAGAAGAAGTGGGCGGGCGCTTCCTTGATATTCTGACCGGTCCGCAATCAGGCCTCCTCGGCTGGCGCACCGATGCCCGGATCAAGGCTCTGCGCGAGGCTCATCCTGGGATCCTCGAAACCGAAGCGGGAAGCCTGATCCTTTCCGATGACGATCCAGCCGTAGCCCTCGATCGCTTCGTCAAGGCCACTTGGCCTATCCTCAGCGAGGGACAGGACAAAAGCCAGCCATACAGCGAGAGCCGGAATATCCCCTCGATGCTGCTGGCCCTTGCACATCCGACAGAAGCGATGGGGATCAACACGGACCCCCTCTGGCGCGCAAGCAAGGCGCTGACAGGCAAACCTCCTTTTGGGAACAATGCCCTTAACGAGAACGAGTATGCAGAGATCCTCGACCTTGCTGAAGCCCTCTTCGAGAAATTCGAGGAATGGGGCTGGCAGCCGCGCGATCTCTGGGATGTCCAGGGATTCATCTGGGTCGTCAGGGAAACCCAGGACGCAGCCCAGCCCGACAATGATTCAGATCACGATGAGACCAAGCCCATGCCCAGACCCACCAATCTCATTCTCTACGGCCCTCCCGGGACCGGAAAGACCTACCGGACCGCAAAGGAAGCCGTAGAACTCTGCGATGGTTCGGCTCCCGATGACCGATCCGAACTGAAGGCGCGCTACGATACGCTCGTCGAGGCCGGGCAGATCGGTTTCGTCACCTTCCACCAGTCATATGCCTATGAAGACTTCGTCGAAGGCCTGCGGCCAGAGACAGGAAGCGGTGAAAGAGAAGATGAAGGCGCAGCGGCTGGTTTCCGTCTGGAACCCAAGCGAGGGACATTTCGGGAAATATCCGCGCTTGCCCAGCAATCCCGGCGCAATGCCGGCAGGCCAACCGGGCTCGACCTAAGCGGTCGCGAGTTCTTCAAGATGTCTCTTGGCCGAGCGGGCAGCGAAGATCATATCTATGATGCTGCCATCGAAGGGAATTACATAGTCCTTGGCTGGGGCGGCGATGTGGACTGGTCCGACCCCCAGTACGATGGTTACCAGGCCATCTTCGACAAGTGGAACGAGCTTCATCCAGGCACCCATGGCTCGGATGGCAACATCTCGCAGCTTTGGCGGTTCCGCAGCTCCATGAAGGAGGGCGACATCGTCATTGTTCCGGACGGAAATTCAAGTTTCCGCGCCATTGGCGAGATTGTCGGCCCATACGAATATGCCCCGACCGACGTCCGCGAGTATAACCATCGCCGCGCCGTTCGCTGGCTTCTTGTCCTCGACGAATCCTTGCCCGTTGAGACCATCCATGATGGCAAGTTCACCATGCGCACATGTTATCTGCTGAAGCGCAACCGGATGAAGCTCGAGGCGCTATCGCGTCTGCTGCCTGGCAATGCTCCGGCTTCCAACGCCTCTCCTGACCAGTTCGTTCTCATCATCGACGAGATCAACCGCGCCAATATCTCCAAGGTCTTCGGCGAGCTGATCACGCTCATCGAGGAAGACAAGAGGATCGGCGGGACCAACCAGACGACCGTCAAGCTTCCCTATTCTGGCGATGTCTTTGGGGTGCCCGACAACCTCCACATCATCGGCACCATGAACACCGCCGACCGCTCGATCGCGCTCCTCGATACCGCGCTTCGCCGCCGGTTCACCTTTCGCGAGCTCATGCCCGAGCCTGGCTTGCTCAAGGAAGCCGCCGAACGGACGGGCGTGCCCCTGGTTGGACTGCTGCGCCGTTTCAATGAGCGGATCGAATATCTCTTCGACCGCGAACATCAGATCGGCCACGCCTATTTCATGAATTGCCGGACTGTCGAAGACGTCCACGAAACGATGCGACACCGCGTCATCCCGCTCCTCGCCGAATATTTCTACGAGGACTGGAACAAGGTCGCACTCGTTCTCGGCGATGCCGAAGGAGCAGGACGTTTTCTGACGCGTACTCAGCTCGCTCCGCCGGCTGGCATCCAGTCCGACGGTTACAGCGAGGAACGCTGGCGCTGGCAGGTTCGCGATCACTTCGACGACAGTGCCTACGACGCCTTTGCATGATCAGCCGGACAGTCCTTGAGTGGCGCAAGATCCGCTATGGCGATGGGCCCGAGGAAATACCTGAATGGGCCGCTGACCGAATCGCCGCAGTCGCGCGCGCCAACCCCCTTGGCGGCGAGGAAGGCGCCCGCATCTTGCAGCATGGCAGGAGCTCGCTACGCGCGCAGCAGGTTGTCGGCGTCATCGCAGCCCAGGATTGCACCCTCGAAATCCTTCCCAAGATCGACGGGCTTGGCGATGGCGACAGCGCGGCTAGCCAGGCACAGATCCGGCGCAATCTCGTGCACATGCTCGCCGTTGCGCTCGATCTCGACATTGCCGCAGGGCAGATGGCGCGGCTCGGCTGGCAGGATGAAAACCTGCTCGAGGTCCTGATCCGCCTGTTCTGCGACAGGCTCTTCGAAGCCGTGCATCTCGGTCTGCCTCGGCGCTACGTCGCCATGGAAGAAGACATTCCGACGCTGCGCGGACGGCTCGACGTCATTTGGCAGTTCTCGACGCTGGCTGCAAGCCCCGATCGGCTGGCGTGCCGCTTCGATGAATTGTCGAGCGACATTCCGCTCAACCAGATCATGAAGGCCGCCGTTGCCCGCCTGCTGCAACTGTCGCGGTCCACACACAATCAGCGCAAGCTGCGCGAGCTGTCGTTCGCCTTTGCCGAAGTGAGCGACGTTCCGGTCCAGTCACTGCGCTGGAATAGCGTGATCCTCGACCGCACTAATGCCCGCTGGAAGGATCTTCTCGAGCTCGCCCGACTTCTCCTCGGCGAGCGATTCCAGACGACGACCAGCGGGCGCGGCCGAGGCTTCTCCCTGCTGTTCGAAATGAACACCCTGTTCGAGGAGTTCGTGGGCCGCACCCTAAGGCGCGCCCTTATTGGCACAGGCCTCCAGGTCGATCTTCAGGGCGGAAGGCTGCACTGTCTTGCGGAGTTAGACGAGGACTACGCTGCGACCGGTCGCCGGCGCTTCATGACCAAGCCGGACATCATGATCCGCCGAGGCTCCGAGCGGGTGATGATCATCGACACCAAATGGAAGCGGCTCGCGCCATCGATCGACGATCCGAAGCAGGGCGTGAGCCAATCGGACGTCTACCAGATGATGGCCTACGGCAGGATCTACCAATGCCCTAACCTCATGCTGCTTTATCCTCATCACGATGGGATGGGGGTTGAAGCTGGCATTACCAGCAGACATGAAGTTGTGGGATGCGACGACCGACTGGCGACCACCACCCTTGATCTGTCCCAGCTTGCGGCTTGTGCGCCGGCGCTGCGCTTGTTGATTGGCGAGGCGGCCGACAATAATGTCCAAGCAGCCACTGCAGAGCTATCGTAACGGTCGGCACTTCCATTTAGGCGGCGGACCACCCTGATAGAACCGGTCAAGTGCGCTGACCCTCGCAGGGGTAAGGATTCCCGGGGTTAGGATGCCCTACCCTCCACAGCCACAAATGTGGCCTCTGCAAATTTTTGCCCCCTAACTGCCAAGTAGCGCCTAGCAAGCGTTGCGGCCGTCTCTAGGTGGCCTGCAGCGTCTTGGTAATCAGCTGCCCTAAATATCGATCACGCCCGCCATTCATAAACAGCAAGTGCCTGTCTTCCAGGTTCGCCTGGGATTCTCGGTCGCCAATGTTGAGCAAATTTTCAAAGGCTGTGTTGGACAGGATGAATGCATTCAGCGTTAGCATTGGATCGGCGACTTCTGCCTCCACATCCTTGATCTCACGATAGAGCTGAAGTTTGGGATCGGAAAGGTCCACCAGTTTGATACCTTTGGGATCAACGAAGCTTAGCCACTGCTGGCCACTCGCCTCATCCACGATCCACAGTAGGTAATCTGGATAAAAATTACCTGCGGTCGCAAATCCCAAGCCCTTGCTCTTGGTGTCAGCATTGCGCAGCAGGTAAAGGCTCTTGCCTTCCAGCAGCTCCTTGCCCAGATCTGAGCCACAGAAGGCTTCCATATCCCTTACAAACTGGACTTCGCTGGGCGCATCAAACGCGATGGGGCGCATCCGTAATGGGAGGGCGTGCCCATCGGCAGGTGCCATCAGCGGGTAATACAGGTGCTCATTGAAGCTGATAGCGATCAACGGGCCATCGGCCCATTTTCGCGCTGCGTCTATGTCCCCTCCAGCGACAACCGTCTGCAGTTCTTTCAAGCGCGAAAGCCAGGTTTCGCCTTCGTCTGTGTTATCAATCTCAAAGCGGTAAGCCTCGAGCATCGAGCCGTGATCTTCATCGACATAATCGACCTGAAAGAATTGCCCTTCGTACGCGCCTTTCAGAGCCTGATAGAAACGGTCAGTGTAGTCGATCAGAAGGCGGATCAGGATGCCCTGCTGCTTCTCAATGTCGGCGAATGATCGAACTTCCAGCTCACTCGCCGGCGCGTAGAGGGTGTACCAATCCTGCCTTGCAGTACAGAAAGATTGTAGCCGCTCCCGGTCGATGCGGAGATTGCTCCAGGTGCGCAGTAATTTGTATTCTTGCACGGCCAAGAACACCGCGTCCCAATCGAAACCTGCCATCGCAGTTGGTGAGATCTTCCCCTCGTTGCGCACCTCAACCGGTTGTGAACCTTCTGCCGCACCATTGGTCGTCAGCGCCTCAACTCGCGGGTACAGATCGAGCTTGATGTGCGGCTTCTTTACCCGGCCCTCGAAATCTCCGAGCTCATAGAGCGTGGGGTAGTGGGTGCGCTTGAAGCCTTTGGCCTGGTTGTCCTTGTACCCGTCTTTCAGCTTTAAGGTCTTGAGGCGTTTGCCCACTGGGAGGTTTGATTTGGTAGGGAAGTCGAGCTCAAGTATTTCGTCGCTCGGCGTGATCCCTTCTTCGCGCAGATAATCTTTGAATGTTGCCATGTAGCTAGCACGCACGCCGAAGATGTTCAGCGTTTCTAGCGTATCTAAATGCGAGCCCTTCGCCGTCTGCTGGCGCTCGGTAGGTGTTGAGCGCTTGAGGGACATGCCCCGACCTTTGAGGCGAACCCCGCGCCCGAACAGCTGGATGATCTGGGTGCCCTCACCGCGTCCCATATTGAGCAAGCCCATGGTCGACACGCGCCAGCTCGACCAGCCTTCGGTGAACTTGCGCGATCCGATTAGGATGTTGAGCTTGCTGCCCTTGTCGTTGAGCGTTTCGAACAAGCCCGAACCGAAGTCATCGCTGACCGCGTCGTAAGGCTCGCCTTCATTGTCTGCCGTTTTGAAAAACTTACTGTCATCCCCGATGTTGATGAGGCCGAACGGCTCCTCCGTGCCCACCTGCAAAGCCAGTTCGCCGTCGCTTCCCTTGAGATTAACAAGCTTTAGGCGTTGGCGTGATCCTGCGTTGAACAAGCGGCGCAAGATATCGGCGAAGATCGTGTCCGCATCCATCGTTGAGAGTGCCACAAAGCGGCGAGCGAAGATATTGTTCCCCTTGGGATCGAGCAATTGGGCCCGGTCGTTCACCAGCTCGTCGATCCAGCGTGTGGAGCGCTCCTGTTCGTTCAGGAATTCGCCCAGGAAGCGCACCACGGCGAGGATGTCGCTATCGTCATCCGCCACCTTATTGCCCACGAATACCCAAAGCGGCTTGGCGATGTTGAAGTCAGCTATCTTCTCGCCCTGCGTGTCCCACAGATAGAGCTGCTGGTAGAAGGCGAGCACGCACGCGGTGAAATACTTTGCCAGCTGCTCCTCATCATCCTTCTCGTCCAAGTTGAGGATCAGGGATTCCTTGCCGTAGCCGTCAGCGTAGAAGAATTTGTAGCTGTAATCGAACAGCACTGCTTTGGCGTAAGCTTCCTTCACCGCATCTGTTTTGGCCTGCCGCTTGTCGGCGGAATTCAGGGCTAACTTGGCAAGGTCATCCTCGCTCAGTTTGCGCAGGTCGCCGGTGTCGAACCATCGCTTGGCCTTGGATTTGAGGATCGCTTCTTCAGCCTTTTCGATCGTCAGCCCCTTGTTCACCGCCTGGCCGAAGGTGGCGCTGTATTCGAAGGCGAAGCCCTTACTTACAAGGGCCTCGCGACGGGCCATCCATGCGCCGCCCGCGCTGCCTGCACCGCGATGGCCCTCGTCGACCAGTACAAGGTTGTTGCCCTCGAAAGCTTCGACGGCGACGGTCTTGTCGCCCATTTCGTCGCCCAGCTTGTTGATGTCGATCACTTCGATCGTGCCGGGGAAGTCTGGACTGCGGTTCTTGTCGAACAGGCGGGTGAAGCTGAAGCCGGACAGTGCCAGCTCTTCCAGGTGCTGGCGCGAGAGGCCCTCGTTCGGCGTCAGCAGGATGATCTTGTCAGGATAGCTCTTGCCGTTGCCATTCTGGAAATAGTGCAGATACTGATGGATATTGACGTGCAGCAGCAGCGTCTTGCCACTGCCAGTCGCGTTCCAGAAGGCCAGCTTGTTGAGGTCGTCAGCAGTGTAATTCCGAAAAGGTTCGGAGCCATCCTCCTTGCGGTACTCGGCCATCTGGGCGTTGAGCCCGTCCAGCAGATCCTGCCGCCGGTTGAAATACCAGTCGAGATAGATCTCGGTGAACAGCAGGCTGAGATACTGGAAATACTTCATCGTCAGCACATGGCCGTCCACCGCGTTGCGGCGTTGGGTTATGGCTTGCCAGTGCTTGACGATGTTGAGGTCGTATCGGCGCAGCTTCGCCTCATCGATTTGGTCGAGGTTGAAGAGATTGCGCGTCAGCTCGTGGAAGAATTTCGTCTGGCCGTCATCCTCCAGGCCTTCGTGCCGGTCGGCTCCGAGACGCTCTTTGAGCGCATCTAGGCTGCCGCCGTGGAAGAAGCCAAGCATCCAGCGATTGAGCACCAGCTCTTGATGGAAACTGCGTTTCTTCTTCGGAGCGC
Source organism: Qipengyuania sphaerica (assembly GCF_019711595.1). GTDB lineage: Bacteria > Pseudomonadota > Alphaproteobacteria > Sphingomonadales > Sphingomonadaceae > Qipengyuania > Qipengyuania sphaerica. The sequence continues at coordinate 947,992 of NZ_JAIGNR010000001.1, read as the reverse complement.
GCGCCATCAGGCGTCGCTCACATCGAACATTGCTTCGAGGAATGTCGGTTCAATCTGACGCAGCTTCAGCCGCTTCTCGGTCCCGCCTTCTTCCTCGGACGATTGCACGACCGACGGGATATTGTGATCGCCATTGATATAGACGAATTCATATTCGCTATCGGACGGGTTGATCGCCAGCTTGTCGCAAAGCTTGGTCAGCTCTTCATATCCGATCTTTTCGCAATCGCGCCACAACACCAGCGTGCGCTCACCCGTGGGAAGCGTTCCTTCAACGGCGGTGAAGCCCTGCTTCAGCTGTATGTCGATCGTCTTGACGGTGAGGCCAATCAGGTAATTGAACGTTTCGACCATATCGACCTTGCGTCGCTCTTGGGCTCCGGCGCTATCGACCGCGATATTGAGCTCATAGTCGAAGGGCTTCCTGAAATCCTCGACTGAGAGCAGCGATCCGCGCGTCTCGACATCGAGCATGTAGCGCATTAGGTAATCGTCGCGGGCTTCCTCGTTCAGGCCATCTAGCAGGCCCTTCTGGCCCTCGTCACGGACGAGCGCGAGGTTATTGAGCGTGTCCTCGTAGCTTTCGATCTTCAGCGTTTTGAACGCATGGCTAGTGCCGACACTTTTGGTAGCAGGCTCGCCAGCTTGCCAGTCAGCTGAATACACGACCTTCGCCATCCTAGGTTTGATGACTGAGTTGAAGTAATCGCCTTGCTCCACCAAAACGTATTTGCGATTTCCGTTATCGATGCGGTTCGTCGTTATGACCGCATGCCCTGTGCTTCCAGACCCCGCGTAGCAATCCAAGACTGTGCTGTTCGGCCTTGTTGTGTGCAAAACAAAACGAGACACAAAATTGGCATGCTTGGGCGCAAGGAAGATCCCAGATCTGCCGAACAAGGCGTAAGTCTGCTTTTCCCCATCCGAATAATCTGTGAATACGCTCTTCCCGACGTTTGTCTCCACTTCATTCAGATAACGCTTGATCTGAGGAACCTTATTCTCGTCGTCACCCCAGCTTATTCGGTCTTTGGCATCCAACGAGGTGAAACTTTGCCTTCCAGCTCTATCGCCCTCGCTCTTGAACGCGAATTTCCAGCCACTCTTCGGGTGTGGTACCGGACGCCCAGTTTTCGGATGCAAGGGTTTATACCAGCGGAAGTTTGGATCATTTGGGTCACCAGTGCTGGCTGCCTGCTTGGTTGCTGGCATTGAAGCATCGCTTTCGCGCCAAACCCAGATCTGACCCTTTTTCTGTGCAGCTTCTGACTGCAATATCAGCTTGCCTTCGTCGTCTCGATACTCGGCATTCTTATAATTGTAGAGCCCTTTCCAAGGATCGTTTCGCTTCTCCTCTTCCCAGTCCAAACCGTCGGCTTCAACCTGATGACGATACTCTTCAAGATGCTCCTCATAGAGCTTCTTGATCTCCGTTTCGATAGTTTCGATCAGAGGGTACTGTGGGTTCAACTTCGCCACCAACTCCATGACTTCCGCAAATCCAGGCTTGGGTTCGCGAAACATGAGCCGGTCTTTTTCAACCGTCGGCCGATCCTTGGCATAGACCATCACATATTCGTGGTTGGTCGAGTAGTTCGGCGCCTGGCTATTGTTCGTATTCATCGACCAGATGAGCTCTTCGACATGATTGTCTGCACCAAAATTCAGATCGAGAACATGCTCGAGGTTGGTGCGCTCATGCTTGTCGATACTAACGAAAATTGCCCCATCATCCGGCATCAAGGGGGCGATACGGGACAAGCGATTGTCGAGCATTGTTGTCCAAGCTGAGTGCTTGAAAGTGTTCTTGTAAGGAATGGCACTGCTTGAGGTGTTGTATGGCGGATCGATGTAAACGCACTTCACGCTCTCGCGGTAACGAGCGTTGATGAGGTTCAGCGCCTGATAGTTGTCGCCATGGATCAGCAAGCCATCGGTGCTCGCATCGACATGGGAAATCGCCTTCAGCAGGTCCGCCTTGAACGCCTCATCGAATAGCGCAGTATCGACCATCAGATAGGGATCGGCCTTCAGCTCCTCGACCGTCCCGGGCTTGGCATTCTTGCGCATTCCCAGATCATGCCACTGCGCCCATTGCGCTTCGTTGGCAGCGATGGCGGGATAAAGCTTCTCCGGCACGCGATCGAGCGTCACGCAGTAATGAGCCGACACGACAAATTTCTTCTTCAGCCACAGCTTCTTCTGGAAATCCTCGATACTGGCGAGGAAGTTGATCAGGTCCAGCGCGATGGCGCGCAGGCACTGGATCATGCGCAGGTTCTTCTCGATCGCACCGAAGCTGGCGGCATCTTGCACATCGTCGAGGTTCATCACCTCGTTCTTGATGTAGAAATCCAGCTCGCGCCACAGGAAGCCGCCCAGGTCCTTGTGAATGAAATAGTCGGCGGTGTTCTTCTGCGTATAGGTGGTAAGATGCTTTTCCAGCAGCGTGCGCTGCGGCTTCTTCTCGGTCGGCGCGCGCTGCGTCAGGCCAAGCCAGCGTTCCTGAACGCCCTCATCCGCCAACACCGCCTCGACCGCCTGATCGACCAGCGTCTCCTGCTTGGTCTTGGTCGGGAAGGCGCGGTATTCAAAGCGGACGATCAGGTCGTCGCCCTCCTCGCTGACGGGGACAATCTGTTCCTCATGGGCTTCGCCCTCGTCATCGATCCGCGTGACGGTGCGCGCCTCGGCCAGCGCAAAGCGGCGCTCCTTGTCGTTGTCCTTGCGGTTGTCCTTCGCCGTATCGGCGGAGATCAGCCGGAAATGGACGGTGCGCTCGTCGTCGAGCTTGAAGGCATAGTTGGAGAACGCCTCGCCCGACTTGGTGTAATACTGGTCTTTGTTGGCCCAATGCAGCACCACTTCCTCGCCCGCATAGGGAATGGCGTAGGTATCACCCCTGTAGCGGCGCTGGCTGATGAAATCGCCCTTGTCGTAATAGCGGCTGAAGAAGGCGAGCAGGTGGCTGAAGACGGCGTTCTCATGCTCGGACGCGCCGGATGAACCGGCGGCGATGGCAGCGCGCAGCTCCTTCACCTTGGCCACGCCATCCGGAACTACGCCCAGCGCCTGTGCGGATTTGATCGCCTCGTCCAATTCGCGCTGCTGCGCCTCGACATTGGCGGCGGCGCCGGAGGCGAGCGCCTCAGCCACACGCTCCTTCAGGCGCGTCGAAAGGTAAGCGTTAATCTCGTCAGCGCGGGCATTGAGGATACGATAGACACCAAAATCCAGTTCGGGCCGGTCGATCTGAAAGATCTCGCGCAGCTTGCTGACCAGCTCGTCGTATTTACTCACTCGCAATCCTTTCCACGGCACTCGCCTCTCGCCGCCTCTTGGCGACGTTCGATCACCTCATCAACTGTCGCACGCAGGTTCTCCAGATCTGACAAAGCGATATCCTTTCGGTTCAGGACCAGTACGTCGATCAATTCCTCGAGAAGTTCGGTAGCTGTGAATGTCTGGCCACCTATCGAGAAGCCATAGCCTTCTTGAGATATTCGCCGGGGCCAAATCCGCGCCTCTTTCGTCTTAGACCAATCAAAGCCCTCACTCTTGTGTCGATTTATCGCGAAAGATCCATTGGCCCTCACCGAGATTGGAAACTGTGATCGCAACTGGCTGATCATATCCAGGCGGGCCTTGGGGTCGGGGACCTCAGAGATCAGTCGCCGGATAAACTCCAAATCTCCGTGCTGCTTAAAATGCTCGAACGCATCTCTAACCGCCTGTTCAAAGCGCTGCCGAAACCGATGATCAGCAGGGTACCAGCCAAATCCCCCATCTTTATTCACGGAAAAACTCCATCGGCAGATTCAAACGACAGACCAGCGGATCGTGAAGAGAGTTTCCACCTCTTGTCCTCGTTGCATGCGTTTTTGAAGCGCTTCGATCAGGGCATCCCGTTTGTCCGCGATCTCGTCCTCGACATCGAAAATTTGCTGGCGCTGGCGGCGCTGCTTGCGCTCGAGTTCCTGCAGACGCGTCTGGACGGCATGTTCGTCCTCCAAAGTCGCTGCCTGGCGCGCCTCTCTGCGTAGCGCCTTGATCTGCTCCTTCGTGTCTTTCAGGGCCTTTTCGGCGGCAGTCACCTTATCCTCTGCCCAACGTTCCAGCTTCTCGCGCGCGCTGGCAAAGTGCTCGTTGTTCGTTTCGAGCGAGCGATTCAAGGCGGCCTTCTCGGCCTGCTTTGCGCCCGCTTCGATCCGGCGGGCGATGTCTCCGGGTAGAACTTTAAGGGGGCGCACCGTCGCAGCGATACCGAATAGCTTTTCGCAAGTCTCCTGGTCGAGCGAGACCCCTCCATCGGCCATGCCGGAGAAGAGGAGATACTCCTCCGTCTCGAAGGAAGTTACCGTCAGGCGCTGCAGCGTCAGCCAACCGCTCCTGCCCGCAAGTCCTTCGACAATAGCGCTGCGAGTGGGATGGTTCGTAATGTCAAACCGGAGTTCGGCTAGGGGCGTATGGAGGGCCTTGGCATTATCGAGCACATGTTCGCCGAGTGGATGCGAAAGCCGGTACAAGAAATTGCCATGGTCGTTCGCCTGCCCATCGTTGTTGCGGGAAATGAGGTGATAGCGTCCCTTGGCAATCTCACCGGTGGGCGGGTCAGTCAGATCAAAGGTTAGCGCCTGCTCATCGAATTGAGCCCGATCGCGCAGCATGAACTGGGTGACATCCCAGAAGCGCTGGCCGACGCGATCCAGCTGCGCTCGCGTGTCCTCCAGCCTCAGCTTCAGCCGCGCATGAACATCCTCGTCGAAATGCTCCAACAAGGCCTGTCTGGTCTCATCCATCCGTGAACGAATTTGCTCGTCCAGCTCCTGCTGGAGGGCATCAAAGGCTTTGTTAATTTCATCTGGGGTGCGGCAATCCTGATAGATTTTTAGAATACGCTTCTCGAAATCTACGCCGGATTCCAGAGAGCCTAGCACTTCGTCGGAAGCGCCAAACACGCCATTAAAGAGATTGAACTTCTCGCTGAGCAGCGTGTGGACGCGCTGATCCGCTTCGTTCCTCTCATTCAAGAAATTGATGACGATGACATCGTGGGTTTGTCCGTAACGATGGCAGCGCCCGATGCGTTGCTCGATCCGTTGGGGATTCCACGGCAGGTCGTAGTTGATCACCATCGAGCAGAACTGGAGGTTCACGCCCTCTGCCGCAGCTTCAGTAGCGATCATGATCTGCGCGTGATCGCGAAAATGGTCGATCAGGGCTGAGCGGACATCAATCTGCTTTGATCCCGTTACGCGGCCGGTGCCATCATTGACCAGCAACCACTGCTCATAGATTCGATTGACCTCGACGCCGGAATTGGTTCCGCTGAAGGATACAACTTTGCCAGCGTAGCCGTTGTCTTCGAGGTATTGGTGTAGGTAGCGCTGAGTTCGCCTCGACTCCGTAAAGATGAGCGCCTTGTTCGCGGCTCCCATTCTTTGCTGCTCGGCAAACCCGACATCGAGTGCCTTCATCAAAGCGCGAGTTTTCGTGTCGGTCCCAATGGAGCGCGCTTGCTCCGCCAGAGTTGCGATGTTCTCTATCTCGGACCTTAGTTTAGCCGGTTCGGTCAATTCCCGAAGATCGTCGTCGTCTTCTTCCGTGAGCCACTCATCAAGCAGCTCCTCCTCGATCTCCTCCGCCTCGATAATCTCCTCGGTCCAATCCGCGTCGGCTTCAATACCGTCGCGTAGATCGACGAGCCGGGCTTTCATTGTCTCAAGCGTGCCGGCTATCGCGTAAGATGACGACGCCAATAACTTTCTGAGAATTAGGACCGTCAGATGACGCTGACGGGACGGAATGGCATAGCTTTCCTCATCCTGCAGGAACTTGGAGATCGCATCGTATAATTGTTGTTCGGCGTCAGTCGGCCTGAAGGGCTGGGTGATCGCATTGCGAGCTGTGTATCGAACATATTCCAGGACTTGGCGTCTCAGTGTACGTTTGCAGAAGTCCGCAAGGCGATATCTCAGCTCGCCAATGTCGCCCCCACCGTTGATGTACCGCGACCGGAACGCGCTTGGATCACCAAAGAGGTTTTCGTCGAGAAAGGTGGAAAGTCCGTACAACTCCATCAGACTGTTTTGGAGGGGTGTAGCAGTCAGCAGGACTTTCTTTCTGCCCTCGACTGCCCAGCGTAGGGCCTGTCCGATCCGATTACTCGGTCGGTACGCATTCCGAAGCTTGTGGGCTTCATCGATGACAATCAAGTCCCAAGGGATAGGTCGAATTTCGTCCTGAAGCTTTGCCGCATAATGAAATGACATGATGAGCACGGCTGGTTGTTCTAACGGCCAAGGCTGACCATCCTGCTTCAATTGCCGATACGATTTCGCATCGAGCACCATTGCTGGGAGGCTAAATTTCTCACGCAGTTCGTTTGCCCATTGCTGCCTAATCGAGGCTGGGCAGATTATAAGTAAACGTCGCTTTCGCTCCGCCCACTTTTGGCAAAGCACAATCGCAGCCTCAATCGTCTTCCCGAGGCCAACCTCGTCAGCGAGTATGACACCTTCAGTCAAAGGGGACTGAAGAGCAAACATGGCTGCTTCAATTTGATGGGGATTCAGATCCACCGATGAATCGAAGAGTGCCATCGACAATTGATCATCTGACCCTGAGGGAGCTAGTCGGGTTATGTCGTTTGCATAATACTTGGAATGGTATTCTGTGATCATCGCAGTTTTGCGCCCCCTCCCACTTCCTGTCATAGGCTCATCCCTAAAATCCAATGTAGCCGCAAGGGTTTGGATCACGTCGTACGATTTTTTTCTAATCGTTGGTCCGAGCTCGAAGTTTCCGCCAGCCAAGAGTAAAGCCGTGGGCCGATCTAAACTGCCACCCACCGTCGGACCACCAGGTTCTGGAGTTTTCCGGCTCTCCAAGATCCGGTGTGCTGGTAGTACCCATCGAGCTGCACCCTCTGAATGATAATCGCAGAGCAACCAAGCCTCGATACGCTGGCGGGTACAAGGCTTTGATATCGTAGAGTTAGGTCTGACTGGATCATCGCCAAGAAAGTAATTGATAATGTTATAGGTATCTCAATGCACTACGGTCCATTTTCAGCATTTTACAGAGTACGAAACTGTGCAGATGACCCAAAAAGAAGATGCTCTTTATTTTCTCAAGCAAGCGCTCAATGATTCTGAGGCTAATTTCCGCGATGGACAGTGGGAAGCAATTGATGCGCTTGTTAACCGGCAAGAGCGCCTTCTCGTCATTGAACGAACAGGATGGGGGAAGAGCTCGGTCTACTTCATTGCCACGCGAATTCTGCGCAATCGCGGTCGTGGACCAACCCTGATTGTTTCTCCGCTCCTAGCCCTGATGCGAAATCAGATAGAAGCAGCCGACCGACTTGGAGTCCGCGCCCTCACGATAAATTCGACCAATACAGATGATTGGCCGGCCATTCATCGAGCCGTTGCAAACGACCAAATCGACGCATTGCTCGTATCACCGGAACGATTGGCAAATGAGGAATTCGTTCAAAACGTCCTGATCCCAATTGCCGAACGGATCGGGATGTTGGTGGTTGATGAGGCTCATTGCATTTCGGACTGGGGGCATGATTTCCGTCCGGATTACAAACGTCTCGTGAACATCTTGCAGCGCATGCCGGCAAACATCCCAATCTTGGGGACAACGGCCACTGCCAACAACCGCGTGGTTCACGATGTCCAGAACCAACTGGGCGATATTGGCATCCAGCGTGGCAGTCTCATGCGGAGCTCCCTTGCCCTGCAAACCATCCAGCTGCCAACCCAGGCTGCACGCCTCGCCTGGCTGGCAGAGCAAGTGGGGTCACTCCCGGGGACTGGGATCGTCTACACGCTGACCAAGCGTGATGCGCGCCAAGTTGCGGATTGGCTACAATCGCATGGCATTGAAGCTCGAGCCTATTATAGCGGCGTTGAAAGGGAAGACTTCGAGAATTCAGATGCTTACCGTCAGCACCTCGAACAGCTGCTCTTGAACAACGAAATAAAGGTGCTCGTAGCGACAACGGCACTAGGAATGGGATACGACAAGCCGGACTTGGGTTTCGTCGTTCATTATCAGGCGCCTGGCTCGATCGTTGCCTATTATCAGCAAGTCGGGCGCGCTGGCCGCGCCATTGATCATGCTGTCGGCATATTGATGTCAGGCGAAGAAGATGCTCACATCCATGACTTCTTCCGGCGAAGCGCATTTCCCAAAGAGGATTGGGTGCTAGCCATCCTTGCAGTTCTCGAAGAGAATGATGGCCTTAGCGTCCCTGAGCTCGAGCGAGCGGTCAACCTTAGGCGCGGCCAAATCGAGCAGGTGCTAAAGTATCTGTCCGTCGAGAACCCCGCGCCTGTCCTAAAATCTGGCTCGAAGTGGTATCGCACTCCGGTCACCTACAAGATGGACAAGGATAAGATCCTGCGATTGACAGGGCAACGCGAGCTCGAATGGAGCGAGGTTAGCGAATACGTCGCCGAAGAAGGGTGTCTCATGGAGTTCCTCGCCAAGGCCCTCGATGACGCTGATCCACTCCCGTGCGGAAAATGCGCATCCTGTCTTGGCCAACCTATCATCAGTCCGGATTTCTCCAGAGAGGTAGCCATCCGCGCTGGGCTCTTCCTCAGGCATGCTGAACTAGAGTTAGAATGCAATAAGCAAGTGGCGAAGGATGCGCTGCCAGAATACGGGTTACGTGGGAACATCCCGAGCGAACTACGCGCAGAAACTGGCAGGATCTTGTCCCGATGGGGGGATGCTGGCTGGGGTCAACTCGTTGCCGATGATAAGCATGCTGGCCACTTTCGAGATGAGCTTGTGGAAGCGGTAGTGGAGATGGTCAGCGATCGTTGGCAACCTGACCCACAACCGGAATGGGTGACCTGCATCCCATCGCTCCACAACCCGACGCTGGTTCCTGATTTCGCGAAACGGCTCGCAGACGCCTTGGGAGTTCCCTTTCTTCCGGTCGTAAGGAAGGTAAAGCAGAACAGGCCCCAAAAAGTGCAGCAAAACCGCTACCATCAGTGTCATAATCTCGACGGCGTATTCGCGATCGAAGGAGCGATCCCATCAGGTCCGGTTTTGCTGGTCGATGATGTGGTGGATTCATGTTGGACACTGACGATTGCGGCCGCACTTCTGAGGCACAACGGAAGCGGGCCGGTTTGGCCGTGCGCTCTCACTACATCCACGCTAGGGGCATAGGATGAAGATGAGCCCCCAAGCCCAAGCGATCATCATGTTGACGGTTCCGTTCGGAAAAACGGAAACCAGGCCGCTTTCCATCAAGGAGTGGGGTCGGTTTGCGCTTTGGCTGAGGGATCATGACCTTGAACCAGGCAGCCTGCTAACGCGAGACCCCCGCACTGCACTTTCGAGCTGGATGGATAAAACAGTCAAGCTCGAGCGGATAGAGAGTTTGCTACAGCGTGGCGGTGCTCTTGGGCTTGCTTTGGAGAAATGGGAACGCTCCGGGCTTTGGGTCATAACGCGGTCCGACAACGACTATCCCGAGCAATTGAAGCGCATGTTGAGAGCAAGCTCGCCTCCGGTGCTTTTTGGATGCGGGAACGCTTCCCTATTGTCGAAGGGAGGCATCGCCGTAGTCGGCTCTCGAAATTCAAATGATGAAGATTTGAGCTTCTCCACTAATCTAGGCCGGGAAGCCTCGAACCAAGGACTTTCCATTGTGTCTGGCGGTGCCCGCGGAGTGGATGAAAGCGCCATGTTAGGAGCGCTCGATCACGAGGGCACAGCTGTTGGAATCTTGGCAGACAGTCTCCTGCGTGCGGCAACATCGTCAAAGTACCGCAGATATCTGGTGTCGGGCGATCTCGCTTTGGTTTCCCCATTCAATCCGGAAGCTAGCTTCAACGTCGGAAATGCCATGGCACGCAATAAGTACATCTATTGCTTGTCCGATGCTGCGGTTGTGGTCGACAGCGCAGTTGAAAAAGGGGGCACTTGGAACGGCGCTGTAGAGAATCTCAATAATCAATGGGTGCCGCTTTGGGTCAAGCAGAAAGACGATGAGAAGTCAGGCAACGCCGCTCTAGTCAAGATGGGGGCTAGATGGCTTCCAAAGGATATGCCGTCTCTCACAGACCTATGGTCGGCGCAGGTGACAGCTGCCACATCGGATGAACCCCAAATTCTGGCTCTGGAACAATCTGAAAAGCAGCCTTCATCAGCTGCCAGTGATCCTCGTTCATCGAGCTTGGAGCATGCAACCGAGAAGTCAGTAGCTTCAGATGATCAGAAAAAACCTGCCAAGGTAGAAGTAGGCGACGCTCAGACTGCTGCGGACAGCACGTTGGATCTTTTCACCCTGTTCCTGCAGCATTTCAGCAAGTTGACAATTGATTCCCCATTACCAGCCGATGCGATTGCCGACCAACTGGATCTGCAAAAATCGCAGGTGAACGCTTGGCTAAAGCGGGGCATATCCGAAGGTGTCGTCAGAAAGCTGACCAAACCCGTCCGATATGAGCTATGCTCAAGCGGTGTACGCCAGGCATCCCTTTTCGAGAACTGATCGCCAACCGGCCTCTCCTTACTAAAGTCTCTTCATCCAGTTGGAGCTCAGCCAACGCTCAATGATCGGTCCCCCTCATCAGGAAAAGAGTCATGGCTGGACAGGCGCACATAGATTTAGCACAAGGCTCGAGCCAACTCTCGAAACCCCCGGAAAGCCGCCATTTTTCGCAAGCGCTATTTTGGTCTAGAATTCTCTCCTCCGAACAGGTGGCGGCGATAGGCCTAAGACAGAAGCCGGTTCGCACGGCTTGCACTCTCTGCCCTGCGTAAAGGTGCCGTCTCTCCGCGCTGTCACGTCTGACCCGACGTCGGGGGTGATCGGCTTGCTGGAGGAAAGGTGAAACTCCAGCCGTCCGATCTGCCGGCGTTTTTTGCGACGGCCGGCTGCGCACGCCCTCTCGGGGCTTTGCTCGCCGCGTATTACCGGCTCACGCAGGCGTCGAGCGCCCTGCGTGCGGTTTCGAGCGTGGTGACACGCAGGCGAGCGAGTGGTCGATCCCTGAAGGTCTCGAGGACATTGAGGTTGCTGTTCCGGCCGCTGCGGCCGGCAGGCAGCCAATCCGGAGCGAGATCGTTGATCCGGCCTTCAGCAGCGGAACGCGTGAAGTAGAGTACGGGTGCGCCGACCCGCTTCTCCACCGCGATCTCCTGTCCGCAAAGGGTGCGATATCGCAGGACCTTCGCGCTGTGTCCTGCGGGATGAGCTTCGATGCGCTTATCGCTCAAGAGCATCGAGTGCAGTTCAGCGGTCTGCTTGGCGAGGCCTTTTGTGTGGTCCACGAATATTCTCCTTGAATTGATGGATTCTAGATTTTGAGAAGTGACGTAACAGCTGCGAGCTTATCGGCAGGGAGAGCGGAACCGTCGTCGAACCATTTGCGCACTATTTCCGGCGAGGAGCCGATAGCCTCGGCTAAAGACGCTAGCGGTCCCGTGTTTACGACGCTGGCAAGCAGCAGTCCCCGAGTTGTTTGAGCGCCATTGAGACCATCGAGCCTACGGGAGATCCATGCTGAATCGATGGCGTCGATCCGAAAGGTCTTGCGCTCCTTCAGCCAATTGACCGCATCGAGCGAATGCAGGCGCACGAATGCTGGCGACGCGCTCGCACGATCCCGCGAAGATCGGTTCGAGCTGGTCCTGATCTCCTTCTTCGGCCCGCATCGATTGCGAACGGTCCTCTGATCGAGACCGGACAGGAGCGCCAGATCAGTCACGGCGAGTGCGGACTCAGTCTGTCCCTCGAACGCCTCTTCGATTGTTTCGACCAGATTGATCCACGCGAACGCCAGGTTGTAGATCCGGCGTACGCTTCCGTATCCCGCTGCGGTGAGATCGACGCCACCGAGTGCCACATCGGGCAGGGTCGATAGGAAGTGCTCGAGGAAGTCGAGCGCATCCTGTCGCGCGTAGTCGGCGTCAGGTTGTCCGATAGAAAGAAGCGAAAGCTGGCGTTCCTCCAGCATGGAATGCAGCCGGTGGACCGTGTCAGCGATCGCGAAGCGCGAAAGATCGATCGACGCCACTTGTTCGGGTGAGAGATTCTCGTCCGCGAGACCTTCCACGGTGACGCCCAGGAATTCGTTCCTCAGCCGCTCTCCGAGCGGGTTTGCCAAGGTGAAATGGAGATCGTCAGCTTTCAGAAGCAGGCAATCCCGCAGGTTTGCATCGGTCTCATCAAGAGAGGGTATCTCCATCGCGCTTACTCCTTTGTGATATCTTTATATCACTGCCAGAATTTCGGATGTCAATGGAAAAGTGATATTCGCATATCACAAACGATAAGCTTGCGACGACGTGGTTGATTTCCCACGCATTTCTGAAAGAGAGAAAACAGAGGGCAAGAAGAGCCTGATGGGGGAAGAATGGACGAGTTTCTGCAGTTGATGACGATCAGGCAGAGGTATTCGCAGGCCAATGCACTCGGCAAAGCGATTATGCGAAGAGATCTCCAGGCAGAGTTCGATAAATTTACTTCCCCGTCCGTGCGAAAGGCTGCGATGACTTTCCTCGACGCTGAGATCGAACAAGCGCGGATTTCCGCCGAAGAGTCGCAGAAGAAGTACGCTGCCGAGCGCACCGCCCATTGCAACAGAGCAAGAGAACGCCTCCAAGCATGGAGACTGCGGCGCATCCCGCTGAGTGTCGCCAGAGCGGTCGTCAGCGAATCTGCTTGGTGGCTCACCCATTCGTCCGGTTCGCCGGTTCGTGCACCTAGGCATGCGACCCGCATCAAGAAGAGCGGGGAAGCCTGGGCGATCCAATTCGGGGCCAACAGCTTCGAGATCTCGACCTATGTCTCCGCCGCCGCTTCGAAGCTTCTCGAACCGCTTGAGAGAATCGAAAACGGAGGCATTCTCGATCGCAATTCTCTCCTAAAGCTCGTCCGGCCCGTGCCGTCACGCTGCGTCGCCAACTACAAGGGTGATCGCTACGAGTATTACGCGCCCGAAGGGGAGTTTCTCGTGTTCGGTGCGCAAGCGCTGAGCCTGGACGATCTAGCTAGGTACATCGTGGGGGCGTCCGGCCTGAGCCGCTATGCCTGGTGACTGTTGAGGATAGCACCTTGCACTGTGAGTATGTAAAGGCTCCTCGTCTAACTCAGGAGCTGAAACACTCGTTCTGTGATCGGCGCCGTTATGAAAGAAAGGGGGTCTGGACAGGTACACATAGATGTAGCACAAGCCTCGAACCTACTCTCGAAACCCGCGGAAAGCCGGCATTTTTCGCGAGCGGTATTTTGGTCTGGAATCCTCTCTCCCCGACCATTTTGCCCTTAAATCCTCAGCTTTCCTGTTGTGCCGCGATCCAGCGGTCCACCTGCTTTTCGAGCACGTCCATCGGCACTGCGCCGTTGAGCAGCACCGCATCGTGGAACTGGCGCAGGTCGAAATTCGGACCCAGCGCCTCTTCCGCGCGGGTACGCAGGCGGCGGATCGTCAGCTCGCCGATCTTGTAGGCCAGCGCCTGTCCCGGATTGGTGATGTAGCGATTGACTTCGGCATCGACATTGCCCGGCGTGAGCGCAGTGTTGTCGAGCATGTAGTCGACCGCCTGTTGCTTGCTCCAACCCTTCGAGTGAAGCCCGGTATCGACCACAAGCCGGGTCGCGCGCCACATCTCGTAGCTCAACCGGCCCATTTCTTTGGCGGGCGTGTCGTAGAGACCCATCTCGATCCCGAGCCGCTCCGAGTAGAGGCCCCAACCTTCGACGAAAGCCGTGAAGAAGGTGCCGTTCGAGCGCAGCGGATGCATGTCGAGCTCTTGCTGAAGGGCGATCTGGTGATGATGGCCGGGCACCGCCTCGTGCACGCCCAAAGCGGGCAATTCCCACAAGGGGCGCTGGTCGAGTTCGGTAGTATTGATGCGGTAGATGCCGGGCTGTCCGGTCGCCAGCGAGCCGCGCTCGTAATAGGCGGTGGTATTGCCGGGCGCCTGTGCGGCGGGAATGGGCGAAACCGTATAGGGCTGGCGTGGCAAAGTGCCGAATAGCTTGGGCATCCAGCCATCGATTTCCTTGGCAAGAGCCTGCACGTAACGGACGTATTCATCCGCATCGGTCATGTAATATTGCGGGTCGGTGCGCAGGTGTTCGATAAAGGCCTCGCGCGTGTCGAAACCTGCATCAGCGGCGACGGCTTCCATCTCGGCGCGAATACGCGCCACTTCGGATAGGCCGAGGGCATGGACCTCGTTTGCCGTCATGTTCGTAGTAGTGAAGCTGCGCACCAGGTGGTTGTAGAACGCAGCCCCTCCCGGAGTATCTCCGATCCCGGGAGCGCCATCACGGCATTCGGGCATGTATTCGTCGGCAAAGAAGGTGCGGAAGTCGGAAAGTGCAGGTGCGACACTTTCTTCAAGCGCAGTGCGCGCCCGCGCCTTCAATCCTGCCCATTCTTCATCGGAGATTGTCGCAGGCTGCTCGGCAAAGGGTTGCCAATACGGCGTTGCCGTCGGGTCATCGAAAATCAGGCGATCGATTTGCTGCCCGAGACCTTCCATCGGTTCGCACGCCTGGGTCAATCCGCGCGCGACCGCTTCACGGCTGCGGATAAGACCTTGCTCGTTCATCGCGGCAAAACCTTCGAGCCTCGAGATATAGCTCTCGTAATCCGCCACGGTGAAGAATGGCGAGCGGGTCGCGTAATAGGTCGGCATCATGAACCAGCCGAAACGGTTGGAGAACAGCACGTAGCGCGAATGGTCGAAGGCGGCTCCGGCAAGTCCGTCGTCGAAACTGCTCTTCATGACTGCGTAATCGACCTGCAGGCCTTCGGGAAGCTGTGCGGGATCAATGGCCTCGAGCCGCGCAAGGAATGCGCGCGACTGGGCTATCTGCCGATCGTATTCGGTCAGCGAGAGGTCGCCCAGCTTGCCGTCACCGCGCCGGTCGCCGATGCTTGTCGCAAGGTATGGCGTGCTGTCCAGTGTTGCCTGCCACACCTCCTCGCGCAGTTCGGTAAAATCTTCGGTCGGCCCCGCGGTAGCCGAAGTGGCGATGGCCGATACGGACAGCGCAAGCGCGGCAAACATGGATCGCATGAATTTGTCTCCCTCTGAGCCGCTTCCTATTGCGCCGCCGCGCGCCGGTCCATAGGCATGTCGCCATGAGCCAGGCCAAAGTCCTCTTCGTATGTCTCGGCAATATCTGCCGTTCTCCGCTGGCCGAGGCAGCCTTTCGCCGCGCGGCGCAGGAAGCGGGCCTTGATGTCGAGGTCGATAGCGCGGGCACCGCCAATTACCACGTCGGCGAGCCGCCCGATCCGCGCAGCATCGACGAAGCGCGCAGGCAGGGAATAGACATCACCGGCTATCGCGGGCGGCAGTTGGGCGCGGAAGATTTTCACGAGTTCGACTACATCCTCGGCATGGACCGCTCGAACATGGCGAATATCGCGCGCGTCGATCCGGGCGACGGCAAGGCGAAAGTCACCATGCTGCTCGACATCGTACCCGGGCAGGAAGGGCGGGAGGTCGGCGATCCTTATTACGGCGGTGCCGAAGGCTTTTCGATCACCTGGGCCGAGGTAGATGCCGGGGCGAAGGCGCTGACCGCAATCCTCATCGATGAGCATTCCTGAAAATGTGATCGAGCGGCTGGCGGGCGCGCCGGTCACAAAGCAGCGGCGACTCCCGGGAGGCGACATTTCGGGTGCAAGCGAAGTGGCGCTCGGCGATGGGCGCGTTGTGATTGCGAAGCATGGCCCAGTGGTCGATGTCGAGGCGCGCATGCTCGGGGCGATGGCGAACAGCGCAGCGCCAATTCCGCAGGTGATTGGCTATAGCGATGATGTCTTGCTGATCGAGCGATTACCGACGGACGGCGCGTTGTCGGGTGCGGCATGGGTGTCTCTGGCGGAAGTGCTAAATGCTCTCCATGCGATCGAAGGCGACAGTTATGGCTGGAGCGAAGATTACGCGCTGCGCCATGTGACCGTCGAGAATGGCGCGCTAAGCAGCTGGCCCCGGTTCTGGGCCGAGCGCCGCTTGCTGTGCCACCTGCCGCATCTAACTGCCAGCCTTGCAGGGCGAATCGAACGCTTGGCTGCAAAGCTTGCCGACCTGCTGCCTGCCACGCCCAAAGCATCTCTCGTCCACGGCGATCTGTGGGGCGGCAATGTGCTGGTGACCGGCGACACTGTGAGCGGGCTGATCGATCCTTGCGCCTATTACGGTGACCGCGAGGTGGACGCGGCCAGCCTCACCGTGTTCGATACCCCACCTCCGCAATTTTTCGAGGCGATCACACTCGCCGATGGATGGCGCGAACGTCAACCGGTCTATCGCCTCTGGATGTGGCTGGTGCACGTCCGCCTGTTCGGCGGCAGCTATGTCGGCGCGGTCGAGAGGGAACTGGATACTCTCGGTTTCTAGCCGCCGCGCAGGGTCTTCACGCCGAAATCACGTTCGAACAGGTAAAGGAGGATGCGCGCCGCCTCCCCGCGCTTGCCTTCGAGGCCGCCGTCGCGCTCGATCAGTAGGCGCGCGTCGTCATGCGCCTTGGGGAGCAGCTCGGTGATCTGCTCGAAGCTGGCGACGCTGAAGGGCGTGTCGCCCGACTGGCGCGTGCCGAGGAGCTCTCCGCCGCCGCGCAGTTTCAGATCTTCCTCGGCCAGTAGGAAGCCGTCCTGGCTCTCTCGCATCAGGCCGAGGCGTTTCTGCGCGGTTTCGGATAGCTGCTCGCCGTGGAGAAGGACGCAGAAGCTCTTTTCGCTCCCCCGCCCCACGCGCCCGCGCAGCTGGTGGAGCTGGGCGAGGCCAAAGCGTTCGGCCTGTTCGATGACCATCAGCGTCGCATTGGGGACGTCCACTCCGACCTCGATCACCGTCGTTGCCACCAGCAGCCGCGCATCGCCGCGCGCAAAGCGCTCCATCGCGGCATCTTTCTGCTCCGGAGCAAGCTGTCCGTGCACGAGGACGACCTCGTCGCCGAACCGCTCTTTGAGCGAAGCGTAGCGCGCTTCTGCAGCCGCGATTTCATCCGGTCCGTCCATTTCGCGGACCATGGGACAGACCCAGAAGGCCTGCCTGCCCTGCTCGAACTGCGCGGCGAGGCGCTCTACCAGCGTGGGGATCCTGTCCTGACCCATCACCACCGTGTCGATCGATTGCCTACCGGGCGGAAGCTCGTCGAGCTTGCTCACATCGAGCTCGCCATATTGCGCCAGTGTCAGCGTGCGCGGGATCGGCGTGGCGGTCATGGCGAGGACATGCGGCGCGCGCCTGCCCTTGCTTGCCAGCATCAGCCGCTGGCCGACACCGAAGCGGTGCTGCTCGTCGATCACCACCATGGCGAGGTTTTTGTAAGCGACCTTGTCCTGGAAGATCGCATGCGTGCCGACAACGATGTCGATGCTGCCGTCGAGCAGGCCCATCAGCAGCCCCTCGCGCGCCTTGCCCTTGTCGCGCCCCGTCAACAGCGCGACCTCAACCCCGGTCGGCTCGGCCATGCGGCGCAGGCTCTCGTAGTGCTGGCGGGCAAGGATTTCGGTCGGCGCGAGGAGAGCAGCCTGCGCGCCTGCCTCGACCGCGATCAGCATGGCTTCGAGCGCCACCACCGTCTTGCCCGCGCCGACGTCGCCCTGGAGCAGCCGCAGCATCGGCGCTTCCTGCGCCATGTCGCCTTCGATCTCGGCAATCGAACGCTTCTGCGCGCCGGTGAGCGGGAACGGCAGGGCGAGCTTGCCGCGATAGCTGCCATCGCCCCTGAGCGGCTGGCCCTTGCGCTTGCGGTTGTCCGCCCGCACCAGCATCAGGGCAAGGCTGTTGGCGAGCAATTCGTCATAAGCCAGCCGGTCGCGCGCAGCTTTGTGCTCGCCCTTGTGCGCGAGGTGCAGCGCATCGCGCCATTCGGGCCACCCGGTTGTTTCGAACTGGGTGGGTTCAATCCATTCGGGCAGTTCGGGAGCCTTCGCCAGAGCCTGCTCGACCAGTCCCGCCACTCGCGGCTGGGTCAGCCCTTCTGACAGGCGATAGACCGGCTCGCACAGCCGCTGGAGCGTATCGCCGCCCTCTTCCACCACATGGTCGGGATGGACGATCTGCAGCATGTCGCCATAGCGTTCGAGCTTGCCTGCCACCCAGCGCGTCGCCCCCACCGGCAACTGCTTTTTCGCCGTATAGAACGCGCGCCCGAAGTAGGTCAGCGCGATGATATTGCCCACGCTGTCCTGAGCCAGCACGCGGTAGGGTGCGCGCGCGGTGCGGCCACCGCGGTGTTCGGTCACGGTGAGCTTGAGGACGATATTCTCGCCTTCGCCTGCCTCGTCGACGTTCTCCACCCCGCGGCGCGTCACGAAGCGTTCGGGCAGGTGGTAGAGCAGGTCGCGCAGGCGCGTCAGTCCCAGCTTGTCGAGCGGCTTCTTCAGTTTCGGGCCGACACCCTCGAGGGTCTCGGTCTCGGCAAACAGGGGATTGAGGATGTCAGGCCGCATGCTGCCCTGCTCCTAACCCGAAGCGCGCCCAATGCGAAGCGCAGTAACCGCTTGCCATCCACGGAAAACACGCGTTTAACTCGCGCCAAGGCGGGGTCTCACGCAAGAGGGGACGATACAGCCAGTATCTTCGGGGCGTTCCGGGTCGTGTACCTGAACCTTAGGGGGATACTTTCATGTTCAAGAAAATCGCAATCGCCTGTGCCGCAGCATCGATGGCCATTACTGCTGCACCTATTATTGCGCAGGACGCCGAAGAGGCGCGCACGACCTATCGGCTCGAATACATCAACTTCGCCCCCGGCGGCGCGGAGAAATGGAACGAGGCGATGACGACCTATGTCAATCCCGCCCGCGCGGAACTGGGCATGCCTGCACAGGAAGTCCACTGGCTGATGGCGGGCGACTGGGAAATCCTTATCGTCACCGAAATGCCCAGGGGCATGGCGATGCTCGACCGTCACCAGGCGGGGCAGTTCGCCAATCTGGAGAAAAACATCGTCGGACGGATCGGATCGGAAGAAAAGGCCAAGGCGATGCGCGAGGAAATCGACGGCATGATCACAAGCCGGATGGTTACCTACAGCCACACGCACCCCTAAGGGGCGCTCTCTGGCCTTGATTGCAGGGGCGTAGAAGGACTAGGGGGCGCCTTCCCATTGATGCGAGAAGGCGCCCTTTTCCTTGCCCGAAATGCTAACCACCGAAGGCCGTTTCGCCCGCGCCAGGTTCCGCAGCTGGCACCGCGGCACGCGCGAGGCCGACTACATGATCGGCGGCTTTTTCGACCGCTACCATGAAGAATGGGGGGAAGAGGAGCTCGCCTGGTTCGAGGCGCTGCTCGAAGAAGACGATGTCGATATCATGGCCTGGGCGTTGAAGACCCAGCCGACGCCGCCCCGCTTCCAGGGCGAACTGATCGAGAAGATGCAGGAACTCGATTACGTCGACATTCCGCGTTGACGGGAACGTATTGACGGGAACAGGGCGGGCGCTACGGCGCTGAACCCGTAATGCCCGATCTATCCCGTATCCTGAAAGCCGAGCGCCCGCTTACACTGGCACAGGTCGCCCGCGGCGCGCAGCCGCTGGTGATGGCCGACCTTGCGCGCGCAGGCACCGGCCGTGCGGTCTTCATCGCGCCCGACGATGCTGCGATGCGCGGCGTGGCGGACGCGGCACAATTCTTCGCGCCCGAACTGGAAGTGATCGAGTTTCCCGCCTGGGATTCGCTGCCCTACGACCGGGCCAGCCCGGCACTCACGGTCAGCGCCAAGCGGCTCGCCGCGCTGTTCCGGCTCCAGACGGGCAAGGCGAAGGCGCAGCTGATCGTCACCACCGCCAATGCGGTGCTCCAGCGCGTGCTCACCCCATTCCGCATCCGCGAGAGCGTGCGCGAATTTAAACCCGGCACCGAAATCGGGCGCGAAAGCCTTTCGCTGCTGCTGCAGAAGCAGGGCTACAGCCGCACCGACACGGTGATCGACAAGGGCGAATACGCGATCCGCGGCTCGATCGTAGACGTGTTCCCCTCGGGGCTGGACGAAGCGCTGCGGCTCGATTTCTTCGGCGACGAACTGGAGAGCCTGCGCACCTTCGATCCCAATACGCAGATGAGCACCGGGCGGCTCGACAGCCACCTCCTGCTCCCGGCGAGCGAGGCGCTGCTCGACGAGGACAGCATCAAGCGCTTCCGTAGCCGGTATCGCGAGATGTTCGGCGCGAATGCCACGCAGGACCCGCTCTACGAAGCCGTGAGCGAAGGCCGCCGCCTTGCGGGCATGGAGCACTGGCTGCCGCTGTTCGAAGAGCGGCTGGTCACGCTGTTCGACCATCTCGACGAAAAGGACACGGTGGTCATCGACAACGCCAGCCTTGCCGCGGCGGACGAGCGGATAAAGGACGTTACCGACTACTTCGACCAGCGCAAGGCGGCGAGCGGTCAGGCCAAGGGCAGCTATCGGCCACTCGCGCCAGATGCGCTCTATCTCACCGCCGACGAATTCAAATCGGCCCTGGACCAAGCCCCCGCCCACCGCGCCACCACATTCGACGAGCCCGAAAGCGATAGCGTCATCGATTTCGGCTTCCGTTCGGGCCGCGACTTCGCGCCGGAGCGCGCGCGGGGCGACAATGTCTATCCGGTCCTCTCCGATCACCTGAAAGCGTTGGGCAAAGCGGGGAAGCGCCCGCTTCTGGCAGCCTATTCGACGGGCAGCCGCGCACGCATCGCGTCGATACTGACCGAAGCGGGAGCGCCGGTCCAGCTTGCCGACAGCTGGCAGGAAGCCCTCGGCCTTTCCGCCAGAGGCAAGCCGGCCGCGATGGTGCTGCCGCTCGAAGCCAGCTTCGCCAATGACGAGATGGAACTGCTCACCGAGCAGGATATTCTCGGCGACCGCCTCGTACGTCGCAAGAAGAAGCGCAAGGACGCCGATGCCTTCCTCGCCGAATTGCAGGCGCTCAGCGTGGGCGACCTCATCGTCCATACCGAGCACGGCATCGGCAAATACCTTGGCCTCGAACCGGTCGCAGTGGGTAAGTCGAAGCACGATTGCGTGCAGCTCGAATACAAGGGCGGCGACAAGCTCTTCATCCCGGTCGAGAATATCGACGTGCTCAGCCGATACGGCTCCTCCGAGGAAGCAGTCATGCTCGATCGGCTGGGCGGGGAGGCCTGGCAGAAACGCCGTGCGCGCCTCAAGGAGCGCATCCGCGAGATCGCAGGCGAGCTCATGAAGGTCGCTGCGCAGCGCGCCCTGAAGAAGGCGCCTGTACTCGAAGTGGACGAGCCGACCTATCACCAGTTCCTCGACCGCTTCCAATATGAGGAAACCGACGATCAGGAACGCGCCATCGCCGATGTCCTGCGCGATCTTGAAAGCGGAAAGCCGATGGACCGGCTCGTTTGCGGCGACGTCGGTTTCGGCAAGACCGAGGTCGCGCTCCGGGCCGCATTCGTGGCCGCGATGAATGGCGAGCAGGTGGCGGTGGTCGCGCCCACCACCCTCCTCGCCCGCCAGCATTTCGAGAACTTCCGCCAGCGCTTCAACGGCTTTCCGCTCAAGGTCGGTCGACTTTCGCGCCTCGTTCCTGCGAAGGAGATGAAAGAGACACGCGAAGGTCTGGAGAAGGGCGACATCGACATTGTCGTCGGCACCCACGCGATCCTGTCGAAGCAGACAAAGTTCAAGAACCTCGGCCTCGTCATCGTCGATGAGGAGCAGCGCTTTGGCGTGACGCACAAGGAGAAGCTCAAGCAGCTACGCGCCGACGTGCATATGCTCACGCTCACCGCCACGCCGATCCCGCGCACCTTGCAGATGGCAATGACGGGATTGCGCGAGCTTTCCACCATCCAGACCCCGCCGGTCGACCGCCTCGCGGTGCGTACCTATGTGATGGAATGGGATGACATGGTGATGCGCGAGGCGCTGCTGCGCGAACACCATCGCGGCGGGCAGAGCTTCATTGTCGTGCCGCGCATCTCCGACATGGAAGGCATCGCCGACTGGCTCCACGAGAATGTGCCGGAGGTGAAATTCGTCCAGGCACACGGCCAGATGAGCGCCGGCGAAATCGAAGAGCGAATGAGCGCCTTCTACGAGGGCAAATACGAAGTGCTCCTCGCCACCACCATCGTGGAAAGCGGGCTCGACCTGCCGAGCGCCAACACGATCATCATCCACCGCGCCGACATTTTCGGCCTTGCCCAGCTCTACCAGCTGCGCGGGCGCGTGGGGCGCGCCAAGCTGCGCGCCTATGCCTATCTCACCTACGAGAAGGACACCCAGCTTTCCGAAGTGGCGGAGAAACGGCTCAAGGTGCTCGGCGATCTCGACAGCCTTGGTGCAGGCTTCCAGCTGGCCAGCCACGACCTCGACATTCGCGGTGCGGGCAATTTGCTGGGCGACGAACAGTCGGGCCACATTCGCGAGGTCGGTTTCGAACTCTACCAGTCGATGCTCGAAGACGCGATCCTTGCGGCCAAGGCGGGCGAACTCGGCCTCGAGGCCAAGCGCGAGACCGTCAGCCCGCAGATCACCGTCGATGCGCCGATCATGATCCCGGAAGATTACGTGCCCGACCTCGCCGTGCGAATGGCGCTCTATCGCCGCCTCAACGATGCGGAAAACATGGGCGAGATCGAGGCACTGGCAGCCGAGATGATCGATCGCTTCGGCCCGCTCCCCTCAGCCACCGAAAATCTCGTCCGCCTGATCCAGATCAAGCTGCAGGCAATGGAAGCGAATATCGCCAAGATCGACGTCGGCGCGGCGGGCACGCTGGTGACCTTCCACAAGGACGATTTCCCCGACGGACCGGGTCTTGTCGCCTATGTCGACCGGCTGCAGGGCACCGCCAAGCTGCGCCCCGATATGAAGCTGGTCATCAGTCGCGTCTGGAATTCGCCCGAAAGCCGCCTCAACGGGTTGTTCCAGTTGACCAAGGGCCTGTCGGGGATCGTCAGGAAAGCGAAAAAGCGCGACAAGGTCGCCGCTTAACGCATCGCCAGATTGAGCATCTGGTGCGCCGGCATTGGCTGGGCGCGCAGGAAGCCCTGATAATATTCGCAGTCTTCGGCAGCCACGAAGTTGCGCTGCTTTTCGGTCTCGATTCCTTCGACCAGCACGCGCAGGTCGAGCGCCTTGGCCATGCCCATGATCGCGCGGAAAACCGCGCGGTCCCGCTCGTCGTCAAGGACGCCCTCGACCATCGAACGGTCGAGCTTGATGCAGTCTATTGGCAGCACCTTGAGGTAGCGAAAGTTGCAGAACCCCGCGCCGAAATCGTCGAGCGCAATGCGGACATCAAGGACCTTGAGCTGTTGCAGCACACGGCTGACCCGGTCGAGATCGGCCAGCAGGACCTGCTCGATGATCTCCAGGGTGACGCGCGACAGAGGAAACCCGACCCGTTCTGCCAGCCGGGCGAAATCGATCGCGAAATTGTCGACTGCAAGGTCCGCCGGCGTGATGTTGATCGACAGCCTCAAGTGCTCGGGCCATTCGATCGCTGCCTCCAAAGCACGCTTGGCAATGTGCCTTGAAAGATGGGCGACGTGATCTGCCCGCTCGGCGATCTGGAACAAGGAGCCGGCCCCGATTCGCCCGACGATGGGATGATGCCAGCGTGCCAGTGCCTCGGCCCCGATGATCCGGTCATCGACCAGCGAATATTGCGGCTGGAACAGGATCTCGATCTCGTCACGGTCGATCGCCGCAAGCAGATCGGCCTCGAGCTGGATATTCGAACGGGCAGCGCTGGCCACGATGCCGCTCGACCACTCGATCCGGCGGCCGTGCGATAGCCGCATGCGCGCAGTGACTTCGGAAAGCCGGTCCAGCATCGAGTCGACATCGTCGTTCTCGCCGGTCCGCATCAACGCGATGCGCGGCCACAGGCGCAGCGATCCGCCGTTTTCAGGATGGGCAATGGGCGCAGCAAGCGCGTCCGCAAGCGCCTCGGCCAACCATTGCCAGCGTTCCCGACTGCAATCTGCCCGCGTCGCCAGAAGAAAATTGCCGCCGGAAATGCGCACTGCCATCCAGGCGTCACTTTCCAGCTCGTCGGCGGCGAAGTGGCGGATTCTCTGGGCAATTTCGACCAGCGCGCCATCGACAACCGTTTCACCGAATGCAACGTTTACGGTGTCGATCCGGCCAAGTGAAATGAGCATTGCATGGATGGGGCACGGACCCGAGGAGTCCGGCCATTCCGCGCACCATGCACCGACGGTACGGCGTAGCTGGGAGAGGTCCCCCAGGCCGGTCAGTGCATCCTGCGACTCGTGCTTCAGTTCTTCGGGCATGGTTGCCATTCATGCACCCTAACATTGCTTTACGATTTATTAATCATAAAATCGACATTGTTGCCAAATGGGACTCTCGTCCATAGGGATGCGGTGAAAGCCGCCTAACCGGCGACGGGCAGACACGGGACAGGCAATGCCGGAATATCAAAAGCTTGCGCTGCTGGTCTCGGACTCCGACCGGGCACAGGAAGCTGCCGAAAATATCTTCCGCCCCCTAACGGACTGGGTGTCAACCGACGAGGCCGATGCCGTCGTCGTGATCGGCGGCGACGGATTTATGCTCCAGAGCCTGCATGCCATGCTCGATGCGGGAAAAATCCTCCCGGCATATGGCGTAAACCTCGGCACTGTCGGTTTCCTGATGAACAAGAACCGCCAGCCGGACAAGCTGCTGGGCCGCATTACACGTGCCAAGCCGCATACGATCCTGCCACTGGCGATGGAGGCGGACACGCGGGACGGCCAGACGCACCGTTTCTGCGCAATCAACGAAGTCTCGCTGCTGCGTGAAACGCGCCAGACCGCGAAGATCGAGGTCTCGGTGGATGACAAGGTGCGGATCAAGGAACTGGTTTGCGACGGCGTATTGCTGTCCACCCCAGCCGGTTCGACAGCCTACAATCTGTCTGCCGACGGACCGATCCTTCCGCTCGATTCGCAGCTTCTCGCCCTCACCCCCATCTCCGCTTTCAGGCCGCGCCGGTGGAAGGGTGCAATACTGCCCGATCGCAGCCGGGTGACCTTCCGCGTGATGGAAGAGGACAAGCGCCCGGTCTCTGCCGTCGCCGACCAGCGGGAAATCCGCAATGTCGCGGAAGTCCGCCTCGAAATCGCGCGCGAGAGCGAGCTGACGCTGCTGTTCGACCCCGGCCATGCCCTCGACGAACGCATTGTTTCGGAGCAGTTCGTGTTCTGATTTGGGCTGTGTTGCAGATGCAGCGCAAAAATCTGCAAAAGCCGGGTTGCAAAACCCATATCACGTCCATATACGCGCGGCCTGCCTTCGGGTTGCTCCCCGATAGCTCAGCGGTAGAGTAGGTGACTGTTAATCACTTGGTCGTTGGTTCGAATCCAACTCGGGGAGCCATTTACTTCTCAGAAGTAACGCAAATCAGCCATCTCCAGCGTTCTCGATGTCTAACTCTTTTCAAGAGGCTAAACCCCCCGTATTCGCCCCAAATCCGCGAACGAGCGGAAACAATAGTCAGGCCCTTCACCAACCAATGTTGGTAGAGGCGCCAATTTCTAGGGCGCGTTTGTCAATCTTTCGAGATCTCGAGCCGTATCGACATCTGCCAGCTCTCGCCAGTCTGGTGGAGAGACGAGTTCGGCCTCACCAAACTCGAGACTGCGGGCACCTTGCTCGCCTGTCAGACCTTCCAGCTGTTCAAAAGCCGATCTCGGGAAAATTGCCGGACACCCTGCCGTGCCATCAGGGTATCGAGTGAAACCCACGCCTTGAGTTGTGACAAGCTGGGCCAGATGCGTGTGCGAAACGAGCGGCATGTCGGCGAGCATGACGATCGCGCGATTGCAATCGGTCAGGGCGCGCACTCCCACAGCGATCGAGGTGCCCATGCCCTGCTGTGCTTCAGGGTTTTCGACCACCCTCCATCCCGTCCGACCCTTGATCGGGCTATTTGGGCCAACCACGAGAAGGCGCTCGTTTGGATCGATACGCTCTGCAGTTTCCGCGGCCCATTCCCACAGGGCGCGTCCGCGAAATTGTGCCTTGAGCTTACTGCCGCCAAACCGTGTCCCTTGCCCAGCGGCAAGAAGTACCACGCCGGTCTTCAGTTCAGGTGACGGCACGCATCTGCTCGTAGCGACCGACGATTTCGGACAGCGCCGACAGCGCAAGGGTTCGCGGCGACTTGCAGGCCGGCATCAGCCCGATCGGGCTTGTCAGGCGCGCGATCTGCTCCTCAGGAACGCCGCGCGCGGCAAGCGCCAGTGTCCGATCGCTCCGCGCCCTTTCTCCGCCTTGCGCTCCTACGTAAAACGCCTCGCTCGCCAGCGCCTGTTCGAGCAGGGCCAATTCCCACTCGTGGTCATGGAACAGCAAGAGGCAGGCGGTCCAGGGATCGAAACGTACGTTTGGCGCCGCTTGGCCGAGAGCGAGGTCATCTCTCGAATAAACTTCCACATCGATCCTCATGGCCGAGCAGAGGGAAGCCACGGTCTCGAGTTCCGGCCCCTCCCCCAGGACGACGAGTTTCAACGAAGGCAGATAGCTACGGTTCAGCAGAGGGCCTTCGCTTTCGATTGCAAGCCGGGCCGGGCGACGCAACTGCAGCGCTTCAAGGGCGGATCGACAGGCCGCGCGATCCGGTTTCGGATCGAGCAGGATATCAAGCCCGCCTCCGCACGGCAGGCGAAAATCGATCCGGGAGGATCCCCGTCCATAGCGCGCAACGCGCCGTTCTGCGCATTGCGTTATGTCCTTTGCCAACTGGCTTTCCAGACAGCCATCGGCGAGATCGCCAACGGTTGTGCCATCCGGCAGGACCGCCAGCTGCGCTCCGAGGCGCCTCGAAAAGCTGCCCTCGATCCCAACGATGGTACAAAGCCCGACGCCCGGCTGGCACGCTGCGGCCAGCGCGAGGTGGTCCTCGTCGCGCACGATTTCACTCGAATAATCAGCCAGCATCATTCTGGCATGGCTTCGAGAACGCGATCAGGCGTCATCGGATAATCGTATATCCGAGCCCCGCAGGCGTTGTAGATCGCGTTGGCAATAGCTGCCGCGCCTCCGCACATGCCAAGTTCACCGATGCCCTTCGCTTGGATCGGGCTGGCCGCGCCATCGCGTTCTTCCACCAGCACGACTTCAAGGTCGGGAACGTCGCGATGAACGGGAACGTGGTATTCGGCGAGATCGCAATTGACGAGGTGTCCGTCGCGTGGATCGAATTCCAGCGCCTCGGTCAATGCTACACCAATGCTCCAGGTAATGCCGCCGATGCATTGCGAGCGAGCGGTCTTGGCGTTGAGGACGCGCCCAAAGCCGAATGCGCCGAGCATCCGATCGACGCGGGTTTCGCCGGTGTAGTGATTGACGCGCACCTCTGCGAAGAAGGCGCCGAAACCTGAGGCTGTGTAATCGTCTTCGATATCGCCCGGCTCGTAATGCCCTTCGCGGGCGAGGTCCTCGCCCTCGAGAAGGTCGGTCAAAGCCTCCCCGGTACCTGCCTCGCCTTCTCGCAACTCGAGTTCTTCCTCGCTCGTGCCGGTTTTCGCGGCCAGTTCCTCGCGGATCGCCTTGCACGCGACATAGACCGCCGAACCGATAGAGGCTGCGCCCCAACTGCCGCCCGAGCCGGGCCCGCGCGGGTGGCGGGTATCGCCCAGTTCGACCAGAACCCGTTCGGGATCGAGCCCCAGCATCTCCCCGACAATCTGCGCAAGGATGGTGTAAGTCCCGGTGCCGATGTCGGTCATGTCGGTTTCGACCAGCGCCGTGCCGTCGGCCTTCAGCGTGACCCGGGCCTTGGCCTCGGCAATATTGTGCACCCTTGCGGCGCTGGCCATGCCAGTGCCTATCCACCACTCGCCCTCACGCCGCTGGCGCGGTTTGCGGGGGCCCTTGTCCCAACCGAAAGCCTCCGCACCCTGCTTCAGGCATTCGGCGAGCTTGTGAGAAGAGAACGGCAGGTCTTCTTCGGGATCCTTCTCGGGTATATTGCGCAGGCGGAGCTCGACCGGATCGAGACCGGCCTTTTCCGCCAGCACATCCATCGCGCCTTCGAGTGCCGGCATACCCACCGCTTCGCCCGGAGCGCGCACCGATCCGGCCGTCATGCGGTGGATGCGGGCAACCTTGAGCATAAGTTCGCGGTTTTCGCCGTCGTAAAGGAAGTGCGAGGATTGCAGAACGGGCTCGGCAAAATCCTCGCCGGGAAGGTTGGAGACCAGCGCTTCGTGGCCGAAGCCAGTGAGCTTCCCGTTTTCGTCAGCCGCCAGGCGCAAGCGCTGGGTGGTTTCGCTGCGGCGCATGACGGTCTGGAAAACCTGCTGCCGCGACTGCACGACCCGGACGGGCCGCCCAATCTGTTTCGCTGCCAGCGCGGCTGCGACCACCTCTTCGCTGATACCCAGCTTGGAACCGAATCCGCCCCCGACGAAGCGCGATATGAGGCGGATGTTCTCCTCCTCCATATCGAGCGCATCGGCGAGCTCCGTGATATTGTAATTGAGCATCTGGAGCGCGGCGTAGACGGTCAGCTTGTCGCCGTCCCACTGGGCGATTGCGGCATGCGGCTCCATGGCAGCGGACGCATGCCCCCTGGTGGTGTAGGTTACATCGACGCTGTGCGCCGCGTCGGCCATGGCATGCGCCAAGTCGCCTTGGTGGACTGTCTCATCTTCCTGCTCTTCCGGCTCGACCGCACCCGGATCGATGGGCGCGCCCTCCTCCTCGCGATAGTCGACTTTCAGATGCTTCGCCGCGTCGCGCGCCTGTTCGAAGGTTTCAGCAACCACGAGAGCGATCGGTTGGCCCCAGTAGCAGACCTGTTTCGGCCCCTGCATGGGCGCTTCGTTGGCCGTGCCCTGCGCCGCGCGGGTGCAGAGCTTCTCGTTGTCCACCACCGCTATGACGCCGGGCATGGTCAGCACGCTTTCGTGATCGATGGAGGTAACCTCGCCGCGCGTGATCGTCGCTGTGACCAGCACACCCTCTGTGCAATTCTCGATGGGATATTCGGCGGCATAGGGCGCGGTCCCGGTTACCTTGGCCAGTCCCTCGATGCGCGGCAGCGGCTTGCCCAGCACACCCTGCTTCATGCGATCGAGCCGGTTGGAATTGTCGGGTTCGTCCTGCTTGAAGTGAACCGTCATGCTGCATCCCCCGTCACTTGCGCCAGGACGGCGTGGAGCGTGCGCCGCGTCAGCGGTATCTTGAAATCGTTCTCGCCGTAACCTCGCGCATCTTCGAGCAGGATATCGGCTGCTTTTTCGAACAGTGCGGCTGAAGGAGGCTGGCCTAACAGGCATTCTCCAATACGCGGATCAAACCACGGCTTATGCGCCAGACCGCCGAAGGCGAGGTCTGCGCGGGAAAATTTCCCATCGGCCAGTTCGATGATGGCGGCGACGGAAACCAGCGCGAAGGCATAGGACGAACGCTCGCGCACCTTCCGATAGATTTGCGTGCCCCCCACTGGTGCCGGAAGAACGATGCCGGTGATGATCTCGCCCGCTTCGAGCACATTCTCGATCCACGGCGTATCGCCCGGGAGCAAGTGGAAATCGCGCACTGGGACGCTGCGCTCACCCTTTTCGCCGGAAATCTCCACTGCCGCGCCAAGCGCGCTTAGTGCCACGGCCATGTCGCCCGGATAGGTCGCAATGCACTGGTTGCTCGTGCCAAGGATAGCGTGGAGTTTCGCGATGCCGTCGATTGCCCCGCAGCCGCTGCCCGGTTCGCGCTTGTTGCAAGGCTGGTCGATATTCGTGAAGTAAAAGCATCGCGTGCGCTGGCACAGATTGCCGCCATTGGTGGCCTTGTTGCGCAGTTGCTGCGTCGCTCCGGCCAGGATCGCTCGCGACAGGACCGGATAGTCGGAGCGCACGCGCGGATGGACAGCGGTGTCGGTATTTGTGGCAAGCGCGCCAAGACGCAGGCCGCCGTCGTCCGTGGCCTCGATGTCCGCAAAGCCAAGCCGGTTGATGTCGGCCAGCTGACCGGGCGTTTCCACCTGCAGCTTCATGAGGTCGAGCAGGTTGGTTCCACCGGCAATGGCAAGCGCATCCTCGCCTGCGGTCAGGTTCGACGCTTCGGTCAGCGAAGGCGCGCGAGTGTATTGGAACGGCCTCATGAGCGTCCTCCTGCCGCGACTTCCTCGATCGCAGCGACGATATTCGCGTAAGCGCCGCAGCGGCACAGATTGCCGCTCATGCGCTCGCGAATTTCCTCACCGGAAATCGCGATACGGCCTTCGAGACTTTCGCTGGCGTCGCTCGGCCAGTCGGCGGCAAGCTCCTCCAGCATTGCGGTGGCCGAGCAAATCTGGCCCGGAGTGCAATAGCCGCACTGGAAACCATCGTGCTCGAGAAAAGCGCGCTGGAGGGCCGAGGGGTCGTCGGGCGTGCCGATACCTTCGATGGTGGTCACGCTATCGCCATCGTGCATTGCCGCGAGGGTCAAGCAACTGTTGATGCGGATACCGTTCACGATAACCGTACAGGCACCGCACTGGCCATGGTCGCAGCCCTTCTTCGTGCCGGTCAGGCCGATGTGGTGCCGCAGGAAATCGAGAAGACTGACCCGCGGGTCTTCCGGCACGGGGTGAGCGGTTCCGTTTACGGTAATTGTGTCGGCCAAGCGCGCCTCCTTTCCCCTTAGAACCGTCAAACGACCAAAGGTGTCCGAGGATGAACTTTTAGAAGTCCGGAAGGTGCTGGTCCGCAAAGCCCCAGCCATGGAGCGCTTTCGACGTAGCACGCCGCAAGAGCGTATCTGCTTGATCGATGGAAAAAGGCTTTGCGCTATCCATCTCTTTGAGTTCGTTCCATGTGACAGGAACGGCAACTGGCGCTCCGGACCGAGCGCGTGCTGAATAAGGCAGCACTGCCGTCGCGCCTCGCTGGTTCCGCAGCCAATCAATGAAAATGCGCCCCTTGCGCTTGGCTTTGCTCATACTCGCGGTGAAACGCTCCGGTTCGGCAAGGCTCAGCGCTTCAGAAAATCTGCGGGCAAAATCCTTGTGCTGATCCCAGTCGTGGCCCGGCGTCAGTGGCACCACGACATGGACACCCTTGCCGCCTGAAAGCATGGCGAAACTGGTTAGGCCGAGATCGGCGAGTTGGTCGTGAATATCGCGCGCAGCCTTCTTCACTCCGCTAAAATCCAGCCCCTCGTCGGGATCGAGATCGAAGATCATACGATCGGGTTTCTCGACATCATCCGACCGTGCCGACCAGCCGTGAAACTCGATCGTTCCCATCTGGACGCATTGCAGAAGCCCGCGCAGGTCTTCGACATAGAGGTAATCCTCGTGCCCGCCGTCCCTTTCCCGGATCGGCACGTGATGGACGGCATCGCCGAAAGCGCCGCTGTCATGCTTTTGGAAAAAGCACTTCTTAGCCCTCCCCTGCGGACATCGGACCAAGCTGACGGGACGACGCGCAGCGAAGGGCAGCATGACCGGTGCGATTGCCGCATAATAATCGGCGAGTTCCCCCTTAGTCTGACCACTGTCGGGAAAGATCACCCGGTCGCGGCTCGAGATAGCGACGTCATCTTTCTTACGCGCGCGAGTGGGTGTTTCGGGCACGACCTTTTCCGCAGCCTTGTCTCCGCGCAGTCCTAGGAAGCTACCGTGACGCACGTTCCCGTCTGCGGTGAATTCGGAGAACGCGATCTCCGCAACCAGCTTCGGTGTCACCCATGTCACCTTGCCAGCGCATGCCTCGTCGACTTCGGCAGGCGAAGTCTTGCGCTCAAGACGTTTCATTTTGCCAGCAAGGTCGTCCAGATCGTCGGCAGAAAAGCCAGTGCCTACATTGCCCTTGTAGACCAGTTCGCCGCCCTCGTGCTGGGCAAGCAGGAGCGACGCGAAAGGACGACCCTTGGCGCTCGACGCCTTCCAGCCAATGATGACGAATTCTTGCCGGCGCGTGCATTTAACCTTCACCCAAGCTGTGGACCTTCGCCCCGAATATTTGCCGTCAACGGTCTTGGAGATGATACCTTCCTGCCCCGCTTCGCACATCGCCCGGTACAGCTTTTCGCCCGCCCCCAAGACGTGGTCGGCGACATGGATTGGCGGCTGTGCAGTTGCAAGCAGGGCCTCGAGCCGTTCCTTGCGCTCGATATTCGAAAGGGCGGTCAGGTCCTCACCCTCCAGTTCCAGAAGGTCGAATGTATGCAGGGCCAACTTGTCGGACGATTGCTGTGACCCTGTCCCTCTTTTCAAAACCTTTTGCAGTGTGGAGAAATCAGGATTGCCCTTGGCGTCATGCGCCACGATCTCCCCGTCGATCAACGCCGACGGCAAGTCGAGCGCAGCGATGGCATCGACCAGCGGGCCAAACTTGTCCGTCCAGTCCTTCCCGTTCCGCGTGTAGATACGCACGTCCTTGCCCTGCACCGCGATCAGCGCGCGGTAGCCATCGAATTTGATCTCGTGCATCCAGCGATTGCCCGCCGGCACCTCGTCTACCAGAGTGGCAAGCTGGGGCTTTCGGTACTTGGGCAACGGCGCAGCTTTTCTGGCGCGGGGTTTCGTCGCACCTGATCTGGGGCGCCGAGCGTCCTTGCCGGCCGCAATTTCCGCCATGGAACGACCGGTCGCCACGCTGGTCAGTTCGCGCTGCACCAAAGCGTCGCCCGCTTCGGCGTGGTCATCCTGCAGCTTGCGCAAAAGCCAGTTCTCGCGCTTCTCGCCCGGTTTCTTTTTTAGGCGGATCAGCAGCCATTCGCCGCGCATCCGTTCGCCTTGAAGCGTGAAGTGGAGGTGGCCCCTGTCGAGATCTCTTGCGCTCTTGCCTTCGATGGGCGCCCAGTTTCCGCGATCCCACAGCATGACGGTTCCGCCGCCATACTCCCCCTTGGGAATAACGCCTTCGAACTCTGCATAGGACAGGGGGTGGTCCTCGGTTCGCACCGCCAGGCGTTTGGTGTCCGGATCCGAAGAGGGGCCCTTGGTCACCGCCCAGCTCTTCAACACGCCGTCCAACTCCAGCCGCAAATCCCAATGCAGCCGGGTTGCGTCGTGCTTCTGGACGATGAAGAGGTCGCCCGACTTGCTGCCCTGTCGCTTTCCCGCAGGCTCGGGCGTTTGCTTGAAGTCCCGCTTGGCGTTGTACTCGGCCAGGAGGTCCTTGCGCGCTGCCATGGGTCAGGCAGATTTCCGACGCTTGGACGGTTTTTTCGCCTTGTCGCTTTCGACCGACTTTTTGAGCGCAGCCATCAGGTCGATGACATTGGAACCAGAAGAGACATCCGGATCGTCAACGTCCTCGATGACAGCCTTCTTGCTCCTCGATTTGGCTTTCTTGTCGATCAGCTTCTTCAGCGCCTCAGCGTAACGGTCATTGAACTCGCTCGCGTCGAAAGGCGCGCTCTTCTGTTCTATCAGCGTGTTGGCAAGGTCGAGCAGTTCCTTCTTGGGCTTGGCCTCATCGATATCGTCGAAGAAGCTTTGGCCAGCGCGCACCTCGTCGGCATAGCGGAGGGTTTCGAGGAGCAGTCCCTTTCCACATGGCTTGATCGCGACCAGCTTTTCCCGCCCCCGGACCGAAAGCTGGCCCAAAGCTACCTTTTTCGCTTTGCGCAGCGCCTCGCGCAGCACGATGAACGCCTCTTCGGCGAGCTCGTCCTGCGGTGCTACGTAATAGGGCTTCTCAAAATAGAGCGGGTCGATCTCGCAGGCATCCACGAACTGCACCAGTTCCAGTGTGCGTTTGCTCTCGATTTTTACTGCTTCGATCTCCTCGTCTTCCAGGAGAACGTAACTGCCCTTCGAAATCTCGTAGCCGCGAATGATCTCGTCGCGGTCTACCGGACCTATACCCGGCACGACCTTTTCGTAGGAAATACGCTTTCCGCTAGGCTCGTGGATCTGGTTGAAGCTGATCCTCGAACCGGATTTGGTTGCCGAGTAAATTTCCACCGGTATCGAAACCAGCGCCAGCCTTATCTGTCCCTGCCAATACGCACGAGCCGCCATAAATTTCTCCGTTCGGATGTGAACGTGCGAGGTAGGCGGAATGTTTCGGCCAGGGCTGCCCTTTAAGGATGGGACAGCACCAGGCACGCAAGGGTTCATGGCGAGAAGCACCGAATTCACAGCCGGGGATCCAGGATCAATCACGGCACAAAAAAAGGGAGGGACCATGGCAAGGGCCGCGAAATTGCCTAATCCGCGCTTAATACCCTGTTTCTACTATTTTTTATCCGCCCCCGACGTAAATCCTGATCGCAGGATTCTGCCATTGTAGTAGCCCACCCCGGAGAACTATTTCCCGACATCGTATAAGAGTGCAGGATCATCCTAGGACCTAATCCGGGCGGTTGGCGTCAATCGCGCAAGAGCCAAGGCGGCGGGTGATCTACCGCTTCCCTCTCGCAAGTGCCCTCGAAACGTCTTGCGAATATTGGCTTGGCGCCGCGATCTTTCTTGAAGGCATCATACCGGCCGCTGAATTGCAGGTCGGCGCCTATTTGCGTCGTCCGACGCCAAGACCCGCCATCGAACAGCGGGCCTGAACCCTCTTGGAATTCGTAACTATCGACAATCGTAATCTCACCGCTTCTCCGTTCGAACTTGCAAGTGGAGCACCAGGCCCAGCGCTCCTTCCAGACCGTCATGTAGAGCTCCTCACCACTGGCCGGGAAACCATAGCTGACCTCGTAAACACCAATCTTCTTGCCTTCGAGCTCGCCGCCAACGCCGATTTCCCAGCCGGAACAGCGAAGGACGAATGGCTCTGGCTCAGCAGCCTCGCACGCGGTCGCAGTTGCGATCGGGATCAAGGCGATGATCCGATGATGAATCTTGGTCATACCACCCCCTTCGGACCACAACCTATTGAAAATCTGTTGGAAGGCAAATGGGTCGTTTGCCAGCGTTATAGCAATAGTCTCAGTCCCACCCAGCCAGTAAGGATGCCCGTTCCAA
Source organism: Qipengyuania sphaerica (assembly GCF_019711595.1). Lineage (GTDB taxonomy): Bacteria > Pseudomonadota > Alphaproteobacteria > Sphingomonadales > Sphingomonadaceae > Qipengyuania > Qipengyuania sphaerica. Next base: position 913,085 of record NZ_JAIGNR010000001.1, on the reverse strand, counting down.
CCATTATCCAGCGTTGTGGCAGGAACTTCAGCGCCAGCAGGCTGCCGATCTGGCCGCCGACTGCGACTGCGAGGATCAAGGGCAGGCCAAAGTCCACGGCGGCCAGGAAACGTCCCTCGCCGCCCTTTAGGAGCTGGCCTGCAAGACCGAAAAGAGAATTGACGAGGATGAAGAGGCTCGCGGTCGCTGCAATGGCGCGCGCCTCGTTCCAACGCGACAGGTGCAGCAGCGGGGCGAGGAAAATGCCTCCGCCGATTCCGACGAGACCTGCCAGATAGCCAAGCGGCGCGGCCGCAAGGACAATCATGCGTGACGAGCCAGCTGGACCGCCATCATCCTTTGCCACGGGAAGAAACATGGTGATAGCCGTGAGGACGAGGCTCGCACCAAGGATCGTCAGGAAGGCGCCTTCTCCGATGGGTGTGAGGCCGCCAACGAATGCCGCGGGAGCAGCTATGGCTGTCAGCGAGAAGGCTGCGCGCCACGGCGTCACGCCCGCGCGGGCAAAACGGATCGTGCTGCCCGCGACAACCACGATGTTGCAGCTGAGCGCGATGAGCGGGAGGACCCGGTAATCCACTCCGGCAAGCGCCAGCAGCGCATTGTAGGTAGAGCCGCCACCGAAGCCGACGCTCGCATAGAGCAGCGCGGTCACGAAAAAGGCGGCGATGAGCCAGAGCATCATCGCCGCCTCTTATTTTCAGCGGTTGCCGTCAAGCATCTCGCTATGCCCGGGCGCCGATAGCCCCGTGGCAATGCTTGTACTTGTTGCCCGAGCCACAGGGGCACGGTTCGTTGCGGCTGATATTCTTGTCGGCATACGGATTTTCCCGTGCCGAGCCGCCCGGTCCCGCAGCAGCGCGAGCACTTCCAGCCAGCGCACCGAATAGCGCGGCGCGGTTTTCCGAACCGTCACCATCGTCCGAATTGTCGAGCCCGGTGAGCGGGTCGATATGTCCGGTCAGGAAATCGGGCAGGTCCGGCAGGTTCACCGGCGGCAGCGGAGCAGGTTCGGCCAGCTGGATGGTGAGCAGCTTGGACGACACGTCCTCGCGCAGTTTGTCGAGCATGCTTTCGAACAGGGCGAAGGCTTCCTGCTTGTATTCGTTCAGGGGCTGCTTTTGCGCATGCGCTCGAAGGCCCACGACCTGGCGGAGTGAATCGAGAGTGGAAAGGTGTTCCTTCCACTGGTGGTCGAGTTCCTGCAGCAGCAGGCTCTTCTCGATCCGGCGCCATACGCCCGGGTCGGCCTGCGCCACCTTTTCCTCCATCCGGCGGTCAGCCTCTTCGCGGATGCGCTCTTCGATGAGTTCCGGCTCGATCTGGTCTTCTTCGAGCCACTCCTCCATCGGGAAGGACATGCCGAAGACTTCCTCGACCTTGGTTTTCAGACCATCGATATCCCACTGTTCCGGGTAGGAACCCGGAGGCGCGTGCTCGGCAACCATGGCGTTGATCGCATCGTGGCGCATGTCGACAACGACATCATCCACCGCTTCGCTGTCCATGATTTCCGCACGCTGCTCGTAGATGACCTTGCGCTGGTCGTTCATGACGTCGTCGTACTGAACTACCTGCTTGCGGATTTCGTAGTTGCGCGCCTCGACCTTCTTCTGCGCGGTCTCGATGGCCTTGGAGAGCCATTTTGAGCCGATCGCCTCGCCGTCTTCGAGGTTCGAGTTCATCATGCGTGCGAACAGCGTGTCCGGTCCGAAGATGCGCAGCAGGTCGTCTTCCAGGCAAAGATAGAAACGCGACAGTCCCGGGTCGCCCTGACGGCCCGAACGTCCGCGCAGCTGGTTGTCGATGCGGCGGCTCTCGTGACGTTCGGTGGCGAGCACGAACAGGCCACCGGCTTCGAGTACCTTCTGCTTTTCAGCGGCGACTTCGGCCTTGATCCGGTCGATCTCAAGCTGGCGCTTGGGATCGTCCTCGGCAAGCTCGGACAGCTCGTCCTCGATCCGGAATTCGACGTTGCCGCCGAGCTGGATGTCGGTGCCGCGGCCGGCCATGTTGGTCGCGATGGTGACCGCGCCCAGACGGCCCGCCTGAGCCACGATATGGGCTTCGCGTTCGTGCTGGCGGGCGTTGAGGACCTCGTGCTCGACACCTTCCTTTTCGAGGAAGCTCGAAAGCAGCTCGCTCTTTTCGATCGAGACCGTACCGACGAGGACCGGCTGGCCCTTCTCGTGGTGCTCCTTGATCGACTTGGCAATCGCCTGGAACTTGTCGGCCGTGTTCTTGTAGAACACGTCTTCCTCGTCGACGCGCTGGACGGGGACATTGGTCGGGATCTCGACCACGTTCATCTTGTAGATGTCCCAGAATTCCGCGGCTTCGGTGGCCGCGGTGCCGGTCATGCCCGCCAGCTTGGGATACATGCGGAAGTAGTTCTGGAACGTGATCGAGGCGAGCGTCTGGTTCTCAGGCTCGATTTTCACGCCTTCCTTGGCCTCGACCGCCTGGTGCAGGCCGTTCGACCAGCGACGACCGTCCATCATGCGGCCGGTGAACTCGTCGATGATGACGACCTTGCCCACTTCGGCCATCTCGCCATCGGGCTGCACCTTCTTTTCGTATTTCACGATGTAGTCGATGTCGCGCTTGAACATGATGTTCGCCTTGAGCGCCTGGTCGAGGTGATGGACCACCTGCGTATTCTCGACATCGTAGAGGTTGTCGGTCTCGAGGAGGCCTGCTTCCTTGAGCATCTCCTCGATGCCGTCGTTGCCTTCCTCGGTCCAGGTGATGTTCTTGGTCTTCTCGTCGGCCTCGTACCATTCGGGATCGACCTTCTTCACGATCTCGTCGATCGCGATGTAGAGATCCTGCTTGTCTTCGGTCGGGCCGGAAATGATCAGCGGGGTACGGGCCTCGTCGATCAGGATCGAGTCCACCTCGTCGACGATGGCGAAGTTGAAGGGACGATGCACCATTTGGCTGCGCTCGTGCTTCATGTTGTCGCGCAGGTAATCGAAGCCGAATTCGTTATTCGTGCCGTAGGTGATGTCGCTGCCATAGGCGTCACGGCGCTGCTGTTCGGAAAGGTTCGGAACGATGACGCCCACGGTCAGGCCGAGGAAGTTGTAGAGCTGCCCCATCCATTCCGCGTCGCGGCTGGCGAGATAATCGTTCACCGTAACGACATGGACGCCCTTCCCTTCGATGGCGTTGAGATAGGTGGCGAGCGTCGCCATCAGCGTCTTGCCCTCGCCCGTGCGCATTTCGGCGATCTCGCCGCGATGGAGCACGATACCGCCGATCATCTGCACATCGAAATGGCGCATGCCGAACACGCGAACGGAGGCCTCGCGAACAGTGGCGAAAGCTTCGGGGAGGATTTCGTCGAGGGTCTTGCCGTCGGCAAGCTGCTGGCGGAACTTGTCCGTCTGCGCGCGAAGTTCCTCGTCGGAAAACTGCTGGATCTGGGGTTCGAGCGCGTTGATCTGATCAACGACCTTGCGGACGGAATTGACGTAACGGTCGTTGGACGAACCGAACATGGCTTTGCCGATTGCTTTGAACATGATGGGGGCGAATGCCTCGAATTTACGGGTGAATTATACGGGTAATGCCCGCGCACAATGTTCGTGCCGGGCATGCGGGAACTGGCGGTAGCGTTAAGCTATTCGATAGCGCGGTCGGCGCCGAACATTACCGAAGGAATAAAGATGGTAACGGGTTCCGGCGCCTTGCAGGGCGTGACCTTTTCGCCTCGCGCCTTCTGCTTGCGCTGCTTTTCGGCGCAGGGACATTGGCTGGCGCGCTGGTCCGCATCCCGGCTGTCCGCTCGTTCGACGGCCGCGCTCACCGCGCCATTCACAGCCGCCTGGACAGGCGCGCTCATTGCGGCAAGGCCGGTGAGCAAGGCAAGAAGGGCGAGTAACTGGCGAACCATAGTCGAATAGTGAGATAGCGGAGATTTCTTGCTGATTAAAGGCAAGAGACTGAATTTTTCGGTAACGGGCTCTTCTTGCGGATAGATGCTTGTCGATATAGCGCGCCAGGAATGGATCTAGAGCGCTCCCCCCTCGCCCGCCCGTTTCCCGATTTGCAAGGAATTGACGGCGTAACGCTGCGCGTGGCGCGGGCACGCTACAAGAATTGGGACCGGGCGGACCTGACTTTTGCCGAGCTTGCGCCCGGTACCAGCGTGGGAGGTGTCTTCACCAAATCGGCCTGCGCCTCGAGCGAAGTCGAATTGGGCCGCGAGCAGGCGAGGCTCGGCAAGGGACGCGCCCTGATCGTCAATGCCGGCAATTCAAACGCCTTTACCGGCTTCCGCGGCCGCGAGGCGGTCGAACAGATCATGGCGCAGGTCGCCGAGGCGCTCGGCTGCGAGCCGAGCGAGGTTTTCGTATCCTCCACCGGCGTGATCGGCGTGCCGCTGCCCAAGGACAAGGCGCGTGAGGGCGTGGCAGCCGTGCTCGAAGCCGAACCCTGCGGCTGGGAAGAGGCGGCGAGCGCCATCGGAACGACCGACACCTTCACCAAGGGCGCAGGTGCTTCGGCCATGCTGGGTGAAAACCGCGTCGCACTGGCCGGGATCATCAAGGGCAGCGGTATGATCGCGCCCGATATGGCCACCATGCTCGGCTACGTTTTTACCGACGCGGCAGTCGAGGCCGCCTTCCTGCAGGAAATGCTCTCTAAGGCGAATGCGGCGACTTTCTCCTGCATCACGGTGGACGGCGACACCTCGACCAGCGACACGGTGCTGGCCTTCGCCACCGGCAGGGCGGGCAATGCGCCGCTCACATCCTGGGACGACACGGGTGCGGATGCTTTCTACGCAGCACTTTTGCAGGTCTGCCGGGACCTGGCGCATCTGGTGGTGCGCGATGGAGAAGGCGCGCAGAAATTCATCGAGATTACCGTAACCGGTGCCGAGAGCGACGAGAGCGCGCGCCGCGTCGGCCTCGCCATCGCCAATTCGCCGCTGGTTAAGACCGCGATCGCAGGGGGCGATGCCAACTGGGGCCGAGTCGTAATGGCGGTGGGCAAGTCCGGCGAACCTGCAGACCGCGACAGGCTATCGATCGGCTTCGGCGGGACCTGGGCGGCAAAGGACGGGCAGCCGCTGGCCGACTACGACGAAGCGCCCGTGGCGAAACATCTCGAAGGACAGGATATCCGCATGGATGTCGACCTTGGCATCGGGGATGGGCGTGCGACCGTGTGGACGTGTGACCTGACCCACGGGTACATCTCGATCAACGCGGACTATCGCTCTTGAATTCGCTCGACAGCGAGATCCTGGCGCTGATGCAGCGCGTCACCGAGCAGGCGATCCTGCCCCGTTTCCGCAATCTCGCCGAGGGAGAGGTGGAGGACAAGGGCGGTAACGACCCGGTCACCATCGCGGACAAGGAGTCCGAAGCACTGCTTCGCCAAGGCTTGTCCGCATTGGACGATGTCATAGGCTTCGTCGGCGAGGAAGCAGCGCATGCCGATCCCTCGATCCTCGATAGGCTCGATACCCCCTGCTGGATCGTCGACCCCATAGACGGCACGCGGAATTTCGCAGGCGGGAAGCCGCCTTTCGGCATCATCATCGCGCGCGCCGAAGGTGGAGTAACTCAGTCGGGATGGATCTACGACTGCCTCACGCAGCGTTTCTGCGTCGCCCATCGCGGCAGGGGCGCCTTCGTCGATGGCGAGCAGGTCACTTCCCGGCCAACCGGGAAGACCCCTCCCGTCGCCGCGATCTCGCTCATTTTCATGGAAGAGGAGCGCCGGCAGGCCACCCGTCGGCACATTTCTCCCAACTACGAGCTAGTCGACATCCCCTTCTGCGCTGCCGAGCAATATCCGCGCCTTGCGCTCGGCGAAAACGATGTCTCGATATTCGAGCGAACGCTCGCCTGGGACCATGCTGCAGGTGCGCTATGGTTAGAAGAAGCGGGGGGGAGGGTCGCACGCCCTGACGGCTCGCCATACCGCGTCGACGAATGGGACCGGAAGGGCTTGCTCGGTGCCTCCACCCCCGCCCTGTGGGACGAACTGGCCGCCCGCTATGCGCAATTGTGACGCTCTCCTGACAGCTGAGCGCAACCGGTGGCGAAGCGAAACGCTTTCCAATAGCCCGCGCACGCCCTACCCTGCACAGCCATGAAACGAGAGGCCCACGCGTGACCTTAGGCAATGCGCCTGCCCCCGGCTCCGAGGACACCGGCGAAGACGCTGGCAATGGCGCCGTTCCCGTCGCACCCGAGGCTCCCGAAGACCGCTACGTCAATCGCGAGCTGAGCTGGCTCAGCTTCAATCGCCGCGTACTCGCCGAAAGTGAAAATGCGGATTATCCGCTTCTCGAACGGCTTCGCTTCCTGTCGATCTCGGGCAGCAACCTCGACGAATTTACTACCGTCCGCATTGCAGGCCTGGAGGGACAGGCCCAGCGCGGCATAGAAACGCCGGGCATCGACGGGCGATCCCCCCGCCAGCAACTGGAGGCCATTCGCGAGCAGGTGCTTGAACTGGAGGATCGCCAGCAGGAAAGCCTCGAGATACTGCGCGGCTTGCTAGCCGAAGAAGGCATTGTCCTCGCAGTACCGGACGAGCTCAAGAAGGCCGAACAGAAGTGGCTGGAAAGCTATTTCGAGACCGACATCCTCCCGCTGATTACCCCGCAGGCGATCGACCCGTCGCACCCCTTCCCCTTCGTCGCGAGCGGCGGGATGGGCGTGCTGTTCCGCTTGAAGCGCGGCAAGCGCAAGGGCGAGCTGGTCGAGATGGTCCTCATCCCCAGCGGCGTGCCGCGCTTCGTGCGCGTCCCGGGCGACCAGGCAATCTATGTCGCGATCGAACAGCTGGTGACGCGCTTCGCAGACCAGATGTTCCCCGGCTTCAAGATCCTTGGCGACGGCATATTCCGCGTGCTGCGCGACAGCGATATCGAGGTTGAGGACGAGGCCGAAGACCTCGTGCGCTATTTCCGCACCGCCATCCAGCGCCGCCGCCGCGGCCGCGCCGTTCTGCTGGAACTGGACGATGAATGCGACGAAGCTGCCGAAGCGCTGCTGCGCGAACAGTTCGATGTCGATGCGGCGATGATCGTCAAAACCGGCGGCATGCTCGGCCTCACCGACCTCGACGCGATCTGCAACGAGCCGCGCCCCGACCTCAAGTTTCCGCCTTTCTCTCCGCGCTATCCCGAGCGCGTGCTCGCGCATGACGGTGATGTCTTCACCGCGATCCGCGAGAAGGACATGGTCATCCACCACCCCTACGAGAGTTTCGAAGTGGTGGTGGATTTCCTGCACCAGGCGGCGATCGATCCGCAGGTCGTGTCGATCAAGCAGACGCTCTATCGCGCCGGAGACCAGTCACCCGTGATCGCCGCGCTGGTGGAGGCGGCGCAGAACGGCAAGGCGGTCACTGCGGTTGTCGAACTTAAGGCCCGCTTCGACGAGGAACGCAACATCCGCTGGGCGAGCGAGCTCGAACGAGCAGGTGTGCAGGTGATCTACGGTTTCACCGAGTGGAAGACCCATGCCAAGGTCAGCCTCGTCGTGCGCCGCGAAGAGGATGGCTACCGCACCTATTGTCACTTCGGGACGGGCAATTACCATCCGGTCAACGCCAAGATCTATACCGATCTCAGCTACTTCACCGCCGATCCCGCTTTGGGCCGCGATGCCGCCAAGATGTTCAATTTCATCACCGGCTATATCGAGCCCGACGATCTGGAATGCATCGCGATTTCGCCCATCGGCATGCGCGAAAAGATCTACGGGCTGATCGATGCCGAAATCGCCAATGCCAAGAATGGCAAGCCATCAGGCATCTGGGTCAAGATGAACGCAATCACCAATCGCGAGATGATCGACAAGCTCTACGAAGCCAGCCAGGCTGGCGTCGAAATCCGCATGGTCGTGCGAGGCATCTCCTCTCTTCGGGCGGGTATTCCCGGCTTGTCGGAAAACATCAGCGTGAAGTCTATCATCGGGCGCTTCCTCGAACATGGCCGCATGTGGGCCTTCGCCAATGGCAAGGCGCTGCCGAGCAGGCAGGCCAAGGTCTATATCACCAGCGCCGATGCGATGAGCCGCAATCTCGACCGGCGGGTCGAGGTCATGGTTCCGGTCCTCAACAAGACTGTCCACGACCAGATGCTGAAGCAGGTCATGCTTGCAAACATCCTTGATACCGAGCGCAGCTGGCGTCTCGACCCCGACGGACAATATCGCCGGATGGGCAAGGGCGAGGATGGCTTCAATTGCCACCAGTATTTCATGGCCAACCCTTCGCTCTCGGGACGCGGATCGGCGCTGGAGAAACATGACGTGCCCCATCTGACACTGCCTGGAGGCGAGGCGTGAGCCGTTCCAAGACGCGCAGCCCGCAATGGCAGCGACGCCTGATCCACCCTCCCCGCGCGGTGATCGACATCGGTTCCAACACGGTTCGCCTCGTAATCTATGAAGGCACTGGACGCGCACCCGAAACCGTCTGGAACGAAAAGGTTGCCGCGCGTCTCGGGCGCGATTTGTCCGAAACCGGTCGCATCCCCGAGGAAGCTGCCGAGGAGGCTCTTGCAGGGCTAGCCCGCTACCAGATCCTCGTCAGTGACCGCGGGATCGAGGACGTGCAAACCGTTGCGACGGCAGCTGCACGCGATGCTGAAAACGGTGCGGAATTTCTCGCCAGGGTGGCCGCTCTCGGGCTCGAACCACGCCTGCTCAGCGGCGAGGAGGAAGCCTGCGCTTCCGCGTTCGGGGCGATCGGCGCCTTTCCCGGTGCGGAAGGCATCATCGCCGATCTGGGAGGCGGCAGCCTCGAGCTGGTATCCATCGGCAATGGCGATTGCCGCGATGCGGTGAGCCTGCCCTTCGGCACGCTGCGTCTGCCCGCAATGCGCGAGGCGGAAAAGGAACTCACATCGACCGTCCATGATGCCTTATCGAAGGTCGGCTGGCTGCACTCGCACCCCGGCCCGCTCTACATGATCGGCGGCACCTGGCGCGCGCTGGCACATTACGCCATGGTCGAGGCAGATTACCCCCTCACCGATCCGCACGGTTTCGAACTCTCCATCGAAGACACGCGCGCCCATGCCAGCAAGCTGGTCGAGGCCAAGCCCGACGATCTGGTGAAAATCTCCGGCATCACTCCGATGCGTGCATCCTATCTGCCCGACGCTGCAGCGATGCTCCTGCCAATGCTCGATTGCCTGCGGCCCGACCACCTCGTCTTTTCGAGCTGGGGCATCCGCGAAGGGTTGCTCTATTCGCGGCTAACCGACCTCCAGCGCGGCCTCGATCCGCTGCTATCCGGGGTCCATGCCTTTGCCGAGCCGCGCGACGCGCCCGTGGTCGATGCCACGCGCGTTGCGGGCTGGACGGTGGACCTCGCCAATGGTGCCGGCAAGCGCAACGAACGGCTGCGCCTAGCCGCAGCGCAACTGGCCGCCGCCCTGCAGCGTGTCGAGCCAAACTTGCGCATCAATCACGCCACCGAATGGGCGATCGACAAGCGCTGGATCGATTGCAGCCCGCGCGACCGTGCCATGATCTGCGCGGCCCTGTTCGGCAGCCTCGGGCGGACGGAAGTACCCGCCAAACTGCGAATGCTGGCCGATGACGACGATCTTCGCGAAGGCATCACTTGGGGCCTCGGCTTCCGTCTGGCGCGTCGCCTGGGCGCGGGATCGCGCAAGGCGCTCGGCAACAGCAGGCTCAGGCTGAAGAAGAAATCCCTGATACTTTACCTCGACGAAAGTCGCGCGCCGCTCGCCACCTGGCCGCTAACGCGCGATCTGGAAATCCTGGCCGAATGGTTGGAGCGCAAGCCGAAAATCAAGATCGGCGATTATGATTTCTACGACGACTTCGAAGAAGAGGAAGAAGAGGAGGACTGACCCTCAGTTCGCGGTCGCAGGTGCGGCGAGCGGGAAGAAGGGAATACGGACCTCGAAAGGCTCCCCGTCTTCGCGGTGGAAGGTGTAAAAACCTTCCATCGAGCCATGCGGCGTATCGAGCGGGCAGCCCGAGACATAGTCATGTGCCTGTCCGGGCTTCAGCACAGGCTGTTCGCCCACTACACCATCGCCGTCGACATGCGCGACATGGCCCGCACCGTCGGTGATGCGCCAGTGGCGCGTCTTGAGTTGCACGACTTCGTGCGAGGCGTTCTCGATCCGGATGTGATAGACCCAGAACCACTTGCCAGCTTCCGGCTGCGATTGCTCGGGCAGGAAGTTCACCGCGACCCGCACGGTGATGCCATCGGTCATGGCGCTATGCTGGAAGAGTTCCTTTATCACGGCCCCAAACCTAAGGCTTCTACCGGCCCATGCAAGGGGCGCGGGGGCAGTCTCCCACCGCTTTAAGATCGATTAACCCCACTCTGATAAGAATTACTAAGCACCTGCTGCAATTCTGCATTCAGGAAGGGGACGCGACATGTTGTTCGCATTCGTAAAGCGGCTGGTCCGCGACACCGACGGGGAAGGACGCATCGAGCTGATGCTCGCCGCCCAAGTCGTGCTTGCAGCTTTCGCTCTCTAAGCGAGAGCGCACCAAAACCTAAGGCTTTCCGCCGCTGAGGTAGCTTTCCAGCTGGCCCAGCCGCTCCTTGCCGAAAAACATCTCATCGCCGACGAAGAAGGTGGGAATGCCGAACGCCCCGCGCTCGACCGCGCGCGAAGTATTGTCGGCAAGTTGCTGTTTCACCGAGTCGTCTTGCGTTCGCTCGAGCAACGTTTTCGCATCGAATCCGGCATCGGAAAGCGTCTGGGCCACTACTTCGACATTGCCGCAATCGATATTCCTCTCCCACACCGCAGGCTGGAGGGCGTCGACGAGTGCCTTTCGCTGCGCCTCGTCATCGGCCGCCACCAGGACGCGCTGGAGCAGGATCGAATTGAACGGCAGCGCGGGGTGCATCGAGAACTTGTCAAGGCCTTCGCGGTCGAGGAAGCGCCTGAATTCCAGCGCCGCATAAGGGACCTTCCCCAGTACGTCCGCATCACGCATCATCGGCGGGGAATTGCCGGTGATCTTGTGCATTCCGCCCAGGAAGACGGGTGTCACAACAAGTTCCGCGCCGGTACGAGCGACTACTTCCTTAAGCGGGTACCATGCGAGATATCCGTTGGGCGCGGCCAGATCGAGGATGAATTCGACTGTCGTGTTCATAGCCCCCCTTCCCTCAGCGCGCGGTCGAGGTCTTCCTGCACGTCCTCGATATCCTCAAGACCCACGTTGATGCGCAAAAGGCCTTCGGTGACACCCATCGCATCGCGCTCTTCCTGAGTCATCCCGGCGTGTGTGGTGCTGGCCGGGTGGCACATAAGGCTGCGCGCATCGCCGATGTTGTTCGAAATATCAATCAGGTGCAGCGCGTCGAGGATGGCGAAGGCGCGCTCGCGGGTTTCGACGTCGAAGGCGAAGATTGGGCCGGTCGCACTCATCTGCTCCATTGCGAGCGCGTGGCGCGGGTGGCTTTCGAGGCCGGGGTGGAGCATGCGCGGCACGCGGCCCTCGATAAATCGGCCGAGATCGACTGCATTTTCGCTCTGCTTGTGGGCGCGCAGGGACAGCGTCTCGAGACCCTTCAGGACTACCCAGGCGTTGAACGGCGCGATGTTGGGGCCGGTGTTGCGCTGGAAGGGCAGCAACACTTCGTCGATCCATTCCTGCGATCCGCATACCGCGCCGGCGAGCACCCTGCCCTGCCCGTCCATCAGCTTGGTCGCCGAATAAGCCACGACATCCGCGCCGAAATCCATCGGGCGCTGGAGCGCGCTAGTGGCAAAGGCGTTGTCGACAACGGTGGTTATCCCGCGCGATTTGGCGAGGCCGCAGACCTGCGCGAGATCGACCACGTCGAGGGTCGGATTGGCAGGCGTTTCGAAGAAGAAGACCTTGGTGTTCGGCCGGATTGCTGCCTCCCAGGCGTCATTGTCGGCGCTGTCGACCACCGTCGTCTCGATCCCGAAGCGCGGAAGCAGGTGGTCGAGCAGCCAGCGGCACGAGCCGAATGCCGCACGCGCGCCAACGACGTGGTCCCCGTGCGAAAGCTGGCACAGCAGGGCAGTAGTCATGGCCGCCATCCCGCTCGCCTGCGCGCGGCAGGCCTCCGCGCCCTCCATCAATGCGATACGTTCTTCGAGCATCGCGACGGTCGGGTTCTGGAGGCGTGAATAGGTCATGCCCTGCGCCTCGCCCGCAAAGCGGTCGGCCACGGTCTGCGCGTCGTCGTAAGTATAGCCCGAGGTCAGGAACAGCGCCTCGCTGGTCTCGCCATGCTCGCTGCGCCAGGTGCCGCCGCGAACGGCCTGCGTTGCGGGACGCCAGTTGGAAGTGATCGAGCGGTCGGTGCCGGTGGTTTTTTTCATGGCGAGCGGGATAGCACGCAGGCGCGGCGCGGCAAGCAGGTCAGCCTTCGAAGGCGGCAAGCGCAGCTTCGGCGATATCCGCCCGCCCCACCGCCCCGAGCATTTGCGAACCTTCGATCAAAGTCAGCAAGAGCCGCGCACCTCCGCGCGGATCCGGGTCGCCCTCGGGCATATGCGCTTCGAGCCAGCCGAGCAGCAAACCCATGGTCGAAGCGGCGCTTTCGCGGAAAGTCTCGTCGCCCGCTGCCGAAGCCGCAACCACTTCCCACCACAGGCGCATGAAAGGCGTGAGGGCGGGTGACGCGGTACGTTCCAGAATTCTCCTGACGGTCTCGCGCCTGTCGCGCGCCGGCTCGGCCGGGAGGGCGGCATCGAGGCCGGTTTCGTAAAGCTTCGCCAGATATTCCAGAAGCGCATCCACCACGCCCTGCCGGTTGCCGAAGTGGTAGATCAACATCCGGTCGCTGGTCCCCGCAGCCTTGGCCAGCGGGCGCAGGCTGACACCCGCGATACCATTCTCGAGGACATGCGCGGCCATGGCAGGCAGCAGCGTTTCGCGACTCATTCGTGCGGGCGACATGCAGGCCTTGTAGCGATCGCTACATAAAGCTACAAATGTAGCGCTCGCTACATCGACTCGGAGAAAAACCATGGTGCCATTCGAATATCTCGCAATCGGAGGCATCGTGGCTGCCGTCGCGGTTCTGGTGTACGTCATCGCCAACCGCGATCCAGTGGGTAGCCCGGTCCTTGCGGCAGTCCTCGGCGCTTTCTTCGCCGCCTACACAGGGGTGACGATTTTCCACGAAGGCATCGCGACGGTCTGGACCAACCACACTACCAATCTGTGGGGCGTGCAGGTCTGGTGGGACCTGCTGATGTCGGTCGGGATCGCGGTCTTCTTCATCGTCCCGCGGGCGCGAGCGCAGAACATGGCCATCGTGCCATGGCTCCTGCTGGTCGCCGCCACCGCAAGTATTGGGCTGTTCGCAATGGTCGCCCGCCTTTTCTGGCTGGAAAAGCGCGCCGCAACCGCCTGAACGCGCTTGCCCGGCGCACGCGGCTTTCCTAAGCCCCGCTGCGATGAGCCGCGCGCCCGAGCAACCGATTGACCCGATCCGCTGGTGCGCCGCGCTGGCGCTCGCCTTCTGGTCTTTGTTGCTGTGGAACCTCGCCATCCCCAGCGCGCCCTATTTCGACGAAGTGCATTACCTTCCCGCCGCGCGCGACCTGCTGGCGTTGTCGGACTTCTCGAACCGGGAACATCCGCTGCTGGGAAAGGAACTGGTCGCGCTGGGCATCGCGCTGTTCGGCGACAATCCCTGGGGCTGGCGGATTTTCTCGTCGCTCGCCGGAGCGCTAGCACTATTCGCGGTGATGCGCGCTGTCTGGTTCGGCTCCTGCAGCCGCTACGCGACGATCGCTTCCGGCGTGCTGGTTGCGACGGGCTTCCACCTCTTCGTCCATTCGCGCATCGCAATGCTCGATATCTTCATGATCTGTGCCCTAGCAGTCGCCTTCTGGCAGCTTGCCGCCGCCATGCGCGAGCCGGAGACGGGGCGCTGGAGGCTCGCATTGGCGGGCCTGGCGCTGGGGCTAGCTATGGGGGCCAAGTGGAACGCGCTCGTTATTGCTGCAGTGCCCGGTCTCGCGTTCCTCGTCCTGCGCTGGTTCGCAGGGCGCAGGCGCTTGCTGCTCAGCCGCCGCGGAATGCCGGTCCCTGGAGTGACGCTGATCGAAGCATTCGTCTGGCTCGGTGTTTTGCCACTGGCGATCTACTGGCTGACTTTCCTGCCGGGCTACTACTTTGCCACAAACGCAATCACGGACGGCATCGTCGCGCATCACCGGCTGATGCTCGATCTGCAGACACAGGTTCTGAAATCGCACCCATACCAGTCGACCTGGCCCGAATGGGTCGCGAACTGGCGGGCAATCTGGTACCTCTATGAGCCGGTCGACGGGGCCCAGCGCGGGGTCATCCTGATCGGCAACCCGCTCACGATGCTGCTCGGCCTGCCCGCCCTGCTGTGGTGCGCATGGCGAGGTATCATCGCACGTAAACCGATGCACGGTGCGGTCGCGCTGCTCTATGCGGTGAGTCTCGGTTTCTGGATTGTCGCTGCCAAGCCGGTACAGTTCTACTACCACTACTTCCTGCCGAGCACCTTCCTGCTGGTGGCGCTGGCACTGGCGCTGACGGACCTGCGCGAAGCGGGCTGGAGAAAGACCCCCTACTTCGTGCTCGTCGCCAGCATTGTGATTTTCGCGTTTTACTACGAGGTCCTCGCCGCAGAAAGGCTCGCAGGGCCCAACAGTTTCCTCGTCTGGACCTGGCTCGAAAGCTGGAAATAGCCGCTCAGTAGCGCCCCCAGACGAAGCGGCTCGACAGGGCGTAATTCCACACCGACCCGATGGCGATTCCCACCAGCGCGGCGAGCAGCGAGTGCACCCCGCGCTCGAATAACGTGGCGGCGATGGCCACGTTTGCGAAGGCGCCGATCGAGCAGGCGAGGACGAAGCTCGCCCAGCCGCGCAGAAGCTTGCCGAAAGTCTCCAGCCGGCGATCGCGGTAGGTGAGGAAATTGTTGAGCCAGAAGTTGAAGGTCATCGCGCCCAGCGTGGCGATGGCCTGGCTCCATGCGAATTGCGTGCCCGCAAGCCACAGGCAGAGGTAGAGGATCGCGAGATGCACCAGCACGCCCAGCGCGCCGACCGTGCCGAACAGGGCGAAGCGAGTCGGGATGATGCGGCCGAATGCCTTGTCGTAAAGTCCGGCGAGGAAGTCGACGGCGATGGCGCGGTCTAGCTTGCTTTCCCCGGCCCGCCGCGCTGCGAAATCCATCGGAATATCCCTGACTTTTAGCGGCTTTTCGGAAGTGGCCAGCAGGTCGAGCAATATCTTGAACCCGATACCCGACAGCCGTGGCACGAGCGCCAGGGCGGTTTCGGTCTGCAGCAGGAAATAACCGCTCATCGGGTCTGACAGTTCAACACCGGTGAGCTTGCGTGCGAGGCGATTGGCGACGCCCGAAAGCTTTTCCCGCTCGGGATTGGCCCATTGGTCTGTGCTGGCACCTTCCGCAAAGCGGCTGGCGACGGCGACGTCGGCCTGACCCGAGCGCACCGCCTCCAGCAAATCCACGAGCAGCGCCGGATCATGCTGGTGGTCGGCATCCATTACCGCCACGAAAGGGGCTGCAGTGGCGCAAAAACCCTCGATGGCGGCACTGGAAAGCCCGCGCCGACCGATCCGCTGGAGCACGCGAACGCGGTTGTCCTCGCGCGCGATACGGCGGGCTTCCTCGGCTGTCCCGTCGGAAGAATTATCGTCGACGACCAGCACTTCCCAACCGGTTTCGCCAAGTGCGTCTTCAATGCGCGCAACAAGCGGCGCGAGATTGTCGCGCTCGTTCAGCGTGGGCAGGATGATCGCAAGGTCGAGCGCCATGGCGTGAGTGCGTGGCGCGGCTGCCCTACAATTTCAAGACACTGCAGTCAGCGCGCGCAGGACTGCATCGCCGATTTCGCTCGTCGAGGCCGACCCGCCGAGGTCCGCCCCGCGCACTTCACTGGAGACTACCTTGGCGATCGCGCGCTCGATCCGCCCCGCCTCGGTCTCGCGCCCCAGCGAATGGCGCAGTAGCATGGCGAGGCTGAGGATCGCCGCGACAGGATTGGCCTTGCCCTGCCCCGCGATATCGGGCGCGCTGCCATGGATGGGCTCGTAAAGTCCGAAGGTGCCAAACTCGGTCTGCCTCTCGCCCATGCTTGCGCTGGCGAGGAGGCCGATCGAACCAACACAGGCACTGGCCTGGTCGGAAAGGATATCGCCGAAGAGATTACCGGTGAGGATAACGTCGAACTGTCCGGGGCTGCGCACCATCTGCATCGCGGCATTGTCGACATACATGTGGTCGAGCGCGACATCGGGATACTCCTTTGCCACCTCGATCACCGTTTCGCGCCAGATGCGGCTGGTTTCGAGGACGTTGGCCTTGTCCACGCTGGTCAGCTTGCCACGGCGTTTCTGCGCCGCGCGGAAGCCGATGTGGGCAATGCGGCGCACTTCGGCCTCATTATAGGACATGGCATCCCAGCCCTCGCGTCCGCCATCACTTTCCCGCTCGCCCTTGTCCCCGAAATAGACGTCGCCGTTGAGTTCGCGAACGACCAGAAGGTCGATCCCGCGCGCGATTTCGGGCTTGAGCGAGGACATGTCTTCAAGCCCAGGATAGCCCGCGGCAGGGCGCAGATTGGCAAACAGGCCAAGCTCGCTGCGCAGTCCGAGGATGGCCTGTTCGGGCCGGTGCTCGCGCGGCAGTTCGTCGCACTCCGGATCGCCGACCGCACCGAACAGCACGGCATCGGCCGCACTCGCCATCTCGATCGTCTCGGCAGGCAGCGGATGGCCGTGACGCTTGTAGGCAATCCCGCCAACATCCCCTTCCCAGATCGTCAGCTGCGGCAGGGACAGCGCATCGAGCACTCGCCGTGCCTCGGCGGTGACCTCGGGTCCGATCCCGTCACCGGGCAAAATCGCAAGTTTCATCTCAGGCCATCCGTTCGAGCCGCTGCATCAGGAGAGCCCTAGCGGCTAGAACGTCGACGCGGGTGTCGGCAAGCAGGTAACGAGCGATCTGGCCCTCGTTTTCGCGCAGAATTTCCAAGGCCTCGTCAAGGCCCGCTATCTCCGGCTTGGCACCGCCATAGCCGAGTTCACGCAACAGCAGCACTTCATAGGACGCAAGCGCAGGTGCCCAGCCGCGCGCGGAAGGCGCGTTGCAGACCGCATCGAGCAGCGCCGCAAGCGCGCGATAGAGGCTAGGATAGGGATTGCGCTCGGGCAGAGCGCTGGCGGTGAGCGCGCAGGTCCATGCGATGGCGGCGGCGGGCAAAGGCTCGGTCAGCCAGGGTCCCCTGCTCTGCGCCAGTTCGAGGCGCGCGAAGGGCAGCTGGCTGTCCGACTTGGCACGGATTTCCGCCTCGACGAGGTTGCCGGGAATGACCACCGGGCGCAGCTGCCGCCCGCGCCCGCCCGCGACATAGGCGGCGACGACACCGCTCTCCTCGGTGAGCAGGCGCGCGATGATCGCCGTCTCCCCATGCGGTCGGGCGGCAATCAGGATGGCAGGGGCGCGCAGGTGCATTCCTGCGTGTTGGCCGTTCGGGGCCCGGCCCGGCAATACTTATTTTGCCGGATCGCCATTCGCGGCAAAAGTGCCGAGCGACTGCACGAGTTGCGGGAACGACTTCGCCACAGTCTCGCCTTCACGCTGTTCCGCTCGCAAGGCCAGGAACTCGCGCTGGAAGGCATCGAAACGCAGGAAACCGCGTCCGTTGACCATCGTATCGGAAATGATCTGCGCAATCGCCTGTGCGTCCTCGGGCTCCAGCTTGTCTTGAGCATAGACGCTAAACAGGGCCCAATTGACCATCTCATTGAAAACACCTTGGGAGTTTTCGTAAAATTTCGCCGGCATCTCGTCCGCCCATTCGCCGAGGTCCGGCATGTGCGCCGCGATTTGCGGTGCGAGTCGCTCGCTGGTCGGATTGATGAACCCGTGGTTGAGTTCGGTGAATATGATGAGCGACTGCAGGAAGGGGCGCAAGTCTTCATCGAACCGCTCTAGTTCGGATGGATAAGGAAAATTCACATGCGGTTGGAGTTCGCGGAACCCTCCATCCTCGAACGTCGCCAAGGCCTGGTTGGCACCTACCAGCGGTGAAAAAATGACCCGGGTTGTGTCGTAGGGGGGCACATCCGGAAACTCGCGACCCAACCAGTCAAGCATGCCGGAGATGTCGACTTCATCGCGGAGGAAAGCGGCCTGTTGTGCATACAAGGGAGCGAAATCTGCAAGAAATTGCGAGAATTGAGCCTTTCGCGCAAAGTCCTGCATCTCGGCTTCATAAGGCCGCAGCGTATTCCCCGCCCAGCCCACATGGTCGTAGATGTCGCTGCGAACCATGGTGTCGTCGCTCTGCAAATCGTACGAAGCGCCATTCATCTTTAGCGTATTGTAGCTGCTGCGATCCTCACGGATGGCCTCGTCGAGGGACATCACGAAAGCATGATCACGCAGGTGGGAGAAGCGGTAGCGCACTGCATCGAGGTAAGGCGAAGGCGCGACGATCCCGTATTCTTCCTCCGCGTAAGGCGTCAGCGCAATCGCGACATTGACCAGTTCGTAGGCCCCGGGGACCTCTACGCGGACGGAACCCGAATGAAGGTCGCGGTAGGCCTGGTCGAATACGGCGGCCTGACCCCGATATTGCAGGCGAAGAACATAGGTCGCCCCAGCGTATGCAACCGCAATGTCCTGCGGCTCTCCGGGTGTGAGAACCCGACATTCGGCCACGCCAGCCTGTTCCACACACACATCTTTCGGCTCGGCCCCTGCGCCGAGGTTCACATTGATGACGTCTTCTTCCAGCGGAAGCGTGATCACACCCGGATAAAGCGTTCCGTCGAAGCGGAGATCGACCGATGCGGATTGGGCTTCGAAGTCCTGTGCCGTTGCCGGGACTGCTGCAAGCGCAGCGACGGCGAAAACCGTAATAATGCGACCGTTCATGGGGTAGTGTGTCCTGCGCTCAGGCCTTGTGCTTAGCTTCCAGTGCCGCGACGCGGGCGGCAAGATCTTCCGCCTGCTCGCGGGCCTTGGCGGCCATCGCCTTGACCGCGTCGAATTCCTCGCGGGAGACGAAGTCCATTCCGCCGAAGGTTTCCTTGGCACGCTCGCGCGCCGTTTCGCGCGCCTCGCGGCCCATTCCGGCAAGCGTGCCGGCCGCCGAATTGGCGAGTTTGACGAAATCGGCGATCAGCGGGTTCTGGCTCTGCATGACTGGCTATCTAGGCGCGGGCGCGCAGCAGTTCAATTGCCGATCCGCACGCGTTCGACGGCATCGCCCTGCGAACCGCCATCGGCATCCGGATTGAGGCGCAAGAACTCGTAATTGAGCAAAGTCGCGAAGCACACCCAGGCAAGATAGGGCAGCAGCAGCACAGCGGCGAGGCGGCGTACCTTCCAGAACAGGGCGATCACGACAAGCAAGGTCACCACGATCAGCACGAGGATCACGAGCGCGACGGTGATCTGCTGCATGGCGAAGAAGGTCGGCGACCAGGCAAGGTTGAGCACGAAATGGAGGGCGAAGACCCACAGGGCCGCCGTGCGTCCGCGTGCGCCCCAGGCGCTGGCCACCAGTGCGACCGAAAAGCCGATCATGATGTAGAGGATCGTCCACACGATGCCGAACCACTTGGGCTCGGGATAGATCGAAGGCTTCTCGAGCGACTGGAACCACTGGCTCTCAGGCCCCGCTCCAAGCTGCCCCGACATAAATCCGAGCAGCAGGCAAAGCGGCACCAGAAAAAGCGCCCAGCGGAGAAAACTTGCGCGAAGTTGTCCGCGCGAAGCCAGCATGTTCATGGCGATAGGTCCCTCAAGCGCCCCGAATCGTTAGCGTCCTTGTGGCGCGGCATTGCAAGAAGGGCAATCGCGGTCAGAAACGCAGCAGTATCTTGCGCGCGAGTGCCGGGGATATCGAGTGGATCCGCCGGAGCAGCTTGACCTGTCCGATCGGTGCTTCCTCGCGGCGCTGCTGTATCGCTTCCACGATCGCCGCCGCGCAATCTTCGGCAGACATCTTGTTGCCATCGCGCCCCGCTGTCATCTGCGTATCGACCATCGGAGGGAGGGCTTCGAGAAGATGTATTCCGCTTGCGCGCAACTGCTCGCGCGCACCGATCGAGTAGCTGCGCAGCCCCGCCTTGGTCCCGCAATAGAGCGGACCGGTATTGCTCGGCGTAATCGCCAGACCTGACGTGACATTGACGATCATCGGTGCATGGCCAGCCTTCAGATTATCGTGCAGCCGCGCCCCCAGGATGATGGGCGATGTCAGGTTGGCGTAGATGTTTTCCTCGATATCGGATGTCGCGGTCGCGCCTTTCCGGAAATCGTGATCGCGGCCCATGCCGGCGTTATTGATCAGGATATCGAGCGGGGCATCGCCCCAGGCATCGAGTACCGCAGCAACCCCTCCGGAGTGCGAGAAATCGGCCTCAATCGTCCGGAAACCCTCACCCGCCATGACGGCGAGCTTTTTCGCCGAACGGCCGGTAACGGCGACTTCGGCGCCCTTCGACTTGAGCTGGCGGGCAAGCTCCTGCCCGATCCCGTCGCTCCCGCCAGTGAGCAGGACCCGTTTCCCCGAAAGGTCCATCATGCCTTCACGATCCCCTTCTCGACGAGGCTTTTCACCGTATCTTCGAGCGTCTGTTCCGCCGGGATGTAGGTATAGCCGAGCACCTCCTCGGTATGCTTGCCAGACACATCACGGATGTTGCCGAGCTCGCCCTTGATCTGGCGCATTTCGGGCATGAAAAGAGCGAGGAACTTCGCCAGCCAGTCGGGCATGCGGCGCTTGGGCACCTTGCCCGAATGCTGCGGAACCCGCTGGCGGATGGTTTCAGCCATCTCCTCGATCCACATGAACTTTTCCGAAGTCGGGAATCGCTCGCCGCGCACCTTCTCGGCCGGAGCCTCGATTGCGCGGACATGCGCCTCGCCCACGTCACGCACGTCGGTGATGCAGATGCCCATATTGGGGATCATCGGGATCGAGCCGTCGATGATCTTCTTCACCATCTCGACGCTGGTCGACATGTCGTCGTCATAGACCGGGCCGAAAACGGCCACCGGATTGACCGAGCAGAATACCATATCGGGCGCGTTCGCTTCGACCCAGTCGCGCGCGGCGCGCTCGGCCACCGTCTTCGACTGGATATATGGGGGCGGGTTCGCGTCGAGATTGGTCCAGTCCGTGTGGTCGAAATGGTCCTTGTCCGGCTGGCCATAGGCGATCGCAGCCGCCGAGCTGGTCTGAACGAAGCGCTTCACCCCTGCTGCATGCGCGAACTTGAGCGCTCGCAAAGTGCCCTCGCGTGCCGGGACGATGAGTTCGTCGGCGTTCTTCGGAACGTCGAGCGGGAATGGCGAGGCGACATGCGCCACCGCCTCGCAGCCAGCATTGGCCTCTGCCCAACCCGGATCGTTCGTCAGGTCGGCGGAGAAGACCTTGAGCTTCTCGCCCGCGTCAGGCCAGCGTTTGCGCAGCTTGGGTTCGCTCTTCACGGCGTCTCTTACCGTCGTGTGGACGGTGTATCCCTTGGCAAGCAGGCGATCGATTATTTCGCCGCCGATATAGCCCGTGCCGCCCGTGACCAGAACCGTTGCTGTCATGCACTTTTCTCCCTTGGTTCAGGGAATAGGCGCATGGGTTGCAAACTGCAATCAGTCGCCGGGTGGCGGAGGCGGCGCGACCGGTTCGCGCAGGTGCGGATATTGCGTCTTGAACCGTTCCTCCGATTCCGGCGATCCGACGACGAGTATCTCGCCCGGCCCGCATTTTTCCTGGATCTCTGCTTCGAGTTCGGGGGCGATGTAGGCGGTGGGCGGACCGCCCCAGTTCATCTGCTCGCCGATCCGTGCCAGCGTCCTTCCGGACACGCGGTCGCGCAGGATGTAATAGCCCTCGTCATCGACATCGAGACCGATTTCCTCGTGGAAGAAGGCCAGCTTCTGCGGTGTGCCGTCCCCGGTGTCGCCATAGAAACACCCGTCGCGCAACTCGACACGACCCCATAGCAGCGCCTCGTTTTGCGCGCCGGTGCGGGCGGTCGAGGCTGGCCAGACGCGAATGCCCTCGGCCGCCTTGTCCGACACGCGCGGCAGATGCATCTCGGGCACGAAGGACCAGGTGATGTGTGTGGGTACTTGCCAGCCGTTTTCGGCCGCCCAGTTCTCGAACGCCTGCTCGGTCATGGCAGTGTCGATCATTGACACCGGTCCGTCCGGTCCCTTTCCACCCAGGCCGTAGCCGGTGATGGCGTTGCGCGATTCCAGTCGCTGGACCCACAGCCTGCCGATCTTCTTGGCATCGGAAGGCGGCGCGGTAGTCGCCTCGCGCCTCTTCCACCCGCCATCGGACAGAGAAGGCTTTGCAAGTAGCGCCTTGTAATCGGGCGTCGGGGCTTCGGTCTGGGTCGCATAGTCGCGATCGGACGATGAGCCGGCCGTATCGGACACATTCGGCTCCTCACCTTTGGGGGCACAAGAAGCGACAGCAAGGGCAGCAAGCAACAAGTTGGTTCGCACGTGGCATCTCCTCAATGACTGCCACATTCTCGCCACTTTTCCTGAGCCTTGGCTGAACGGTTCTGCCGGATTAGCGCATCAAAACAAGTTCTTCGGCCATCGTCGGATGGATCGCAGTGGTCGCATCGAAGTCCGCCTTTGTGAGGCCGGCCTTCACCGCAATGGCCGCCGCCTGCATCATCTCGGGCGCTTCGGGCGCGATCATGTGGATGCCGACGATCTTACCGCTCGAGGCATCGCAGATCATCTTGAACAGGCTGCGTTCGTTGCGTCCGGCGAGCACATTTTTCATCGGGCGGAAGTCCGACTGGTAGACCTTGATGTCGCCCAGCTTGTTGCGTGCCTCGCCCTCGGTCATGCCGACCGCGGCAATCGGGGGGTGGGAGAACACCGCGCTGGCGACGCAGGAATGATCCACCGCAACCGGATCGCCGGGACCGAATACGGTGTCGGCAAAGGCCTGCCCCTCGCGGATGGCGACAGGGGTCAGCTGCACGCGGTCGGTGCAATCGCCCACGGCATAGATGTGGTCGACATTGGTCTTGGAGAAACGGTCGACGAGGATCTCGCCGCCCTCGCCCAGTTCGACGCCGACCTCCTGCAGGCCGAGGTCCTTGGTATGCGGGGTGCGCCCGGTGGCGAAGAGGACGCAATCGACCTCGAGGTCCTCGTGATTGGTCATCGACACGGTGAGGCTACCGTCGTCGTTCTTCTCGATCCCGCGGAATTCGGCGTGGAAGCGGAAATCGATACCCTTCATCATGCTGATCTGCAGCAAGCGGTCTCGCAAGGATTCGTCATAGCTGCGCAGAAGCGTGTCTGTGCGGTTGATGATCGTCACCTGGCTGCCGAATTCGTTGAAGATGCCGGCAAACTCATTGGCGATATATCCGCCGCCCGCGATCAGGATGCGCTTTGGCACCGCGTCGAGATGAAAGGCCTCGTTGCTCGTTATGCCGTGCTCGTTGCCTGGGCAGTCGGGGCGACGCGGGGTCGCGCCGGTGGCGATAAGGATATGCTTGGCGGTGACGACCTTGCCGCTCGCCAGCGTGATCTCGTGCTCCCCGGTCAGCGTGGCCTTCTCGTGAAAAATGGTGACATCGTGGTTCTCGAGCGTCTCGGTGTAGAGGCCGTTCAGCCGGTCGACATCGGCCAGCACATTGTCGCGCAAGGTTTTCCAGTCGAAAGTCGCTTTCTCGATGGTCCAGCCGAATTTCTGGCAGTCCTCAATGTCCTCGGCGAAATGCGCGCCGTAGACGAGCATCTTCTTGGGCACGCAGCCGCGGATGACGCAGGTGCCGCCGACCCTGAATTCCTCCGCAATCGCGACCCGCGCCCCGTGCGAGGCGGCGACACGCGAGGCGCGGACGCCGCCGGAGCCCGCGCCGATGGTAAAAAGGTCGTAATCGTATTCGTCGGCCATCGGGCGCTCCTGTCAGCTTTGCGAAGGCATATCGCCACCGCATTCGCATTTGCCAAGGCGCGAGTTACTTCGACCTGGGAAAGCGGCTTCCCCAAACATGCAAGGCCTCGACAACGGGCCGCAGTGCGCGCCCCTTGTCGGTGAGAGCATAATCGACGTGCGGCGGTACGACCGGGTGCACAGTCCGCTCGACGATGCCGTCTGCCTCCAGATCGCGCAATTGCTTGGTCAGCGTGCGCTGGGTCACGGCACCGATGCGGCGGTTGAGCTCGTTGAACCGCAAGGTACCCTCGAGCAGGTGGTAGACGATCACGCCCTTCCACTTGCCCGCAACCTGCTCGAGAGCCGCCTCTACCGGACAGCCATCATTGCAGTCGTATTTCGTGAAGCGCAGTTGGGGCGGCGGACGGTCATCTACAGTATCCATTGGGTGCGTATAGCACATTTTTGTGCGTATTGCCCAGAGCGCGCCTATTCTCACATGCCTGCTGCATTAACGCACCAGGAGGACCAGCGATGACCTACTATTCCTACCTCAACGTCACCCCGAAGAACGACGCCTGGATCGAGGATTACCTCCCCGTCGCCAACAAGCTCATCGCGCAGCACGGTGGCAAGTATCTCGCCCGTACGAGCGAGCATGAGCAGGTAGAAGGCGGGGCCGATGGCACGGCGCTGCGCATAATTATCCAATGGCCCAGCAAGGAAGCAGCGCTCGCCTTCGAGAACGATCCCGAATACAAGCCGCACCTCGAAGCGCGCCTTGCAAATTCGGACAGCGAGCACTTCTTGATCGCGGGCAAGGACGACCTTGCCTAGCGCGAACTAGGCGCGAACGCCTCCACGGCCGCGATTGCGATTTCGATTTCGATTGCCGCCAGGTCGACCGCCTTGCGGCCTGCCCTGCCCCTGACCGCCGCCCGAGGGCTTGCCCTTGCGCGCGGGATGCTTCTGCTTGGGTTTTGGCTTGGCCGCACCACCTGTCGGACGCACCTTGGGCCGCGCCAGCTTGGGCTTCTGCTCGCGCTTGGTGGGGCCGACGCCTTCGACCACCGCACGGAAATTGTCGGGCAGCGGCAGGCGCTCGAACTCCGCGTCGGTCTTCTTGCGGATGTCCTTCAGGTAATCGCGCTCGTCCTCGGCACAGAAGGCGATCGCCACCCCGTCGCGGCCCGCGCGCGCGGTGCGGCCGATGCGATGGACGTACTGCTCTGGCACGTTGGGCAGTTCGTAATTCAGCACGTGGCTCACGCCCGGAATATCGATTCCGCGCGCGGCAACGTCGGTCGCGACGAGGATCGGCGTCTTGGCGCGCTTGAACTCGTCCAGCGCACGCTCGCGCTGCGGCTGGCTCTTGTTGCCGTGAATGGCGTTGGCAGGGATGCCCGCCTGGCCGAGCTTCTTCACGATCCGGTCGCAGCCATGCTTGGTGCGCGCGAAGATCAGCACGCGCTCGAATTTTCCGGGCACCTCGTGGCGTTCGGACAGGATCATCTCGAGCAGCGTCTGCTTCTCGTCCTGCTGGACCATGAAAAGATACTGGTCGATGCGTTCGGCAGTCGTGCTCTCGGGCGTCACGCTGACCTTGACCGGGTTGCGGCAATACTTGCCGACCAGCTCCTGGATCTGCTTGGGCATTGTGGCGGAAAAGAACAGCGTCTGACGCTCGTCGGGCACGAGTTCGCTGATCTTGCGAAGCGCGTGGATGAAGCCGAGATCGAGCATCTGGTCTGCTTCATCGAGAACGAGGATTTCCACGCCATCGAGCCTGAAGGCCTTCTGGTCGATCAGGTCGAGCAGACGGCCCGGCGTCGCGACGAGGATGTCGGTGCCGCGGTGCAGCTTGTTACGGTCCTTGTTGACCGAGGTGCCGCCAACGATTGAGTGTACCTTGAGGCCGGCTAGCGCGCCGTAATCCTTCGCGCTCTCGGCGATCTGGCCCGCCAGTTCGCGCGTCGGGGCGAGAACCAGCATGCGACAGGATTTGAACGGCGTCTGGTTCTCGGCATCGCGCAGCCGGTCGATGCTGGGGAGCATGAAGGCGGCGGTCTTGCCGGTGCCGGTCTGGGCGATGCCTAGAAGGTCGCGCCCTTCGAGAACGCGGGGAATGGCCTGCGCCTGGATCGGGGTGGGCGTGGAATAGCCCTTCATGTCGAGGGCCTGGAGCACGGGCTGCGAAAGCCCGAGGTCGGTAAACTGTGTCATGTTTGAGTGTTTAGCTCGCATTATATGCGGCGCGCAGAGTCACAGCTCGCGCGGCGCGGGTGTCAAACGACCCGCGTGAAAAGGGAAGTCATTGGTAAAAGACCGAGGCGCGGCCGGGGCGATGGATGTCTCTCACATCGCCGCTTCACGCTGGCTAGCGCGCTTCGATGACGGCCATGTGGATGCTGCAGTGCAAAAAGTCAATCAGTCGCGTGCTTCCAGCCAGATCGCATGTCCGGGAAAATCCGTGACAATACGAAATGTACGGAGTTGTTCGACGCCGATATTCGCGTCCACTTCCATCGTATCATCGACATGTGCCCGGACATTGCTGAAGGCACGCCCGGCTAGGAGAAGGGATGGAACAATCACCACCGGCCGCAGCTTTGCTCCGCCGATTCCGCCTCCCGGCTCAAGACCTATCGGCTCGCGGCCAAGCTTGCGGGCGAGGTTTGCCGAAACCAGCAAACCGCTGCCATTTCCAAGGTCGAAATCGGCCCTGCCGACCGTCTCGCCGAACCGGACCGGCATCGTCTCGATACCGGCGGAAGAGGCCAGATCGAGCCGCGTTCCGGGAATTATCGTCGAATTATCAAGCCATTCGATATCACCGCCTTCGATGTCGATAAACAGCCGCCCGGCATCGAAAAGATCGCGGCCGAGAATGGCAGGAAGACGCGTGCCAACCAGGCGCGAACCGACGTCCGAAAGGTCCATCACCGCGGCCACCCCGGCAGTGAATTCGCTGCCCAGCGCACGGATTGGAAGGTTCTCGAGGAGGCGGGCCTCGACGGTCGATTTCCCGGTACCCCGCGCCTCGACCGTTTGGCCGCCCACGAGCCCCGCTTCTTCTGCGAATGCCCGGTCGAGTATCGTGACTTCGGCTCCGGAATCGAGCAAGGCCTCGACCTGTTTGCCACCGATCTCGGCAGTCACGAAAAGTCGGTCGCCACGCACCTCGAGATTTTCCGCACGAAGCGGGTGGGAAAGTGCGATTGCGAAAATGAAAAGTGCGACGCGTGCTCGAAACATCTGGCGACTCTGGTTAAAGTGTGTTGTCCGCATAATACGCAGCATGAAATGAAGCCGCAAGCGTCAACTCGCATTTTCCGTTTTCGGCAACTAACGTGCAATCCTCTGGGGGAGGACAGAGAGTATGTCACTTACGAGAAAGGCGGCGATCGCGGCAGGGACCCTTGTCTGTGTATTGGTCGCGCTATGGCTCTTCCAGCGGCAATTGGGCGAAGCGCTCTTCGACCGCGCCATCGATCAAGCCTTCACGCGCGATGTAGCTGTCGGCCTGCCCGACGGCCTGCATGTTGGATTATGCGGAGCCGGTTCGCCTTTGCCCAACGCCGACCGGGCAGGTCCCTGCAACGTCGTGATTGCAGGCAACCAGATGTTCCTTGTCGACATCGGAGAAGGCGGGGCAGAGACCCTTGCTCTCATGGGCCTCAATGCCGGTGATCTCAGCGGCGTTTTCCTGACGCATTTTCATTCTGACCACTTTGACGGCCTTGGCCCTCTGCAACTGTTCCACTGGACCCGCGGCACGAGCAAGGCCCCGCTGCCGGTCCATGGTCCGCAGGGGGTGGACAAGATCGTCCAGGGGTTCAACGCTGCCTATGCGACGGACGACGGCTACCGCATTGCGCATCACGGCGAGAAGGTCGTGCCTCCAACCGGTGGCGGCAGCGAAGCACACGCCTTCGCAATGACCAGCGAAAGCGCAGTAGTATTCCGCAATACAGGCCTCACGGTTACGGCCTTTACGGTCGACCATTCGCCGGTGGAACCTGCCGTCGGCTATCGTTTCGACTACAAGGGCCGCTCCGCCTGCATCAGCGGAGACACGGTCCGCTCCGCCAATCTCGAACGAAGCTGCGAGGGCGTAGACCTGCTAGTGCACGAGGCGTTGCAAACGAAGCTGGTCGGCAAGATGCAGGCCGCCTTTGCCGAGCGCGGGGATGCAAACACCGCAAAAATCTTCGCCGACATCATGGATTATCATACGACGCCCGAAGACGCGGCGCGCAGTGCGCAAGCGGCCGGAGTGCGGATGCTGGTATTGAGCCACCTCGTGCCGCCGCTGCCCAACCCGCTGCTCTATCCGGCTTTTCTCGGCAATGCGGGCAATGAATTCGATGGACCGCTGGTGGTCGGGGAGGATGGCATGCTGTTTTCGCTTCCCGCTGGAACCCAAGAGATCGAGCGAGAAGATCTGCTGTGATCAGACCTGCCGGAAATTGAAGGCCGCGTTGAGGACGAAGACCGCGAGTCCGGCGAAAACCGAGACAATGACCCGCGCGACGAGATAATTCATCGGCGTGAATTCGGTCAGCAACCAGAATAGTGAGACCGTGACGATCAGTCCGACCACGGCATTGCCGAGGAACAGGACGTAGCCGGTCGAAACCTTCCGCTCCGACCCTGCGAAAATCCACGTCCGGCCGAACACGTAATGGATCGAATTGGCGATCAGGAAGCTGAAGCCGGTCGCCACCACAGGGTCGACGCTCGCCTGTTCCACCATCAGCCAAAGCACACCCAGCCCGACGAGGAACACGCCGGTGCTGACCACCGTGTTGCGCCACAGCATGCCGCCGACACGGCGCTTGAAGAAGCGTTCCAGCATGGGGAGAGGGTCAGGCTGCGGTGGCCAGTATCGGCCTCGGCTTGGGATTGCTCTCGCCCGCATCGCGCCATTCCTTGCGGCGCGGCGCGCCGAACCAGAGGAACAGCAGCGGCAGCTTGATGAACAGCAGTTCGGAATGGATCAACCGGTCGATCCATATCTCGCGCCGGTTGGGCATGCGCCGCTGGTTCTCCGCGAGCCATTTGTCATAGGGCAGGAAGTGGTCGGGCTCGTCGACATGCACCACCTCGAAGATCCTGTGGAGCGCCTTGTCCTGCTTGACGATCGGGTGGTCGAGCAGGATTTCCACCTGTTTCAGCCCGCGTTTTTCAGTCAGAGAAATGACCCTGCACAGGCGCTCGAACAGATCGTCGCTGGCGATGATCGCCTCGGTATCGAGGCTGTCGATCGAGGTGCCGAAGGTGATTTCGATGAAGCGGTCGATGTGGCCGAAGGTCCGGTCGAGCGCGATCGGCATGGTCCCGCGTAGCTGGAACCAGCGCTTGAACATGGTGTAATGCTTGCGCTCGTCCGCGCGGTGCTTTTCGACCGCCGCGATCAGCTCGGTCGCCTCGGGGTGCTTGGCGCGCACCGCTTCCAGCACCCGGTCGAGCGCAGTATATCCGCGATGCTCGTTATAGATGTAAATCGACCCGAGCAGATCTAGATACCGGCGCGCGAACCACTGTTTCATGTCAATGGTTTACCATGATCGTGCGGCAAGTGTCACGACAATCCGCTTGCCTCCAGCAGAGCCTCGGTGCTCGCGTCGAATTCCTCGCCGCCCTGTTCGATCGCCTTGGCCATCTGCTTGCCGAGTTCGACGCCGAACTGGTCGAAGGGGTTGATGCCCATCAGCACGGCATTCGCGAAGGTCCGGTGTTCGTGGAAAGCGATCAGGGCTCCCAGCGTGGCGGCGTCGAGATCGTCGCACAGGATGGTCGCCGAGGGACGGTCGCCGGGGTAGTTGCGCGCGGGGTCCTTGCCTGCCTTGCCCGCCATCAGCGCGGCCCCTTGGGCAAAGCAATTCATCAGCAGGATGCGGTGATGCGCGGGGTCTAGCTCGTCGCCCGGAGCGATGCTGGCGATGAAATCGACCGGGATCAGGTGCGTACCCTGATGGAGCAGCTGGAACACAGCGTGCTGCGCATCGGTCCCCACCCCGCCCCAGGTGATCGGCGCGGTCGGGCCGTCGACCGGCTGCATGTCGGCGGTGACGCGCTTGCCGTTGCTCTCCATCTCGAGCTGCTGGAGATAGTCGGGGAACAGCCCCAGCCGCTCGTCATAGGCGAAGACGGCACGCGTCTGGCAACCACGCACGCGGGTGTAGTAGAGGTCGGCGAAACTGGCGCGCAGGACGAGATTGTCCTCCAACGGCATGTCGCGGAAATGCCCGTCGACTGCGGCGGCGCCCGCGAGCATCTCGCGGAAATCGTCCATCCCCACGGCCATGGCGATAGGGAAACCGATGGATGACCAGATCGAATAGCGCCCGCCGACGCTTTCCTGGAAGGGCAGGATGCGCGTCTCGTCGACGCCCCATTCCACCGCGCCTTCGGGATTGGCGGTCAGCGCCACCACTCGGCCGCCCGGGTCGGACACGCCATTGTCGGCCAACCATTTCAGTGCACTTGCGGCGTTGGTCATGGTCTCGATCGTGGTGAAGGTCTTGCTGGCGACCGCGATCAGCGTCTTGGCCGGATCGCATTTTGCAAAGGCCGCTTCCAGCGCCACGCCATCGATGTTCGACACCACATGCACGTCGCAGCGCGAGAAATCGCGGCCAAGCGCGTCGACACCCAGCGCCGGGCCCAGCGCACTGCCGCCGATGCCGATGTGGATGAGGTGGTCGATCTCTCCCATCGCGCCTTGGTGGATCGCCTCGACCAGCATGCCCATCCGGTCGATCAGCGCGGCGGCTTCCTCGACCTTGGCTTCATCGCCCACGCCGCGCAGCGTGGCATGGTCGGCAGCGCGGCCCTCGGTCGGGTTTACCACCTCGCCTGCAAACAGCTTGTCGCGCATTCCAGCGAAATCCATCGCCTCGGCCAGTTCGGCGAACTTTGCCAGCACCGCGCGGTCGAGATGCGTTTTCGACCAGTCGAACAGCACCCCGCCCGGCGCCATCGGGTCACCTGCCGCATCGCCGGCAAGCTCGATCCGGCCCGAGAGCATCTTCACGCGCTCCGCCCCGCCCGGCTCATCCCTGCCCTCGCCTCCATCGCGTTCCGTGCTGAACAGTTCGAGCAGCGTCGGCTGCGGCAGGGCGGCAATGTCGCTCCAGATGCTGGCGGCAGATTTGGTCATGGGGTTCAAAAATCCTTTGATGGGGCGTGGCCTCGCGACTAGGGCTTTCCGCGATGGATGAGAACCCCCGCCTTACCCGTCCGGACGCCGATGCCGATCCGGAATTCGTATCCGAGCCGGAAACCGCGGCCGGGGAACAGGAAGATTGGGGCGATTTCGCCAAGTTCCTGCTGAAGCTGGTGGTGGTGGTGCTGGTCTTCCGCAGCTTCATCTTCTCGCCCTTCACCATCCCAAGCGAAAGCATGCTGCCGGGGCTCAGGAACGGCGACTATCTCGTCGCGGCGAAATGGCCTTACGGTTTCTCCAAGCTGTCGCTGCCGGGTGAGGTGCCGCTGATCCCGGGCCGCATTTTCGAGAGCCTTCCCGAGCGCGGCGACGTGGTGATCTTCAAGCACCCGGTCGACGGCACCGATTACGTCAAGCGCGCCATCGGCCTGCCGGGCGATACCATCGCCCTGCGCGGCGGTACCGTCATCCTCAATGGCGAGCCTCTGGCACAGGAGCGCGGCAGCTTCGTCGACATCCCCATGAGCGCCAACACCGGCTGCCGCGAGGATGGCGGGACCGTGGTCGACGGCAACACCTGCCGCTATCGCCAGATCATCGAGACGCTTCCTTCGGGCAAAAGCTACCCTACGATCGATTTCGGCCCCCGCCGGGCGGACGATTTCGGCCCCATCATTGTCCCCAAGGGCAAGCTGTTCGTCATGGGCGACAACCGCGACAACTCGCTCGACAGCCGCTTCCCTGCCACTCCTGGACAGGGCGTGGGGCTGGTCGACACAGACCTGCTCGTGGCACGCGCCAGCAGGGTGCTTTGGTCGACCGACGGCAGCGCCGAATGGCTGCTGCCCTGGACCTGGTTCACCGCCGCACGCTGGGACCGGATCGGGAGCGACATATGAGCGCGCTCCCCCCCGAAACCCTCAAGTGGCTCGAGGAAACGGGCTTCACCGTTGGTGACCAGAAGCTCTGGCTGGCCGCACTCACCCACGGCAGCATGGGCGAGAAGGACGATTACGAGCGGCTCGAATTCCTCGGCGACCGCGTGCTCGGCCTTTCGATCGCGCACTGGCTCTACGAACAGAGCGAGGCACCCGAAGGCAAACTCGCCCAGCGCCTCAACGCCATCGTCAGCCGCGAGATGTGCGCCACGGTGGCGCGCGGGATCGACCTTGCCGGTCACATGCGCATTTCCAAGCAGGCGCGCGCGGATGGCGGGCTCGACAGCGAGAATATCCTCGGCGACGTGATGGAGTCGCTGCTCGGCGCGCAGTTCCTCGACAACGGTTTCAAGAAGTCGCGCGAGCTGGTGCATGTCCTCTGGCGCCCGGCGCTCGAGAGCGGTGCGGGCGAGAGCAAGCATCCCAAGAGCGCGCTCCAGGAATGGGCCGCCGGCAATCGCCGCAAGCCGCCCGAATACGAAGTGGTCGACCGCTCCGGCCCCGACCACGCCGCGCAGTTCACAGTGCGGGTCAAGGTTCACAGGGTCGGCGAGGCGACCGCCACCGCCGGCAGCAAGGGCGAGGCCGAGAAAGCCGCCGCCAAGGAATTTATGGAGAAGTTCGGATGACCGAACACACTACCCGTTGCGGCCTCGTCGCCGTCATCGGTGCGCCCAATGCGGGCAAGTCCACGCTGGTCAACCAGCTCGTCGGCCAGAAGGTCGCGATCACAAGCGCCAAGGCGCAGACCACGCGCGCGCGAATGCTCGGCATTGCGCTGCATGGCGATACGCAGATGGTGCTGGTCGATACGCCCGGTATCTTCGCGCCCAAGCGCAAGCTCGACCGTGCCATGGTCAGCGCGGCGTGGGATGGTGCGGAAAGCGCCGATGCGGTCTTGCTGATGGTCGATCCGATCAAGCAGCGCAGGCACGAACTGGAGCCGCTCATCGAGGCACTGGCGAACAGACCCGAACGCAAGATCCTCGTCCTCAACAAGGTCGATGCGGCGAAGAAGGAACCGCTGCTCGCGCTGGCGCAGGAGTTGACCGACAAGGTCGAGTTCGAGACGGTCTATTTCGTTTCGGCCCTGACTGGCGACGGGGTTCCTGAAATGAAGGAAGCGCTCGCCGCCATGATGCCCGAAGGTCCGTGGATGTATCCCGAAGACCAGGTCTCCGACGCCAGCGAACGCCTGCTCGCCACCGAGATCACCCGAGAACAGCTCTACAAGCAGCTGCACGAGGAATTGCCCTACGACAGCGCGGTGCGGCCCGAGAAATACGAGCAGCGACCCGATGGCAGCGTGGAAATCCACCAGCAGATCGTCGTCATGCGCGACAACCAGCGCGCCATCGTGCTCGGCAAGGGCGGCAGCCGCATCAAGGCCATCGGCCAGGCCGCGCGCGAGGAGCTGAGCGAACTGCTAGGCCAGAAGGTTCACCTGTTCCTTCACGTCAAGACCGACGAACGCTGGAGCGAGGACAAGGAAATGTTCGAGGAAATGGGGCTCGAGTGGAAGGGCTAGAACCCAGCCCTTCTCCACATCAGCCTTCCGTTATCGAAACATTGGTTCCGTCGACGGTGCAGGTGCCGGCAGCCGAGATCTTCGGATCATCCCACTCGACGGTCCAGCCTATGGCGGGGTCGTCGTCGTCAAGGCTCGCCGGATCGATTGAAACGGCGGCATTCGGCAGGTTGTTGAAGCGCGCATCCTCGAGCCACACCTTGTCGTGGCATGCCTGCGCGGCAAGGACGGTTGCTTCTTCGTAGTCGCCCGTAACCTCCGGCGGCTGGTCGCCGGCCGCTTCGGCGACCGGGTCGCTGGAGGCTTCTGTTACCGGATCAGCTGGGTCCGCCTCATCCGGAGCGGCTCCGCATGCGCCGAGTGCAAGAACACCGAAACCGGCTGCTGCTGCCTGCATGCAAACGCGAAAATGTCTCATAGCTCACTCCCTGCCTTGGTCGGCTGCACGTAAAAGTAAATCAGGATCAGGTTCACGAACGGGATAAGCCCCAGCAGGATCAACCACGGGCTGTACCCTGCATCGCGCAGGCGGCGCACGCCCATCGCGATATTGGGAATGATCGTGAATAGCGCGAAGAGCCACGCCAAGGGGTTTTGCGCGTCCCCTCCCGTCGAGGGCACGCCAAGCGCGGGATCGATGACGAAAACGTCGATCAGGCTGAGGATGAAGGCAATGACGAAGATGCCGAGGACCCAGAACCAGAACAGTCGGCGTCCGGTCGTCCCTGCAAAATTGAAGTAGTTGGAAAATCCGTACTTCAGCGCTTCGAGCATATGCCCCTCCCCGGAAAGATGCGTGCAGAGTGACACAGAGCCGCTTGAACTTCAACCGGACGCCATTTGCTCATTGCGATACGCGTCTCTACCGCTTCTTCGCCACCTTGATCTTGTTTTTCTTGGCGAAATCCTTGGTGGATTCCTCGCTCCGGCCAAGCGCCTTGGCGATCTGTTTGAGGCCCTGACCCTTGCCGGCGAGGGTGCGGAGCTGACCCGCCTCCTCGCCCGTCCAGGGTTGCTTGTGGCGCTCGAAACGCTCCTTGCCCATCAGTCGGCCTTCTTCTTGGCCGCTGCCTTCTTCTTCGGCGCGGCCTTTTTCTTGGCCGGAGCCTTGCGCTTCTTCTTCGCCGGACCCTTGGCCGCGCGGGCATCGATCAGTTCGATGGCCTGCGCCTCGGTCACGTCCTCGGGCTTTACGTCCTTGGGGATCGTGGCGTTGGTGGTGCCGTCGGTGACATAGGGGCCGTAGCGGCCCGGCATGACCTTGATCTCGCCGCCGCTGGTCGGGTGTTCGCCGAGAGTGTTGATGGGTTCGGCCTTGCCGCGCCCGCCGCCCTTGCGGTTGGCGGCCTGCGCGAGGATGTCGACCGCGCGGTTCATGCCGACTTCGAACACTTCGCGCGTGTTCTGCAGCTTCCCGTATTTGCCGTCATGGCGCAGGTAGGGGCCGTAGCGTCCGATGGCGGCCTCGATCTCCTTGCCAGTTTCCGGATGCGCGCCGACGATGCGGGGCAGGCCCAGCAGCTTCAATGCCCATTCGAGGTCGAAATCGTCGAGGTCCTTGGGAATGCTCGCGCGTTTGGCGTCCTTGCCCTCGCCCAGCTGGACATAGGGGCCGAAGCGGCCCGTCTTTCGTTCGACCGGAAGACCGGTGTCCGGATCCTCGCCCATCACGCCGTCATTCGCGCCGTCCTCGCCCTCGCTGCCGGGCTTGGCGAACTGGCGGGTAAACGTGCATTCGGGATAGTTGGCGCAGGCGACGAAAGCGCCATAGCGGCCACCGCGCAAGGCCAGCCGTCCGCCTTCGCGGCCCTCTGTCTCGCACAGCGGGCAATGGCGCGGGTCCTTGCCGTCGGCGCGTTCGGGGAAAAGATAGTCGGAGAGGAAATCGTCGAGCACCTCGGTCACTTCCGAGGGCTTCTTCTCCATGATCTCTTCGGTCTTCGGCTTGAAGTCGCGCCAGAAGTCGGCGAGCAGCTTCTTCCACTCCTCTCGCCCGTCGGAAACGGTGTCGAGCTCGTCCTCCATGCCGGCGGTGAAGTCGAAGGACACGTAACGCTCGAAGAAGCGTTCCAGAAACGCCGTGAGAAGACGCCCCGATTCCTCTGCAAAGAAACGGTTTTTCTCCATCCGGACATAGTTGCGGTCGCGCAAAGTCTGGAGCGTCGAGGCATAGGTCGAAGGCCGCCCGATGCCGAGTTCTTCCAGCCGCTTAACAAGGCTCGCCTCGCTGAAACGCGGCGGCGGCTGGGTGAAGTGCTGGTTGGCCTCAACCGCCTTCTTCAGCGGACTGTCGCCCTTGTTGACGACCGGAAGCAGGCCGTCCTCGTCATCCTCCGAGGGTTCGTCGCGGCCCTCTTGGTAGACGGCGAAATAGCCGGGGAATTTCACCACTTGTCCGGTGGCGCGCAGCTCGTGCTTGCCGGTGCCGTCGCGAAGGGTGATGGTGGTGCGCTCAAGATTGGCGGAGGCCATCTGGCTTGCCATCGCGCGCTTGAAGATCAGGTCGTAAAGCCGGCCCTCGTCCCCGCTCCCGGCGCGGTCGCGCTTGAAATCGGTCGGGCGGATCGCCTCATGGGCCTCCTGCGCGTTCTTGGCCTTGGTGGCATAGAACCGCGGCTTGTCGGGCAGATAATAGGCATCGTAGCGGTCGGCGATGGCCTTGCGACAGGCATCGATCGCGCTGCCGTCCATCTGCACGCCGTCGGTACGCATATAGGTAATGTGCCCCGCCTCGTAGAGCGACTGGGCGAGCCGCATGGTGTGGCTGGCGGAAAAGCCGAGCTTGCGCGCGGCTTCCTGCTGCAGCGTCGAGGTGGTGAACGGCGGCGCGGGGCTGCGTTTCAGCGGTTTGGTCTCGATTTCCTCGACCGTGAAGCGCGCATCCTCGACCGCCTTCTTGGCGGCCTTGGCGCTGCCTTCATCGCCCAGCGTCAGCTTTTGCAGCTTCTTGCCGTCGAACTTGACCAGCCGCGCGTCGAACTCGGTGCCGTCCTGCTCAAGCTTGGCGAGGACCGACCAGTATTCGTCCGCCTTGAAATGCTCGATCTCGATCTCGCGGTCGACGATAAGGCGCAGCGCGACCGACTGCACGCGGCCCGCGCTTTTCGCACCCGGCAGGCGGCGCCACAGCACTGGCGAGAGCGTGAAGCCATAGAGATAGTCGAGAGCGCGGCGGGCGAGGTATGCGTCGATCAGATCCTGGTCGAGCTCGCGCGGGGCCTTCATCGCATCGGTGACGGCCTGCTTGGTGATGGCGTTGAAAGTGACGCGGTCGACCTTCTCGGGCAGCGCCTTGCGCTTGGCCAGAAGTTCGCGAACATGCCAGCTGATGGCTTCGCCTTCACGGTCGGGGTCGGTCGCGAGAACGAGGCGGGTCGCCTTCTTGGCGTTGTCGCTGATTTCCTTGAAGCGGCTCTGCTTGTCGCGATAGAGCTCCCAGTCCATCGCGAAATCCTCGTCCGGGCGCACGCTGCCATCCTTGGGCGGCAGGTCGCGGACATGGCCGTAGCTGGCGAGAACCTTGAAGTCCTTGCCGAGGTATTTCTCGATGGTTTTCGCCTTGGCCGGCGATTCTACGATGACGAGTTGCATTGCGGTCTGGGACGTCCCTTACGTGTGTACGTGCGTATACGCGCGAAAATGGGGATCGGGTTTCAGGGGCGTCAAGCGGGAAAAAACCCGGACCACGCGGCAGCGCAGCCCGGGTATTCAAGTCGAGAGCCTGTCATTTTCGGTTACAAGCCCTTCGGGTCGCGTGAGCTGTCTGCGGCAGGTTTTTCGATTTGACATCACCCATAAGGGTTACGCCCGAAGTCAATCACGCGAGCGATACCCGCCCCGCAGCATGCCGCTCCAGCCGACCGGCAATCTCGAGCTGCAGCAGCGCCAGTTGCACCGCCGCCGCGCTTTCGCCCGACTGGCGGATAAGTTCGTCGATGGCGACCGGCGCGGTAGTCAGGAGCGAGGCGATGTCGGCCGGTTCGGCCTCGGCCATCTCGGAGGGTTCGAAATCGAATTGCTGCGAGGGTTCGCGGAAGGTCGAGCGGGGCTGGCCGTCGAAGCCCGTCAGCAGTTCCACCACATCCTCGGGCGATTGCACCAGCACAGCGCCTTCGCGGATGAGGTGGTTGCATCCGTGGCTGCGCGCTTCGAGCGGGGAGCCGGGGATCGCCATGACCTCGCGCCCTGCCTCGCCTGCCAGCCGCGCGGTGATGAGGCTGCCGGACTTGACCGCCGCTTCCACCACCAGCGTGCCGCTCGCGAGCCCCGCAATGATGCGGTTGCGGCTCGGGAAGTGGCTGCCGCGCGGTTCGGTGCCGGGAGGCTGTTCGGCGAGGAGCAGGCCTTCGCTCGCGATCCGCTCCTGCAGATCGGTGTGCTGCGGCGGGTAAGCGATGTCGATGCCGCTGGCGATCACGCCGATGGTTCTCGGCATCGCGCCCTCATGCGCCGCGCCGTCGATCCCGCGTGCGAGGCCGGAGACCACGGTGAAGCCCGCATCCGCCAGTCCCTTGGCGAAATCGCGCGCCAACTTTACCGCTGCCGCGCTGGCGTTCCTCGCGCCGACCATCGCCACGCAGGGCTTAGTCGCCAGCGACAGATCCCCGCGCCAGGTCAGGATCGGCGGAGCGCCGTCGATTTCGCCAAGCAGGCGCGGATAGTCGGGCTGGTCGTGGAACAAATATTTCGCTCCCGCCGAACGGACCGCATCGACTTCGCGCTCGATCCGGTCACTAGGGGCGGCGCGATATTGCCGGCCTCCCCGCTTGCCGAGGTCGGGCAAGGCCTCGAGCGACTGAGCCGCACTGCCGAAGCGCGCCAAAAGCATGGCATAGCTAACCGGCCCGATATTGGGCGAGCGCAGCAGGCGGATGCGCGCGAAGGCTTCTTCCTGCGTCAGCGGGGCAGCGACCGGATGCGAGGCTTCGTTCACCCTTTGGAGCCGACCTTCGGTTCGGTCCCGGCAGCGAGGCGCTTGATGTTTTCACGGTGGAGGAAAATGACGATTACGGCGATGAGCGCCAGCACCTTGACGAAAGTGGGCCAGCCGAACAGCCAGGCGGCAATCGTGGCGGCGACCACCGCGCTCATCCCGGCAAGCGAGCTGATACGCGTGATCGCCAGCATGCCGAGCCACACCACCGCGTAAACCGCGCCAAGCGGCCAGGCGAGGCCGAAGCACACGCCCGCATTGGTCGCCACGCCCTTGCCGCCCTTGAAGCCCAGCCAGACCGGGAAGCAATGGCCGATCACTGCGAACAGCGCGGTCCAGCCCATGTCCTGCCAGAACAGTTCCTTGGCGATCAGGACGGGCACCAGCCCCTTCGCAAGGTCGAGCAGAAGCGTCGCCGCGGCAAGCCCCTTGCTGCCGGTACGCAGCACGTTGGTCGCGCCGATATTGCCGCTGCCCTGCTGGCGGATGTCGCCCTTGCCCGCCAGCTTCGCGAGGATGAGGCCGAAGGGAATCGAGCCGAAGGCATAGCCGAGCAGCGCCGCCCACAGCACGTTGATGGTTATTTCCGTTGGCATAACTTTCCCCACCGTACGCCCCGAGCTTGTCGAAGGGCTGCACTTTCTTCTAGCGGTAAGTCTAAAGTGAAAAGCAGGGCTTCGACAAGCTCAGCCCGAACGGATTTGGAGCTTTGACGAATAATTCCCCCATCCTGATGTTCGATTCCGGTGTTGGTGGGCTGACCGTTCTCGCCGAGCTGCGCAAACTGATGCCCAAGGCACCGGTTATCTATGCTGCCGATATCGCCGGTCTGCCCTATGGCGAGAAGAGCGAGGCCGAGGTCGCCGCGCGCGTTTCTGGCCTGCTCGGACGGATGGCGGAACGTTACGATCCGCGCCTGATCTGCATTGCCTGCAATACCGCCAGCACCATCGCGCTCGGCATGGTGCGCGAGGTTCTGGAAGTGCCGATCGTCGGGACAGTGCCCGCGATCAAGCCCGCTGCGCAGATTACCAAGACCGGCACTATCGGCCTGCTCGGCACCAAGGCCACCGTCCGCCAGGCATATGTCGACGACCTCGAAAAGGAATTCGCGCGCGGCAAGAAGCTGCTGCGTTACGGGGCGAACGAGCTTGTCGCGCTGGGCGAGAGGAAGCTACGCGGCGAGGAAGTCAGCGTCGACGAAGTCGCCAAGGCCGCCTCGGGTCTGGTGTTGCAGGTCGGCGGCGAGGATCTCGATACGGTCGTGCTCGCCTGCACGCACTTCCCGCTGCTCGAACCCGAATTGCGCGAGGCATTCGGCAAGGATGTGACCTTCGTCCACGGCGCCGAGGGCATCGCGCGGCGCATCGCCCACCTGCTCGAGGGACAGAAGTTCGGCTTCTTCAGCAAGAGTTTCGCGGTCACGACGGGCGAGATCGGCGATTTCAAACGGCTCGCCCCTGCCTTCGAACGGCACGGAATCTCGACGCTCAAACGCTTCTAATCTTGCGAATCGTTCGCAAAGATCGCGGTGGAAATGCGGAGCGCTTTTAATTATTGCGCTGCGGCAAGACAGCCGCGGACGGGCGGCGCAATACGGTGGCTGACCACACGTGAACTACGACCAGATCTTCGACGAAGCGATCGGGCGCCTCCATGCGGAAGGCCGCTACCGCGTATTCATCGACATCATGCGCAACAAGGGCGCCTTCCCCAACGCGCGCTGCTTCCACGGGCATAACGGCCCCAAGCCGATCACCGTGTGGTGCTCGAACGACTATCTCGCCATGGGCCAGCATCCCAAGGTGATCGAAGCGATGGAAAAGGCGCTGCACGATGTCGGCGCAGGCTCGGGCGGCACACGCAATATCGGCGGCAACACGCACCTCCATGTCGAGCTCGAGCGTGAACTGGCGGACCTGCACGGCAAGGACGGCGCGCTGCTGTTCACCAGCGGCTATGTCTCCAACGACGCGACTCTGTCGACGCTCGCCAAGCTGTTGCCCGGCTGCGTGATCTTCTCCGACGAGCTGAACCACGCCAGCATGATCGCCGGCATCCGCAATTCGGGCTGCGAGAAGCGCGTCTTCCGCCACAATGATCTCGACCACCTCGAACATCTGCTCGCTGCCGAGGACGAGGACACGCCCAAGCTGATCGCTTTCGAGAGCGTCTATTCGATGGATGGCGATGTCGCCCCGATCCACGCAATCTGCGACCTCGCCGAGAAGTACAACGCGCTGACCTATATCGACGAAGTCCACGCGGTCGGCATGTATGGCGAACACGGCGGCGGCATTTCCGAGCGTGACGAAGCCGCGCACCGCATCGACATCATCGAAGGTACGCTGGGCAAGGCATTCGGCGTGATGGGCGGCTATATCGCTGCCGACACGCGCGTGATCGACTGCATCCGCAGCTACGCGCCGGGCTTCATCTTCACCACCTCGCTCAGCCCCGTGCTGGTGGCGGGCGTTCTGGCAGCCGTGAAGCATCTCAAGTCCTCGAGCGAGGAACGCGATGCCCAGCAGGCCGCAGCCGCCCTGCTCAAGGAAAAGATGCGCACGGCAAAGCTGCCGGTGATGGACAGCACCACGCATATCGTCCCGCTGATGGTGGGCGATCCGGTTCGCGCCAAGAAGATCAGCGATATCTTGCTCGCCGAATACGGTGTTTACGTCCAGCCGATCAACTTCCCCACCGTACCCCGCGGCACCGAGCGCCTGCGCTTTACGCCCGGACCTGCCCACACGGCGGAGATGATGGACGAGCTGGTCGCCGCTCTGGTCGAGATCTGGGACCGGATGGACATGGAACTGGCCGAAGCTGCCTGATCTGTATTGTGGCGTTTTAGCCACCATTCCGGCCTATTGGGCGCAAATCGTATCTATGCAAAAATATGCGCTGAGACTTCCTGAAAACCGGCAGTAAACATTTCTCCAATTCTTGGAGGGACCTCAGTGAAAACCATAACATCATTTGGCCTGGTCGTCGCGCTGGGCTTGCTGTCGGCCTGTGGTGGCGGCGATTCTTCGGGCCCGTCGACAGGTGGACCCACGCCGGCTCCGCCGCCGCCGCCTCCACCGCCTCCGGCAGCCACCTATGTAAAGTTCGCCGATCTCACCGGGGTCCAGAATTTCCAAACCACCTGCGCGGGCGAAGAATCTTATAGCGGACAACCGGTCCCGCTTGGGGGATTTCCGTTCGGTAACACGGTCGCAATCCAGTCCGATCGCAGCGGCCCGTCTTATGATATCACCGTGGCAAACATCGGCTTTGCAGGAGAGCGATCGCTCAGTTTCACGCCAGAAAACCTCGAATCGAGTTCGACGGCGACCAGCCAGCGATACTCGTTCGTCGACGGCACGGGACGCACCCAGCGTTACAGCATATTCGTGCCGCGAGTCAGCGATACGGATTTGGAATACACGCGCCTCGCATCGCTCTTCAGCCCTTCGGATACCGGGTTCATCAATCTGATTTGCGCGCTGGGCGTGCCGACGGTCCTCACCGACGTTCCCGCCAGCTCGGTCAATTTCGTGACATCTTCCACGGCCGCAATCCTGCGAATCGTTCAGAACGCAGGAAGCGGTGGTGGCCCGACCGTACAGTATTCCGCTGTTCCCACCATCGCCGAAGGCTTTGGCGACCCGGCCACTGGCACGGTGCGCTTCAGCATCGATCTCAAGGGCTACGAATTCGTCGGCGGGATGCGTTCCGATGTGGTCACGGACATTGGCCGCTACACCGGCGAAACCACCATCGATGGTAGCGAGACGAACTTCTCCGGCCTCGTCGTGAACGCGGAGAATGTCGTGGTAGGCGAATTCGGCGGATGGTACTTCGGTCCCCAGGGACGGACCATGGCGGTATCCTACACCGTTACCGACCGGCGCCCAGACGATAGCGAAGTCTTCTCCGCAGGTGTCTTGCTGTTGCGTCGCTAACCCGCTTAAACCCCGAGACATGGGCCGCCGGTTGGGCGGCCCAAATCTTGCGGAGAAATCATGAGCGGCAATCCAGACCAGAAATACGACGAGGTTGTGCTCGGGCGGCGAAGCATCCGCGGCTATCTCGACAAGCCCGTGCCGCGCGAGCTGATCGAGGAAATCCTCACGATGGCGATGCGTTCGCCCTCCTCGATGAACACCCAGCCCTATTATTTCCACGTGATCACGGGTGAGCCGCTCGACCGGATCCGCAAGGGCAATACCGAGAATATCCTCGCCGGCGTCCCCGACAGCCGCGAGTTCCGGCGAGGGCACCCCTTTGCGGGCAAGCATCGCGAGCGCCAGATCGGCTGTGCGGTCCAGCTGTTCGAGGCCATGGGCATCGAGCGCGACGACAAAGAAAAGCGGCAGGACTGGGTGCTGCGCGGCTTCCGCCAGTTCGACGCACCGGTCTGCGTAATCGTCACCTACGACAAGGAATTGTCCGACAGCGACGATACGGCCTTCGATTGCGGCGCGGTCACCACCGCGCTGGTCAACGCCGCGTGGAGCCGCGGCCTTGGCTGCGTCATCAATTCGCAAGGCATCATGCAGTCGCCCGTCGTACGCGAGCACGCCAGCATTCCCGACGATCAGGTAATCATGAAAGCCGTCGCCATGGGCTGGCCTGACGAGGATTTCCCGGCGAACCCGGTGAAAATCACGCGCCGCAGCGTTGACGAGGCAGCCCGCTTCGTCGGTTTCGACTGACGGGTCGGCAACTCCAAATTAACCTTCGTTGCTGGCGGGACGACAGCCGCCACCACTCGCCGCGCGGGTTTTTCGCTCTGCCGAACTAACCTTGCCTATTGGCCCGAATTTAAGATCGGTAGGCGAACGAGTGACAGGCGCGAGCACCAGGTAAGCGCCAAGGCTCGATGGAGGGTTGTATAATGAAGAAACTGACACTGGCCGCAATTCCGGCCGCATTCGGACTGGCTGTGGCTGCTCCGGCGCTGATGGCGCAGGACGATGTCGACACCGGTACCGACGCAGGTACCGAAGTCGAAACCACCGAAAAGAACGGTGCCATCGTGACACGCGAGGCGATCGTCGAGGAAGTCCTCATCGTCGATGAAGATGGCAATGCCATCCTCGATGAAAACGGCGCCGAACAGTACGAGACGGTCGAAACCGGCGGCTGGGTACACACCGTCGAGACGCCTTCGGGCAATCGCCACACGGTGACCAAGGTCGAAGGCGAACGCGCCATCGTGACCCACGAAAAGGCAGAGCGCGTCGCGCGCGCCGAACGCGCAGAGCGTCCGGAAAAGCCCGAGAAGCCGGAAAAGCCCGAAAAGCCCGAGCGTCCCGAACGCCCCGGCCGCGGCGGCTGATCCAGCCCGCATAATTCGCGCGATGCCGGTCGGCGGTTCAGGACGCCGGCCGGCAAGTGCTCCATCATTTTCAGGAATGACCCGATGAACCGCCTCGTTGCCGGCACTCTAGCCGTGTCCGCTTTCGCTCTTCCCCACTCCGTATCGGCCCAGGACTATGTCCAGGTCGGTGTCGGCGCCGATTATTCCAGCGGCGATTATGGCGAGGATGTCGATACCACCATGCTCGCCGTTCCCGTCTCGGTGAAGGTTAAATCGGGCGACTTCAGTGTCCGCGTTTCGGTTCCCTGGGTGACGGTCGACGGTCCCACGGGCGTGATCCCTGGCGATGGCGGCGTACGCGGTCCGGGCCGCGGGGGCGGCGGAGGCGGTGATCCGGTGGAAACCGCAACCCGCTCTGGACTGGGAGATATTACTGCGGCGGCGACCTATTCCTTTGCCCTGTCCGATGCGACCTATTTCGACGCTACCGGCAAGGTGAAGCTGCCCACGGCATCGACCGAGAAATCGCTCGGTACGGGCACGACCGATTTCACCATGCAGGGCGAGCTGATGCAGGTCTTTGGTGATGTCAGCGCCGCAGTGCGCGCGGGCCGCCGCTTCAACGGCAGCAGCGACACTTTCGCACTGCGGGACGTGTGGCTGGGAGGCGCGAGCCTGTTTCTAATGAACGGCGACACCACCTGGGGCCTCGACTACGACTGGCGCGACGGATCGCTGCCCGACGCCCCCAACCGCAGCGAGCTGACCGGCTCGGCCACGCACAAGCTCAGCGATAGCCTCCGGTTGCAAGGCTATGCCTACACCGGCCTAGCAGACGGCAGCCCGGATCTCGGCGCCGGTGCGCAGGTGCTGCTCCGCTTCGGCAACTAACGGAAGATTTTGCGCGTCGAACCCACGAACTTCCGGGTTGAACTCCCCACCATAGTGTATTAGGTCAGCGCCACACTTGATGGAGGGGTCATGAAGTCGAAGTTTATCGCGGCATTGTCGATTGCCGTAGCTACACCTGTTGGCGCGCAAACCGCACCGGCCAGTGCACCGGAAAAGCGTATCTGGCTGGACGAACAAGCACCGCTTTTGCTCGCCAAATACGACGTGCCCAGCGTGGGTGTCGCCTACATCGAAAACGGCGAGATCGC
The DNA here is from genome assembly GCF_019711595.1 of Qipengyuania sphaerica. Lineage (GTDB taxonomy): Bacteria > Pseudomonadota > Alphaproteobacteria > Sphingomonadales > Sphingomonadaceae > Qipengyuania > Qipengyuania sphaerica. The sequence continues at coordinate 868,136 of NZ_JAIGNR010000001.1, read as the reverse complement.
GTTCGTTCGCCAGTACGGCCAGCAAAGCTGGGGCTTTCCGGCAAATGATGAGACGCTGTACAATGTCGCTTCGCTGACCAAGCCGGTCACGGCAGAAGTGGTCCTGCGCCTCGCAACAAAGGGAGATGTCTCGCTCGACATGCCCCTGGCGGATCATCATGTGGAAAAGGACGTCGCCGACGATCCGCGTATCCGCATGCTGACGCCCGATTTGGTCATGCGCCACCGCACAGGCTTTACGAACTGGCGCTACCAGACGGACGGGGTGCTTCAGTTTTCGCGCGATCCCGATACGAAGACGGGATATTCGGGCGAAGGTTACGAGTGGATGATGAAAGCGGTCGCTGCCGCAACCGGCCGCGATTTCGAGGCAATGGCGCAGGAGCTGGTTTTCGATCCCGCCGACATGCCTCTTTCAGGATATACCGTCGCGCCGAAATGGCGGGGACACCTCGCCGTGCCTTACAAGGCAGGTGAAGCGGTCCATAATGCCATCCGGCAGGAGCCGGTTGCCAGCGACGATTTGCGCACCACACCGCGTGAATATGCGCGCTTCATGCTGTCGGTCTTCGAAGGCGACGATGTGTCGCCCGAACTGCGCCAGTTGCAGTCGACCATCGTCCACTCCTACCAGGAGCATTTCCGGTGCGACGGGAGCGCCGAGGCAGCTGAATTCTGTCCGGAAAACGAAGGCTGGGGCCTTGGCTGGTTCGTCCATGACTGGGGCGATCGCACCATCATGCAGCATTCCGGCGGCGATCACGGCGAAGCATCGCTGGCCATCTACGATCCGGTAGCCAGGCGCGGAGTGATCGCACTCACAAATGGCGCAGAAGGCCACCGGGTGATGGTCAGGATCGTCGGCAGCCTGTTCGGCGATGAACGAGTGGAGGAATACTTCGTCTCGCTTTCCGACAACATCGGAAAGTAAGCGGAATATCTCTTACCGCAGGCTCACCACGTTGTCCGCCGCCGGAAGCGTGCGGCTGCCGTCGTAGAGGCTTGCCATCGGCTCGTCGGTCACGATGATGCGCTCTGCCGCGCCGAAACCGTTGAAGTCGGTCTTCATCGCCGCGCCATAGGCGCCGAGCATGCCGATCTCGATGTAATCGCCTGCCTGGATGTCCTCCGGCAGGGCGAAGGGTCCGGGCATGTAGTCGGCATCGTCGCAGGTCGGACCGTAGAAGGCGAAGTCCATCTCGGGCTTGATCAGGTCGTCTTCGAGCGCGCGGACGGGGAATTTCCAGTCCACGTGCGCGGCATCGAACAGCGCGCCGTATGCGCCGTCGTTGATGTAGAGTTCCTCGCCGCGGCGCTTTTCCACCTTGACCACGAGGCTGCTGTATTCGGCGCACAGCGCGCGGCCGGGTTCGCACCACAGCTCTGCGTTATAGGCGATCGGCAGCGCGTAGAAGTGCTGGTGGATGATCTTGAAATAGTCTTCGAGCGGCGGCGGCTCCATGCCCGGATAGACCGAGGGGAAGCCCCCGCCCACGTCCACCATGTCGATGACCACCGAAGCTTGGGCGATCGCAGCGCGCGTGCGGTCCAATGCCTGCACATAGGCAAACGGGCTCATCGCCTGGCTACCGACGTGGAAGCACACGCCCAGCCAGTCGGCATACTGGCGGGTTTCCTGAAGCAGCGCTGGCGCTTCGGTCAGGTCGCAGCCGAACTTGGCAGCAAGGCTCAGCGCGGCATGCTCGGACGAGACGCGCAGGCGCACGCAAAGGCGCAGGTCGGAAGCGGGTTCGCCATCCTCGCCGCGGGTCGCCTCGACGATCTTCAGCAGCTCTTCCGACGAATCGAGGCTGAAGGTCTTCACGCCGTGCTTGAAATAGGCCTCGCGGATCGCGCCGGGCGATTTGACCGGGTGCATGAAGCACAGCGTCGCATCGGGCAGCACCGAGCGCACCATGCGCACCTCGGCGATCGAGGCGACGTCGTAATGCGTGACGCCACTGTCCCACAGGATCTGCACGAGGTCGGGCGAGGGATTCGCCTTTACCGCATAGAGCGACTTGCCCGGAAACTTCTCCACGAAGAAGCGGGCAGCGCGCGCAGCGGCATGCGGGCGATTCAGGATAACGGGTTCGTCGGGCGCGAGGGCGCGAACTACGGACCGGGCGTCAGGAAAATGCTGCAACTCAAGGGACCCCCTAAACGGTCCTTGCGGACCATGAAACGACAAGCTGCCTTGCGGTTAGGAAGTCCCCTTGGGGCAGCAGGAGGCGCGCATATAAATCCTGTGTCATGAAACGCAAGTGAATATGCACCATGCAATACGCAAGTTTTCGCGGGATGCGGCGGGCCTTGTACGGGGTGGGCCGAGCTTCAGCTCAGCCTGTCGCGGAAAGTTTCGTAGCCGAACTCGCGCACCAGCTCGAGCTGGTCGGTATCGCTGTCCCACATGTAGATGCTGGGAAGCTGCACGCCGTTGAAGGTGTTGGTCTTGACCATCGAATAATGCGCCTGGTCGAGGAAGGCGAAACGCTTGCCTACCTCGGCACCGCCGGGAATGCGGTAATCGCCGATGACATCGCCCGCGAGGCACGAGGGGCCACCAATGCGGACTTCGGGGGTCTCGTGGTCGGTGGCCTCGCCCAGCATGGCGGGGCGATAGGGGGCTTCGATCACGTCGGGCATGTGGCAGGTGGCGGACACGTCGGCGATGGCGACAGGCACGCCGTTGAAGCCGGTGTCGAGAATCGTGCCGACGAGGATGCCCGCATCGAGCGCCACCGCCTCGCCCGGTTCGAGGTAGATTTCCGCGCCCGTGTCGTCCTTGGCGTCCTTGAGGAATTCGACCAGTTCCTCGCGCTGGTAATCGGCGCGGGTGATATGGTGGCCGCCGCCCATGTTGATCCATTTGAGCTGGCCGAACCAAGGCTCGATCGCATCGAACACGCGATCCCAGGTCTGGATCAGCGGCTCGAGATCCTGTTCGCACAGATTGTGGAAGTGAATGCCCTCGACATGCTCCATGATTTCGGGCGTCAGCTGGTCGAGCGGGAAGCCGAGCCGACTGCCGGGGCTGGAAGGGTCGTAGCGCGGCACCTCGCCGGTCGGCACCTGCGGGTTGATGCGCAGGCCGACTTCGAAGTCCTGCCCGGATGCGCGGGCGTTCTCGAGGATCAGCGCGGCGCGCTCCATCTGGCCGGGCGAATTGAAGATGACGTGGTCGGACAGGCGGCAGACCTCGTCCAGTTCCTCGGGCTTGTAGGCGGCACAATAGGTGCTGATCTCGCCATCGTAGAATTCGCTCGCCAGCCGCGCTTCCCACAGGCCGGAAGTGCACACGCCGTCGAGATATTCGCCGATGATCGGCGCCGCGCTCCACATGCTGAATGCCTTGAGCGCGGAGAGCACCTTGATCTCCGCCTCGTCGCGGATTTCCGCCAGCACCTGGCAATTGGCGCGCAATTTCGCCGCATCCACCACGAAGGCGGGGCTGTCGACACGGGTGAGATCGAAATGGGCGAAGGCGCCCGGATCGCCGGCTTTGGTTTCCATGGCAGCGCTTTCGGCCATGTGCCGCGACAGATCAACGCCCGTTTCGTTTGTGCCGGTAAATTTGCTAGTGCTGACAGCTGGGGAGGATCGATATGCTGGCTCGATTGATTGCGCTTTGCGGACTTCTGCTGTTTTCGGCAGGACTGTCGGCTGAGAACGCGCCGTCGCTCGATCGCTTCGGTGCTCGGGATTTTCCCGGAGTCGCCCACGCGGTGACCGAAAATGGTGAAACCGTGTTAATCGAGGTTTCCGGCGTGCGCGAACTCGGCAAGGAAGGACCGATATTGCCGGACACGCCGTTCCTCGTCGGTTCGATTTCCAAGAGCTTTACCGCGCTATCCATAATGCAACTCGTCGAGGCGGGTGAGATCGAACTCGATGCGCCCGTGTCCCGCTACCTACCTGAGTTCGAAGGCACCGCTGCGGGTTCGATACCTGTCCATCGCCTGCTCAATCATACCAGCGGCTTCACCACGGCACAGGGCAACACGACACAAACCGATTTTGACGAAGATGGCGAGGCGCTGGCCCGCCGCGTGGAGGCGCTGGTCGGGGTCGAACCGGGCAATCCTACCGGCTCGACCCACCAATATTCCAATGCCAACTACCAGTTGCTTGGCCGGATCATCGAAGTCGTGAGCGAACAGACCTATGCCGACTATGTCGAAGAAAACATCTTGGCTCCGGCGGGCATGCGCGACAGTTTCGTCCATCCCGCCGCGAGGTCCGGCGAACTGGCGCAAGGACATCGCCCGTGGTTCGGAGGATTCCACGCCCTTTCCAAGAACATGACCGGAGCGGGCAGCGCGCCGCAGGGCGGGATCGCCGCCAGTGCGCGGGACATGGCGCGATACATGGCTCTTATGATGAACCAGAAAGACGATATCCTCAGCGCCCAAGGTAAAGCGCGAATGATGCGATCCGACGATCCGGTGGCGCCCGAATACGGTTATGGCTGGAATATCGATGCAGGCACCGGGCGCGTTTGGCACGGCGGCTCTAATGCGGGTTACGACGCGATCGTCGCCATGCTCCCCGAAAAGCGCAGGGGCAGCGCGGTGCTGATGAACGCTGGCAGCGGTCTCGCCTTCGGGCGGACTGGGGAACTGCGGTTGGGTCTCACTTCCGAGGCGTTAGGCCTTGAAGCTCCCGAGGCCGCAGACGCGACACCCTTTGTCATAATTTTCATCGCCCTTTGCGTTCTACCGATCCTGTTCCTCTTCGGTATCTACCGTGCATGGAAGCGACGCCACGAGCCGCGCCGGAAGAGCCGGTGGCGCACGATCCACTTCTGGCTCTCTATCCTGCTTGCGCTTCTACTCGCCTGGGGATTTGTCTTCGGAATACCTGCCTCATTCGGCGCGGACATTGCGGCGACGATCCTGTTCGTGCCGGACTTCGGCTGGTTATCGGTTGCGACGGCCGTCACTGCGGTGCTCTGGGCTCTAACGACAATCGGCCTTCGCTTCGCTCTCACTCCTGCTCGAGACCAGCCCTCGCCAGCTCGAACTTGATTACCCGGCCCGCCTTGTTGTCGACCATGTAGACGCTGCCATCGCGTCCGATCGCGATATCGTGGCCGAGGCTCGTTCCGGTGCGCGGATCGACACCGGCATCGAATACCCGCTCCAACTCGCCATCGGGCCGATAAATACGCCCGATCGCGCCCTGCCGGTCGAGCATATCGCGGCCCTCGATCACAAGGACGTATCCGCTGCCGATGGGCTTGGCCGAATAGGGGTGCCCGCTTTGCTTAGCGCGCAGTTCGCCCCGCGGTTCGCCATCGAGCGACAGGACCTGCACACGAGCATTTTCGCGGTCGGCGACGTAGATATGTTCGGCATCGGCAGAGATGGCATGCGGCAGGTCGAACTCACCCGCGCCGTCCCCCGGCTCGCCCCACTGGGTGATGAAATTGCCCTCGCGGTCGAACACGGCAACACGCGTGTTCACATAGCCATCGGCCACAAGCACGCGTCCTTGCGAGAAAGCCACATCGGCTGGCCTCCCGAAATGCTTGCCATCCTGGCCCGCCACCCCGCGTTCGCCCAGGACAAGTTGCTGGGCGCCCTCGTGGCTGAAGCGGAATACCTGCTCGCGCCCGACATCGGTGATCCAGACGTTGTTGTCCTCGTCTACCGAGAGGCCGTGCGGCATGATGAATGCGCCCGCGCCCCATTTGCCCAGCAGCTTGCCATTCGCTGCGAACATGAAGACGGTCGGCTCTTCGATTGGCTCAGCCGAGAACGATTCTTCCCAGGCCCGCCCCGCCCGGTGCAATACGAAGATATGTCCGTGGCTGTCGACATCGACCGCGCTCGGTTCACCGAACACTGCGTCATCGGGAATGTCGGGCCAGTTTTCGTCGAAATCGAGGCGTGGTGCTTCCTCGCGCGCGGGCTGGCCGCCGCTGCAAGATGCAAGGGTGAGGCCCAGCAAGGCACAAGTCAGTCGACGCATAAGCCGGCCTCGATCCTGCCGTCCTCCACGATGCCGAAACAGCCGAACAGGTGGTCGTCGCGCTGGCAGATACCGGTTATCGTTTCACCCGGCGGCGTGCCGACACGGCCCTCGGCAATGCAGCGGCCTTCGCACTCGTCGCCATCGGTGCAGGCTTTCCCGCCATCGGCGTAGGGCATGACGCAAACTTCTGCCCCGATCATGCCGCGCCGGTCGACGAAGCCTCCCTTTTCGTAGCAGCCACGATGCTCTTCGGCGGACATGACATGGTCGGGAGGGACCGGCATTCCTTGCGATACAGTCTGGGTTTCACCGTTGGTTTCCGCTTGCGGTTCTTCCTGCTGCACCGGATCGGCTTGCGGCTCCGGCACGACGCAGCCTGTCAGGGCGAGCGCCGCTAGCAGGAAGACGCCGCGGTGACGCATCAGAAATCGACCGGACCGTCCATTTCCTTCACCTGCCAGGGCAGGCCGTGTTCGTTGAGCATCTCCATGAAGGGATCGGGGTCCATTTCCTCCATGTTGAACACGCCGTCGCCTGCCCACTTGCCGGTGACCATCATGGCCGAGCCGATCATCGCGGGCACGCCGGTGGTGTAGGATACGGCCTGGTTGCCGGTTTCCTCGTAGGCCGCTTCGTGGCTGCAAATGTTGTTGATGTAGAAGGTCTTCTCGCCCGACCCGTCGAGCGCTTCGCCGGTCGCGATCACGCCGATGTTGGTGTTGCCCTTGGTCGTCTCGCCCAGCGTTTCGGGCTTGGGCAGCACTGCGGCGAGGAATTGCAGCGGGATGATTTCCTTGCCCTTGTACTTGATCGGGTCGATCCGCGTCATGCCGACATTCTGCAGCACGGTAAGGTGCTTGATGTATTCATCGCCGAAGGTCATCCAGAAGCGCGCACGCTCGAGTTCCGGATTGAACTTGGCGAGGCTTTCCAGCTCCTCGTGATACATCATGTACATGTTCTTGGGGCCGACGCCCTCGAAGTCGAATTCGACTTTCTTCGCCATCGCCGGGGTCTCGACGAATTCGCCATTCTCCCAGTGACGCGCAGGCGCGGTCACTTCGCGGATGTTGATTTCCGGGTTGAAGTTGGTGGCAAAGGCCTGGCCGTGATCGCCGCCGTTGCAATCGAGGATGTCGAGCTGGCGGATGGTCTTGAGCTTGTGCTTCTTGAGCCACATGGTGAAGACGGATGTGACGCCCGGATCGAAGCCCGAACCCAGCAGCGCCATCAGGCCGGCATCCTTGAAGCGGTCGTGATAGGCCCACTGCCAGTGATATTCGAACTTGGCCTCGTCCTTGGGCTCGTAGTTCGCGGTGTCGAGATAGCTCACGCCTGCCTCGAGGCAGGCATCCATGATCGGCAGGTCCTGGTAGGGCAGCGCGAGATTGACCACGAGGCTGGGCTGGACCTTCCTGATGAGGTTGACCATCGCGGGTACTTCCTCGGCGTCGATCTCGTAGGTCGAGATGTCGACGCCGGTGCGCTCTTTCACGCTGGCAGCGATGGCATCGCATTTGGACTTGGTGCGGCTGGCGAGATGGATATCGGTGAAGATATCCTTGTTCATCGCCATCTTGTGAACGCAGACCGAGCTGACGCCGCCCGCACCGATGACCAGAACTGTCGACATGAAATTTCCTCTTTGATGAATTCGATTCTTGCGCGCCCTGTAACGAAATGCACTAGGCTAGCCAAATGGTCCGAGACGATATGAGAAAACCCACTCGGCAGGGCGTGCTGGACGCGGCGAAGTCGATCGCGGCCATACTGCCGCCGACGCCGCTCTTGCCGGTGGACATCGGCAGTGTGCGGGCCTTCGTTAAGGCGGAGAGCCTGCAGCCGGTGGGCGCGTTCAAGATCCGCGGCGGCTGGTGGCGGTTGTCCAACCTGTCGAAGGAAGAAAGGACGCGCGGCGTGGTCGCGGTATCCTCGGGCAATCACGCGCAGGGCGTGGCCTGGGCGGCGCGGCAGCTCGGGATCGATGCGGCGATCGTCATGCCGCGCAACGCGCCGAAGGTGAAGCTGGAGGCGACGCGCGCGCTGGGGGCGGAAATCGTGCTCTACGAACGTCCCGGGGAGGATCGCGACGAGGTGGCCGCTCGTGAAGTCGAGGCGCGCGGGGCTACGCTGGTCCATGCATTCGGCGACCCCTGGGTGATCGAGGGACAGGGCAGCGCGGGAATCGAAATCGCCGAAAAGCTGGGCCGCGCGCCCTCGCGCCTGATCGTGTGCTGCGGTGGCGGCGGGCTGGCGGCGGGTCTTGCGCTCGCCTGCCCGGACAGCGCGATCCACGTGGTCGAGCCGCATGGCTGGGACACGGTCGGGCAAGCCTTGGCTGCTGGCAAGATCGTGCGCGTGGGCGATAACCCGCCCTCCACCATCTGCGATGCATTGCAGCCCGATGCGACCAAGCCGATAAATCTCGAGGTCCTAAAAAACCGCGCAGAGCCGGGCGTGACCGTGACCGACGAGGAAGTGCGCGCGGCGCAGCGTTTCGCCTTTTCAAAGCTCAACCTCGTGGTGGAGCCGGGAGGCGCAGCGGCCTTAGCGGCGGCGCTCGCCGGCAAGGTCCCGGTGGACAAGGACACCGTCATCATGGTCACCGGCGGCAATACCGATGCGGATAGTTTCGCGGAGACGATCGCGTCCGGATGAGTTGCGTTTGACAATCCATTGCCCTCCCCGCAACTTCGGCTAAATCAGGTCGCAACTAGAGGGGAATTCAATGCAGGCACAAATCCTCGCACCCGCAGCCGTGCTCGTGCTGTGGTCGATCATCATGCTTTTCTGGATGGCGGGGACGCGTTTTCCGGCCATGAAGAAGCTGGGCCGCGGCGTCGGCACAGGCAGGCCGGGCGGGCGCGGTCAGGACCTCGAAGGTGTCCTTCCCGACGAGGTAAACTGGAAAGCGCACAATTACACGCACCTGATGGAGCAGCCGACGATCTTTTACGCGACCGTCGTGATCCTTGCCATCATGGGTGCGGGCGCGATCGATGTTCTGCTGGCGTGGATCTATGTCGGTCTGCGGCTGATCCACTCGGTCTACCAGGCAACCGTCAACAAGGTGAAGGTCCGACTGGGTATTTTCTTCCTTTCGACGCTTGCGCTGACCGTCCTCGCCGTGCGCGCGGTGATGGCGACGCTGTTCCACGATCCTTCCCTCGCGCCGGCCTGAGCCAGGAGACCAAACGATGATCAACGCCGATATTCTCCAGCCCGTCGTCGCACTGCTGGTGTGGACCATGATCATGTGGCTGTGGATGTATGCAACCCGCATCCCGGCCATGTCGAAGGCCGGGATAGAGCCGAACGATGCGCGCCAGACCGGCGTCCTGGACGAACGGCTGCCAGCCGAAGTCCAGTGGAAAGCACACAATTACAACCACCTGCACGAACAGCCGACCGTTTTCTATGCCGTCGCACTGGTGCTGGCTGTCTCCGGCCATGGCGATTCGGGACACGCTTTCCTTGCGTGGATTTATGTGGGCCTCAGGATCGCGCATTCGCTCGTGCAGGCGACAGCCAACTCAGTGATGGCGCGCTTCGTGCTCTTCGCTCTGTCGAGCCTGGTGCTGATCGTGATGATCTACCACGCCTTCATGGTGGTATTCATGCTCGGAATACCGCTCGAGACGGTTCTCAACTAGGCGTCACTCCGCCGCCTCGGCCTCGTGAACATGGCCGTCCGCGTCGATCTCGAGATTGGCGAGGAAACGCTCCGCATCGAGCGCGGCCATGCAGCCCATTCCGGCAGCTGTGACAGCCTGGCGGTAGACATGGTCGGTCACGTCGCCAGCTGCGAAGACGCCCGGCACGTCGGTCTTGGGTGAGCCAGCTTCGGTGAGCAGGTAGCCCCCTTCGTCCATGGGCAGCTTGCCCTTGAAGAGCTCGGTCGAAGGAGCATGGCCGATAGCGACGAAGGCGCCCTGCGTTTCGAATTGCGAGGTCTCGCCGGTCACCGTGTCCTTGAGGTTGAGATGGCCAAGCGCACCGCTATCGCCCGCTTCGAAGCTTTCGACAGTCTTGTTCCACAGCACGGATATCTTCGGGTGGTTGAGCAAACGCTCCTGCAAAATCTTCTCCGCGCGCAGTTCGTCGCGGCGGTGGATCAGGGTGACGTCGTCCGAATGGTTGGTGAGGTAAAGCGCCTCCTCGACCGCGGTATTGCCGCCGCCGATCACCGCGACCTTCTTGCCGCGATAGAAGAAGCCGTCGCAGGTCGCGCAGGCCGAGACGCCCTTGCCGCCCAGCTCCATTTCGCCCGGCACGCCGAGCCACTTGGCCTGCGCGCCGGTGGCGATCACCAGCACGTCGGCGACATATTCATCGCCGCTGTCGCCCTTGGCGGTGAAGGGCGAACCGCCCGCGATATCGACGTCGACGATCGTGTCCCACATCATCCGCGTGCCGACATGTTCCGCCTGCTTCTGCATCTGCTCCATCAGCCAGGGACCCTGGATGACGTCGGCGAAGCCGGGATAGTTTTCGACATCGGTGGTGATGGTCAGCTGGCCGCCGGGCTGGAGGCCCTGCACCACGATCGGCTCCATCATCGCGCGCGCGCCGTAGATTGCGGCGGAATAGCCCGCGGGGCCGGAGCCGATGATGAGCATCTTGGTGCGATGGGTAGCCATTTTGGTATCTCGTATTCGTCTGGGAAAAGCGTGAAGGCGCTATATGGGGATTGCCCCGCGACAAGTCACGCCAGGAAGCGGGTGCGAAGCTGTTCCTTCAACAGCTCGTCCACACCTAATGTGCGCTCGATATAGCTATCTAGCGTGCCATGCTCCTCCTCGACCACGCTCCAGAAGGTGTGGAGGTAGTCCTCACGCACTTCGAGCAGCGCCTTGATCGCGCCCTCGTCGAGCTTGCGCCCTAGCCGTTCCTCGATCCCCGGGACCGACTGTGCCGCCAGCACTTGAAGCGTTGGCGCATCATTGGTGCGCAGGAATTCGGCCATCTGGTCATCGCGCGAAACTCCCAGCACATGCAACATGAGCATGGCCGCGATACCGGTGCGGTCCTTGCCCGCAAAGCAATGGACGAGGCTCGGCCCGTCGCGCTCCGCCAGCAGGCGGAAATATTGCGCGAACATGGAGATCATCGCGACATTGCGCGGCATGCGGGTGTAGACGCCCAACATCCGCTGGCGGGCGAACTCCTCGGTCGTAGTGTCCTCGTCCACGTCCATGTGCGGCGGGCTGGAACTGGTTTCCCCGTCGTAGAAGAACACCTCCCCGTCGAAGCCCTGCGAACGCTTGCACGGATTGCGATCGCGTTCGGACTGCCCGCGCAAGTCGATGACGGTCCTGATGCCCAGCGCATCGACAGCCTCCAGATCGGCCTCGCTCGCCCCGATATGCTGGCCAGAGCGCCACAAGAGACCGGTCTTCACACGGCCTCCCCCGGTGGTGACCCAGCCGCCATAATCGCGGAAGTTGTGAATGCCGTCGGTGTCGAGGAAAGGGGCGCGAATCATCGCTTGGCAGCGTGGCAGCACGGCCGACTAGTGGATACCCCTTATTGCGCGCGAAACCGCGTTTTCTCACCCTTCCAGCTACATCGTTACCGGCCCAAACAAGCGGAGCATCCCATGTCGCATATCCTGATTGTCGATGACGACGAAATCGTCGCGCAGCTCGCTAGCGAAGTGCTGATGGATGCAGGCCATGTATGCGGCTGGGTCGGCGATGGAGAGAAGGCTCTCGATCTGCTGCGCTGGCGCCGCCCCGACCTGCTGCTGCTCGACCAGGACATGCCGGGGCTGACCGGCGCGCAGGTCCTGCGCTCGATCCGCAGTTCTGCGGAAAACTACGACCTGCCCGTCATCATGTTCACGGGGATCACCGGATCGGCAGACGAAAACGCCGCCTTCCACAATGGTGCGCAGGCCTATTTGCGCAAACCCTTCCAGGCCGAAACCCTGCTGCGCGAAGTAGCCGAAGTGCTGGATGTACGCTCGAAGCGTCCGCAGCATCTCAGCCTGATGGATCACCTCGAGCAGGCGACAGGGCGCTGGCGCGACGCGCCCGCCAAGCGTGCGGTTTCCTGATTCTCAGGCCGGAACGCGGTCCAGATCGTTGAGGAAATTCTCGGTCCAGTCCTGCACATTATCGTCGCGGACCGTTCCGATGAGCTTCTCGTAGCGGCTCTTGCGCTCTTCCAGCGGCATGTCGAGCGCGGTGCGGATTGCATGGGCGAGATCGTCCGGGCTGTGCGGATTGACCAGCACGGCATCCTCCAGTTGCGCGGCTGCCCCGGCAAAGCGCGACAAAATCAGCACGCCCGGATCCTCGGGATCCTGCGCCGCGATATATTCCTTCGCCACGAGGTTCATCCCGTCACGTAGAGGCGTGACCAGCCCGATTTTCGAAGCGCGGAAGAAACCGTACAGCTCCTCGTGCTGGTAACCGCGATTGACGTAGCGCACGGGCACGAGGTCGACTTCGCTGCGCGCACCATTGATCTGTCCTGCCTTCTGTTCGAGCGTGTTGCGGATCGCCTGGTAGCTGTCCACATCCTCGCGGCTCGGCGGGGCGATCTGCACGAAGACGAGATCGCGGGTGCGCTCAGGATATTTGTCGAAGAAGCGGGAAATTCCGTCGAGGCGTTCAGGCAAGCCCTTCGAATAGTCCAGACGGTCGACGCCGATCATGGCCGCACGGCCGCGCGTCGAGTCCTTCAGGCGTTGTTCGGCCTGCCATGAAGCCTTGCTCTGGCCCAGCCCGCTGAAATGGTCCCAGTCGATCCCGATGGGATAGGCGCGCGCCATGGTGGTGCGGCCATCGAGCGTCACCTCGCCGCTTTCCTCGTCCACCTCTGCCCCCAGTTCGGTGCGGCAATAGTGGAGGAAGCTGTCGAGCCATTCCTTCGTCTGGAACCCGACGAGGTCGTAATGCAGCATCGTGCGCACCAGCCGCTCGTGATAGGGCAACGACACGAACAGCCGGGTCGCCGGCCAGGGGATGTGAAGGAAGAATCCGATCCGGTTCTTGCACCCGCGCGATTTCAGCCTCTCGCCCAGCGGAATCAGGTGATAGTCGTGCACCCAGACGATATCGTCGTCTTTCAAAAGCGGCGTGACCAGCTCGGCGAAGCGCTCGTTTACGCGCTCGTAGCCCTTGCCCGTCTCGCGCTCGTATTTCGCAAGGTCGAGGCGATAGTGGAACAGCGGCCAAAGCGTCGAATTCGCATAGCCGTTGTAATATTCCTCGATGTCGCGCTCTGACAGATCGATGGTGGCGGTGGTGACGCCATCGGCGGTCTGCGTGTTGATATTGCCCGTGCGGCCGCTGCCGCTTTCCTCGCCCGACCAGCCGAACCACAATCCCTTGCGGCTCTTCAGTGCCGAGTGCAGCGCGCCCGCCAGACCGCCCTGCGCTCCCGCCGCTCCGCGCGCCTTGGGCACCGCGACACGGTTGGATATCACGACAAGGCGGGCGTCGGCGCTCAACGCACCTCGCTCCAGCTTTTCGAAAGATGACCTGCAGAGTTGATGATACCTACCAGCGAATAGGTCTGGGGGAAGTTCCCCCACAGCTCGCCGGTTTCGTAGTCGAGGTCTTCGCTGAGCATGCCCGATCGGGTGGTGTGGCTGAGCATCGAGCAGAACAATTCGCGCGCTTCCTCGCTGCGCCCGGTTAGGTGCAGGGCCTCGATCAGCCAGAAGGTACAGACGTTGAAGGCTGTCTCGGGCGCGCCGAAATCGTCCTCGGCGGCGTAGCGGAGCATGTGGTCGCCGCGGCGCAGGTCGCGCTCGACTGCGGCGAAGGTTTTCAGGAATCGTTCGTCATCGGGCTTGAGGTAGCGCAACTCGACCATCTGGAGCAGGCTGGCATCGAGATAGTCGCTTTCAAAGCTGGCCTTGTAATGCTCGCCGTCCTCGGCCCAGGCATTGTCCTCGATCTTGGCGCGGATCGCATCGGCGCGGTCCTTCCAGAAGGTGACGCGGTCGCCCTTGCCCAGAGTGCCGGCGACATTGGCCAGCCGGTCGCAGGCCGCCCAGCACATGACGGCCGAATAGGTGTGGACCTCCTGCCGCGTGCGGAATTCCCACAGGCCGGCATCGGGTTTGTCGTGCTTGGCCCAGGCCGCCTCGCCGACCTCCTCGAGGTTCGCGAAATCGCGCTCGTCCGCCATGCGCAGCAGGCGCGTGTCGAAAAACGCCTGCGCGGTCGGCATCACGATCTGGCCGTAGCAATCGTACTGGACCTGCTTGTAGGCGGCATTGCCGATCCTGACCGGCCCGTTGCCACGATAGCCGGCGAGATGTTCGGCCTGCCCCTCGTGCAATTCGGAGTCGCCCATCACCGAATAGAGCGGCTGGATCTGCCCTTCGCGCGCAAGGTCGATGATATTGCGCAGGTAGGCGAGGTATTTCTCGAGCACGTCGAGCGCGCCGAGCCGGTTGAGCGCCTGAACCGTGTAATAGCTGTCGCGGATCCAGCAGTAACGATAGTCCCAGTTGCGCTCGCTGCCGGGCGCTTCGGGGATGGAGGTGGTCAGTGCGGCAACGATCGCGCCGGTTTCCTCGTGCTGGCAGAGCTTCAATGCGATGGCGGCGCGGATGACCTCTTCCTGCCATTCGAGCGGGATGTGCAGGCCCCGCACCCAGTGCTGCCAGTATTTCTTGGTGTTGGCTTCCATCCGGCGCAGCTGGCTACGGATATTGCCGACGAAAGGCTCGTCGGGTCCGAGGAAGAAGTGCTGGTCGCTTTCGACCCGGTAGGAACGGCCTTCGAGGATATAGCCGACCGGCGCATCGGTGGAGAGCCGCAGCCCCTGCTCGCCGACGAGATAGCGGATGTGGTTGGTGCCGTTGGTCGTCCTGGCGAGCTCCTCGCCGTAATTCTTCATCGGCGCGAGCCGGACCCGCAAACGGGGCGCGCCCGCCACCGGTCTCACGATCCGGATAAAGGCAACCGGCCGGTACATCCGCCCCGACCGTTCGAACCGCGGCGCGAAATCGTAGACGTCGAGCGCGCTGCCATCCTCCGCTTCGAGCCGCGTCACCAGAATCGGCGTGTTGCGAATATAGTGCTGGTTCGACGAGACCTGCCCTTCCAGTTCGAACCGCCAGACCCCCTCGTCGCGATTTTTCCCGTTCAGGAGCGAACAGAAAACCGGATCGCCATCGACCCTTGGAACGCATCCCCAGACGAAGCCCCCTTCCGTGTCGACCAGGGCGCTGACTTGGCAATTGCCGATGGGCGAGAGTTCAAGATTGGGCTGTTTCAAAGGTTCAACCAATTGTGCACCGCTTCTACGTCTTGCAAATGATAGCGCGCAGCCTCGCTTGCGCGTTCCCCGACTGCAATGCCGAAGCCTGCGAATTCGATTGCAGCGGCCATTCCGTGCTCGTCGGTGACATCGTCACCTATGAATACTGGCGTGCTGCCGATGAAGGGTTCGACTGCCATGAAAGCCTTCAGGGCCGCCCCCTTGTTCGCACCAGGACGGACGAGTTCGGCCACGCTTTTCCCGCTTGTGACATCGAGATCGTGACGATCCGCCACCTGCCGGGCGAAAGCGAGGGTGGCCTGTTCCTTCTCCGGCTCCCCGCGAAAATGAAGCGCGCCGCCGTGGCTTTTCGTTTCGTAATAGAGATCGTGTTGGTTAGCGAAGTCGCGCAATTCCTCCACCGCGGCCTCGGGAAGACCGCTTGGCGCCGCCCCCAGACGCGAGCCATCGGCGAGAAAACGGGAGGCCCCGTGCGATCCGGCCTTCGCGATCGACACCGCGCCAAGGTGGATTTCGAGATCATCGAGCGCCCTGCCGCTCACCAGCGCCAGCCGTCCCAGCAGGCGGTCGCGCAGATCGTGGAGCCTGTCTGCCAATCCATCGGGCACGTCGATATCGCCAGGTCGCGGCGCAATGCCGACCAGCGTGCCGTCGAAATCGAGGAACAAGGCGACCGGCCCCACGGAAAGCAGGTCGGCCAGATCGGGCGGAGATGGGAGCGGAGAGCGGCTTGCCATCACAGGCGGCCTTAGCGGCTTGGCAGCCGCCGTCAAATGCTCAGCTTCTTGGTTCCAGGATGAGATCGCCATTCTTGACCCGCCAACCTTCTAGGCGGGAGAGAAAATTCATGCCGAGCACATTGGTCCGGCCAAGATTGGGCGCGATCACAGCATCGATGCCTTCCGCTTCGATATTGCCGAACCGCAAGCTGCCGACAGTCGTCAGTTCTGCACGGACGGTGCCATTGGCTGTATTGAGCATTACCGGAAAACCGCCGGTGCGCGGCTTAAGCCCAGCCGCCTCGGCGGACTGTGCGGAAAAGGCTGTCAGCGTGGCGCCGGTATCGACAAGGAAACGGGTGGGCACGCCGTTGACCTCGGCCACCAGCCAATAATGGCCGTCTGCCGCGAGGGGGATAACCGTCTCGCCGCCCACGATCGTCTGTTCGGGCAGGCCGATCTCGGTCACCGCATCGAGCCGGGGGTCGAACCGCGCGATCTGGAGGAATACCGTCAGGAGAATACCAACCAGAGCAACCGTGCTGAGCGTACGCACCAACCGCCCCCCGGCAACGCGTTTTCTCAGCATGACCGCCCCGATCCAGCCGAGCAACAGCGCCACGATCGTGCCGATCAGCAATCCGGAGCGCGGGATCGCGCGGATCGTTTCGGCAAGGATATCGAGCACGCTGCTGGCTTCCATACAGACGATATAGGAACGCCGGCTCTAACTGTCGATGTACTAGGGTGCGTCGCGCTTTTCGGTTGCTTCTGCGAGGATGAGCGAGAAGCGGTCTTCGCTGTCGGTCCATCGCGCGCGAGGGGTCCAGCCGCCGGCGGAAAGCAGCGTATTGGCGCTGCGGCGGGTGAACTTGTGGCTGTTTTCGGTGTGGATCGTCTCGCCTTGCTGCATCGAGAACCCGCATCCGGCTACCGTGAAGGCGATGTCACGGATCGCCTCGAGATGCATCTCGATACGCGCAAATTCGTCGTTCCAGCGGGCCTGGTGGCGAAGATCGTCGACCGGAATGTCGCCGCCAAGTTCGCGGTTGATCCGGCGAGCAAGGTTGCGATTGAATTCGGCGGTAACTCCCCGTGCGTCGTCATAAGCCGCTTCGAGAACCTGCCTGTCTTTTACCAGGTCCATCCCGATGAGCAGCAGCGGCGTCTCGCCGTTCTCCGCCCCAAGGGTCACGCGCATCGAGCGCAGCAGGTCGACTGCCGTACGCGGGACCATGTTGCCGATCGTCGATCCAGGGAAGAATCCGAGCTTCTTGAGGCTTGAAACTTCATCGGGCAGGCGCACTTCGCGCATGAAGTCGGCTTCGACCGGATGCACTTCGATGTCCGGAAATTTCTTCGCCAGCGCAGATGCCGATGCCCGCAGAAAATCGCCGGAAATATCGAGCGGGACGTAAGCTGCCGGATCGATCGCGCGCAGCAGGAGCGGGGTCTTGACCGAACTTCCGGAGCCGAATTCGACGACCGCGCGGTCTGCGCCGATCAGCTCGGCGAATTCCTCGCCGCGCGCTTCGAGTATCTCGGTTTCCGCGCGGGTCGGATAATATTCCTCGAGATCGGTAATGTCCTCGAACAGCTGCGATCCGGCATCGTCATAGAGCCAGCGCGCGGGGATCGCCTTCTGTCGCTGGCGCAGGCCTGCGAGCACATCCTCGCGGAATGCGCGGTCGACGCCGTCCTCGTCCTTGTCGACGAGCTTCAGTCCATTTTCGTTTTTCATAGGTCTTTCGCGAGTCTCAGCCCGGTGAACTGCCAGCGCTGGTGAGGATAGAAGAAATTGCGGTAGCTCGCACGCGAGTGACCGCGCGCGGTGGCGCAGCTTGCGCCCTTCAGTACGAACTGGCCGCTCATGAACTTGCCATTGTATTCGCCGACTGCCCCTTCGGCAGGTTCGAAACGCGGATAGGGAAGGTAGGCCGAGCGGGTGAATTGCCAGCAATCGCCGAACAGGCCGTCACTGCCTCGGGGGAGCGGCGGGGCGGCCCGGTCCAGCTGGTTGCCGCCAGCCGGATCATGCGCAGCGTCCTCGCCTTCCTGTCCGCGCGCAATGGCCTCCCATTCGAACTCGGTCGGGAGGCGCTTGCCCGCCCATGTGGCGAAGGCATCGGCCTCGTAATAGGAGATGTGGGTGACGGGCGCGTGTGGCTCGCGTTCCTGCCAGCCCGAATGGGTAAAGTGGCGGCCTTCCTCCCAATAGGCAGGCGCACGGACATCGTTTTCCCGCAGCCATGCCCAGCCATCGGAGAGCCATAAACGCGCTTCCTCATAGCCTCCGTCGGCGATAAAGTCGGCCCACTCGCCATTGGTCACCAACCGAGACGAAAGTGCGAAAGGTTCGAGCAGGACGCGGTGCGCAGGCCCCTCGTTGTCGAAGGCGAAACCATCGGACTGATGCCCGATGCGTGCCACCCCGCCGGGGTGCGTGTGCCATGCGGTGTCCTGCCTCGCAGATGAGGGTGAGCCCTCTTCCCACATGGCCGGACCCAACGGGTTCTGGAACAGCGCGTGCTTGATATCGGTCAGTAGCAGTTCCTGATGCTGCTGCTCATGTGCGAAACCAAGCTCGACCAGCGGGCGCAACTCCTCGCGCCCGAGCAGCGGCTGCATCGCTTCGTCGACATGCGCGCGCCACTCGAGGATTTCAGTCAGGGTCGGACGCGAAAGCATGCCGCGCGAAAAGCGCGCAATCCGATCGCCTTCCGCCTCGTAATAGGAATTGAAGATATAGGGCCAGCTGTCGTCATGGAGCCGATAGCCATCGAGGTGATCGCGCAGCAGGAAGGTTTCCCAGAACCACGTCACATGCGCCAGGTGCCATTTCGCAGGCGAGGCATCTTCCATCGACTGGAGCGTGGCGTCGGCCTCTGACAAAGGCTCGACCAGCGCCTCGGTCAAGGCACGCACGCTCGCGAATTTTTCCGCGAGATCGCCTGCATCGACGAATTGCCTAACCTGTGCGCCGGGCATGGCCGCCCTCTCCCCTTGCGGCTGCCAAACCTTGGACAACCACGGCAGAACATGGCGCATTCGGGTGACGGTTTAAAGGCCGTTCACCAAAAACTGCCAATCCTATCAAATGTTAGCGGTAATCAGGCTGCCTGTGCGACGCGATTGCGGCCGCCGCGCTTGGCTTCGTAAAGCGCCTCATCTGCACGCGCGAACAGGGTCAGCGCGGCGTCGGCGTCGGCGATTTCGGCATGGCCGACGCTGATGGTGACCGAAGGGATCGGTGCACTGTGGGTTCCTGCTTCAACCGCCCAGCGCAGGCGCTCCGCAGCGCACAAGGCGGCCTCGCTATCGCAGCCGGGCATCAGCCACATGAATTCCTCGCCGCCTATACGCCCTACCGTGTCGAGTTCCCTTGCCTGCCGCCCGGCAATCTCTGCGACCATCGCGATGACCTTGTCTCCCACCGGATGACCGTGACGGTCGTTGACCTGCTTGAAGTGGTCGATATCGAAAACAACGACCGAAAGCGGCTCGCCATCGCTGCGAGCGTTGACGACCGCGCGGTCGAGTTCGGCCATGACGAAGCGGCGGTTCGCAAGGCCCGAAAGCGCGTCGGTGTCCGCTTCACGCCGAGCCTGGTTCGCCCGTTCGATGGCTTCGTCACGGTCGCGCTGGAGCGCGTAATCCGTCGTCACATCGCGAACCACCATGAATACCTGCTCGCGCGTGCCGTCGGGCGCGAACACATTACGGGCCCGCGCACGCAGGATGCTTGTCTTGCCGTCGCGATGATTCACTTCGAATTCGATGGCGAAGGCCTCGATATCCCTCTCGTGAGCGCAGATGACCGTTTCGATCTGTTCGAGCCCTTCGGGCATGATGCGTTCGAGGATATCCTCGCGAGGCGCCGTCCCCGCGGGGAGCCCCGCGAGATGGCACATCTCTTCCGACCAGAGATGGCGGCGTGGTTCGATTTCGATGCACCAGCGCCCGAAGCCTGCCAGCCCTTCGGCAGTCTCGAGCAAGTCTACATTCTGCGCTAGTGCCTGTGCGTCCTTTAGGAGCTGCCTCGTTTGATGGCGATTTCGCAAACAGCTTGCGGCAAGAACCACAAAGGCAAGGATGAGCAGGAGGGCACTTGCTACGGGACCGGGGCTGAAAAATGCCATCACCGCCAGCAGCGCAGCCAGAGGCCATGCGGCCAGCGACAGGGATCGCAACGATGGCAATTCGACGTAAGGCAATGGGCCCTCCTGCTCGAGAGCAGGAATGGCGCATCGTGCCGTAACAAAGCGTCGCGATTGGCCTAGGCGGCTTTACCTAGCCACACCGGATCAGGCGGCGTCGGCCTGCTGCTGGGCATGCTCGGCATTGAGCGTTTCGGCGATGAGGAAGGCCAATTCGAGCGATTGCGCGGCGTTGAGGCGCGGGTCGCAATGCGTGTGGTAGCGGTCCTTGAGCGCCTCGTCGGTGATCGCCACGGCGCCGCCGACGCACTCGGTAACGTCCTGCCCGGTCATCTCGACATGGATGCCGCCGGGATGCGTACCCTCCGCGCGGTGGACCGCGAAGAAGCCCTTCACCTCGGTCAGGATGCGATCGAAGGGGCGGGTCTTGTAGCCGCTCTCCGACTTGACGACATTGCCGTGCATCGGGTCGCAGCTCCAAACGACCGGATGGCCTTCCGCCTTCACGGCGCGGACGAGACGGGGCAAGCCTTCTTCCACCTTGTCGTGACCGAAGCGGCTGATCAGCGTGATGCGCCCGGGCTCGCGCGCAGGATTGAGCGTGTCGAGCAGCTTGAGCATAGCATCTGTCTCGAGGCTCGGTCCGCATTTCATGCCCAGCGGGTTGCCGATGCCGCGCGCGAATTCGACATGCGCGCTGCCTTCGAAACGGGTACGGTCGCCAATCCAGACCATATGCGCGCTGGTGTCATACCAGTCGCCCGTCAGGCTGTCGCGGCGGGTGAGCGCCTGCTCGTAAGGCAGGAGGAGCGCCTCGTGGCTGGTGTAGAAGCTCGTGCCCTGCAATTGCGGCACGGTCGCGGGGTCGATTCCGCAGGCTTCCATGAAATCGAGCGCTTCGCCGATGCGGTCTGCAGTCTCGGCGAATTTGTCTGCCCAGGGGCTGCGCCCCATGAAATCGAGCGTCCACTGGTGGACCTGTCGCAGGTTCGCATAGCCGCCGCCTGCGAACGCGCGCAGCAGGTTCAGCGTGGCCGATGCCTGGAAATAGGCGCGGACCATGCGCTGCGGGTCGTTGTGGCGGGCAGCAGCGTCGAATTCGATGCCGTTGACGTTGTCGCCGAAATAGCTCGGCAGCGTCACATCGCCCTGCGTTTCGGTGTCCGAACTGCGCGGCTTGGCGAACTGGCCTGCCATGCGCCCCACCTTCACCACCGGCTTCTTGCTGGCGAAGGTCATCACGACCGCCATCTGGAGCAGCACGCGGAAAGTGTCGCGGATGTTGTTCGGGTGGAATTCGGCGAAGCTTTCGGCGCAATCGCCGCCCTGCAGCAGGAAGGCGTTACCCGCGGCCACTTCCGCTAGATCAGCCTTGAGCGCACGGGCCTCGCCGGCGAAGACAAGCGGCGGATGGCTCGCGAGCGCGCCGGTCGCCTCGGCCAAGGCCTCCTCGCTTTCATAGCGCGGCAAGTGCTTCGCTTCGAAACCTTGCCAGCTATCGGGTGCCCATTCGCGTGCCATCATTTGTCCAATTCGTGTTCAATCCGGCCCGAAACCAAGCCGAGCCGCTATCTTAGCGCAAGCAGCATAAACTTCACCCACGCAAAAGTGCGATTGCGGTGATCGGCTCAGCGGCCGCTCTGCGCCCGTGCCGCTGGGACCGTAGTTGCCAGTGTCTGACCTTCGGGAATGATGGCCATTCGCCAGCCCGAGGTGCCCAGATATTCCCGCGCTAGTACCAGCATCGCTTCGGGAGTCGTCTGCGAGAAATCGTTCAGTAGGCCGCGGAGCGCCCGCATACGGCGCGGGTCGGCAGTCGAACCTTCGAGTTCGAGCAGGTAGAAGTAATTCCCGCTAGAAATGCGCTCGTAATAGTTGCGCAGCGGCTCGGTTGCGCGGGCCAGTTCCTCGGGCGCGGGCGGCGTTTCGCTAAGCTCTCGGGCAATCCGGTCGGCTTCCGCATAGAAGACCGGCACGTCCTTGGGCTGCAATTGGGCGAAGCCCATCACGGAACCGCCGCTGTCGACATCTGCGGGCCAGTCGAGACGTACCGAGGGGGAATAGCTCGCCCCCGCGCGCTCGCGCATCGCATCCATCAGGCGATTGCTGAACACTTCGGTGAGGATGGTGAGCTGGCGCGACTTGCGGATGTCGCCCATGCCGCCGCCTGCAGGCCATGCGATTACCGCTGCGGCCTGGTTCGCCTCGCCCTTGTGATAACGCACGACCGTCTCGCCGGCAGGCGCGAGCTCGATCCGGCGCTCGGTCACGGCAGCCGGGATAGGCTTGCGATCGGGCAATGCGCCGAAAGTGCGCGAAAGCGTCTCGACCGCCTCTTCGCTGTCGAAATCTCCGAAAATCAGCACTTCGACAGGTCCCTGCTCGAGGATCGGATCCCAAACCTTGCGGAACCCCTCGTCGGTTGTGGCTGCCAGCACTTCGGGCGTCGAGGTGCGGAAGATCGGGTTCTCGTCGTAAATGTAATATTCGAGGTCGCGATTCAGCACTCCTCCGGGGCTGGACGCATAGCTCTGGTATGCGAGCCGCGAAGCCGCCTTGGCGCGCGCCAGCGGATTGGGATCCCAGCGCGGCATGCCCAGCTTGGCCGCAAACAGGTATAGCTGGTCGGCGAGGTCCTGTCGGCGCGTCATCGCGCTGAAGGAGAAGGTGCCTTCCTCGATGTCGAAGTCGAAACCCATCTTGCGACCGGTCGAAATCCGGTCGAGTTCTTCCTGGCCAAGGTCGCCAAGGCCCGACTGGATGAGCGCGGCTTGCCCCAAATCGATATAGGGCGCGTCTTCGGGCGCAAATGCGCGCAGGCCGGCACCGAAACGGACCTTCACGGCGACACGGCCCGGCTCGTGCGTGTTCGCCATGAGCAGCGCCTTGACGCCATTGGCGAACTCTACTCGTTCCACCTCGCCAATGCCGTGCGGTACGCGGGCGATGACTTCGCCCGGCGTGCCGATCGCCGGCAAATCCGCGAAATCGATAGTCTGCGCAGCCAGGCGTGCGTTGGTCGCTGCATCCACGTTTTCAAGCAGGGCGGTTTTTACCTCGGCCTCGGTCGCGTCGGAGGTTTCCGGAGTGACATAGGTTGCGCGGATGACCGAGCCGGAAAACAGCTTTCGCGTATCGGCGAGCATGGCCTCCGGCGTCGCCTTGGCCTTCATCGAATTGAAAACCATCAGGAATGTCTCGGGTGCAGCGATAGCCTCGCGGATATCGACCGCATTGACCAGATCGTCGGCATAATTCGAACCTGCCAGCACCGAGCGCTGCTCGACCATATTGGCAAAGCCCACTTCCATTTCCGCCAGTTCGCGGTCCATTTCCTCCTGCGTGGGCGGGTGTGCCAGAGCGTCGGCGATGACTGCGCGCACATCGGCCAGTGCAGCTTTCCAATCCTCGCTGAGCGGCGCGAACTGGATCAGCGTCGCGTGGGTAGAGCGGCTGATCTTGGCCTCGCTCGCCTGCGCGTAAAGATAGCTGCCGCCTGCCCGCGCGCGGGCCTCGAGACGGCGATTGATAAGGGCAAGAGCCAGGGATTCGCGCAGGCGACCTTCGTTATAGACGATCGTGTCGTCGACCTGCCGCCAAGGACGGAAATATCCGTATGTGAAGGCACGGGGCAACGTCGGCTCCACCATGACCGCCACTTCGCCGACCGGGTTCGACGGCTTGGCCCCCGCAGGTGCCACCGGGTCCCCAAATTCCGGCGCAGGCGTGACAGAACCGCTCACTTGCCAGTCGCCGAAATACTTCTCCAGCATGGCTGCAAAGAGCATCGGGTCGAGGTCGCCGACAACGGAGATCACCGTGTTCTCGGGACGATACCAGCGGTCGTAAAACGCGCTCACGGACCGTCCATTGGCCGCCCTCAGGCTGTCTTCGGTGCCGATGGTGATACGCTCGGCAAGACGCTGACCAGCAAACAGCGTCTGCATGGTCTTCTCGCTGACACGTTCGCCGACACCGCCCCGCTCGCGCTTTTCGGCAAGCACGATAGGCACTTCGGCGCGGACGTTGGCGTCGGACAGGACTGGCTCACGCACCATGCCCGAAAGCAGCCGCATGCTTTCTTCGAACTTGGCCGGATTTACGTCGGGAAGGTCGAGCTTGTAGACCGTGTGCGTCGGGCTGGTCTCTGCGTTGGTATCGCTACCGAATGTCGCACCCAGACGCTGCCAGGTCGGTATGGCCTCGGCCACGCCAAGGTACTTGCTCTCGCGGAACAGCAGGTGCTCCAGCAGGTGCGCGTAACCCAGTTCATCGTCGTTCTCGTACAGCGAGCCCGCATCGATGCGCACGCGGATCGAAACCTGACCCGGCGGCACACCATTCTCGCGCACGCCATAGCGAATCCCATTGTCGAGCTTTCCGAAAAGCCATTCCTCGTCGCGCGGGACGTCGCTGTTCTCGTAGATCCACGGCGTTTCGCCTGCGGCCTGGAGAGAGGCTGGCCGTTCGACCTCCTGTGCGGGAAGCGTCTGCGGTGCAAGCAGCAGGATGGGAAGAAGAAGTGCGAGACGCCGTGCGGCGCGCGTGCGGGAAGTCATGGCGCGGCATATAGGAGGGGGCGGTGTGAAGCGCCAGTGAATGGGGCGAAGACTTTCCTGCCTTGTGACTTTCCCCCACGCCTCCTACATCGCGGCCCATGTTCATCGAAACCGAAACCACGCCCAACCCCGCCAGCCTCAAGTTCCTGCCCGGCAAGCCGGTTATGGGCCAGGGCACGCGTGAATTCGCATCCCCCGAGGCAGCCGAGGCGAGCCCCCTCGCGCAGGCAATTTTCGACACCGGCGACGCAACCAATGTCTTCTATGGCAGCGACTTCATCACGGTTACGGCGGCACCGGGCGTCAGCTGGAGCGATCTCAAGCCGCAGGTGCTTTCGATCCTTCTCGACCACTTCGTTTCCGAAGCCCCGCTTTTCGCACCGGGAACTGCCGGGGGCATATCGGTGCCTGGAGAAAGCGATCTCCTCGTCGAGGAAAACGAGGCAGACGCCGACATCGTCGCGCAGATCAACGAACTGATCGAAACCCGCGTCCGTCCGGCCGTCGCCGGTGACGGCGGCGACATCCAGTACCGCGGCTACAAGGACGGCGTCGTCTATCTCCAAATGCAGGGTGCCTGTGCGGGTTGCCCCTCCTCCTCCGCCACACTCAAGCACGGCATCGAAGGCCTGCTGAAACATTACGTGCCGGAAGTCGTTGAAGTCCGCGAAGCCTGATCACCCCACAATTTCCGGAACGCAGATGACCAAGCAATTCCACGACAACCACCTGTCGGCAGAAGCTCTCGACCAGATTTTCCGCGAAGCGCGCAGCTATAATGGCTGGCACGACAAGGAAGTGAGCGACGACCAGATCCACGCGATCCACGAATTGCTGAAGATGGGTCCGACTTCGGCAAACATGCAGCCAGGTCGTTTCGTGTGGTGCAAATCGCAGGAAGCGCGCGACAAGCTCGCCGAGTTCGCGTCGGAGGGTAACAAGGAAAAGATCAAGACCGCGCCGGTCGTGGTAATCATCGGCTACGACATCGATTTCCACGAAGAACTGCCCTGGTTATTTCCGCATACCGACGCCAAGAGTTGGTTCGAAGGCGACGAAGAAGGCCGCAAGGAAGGCGCCAAGCGCAACTCCGCGCTGCAGGGTGCCTATCTGATGATCGCCGCGCGCGCGCTGGGGCTCGATTGTGGGCCGATGTCGGGTGTCGACCTCGACAAGATCACCGGACATTTCTTCGCCGACAGCCCCCGCCACCGCGCCGACTGGGTTTGCGCGATCGGCTATGGCGACAAGACCACCATCTTCGACCGCAGCCCGCGGCCCGATTTCGACAAGTTCAACACCATCGCCTGACTTGATGCATGACGCAGCTTGAGGCAGGGCCACTGCCCATGCGCCTGCTTGCCATCGAGACGTCCGGAGAAGCCTGCTCGGTCGCGCTGTTCGAGGACGGCGCGCTGGTCGATGCCCGCCATGAAACGATCGGCCGCGGCCATGCCGAACGCCTTGTGCCGATGATCGGCGAATTGCCTGGGCGTGGCCGCGCAGACGAAATCCGCGTTTCGCTGGGTCCCGGCAGCTTTACCGGCGTTCGGATCGGCCTTGCCGCTGCGCGCGCGCTCGGTCTGGCATGGGGAGCCAGGGTCCGCGGCTATCCGACACTAGCGCTTGTCGCTGCGATGGCTCGGTCGCAGGGAACTGACGAAGTCGCTGTCTGCATGAATGGCGGCCATGGCGAGTGGTTCGTCCAGGCGTTCGACAATGCGGGGCAACCGAGCAGCGAATTGGTGTCGCTGCCGCCGCAGGATGCGGTTGACTATCTCGCCACCGACAAGGTTGCCGGAAACAGGGCGGAGGATTTTGCGAAGGCTTCGGCCAACGACATCGCTTCACTTAGCCTGATCGCCGACGCCCGGCATGTGTTTTCGATACCCGACGCTTTGCTGACCGATGTCCTATCGCCAATCTACGGGCGGGCACCTGACGCGAAACTGCCGGCATGATTAGCGATCTCGACAAGCTTATGTCGGTGATGGAGGCGAGCTTCGATCCCCATTACCGCGAGGCGTGGACGCGCCGGCAGGTCGAGGATTCGCTTGCCCTACCCTCGACTTACACTCTGCTCGCCGGAGGAGACGGGGAACGTCCGAAAGACGGAGAATCCGCCGCCGGTTTCGTGCTCGCCCGCCAGGCTGCCGATGAAGTGGAACTGTTGCTTATAGCCGTCCATCCGGATCATCGCGGCAAGGGGTTGGGGCGCCTTTTGCTGGACCGTTTCTTCGCCAGCGCGAACGAGCGCTCTGCGGTGAAGGTATTCCTCGAGATGCGGGCAAACAATCCGGCAGAGCGTCTGTACCGGCGCGCAGGCTTTGAACAGATCGGCCAGCGCCCCGATTATTATCGCACCGTCACGGGAGCTACCATCGACGCCCTGACCTTCGCTCGCAGCGTTTGAGAGCGTTCATTACCTCGGCAAGTTGTAGCCGTGCGACAAAGTGGCGGAAATATACAACTTAGAGTAGACATCCGTTTTTACCGGGCATATCGAATTCAAAAAGGTGGAGTCTATTCAATGGAAGAATTCGAAATCGATATGACCGAGACGCTGATTACGCTGACCTCGGATATCGTTGCTGCCCATGTTTCCAATAACAGCGTTGCCGTAGACGAAGTGCCGACGCTGATTTCGAACGTTTACAATGCCCTGTCCGGCCTCGGCGGCGGTAGTGCCGCTGAAGAAGCACGCCCAGACCCGGCCGTCTCCGTACGCGCTTCGGTTAAGAAGGATCACATCGTCTGTCTCGACTGCGGCAAGAAGATGAAGATGCTAAAGCGTCACCTCAATACCGAGCACGACATGACGCCCGACGAGTACCGCGCGCGCTGGGAACTGCCCTCGGATTATCCGATGGTCGCACCCGACTATGCAGACACCCGTCGCGATCTTGCCAAGAAGATCGGCCTCGGCCGCAAACCCGGCCAGAAGCGGGGCCGCAAGAAGAAGGCGGCATAAACCGGCTTCCCACGGCTTGAGATACACGCCCCGGCCCGATAAGGGTGCGGGGCGTTACTCATCCGGGACAACACATTGCACCAGCGTATCGACCTCGAACAGCTTTGCGCCGACAAGGGCCTGCGCATCACCGAACAGCGCCGCGTCATCGCGAAGGTGCTGTCGGAAAGCGACGATCATCCCGATGTCGAAATGCTGCATGAACGCGCCAACAAGATAGATCCCGGCATCTCGATCGCCACGGTATATCGCACGGTACGCCTGTTCGAAGAGGCGGGTATTCTCGACCGTCACGATTTCGGCGATGGACGCGCCCGCTAC
This sequence comes from Qipengyuania sphaerica, assembly GCF_019711595.1. Lineage (GTDB taxonomy): Bacteria > Pseudomonadota > Alphaproteobacteria > Sphingomonadales > Sphingomonadaceae > Qipengyuania > Qipengyuania sphaerica. Next base: position 840,187 of record NZ_JAIGNR010000001.1, on the reverse strand, counting down.
GAAGCGGCTCCCGAAGCGCACCATGACCATTTGATCGACGTGGAGAGCGGGAAGGTCGTCGAATTCGTCGATCCCGAACTCGAAGCCCTCCAGAAACAGATTGCCGAGAAGCTCGGCTACCGCCTCGTCGACCACCGCATGGAACTCTATGGCGTCCGGCTCGACCGCGAGAGCTGAGCGCAAGCTCGCCCGCTATTCCGCGAAAAGACTGGCGGCGGCAGCGGGAGAGAAGGTCCCGCTGACGATTGCAGGTTGGGTGCGCTTCATCCTGCGCACACTTGGCATACTCCTGCTGCTGCTCGTCTTCGTGCCGATGCATTATGCTTACCGCATCTTCGCATATGGCTCGCCCTTCCCCATGCTGTTCCTGCGCTACACCGCACGCGTGGTCGGGGCACGGGTGAAGGTAATAGGCACACCGCTGCACCGCGACGTCTTCTTCATCGCCAATCATATTTCATGGATCGACATCCTTGCGATGGCGGGCGCGAGCGGCACGGCTTTCGTCGCCAAGTGGGAGCTCAGTCAGGTTCCCGTGATCGGCTGGCTGTGCGGTCTCAACCGCACCGTCTTCGTGAAGCGCGAAAACCGCATGGGCGTCGCCGAACAGATAAACGCGCTCAAGGAGGCGTTGCAGGACAATTGGTCCGTCACCGTTTTTCCGGAAGGCACGGTGACCGACGGCCATTCGCTGCTACCGTTCAAGTCGTCGATGATCTCGGTCCTTGAACCGCCGCCGCCCGGCGTGATGGTCCAGCCGGTCGTACTCGACTATGGCGAGAATTCAGAGGAAATCGCCTGGATCGGGGAGGAAAGCGGCCTGCACAACGCCATGCGCGTGATGGCCCGGCGCGGCACGTTTCGCCTGCGGATTACCTACCTTGAACCCTTCAGCCCCGAGGAGTACCGCGGGCGCAAGGCAATTGCGGCCAAGGCGCGCGAGGAGATCGAGGAACAGCTGGTCGCAAATCTTGGCAAGCCGCTGCGCGATTACCAGCATGTGGTCGAGGCGGTGCGATACCGGCCCAAGCTGCCGGAAAGTTAAAGGCCCGCTTTTACGAGCCAGTCATGGAAGAGCCGAACGGGACGCTCCTCCAGCGCTGTCGGCTTGCATACGAACCAGTAGCTGTAAGGGCTTTCGACGGTCACGTTAAACAGCGTCGCCAGCCGGTTATCGGCAGCGCGACGCATATGGTCATCATGCATGATCGCAATGCCCAGACCCTGCGCCGCCGCTTCCAGCATCAGCTGGCCGGAATCGAAATGGTCGATCGCAGCCGGTTCGAGGTCAGGCAGGCCGATCTCGGCGCGCCATGCGGTGAAACTCTCGGACAGCTCGTTATGGACGAGGAAGGTCTGCTTCGCGAGCATGTCGGCTTCGGGTTTGTCCCCCAGCCGGGTGGCCAGATCGCGGCTGCAAATCGCGTGGACCTTATTATAATCGAGCCGCACGGCATGGAGCCCGCGCGAGGGACCTCGCGAGAGGATGATGGCGGCATCGAGCACATCGCCGACCCGGTCCTCGAGATGAGGTCCCGTATCGATATCGATGTGAAGCAGGGGATGGCGCGCACGCAATTCGGCGAGGCGCGGGAACAGCCGCTGGCTGCCGAATAGCGGAAGGACGCCCAGGTGCAGGCGCAGGACCGAGAGGTTCTCCGACTGGCTTTCCACCGCCCGCGCGAGCGCCTCCAGCTGCGGATTGACCGCCTCGTAGAATGCATGGCCGTCGTCGGTCAGCTGCATCGCCTGGCGGGCGCGGGTGAAGAGGCGCTTGCCGACGAATTCCTCGAGATTCCCGATCCGCCTGGACAGCGCCGAGGGACTCAGGCCCAATTCGTCTGCCGCGGCCCGCGCCGATCCAAGCCTCACGGTGCGAACGAAGGCTTCGAGTGCGCGCAGGGGAGGAAGTCGGCGTGTGGCCATGCCACCGGACTATTCACCATTACCCCCGCTGTCGAGCGCCAATGTGCAATTTCGTGCAACTGACAAGTTCAGTCGGCGGGTTCCAATTCTTCGGGTGCATGTAGGCGCAGTCGGGTGACATGCGTTTCGTCACCGCCGGTCACCTCGATCTTCCAGCCGCTCGGGTGTTCGAGCACCTTGCCCACCGGCGGAACCTGCTCTGCTAGGACGAAGGCGAGTCCGCCCAGCGTGTCGACCGCCTCTTCCACTTCGGCCAGGCGCGGGTCGATCTTCTCTGCCACGTCGTCGAGTTCGGCGCGGGCATCGCAATCCCACATTCCCTCACCGATCGAAGCGATCCAGATTTCGGGCGCATCGTCGTGCTCGTCCTCGATCTCGCCGACGATTTCCTCGACGAGATCTTCGATGGTGATGATCCCGTCGGTGCCGGAAAACTCGTCGAGCACGATAGCGAGGTGCATCCGCTGCGCACGCATATCGGCCAGCACATCGAGCGCATTGCGAGTCTGCGGCACGTACAGCGGTTGGCGCATCAGCACCGTCCAGTCAGCGGGCGGCGTCTTGCGCTCGGCAAGGAAGGGAAAGATGTCCTTGATGTGGATCATCCCGATCACGTCGTCGAGCTGTCCGCGATAGACGGGCATGCGCGAGTGGCCGTGTTCGGAGAAGGCAGCAACGACCTCGTCCCAGCTCGCCCCTGCATCGACGGCGATGATTTCGCCGCGCGGCACGGCGACATCGTCTGCATCATGTTCGCTGAAGTGCAGAAGGTTGCGGAGCATCTGGCGCTCGACACCGGAAAGATCGCCCTTGGCGGTATCCTCGGTGTCTGCCGTGCCGTTCTCGCCCTCGTGTTCGTCGATGGCTTCTTCGAGCTGGGCACGCAGCGAACGCTCGCCACCTTCGGCGTCGAACAGTTTCTTGATGGCGGGCCAGAGCCCGCTGCTACTCTCCGCGTCTCCGGCGGGGGGTGAAGTATTGGCCATGGGCCGGGTCGTAAACTCCAAATGCGCCTCGAAATGAGGCTAAGCGCGGTCCCCATATGGGTCCGCAATACCCAACAATGCAAGCGCTTCGATTTCCAGTTTCTCCATCGCCGCCGCCTGCTCGTCGGAATCGACATGGTCATGGCCTGCCAGATGCAGGAATCCATGGATCAGGAGATGGGTCGTGTGATCTGCAAGGCTGACGCCCTTCTCGCCCGCCTCGCGCTCGCAAGTCTCGAAGGCCAGCGCGATATCGCCGAGCATTTCGGGCGGCCCACTCTCGCCCAGATCGAGAAGGTCTTCGCGCTCAAGCATGGGGAAGGAAAGCACGTTGGTCGGCTTGTCCTTGCCGCGCCACTCCTTGTTGAGCTCGTGGACCTGCTCGTCATCGGTGAACAGCAGGCTGGTGGTCAGGCGCGGGTGCGCGAGCGCAGGCTCGACCTTCGCGATTGCCGCGTGGGCCTTGTGCGCAAGATCCTCCCAATCCGGCGCGCCGGGCCAGCCATCGATTTCGATATCGAGGTCCACCTAGGCTGCAGGACCTTCGTAGGCCTCCACGATGCGGCCCACAATGGGGTGGCGCACGACGTCGGCAGCGGTGAAGCGGATCGTTCCGAATCCCTCTACCCCTTCGAGCTTGCCGACCGCATCGGCGAGGCCGCTCATGCCGTCTCCACCCGGGATGTCGACCTGCCGCGGGTCGCCGCACACGACCATGCGGCTGTTCTGGCCGAAGCGGGTGAGGAACATCTTCATCTGCTCGCGCGTGGTGTTTTGCGCCTCGTCGAGGATAATGAAGCTGTCCGCCAGAGTACGCCCGCGCATAAAGGCGATGGGCGCGATCTCGATCTCGCCGCTGGCCAGCCGCCGCTCGACCTGTTCGGGCGGCATGCAGTCGTAGAGCGCGTCGTAAAGCGGACGCAGGTAAGGATCGACTTTCTCCTTCATGTCGCCAGGCAGGAAGCCGAGCTTTTCGCCCGCTTCCACGGCCGGGCGCGAAAGGATCAGTCGCTGGACGCTGCCGTTGATCAGCTGCGCCACGGCTTGCGCCACCGCGAGATAGGTCTTGCCCGTACCCGCCGGACCCAGCGCGAAGATGATGTCGTCGCGCACGAGGCTGCGCATGTAGGTCGCCTGCATGGCGCTGCGCGGCACGATGGTCTTGCGCCGCGTGCGGATCATGATCGGCGGGCCTTCGGGCTTGCCGTCCATGATGCCGTCCAGCGTCGGTTCGTTGGACATGGCAATCAGCGATTCGATCGCGCCCTGATCGAGATCCTGCCCCATGGCGAGGCGGTCGTACATTTCGTTGAGGACGTCGCGCGCGCGGGCAACGCTGTCTTCGGGGCCTTCGATATGGATCGCATTGCCGCGGGCGGAAATGAACACGCCCAATCGGTTTTCAACCTGCACGAGGTTGGCATCGAACTGTCCGAAAAGCGCGCCGAGGAGGCTCTGGTTCTCGAATTCGAGGTCGATCTGGGCGCGGCGCACTTCGCGCTGCGGGGTCGGGGGCTTGGTCAGGACCGTGCCTCCCTGGTCATGCTGCCTGCTGGCGGGTTTGCGAGCCATTTGCTCCTTTCGCATGTGTTGCGAGTCGGAAGGTTACTCTTCAACGCGCGTCGCGCAAGAAGGGGTCCGTGTCATGGCGGTGGAAAGTAACCGGCTTGTCACGCACCGGGGCTGCGATCACACTCCCGCACCGACTCGCGTTACCGGGAGAATGCAGATGCTTCGTATTGCCCTCGCCGCCGCTACGCTGATGACCCTTGCAGGGTGTTCCTCCGGGACCGTACCGGACGAGGCAGAAGAGACCGATGCTCCCGAAACCGGAGCGACCGAAGCGGCAGCCCCAACTCGCGAAGACGACGTCCGGCACTTCCTGCTGCAGGAGTATCCGGAGGCCGGAACCATGCGCTACGCGCTGGCGTGGAGCGATCTCGATGGTGACGGTGCCGACGAGGCGATCGTTTATCTCGCCGCACCATACTTCTGCGGTACGGGCGGATGCCCGACGCTCGTGCTCACTCCTGCAGGGCCGATGTGGCGCAAGGTCGGCGACATCAGCGTATCGCGCACACCGGTGACGGTGTTGGACAGCGCAACGAATGGCTGGAGGGACATTACCGTCGCGGTGTCCGGCGGCGGCGGGCCTTCGGGCAACGTATTGCTCAGGTTCGACGGAGAGGCCTACCCGTCAAATCCCACGGTCGCTCCCGCAGAGATGACCGACGCGAAGGGTGAGGTCCTAATCACCGAAATGCCCGAATTCGTCGACCTCGAGCCGGTGGACGACCCGGAAGGCTGATCAGGCTGCGACAGTCTCGCGCAACTTGCCGGCGAGCGAGTTCGGGCCCGCCTCGACCAGTTCCGCCTGCACGAGATCTCCGATGGCCGCATCGCCTTCGAACCAGACGCTCTGGAGCCAGGGGGACTTGCCGAGCCACTGGCCGGGGTGCTTGCCCTTGCGTTCGACGAGGACTTCGCAGGTCTTGCCGACACTCGCCTCGTTGAACGCCAGCTGGTCGCGATTGAGCGCGGACTGGAGGCGCCGGAGGCGCTCGTCCATGACCTCTTTCGCGACCTGCCCGTCCATCGTGGCAGCGGGGGTGCCGGGACGGGGCGAGTATTTGAAGCTGAAGGCCTGCGCGTATTTGACCTCGTCGACCAGCGCGAGCGTTTCCTCGAACTCGGCATCGGTTTCACCGGGGAATCCGACGATGAAGTCGCCCGAGAGCGCGAGGTCGGGCCGCGCTGCGCGGAAGCGGTCGAGCAGTTTGAGGTAGCTGTCCGCCGTGTGGCTGCGGTTCATGGCCTTCAATACGCGGTCGCTGCCTGCCTGCACCGGCAGGTGGAGGAAGGGCATCAGCTTGTCGATCTCGCCATGCGCGGCAATCAAAGCGTCGTCCATGTCGGCCGGGTGGCTGGTGGTGTAGCGGATGCGCGCGAGGCCATCGACCTTCGCAAGGTCGCGGATGAGGCCTGCAAGGCCGACGTTGTGGCCCCGCTCGTCCTCGCCCGACCATGCGCTGACATTCTGGCCGAGCAGCGTGATTTCCTTCGCGCCCGCGTCGACCAGCTTCTTCGCCTCGGTCACGAGGTCCGCATAAGGGCGGCTGATTTCCGCGCCGCGCGTATAGGGCACCACGCAATAGGTGCAGAACTTGTCGCAGCCCTCCTGCACGGTGAGGAAGCTCGCCGGATTGGTGCGGCGGCGTTCTGGCAGCGCAGCAAACTTGGCGATTGCCGGCATGTCGGTGTCGGTCGCCCGCTCGCCCTTCACCGCCTTGTTGAGCATCTCCGGCAGACGGTGATAGGCCTGCGGGCCGACGACCATGCTGACCGCTGGAGAACGCTTCATGATCTCCTCGCCCTCGGCCTGCGCGACGCAGCCTGCGACCGCGATCAGCGGTTCCTTGCCGGCTGCGCGGCCAGCCTTGGTCAGGCGACCAATGTCCGAATAGACCTTCTCCGCCGCCTTCTCGCGGATGTGGCAGGTGTTGAGCACCACGAGGTCGGCATCCTCGCCCTCGGGCGCGGGCACGATGCCCTGCTCGCCCAGCATCTCGGCCATGCGCTCGCCGTCATAGACGTTCATCTGGCAGCCGAAGCTCTTGACCCTGTAGGTCTTGGGGGAATTGGTCGGTTTCATGGGAGGTGGCGCTTTAGCGGCGTTAGGCTAGACGTTCAATCTCTAGCGCGGCCTGTTCCTCTTAAAGCGAGCCACGCGAAGGAGGTCAAACCGCCAATCGCTGCTACCACTGCGACCCAAAACAGATTGACGACCGCGACGAGCAAAAGGCCCACGACAAAATAGCCGAGTTGCAACTCACCAATCCGGATCGTGGTCGCGATGAAATATCCTAGGTAAATCAAAATCGGGAGAGAAAGCACGACAGCAGCGGCAAAGCCGCTCCACTTCGACACTCTCTCTCCCGCGATTCTCATTACGAAACAGTCGCCTTTACGATCTTGCCCGGGCTTGCCGGCGGCTCGCCCTTGGGCAGTGCGTCGACGTGTTCCATGCCGCTCTCGACCTGGCCCCAGACAGTGTACTGGCCGTCGAGGAACTCCGCGTCGTCGAAGCAGATGAAGAACTGGCTGTTGGCGCTGTCGGGCACCTGAGTGCGGGCCATCGAGCAGGTGCCGCGGGTGTGCGGTTCGCTGTTGAATTCGGCCTTGAGGTCGGGCTTGTCGCTGCCGCCCATGCCAGTGCCGGTCGGATCGCCGCCCTGCGCCATGAAGCCGGGGATCACGCGGTGGAAGACCACGCCGTCGTAAAAGCCTTCTCCCGCCAGCGTCGTGATGCGCTCGACATGGCCGGGTGCCAGATCGGGGCGCAGCTTGATAACAACGTCCTTGTTTTCGCCGTCGCCGGTGTCGAGGGTGAAGGTCAGCTTGTCGGCCATTGGTATTGTCTCCTGTAAATTGGTTGGCGCCTACATAGGGATTGTGGGCGGTAAGTCACCCTCCGCTTGCTTTTCATGCCCGCCTGCCTAAGCCCCTGTCGCATGGCCGAAGATACGCGCCTCGAGGACGAAGAGTTGAAGCTGGCGGAAGCGCCGGAGGAAGGCGCGCGTCCGGACGACCGTATCGACGACGAGCGCATGGACGAGGAGAACACGCTCAAGCGCGAGTTCGTCCGCTCGGTCGAGGATGCGCTTGAGGCGGGCGAGAGCGGCCAGCTCTACGATCTCGTCGAACCGCTCCACCCCGCCGACATCGCCGACCTTCTCGAACTGTTCGAGAAGGACGAGCGCCATAAGCTGGCGGCCGAGATCACCGACCTGATGACCTCGGAAGTCGTTGCCGAACTCAACGACTATGTGCGCGAGGAGATGATGGAGGCGCTGCCCGCCGGGGCAGTTGCGCAGATTGCCGAACAGCTCGAGACCGACGACGCCGTCCAGCTGATCGAGGATTTGGACGAGGACGACCAGAAGGCCATCCTCGCCGAACTCGATCCCGAAGACCGCACCGCGATCGAGACCGCGCTCGCCTATCCGGAAGAGACCGCCGGGCGCCTGATGAGCCGAGAGTTCGTGGCGGTGCCCGAGCATATCACGGTCGGCAACCTCATCGACTTCCTGCGCGACGAGCGCGAGCTGCCGGGCGACTTCTTCGAGGTTTTCGTGGTCGACCAGCGCATGCACCCGGTCGGCACCTGCCAGCTTTCGTGGATCCTTCGCACCCCGCGCGAAGTCCAGCTGGGCGACGTGATGAAGCGCGACCAGACGCTGATCCCGGCAGAGCTCGACCAGGAAGAGGTCGCACTGATGTTCCAGAAGTACGGCCTGATCAGCGCCGCCGTGATCGATCCCGACGGCCGCCTCGTCGGCCAGATGACGGTCGACGACATCGTCCACATCATCGCCGAGGAAGCGGGCGAGGATGCCCTCCTCATGTCCGGCGCGGGCGAAGGCGACATCAACGAGCCGATCCGCGAGGCATACTCCAGCCGCGTGCGCTGGCTGGTGGCGAATCTCGGCACGGCACTGGTCGCCAGCCTCATCATCGCGCTGTTCGGCGCGGCGATCGAGAAGCTGGTCGCGCTCGCCGTGCTGATGCCGATCGTCGCCAGCATCGGCGGCAATGCGGGCACGCAGACCATGGCCGTGACCGTGCGCGCCATAGCGATGAATCAGCTTACCAGCAGCAACACCCGGCGCATCCTGACCAAGGAACTGCGCGTCGCGTTCCTCAACGGGACGACCATCGCGGTGTTAATCGGCGTGGCGACCGCTGCCATATTCACGCCCATGCTAGGGGCCGTCATCGCGCTTGCGATGGTGATCAACGTAGTAATCGCGGGGCTTGCCGGTGTGCTTGTGCCGGTAGCTTTCGACCGGCTCGACCAGGACCCGGCAGTGGCCTCCAGCGTTTTTGTCACCATGATCACCGATTCGATGGGCTTCTTCGCCTTCCTCGGCCTCGCCGTGGCAATGCGCGTGGTCTGAGGGGACGGAACCCGTGAACGGATATTTCGAAGCGTCGATGAACTTCGACATGGAGCATGTCCGGCCGTTTCTCTTGCAGGTAGAAGAGGCATTCGGTCTCGGCCTCGACGTCGACCATCTGTCCAAACGGGTCGCCGAAGCCGAAGTCGAAAGCGCTTACGGATGTGACCTCAACCTCAAGTTCGAAGGGCAACCCGTAAACGTCAAGTTCTCGGCATGGATCGACGATATCGATGCTCCCGACCTCTACTTCTATGTGACCAGCCAGAAGCTGGCGGAAGGGATCGATGCGGAGATGGAGAAATTCTGCGAGGCACACGGGCTGTAATTTTCCACCTCGTTCGCTATCTCATCCCCATGCCGCTCCACCTGACCAAGATCGCCTTCGGCGCACAAAGCTTTGCCGATATCGAGAGCTGGTACGCGCAGCGGCGCAGCCCCAACCTCACCACCCGCTACCGCCCCACCAAGTGGGAGCAATGCATCGGCGGGTCGCTGTTCTGGATCCACCAGCACGCGATCGTTGCGCGTAGCGAAATACTCGGCTTCAGCGAAACCAGCACCGGGCGCTGGTCGATCGATCTCAAGCCCGAACTGATCCGCGTCCACCCCCGCCCCAAACGTGCGCACCAGGGCTGGCGCTATCTAAAGGGCGAACCTCCGCGAGACCTCGCGCCGGGCGAGGATATCGGCGATGTGCTGCCGGGAAAACTGGCAGGAAAGCTTGAGAGACTGGGCCTGATCTGAAAGCGAATGATTACAACGCCCTGTAAAAAGACGCTTATCTGTGGATGTCACAAACCAGTCATAGTCTCTAACGCAAGTTAACTATTAAGCTTCTGAGAAGACTTCACTTTTTTGTAATTTCTCGGCGCTATCCGGCAACTCGCATTAACCGTTCCGACGATCCGGGCGGGCGAAGGGGGTTATCGAGCGATGGGCGTCCATCAGGAATTTCCGGTCCTTGGCGATACGGAGCATACCGTAGCGGATGGTTCGCAGGGAGCACCCCTGCGTCTCTGGCTGCGCGACCCGAAAAAGGCGTTCCGCCAGACCAGTTTGACCATTGCCGGTCAGATCAACCTGTTTGCCGGCGTCGCGGTCGCCATCCTCATGGGCCTCGCGGTCATCCTTGGCGCGGGCCTGCTCCAGCTTTCGGTTCGCACCGATGAAAGCGCGGTGCTGGCGGACCGCACACTGGCCGCATCGCAACTCAACTCCGGGATCGTGGAAAGCCGATATCATGCCTCGCGCTATGCGGTGACAGGTGAAACCGCGTCGATCGACGCGGCATTCACGGCGCTTGCCGACGCGCGCGAGCGACTCGACCAGTCGATCGAAACCGACGTTAGCGAAGCGACATCGCAAGAGCGCATTGAATGGCTGCGCGGTCAGGTAACCGCCTTCGAACCAGAATTGAATGCGCTCCGAAACTCGGTCGAGGCCTACGGACCGAACGAGGGCGCAATGGCGCTTGCAGCAGCTATCGATGTTAGCGGAACGCTGCTTACCGACCAGATAGCAGGGATCGAGGCAGAATTTTCTGCAGCCAATGCAATCGCCAAGGACGATCTGGAATCACTGAAACTGTGGACTGCGTTGGCAGCCCTCCTCCTGATCGTATCCTGTGCCGTGTTGGTAGTCCTCGCCGCGCGCAGGATGTCGAGCCAGGTCTCCCGCTCGCTATCGAGGATAACCGGTGCAATGACGGCTCTTGCAAACGGCGACAGTTCGATCGCGATTCCCGGGGTGAGCCGGCAGGACGAGATCGGCGAAATGTCGCGGGCGCTGGTCGTCTTCCGCGAAAGTGCGGAAGCGCTCACCGAACTCCAGCGCAAGGCACATGCTGACCAGCAGGCACTTTTGCTCCGCCTGTCGACCGGTTTCGAACAGGGGATGGGCGACGTGGTGACCAATGTCGCCGCTGCCTCGGGGCAGCTCGAGACGACCGCCAGCCGCATGGCCAGCGCAGCGAGCCAGTCCTCGGGCTTCGTCGAAGAAGTCGCGCGGCGGATGGAAGATACGTCGGTCAGCGTCACTTCGGCGGCTGCAGCCACCGACCAGTTCGCCCTGTCGATCAGCGAGATCGGCAAGCAGGCGGGCCAGTCGGCATCGCTGGCGCAGGAAGCCCGCAGTTCGGCGGAAAGCGCGGACGTACTCATGCAGCGCCTCTCGCATTCGGCGGACGAGGTTGGCGCGGTTGTCGAGCTGATCGCCTCGATTGCCGACCGGACCAACCTGCTTGCCCTCAATGCCTCGATCGAAGCCGCGCGCGGTGGAGAGGCTGGTCGCGGCTTTGCGGTGGTGGCCAGCGAGGTGAAGGAACTCGCCCGCCAGACGCGCGAAGCGACCGAGAGCGTCGCGGACAAGATCGCCTCGATGCAGGGTTCCACCAAGGGCAGCGCGGATGCCCTTGCGGCGATCGGCGAACGCATCCGCGAGGTCGAGATCACCGCCACCGCCATCGCCCAGGCAGTCGACGAGCAGTCGCTGTCGAGCCAGGAGCTGGCGAAGAACCTCGATACCGCCGCCATGGGGGTGAGCGACATCGGTTCGAGCATCGAACAGATCCGCGAAATGGCTCTCGAGACCGGGTCCTCCGCCGATCAGCTGCTTGCCTCGGCCAGCGGTCTGAAGGGCGACGCAAAGAGCCTCGACAACAACGCGAAGGAATTCGTTGCCAGCATCACGGCCGCCTGAGACACCTTGTCCACGATCCGCGCGCAGGAACCCCTTTGCGCAAATACCGTTTTGCAATCACCGACTTATCAGGTGGGAATCCAGTCGGCCCGCAAATCGGAGAGAGAAAATGAAGAAGCTGATCATGGTCGCCCTTGGCTCGACCGCATTCCTGCTTTCGGCCTGCAATACGGTACAGGGCATGGGTGAAGACATCGAATCCGTGGGCGAATGTGCCGATGGCGTGGAAGGCAACTGCTAAGCAGTTTCGCCTCCAGGCGAATGATAGAGGCGCTGCCCCGTGGGCGGCGCCTTTTGTTTTGGACGTAAGACGCCTAGGAATGTCGCGATTTCGGGGGGAAATGCCACAATGCCACTCAAGTATCTCGCGCTCGCAGGTGTTCTGATGATGACAGCCGCTTGCGAAGCATCAACCGATGCGCAGCATACCGATGAAGCAGCTGTGGAAAGCAACCGCGAGGCGGACCTCGACGAAATCGGGCAGACGATCGATGCAATGAACGAGACTTGGCGCAGCGGCGGGAACATTCTCAAGCCGGAATTCGTGATGGAAGAAGGGTGGCACACTTTCAACGGCACGCGCTGGCCGATGGCGGAGGGCCTCGAGCGGGTCAGGAACCGACCCAAGACACCTTCAGGATCGCAAGAGATCCCCGATTACAAAGTGAAGTTCGACGTTCTCGGGCCCGATGTTATAGTGACCACTTCGGAAAACGAGTTTGTTCGCATCTCACCCGATGGCGAGCGTCAACCATCGCAAATTGCCTTGATGACGTTGGTGTGGAAACGGACAGACGAGGGATGGCGCATCCGTCATTTTCACGAATCCACTGGTCCCAAGGATGTTGAATAAGTTCCGGCAGATTGCACACGACTCCCTTGCGTCTCTATTCACGACCAAAAAATTCAAGGGCTCAAGCCGCCGTTTTCTCCGCCACGCGCCTAAGCGCGAACGAAATAGGCGCTGCCCCTGCGGGCGGCGCCTTTTGCTTTGGACCAGTTCCTAGCGCTGGTCTTCGCTTACGAGGAACTTGCGCAGGATCTGGATGGTGCCGAAAACCGCACAAAGGACTCCTACCCCCATCCACAGCCACCAGTGCCGATCGCCGCTGCCGATGTTGATGTAGCCGCCGTAGCCGATCGACGCCCCGACCATGATCAGGATCAGCAACCGCCCATAGGTCACATCGGCGAGCGTGCGAGCCGCATGTTCGCGCGAACTGAGCGCCATGCCCACGACGGGCCTGCGATCGAGCTGGCGCGCGGGCTCGCTCCAGGCGCGTATCTGGATGAATGCGAAGACCGCCAGTTCCGCCGCGAAGGTCAGCAGGTAGACCGACATGTCCACTTCCTGCGTGGGAAACATCGTCAGCACCATCAGCGTGACCATGAATATGGCCGCTCCACCCCAGCTCGTCAGGGTCAGCTGCTTGCGGTAAGTTTCGACGAATTGCTCCACCTCGGCTTGCTCGACCGGTCGCGGCTCTTCCTTGCGGTTGCGACGGTACACCCAGCGCCCGCCCTCAAGCGTGAACTGCTTGGCAAAGCGATCGACCGCTTCTTCCGAATGCCGGTTCGAGAACAGGCTCACGCCGCAGTTTTCTCCGCCACGCGGCGCAGTGCATTCACATAGGCTTCCGGCGGCTGCGCGCCGGGGATCATGAAACGCCCTTCGACGATCATCGCGGGTACGCCGGAGATGTTCATATCCCACGCGGCGCGTTCCTCTGCGCGGGTCTTGCGCGCCATTTCCTCGCTGTCGAGCGCGGCGGCGGCGGCCTCGCGGTCGAGGCCAGCTTCGCCTGCCACATCGAGCAGGACTTCGCGCTCACCGATGCGGCGGCGGTGGTTGAAATGCGCCTCGAACAGCGCGAGCTTCAGCCGCGTCTGAGCTTCGGCGCCATGCTCTTCCAGCGCCCAGGTGAGCAGCTTGTGCGCATCGAAGGTGTTCCACATCATTGCATCGGGAGCAGGATCCGGCCCTTCGTAATCGAGCGAGACACCAGCCGCTCCGGCAGCTTCACGCATCCGCCCCTGCACCTCTTTCGATTGCTCGATGGTGCGGCCGTATTTTCGCGCGATATGCGCGGTGCGCTCTTCGCCATCGGCGGGCATGTCGGGATTGAGTTCGAAAGCGTGCCAGCGAATGTCGGCATCGATTTCGCCGTCCAGCTGTCCCAGCGCCTGCGACAGATTGCCCCAGCCGACGAGGCACCAGGGGCACATCACGTCGGACCAGATATCGATGGTGAGCTTGCGGGTCATTTGTCCATCCACCAGCGCAACAGATGCGTTGCAATGGCCTGTTCTATCGGTTTCGCGAAAGGCGCGGAAGGGTCTCCGGCAAAGGCAGCCTCGACCTCGGCGCGCGTGAACCAGCGGATTTCGGCCATCTCGGTCTCGTCCATGGTCACTGCATCGTCGTCGGCGAAGGCGTGGCAGCCAATCATCAGCTGGCTCGGGAAAGGCCATGGCTGGCTGGCGATATAGGTGACGTCGCGAACCCGAACGCCGCTTTCCTCGAAAACTTCGCGCGCCACGCCTTCCTCGATGCTTTCGCCCGGTTCGACGAAGCCCGCGAGCGCCGAGAAACGTCCCTCCGGCCAACCCTTGCCTCGGCCGAGCATCAGCCGCCCCTCGTGCTCGACCAGCGTGATGGCGACCGGATCGGTGCGCGGGAAATGGTTCGCGCCGCAGCCCGTACAATCGCGCTGCCAGCCGCCCTTGGCGATTTTGGTATTGGCGCCGCATTGCGCGCAGAAACGGTGCCGCGCGTGCCAGTCGACGATGCTGCGCGCGCCGCCATAGATGGCGAGATCGTCGGGGCGCAGAGTGGCCATGAGCGACCACAATTGCGGGTTCGCCATGCGCGGTGCGGCATCACCGCGCGGCGGTACGGCGGCGAAACAGGCCTTGCCCTCGTCTAGGCCAAGGAACACCAGTTCGGCATCCTCGCTGGCATCGGCAAGCGTGCCCCATGCAAGCCGTCCTTCGTCGTCGAGCGCAGGCATCAGCCCGTCGAGCGCGAGCAGCCGCGCTTTCCAGTTCATCAACCCCGCCAGCCGCTCCGGATCCGCGCGAACGTGGTCTGCGCGGTCGATCCTCGAACCGGTGAACGCCAGCACGATGGGCTCAGGCTCCGGCCATGACTGCGAGATCGGCACGCACGGCTTTCGGAAAAGCCTCGTGGATCGGATAGGCTTCGGACGGCATATACTGCGTCATCATCGTTGCGCGCAGGCCCGCCTTGTAGCTGACGAAGGCCACCGTGCCAGCCGCCCCGCCCCAGCCATAGGCACCGTCGGTCACGCGGCCGCCGGCGCCGAAGCCCTGACCTTCGATCCACGTTCCCTTGGTCGTGGCGGTTTCGGGCAGGAGGTTCGACGTTCCCAGCTTCACCGCAGCCTCGCTCATCACGCGCTTGCCGTCGATCGCGCCGTAGCCCAGCAGCATCTTGAGGAAGCGGTCGTAATCATGCGCCGAGGATACCAGCCCCGCCCCGCCGAAGGGGAAAGCCGGATCGTCGAGATAGATCGACGAATCCGCCGGATCGAGCGGCAGCATCGAACCGCCGAGGATGCCGTAATTGGTAGTAAAGCGGCCGATTTCGCTCTCAGGCACGCGGAAAAAGGTGCTGTTCATGCCCGCAGGCTCGAATATCGCTTCGCGCAGGAAGGTGTCGAACTTCTTGCCGCTGGCGACTTCTATGACGCGGCCCATCAGGTCGAGTCCAACTGAATAGCTCCACCTGGTGCCCGGCTGGAGCACCAGCGGCATGCGCGCGAGGGTGTTGGCGAACTTGTCGAGCCCGCGAACAGATTGCGCGTCGCTTATTCCGGGAATGGGCATCCGGCTCACCTGTCCGGGGAGGATGCCGTATTTCGTATATTGGGCGCTGATCGGGCCCTTCTGGACGATATTGTAGCCCAGGCCCGCCGTGTGGGTAAGCAAGTGGCGCACGGTAATCGGGCGCTCGGCCGGCACGAGATCGGTCACCGACCCGTCATAGGTCTTCTGCACCATCATTTTCGAGAAGGCGGGCAGCAGTTCGGCAATGGGCTGGTCGAGGCCAAGCTTGCCATCGTCGATTAGCATCATCGCGGCCATGCCGGTGATAGGCTTGGTCATCGAATAGATGCGATAGAGGCTGTCGGCCCCGGCGCGTGTTTCTCCGCCAAGCGCAAGATTGCCGCGCGCCATATAGGTCGGCTCGGCCTGTCCCCAGCCCAGGGCGGCAACCATGTTGGCCAGCTTGCGCTCACCGACATACTTGTCGATCATGGTCCCGACATTTCGCCAGCTGACGTCGGTATCGCGAGCCAGTGCAAGCCGCCCCATCGGCGCTCCGGCAAGCGCGGCCCCTGCAGTGAGCCATGCTCCGCCACGCAGCAGCGCGCGGCGCGAAATCTGCGGTGCGTCGAATTCACGAAAAGCCATGTGCGATCCTCTTGCCGTCAAGTGCGATGCGCTTGATGCGGATTTCAAGCTGAACGGTCAATTGCGAAACGAAACCGTTGTGAAGCGCTCTTGCAACAAACCACTGTCCTACCCATATAGGACACATGCTAAACATACTCTCCATCCTTCTCGGGATCGTCTCGCTCGTCATCGTCATTCCGGCGCAGATACCGCTGCTTGGCTGGGCGAACTGGTTCGCCCTGCCGCTGATCGTGATCGGCATCGTCGTCGGCCAGCTGTCGTCGAGTAATGGCGGGCGCAACTTCAACCTGATCGTGCTGCTGATCGCGGCGGTTCGCCTGTCGCTGGGCGGCGGAGTGATCTAGGCCGTAGCCAGTCGCGCGGCCTTGGCGAACAGGGTCGGCAGCCCCGCATCTTCCAGCCTGTCGAGCGGCCACCATTCTCCCGTGCCTATCGGGGGCTGCGCGCCGGCGTAACGCCTGACGGAGAGCTCGAGCGCGAAATGGGTGAAGGTGTGCCGCACCACACCTGCCGCCTCCCATTCGCCGATCAAGGGCGCAACTTCGTCTCCGTCTCCCCTTGCCGACCAGCCGTCGTCGGGCAGTGCGCGCATGCCGCCGAGCATGCCCTGCCCCTCACGCGTAACCAGCCAGACGGCACCGTCATTCTCGATCCAGAAGGCGGTGCCCTTCCTCAAGGGCTTGGCCTTCTTCGGCGCCTTGGCGGGCAGGAGCGAAGGATCGCCCTCCGCCCTGCCCTTGCATTCGTTCGCCAGCGGGCAGAGCAAGCATTTCGGATCGCGCGATGTGCAAATGCTTGAGCCCAAGTCCATCATAGCCTGCGCGAAATCCCCTGCGCGCTCCTCAGGCGTAATCGTGTCGGCGCAGGTGCGAATGGCCTTGCGCGCTGAAGGAAGAGGCTCCCGAATGGCGAACAGCCGCGCGACGACCCGTTCGACATTCGCATCGACAACAACTGCACGCCGCCCGAACGCGATCGCTGCCACGGCGGCTGCGGTATAGGCTCCCAGACCGGGAAGCTCCCGCAAGCCCTCCTCCGTATCGGGAAATGCGCCAAGTACGGCCACCGCCCGCGCCGCCTTCACCAGGTTGCGGGCACGCGAATAATATCCCAGCCCCGCCCAGGCCGCCATCACGTCTTCTTCCGGCGCGGCAGCGAGGTCCTCGACCGTCGGCCAGCGCGTGGTGAAGGCGTCGAAATAGGGTTTCACAGCCGCAACCGTTGTCTGCTGCAGCATCACCTCGGACAGCCAGACGCGATAGGGATCGGGCGCAGGCGCGCCCGGCCGCGCGCGCCAGGGAAGGTCGCGCGCATGGGCATCGTACCATTCGAGAAGCTTTGCAGAGACTATGGCGGCCACGGCCCGCCTATGGCATGAGCGGTGGCGAAATGGGAAGCGACAAGCCAAAAACCGGTTCTAAAGGGAAAAAGGGCAGCAAGCCCTTCAAGCCGTACGAGCGTCCGCGCGGCGGCGGGGCCAAGGCGATTTCCGACCTCATGCCGCAAATCGGTCGCCCGGCCTTCCGCCGCTATGGCTTCGTGCAGAGCAGCGTGGTCAGTCGCTGGCCCGAAATCGTCGGCGATACGCATGCACGCGTCTGCATGCCCGAAATGATCCGCTTCCCCCCGGGAGAGAAGTCCGAAGGCATCCTCGAACTGGTCGTGCTACCCGCCCATGCCCCGCTGATCCAGCAGGTCCTCCCCGAAATAACCGAGCGCGTGAACCGCTTCTTCGGCTACAAGGCGGTGGCACGGATCAAGCTCCGGCAAGGTGCGGTTAAGCCGCCGGAAGACAGGATGAAAGCCAAGGCACCGCCTTCGCTAAAGCCGATTCCGATGGAACTCGGCGACAGTCTGCGCGATATCGGCGATCCCGAATTGCGCACGGTGCTTGAATCGCTTGCCCGCAGTTTCGGGTCGCAGGAAGAAAACGGGACAGACTGAACCGATGAAATTCGCACGATACGCCAAGCCGCTGATGATCGGCACGGCCCTCGCATTCACCGCGGGCGCCACTGCGCAGGACAAGCCGCTGCCCGGTTCGGAAAAGAAGGCCAACTGGGGTACGATGGTCACCGAGACCGAGGGCGGCCACCGGATCGGTAATCCCCAAGCCGAAGGCAAGCTGGTCGAATGGATGAGCTATACCTGCTCGCACTGCGCCGAATTCGCGCGCACGGGCGATGGCGCGATCAAGCTGCTCTATGTCCCCTCGGGCAAGGTCTCCTACGAAATCCGCCACCTGATCCGCGATCCGATCGACCTGACCGTGGCGCTTGCCGCCCAATGCGGTGGCCCGGACAAGTTCTTCGGCAATCACGAAGCACTGATCCTCAAACACGATGACTGGATGGCAAAGGCGCGCAGCGCGACACAAGCGCAGACCGCCCGGTGGCGCTTCGGCAGTTTCGGCAGCCGCGCACAGGCGATAGCGAGCGATCTCGACTTCTACGACATTATGGCAACGCGCGGCTATTCGCGGACCCAGCTCGACCAGTGCCTTACCGATGAGGCGAAGGCTCGTGTCATCGCCGACCAGAGCCAGGCCGATGTCCAGCGGCATGGCCTTCGCGGCACGCCTACCTTCATGATGGACGGCAAGATGCTGGAAGCCCACAACTGGCCCGACATCCAGCCCCACCTCGACAAGTTCTTCCGATAGCAGCACTCCAACAGCGCCTGTTCCCCAGCTTTTCGGGGGACAGCCCTGTGGACACTGTTCCTGGTGTCCTTCACCTAGCGATTGCCCTGACCTAGCCTTTCCGGCTCAATCAAGAGGATTCACATGACCCGCAGCTTCCGCTTTATTCTGGCCGCTCCTCTCGCTCTTGCCCTTGCTGCATGCGGCAATGGCGCATCCGATGACGGAGAGGTTTCGCTCGAAGGTGAAGCGATCGCCCCCATCGAAGCTCCGGATGGTGCCAGCTGGCTTGAAACGGCAAGCGTCACAGAAGAGGGCGGCTTCGTGATCGGCAATCCCGATGCCCCGCTGAAGCTGGTCGAATATGCCAGCCACACCTGCGGTGCTTGCGCCAATTTCGCCGTGAACGGTTCGGCACCGTTGCAGGAAGAATATGTCGAAACCGGTATCGTCAGCTACGAAATCCGACCGCTCCTGCGCGATCCGCTCGACGTGACGATCTCGACGCTGGCGCGCTGCGGTTCGCCCGAAAGTTTCCATGCCCTGGCAGACCAGGCATGGGCTGCGTTGCCGGAATTCACCGGCGCATTGCAATCGAACGGTTCTGCCTATGAGGCAGCTGTTACCGCTCCGCCCGAGCAGCGTTTTGCGCGCCTTGCAGAGGCAGCCGGCCTTATCGATTTCTTTGCGGCGCGCGGGATTTCCGCAGACCAGGCGCGAACCTGCCTGGCCGATAGCGAAGCCATCACCGCGATGGCGGAAAAATCCAGCTCGGTTGCGACCGAGGCGGGGGTCAACGCGACTCCCACCTTCTTCCTGAACGGGCAACGTATCGATGGCACACAGTGGAATGTGCTCGAGCCCATCCTCCAGCGCGCCGGCGCGAGGTAAAGGGCGAGCGGGGGGCGACAGGCGATGCTCATCAAACAGCTCAGGCTGAGCGGTTTCAAGAGCTTCGTCGAGCCCTCCACGCTGCGTATCGAACCGGGGCTGACCGGGGTCGTCGGCCCCAACGGCTGCGGCAAGTCCAACCTGCTTGAAGCGATCCGCTGGGTGATGGGCGAGAACTCGCCCAAGTCCATGCGCTCGGGCGGGATGGAAGATGTCATCTTCGCCGGCACCGCCACCCGCCCGCCGCGCGATTTTGCCGAAGTGGTCCTCTCTGCAGAGGACGACGAGGGCGACGAACTCGAGGTCGTCCGTCGGATCGAGCGCGGCGCAGGTTCGGCCTACCGGGTCAACGGCAAAGACGTGCGCGCCAAGGACGTCGCGCTGACCTTCGCCGATGCCGCAACCGGCGCGCATAGCCCGGCGCTGGTGAGCCAAGGCAAGATTGCGCAGGTCATTGCCGCAAAGCCGGTCGAACGGCGCATGATGCTGGAAGAGGCGGCGGGAATCGCCGGCCTCCACGTCCGCAGGCGCGATGCCGAAAGCAAGCTGCGCTCGACCGAGAACAACCTCGAACGGCTCGAAGACCTGATGGCCGGGCTCGACAGCCAGATCGCCTCGCTGAGGCGGCAGGCCAAGCAGGCCGAGCGCTATCGCAAGCTCTCCGACGAGATAAAGACTGCCGAGGCGCGGCTTGTCTTCGCCCGGTGGCGCGATGCGGCTGCTGCGGCGGAAGAAGCCAAGAAGGCCGCGGCGGATGCCGATGCCCGTGTGGCCGAGGCGCAGAAGGCGGTGAACGAGGCGCAAGGGGTCCAGCGCGAGGCGGCGGAAAAGCTCGCCGAGGCACGCGAGGAACAGGCAGATCGCCGCGACGACGCCAGCGCGCATGGTCACCGCATGGCGGCGCTCACCAGCCAACTCGAGGCGGCGGAGCAGCGGTTGGCGGACCTCGATCGCCAGAAGCTGCGGCTCGAGGAAGACCGCGGCGATGCCGACCGTATGACCAAGGATGCCGCCGAAGCGCTCGCGCGGCTCGAGAAGGATCTGGCCGCGAGCGAGAAAACGCTCGCCGCCGACGAGGAGCGCCGCCCTGGCCTCGTCGCGCAGAGCGAGGATGCAGAGCGCGCCAGCCGCACCGCCGAACTCGCGCTTGCCAAGGCCACTGCCGACAACGCCGGCGTCGAAGCCGAATGGCGGGTGGTCGAGGCCGAAGTGGCGCAGGCCAAAGCGCGGCTCGAGCGTGTCGAGGCCGAAGGGCGCCGGATCGCCGACCAGCGCGAGGCGCTTGCGGCTGAAGACCTCGAAGGCGCCGTCGAGACTGCCCGCGATGCAGCGCAGGACGCCTCAGCCCAGATCGCCGCAAAACGCTCCGCAATCGAGGAGATGCAGGCGAGCAAGGCCGACTTGCAGACGCAGCGCGACGAGGCCGCCAGCGCCTATTCCGCAGCCAAGGCCGAACTTTCGGGTGTCCAGCGCGAATACGATGCCCTGAAACGCGACCGCGAAGCGCGCGAAAGGGCCGCCGCCAAGCGTTCGGGCCGCCAGCAGGCCCTCGACGGGGTACGCGCCGAAAAGGGTTACGAACGCGCCGTGGCTGCCGCGCTGGGCCGTGACGGCAAGGCCCTGCTCGGCGCACCCGAGGATGGCAGCGAAGGGCGCTACTGGACCGGTGCCGATGCGCCGAAAAAGGTCGCCGATAGCCTCGCCGACCATGTGGCGCAGTGCCCCGATCAGCTCCGCGCACGCCTTGCGCTGGTGCATGTCGCAGACAAGGACGATGGCCGCAAACTTGGCCCCGGCGAAAACCTCGTAACGCTCGATGGCATGCTGCGTGGCTGGGACGGCCTCGTGGTACGCGGCGAAGGCGCTGCCGAGGCGGCGCGGCTCGAAGCGGAGAACCGCTTCGCCGAACTCGATACGCTCGTCCCGACCTTGCAGGCCGCCGTCGATACTGCGGAGAGGGCGCAAGCCGAAGCCAGCGAAACGCTCTCCGCGCTTCAGCGCGACCTCGTCGGTGCGGACCGCGAGCTTGCTGCCGCCAGCGAAGCCGAACGCCATGCCCTGCGCGCACTCGACCAGGCAGAGGCGCAGCGCGAACGCGTCGCAGCCCGCCGCGCCGAACTGCAGGAGGCGGAGAACGAACACGCCGACGTGGTCGGCCAGGCGAAATCCGACCTCGCCTCGGCAGAAGCAAAGCGCGACGCCCTGCCCGATCCCGAGGCGGGCCGCGCCTCGCTCGAAGCCTCGCGCGCAAAGAATGAGGCTGCCCGCGCCGCTCTGCAGGCCCGCGCCGCAGAACTCGCCGCGCACGACCAGGGTCTCGCCGTCGCGCGCGAACGAACCGCCGCCCAGCGCTCCGACATGGCAAATTGGCAGGCGCGCTCAGGCGAAGCGGCCCGTCGCCTGTCCGACATGGCCCGCCGCTTCGAGGAAATCGAGGAAGAGCGCGCCGTATTCGCCGCCAAGCCCGAAGGCTTGATGAAAGAGATCGAACAGGGCGACACCGTCCGGGCCCGCCTCGGCGAGGAGCTGGCCGAGGCTGAAAAGGCCGTCGCCGCAGCCGCCGAAACCGCTCAGAACGCGGACCGCGCCTTCAATGCCGCCAACGAGGAACTCGCCAAGGCCCGCGAAAACCGCGCTGGCCTGTCCGAACGCGCCGAGAACCAGGATGGCCGCCGCATCGAGATGGCGCGCATTTCGGGCGAACGCTTCCAGTCCCCGCCCCCGCTGCTTCCCTCAAAATTCGACTTCACCGAAGACAGCGTGAAGGCCGCCGAGGCCGAGACCGAGGAAATGGACCGCCTCACCGCCAGCCGCGAGCGGATCGGGCCGGTCAATCTCGTCGCTGCAGAGGAACTCGAAAAGATCGAGGCCGAGCACGGCACCAACGCCGCCGAGCAGGAAGAACTGCGCGAGGCGGTCAACCGGTTGCGCGGTTCGATCGGCAATTTGAACCGCGAGGGCCGCGAGCGGCTGCGCGAGGCATTCGAGAAGGTCAACGACCACTTCAAGCACCTGTTCTCACGCCTGTTCGAAGGCGGCGAGGCGCATCTGGCGCTGATCGACAGCGACGATCCGCTCGAAGCCGGCCTCGAAATCTTTGCCCAGCCGCCGGGCAAGCGGCTCCAGTCGCTTACCCTGCTATCGGGGGGCGAACAGGCGCTGACCGCGACCGCGCTGATCTTCGCGCTGTTCCTCACCAATCCCGCCCCGATCTGCGTGCTCGACGAAGTCGATGCGCCGCTGGACGATGCCAATATCGACCGCTTCTGCGACCTCTTGGAAGCGATGGTGAAGGAAACCGACACGCGTTACCTCATCGTCACCCACAATGCGGTGACCATGAGCCGCATGCACCGCCTGTTCGGTGTCACTATGGTCGAAAAGGGCATTAGCCGCCTCGTGAGCGTGGACCTCGGCGGCGCCGAGGAATTACTGGCCGCAGAGTAGGAGCCTGACACGATGATCCGAATAGCAGCCGGACTGGCGGCCCTGCTAGTCACTGCATCACCCGCTCTTGCCGATCCGATCGCGATGACGGACACAGAAACGGCAAGCCCACAGCTCCCGGAAATCCTGCCGCTTCGCGAGCGTGCGACAATCATCGATCAAATCCTCGCCGAACGCCTCGACAGCGTAATCCCCGCAATCATGCGTGAGCAGGGTATCGACATGTGGCTGCTGATGTCGCGCGAGTATTTCGAAGAGCCGGTGCTGGCCACCATGCTCGATGCAGAGAGCTTCCACGCAAGGCGGAGGACCATCCTCATATTCTTCGATCCGGGTGTAGGTCGCCCCGTCGAGCGGCTTACCGTCAGCCGATATGGCCTGGCCGACCTGTTCGAGCCTTCATGGGAGCCCGATGACCAGCCCGACCAGTGGCGGGCGGTGGCAGACATCATTGCTGCACGCGATCCCGCCAAAATAGCCATCAACTTTTCCGACGCGACCCGTTTCGGCGACGGCATGACGCTCAGCCAGTACCGTGCGCTGACCGATGCGCTCCCAGATCATCTTGAAGACCGTATCGTGACCGGTGAAACGCTTGCGGTGCGCTGGCTCGAAACCCGTACGCCGCGTGAGCTCGCCCTTTATCCGGGGATCGTGCGCATCGCACATGCTCTGATCGGCGAGGCTTTCTCGCGCAAGGTCATCACACCCGGCGTTACCACCGCCAATGATGTAATGTGGTGGTATCGCGAGAAGCTCGCATCGCTTGGGATAGAGCCCTGGTTCCATCCGTCGGTTGGCATCCAGCGTGCGGGCGAAGAGGGCATGCTTTCGGACGAAACGGTGATCCAGCCGGGTGACCTGCTTTGGACTGACTTCGGCATCACCTATCTTCGGCTGAATACCGATACGCAGCATCTTGCTTACGTTCTCAGGCCGGGGGAAACCGAAGCCCCGGCCGGACTGCGTCAGGGATTAACGAGAACGAACCGTGTAGGCGACATCCTGACCGCTTCGTTTCGGGCTGGTGACAGCGGCAATGCGATCCTCGCACGGGCCCGCGAAGCTGCGCTTGCCGAAGGGCTCGACCCCTCGATCTACAGCCACCCGATCGGATTCCATGGTCATGGGGCGGGAAGTTCCATCGGTTTCTGGGACAATCAGGATGCCGATCCGCGCGGAGAATACCCGGTGCGGGCGAATACCACTTGGTCGATCGAATTCACCAATTATCACGCGGTCCCCGAATGGGGTGGGCAGCGCGTCGATTTTCGATCCGAGGAAGACGCATGGTTCGATGGTGAGGACGTGCACTACCTCGACGGGCGCCAGACCGAACTGACGTTGATCCCGTCGGACTGATCTGCCGCGCGGTCAACCCGGGCACCTCGCGAGCGACAGAAGTTTGGCAAAGCGAGACACCCAGCAAGAGGGGTTTATCTGGAAATGTCGCAGTGATGCAGAACTTGGCCTGATTGACTACCCGGACGATGCCGGTCCATCCTCCCGTCAGGGGAGACCAGTCATGCGAATTCATACTCTTGCGATCGCCCTTTCGATCGGTCTGGCAGCGACTGCTTCCGCCCAGTCGCCAGCCTACGAAGGGCCCGTCATCGACATGCATGTGCATGCGACCACTGCCGACAGCAATGGACCGCCGGGGATGCCCCTATGCCCCGGGGTGGGAGACTTCGCGTGGGACGGCCAGGGAAGCTGGGCCCAGCACCTCGGGATGAATGTCCTCGGACGCAAATGCGAAAACCCCCTGGCCGGATCGCCGACCGACGAAGCCCTGCGCGACGAGACCATCGCAGCCATGCGCGCCCATAATGTCCGATGCTTGCTTAGCGGGCAGAAGGACCGCGTTGCCGACTGGATGTCTGCGGGAGAAGGCCTTTTCTGGCCCTCACGCAGCCTCAATCTCGCGATCTTTCCCGACCAGACGGTGGAAGTCCTCGAGCAAGGATTCGAGGATGGTGAATTCGTAGCGATTGCCGAGATCACCAACCAGTACGACGGAATCCTCGTCGACGATCCCCGCATGGAACCCTTCTGGGCCTTCGCGGAGGCGAACGGCATTCCCGTCGGCGTCCACATCGGGAAGGGAACGCCCGGTGGCTCGAAGATTTTTCCGGAGTACACGGTCCAGGCCCCGCTCCAGCTTTCTCCCGTCCTCAAGGCGCATCCCGACCTGCGCATCTACGTGATGCACGCGGGCTATCCCTTCGCCGAAGACATTAAGGCGATGCTGTGGATCTACCCGCAACTGATGGTCGATATTGCCGTGCTGCAATTCGGCACGCCGCGCGCCGAATATCACGCTTTCCTGAGCGAACTGGTGAGAGCCGGTTTTTCCGACCGGATCATGTTCGGGGCCGACCAGATGACATGGCCCGGCGCTATCAAGCTGGGAATCGATGCGGTGAACGAGGCGGATTACCTGACCTACGAGCAGAAGAAGGACATACTGCACGACAATGCAGCCCGCTTTCTGCGGCTCGATGCAGAAGGGAATTTACCCGATTAAGCGGAAATCGCGGCTTTGAGGTCGGCGCGAATTGCCTTGAGCTTCGCCAGCACGTCGCCGCCCAGCCCTGCCTCGCGGGCAGGCTCCTGAGCCGCAGCTTGGCTGTCGGGCACACCGCGCAGCGCAGCCTTGGCGCCCTTCAGCGTATAGCCTTCACGATTGACCAGCCGGTCGATCCGTTCGACCAGCGCCACATCCTCTGCGCGGTAGTACCGCCGCCCGCCGCTGCGCTTCAGGGGCTTCAATTGGGGAAACTGCTGCTCCCAGTAACGCAGCACATGCGTCTTGATGCCGGTCGCGCTGGCGACCTCCCCGATCGTGCGGAGAGCGCCTTCTTCCTTGTGGTCGTCGAACTGAGCCATGGGTGCGACCCTAACAGCTTCAATAACTGTTGGCGATTCGCTCTTTCAACAGCTGGCTGGCGCGGAAAGTCATCACCCGGCGCGGGGTGATCGGCACTTCGACACCCGTCTTGGGATTGCGGCCGATCCGTTCCTTCTTGTCGCGCAGAACGAAGCTGCCGAAGCCCGAAATCTTGACGTTCTCACCGCGGGCGAGCGCATCGCACATCTTGGCGAGGATCTCTTCGACGAGATCGAGCGATTCCGCCCGGCTCAAGCCCATCTTGCGGTTAATTGTTTCTGCGAGGTCCGCGCGGGTCAGCGTACCCACGGAGCGCATCATATCCATTACTTATCCTTCCCCAGACACGACCCTGGGTTCCAGCGACTCAAGCAACGTACTGTATTTGGCCGATTCCCGCAACGCGCGCAGGGCACTTTTCTAACAAAAGTTATACCCTGGCGAGACTTGCGCCCCAGGTGAAGCCGCCGCCCATCGCCTCGAACATCACGAGGTCGCCGGATTTGATCCGGCCGTCCTTGCGCGCAACGTCGAAAGCCAGCGGAACCGATGCTGCCGAAGTGTTGGCATGCTGGTCTACGGTGACGATCACTTTCTCCGCCGGAAGCCCCAGCTTGCGTGCGGTCGCATCGAGGATCCTCGCGTTGGCCTGGTGCGGGACGACCCAGTCGATGTCCTGCGCCGTGACACCCGCATCCTCGAGCACCTCGCCGAGCACTTCGGCAAGGTTGACCACGGCATGGCGGAAGACCTCGCGCCCCTTCATGCGCAGCTTGCCGACCTCGCCCGTGGTGGACGGTCCGCCGTCGACATAGAGCAGTTCCTTGTGCTCGCCGTCTGCATGGAGCCGGGTGGCAAGGATGCCGGGACCGTCTTCGGCCACGTCCTGCGCTTCGAGCACGACAGCGCCCGCGCCGTCTCCGAACAGCACGCAGGTCGTGCGGTCTTCCCAGTCGAGGATGCGGCTGAATGTCTCGGCACCGATCACCAGCGCCTTCTTGGCCATGCCGGTGCGCAGCAGCGATTCCGCCGTACCCAGTGCGTAGAGGAAGCCCGAGCAGACTGCGGCCACGTCGAACGCCACGCCGCCGCGGCAGCCGAGCGCCTGCTGGACCTGCGTAGCGGTAGCGGGAAATGTGTGATCCGGCGTTGCGGTTGCGAGGATGATGAGGCCTATTTCGGCGGCATCCACGCCCGCATCTGCAAGCGCCTTGCGCGATGCCTCGATGGCGAGGCTGGACGTCGTCTCGCCGTCCTCGGCGATATAGCGCTGGCGGATGCCGGTGCGCTCGACAATCCATTCGTCGGTCGTGTCGACCTTGCTCTCGAGATCCGCGTTGGTGACGCAGTTTTTCGGGAGCGCGCTGCCGCTGCCGGTGATTACCGCGCGGATCATTTCGCGCCGAGGCTTTCGGTATCGATCGCGCCGAGGTCCTTCGCGATACGGTTGGTGATGTCGTCTTCCAGCAGGCGGGCGGCGACTTCCACCGCATTGGCCACGCCCTTGGCATTGGCGCTGCCGTGGCTCTTCACCACTACGCCGTTGAGGCCGAGGAAGACCGCGCCATTGTGGTTATTCGGGTCGAGATGATGCTTGAGCAGCTCGGTCGCCGGCCGCGAGACGAGGAAGCCCACCTTCGAGCGGAAGGAAGAGGAGAATGCGCTGCGCAGCAGGTCGGTCACGAAGCGTGCCGCGCCTTCGATGGCCTTCAGGGCAATGTTACCCGAGAAACCGTCACACACGACCACATCGCATTCGCCGCGATTGATCTTGTCGGCTTCGACATAGCCTTCGAAATCCATCGAGAGCGTGTCGGCTGCGCGAAGGCGATCCGCGGCGGCCTGGATATCCTCGGTGCCCTTGGTTTCTTCGGTACCGATGTTGAGCAAGCGCACTCGCGGGCGCTCGCGACCGGTCACGATGCGCGAATAAGCCGCGCCCATGATGGCAAACTGCACGAGGTTGCGCGCGTCGCATTCACGGTTCGCGCCGAGGTCGAGCATGATAACGTCGTTATCGCCGAGCGTCGGCAGCAGCGCCGCCAGCGCAGGTCGGTCGAGACCGGGCATGGTGCGCAGCGCGAGCTTGCTCATTGCCATAAGCGCGCCGGTATTTCCGGCGGAAACGGCAGCACCCGCCTCGCCGCGCTTCACCGCATCGACCGCAAGGCCCATGCTGGTGGTCTTCGCGCGGCGCAGGGCCCTTGAAGGTTTCTCGTCACCGGCGACCACGTCCTCGCAGTGGAGGATTTCGCTGGCTTCGGCCATGCCGGGGTGGTCTGCGAGCGCGGCCTTGATCCGCGTCTCGTCGCCGACCAGCAGGAACTTGAATCGATCGTGGCGCCTGCGCGCGAGCGCGGCGCCCTCGATCATGGTGCGCACGCCTTCATCCCCGCCCATCGCGTCGATAGCGATACGCGGCAAACTCATGACGTTCTCCGGTTCAAGCTATTGGTCTTAGAGACCTTCGGGGGCGAGCACTTCGCGCCCGTTGTAATAGCCGCAGTGCGGGCACAGGTTGTGCGGACGCTTCAGCTCGCCACAGTTCGAGCACTCGTGATGAGCTTCGACCTTGAGCGAATCATGCGCACGACGGTTGCCGCGACGGTGGGGCGATACTTTTCTCTTGGGGACGGCCATCTCGGCACCTGTTCCTCAAACAATTTCAGTCAATTTCGGTGGCCGCCCTAGGGGAAGCTCCGGCATCGCACAAGAGTGCGGTGGCGACGAATTTCCCGACCGTGACGGTGAAGGCGCGCGCTATAGCGATTTTTCGGGAAGATGCAAGCGTAGCGGAGGATAATCGGACCGGCACGATTGCCGCGCGCAATGCGGGGGCATAGCACCTGTCCCAAGGGTGCAATCGAGGGAGAAGATCAATGGGTATCGTATTGCCTGTCACGCTGACCGCCGCCGCCGCAGCAGCAATTATCAACATCTGGCTCGGCCTGCGCGCAGGCCAGATGCGCGCGAAGACCAAGATTTCGATCGGCGACGACGGTCCCGGCGGCCCGCTGACCGCCCGAATGCGCGCGCAGCTCAATTTCCTTGAGAATACTGCCTTCTTCCTGATCCTCGTCGCAGCCATCGAGATTGCCGGACGCGGCGAACCATGGCTCGCATGGGTCGTGGCGATCTACATGCTCGGCCGGGTGGCGCATGGCCTCGGCATGGATGGCGGCACGTTCGCAGTTGGGCGCCCGATCGGCGTGCTGATCACCATGCTGTCGCTGCTCGGCCTCGCGGTGGTCGCGGTGCTGATTACGCTCGGCGTGATGTAAGTCGGCTCAGGCCAGCGCCGCGTCGCTGACGAAGGCGTTGGTCTTGCGCTCTTGGCCGAAAGTGCTGGTGGGGCCGTGACCGGGGATGAAGGTCACATCGTCCCCCAGCGGCCACAGTTTCTTGGTGATTGCGTCGATCAAATCCTGGTGGTTGCCCATCGGGAAGTCGGTGCGCCCGATGCTGCCCTGAAACAGCACATCGCCGACCACGGCAAACTTGCTCGGCCGGTGGAAGAACACGACATGGCCGGGCGTGTGGCCCGGGCAATGAATGACTTCGAGGGTAAGGTCGCCCACTGTCACCGTGTCGCCATCGACCAGCCAGCGGTCGGGTTCGAACACCTGTCCGTTCACGCCATAACGCGCGCCGTCCTCGTCGAGACGGCTGATCCAGAAACGGTCGTCCTCATGCGGCCCTTCGATCGGGAGACCCAGTTCCTTCGCGAGTATTCCCGCCTCGCCGCAATGGTCGATGTGGCCGTGGGTGATCAGGATTTTTTCGAGCTCCACGCCGGTCTGCTTGACCGCCGCCTTGAGCTTGTCGAGATCGCCGCCCGGATCGATCAGCGCGCCCTTGTTCGTCGCAGTGCACCAGACCAGCGAGCAATTCTGCTGGAGCGGCGTTACCGGCACGATGCCGGCTTTCATCGGAGGGGTGGCAGGTTTGGTAGTCGCTTCGGTCATGACGCAACAGATGCGTTGCTTCTTGATCTGAAACAAGGTGCGACTGCCTGGAATGTGGTATTCGGTCCCGGCAAGGAGACACGCAGATGCTTCGTTCTATCCCTTTGATGCTGGCCGGAATGCTGGCCGCAAGTTGCCAGCATCAAGCCCCGGGAGCGCAGATCGCATCCTCGAACGAGCCGGAGCAGGCTCCGGTCTACGTGATCGCCATTTGCGGCGATTGCCATGCCGTCACGGCGGACAGCTTATCACCCAACCCGCAGGCGCCCGGGTTTGCGGACATCGCCAACAGCCCGGGCGTAACGCACGAAACGCTCGTCGCCTTCCTGTCCGATGCGCATAACTATCCGCTTCAGATGGACGTCGACCTGGACGAGGAAGACATTGCGACCATCGCCGACCACATCATGACGCTGCAGTCCGACGACTACCACCGCACGCCATCATAAGGCGCGCGGTGGTCTTGGTGCGGGGGTTTTAACGGGTCTGGAAATCGACAATCCGGCCGTCATTGCGGAACACGCAGGTGAATTCGTCGCGGTTATAATCGCGCGTTTCGATCCGTCCGTAGACATAGACATAGTCCCGGCCCTGTTGGTCGACGTTCTGGATGCTGACGCGGCCGTAGCGAGAGGCTTCCTGGCCACAAGCTCGAACGGCTGCAGCTTCAAAATCACCTCGAGCATTGTATCCATAGTCGTCGCCGCCGAGCAGGCCTCCGAGGCCGCCGAGCGAGGCGCATCCACCTAGCAGCACTGTGCTGGCGAGGGTTGCGGGAATGAGGAACTTGTTCATTGGGGCTCTCTCCTGTGCTTTCGCCCCGCCATCTCCGTCCTCATGCGGGGTGTTGAAGGTGATACGGCTGCCCCAAGCGATTGTTCCTAAGACGGAAAGTCAGATCCTGCCGCCCTTCCACACCACTCTCCCGATCACCTCGACCTCCTCGCGCGCGAGCTCGATCGGGGCATAGGCTTCATTCGCGCTGATCAGGGAAATGCGACCGGGTGCGCTGGCCTGTACCTGTTTGACATGCAGCGCATCGCCGATGCGAACGACATGAATGCCCTCGCCGCTGCGCTTGTGGCGGTCGACGAAGATCTCGTCGCCGCTGCGCAAGGTTGGCTCCATGCTGTCTCCTTCTACCCGGATGGCCGTGAGGTCGGCGCCTTCGAGGCCCATCTCGCGAAGCCATCGGCGAGAGAAGCGGAACGAGTCGAAGGAAATTTCCTCTGCAGAAAAGGCACCTGGGCCCGCCGAGGCATCGAGAGGCAAGCGCGGGACGGCAATGAAGTCTTCCGATTCGCGCGGGGCCCGAAAGTCGGGATCGGCGCCCAGTTCGACCTCGTCCACGCCGAAGAATTCGGCGAGGCGGCGGCGGTCGGCCTCCTCCAGCTTGCGCGGACTGCCCTTGCGGACGAACTGCTGCAAGTAACTGGGATTACGGCCCAACATGGCGGACAGCGAGGACAGGCTCGTGCGCGCCTGCTCGGTCAGCTCGACCAGCCTTTCGCGTTCCGGGGTCATCTCCGCCAACGGCACATCCTTCCTTTCGTCCTCCAGAATTGTCCCGAAACGGGAGGTGCAGGAGGATCTATGCGAGAAAATTCCTATAGCATAGGATTTTTCCTAGACAAGTAGGATTTCGAATGGAACGTATCGGGAACAGGCGAAGCGATTCGCCAGTTGGACAAAGCCTATGGGGAGCCCTGGCAATGCTGATCCGCTCGATAGAGAAATTCCTTCGCGTACATGACATGCCGCCGACGAAGTTCGGCCGCCTTGCGGCGCATGATCCGCGCTTCGTGCTGGACCTGCGCATGGGCCGCGAACCGCGCAGCGGGACCGAGGCGCGCATCCGCGGCTTCATGTCCGGTTTCGATGCAGCAAGGGCCGATTTCTCAAGGGAGCTGCCGGATGTACAATGATAACAAAACCCCTCGCCCGTCCCGTTCTCGCCGATCGGCAGCCGACCGGGTCCGCAAAGCGATGCTCAAGCTGAGCGAGCATCATGGGCAGGTCATCACCCACACCGAGCGGGCCTGGGCCAGCATCACTTTTGCCGGCACGCGCCACAGCCTGTCGATATTGTTCGCCGGCGATGAGGCGGTGGAGGCAGGAGAGCGCTTCGTGGCAACCCTGCCCGATCACGAATTCGCGATCCCCGGCCAGCTGGTCGCCGATGCGGGCGTGGTTGAAGTGGAACACCGCCTCTCCCCCAGCCCGCGGCTGGTGGTGCAATGCGACCTGCTCTTGCTGGAGGATGCCTGATTAATACCCCGCCGCCAGATCCATCTGCGGCTGAACCGGCTCGCCCTTGTGCCAGCGCTCGAGGTTTTCGATAAACCGGTCGGCGCTGCGTTGGAACATCTTGGTCTGCGCGCGGCCCGAGAGGTGCATGGTGACCTGCGCGTTGTCGAGGCCCCATAGCGGGTGATCCTCGGGCAAGGGCTCCGGATCGGTGACGTCGAGCAGCGCGGCATCGATACGCTTCGCCTCGAGCGCGGCGACGAGGTCGTCCTGCTTCACCACATCGCCACGCGCGATGTTCACCAGCACCGCGTTGGGGCGCATGGAGGCAAGCTCGATCTCGCCGATCATGTGGCGGGTCTCGTCAGTGGATGGGACGGCGAGGATCACCCAGTCGAATTCGCCCAGCTTTTCGCGCCATTCGCCGGGGCGCAGCGCACCTTGCCCGCCCGAACGACGCACGGGGACGACGGTCATGTCGAAAGCCTCGAGCCGCGTCTTTATAAGCTTGCCGATCGCACCGAGGCCGAGCAGCAGCACTCGCTCGCCCGACAACTCGCGCTTGCCGGGGCTGTCGAGCAGCCATTCCTTCCGGTCCTGCGCGCGCACTACTTCGCGATACCCCTTCGCATGGGCGAGCATCAGCATGACGACATATTCGGCGATAGTGATCGCGTTGATCCCGACGCCATTGGTCACGGTGACACCGCGCTCCGCCAGCAGGTCGAGCGGCATGAAATCGAGCCCGGCATAGATCGAATTGAGCCATTTGAGATTGGTCGCTGCGGTGGCGATCTCGGCCATCGGCTCCTTTTCATTGAGGTCGAACCATCCGATCTCCGCTTCCGGAGCGAACTCCAGCGCCTGCTCCTTCGACATGAACCATAGCGGCTCCACCCAGTCGGGCAGCCGCGGCTCTACCAGCGGGCGGATCAGGGCAGACATCACGGCTTTGGTCATCTAGCGTCTCTCCAATGGCGAGAACGGACGAACCCGAAGCGAGTGCGCGCGTCAAGACCGCGCAGGTTCCGGTGCTGCTGGTCGACGGTTTCATGGGCGCGGATTTCGCGGCGGAATTGTGCGATTTCGCGGAGGCTCACGAGAGCGAATTTGCGCGCGCGGTGGTGACACGGCCGGGTGTGGAGCGCGAACTCGACACGGCAACACGGCGATGCCTGAGCTTCGAGGGCGAACTTGGCTCGCTCGCGGATCGCTTCCTTGCCCGTGCCGCAGAAAGAAATGTGTTCGAAGAGCTACGGATCGAGCCGCTTGCCGAGCCGCACCACCAGTTCTCGCTTTCCGCGCATCGCGATGGCGATTTTTTCCTGCCGCATTCGGATGTGGTCACAGGCGGGAACCGCGCCTTCCTCGGCTATGACCGGCTCGTGACGCTGACTTATTACGCGCACCGGCCCGAAGCACGCTTCGAAGGTGGAGAACTGGTCCTGCGAGGGCTGTTCGGGCGCGGCGATGAGCAGGTGTTCGAACCGCTGAACGACCGGTTGGTCGCCTTCCCCAGCTTCGCGCCGCACGAGGTGCGCAAGGTGATCCAGCCCGATGCCCCCTTTGCCGAGGCACGGTTTGCGCTGACCTGCTGGCTCGGGCGGAGGCTGGCCTAGAGCTTCCACTCCCAGCCAAGCGGATCGCCGTCCATCACTTCGACGCCCTTTGCGGCGAGGCTGGCGCGGATTGCGTCCGAAGTGGCGTAGTCTTTCTCCACCTTGGCGTCTTTGCGGCGAAGGATTTCCGCCTCGATTTCGGCTTCGGTAATTTCGGCAGTCTTCGGTCGGATGCGGAGCGCCTCGCGGGTCAGGCCGAACAGGTCGAGGCCCAAAACGCGGTCCATTTCCTCGACCACGGCGCGCTTCACCCCGCCATCGACTTTCTTGACCGCCAGCGCCTCTTCCAGCGC
Organism: Qipengyuania sphaerica; assembly: GCF_019711595.1. GTDB lineage: Bacteria > Pseudomonadota > Alphaproteobacteria > Sphingomonadales > Sphingomonadaceae > Qipengyuania > Qipengyuania sphaerica. The sequence continues at coordinate 806,185 of NZ_JAIGNR010000001.1, read as the reverse complement.
GACCAGCGCCACCGAGGTATTGAGGTCGTCGGAGATGGCAGCTGCGAACTTCTCGCGCATCGGCACAAACTTCTGGTGTGACGGATCACCGGCTAGGTCTTCCTTGAGCCGATCCACCTGCATCACGATCCGCTTGAGCCGCGTCAGCGCCGCGCCCAGCCCTTCCCAGCTGAACTCCAGCTCGCTGCGGTAATGCGCCTGCAGGCACATCATGCGGTAGGCGAGCGGGTGATAGCCCTTATCGATGAGCAATTGCAGGCGCAGGAACTCGCCCGCGCTCTTGCTCATCTTGCCGCTGCGCTCGACGAGGAAGTTGTTGTGCATCCAGATACGCGCGCCGCTGTTCTCGGCCTCGCCAAGGCCGCCCGTGCAGCAATGCGCCTGGTTTTGCGCGATTTCGTTGGGGTGGTGGATCTCGCGGTGATCGATGCCGCCGGTGTGGATGTCGAAGGGGAAGCCAAGAAGCTTGCCGCCCATGACCGAGCATTCGAGATGCCAGCCGGGCGCGCCCTTGCCCCAAGGGGAATCCCATTCCATTTGCCGCGTCCCGCCTACGGGCGTCTTGCGCCAGATGGCGAAATCGGCGGCGTTGCGCTTGCCCTCGACCGTTTCGATGCGGCCCTCGCCTTCTTCAGTAACGGCGCGGGCGAGCTTGCCGTAATCTTCGATGGTCGAGACGTCGAAATAGAGCCCGCTCTCGAGCTCATAGCAATGCTTGTCCGCGATGCCCTTCGCGAAGTCGATCATCTCGTCGATGTAATCGGTGGCGACCGACCACTTGGCCGGCTGGCGGATGTTCAAGGCCTTCACATCGGCCCAGTAGGCTTCCGTATAGTGCTTCGCGATGTCCCAGATGGACTGCGCTTTTTCGGCAGCCATCTTTTCCATCTTGTCCTCGCCCGCATCACCGTCGTCGGTCAGGTGCCCGACATCGGTGATGTTGATGATGTGGGTGAGGTCGTAGCCCTTCCAGCTCAGCGTGCGGCCCAGAATGTCCGCGAAGACATAGGCGCGCATATTGCCGATGTGGGGGTAATTGTAGACTGTCGGGCCGCAGGTGTAGACGCGCGCCTCGCCTAGGTGGACGGGAGTGAACGTCTCGATCTGGCGGGTGAGCGAGTTGAACAGCTTCAATGGCGTTTCGGTCATGCGCAGGCCATTAGGTCGCGGCGCGCTTACTGCCAACCCTCCCAGCGTACGGATTCGTCCAGCCCTGCACGTTTCACATCGAACCGGTTCACCGGCGCATCCGCATCCCGGTAGCCGATGGCCATGCCGCAGAAGAAGATGTGGTCCTCGGGAATGTCGACCATTTCGCGCACTTGCGGGCTGTAGGCGGCCCATGCTTCCTGCGCGCAGCTGTCGAGGCCCTCCTCGCGCAGCAACAGCATGATGGTCTGCAGCCACATGCCGATATCGCTCCACTGCGGAGGGCCCATGTACTTCGGCGTGTGGACCAGCATCAGCACCGGCGCCCCGAAGGCGCGGAAGTTGTTGGCAAACCACATGAGGCGCTTGGCTTTGTCCTCGCGCGTGATGCCGAGCGAGGCGTACATGTCCTCGCCCACGCCGAAACGGCGCTCTTCGTAAGCGCCGTCGAGGTCCTTGGGATAAATATCGTATTCGGGCTTCAGCGCCGCGCGCCCCTTGGGAAATTCCTGCGCTACCCGGTCGAACAGCGCCTCCATCGGCTCGCCGGCGAGGACGACGGCATTCCACGGCTGGACATTGCCGCCCGATGGTGATCGCTGCGCCTTTTCAAGCACACGGGTAAGCGTGTCGCGGTCGACCGGCTGGTTGGTGAAGGCGCGGACGGAGCGGCGGGACTGGACGGCGTCGGTGACTTTCATTCGATATCCCACCCGAACATCACCGCTGCCTCCTCTTTGCCTTGCAGCGATCGGTAGAATTGCTGCGCGCGTCCGTCATCGCCTTCTGCGAACACGAAAACATGACCGCAGCCAAGCTCCCGTGCTTTTCCTTTCACGATCTCAATCAGCTTTGTGCCGACCCCATTGCGGCGTGCCTCCGCGTCCACACCCAGCTCGTGGATGAATATCTCGTCCTGTTTGTCGGCATTGCGATAAAGCGAAGCCGAAACGAAACCGATGGCACGGCCATTCTCGAGAGCAAACCAGATAAAATGATCGGGTCGAGAAAGGAAATCGGAAGTCCGGCCAGGACGTGGTTTCTCGTCGAAAAGGTGAGCCGAGTTCGCGATCAAATCGGCATCGTCGGGTGCAAGCAATCGGATATCGATGCTCACCCCTCCACCTCGAACAACCCCGCAAGCTGCTCGATAATCGTGCCGCCGAGCTGTTCCACGTCCATGATCGTCACCGAGCGCTTGTAGTAGCGGGTCACGTCATGGCCGATGCCGATGGCGGCGAGCTGGACGGGGCTCTGCTTCTCGATCCACTCGATCACCTTGCGCAGGTGTCCTTCGAGATAGCCTGCCTGGTTCACGCTCAGCGTGCTGTCGTCGACCGGTGCGCCGTCCGAGATCACCAGCAGGATGCGGCGGTCTTCGGGGCGGGCGAGCAGGCGGGTGTGCGCCCAGAGCAGCGCCTCGCCGTCGATGTTTTCCTTCAGCAGCCCCTCGCGCATCATCAGGCCAAGGTTGCGGCGCGCGCGGCGCCATGGCTCGTCGGCCTTCTTGTAGATGATGTGGCGCAGATCGTTGAGGCGGCCCGGATCGGCGGGACGGCCATCGGCAAGCCATGCCTCGCGGCTCTGTCCGCCCTTCCACGCGCGGGTGGTGAAGCCGAGGATTTCGGTCTTCACGCCGCAGCGTTCGAGCGTGCGCGCCATGATGTCGGCGCTGATCGCGGCGATGGAAATCGGCCGCCCGCGCATACTGCCCGAATTGTCGATCAGCAGGGTGACGACCGTGTCCTTGAACTCGGTATCGCGCTCGATCTTATAGGACAGCGCATGGCCGGGGCTGACGACCACGCGGGTGAGGCGCGCGGCATCCAGCAGCCCCTCTTCCTGGTCGAAATCCCAGCTGCGGTTCTGCTGCGCCATGAGGCGGCGCTGGAGGCGATTGGCGAGCCGCGTCACCACGCCCTGCAATCCGGCAAGCTGGCTGTCGAGATAGGCACGCAGCCGGTCCAGTTCCTCGTGATCGCACAGCTCGGGCGCTTCGATCACTTCGTCGAACTTGTCGGTATAGGCCTTGTAATTGAAATCTTCGGGCAAGTCGGTCCACGGGCGGTTCGGGCGCACGGGCTGCATGCCTTCGCCATCCTCGTCCGAAGGATCGCCGTCGGACATTTCCTGCTCGCCCTCGACGTCCTGCTCGGCATCGCCATCGGCCTCGCCGTCGACAACTTCGCCGCGCGCATCGCTCTCCTGCGGCTGGGCCTCACCCTCCTCTTCCTCGTCCGAATCCAGGTCGTTCTCGGGAGCTTCGCCCTCCTCGTCCTCGCCATCCTCGCGGCTGTCGTCCTCGGGCGTGTCGGGCAGCGTCAGTTCGAGATGCCGAAGCATGTCGAGCGTGAGGTCCTGGAAGGCGCGCTGGTCGTCGAGCGCGCCCGCGAGGTCCTCCATGTCGGTGCCGATGGCGGAGAGGATGTCCTGCCGCACCATGTCGACGCCGTTGCGCGCCCGGTCGGGAATGGCCTCGCCGGTCAGCGCCTCGCGCAGCATCAGCGAAAGCGCTGTCGGCAGCGGCACTTCGCGCGCCTCGCTCGCCCGCGCGATGGGATCGGTGGCGGTGCGCATCTCGACCGCCGCATCGAGATTGTCGCGCATGCCCGAATAGCGGGTGGATCCCACCGCCTCGTACCGCACGCGCTCGATGGCATCGTAGCAGGCGCGTGCAATCGGCTCGGGCGGCGCGCCACGCACATGCATGGCCTCGTTATGGTGGCGCAGCTTGAGCGCGAAACTGTCGGCAAACCCGCGCGCCTCGCGCGCCTGGTCGGGCGGCAGCTGGCGGCCGGGCAGTGGAACGCGGAAGTTCTTGCCCGACTGGGTCGGTGCATCCGCGCTCCATGCAACCTCCACTTCCGGCTCGCGCGCGATCGCCCGCGCCGTGCCGGTCAGCGCCTGCTTGAACAGGTCGAGAGGGGTCTGGTCTGCCACGGACGCCTATTTAGGAGGTCGGGATGGTCTGGCCAGTCTTTTCCCAGTCGGCGATGAAGCCTTCGATGCCCTTGTCGGTCAGGACGTGCTTGAACAGCCCCTTGATGACCGCTGCCGGCATGGTGGCGACATCTGCGCCAATGCGTGCGCTTTCGAGCACGTGGACGGGATTGCGGATGCTGGCGACGAGGATCTCGGTCGTGAAGCCGGGATAGTTGTCGTAGATCGTGCGGATATCGCGGATCAGGTCCATGCCGTTGAAGCCGTTGTCATCGTGACGGCCCACGAAGGGCGATACGAAGGTCGCGCCCGCCTTGGCGGCGAGCAGCGCCTGGTTGGCCGAGAAGCACAGCGTGACGTTCACCATCGTGCCGTCGCCGGTCAGCTCCTTGCAGGTCTTGAGGCCGTCGATCGTCAGCGGCACCTTGATGCAGACATTGTCCGCGATCTTCCGCAGCGTTTCGGCTTCCTTCATCATGGCCTCGTGGTCGAGCGCGACCACCTCGGCGCTGACCGGACCATCGACGATGCCGCAGATCTCCTTGGTCACTTCCATGAAGTCGCGGCCCGACTTGGCGATCAGCGAGGGATTGGTGGTGACGCCGTCGAGCAGGCCGGTGTCGGCCATTTCCTTGATGTCGGCGATGTCGGCGGTGTCGACGAAGAATTTCATGGGTAGGGCGCTCCAGGCGGGATTGAGGTTCTCTACCGCTGCAAGGGCATGGCGCGCAGCGAGTCAAGGCTTGTGGCGAGGCTCTCCCAAACATCGGGCGCATCGTCGCGCTCGACGAGGTAATGACGCACCCCCTGCCGCCGTGCCTCGGCGAGGACGGCGGGGAAGTCGATCGTGCCCGTGCCGACATCGGCCATGCTGCCGTCGGGGGCAAAATCCTTGAGGTGCATATGCGTGATGCGCCCCCCGTTCTCGCGCAGGAATTCGAGCGGGTCCTGCCCACCCTTCTTCGCCCAGTAGGTGTCGAGTTCGAAGGCGATGAGCGGGTCGAAATCGGCGAGCATCAGGTCGATGGGGCGCACGCCGTCGAGCGGGATGAACTCGAAGTCATGCGGATGGTAAGCAAAGGCCAGCCCTTGCGCCTCGGCTTGGCGTGCGGCGATGTTGAGATAGCCGATCCACTCGCGCCATTGGTCGAGCGTTTGCCGCTCCTCTGGCGGAATCCATGCAAGCATGATGGTGTCGGCACAGGCAGCCTTGGCAGATGCGACCGCAGCAGCGGGATCGTCGCGCAGCTGTAAAGCGTCGGCATGTACCGCCGCAACAGCGAGACCCAGTCGCTGCGTCTCTTCGCACAGGCGCTCCTGCGGGACTGAATAGGTGCCGACAAATTCGACGCTGTCGAAACCTGCGGCCTTGACCTGCTGCAAGGTCCCGAGCGGATCTTCGCCCATCGCATCGCGCAGCTGATAAAGCTGGACTCCATATTCGTACCGGGGATTTTCGTCCGCGGGCACGGTGGCGCAGGAAGTCAGCAGGAAGGCGGATGCGGCTGGCAGGGCGAGTCTCATCGCCCCACCATGCCACGTTAGTTCAGAGACGCGAACCCGCGCCGAACACGCCGATGATCAGCGGATCGCGGGTGGCGGCCGGATCGGCGCGTATGGCCGCTTCCTCCACCCCGATTTCACGCCAGATCGTGTCGTCGAGATTGGTGGCGAAGCGAGTGGTGGCATTGGTGAAATTGACGCCAGTGAGCGCGGAGACCAGCTGCCCGACCAGCGGGTCGCTCGCCACGCGCATGGCGCTGCCGAGTTCGGGGACCATCGCCTCGACGAGCGATGTGCCCATCGAATTGCGCAGGAAACCGGTCGCCGCCGTCGGGCCGCCCTTTACCAGGTCGATGGCGTTCTGGATGCCGATGGTGCGCACGGCTTCCGTCACCAGCGGGGCTGCGCGTTCGGCGCCCTCATAGGCGATGTCGCCCATCGCATCCTGCAGGCGGTTCTTGAACAATGCCGATGTGAGGATGCTCGAAAGGATGTCCCCGCGCGTGCCGAGCAGGTTGTTGAGGCCGAGCGTTGCAACCTGCTGGTCCCAGAAGCCGCCCGAATTGAGCATGCGCGAGAAGGCGCGATCGCTCGAGAGGAACAGGATGCGCTGCACGGCATCGACCATGCTGAAGCCGGGGATGCCTGCACAGCCGCTCAGGGCAAGGCCTGCACCGCCCAGCGACAATCCGCCGAGAAAGGCGCGGCGTCCGGTGGGTTTCTCGAGAATATCGGTCATTTCTTCACTCCTCACAAAGTCCCACCCTTGTTTCATATCGCTTACGCGGCCCATATGAGCCGCAAGATGAACCGCGTCCGTTGCCTTGTCCTCAATGCCGCCTTGGGCCCGCTCGATTACAAGGTGCCGGATGGCATGGATGTCGGCCCCGGTTCAGTGGTCGAGTGCCCGCTGGGCCCGCGTACCGTGATCGGGATCGTCTGGGAGGCTGAACGGCTGCCGGGCACAGACGTTCCGGCAGAGAAGCTACGTTACCTTAGAGGCTTATACCCGATCCCGCCGCTCACTGAGCCGCTGCGCAGGCTGATCGAGTGGACTGCAGACTACTACGTCGCATCGCTGGCTAGCGTCGCACGGATGGCGCTGTCTTCGGGTGGCGCGCTGAAAGGTCCGGCGAGCATCACCGAATATCGCCTGAGCGGCGGAATGCCAGAGCGCCTCACGCCCCAGCGGCTGGCGGCGATGGAGGCGCTGGAGGGCGAACAGGCGACAATCCGTGAGCTGTCGGGAATGGCGGGTGTGTCGGAGGGTGTGCTGCGCGGGTTGGTGAACCAGGGTGTGCTCGAACCCGTCGAGGTCGATTGCGACCGGCCTTATGACGAAGCACGGCCCGATTTTGCGCAAGTCGAACTCAGTGCAGAGCAGCAGAAGGCATCGGACCGCTTCTCCGCCGCGGTGCGCGAGGCGAAATTCGCGCCCTTCCTGCTCGACGGGGTGACGGGATCGGGCAAGACCGAAACCTATTTCGAACCCGTCGCCGAAGCGCTGCGGCTGGGCAGGCAGGTGCTTGTACTGCTGCCCGAAATCGCGCTGACCGAAAACTTCCTCCACCGCTTTGAGGAGCGTTTCGGAGTGTCGCCCGTCTTGTGGCATTCCTCGCTCAAATCGACCGAGCGGCGCCGTGCCTACCGCGCGGTCGCCAGCGGGGAAGCGCAAGTGGTGGTCGGAGCGCGGTCGGCGCTGTTCCTGCCCTTCGCCAAGCTCGGCTTGATCGTAGTCGACGAGGCGCATGAGACCAGTTTCAAGCAGGAAGACGGCGTACGTTATAATGCCCGCGATGTGGCGGTCATGCGCGCGCATTTCGAGGGCTTCCCGATCATCCTCGCCAGCGCCACGCCCGCGCTCGAAAGCCTGCAGATGGCCGAGAGCGGAATTTACCAGAAGGTCGATTTGCCCAGCCGTTTCGGCGGCGCGCAATTGCCCGACATCGACACGATCGATCTGACCGAGGAAAAGCCCCCGCACGGCATGTGGCTTGCCCAGCGGCTGGTCGACGGGATCGCCGAGCGGCTGGAGCGCGGCGAGCAGTCGCTACTCTTCCTCAATCGTCGGGGTTACGCGCCGCTAACGCTGTGCCGGAACTGCGGTTTTCGCTACCAGTGCCCCAATTGCAGCGCCTGGCTGGTCGAGCATCGTTTCACCCGCCGCCTCGCCTGCCACCATTGCGGTCACGAGGCGCCAAGTCCGGCCGCCTGCCAGGAATGCGGCGAACCGGACTGTCTCGTCGCCTGCGGACCCGGCGTCGAGCGCATTGCCGACGAAATTGCCGAGCGCCTGCCCGAAGCACGGGTGTTCGTCGCCACCTCCGATACGCTCAATTCCCCCGGTCGCGCGGCCGAATTCATCGCAATGGTCGATTCAGGCGAGGTCGATGTCATCGTCGGCACGCAGCTGGTGACCAAGGGTTTCCACTTCCCTGAACTGACCCTCGTAGGCGTGGTCGATGCCGACCTCGGCCTCGAAGGCGGGGACCTGCGGGCCGGTGAGCGAACCTACCAGCAAGTCGCGCAGGTCGCGGGCCGGGCAGGTCGCGGCGCCAAGCCCGGCGAAGTCCTCATCCAGACGCGGCACCCAGAAGCCAGCGTCATCGCCGCGCTTGCCGCAGGCGACCGTGACGCGTTCTATTCCGCCGAAACCGAGATGCGGCGCGATGCCGGTGCCCCGCCTTTCGGCCGCTGGGCCTCGATCATCGTATCCTCCGAAGACGAAGCAGAAGCGCGCGAAGCCGCCCGCAGGATCGGCGACACCCGCCCCGAGGTCGCCGACTGCATGATCCTCGGCCCCGCCCCCGCCCCGATGGCGCAGCTGCGCGGCAGATACCGCTATCGCCTGCTGATGAACGCGCGGCGGTCCGTGCAATTGCAGGATGTAATCCGCAGCTGGCTGGGCCGGATCGACCATCCGCCCGGTGTGCGCGTGGCGGTGGACGTCGATCCTTATAGTTTTGTGTGACGGTTGCCCTGTCGAATGGCGATGTTAATACTTGCCGGTAATCGTGTGCGTTCAATCGAACACGATTCCCCGTCACAATGGTGTCGCGCGGGGAGAAGACGGGGACTGCAAAAATGTTGAAACGGCTATCTGGCCTCATGGGTGCTTTTGCGCTCGCCATTCATGCGCCGGCATCCGCGCAGGAATGGTGGTATGTCGAAAGTGACAATTTCCGAATCTACTCGGAAAGCGGCGAGGACGCATCGCGCGAACTCGCGCTAAATCTTGAAAAAGTCGATCTGGCGCTGCGGGTTTACACGGGCGCTAAGAGCCCTGACGAAATCACGCCCTATGTCGCTAAGCCGACGATCTATCATTTCGGCAAGTCGGAAGACATCGGAGCGCTTCTAGACGCACGTTCCGTCCTTGGCTTTTTCATCCGTCGTGCCGGACGTTCGGTCGCTTTTTCCCCGATCACCGATGATCGACGTCGCCAGCATTCACGCAGCCGCGGGACTCGCGACAAGTGGGATTTCTACGATTACGACGTCGAACCGCTGGCAGTGCTCTATCACGAATACGCGCATTATTTCATGTTCCAGAACGCGCCTGCAGCTTACCCGATGTGGTATTCGGAAGGGTTCGCGGAATTTTTTGGCAACATCATCATTGAAGACGACAAGTTCTTCCTCGGTGCGCCGCAATCTTCGCGCGAAGCGGAAATTGCACTCGCGAACGTCGATCTGGACGAGGTCTTCCCGAAGGATGAACGAAATTCACGCTATCTGCGCTTTCCTTACTACGGGCACGGTTGGCTGCTCACGAGCTATCTGAGCCTTCATCCGGAGCGTAAGGGCCAGTTGCACGCCTTCCTCACCGACATCAATCAGGGGACGCCGACGCGCAAAGCCGCCGAAGCCGCGTTCGGCGATCTCGGTGTGCTCGAAAAACAGTTGTCGGCTTACCGCAAGGAACGCGCCATGATGATGGGCTTCCAGTTCCCCGATGCGAGCGGCCAGATAATCCAAGCGCGCAAACTCGCTCCCGACGAAGCGGCGATCATGCCCGCGATGATCGCTCTGGAAAGCTCTTTCGATACCGCTGGCGCAAGAGCAGCCCTGCGCCAAGCGCAAGACATTGCTCAGAGATTTCCTTCCAGTGACACGGTCAAGCGGGTCCTGATGGAGGGATATCTCAAGGCTGGCGATTTCAACGAAGCACGCGATGTTGCGCTTACCCTGGCTGACGGTCCGCACGCGCTGGAAGCGCAAATGACGCAGGGATATGCGGCTCTGGAGTTTGCAAAGCAGGATTCAAATTGGTTGGCGACCGCGCGGAAGCACTTCCTGGCGGCCAATGCACTCGAGCCGCTCGATCCGCGGGCATTGACCGGCTATTACCTGAGCTATCGCCTCGGCAGTGGAGAGCCGCCCGAAAACGCTCTCGTGGCGCTTGAAGCCGCATATTCGATGGCGATGTTCGACAACGATATCCGCCGGGCTCTGGCTCATCTCCTCCTGACCGAGGGACGCGACAGCGATGCCATGAATGTGCTGGCTCCTTATGTGAACCAGCCGCACAGCGGCAAGGAGACCAAAAAGCTGCGCGAACTGATGGAGCAGCTCGAAGATGGCGAGCGCGAACCTTTGATGAATGAACTGGCTCCCTCGCTCGATAAGGATGACGATTAAAATTTTCATTCGATATCGACGGACACTTTGAGCGGGGTCGGGCATTGTCGAGAGCAATGTCCGGCCCCGTTCTCGTTCCCGTCCTCGGCGACCAGCTTGCCCGCACCCTCGCCAGCCTCCGCGGACGCACCAAGGACGACACCGTCATCCTGATGATGGAGGTGTGGGACGAGGCGACCTACGTCAGGCACCACAAGCAGAAGATCGTGCTGGTCTTCTCCGCCATGCGTCATTTCGCAGCCGAATTGCGCGATGCGGGGTGGACGGTCGATTACGTGAAGCTCGACGACGGGGACAATGCGGGCAGCTTCACCGGCGAGGTTGCGCGCGCGATAGAGAGGCATTCGCCCCGCCTCGTCAGCGTGGTCGAAGCGGGCGAATGGCGCGTGCGCGAGGATATGGAGCAATGGGCGGACAAGTTCGCCTGCAAGGTCGAAATCCTGCGCGACGACCGGTTCATCTGCACTCAGGCCGAATTCGACGAATGGGCGGAGGATCGCGAGACGCTGCGGATGGAATATTTCTACCGCGAGATGCGCCGCAAGACCGGCCTGCTGATGGATGGCGACAAGCCCGAGGGCGGAGAGTGGAATTACGACAGCGAGAACCGCAAGCCGCCGAAGGATGGGCTGAGCGCACCGGAGAGGCCGAAGTTCGAGCCCGACGAGATCACCGAGGATTGCATCGAACTGGTCGAGGATCGTTTCGGCGATCATTTTGGGTCGCTGGAGCGGTTCCAATGGCCCGTGACGCGCGATGAAGCGGAAGAGGCCGCCGATGCCTTTTTCGCCGAGCGGATCGAGTGCTTCGGACCTTACCAGGATGCCATGGTTGCAGGAGAGGACGACCTTTTCCACTCGATGCTCTCGACCAGCATCAATCTCGGCCTGCTCGACCCGCTCGACCTCTGCCAACGCGCGGAGCAATCCTACCGGGACGGAAGGGCGCCGCTCAACTCCGTAGAGGGATTCATCCGACAGATCATTGGCTGGCGCGAATATGTGCGCGGCTTCTACTGGCACCAGATGCCGCATTTGCAGAAAGCGAACGCGCTCAACGCCCAGCGCGGCCTTCCCGACTTCTACTGGACCGGCGAGACCGAGATGGCCTGCCTTGCCGACTGCATCCGTTCGACCCGCGACAATGCGCATGCGCACCACATCCAGCGGCTGATGGTGCTCGGCAATTTCGCTTTGCTGGCAGGCGTGAACCCGCGCGAGGTGCAGGACTGGTTCCTTGTCGTTTACGCCGATGCCTATGAGTGGGTCGAACTGCCCAATGTCGCCGCGATGATCCTTTATGCCGACGGCGGAAAGCTGGCGAGCAAGCCCTATGCGGCCTCCGGAAACTACATCAACAAGATGAGCGATTACTGCTCCGGCTGCACCTATTCACCGCACAAGAAGACCGGCGAAGGCGCCTGCCCCTTCAACCCGCTCTACTGGCACTTCATGCACCGCCACCGCGAGCGGCTGGAGAAAAACCACCGCATCGGCCGGATCTATTCGACCTGGGACCGGATGCGCGAGGAGAAGCAGGCCGAATATCTCGAAAGCGCCGAGAAGATCCTTGATGCACTCGTTCCGGACCGCGGAGGCTGGGCGCGCTAGCTCGCAGAAGGTCCGAGCGAAAGATCGAGACTGCTTGCCCCTGCCGCAAAGTAGTCCCGCCATTCGTCCGAAAAGTCGCGCATCGCCCCCATTTGCGATCGTGTACTCACGAACGAGGGCTCCGACTTGCCGCGATCGTAATAGGCCCATTCGCCATAAGGTTGGGCCCGGTACTGGCTCGGCGTCATTCCCTGCAGCTTTCGGAATTCCTTTATCCAGTGAGACTGGTCGGCGAAATCCAGGTCCCCCGGCACGTGAAGCCAATCGATATCCAGCCCGCGGCCCTGATCGCGCGACCGGAAGAGACGGATGATACGCTTGAGGCGAGTGGGACTTACGCCGAATGTCTTGCGGACTGCACGTTGCAGCGTTCGTTCGGTGACCCCGATCCTGCCCGCGATAATGCCGACCGGAGCGTCGAGATCGGCGACGATCTCCGCTCGCGCCCTTTCGGCCAGTCCACGCGGTGATGCCTGTTCGAAAAGCTTCAGAAAAAACGCGTCGAGCAGTCCGGAAATGGCCACCAGATCACCCCCAGCTGCTTTCAAACTGGCGAGCAATTGCTCAAGGCCCTGGCAGTCGCTGTCGTCGAGCGGCTCTATGCGAGAAAATCTCGCCGGATCGATGCCGAACAGGCGCCACCACGCGCCGCCGAACATCTGGACAAGGACAATCGTGCCGTCCCGCTTTTCATATGTCTGAGGAAGAGAGTTGAACGAATTGCCGAGGATGGGCCCCGGAATGCCTTGGCCATCAAGCAGCACCGCATCGCGATCGAGGCAGAAACACAGCACGTTGGGGCGCAGGAAATGGCCAGCCGGGAAGGCATCCTCGCTCACGATGTAGAGACCGACATCGCGCGTTAGATCGCGGTTTGGAAGTAGGGCGTGCAGCATCGCTGCGACCTTATGCCGCTAACCTGTTAACTCCTCAATACATGGGGGAAACTGGTCTCAGGCAGGCTGGCGGTCGGCCGCTGCAAAAGCGCTTCGACCGTCCTCGATACCGTGGTCTTCGTAGAGGCGGTAGCGATGGAGAAGGCGGATGCTCAGGCTGATGCCTATCAAGGGCAGGACAGATACTATCAGCGTTATCCCGATCATGAACCCGCGTTCCTGCTCGGCATTGGGCTCGTATCCGGATGCCTGCAAGATCCAGCCGAGAACGAAAGCGGTCGCCGCGAGCGCCAGTTTTGCGATGAGCCCGTAAATGGTCACATAGATGCCCTGTCGCTTTCGCCCGCTTTCCCTGGCGTCGAAATCGGCGATGTCGCCGAGCATTGCGTAGCCGACACAATTTCCTGCCGCGCCGCCTATGCCCGACAGGAAAGCGAGGAAGATGAAGAACCAGATGCCGAGACTCGGCACGAGCACCCAGCCGATCAGCACCGCAGCCCAGAAATATTGGCCGATAAGCCACGACTTGCGCACGCCCAGCCGCGGGATGATCCGCCACCAGATGAACGAGGCCGCCATCGCAGTAACCGCGTTCGTCAGGAAGACATACATTGTCATTTCGGGCCGATCGAGGACGTAGCGTGTCACGTAGGGCACTGCGAAGCCGATGCAGGCAAAGGCCACTACCTCGGCTGTCTGTATGCCGAGGAACTGGCGGTGATAGCGATTGGCAAGCACCTCCTTCAGCATGCGGAAAACGGGCCGCTCCTCGGTGCGTTGCCGTTGTGGCAATTCGCGCACGAAACTGAGCGACACGAGATAGAGAACGAAATAGGCGCCCATGAAGCCGAGGATAAACGGCTTGATCGCCTCGCGCGGCGCGGAATGGTCAGTGAGGTGCTGCATCAGCCAAAGCGACGTGAGATATGTTACAAGCGCGAACAGGCGAAAGATGACCTGCACGAAGACCCTTTGGCGCGGAGTGCGCGTCACCTCTAGCCCGAGCGCGCTGACCGGCACGCCTCTCAGTGTCTCCGACAACTCGTAGAGGACGTAACAAGCGGTGACCCAGACAAACAGCCAGACGCCTTGCAAGCTTTCCGGCGGCAGCCAGACCAGCGCAAGCGCAGGATAAAGCAGGGCGCCGAGGAAGATCAGCGGGATCCGACGTGCGCCTTTGCGCCTGTCGCTCCACACGCCGATCATGGGATCGGTCACGCCATCGAAGATACGAGCGATCAGCAGGATGGAGCCGACCATTGCCGGGGCAATAAGCAGTACGTCGGTTGCATAAATGGCGAAATAGCTGCCGAGCAGCGCCACGGGCACGTTCAACAGGATCGGCGGTGCCAGCAGGAAGAAACGCCTGAAGGCCTTGTTTTCGTTATCGGTAACGAGTTGCATCGATGCTCCCTTGGCTCGCAAGCGAACATGCAGCCATCGGTCGCGGCAGGATAGAAACTATCCGACAGCAATCGGAACGCGACGCAAACAGCGGAATATGCCGGAACCCTATCCCCGAACGCCCAGCGTCGGCGAAACCGGACCGGTCGAATTCGGCAAGGTAATCTGCTCGCGGCGACGCACCCACCAGGGCCTGACCAGGTGGCCGAGGTCCATCGATTTCTTGAGCAGCCACAGGCCCGTACCCGTTGCAATCACCATGGCTACCACGGACGCCTCCAGTCCGAAGGCGCCGCCGGAAATGAGTTCGTCGCCCGCCGGTTTGGAATCGAGCAATCCGTCCACGGCGATGCCCGACACCGATACATCCCAGATATAGCCCTGAACCACGTTCCAGCCCCAGTGCAGGCCGATCGCCAGCCACAGGTTGCGGGTCAGCATGTAGGCTGCCCCCAGCAGGATCCCTGCCTCGACGGCTATGGCGATGGAAGCAAAAAGGGTACCGTTGGGATTGCTCCAATGTACCAGCCCGAACAGCAATGCCGACAGCGCAAGCGCGATCCAGCTTCCGAAGAATTCTTCGAGGAAGCGGAAGATCACGCCGCGGAATAGGATTTCCTCGAAGAAGGCAGCCTGGAAACCGCCGAGAAGAATAATGAACGCGATCGAAGTGCTGCCGCCCCAGCCTACGATCCGGTAGCCTCCGAGGAGCGCTGCAATCGCCACGATCGCGCTCATCAGCACGGCGGCAAACAGGATGCCGATAAAGAAATCGCGAAAGCGGCTGTCGAAAGGAAGGTCGTCCCTCGGCTCCGCCCCCAGTCTGCGGATGACCAGCTTGACCAGCAAAACCGAACCCGCCGCGAGCAACAGGCCAGGGAGGTATGCCGAAAGCCACTCGGGCGCAGCATCGGCATCCTGATAACCGGCTGCGTCCATGATCCCGCCGAAGGATAGTCCGAGAACCGCTCCGAATGCCAAGAAGGCAAGCAAACCAAGCAGCAGGGCAACAAGTGGAAACTCGTAGATCTTGCGCCAGGTGGACTTTCCAGCGGCTGATGCTTCTGCTGTTTCGGTCATGCGATCCTCTCCCATCGCCTGACTAGCACCGCATCGCGCGGCCCAAGTCAATCGCCGGACTTGCCTTCACGTCTGAGAAGTTCCGCCTTGATCTTCGTCCCATAGGCATAGCCGCCCAGCCCGCCATCGGCGGCAATCACCCGGTGGCAGGGGATGAGGACGGCTATATTGTTCGCGCCGTTGGCGCCGCCGACCGCCCTGCTGGCCTTTGGATTGCCGAGCATGGCGGCCTGTTCGCCATAGGACCTCGTCTCTCCTGCCGGGATTTGCCGCAGCGCGTCCCAGCAGCGTTGCTGGAAAGCGGTGCCTTTCACGTCGAGTGGTATATCGGTGCTGGTGGCCGTGGCGGGGTTCTCGACCGCAGCTGTGACCTTGTCGAACAGCGCCCGGAAATCATCACCCGCCACTACCAGTTCGGCCTTGGGAAAGCGGGCGCGCAGCTCGTCTTCGCCTTCGCCAAAGCTGAGGCAGCATACGCCCTTTTCGGTTGCGGCCACCAACATGTCGCCAAGCGAAGTGCCGATCACGCTCCAGTGAATGGTGCGGCCCTTGCCGCCATCCTTCCAGTCGCCCGCACTCATCCCGCTGCCCCTCCTGTCCTCGTAAAAACGCGAGGGCGCGCCATAACCCGCCTCGTATATCGCTTCGGTCACGCTGGTGCCTTCGCCCAGCGCTTCTTCTGCCCGCTCGCGGCGCAAGGCGCGCTGGTAGGCTGCCGGAGAAAGTCCGACCGAGCGCGTGAAGATGCGCTGGAAATGGGACGGCGAATAATCGGTGAGCTTGCCCAGTCGATCGAGCGAAACTGGCGCTTCCGCATCGCGCAGCGCCCTGAGCGCCAGTATTACCGCTGCTTCCTCGCGGCTCTGCTGGTCGGGGGCGCAGCGCTTGCAGGCGCGCAGGCCTGCCGCCTCGGCCGCCGCAGCATCGGAATAGAAGCGCACGTTCTCCCGCTTGGGAGCGCGCGCGGGACAGGACGGGCGGCAGTAGATACCGGTCGAATGCACGCCGGTCACGAAAACGCCGTCGAACCGGCGGTCCTTGGCGAGTGCAATGCGCCAGCGATCTTCGTCCGTGAGGGTTTTCGGGTCTGCCATCGTCCTGCTTCCTTTATCGTGTGCACACTTCTTTGCAAAAGCTGAGTGCACCCGCATCCCGAAGCTTGCGGTCAATGTCCGCCAGCGATTATGAGGGCCGCGGATGGGACGTTCTCTCGCAATTTTCGCCGCGCTCCTTGCGCTTGTCATGCCTGCCACCGCGCAGGCCGACCCTGCCGATATCGACGCGGCGGCCCGCGGCGTCGTGCGCGTGGTAATTATCGGAGCGGACGACGACGAGATCTATCCGGTCAGCCACGGCACGGGTTTTGCCGTTTCTCCCGAGACCATTGTGACCAATGCCCATGTGGTGCGCGATGCCATGAGCGACGACGATTTGCGCATCGGCGTTGTCCCCAGCGGCGGCGGCGAAGCGGTCTACGGGCAGATCCTCTCGGTGAATTCGCGCAACGATCTGGCCCTTGTCAGATTGACCGGCAGCCTGCGCCTGCCCCCGCTTGCCATCACCCCGCGCATCGTGGCCGATAGCGGGCAGGTCTACAGCGTCGGCTACCCGATGAATGTCGACCGGGCGCAGGGTCTCGACCTTTCCGACATCTTCCGCTCGATGCCGCCGGTCAAAAGCCCCGGCTTCGTATCGGGCGCGCGCCCCAGCCGCCAGTTCGACACCATCCTCCACACCGCCCCCATTGCGCGCGGTAACTCGGGAGGTCCGTTGCTCGACCCCTGTGGCCGCGTCGTGGGTGTGAACAGCTTCGGCGCGGACAACGAAGGCGGCGATGCAGAGTTCTTTTTCGCCGTGTCGAACCGCGAACTGCTGCCCTTCCTGCGTGCAAACGACATAACGCCGACCACCAATGACAGCCCCTGCCGCAGCCTCGAAGACTTGGACGCTGCCGAAAAGGCCCGGCTCGATGCAGAGCGCATGGAAGCTTTGCAAGGCCTGGCCCAGCGCGCCGAGGAAACGCGCGCCAAGCGCGAACGCGCCCTGCTCAAGGCGCAGTTGGGCGTAGCGCAGGACCGCGAAGACCGCATGGCGCTGGCCTTCATATTGCTGCTTGGCGCCTTCGGCATCGCGCTATGGGCGTGGAGCCGTCACGAGCGCTTCGATGCAGAGGCCGAAGACGCGGAACTGCGCCGGAAGAAGATCAACATCGCATTCGGCATCGCCGGATTCCTCGTCGTCGTCGCGCTGATCGCCTTCCTGACGCGCCCCGGTCTCGATGAGATCGACCGTCGCGTCGCTGCCGAGATGCAGGACGGCGGTGCCGCCCAGAACGGCAAGGATCCGCTCGCTACGAATGCGCAAGGCGATGCCAAGCTCGTCTGCCGCATCGTGCCGGAACGCAGCCGCATCACGAGTACGGAAACACCGGAAATCACCTTCGACTGGACTGTCGAGGGATGCGTCAACGAGCGTACGCAGTATGGCTATGCCTCGGGCAATTGGTCGCGGGTCTTCGTGCCGAATTCGGAAGACGCCGTCTCGGTCAACAGCTTCGACCCCGACCGCCGCATCTTCCGCTCCGAACGCTATCTCCTGCCGCGAAGTGCGATGATCGACGCCCGTGAAGCGCGCGGCAAGTATGAAGCGCCCAAGTGCGGCGACGAGGGCGCAGCTAGCAAGCTAGGCGACTTGCAGGGCGAAGTGCTCGGCCAGTTACCCCAGCAACCCAACGAGCGGCTGGTCTACCAGTGCGAGCCCGCTGAGTAATCCGCGCTCAAGCAGCGAAGCGGTAGCGCGTCAGATCAAGCAGCCAGCGCCTCTCCGCTTAGCGTAATGCGGTGCATCTCGCGGGCGTGGCCCTGGTAATCGTTCATCGCGTAATGCCAGGTTGTGCGGTTGTCCCAGATGGCGACCGTCCCCGGCTTCCATTCGACGCGGCACTGGTGTTGGGGTTTCATCGCATGGGCGAATAGTTCCTGCAGCAGCGGCAGGCTCTCCTCGCGGGTCATGCCGGTAAAGTGCATTGTGAAACCGGGATTGACGTAAAGGAGCTTCTGCCCGGTCTGAGGGTGGCGGATCACCACCGGATGCGTCGCCCCTGTCTTCAGCTCCTGGCCGCGTAGTGCTGTGCCCTGGTCGGTCTGCGCATAAAGGCCGTCGGGCGCGTAGATGTGATCGGCCGTATGGAAGGCCTCGAGCCCTTCGAGCTTCGTCTTCATTTCATCGGGCAGCGATTCGTATGCCGCGCCCATATGAGCCCAAAGAGTATCGCCGCCTGCAGGCGGGAGCGTACGCGCCACGAGGATCGAGCCCATGGCGGGCACCTGGTCGTAAGAATGGTCGGTATGCCAGCCCCCGCCAATATTGGTGGTCTGGTCCTCGGTCTTGCGGACGACGGCAATCTCGGGATGCTCGTCGGTGAGCGGGAAGTAGTTGTTGATGTCGATCCCGCCCCAGCGGTTGGCAAAAGCGATATGCTCCTCGGGGCTTACGCTCTGGTCGCGGAACACCGCCACGCCGTGCCTATATATAAGGTCGCGAATGGCATCGAGCCGTTCGCCTTGCGCCTCGGCAAGCGACACACCCTTCACCTCCACCCCGCAGCCGGGGGACAGCGCCGCAGTCTCCATCATCACTCTCCTCTGGAGGCAAGATTACGCCTCCTTATACAAGAGTCCAATCATTAGCGGCGAGAGTCGGGTTGCCTTGCAGCACCCCCTTTGCTAGGCGCGCGCCAACCTTGCCGGAGCGACTCATTTTCGCTCCTCCGTGGCATGGCCGTATGAAACCATTTTCCGACCCTAGAGGACGAGAGACGCGTGGAAATTTCCGCCGGTATAAAGGCTAGCCTTGCTGGGCGCTACGCTTCGGCCCTGTTCGATCTGGCCAGTGAGGCCGGGACTGTGACTGCAGTCGAATCGGACATCGAGAAGCTGGAAGCAGCGCTCACCGAATCGAGCGAGCTCAAGATGCTCACCACCAATCCGCGTGTGACCCGCAGCCAGGCCGAAAAGGCGCTGTGGGGCGTGTCCGCGATCATGGGCCTCTCGGAACTCACCCAGAACTTCCTTGGCACGCTCGCTCAGAACCGCCGTCTCGGCCAGCTTCCCGGCATCATCCGCGCCTTCCGCGCGATTGCCGCTGCGCAGCGCGGCGAAGTCGCTGCCGAAGTCACCAGCGCTCACGCGCTGACGGACGCGCAGGTGGCCGATCTCAAGGCCAAGCTGACGGCCCGCGAAGGACGCACCGTCAAACTTTCCACGAAGGTCGACCCCGAGCTCCTCGGCGGCCTCGTCGTCACCATCGGATCGAAGCGCATCGACGGCTCGATCCGCACCCGTCTCAATTCGCTCTCCCAGGCCATGAAGGCTTAAAGGAAACTACTCATGGATATCCGCGCCGCAGAAATCTCCAAGGTCATCAAGGACCAGATCGCCAACTTTGGCAGCGAAGCCGAAGTCAGCGAAGTCGGCTCCGTTCTCTCGGTGGGTGACGGCATCGCCCGCATTCACGGCCTCGACAAGGTCCAGGCCGGCGAGATGATCGAATTCTCCAACGGCACGCAGGGCATGGCCCTGAACCTTGAAGCCGACAACGTGGGTGCGGTTATCTTCGGCGCCGACACCGACATCGCCGAAGGCGACACGGTGAAGCGGACCGGCACCATCGTGGACGTTCCTGTCGGCAAGGGCCTGCTCGGCCGCGTCGTCGACGCTCTCGGCAACCCGATCGACGGCAAGGGCCCGATCGAAAGCACCGAACGCCGCCGCGTCGAAGTCAAGGCACCGGGCATCATCCCGCGCGAATCGGTCAGCGAACCCGTGCAGTCGGGCCTAAAGGCCATCGACGCGCTCGTTCCCGTCGGCCGCGGCCAGCGCGAACTGATCATCGGCGACCGCCAGACCGGTAAGTCCGCCGTCGCGATCGACACCTTCATCAACCAGAAGGAAGCCAACGCTGGCGACGATGAAGGCAAGAAGCTTTACTGCGTCTATGTCGCCGTCGGCCAGAAGCGTTCGACCGTCGCACAGATCGTCAAGAGCCTCGAAGAAAATGGCGCGATGGAGTATTCGATCGTCGTCGCCGCGACCGCTTCGGAGCCCGCTCCGCTGCAGTATCTCGCACCCTACACCGGCTGCGCGATGGGCGAGTTCTTCCGCGACAACGGCATGCACGCCGTGATCTGCTACGACGACCTTTCCAAGCAGGCCGTCGCCTATCGCCAGATGTCGCTGCTGCTGCGTCGTCCTCCGGGCCGCGAAGCTTACCCGGGCGACGTTTTCTACCTCCACAGCCGCCTCCTCGAGCGCGCTGCGAAGATGAACAAGTCGGAAGGCGGCGGTTCGCTGACCGCCCTGCCGATCATCGAAACGCAGGCAGGCGACGTGTCGGCCTACATTCCGACCAACGTGATCTCGATCACCGACGGCCAGATCTTCCTCGAAACCGACCTGTTCTACCAGGGCATCCGTCCGGCAATTAACGTCGGTCTGTCGGTTAGCCGTGTGGGCGGTGCCGCCCAGACCAAGGCGATGAAGAAGGTTTCGGGCTCGATGAAGCTCGACCTCGCACAGTACCGTGAAATGGCTGCCTTCGCGCAGTTCGGCTCGGACCTCGACGCCGCAACGCAGAAGCTGCTGAATCGCGGTGCCCGCCTGACCGAGCTGCTCAAGCAGCCGCAGTTCTCGCCGATGCCGTTCGAAGAGCAGACCGTGTCGATCTTCGCCGGCACCAACGGCTATCTCGACGATATCGCGGTCAACCGCGTGAACGACTACGAAGAGCAGATGCTGAGCTACATGCGCTCGGAGCATGCCGATGTGCTCGCGGAAATCCGCACCACCGGCAAGTTCGAAGACGACACCAAGGACAAGGTCGTCGACGCGCTGAAGACCTTCGCCAAGCAGTTCGCGTAAGACCCACGAGCCTAACAGGGAGCCGTCATGGCCTCGCTTAAAGAACTCAAGGGCCGGATCAACTCGGTCAAGTCGACCCAGAAGATCACCAAGGCCAAGCAGATGGTCGCAGCGGCCAAGCTGCGCCGTGCGCAGGCTGCTGCCGAAGCCGCGCGCCCCTATGCCGAACGGCTGTCGGGCGTGATGGCATCGCTCGCCTCCAAGGTGAGCGGCGACAGCGCGCCCAAGCTGCTTGCCGGCACCGGCTCGGACAAGCGCCACATGCTGGTCGTCGTCAACACCGACAAGGGTCTGTGCGGCGGTCTCAATGCCAATATCGTCAAGGCTGCCAAGGCCAAGGCGAAGGAACTGACTGCAGCAGGCAAGGACGTGTCCTTCTACCTCGTCGGCAAGAAGGGCCGCGCGCCCATCACGCGCGACTATGCCAGCTGCATTGCCAAGCACTTCGACACCTCGACCGTCCGCCAGCCGGGCTTCGAGGAAGCCGAACAGATCGCCGATGACCTGATCGAGCGCTTCGAGAACGGTGAATTCGATGTCGCCCACCTCGTCTACCCGATCTTCAAGTCGGCCCTGGCGCAGGACCCGACCGTCGACCAACTGATCCCCGTCCCCTCGCCGGAGAGCGAAGGCACCGGCGGTGACGCAGTGGTCGAATACGAGCCGGGTGAAGAGGAAATCCTCGAAGAATTGCTGCCGCGTTACGTTAAGACGCAGCTCTTCGGCGCATTGCTGGAGCGCGAGGCATCCGAACAGGGCGCTTCGATGACTGCGATGGACAATGCGACGCGCAACGCAGGCGACCTCATCAACAAGCTGACCATCCAGTACAACCGCAGCCGCCAGGCCGCGATTACCACCGAGCTGATCGAAATCATCGCCGGCGCGGAAGCCCTCTAAAGGAAGATACCGTGAAGAAACTCGCCCTCCTCCTCCCCGTTTTCGCACTGGCAGCTTGCGGTGAAGAACCGGCTCCCGAGCCGACCGCGACCGCTGTCGCCACGCCGGAACCGATCAACGAAGTGCCCGCGCCGAACGAAGCGCTGTTCAAGACCACTTTCGCGGAGACCTGCGAAGGTGCCGAAGCCGTCAACCGTGCCGTTTGCCGCCGCGCCATGGGCGCCGACACGGTCGCTTGCGAATTCGGTCTCGGCGAAGACGAATACCTCCGCCACAAGGCCTCGCTTGCACTGAACGAAGCCGAAGACGGCTGGATGCTCGCAGACGCCGAAGCCCTTTGCGCCGAACATGGCGCGCACCACGTAGACAAGTAAGCCTGTAGGAACCCTCACAATGGCCACCGCACCCAAGCTTAACCAGAGCCCCAACGGCACGATCGCACAGGTCATCGGCGCCGTCGTCGACGTCGCCTTCGAAGGCGAACTGCCGGCAATCCTGACCGCACTCGAAACCAAGAACGGCGACAACACGCTGGTTCTCGAAGTCGCGCAGCACCTCGGTGAGAACACCGTCCGCACCATCGCGATGGACGGCACCGACGGCCTCGTCCGCGGACAGGAAGTCGTCAACACCGGCGCGCAGATCTCGGTCCCCGTCGGCCCGAAGACGCTCGGCCGCATCATGAACGTCGTCGGCGCACCGATCGACGAGCGCGGCCCGATCGGCGCCGACACCACCAGCCCGATCCACGCGGAAGCACCGCTGTTCGTCGACCAGTCGACCGAAGCGGCCATCCTCGTCACCGGCATCAAGGTCATCGACCTTCTCGCTCCCTACGCAAAGGGCGGCAAGATCGGCCTGTTTGGCGGCGCGGGCGTCGGTAAGACCGTGCTGATTCAGGAACTCATCAACAACATCGCCAAGGGCCACGGCGGCGTGTCCGTCTTCGCCGGTGTGGGTGAGCGTACCCGCGAAGGTAACGATCTCTACCACGAATTCCTCGACGCAGGCGTTATCGCCAAGAACGACAATGGCGAAGCCATCTCCGAAGGTTCGAAGGTTGCCCTCGTCTTCGGCCAGATGAACGAACCGCCGGGCGCACGTGCACGCGTCGCTCTCTCGG
The DNA here is from genome assembly GCF_019711595.1 of Qipengyuania sphaerica. Lineage (GTDB taxonomy): Bacteria > Pseudomonadota > Alphaproteobacteria > Sphingomonadales > Sphingomonadaceae > Qipengyuania > Qipengyuania sphaerica. The sequence goes on along the minus strand of NZ_JAIGNR010000001.1, from coordinate 783,021 downwards.
GCCTGACCATGGCGGAGTACTTCCGCGACGTCGAAGGCCAGGACGTGCTGTTCTTCGTCGACAACATCTTCCGCTTCACCCAGGCGGGTTCGGAAGTGTCGGCTCTGCTTGGCCGTATTCCTTCGGCCGTGGGCTACCAGCCGACGCTCGCTACCGACATGGGTAACCTGCAGGAACGCATCACCTCGACCACCAAGGGTTCGATCACCTCGGTCCAGGCCATCTACGTTCCCGCCGACGACCTTACCGACCCGGCTCCGGCAACCTCGTTCGCCCACTTGGACGCAACGACCACCCTGTCGCGCGCCATCTCGGAACTCGGCATCTACCCCGCAGTTGACCCGCTCGATTCGACCAGCCGCGTTCTCGAACCGCGCGTCGTCGGTGAAGAGCACTACAACACCGCTCGCCGCGTCCAGGAAACGCTGCAGAAGTACAAGAGCCTGCAGGACATCATCGCCATTCTCGGCATGGACGAACTGTCGGAAGAAGATAAGCTGACCGTGGCCCGTGCCCGCAAGATCCAGCGCTTCCTCTCGCAGCCGTTCCACGTCGCCGAAGTCTTCACCAACATCCCGGGCGTGTTCGTCCAGCTGGAAGACACGGTGAAGTCGTTCAAGGCTGTCGTCGACGGCGAATACGACCACCTGCCGGAAAGCGCCTTCTACATGGTTGGCGGCATCGACCAGGCGGTCGAAAAGGCCAAGAAGCTGGCCGAGGACTCCTAAGGACATGGCCCTCCACTTCGAACTCGTCACGCCGGCCAAGCTGGTCCGTTCGGAAGACGTCCACATGGTGGTCGTACCCGGTGCGGAAGGCGAATTCGGCGTGCTCGAAGGCCACGCGCCCTTCATGTCTACCATCCGCGACGGCGAAGTGCAGGTCTACAAGACCGAAGGCGCCGCGCCAGAAACCATCGAAGTCCGCGGCGGCTTTGCCGAAGTGGGCGAGAACGGTCTCACGGTCCTCGCGGAACACGTCGAGGGCTGAAACCGCCCGCACAATTGATTGAACAAGGGCGATCCTGCGGGGTCGCCCTTTTTCGTTGCGGCAGAACTTCGCTCGACATGGCGAACGCGCGCGGCCATTGCGCTGCACATGACTGAACAGAACGTAGCCGCGGATGGTATTCCCGGTCCCGAAGACGATCCCTTCATCTGGCTCGAAGAAGCCCGCAGCGAGGAAGCGCTCGACTGGGTGCGCGCCGAGAACGAACGCACGCTGGAGCATTTCGAACAGGATCCGCGTTTCGCAGAATTGAAGGCCGAGGCGCTGGCGATCTTCGATGCCGAGGACCGCATTCCCTACGTCACGATCCGCAAGGACGGGCTTTACAATTTCTGGCAGGACAAGCGGAACCCAAAGGGCCTGCTGCGCCGGACCACGCTCGAAAGCTATCGCAGCGACAAGCCCGAGTGGGATACGATCCTCGACGTCGACAAGCTCGCTGCCGAGGAAGGGCGCGAATGGGTCTATCAGGGCAGCACCTGCCTACCGCCCGACCAGCGCCTGTGCATGATCGCCCTCTCCGACGGGGGCGAGGATGCCACCGTGATGCGCGAGTTCGACATGGTCGAAAAGCGCTTCGTCGAAGGCGGCTGCGTAATCGATCACAAGAGCCAGGGCGGCATCGAATGGCTCGACGAGGACACGCTGCTGGTCGGCCGCGATTTCGGCGGCGATACGCTGACCGAGAGCGAATACCCCTATACCTCGCGCCTGTGGAAACGCGGAACCCCGCTGTCGGAAGCCGAGGAAATCTTCCGCGGCGAGAAGACCGATGTCTGGGCCGGCGCAGGGCTGTTGCGCGACCATACGGGCAAGGTCCATGGCCGCACCGCCTTCCGCGCAATCTCCTTCCACGAAAGCATCAATTACGTCTGGCACGAAGGCGAATGGCTCGAACTCGATATGCCGCGCAAAGCGCAGCTCGGCGGGATCATCGACGGCCAGCTGACGATGTCGACCGATGTCGACTGGGAGACTGATGGCCAGACCTTCCCCGCCGATGCGCTGATTGCGGTCGACCTCGAGGAATGGAAGCGCGATCCCAACGGCGCGAAGAAGACGCTCGTCTGGGCACCGGGCGACCGCCAGACCAAGCAGGGCGGCGGGTCGACCGCCGAGAGCGCCTATCTCGCCATTCTCGACAATGTCGTGGGCAAGGTGCTCAAGATCGATTTCGAGGACGGTAAATGGGTGACCAGCGAGGTTGCCCTGCCAGACAATTCGACCCTCGGAGTTCAGACAACCTCCTCGCAAACCGGCGAGGTGATGTTCACCTCCACGGGTTTCCTCACCCCCAGCACGCTCTGGTACTCGGACGGCAGCAACGAACCCGAAATACTCAAGACCTCGCCCAGCTATTTCGATGCGAGCGGGATGGAAGTCGAGCAACTGGAGGCAACCAGCGCGGACGGCACCGCCGTGCCCTATTTCCTCGTGAAACCCGAAGGCATGGCCACGGACGGCAACACCCCCACCCTGCTCTACGGTTACGGCGGCTTCCAGGTCTCGCAATTGCCCGGATATGGCGCGACGATCGGCAAGCTGTGGCTCGAGCGCGGCGGGGCCTTCGTGATGGCGAACCTGCGCGGCGGCGGCGAGTTCGGCCCCGGCTGGCACCAGAGCGCGATCCGCGAGAACAAGCAGCGCACCTGGGACGATTTTATCGCGGTCGGCAAGGATCTCGTCGCGCGCGGCATCACAAGTCCGCAGCATCTCGGCGTCCAGGGTGGCTCGCAGGGCGGGCTGCTGGTCGGGACGGCTTTCACGCAGGCACCCGAATTGCTCGGTGCCGCGATCGTGCAGATCCCGCTGTTCGACATGCTGCGCTTCCATGTCATCGGGCGCGGAGCTTCGTGGATCGGTGAATATGGCGATCCGCGCATCACCGAGGAACGCGGCTGGATCGAAGCCTATTCGCCCTACCAGAAGATCGCGGCGGGCGTGGATTATCCCGAGCCTTTCCTGTGGGCCTCCACCGCAGACGATCGCACGCACCCGGCCCATGCCCGCAAGGGAGCCGTCAAGCTCAAGGCATTGGGCCAGCCCTACTGGTATTTCGAGGATATGACCGGCGGCCATTCGGGCGGTGTCGACAACGACCAGCGCGCCAAGCTGCAGGCCTTGCAGATGACCTACCTCATGCAGCGGTTGATGGACAAACGCGGGTAGGCTTCAGCGCCCCCTACGGACCGGAGCATTGAAATTAGGCGGCTTGTCGGCAATCCAGCGCAGAAATTTCGCCAACTCCCCGTTCTCGAGCAGCCTCGCCCGATCATAACCGAAGCGCGCCAGTTCGGCGTTGGTGAAGACCTTGTGGATCGTCTTGTGGCAGATTGGATGGACGGGGACGGTCTCGCGCCCCTTCTTCGATTTCGGCACCGGGTGATGCTGCTGGACCACGCGGCCCATCGGGCGCTCGCATAGCCAGCAGGTGGGCGGCGTCTCGCTCAGCCCTTCTTCTCCGCCGCCTTCTTCTTTTTCATCGTGTCGTGGAAGCGGTCGGCCCAGCCGGGTTTTACCAGCTGTTCGCCGCGCACCATGCGCAGTTCACCCGCAGCGACATCGCGGCTGACGGCGCTTCCCGCAGCGACGATGGCATCGGCGCCGATGTTTACAGGCGCGATCAGCGCGCTGTTCGAACCGATGAAGGCCCGCTCGCCGATCACGGTCTGGTGCTTGAAATAGCCATCGTAGTTGCAGGTGATCGTGCCCGCGCCGATATTCGCGCCAGCGCCGATGGTGGCATCGCCCAGATAGGTCAGGTGGTTGGCCTTGGCGCCCTCGCCCAGGGTCGCCTTTTTCATTTCGACGAAATTGCCGACCTTGCTGCCGTTTTTCATCACCGCGCCGGGGCGCAGGCGCGCATAGGGGCCGACTTCGCAATCCTCGCCGACATGCGCGCCTTCGAGATGGCTGAAGGCGCGGATGCGGGTGCCGCGTTCGACCTTGGTGCCGGGCCCGAAGACGACGTTGGGCTCGACCACAACGTCCTCCGCCAGTTCGGTGTCGTAGCTGAAGAAAACCGTATCGGGCGCCTTCAGCGTCACACCGTTTTCCAGCGCATCCTCGCGGCGCAGGTCCTGGAACTGGCGCTCTGCCGCGGCGAGTTCCTTGCGCGAATTGATGCCGAGCACCTCGTGCGGGCGATCGGCCACCACGGCGGCGCAGGTGCGCCCGTCCTTCACCGCGACATTGACGATATCGGGCAGGTAGTACTCGCCCTGCGCATTGTTGTTGTCGACGCGTTCGAGAAGGTCGAACAAATCGCTGCTGCGTGCCGCCATCAGGCCCGAATTGCACAGGCGGCAGGCGCGCTCTGCCTCGTTCGCATCCTTGAATTCGACCATCTTCTCGATGGTCATGTCTCGGTGGGTGATGACGCGGCCATATTGCAGCGCATCCTCAGGCTCGAAGCCGAGCACGACCACTGCGGGTTCATCGCTCGCGCGCAGCCGCTCGAGCATTTCCACCATGGTCGCGGCCTTGATGAAGGGCGCATCGCCCAGCAGCATCACGACATCGCCGTCAAAGCCTGCCAACGCCTCTTTCGCCTGCGCCACCGCATGGCCCGTGCCCAGCTGCGGTTCCTGCACCACGCAGGTCGCGCGGTCGGAGACCTGGTCGATGACCTGCTCGCGCTCGTCGCCGACGATGACGATGGTGTGTGCGGGTTCGAGCACTGCCACCTGCGCCATCAGATGCTCGATGATCGGGCGGCCCGCGATATTGTGCAGGACCTTGTGGACCCCGCTCTTGAGGCGCGAGCCTTTTCCGGCTGCGAGGATGACGACGGCAAAGGGACGGCTTGTGTTCATGGATTGGGGCCATGCCACCAATCGCTTGCAGTTTGAAGAACCATCCGCCACTCGGGGCCGCAGATGGCTGATTTTCCCTTCGATATCGTCGCCTTCGACCTCGACGGCACCCTCCTCGAAACGCACCGCGACCTCGGCACCGCGGTCAACCACGCGCTGACGCTAGGCGGGTTTGCGACTGTACCTATCGAAAGCGCGACCGATCTTATTGGCGGCGGGGCGAAGATCATGCTCAAGCAGGCCGTCGACGCACAGGGGGGATTGGGCCACGAGGAATTCCGCAAGCTCTACAAGGCGATGCTCGCCTATTACGGCGAGAACTACGCGGTTCACACGCGCCCCTATCCCCACGCGGTCGAGGTGCTGGGCGAGCTGGCGGCACGCGGCGTCACCACGGGCGTGGTCACCAACAAGTTCGAGCAATTCGCGCGCGGAATTCTTGGCGAGCTCGGCCTGATCGACCGCTTCGCCTTCGTCATCGGCGGCGACAGCCTCGGCAAGGGGCCGGACGGCAAGCATATCGCCAAGCCCGCGCCCGAGCCCATCCTCAAGGCGCGCGAACTGGGCGGCGGCGGGCGCACCGTCTTCGTCGGCGACAGCAGCTACGACATGAAAGCGGCGCGCGCAGCGGGCGTGCCGGTGGTCTCGGCCTGCTACGGCTATTGCGACGGGACCGCGGAAGAGCTTGGTGCAGATGCAGCAATCGATTCGCTCGATCGCCTCATTCCCGCCCTTGAAAGCCTGTAACGACCTCGCCCTGCCCTTACGGCATCGCGCCTTGCCGCGAGGCCTGTTGCAAGTGCGAAGGGAACATGGCAGTCCGCTGCCCAATTGACCTTTACGTAAACGACAAACACAATCTAGCAGGAGCCCCCACATGACCATCGACTTCAAGGACAAGGTAGCCATCGTCACCGGTGCAGGCGGGGGCCTTGGCCGCGAATATGCGCTAGAACTCGCCCGCCGCGGCGCGAAGGTCGTGGTCAACGACCTCGGCGGTGCGCGCGACGGCACGGGCCATTCGGACATGGCGCTGCAGGTCGTTGAGGAAATCGAGAAGATGGGCGGCGAGGCGATGTCGAACGGCGGCAGCGTCACCGAATACGACCAGATGGAAAAGATGGTCGCCGACGCCAAGCAGAAGTGGGGCGGCGTGCACATCCTGCTCAACAACGCGGGCGTGCTGCGCGACAAGACCTTCGCCAAGATGAGCCCGGAAGACTTCGAATTCGTCCTCAAGGTCCACCTGACCGGTTCGGCCTTCGTCACCAAGGCGTGCTGGGAAACCTTCCGCGAGCAGGCCTATGGCCGCATCATGATGACCGCATCCTCGACCGGCCTGTTCGGCAATTTCGGCCAGGCCAATTACGGCGCGGCGAAGCTGGGCCTCGCGGGCCTAACCAAGACTCTCGCGCTCGAAGGCGCGAAGTACAACATCAAGGTCAACACGCTCAGCCCCGTGGCCGGCACGCGCATGACCGAAGACCTCTTCCCCGAAGAAGCCTTCAAGCTGTTCGATCCGGTGAACGTGGTCCCGGCCGCGCTCTTCCTCGTCAGCGAGGATGCGCCGACCAATGCCATCGTCGGCGCGGGCGCTGGCGGCTATCACTCGGCATGGACGGTCATGAACGACGCCGTCTGGCTGCCCGAGGGCGAGCGCACCGTGGAAGGTTTTGCCGCCAACTGGGACAAGATCTCCGACTTCTCGAACCTCAAGGCTCCGCAGTCGGGCTCCGAGCAGTCGGGCGCGATCCTGACCGCGATGCAGAAGGTCACCGGCACCGGCCCGAGCAGCGCGCGCGGATAAATCGCCGAAGCACATTGCAGGAAACCCCGCGACGTTGCACAACGGCGCGGGGTTTTTCTTTGGGGGTCGTCCATGGATAGGGAAGACAAACTGCGCGGCATGCGCAAGAGTTCGCTGGTCGTAACCGTTTTCGCAGCGCTGCTGGTACTGACCGGGCTGACGCAGATCGGTCTCGCCGGGGTCGCGGTAAGCGAAGAATACGAGCGCATCGAGCGGTTCGAGGAATTGACCCGCCAGCGCACCTATTACGGCTACCAGGCCCAGCAGGCCGCGCTGCAGAACGAATACAACCGCTCGAGCAGCGCCTTCTTCCTGCAAGGCCGGTTCATTCCCGACAGCGAGACCATGACCTGGACCTCGCCCGCCGTGCTGGCGCTGATCGCTCTCGTGCTTTCAGCGCTCGGGTTCCTGGTGTCGGCCATGGTCTGGGTGTGGCGCGCGCATGCGAACATGGTGGAAGCCGGGTGGAGGCCCAAATACGGGCCGCAAATTGCCGTGGTGGGCTACCTCGTCCCGTTAATGAACCTCGTCGTACCCTTCGAGGCGATGCGCGAACTCTACAATCGCAGCAACGGTGAAGGCGACGATTTCGCCCATTCGACCGCCGAAGACGTCACTGCATGGTGGACGGCGGTGCTGGTCGGCATGCTCGTTTTCAGCGTGATGACCTTCAAACTGCTGGTCGACGCGGGCACCAACCTTATCCTGATGACGCCGCTCTGGATGGAATATGGCGTCTTCGCATTCGGGTTCATCCTGATCCTCGGCGGCGCCTACCTGTTCTCCTCGCTGACGCGAAAGATCACGGTCGCTCAAGAAGAATTCCTGCCGGAATTGGACGCCGGGCCGATCGAGGATGAGGCGCACCGCCGGATGACCGTGAACATCGTCAGCGGGCAGTAGAAACCGAGGCGTGTTGACGTATTAATACACTGAGACTACAACCTGCCCATCCTTCAATGGGGAGAGAGAGGCTATGTACAGCCAGGAAGACCTGAATTCGGCCGTGGCGGCTGGCGCAATCAGCGCCGAGGCTGCCAATGCCCTGCGCGCGCATGTCGCGGCAGAGCGCGATGCCGTTCCCGCCGACGCGGAGCATTTCCGCCTCATCACCGGTTTCAACGACATCTTCGTCAGCATCGGCGTGATCATCCTGCTGATGGCCATGGGCGCGATCGGCGATGCCATCTGGAGCAATAATGACGGCCCCTCGCCCGTCAGCGGCGCACTCGTCGCGGCGACGGCGTGGATGTTGGCAGAGTTCTTCACCGCCAAGCGGCGCATGGCGCTGCCCAGCATCCTGCTGTTGCTCGGCTTCGTGGGCGGCACCTTCTTCGGCCTGCTCGGCCTCGCGGTGACGATTGCGGGTGTAAATACCGGCCCGGGCAACGAGGTCCTTGCGACCCTTCTCGTATCGCTTTCGGGCCTGCTGACCGCAGGTGCGGCATACATCCATTGGAAGCGCTTCATGGTGCCGATCACCATCGCCGCCGGTACCGCTGCCATCGCCGGCACGGTCATCGCGCTGATCGTGGCCGTCATCGGGCCGCGCAATCCCAACATGGAAACGATCATCCTGAGCCTCGTCTTCGTGGCCGGCCTCGTGATCTTCGCTTTCGCCATGCGCTGGGACATGAGCGACCCGCGCCGCGAAACGCGCCGCAGCGATGTGGCCTTCTGGCTCCACCTGCTCGCTGCCCCGATGATTGCACACCCGGTCTTCGCCATGATCGGCGTGATCGATGGCGACAATATCGGAGTGGGCGCCGCAGTCGGTGTCCTCGCGGTCTACATTGCCTTCGGCATCGTGGCGTTGGCCGTCGACCGCCGCGCTCTGCTCGTGTCGGCGCTGGCCTACGTCCTGTTCGCCCTCACCTTCCTGTTCCGCGAATTCGGCGCGGTGGAACTGAGCTTCGCGCTGACCGCGCTGGTGATCGGTTCGGCCCTGCTGACGCTGAGCGCGCTGTGGACCCCGATCCGCCGCAGCGTGGTGAAGGGCCTGCCCACAGACATGCAGGCACGGCTTCCCGCCACCGCCTGATCATCGGACCACCGAGAGAAAGGGCTCGCCGGGAACGGCGGGTCCTTTTTTGTGTCGGATCAGTCCTCGACCGCTTTCAGCAGGCGCCGCTCGACCGGCGCGAGGACGCCGGCAAGTTCGTGGCCGCGCTTCAGGATCTGGCCGTGCTCGCCGAACAGCGTCCACATGCCCTGCTTGGCCCGCAGCGAAGGACGTTTCTCGACCCGCGCCTGTGGGCGTTCGGCATGGCGCACGAAGGCGGCGAAGGTAGCCGCGTCCTTGGTGAAATCCATCGCATAGTCGCGCCACTGTCCGGCTGCGACCATGCGCCCGTATACATCGAGGATCCTGGTCAGCTCGTCCCGGTCGAAGCCGACCTGGCCCGGCTGGCGTCCCGGGAAGGAAACGATATTCGCGCCGTTGGCTGCCGCCATCAGTCGCCGGTACCGCTACGTTGCTGCGGCTCGCGCTCGGCGCGCAGTTCCGCGATTTCGCTACGCAGGGCTTTCAACTCTCCTTCGAGCTTTTCCACGCAGTCGCGGCTGGGGGCGCATGGGTCGTCGCATGGCGTGCCGTAGGGGACGAATTCCTTCTTCCATTCCTCGGCGGCGATCAAATGGCTGCGGGCCTTCAGGGCAACCATGGTCGCTCCTTCGGGCACCTCGTCGAGCACCAGCGCATTGGCGCCGATGCGCGCGCGGCGGCCCACGGTAATCGGGCCGATGACCTGGGCGCCCGAACCGATGATGACATCGTCCGAAATCGTCGGGTGGCGCTTGCCGCCCTTGCCATTGGTCGGGTTCGTCCCGCCCAGCGTCACGTTCTGGTAGATGGTGACGTTGTCGCCGATCTCTGCCGTTTCGCCGATGACGGTGAAACCGTGGTCGATAAAGAAATTGCGGCCGATCTTCGCGCCCGGGTGGATATCGATCCCCGTCACCATCCGGCTCCAGTGGTTCACCAGCCGGGCGAGGAAAAACAGGTCCGCTTCGAACAGCCAATGCGCGATGCGGTGATAGGCCAGCGCCCAGACACCCGGATAGAGCAGCACTTCCCAGCGCGTGCGCGGCGCGGGATCGCGGGCCTTGATCGAGTCCAGATAGGCAATCAGGCGGTCGAACATGGGCGCGATTCTCTCATTTGTAGCGCTTCAAAGCAAGCGCGCCTGCTCGGGGCCCTGAACCGCCTCGAGCGCGTCGCGCCACAAGGACATGGTGGCCGGAGCCATCCGTTCAAGGCTGAGCCGGTCTATTTCGGCGACGATCCGCTCGATGGCGGCATGGCTGCGTTCCATTCGCGGAACGAGATAGGCGGGCGCGCCATCGCCCAGGGCGAGGCCGCGTTGGGCCGCATGACTGAGCATCAGGTCGGCTGCCATATCATCGTCGGGAGGACCGATTTCGAGCTGGAGGGCCGCGCCCATCCGGCTCCTGAGATCAGGCAAGGCGATGTCCCAGCCCTCGCCGCTGACCGTCAGCAGCAACGGATAGCCGTCCTCGCGCGCACGATTCCATGCGTGGAATATCTCGGTTTCGTCCTTCGTATCGGCATCGTCGATCGCCCCGCCTCCGGTGTGGGAGGCGAACCAGCGGGCGAAGAGCGATTTGCCCGAGCGCGGCGGCCCGGCAAGGATCGCGGTTCCGAAGGGCCAGTCCTGCGAGGCAGCCAGGGCCTCCGCCACGCGCCGGTTGGCTTCGCCCAGCACGATGGCCGCAGCTCCCTGCGTGCCCGAATGCGTCAACGGAAGCGCGATTTGCGTCATGCCGGGCAGCCTTGGTCCGCTCTTAGCGGCTGATCAAGAGCGCGGTCGCTCCTTGCTGCACGGTAAAGCCGCGCGCGCGAAGGGCATCGGCAAGCCCGCCGATCGATCCCGAATAGCTGACCGTCATCACCGAAGTGCCGCCGATAGCGGTCGAGCGCACGCCCGTGGAGCGCACACCGGGGGTGCCGCGCACATCGGCGAGGATCGCTCCGAAAGCTGCGGCATCGGGCGAGGCGAACTGGACGGTGTAGAGCGCGACCGAGCCTTCGGGCGGCGGACGATTGATCGGTGCGGCGCTGATGGCCCCCCCGCTCGCCTCGGTGGGTTCGGCAGCGGCAACGGCCTGCGCCTCGTCCTGCGCGCGCAGGCGGCGACCGAGGTCGACCAGCCGCTGGATCGCAGGGTTGAGATCGCCCGTCTTCACGTTGAGCGTGGGGTCGGGCTTGATCGTGCCCGAAGCCAGCGCAACCTGGAACGTCATGTCGAAGCGGCGAACCGCGCGCTGCAACATGGCGTCGAGCTGGTCGGGACCATCGGCCGTCATGGTGAAACTGTCGAGAAACGCGTTGTCGGGCCCGTGCCGTGCGGTGAATGTGCCTTCGATCGGGCCGCCCGGATAGGTGTAGCGCAGCCGGGCAATCGGGATCAGCACATCGGCGGCCCCGAACTCGTCGAGGATATTGCTCCACCACACGCGGCTGCGGCGGGTGGTCTGGCCGTATGTGAGCAGCAGCGATTCGCCGCCAGAACCCTGCGGGCGGACGTAGTTTACCCGGCTCTGCCCGGCCTGGAACTCTGCCCAGGCGCGCTGCCAGGGATTGCGCTGTTCGAACATAAGCTGCGTGCCGCCCGAAACCGTCACCGGCATCACCAGCATCGGGGCGCTGCGGGCCCCTACGCCTTCTTCGCCAAGATAAGCGGACGCGCGCTGGCGGTCGAAAATGACGCCGAGCGTTGCGACATAGCGTTTGGGCCCCAGCCGTTCGCGTTCGATCACGATGGCGGAAACGAGGCCGGCAATGCGCGATTCGGGCAGGTCGGGTCCTTCGAGCTTCTCCCAGGCCTTCACCTGCGCTTCGGCCCAGGCCTTCTCGCGCGCTTCGACGCCGCTGTCGGCACTGACGTCGACCTCGATATCGGAAACCTGGATGTCGCGCGAAGCGGCCACTGCCGCGATCCCGCGGTCACCGCCGACCTGCGCATGCGCCAGCCAGCCCGCCCCGCCCGCAAGTGCGAGGCCGGTAGCGATGATGGCGAGACGGGTGCGCCCGATTGAAGAAATTTTCGTGCCCATGGGGTGTCTGGCGGCCTTTTGCCCAATGCATTCGGGAAATCCAAGCGGGAATGCTGGAAATTCGGTGCGATATGCGCGAAAGGCGCTGGCATGAGCAGCGACACGCCTTCCTACACCTACGAACAGGCCGGAGTTTCGATCGACGCGGGCAACCGGCTGGTGAAAGCCATCGGCCCGCTGGTGAAAGCCACGATGCGCCCAGGTGCGGATGGCGAGATCGGCGGTTTCGGTGGATTTTTCGACCCCAGGGCCGCCGGATACAAGGACCCCCTGCTGGTCGCCGGTAACGACGGTGTAGGCACCAAGCTCAAGCTCGCGATCGATACCGACCGCCACGACCCTGTCGGCATCGACCTCGTCGCCATGTGCGTGAACGACTTAATCGTGCAGGGCGCGGAGCCGCTGTTCTTCCTCGACTACTTTGCGACCGGCAAGCTGGAGAACGGCGTCGCAGAGCGCGTGATCGCAGGGATAGCCGATGGCTGCAAACAGGCCGGATGCGCGCTAATAGGCGGCGAAACCGCGGAAATGCCCGGCATGTACGCCAGCGGCGACTACGACCTTGCAGGTTTCTGCGTCGGCGCGGTCGAGCGCGGAGAACAGCTGACGGGCGAGCGCGTGGCACCGGGCCACATCCTGCTCGGCCTTGCCAGCTCGGGTGTGCATTCGAACGGCTTTTCGCTCGTGCGCCGCCTTGCCGAGGACAAGGGCTGGAAACTCGATCGCCCTGCCCTGTTCGATCAGGACCGGCTGCTTATCGAGACCCTGCTCGAGCCCACCCGAATCTATGTGAAGACGCTGCTGCCGTTGGTGCGCGACGGGCTGATCGACGCGTTGGCGCATATCACCGGCGGCGGCCTGCTCGAAAACATCCCTCGCGTCCTGCCCAAGGGCGCGCATGCAGAGGTCGATGCCGACGGCTGGGACCAGCCGGGGCTGATGGCGTTCCTGCAGGCGCAGGGGAACATCGAGCCTGCCGAAATGGCCCGCACCTTCAACTGCGGCGTCGGCATGGTGCTGGCAGTCGCGCCGTCGAAGGTCGAACTCGTCCGCAGCCGTCTCGAAGAAGCGGGCGAGCAAGTACTGGCGGTCGGCCGTATCGTCGAAGGCGAAAAGGGCTGCACCGTGCGCGGTTCGCAGGGTACCTGGTCCGGTAAAGAGGACTGGGAGGCGGTCCACCTTGGCTGAGAAGGCGAAGGTCGCGATCCTGATTTCCGGGCGCGGCAGCAACATGGCCGCGCTGCTCTACGCCTCGAAACTGCCCGACGCCGTGTACGAAGTGGTGCTGGTCGCCGCGAATGATCCGCAGGCCGAGGGATTGGCGCTTGCTGCCGCCGAGGGTGTCCCGACCTTCGCCTTGTCGCACAAGGGCATGTCACGCGCCGACCATGATGCCGCAATGGAACAGGCAGCGCGCGATGCCGGGGCGGACACCATTGTCCTTGCCGGATACATGCGCATCCTGACCGATGAATTCGTGAAACGCTGGGAAGGCCGGATGCTGAACATCCACCCATCGCTGCTGCCCAAATATCCCGGTCTCGACACCCACCAGCGCGCGATAGATGCAGGCGACAGCCACGGCGGCGTATCGGTCCATCTCGTTACGCCCGAACTCGATGCGGGCGAGGTACTGGGCCAGATGCGCGTAGCGATCCGCGAGGGCGAGACCGCCGACAGCCTTGCGACACGCGTCCGTTTCGCCGAACACCAGCTCTATCCGCGCGTGCTGTCCGATTATCTGGGCCGCGAGAACTGATGCGCCACCGGCTCACCCCTTACGCCTTCTTCCTGGTCGCGATCATCGCGCTGGGCATGGTTGCCCTCGATCCCGGCGGCAGCTGGCAGACCGAGGAAGTCGACATGCTCGACGCGGTGCTGATCACAATCGGCGTCCTCGTCGGCGCGCACGTCCTGCGCAAGATCGGCGAGATCCTCTACACGCGCTGGAAAGACCGCAGGGAGTGATCCCCCCACGCCCGCATCCTTTTGTGCGCTCCCGTTTCGCAGAGCGCGCCAGCGAGCTGATCGAGAAGGTATGGCGGCGCGGCTGGGACGAGAAGCCGCCGCTGGAGCCGGATTACCTTTGGGAGCTCGGCGCGAAAGGCTTCACCGCGGACGATGAAATCTCGATCCGTAGCGCCGAGGATGTCGCCGACTTTCGCCTCAGGCTGGAGAAGCTCTGCGCGGCCTTGCGCGACGAGGCGCAGCTCAATGCCCTGGGTCACACCATGGCCTACGGGCAGCTCAAGAACGCGATCCGCAAGCGCCACGCGCTGGGCCGGTTGTGGCGCGAGGAACCCGGGCTTGCTGCCACGCAGATCGCGCCTCCGATCATTGTGCTCGGCCAGATGCGCAGCGGCACGACGAGGATGCAGCGCCTGCTTGCCGCCGACCCGCATCACGCGGGCACGCGGTTCTGCGATAGTCACGATCCCGTCCCGGCTACACCCGACCTGCGCCCGCTCAAGGCCCGCGCAGCCCTGTTCATGGCGCGCAAGGTCAATCCCTGGCTGGAAACGCTACATCCCTTCGGCGCGACTCGCACGGACGAGGAAATCGGCTGGCTGGCAGCGGCATTGTCACCGGCTTCCTTCGAGGCGCAGTGGCGCATCCCCTCGTTTGTCGCCTTCAGCGAGCAGCGCGACGCTGCGCCGGTCTACCGGGAATTTGCCCGCATACTGCGCACCGACGCGGCCGCACATGGCAACGCGGACAAGCCGCGGGTGCTCAAATGCCCGCAATTCGCCGAGGACCTGCCGGCCTTGCTCGAGCAATTCCCCGAAGCACGGATAGTGCGATGCGAAAGGGCGCACGACGAGGTCCTCGCCAGCAGCGTATCGATGGTCGCGAGCCAGATGGCGTTCCAAAGCGAGATGCGAGATATCGAAGCACTAGAACGCGAGTGGTCGCGCAAACTCTCCCTGCGCGAAAGGCGGATGGAATCGGCCCTGTCCGCCCATCCCAATCCCGCTGCAACCATCGCGTTCGACGATCTCAATTCGGACTGGCTAGGGACCATAACAAAAGCCTATCGCCAGTTGAGCCTCGAATTCACGGCAGCGGCGAATACTGCGATGGAAGACGAACTAACGCGCGCGCGCGGGGACTCGCACGCAAAGCACAAAAACCAAATGGATGAATTCGCGGTCTAGGCGTCGTGAGCGCGCAGCTCGGTGCGCGTAATCTCGATCCGGCGGATCAGCGGCCCGTCGAATTCGACACGCCACATGGTCGGACCACCGACGTCGGCATGCTTGCTCTCTAGCTGGCCGCTCACCAGAATCTCGTCATCATGATGGATCAGGTCCTCAATGATGATTTGCGGGCGGCCGGCCTGCTCCCGGAATTTCCGGTCTTTCTCGATGAAGGCATCAAGACCGTTGCTCGAACCGCTGCGCGCATTGAATATGGTCAGGTCTTCCGACGCGATCTTCTGCAGACGCTCGTAGTCGAGCGCATTCAGCGCCTCCGCCATCTCGCGCACGTGCTGTTCACGCACCTTGCGAGGACGTTTGGGAAGGAGCGACCCGAAAACCATAACGGGCGCACCCTAACAAAGGATGCGCCCGTTCGCTAACTCATTTGTTTTGTTTAGGAATTTTATCCCCAAACAGCTGTTATCAAATGATAATCAGCCGACGAGTTCGCTTTCGTCGAAGAAGAAGTCGATTTCGATCTTCGCATTCTCGTCGCTGTCCGAACCGTGGACCGAGTTCGCTTCGATCGATTCCGCATAGGTCTTGCGGATGGTGCCTTCGTCGGCATCGGCCGGATTGGTGGCGCCCATCACATCGCGGTTGGCCTTCACGGCGTCTTCGCCTTCGAGGACCTGCACGACGACCGGACCCGAGATCATGAAGTCGACCAGTTCACCGAAGAAGGGGCGTTCCTTGTGGACCGCGTAGAAGCCTTCGGCCTGTTCGCGGGTCATCTGGATGCGCTTCGATGCGACGACGCGCAGGCCGGCGTCTTCGAGCATCTTGGTGACGGCGCCGGTCAGGTTGCGGCGGGTGGCATCGGGCTTGATGATCGAAAAGGTGCGGGTAACCGCCATGACATGTGTTCCTTGCGAATTGCGTGTTTTATCGGGGGAGAGAGTTCTCGCGCGCGCCCCTAGCGCCGTGCGCGCGCGCGAGCAAGGATTAGTCGAAGCCGCTGGCGACCGAAAGCTGGCCCTCCGTGACATCGCCGACCCGGGTGACCTGGAGCGCGAAGCTGGTTTTCACATCGAGATTTTCGCCTCCGAGCGTGGTCGTCTCCCCGCCATCGATCTCGATATCGGGATCGATCCCGGCCTCCTTCGCCTGCGCGCGGTAGAATTCGACGATCTGCTTGCGCGGATCGGGTGAGGTAAATTCGACTGTGACGAAGGCGCCCTCACCCTGTTCGACGCGCGTAGTGTTGGTGATCTTCGCCGAAGGATAGGCAGTGAAAGGCTCCGGAAAGCGCGCCTCTACGGCCTCTCCGGCGCGCATGGTGGTGGTAATTCCGGCCGCATCGGTGTGCGTTGCGCGAATTTCTCCCGTCTGAGGATCGATATCGTAGGACCCGACGGGCTCTGCCATTTCGCTTTCCGTCGAAGCCTCGCCTGCGTCATCGGCCTTATTGCAGGCTGACAAAACGAGTACGGGGACTACAAGGATGGCACGCAGGTATCTCATGCCCAATCGACGGGTGAGACTGTCTCAAGTTCCTGAAAGTTCAGCGCCCTTCGCGCCAGCCCCCCTCAGGGGTCTGCTTGAAGATGCGGTTGTCGATCTCGTCCCGCGCCGCCAGATCGCGCCACAGGCCTCGCGCCGCATCGGTCGCTTCGGCATCGAAGAGCAACATGGTGCGGTCGAACCTGGCTGCCTCTTCGCGCCATTTGCCGTCGGCAAGAATGGCCATGCGCGCTTCGTTCGGCGCGTCGCAGCCGCCGGAAATAAGGATCGGCTGGCGCGCGGCGTGCGGGCCGTCTGCCGGGCCATGGGCGAGGAAACTGCCTCCACCCTGCTCCCACAATGTCTTGGAAAGCGCTTCACGCAATCCGTCGTCTTCTGCGACCACCACCAGCCGCTCCCCCGCCTGCAGGACCTTGCGGGCGAGTTTGGCCACTGTGACAGCCACCGGGTCACGGCTCAATTGATAGAAATCGACGCGGGTCATTGAACGCCAGACTTATTCCGCCTGCACCTCTCGGAGCAATAGCGCACTTCGTCCCAGTCGCGCGCCCATTTCTTGCGCCAGGCGAAGGTGAGACCGCAAGTGGCGCAGACCTTGGTCGGAAGGTCTGCCTTGCGCCTCATCTTCGCCATGACGCGGGTTTCCGGTCAGCCTTCTGCCGTGTCGGAGATCAGCCGGTCGATCAGGCGCACGCCGTAGCCCGTGGCGCCCTTGCCCCAGGTGCGGCCCGGCTTGTCCGACCAGGCCATGCCGGCGATGTCGATATGCGCCCAGGGCGTATCGTCGGCGATGAAGCGCTGGAGGAACTGCGCGGCGGTGATCGAGCCTGCGCCCTTGCCGCCGATGTTCTTCATATCGGCGATGGGCGAGTCGATCAGCTTGTCGTAGGCCTTGCCCACCGGCATGCGCCAGACCTTGTCGCCGGTCGCCTCGCCTGCATCGGCAAGGTCCTTCGAAAGCTGGTCGTTATTCGAGAAGAGGCCTGCATACTCATGGCCGAGCGCGATAATGATCGCGCCGGTCAGCGTGGCGAAATCGACGATGCGGCTCGGCTGGAATTCCTCCTGCGTCCAGTGCAGCGCATCGGCGAGAACCAGGCGGCCTTCGGCATCCGTGTTGAGGATTTCGATGGTCTGGCCGCTCATCGAGGTGACCACATCACCCGGGCGCTGTGCATTGCCGTCGGGCATGTTCTCGACGAGGCCCATCACGCCCACGACATTGGCCTTGGCCTTGCGCTTGACCAGAGCGAGCATGCCGCCCGCCACCGCGCCGGCGCCGCCCATGTCCCACTTCATGTCTTCCATGCCGGGTCCCGGCTTGATCGAGATGCCGCCGGTGTCGAAGGTCACGCCCTTGCCGACGAAAGCGGTCGGGGCCTCGCTGCCGCCGCCGTTCCAGCGGATGGCGAGGATGCGCGATTCGCGCGCGGAGCCCTGCCCCACGCCGAGCAGCGAACCCATGCCCATGTCGGTCATCTGCTTTTCGTCGAGCACGATGATTTCCGCCTCGGTTCCTTCGAAGCGCTGCTTGACGCGCTCGACGAAGCTTTCGGGGTAGATGATATTGGCCGGCTCGGTCACGAGTTCGCGGGTCAGTTCGACGCCATCGGCCAGCGCCGCTGCATCTGCCCATGCCGCTTCGATACCTTCGGGCGCGCCCACCACGGTGACGCTCTCGAGCGTGATCTTCTGCTCGTCCTTCAGCTTGGTGCGATAGATGTCATAACGCCAGTTACGCAGGCGCAGGCCAAGCAGGACGTGCGCTGCTTCGTCTGCCGACAGTCCGCTTTCGGACAGGTCGAGCACCATGTCGGCATCGCCGGTCGACTGGTATTTGCCGGCCAGCGCCGCGCCTGCCTTTTCCAGATTGGCGAGGCGTGCCTCGTCGTTCTTGTCGCCAGCCCCTGCAATCGCGAGACGGGCCACGGTGTCTCCATCCTCGACGAAGCCGTCGAAGGTCTGGCCGGCATTGCCCTTGAAGCGGGCGGCCTCGGCACCGGCGCGCATTGCGGCATTGGTTGCAGCAGGAAGCTTGCCCTTGTCGACCACATGCGCAATGAGGCGCGCGCCTTGCGGACGGGACTGGCTGAACTGGATTTTCATGGGATCTCCCGAATACTTGACTGACGGACTGTCGCCCGCAACCCGGGCCGCCCGCTTGAACGCGATTGCGCTTAGGGATGGCCGGTGCGATAGGCAAGCCATGCAAAAGGGCCGCGCCAGCTCTGCCAATGCTGCTTTCCGCCTGTTCGGCACCGCGAGCGCGGTGCTGGCGCTGATGGCTGCCGCCCCATCCTTGGCGCAGGACGGCGCAGCCACGGGCACGGGAACGGTCGAGCAGCCCGAAGGCGAGGATGCGAGCGATCTTCCTGCTCCGCCCGAAGAAGTAGTTCTCGATGCCGATGGCGCGGTCGTCATCGCCAGCGAGGACGAACCCGGCCTGCCCCCGCCCGAATTCAATGCGGCGGGCGAGCGGCAGATCGCATTCGAGGCGGATATCCTCAGCTACGATTCCGATGCCGATGTCACCACGGCAGAAGGCGATGTCATCATGCAGTCGGGCGACCGCTCACTACGTGCCGACAGCGTCAGCTGGAGCCAGCGCACTGGCGTGATCATCGCCAGCGGCAATGTCCGCTTCGTCGATGAAAACGGCAACCAGCTTTACACCGAGCGCGTGGAATTGACCGACGAGTTCGAGGCTGGGGCGATGGAAGACCTG
The DNA here is from genome assembly GCF_019711595.1 of Qipengyuania sphaerica. GTDB lineage: Bacteria > Pseudomonadota > Alphaproteobacteria > Sphingomonadales > Sphingomonadaceae > Qipengyuania > Qipengyuania sphaerica. Next base: position 763,926 of record NZ_JAIGNR010000001.1, on the reverse strand, counting down.
CTGCTCGCGCTGCGCCAGGGTGGCCGCCTCGCCGCCAACAAGGGCGTGCGCGAGAGCGACGGGACGATCGAGCTGGAACAGGCCGCTTACAGCGCCTGCGCCGTGGTCACTCCCGAAGGCTGCAACAAGGACCCGAGCTGGCGCATCACCGCCGACCGCGTGATCTACGACCCGTCCAAGGCGAAGGTCAGTTTCCGGGGCGCCTATCTCGAGCTGTTCGGCCAGCGGCTCATCCCGCTTCCCGGCCTGTCGGTGCGGACCGACGATGGCGGCGTCTCGGGCTTTCTCGTTCCCGACCTCAGGATTTCGGAAAGCAACGGGGTCGAGGTTTCGGGCAGCTATTACGTGCGCATGGCCGATAACAAGGACCTGACGCTCTCGGCCTACCTGTTTTCGAAGACCACGCCGATGGTGTCTGCACAGTGGCGCCACCTGACCGACAAGGGCGCCTACCAGATAACCGGATATGCCACGCACAGCCGCCGCATTTCCGGCTTTACGGGTGTCCCGACAAGCCAGGCCGACCCGCGCGGCTATGTCTTCGCCAACGGCAAGTTCCAGTTCAACCAATACTGGAGCCTGACCGGTTCGCTTCGCCTTGCCAGCGACAAGACCTTCCTGCGGCGTTACGACATCAGTCGCGACGACCGCCTGCGCTCGAACCTCGATCTCGAGCGGATTGACGACAATTCGTATTTCTCGGTTGCCGGGTGGGTGACGCAGACTTTGCGCCTCAACCAGGATCAGAAGACCGTGCCCGTCGCCCTGCCGCTGGTCGATTTCCGCTATCGCCTCGAACCGCCCGTGCTCGGCGGCAAGATCGACCTTCAGGCCAACAGCCTCGCCGTGGTGCGCAAGCTGGGGCAGGAAACCGAGCGTGCCTTCGCACAGGGGCAGTGGAGCAGGCGCAGCATAACCGGCCTTGGCCAGGTCTTTACCCTGACCGGTCTCGTGCGCGGCGATGTCTACCATTCGGATGGCAATGCCCTCAACCCGACGCCATCCTACCGCGGGAACGAGGGTTGGGAATCGCGCGCGATTGCGCTGGCGGCCGCCGATCTCGAATGGCCACTGGTCAGCGAATTCCTCGGCGGCGAGCAAGTGTTTACGCCGCGCGTGCAATTCGTCGTCACCCCGCCGATCAAGAACCTGGCGATCCCCAACGAGGATGCGCGGGCGATCGACCTGGAAGATTCCAACCTCTTCGCCCTCAACCGCTTCCCCGGCTACGACCGCGTCGAAGACGGCGCGCGCGTCACCTACGGTTTCGATTACAGACTGCGGCGGCCGGGTTTCGAGGTCTTCACCACTATCGGCCAGTCCTACCGGCTCGACGCCGACCGCGACATCTTCCCCGATGGCACGGGCCTTTCCGAGAAGGTCAGCGACATCGTGGGCCGGACCGAAGTGCGCTATCGCGATTTCCTCAAGCTCGCGCACCGCTTCCGGCTCGACAAGGACAACCTCGCCGTCCGCCGCAACGAATTCGATGCGACGGTCGGTACCAGCCGCACCTATGCGGAAGTCGGCTACCTTCGCCTCAACCGCAATATCGACACGATCGAGGATTTGCAGGACCGCGAGGAATTGCGCGCAGCAGTGCGTGTCGCCTTTGCCAATTACTGGTCGATGTTCGGGTCGGGCGTGTTCAACCTCACCGACCGCGAGGAAGACCCCACCTTGTCGAGCGACGGTTTCCAGCCGATCCGCACAAGGCTGGGCGTTGCCTACCAGGACGACTGCCTGGAAATGGGTGCGACATGGCGGCGCGATTACATCTCTGCGGGTGATGCGCGGCGCGGCGATACCTTCCAGCTATACTTCAGCCTGAAAAATCTGGGTTTCCGTTAGGCCGCACATGTTGGCAGCACCGGTCAAACGCGCTATCCGCGCGCTCCAATCAGCTACGGTTAAGCCTCGCAAGGCCAAACCCCAGCGCATTCGGGCACCCCGGAGGTGCCGCAAGGGAAGATAAGCGTGAACGCACATATCGTATCGAAATTGCTCGGTTTCACCGCCGCACTCGGCCTTGCCGTGTCGGCGCCGGGCGCAGTGGCGCAGGGTGCCGCGGCGGAAGAAAATACGCTCGGCCTGCCCGAACAACCCACCATGCTGGCCCAACCCAATCCGAATGTGCGCCGCGCGACCGCAATCGTGAACGGTCATGTCATTACCGGCACCGACCTCGACCAGCGTCTGGCACTGCTTGTCAATGCCAACGAGCAGGAAATCCCGCCGGAGGAAATGCAGCGTGTGCGCGCACAGGTGCTGCGCAACCTGATCGACGAAACGCTTCAGATCCAGGCTGCCGAGGCCGAAGAGATCGTCATTTCCGATTCCGAGGTAAACCAGACCTTTGCCCGGGTCGCCGCGCAGAACGACCAGCGGGTCGAGGACATGGAGACCTATCTCCAGTCGATCGGCTCCTCCACCGCCTCGCTCAAGCGCCAGATCAAGGGCGAACTCGCCTGGCAGCGCTTACTGCGCCAGAAGGTCGCATTCTTCGTCAACGTCTCGGCCGAAGAGGTCAACGAGATGATGGAGCGGCTCGAAGCGTCCAAGGGCACCAATGAATACTGGGTCTGGGAAATCTTCCTTTCGGCAACTCCCGAAAACCAGGCAGCTGTCGAGGCCAACGCCACGAAGATCGTCGAGCAATTGCGCCAGGGCGGCAGCTTCGTCGCCTATGCCCGCCAGTTTTCCGAAGCTTCGACTGCGGCTGTCGGCGGCGACCTCGACTGGATCCGCCTGCCGCAACTGGGCGATCCTGCGCTCGAGACCATCGTCGACCAGATGGAACCCGGACAGCTCGTCGGCCCGGTCCAGATCGGCGGCGGCTACTGGATCGTCTATCTGCGCGACAAGCGACAGGTTCTGATGGCCGATCCGCGCGACGCGATGCTCAGCCTCAAGCAAATCCAGATCAGTTTCGATCCGTCCGCCTCGCAGGCGGAAAACGAGGCCAAGCTGCAGACATTCCTCGGCGGCATCCAGAACATGCGCGGCTGCGGCAGCGCCGACGAGACCGCTGCTGCGCTGGGCGCCAACGTGGTCACCAACGACCAGATCCGCGCCCGTTCGCTGCCCGAGCAGCTGCAGAACGTGATCCTCGCCATGCAGGTCGGCGAATCCACGCCGCCCTTCGGCTCGGTGGCGGAAGGCGTGCGCGTTCTGATGCTGTGCGGTCGTGACGATCCGCAGGTCGCCGAAGGCCCGGACTTCGACGAACTGATGGCGCAGCTCGAGGACGAGCGCATCAACAAGGCCGCCCAGCGTTACCTGCGCGACCTGCGTAACGACGCCTACATCGAGTACAACTGATCCCCGCCCCGCTGCCACTGGCTGTATCGCTCGGCGATCCGGCCGGGATCGGGCCGGAGATCATCGCCGAAGCCTGGACGCGCCGCGACGAGGCGGGCCTGTCGCCTTTCTTCGTGGTGGGCGGCGGGGACGTACTCGCCAAGGCGGCGCGAATGCGCGGGCTGGCGCTCGATGTCGTCCGCATACTCGATCCCTCGCACGCGCGCGACGTCTGGAAAGACGCCATTCCGGTGCTCGGCACGCTCGATGCCGAATATCGGCCCGGCATTCCCGATGAGACTGGCGCACACCTCGCGCTCAATTCGCTGGTCGAGGCAACAAGCCGTGCTGCGCTCGGCGAAGCTGGCGGTCTCGTGACCGCCCCGATTTCGAAGAGTGAACTGGCGCATGTCGGCTTCACCCAGCCGGGCCAGACCGAGTTCCTCGCCGATGCCTTTGGCCGCCCGCGCGAGGATGCGGTGATGATGCTCGCCGGCCCCAGCCTGCGCGCCGTCCCGTTGACGGTGCACTGCGCGCTGGCCGAAGTGCCCGACCTGATCTCGAAGGACCTGATCGTCCACCGCGCCCGTATTCTCAACGAGGCGCTGAAGCGAGATTTCGGTATCGAAGAACCGCGTATTGCCGTGTGCGGGCTCAACCCGCATGCGGGCGAAGAAGGGCGTTTCGGCGACGAGGAGCAATTCGTTATCGGCCCGGCCATCGCGAGCTTGGAAAAGGAAGGTCTCGCCATCACGGGACCGCATCCCGGCGATGCAATCTTCACTCCGCGTGCGCGCAAGGCCTATGACGTGGCAATCGCGATGTATCACGACCAGGCGCTGATTCCGCTGAAGGCGCTCGATTTCGACGAGGGCGTCAATGTCACGCTCGGCCTGCCCATCGTGCGGACCAGCCCCGACCACGGCACGGCCTTCGATATCGCAGGCAAGGGCAAGGCCGATCCCGGCGCGATGATCGCCGCCCTTCGTATGGCGGGAGAAATCGCCGCACGGCGCGCTTCGCGTGGCTGACCTCCCTCCCTTGCGCGAAGTCATCGCGCGGCACGGGCTGTCGGCGAGCAAGGCGCTGGGCCAGAACTTCCTGTTCGACGAGCAATTGCTCGATCGCATCGCCGCGCTGCCCGGCAGCCTCGAAGGCAGGCGGGTGCTCGAAGTGGGTCCCGGTCCGGGCGGCCTCACCCGCGCGTTGCTGCGCGCGGGCGCGCAGGTCACCGCGATCGAGATGGACCGACGCTGCCTGCCCGCCCTCGCCGAATTGGGCGAAGCTTTTCCCGGCAGGCTCGATGTTATCCAGGGCGATGCGCTCAAACTCGACCATGACGAAATCATGGGCGGCGAGCCTTACGCCATCCTCTCCAACCTACCCTACAATGTCGGTACTGCCCTCTTCACCCGCTGGATGGGCGGCGAGGAGTGGCCGCCGCAATGGACCTCACTCACGCTGATGTTCCAGCAGGAGGTTGCCCAGCGCATCGTCGCCAAGCCTGGCGCGTCGGCATTCGGGCGCCTTGCCGTCCTTGCCCAGTGGCGCGCGGAAGCGAAGCTCGCGATGAAAGTCCACCGCAGCGCCTTCACCCCGCCGCCCAAGGTGATGAGCGCCATCGTTCATGTCGAACCTGCCGCCATGCCTGAAGGCGTATCGGCCAAGGTGCTTGAACGGGCGACAGAGGCTGCATTCGGCCAGCGCCGCAAGATGCTGCGCCAGAGTCTGAAAGGAGTTCCGGGTGCGGTGGAAGCGCTGGAAGGGCTCGGCATCGACCCGCAACGCCGTGCCGAGACGCTCGAAGTGGCCGACTTCGTCGCGCTGGCCCGCGCCCTAACCTAGGCGCGCGCGCTCCTGCTCGGCGAGCTTGCGCAGCAATTGCGCAGCGATGTCGAGTGTCTGCAATTCCTCGGACAGCTTCATTACGAGGTCCATGTCTTCCGATAGCGCGTCGGCAAGATCGTCGAGACCGCCTGCGACGCGGTGCATGTCGTCGGCTGTGATGAAGGAGCTGTGGAGGCTCGCCTTGCTTTCGCGCACTGGCCCGCGCTCACGCATTTCCTCGACGATCCGCTGGAAGGCGCGATCGACCGATACCTGCGGCTGCGCATCGGGGAACCAGTCCTCGACCACGGTACGCTGCGAGAAGGAAACGCCTGCCTGGTCGCCGCTGCGCCAGACGATCTTGCCCGGGACGCTGAGCGCCCCGCGCCGCAGTTCGACTTCATAGCCCACCAGCGGCAGCGTATCGCCTTCGATCAGCGCGCCGATCGGCGACATGTTGCACAGCCGCACGACGCCTGCACCGGGCTGCGAATGCACGCTGGCGCGCACGAACAGGTCGATGCGCTCCTCGCGGCGCTGCTTGTATTCTACGGCGGACAAAACTGGCGATCCTTGTGTTTATGATCGCCGGTCTAGCTCCAAATATTTACCATATGCTTGAGATGCCGATCAGGCGCTTTCCTTCTTCCGCCGCCGCCATTGGTGGAGCAGTGGTTCGGTGTAGCCGCTGGGCTGTTCGACACCCTTGAAAATCAGGTCCTTGGCGGCGCTGAAGGCGGGCCCGTCCTCATTTTCGAGCAGCGGCTCGTAGAAGGGATCGCCCGAATTCTGCTGGTCCACCTTGGCCGCCATCCGGCGCAGCGACTCCATTACCTGGCTCTCCGAGATCACCCCGTGAAGCAGCCAGTTGGCGATATGCTGGCTGGAGATTCGCAGCGTAGCGCGGTCTTCCATCAGGCCCACGTCGTTGATGTCGGGCACCTTGGAGCAGCCCACGCCCTGGTCGATCCAGCGAACCACATAGCCAAGCAAACCTTGGCAATTGTTGTCGAGCTCTTCGCGGATTTCGTCCTCGGACCAGTTGGTCCCATCGGCGAGCGGTATCGCGAGCAGTTCGTCGAGCTTCGCGGCATCGCCCAGCCCTTTCTGGATCTCGAACACATTCTCGCGGTGGTAGTGGATCGCGTGGAGCGTGGCGGCCGTCGGGCTCGGCACCCAGGCCGTGTTCGCCCCTGCGCGCAGATGGCCGATTTTCTCCAGCATCATCTGGCCCATCAGATCGGGCGCGGCCCACATGCCCTTGCCGATCTGCGCGCGGCCCGAGAGGCCATGTGCGAGCCCGATCCCGACATTGCGCGCCTCATAGGCCTTGAGCCAGGCGGAGTTCTTCATCTCGCCCTTGCGCATCATGGGGCCGGCCCGCATCGACGTGTGGATCTCGTCGCCCGTGCGGTCGAGGAAGCCTGTGTTGATGAACACGATCCGGTCCTTCACCGCTTGGATACAGGCGGCGAGATTGGCGCTGGTGCGCCTCTCCTCGTCCATCACGCCGACCTTGATGGTGAAACGCGGGAGGCCCAGCAGGTCCTCAACTGCATCGAACAGATCGTTGGTGAAGGCGCATTCTTCCGGCCCATGCATCTTGGGCTTCACGATGTAGATGCTGCCTTTCCGGCTGTTGCCGTATTTGCCCAGCCCCGCAACGTCCTGCGCCGAGATCGCGCTGGTCATCACCGCATCCAGAATGCCTTCGGGTATCTCCTTTCCATCCCACATCATGGCCGGATTGGTCATCAGATGGCCGACATTGCGCACGAACATCAGGCTGCGACCGGGCAGCGTGTGTTCATCCCCCTCGCCATCGGTGTAAGTGACATCGCCAGCCAGTTCGCGGGTCAGCGTCTTCCCGCCCTTCTCGAAACTCTCGGCGAGGTCGCCGCGAATGATGCCCAGCCAATTGCGATAGGCGAGCAGCTTGTCCTCTGCATCGACCGCCGCCACCGAATCCTCGCAATCGGCGATTGTCGTCAGGGCAGCTTCAAGGACGATATCTGAAATACCAGCCTTGTCCGACTTGCCGATGGCGCTCCCCGGATCGATCCGCAATTCGATGTGGAGGCCGTTATTCCTGAACAGCAGCCCCCCTTGCGTCGCTCCGACCCGCTGGCCCTCGTTCTTCAGCCTGACTTCGCTGGCATCCGAAACGTCGGCCCAGCTGCCATCCACCAGCGGGAGAACCTCGTCGAGGAACGTGCGCCCCTCGGCGATGACAGCCGCACCGCGCGCCTCGTCATAGCCTCCCGGCCTTGCCGGCGGCGCATCCAGAGCGTCCGTCCCGTAGAACGCATCGTACAGACTGCCCCAACGCGCATTGGCGGCGTTGAGCAGAAAGCGCGCGTTGAGGATGGGGACCACCAGCTGCGGCCCCGCCATGGTGGCGATCTCCGGGTCGACATTCTCGGTCCCGATCGTGAAATCGCCCGGCTCGGGGACGAGGTAGCCAATCTCTTCAAGGAAAGCGCGATAGGCACCCGCGTCATGAGGCTGACCCTTGCGCTCGATATGCCAGGCATCGATGTTCGCCTGCAATTCCTCGCGCCTTTCGAGCAGCGCGCCATTGCGCGGCGCGAACTCTCCCAGCAGCGCCGCGAAACCCTGCCAGAATGCATCCGCCTCCTTGCCCAGCGGGGGCAGGACGTCGCTTTCGACGAATGTGGCAAGCTCCCGGTCGACCTCGATACCGGCGCGCGTCACGTAATTGCTCATGGAACTCCTCAAAGGTAATCGAACTGGCGATGTGGACCCGGGGAGGAGTGCCCCACCTATGACGAGACCGGTTGACGATTGCAAGCGGCGGGGTGGACTTGATTGCCCGCGCGTCTAAGGACGTTACCGATGAAACCGGATAGTGCCCCGCAAGCCCTCTTGGACGCCGTCGACGCAGACACCATGCTGCGCGAGGTGCAGGACTGGGCGGCGATCAACACCGGCACGGCGAATATCGAGGGCCTAAACAAGATGGCAGGCGTGCTCGCCGATGCCTTCTCCGTGCTGCCCGGCGATGTCGAACTGGTCGATCCCGCGACCGTGACCGCCATTTCGGCCGAGGGCCGCGAATTCGAGAAGCCGCACGGCCAGCACATGGTCTTGCGCGTGCGCCCCGAGGCAGAGCGGCGCTTTGTGCTGACCGGCCACATGGACACGGTCTTCCCCGTCGACCATCCCTTCCAGGAAGTGACCTGGCTCGATGACGAAACGATCAACGGCCCCGGCACCGCCGATATGAAGGGCGGCCTCAATATCATCCTTCATACGCTGAAGCTGTTCGAGCAGACCGAGAGTGCAGCGCGCGTCGGCTATGACGTGATGATCAATTCGGACGAGGAAACCGGCAGCCTCGCCAGCCGCGGCCTGATCGAAGAGCTGGCGCGCGGGAAATATGCCGCGCTGACCTACGAACCCAGCGCCCTGCCCGACGGCACGCTCGCCCATGCACGCGGCGGCACGGGCAATTACTCGATCACCATCACGGGTCGCAGCGCGCATGCAGGCCGTAATCCGCACGAGGGTCGCAACGCCATCGTCGCTGCTTCCGACCTTGTCCTGCGCATCAAGGCGCTGGAGGCCGAGGACATCACGGTGAATCCTGCGAAAATCGAGGGCGGTGCGGCCAACAACGTCGTTCCCGACCTCGCCATCCTGCGCTTCAACATCCGCCCCAAATCGACCGATGCGATGAACCGCTTCGACGGCGAACTCGACGCGATCCTCCGCGGAATCGAGGCCGAGCACGAAGTCGGCATCCACCGTCACGGCGGCGTGACCCGCCCGCCCAAGCCGGTCGACGCAAAGGCGCAAGCCCTGTTCGATCTCGTCAAAGCATGCGGGGCAGAACTCGGCCAGACCATCGGCTGGAAACCCACCGGCGGCGTGTGCGACGGCAATAATATCGCCGCCACCGGCGTCCCCGTGGTCGACACGATGGGCGTGCGCGGCGGAGCAATCCATTCGCCAGACGAATTCATGATCGTACCTTCGCTGAGGGAACGCGCGGCGCTGTCCGCGCTGGTCCTGACGAAGCTTTCCACCGGAGACCTTTTGTGACGTTTCGCCTGCGCGCCGCGCATATCGACGACCTCGACCACCTCTATGAAATGGCCAAACTCACCGGCGGCGGGTTCACCAACCTGCCGGCCGACAAGGCAGCGCTGACCAGGAAGCTCGAGCGTGCCGACCAAGCCTTTTCGCGCACTGACCACGAATTGGGAGATGACCAGTTCACGCTCGTGCTCGAAAATACCGAGACCGGCCAGGTGCGCGGGACCTGCCAGATTTTCAGCCAGGTCGGCCAGCAGTGGCCGTTCTATTCCTACCGCCTCAACACGCTGACGCAGCACAGCCAGGAACTCGACCGCACCGTGCGCGCCGAACTGCTTAGCCTCGTCACCGATCTCGAAGGGTCCTCCGAAGTCGGCGGGCTGTTCCTGCACCCGGGCGAGCGCGCGGGCGGACACGGCCTGCTGCTGGCACGCAGCCGCTACCTCTTCATCGCCATGCACCGCGCGCGCTTTGCCGACCGCATCCTCGCCGAATTGCGCGGCGTGATCGACGATCGCGGCGGATCGCCCTTCTGGGACGGCGTCGCGGGCCGGTTTTTCGGCATGACCTTCCAAGAAGCCGACTATTTCAATGCGACGAACGGAAACCAGTTCATCGCCGATCTGATGCCCAAGCACCCGGTCTATGTCGAAATGCTGAGCGATGAGGCGCGCAAGGTCATCGGCGTCCCCCACCCCAGCGGCCGTGCTGCCATGCGCATGCTGGAGAACGAGGGCTTTGCGGCGGAAGGCTATGTCGACATTTTCGACGGCGGTCCGACCATGACCGCGCGCACCGACAATGTGAAAAGCATCCGCGAGGCGAAACCCGCACGCGTGACAGCCACCGATCTCGACATCGGCGAACGTGCACTGGTTGCGACCGGCGAACTCGGCGGGTTCAAGTCTGCCTACGGCATGCGCGAATTCGGCGATGACGAGACCGTAGCGATCGACGAAATCTGCGCCAAATCGCTCGAGGTCGGCGTTGGCGACATTGTGTGGAGCGTGGCCCGATGAGCCTCGTGGAAATCAACTTCGACGGAATCGTCGGCCCCAGCCACAATTACGCAGGGCTCAGCCTCGGCAATATCGCCAGCGCGAGCCACAAGGGCGATACTTCCTACCCGCGCGCGGCTGCGCTGCAGGGCATCGCCAAGATGCGCTCGAACATGGCGCTGGGGCTAGCGCAGGGCTTCCTGCTCCCGTTGCCGCGTCCCAATGGCGACCTCGTCCGCGGCCTTGCCATCGACGAGCACGCACCGCGCCAACTGCTGGCCGCCGCATGGTCGGCCTCGAGCATGTGGACCGCCAATGCCGCCACCGTCAGTCCCGCGCCCGATACGGCCGACGGACGCTGCCACCTGACGCCCGCCAACCTCGTCACCATGCCGCACCGCGCGCAGGAATGGCAGGACACGCAGGCGCAGCTCTCTATCGCGTTCGGCGACGAGGAGCACTTCACCATCCATGATGCCGTGCTCCCCGCATTCGGCGACGAAGGCGCGGCCAACCACATGCGTTTCTGCGAAGGGCACGATGCCCGAGGCGTAGAGGTGTTCGTCTGGGGCCGGCAGGGCGGCAAGTTTCCCGCGCGCCAGCACGAACAGGCCAGCCGCGCCATTGCACGCCTACACGGGCTCGACTCCGACAGGTGCGTTTTCATCGAACAGAACCCGGAGGCCATCGAAGCCGGCGCGTTCCATAACGATGTCGTTTCCGTCGCCAACGAGCGCGTTCTGTTCACCCACGAACGAGCCTTTGCCGACCAGAAGGGCGCCTACGAGGCCATCCGCGATGCCTTTCCCGCGCTCGAAGTTGTCGAGGTGCCCGAAAGCGCGGTCAGCCTCGAAGAAGCGATCCGCACCTACCTGTTCAACGCGCAACTCCTCACCCTGCCCAGCGGCGAAATGGCGCTGGTTGTCCCAAGCGAATGCCAGGAGAGCGCAAGCGTCTGGGCCTATTGCGAGAGCATGCTCGCCAGCAACGGCCCGATCCGCAAGGTCATCCCCGTGGACGTACGCCAGTCGATGGCCAATGGCGGCGGCCCCGCCTGCCTGCGCCTGCGCGTCGTGGCGGACCCGGCGACCGTCGACCAGCGCTTCATGATGGACGAGGCGAAAGCCCAGCGCATCGAGGCTGTTGTCGCCGAAATGTGGCCGGAAGCCATCGAACCGTCGCAGATCGGCAGTGACGAATTGGCGAGCCAGGTCATCGAGGCACGCGAGGCGCTTTTAAGTGTCCTGAATCTGGACACCCTCGCCTAAGTCCCTCCGTAAAAGGTTAACGCCGTCGACTCTGCGTCGTCCGATTTTACACTCGGTCTCGTATTAACCACGCGACTCGGCAGGAACGTGTTTGTGGCACGCTCATTGCATATCAAGAGGTTAACAAAGGAGACCGCGCCACCCATGTGGACCAAGGTGAAAAGGCTGTTCGTGATCAAGACGCGCTGGGAAGCGTATCTGATCATCTACGCCCTTGCCCTTGGCGCAATGACGCGCGGCGCCAACTACACGGTCGAATATCCCGGCATCGGCGGTTACCTGCTGATGGCGGCCACGGGCGGCGCCGTCATGCTCGGCGGTGCAAAGATACTGGACGCGATCCGGTATGAGCAGGACGCCAAAAAGGCCGCCGAATCCGAAGAACCGACTTCGGAATAGGTCAATCCGACAGTTTGCGAAGGTGGGGGTTTCTGTTGCTAGCTACCCCCGGAGCCCCGGAATCCGCTTCTGTTGCCCGGTGGGTCCAACCGCGCTTTAGCTTTGTAAGATCAGGGCGTTAGCCCGTCAGATTACGCTGCGAGAGCGAGTGCTTCGTTATCGTTGGCACTTGTGTGTTGTGAACAGTTTTACGGGTTACTCAGCCCGGGCGAAAACACCGTCTTTCAGCACACGTCGATCCTAGTTCGGCCCCGTCAAAAACCGCGCATTATCCGCGGGTTATGGTGGAGCCGCCGGGTACTGCCCCCGGGTCCGTTGCACCTATTACACGGCGCCATTTATCGCCATATCCGGCTCGCGCCGGCAGGTCCCATATAGCGATCAAACGCTTAATGTGAAGTGTATCCCCTCCCGCAGGCAGGAGGGGAGGATCTTACCCCATCGGCCCTTCTTCGGGTGCATAGTCGGGGCGCGCGGCGCGCAATTCGTCGCGGATTTCCTTGAGGATATCGAGTTCGGTCGGGCCCGAGGGCGCTGCCTCTTCCTTTTCCTCGAATTCGGCCATCACCTTCTTGGCGTAGCGCACCAGGAGGAAGATGATGAAGGCGAGGATCAGGAAATTGATGATCGCGGTAACGAAGCTGCCGTAACCGATCATTGCTGCGCCAGCCTCTTGCAAGGCAGCATAGTCGTCCATCGGTCCGTCGTAGTCTGCGGGCGTATCGAGCAGGATGAAATAGCGGCTGAAATCGGCCCCGCCGAAGATCGCGCCGACCACCGGCATGATGATCTCGTCGGTCAGCGATTTGACGATCGCCCCGAATGCCGCGCCGATGATGACCGCCACCGCCAGGTCGATGACGTTGCCCTTGGCGATGAATGCCTTGAAATCCTTCAGCATGCGTAGTCCCTCCTGCAACCCGGTTGTCCCTGCAGCGTTGATTGCACGACAATCGCACGTCCTCAACCCCGCTTCGCTTGAAAGCGCGGGCAAGCGTGCTATCTCGGTAAGACAGTATTGAAGGGGAGTTTCCAGACATGAACCGTTTCACCGCCATTCGCACCGCCACGCTTGGTGCAGCGATGCTTGCGCTGTCGGCCTGCGGCATCAATTCGGTTCCGGCCGCCGAAGAGAATGCGAAGGCCAAGTGGGCGAATGTCGAAGCGGATTTCCAGCGCCGCGCCAATCTCATTCCCAACCTCGAACAGGTGGTGATGTCCTCGGCGGAGCAGGAGCGCCAGACGCTGAACGAGGTGATCCAGGCGCGCGCCTCGGCAACCCGTCCCGAGATCAAGCTCGACGGCGACGATTTGCAGGATCCGGCGAAGATGCAGCAGTATCAGCAGGCGCAGGAGAACCTTGGAACGGCGATCAGTCGTCTGCTCGTATCGGTCGAACGCTATCCCGAGCTGCGCAGCCAAGAGAACTTCGGACGCTTCATGACCCAGCTCGAAGGCACCGAGAACCGCATCGCCATCTCGATCAAGGATTACAACGATGCGGTGCGCGACTATAACACCCGAATCCGCACCTTCCCCGAAACGATCGGTGCGAACATCATTCACGGTGCCGAGCCGATGGTGCCCTATGACGCCGTGACCGAAGGCGCGGAAACCGCCCCGCAGCTCGATATGCGCAGCGACGCAGAGTAAACAGGTCAGCACCCTGCCCCGGAGGGAGGTAGCCATGATCCGCGCCTTACCAGGCCTGTTACTATTCGCGGTGCTGACCGGATGCGGTGGCGCCCCGGAAATTGGCGATCCACAAGAAACTGCGGCGAACGAGAACGAAGCGTTTCTCCCTCTGATGCCTACAGGGCGAGTTACCGATGCGGCCGAAGTTTTACCTCCTGATGTGGAGCGCAAACTAAGCGGCAGGCTCGAGATGCTCGAGATAGAGACTCGTGCGCAATTGGTCGTTGTGACCACCTCTTCACTCGATGGCTTGAGTGTCGAAGATTATGCGCGGACACTGGCAAACGGTTGGGGGGTGGGAAGCGCCGAGCGCAACGACGGTCTGCTCATCCTCGTTGCCCCCAAGGAGAAACAGGTAAGACTGGAGGTAGGCACCGGATTGGAGGAAGTCGTAACGAATAACTTCGCCCAGATGGTGGTCGACGAGATGATGCATCACTTTCGAGAAGGCCAATTTGGTGACGGGTTAGCCCATGGGATAGCCCGGTTAGGCGAGCGCCTGCGCGAACCTCAATTCAAGGAAGCAGCATGATTGCCCGCCTTTTCATGCTCCTCGCTTTCGCAATGCTCGGCCTGACCGCGCCAGCGTACGCCCAGCCCAGCTTCCCGCCCCTCAACAATTCGCCCGTGGTCGACCAGGCTGACCTGCTAACGCCGGCAGAGGAGCAGGCACTGGAGACCAAGCTCCTCGAGTTCGAGCAGCGCAGCGAGCGGCAATTCGTGGTTGCGACGATTGCCGATCTGGAAGGCTATGACATTGCGGACTACGGCTACCAGTTGGGCCGATTTTGGCAATTGGGCGATGCCGAGAACGATGACGGGATCATCCTCATCGTCGCGCCCAATGACAGGGCGATGCGGGTCGAGGTCGGATACGGCCTCGAAGGGATCATCCCCGATGGCCTCGCTTACGAATATATTCAGGGCATGACGCCCTATTTCCGTGATGGAGACTTCTCCGGCGGCATCGATTGGGCCTCGGACCAAATCATCGCGCAACTCGAACTCCCGCCAGAAGAGGCGGCGCAAATCGCGCAACAATCGGAGCGGCGGCGTGCCTCCGAGGGTGAAGGCTTTCCCATCGGCGGACTGATCTGGTTCGCCTTCGTGTTTTTCTTCTTCATCCTGCCGATGCTGCGCGGACGCGGGCGGCGGCGGCGGCGCTATCGCCGCGGGCCTTGGGGCGATACGGCGCGCGACATTATCCTGTGGGAGGCCGGCAAAGCGATCGCGCGCGGCATCGATGGCGGCTCGCGCGGCGGCTGGGGCGGCGGAGGCGGCTTTGGCGGCGGCGGGTTCGGAGGCTTTTCCGGCGGTGGCGGAAGTTTCGGGGGCGGCGGCGCCTCGGGGGGCTGGTAAATGGGTTATCTCGACGCAAAAGGGCACCAAATCGTCAGCGATGCAGTCGCACTGGCGGAAGAGCAAACCAGCGGCGAAATCGTGACCGTGCTGGCCGACCGGTCGGATGGTTATACCGATGTCGCCCTCTGGTGGGCGATCGGGGCAAGCTTCACCGCGATGAGCGTGATGGTCGCCTTTCCCGATTTCTTCCTCGACAAGATCGACTGGATGATGGGCGGCTGGACTGCCGAATGGACCAGCGGCGAGTTCGCGACGATCCTGCTCGCGGTTGGCCTGACGAAATTTCTCGCCGTACTTGCGATACAGTTGTGGCAGCCTCTCAAGTTCCGCCTGATCCCCTCCCCCGTGACCGAAATCCGTGTGCGTGAGGAGGCAATCCGGCATTTCAAGGTTGGCGCAGAGCGGCGCACGCATGGGCGCACCGGCGTCCTGCTGTACCTTTCGATGCGCGAGCACCGCGCCGAGATCGTGGCCGACGAACCCATCGCGACACGCGTTCCTGCCGAGGTATGGGGTGAAGCGATGGTCGACATGCTGGCCGAAGTCAGCCGCGGCCGGATTGCGGAAGGACTGGCGGCGGGTGTGCGCGATGTCGGCCTGGTGCTGGCAGAGCACTTCCCGCGCGGAGAGCATGACGAGAACGAACTGCCCGACCGCCTGATCGAGGTCTGACGGGTGGGAGTTCCCGATCACGACGCAGCCGAAGAAATCAAATGGCAGGGAAGTTTCATCACCGCGAAGAAGCGCGGGCGGTGGGAATATGTCTCGCGCAGTCGAGGTATTCGCGCTGCCGTCATCCTGGCGGTTGACGAAGACGGCCACGTCCTTCTCGTCGAACAATACCGCGTTCCGCTGGAGCGTAATTGCATCGAACTTCCCGCCGGCCTGATCGGTGACGATGACAGCGCAGAGGACGAAGATCCGCTCGCCGCTGCCGGGCGCGAGCTGGAAGAGGAAACCGGTTACCGCGCCGAAGTGCTCGAAAACATTGGCTGCTTCTATTCCTCGCCCGGCATGGTGAGCGAGAGCTTCACCCTCGTTCGCGCGCGCGGTCTGACAAAGGTCAGCGATGGCGGCGGGGTCGAGGGCGAGAACATCATCGTCCACCGTGTCGCGCTCCAGGAATTGCCCGCCTTTCTCGATGCCAAGCGCCATGAGGGTTGCGGGGTCGACGTGCGTATGCTCCTGCTCCTTGGACAAGGCATTATCGAGGGAGATTAAATATGGCAGGCCGCTGCGAGGGTAAGCTGGCATTGGTAACCGGCGGAGCGCAGGGGCTTGGCCGCGCGCATGCCCGCCGGCTGGCAGAAGAAGGTGCGCGCGTGCTCGCGACCGACGTCAATGGTGATGGGGCCGCCGAAACCGCCGCCCTCATCAACGAGGCATTGGGCGATGGCACGGCGTTTTCGATCCAACACGATGTCACCGATCCGCATGCATGGGAGGCGGCCGTCGATGCCGCGCGCGAGAACCTCGGCGGGCTCAACGTGCTGGTCAACAATGCCGGGATCGGCGTTGCGGGCAATATCGAGACCTGCGATTTCGACGATTGGAAGCGGTGTTTCTCGGTCAATGTGGATTCGATCTTCCACGGTTGCCAGAAGGCGCTGCCGCTGATGCGCGAACATGCGCCCGGCTCCATCGTCAACATCTCGAGCATCGCCGGACTGATCGCCAGCGACACCATGCCCGCCTACAATTCAAGCAAGGCTGCGGTGTGGATGCTGTCGAAATCCATCGCGCTGCACTGCGCGAAGAACCGCATGGATATCCGCTGCAATTCCATCCACCCGACCTTCGTCGACACGCCGATCCTGGATGGAACGGCGCGAGCGCATAGCCTCGACAAGGATGTGCTGATGGAAAAGCTCGCCCGGCAGATCCCGCTCAAGAAAGTCGGCGAACCGGACGATATCGCCAATGCAGTCGTTTATCTCGCCAGCGACGAGAGCAAGTTCATGACCGGCGCGGAGATCAAGCTCGACGGCGGCATTTCAGCGATGTGAGAACGAAGAGAGGGGCCAGACGGCCCCTCCCGGTTTTCCAGATTGTGCCACGACCGGCATGAAAACCGGGTCGATTGACGTTTCGGTCGTGGTCAGTCCGCGATCAGGCCGATCGCGAGATAGATGAGCGCGGCAGTGCCGAAGCTCAGGAATGCGCCCGCAACGAAACCGATGCGCACCCAGATGGTGTCGATGCCGGTGTAGCGGCCGATGCCGGAGCAAACGCCCATCAGCTTGCCGCGCTGGTGGTCGAGGCGGAAACCGTCGATGGGTTTCACGGCATAATCGTTTTCACGGTATTTGAGCTGGCTCATACGAGCACTCCATTCGGGCTAGCAGGGACGATGGCATAGGCCATCATGACGGCCGAGAGGGCCAGCGAGAAAGCGGCTGCGAGAAGCTTTCCGCCGTAGTTGTCAGAATCGAACATGTATCCTTCTTCCTTGAGAGAGTTTGCGATCATGGATCAGGCGAGAAGTCCGGCCGGGCTGGCAGGTACGATCGCATAAGCCATCATGAGAGCCGTGGCGCCGAAGGCGAAGACGGCAGCGAGAGCCTTGTTGTTGGCAAAATCTGCAGCGAACATTTCGAGTATTTCCCTTTTCCTTGTCCTGTCTGCCGGACCATCCGGTGGACACCCAAGGGTTTGCAACGGGCGTGCCAAACTTCGAAAACGGGAGAATTCCGCCATTCCTGACTGAATGGAAGACACTTAAGCCGTTCATCAATCCGAAAGGTTGGGAAATTTTCCCAACTATTGGATTTAGCATTTCGGCTGGTCTGGAATCCCGGTGCACGTTAGGGCTTCACGCGTTCATGCTCGACCGCATTTCCCTCGCCCGTTTCCGTAATCACGAAGCAACCGAGCTTTCCGAAACCTCGCGATTCAACCTGCTCGTGGGCGAGAACGGTGCGGGCAAGACCAATGTGTTGGAAGCCCTCTCGCTGCTCGCTCCCGGGCGCGGCCTGAGGCGGGCAGCACTCTCCGAAGTCGTACAGAATGGTTCGCAAAACGGTTTCGGCGTCGGAGCCAGCCTTTCGGCAGGCAATGACGACCCCGTCCGACTCGCCACCTATTCGGAAAGCGCGACACCCGGACGCCGCAAGGTGCGGATCAACGGCGCCGATGCCACGGCCACCGCGCTTGGCGAGTGGCTGGCGATGACATGGCTGACTCCGGCGATGGACGGTCTCTTTACCGGCCCCGCGGCAGATCGCCGCCGCTTCATCGACCGTATGGCGCTCGCGCTCGATCCCGCACATGCACAGCACGCGGCGCGATATGAAGCGGCCTTGCGAGAACGAAACCGCCTGCTTGCAGACGATCGCGCACCGGAGAGCGCCTGGCTCGATGCCATCGAGGCGCAGATGGTCGAGCATGGCGGGAGGCTGGTGGCGGGACGGGCGGCACTGGTCGACACGCTCGCCGCGCGCATCGCGCATATGCCGAGCGAACCCTTCGCCCGCCCTGCCCTCACCTACGTACCCGGAGGTGCAGACGGTCCCGAAGCCTTGTCGCAGGCCTTGTTCGACGGCCGCCAGCGCGACCGCGCTGCCCAGCGTACGCTGGTGGGTCCGCATCGCGACGAACTGGAAGTCATCCACGCCGCCAAGCGCGTGCCGGCAGCGCAAAGCTCGACCGGCGAACAAAAGGCCATGCTGGTGGCAATCACCCTTGCCCATGCAGCTCTCGCAGCGCAGGGACGCGCCGGCGTGCTCCTGCTGGACGAGGTAGCCGCGCATCTCGACCCGGTGCGGCGTGCAGCCCTGTTCGACCAGCTCGATGCCAGCGGCGCGCAGGTCTGGATGACCGGGACGGAACTCGCACCTTTCGAAAGCATCGCCGGCAAGGCCGCCGTCTGGCGGGTGTCGGGCGGGAAGGCCGAACGCGCCTAGCCTTCGGGCAGCGCGCCCCTCACATCGTCGATCGTATCGGCCACCAGCGCATCGATGCCGGCAGCGGTTGGATGGATGCGATCCGACTGGAACAGTTCGGGCGACTGGTAGATGCTTTCCAGCCAGAACGGAACCAGCTCGACACCGTACTCCCTGGCCAACTCGCCATACATACCGTCGAAGGCCTGCTGGTATTCCGGCCCGTAGTTGGGCGGCGACCGCATGCCCATCAGCAGCACCGGTATTTCCCGGGTTTGCAGTTCCTGCAGCATCGCCTCGAAATTGGCGCGCGTATCGGCGGGCTGGATGCCGCGCAGCATATCGTTGCCGCCCAGCTCCAACATGACGAGGTCCGGCTTTTCGCCCTGCGCATCAAGTACAAAGCCGAGCCGCTGCCGGCCAGCCGCACTGGTGTCGCCCGACACCCCTGCATCGACTACTCGCGCGTTGATGCCATTTTCTCGCAGCGCACGCTCAAGCCGCTCGGGATAGCCCTCGTGTTCAGCCAAATTGTAACCGGCGAACAGGCTGTCCCCGAAGGCGAGGATGCGCACTTCCTGTCCATCGACAGCAATATCCTCCGGTGCGGCACTCTCCACGCTCGGTGCAGCGCGAGGATCCGATTCTTCGGCCTCGCCACCACAAGCGGTCAGCGCGAGTGCCAGGATAGGTATCGATAAACTACTTAGTCGCATCGGCGGACTTCCTTGTGCAGGCCATGGCCTTCTGCCATCGCAGCCGCGTGACGACTTCTCAAGACGCGATTTGCGCCGCCGACCTGCGCCTTACCCTTGGTTCCGCCGAAGCACCGGTGGAAATCCTAAAAGGCCTCGACCTCACCATTCGCAAGGGAGAGACCGTGGCGTTGCTCGGCCCTTCCGGCTCGGGCAAGAGCTCGCTGATGGCGGTACTCTCCGGCCTCGAGCGGGCGACCTCGGGCAGCCTGACAGTGGCTGGACAGGATTTCGCCGCAATGGGCGAGGATGAACTCGCCCGCGCACGCAGGGGCCGCATTGGCATCGTGCTGCAGGCATTCCACCTGCTCCCGACCATGACCGCGCTGGAAAACGTGGCGACGCCGATGGAGCTTGCAGGCGAAAGCGACGCGCAGCTTCGCGCAAGGGCGGAACTCGAGGCTGTCGGCCTCGGCCATCGGCTCGACCATTACCCGCAGCAACTCTCGGGCGGCGAGCAGCAGCGTGTCGCCATCGCCCGCGCCATCGCGCCCCGCCCCGAACTCATCTTTGCCGACGAACCCACCGGCAATCTCGATGCGGCGACCGGCCACGAAATCGTCGAACTGCTGTTCAAGCGGCGCGAAGAAACCGGGGCAACGCTGCTCGTCATCACACACGATCCTGAGCTTGCCGAGCATTGCGAGCGGGTGCTGACCATCGGCGACGGTAAGATCGCTACCGATACATCGAAAGTTTCGGGCGCATGAGCTGGGCCACCGCCTGGCGGATCGCCCGGCGCGACCTCAATGCGCGCTTCAAGGGGCTGCGGCTGCTTCTCGTCTGCATCTTCCTCGGCACGGCGGCGCTGGCCGCCATCGGCTCCCTGACCGCCGCCATCGAGCGCGAACTGGCGGCGAATGGACAGGCTTTCCTTGGCGGCGATGTGCAGGTCGAGCTGTGGCAGCGCTCGCTCAACGAAGAGGAACGAGGCGCTCTCGAGGAACTGGGCACTATCTCTGCCGGCACACGGCTCCAGGCCATGGCGCGCAAGGACGATATTGCGGCGCCCATCGAACTGAAGGCAGTCGACGATGCCTATCCGCTCTACGGGACGCTGACCCTGTCCGGCGGCCGGGAAGCAGGGGCTCCGCAGGGCGACGATGCCTATCTGGCACCAGGGGCCGCCGACCGGCTCGGCGTGCAGCCGGGCGACACGATTGCCATCGGCACCCAGACGCTTACCGTGGCAGGGATTATCGAAAACGAACCCGACCGGCTGGGCGAAGGCTTCCAACTGGGTCCGACGATCATCGTCGCCGAGGACCTGCCTGAGCGGGCCGGATTGCTTGCACCGGGCGCGATGTACCAGAGCAAGACCCGCGTGGCGCTGTTCTCGCCGCGCGATCTCGAAGCGGTCGAGGACGAGCTGAAAGCGCGCTTCCCGGACGCAGGCTTCGACATCGACACTGCAGAGCGCGCAGCACCGGGAACCGACCGCTTTGTCGAGCGGATGAGCGAATTCCTCACGCTGGTCGGCCTCGCGGCGCTGGTAATCGCAGGGATCGGCATCGGCGGCGGCGTGTCCTCCTACCTCGACGCGCGGCGGCAATCGGTTGCGACACTGAAGGTGTTGGGCGCGGATAGCCGTGATATCGCCCGCATCTATGCGCTGCAGATTTTCGCGGCATCGGCAGTTGGCAGCCTGGCCGGGCTCGTCGTGGGCGTGGCCGTCGTTCCGATTCTTGCGCAGGCCTTGGAGGGGCTGCTCCCGGTCAATGCGGGCTTCGTTCTGGATCCGGGCGCACTGCTGCTTGCCGCAACCTATGGGCTGCTGGTCGCGCTCGTATTCGCCGCTCCGCCGCTCCTGCGCGCCCGCCAGTTCCCGGCCATGGCGCTGATGCGCGCGCGAGTCGCCCCCCTTGCGCGGGACAAGTCTGCGGTCGCCGTCGTGATCGCGGGCCTCGCCGCCATCGTGATCCTCGCCCTTGCCACTTCGACCAGACCCGAGCTGGCTGGCGGCTTCCTCGCCGGTGCTGCAGTCGTTCTCGGCTTGCTGGCACTCCTCGGCTGGCTGATCCGCAAACTCGCCGCCTCCCTTCCGCGTCCGAAAAGCCCCATAGCCCGAGCCGCGATCGCCAATATTCATCGGCCCGGATCGAGTACCGGCGCGCTGGTTACGGCGCTCGGCTTCGGCCTTGCCGCCTTCGTGCTCCTCGCCGCGATCCAGACCTCGATCGATGGCAATATCGAAAGCCGCGTACCCGAACAGGCCCCGGACTATTTCGTCCTCGACGTGCCGCGCGATCGCGAGGCCGATTTCCGCACGCTGGTGGCCCAGACAGACAGCGATGCGACCATCTCAGCGGTCCCCGCACTGCGCGGCTCGGTGCTGGCATTCGGCTCCGAAGGCGAAATGACTCGCACTGCCAGCTTGGAAGAGATTCCCGACGGAGCATGGGCCCTGCGCGGAGAGCGCGGGCTGACCTATGCCGAAGACGTTCCTCCCGGCAGCACCGTGACCGGCGGCGAATGGTGGGGGCCGATGTACGAGGGCGAGTATCTGGTCTCGGTCGACGAGGAATTCGCCCGGGCCGCAGGGCTGGAAATCGGCGACAAGCTCACCTTCGGCATACTCGGCGCGGAAGTCGAGACGCGCATTGCCAGCACTCGCTCGATCGAGTGGGAGAACATGGGCTTCAACTACGTCTTTGTGCTCAGCCCGAATGCCCTGCGCGGCGTGCCGCACAATCTCGCTGCGACCATCGAATTGTCCGATGGCACTCCGACCGGTCCGCTCCTGCAGGCGATGGTGCGCGAATTTCCCTCCACTTCGGTGATCGAGGTTGGCGGGGTGTTGCAGCAGGCGCGCACGATCCTCGAACAGGTCGGCCTCGCGACGTTGGCGGCAGCAAGCGTAGCAGTGTTGGCGGGACTTGCTGTGCTACTCGGAGCGATTGCAGCCGCACGGGCTTCACGTACCTACGACACGGTGGTCCTGCGCGTCCTTGGCGCGGACCGCAGGCAAGTGCTCGCGATGCAGCTAGCGGAATATGCGTTGCTTGCAGGCGCGCTGGCGCTGGTCGCGCTGGGCCTCGGGACGTTCACCGCATGGCTTGTCGTCACGCAGCTGTTCGAGTTCGACTGGCTGCCCGATTGGGGCCAGGTCCTAGCCGTGCTTGGCCTCGGTCTGGCGGTAGTACTGGGATTTGCCGTGGGCGGGTCGCTACCGCTGTTGCGAGCGAAACCCGCCCAGGCACTCAGAGCGCTTTAGCGATAGCGCACGCCCTGCGGGCGTTCGAACCCTTCCGGAGCGTCATAGCCGTAGTTCGAGGTGGGACCCCAGTCATCGTTTGGGTTGTCGCCCCACTTGTTGTTCGCGACACTCGGCAGGACAGCAATGACCAGCATGGCGAGATTTGCGAGCAGCCCGATAAACGGGATCATCGCCACGAGGACCAGACCAACATAGACCCAGCCGGAAAAGCCGGCATCGTGGAACCGGCGTACCGTAACTGCCAGTGCGGGAATGAAGCTGAACAGCATGAAGATGCCCAGCAGCAGGAAGGCGATGCTTGTGCCCGCGCCCGCCACTATCGCGCCCGGATCATCGAGCAGCAGGAAATCCATGCCGCCGCCTATGATGAAGAGCACCAAAAGTACCGACCACAGCAGCAAGGTGAAAAGCCAGTATTCGGTGCGCGTGGAGCGGCCACCGAATTCGAAATACCGCGCATACGGCAAGAACATCTGATCCATAGCAACAACCCCCTGTTTGGTTGGGAGATATTACACCAATAGATTACCAATTTCTTGGCGATAACTTGCTGCAGATAGATATGCGCAAAAGAAAAGGGGAGCCGAAGCCCCCCCTTCCCCTTATCCGAGTGATCCGGTCGGATCAGAACTTGAACTTCGCTGCCACACCATAGGTGCGCGGCTGGTTCGGGTAGCCCGAGATTGCCTCGCCCTGCGCCACCGCCGGGAAGAAGGTGGAGATGTAACGGTCGTCGAGCAGGTTGCGGCCCCACACGGTCAGTTCGAGGCCCATCGCCATGGCATAGGTCGCCGAAGCGTTCATGCTGTTGACTTCACGCGTGTAGAATTGCGCGATTGCCTGCGCCGGAGCGTAATCGGGTTCGCCGGTGACGGGGTCGGTTCCGATGAAGTTGATAAAGCCATCGAGCGCCGGAACCTGCGACTGGTAGGAATAGTCGCCGCGAAGGATCAGGCGATCGCCCGCGTCGTTAATTTCCTTGTTCCAGGTCGCGCCGAACACCGCCGAAAGCTCGGGCACACCCGCACGATCTTTGCCGCTCAGGTCGCCGACCGGCGAACCGACGTAGCTTTCGAAAATCGCATCGAGATACGTCATCGCGACATTGAGCGTTAGCGATTCGGTTGGACGGACGTTGCCGTCGAACTCGATGCCGAAGGTTTCCTGGCTGCCTGCGTTCCCGAGCACGAAGGAAGTGCCGGTGAAGTTGTTCGCCTGGAAGTCGTCGATGTTCTGCTGGAAAACCGTCAGGTTCGCAGCTGCGTAATCCCAGTTGCCCTTGATGCCGATTTCGAAGACCTCCGAATTCTCGGCATTTGCGAAGCGCGTGCCGGGAACCAGGTTGTTCACCGTCAGGCCCTGGGCCTGCAATGCAGCGAAATCGGACGGAACCGGACGACTGTCGCGCGACAGGTTGAAGCTCGGAGCCTTGTAGCCGGTTGCCCAGCTTGCATAGACGTTGAGCGTCGGGCTGAGTTCGTAGGCCAGACGCGCGTTCCAGCTCCAGTCGTCATCGTCGGTGGAGCAGGTTTCGACCACGTTCGGGCAGTTCTGGAACGGGAAGAGGAACTGCAGCTCCGTGAGGCCGAGCAGCGGCTCGGTGGCCGCCGCGGCCCCCTGCGAAATCGCCTGGAATGTTGCCGGATTGCCTAGCGCGAAGGCCTGGACGGTCGCCGGGTCGGCAAAACCTCCGGGGATACCCAGAATACCGCCGATAGTCTGCGCTATGCCGACATTGGTGGCAGTATCGCGAATGTCGCTGATCACCAGGCTGCCGAACACGTCGGTGCTCTGCGAGTTGGTAACGATCTGCTTCTTGTCCTTGGTGTAGTTCGCACCCAGCGTCAGCACGAGGCCGTCGGTGAATTCGAAATCGACATTGCCGAAGAACGAATAGGCTTCGTTGTCCTGGACGATATTGTTGAAGAAGCCCTGGCCACTGGCGAAGAAATCACCGGTCAAATCCTGGCCGGTCAGCCCGCCGAAAGTGGCTTCGAGAGTGTCGACGGTAAACGCCGGGACGCCGGTTACCGGATTGGTCGTGGCGGCCTGCAGCAGGATGTCCGCGAAGGTGCGGAAGTCGTCACCATAAACGATCTGGTCCTTGGTATCGACGGTTTCGTCGAAATAGTATCCGCCGAGCAGGAAGTTCAACGGACCATCGAAGTCCGACGCAATGCGCAGTTCCTGCGTGAAGGTGTCGATGTCTGCCTGGCCGATGTTCGCACCGCTCGCCAGCGAAGCGCTGGTGAAGTCGACATCCTGGTTGGCCGACAGCGAGGTTTCGCGATACGAAGTGATCGAAGTCAGCGTGAGGGAGCCAAGCTCATATTCGAGCTGGCCCGACACGCCATAGTTCTTGATCTTGTTGATCGGATCCACGTCGGTGTAGATCACGTCGCCATCGGGATTGTTGCGGAAGTCGTTGATCTGCCCGCCGATCAGTGGAGACTGGATCACCATGGTTTCCAGCGACGGAGCGACATTCACGACCCCGCAGCAACGCTCTTCGATCCGGTCGTAATCGCCGATGATGCGAGCCTGGAACGGGCCGCCGTTGTCGAACAGCAGCTGGCCACGGGTGAACCAGCGGTTGCGATCATTGATGTCGTCGCCGTTGGCGCCGTTGGTTAGGTAGCCGTCACGGTTGTTCCAGCCTGCGCCTGCGCTGAAGGCGACGCTGTCGCTGATCGGGCCAGTCACATAGCCCTTGAGGACCTTTGCGTTGTAGTTGCCATAGCTGGCTTCGACCATGCCGCCAAAGTCGAATTCCGGCTTCTTGGTGACGATCGAGATGACGCCGGCACTGGCGTTCTTGCCGAACAGGGTCGACTGCGGGCCGCGCAGGACCTCGACACGCTGGATGTCGGGAAGGTCGGAAATCTGCGCGATGGCGCGGCTGCGGTAGACACCGTCCACGAACATGGCGACCGAGGGTTCGAGGCCGATGTTGTTGCCGTCCGTTCCGAAGCCGCGGACCGCATAAGTGGTGGCAAAGGCGCTCTGCAGCTGGCTGACGCGCAGCGAGGGAACGACGGTCGAAAGGTCGGCGATATCGCGGATCTGCGCCTGCTCGATCGTTTCAGCCGTGGTCACGCTGACGGCGACCGGAACTTCCTGCAGCGTCTGTTCGCGCTTGGTCGCGGTGACGACGATCACATTGGGATCGGGGCTTTCAGCCTGTTCTTCCGCGTCATCATATTGCGCGGCCTGATCCTGGCCCCCATCCTGCGCTGCAGCGACCGAAGGAACGGCCAGCGCGGCAGTGCCGACAAGAAGGGCGGAACGAACAGTCGCACTGCGACCGAAGGCAGAAAATTTCATTGTGTTGGCTTCCTCTCAAAACCTTGCGTGTCTGGTCTGCTTCACAGTCCCCAAACCACGCAGACGTATGCGGAATTATTGGGTGCACGCCGTGCGCTCAAGCGTTTAGCGCCGCTAATACACAGCCAGTCGCAAAGTGTGGTTTTAGAGTCACACCTCGCCGAAGCGCTTTCACCCGCTTGCCGCAGTGCACCATATCGGCTAGGGGCGCGCACGATTTGAAGGCGCCGGAATCGCGCGCCGCTACGGCATCCATACGAAAGCACATATTATGTCCCGCGACCTTCGCAACGTGGCGATCATCGCCCACGTCGACCATGGCAAGACAACCCTCGTCGACCAGCTCTTCCGCCAGTCGGGCACTTTCCGCGAAAACCAGCGCATCGAAGAACGCGCAATGGATTCGAACGACCTGGAAAAGGAACGCGGGATCACCATCCTTGCCAAGTGCACCAGCGTCGAATGGAACGGCACGCGCATCAATATCGTCGACACGCCCGGCCACGCCGACTTCGGCGCCGAGGTGGAGCGTATCCTCTCGATGGTCGACGGCGTCATCCTGCTGGTCGACAGCGCCGAAGGTCCGATGCCGCAGACCAAGTTCGTCACCGGCAAGGCCCTCGGCCTCGGTCTGCGCCCGATCGTGGTCGTCAACAAGATCGACCGCGGCGATGCGCGTCCGCAGGAAGTGTTGGACGAAGTTTTCGACCTCTTCGCCAGCCTCGATGCGAATGACGACCAGCTCGATTTCCCGAGCCTCTGGGCTTCGGGCCGCGACGGCTATGCCAGCGAAGACGAAACCGCACGTTCGGGCGATCTCGAGCCGCTGTTCAAGCTTATCGTCGATCACGTACCCGCACCGGGTCTCGACACCGAAGCGCCCTTCAGCTTCCTCGCGACCCTTCTCGACCGCGACAATTTCATGGGCCGCGTTCTCACGGGCCGCGTCCAGTCGGGTACGGTCAAGCTGAACGATCCGATCCATGCGCTCGATGCGCAGGGCAATGTCATCGAAGTCGGCCGCGCGACCAAGCTGCTCTCGTTCGACGGCCTCGATCGCGTGCCGGTCGAAAGCGCGCAGGCGGGCGACATCATCGCACTCGCTGGCCTCGAAAAGGCGACGGTCGCCAACACTATCGCCGATCCCAGCGTCAAGACGCCGATCGAAGCGCAGCCGATCGATCCGCCGACGCTCGCCATGCGCTTTGCCGTCAACGACAGCCCGCTCGCGGGCCGCGAAGGCAGCAAGGTTACCAGCCGCATGATCCGCGACCGCCTTTATCGTGAAGCGGAAACCAATGTCGCGATCCGCATCACCGAGAGCGAGGACAAGGACGCCTTCGAAGTCGCCGGTCGCGGCGAACTCCAGCTGGGCGTGCTCATCGAAACCATGCGCCGCGAAGGCTTCGAACTCGGCATCAGCCGCCCGCGCGTGCTGTTCCGTGAAGAAAACGGCCAGCGCATGGAGCCGTTCGAGACGGTCGTCATCGACGTCGACGACGAACACTCGGGGACGGTCGTCGAGAAGATGCAGCGCCGCAAGGCCGAGCTGACCGAGATGCGTCCGAGCGGATCGGGCAAGACCCGCATCACCTTCTCCGCTCCCTCGCGCGGCCTCATCGGCTACCACGGCGAATTCCTCTCCGACACGCGCGGCACGGGCATCATGAATCGCCTGTTCGAGAAGTACGATACCTATCGCGGCCCGATTGAAGGTCGCCAGAACGGCGTGCTGATCTCGATGGTTCCGGGTGAAGCCGTGCCCTATGCGCTCAACGCCCTGGAAGACCGCGGCGAACTGTTCATCGGCGGCGGCGCGAAGATCTACGAAGGCATGGTGATCGGCGAAAACGCCAAGCCCGACGATCTAGAAGTCAACCCGATGAAGTCGAAGCAGCTGACGAACTTCCGTTCGACGGGCAAGGACGATGCCATCCGCCTCACCCCGCCGCGCGTGATGACGCTGGAACAGGCTATCGCCTATATCGACGACGATGAAATGGTCGAAGTGACGCCGGAGAACATCCGCCTGCGCAAGGCCATCCTCGACCCGCACGAGCGCAAGCGCGCCAAGCGGGCGGCGCAGGCCTAGGCCTTAGACCGTGTCGGCGGCGACTGCCCTCGCCGCCGCGCGCCTCGCCGCGCCGCCGAAGCCGAAATAGATCAGCGGCACCAGCAAGAGCGAACCGAAAACGATCACGGCTGTAGGCACGCCGATGTCAGGCGCGACTATGATCGTCGGGGCCATCACCATCTGCGCGACGGCAAGCGCCATCATCAGCATATGGCGTTGCACTCGTGAAGCACCCGAAATCACTTCTGCACGCAGGTAGCGCAGGTCAATCACCGCGAAGACCGAGAACACCGCGAACATTGCCAGCGGCGCCGGGAACAGGTTGGACCCGGCGCGATAGAGATTGGCCGCCGTCGCCAGCATGCCGAGCATCACCAGCGCCAGCAGTGCGAACAACCCCCATTCCCACCTGCGCGCGCCCGGCCAGCGCGCATTCACCGCGAACAGTGCCATGCCGAGTGCGTAGAGCGTGAGGGTCGATGAAACCATCGCCAGCGGCAACGGCCGTGCGATCATGAAATACCAGGTTGTCAGCGCGGCGAAGGTCATTCCGGCAACGAATGCCCAGCCGGCGCGGCGGTGCCACGACCCGCCCTTGCGAACCATCAATGCCACCACCGCCGCAGCGCTTGCCCCGAAGCCGATCGCCCCGTGCAGGACATGCGTGATCTCGTCCATCGATTGCCCTCCCCGACCTCGATTGGCGAGGCCTAACATGGCGCAAACAGTAGCGGGAAGCGATATTTAACCCGTCGCCAGATACGTCTCGCCCAGCACCAGCGCGGCGTAGAGGAGCGCGCCGCCAAGGAATGGCAGGAAATAGCTCTTGCGGTCCTCGGGCAGTTCCTCCTTGAGCACCAACAGCACGATACCGCCTGCCACGAAGGCGAACAGGCAACCTATCGCCATCGGCGGCAATTCGACGAACAGCCCGAGCGCCCAGCCACCGAACGTAGCCGCAACCAGAACCCAGCGCCCGCGGGCGTCGTAGATTTCCGGATGGTCGGCGCGCGTGCCGAAATCGGCAGTGATGAAATGCAGGACCATCGCCGCGAAATAGAGTGCCAAACCTGCCGGTGATGGGTCCTCGCGGTGGTTGAGCAGGTATGCGATTAGCGCCACCAGCAGCGCGCTCGCCCCGATATGCAGCCAGAAGACAGGGTGGTGCGGTCGGTCGCGTCCTTCGCGCTCCATACGTTCGTCCCGCGATGCTGCCAGCGCCCGTTCCAGCCCGTAGAAGAGCGCGAGACCGGCAAGCGAAAGCGTATAGACCAGTCCTTCGGCCAGCTGCGCATCGAGCCCTGTTGCCTGTTCGAACGTCCCCGCATGCGCCCCAAGCTCGGGCAGGATGTGCAGGAACACGTAACCCACTGCCACACCGCCCGCGAAGGACAGCCAGCGGCTTCGCGGCGTGCTCTCGAGCCAACGGAGCCTGCCGACGAACAGGTGCACCGCGCAAAAGGCGAGTGCCATGGCAAAGGTGACCAGCGTCATCGGCATCGGGCCACCAACGCTCAGGCACGGTCTATCGGTCCCCGACGGCCTGCATACCTACCTTTGGCTGCAAAGCTGGCCAGCACAGGTTTCATTTGTTACCTGCCGCCCCATGCAGACCGGAACACTGATTTCACTCGCACTTTATTTCGTCCTGATGATCGCCATCGGCCTGTGGGCCTGGCGCCATTCGACCGACACCAGCGAGGGCTACCTCCTCGCGGGACGTAACCTCCATCCTGCCGTCGCAGCGCTGTCTGCGGGCGCCTCTGACATGAGCGGCTGGTTGCTGCTCGGGTTGCCGGGCGCGCTTTACGCTGCCGGCCTGGTGGAGGCGTGGATCGGCATCGGCCTGTTCGTCGGCGCTCTGGTCAACTGGGTCGTTGTCGCCCCGCGCCTGCGCAAGCAGACCGAAGAGCGCGGCAATGCGCTGACCATTCCCGAATTCCTCGCCAACCGGTTTCCGGACAAGGCCGTGGCGCTGCGCGTAATCTCGGCGCTCATCGTGGTGGTGTTCTTCTCGGTCTATACCGCTGCAGGCCTCGTAGGCGGCGGCAAGCTCTTCGAAACCAGCTTTGCCGGGCTTTTCCCGGACACCGGCATGAGCGACTACATGCTTGGCATCTGGATCACCTGCCTCGTCGTGCTTGCCTACACCATGGTCGGCGGTTTCCTCGCAGTCAGCCTGACCGACTTCGTGCAGGGGCTTATCATGGTCTTGGCGCTAGTGGTGATGCCACTGGTGGTCATGTTCGGCAGCGGCGGCGAAGGGGGCGGATCGCTTACCGAGGTGCCGGTCGACGGGTTCCTGAGCCTGACCAACGGGCTGACACTGCTGGGCTTCATCAGCGCGGTGACATGGGGCCTGGGCTATTTCGGCCAGCCGCACATCATCGTGCGCTTCATGGCGATCGACACGGTCGAGAAGGTCAAGACCGCGCGCAACATCGGCATGACCTGGATGGGCGTGGCGCTCCTGGGCTCGATCGGCATCGGCATTGCCGGGCGTGCCTATGTCGAGCGTAACGGCCTCGTCATCGACGACCCCGAGACGATCTTCATCGTGCTTGCCAATCTGCTGTTCCACCCGATCGTGACGGGCTTCCTCCTGGCGGCACTGCTGGCAGCGATCATGTCTACGATCAGTTCGCAGCTGCTGGTCGCGTCGTCATCGCTGACCGAAGACTTCTACAAGCTCTTCTTCCGCAAGAACGCCAGCGAGCGCGAGAGCGTGAACATCGGTCGTATATGCGTGGCACTGGTCGCCCTCGCCGCGATCTGGATCGCGAGCGATCCGGACAGCGAAGTGCTTGGCCTCGTATCCAACGCATGGGCCGGGTTCGGCGCGGCTTTCGGCCCGCTGATTATCCTGTCGCTGACATGGGACCGGATGACCGGCGCAGGTGCCGTTGCGGGCCTCGTGATCGGAGCTGGCACGGTCATGGCGTGGATTGCGCTGGGCTGGAACAGCCAGCTTCCGGGCCTCGACGGCGGCCTGTACGAAATCGTCCCGGGCTTCATCGCCGCATGGCTCGCCATCTGGCTGGTCAGCAAGGCGACCGCCCGCGATGCGAAGCCCTTGCCAGCCTGACCGCAAGGCTGCACACGTTTCTCCTCAGAGGAGAGACATATGCGAGCGATACTGGCAGGCGTAGCGGCAGTCGCACTGGCGGCGACGCCATCTGCAGCGCAGGAAGAAGCCGAGCAGCGCCCGGTCGAGGAGCAGATCGGCGGTGGCGGACGTCCGGTGGGCGCCAACTGGTCGCGTAGTCCTGTGGTCGCTCAGCATGGCATGGCGGCGACCGCGCATCCACTCGCCACACAGGTCGCGCTCGATATCCTAAAAGCTGGCGGAAGCGCGGTCGATGCAGCGATTGCCGCCAATGCCGCACTCGGGCTGATGGAGCCGACCGGCAACGGCATCGGCGGCGATCTCTTCGCCATTATCTACGATCCGAAAACGGGTAAATTGCACGGCATTAACGGCTCCGGCCGTTCGCCAAGGAACCAGACGCTAGAGCAGCTGAAGGCAACATTGCTTCGGCAGATCGACGCGCTGGAGGTCGCTCCGCCGGGCCATACGCTCGAACAGTTCAAGGCGATGGCGCGAAGCGAGCTTGCGATACCCGCCTATGGCGCGATGCCGGTGACAATTCCCGGCACGGTAGATGCTTGGTTCGCTCTTCACGAACGCTTCGGCAATCTGCCGATGAACGACATTCTCGCGCCGACCGTGACCTATGCCCGCGAGGGGCACCCGGTTGCGCCGGTCATCGCGCATTACTTTGCCCGTAGCCTGCGCGCCTATGAACAGGTCGCAGATTACATCGATTTTTCAAACGCGCGCGAGACATATTTCCGCGAAGGTCCGCCCGAAGCAGGCGAAATGTTCCGCAACCCTGACCTAGCGGATACTTTGGAGGCCATCGGCTCCGGCGGACGCGATGCCTTTTACGATGGGCCGCTGACCGAGGTCATGGTCAAGTACCTGCAAACACAGGGCAGCGCCTTCACCCGTAAGGATTTCGCCGAACATCGCTCCGACTGGGTCGAACCGGCCTGCGCCGAATACAAGGACGGATACGAGCTTTGCGAGTTGCCGCCCAATGGACAGGGCTTCGCAGCCCTGCAGATGGTCAACATCCTCAAGAATATCGACCTCTCCCAGTGGGAGCGAGGCAGTCCCGAACTCTTGCATTACATGGTGGAAGCCAAGCGGCTCGCCTATGCCGATGTAGCGCGCTTCTATGCCGACCCGGACTTTGCGCGCTTTCCCGAGGGACTGCTCCGCGAGGACTACGGGCGCGAACGCTTTGCCCTGATCGACCCGGCGCGCGCGACACCCGATTTCGGACCGGGCGAACCCAAGCTCGAAGGGCCGGGCGACACGACCTATCTTACCGTTGTGGATGGCGACGGAATGATGGTCAGCCTCATCCAGTCAAACTATCGCGGTATGGGCGGCGGGCTGGTTGCGCCCGGCACCGGCTTCATGTTCCAGGACCGCGGCGAGATCTTCAGCCTCGATCCGGCGCATCCCAATGCCTATGCGCCGGGCAAGCGCCCCTTCCACACGATCATCCCCGCCTTTGTGAAGAAGGACGGAAAGCCCTTCATGACGCTGGGCCTGATGGGCGGCGGGATGCAGCCGCAGGGCCATGTGCAGGTTCTGGTCAACATCGTCGACTTCGGCATGAACTTGCAGGAGGCCGGCGATGCGGCACGTTTCAACCACGACGGCGGCCGCCAGCCGACCGAGGCCCTCGAAGGTCCCAGCGCCGACCCGCTGGGCACTCTCTATGTCGAACCCGGCATCCCGACCGGGACTATCGAAGCCTTGCGCGCGATGGGTCACAAGGTCGAAGTGGTCGACAACGGCATCATGTTCGGCGGCTACCAGGCCATTGCGCGCGACCCGGAAACGGGCGTGCTCACCGGCGCGACCGAGATGCGCAAGGATGGCCAGGCGGCCGGTTACTGAGGAAAAGCAGGATGGCGAAAGTTACCGGACTGGGCGGTGTTTTCTACGTCGTGAAGGATCCCGAGGCGACGCGGGCATGGTACCGCGAAACGCTCGGCATCGACGGGGAATACGGCCCGCAGCTTAGCTGGAGCGAAGAGACGGGCGAGGCGCCCTACTCGCTCATCAGCCACTTCAAGGACGACCAGTATATCAAGCCGGGCACGGGCGGCTTCATGATCAACCTGCGCGTCGACGATCTCGACACTTTCGTCGCGCAGCTGAAAGACAAGGGGGTCGAAATCCTCGACAGCGTCGATGAAGGCTATGGCAAGTTTGCCTGGCTGCTCGACCCCGACGGGATCAAGATCGAGCTCTGGGAGCAAGTCGCAGCGCCCGACTAGGACGCCTGATCGATGAATTGCACGATCGCATCCGCAACACCCGGGGCGAGTGGCAAGTCAGGGTCAGCATAGGTCGCGATATTGGCTTCGCGATCATCGCCTTCCACCCGCTTCAGCACATGATTGACGCCGGGTAGCACGACAAGCTGCGCATCGCTGCGCGAAGAGGCGAGCAGTTCGGCATCTTCATCAGGCGTCTGGATATCCTTGTCCCCATTGAGGATAAGCACCGGAAGCTCGTGTGAGGCGAGCAGTTCCGATGGGTTTTGCCGGAACAGGCTGGAAATGAGTCCCTGCACCTGGGGTCCGAAGAGGGGGAGCAGTCCGGGGTGTATGTCTTCGGCAGGCACCGTCTCACCTGCCGATAGGCGCGCAATGATGTCATCGACCTGCGGCAGCAAGGGTTCGGCCATGGGATTGGCAGCAATCTGAGTGCGGATAATTTCCGAAAGGTTTCTTCCCGGAGCCGCAACCAACACCAGGCCGCAATAGGGAACGGGATCGCGCGCGGCGGCGGCCATGGCTATCAGTCCGCCTTCGCTATGCCCCAGCACCCAGATGCATTCGCCACTGCTGCGTTCGGCCAGCTGGCGGGTCCACGCTTCGACATCATCGACATAATCCTCGACCGTCACGTCATTGGCGTTGACCACTGCGTTCTTGCTTCCGGCCATGCCGCGCTTGTCGATCCGCACGGAGGCGATGCCGTGTTCCGCCAGAGCTTCTGCAAGCAGGCGATAGGGCGCGGCCTTTACTCCAAGCGGATTGTTTCCGTCGCGATCGGTGGGGCCCGAACCCGGAATGATGAGCACAAGTTTCCGCGTCTCATCGAGATCGCCGAGGAGTGTTCCGGCAAGGTCGCCCATGAGCCCATCATGCGTGACCCTGAGTTCTTCCTGTGCCGCCAGCGGGGCCGCGAGCAAAGCGAAGAGGGGGGCAAAAGCGAGCGCGGTTCTCATTGGCAAACTCCTCAGTCCGAAGTTTTCGTGCGGTTTTGCCAGATCCACCAGCTATAGGCGAATGGCACCAGCGCCGCTGCAAAAACGGCTGCCAGAACAACGATGCCAATCGTTTCGGCACTCGCGGGAGAGAGACTGACCGCAACGATTGCCAGCCCGGCCAGCATCATCAGCTTGCCGCCGAGGCGGTGCGTAGCAATCCAGTTGTCCTCATCGAGGATCGCCCATGGCGTGCGAATGCCAACAAAGAAGCCCGGCCTGCTCTTGGGCAGGGCGTTTCCGATCATCACCAGCAACAGCCCGATGCCGAGCATTATGGCATTGACCGGCATGTCGATACCGTACGCGGGCAAGCCGATCGTCAGCTGGATGAGGACGAATAGCAGCATCACGCCGATCCAGGCTGCACGCAGCAGCGGGGCCGATCCTTCGAGCTTATCCTGCAGCGGCTCGATCCGAGGTATCACGGCCAACAGCAAGGCTATACCGCCCGCAAGAAAGGCGGGCAGCAGCAGCGCCGTCAACGCATCCGAGAACTTGTCGGGCTCGCCGCTGGCATTCCAGTGCGTCGGCAGCAGGGCGTCTGCGGGCAGCCGCTCCGCGGTTACAAACGCGAATATCGCCATCAGCGCGGCGAGCGCCAGGCTGGCCACCAAGGGCCGCACGGTTTTCATATCCTCTCTCCGTTGCGTGGGTCGGCGCCGGATGCCCCGCGGTGCATATCCATCCGGTTCATGAAGCCATGCAGCGCCTCTTCCAGCGTCGACATATTGAGCGTGTAGACGATACTGCCGGAGCGATTTTCACCGAGGATCAGGCCAGCGGCCTTCAGCTTGGCGAAGTGCCCAGACATGGTCGGTTTCGAAACCGGGAAATGGTCCGCCAGATCGCCTGCAGTCATTCCACCGTGCTTCAACAGCTCCAGCACCTCGCGCCGGATAGGATGGGACAGGGCATCGAATACATTCGCCATAGCTATTTAGCTAATAGGCTAAATGATTCGTGTCCATCGCAATTTTTGCGATCGTCGTTAGCGCGGTGTTAACCATATCCGCCTTAAATGGCCCTGCATGCGCCGCATCACTGCCCTGGTTTTCTCTCTCCCCTTTGCCTTGGCAGGATGCGGCGTAGCTCCGGACACTCGTGAACCCGTACCCCGCGCGCCCGCCAGCAGCGGAAGTGGATCGGTCAATTGGGAAAAGCCCGCCGCACGCCAGTGTGTCAGCGAGCTGAGCGCCAGCGGTGCGCAATTCGCACCTCTTTCAGACAAGTATTATGGTGCAGGTTGCCAGGCACTCGACAGCGTCCAGCTAGAGCGCGTGGGCGGCGATCTCGGCCCGCTTACCGTGACCAACCTCGGCCCCCTCGCCTGCCCGCTGGCCAATATTTTCTCTGGCTGGGCGCGTTACGGCGTCGATCGCGCAGCGCGCCAGATCCTCGGCAGCCCGCTAGTAAGGATCGAGACCATGGGCAGCTATTCCTGCCGCAACGTTGCGGGGACCGGACGCTTGTCCGCCCATTCGCGCGCCGAGGCGGTCGACGTGGGCGCCTTCGTCCTGGCCGACGGGCGGCGCATCAGCGTGAAGAACGGGTGGAATGCCAGCGAGAAGGAACGCGAGTTCCTGCGCGTGGTCCACCGCAGCGCCTGCAAGCGCTTCGGCACCGTGCTCGGTCCCGATTACAATGCGGCCCATCACGACCATTTGCATCTCGAGCACGGCAACGGCAGCTTCTGCCGCTGAAGCGATTTGTCCGGGGCCGGTTGCGATCCGAAGGGTCCGGTAAGTTCTATCCCACCTGCACGCGTTGTCCGCCGTCGAGGTGGGCTTCTATCCTGAGGCGCACGGCTTCGGCGGCATGATGTGCGCCCAGTTTCGTCATCATGTTGGCGCGGTGGATTTCGACCGTTCGCGGGCTGATATGCAGCTCGCGCGCGATCATCTTGTTGCTGCGCCCTTCGGCGAGCCAGTCGAGCACTTCGCGTTCGCGAGGCGACAGGCTGGCGATCCGGCTGCGCGCTTCGACCATCTTGCGGCGCGCTTCGCCATAGGCGATCGCCTCGCGCCTGATCCGTGCGACCGTCTCCCCAAGCCTTTCCTGCCGCAGCGGCAAACGCAAATAATCCAGAGCACCGGCCTTGATCGCGGTGACGACCTGGCCCGGCCGCGGTTCTACCGAAGTCCCCACCACGGGTATCCATATCCCCGCATCGCCGAGCGCCCGCAGCACGATTGCAGCGCACCCCTCCCCGTGATCATCGCGGGCAAGGACAATGCCGTCTTCGGGGGGAAGCGTCATCAGTTCCGCAACATCGGAGTAGATTTCGCAGTGATGGCCCATTTCGAACCCGAGGCGAGCCTGCTCTGCCCGCGAGCGGCACGAACCATCCACGATATGAAGGGTAAGTCGCTGTTCCATGGCCGGATTCATAGTCACAATCCGGAGGGCTGCGCATTCCGTAACACTACGGATATGGTCCTAAATCCGGCTGGAAATTACATTCCCTAGCCTTTCCAGGCGTAAATCGATCCGTCCGTATTGGATACATCCCGGATCGATGCCGGGCCGATCAGTCTTCCGGGCGATAGAAACTGTAGTCCGGCAGCGAGTGAAACGCATTTTTCAGCGCATCGCCCCACCCTGCGGAAATCGCCGAGAAGTAACTATCGTCATGGCCGACGCGGTGCTGGTGGCTCGCTTCATAGGTGTCGCGCCCGATTACCTGCAGGTCCAGTGGCAGTCCCACCGACAGATTAGCCTTTAGCGTGGAATCGAAGCTCACCATCAGCAGCTTGACCCCGTCCTCGAGGCTCATCTGTCGGTCGTAGCCGCGGATGATGATCGGGCGGCCATATTTGGTCTCGCCGATCTGGAAGAAGGGCGTGTCGAGGCTGGCCTCGATGAAATTTCCTTCCGGGTAAACCATGAACAAGCGCGGCTCCATGCCCTTGATCTGGCCAGCCACGATGATCGAGGCCGTGAAGCGGCCCTTCCCTCGCGCTCCGTTGGCATCCTGCCGGTCGCCGATGATACCGCGCATGAGGTTGCCGATTTCGGTCGCGACCTGGAACATGGTCGGCGTTTTCAGCAGGATATTGTCCCGCTCGTCGGGTTCCTTGGTGCGCTCTTCGAGCTGGCTGATGACCGCCTGCGTGGTGGCGAGGTTGCCCGCCGTCATCAGTGTGATGATACGCTCGCCCGGCACCTGCCAGGTGAACATCTTGCGGAAGACCGAAATATTGTCGACGCCCGAATTGGTGCGCGTGTCGCTCATCAGCACAAGGCCCTTGTCGAGCTTCATTCCCACGCAATAGGTCATTGTTTTTCTTTCGTTACTGCTGCTGTACTTGCTGCTGTTCGACCTCGACGTCGACTTCCAGCATCTGGCTCGTATTGCCGAAGCTGATGCCGGTCACGGGCGAGGCATCGCGATAATCGCGCCCCGTGGCAACGCGGACATAGCGCTCGTCCGGGCTGATGCCGTTGGAAATGTCGAAGCCGACCCAGCCGAGCCCCTCGACATAGGCCTCGGCCCAGGCGTGAGTCGCTTCCTGCTCGATCCGGTCGTTCATCATCAGGTAGCCCGATACATAGCGCGCCGGCACATCCATCGCCCGCGCGGCGCCGATGAAGATGTGGGCGTGGTCCTGGCACACGCCGTTCTTGGCCGCATATGCCTCCTCGGCGCTGGTGTTCCAGTTGGTCTTGCCGATCTGGTATTCGACGCGCGCGAGAGTGCTGCGGGACAGTTCGTGCAACATGTCCAGCCGCTCGCCGTCGAAATTCCGGAGGTCTGCGATGAGCTTCTTCATTCCTGGCCCGGGACGCGTCAGCCGCGTTTGCGAAAGGAAACTCCAGAGCGGAAGATGCCCGGCATGGCGCCCGATCACGCCCGCATGATCACTCGTGTCGACCTTGCCGCGGCAGGTGATGGTGACCTCTCTCGTTTCCGGCTCCACTCCGACCAGCGTCGTGGTGTTGTGGTGCTGGTCCTCATAGGTCAGCTCTTCATGCGCGTTTTCGTATTCCATCTCCCACTCGAGGATTTCCTGCCCTTGCGTTTCCTTCGGCGTCAGGCGCAGGCGTTGGAGCGCATGGATTACCGGAGTGTCGAAGCGATAGCGGGTGGTGTGGCGGATGGATAAGCGCATCAGGCAAGGAACCTGTAATCTTGGGCAATGGCATTGCCGATCGCTGCATTGCAGGAGGTGAATTCGACGAGAAATTCGTGCAGCCCCTGATCGAAAATCTCGTCGATCGTCAGATTGGTTAGCCGCGTATCGGCATCGCGCATCAGCGCATTGCTCTCTCCCTCGCTGCCATGGATCCGTGCAAGCGCGGCGAGATTCGAACGCAGTTCCGAATGGCAGAAAGCAAGGCTGCGCGGAAAGCGGTCGTCGAGGATCAGGAATTCGCAGATCCCGCGCGCATCGACCTGCGCCGCGTTGAGCCAGCGATAGGCGCGGTCGCCCGAGACAGAGCGAAGCACCGTGTCCCATTGCCCCGTATCGAGGCTCGAACCTACGTAAGAAAGCGAGGGCAGCAGCAGGTAATACTTGATATCGAGAATGCGCGCGATGGCATCGGCGCGCTCGATGAACATGCCCGCAAGCGCAAAGTGATAGCCCTCCTCGCGCAGCATCGAACCCTGCAGCGCCCCACGCGCCATGGTACCGGCACGGCGAATAGTCTTGACCGTGTCGAGCACGCGGTTCTCGCCAACTGGCTTGGCCAGCTGCTCGTCGATGATCAGCCAGTTCTCGTTGATCGCTTCCCACAGCTCGCCGCTGATCGCGTTACGGGCCAGCCGCGCGTTCTGGCGGACGAGGCCGAACATCGACAGGATGCTGGCCGGGTTGCTTTTTTCGCGTAGCAGGAAGTTCCATGCCTGCATGCCGGTGTAACTCGCGTGCTTTGCCTCATAGGCGGTCTTCTGGCCCGAGGTCGCGATGACCGAGCGCCATTCTTCCTCTGCCGTCACAAGGTCGCGGGTTAGTGCCATGCGAAGCCCTGCGTCGAGCAGGCGCGCTGTGTTCTCGGCCCGCTCGAGATAGCGGAACATCCAGAAGAGGCCGTTGGCAGTCCGTCCCAGCATCAGTCTTTTAGCACCCATGTGTCCTTGGTCCCGCCGCCCTGACTGGAGTTTACCACCAGCGAGCCTTCCTTAAGCGCCACGCGGGTCAGGCCGCCGGGCGTAATGTCGATCTTGTCGGGCGAGACCAGGACATAGGGGCGCAGATCCACATGGCGCGGCGCGAGGCCCTTCTTGGTGAAGATCGGGCAGGTCGAGAGCGAGAGCGTCGGTTGCGCGATATAGCCTTCGGGATCGGCGACGATCTTGGCGCGGAATTCCTCGATTTCCTTCTTAGTCGAGGCGGGCCCGACCAGCATGCCGTAGCCGCCCGATCCGTGAACTTCCTTCACCACCAGCTCGGCCAAGTTGTCGAGCACGTATTTGAGGCTGTCCTCGTCCGCGCAGCGCCAAGTCTCGACATTGGGCAGCAGCGGTTTCTCGCCGGTGTAGAACTCTACGATCTCGGGCATGAAGGAATAGATCGCCTTGTCGTCGCACACACCGGTGCCGGGCGCGTTGGCGATGGTTATGCCGCCCGCGCGGTAGACATCCATGATGCCCGGCACGCCAAGCACGCTGTCGGGATTGAAGGTGAGCGGGTCGAGGAATTCGTCGTCCACGCGCCGATAGATAACGTCGACCGCCTTGTAGCCGCTGGTCGTGCGCATCGCCACGCGCCCATCGACCACGCGAAGGTCGCTGCCCTCGACGAGCTCGGCGCCCATCTGGTCTGCAAGGAAGGCATGTTCGAAATAGGCGGAATTGTAGATGCCGGGCGTAAGCACCGCGACTACGGGGCGCTCCTCGGCGCATTCGGGCGCGCAGGCGGCGAGGCTCTTGGCCAGGCGGCGCGGATAGTCCGACACGCTTTCCACCGGACAGCGCAGGAACAGTTCGGGGAACATCGCCATCATGGTTTCGCGATTTTCCAGCATGTAGCTGACGCCCGACGGTGTGCGCGCATTGTCCTCGAGCACGAAGAATTCGTCCGGTCCGGTGCGCACGAGATCGATGCCGACGATGTGGGTGTAGACCCCGCCCGGCGGGGTGAAGCCGACCATATTGGGCAGCCAGGCCTCGTTATTGCGCAACAGCCGCTCGGGCAGCCTTCCGGCGCGCACGATTTCCTGCCGGTGATAAAGGTCGTGCATGAAGGCGTTGAGCGCAGATACGCGCTGCTCGATCCCGCGGCTCAGCCGCCGCCATTCGCCAGCATCGATAATCCGGGGCACCATGTCGAAGGGGATCAGCCGCTCTTCGGCCTCGTCCTCGCCATAGACGTTGAAGGTGATGCCGGTCTTGCGGAAGTTGGTTTCCGCCTCGTCATGCTTGCGGCGCAGGAGCTTGGGGTCCTGCCCGTCGTACCATTGGCAATAATCGGAGTAGGCGGAGCGCACACTGCCATCGGGCTCGCGCATCTCGTTGAAGAAGTCGGCAGAGCCGGTCATGTGTCCCCTGAAAGTCGGTCCCGCACGGCAGGACGCCGCACTCTCTTACTTCTTAAAAGGAATCAGGCGCGGTCCAGTTCCAAAAGAAGCGCCGACATGGACTCGTTGGTCATCACGAAACCCATGTGCGTGCAGCGCAGCGCCACCGCACGATCGCGCTCCTCGGGCTTGCCACAGGCGCATTTGGGCGCAACCACGCCATCGCGCGGGCTCCAGAAGGCGACCGTTTCGACCGGCGGCTTTTCGGAAACGACCGTGTCGATTTCCGGCTCGTCCACCCGGTGGCCCGCAATCGCCTGGTAAGCACGCCAGCCATTGTTCGCACGCGGACTGCCCGAAAACGGAGAGCCCATCGTGATGACCTTAGCCACCTTCTTGGGATGTTTTTTCGCCAGTTCGCGCGCCATCACGCCGCCAAGGCTCCAACCGACCAGCGTGACAGGCTGCTTGTTGCGTTTGTAGAGTTTCTTGAGACGTTTCTCGACCCGCTTGAAGCGCCATTTGTTCGCGCCGAGATTGTAGCCGAGGCCCCATTTCTTGGCCTCGTGCCCGGCCCGTTCCAGCTTGCGTGCCATCCAGCGCATGCGAATGGGATGGGCGCCGAAACCGGGCAGGAGCATGACCGTTTGCGGGCGAAGGGCGGGCCGTACCACAAGCTCCGGTTCGAACCGGCGCATGAAGGGAAGCACCGGCCACAGCAGTTCCTGCAACAACAGGCCGAAACGCGGTGGGCGTGCGTCGTCGGCGCAAGGTTCTGCCGCCAGCGCAAGCCTGCGCCCCCATTCCGCGCGTGTTTCGTAAAACGGTAGTGTTGCCATCGTCCGGCAATAATGCGCCGGAGCGATGGCGGGTTCCTGAACGACGTCAGCTATTCGGCGTGCAATCGCCCGTGCGGGTCATGCCGATCTTCATCGT
This sequence comes from Qipengyuania sphaerica, assembly GCF_019711595.1. Classification (GTDB taxonomy): domain Bacteria; phylum Pseudomonadota; class Alphaproteobacteria; order Sphingomonadales; family Sphingomonadaceae; genus Qipengyuania; species Qipengyuania sphaerica. Next base: position 722,013 of record NZ_JAIGNR010000001.1, on the reverse strand, counting down.
GACCTTCTTGTCGCTGCCTTCGCCGGTCGGTTCGGTAACGCTCATGGTCATCATCGATTCCGTGCCGGTGGAGGTGGTGTCGATCGTCACCTTGGCCGGGCCATTGTCGCCCTTGCAGGTCATTTCGCCCTGCATGCCGTCGGAATTGGCCGTGAGCTTGTCGGTGGTGCAATCGCCCTTCTGCAAGCCTTCGGCGATGCCGGTCATGCCCTCGCTGGCTTCCTCTTCCGAAAGGCACTTGGCAGGGGCCATCCCGCTCATCGCGGAGAAGAACTTGCGTGCCTGTGCGATTTCTTCCTCGCTCATCGTGGGATCGACGATTTCGACCAGTTCCATGCTCATCTTGTATTCGCCCGGCTCGAGCGGGCGGACCTTGGCCGCCGCGTTCTTCGCCTCCTCGGCGGACACCGTGCCATCGCCATCGGCATCGACGTCGTCGCTCGAAGAGCATGCGGCAAGAGCAAGAGCGGCGGCGGCAACTGTAACGATACGAAGCATTTATGATCCCCTGAATGGTGCGGGGGCGACGCTAGCAGCAACGCCCGCTGGCGCAACCGCTGAAAGTCAGTCGAGCGGGAGGGAAAAGTCCGGCCGGACATAATGGAGGAACAGGCCCCTTGCGCGGTGCCCGGCTGGCAGCGGCTCGCGCTCGTGCTCGATATCCTGTCCGAGGAACACCAACGCGTTGCCGGGCCGAGTGACGATCTCTTCCCGCTTGCCATCGCGGTAGAAGGCGAGCGGCCATGGAAAGTCGCCTTCTGCGGCGGGCAGGTATTCGATCGGAACGGTCACCGATATCTGGCACTGTTCGCGGTCGGCATGGCGGGCGAGGCCGTGGCCTTCGCCATATTCGACGGCGAAGCAATAGCTGAAGCGCAGTTCCTCGCCCGCAATTTGCTCGATTGCGGGAAGCATGGCTTCGCCCAGTTCGCGCCCGACCGGATCGCCGTGCGTGGCGAGCCTCCATCCCTCCTTCTCGGGCCGCGTCCAGCCGCCATCGAACAGCGCGCCGTACCATTCGCGCAGAACCTCTTGAGTGGGGTGATCCAGACAGTGCGGGATTTCCACCAGCCCCGAAGATGCAAGATCGGCAGGCGGAGGCGGGCCAACACTTACTCCATCCCTCAGGAGGTCGCCTGCAGCCTGGCTGAGCTGGTCGACCAGCGCAGCTCCGGGATGCCATTGCGGTTCGCCTGAACACGCCTCGTCCTCCTCGCGCAGGATCAGGCCCGCCGCGGCGCATTCGACCAGCGTCAGGCCGGCAATCGGGAAGCCCCCGTCAAGCTGCTCACCATCGATCCAGCGTCGGAGGTAGTCGAATGCCACCGCATCGCCCTTTTCCAGCACCTGCACCGAGCACAGCCTGTTCCACGGGGCGAAGACCTGCAGCGCAATCCCGCGTCCGCGCGCGGGATCGTCGAACAGCCTGCCGATGGTGCGGGGGTTGAGGCGGTCGTGCATGGAGTTCGCGACCCTACACAGGCACTTGCTATTGCCGCAATGCCCTACGTTCCCCATATGTGCGCGCATGTCAGAACTCGTCATCCGCCGCGGCCTCGAAGAACCCGATACCACCGGCGAGTTCGTCCCCCACAAGCCCGCGCGCCCCGAAAAGTCGATGGGTGGCCGGCCGTTCAAGCTGGTGTCCGACTACACACCCAGTGGCGACCAGCCGACCGCGATCAGCGAACTCGTCGGCGCCGCGAAGGAGGACGAGCAGACGCAGGTCCTCCTCGGCGTAACCGGTTCGGGCAAGACCTTCACCATGGCCAAGGTCATCGAGGAATTGCAGCGCCCTGCCCTGATTCTCGCGCCCAACAAGATCCTCGCCGCGCAGCTCTATGGCGAATTCAAGAGCTTCTTCCCGGAAAACGCGGTCGAGTATTTCGTCAGCTATTACGACTATTACCAGCCCGAAGCCTACGTGCCGCGCAGCGACACCTATATCGAGAAAGAAAGCTCGGTGAACGAGGCGATCGACCGGATGCGCCATTCGGCCACGCGCGCGCTGCTCGAACGCGACGACGTGATCATCGTCGCCTCGGTTTCATGTCTCTACGGTATCGGATCGGTCGAGACCTACTCGGCGATGATCTTCGACATCGTGAAGGAGAGCACGGTCGACCAGCGCGAGCTGATCCGCAAGCTCGTCGCCCTCCAGTACAAGCGCAACGATGCCGCCTTCGCCCGCGGCAATTTCCGTGTGCGCGGTGACAATCTCGAGATCTTCCCGAGCCATTACGAGGACATGGCCTGGCGGATCAGCTTCTTCGGCGACGAGATCGAAGAGATCAGCGAGTTCGATCCGCTGACCGGCAAGAAGGGCGCCAGCCTCGACAAGGTGCGCGTCTATGCGAACTCGCACTACGTCACCCCCGGCCCGACGATGAAACAGGCCAGCGAGGCCATAAAATTCGAGCTGCAGGAACGGCTCAAGGAATTGCACGAGGAAGGCCGGCTGCTGGAAGCGCAGCGGCTCGAGCAGCGCACCAATTTCGACCTCGAGATGATTGCCGCCACCGGCTCTTGCGCAGGGATCGAGAACTACAGCCGTTTCCTTACCGGCCGACTCCCCGGCGAACCGCCGCCCACGCTGTTCGAATATTTGCCCGAAAACGCGCTGCTCTTCGTGGATGAAAGTCACCAGACCGTACCGCAGATCGGCGCGATGGCGCGCGGAGACCATCGCCGCAAGCTGACGCTGGCCGAATACGGCTTCCGCCTGCCCAGCTGTATCGACAACCGCCCGCTGCGGTTCAACGAGTGGGACGCCATGCGCCCGCAGACCTTCTGTGTTTCAGCCACGCCCGGTCCGTGGGAAATGGAGCAGACTGGCGGCGTCTTCGCCGAACAGGTCATCCGCCCCACCGGCCTCATCGACCCGCCGGTCGAGATCAAGCCGGTCGAGGACCAGGTCCAAGACTGCATCGAGGAATGCAAGAAGACCGCCAAGCTGGGCTATCGCACGCTGGTCACCACGCTGACCAAGCGCATGGCAGAGGACCTAACCGAGTTCATGCACGAAGCGGGCGTGCGGGTGCGCTACATGCATTCCGACGTCGAAACGCTGGAGCGCATCGAACTCATCCGCGACCTGCGCCTTGGCGTTTACGACGTGCTGGTCGGCATCAACCTCCTGCGCGAAGGGCTCGACATTCCCGAGTGCGGCCTCGTCTGCATCCTCGATGCCGACAAGGAGGGTTTCCTGCGCAGCGAGACCAGCCTCGTCCAGACCATCGGCCGCGCCGCGCGCAACGTCGAAGGCCGCGTGATCCTCTATGCCGACCGTGTGACGGGCAGCATGGAGCGAGCAATGGCGGAAACCGACCGCCGCCGCGAAAAGCAGAAGGCCTATAACGAAGAACACGGTATCACGCCGCGCACGATCAAGCGCAACATCGCCGACATCGTCGCGCATACCGCATCACAGGACGGCGTTACCGTGGACACGGGCGACGACGAGCGCAACAATCTCGTCGGCCACAATTTGCGCGCCTATATCGAGGATCTGGAGAAGAGAATGCGCGCTGCCGCAGCCGATCTTGAATTCGAGGAGGCCGGCCGCCTGCGCGACGAAATCCGCCGCCTTGAGAACGACGAGCTCGGCCTTGGTGAGGAGGAAAAGAAAGCCCCCCGCGTCGGCCGCAGCGATGCTGGTCGGCCCGGCACGCGCAAGACCCGCTACGGCAAGACACGCTACAAGCGGATGGGCGGCAAGCCTTAAACTTCGACCAGCGTCGCCGCTCGCTCGACCAGCGTAGGGCGCCGGGGTTCTCCACCGCGGGCCAAGGGTTCAAGCTCCCCTTCACATGTAAAGGGGAGAATACCATGAAAGCGCACCTTATCCTGACCAACGCTCTGGCCCTGGCGCTGGCTGCCTGTTCGCAGCCCGCCAGTGAAAACACCGAGGAGGTCGCCGCCGCGCAGACCGTGTCGGCCGAGGCGCTCGGCGCAGCCGTCGCCAATGAAGCGCGGCCCGAACGCGCCCGCGAACTCGATGAAGGGCGAAAGCCTGCCGAAATCCTCGCCTTTTTTGGCCTCGAGCAAGGCGACGATGCCGCCGATGTGATTTCCGGCGGAGGCTATTGGGCAGAAATCCTCGCGCGGGCAGTGGGCGACAGCGGCAGTGTCACCGCCCTCGAACCCGAACAGTTCTTCAACGAGGAAGCCTGGACCGCGCTGAGCGAACGCGAACCCGGCATCGCGCTCGAACGCTATCCTTTCGAAAAATTAGCTCCCGGCGCCGACCGGTTCGACTTCGCGATCATGAACCTTAACTACCACGACCTTTATTGGGAATCGGAAGAGTATTCCGTTTCACGACAGGACCCTGCCGCATTTCTCGCGGGTCTTTATTCCGTGATGAAGCCGGGCGGAGTGGTCGGGGTGATCGACCATGCGGGGAGCGAAGGCGACACGCGCGCGATCGTGGAGGAAACACACCGGATCGCTCCCTCCGTCGTCAAAGCCGATTTCGAGAAAGCCGGTTTCGTCCTCGAAGCGCAGAGCGACATGCTCGCCAATCCCGATGACGATTACGAAACCAGCGTTTTCGACCCGTCGGTCCGCGGTAAGACCGACCGCTTCGTGATGAAGTTCGTGAAGCCGGCCGGATAAGGGACGTGGAAGCGGCTCAGCATTAACCCTGATTTTACCCCGTTTCCTTAGGTAAACCGGCAGTTTCAATCTTTTTGAAGAGCCGGAATCCAGGGCGTGGGTCGCTTCCTCCCGATATTTCAGATCGTTATGCTGCCGCTGGCAATCGCGGCAGTGATGGTCGCGCCGCCTGCGCGCGGGCAGATCGCAGTGGTCTCGATCACCGGCGAGCCGCCAGCTGCCTTCTCCGCGCGTGTGCGCGAGGCCGGGGCCTATCCGCTCAAAACCGATGCCGATGGACGCGCACTGGTCGTGTTCGGCGACGACCCCGCGCTCTTCTTCAAACTTCTTGCCAAGGGGCTGGTCGCGGTGCGCCCGCCGGTCGCCTGCGGCTCCGCCAAACCCGCCTGATCTCACGCAGAAAGACCAGACACGTGTACGAAACCGATCTTCCCCAAGCCCATACCCAAGGCCAGACGCTGGCCGATATCCGCCGGTCGGGCGCGCGCCTGCTGGCCGCGCTGTTCTGGGTCAACGTGCTTGCGCTCGCCTTTGTCGGCTGGCTTGTGGATTCGCCCAATAGCGGCACCGCGCTGATGCTCGGCGCGGCGATGGCCATGGTGCCGAGCCTGCTCGTCTTCGCGCAAAAACGCTTCGACACGGTCACCCGCATTGCGCTGGGGATGACTGCAGGCGCCTACCCTGCCGTGTTCGTCTACCTCATGCAGGGCCACGAGTGGCAGATGGACCTGCACATGTACTTCTTCCCCGTGCTCGCCGCACTGATCCCGCTGTGCGACAAGCGCCCCATCCTTGCCGGTGCGGGCCTCATCGCGGTCCACCATTTATTGTTCAATTTCGTCGCGCCCGAGTGGGTCTTTGCCGGCAGCGGCGACCTTCCCCGCGTGATCCTTCATGCCGTGCTGGTGATCCTCCAGACCGCAGCCCTGTTATGGGTGACCGAGCAGCTTACCGGCCTCATTCTCAAGCAGGCGCGCGAGGTGGAATCGATCGAGGCCCTGCGCGCAGAAGAGGCCCTGCGCCTCGAAACCGAGCGCAAGCTGCACGAAGCCGAGGCGGAACGCCGCAAGTCCGACCTCGAGCGTCGCCGCGAGGTAGCCGAAAAGATCGAAGCGCGCTTCGGCCAGATCGTCACCGAACTCGGCGCAACCGCCGCGCAGCTTTCCGCCGGGCGCGAGGCGCTGGTCGAAAGCTTCGGCCATGCCGTCGCACAATCGGACGAGCTCGACCGCGACCACCGTCTCGTCTCGGACGAAATCGACATGGTCGGAAAGAGTGTCCAAGAACTGGCGGATTCGGTCCGTGCGGTGGGCGACAATGCCACTGCCGCGCGCGAAGCCGCCATGACCGGCGCGGAAACCGCCGAAAGGCTTGCGCCGAAGGTGGGAGAACTGGCCGAGGCGATGGACGAGGCGACGCGCATCATCGAGATGATCTCGAACATCGCGAACCAGAGCCGTATGCTGGCCCTGAACGCCACAATCGAGGCGAGCCACGAGGGCAGCAAGGGCTTCGGCGTAGTCGCGACCGAGATGAAATCGCTCGCCGACCAGACCGCGCAGGCCGCCAACCAGATCGCCGACATGCTCGGCGGCGTGCGCGAGGCGTCGATCTCGATGACCGAGAGCATCAGCGAAACGGCCGCGGCTGCAGGTACCACGCGCGGGGCAACCAGCTTCATCGTCGATTCAATCGACGAGCAGGTCGCCAGCACCCAGTCGCTCGCCGGTTCGGCGCACCAGGTCGCCCGCAATGTCGCCAATGCCTCGGACAAGGTGCAGCAGCTCACCCATGCCATCGGCAGCGTCGAGGAAGTCATCGAGCAGACCAACGGCGTCGCCCGCCTCGTCGCCGAACGCTCGAGCGAGCTCCACGAGACGATGCGCGAAGTGCTCGAGGAATTGCGCGCGGCCTAAAGCTGGTCAGCTACTCTCGTCACTGCGCCGCACGAAGAGTTGGTGGTTGCCCTGCACCCAAGTCTTCCCGCCATCGCTCGAACGATCCATGCGCGATTCGAAGCGGTTTTCGGTCACGTTGAACCGCGTGAAGCGCAGTTTGATCGTGCTGCCATCGGGATTGGTAACCACCGGCGTTTCGCGTGTTTCGGTCGTATCCGCCCCGGTCATGGTCCATAACTGGCCATCGGGACCGACCGAGACCATCTCGACCTCGGATGTCGCGGGCCGGTGGTAGAAGAGGATGGCCGACTTCATGCCGAATTCCGGGATTTCTGAGACACCGGTGACTATCCTGTCCTCGATCACCCAGTCGAACGTGTAAGTGCCAACCGCCTTTCGAGCGACACTGCCATCGTCCCGGTAGAAAGTGGTGGTGACATCCCATTTCCCGATAGCGCCACGAAGTTGCTTCACCGCAGGCACCACGTCGGTGGCGGTTTCTTGCGCGTGGAGACCCGGCGACGTCACCGCTAGTGCCAGAATTGCGATTGCCTTGATGAATTTCATCCAGCCTCTCCCGGTTGCGCCGGAAGGAGAACCATTGCCGCCACCGGCGCAACCGCAATTCGACCAAGCGTCAAGCCATCAGGCCCAGCACCAATCCGTAGAGGGTGAACTGGAGTGTGTGATAGCCGCCGTTGATGAGCCACAGCTTCAGCGATCTGTGTTCAAACAGGTAGTTGATGCCGAGGCTGGCGGCTACCCAAGCGAAACCTGCGGCGAAGCCAACGCCGACCGCGAAAGACAGCGGCTGGTCGGGGCCCAGGAACATGGCGAATACGAAGGCGGCAAGGAGCGACAATACCAGCGACACGCCGTAGATCTTGGCGCGGTTGCCGGACTTCAACTGCTCGTCGGTGAGGCCGGTTTCCGCCTGCCACGCCTTGCCGAACAGCGGACCGTACCACAGCCCACCGAGCACGAAAGCGGATACGCCCGCCACGACTACTGCTATCCAGTTCACTTCCATCACGCATTCTCCCCTTGCTGGTTCCTATCGACCCGTGCCTTGGTTTCGAGCGCTTCGAGATGGGTCCTGAGCACTTCGACATTGCGGTCGAAATGGCCGATGTCGCGGTGGGTGCGCGCCTGCATGATCGCGCCCTCCATGATGGTCAGGATAAATTCGGCGAGCGCCTTGTGGTCGGTATCCGCCGGCAGCCGGTCACCCGCATCGCGCAGGCAGCGCTCCACGCCCTCGACCCAGTTTGCGAAGTTGATGGCAAGAAGCTCGCGCACCTTGGGATCGGGCTCGTGCAATTCCAGCGCGAGGCTCCCGATCGGGCAACCGTACATGAAATCGCTCGATGCGAGGTGCATGCGGTAGCCGTTGAGGAGCGAGAAGATACGCTCGATCGGGTCATCCACGCCCTGCCAGGCGAACGCGAAGAGGTTTTCCTCGATCCCGTCGCGGTACCACTCGAGCACGGCCACCAGCACATCCTGTTTGCCCGGGAAGAAATGATAGAGGCTTCCCGAATGTACCTGGCTGCGGCTGAGGATGTCGGAGATCGAGGTCGACTGGTAACCCTTGACCCAGAAGAGCTCGAGCGCGGTCTGGACGATCTTGTCGCGGGTGGCGGAGTTCATGCAGGAAGCCCTCTTGAATGCTCAATCAAGTGTTGATTGAACGTTCAATCAAGTTCCGTCAAGTCCCTTGCGGATTCAGGGAAGCTGTCGGTCGAACGGCAGCAGCATGCCCTCCCTCGGGTGGTAGAAGGGGTTGGAGGGAGGACGACAATGGCAAATTTCGATTGTGATCCGGACGGTACGCGGCTGCCGATCCGCATCGATACGACCAGCAACGGCGAATTCCTGCCGCGCGAGCTGACGCGTGAGCAGGTCCTTACGAACAGGCTCGCGCATGAAGCGGCAGGCGAGAATGCCAAACGGCTCGGCATCGGGCGGCGCGCGTTCCTCGTATCGTCGGCTGGAGCGGCTGCCACGCTCACGGCCTGCAACACCGCCAACCCCGATGCGGGCGGGCGCTATTCAGTGCCGCGCCAAGCGGCGCTCGACGAGCAACTCGCTTCGTCGGTGCTGACCGGCGACGAATTCATCTTCGATGTACAGACGCATTGCGTCGATCCTTCGGGCGCATGGCGCGTCGGGCAAGATGGCGAGATCTGGAATGCGGTGCTCACGCAGGCCTTTGGACAATACCAGAAGTGCGGTGCGAGCGGCTACGACTGCTATTCGGCGCAAACGCTGGCGAAGGAAGTCTTTCTCGACAGCGATACCGATGCCGCGGTTGTCTCCGCCCTATGGGGAAGCCAGAAGAGCAACCCCACCCCTACCGACTACGCCGCCGAGGCGAGCGAAATCATCGAGAGGATCGGCGGCAGCGATGCGCGCTGCCTGATCCATGGCGGCCTCCTGCCCAATGATCCGGGCGATCTCGACGCGATGCAGGAGAAGGTCGAGACCTATAAGGTCGACGCGTGGAAGATGTATCCGCAGTGGGGGCCGGATGGTGTGGGCTATTTCCTCGATTCCAGCGACTATGCCGCACGCGCGTTCGAAAAGGCGCGCGAACTGGGCCGCACCACCATCGCGGTGCACAAGGGGGTGCCGCTCTACGGGCTCAAATACGAATATTCCTCGCCCCGCGACATGGGCCCGGCAGCCGCGCAGAACCCCGACCTGACTTTCCTTGTATACCACTCCGGCTGGGAGCCGGGGAAGGTCGAGAGTGCCTATAATCCCGAAAGCCCCGAAGGTGTCGACCGGCTGATCAAGTCGCGGATCGACGCAGGGCTGAAGCCCAACGAGGGCAATCTCTATGCCGAACTCGGCTCAGTCTGGCGCTTTCACATGGGGCGGCCCGACGAGGCCGCGCACCTGATGGGCAAACTGCTCAAATATTTCGGCGAAGACCGGATCATGTGGGGCACTGACAGCATCTGGTTCGGCAGCCCGCAGGACCAAATCCAAGCCTTCCGCACCTTCGAGATCAGCGAGGAATACCAGGAGCGCTTCGGCTACCCGGCTCTGACGGCAGAGGCCAAGCGCAAGATATTCGGCCTCAACGGCGCGCGCGTCTACGGGCTCGACCCCAGGGATTTTGCGAGGCCCGACAGCCTCGAAGAACTGCGCGCGGAAAACCGCGAGGAAGCGAATCCAAGTTTCGCTACCTACGGCCCGCATAACCGCCGCGACTTCCTCTCTCTATGGTCGGAGCATCGCGGACGGCCCGGTTGATCTCTTAGCTGTGGATGCGGGGATGCAGGCAACGTTGACGCGCCCCGCGCGCGTGCCATAGCTGCGCCGATGCTCCGCCACGCCGCGCTCCCTGCCCTTCTTCTGCTTGCCGCCTGCAAGCCTGCCGCTTCGGACGAATACCACAGCAGGACCGTGGTTTCCGACGAGCGCATGGCACCTGCCGATCCCATCGATTCCCCAGACACCGAAGGCGCATCCTGGGCACCGAGCAGCGAAAGCGGGCGGCTGCTTTACGGCAAGCCCGGCGAACGCCCCTTGCTATCGCTCGGCTGCGAGGACGGAACTCTAGTCTACACGCGCTATGTCGCGGCCGATCCGCATGCAAAGGCGGTTCTGGCGCTGATCGGCAACGGCCATGTCGAGCGGCTATGGATCGATGCCGAGCAGGACGAACCGGACGAAGGCAGCGCGTGGCTCTGGCGCGGAAGGCTTGCGGCCGACGATCCGCGGCTCGATGTGCTGACCGGCGCGAACCGGGTCGAGGCGACAGTGCCGGGGGCCGGTTCGGTCATGCTCAATGCCAGCAGTATGCCGGGGGAATTCATCAATCGCTGCGCTAGCGAGATTGCCCCTGCGCCAGAGCCGGAAGAGTCTCAGGCGTGAGCACCTGCGGCAGTTGCCGCCCATCGCCGTCTGCCGGATACCACATGTAAAGCGGCACACCCGCCGCGCCTTGCCGCGCGAGGAAGGTCGCGATTTCTTCGTCACGCTGCGTCCAGTCTCCGCGCAGGGAAACAACACCCGCGCGTTCGAATGCGTCCCGCGTATCTTCGCGTTCGATAGCGACGCTCTCGTTTACCTTGCAGGTCACGCACCAGTCGGCGGTAAACCAGACGAAGACCGGCCTGCCCGAGGCACGCGCCTCTGCAAGCGCAGTTTCGGAAAAGTCCTGCGGCTCAAGCATGCTCGATTGTGCCAGCGTGCGCGGTTCGGGCGGAGGGACGATCGAGAGGGCAAAAATGGCGAGCGACACGATACCGGCGAAAAACAGCTTTCCGCCGCCCCGCCCGCGCTTCTGTCGCTGGCCAAGCGAGGCGAGCAGCGCCAGGAGGACGAGGCTCACGGCTCCCAGCATGACCAGCCACAAGTCGTCGGCGATCCGCCAGATAAGCCAGGCCAGCGCAAGCACGGTGAGGCCCATCGGAACCGCCATCCAGCGACGGAAGCGCTCCATCCATGCGCCTGGCTTGGGCAGTCGGCGGCGCCATGAGGGGATGAAGCCGATCAGGAGGAAGGGGAGCGCCAGCCCGACGCCGAGCGCCGTAAAGATCGCGAATCCCTCGATCGGTCGCAGAACCAGCGCTGCACCAAGCGCAAGCGCCATGAAAGGACCTGTGCAGGGCGTCGCCACGAAGGCGGCCAGCAGACCCGTTCCGAACGAGCCTCGCATCGACGGCCTGCCGCCCGCAATGGCCATTCCCGGGACCTGGAACAGCCCTAAAAAATTGGCGGTGATCGCGACCGCGAGCAGGAAGAGCGCCCCGACCACACGCGGCTCCTGCAACTGGAAGGCCCAGCCCACCTGCTCGCCTGCCGAACGCAGCAGGATGATGATCGCGCCCAGGCCCGCACAGGCCAACACGACGCCCGCCGTATAGGCCAGCGCATCGCGCCGCGCGGAAATCTCGTCCCCGCCCGCTTTTGCCAAGGCCAGCGCCTTCAGGCTCAGGATCGGAAAGACGCAGGGCATGATGTTGAGGAGCAATCCGCCAACCAGCGCGGCCAACAGGAGGACCCACAGATCGGGAATCTCGACCGGGCCGCGAATGGCTTTCACGCCTTCGAGCGGGACATCGCGCTGCACCGCGGTGAAGCTGACGCCCTGCCCTCCGCCCAGCGACAGGATGCCCGCAATCCGCTCCGGCAAGGGCGAGGCATCGAAGCCTGCGCGGCGTTTCAGCGGCACCTCGACGACCATGAGATCGCCTTCACGCACGATCGTCTGGATCGCGGCGTAATCGGGCGCGAGGCCACTGCCGAAATCGGATGTTTCGAGGAAGAGGTGGACGTCGCCTAAGTTCATGCCTGCAGGAAGCGGGATGCCCACGCGCAGCCGGTCGCGCACAACCTCATATCCTGCGATTCTGTCGAGCTGAGGGGCGATAGACGCCTGCCAGCTACGGAAATCGCCGCCCTCGTCAATGCGCAGCGTCGCATCCTGCGGCACGCAGATCTTGTCGGTGCAGGCGAGGTAGGAAACGAAGCCGGTGATGGGCGCGATGTTCGACACCGCCGCATCGAGCGGGACCTTCACCGGAACGAGGACCGCATACTCACCTTCGTAAATGTGGTTCATCAGCCCCGAAATCAGCAGCTTTTGAGGCACAGGATAAAGCGGTTCGCCCGCTTCCCAACCATCGGGAAGGTTCAGTTGCAGTGACATTCCCTGCCCCGCATCACCAGGGTTGGACCAGTATCCGTGCCATTCCGCGCTCTTGGGCGTGAAATGCAGCGCCAGCATCCAGGTGCTGTCGGGAACGGGCGGGCCGTCGCTGCGCAGTTCAACCGCGATATTCTCGTCGCCGAAGCGCGCTTCCTGCGCCTGCGCGAAAGACGGCATCAGGCACGCCAGCGTCATCAGCAGGAAAGCCAATGCGCTGCGCCACACGTCCATTCTGCTTGCGTCCGTCACGCGTGCCGCATTAGGGACTGCCCCCATGACAGACAAGCGCGACCTGCTCATCCTCGGCGGCGGCCTCGTCGGCACCACTCTGGCGCTGGCAGCGGCAAAGAAGGGCCTTTCCAGCCACCTCGTTGACCGCGCGGACCCCGCCGACCTCACCGCAGAAGGCTTCGACGGTCGCGCTTCGGCCATTTCGACCGCCAGCTGGCGCCTGTTCCGCAATATCGGCCTTGCCGACGCGCTCGAGCCGCATGGCTGCGAGATCGAGGCCATCGCCGTAATCGACCAGATGAAGCCCGGCCGGATCGATTTCCGCCCCGAACCGCACGAAGGCACGCTCGGCCGCATGTTCGCCAATCGCCAGTTGCGCACCGCCCTGTTCGAGGCGGCGAAGGACGAGCCGCTGATTGCCATGCACGCGCCGGTCGAGGTGACCAGCCGACACCGCGATGCCTTTACCACCAGCGTGACACTTAGCGACGGGACGGTCCTCGAAGCCGATCTCCTCATCGGCGCCGAAGGCCGCGGCTCGCCCACGCGCGAGGAAGAAGGGCTCAAGATGGCGAGCTGGGACTATTCGCACCGCGCCATCATTACCGGGCTCGACCATTCCAAGCCGCACGAGGGCGTGGCCTGGGAAATCTTCTACGAGGACGGCCCGTTCGCGCTCCTCCCCATGCTCGACAGCGAAGATGGCAAGCACCGCAGCGCGCTGGTCTGGACGGTGGACGAGAAGGATGCCGCAGGCGTTCTCAAGCTGTCGGACCGCGCCTTCCTCGCCGAAGTCGAGAAGCGCATGGGCGACATCCTGGGCACGCTCCGCCTCAATAGCGGACGGTCGTCCTATCCGCTCAGCTTCCAGCATACCGCACGCATTGTCGGCGAGAGGATGGCGCTGGTGGGCGACAGCGCTCATGGCATGCACCCGATTGCCGGACAGGGCCTTAACCTCGGCCTGCGCGATGTCGGCGCTCTCATCGAAGTGCTCGAAGAAGCCCGCCGCCTCGGCCTCGACCTCGGCGATGCGCAGGTGCTCGAACGCTACGAAAAGTGGCGCGCGCTCGATTCGATCATGGTCATGGGCGCGACCGATACGCTCACCCGCCTGTTCGGCGTGCCCGGAAAGACTGCCAGTGCGGTGCGCCGCCTCGGCATGGCCGGCGTCCAGCGTTCGGGCTGGCTCAAGAAGTTCTTCATGGACGAAGCGCGCGGCGTATCGGGCGACGTACCGGAGTTGATGAAGGCCTGAGGCCTACTCTTCAGGCGTTTCCTGCCCCGGGCTCGGCTGCGAAATTCGGTTCCCCGCCCCATCGCGCAGGCGGCGCGGTTCGAGCACGGCGGCAGTCTCGATCAAATCGAGCGCCTGCTGCGCTGCGGCATAGCGTTCCGCATCGCGGATCCACCCTTGCGCATTGGCAGCGCCGGGCATGTTGCGCACTTCTTCGATCGCGGCATCGGTCCGCCCGCTGAGGAGGAACAAGCGCGCGCGTTCGATGCGCATTTCCGGCTGCGGCGAAGGCGCGCTTTCGCGGCGCACGGTGAACAGCGCCGCCAGCTCCTGCGAGAAGCGTTCGAAGCCCCCGCGATCGTCACCCGATTGCAACTGCGGGGCAAGGCCATCGAGCCTTGCGGTCAGCTGGTCGAGCGTGACCGGATCGCGCGAGAAACTGAGGATGGAATTGGTGGCGTTGGGCAGCGCATCGCCGAAACGCAGGCGTAGCTGGTCGGCGAGGTATCCAAGCTGTGCCCCCTTGTCGATCGCGCGGCGGATGGCGAAGGCGATCAGCAGGCCCTCTGCGCGTGCCGCGTTCCCGGCGGCAGCCTGTGCCTGCAGATCGAGCCGCGAAAGGCGCTGTTCTGCAGCAGCGAGGCGCTGGTCGATGCCCCCTTGCGTCTCGGCCATCTGCTCGACCGCTTCGGCGGCAGCAGCTGCTCGGCTGGCAGTGGCGCTGGGCGTGGGGGAAGGCGTACCGTCCGCTTCGGGACTAGCGAGCGCGGCCTGCGGTGCGTCGCCCTCGACCGCCGGGCCGGTCTCGGAACCATCACCCCGCCATGCGATGTAACCGACCAATGCTGCGCCAAGAGCAAAGGACCCCGCAACCGCCAGCAGCAAGGGCTTCATGCCTGGCGAGCGCGTGCGCTTAGCTGTCGAAAATTGGTCCATTAAACTCCGTCCCGCGCCCCTGCTTCAGCCTTGGCACAAAGCCTGCGCCAAGGCCAGTAGCTCGGCATCCACGGGCTGCGGCGAAGTGTGGACAGCTTGCCAGCCATCACCGGCAATTTCGGCGATCCGCGGGCCCAGTGCGGCGATCGTAATGGTATTGCGGTCGATCCCCAGCCGCTCGCATTCGCTGGCAAGCCGCTTGGCCGCCTCGCCCGAGTGGAGCAGCGCCACACCGCCCTCTTCGCGCAGCGCCTTGCTGACTCGCGTATCCATTTCCAGCGGCACGGTGCGATAAACCACGCGCGTGTCGATGGAGATTCCATCGGGCGGCGAAAGGTCGACCATTTTCTCGCCCGCCAGCCGCAGGAAGGAGAGCTTGCGCCCCGCCACCTCGTCGAGCAGGTTCTGCAGCCCGCCCTTGCCGGTCATCGTGACTAGGAAGCCTTTTTCCCGCGCCCCTTCGGCAGTCGCCCCGCCCACCGCATAAACCGGCAGTCCTTCAAGCTTTTCGAGTTCGAGGCCGCCATGTCTGAAGACATTGCTGCTTCCGACGAGGAGTGCATTCACGTCGGTCTTGGTCGATGCCGACCATTCGACGGGCTCGACCAAGAACAGCGCGCAGCCCGTTGCTTCCAGCCCGCTAGCCTCCGCTGTTTCGAGCGTAACGCCCAGCCCCGGTTCTGGCCGGAACACGAAGAGCTTGCGCATCAGGCCAAGCCGCCGAAATGCGCGCGAACATGCGCTGGCGCTTCGGTGAGGAGCAAGGCCGCAAGGTCGCGGGCCGCCGCACGATCCTGCGGGGCGAAATCGGCCTCGCGCCTGATGCAGATCGCACCATCGGGGCTGTAGATCGCGGCTTTCATGTGGAGGCGGTCGCCATCGCGACTTGTCAGCGCGGCGATCGGGCTGTGGCAGGTGCCGCCCAGTCCTTCCAGAAGCGCGCGTTCGGCCAGAACCTCCTGCCTGCTCGGCTCGTCGTCGATGGCCGCGAGCCATTCGCGCGTTTCGCCATCGGAAGCGCGGCATTCGATACCGATGGCGGCCTGCGCC
Source organism: Qipengyuania sphaerica (assembly GCF_019711595.1). GTDB lineage: Bacteria > Pseudomonadota > Alphaproteobacteria > Sphingomonadales > Sphingomonadaceae > Qipengyuania > Qipengyuania sphaerica. The sequence goes on along the minus strand of NZ_JAIGNR010000001.1, from coordinate 706,379 downwards.
GGAGCGGGAAGCCATTCTTCGGGATCGAGGCGGGTCCCGACGCTATCCTCGCCCAGCCGCGAAAGGCCGGCAGCGGCGAGGAAGGTCGCGTCGGCCTCGCCAGCCTGCAGCTTCGCCATGCGGGTGGCGACATTGCCGCGAATTCCGACGACTTCGAGATCGGGCCTTGCGTGGAGCAATTGCGCGGCGCGGCGCGGCGCGCTCGTTCCCACGCGGGCTCCGGAAGGGATGGCAGCGATGGAGGTTGCACCAAGCAGCACGTCGGCCTTGTCGGCGCGCGGCAGGATCGCGCCGATGGCAAGCTCGTCGGGGCGCAGCGTCTCGACGTCCTTCATCGAGTGTACCGCCGCATCGATCCGGCCCTCGGCAAGCCACATGTCGAGCTCGCGCGTCCACAGCGCCTTGCCGCCGATGTCGGCCAGCGGGCGGTCCTGTATCTTGTCGCCGCTCGCCACAACAGGGACCAGTTCGACCATCGCCTCGTCCCAGCCATGTGCAGCGCACAGCCGCGCGCGCGCCTCGTGCGCCTGCGCGAGCGCAAGCGGGGAGCGGCGGGTTCCGAGGCGAATGAGAGGGTCGGCTGGCATGGCGCGCGCTTGCCCTAACGCGCGATCCCGCTAAGGGGAAGCGCAATGACACTGGTTCTCGGCATCGAAAGCTCCTGCGACGAAACCGCGGCCGCGCTGGTCGACGGCGAGCGCCACATCGTGGCACAGCGCATCGCCTCGCAGGACGAGGAACACGCGCCCTTCGGCGGCGTGGTGCCGGAGATTGCCGCACGCGCCCATGCCGAACGGCTCGCCCCGATGATCGAGGCAGTGCTGGCAGATGCGGGTGTATCTCTCGGAGACCTCGATGCGATTGCCGCGACGGCGGGACCCGGCCTGATCGGCGGAGTGATGGTCGGGCTGGTGAGCGCCAAGGCGCTGGCGATGGCGGGCGATGTGCCGCTGATCGCGGTCAATCACCTCGAAGGTCATGCGCTGAGCCCGCGACTGGCCGATGGCGGACTTGGCTTCCCCTATGCCCTGCTGCTGGTGTCGGGCGGACATTGCCAGATCCTGCGGGTCGATGGCGTCGGCCAATATCGCCGCCTTGCCACCACCATCGACGATGCTCTGGGCGAGGCCTTCGACAAGACCGCCAAGATCCTCGGCCTCGGCTTTCCCGGAGGCCCCGCGGTCGAGCGGATCGCCAAGGAAGGCGAAGCAGGGGCCGTCCCCCTTCCCCGCCCGATGATCGGCAGCGGGGAGCCGCATTTCAGCTTCGCCGGTCTCAAGAGCGCAGTGTTGCGCGCGCACGAGAGCGGGAAATACGAGACGGCCGATATCGCCGCGAGCTTCCAGCAGGCGGCGATCGATTGCGTGGTCGATCGGCTGCGCATCGCCCTCGAACGGATGGGCGATTGCGAAACGCTGGTGGTGGCCGGCGGGGTCGCAGCCAATGCCTCGGTGCGCGCAGCGCTCGAAGACGTCGCCGCCAGGCACGATATGCGCTTCACCGCGCCGCCGCCAAAGCTGTGTACTGACAATGCGGCGATGATCGCCTGGGCGGGGATCGAACGCCTGGGACTGGAGAATTTCGCACCCGACCCGCTCGACATTTCGGCGCAGCCACGCTGGCCGCTCGACCCGGAGGCGGAGCCGGTGCGCGGGGCAGGAGTGAAGGCATGAAGACGGGGGTCCTCGGAGCAGGTGCTTGGGGCACCGCGCTCGCACAGATGGTCGCGAGCGACGGGCGCGAGGTGCTGCTCTGGGCGCGGGAGGCCGAGCTGGTCGAGGAGATCAACACGCGGCGCACCAACTCCACCTACCTTCCGGCGGCCGACCTCGCCGCGAGCATCCGCGCGACCAACGATCTCGCCGAAATGGCGATGCTCGACGCGCTGCTCGTGGTCACTCCCGCCCAGCACATGGGCAGTGTTCTCGAAGCCATGCCCGCTCAGCCGCGCGACATGATTCTTTGTTCGAAGGGCATCGAGGCCGGCACGGGCAGGCTGATGAACGATGTCGCCCGCGATGTCGCACCGGACAGCCAGATCGCGGTCCTGTCGGGCCCCACCTTTGCGCATGAAGTTGTGGCCGGCCTGCCTGCTGCCGTGACCCTCGCTTGCGGCGGCGGCGAGAGGCAATGGGACCGGATTGCGCCCGCCATCGCGCGCCCGACGTTCCGGCCCTACTACTCGGACGACGTAACCGGCGCGGAGATCGGCGGGGCGGTCAAGAACGTGCTCGCCATCGCCTGCGGCGTGGTAGACGGGCTGGAGCTGGGCCAGAACGCCCGCGCCGCGCTGATCGCGCGCGGCTATGCCGAAATGCTGCGCTTCGGCGAGGCCAAGGGCGCCAAGCCCGAAACGCTCACCGGCCTGTGCGGCCTCGGCGATCTCGTCCTCACCTGCTCCTCCACCTCGAGCCGCAATTTCTCGCTCGGTAAGGCACTTGGCGAAGGCCAGAGCGCCGATGATCTCATGTCCGACCGCAAGACCGTGGCCGAAGGCGCGCATACCGCGCCCGTTCTGGTCGAACTGGCCGCCCGCATGGGGATCACCATGCCCATCGCCACTGCCGTCTATGCGTTGCTCAAGGGCGACAATCCGCGCGAGGTCGTTCAGGGCATCCTCTCACGCCCCTTGAAGGCCGAACAGGAAGCCGCCGGGTGAGCGCAGACACCAACGACGAAGACCTGTCCGCCATCGCAAAGGGCGGCAAGCAGAACGTGCTCGGCTTCCTGCTGAGGCTGCTCGCGCGCATCCCCTTCCTGTTCATTGCAGGCCGTTTGTACGGGGTCGATGCGGTGGGACGGTTCGCCTCGGCGCTGGTGGTGGTCGAACTGGTGGCGCTGGTCTGCGCCATGGGCGAAAAACGCGGGCTGGCGCAGCGCCTTACCGAAGGCGAGGAGCACCTGCCCGCCAATCTCGTCTATGACGGCATGCTGCTCGCGCTCATCTTCTCCTGCCTCGCCGCGGCTTTCTTCTGGTTCGTGCCCGCCCCGCTCTTCCCGAGCGGCGAATATACCGAGCTCGACAAGCTGATCGTTCTAGCGATCCCCGGCTATGCGCTGACCGAGATCGTGCTCGCCGCGCAGGCATATAAGTACGATATCGCCACAACCGTGCGCGCCCGCGCCGTGGTCGAACCGTGGACGATTTCGATCATGGCGGGCGCATTTTATTTCGTGCCCGGCGTGTCGGAATCGGGCCTCGCGATGGCCTATCTGGTGTCGATCTACGCGGGTCTCGCGGTGGGATATTGGGCCTTCGCCCGCAGCTACGGCGCGCCGACCGGCTGGCGACCTCATCCTGTCTACATGAGCAAGATGACCGCGCGCGCCCTCCCGCTCGCCACTGCCGATGCGATCGAATGGGGCACGCGGCGCGTCGACATCTTCATCCTCGGCCTGTTTGCCGCGCCTGCCGCGGTTGGCGTCTATTACATGGCACAGCAACTCGCGAGCCTGCCGCAAAAGCTCAAGACCAGTTTCGAGCCGATACTCGGTCCGGTCATCACCAAGAACCTGAAGACCAAGAACTTCGGCGCCATAGCCAAACAGGTTTGCCAGGTGGGCTTCTGGATCATCGCCGCACAGGCCGGAATCGCGCTGGCGCTTGGCGTTCCGGGCGAGGCCATCATGGGCCTGTTCGGTCCCGAATATGTTGGCGGTACGGGCGCTCTCGCCTTCCTGCTGACCGCAGAAGTCATTGCCGCGACCGCCGTGGTTTCCGAAGCCGTGCTGGTGTACGTCGCACGGGTCCGGAACCTGTGGATCTCGATTGCCACCATCGTGCTGCAGGGCGTGCTGACATGGCTGCTCATCCGCACCGCGGTCGCTTACGGCTATGGCGAGCCTTTTAAGGCTGCCGCCGCCGCGCTGGCACTGCTGCTCTCGCTCGGCTTCGCCAGCCTCGTAAAAGCCTTCCTGCTCTCGCGCATCATCCAGCAGCCGATCAACCCGTTCCGCTGGGCGCTGGTCTATGCCATCGCACCGGCCGTGCTGGTGGGGTATCTCTTCACCCTGCTGCCCGAATGGGCCGAACTGGCCTTCGGCGTCCCGGCAATTCTCGCGACCTATTTCCTGGTCATCTGGAAGCGCGGTTTCGGAGAGGAAGACAGGTTGCTTTTTAGGAAGGAAAAGGACGCCGAACCGGCTCCGCGATCTGACCAGGCCTGACCGTTCAGCAAACATTCACTGGCTCCCGATGTAACTTTGTATCAAGTTTCAAAGGGGAGACTGCAGATGAGGTATGTGAGACTTGCCGCCGCCAGTGCAATGCTTGCGGTGGTTGCCGGATGCGCGTCGACGAACGACTCACCGATTGCCAAGAACGATACCGGTGCAAGCGAGACCGGCCAGACGGCTCCTCCGCCCCCGCCTCCTCCGCCGCCGGCTGCAACAGCCTCAGACGAGAGCAGCATCGTCGTTACAGGCTCTCGGGTCACGCAGCAGCGCTTTGCCTCACCTTCTGCAGTAACCTCCGTTATGACCGACGAGATGGTGACCACCGTCGAGGGCACCGACAGCATACCGAAGGTCACCTATCGCTATTTCCCTCCGATTTTCGTACCCACCCCGCCGAGCCGCGACCAGTATGACGGCGAGGAGATTTCCTCGGTCAAGCTGGTGGCCAACCAGCCGGTTTCCACCTTCTCGGTCGATGTCGACACGGCTGCCTATGCCAATGCGCGGCGCTTCATCAGCGAGGGCCAGATCCCTCCGCAGGCAGCCGTGCGGACCGAGGAATTCGTCAACTACTTCCGCTACGATTACGAGCGGCCGCTGGACCGCACCAAGCCCTTCACGGTCAATACTGATGTCGCGGTGACGCCGTGGAACGAGAATACCCGCCTCGTGCGCATCGGGCTGGCGGGGTACGAATTGCCGCAGCAGGCGCGCCCTGCCGCCAACCTCGTCTTCCTGCTCGATGTCTCAGGTTCGATGAACAGCTATGACAAGCTGCCGCTGGTGAAGACCGCGATGCGCCAGCTGGCCGGGCAACTGACCGATAAGGACCGGGTCTCGATCGTCGTCTATGCGGGCGCTGCGGGTCTCGTACTCGATGCCACAAATGACGAGCGCAAGATCAGGGACGCAATCGACCGCCTGAGCGCGGGCGGCTCCACCGCCGGCGGGGAAGGCATCAAGCTCGCCTATGCGATGGCCGATGCCAACCGGATCGAAGGCGGCGTCAACCGCGTGATCCTTGCCACCGATGGCGATTTCAACGTCGGCGTATCCGACCGCGATGCGCTGGTCGAAATGATCGAGAAAGAGCGCGAGAGCGGCACCACGCTGACGGTGCTCGGCTTCGGGCGCGGAAACCTCAACGATGCGATGATGGAACGGATCGCCGACCACGGTAACGGCAATTATGCCTATATCGACAGCGCGCTGGAGGCTCGCAAGGTTCTGGGCGACGAGATGGGCGGCACCATCTTCACCATTGCCAAGGATGTGAAGATCCAGGTCGAGTTCAACCCCGCCGTGGTCAGCCAGTATCGCCTTGTCGGCTACGAAAATCGTGCGCTGCGCGAAGAGGATTTCGACAATGACGCAATCGATGCGGGCGATATCGGTGCGGGCCATCAGGTTACCGCGATCTACGAGGTCGTGCCAGCCGGATCGAAGGGCTGGATCGGCACGCGGCGCTATGAAGACAAGGTCGATGCGCGGGCGGTCGAGCTTTCGGCAGAAGCTGCGCATATCAAGCTGCGCTACAAGCTGCCCGACGGCGATACGTCGCGCCTCATCAGCTATACGCTCCCGGCCAGCGCCCTGCGCACCGGCCGCGCACCGGCGGGCGACTTCGCCTTCGCCAGCTCGGTTGCAGCTTTCGGGCAGAAGCTGCGCGGCGATGCAATGCTGGCCGATTATAGCTATGGCGACATCGCTCGGCTGGCCGGCGCGCAGGGCGACTTCTTCCGGCAGGAGTTCCTCCAGCTGGTGAAGACTGCCGACTCGCTGAAATAGGAGCCTTGGCAGGCGGCATCGGCGGCGGCTAAGGCAGCTGCATGTTGCGCCGCCTAGCCATCCCCGCCGGAGCCTTGCTGGTCATCGCGATCGGTTTGCTATCGAGCTGGTCGGGCCGGGCCGAGAGCATGGCCGAACGGCTTGAGAGTGACAGCCGGGCCGCGCTTTCCCAGGCAGGTCTCGGCATGGTCGAGGCAGCTTTTACCACCAGCTACGGCGCGCCGACACGGCACCCGCAGCTGTCCGGCGGCGAAGGGCTCGATGACGAGCGGCGTACCCGCGCAGCGCAAATCGTCAGCGCCCTGCCCGGTGTCGGCGGAGTCAGCTGGGTCGATGGATCGGTCAATGCCGAAAGCGGCGAACGCGGCTTCGAGCCGCTCCATTGCCAGGAAGATGTCGACGGATTGCTGCGCACCCGCACCGTCCGTTTCGAGGAAGCGAGCGCTGCGCTGCTGCCAGCCAGCCGCATGCTGCTCGACGAGGTCGCGACCGCGCTCGAACCGTGTTCGGGCGCGATCATCGCGATCACCGGCCATACCGACAAATCTGGCGACGAAGACGCCAATGTCGCGCTCAGCATGGACCGCGCGCGCGCCGTGCGCGAAGGCCTCGTGCGCCGCGGCATCCCGCGCGAAAGCCTGCGCGCCCGCGGCGTCGGGTCGAGCGAACCGATGGAACGCCTCACGCCCGAAGACCCCGCCAACCGACGGATCGAGTTTTCGGTAATCCGCATGGAACCGCTAACCCCCACGCCCGTCGACACGCCGGGGCCACGATAGATGCCGGTCTGGTTCGAAGTCATCGCGCTGATGCTGGTCGCCTACGGGCTTGGCCTGACCATCGGCTGGGCGCTATGGGGCCGCTCCGATCGGCCCGAAACCGTTTCTGACAAGGAAGAATGATGAGCGAACTTCTCGCCGAAAACTGGATCCTGCTGGCGATCGCGCTGGTCGCCGGGCTGATCGTTGCATGGTTCCTGTTCCGCACCACACGCCGGACGAAGGTTACCGGCGCCGGCAGCCGCGACGTGCTCGACGAGGGTGCCGACCGGGCGCAGCGTAATTCCGCGCTGGTCGATGCCGCGCCAGCCGCCACCCGCGATCCCCAGCCGGTGGTCACCAAGGTCAGCGACGGCCATGGCGACGACCTTACGCGCATCAAGGGCGTCGGCCCGAAACTCGCCGCGACGCTCGAAAGTCTCGGCATCACTTCTTTTGCGCAGATCGCCGCTTGGGACGATGGCGAAATCGACCGTATCGATGCCCAGCTCGGCCGCTTCGAAGGCCGCATCCGCCGCGACGACTGGACCGGCCAGGCACGCCTGCTGGCCGATGGCAAATCCGCCGATTTCCACGCCAAATACGGAGCCGGTGCATAAGGCAGGAACCATATAGCCTTCCGCCCATTAACTAATCTGGGTCGGCGCAGACGAGGAGAGGCTGGATGGGACAACAGCTACGTGTACTTGTTGCCGAAGACGAATTGATCGTCGGCTACGATTTGTGTGAAACCGTTTCCGAAGCAGGCTACATCGTAGAAGGTCCCTATGACGACCTGTCGAGCGCCATGCTCGCCTACCAGAAATCCAAACCCGACATCGCGATCCTCGACGTCCAACTGGGCGATGGCATTGTCTATCCGCTCGCCGAGCAGATGATGGCCGAGAACGTGCCGGTGATCTTCCATTCGGGTCAGTTGAGCCCGCAGGAAGTTGCCACGCGCTTCCCGCAGGCGCAGGCCTTGTCAAAGCCCTGCCCCCCGGCCGAAGTCATCGACTCCGTCCAGCGGGCCGCCGCCCACGCCTGATCGCGAAAAGCTGCCAATAATCGGAACGCCCTTCCGGTCGCCGCTTTCCTTAGAGGTAAACCCCTCAAGGAAAGGAAGCTTATGTCGCTGCAAAAAATGATCGATGCCCACCCGCAGGTGCAGGATGAGACCGAAGAGCTCATCCTCGCCGCGCGGCATGCCATGCTGTGTTCGCTGTTCTGCACCAGCTGTGCCGATGCCTGCGTGGCAGAGGACATGGACATGGCGCAGTGCATCAGGAACTGCCTCGATTGCGCCGATGTCTGCGCCGCCACCGCGCGCCTCGCCACCCGCCGTACCGCGCAGAATATCGAAGTCCTGCGCGCACAGCTTGAAACCTGCATCAAGGCCTGCGAAACCTGCGCTGCGGAATGTGAGGGCCACGACAATCCCCACTGCCAGCTCTGCGCCACGATGTGCCGCGAATGTGCGGACGATTGCCGCAAGGCGCTGCCGCTTGTGAAATGACGCATTTGCGCAAAAGGCGTGGTATGATTAGCCGAGTCCATGCCCAAGCTGCGCACCTTCCTCGCGCTCGATAGCGCCGACAAGATCGCCTCGCTCGAGGCGATGGTGCTGGTGCTATATGCCAAGGCGCTCATCGCCAGCGTGCCCCCGCGCCGCTGGCGATCGCGCTTCGGTGCCGTCGCGTCGGGCACGGGCCTAAGCGGCGATATCGCCACTATCCGCCGCGTCCGCCTCGCCATGCAGCGCGCGCTCAACAACGTCCCCGCCTCGCCCAATTGCCTGCCGCAAGCCATCGCCGCGCGCTGGATGCTGGAGCGGCGCGGCATCCCTGCCAGCCTCTTCATCGGCACGCAGCGCGACGAGGTCGGCATCCCGCGCTTCCACGCTTGGCTCAAGGTGGGCGAGGAGTGGGTGACGGGCCTGTGCGACGAAGCGCGCTACACACTCCTCGTTCCGGGCGACGCAGAACCCGCCTGACCCCCTTGCGCAGCCCTCGCCGCTCTGCCAAGCGGCGCGCAACAAGTTTCAAAGGATACGACATGGCCGGAATGGTGCCCTTCGACTGGACCGATCCCTTCAATCTCGACGACCAGCTGACCGAGGAAGAGCGGATGATCCGCGACGCCGCGCACGCTTTCGCACAAAGCGAGTTGCAGCCGCGCGTGATCGAGGGCTTCTCCCAGGAGAAAGACGCGCCCGAACTCTTCCCGCTGATGGGCCAGGCCGGGCTGCTCGGCGCGACCATCCCCGAAGAATACGGCGGCGCAGGCGCGGGCTATGTCGCCTACGGCCTGATCGCGCGCGAAATCGAACGAGTCGATTCCGGCTACCGCTCGATGGCATCCGTCCAGTCGAGCCTCGTGATGTATCCGATCCACGCCTATGGCTCGGAAGAACAGCGCAAGAAGTACCTCCCCGGCCTTGCTAGCGGCGAGCTTATCGGCTGCTTCGGCCTCACCGAACCCGACGCAGGCTCCGACCCCGCAGGCATGAAGACCACGGCCAAGAAGGTCGATGGCGGCTATGTCCTCAACGGCTCGAAGACCTGGATCTCGAATTCGCCCTTCGCCGATGTCTTCGTCGTCTGGGCGAAGAGCGAGGCACATGGCGGCGGCATTCGCGGCTTCGTGCTCGAAAAGGGCATGAAGGGCCTGTCGGCACCCAAGATCGAAGGCAAGATTTCGCTGCGCGCCAGCACCACCGGCATGATCGTGATGGACGAGGTCGAAGTGGGCGAGGACGCGTTGCTTCCCGAAGTCCAGGGTCTCAAGGGTCCCTTCGGCTGCCTCAACCGCGCGCGATACGGCATCAGCTGGGGCGCGCTGGGCGCGGCCGAATTCTGCATGCACGCCGCGCGCCAGTACGGCCTCGACCGCCAGCAATTCGGCGTTCCGCTCGCCAGCAAGCAGCTTTACCAATTGAAGCTCGCCGACATGCTGACCGAAATTTCGCTCGGCCTGCAGGGCAGCCTGCGCGTCGGACGCCTGATGGACGAAGGCAAGTTCGCCCCCGACATGATCTCGATCGTCAAACGCAACAATGTTGGCAAGGCGCTGGATATCGCCCGCAAGTCGCGCGACATGCACGGCGGCAACGGCATTTCGGAAGAATACCAAGTCATCCGCCACATGGTGAACCTCGAAACGGTCAACACCTACGAAGGCACGCATGACGTCCATGCGCTGATCCTCGGCCGGGCCATCACGGGGATCGCCGCGTTCTGATCCCCTTTCCTACTTTTCGCACACCTGCCATTAGGAGCGCATGAGCATCCGCAGTCCCGCCGAAACCCTTGGGAACAGCCAGATTTGCGCGTCCGGAGTTTTTCCTCGCAGGACCATGTTCCATGTGTTCCAAGCTGTAGGAGAGGCCGCATGATCCGCCTGCACGGTTACTATCGCAGCTCGACCAGCTACCGGCTGCGCATCGCACTGGAGCTGAAGGGTCTGGAATACGAATATGTGCCGGTGAACCTGCTCAAGTCCGAGCAGAAGGGCGAGGCCTTTACCAGCCGCAACCCCTTCGGTTCGGTCCCGCTGCTGGAGGCGGATGGCAAGGACCGCGTGCAGTCGATGGCGCAGATCGAATGGCTCGACGAGGCCTATCCCGACAACCCGCTGCTGCCCGCCGATATCGAGGACCGCTACGTCGCGCGCGAACTCGGCTATGCCATCGCCACCGAACTGCACGCGCCGCTCAACCTGCCGGTGCTGAAGTACCTCGCCAGTGAATACGGCAAGTCGCAGGACGAGATCGCGGTCTGGTACCGCCACTGGCTCGCCCGCACGCTCTTGCCCGTGGAACAGCGCCTTGCGCAGCTCGGAACCGGCGACTTCCTGTTCGATGCGCCCGGCTTCTTCGAGGTCGTGTTGCTGCCGCAAGTCTACAACGCCCGCCGGTTCGCGTTCGACTTCGGCGACAAGCCCCATATCGAACGGATCGAAGCAGCCTGCCTCGCCCTGCCCGCATTCCAGCGCGCCCACCCGGACGCACAACCCGATAACCCCGATTTTCGGCCCGAAAACACATAAGAGAGGACACCTATGAAACTCGCCACGCTCAAGGACGGAACCCGCGACGGCAAGCTGGTGGTCGTCTCCAAGGACCTCACCCGCTACTGCGCCGCAGACAACATCGCGCCCACGATGCAGCACGCGCTCGACCATTGGGACGAGGTCGCCCCCAAGCTGCAGGCGCTCTACACCGATGTCGAACACCAGGCTGTGCCTTGCGAGCGCTTCCACGAGCGCGAGGCGCATTCGCCGCTGCCGCGCGCCTACCAGTGGGCGGACGGCTCGGCATACATCAACCACGTCGAACTGGTGCGTAAGGCGCGCGGTGCCGAAGTGCCCGAGAGCTTCTACCACGACCCCCTGATGTACCAGGGCGGCAGCGACGGCTTCCTTGCCCCGCGCGACGACATCCCGCTGAAAGACACCAAGTGGGGCTGCGACATGGAAGGCGAGATCGCGGTCATCACCGATGATGTGCCGATGGGCGTGTCGAGCGAAGAGGCTGCGGACCACATCAAGCTGGTCATGCTGGTGAACGACGTGAGCCTGCGCGGCCTGATCCCGGGCGAACTGGCCAAGGGTTTCGGCTTCTTCCAGTCCAAGCCCGCCAGCGCCTTCAGCCCTGTAGCCGTCACGCCCGACGAGCTGGGCGATGCATGGAAGGGCAGCGTCATCCACCTGCCGCTGATGGTCGATTACAATGGAGAGCCTTTCGGCCGCGCCAATGCGGGCGTCGATGCGACCTTCAGCCTAGCCGACCTCGTCGCGCATGCTGCCAAGACGCGTAACCTCGGTGCTGGTACGATCATTGGCTCGGGCACGGTCTCGAACCAGGGTCCCGATGGCGATCCGGGCAAGCCGGTCGCCGAAGGCGGCCTCGGATACAGCTGCATCGCCGAAATCCGCATGATCGAGACCATCGCCGATGGCGAGGCCAAGACCCGCTTCATGGCGCCGGGCGATACCGTCCGCGTCGAAATGAAGGATGCGGAAGGCCATTCGATCTTCGGCGCGATTGAACAGAAGGTTGTCGAAGCCTGAGCGCTGAGCGCGCCCCCGAAGGACCACTGACGGGCAAGCGGATAGGCTTGCTCTCCTCGTGGGTCTCGCGTCGCAATGGCGGCGTGTTCGAGGCGGTCGTCGCGCAGGCCGAGATGCTGAAGAGCCTCGGCGCGGCGCCAGTCGTGCTGGGAGTGCGCGAGGAAGCCAGCGCCGAGGATGCGTGGCGGCTGGAGGGTATCGAAACCCACCTCGCCGACCAGTCCGGATTTGCCTCGCTCGCCTATGCGCCCGACCTGCCGGGCCTGCTCGATGCGGCGCATCTCGACCTCGTCCACCTGCACGGCATCTGGCAGTTCACCACCAAGTTCGCAGGCGACTGGGCAGAAGCGACGCACAAACCCGTCGTCATCAGCCCTCATGGCATGCTCGACCCGTGGATCACCAGGCGCAACAGCTGGAAGAAACACCTCGCGCGTTTCCTGTGGGAACGCAGCGCCTGGAACTCGGCAACCGCTTTCCACGCGCTGACCGAAGCGGAGGCGCAGGACATCGTGCACGAAACACGCGGGGCGAAGGTGGCGACGATCCCCAACCCCGCTCCGCCGCTCTCATCCGACAGCGACCTGCCGCGCGGCCCGAACGTGCTCTACATCGGGCGTATCCACGAGAAGAAGAACATCGCCGCCCTGCTGTCGGCATGGATCGCGGCCAAGCCCAAGCTGCCCGAAGACGCCACGCTGACCATCGCCGGCTGGGGAGACGATGCGGGCATCGACATGCTCGAACATGCGATGCGCGACCACAAGGAAGCGAGCATCGAGTTCGTCGGGACGGCCTTCGGGGGCCAGAAGGCGGCACTGTTCGACCTCGCCCGTTTCGTAGTGCTGCCCTCCTTCAGCGAAGGGCTGCCGATGGCGATGCTCGAGGCATGGAGCGCAGGTGTGCCCACTATCATGACCGAGCATTGCCACCTGCCCGAAGGCTTCACAGCCGGCGCTGCGATCGAATGCGGCACCGACCGCGCCTCGATATGCGAGGCACTGGTCAAGGGACTGAACGTGGCCGAGGCGGACTGGGAAGCGATGTCTGAAGCGGCTAGGGGCCTTGCCGGCGGGCCCTTTTCACCCGACACTATCGCAGAGGTCTGGGAAGCCTTCTACTTGGCACTGCTCGAGGGCAAATCGCCTGCATGATCACCCACCGACGAAATGCGCAGATTGTCGATCCTCACCTGCCCGCTTCGCGGTCTAAGCCAGATGCCGAGCACCTCGTCGCTGCAACCTGAGGCCTGCACCAGCTGGCCACGACCCAACGAGCCGCTGCCCCGCGTAGGTCGTGCAGGTTCGCCGCAGTCGACCGATACTACCAGCGCATCCGGTCTCTCGGCCGCGATACTGGCGAATATCCGGTACTCCCCGCGCTCCAGCGCAACCGGCTGCGAAAGGACCAGCCGTGTGCTGCCCGCACGGTTTTCCATCTCGACCATTTTGTCTCTTTCCCCGACCTCGGTAATCCGCACATCCCCGCTCGCATGCCTGCGCCAGCCGAACGCATCGTCCTCGCCAACTGCCTCGAAGCCGGGATCGGCCAGTGCCTGTGCGGCAGCGCGCGAAGGGCACTGGACTTGCGCGAGCCGCTGCGCCTCGCTGCGCAAGTTCCGGACCGCCAGTTCGCGGAGCATCGGTTCGATCCTGCCGCAGCCCAGTTGAATTCCGGACGCCTTGTCGCCCAGGAAGCGGGCGCGAGAAACGAGCACCGCATCATCGGACTGGAATCCGGTAAGGTAAGCGCGCGACCACAGGGGATCACTCGTCAGTCTTTGGCCAAGCTGGCGCCGCCCGCTATCGCTCGCTTCAAGCGCGGTGAAGAAATAGTCGATGCCCGCCATCGAGGGATTGACCAGCAACAGCGTGTCCAGCCTGCGCGCCGCCTCCTTGGCATCGCCGGAGGCAAGTGCCGTCTCGAAGAAATAGGCCTGGACGAGCGGCGTTCGCAGACCAAGACGGTCGGCAGCGGCGAATGCCTTTGCGCCTCCCTCTCGATCTCCATCGGCCAGGACCGCTGTGGCGAGCAGGCTGGCCCCACGCGGGTCGACTGGGTCGGCGTCCAGGGAATTTCCGGCAGCCTCAGATGCCGCTCGACTGTCCCCCCGGGCAAGAGCCGCTTCGGACTGCACTCGCCAGGTCTCGGCACGCATGGCCTCGGGTAGGAGTGCAGCCAGTCGCGGCGCTTCCGCAGCGCTTCGATCAATGCCCGATGCGGTCGCAAGGACGGCGAAAACGAGCGCTGCCAGCGTTACCGCGATGCGCCCGCGCCGGTTCACGAACGGGCGCTCTCCGGCGCGTCATAGGTGTAGTAATAGCGATGCGAATAGGCCGAATAGCGATTGCCCGACCGGCCTGGATCGAACTTCGCAAGGACGGCACCGAGGATTTGCGGATCCATGCTGCGCAGGCGACGCAGGGCAGCCTTGAGCGAGCCGCTCCGACCACGTTCGGCCTCGATGACGAATACCGTGCCATCGGCGATCGATGCCAGCATCGGTGCATCTGCGAGGCCGAGCACGGGCGGGCTGTCGATGATCACGACATCGTATTGCCCGGCGAAACCTTCGAGCAGCTGGGCCATGCGCGGGGACGCGACGAGCTCGGTCGGGCTCGGAGGCAGCGGGCCTGCAGGGAGCAAGTCGAAAGGCGCATCTCCCTGTTCAATAGTGACGATGGCACTTGCCGGATCGTCTTGCGAGGTGAGCAGGTCCGTCACTCCGCGATCGCCCGCTACGCCTAGCGTGCGGTGAAGCGAAGACCGGCGCAAATCGGCATCGATGAGGAGCGGCGAAATACCGATCCGCGCGAAGCCGGTCGCCATGGCGATGCTGGTGGTGCTCTTGCCTTCCGATGCCTGCGCGCTGGTCACGGCAATCACCTTTGGCAGGCCCTGCGGCGTCGAATAAAGCATCGCACCGCGCATGGAATTATAGGCTTCGGTGACGGACGATTTCGGATTTTCCATCGCCTCGAGTGCATCGCCGTCGGAGGCGCGCGGAATGACACCGAGCAACGGCAGGCCGAGCTTGTCCTCGATATCTTCGGGGATGTGGATCACGTCGTCGAGCTGGTCGCGCAGGAAGATTGCAAGTCCGGCAAGCGCCAGTCCGATCAGCAGTCCGATAGCGAGGTTCCGCGTCAGGCTTGGCGAGGATTGCGTCGAAGGCACCTCTGCGCGGTCGATGATTGCGATATTGCTCGAAGTGATGCCCGCAGAAGCGTTCAGTTCGCGGTAGCGCTGGAGCAAGCCGTCATAGATTGAACGGGCCGTATCGGCTTCACGCGCGAGCACATTGTAGCGAACCGACTGGTCCTGTTCGGCCAATGTCGCGCCGCGAGCCTGGCTCAGCTGGTTTTCAAGCCGTCGCTCGGCATTCGCAGCTGCCTCGTATTCGGCGCGGATCGACTGACGGACACTGTTCGCAGTCCGTTCGATCTGGTTATCCAGCCCTGCGATATCGGCTTCGAGCCGCGCGATCGCAGGGTGATTGGGGAGATAGCGGTCACGGGCAGCCTGCAGCTGGCTCTCTTGTTCCGCCCGCTTTGTCATCAGCGATTGCACGGTCAGGTTGGAAAGCACCGGCTGGGAAGAAAGCAGGCCCGAATTGCGCACCGCGTCCCACCGCGATTCCGCCGCAATGCGGGCCTCGCGTGCGCGGATCACGGCTTGGTTATACTGGAGCAGAGTGGTCGATGTAACCGTACCGGCCTCGATTTCCTGTCCGGTCGGCGAAATAGCATCGCGCGTCCGCAATAGCCCGACGTTGCGTGCGTAAGCATTGAGAGCCTCTTCGCTCTCTTCCAAATTCTGGCGTGCTTCGTCGAGCTGCTCGGAGACGAAATTGCGCGCATAGGACGAACTGTCGAAGCGGCGCTGGAGCGTCTGCTGAATGAATTCTTCGGCGAATGCATTCGCAACGCGTGCCGACATTTCGGGGTCGGTGCTGGTGAAAGTGATCAGCGCAATGCGTGTCGAGCGGCGCAGTTCGACATCCATATTATCCCGCAGCAGGCTGATCACCCATGCACGGTTTTGTGCATCGGTACCGGTCACCTGGCTGGTAGGGATCTCCAGCGAAGCGAAGAACCGCTCGTCATTGGCGAGCGAAAGCGCATCGGCCACCCGCTCCGCCAGCGCACGCGAGCGCAGGACGTCGAGTTGGGTGTTGAGGAAGCGCTCGGTGTCCCAATCCGAAGGCGGCGCGATCTGTGTTTCGAAATCCGCGCCAAGGACTTCGTCGCTCTGGTCATTGATCTGCACTGAGGAGGTAGCAGCGTAACGTGGCGTATCCAGCATGGTTGCAACGATCGCCAGCGCCAGTGCTGCACCGACAATGGCAAGCGCCAGCCAGAGGTTACGCCGGATTGCGGCCAGCACATGGCGTAGGGCCGAGCTCAGGGCGGTTTCGCCAGTTACGGGTACGCGTGTCATGGTGGTTGCGGGGTTCACTTGCGTGTCCATCAGGTAATCGGCCTGAACAGTCCGATGACCGGCAAGGCCTTCACTGCGTCGAGGTAAGCGGATTTAACCGAGGAATAGCCAACCACGACGACATCGCCTGGCACGAGCGCGAGGTCGGGCATCCGCCCGCCGCGAATATCCCGCAGGTCGAAACGCCCGGCACTCTGCTGCCCGCCGATAGTGCGGAATACGATGACCTCATCGAGCTTGGCTCTCTCGGTCGGGCTTTGCGCCAAGGCCAGCGCCGTCAGAAGCGTCTGCCCTTCAGCGTATGGGAATACGCCCGGAACCTTGACTTCACCTTCGACAGTGATCGTACGTTTGCGGGCTTCGAGTATCGATACGTTCACTTGCGGATCGCGCAGGAACTCGGCCGCATAGGCAGCCTCGACATTGCGCGCCAGTTCGCTGGCAGTGAACCCGGCGGCCCGCAAATCTCCGACGAGGGGGAGACTGACGAAACCGGCATTGTCGATGATGATCTCGCTGAGCGAAAGTTCGGTCTCTCCGTAAACGCGCACGGAAATCTTGTCGCCGGGGCCGAGCGGATAGCGTTCTGGGAGGAGATTGACGGGATCGACTGCGACCGCATCGTAACCGGCCTGGCCCGCGGGCATGACTGGATCGATCGGTTTCTGGCAGGCCGCCAGCAGCCCGAAGGCGAGCAGCGCCGACAGCCTCAGTATGGCTGCCTTGGCGAGCGTTTGCGTCATAGTAATTCGTCCCGTCCCTCTGTACCGCTGCGCGGCGTTTTGTGACGCGGCGTGACGGTTAGCAATCCTGCCGCGACCCCCGCGAGACAGGCGATTGCCATGTTCCTCAGCGGATAATCCACGATTGAATGAAGTGCAACGACGGCCAGCGTCCCACCGGCAAACAATTGCACTGCGTGTTCTTCCGGCGACATTTTCCATGCCCGCCGGGCAAGCGCTATAATCGCAAGTGCTCCTCCCAAAAGGATCGGCATCGCCATTAGTCCGGCCTCGATGAAAAATTCGAGGTAGTCATTATGCGCCCGGTTGGGAAAGGCGGGATCGAGATACTCGAAGCTCTCGAACGGTTGGAATGCCTTGGGAAAGGTCCCGACCCCACTTCCTGCCGGCCAGAAACCGGCCAGAGTATCGATTGAATCGCGCCACAGTGGGATGCGTGCATCTCCGGTAACGTCGAACCGATCCGCAACCCGCGCCAACCGCGAATTGCCGGAAAGGACAAGAGGCATGGCTAGCAGGCCAAGGATTACAGCGGCCACTCCTGCGAATAATGCCCTCGTGCGTAGGTCGAGGTCGGCAGGTCGCAGCATGAGCCAGTTGAATACCAGGGCCACTCCACCGAGCGCGATGCCGGCGCGCGAACCGGTGAGCACCAGCGCCACCAGCAACACCACCTGGCCCGCGATGAAAAGGGGCAGTCGGCGACGGGATGCGTCGATGTCCGCACGGGTGCGGGCGTACCACGAGCCGAACGCAAGCGAACCGATCAAGAGGACATCGGCGGCCGCATTTCGGTTGGCATGGAAGGCAGTCAGCCAGCCCCTGTGGCTACGTTCATAGAAGCGGAACGCCTCTGGCCCGCTTGCCATTTGCAGTGCGCCCAGGAACGCACCGAGAAGTGCGAGAAAACCGATCGAGAGAACCAGCCTCTGGCGGTCACGCGCGCCTAGTTTCGAGGTCGCCCACATCACTCCGACCGCCGGAATCAACGCCAGGAGGCCGGCGAGGGTTACAGGCGGGCTTATCGAGAGGGCGCGCCAGGTGCCATCTTGGCCAAGGAGCGACAAGGTCGCCTCCTCGAGCTCTCGCTGCGGCAATCCCTGCCATACGGAAGGAGGCAGGGGGACGAGTTGCAAGAGCGGCAAGGTGAGCAGCGCCGCACCCGGCCAGAACAGCAGTCGCGGCAACCTTGCCACCCGGCTATCGCTGGTACGAGCCCACCAGACCCACAGAAGGAGCGCCGCAGCAAACGCAATCTGCACAGCCAGCTCGGCCGCGGGACTTGGCGAACCGCCGCCACCCAGCACCATCGCGCAGGCGATAAAGCCTGCCACGATCATACCCCGGCGCGATACCCGTTCTGCCTTGCGAGACTGCAGCGTCCCCACTCCACCATTGCTCAGGCGTTAACCTTAGCGCGGGGAGAGTTAGCGACAAGTTACATGGAGCGCGCAATCACCATCTTCATGACTTCGTTCGATCCCCCGAAGATCCGCGTGATGCGGCTGTCGCGGTACATGCGCGCAATCGGGTAGTCGTTGATGAAGCCGGCGCCGCCGTGGAATTGGAGGCATTTGTCGACCACTTCGCCCTGCAACTCGGTGACCCAGTACTTGGCCATGCAAGCCGTATCGACGCTCAGTTCACGCTTGAGGTGCCTGGCGATGCAATCGTTGACGAATATTCGTGCCGCGGTGGCCCGTGCCTTCAGATCGGCCATCACGAACTGCGTGTTCTGGAAGTCCCAGATCGTCTGGCCGAAGGCCTTGCGGTTCTTGACGAAATCCATGGTCGTCTCCAGCGCCTTCTCGATCCCCGTCATCGCGCCCATGGCGATGATGAGGCGTTCCTGAGGCAGCTCGCCCATGAGCTGATAGAAGCCCTTGCCTTCTTCGCCGCCCAGAACGGCATCGCTAGGCACGAACACGTCATCGAAGAACAGCTCCGACGTATCCGCCGCATCCATTCCGATCTTGTCGAGCTTCTTGCCGCGCTGGAAACCTTCGGCACCCTCGGTTTCAAGCAGCATGAGCGAGATGCCCTTGGCGCGTTCCTTGGGATCGGTCTTGGCGACGACGATGATGAAATCGGCGGTCTGGCCGTTCGAGATATAGGTCTTGGCTCCGTTGATGCGGTAGCCGTTCCCATCCTTGAGCGCAGTGGTGGTAATGCTCTGCAGGTCCGAGCCGACGCCCGGTTCGGTCATGGCAATCGCGCTGACCAGCTCGCCGGTAACCAGCTTGGGGAGGTATTTCTTCTTCTGCTCCTCGGTGCCGTGACGCACGAGATAGGGCAGGATCACCGTGTTGTGCAGGCTGGCAGCAAAGCCTTCGACATTGTGTTTCGCCTGCTGGTCGATAACCACCATCTCGTGCCGGAAGTCGCCGCCGTGACCGCCGTACTCCTCGGGCACCGACACGCCGAGCAGCCCTGCCTCACCGGCCTCGCGCCAGAATTCGCGCTCGACCTGGCCATCCTCGCGCCATTTCAGGACGCGCTTCTCGGGAGCGTGCTGCTGGTAGAACTTGCCCACGGCATCGGCGAAGATCGAGATTTCCTCGTCATCCATGAACTCGGGCTGGGGTACGTCGAGAACGCTCATCTTACTTCCCCTTCCAGTTGGGCTTGCGCTTTTCGGCAAAGGCCAGAGAACCCTCGCGCGCGTCCTCACTCATGAAAACCTGCGGGAGCAGCTTGGCCTGTTCATCCCAGCGGTTCTCCGGAGTCCAGCCGCGCGAATCCTCGATTATCTGCTTAGAGACGCGCACTGCAAGCGGGCCGTTCTCGTTGATCTTGGCCGCCAGTTCCTTGGCCGCATCGAGCGCGCTGCCATCGACCACCCGGTTGAGCAGGCCAAGCTGATAGGCACGCTCTGCGGAAATGAAGTCGCCGGTCAATGCGAGTTCCATCGCAATCTTGGGCGGGATCAAGTCGGGTAGCTTCATCAGACCGCCAGCAGCGGCGGCAAGGCCGCGCTTGGCCTCGGGAATGCCGAATTTCGCATCCTTGTTGGCGACGATAAGGTCGCAGGAAATCATCAGTTCCATGCCGCCGGCGAGCGCATAGCCCTCGACAGCTGCGATCAGGGGCTTCTTCGGACCCTTCTGCGTGATTCCCCCGAAACCGCGTCCTTCGATGCTGGGCGATTCGCCGCGCAGGAAGCCCTTAAGGTCCATGCCAGAACAGAAAGTGCCGCCCGCGCCAGTGAGGATCGCAACCCGCAGATCGTCATCCGCATCAAGCCGGTCCATTGCCGCAGCGACGCCCTCGGCAGCCGCCTTGTTCATCGCGTTCTTGGCTTCGGGACGGTTGATCGTGACGATCAGGATACCGTCGTCGACTTCGGTCAGGACTTCATCCGACATGGTCTGGCTCTCTCCATTGCTTTTTGAAACTGTTCTTGCGCGAGTGGTGCGGGAGGTTTACGCAAACGTCAACCGGCAATTGCCGCAATATTCGACCAGCCGAGAGAGGAACACGCCATGTCCGAAGCCTATATCATCGACGCCGTCCGCACCCCGCGCGGGATCGGCAAGCAGGGCAAGGGCGCGCTGGCGGCGATGCATCCCCAGCACCTTGCGGCAACCTGCCTGAAGGCGATCAAGGACCGCAACAATCTCGACACCAGCACGGTCGACGACGTGATCTGGTCGGTCAGCACGCAGGACGGAATGCAGGCAGGCGATATGGGCCGCATGGCAGCGCTCGATGCGGGCTACGACATCACCTCTTCGGGTACCACGCTCGACCGGTTCTGCGGAGGCGGGATCACCTCGGTGGCGCTGGCCGCAGCGCAGTTAATGAGCGGGATGGAAGATTGCGTCGTCGCGGGCGGGACAGAAATGATGAGCCTTACCGCACAGATGACGAAGGACAAGATGGCCGCCGGGCTACGGCCGCCCATGATGGGCAGCTATAACGAGCGCCTGATGCGCAGCCATCCGCAGAGCCACCAAGGCGTATGCGGCGATGCGATTGCTACGATGGAAGGCTTCACCCGCGAGGAACTGGACGAAGTCGGCTATCGCAGCCAGCAGCGCGCTGCGCAGGCCATCGAGGAAGGCCGTTTCGACAAGTCGGTTGTGCCGGTATTGGATGACGAAGGGACGGTGGTGCTCGACCGCGAGGAATACCCACGCCCGCAAACCACGCGCGAGGGCCTGGCCGAACTCGAACCCGCTTTCGCCAAGATAGCCAATGTCCCCCTGGACAAGAACGGGACAACTTTTGCTGGCCTCGTCAACGCCAAGTATCCCGACCTAGAAATCCGGCACTTCCACCACGCGGGTAACAGCTCGGGCGTGGTCGACGGCGCGGCCGCCGTGCTTGTGACGAGCAAGGATTATGCGCAGAAGCACGGGCTGAAACCGCGAGCACGCATCGTGGCGACGGCAAACATGGGCGATGATCCCACACTCATGCTGAACGCGCCTGTCCCGGCAGCGAAAAAGGTCCTCGAAAAGGCCGGCCTGACCAAGGACGACATCGACCTCTACGAAATCAACGAAGCCTTCGCCGTTGTCGCCGCCAAGTTTGTGCGCGATCTCGAACTCGACTGGGACAAGGTCAACGTCAATGGCGGCTCGATCGCACTGGGCCACCCGATTGGCGCAACCGGATCGATCCTGATCGGCACCATGGTCGACGAACTCGAACGGCAGGGCAAGCGCTATGGCTTGGTGACGATGTGCGCGGCGGGCGGCATGGCGCCCGCCATCATCATCGAGCGCGTCGACGATTTCGTCGATTGATCAGGCTGCTCTTTCCGTTTTCGGCTCGTCCTTCGCAAAACCCCAGGACACGTTCGCCCAGGCGCGCTCGTGCGCGTAATAGAGTACCATCTTCGTCACCACTTCGGTGAAAGCGATGGCACCTGCCGCCTTGGGGTTGCCAGTGAAAAACCAGCTGATTGCGAAGGTGTCGAGGCTGCCGAGGATGCGCCAGCTGACAGCCTTCGCGAAGCTGCGCGAATGGGCTTCGCGCCCGCGAAACAGGATCATGTTTCTGTGGTCTCGCCTTACTTGAGCGGCAGGATTTGCTTGATGATGTAATCCGCGGCCTCTTCCGGGCTCATCGCCACCGTGTTGACGCGGATTTCCGGCTCCTCGGGCTCTTCATAGGGGCTATCGATGCCGGTGAAGTTCTTCAGCTCGCCTGCACGCGCCTTCTTGTAGAGACCCTTCACATCGCGCGCTTCGGCCACTTCGAGCGGCGTGTCGACGTGAATCTCGATGAACTCGCCCTCGCCCATCATGTCGCGGACCAGCTGGCGGTCGGCGCGGAAGGGGCTGATGAACGCGGTCAGCACGATCAGGCCCGCATCGGTCATCAGCTTGGCCACTTCACCGATGCGGCGGATATTCTCGATACGGTCGCTTTCGGTAAAGCCCAGATCCTTGTTAAGACCGTGGCGAACATTGTCGCCATCGAGCAGGAAGGTGTGGCGGTTCATGATCGCCAACTTCTTCTCGACCTCGTTGGCGATGGTCGACTTGCCCGAGCCGGACAGGCCGGTGAACCACAGCACGCGCGGGCGCTGGTTCTTCATCGCCGCGTGATCGTCACGCGTGATGTCGACCGCCTGCCAGTGCACGTTCTGTGCGCGGCGCAGGCTGAAATGCAGCATGCCCGCACCCACGGTGCGATTGGTGATCTTGTCGATCAGGATGAAACCGCCAAGTGCGCGGTTCTCGCCATAGGGATCGAAAACGATCTGCTTGTCGGTGGTGATCTCGCTGACGCCGATCGAGTTCAGCTCGAGCGTCTTGGCCGCGAGATGCTCCATCGTGTTGACGTTGATCTCGTATTTCGGCTCGGCAACGGTCACGCTGACCATCTGCGTGCCGAGCTTCATCC
This sequence comes from Qipengyuania sphaerica, assembly GCF_019711595.1. Lineage (GTDB taxonomy): Bacteria > Pseudomonadota > Alphaproteobacteria > Sphingomonadales > Sphingomonadaceae > Qipengyuania > Qipengyuania sphaerica. Next base: position 683,548 of record NZ_JAIGNR010000001.1, on the reverse strand, counting down.
AGTAGGCGCGACCGACAACCAGCGGCTCCTCGTCCATCCAGACTATGGTGCTTTCGAACTGGTCGGCGACTTCGGGCGGGCTGTCGGCAGCGGCAAGAACGTCGCCGCGCGAGCAGTCGATCTCGTCTTCGAGCGTCACGGTGACCGACTGGCCGGCAATCGCCTCGTCCAGATCGCCATCCATGGTGACGATCGATTTCACCGTGCTGGTCTTGCCCGAAGGCAGCGAGCGGACCTTGTCGCCCGGCTTGACGCTGCCAGTCGCAATGAGGCCGGAGAAGCCACGGAAATCGAGGTTCGGGCGGTTAACCCACTGCACCGGCATGCGAAAGGGCTTGCCGAGGTTCGCGTCCGAGCGGACTTCGACCGCTTCGAGATGCTCCATCAGCGTCGGACCATCGTACCAGGCGGTCTTTTCGGACCGCGAGGTGATGTTGTCGCCCGCAAGACCCGAAATCGGGATGGCGGTGAAGCTTTCTATTCCGATGCTTTCCGCGAATTCCTTGTAGTCCGCGATGATTGCGTCGTATTTTTGCTGGTCGTAATCGATCAGGTCCATCTTGTTCACGGCCAGGACGAGGTTCTTGATGCCCAACTGGTGACAAAGGAAGCTGTGGCGCTTGGTCTGGACCAGCACGCCCTTGCGCGCATCGATCAGGATGCAGGCGAGGTCGGCGGTCGAGGCCCCGGTCACCATGTTGCGCGTATACTGTTCGTGGCCCGGGCAGTCGGCGACGATGAACTTGCGGTTCTCGGTCGAGAAAAAGCGATAGGCGACGTCGATCGTGATGCCCTGCTCGCGCTCGGCGGCGAGGCCGTCCACCAGCAGCGCGAAATCGATTTCCTGGCCCTGCGTACCAACCTTCTTGCTATCGTTGCTCAGCGCTTCGAGCTGGTCCTCAAAGATCATCTTGGAATCGTAGAGCAGGCGGCCGATCAGGGTCGACTTGCCATCATCCACGCTGCCGCAGGTGATGAAGCGCAGCATGGTCTTGTGCTGGTGCTTCTCCAGATAGGCGTCGATATCCTCGGCGATGAGGGCGTCGGTCTTGTAGATGGGATCGGTCATCAGAAGTAGCCCTCCTGCTTCTTCTTCTCCATCGAAGCGTCACCCGAATCCTTGTCGATCACGCGGCCCTGCCGTTCGGAAGTCGTCGTCAGCAGCATTTCCTGGATGATTTCGGGCAGCGTCGCAGCCTCGCTTTCGACAGCGCCGGTCAGCGGGAAGCAGCCGAGCGTGCGGAAGCGGATCGAACGTTCGGTAATCTCGGGGCTCTTGCCCATGACCTTTTCAAGCCGCTCGATATCGTCGGCCATGAACAGGCCGCCCTCGTATTCGAAGGTCGGGCGCTTGGCCGAATAGTAAAGCGGGACGATCTCGATGTTCTCGAGATGGATGTACTGCCAGATGTCGAGCTCGGTCCAGTTAGAGAGCGGGAAGACGCGGATGCTCTCGCCCTTCTTTTTCTTGGCGTTGTAGAGGTTCCACAGCTCGGGGCGCTGGCTCTTGGGGTCCCATCCGTGGCTGGCGGTGCGGAAGGAAAAAATACGCTCCTTCGCGCGGCTCTTTTCCTCGTCGCGGCGCGCGCCGCCGAAGGCCGCGTCGAAGCCGTATTTATCGAGCGCCTGCTTCAGCCCTTGTGTCTTCCACATGTCGGTGTGAAGCGGGCCGTGATCGAAGGGGTTGATGCCCATCTCTGCGGCTTCGGGATTTTGATGGACGAGCAGTTCCATGCCCGCGTCCTCGGCGCTTCTTTCGCGCAGGGCGTACATGTCCTTGAACTTCCAAGTGGTATCGACGTGAAGCAGCGGGAACGGCGGCGGCGAAGGGTAGAAGGCCTTCTTGGCGAGGTGCAGCATCACCGCGCTGTCCTTGCCGATCGAATAGAGCATCACGGGCTTTTCTGCTTCGGACACCACTTCGCGCATGATGTGGATGCTCTCGGCTTCAAGCCGTTGCAAATGTGTGAGGGACATTATGGTCTCTTCGTCGGATTCTTGTGACGTGCCGGAGGTGCGACCCTGATGGCGCGCAGGATATCCACCGGCAAGCAGCGAAAGGTCGCCGGCCCGATAGGAGAAATTGCAGCGCAGCACAATGGGGCCGGCGGGCGCCGACGGGCTCGCAATCGTATTGATATGATTATCGTCTGCGCGTGCTCATCAAGCGGTAACCCCACGCCGGAAGATCGACCTTGGTGGCGCCCCCGATCGCAATGGTGTCGCCGGTTGCGAAATCGACATAGCTGCCGAATGGCAAGCCGTCCGAGAAAGTTGCCGTCACGGACCGGTCGCTCATGTTGAACAGCCCGAGCACCTTGTTGCCATCCTCCTGCCGCACCCAGGCGAAAAGCTGCTCGGGAGCGCTGTTCTCGACCTTGTGCATCACAGCCCCCCACTGCCCGTTTTCGAGTGCGGGGTTGGCCTTCCGGAACGCTATCAGTCGTTTCAGGAGGTCGCCGTATTCGCAACTGGGGTCTTGGTTCCAGTCGATGGGGTCGCGCTCGAAAAATTCGAGCCGCTTGGAATTGCAAGCCTCCATCCCGTTATGGATGAGCGGCAGGCCCTCGCCAGTGAAGGAAAGCGCGGTCATCGCTTCGAGTGCCGCGCCGTAATTCTCCTCCATCGTCCCTTCCCACGCATTGCTGTCGTGGTTCTCGATATAGGTCATGCGCATGGCCTCGCGCGGCCAGAGGCTCTCGTTTTCGGCGTAATAACCGTAAAAGCTGGTGGCATTGCCTTTGCCGTGGGCGACATTCTTCGAGGTGTTGTGCCAGTCCCAGGCATAGGTCGCATCGAAAGCGGCATGGTGGAAACCGCTCTGCTGTACCTCGCCCAGCATGAAGACCGGCTTTATCGCTTCCAACCGCGCTCGCGCGGTCTCCCAGAAATCGAGCGGGACATAACCCGCCACATCGGCGCGATAGCCGTCGATATCGAATTCGCGCACCCAATATTCCATCGCCCCGCCGACGTGCTCGCGCACGCCGGGCTTCGACCAGTCGAGGTCGATGATGTCGGACCAGTCCCACCACGGGGTCGGGCGGAAGTCGCCATCCCAAGTTTTCTCGTACCAGTCGGGATGCTCGCTTCGCATCGGATGATCCCACGCCGTGTGGTTGGCGACGAGGTCGAGGATGACCTTGAAGCCTTGGGCATGCGCTGCATCGACGAAGGCGCGGAATTCCTCTTCGGTCCCGAATTCCGGGTTCACCCCGTAATAATCGAGTACCGAGTAGGGGCTCCCGAGCGTGCCCTTGCGGTTTTCCTTGCCGATCGGGTGGATCGGCATGAGCCAGAGGATATCGACGCCCAGTTCCTTCAGGCGCGGCAGTTGCTCCTGCGCAGCCTTGAAGGTGCCTTCTTTGGTAAAGTGGCGGGTATTGATTTGGTAGAGCACCGCGTCGCGCGACCACTCCGGGTGCTCGATGGTGACCTTGCTTTGCGATTCCCAGCCGGTGTCCAGCGCTTCACCGGTCGGACCCGGCACGGCATGGGCGCAACCAGCCAGCGCGATCGCGGCTGATGCGGCAATCAGTTTACGCATGATCGGCCTCCTGCGGGATGGCGGTGCGCACTCGCTGCATGGCGAGGGCGGCGATAATCCATGACCCGGCCGCAAACAGCATCGTCCAGATCGGCTCGCCAGGGAAGAGCCACAGCATGATCTGCCCCATGGCCGTCGCTACCAGCAACTGCGGTACGACGATGAAAATATTGAACAAGCCCATGTAGATGCCGAGCTTCGCTTGCGGCAGGTTCGAAGCCAGAATGGCGTAAGGCATGGCGAGGATGCTGGCCCATGCGATCCCGATGCCGACTTCGGCCAGCAACAATGTGTTCGCATCGCGCACGAAGAAAAACATCAGGAAGCCGAAGGCTCCGAGCATCAGGCAAATCGAATGCGTCATGACCTGCCCGAACTTGCGGCTGAGTACCGGAAGAAGCGCGAGCGCGGCGATAGCAGCGACACCATTGTACACCGTGAAAAGCACATTCACCCAGTTCGCCCCCGCGTTGTAGGCAACGCTGGCCGTGTCGGTACTGCCAAACACGTATTGGGTGACGACGGGCGTGGTGTTGATCCACATGATGAACAGCGCGGACCAGCTGAAGAACTGCACCAAGGCGAGGCGCTTCATCACCTCGGGCATCCCGGAAAAGTCTCCGACGATGCTAGACAGCATGTTGGCGGCCTGACCCTTTCTGGCCATGGCGATAGCGACCGCGCTTAGGACACCGTAAGCTTTCAGCAGCCCCCCCAGCAGCAGCATTTCCTTTTGCAGGCCGAACATTTCAACCAATAGGATCACCACAGCGCCTGCGACGATCCACAAGATGCAGGACAGGTAAGATTTCGCTGCCAAGGCTCGCAGCGGCTGAGTGTCATCAGCCTCGGCGACCTCGCCGAATGCGGTCATCTCCTCGGGCGAGAATTCCTTCGTAGTCACGACGGTCCACAGGACGGCCGTGAACAGCGCTACCGCGCCGAACCAGAAGCTGTATTTCACCGTGTCCGGAATGCCGCCATCTGGTGAGACATTCGAAACACCGAGCTGCTCGAGGAAATACGGGAAAATCGATCCGACCACCGCACCTGCCCCGATGAAGGCAGTTTGCACCGCGTATCCCGCACTGTGCTGATCGGTATTAAGCATGTCGCCGACGAAGGCGCGGAACGGTTCCATTGAAACATTGAGTGAGGCATCGAGCACCCATAGCATCGCCGCGGCGAAGATCAGCGGCGCGCCGAAGGCCGGGCTCAACGGCATGACCAGAAGGGATAGCGCCGCGAAGATGGCACCCGTCAGAAAATAGGGGCGACGACGGCCCAGCCGGTTCCACGTCTTGTCGGACAAGTGGCCGATGATCGGTTGCACGATCAGGCCCGTCAGCGGAGCCGCGACCCACAAGGCCGGCAGGTCGTCCATGCTCGCACCCAGCGTCTGGAAAACGCGGCTCATGTTCGCATTCTGCAGCGCAAAGCCGATCTGGATGCCGAAAAATCCGAAGCTGATGTTCCACAGCCCGGCAAATCCCTGCCTGGGCTTTTCGCGCGCAATCGCGTCCATAATCATGTCCTCATCCCGGCCGGGTCTTTGCGCCCGGTCCTCTCATTCGCGAAGGCTGGCACGAAGCAGGCCTCTGCGCCACTACGTATACGAATGTGTCAGGCCGAGCTGCTGCCGCGCACGATCAGCTTGCCGGGAAGTTTGCGCGGCGGAAGGTCGCGGCCTTCGATTTGCGCCAGCAGGGTTTCGACGAGGATCTGCCCTGCACCGCGAATGTCCTGCATGACTGTCGTCAGCGGCGGAGTGGTCATGCTGGCGGCAGGAATATCGTCGAAGCCGACGACTGCGACATCACGCGGCACGCTGCGGCCCGCGTCGGCCAGGGCGCGCATGGCACCTATCGCAATAAGGTCGCTGGCAGCGAAGATGGCATCGAAGTCGGCGCCGCTGTCGAGCAGGGCCTGGGCTGCGGCGCGCCCCTCCTCTTCGGTCGTCAGTGCATCGTATTGGAGCGCCGGGTCGGGCTCTATACCCGCATTGCGCATCGCAGCGGACAAGCCGAGGTAGCGACCGTTGAACTCGGGATAATGTTCGTCCGCATGGCCGAGAAACGCGATCCGTTTGCGCCCCTGTGCGATCAGATGCTCACCAGCTAGGCGCCCTGCCCCGACATTGTCCGTTCCGACGGTTACCCCGCTGCTGTCGCTCGAAACCGAACCCCAGCGGGCAAAATGCGTGCCCTGCTTGGCCAGCTGCGCCATGCGCTCGCGGTACTTGGTGTAGTCGCCATAGCCGAGCAGGATCAGCCCGTCGGCGCGGTGGCTGTCCTGGTATTGTACGTGCCAGTCGTCTTCCATCCGCTGGAACGAGATCAGCAAGTCCAGCCCCTCGTCTGCGGTTGCCTTGGTGATCGAGCCGAGCATGGCGAGGAAGAAAGGATTGATCATGCTTTCGTCGGGCGTCGGGTCCTCGAAAAACAGGAGGGCGATCGTGTTCGCCCGCTGCGAGCGCAGCGACGAGGCATTCTTGTCGACAGTATAATTCAGTTCGCGGGCGATCTTCTGAATTTTCTCGCGTGTTTTCTCGCTCACCGATCGATCGCCGCGCAGCGCACGGCTGACGGTCGGCTGCGAAACGCCGGCGGCATAAGCGATATCGAAACTGGTAGGCCGTCCTGTCGGCTTGCGTCCCATGTCTCTCCCCGAACCAGGCCACTAACGGCCCTTGCTGCAAACCCTAGGCAGCAAGTGTCCTTATGGCAAACGCGCAACGCCCGGAAAGTCCGCAAAACAGCCACTTTGCGCAAGTTTCAAAATGTGAACGTTCACTGTTGTTTTTGTGCATCAAGGCCGGAGTGCATGCCGAGTGCGTATACGTATGCCGTCTATGCGGGCGACACATCCCGGTCGTATTCAAAGGCTGAGCAGGTAACGGCCTGCGGGGATTTTATCTGGTCCGGCGAACCCGAGAAAATATGGGCGGACCTACTGGGAGAAGAACTGGATATGGCTATTCGTAGCAAGCTCGCTGCCACCGTGAGCATGTCGGCTTTCGCCGCCGCGCTCGGCACATTCGCAGCACCTGCCGCGGCGCAGGAGAGCGCCGAGGGCACGCCCGCCGAAGCAACCGCTGATGACGACGTGATCGTCGTTACCGGCTTTCGCGCATCGCTCCAGAGCGCGACCGCAGAGAAGAAGCGCAGCGCAACGATCGTGGAATCGGTCAAGGCCGAAGACATCGGCAAGCTGCCCGACAACAGCATCGGCGAATCGATTGCCCGCCTGCCCGGTATTGCCGCGCAGCGAAGCAACGGCCGCGCCAACATCATCTCGATCCGCGGTTTCGGTCCCGACTTCTCGACCACCACGCTCAATGGTCGCCAGCAGACGACCACCAACGACAGCCGCGCGGTAGAATTCGACCAGTTCCCCTCCGAAATTCTGAGCGGCGTGGACGTCTACAAGACTTCGCAGGCCAACCGGACCGCAGGCGGCCTCGTCGGCGCGATCGACCTGCGCACCATTCGCCCGCTCGACATTAGCGAGCCCGTTATCGCAGTAGGCGCACGCGGCGTTTACAACGATCTCCAGGCCGTCGCCGGCAGCCGCGAATACGGCTTCCGCGTTTTCGGCACCTTCGTGGACACCTTCGGCGACGACAATATCGGCGTTGCCCTGTCCGCTGCCTACACCGACGAACCGTACCACATCCGCGACTGGAACGCGTGGGGCTACGGCGCTTATGACGCCGACAACGAAGTCTTCGGCATCAGCGGCGTAAAGACCTGGGAAGAATCCTCGCGCCTGAAGCGCCTTGGCCTCAACGGCACCGTGCAGGCACGCCTCGGAGACCAGCTGACCCTGACGGTCGACGGCTTCTACTCCAACTTCGACGAGAAGCTCGACCAGAAGGGCTTCGAAATGCCGATCCTGTGCTGCGGATCGACCGTTACCGGTTTCACCAGCCGTGAACTGACCGGTCCCGTGTCGGGCGCTTCGATCGTCACCAGCGCGACCTGGACCGGCCGCCCGATCATCGAAAACTACGCCACCGATGCGGTGAACGACACCTATTCGGTCGGCGGCAATCTGGAGTGGGAAAACGACAACGGCCTGCGCGCCATGCTCGACGTCAGCTGGTCGCGTACGGACCGCTGGCAGGATCGCCTTGAAACGATCGCTGGTCTCGGTCGCAACTTGCCGACGGAAGATGATCTCGGCAATCCGCTTCCCGTGGAGACATTTGGGGGCACCTTCGGTTACACGCTGACCGAAGATAACGCGCTGCTGTTCACAAGCGATTTCAACGCGAACAGCGATGATCTCGTCCTTACCGACGTGCAGGGCTGGTCGGGGCCCACCAACCAGGCGGGCTACGACAAGATTCGCGAGAGCCGCGACGACCTGAAGCAGATCCGCGCTGAGATCGAGAAGGACCTTGGCGGATTGTTCGAATCCCTGCTGGTCGGTGTCGACTACGTCACGCGCAACAAGCGCCTCACCCAGCAGGAGGCCACTCTCATTCCGCCCGGCGGTGCCGATTTCGCAGTCATTCCCGACAGCGTTCTGGTCGAAACCACCTTCCTTGATCGCGGCTTCGGAGAAATCCTTTCGTACGACCCGCGTCTTCTCGTTCCGCAAGGCATCCTCGACTACGAACCGAACGACTTCGGAGCTTCCCAAGCTTACGAAGTGACCGAAGACGTATGGACGCCGTTCGCGATGCTGAACTTCTTCAGCGACTTGGGTGGTGGCACCGATCTCACTGGCAACATCGGTATCCAGGCGGTGCACACCAGCGTGGAATCGGTTGGTGCAGTAAAGCCGACAATTACCGACGAATACTGGATGATCCTGCCTAGCCTGAACCTCAATTTCCGTGCGCCGGAAGACTTCGTCATCCGCTTCGGTGCATCACGCCAGTTCATGCGTCCGCGACTCCCGCAGATGAACAATATCGTCGACTTCGGAGTGAATATAAACTTGGATCCGCAGGTCTATGACGGCGGTGGCGGCAATCCCACACTTCGCCCCTATATGGCCACAGCATTGGATTTGAGCGTCGAAAAATACTTCGGGACCCAGGGCTACATAGCACTCCAACTGTATTGGAAGAACCTCGACCAATATATCGACCCGGACGCAATCGATACCGCGTTTGATTATTCTGTGTTCCCCGTGCCGACGGGCATCGTCCCCGCAACTCCGATCGGAATTTATCGGGGTCCCGTCAACACCGAGGGCGGCTATATCATGGGCGGCGAACTGGCCGGCACGCTGCCGTTCGATGTCTTCACTACAGCTCTCGACGGCTTCGGCCTGACGGGCGGTGTCGGCTACACCGATACCAAGGCGGAAGACTTCAACGGCAACGCTACGGACATTCCCGGCTATTCGAAGTGGGTGGCCAACATGACGGCCTTCTACGACAAGGGTGAAGGCTTCAGCGCCCGCGCCAGCATGCGTTACCGGTCGGACTTCATCGGCGACTTCTCGCTCTTCAGCGGCGGTCTTGATCGGCAGTCGGTGCTGGCTGAAACCGTCTACGATGCGCAGATCGGATATGATTTCGCCGATGGTTCGACGCTCGAAGGCCTCTCGCTCTTCATTCAGGGCCAGAACCTCACCGACGAACGTCAGGCAACGGTCGCACCGGTCAACGGTCAGGGCATCCCCGAAGCCTGGCTGAAGTACCAGACTTACGGTCGCCGCTTCCTCGCCGGCTTCACCTACAAGTTCTGATCGATGCCGTGCGGGCCCGGTCTTGCACAAGGCCGGGCCTGCAAGGTTATGGTGAAGCCATGAGCAACACCGGAAACTTGAAGATCGTCATTGCCGGCGGCGGAACCGCCGGATGGATGGCCGCAGCGCTGTTCGCCCGCTTCCTGGGTGACACGGCGGAGATCACGCTGGTCGAATCCGATGCGATCGGGACGGTCGGCGTGGGCGAAGCGACCATTCCGCAAATCCATAATCTCATCCAGGGGCTTGGCCTGGACCAAGCCGAATTCATGCGCGCGACCAATGCCAGCTTCAAGCTTGGCATCGAGTTCGTCGACTGGCTGCGTGTAGGCCACAGCTATATCCACAGTTTCGGCGCGACCGGACGGACGGTCGGGCTCATCCCTTTCCGCCAGCTCTGGCTCCGCGGACGCGGCCTCGGCGTGGCGAAAGATTTCGGCTCTTATGGCCTCAACGTCGTCGCCGCGCGCGAACAGCGCTTTACGCTCGCCCCGCTGAAAAACGTGGCCGATCTCGGATACGCCTACCATTTCGACGCGAGCCTGCTCGCCAAGCTTCTGCGCAGCTACTCGGAAAAGCGCGGCGTGAAGCGTGTCGAAGGCAAGATCGCCGCATTCGAGCGCGATGGAGAGACCGGCGACATCACATTGATGACGCTGGAAAACGGCACCGCCTTGGCTGCGGACCTGTTCATCGATTGCACCGGTTTTGCGAGTCTCGCACTCGGCAAGACGCTCGGTGTGTCCTTCGTCGACTGGAGCGAATATCTCCCCTGTGACACGGCGCTGGCCGTACCGACCGAAGCGGGCGATCACCTGCGCCCCTATACGCAGTCCTTGGCGCGCCCCGCAGGTTGGCAATGGCGCATTCCGCTGCAGCATCGGACGGGCAATGGCCACGTCTTCTGCTCCTCCTTCATGGATGTGGGCGAAGCGACGGACCTGTTGCTCGCGAGCCTCGAGACGAAGCCGCTCGGCGATCCGCGCCCGATCCGCTTTCGCACGGGCCACCGCAAGGAATTCTGGTCGCACAATTGCGTCGCGCTGGGACTTGCCGCCGGTTTCATGGAGCCGCTGGAATCGACCTCGATCCACCTTGTCCAGTCGGGCGTTGCGCGTCTTCTCACCCTGTTGCCCGGCGACCTGAAGGGCGGCGCCAAAGCCCGCGAGGTCTTCAACCGGCAGTCGCAAATCGAGTGGGAGCGCATCCGCGATTTCCTGGTGCTGCACTACATCGCCAACGAGCGCGAAGGCGATCCCTTTTGGGACCATTGCCGCGCCATCACGCCGCCCGATACGCTCGCCGAGAAAATCGAGATGTTCGAAAATTCGGGCCAGATCGTGCGCGAGGACGAAGAGCTCTTCCTCGATGAAAGCTGGGGCCAGGTCATGCTGGGCCAGGGCATCGAGCCGCGTAGCTGGTCGCCGCTGGCCGACAACGTCCCAGCCAAAGATATCGGCCCCTTCCTTGGCGCAATCGAAAAGCAGGCGAGCATGATTGCAGGCTCGCTTCCGACACATCGCCAATTCCTGACCGGTTTTGTGGGCCGGGTAGCGGAGAGAACATGATGAAAAGCCCTATCCTGCCCCTTCTCGCCCTCGGTCTCTCGGCCTGCGCCACCGCGCAGACGCCCGCACCGCAATATGGTCAGGACCGGACGTTCCGCGATCGTGCACCGAGCGAGGAAGTGGTCTATTTCGTCCTGCCGGACCGCTTCGAGAATGGCGACACCTCGAACGACCTCGGGGATTTCACGGGCGATCGCCTGGCAACCGGTTTCGACCCCACGCACAAGGGCTTCTTCCATGGCGGCGACCTTGCAGGCCTTACCCAGCGCCTCGATTACCTCGAAGGTCTCGGCATTACGGCCATCTGGTTCGCACCGATCTTCCAGAACAAGCCGGTGCAGGGCCCCGCAGGCGACGAGAGTGCGGGTTATCACGGGTACTGGGTGACCGACTTCACCCGTCCCGATGGCCATTTCGGTACGCGCGAGGAATTCAAGGCCTTCGTCGACGCGGCGCACGCGCGCGGGATGAAGGTCTACATGGACATCATCACCAACCATACCGCCGACGTCATCCGATATCTGGAAGGCGACGAAACGGGTTACGTTTACCGCAGCAAGGGCGACTTCCCCTATTCACGGCGCGGCGGAGTGGATGGCCCGGCCATCAATCCCGGCTTCATGGGCGACGAGGACCGCAGCGCAGACAATTTCGCCAAGCTGGTCGACCCGTCCTATGCCTACACGCCGACGACCCTGAAGAGCGAAGCGGACATCAAGGTGCCTGCCTGGCTCAACGACCCGATCTACTACCACAATCGCGGCGACACGACCTTCTCGGGCGAAAGCAGCCGCCAGGGCGATTTCGTGGGGCTGGACGATCTCTTCACCGAGCATCCGCGCGTCGTCAAAGGAATGATCGATATCTACACCGGCTGGATCCGCGATACCGGTATCGACGGATTTCGCGTCGACACCGCGCGCCATGTAAATCCGGAGTTCTGGCAGGAATTCGTTCCCGCCATGCTTGAAACCGCGCGCGCAAGCGGCATTCCGAACTTCCACATCTTCGGCGAAGTCTACCGCGACGATCACGACAATGGCTATATCGCGCAATACACCCGCCGCGACGGCTTTCCTGCCGTGCTCGACTTTGCGTTCCAGCAGGGCATCCGCGAGGTCGTGAGCCAGGGCAAGGGGACTTTCATCCTCAACGAACTGTTCGACGGCGACGTGCTCTACGAAGGAGGCGAGGAAGCCGCGCTCGGCATGCCGACCTTCCTCGGCAATCACGATATGGGCCGCTTCACCACCATGCTGCGCTGGGACAATGAAGACATCGGCGCAGACGAAATGCTCGCGCGCACGAAGCTCGCCCATGCAATGCTGCTGACGCTGCGCGGCTCCCCGGTGATCTATTATGGCGACGAGCAGGGCTTCGTCGGCGACGGCAACGACCAGGCAGCGCGCGAGGACATGTTCCCGAGCCGCACGGAGAGCTACAATGACAACGACCTCATCGGGACCGATGCGACAACCACGGCGAGCAATTTCGACCGCGCGCATCCGCTCTACCGCCTGATTGCCGAATTTTCCGCCGTCCGCCGCGCGCACCCTGCCCTGTCGCGTGGGAAGCAGGTAGTGCGCCATTACGAAGAGGATGCGGGCATCTTCGCTGCCAGCCGTTTCGAGCCCGACACGGGGCGCGAATACCTGCTCGTCTTCAACACCACTGGTTCGGCGAAATCCGCGAATATCACGGTGGGATACGACGCGCGCAGCTTCGAAACGCTTGCTGGCAGTTGCCCGGCCGCCGTCAGCGCTCCTGGCAGCGCCGCTTTCACCCTTCCCGCATTCGGCTGGGCCGTATGCCGGGTTTCCGAGGTCGCAGAATGAACGTGAAAACCGATTTGAAAGCCGAAGTAGCGGCCAGCGAGGCGCTTCCCTGGTGGAAGGGCGCGACGATCTACCAGATCTACCCGCGTAGCTTCATGGATGCCAATGGCGACGGGATCGGCGATCTGCCGGGCATTACCCGGCGGCTGCCGCATATTGCCAACCTTGGCGTGGATGCGATCTGGGTTTCGCCCTTCTTCAAGTCGCCGATGAAGGACTTCGGCTACGACGTTTCCGACTATCGCGCCGTCGATCCCATCTTCGGCAATCTCGACGATTTCGACGCCTTGGTGGCCCGCGCGCATGAACTTGGGCTCAAAGTGCTGATCGACCAGGTCTATTCGCACACTTCCGACGAGCACAATTGGTTCAACGAGAGCCGTTCGAGCCGCGACAACCCGAAAGCCGACTGGTACGTCTGGGCCGACGCCAAGCCCGATGGTTCGCCGCCGTCGAACTGGCAATCGGTGTTCGGCGGTCCGGCATGGACCTGGGACGCGCGGCGCGGGCAATATTACCTGCACAATTTCCTCGCCAGCCAGCCGCAGCTGAACCTTCACAACAAGGATGCTCAGGATGCGGTGCTGGGCGTGATGCGCTTCTGGCTCGAGCGCGGGGTGGACGGTTTCCGCATCGATGCGCTCAATTTTGCCATGCATGACCCGCAGCTGCGCGATAACCCGCCCGCTCCGGAGAATGGTAAGCCGCGCACGCGCCCGTTCGATTTCCAGCTCAAGCAGTATAACCAGAGCCATTCGGACATCCCCGCCTTCATCGAGCGCATCCGCTCGCTGACCGACGAATTCGACGGCATCTTCACCGTGGCCGAGGTCGGCGGCGACGATGCGGTGCGCGAGATGCGGCTGTTCACCGATGGCGAAACGCACCTCAACTCCGCCTACAGCTTCAACTTCCTCTATGCGGACAAGCTGCGCCCCGAACTGGTCTGCGCCTCGCTGGCGGAATGGCCCGATGAAGAGCGCCTCGGTTGGCCGAGCTGGGCCTTCGAGAACCACGATGCACCGCGCGCGCTCAGCCGCTGGTGCACGCCCGAAGAGCGCGACGACTTTGCCCGGTTGAAGACGCTGCTGCTGATGTGCCTGCGCGGCAACGCCATCATCTATTACGGCGAGGAACTGGGCCTCACGCAGGTCGATATCCCCTTCGAGCAACTGCAGGACCCCGAAGCCATCGCCAACTGGCCGCTGACGCTGAGCCGCGATGGTGCGCGCACGCCCATGCCGTGGAATGCCAGCGCCTGCGCCGGCTTCGGCAGCACCGATCCATGGCTCCCGGTGGGCGAGGACAACCGCGCCCGCACCGTCGAAGCGCAGGAGGCCGACAAAAACTCGCTTCTCCACTTCACCCGCGAGGCGATTGCGCTGCGCAAGGCCCATCCCGCGCTGCATCACGGCAAGGTCGCCGAATGCCGCGCCGAGGGCGACCTGCTCGTTATCGTGCGCGAAGCCGGCGCGCAGCGCATCGAATGCCGCTTCAATCTTGGCAGCGCACCGATCGCCTGCAGTGATTGCCAAGGCGAGGTGCTGATGGCTATCAATGGCGCGAGCCACCGCGAATTGCCGGCACATGCCGCAATCATAACGGAGATATCCGCATGAACCGCCTAGCTCTTTTCCTGAGCGCCGCCCTCCTTCCCCTGTCCGCCGCACAGGCCGAGACCGTGTCCTCGCCCGACGGCCGCATCAAGGTCACGCTCGATGCCGATGGCGAAGGCATTCCCTTTTACGAGGTCAGCCGCGACGGCGTGCCGATCATCGCGAAATCGACCATCGGCTTCAATTTCACCGATGCCGACCCGATGCGCCGCAATTTCGAGGTCGTGAACTTCCGCGAGGAAGCGCACAATTCGACTTGGGAACAGCCCTGGGGCGAGCAGCAGTGGGTCAACGACGTCCATAACGAACTGGCGCTGACCTTCCGCCAGAAGGATCAGGCCGCGCGCCAGATCACCGTCCGCATGCGCGTGTTCGACGACGGCATCGGGTTCCGCACCGAATTCGCCGACAATGTGAACCAGCCGGTCTATCGGATCGCCGAAGAACTGACCGAGTTCAACATTGCGGGCGACGGCACTGCCTGGTCGATCCCTGCGGGCGACTGGAACCGGTACGAATATCTTTACGCCAAGACACCGATCAGCGCGCTGTCGACCGTCCACACGCCTGTGACCATGGTGATGGACAACGGCACGCACCTCTCCTTCCATGAGGCGGCGTTGGTCGATTATTCGGGCATGTGGCTCAAGCGGATGGACGGCACCCGCCTGCGCGCGCAACTGGCCCCATCACCGCGCGGGCCCAAGGTCATTCGCGAAGGCGCGTTCAACACGCCCTGGCGCACGATCCTCATCTCTTCCAACGCCAAGGGGCTGTTCGAGAGCGACATCACGCTGAACCTCAACGAACCCAACAAGCTCGGCGACGTTGGCTTTTTCACTCCGCACAAATACATCGGCATCTGGTGGGGTATGCATCTCGATATCGAGAGCTGGGCCAGCGGCGAGAAGCATGGCGCCACCACCGAAAACGCCAAGAAATACATCGATTTCGCTGCGGAGCACGGGTTCCGCGGCGTGTTGATCGAAGGATGGAACGTGGGCTGGGACGGCGCGTGGTTCGGCAATGGCCGCGATTTCAGCTTCACCGAGGCCTATCCCGATTTCGATATCGCCGAAGTTTCGCGTTACGGCATGGAAAAAGGCGTCCGCATCATCGGACACCATGAAACCGGCGGCAACATCAAGGTCTATGAGGAACAGCTCGAAGACGCGATGGCCTTTTACGAAAGCCTCGGCATCGATGCAGTCAAGAGCGGCTATGTCGCCGATGCGGGCGGCATCATTGCGCCCGCTGGCGAAGGCGGCATGGGCGAGACCTTCGTGTGGCACGACGGGCAGGAGATGGTCCGCCACCACCTCAAGGTGGTCAAGGAAGCGGCCGAGCACGGTATCGCAGTGAACCCTCACGAACCCATCAAGGACACCGGCCTTCGCCGCACCTATCCCAACTGGGTCAGCCGCGAAGGTGCACGCGGGGCGGAATATGATGCATGGGCCGTGCCGAAGAACGATCCCGGCCATGTACCTGAACTGATCTTCACTCGCATGCTGTCTGGCCCGATGGACTACACTCCGGGCGTGTTCTCGCTCGAGGGTCGCGGCGCGACCGCGCCCGACCTTCCCAGCACGCTCGCGCGGCAGCTGGCGTTCTACGTGACCATCTATTCGCCCATCCAGATGGTCGCCGACCTGCCCGAAAACCTCGTCAAATATCCGCGCGCGCTCGATTTCGTGAAACGCGTTCCGGCAGACTGGGCCGAAAGCATGCTCATCGACGGCAAGGTCGGTGAATATGCCGTGATCGCCCGCCGTGACCGGAACTCGCTCAATTTCTACGTCGGCGCAGTGACCGACGAGCAGGAGCGCAATGTCAGCGTGCCGCTGTATTTCCTCGACCCGGGCAAGACCTATTCGGCCACGATCTGGCGCGACGGGGCGAGCGCCAATGGCCTTGGCGCAGACCGCCATGCGATGGAAGTCGAGAAAAAGACGGTTACTGCCGACCAGACGCTGGACCTGCGCATTGCGCCTGCCGGCGGCTTCGCGATCGAATTCGTACCGCAAGGGTGATCCGCTCCCTCGCCTCTGCCGCACTCCTGCTGGGGGTGATCGGTTGCACCCTGCCCACGCCTGCGGAAAGCGGGCGGACGGTGGAAATCGAGGCGATCGAGGTGGACGGCCTGCCTACGCAGCGCGTGACGATCTGGCTGCCGCCCGAATATGATGCGCAATCCGATCGCCGTTTCCCCGTGCTCTACATGTGGGACGGGCAGAACCTGCTCGACCCCTCGCAAACGCAGTACAACAAGGCGTGGATGGTGCAGGACGTGCTCAAGGGCATGGTCGCACGCGGAGAGGCCGAGCCGCATATCGTGGTCGGCATCTGGTCTCCTTCGGGCAAGGATCGCTACCGCAGCTACGTCCCGCAATTTGCCGAGAATGCGAAGGGCATGGTGGCCAGGAGCGTGTCCGACATGGCGGGCGGCCCCATCGCATCCGAGCGCCAGCTGGGCTGGGTTGCTGACACGCTGATCCCGCAGATGGAGCGCGATTACCGCGCCCGAACGGGTGCGGAGAACCGCACCATCGTCGGCGCGAGCATGGGCGGGGTGATGTCCTGCTATTCGATCATCGAGCGACCCGAGGTATTCGGCCGCGCCGGATGCGTCAGCGCGCATCTCGCCATGGCAGACCCGCAGATGGCACCGCAGCACGACGAACAGATCGCCTGGCTGTGGGACACCTATCTTGATGGGCATCTCGGCAATCCGAACGGCAGGCGGATCTGGATGGACCACGGGGCCGAGCTGCTCGACAGCTATTACGGCCCCTGGCAGATCATGCTGGCCGAAGACTTCGCGCAGCGCGGCTGGCGCGAGGGCGAGGACTTCACCGCCCGCGTCTATGACGGTGCGGAGCATGACGAGAATTTCTGGCGTGAGCGCATGCCCGAAATGCTCACGTGGCTCTGGCGCGAGAAATGAGCGAGGCTGCCCCGCCCCATGTAGTCGTCCTGGGCGGCGGCAGCGCCGGCTGGATGACCGCCTGCCTTTTCCACCAGCGGTGGGGTGATCTCGGCGGCAAGGTGACGGTGGTGGAGAGCCCCGCCATCGGCATCATCGGCGTGGGCGAAGGCTCCACCCCGCAGCTGAAAGCCTTCTTCGACCAGCTCGGCATCGACGAGGCCGAATGGATGGCGGCCTGCGATGCCACCTACAAGCTCGGCATCCGCTTTACCGGATGGAGCAAGGTTGCTGGCTTCGAAAGCTATTTCCACCCCTTCCCCGGTCCCGTCGACCTACATACCGAGCCCGGATTCGCGCATAATTGTGCGCTGCGGCGGCGCGGGGGCGATGTTCCGGCACACCCCGACGACTGGTTCCTGGCGGCGACCCTCGCCCGGGCCGGCAAATCGCCCCATGCGGGCGAGAATTTCCCGTTCGCTCCCAGCTACGGCTATCATTTCGACGCGCACAAGCTGGGCGGCTTCCTGCGCGAGTGGGCGGTTGCGCGCGGCGTCGAACATTTGCCGCTCAAGATCCTCCATGCGGAGCTGACCGACGAGGGCGATATCGCCGCCTTGCTGGGCGAAGACGGGGTGCGGATCGAGGGCGACCTGTTTGTCGACTGTTCGGGCTTCGCTTCCATCCTTGCGCAACAGAAAATGGGTGCCAAGTTCCTCCCCTTCGGCGACAATCTGTTCAACGACCGGGCGGTCGTGATGCCGACGCCCCACAGACAAACGCCGCGCCCGCAGACCGATGCAATCGCCATGCGTGCCGGCTGGCGCTGGTCGATCCCGCTCACGACGCGGGTTGGCAATGGCTATGTCTATTCCTCGCGCCACATCTCCGACGAGGAGGCCGAGCGGGAACTACGCTCGGCCATCGGCATGGAGGGCGAGGAGACACAGGCCCGGTTTCTGTCGATGAAAGTCGGCCGGATCGAAAACAGCTGGAACCGAAATTGCCTGGCGACGGGCCTGTCGCAGGGTTTCATCGAGCCGCTCGAGGCGACCGCGCTCCATATCGTCATTCATACGGCGACGGATTTCGCGGAAGCCTTCGAGGCGGGCGGGTTCACCGGGCAGCACCGCGATACCTTCAACCGCCGGATTGCCGAGCGGTATGACGGGATCCGCGATTACATCGTGGGCCATTACCGGCTCAACCAGCGCGGCGACACCGACTACTGGCGCGAGAATGCAGCCAACCAGTCACTTCCTGCTGGCTTGAAGGACATGATGACCGCCTGGTTCACCCACCGCGACCTGGCGGAAGCGAACCGCGCGATCAACGGCACGCACCCCGCCTATCCGGCCATGAGTTGGCATTGCCTTTTCGCAGGCTATGGCAGCTTTCCGGGGCCGGAAAAGCTCCAGCCGCTGCCGCAAGGCATCAGGGCTGCGGACCGCGATGCGACGCGCGCAATGCTCGATGCCTGCGCGCTCAACTTTCCCGATTACAAGCCGGCCTGAGGCAGGGCCTCAGGGGACCGGTGTGTCGTCTTCCGGTTCGGTGGTAATGTCCCCGCCGACCGGCGTTTCGCCCTGTACGACCTCGCCCGACTGGAAAATCGGGCCTTCGGTAGGCAGAGTTACCACCGGTTCGCCATTGGCGTCGGTCTGGTCGGTAGCGATCACCACAGGGGTCTGTCCGGTGGCCGGCGGTATGTCGACGGGTGCCGAGACTTCACCCGCTACGGTGACCGGAGCCGTGGCGGGCATGGAATTCACCAGCGTCTCGCCGGGCGCGACATCGACCGAAGGATCGAGCGGATTGGTATAACCCTGCACCGTGGTGGTGACGGTGGGCGGGCCATATTGCGAGTCCCAGGCTCGCAAATCGACGCGATATTGCTCGTAGGCGCGGAAGAAGTCTTCGAAAACGCTCTCGATGCGCGGCAATGCGACGGCAGCGAAAGTGTCGAGATCGCTCGGCGCGATCTGGTTTACTTCCTGGCTGATCGCGAAGGACACATCGCAGAATTCGGTCTTCGCGGGCGGGAGCGCGAAGTAGTTGTAGACCTGAGTCATGTAGCTGTCCTGCACGTCGCGAAAGGTCGCGCCGTAACGCTGGCGAAACTCGCTCTGCAGCGCGCGGTTGGTGGCCGAAAGCTCCTTGGCGTTGCGCTTCAGGAAGGCGCCGTAATTATCGACCAGCCCGGTGTACTTCATGTCGAGGCAGTTGAGCGCGGCGACGTTCAGTGCAGAACGCAGGTTCCAGGTCGTCTGCGCAGGCGTGAGATTGGCGTTGACCGTCTGGCGCACGCCGGTTGCAGCGACCATCGGGATGGTCATGCTGGTCGTCGCGCCCATCGGCGGCGTGGGCCGGGGCGGGATTACGACCGGCGGCGGAGGGGGCGGCGGTGGAGGTGGAGGCGGAGGCGGCGGAGCGGTAGTGCAGGCGGCAGCGGCCACGAGACCGGCAGTGACTGCGAAAATGCGAATGGCTTGTTTCGTTGTGCGGCTCACGATGCGCCGACCCTCCTCAATTCTTGGCTCTCATTGTCGCGCGCCGTTCATTGACGGGACATGAAGCGGAGCCAGTCCTAGCGCGTTGACCGGACAAAGAAAATGCCCGGGGCGAGAGTTTCGCCCCGGGCACGTTTAACTGACCTGCAAATGCGGTCGGCAGGGGCGAGGCTTACTCGCGGTTGCCGAGGAACTGCAGGAGGAACATGAAGAGGTTGATGAAGTCGAGATAGAGGCTGAATGCGCCCATCACGACTGCTTTGCCCGCATATTCCGTACCGCGCACGAACGAGTATTCGTTCTTGAGGCGCTGCGTGTCGTAAGCCGTGAAACCTGCGAAGATCAGCACGCCGAGGATGTTGATCACGAGGCCCATGGCGCCCGACTGGAAGAAGAATGCGTTGAGCAGCATCGCAACGATGATCCCCACGAGGCCCATGACGAGGAAGCTTCCCCAGCCCGAAAGGTTCTTCTTGGTCGTGTAGCCGAAGAGGCTCAGCCCTGCGAAGGCCGCGGCCGATGCGAAGAAGGCCGAGGCAATGGATTCGCCGGTGTAGGTCATGAAGATGGTCGACATCGACAGGCCGAACAGCACCGCGAAGGACCAGAACATCACCTGCAGCGTCGTTTTCGAGAAGCGCTGCACGCCCCCGAAGCTCAGCACGAGGATAAAGGCCAGCGGCGAAAGCGAGATGATCCAGCCCAGCATGCTCGGCTGCACGGCGTTGCCATACGGCGTCTGGACGACGTTATAGGCGGCTTCGAACAGCGGCGTACCGACGAACAGCAGCGCAACGATGCCGGTGAGCAGCACGCCCGATGCCATCATGTTGTAGATCGACAGCATGTGCTTGCGCAGGCCTGCGTCGAACGTGGTCCCGCGGGTAGCCGCGTCACCAGCGCGCGGCACAGACGTCATGTCCACACGGCGGTCGGTTTCGTTGAAATCGGCCATGGTAGTCAATTCTCCATTGTGCGAGGGCGAACCCGGGCCTTCGCTTCTGTGGTCAATATCGGGTGATTAGCGGCTTATTTCAAGCGAAACCGGAAGGGTTATGGCTAACGCGAAATCAAGGATTTGCGTCAGGCTTCCCCGGCGGCATCGACCATCGCGGCCTTAAGCGCATCGCGCGGGGCCTTGTCGCCCCACAGCACGAACTGGAAGGCAGGATAAAAGCGGTCGCATTCCTCGACCGCGATCTCGACCAGCGATTGCGCCTGGTCGAGGCTGATGAGCCCCTCGCTGCCGAGCAGGGTGCCGTTGCGATAAAGCAGCACGCCGCCGTTCGACCAGATGTCGAAATGGCCGAGCCACATCTGCTCGTTGGCCAGCGCGACGAGTTCGTACGCTGCGCCCATCTTCTCGCTCCCGATACGGACGTCCGGCAGGCAAAGGATCTGCAGGACGCGGTCCTCGGGGCGCCAGATCCCGCGCAGCTGGTATTTCGCCCAACTGCCCTGGATTTCGCCGCATATCTCGTCGGCAGAGGTTTCGCACGGCCAGCCGCGAGCTTCGAAGAGGGCCAGCAGCATGTCGAGCGGCGCTGCGTCCTCCTCGACCTCGTATCGCTGTTCTCCGGCGCGCATCATGGGTTTCCCGTCCAAGCCATGCGTCCCATGTGCAGAAGGCCCACGGCACTTGGCAATCGGGCCGGGCGACGGTGCTGGGGAGAAACGAAAGCGCTTGTGCAAACCCTGTGAACAAGCTGCCCGATACGGATAGCGGGGGCGGCGCGCTCAATCGAGCTTGTCGATCGCTTCGCCGTCTTCGCTGGTGAAGGTGAAGCTGTCGATCCCCATAGCTTTCAGCCTGTTGACCGCCTCGCGCGCAGCCTGCGCCGAATCATAGGGACCGGCGAGGAGGCGGTTGGCCGCCCCCCATTTCACCACGAAGGGACCCTTGCCGGTGAGTTCGCCCTCGGCACCGCGCGATATGCGCCGCCAGTCGAAACCGAGCGCCTTGCGGTCCTGTCCGGTCGCGACCTGCACCCAGTGGCGCGAGGGATGCGCGGGTGGCGGTGGCGGACCTTTGGGCGCAGTCGGCGCGCCTGCCAGGGCGAAGATCTCCTCGCCCGCTGCGCTCGAGAAGGGAAAGCTGTCGACGCCGATCGCCTTGAGACGGTTCACGACCTCGCGCGCGTCACCCGCGCTCTCGTAAGGCCCTGCAAGAAGGCGGTTTGCTTCGCCCCAGGGAGCGGTGAAGGCGTCCTTGCCAGCAAGCTCTCCGCCCGCGCCGCGCGTTATGCGGCGCCAGTCGAAGCCGAGGGCGGAGATATCCTTGCCGGTGGCCAGCTGGACCCAGTGGCGCGGCGGATGGACCGGAGCGGCCGGCTCCTCGCGTTCGCGCGGGACATTGATGGCAGTGATGTCGACCGCTCCTGCTCGTGGTGCTGTCGAGCCGGAATTGGCGAGATTGAAACCGGCAAAGGCCTCTTCGAGGTCGGGCCGCGGAGGTGGTGGTGGTGGCGGGGGCGGAGGCGGTGGCGGTGAGGTCACCGCGACGGGCCGCGATGGTTGCGCGCCCATGTCGACGGGTTGCGTGGCCGGCTCCCGGCTGACGGGCGGAAGCTCGGCACTGCGACTGACAGCTGGCAGTTCGGCAGAAGCCTGACGGGTCGGCGCAGGCGCATTCCGGGTCGCCTGCTGCGCTTCCTGGCGCCGCTCGCGGCGGGCCTGGCGATTGTCCCGGCTCCGCGTATCCGCGCGGCTTTCCCGCTGCGAGCCAAGCTGGGGACCGGTCGGCGTCAGTGAGGCGTCTACCGAAGCAGCCCTGCCGCTGTTCGAAGGCGAATAGGCGGCAATCTGCGCATCGTCCTGCCCGATGGCAGCGGTACGCGGGAAAACGCCGAGCGCGCCAGCCGCAGCCTGTTGGGCCGGGGTCAGCTGCGTCATGTAGCGTAGATAGGGCTCGATCTGCGCGGCGGCAGGGCCGGGCATCATGTCGCGCGCGATCTTTACCGCGGCCTCGGTCTCGCCAAGGATCGCCAGTCCGAATGCGCGGGTGCGGAAGGCGGCGTTATCGCCCTGCTGCAGCAGCGGCAGGAGCGCGGCTTCGAACCCTGACTTGTCGCCCGAAATCGCGTGGCTCAACGCCAGATTGCGGCGGACGGTCGGATTATCTCCAGCCGAAAGCGCGAGGCGGTAAAGCTCCTGTGCGCTCTTGGAATCGCCGACGAGATCGAAGGCGAGCGCCCGTTCGGCAGCCATGGTCCGCAGCGGAATACCGCCTCGTTCCGCCTCCGCGAAAAGCCTAAGCGCCTCTACCGGACGGCGCGAGAGCGTATAGGCGCGCCCCAGCCCCAGCGAAATACGCGGATTGCTGGGAGTAATCGCCTGCGCCCGGCCGAAAAAGCCGATGGCAGCCGGGACGTCGCCCAGCTTCAGCGCCGCGTCGCCTGCATCGAGCAAAGCCGAGACATTATTGCCATCATAGGCGAGCCGCTGGAGCGCTGCGCTCAGCTCAGCAGAACCGGGGGGCGGCAGGGCCTGGACGACTTCCTGTGCGCGCAGGCCGCCCGCTCCAACCGCCAATGCGGCTAGTGCGGCCGAGGTTGCCCAGCGTCTGGCGTTTCGTATTGCCATCTCACCCGACCAACGCGCGGGAAGGCGCGATGGTCCTGCCTTGGTTTACTGGTTGTTCTGGCGGCCGAGGAAACGCGGGATGTTGAGGCCGCCGCTGCCGCCTTCATCATCATCCTCGTCTTCGTCCTCATCGTCGACTGCGCTGCTCGAGCCGCGCGACAAGTTCGCCATGCGCTCGAACAGGGTGCTGCCCTGAGGCGATCCGCCACCGGCCGGGGCACCGCCCCCACCGCCGGCACTACCGCCGCCTGCTCCGGCTCCGCCAGCACTCGCGCCGCCGGCACCCGCACCATCGGTGCCGGCGCCACCCATGGCGGGCCCGCGCTGCGGCTTTTGCGACAGCGGATTGTAATTCGGGTCGACCGGCTCGTCGAATTCCTCGGAGAGGTCGAGCGGTGCGGCGCCGCCATCCGCATCGTCGACGAAGCCGTCGCCTTCTGCAGCACCTACTTCGAAACCGCTGTCGTCCGCAGGCGGAGGAACCGCACCGTGATCGTCGGCGAAATCGGCATCATCCGCTTCGGCGCGGCGCAGGCCGGCGAGCGGATCGACGATGCCGTCGACGTCGTCGTAATCTTCCTCTTCCTCGTCACCGTAGTCGTTGCCGCCGGTGGACGGCGAGAGGCCTGCCGGGTTCATCAGCGGGCCTTCTTCATCCTCGCTGTCGTCATAGGCAGGCTCGGCGACCTCGGGCTCGTAAACCGGCTCGGGCTCGGGCTCCGGCTCGTAGGCGGGCTGTTCTTCGTAGACCGGCTCGGGCTCGGGTTGCGGTTCCGGCTCGGCCGAGAGGCCTTCGCTGAGTTCGAACGGTTCTTCCTCGGGCTCGCTTTCCTGCAGGTCGAGCACGGGGCGCTGCGGGGCGCGCTGCGGGGCCATGGAGAAATTGCGCGGCTGCGCGGGCATGGCACTGCCGTCATGCTCGATACCGGTGGCGACCACCGACACGCGGATCTTGCCGTCGAGATCGGGATTGAAGGCGCTGCCCCAGATGATGTTCGCATCTTCGTCGACCAGCTCGCGGATGTGGTTCGCAGCCTCGTCGACTTCGAGCAGCTTCATGTCCTCGCCGCCGATGATCGAGATGATCACGCCCTTCGCGCCCGCCATGCTGACACCGTCGAGCAGCGGGTTTGCGATTGCGCGTTCGGCAGCTTCGAGAGCGCGGTTGTCGCCTTCTGCCGTACCCGTACCCATCATCGCCTTGCCCATTTCGCTCATCACGCTGCGCACGTCGGCGAAGTCGAGGTTGATGAGGCCCGGCATGACCATCAGGTCGGTAATCGAGCGCACGCCCTGCTGGAGCACTTCGTCGGCGAGCTCGAAAGCTTCCTTGAAGGTAGTGTCCGCCTTGGCGACCAGGAACAGGTTCTGGTTGGGAATGACGATCAGCGTGTCGACATGCTTCTGCAATTCCTCGATGCCCGCTTCGGCGCTGCGCATGCGGCGCGTGCCTTCGAACAGGAACGGCTTGGTTACCACGCCTACGGTGAGCACGCCCTTCTTGCGCGCGGCCTCGGCGATAACCGGCGCAGCGCCCGTACCCGTGCCGCCGCCCATGCCGGCAGCGATGAAGCACATGTTCACGCCGTCGAGCGCGTCCTCGATATCCTCGACCGTCTCCTCGGCCGCTGCCTTGCCTACTTCGGGCCGTGCACCTGCACCAAGGCCGCCGGTGATATCGGGCCCGAGCTGGATGCGCTTTTCGGCCGGGGAACTCGCCAGCGCCTGCGCATCGGTATTGGCGACGATGAAATCGACGCCCTCGATCTCGGCGTCCATCATGTTGGCAATCGCGTTGCCGCCCGCCCCGCCGACGCCGACCACCATGATCTTGGGGCGCATGTCGTCGCTGGAGGCGGGTCCGATATTGATGCTCATTGGGCGTTCCCTTGGGACTGAAATTTGGCCGCGGCCGTGTTGCACACGCTTTTGGCACAAGACGATTCGCGCATGCAAAGGTTAAATGGCGTTATCCACCGCGCTTTACAGTGATTTCGCGCTAGTTTCGGGCGGTGTATCAGAAATACTCGCGCACCGCCTGTACAACGCGATTGACGAGGCCGAGCCCCGAATAGCGCTTGGTCGGCTGGTAGGAGGGGCCGATGGTGCGGATATCGACCGGGTCTTCGCTGGCATACAGGCACAGGCCTGCAAGCGTCGCAAAGCCCGGCGTGGCGTGCGCTTCGGGCAGGCCGCGCAGCGCGGGCGGCTTGCCCCGGCGGACCGGGAGGCCGAGCGCGCCCTGCATGAATTCGGCGATACCGTGCAATTCCGCCCCGCCTCCGGTGAGGACGACCTGCCCGCCGTTTCCACCGGAAAAGCCCATGGCTTTCAGGCCCTTGCTGATCTCGGTCGTCATCGTGCCAAGCCGGTCGGTGACCACCGATACGAGCTCCGCACGAGGAATGCGGTTCTGCTCGTCCGCCCCTCGCGCAAGGCGTCCGCTGGCTTCCTCGCCCGGTGCATTGACGGGGATCATCTCGCGGTGATCGCTGGGCGTTGCGATGGCCGACCCGGCGACGCATTTGAGCCGCTCCGCCTGCCCGCGCCTGATGCCGAGCGAGCTGGCGATGGCGTCGGTAATATCGTTCGAGCCTACCGGGATCGAGCGCAGGCCCAGCAGCATTCCGCCAGCGTGGACCGAAACATTGGTCACCTGCGCGCCGATTTCGACCAACGCCACACCCAGATCGCGCTCTTCGTGCGAGAGGCAGGCGTAGGCAGCGGCCAGCGGGCTTGCGACTACGCCCTCGACATCGAGATGCGCGCTCTGCACCGCTTCGATGAGGTTGCGCACCGGCGCACCCTCGGCGAGCGTCACATGGATATCGACTCCCAGCGCCTCGGCATGGAGGCCGATGGGGTTCGCCACGCCATGCGCCCCATCGAGTGTGTAGTGGGCGGGCTGTGCGTGCAGGACCATGCGCCCGTCAGGCTGGATATGATCGCGCGCGGCGAAGAGCAGGTGTTCGACGTCGTCCTCGTCGATACGCCGCCCGCCGATGGCGATTTCGACGCTGGCAATCTTGCTGGAGAGGCCCGCGCCCGCACAGCCGATCCAGACGCTGGAGACGCTGGTGTTCGCCGAGGCCTCGGCTTTCTCGACCACCGTGCGAATGGCATGGGTGGCTGCGGCCATATCGGTGACATAGCCGCGCTTGATGCCCTCTGCCTTGCGGTGCGAGGAGCCGAGCACGATCATCTCGCCGTCTTCGCTCTGGCCCATGATCATGGCCGAAACGCGGAAACTCCCGATGTTCACCGCCGCATGGACGCGGGCGATTCGGGGCATGGGCGTGTGGGGCGAACTGGCCATTATTCCGCGCTCCCCGCCTGCATGCTTCGCGGGCAAGGCCCGTCCTTGCAGCGGAGATAGGCGCGGTCGGGCACGCGCATGTCGATGGCGATTGCCTTGCCGCCGATCAGCCGGTTGCGACCGTCCATCTCGGCGAATTTCACCAGCGCGGCAGGCCCCTGGTCACCTTCGGGCAGCGCGAGCATCTGGCCGGTCTTGAAAGTGAGGTTCCAGCGGCGGTTGCCGATCCATTCGGCAGCGGCGATCTGCGGCTTCAAGGCAGGTGCGGCATCGAGCAGGCGGCCGAGTTCACCCACCTGTTTCTGCGCGCCGGGGCCGGTAATCAGCAGCATGTCCTTGGCCGCAGTGGCCGAGATCGGCTCGAGCTCGTGCCCCTCGGCATCGACGAGGATCAGCCGGTCGGCCTTTTGCACCACGGCATGCGGTTCGCGCTCGACGATATCGATGCGCAGCAAATCGGGCAGTTGGCGCGAGACACGCGCATCCTTCACCCACGAGAGTTCGAGCAGCCGCTCGCGGATTTCGCCGACCTCGACCAGCGGCATCGGGCGGTCCTGCTCGCCGAGCACGCGCTCGTAGACAACCTGTTCGTTCATCCGCTCGACACCGGTAACGCGCACGCGCTCGACCTCGAAACCGGCGCGACCGGCCGACTTCGCCAATTCGGCCTGCGCCAGTTCGGGAACGCCGGCATATTTTGCCACGCTCCACACGATGACCATGCCGATCGCCAGGATGCTGACGAGGAAGAACTTGTGCCACTGGTCCTCGGTAAAGGGCAGCGCCGCCATTGCGCGGTCGAGCAGGCCCGAAGTGTGCTTCTTCGCCGCGCGCGCCTTCTGGCTGCGGCTGCGCGCCGCGGCAGACCGGCGCACGCCGGTGGGCTTGCGGGTGACCTTAGCCATCGCGCCTCTTGTCCTCATGGTAACGCAGCGCGGCAGCGATCACGGTTTCGACCAGCTCGCCATATTCGATGCCTGCGTGCTTCGCCTGCTCTGGCACGAGGCTGAGCGGCGTCATGCCCGGCTGGGTGTTGGTTTCGAGCACGAAAAGGCCGTCCTCGCCCTGCTCCTCGTCCCAGCGGAAGTCGGTCCGGCTGGTGCCGCGACAGCCGAGCACCTTGTGCGCCTTGAGCGCAATCTCGAGACACATGTCGCGGATATGCTCGGGAATGTCGGCGGGGCAGACGTGGTCGGTCATGCCGTCGGTATATTTGGCGTCGAAATCGTAGAAACCGCTCTTGGGCTTCAGTTCGGTTACCGCCAGCGCGCGCGAACCTTCGGGGAAGTCGACCACGGCAGACGTCATCTCGCGGCCCTTGATATAGGGTTCGGCGAGCAATTCCTTGAAATCCTGCCACGGGCCCTTGGCATCGCGGCTGATCGGATTGCCGTAATTCCCCTCGTCAGTGACGATGGCGACGCCCACCGAGCTGCCTTCGTTGACGGGTTTGAGCACATAGGGGCGCGGCAGCGGGTCGCGCTCGAAAATATCGACGCTTTTCACGATCCGGCCGCCGGGCATCGGAATGCCGTGCGGGACGAGCGCCTGCTTGGTCAGCTGCTTGTCGATCGCGATGACTGAAGTAGCGAGGCCCGAATGCGTATAGGGCACGCCCATCAGGTCGAGCATGCCCTGTACGCTGCCATCCTCGCCGGGAACGCCGTGGAGCGCGTTGAACACGACATCAGGCTTCGCCTCGGCGATGCGCGCGGCGACGTTGCGGTCCATGTCGATGCGCGTGACCTTGTGGCCGCGCTCTTCCAGCGCCTTGGCGACGCCTTCGCCCGACATCAGGCTGACGGGGCGTTCGTTGGCCCAGCCGCCCATCAGGACGGCGATGTGGATGTCATCGGGGAGTTTGGGGAGATCGGTCATTATCGGTCCTTAAGGTCGCCCCACACGTTGTATTTCCCATTCGAGCTCGACGCCCGAATTCTCGTAGACGCGGCGTTTCACTTCCTCTCCCAGCCCTTCGATATCGGCGCTGGTGGCATCGCCCGTATTGAGGAGGAAGTTGGTGTGCTTCTCGCTCACCTGTGCGCCGCCCATTTTCAGGCCGCGACACCCGGCGGCATCGACCAGTTCCCACGCCTTCTTCCCCGGAGGGTTCTTGAAGGTCGAACCACCCGTCTTGGTGCGCAAAGGCTGCGAGTTCTCGCGCGCCTCGGCGATTTGATCCATCTTCGCGCCGATGGCTTCAGGATCGCCCGGCTCTCCCTGGAAACGGGCGGAGACGACCACTGCACCTTCCGGGAGGGCAGAGTGGCGATAGCTGTATTGCAGGTCCGATGCGGGCAGCATGATCAGCTGGCCGCCGGGCATGACGACCTCGCAATCGATCAGCACGTCGCTCACCTCGCGCCCATAGGCACCGCCGTTCATGCGTACGAAGCCGCCGACGGTGCCGGGGATGCCGCGCATGAATTCGAGGCCGGCCACGCCGCAATCGCGCGCCGCGCTTGCAACGAGGATACCATGCGCACCGCCCCCGCATTCGACCACGCAGCTTTCGTCGTCGATAGAGACATCGGCAAAGGTCTTGCCCAGCTTGATCACCACGCCGGGCACGCCGCCATCGCGCACGATCATGTTCGATCCGAGGCCCAGCGCCATCACCGGCAAATCGCCGTCGAGGCGGCGCAGGAATTCCTTGAGGTCTTCCATGTCGGCAGGCTCGAACAGCCAGTCGGCATTGCCGCCACTCTTGAACCAGACCAGCTTGGCGAGCGGCGCATCGGGCGTAAGCTTGCCCTTGAGGCCATGGGTATCGATCGGCGCTTCGATGCTGCCTTCGACCGAACAATCGGGAGCCATTCCGCTATCCCAGTTCCAGACGTCGTTTTCCTGCGGACTCACGCGGCGCGCTCCTGCTCGATGGCATCGGCAAGGCCAGCGGCCCACTTGGTGATGTCACCTGCGCCGAGGCAGACGATGAGGTCGCCTTCCTCGATGTCTCCGGCGAGGGACTTCGCGAGATCGTCCCGATCATTCACGGTCGCCGCATTGCGGTGGCCGCGCGATTTGAGGCCCTCGACCAGAGTGTCAGAGTTCACGCCCTCGATCGGGTCCTCGCCTGCTGCGTAAACGGGCGTGACATAGACCTGGTCTGCCTCGTTGAAGCTGCTCTGGAAATCCTCGAACAGATCGCGCAGGCGGGTATAGCGGTGCGGCTGCATGACGGCGATGACGCGGTTGCGCGCCGCCTCGCGCGCCGCGGAGAGCACGGCGCGGATTTCGACCGGGTGGTGGCCATAATCGTCGATCACGGTGGCGCCTGCCACACTGCCGACATTGGTGAAGCGACGGCGCACGCCGCCGAAGCTGGAGAAGCCGTTGCAGATCACCTCGTCGGGGCAACCCATTTCGATGGCGACGGCGATCGCGGCAAGCGCGTTCTGGACGTTGTGGCGGCCCGGCATGGGCAGGCAGACGTTCTCGATCCGCCGGTCTTCCTCGCCGCGCTGGCGCACGATCACGTCGAAGCGGTTGCCGCCTTCGTGCGGCTGGACGTTCACGCCGCAGATATCGGCCTGGAGGTTGAAGCCATAGGTCACCACGCGGCGGTCGCGGACCTTGCCGATCACCGCCTGCACTTCGGGATGGTCGATGCAAAGCACTGCCGCGCCGTAAAAGGGCACGTTGTGGATGAACTCGACGAAGGCGTCCTTCACACCGTCGAAATCGCCGTAATGGTCGAGATGTTCGGGATCGATATTGGTGACGACCGCAATCGTGCCGTCCAGCCGCAGGAAGCTGCCGTCGCTCTCGTCGGCCTCGACGACCATCCAGTCGCTATCGCCCAGCCGCGCGTTCGAGCCGTATTGCTCGATGATGCCGCCGTTGATGACGGTGGGGTCGACATCGCCGCAGTCGAGCAGGCTGGCGATCATGCTGGTGGTGGTCGTCTTGCCGTGCGTGCCGGCCACCGCGATGGTGGATTTGAGGCGCATGAGCTCGGCGAGCATTTCGGCGCGGCGCACCACGGGAATGCGGTTTTCAAGTGCGTGGGCGACTTCGGGATTGGTGCGCTTGACTGCGGTCGACGTCACGACGACCGCGGCACCTTCGACGTTTTCCTTCTCGTGCCCGATATGGACCGAGATGCCCTGCTTGCGCAGGCGCTCCACGGTGGGGCTTTCGTTGATGTCCGAACCCTGCACCGTGTAGCCAAGGTTGTTCATCACCTCGGCAATGCCCGACATGCCGATACCGCCGATGCCGACGAAGTGGATCACACCGATATCGGTGGGTACGCCCTTCATTCTGCGCTCTCCCGTTTCGCGCCCTGGCCCGCTGGTACGCCCTGAGTGGCGCCGCGAGCATTATTTCCGCCCACGCGGATAACATCCATCATGTCCGCCCCGCCGAAGCTTTCGACGAGGTCGGCAAGGTCCTCTACGGCCTTGGGGCGGCCGCAGTTCCATGCGGCATGGGCAGCATTGGCGAGCGCCTGCGGATCGTCGGCGAGCACGCGGATCTGCTTGGCGAGTTCCTTGGACTCAAACTTTTCCTGCCGGATCATCCGCGCCCCGCCCGCCTTGGCCATTTCGCGTGCATTGAAGGCCTGGTGATCGTCGGTCGCGATGGGCAGCGGGATGAGGATTGCAGGCCGGCCCACCGCGGTCAGTTCGGCAATCGTCGAGGCGCCGGCGCGGCCGATGAAGAGGTGCGCATCGGCAAGGCGGCTCTGCATGTCCTCGAAATAGGTCGCCAGTTCTGCCGGAATGCCATGCGTGCGGTAGCGCTCGCGCACCGCGTCGAGGTCTTCGGGGCGGCACTGCTGGGTGACCTGCAGGCGCTGGCGAATGGCGGGCGGGAGCATGGCAAGGCCATCGGGCACGACCTCGGACAGGACCCGCGCGCCCTGGCTGCCACCCGTCACCAGCACGCGCAGGAGCCCGTCCTCGCCATAAGGCGGGAAAGGCTCGTCGCGCAGCGCCAGCACATTCGCGCGCACCGGATTGCCGACAAGATAGGTCTTGCCCTTATGCGCAGGCTTGAGGCGCTGCACGTCGGGATAGGCCGTCGCGATCGCGTTCACACGCCCCGCAAACAACCGGTTCACGCGGCCCAGCACGGCGTTCTGCTCGTGCACGATGGTCGGGATGTTTGCCGATGTGCTCGCGAGGATAGAAGGCAGCGAGGGATAGCCGCCGAAGCCGACAACCGCGCTCGGCTGGAAACTGTCGAACAGGCGCCTGGCCATGCTGCGTCCTTCCCACACGGCCTTGGCGCCCTTCAGCCATTGCAGCGGGTTCTTGCCGAAGCGGCCTGCGGGCAGGATATGCGCGGGCATGAAGTCGGGCTTGCCCGGTATCTGCGCGCCGCGTTCGTCGGTGATCAGCGCGACATGGTGACCGCGCCTCTCGAGCTCGGCAGCCAGCGCGAAGGCGGGCAGGATGTGGCCACCGGTCCCTCCGGCAGCCAGCACGTAGTGGCGGCTCGACCCGGTCACTGGTGAATCTCGCGCGTCACGCGCGCCTCAGGCGTCTTCATCGCGCCCCCCTGCCCGATGCCCAGCAGGTCGCCAAGTCCCCTCGTGGTGGTTTTGAGATAGGGATTGCGCCGTGTGATGGCGATCAGCAGCCCCACGGTCAGCGCGATGGCCATGGTCGACGAACCACCATAGCTTATCAGCGGCAGCGTCATCCCCTTCGAGGGGAATAGCTGGAGGTTGACGAGGATGTTGATGAAGGCCTGTCCACCCAGGAGCGCGACCAGCCCGGTGCCCGCCAG
Organism: Qipengyuania sphaerica; assembly: GCF_019711595.1. Taxonomy (GTDB): domain Bacteria; phylum Pseudomonadota; class Alphaproteobacteria; order Sphingomonadales; family Sphingomonadaceae; genus Qipengyuania; species Qipengyuania sphaerica. The sequence goes on along the minus strand of NZ_JAIGNR010000001.1, from coordinate 651,203 downwards.
CAGCGCGAACAGATCCTCCTCGTCCACCAGCCGCATCAGCACGCGCAATATGATGGTGAGGTAGAGCAGGACCACGAAACCGCAGACGATCAGGCCGAATTCCTCGCCGATGACGCTGAAGATATAGTCGGTATGCGCTTCGGGCAGGCTCATCTTGCGAAGGCCGAGGCCATAACCCGCGCCCGTCCAGCCCCCGGCGAGCAGCGTGCGGCTGGCAAGGTCGACCTGGTCGTAAGCCGTGCCGCCGCCAAGGAAGCCGTCGATACGGTGGCGGGCATTGTCATATAGGAAGTATGTGGCTGTCAGCAGAAACAGCCCGCCGCCCATAACGATGCCGAGCCGCTTCAAGGGTATTCCTGCCAGCAGGATCATTACGCCCCACACGCCCGCGAACAGCATCGCTTCACCGAAATTCGGCTGCATCATCAGCAGCGCGCCGATGAGGCCGGTGAGCCCGGTCACGATCCACAGGACCGGCAAGTTGGGATCGCGCATGCGCCAGGACAGGACCCAGGCGACCACGATCACGAAGGCGGGCTTCAAAAACTCGGACGGCTGGAACTGCATGCCGATCACGATCCAGCGCCGCGCGCCGTTGATCTCCACCCCGATAAAGGGGACGAGGAACAGGAGACCGAGCATCGCGGCGGCGATCACGACGCCAAGCCGCCGCGCATTCTCGCGGCTGAGTATCGAGACACTGAACAGGATGCACAGCGCCACTGCCTGCCAGCCGAGGTGGCGGTAGAAAAAGTAGAGCGGGTCGAGCGTTTCGGACGAGGTCGAGAGCCGGTCCGCACTGGCCGGGCTCGCGGCCGCAACCGCGATTGCGCCGCCCGCCATTAGGAACAGCACGAGTCCAAGGAGCGCGCGATCGATCTCGCGCCACCAGATTTTCAGCTGGCTCCAGCGCGATAGCTTGCCGCCCGGGATGTGCGCAGGCTTACGCTTGGCGCCGGGGACGAAGGGCTGCATGGCAGTCACTGCGCTTTTTCCCTTTGGGCCTCCACGAGTTCACGGAAATGCTCGCCGCGCTTTTCGAAGTCGATGTACTGGTCGAAGCTGGCGCAGGCGGGCGAGAGGAGGACGGTGTCGCCTGCCTCAGCCTTTGCGGCTGCGGAGGTCACTGCGCGGTCGAGCGTTTCGCATTGCTCCACTGGCACGCGGCCCTCCAGCAGAGCGGCGAAGTCCGGCCCGGCCTTGCCGATGGTGTAGGCGGCTTTGACGTGGCCGAGTTCGGCCTCGCATTCACCCAGCCCCGGCTCTTTGGCGAGCCCCCCGAGTATCCAGTGGATGTTGTCGAACGCCGCCAGCGCGGGGGCAGAGGCGGCGGTGTTCGTGCCCTTGCTGTCGTTGACGTAAGCGACGCCGAAAATTTCGGAGACACGCTCCATACGATGCGGGAGGCCCGTATACGAGGATAGCCCGTGCTCAATGTCCGCATCTGAAACGCCCAACGCTTCGCAAGCATGCGCCGCCGCGCTGGCGTTTTGTGCATTATGGGGTCCAGACAGGGCTGGCGATCCCGTTGCGCGCGGGTAGGCGAAGATTGGCTCCTCCGCTTCATCGCGGAGCGTGTCGGCGATCGCATCGCTGTAGATGTCATTGCCGGCGAATATCTTGGTGTGTTCTTCGGATTGCAGGTCGAACAGCCGCGCCTTGGCCTCGGCGTAAGCGTTCATGTCACCATCATACCGATCCAGATGGTCCGGCGTGATGTTCAGCAGCACCGCCACATCGCAATCGAGCGAAAAGGTCAGGTCGATCTGGTAGCTCGAGAGCTCCAGCACATATACCCCGCCTTCGGGCAGCGGCTCCTGCTCTAGGATCGGCAGGCCGATATTGCCGCCCATGGTGGTCGGCACGGCTGCGGTCTTGAGGATGTGGTGGACCAGCGCGGTGGTGGTCGACTTGCCATTGGTGCCGGTGATGCCGACGACCTTGTGCGGAGGCAGGTTCTCGCGCGCCTGTGCGAACAGCTCGATGTCGCCGATCACAGGCACGCCGAAGCTGTCGGCATGCGGCTTGATCGGGTGGGTGTTGAGCGGGACGCCGGGGCTGACGACCACGCCTGCAAAGCCCGCCAAGTCCGCCTCCAGCGGATCGCCGATGGCGCAGCGACCGTTGTATGGCTCGCGCGCTTCCTCGCGGTCGTCCCACACCAGCACGTCCGCGCCCGCGGCAAGAAGCGCCTCGACCGTCGCCCGGCCGGACCGCGCGAGGCCGAGCACCGCGTATTTCTTGTCCTTCCAGGCGGGCGAGGTGATCATCTGAGCTTGAGCGTTGCCAGCCCCAGGAGTGCGAGCACGATGGCGACGATCCAGAAGCGGATCACGACCTTGCTCTCGGACCAGCCGAGCTGCTCGAAATGGTGGTGGATGGGCGCCATGCGGAAGACCCGCCGGCCCGTGCGCTTGAACCAAAAGACCTGGATGATGACCGAAAGCGCCTCGAACACGAACAGCCCGCCGACGATCGCCAGCACGATCTCGTGATGCGTCGCCACGGCAATCGCGCCCAGAGCGCCACCCAGTGCCAGCGAGCCGGTATCGCCCATGAAGACGGCGGCAGGCGGCGCGTTGAACCACAGGAAGGCGAGCCCCGCGCCCATGATAGCCGCGCAGAAAATCGCCAGCTCGCCCGCGCCTTCGACATAGGGAATGCCGAGATATTCCGAATAGTCCACGCGGCCCACGAGATAGGCGATCACCGCGAAGGTACCCGCAGCGATAATCACCGGCATTGTCGCAAGTCCGTCGAGCCCGTCGGTGAGGTTCACCGCATTGCCCGATCCCACGATCACGGTCGCGGCGAAGACGTAGTAGAGCGGCCCCAGTTCGATGCCGAAATTGTTGACGAAGGGGACGTAGACGAAGGTGTTGATCTGGCTGACGATCAGCCAGCTCGCCACGCCGGCAACGGCGAATTCCAGCAGCAGGCGGACCCTGCCCGACACACCCTTGTGGCTGGCCTTGGAGACCTTGTCGTAATCGTCGAGGAAACCGATCAGACCGAAGCCGCCGGTCACTGCAAGACAGGCCCAGATGAAGGGATTGCGCAAGTCCATCCACAGCATCAGCGAAAGGAAGAGGCTGATGAGGATCATCAACCCGCCCATCGTCGGCGTACCGACCTTGGCAAGGTGGGTCTGCGGCCCGTCTTCGCGGATCGGCTGGCCCTTGCCCTGGCGCACACGCAGCATGTCGATGAAGCGCGGACCGATGAACAGGCCGATGATCAGCGCCGTCAGCAGCGTCGCCCCCGCGCGCGCCGTCTGGTAGCGCACGAGGTTGAACAGCCCTTCGAAATTGAAATACTCGGCGAGGAGATAGAGCATTGGGCCGCTGTGGCTCCTAGGTAAAGTGTTCGACGAGCTTGCCGAGCCCGACCGAGTTCGATCCCTTCACCAGCACGGCGTCTCCGGCGATCAGCCCGAATTCCTCGAGCCTGGCGATGGCTTCCTCGGCATTCGAGCAATGCTCCCACTCTAGCGGCTTGCCAAGCGAGTTGAAGGCGGGTTTCCCCAGTTCGCGGGCAAGAGCGCGCATCTCGTCGCCAACCAGCAACGCATAGTCGACATCGGCGTTGATCAGCGGCTGCGAGAGCTGGCCGTGGAACTTGTCGGCAAAGTCGCCCAGTTCCTTCATCGAACCCAGCACGGCTATGCGGCGGCTCGACGGCGTCTGGCCCAGCTGCGCCAGCGTGGCGCGCATGCTGGCGGGATTGGCGTTGTAGCTCTCATCGATCAGCAGCGCCTTGCCGCCCGGCGCATCGATACCGTGGCGCGCACCGCGACCCTTCAAACCGCCCATCTCGGCCAGCGCGAGACCGGCCGCGGCCATATCACCACCGGCTGCACGGACTGCCGCCATCACGGCAAGCGAATTGATGACCCAGTGATCGCCCGGCTCGGCAACGGTGTAGCACAGGCGCCCCCCGTCGACGCCCGGCACGCCGAATTCGCAGGTCACGAGGCTGCCGCCATTGGCGCTCGGGATCGCATCGAGCAGGCGCACATCGGAATGCGGCGCGCGGCCGAAGCTGACGATTTTCGCGCCGAGTTTGTCTGCGGCGTCCTTGAGCCTGTCGAAATATTCGCTGTCGGCGGGGATGACCGCGATCCCGCCCGGCCCCAGCCCGGAGAAGATTTCCGCCTTGGCGTCGGCAATGGCCTCCATCGAGCCGAGATTCTCGATATGCGCGGGCGCGATCGTGGTGATGACGGCGACATGCGGGCGTACCTGGGTGGTCAGCCCCTCGATTTCGCCGGCATTGTTCATGCCCATCTCGAAGATGCCGAAGCGGCTGCGCGCGGGCATGCGCGCAAGGCTCAGCGGCACGCCGACGTGATTGTTGTAGCTGCGCGTAGAACGGTGCGCAGCGCCGCGGCTGGCGCGTTCGAGACTGGCGAAGATGGCTTCCTTCACCCCTGTCTTGCCGACCGAACCGGTGACGCCGATGATCCTTGCCTCGGTCCGGCTGCGGGCAGCCTTGGCCAGCGCCTTCAGGGCCTCGGTGGTGTCGGCAACCAGGATATGCGGATAGTCGACCGGACGATCCACGATCGCCGCCGCCGCGCCGTTTTCGAAGGCCTTGTCGAGGAAGCGGTGGCCGTCCATCGCCTCGCCCTTCAGCGCAATGAAGAGGTCGCCATTGACGACATCGCGGCTGTCCATCTCGACGCCTGCCACCTGGAAGTCGCAGCTCGCTTCCCCGCCGACCGCCTCGGCAATGCTCTGTGCGTCCCAAAGGGTTAGAGGCAGGCGGTCGCGCGGGTCGGCGGGCCATTCGAGATAGGCCGGATGGCGCAGGATGGCGGCGCTCATGCGTCACCTCTGGAGATGGCCGCCGCGCATTCGCGTGCGACCTCGACGTCGTTGAAGGGATGGACCCGCATGTTTTCTCCCGATCCGATGATCTGACCCGTTTCGTGGCCCTTGCCCGCGACGAGGACGATGTCGTCCCGTCCCGCTTCGGCAATGGCCGCATGGATGGCTTCGCGACGACCCGCCACTTCGCGTGCTTGCGGCGCGCCTTCAAGCACCGCGCGGCGGATTTCCGCAGGATCTTCGCCGCGCGGATTGTCGTCGGTGACGATGACGAGGTCGCTCGCCTTGGCGGCCGCTTCACCCATGGGCGCGCGCTTGCCATGATCGCGGTCGCCGCCCGCGCCGAAGACGGTGATGAGCCGGCCCGTCACATGCGGACGCAGCGCAGCGATGGCGGCCTCGATCGCGTCGGGCGTGTGGGCATAGTCGATATAAACCGGGGCACCCGAAGGCGCGATGACTGCGCGTTCGAGGCGACCGCGAACCGGCTGGAGGCGCGCGACGGCATCCCACACGCGGCTGGCATCGATCCCAGTGGCAAGCGCAAGGCCTGCCGAGACCAGTGCGTTCGAAACCTGGTAGGCACCGATAAGCGGCAGGTTGATGGTGCGCTCGGTCCCTTCGTGCTCAACGGTTAGCGACTGGCCGAGCTGCGTCGGTTCGCGGCGGGTCAGGCGGATATGCTCGCCCTGTTCGCCAACGGTCATGACATTGAGACCACGCTTGCTCGCGTGCTCGACAACGCGCTTGTTCCAGCCGCTGTCGCCCGTTCCCATCCAGATAACCGCCGTCGCCCCGTCCGACACGACCTCGTCGAAGAGGCGCATCTTGGCGGCGAAATAGTCTTCCATGTCCGCGTGGTAATCGAGGTGATCGCGGCTGAAGTTTGTGAAGCCTGCCGCCATTACCGGCAGCCCCTCGTTGCGATATTGCGAAAGGCCGTGGCTCGATGCCTCATAGGCGACATGCGTGACGCCCTCGCGCGCCAGCCCGCTCATGTTGGAGAGGAAGGTGACGATATCGGGCGTGGTGAGGCCGGTCGACACGCTCTCATCGGGTGTGGTGACCCCCAGCGTGCCGATGCTCGCCGCGCGTTCGCCCGACATGCGCCAGATCTGGCGGGTCATCTCGACGCAGCTGGTTTTGCCGTTGGTACCGGTCACCGCGACGATGTGCTCGGGCACGGGAGTGAAGAACTGCGCGGCCATCTCAGCGAAGCATTTGCGCGGAGTGTCGGTGGCGATGTGGGTCGCGCCGTCGACCTTGACTTCCTTGCGCGCCACTACAGCGATTGCGCCAGCCTCGATCGCGGCGGGAATGAAATCTTCGCCGTTGACCTGCGTGCCCTGGAATGCGCCGAACACGGTGCCGGGCGCGACCTTGCGGTTGTCGATGGCGAAACCGGTGACATTGGTGTCGCCGCCCTCGGGGCAATCGACGCCCGCGCCTGCGCAAATCTTACTCAGCTTCATTTTGCGCCTCGGGAATGAGCGGGGTAATGGCGGAAATGTCGATGTCGCGCTTGTCGTCGGGGCGCACGCCGATCAGCGGGCCGATGCGCGGGACGAGGCGGCCCACGATGGGCGCAGCGTTCCAGGCGGCGGTGCGCTGGTAGGAACTGGCAAGCGTACCCTTGGGCTCGTCGAGCATGGCAATCACGACATAGCGCGGGCGGTCCATCGGGAAGGCCGCAGCAAAAGTGGAAACCAGCGCGGTGCGGCGATAGCCGCCCTTGCCGCCCGGCTTTTCGGCAGAGCCCGTCTTGCCGCCGACGCGGTAGCCAGGAGCGTTGGCATTACGGCCGGTGCCGTAGATCGAAATCGCGCGCATCATCTGGCGCATGCGGCTCGAGGTCGAGGCCTTGAACACGCGGCGGCCCTTGGGCGCCGCGCCGGGGCCCAGTTTCTTGAGCGTTGCCGGGCGATAGACCCCGCCGTTGACCATCGCCGCATAGGCACTGGCGAGATGCAGCGGCGTGACCGCGATACCGTGGCCGAAACCGACCGTCATATTGGTGAGCCGCGCCCATTTCTCGCCCGGCCAGAGCGGGAAACCCTTGGCGGGAAGCTCTATTTCCGGGCGACCGTTCATGCCGAGATCCATCATGTACTGGCGCATCCGCTCCGGTCCCACTTCGTCGGCGATACGAGCGGTGGTGGTGTTCGATGAATGGATCAGCGTCTCCACCGCGTTCAGCGTCGCACCCATTTCGTGACTGTCACGAATGGTGAAACGCCCAACCTTGACCGGGGTTGCATCGAACTGGCGGCCAAGATCGCGGATCGTACCGCTGTCGATGGCAGCGGCGACGGTGAGCGGCTTGAAGGTCGAACCCAGTTCGTAGACCTGGTTGGTCACGCGGTTGAACATCAGCTTCTGGCCCTCGGCGTCGATCTTGTTCGGATCGAATTCGGGCAAGGACGCAAGCGCGAGCACTTCGCCGGTATCGACATCGAGCACTATCCCCGCCGCGCCCTGCGCCTGGGTGAGTTTCATGCCGCGGCGCAGTTCGTCTTCGAGTGCGCCCTGCACGCGCACGTCGATGCTGAGCGCCACCGGCGTGCCGCGCGTCAGCGGGCTGGTAAGATGCTCGTCGAAGACCTGCTCCATGCCCACGCGGCCCGAACCGTCAGCGGCGACATAGCCGAGCACATGCGCGGCCATCTGGCCTTGCGGATAATGCCGGTCGTTCTCCATCGGCATTTCAAGCGCGAGTTCGCCAATGTCCTGCACGCGATTGGCTTCCTCGGGCAGCAGACGGCGGCGGATATAGGCGCCCTTGCCGCTCGCCAACTGGGCGGCGACTTTCTTTTCGTCCATTTCGGGGAAGATCGCCTTGAGCTTGGCCGCGACCTCCACCGGCTTGGCGATCAGCGGCTGCTCCCCCTCACCCAAGGCATCGGGATTGAACCACAGGGCATAGGCAGGGAATGCGCGCGCGAGGGGCACGCCGTTACGGTCGACGATCTCGCCCCGATCGGGCAGCAGCGCAGCTTCGAGCGAGGTCGCGCGCGCACCCTCGCCGCCGGCACCGAGATAAGCGATGCGCATCAGGGCGGCGGCCGCGACCAGCGCGAAGATCAGGGCAATCCACAAGACGCGCCAGCGCGCCAGGTCGAGCGATTTCTGGCGAATGCTGACGAGTTGCACCCGCCCGCTCGCCATCGCCATGCTAACCGCTCCCGGTCCACCGTGGAGAGCGGAGAATGCGTTCACCGGCCGACCTCTGCCATTGCGACGGAGGTGTTGGCGGGCCGGGCGAGCCGCTGCGCGAGGCTGGTCGCGAGCTGGCGCGTGGGCTGCTCGACCCTGGCCACGGCAACCGTGGCGCGCTCGGGCGTATCCTCCTCGAGCCAGTCGCCGAAGAGACCATCCTCCTCGACCGGGCCGGTGTCGGCCTTGGCCACGCGGATCATTTCAGGCGCATCCATGCCGCGGGGAGTGCCGAGTACGGCCAGCTGGCGTTCGTGCTCGACATACTGGTCGGCGCGCGGCGCGTCATAGCCGAACTCGACCTGGTTCCACGCAGCCAGCTGGGCCTGGCTGGCGCGGGTCTGGAATTCGGTTTCGAGCATCTGCTTCGACTTTTTCGCCGCGATGATCTGGCGCTCGAGCAGGCGCACCTCGCTCTTCACCGCGTTCACGCGGAAAGTGAGCGCGAGGAACATGGCCACGCAGATACCGAGCAACATGAGCCAGCCCACCTGACGGATGCGTGAGACCTTGGCCATTATGCTGCCTCCCTTGCCGGCGTGCTGGTGCGGATCGCGTGACGCAGGACGGAAGAACGCGCGCGCGGGTTGCGATCGATTTCGGCTGCGCCGGGCTTGATCGCCTTCGAAACTCTGGAGAAGACCGGATCGACCTGCGCCGCCATGGGGACGTGACGCGAGCCGCTCGGGGTTGAGGATGCCTCGCGCAGGAAGCGCTTGACGATCCGGTCTTCGAGGCTGTGGAAGGAAACCACGGCAAGGCGGCCCCCTTCGCGCAGCAGGTGCTCGGCGGCTCGCAACCCTTGGGACAGTTCGTCGAGTTCGCCGTTCACGTGAATCCTGATGGCCTGGAATGTGCGGGTGGCCGGGTCTTTCTTGTCATGCGGCTTGTGGCCCAGCGCCTTGCGCACGACATTCGCGAGTTCGCCGGTCGTCTCCAGCGGGCGCGCAGCGACGATCGCCCGCGCGACGCGGCGCGACTGGCGCTCCTCGCCATACTGGTAGATCACGTCCGCGATGGTGCTTTCCTCGGCAGTGTTGAGGAAATCGGCCGCGCTTTCGCCGTCCTGGCTCATGCGCATGTCGAGCGGGCCGTCGCTGGAGAAGGCAAAGCCGCGCTCGGCCTGGTCGAGCTGCATCGAGGACACGCCGATATCCATGACGACCCCGTCGACGCGTTCGACACCGGCGGCGCGCATCACGTCGAGCATTTCGGAAAAGCGATGCGGGTGAAGGATGAGGCGGGGCGGAGTACTCTCCGTCTCCCGCCAGGTGCGACCCGAAGCAATGGCGTCGGGGTCCCTGTCGAATGCATGCACGGTGGCGCCGCGCTCCAGCAGCGCGCGCGTATAACCGCCCGCGCCGAAAGTCGCGTCGATCAGCACGTCGCCCGGCTGCGGGTCGAGAGCTTCGATCACCTCGTCGAGGAGGACGGGGATGTGCGGTGCGGCGCTCATTTGCCCTTCGCCTTCGCTTCGGCGACCAGGCTGTCGCAGGCGGCCTTGGCGCTGGCCCATTCATCGCCCATTTCGGCGAGCTGTTCGGGGTTCCACAAGGTGAAGAAGCGTCCGCCGCCCTGGAAATAAAGGCCGTCCTCGATCTTGCCGAGGCTGCGCAGGTGTTCGGGCATGACGAAACGCCCGCTGTCGTCGAAGGGCATTTCGACGAAGCCGAAGAGCTGGCTGGCGCGGGTATCGCGGTCGAAATCGCGGTTTAGGGCGGTTGCGCGGTCTTCCTCGCGGTCGAGCTGGGCTTCGAGCTCTTCCTTGCGCGACAGGCCGAAGCCGACGAGGCAATTCCATGTGGGATGCTTCATGAGGCACAGCACGCGGCCGTCGGAGCTTTCCTTCACGGCCTTGCGGAACAGGGGCGGAAGCACAAAGCGGCCCTTATCGCCTGCAGGCGAATAGGCTTGTCCGCTGTACCCTCCGAATTGCACTCCCCAGTCCCCGCAGCTTGGCCCAGTTGGCGTTTTCACCTCTTCCGCCGAACACACCTCCCCCGTCCGCAAAAGCATGCGCTTTCACGGCTCGCATCGCTTTCGGCGACGCGCGCAAAGACACTGGCATGTCCGATGTCTGAGTTAATTATCGCGGGAGGCGCGGGGATGGAAGGGAAAATTGCGGGATTTTACGGGATTAATCTGTAATACATTGATTTGATTGCATTCTTATCCGCAAAAGCCTGTGCATATCGTTAACAGATCCTTAACTTAGCCTACGGAAAAACCAAGGGAATCGGCGGCTGTCCCGCATGACCTCCAGCCGAGTCCCGCAAATTCCCGCGCCGAGTCCCGCAATTTCCCGTGAGGCTAGTTTTGAGGTTCAGGGAGCAGCGGATCGAGCAGCCGCCAGAGTGCCTGCTTGCGCTTCGCCGGGACCGGATCACCCCATTCCCAGTCGAGGAGAGCGGCGTCTGCGAACAGATAGGCCTCGCCTTCGCCATTTACGCATTGGGCGATCAGGCCGTCCTCGAGCGCGTGGCATCGACGCGATGGTTCCCCGGTGTCCTTGGCCACGAACTGGCCGGCCAGGTTTACCGGGAAGTCGACATTCGACTGCCGAAGTACCCGCTCGCCTTCCTCTTGGTCCTCGTCGAACCTCAATTCGATACCCAGCCGATCGAATATGGGCGAGAGCAGCACCACATCCTGCGGCCTGCGCTTGTCACCTATGCGGTAACCCGAATGACGGGTCAGCATGGGGTCCGCCATGATTACCGCCCTGCCTCCTCCGGCAAGGAATGCATCGAAAGCCACATTCTCTGACGGGGCAAGTGGCCTTGGCTGGGCAAGCAGAACCCGGTCGAGACCCTCCAGCGCATCGGCTTCGAGTGTATCGAGCGGAACGAGTTCAAACCTGCTCTCCAGCTCTGTTCGCACCCAGTCCGGCTTGCTCGTGCCATCGAGAATGGCGCCGAAATCCCCCTCCCCCCAATAGATCGGGAGAGTGGTGAAAAGGCCCAGCTTCGGCTTGGTCTCGCTCACCTCGCTCCGGGCGGCCTGGTCTTCGGCAGCACTGCCCCCGCAAGCGGAAAGCAGGACCAGCGCTATGGCCGCAAGGATATTACGGCTCGCGCTGAAGATCATCGGGCACGCCCTGTTCCGGAACGACCGCGGGCGATTGCGCCGTGGTCGGAGTTGGCTGTGCGGGCAGGTCGGGCACCACACCGGCATCGACCAGCGGATCCTGCTGCGTGGGTGCTGCGGTCGGCTCGGTCGTTGCTGCCGCCGCCGGAACCGACGCGGCATCGACCTCGCGTGTGCGGTCCTGGATCAAGCTGGCAAGCCCGACCAGCAGCACCATCAGCACCACGCCGCCGATACCGATCTGCAGGCGCTGCATCGATTGCGCGCGCGACCCGGCGAGTGGAACATCGGTAAGCTCAGGTGCGCCCGGCGCGCTGCGGGTCAGGTCGAAAGTTCGCGGCATGCCGGGAATCTTGGGCATTCAGGCCGCCCGCGTCAATCGCTTGTGGCGAGCCAGTCGAAGACCGGCAGGTCTTTAGAGCGCAGCCAGTCGGCATCGTAAAGCGTCGAGAGGTAGCGAAATCCGGTATCGCACAGGATCGTCGCCACACGCGGGTTTTCGCGCCCTTCAGCGACCAGCTTCTTGCCCAGTTCGATCGCGCCAGCGACATTGATGCCGCTGGACAGGCCAAGACACAGGCCTTCCTCGCGCAGCAGGCGGGAAACCCATTTGAGGCCTTCCTCGTCCGATATGCGGAACTGGGTGTCGATCGGCGCGCCTTCGAGATTGCCGGTGATGCGGCCCTGGCCGATGCCCTCGGCGACCGAGGAGCCTTCGCCCTTCAATTCGCCATTAGCGAAGTAGTTATAGAGCGCTGCGCCGTGCGGGTCGGTCAGCGCAATCACGACATTCTCGTCGAATTCCTTGAGGCCCATGCCCACGCCGGCAATCGTGCCGCCCGTGCCAGCCGCGCAGGTGAATCCGTCGATCCTGCCATCGAGTTGTTCCCACAGTTCCTTCGCCGTGCCTTCGATATGCGCCTTGCGGTTGGCGGTATTGTCGAACTGCCCCGCCCAGATGGCGTTTTCGGTTTCCTCCGCCATGCGCCGCGAGACGTGCTGGAAGTGGTTGCAGTCGGCATATTTGGTCGGAGGGACGGTGACCAGCTCCGCGCCCAAAGCACGGATGGTCTGCATCTTTTCCTTCGACTGGTTGTCGGGCATCACGATGATCGTCTTGTAGCCAAGCGCATTGGCCACCAGCGCGATGCCGATACCGGTGTTGCCGGCGGTGCCCTCGACCACGGTACCACCCGGTTTCAGCACCCCGCGTTTTTCCGCATCGCGGATGATGTAGAGCGCGGCGCGGTCCTTCACCGAAGCGCCGGGATTGGCGAATTCGCATTTGCCATAAATATCGCAGCCGGCTTCCTCGCTCGGCCCTTCGAGGCGGACAAGCGGGGTGTTGCCGATGAGGTCGAGCGTCTGCTCGCGTACGGGAATTTGTGTCATGATGGCCGAGTTAGGCGCGCACGCCTTAACCCGCAAACAACATCAATCTTCAGGCGCGATAGTAACCTTGAGGCCGTCGAGATCCGCGCTGAATGGGATCTGGCACGAAAGGCGCGAGGTCTCGACGCGGTGGTCGCTGCTCTCGAGCAGGTCGTCCTCGTCCTCGCTCATCGCGGGCAGCTTGCCGGTAAATTCGGGGTCGACATGCACATGGCAGGTCGCGCACGAACAGCAGCCGCCGCACAGCGCCAGCAGCTCGTCGAAGCCATTGTCGCGGATGGCCTCCATCACGGTCAGGCCGTCTTCGACCTCGATTTCGGAAGTATCGCCTTCGCGGGTGGTGACGATCAGCTTGGGCATCGATGGATTCCTGTGTTGCATCGCCCGCCGCGCGGGCCGTATGCGTGGGGCTGCTATTCAAACCGGCGCGGGAAGGCAAGCCACACAATGGGTCTCACAAGGGCGCAGATACGCGATCACCTCGATGCGGTGGCGGCAGAAGACAAGACTGTGGCAGGCGCGATAGAGCGCGTCGGGTATCCCGAAGAGCGTATACGCGAGACCGGATACCGCACGCTGCTGCGCACCATCGTCGGCCAGCAAGTAAGCGTCGCGGCCGCGTCTTCGGTTTGGAACAAGCTGGAAGCCGAGCTGGGCGAGGAGATGCACGCGCACGAATTGCTCGCCCGCGATTTCGACACTTTGCGCGGCTGCGGTTTGTCGCGCCAGAAACAGGGCTATGCGCGATCCCTGTGCGAACTGGTGGCGAGTGGCGAGCTCGATCTGGAGAACCTGCCGGAGGATGACGAGGAGGCCATTGTAGAACTCACGCGCATCAAGGGCATCGGGCGCTGGTCGGCGGAAATCTACCTGCTGTTTGCCGAGGGAAGGCAGGACATCTGGCCCGCAGGCGACCTCGCGGTGCAGGCGGCACTCGGCAAGATGCTCGACTTGCCCGAACGCCCAAGCGAGAAGCAGACGCGCGAGCTGGCCGAAAAGTGGAAGCCCTATCGCGGTGCCATGGCCATCTTCACCTGGCATGCCTATGCCGACCCTGCATTGTAATTCACGAGAGGTTTCATGAGCACGCGCAAGGCTATCTTCGTCACCGGAGGCGCATCGGGCATCGGCCGCGCCATCGCCCTCTATTTCGCCGAGCGTGACTGGTTCGTCGGCGTGGGCGATGTCGACGAGGCGGGCATGCGCGAGACCCTCGGAATGATGAAGCACGGCTTCAGCTACCGGCACACTTTCGATGTGCGCAAACTCGATCAGTGGGAGGAAGCGCTCGACGCTTTCGCCACGGCTGCGGGCGGGCGAATTGACGTCGTGGTCAACAACGCAGGCATCGCACCCGGCGGACCGATCGATACGCTGAGCGCAGAAGAAATCTCGGCGTGTATCGACATCAACGTAACAGGGGTGATCTTCGGCGCCAAGGCCGCTCACCCGCATCTCGCCAGAACTGCTCCCGGGTCGTGCCTGCTCAACACTGCAAGCATTGCCGGGCTTTACGGCTTGGCCGATATCAGCGTCTATTGCGCCAGCAAGGCAGCAGTTCGGAGCCTGACTGAGGCCTTCGATGCGGAATGGTCGGAAGAAGGCATTAAGGTGGCCTCGCTCTGCCCGATATTCGTCGATACCCCGTTGCTCGACAAGACGCCCAACCGATCGTCGAACGACATCATCCGCGACAATGTGACCGAACAGAAGGGCGAAGTCCTTCCGGTCGCCGACGTGGCCGCTGCGGCATGGCGCGCGGTCCATTCCGACGAATTACATCACCTCCTGGGAAAGACTACGAAGAAGCTCGCCTTCGCCCGGCGGTGGATGCCCGGAAGGTTGCGGCGCATGGTTCGCCGCGGCGAAAGCGCCTGGAAATAAGCCTAGACCAGCTTGTCGATCTTCTTGGCCATGTTGACGTCGCGCAGCGAAAGTCCGCCCGCATCATGCGTGGTCAGGGTGATCTCGACCCTGTTGTAGACGTTGAACCATTCGGGATGGTGGTCGGCCTTGTCGGCCTTGATCGCGATGCGGGTCATGAAAGCGAAGGCTTCGGCGAAGTCTCCGAATTCGAACTTGCGCTCGATCGCCTTGCCTTCCCGGGTGAGCGACCATTCGGGCAATGCGCGCAGCCAGGTCTCGCGTTCTTCGGGGGTCAGCTCTTCGACGGGCATCTTCGCGAATCTCCTGTGCTTGTCGCGAGGGAGCCTTTTGCCTATCGCTGCGCCCCATGCAAGCGCAGCTGATCGCGACCGACATCGCCTGCCGCAGGGGCGATAGGCTGCTCTTCAAGGGGCTGTCGCTGGCGTGCGCGCCCGGCGATGCGGTGCAGGTGACCGGTTCCAACGGCGTTGGAAAATCCAGCCTTATCCGCATCCTTGCAGGCCTTTTGCGTCCCTTTGCCGGCGAGGTTTCTTCGGTTGGCGGGATAGGACTGGTCGACGAGCGCCTCTCCCTCGATCCCAACTTGCCGCTGGGCCGTGCCCTCGAATTCTGGGAGCGTCTGGACGGCTGCCGCGACCCGGGCCGCGCGCTTGAAGTCCTGCAGCTCGAACCGCTGCTCGACGTTCCGGTGCGCTACCTCTCGACCGGCCAGAAGAAGCGCGCTGCGCTGGCGCGATTGCTCAACCGCAATTGCCCGATCTGGCTGCTCGACGAACCGCTGAACGGCCTCGACACGCAGGCACGCAAGAGCGTGGAGGCGCTGGTTGCCCTCCACTGCAACGGCGGCGGGATCACCGTCGTCGCCTCGCACCAGCCCTTCGCCCTGCCCCAAGGCAAGACCCTCGCAATCGAGGATTACGCCGCATGAGCGCGGCGCTGACCCTGCTGCGCCGCGACCTCGCCCGCCTGATGCCGGGCGGCAGCGGAGGCGGTGTGCTGCCGCTGTTGTTCTTCCTTGCGGTGGCGATGCTTTATCCTTTTGCTGTCGGTCCCGATGCGCAACTGCTGGCGCGGACCGGTGGCGGGGTAATCTGGGTAGCGGCGCTCCTTGCCGCGATCCTGCCGCTCGAAAAGCTCGTCACCGACGATCTCGATGCGGGGGTGTTCGACCAGCTCTATCTGAGAGATGTATCGGAGGAACTGGCAATGGCGGTGCGCCTTCTCGCCCACTGGCTCGCCTTTGCCCCGCTGCTGCTGCTCGCCACCCTTCCCGCTGCCGCTTTGCTGGGCCTGGACGGCGAGACAACGCGTACGGTCCTTCTCGGCCTCCTTGCCGGGACGCCCGGCCTTGCCGCCGTGGGCCTTGCAGTCGCCGCACTCACCGCCAGCATGCGTGGAGGCGCCGCGCTGGCCGGACTGATGGTCATTCCGCTCGCCGTGCCGATCCTGATCTTCGGCGCAGGCGCCCTCGCCCGCCCCGACCCCTCGGCACTGTTGTTCACCGCCGCAATCAGTCTCGTCCTCGTCGCGCTCGCTCCGTTCGCATCGGCTGCGGCGATCCGCGCGAGCCGGGAAAGTTGACCTTTTCCTTCACTTAAAAGACAACGGTACAAGACCGGATGACAGCCCTGCCGTCCGGCGCTAATCGGGAGCGGTCGCATCGAGACGGACGGAAAGCCGGAAATGGAAGACGACGAGGATTTCGTGGACCTCTATGCGCTGTTCGAGATCGAACACGCTGCCACGCGCTCGGAAATCGACAAGGCCTACAGGCGGCTCGCGCAGCTCTACCATCCCGATCACGCGGACACCGCGGATGTCGAGAAATTCCAGGACATCACCCGCGCCTACAAGATCCTGAAAAGTGCGAGCAAGCGCGACAAATACGATCGCCTCTATGCCGAGGTGAATGGCGTGGATGCCCAGCCCGCGCAGCCGCGAGACGATATCGTGATCGACGGTGCCACTGCCGTTCAGGATGCGGAATTGCACGAGGAGCTCTTGCTCGCGCTTTACAAGAAACGCCGCGAAAATGCGCGCGAGCCCGGCGTCATGCCTTATTACCTCCAGAGGGAGCTAGGCTGTTCGGACGAAAGCTTCGAATTCCACACCTGGTACCTGAAATCGAAGGGCCTGATCGAGATTTCGCAGTCCAGCGAATATATGATCACCATCGAGGGGGTCGATCACGTCATCACGCAGAGCCGCGCCGCGAAGGAGCGGCTGCTGCTCGAGCAGACCAGGCACAGCGGTAGTTAGTGCCTCAGTAAGGCGGTTTGTGAAGGCCCTTGGGGCTTTCGGTGAAGATCTCCACCCCGTTCTCGGTAATTCCGATCGAGTGCTCGAATTGCGCCGAGAGCGACTTGTCGCGGGTCACGGCGGTCCAACCGTCGCTAAGCATCTTGGCGTGCGGGCGGCCGAGGTTGATCATCGGTTCGATGGTGAAGAACATGCCGGGCTTGAGCAGCGGGCCGGTGCCCATGCGGCCGGTGTGGATTACTTCGGGCGCATCGTGGAACAGGCGACCGAGGCCGTGACCGCAGAATTCCTGCACGACGCCATAGCGATGCTGGCGCGCATGCGCCTCGATCACTGCACCGATATCGCCCAGCCGCGCGCCGGGCCGGCTCGCCGCCTCGATACCGAGCATGAGGCATTCATAGGTCACCTCGACCAGCTTCTTGGCCTTGAGCGGCGGTTCGCCGGCGAAGAACATGCGGCTGGTATCGCCGTGCCAGCCGTCAAGAAGCGGCGTTACGTCGATGTTGACGATGTCGCCTTCCTTCAGCGCCTTGTCCGAAGGGATGCCGTGACAGATCACATGGTTGATCGAGGTGCAGCAACTATGGGAATAGCCGCGATAGCCCATGGTCGCGGGCACAGCACCGGCATCGAGCGTCATTTCGCGCACCTTGTCGTCGATCTGGCCGGTGGTCACCCCGGGTTCGACCATGCCGGTCAGCTCGTCGAGGATTTCGGCGGCAAGGCGCCCGGCCTTGCGCATGCCTTCGAAGCCTTCGGGGCCGTGCAGCTTGATGGTGCCGTCGCGGTAGACGGTCTGTTCGCTATCGATCACCTGATATTCGGTCATGCGCGTCCATGTAGCGACCCTGCGGCCGAATTGCGAGCGCCCTAGCGTTTCACGCTGAAAGCATTGGCATATTGCGGCTTTACCGCATCGATGATCGAGGCGGTGACGGGGAAATTGAGTTCGTAGGCACCTTCCGCATAGGAGCCCGCAACATAGGGCCCGAAGTAGATACCGATGCGGTCGAAAGTCTCGCCGTTCGAAGAGCCGACAAGCACAGCACTTTCATCGATACCCGGGCAGTCATCGAACATGTCGCCGCTTGTCGGGTCGATTTTCATCCCCCTGCGCTTCTCTCGCGCAACATTGAGCGCGTCGCACAGGCGGACCCCCAGCGCCGTTTCCAGAGCAACGGGCGATTTGAACAGCTCGACGCCCTTCACGCCGACTTCTCCGCGGCGATCCCACACCAGCGATGTCTTGCCACTCATGCCGTGCGCGCCGCCGGTATAAAGGTATAGGTCTGCCGACAGGCTGAGCCATTGCGGCAGGTCGGCTACAACCTTCCACTCCTTGTCGAACCCGCGCCCGATGCAGGACACGCAGCCATCCGGAAAATCCACGAGCGATTTTTCCCAATCGGCCTTTTGCGCTTCAAGCTCGCGCACGCGCTCTGCATCGAGCTGCGCCGCCAGTTTCGGTTCGCGCGCCGCGGCTGCGGGCCAGCTGTAAGCGAATTCGCGGGTCCCTCCATTCCGGCTGGCATCGTCCTCGAATTCGAAAGCCTTCGCTTCCACACCTGCATCGGATTTCGTAACCGCTGTCGCGCTGGCAGCGGGCGACAGCGCGCTTTCTTCAGATGCGGGCGCTTCATCCGCCGATTGCGAGCAGGCTGCGCTCGACAGGGCGAGGGAAATCAGGAACAGGGACTTTCGCATCGAATTACCTTGGCACGCAGCAGATTAATCCGAGGGGAATATCATGGCCGACAAAGCCGACCTAATCCAGGCAGACCGGGGACAGGAGGCTATCCCCATCCATCTGGTGAACAAGGACGGATTTGCCGATTGGGCGAAGTCATTGTCGGCAGGCCAGCGCGCCGCACTCGAGGCACAGAAATTCGAGGGCGGTGGCTACCAGGTCGGGATTGTTCCCGATGGCGATGGCTGGTTCGCAGTGGGCGGCGTTGCCGATCCCGACAAGCTGTCGAGCTGGTGCATGGCGAAGCTGGCCGAAGCGCTGCCGGAAGGCACCTATCGCCGCGCCAAGGGCGAGCCGGGACCTGCACTGCATGGGTGGCAGACTGCGCAATATCACTTCGAGCGGTACAAGAAGCCCGACAAGCCGGTGGGTCCACGTATCCTTTTGACCAAGGAAGCCAAAAAGATCGATGCTGCGGTGGCAGAGGCAAAGGCGGTGTGTCTCGTGCGCGACCTCGTCAATACGCCCGCAGAGGACATGGGCCCTGCTGCGCTGGAAGATCAGTGCGAGAAGCTGGCCAAGGCGCACGGCGGGAAACTCTCGGTCACGCGCGGCGACCAGCTCGAGCAGGAATACCCGATGGTCCACGCCGTGGGCCGCGCGGCGACGCGCCACCATGCCCCGCGCATCATGCACCTGACTTGGGGCAAGGATAGCGATCCGGTAATCGCCGTGGTCGGCAAGGGCGTCTGCTTCGACAGCGGCGGTCTCGACGTGAAGAGCTCTTCGGGCATGCTGTTGATGAAGAAGGACATGGGCGGCGCGGCGCACGCGATCGCGCTGGCCGGTCTGATCATGGGCGCGAAACTTCCCGTGAGGCTGCACCTGCTGGTCCCGGCGGTCGAGAACGCGATTTCCGGCAACAGTTTCCGCCCCGGCGACGTACTCAAATCGCGAAAAGGACTGACGGTCGAAATCGGCAATACCGATGCCGAAGGGCGGCTGATCCTCGGCGATGCCCTGACCCGCGCGAGCGAGGAGAAGCCCGAGCTGATCCTCGATTTCGCCACCCTCACCGGCGCGGCGCGCGTGGCCCTCGGACCCGACTTCCCCGCCCTGATGGCCCGCAAAGACGAGACCGCCGACGCTCTGATCGAAGCGGGCAAGGCGCATGACGATCATCCCTGGCGCCTGCCGCTGCCCGAAGCCTATGCCGAATGGCTCTCCTCCGACATTGCCGACACCAACAACGCCCACGGCAACGCCTTTGCGGGCGCCAGCGTGGCGGGGCTTTTCCTCGACAAGTTCGTCGGCGACGGCATCGACTGGGCGCATTTCGACACCTTTGCATGGCGCCCTTCCGCCAAGCCCGGGCGTCCCAAGGGCGGCGATGCCTACGGCCTGCGCGCCGCCTGGCACATGCTGCAAAAGCGTTTCAAATCGGCATAGTTTGCCCGCCGCGCTTGCCCTGCAGGGGGAGCGCGGTTAAGCGCCACGCGATTGCAACAGGGAAATGACCTTAGTGAGTGCTGCGGCCGATTATAGCCTGCCCGAAGGAATCGTCGGACTGAAGGGTCCCGTCAAGAAGCCTGCTCCGGGCACGATGCCCGTGCGCGGCGACCTCGCCCATATTGCGCTCGCCGGCCGTTTCCTCGCCGCGCATTACGTGATCCCGCACGATCGCAAGATCGGGTCCGAGGATGTCACCCTGAAGCTGGCCTCGCGCGACGACGCGGCTGACGGAGCGACGCTCGCTGCAGGCTCGGCCGTCGAACTGCTCGACTGCGAAGGCGACTGGGTGTGGATTACCGCAGGGCCGGAAGGGCCGAGCGGATATGCGCACAGGTCCGCGCTCGCGCCCGACAGTGACGCATAAGGTCTTCATCGACGGCGCGGCCGGCACGACCGGCCTCGAAATCGCAGAGCGGCTGGCGGGCCGCGACGAGTTTTCGCTCATCACACTGGACGATGCGCAGCGCAAGGACAGGGCCGCAAGGCGCGAGGCGCTGAACGAAGCGGATGTCGCCATCCTCTGCCTGCCCGACGAGGCTGCGCGCGAGGCTGTGAGCCTGATCGACCCGACAAGCGGAACGCGGGTCATCGATGCCTCATCCGCTCACCGTACGGCCGAAGGCTGGTGCTACGGCTTTCCCGAACTGGTCGGGCGCGAGCGTGTCGCCGATGCCCGCAGGGTAAGCAATCCGGGCTGCTATCCGACCGGATTCCTCGCCCTCGTCGCCCCGCTGGTCCGCGAAGGGCTGTTGCCAGCCGACTGGCCCTATACGGTCAATGCGGTGAGCGGCTATTCGGGCGGCGGCAAGGCGCTGATCGAGCGCTATGAAATCCTCACTCCGCCCCCTGCCTTCCGCGGCTATGGCTACGATCTGGCGCACAAGCACCTGCCCGAAATGCAGGCGCATGCAGGGCTGGAGCATCCGGTCATCTTCGCCCCCGCCGTGGTCCCGGCATTCCGGGGGATGCTGGTCGAAGTGCCGCTACATCTCGGCGCCATGGAAGGCGAGCCGCATGCAGACGCCCTGCGCGAGGGATTGGCTCGGCATTACGCGGATTCGAAAGTGGTTTCCGTATACACGGGCGACACTCCCGCCGAGCTCCTGCTCGATGCCGACGCGGCTCCGGGCGACGGGATGGAGCTGTTCGTATTCGGCAATGAAGGCGGCTGGCACGCCCGCCTCGTCGCGCGGCTCGACAACCTCGGCAAGGGTGCCAGCGGGGCGGCCGTACAGAACCTCAACCTCTTGTGCGGCCTCGATGAAACCTCCGGCCTCAAACTTCCATCTGCCTAATTTTTAGGCAGACATCGTCCAGCCTTTGGGCAACTGCCCACCACTCCCTCAGCCGCACCCGCGCATTTCCGCCAATTGCCTGTTTGGCACGCTTCTTGGAACGACGCGCGCAAGAACACATTAGGTCTGTGTGCGGACACTCCCTGCACGGGCCAGAGACGGGACCGGTGGACACGTGAAAAAGATCGAAGCGATCATCAAGCCCTTCAAGCTCGACGAGGTGAAGGAGGCGCTGCACGAAATCGGCGTCTCGGGCATCACCGTTACCGAGGCCAAGGGCTTCGGCCGCCAGAAGGGCCATACCGAACTCTATCGCGGCGCCGAATACGTCGTCGATTTCTTGCCCAAGGTGAAGCTCGAGGTGATCGTCCCGACCGACATCGCCGAGCGCACCGTCGAAGCCATTGCCGCAGCCGCTCAGACCGGCCGCATAGGCGACGGCAAGATCTTCGTCAGCTCCATCGAAAGCGCCCTGCGCATCCGCACGGGCGAAAAGGACGAAGACGCTATCTGATTATCCCTGCCCGCACCGATCGCGGGCGCAATACGAACTACCCCAACGGAGGCAAATTACCATGGCAAGTGCAAGCGACGTCCTGAAGCGCATCAAGGACGAGGAGATCGAATGGGTCGACCTCCGTTTCACCGACCCCAAGGGCAAGTGGCAGCACCTGACCATGGTCGCGGCAACGCTCGATGAGGACCAGCTCGAAGACGGCCTGATGTTCGACGGTTCGTCGATCGCCGGCTGGAAGGTCATCAACGAGAGCGACATGATCCTGAAGCCCGACCTCGAGCGTGTCTATGTCGACCCGTTCAGCGCCGAACCGATGCTGATCATGTTCTGCGACATCGTCGAGCCTTCGACCGGCGAATGGTATGCCCGCGACCCGCGGACCACCGCAAAGCGCGCCGAAGCATTCCTCAAGTCGACCGGTCTGGGCGACACGATCTATGTCGGCCCCGAAGCCGAATTCTTCATGTTCGACGATGTCCGCTTCGAAGACGGTTATGCCGGTTCGGGCTATGCCATCGACGATATCGAACTGCCGACCAACAGCGGCAAGGAATACGAGAGCGGCAACCTTGCCCACCGTCCGCGCGCCAAGGGCGGCTATTTCCCCGTCGCACCGGTCGACAGCGCTGTCGACATCCGCGGCGAAATGGTCTCGACCATGATCGAAATGGGTCTCAACTGCGACAAGCACCACCACGAAGTGGCCGCCGCGCAGCACGAACTGGGCCTGACCTTCGGCACGCTGGTCGAAACCGCCGACAACATGCAGATCTACAAATACGTCGTGCACCAGGTCGCGCATATTTACGGCAAGACTGCGACCTTCATGCCCAAGCCGATCAAGGACGATAACGGTTCGGGCATGCACACTCACATGTCGATCTGGGACGATGGCAAGCCGACCTTCGCGGGCAACCAGTATGGCGGCCTCAGCGAAAACTGCCTCTACTACATCGGCGGCGTCATCAAGCATGCGAAGGCTCTCAATGCCTTCACCAACCCGACCACCAACAGCTACAAGCGCCTGGTGCCGGGCTTCGAGGCGCCCGTGCTGCTCGCCTATTCGGCACGCAACCGTTCGGCATCCTGCCGCATCCCCTATGGTGCAGGCGACAAGGCGAAGCGCGTGGAATTCCGCTTCCCCGACGCGATGGCCAACCCCTACCTCGCCTACGCCGCGCTGCTGATGGCCGGCCTCGACGGGATCCAGAACAAGATCCATCCGGGCGAAGCAATGGACAAGAACCTCTACGACCTGCCCCCGGCAGAGCTCGCCGACGTTCCGACCGTCTGCGGCAGCTTGCGCGAGGCGCTCGAGGCGCTGGAAGCGGATCACGAGTTCCTTTTGAAGGGCGACGTCTTCACCAAGGACCAGCTCGACGCCTATGCCGAGTTGAAGTGGGAAGAAGTCATGCGCGTCGAAACCACGCCCTGCCCCGCCGAATTCGACATGTACTACAGCGCGTAATTTCGGAGCTATACCGCCCTCAAGCCGCGCCAGGCGCGACAGGGCTACAAGAACGGGCGTCCGGATTGATCCGGGCGCCCTTTTTTCGTTCCAGAACGCCTATACGCTTTCTTAGGGCATGATCCTTACCATACCCGTCGCAAGCCTCCGGAGGGACGGGACGGATATGAATTTCTGGCGCAAGGACATCACGGCAGACGTCGCGGAATCGCGCGCGGGCGTGATCATCCAGAAGAAGAAACGCAAGCAGGATCCGAAGGCCTCGGGTCTCGGAGCGGTCGCCATTCCGCGCAATGGACCGCGCGCCGTCCACCAGCGCAACGAGGATCGCCATGTCCTTCGCGGCAAGACCGCGCGCGCAGATGTCGGAGGGAATATCCACGATGTCCAGCTGCTCAACCTTTCGTCCAACGGGGTCATGATCGGCTGCGACCTGAATCTGGCGATCGGCGAGGAAGTCTATCTCTCGATCGAGGAATGCGCCCCGATCACCACCGCGGTGCGCTGGGTGCGCAACGGCCGTATCGGCCTCGAATTCATTGCCGAGACGGTGATTATCGCCGAAGCGGGCGTGCAGGATTTCATCGTGAAGACAATCCGGCGCGAAGTCGAAGCGTCGGGCTATTCGAACGGTTTGACGGTCGGCACGGAACGCCGCGATGCTTCGAAGCGCCATCCTCTCGTATTCGTCGGCAAGATGCGCTGGAACGAGCGGCAGGCCACCGCGCGTCTGCGCAATATTTCGCGGACCGGCGCGATGATAGCGGTTGCAGACGCGACCACCCTGCGCGACGGGGACGAAGTGACCCTTTCGCTGACCGGCGCAGGTGACATCAAAGCGTGGATACGCTGGTCGGCGGACCGCCAGTATGGACTTCAATTCACGGAAGAATTCGACGTGTCGATGCTGGTCAATGAATCCTGCGCCGAACTTGCCCCGCCGGATGATGCCGGAGGTCTGGCATCGCCCTCCTCCAATTCGGGTGAGGAGGACTTCGACAGCCTCCGGGTCCGCCTCGGCAGGGTCGATAATCCGCACCGGGCGCCAGACATGGAGTATGGCCGCCTGACTCTGGATGAGATCTACGCCACGCTGTATCCAGAAGGCCGGCCGGCGAAGATGCCGCAGCAGGAGCAGGAGCAGGCAGAAGATACTCCTCCAGCGGCCGAATAGGGTTTTCCTACTAAGCATTCTTCTGCCTAATCCTTGCGCCTCTCAAAATGACGAAAGGCGCACTTCCCATGACCCGCAGATCTATTTTCGATACCGTCAGGCGCATGCTCGGGCGGGGATTTTCGCAAAGCGAGGTCGATGTGCTCGACCGCGCGCTCGACGAGGCTGGCCAGGATTTCGCCCAGGACCGCGTTCAATCCGTTCCATCCTGCGGTGTTTCCCCTGCGGGTATCCAACTCATCAAGAGCTTCGAGGGATGCGCCCGCCTGCGCTCCGACGGCCTCTACGAAGCCTACCCCGATCCCGGCACCGGCGGCACTCCGTGGACCATAGGCTGGGGCGCGACCGGCCCCGATATCGGCCCCGGTACGCTCTGGCCTAAGGCGAAATGCGACGAACGGCTGGAAACGGATATCGCACGCCATGCACGGGACGTCGCGCGCGAAATAGGCGGTGCGCCCACTTCGCAAGCCCAGTTCGATGCGCTTGTCAGCTTCCATTACAACACCGGGGCGATCCACCGCGCTTCGCTCACCCGCTTTCACAAGCAAGGCGAATATGCCCTCGCTGCCGAGGAGTTCGGACGCTGGAAGTATGCCGGGGGACAGGTGCTCAAGGGCCTCGTCCGCAGACGCCGCGAAGAGGCGAAACTCTACCGTTCCTGCGGGTTAGACGGCTGAAACCTTACTCGAGCGTTAACCGGAACCGACTCGATATCCGCTCCGTTGGGGCACCAAAGGAGTTATAATTATGCGTATTCTCATGGCAGGAGTGGCCGCCCTCGCGCTGGCCTCCAGCGGTGCCTACGCCCAAGGAAACGGCAACGGCAACGGTAAAGGCGACAAACAATCCTCGGCCCAGAACAAGGGTAACAAGGGCGGCGGCAAGCATGCCGACCGCGGACCGCAGCGCACGGCGCAAGCCGACCGTCGCGGAAACCAGGGCAACCAGGGCAATAACGGCAATGGCAAGGCAAAGGCTGATCGCGGCCCCGATCGCAGCTATGCCCAGAACAACCAGGGCAATCGCGGCAATGACAAGCGCCAGGCGACGCGTTACGACGACCGTAGATACGACCGCGACGATCGCCGCTATGATCGCGACGACCGCCGCGAAGTCCGTGTTCGTTATGATGACCGAGATGACCGCCGTTTCCGCAGCGGAGACCGCGATTACCGTTGGCTCGCCAGCGACCGGAATCGCGGTCTAATCGACGGGTGTCCCCCGGGCCTCGCCAAAAAGCGCAACGGCTGTAATCCTCCGGGCCAGCTGAAGGATCGCGGCGAGCGCAGCATCTATGGCTACAACTATCGCCCGAGCTTGTTCGGCCTGAGCAATTACGATCGTCGCGGCGATTATTATTACCGCGACGGCTATCTGGTCCGCTACGGTGACCGTGGCGGCATTTCGAGCTGGCTCCCGCTGCTCGGCGGTGCGCTCGGGATCGGCAACGTCTGGCCGAGCTCGTACCAGAGCTACCGCGTGCCGGACTACTATGTCGATTACTACGATCTCGGCGGATACGACCGCTATCGCTACGCCGATAACGTGATTTATCGCGTCAATCCGGAAGATGCCGCTATCACCTCGATCGCTGCGCTGATCACCGGAGACGAGTTCCAGATCGGACAGCCGATGCCGCGTGGCTACGATGTCTACAACGTGCCCTACGCCTATCGTGACCGGTACTATGACACCCCGCAGTACATGTATCGCTATTCGGATGGCTACGTTTACCAAGTGGACCCCGAGACCCGCCTCGTCGCGGCTGCGATCGACCTTCTGATCTAATCGGAGAAAACGAGATGAAGACCAACTTCACGAAACCCTTTGTGCTGGCCGGTGCAATTGCCGGCCTGGCACTCCTCCCCGCCTGTTCGAGCGACGCCGATGTCGACGAGAGCGATCCGAGTGTTACCAACGAGGAAGCTACAAGGACGCTTGCTGCCTCGCTCGGCGACCTGCCCGAGTTGGCCAGCCTCAATGGTGCGATTTCGGAGGCCGAGCTCGGCTCGATCTTCGATGGTCCGGGCAGCTATACGCTGCTCGCGCCGAACGACGCCGCGTTCGAGGCGCTGGGTGAAGAAGGCAAGGCGCTCATGACGGAGGAACAGCGCCCTGTGCTGGTCGGCCTCCTTCGCGAGCATATACTGCCCGGCCACCTGACGCCCGAGAACATTGCCAAGGCAATCGACGACAAGGGCGGCGATGTCACCATGACCACCTTGGGCGGCGGCGATGTGACGTTCTCCAAGGATGGCGACACGATCAGCGTTTCGAACGGCATAGGGTCGACCGCCAAGATCGCCAGCAGCGCGACCGCCGCCACCAACGGCGTGATCATCCCGCTCGACACCGTCCTGGTGCCCGAACAACCGCCCGAAGGCTGATCGCAAATATCAATAGTCGCGGCTGATTTCCGCGACCACACTTTCGCGACCGATGGTCGATATGCTCGCCAGCAGCGATAGCCAGCTGGTGATGCGGAATTCGACCTCGGTCGCACTGTATCCGCGCCCATCGGTAATGATTTCGACGTAGAACTTGCGGCCGAGGTTCTTGCCCAGCGCCACGCCCGTCTCGCGGCCGAGAGCCGGATCGGCCGACACGATCCGCAGGCGGTCGAGACCGATGGCGGTGCGCAGTTGGTTGATCGGGTCGAGCCCGCCCCCGCCGCGCAGGCTGGCAACCGCAGCGCCGAGCTGGAGCGCGTCGGTTGCCGACAACTCGGTGATCGAACCTCCGAAGAGCAGGCGGGCGAGAAGCTCTTCCTCGGGCAGGGCGGGATCGGAGGTGAAGGCAATCTCTGTCTGGTCGACTGTCCCGGTGACGGTCACGATAACGTCCACACCGTCACGCTCGGTCTCTGCGCGAATGTCGAGCGACGGATTGATGGGGACATTCTCGTCGAAATCGATCTCGCCGCGGGTCAGTTCGAAGCGGGTCCCGGCGAAGGTGTAATCGCCGCGCACCACGGTTGCATTGCCGCCGATGCGTGGATCGTCGGTCGTGCCGCGCAGGATGATGTCGGCGCCCCACTCGCTGTCGAGGCCCATGCCGTCGACATCGATCCGGCTGCTGCCGCGCGCATCGATGAGGTAGCGCCATGGACGACCCGCCGAGACCTGCGGTGCGCGGTCGGCAGGCGCGTTGATTTCGCGGGTGGCGATACGCGGCAAACGCAGGTCCTCGGCCGCATTGGCAAGCCGCCAGCTCGCCCGGTTGATACGAACCCGTCCGGCGATCGTGCCGCCGAGACCGTTGGACACGATGCGCAAGGGACCGCTGATCGTCGCGCTCAGGCCGTTGGCCTCCAGCAGCTGGGCGTTTTTGGCGGATGCACGCAGGTCGAGCGTCGGTCCGCGAACCTCGGTGAACCGGCCTTCCACTCGCTCGCCCAGCCCCTCGAGATCGACGATGCCGCTACCGGTCACTGTCCCGCCGTTCTCGGTCGAGCCTGCGAAGCTGGTCAGGTTGAGCCGCGATCCTGCAAAAGTCCCTCGTACGCTTACGTTCCGTATATCGGTTCCTGAAAGAGAACTGCGGACGCGCACATCGTCGCTCGACACGCGTCCCCGCACGCGCGGGTTGGCCAGCGTACCTGTGGCATCGGCAGAAATCGCGACGGGACCCGTCAGGTCGAACGCATCTATCGCTGCGAGACGCCAGAGACTCTCCGCTGCTCCCTCGTACCGCAATTGCGCATCGAGACGACCGGCGCGCAGCCGCTGGGTCAGGTCCCCGGTCGCAGGAAGCTGCGTGATGAGAGCCTGCACCCGGCCACGCTTGATGTCCTCGTTTGCGAGCACTGCCCGTGCCTCGAGGCTATTCTCCTGTAATCGGAGAAGAAGCGAAAGATCGACCGGCTTGGAAGAAAGCACGAGGCCCGAGCGGGTAAGATCGTCAACCTTCACGCGCGCCGTGCCGGTCGGCAGGCCGCCCTTGGGCGCGCGGAAATCGACCACGCCCGAAATCGTCCCGCCCATGCCGAGATCAGCCACCGCCACGTCGACCAGAGAGAGCGGCATGCGTGCAAGCTTGAGCTCCAGCGCCGTCTCGTCTGTGCCGAAAATGCCCGAAGCGATAGCCCCGCCGTCGGCATAGTTGACCTGCGTCGGAGCGAGCCTCCA
This sequence comes from Qipengyuania sphaerica, assembly GCF_019711595.1. Lineage (GTDB taxonomy): Bacteria > Pseudomonadota > Alphaproteobacteria > Sphingomonadales > Sphingomonadaceae > Qipengyuania > Qipengyuania sphaerica. Next base: position 622,750 of record NZ_JAIGNR010000001.1, on the reverse strand, counting down.
GCCTCCGCCCTCGAGCGCGGTCAGCGCAGCCCGGCGTGGCATTGAAATATCGCGTCCGGCGAATTGCCCATCGGCAGCGACTGCAATCCGGTCGGGCCCGAAACGTGCATTTACATCGAGCGCGAAACGGTTGCCGCGCCGACCGGAGATTGCCGCATCGAGTTCGCCGACACCATTGACGACTTCGCCCCTCGCGGCCATCCGGCCGACAAACAGCGTGCCATATTGCAAGCCCTGGGCATCGGCCGTACCCGAAAACGAGTAAGAGCCGCCTCCAATGACCCCGCTCGCGTCGATCTGGGCACGGGCGATCGTCAGCTGTGGCTCTCCGCCGAAGCGCGCATTGCGGGCGGCGAGATCGAGATCGACACCCTGTCCGCCATCGCGCGGGGCGAGTGCGACCGTACCGTCCAGTCCGCCCCCGGAGAGCGCGAGATCTCCGCGGGCGCCTCCCTCGACCAAGGTAAGCGCGCCGGTGACCCGCGTCTCCGAAACCGTCATCTGGTCGATCGCTATGCGGGTCGGTCCGCCTTCGGGTGCGTATAGTCCGAGCACGCCGGCAAACGGCCCGAGTACGGAACCACCCTCGGTGTCGATCGAGAACCCTTCCTCGGTCGGTGCGATGGCAAGGCGTACGTCGGTGAGGCCGGTTACCGGCCTCGCGAACACTAGCTCCGCAGTGGGCGCGCCGTCTTCGATACGCCCTTCCACGGTGAAAGGGCCATAATCGGCGTGTTCGCCTGTACCCGCGAGGCTCGTCGTCGAACCGTCGATCGAGCCATCCATCGCCAAGGTAAGTTTGTCGGAATTGACCCGCAGCCGGCGAAAATCGATGGCCGCTCCGCTGCTGGTTGCGATGCCGCCCCGAACGCGGATTGCATCCCCTGCGAGATTGGCGAGCGTGTCGTTGCTGACCGGCGCTATACGCGCATCGAGATCGGCTCCGAGCCGCCAACCGGACGGGACGAGGTCGAAATCGATTACCGCGGTCCCGCCCGCCAGTCCCACATTGTCGAGCGCCAGTTTGTCGGCGCGTACCGGTCCGCGAATTTGGTAGCGGCCCGCATCGAGGTCACCGCGCAGGGCGAGATTGGCGGCCAGTCCGCGGAAGGCGATGCGAAGATCGTCACCGCTGAGCTCGTTTTCCCTCAGCACCAATTGCCCGCGCGCCGAGCCATTCACCAAGCGCGGATCGACGAGTGCATTGCCGGTCTCGACCCGCCCGACCGAAAGAGCGATAGGCATCGTCCAGCGGGTTCCGTCGAAACGTGCGGTGCCCTGCTGTCTCAGCTGGGAAAGCCGCGTCGTGCCCGAAACGAGCCGTCCGACACTGAGATCATGGACCACCGTAAGATCGGTGAACGCCCCGTCGAGCGTCGCGCTGGCTTTCGTGTCCTCGAGCCGCAAGTCACTGCCCAGTGCCAGCCGGTCGCGCCAAACGGCATCGAGCTCGAAATTGCCGAAGCGGTTTTCGGCGAGGTCGACCAGCCCTTCACCCTCCAGCCGCATGGCGCGTCCGATGAGGACGTGCCGCCCGTCGAAGGCGCGGTTGTCGATGGTGACGCGCGAGGCAAGGGCGACATCCTCGCCCAGAGCATCGGCAACGGCGCCGGTGACGAAATCGCTCGGGTCGACCTTGCCGATCAATCCGAACGTGCCGGCATTGTTCGTGATCCTCAGCGCGGCGACTCGGTCGCCCGCAGAGCGGACCAGAAGCCCGCCCTTCCACTGGTTCCACGTCCCGTCGCCGCGCAATTTTGCGCTATAGGCGTTGGGCAATGCGAACATGCCTGCAATCGGCCCGCCCTCTGCTGCTTCGAGATCGGCAAACAGGTCGAAATCGTCGCCGTCGGGCTCGGCATGGACGCGCAGGGCGAGACTGTCTTGTTCGCCCAGCCTGGCGGTCCCCTCGACGAACAGGAGGCGGTCCTCCACTTGGACTTCTGCGGTCAGATCGACCCGCTGCGCATACTCACCTGCGATACCGGGGGCGAGCATGAGGTTGTCGATTTCGAGTGCGTCGATGGAAATATCAAAGCCGGGAAGGATCGGACCATCATCTTCGCTCGGCAGAAATTCGGGCAGGCGCGCCAACGAGGCGCGGCGCGCTGCGAAACTGTCGATATCGAGACGGTTGGCAAGCCATGCCCGCGGGTTCCAGTCGACCTCGGCGCGCGGGATGGTCATGAAGACGCCCTGCGGATCGGACAGGGTCACATCGTGGAGTATCGCCTCGCCGTAGATATTCCCTTCGATCCGGCCGATACGGATGACGAGGCCGTTGGGAAAAGTCTGCTTGGCAATCTGGCTCGCAAGGAAACGCTCGCCCAGCGGCGTATTCAGGACAACCAGGGCGGCAACGAGAAGCAGAATCGGCGCACCGACCAACAGCAATGTCCATTTGCCCACCCGGCGCGCGCGGCTGCGCTTGCGAGGAGGCGGCGTATCCTGGACGTCCACCTCCGCCATCAGAATGCCTGCCCCAGCGAAACATAGACCGCGACGGGCGCATCGTCCTCGTCCGGCGTCAGGGGAACGCCGACATCGATACGGATCGGGCCAAAGCCGGTGTGGTACCGCAGGCCTACGCCTGCGCCGAGCTTGATCTCTTCGAAATTCGGAGTGGGGTCAGGCCCGACCGAGCCGGCATCGACGAATGGTACGACCGATACGGCACCGTCGAAAAAGCCGGTCCGGATGCGGGCCTCGACAGCCAGTTCGACGAGGCTGCGCCCACCAGTTGGCTCGCCCAGCTCGTCGGCAGGCCCGATCTTGCGATAGCCATAACCACGCACCGATCCGCCGCCACCGGCGTAGAACCGGCGTGATGGCGCGATGTCGAGCAGTCCGGCACCGGGGATCGAGCCGAAAGTTGCACGTCCTGCCAGGACCAGCTTGTCGCTCACCGACTGGTAGTAACTGCCGTCGATCTGACTGCGCAGATAGAAGCTCTCTACCCCGTTGGTGGTCGAAGCCTCCGGCGAAAGTCGGCCACCAAGGCGAAAGCCCCGCGTCGGATCGAGCAAGTCATCGGTCTCGTCGAGCAATATGGTGCCCGGAAGCGCGGCGACGAAATAGGTCTGGCGCGGCTGGGCGACGCCGTCGATGTCGGGCGGGCGCTCCTGCGTCGCGACCAGTTCGAGACCGCCCGACCAGCTGATGAGCTTCTGGAAGAGCAGCGTCGATTTGCGCTCGTAAATCCCGGTCAGCGCGACTGTGCGCGCCTCGAAGGCGGGGCTGTCGATCGTGTTCGCGTAGGCATCGACCGTCAGCACGCGATCGCGCCCGCCGAAATTGTTCTTCCGGAAGGTGATCCCGGCGAGCTGTTCCTGCGTACCCGCGATGCCGCGCAGGCGCAGCGATCCTTCGGGCGGGAAGAGGTTGCGATGCTCCCAGCTGGCCTGAACGCGGAAGCCTTCTTCCGATCCGTAACCGATGGCGCCTGCAATGGTGCGCAGCTTGGCGCGCTGGATATCGACATCCATCGCCACGACGCCCGGCTGGTCTCCGCTCGGGGGGGATATCTCGCGCGGAGTGACCGACACGGATGACACCAGGCCCGTCGCCGTGACCGCACGCCGCAGATCGAGCGAGAGGCTGCGCTTGTACGTCTCGCCCGGCTCGAAGCGCGCAATGGTGCCGAGGTGGCGTCCCGAGAGGAAGGCAGGGTCGCTGCTGGTGACCTCGCCGAAAACGTATTTTCCGTTCGGTTCGATCGCCAGCGTAAGGTCGCCTTCGACCCGCTCGTGATCGATCAGCAGCTGCGGCTCGTCGATGGCGGCGAAGGGGTAGCCGTTCTCGCCCAGCGCGCGGTCGAGATCGAACTGCTCCTGCACGATGGAGTCGCTTTGCAGGTAGTCGCCCGGATTGATTTCGAATGTACTGCGCAAGAGCTCGGCGTCAGGCGCAGCAGAGAGATTGCCCAGATCGACGCTGCCTACCCGGTAGCGTTCCCCGGGAATGATGTCGAAGCGCACCGAGGGCGACTGCTCGGCCGCATCCTCGCCTGCTTGCACCGCCCCGATCGAGCGTATCACCTGCCCGTCGTAATAGCCGTAGACGCGCAGGAGGTTTCCGAGCAGCTCTTCATCCTCGCGGGCACGGGCGGCGAGCTGCGCGACATTGGCGTCCTCGTCTTCCAGTTCCTCGATTGTGGAAAGAGCCTCGAACCGCTCAACGAAATCTCCGCGCTCGGAGAACGGAGGTTCGGTCTGAGGGAAACCGAGCACGAGATTGCTGGCAAGCCGTTCGGTTTCTGCCTCTTCGAAAGCGACTTCGGCCTGACCAAGGTCCAGCTCGGCGAATTCAATCTCTTCTTCGGGTTCGAGCGGCTCGAATGTCTCGATTGCAATGTCGTCCGGCCACGGCAGGTCGAGGCCGGGCGTAGTATCGATCGGCGTTTCGGGCTCAGGAGCGGAGAGGTCGGGATCCTCTGCGGCACCCTCGGAGCCCTGCGCGGCCCATGCATCTGGGTTGTCGACCGCTGAATCCGGGATGAGGTCTTCGAGATTGGCCGGTGCGTCGCGATCTTGCGCGGCCAACGGCACTCCCGCCAGCGCGAGGACCGCGACGCAAACCTTCAAGCTGTGGCGAAAATGCTCAGTCGGCGAGCTTGTATTCGAGCTGGCTGCCGTCCTTGGAAGGCAGCGGTTCCCCGCCCCGCTCTGCGCGAGGGGCAGTGGCAGCGGCAATGAGGCGCTTCTGCTCGGCATCTGGCATGCGTTCCCAGCCGTTGCGGCTGAGCCGTTCGAGCGGGCGGTAGCGGACCTTGTATTGCATCCGGTCCGATCCCTCGACCCAGTAGCCGAGGTAGACATAGGGCAGTCCGCTGTTCGCAGCCCGCCTGATATGGTCGAGAATGATGTAGTTCCCAAGCCCGGCCCGATCCTCAATCTCAGGGTCGTAGAAGCTGTAGATCATCGACAGCCCGTCGCCCTGCACGTCCGTTAGGCAGGCACCAACCAGACGGCCCGGTTCGTTGCCCACTCCCGGCTCTCTATATTCAACGACATAGCTGGATACGGGCGTGTGTTCCACCATATCCGCAAAATCGCTCTCGTCCATCTCCGCCATGCCGCCACCGGGGTGGCGCGCGGCGAGATATTTGCGCAGCAATTCGTATTGCTCGTCGGTCGCCCAGGGGCGGCATTCGGTGGCGATCAGGTCGTCATTGGCCCTGAGCGTGCGCTTCTGGCTGGAGGAGGCCTTGAATTCGCCTGCAACGACGCGAACCGATACGCAGGCCTGGCAATCGAGGCAGGAGGGACGATACGCTACGGTCTGGCTGCGACGGAAGCCGATGCGGCCAAGCGCTTCGTTCAACTCGTCAGCCGATTCGCCGCGCAATTCGGTGAAGACCTTCCGCTCGCTGCGGCCCGGCAGGTACGGACACGGCGCAGGGCTGGTCACGAAAAACCGGGGGAAGCGAATGGGTGCCGTCACGGCTTGCGGGTCCTCTCTGAATGCGACGTTCTATTCGTTAACAACTCCTTTATGCATCACGAGCGCCCTCGTTAAAAGACTCTTAACCATGAAAAATCGCTCCATCCCGCGAGTCGCTCATCGCGGATGGTTAATTTGCGCCGAGCCGAGGCCTGTGCGCGGTGGCGATTTGTCGCGTTAACTAAGCGAGTTCTGCCAGCTCGACGCTGTAGCCCTTGGCTTCCAGCGCCTTCACCAGCCGGTCGATCTGCGCGCCGTCGCGTGCTTCGCACTCGATCTCGGTAATCAGCCCTTTGGCGGGCAGCGTCGTGAAGATGCGCTGGTGGTAGATCTCGATGATGTTGACGTTATGCTCGTTGAATTCGCGCATAACCTTGTACAGCGCGCCGGGGCGGTCCTGCAGGGTGATACGCAGGCGCGCGAGACGGCCCGACCGTGCAAGGTCGCGCACGAGCACATTGGCGAGCAGGCGGGTATCGATATTGCCGCCGCACAATACGAGGCCGACGGTCTTGCCGGCGAATTTCTCGGGATAGGAAAGGACGGCCGCAAGCCCGGCCGCACCTGCGCCCTCGACTACGGTCTTTTCAATCTGCAGCAGCAGCGAGACCGCGCGTTCGAGCCGCGGTTCGGCCACCAGCAGGATTTCGTCGACCAACTGCGAGATGATCTGGCGGGTAAAGGCGCCCGGCTCCTTGACTGCGATGCCCTCGGCCAGCGTATCGCCGCCGCAGGGCCGTTCCTCGCCGGTCACTGCCGAGAACATCGACGGATAAAGCTCGGCCTGCACGCCGACCATCTGGATATCGGGCTTCAGCGCCTTGGCGACGGTCGCCATACCGCTCATCAACCCGCCACCACCGATGGGGACCACGAGGCAGTCGAAATCGTCCTTCTGCTCGAGCATCTCGAGCGCCACCGTACCCTGCCCCGCTGCGACCTGCGGATCGTCGAAGGGGTGGACGAAGGTCAGGCCTCGCTCGACTTCCAGTTCACGGGCGTGGGCGTAGGCTTCGTCGAAGGTCTCTCCAAAAAGGACCACGTTGCCGCCGACGCTCTCGGTCTGCATCACCTTCACGCTGGGCGTGGTGGACGGCATGACGATGGTTACAGGCACGCCGAGCCGGCGACCGTGATAGGAGAGCCCCTGCGAGTGGTTGCCGGCCGAGGCGGCGATCACACCCTTGGCCTTCTGCTCGTCCGTCAGCTGGAGCAGCGCATTCAGCGCTCCGCGTTCCTTGTAAGCGGCTGTAAACTGGAGGTTTTCGAACTTGAGCCAAACATCCGCGCCGGTGATTTCGGACAGCGTGATCGAGTGCATCATCGGGGTCCGGACAACCGAACCTTCGATGCGCTGCGCTGCGGCGCGCACATCGTCGAGGGTCAGGAGATCGGTCGCGCTGGTGTCGGCGCGAAGAGATGATGCTTCGTTCATGATGTCTCGCCCTAGGACGCGCGGCCATCACGCGCAATCTTCGAAAGGGTTTGCGCGCGCCAAGCTATGCCTTATCGCCTCCACAATTGATTCAACCGGGGTTGCCTGATGAAATTGAAGTTTCTTGCCGCACTGCTCTCCACTGCCATTGCTGTTCCGGCCCATGCCGATGTGCTGATCGACAATGTGAATGGCATCACGCTGGACGAGGATGGCAAGGTCAAGCGCTTCGAGGCTCTGGTTATCGATGATGACGGGCGCATCGCGCAGGTCATCGGTCGGGGCGAGGAACGTCCGCGGACCGATTATCGCGAGGACGGGCGTGACCGGGTCATGATTCCCGGCATCATCGATGCGCATGGGCATGTGATGGGCGTCGGGTTTGGTGCGCTGACGCTTGATTTGTCGGACACCAATTCGCTCGAGGAAGCGCTCCAGAAGATCCGCACCTTTGCTGCGGAGAACGAGGCGCGGCCGTGGATTCTCGGGCGCGGGTGGAACCAGGAGAAATGGGGCCTTGGAAGATTCCCGACCGCTGCCGAACTCGACAGTGCGGTGAGCGACCGTCCGGTCTATCTCGCGCGGGTCGACGGGCACGCCGGCTGGGCCAACAGCCTCGCGATGCAGGCGGCCGGTATTACCGCCTCGACCAAGTCGCCAAGCGGCGGGCGGATCGAGAAGCTGGCAGACGGCAAGACCCCTTCGGGCGTGTTCGTGGATGCGGCGGAAGAGCTGATGAACGCCGCCATCCCCGCCCCGCGGCCCAACGAGCGCGACCTTGCCCTTGCCGAGGCGCAGAAGGTGCTGCACCGCTATGGCATCACCGCGATTGCCGACATGGGCACCACGATCGAGGACTGGCAGGCTTTCCGCCGCGCGGGCGACAATGGATCGCTGACCCTGCGCATCATGTCCTATGGTGCGGGCATCGAGCAGACGATCCTGATCGGCGGCAGCAACCCTTCGCCCTGGCTCTATGACGACAAGCTGCGCCTCAACGGGGTGAAAATCTATCTCGACGGCGCTCTGGGCAGCAGGGGCGCATGGCTCAAGGCACCCTATGCCGACGACGCGGGCAATCGCGGCCTCCCGCTGATGGCTCCGGCGCAATTCCGCAACACGCTGGTGCGCGCGGCGCAGGGCGGCTTCCAGCCCGCGGTCCACGCCATCGGCGATGCCGCCAATGCCGAGGCACTCAACGCCATCACCGAGATCGCCGAAAGCTTCCCGCAAGACCTGCGCTGGCGCGTCGAGCATGCGCAGATCGTCGATCCGGCAGACCTGCCCAAGTTCGCGCAGAACGGCATCATCGCCAGCATGCAGCCGGTCCACCAGACCAGCGACATGTTCATGGCCGAAGCGCGCATGGGGCCTGACCGGTTGGGCGGCGCCTATGCGTGGAGCAGTATCCTTGGCCTTGGCGGACGGCTGGCGTTCGGATCGGATGCGCCGGTCGAATCGCCCGATCCCTTTGCGGGCCTCGCAGTCGCCATCACGCGCAGCAATGCGGCGGGCGAGCCGTTCGGCGGCTGGCGCGCGAGCGAGCGCGTGAACCGCGAACAGGCACTGGCGGGCTTTACCTCCGAAGCAGCCTATGCGGGCTTTGCCGAAGGCCGGTTCGGTCGCCTGCTACCGGGCGAGCGTGCGGACTTCGTGCTGGTCGACACCGACCCGCTGATGGCCACGCCTGAGGAAATCCGCGCGACCCATGTGTTCGAAACCTGGGTCGGCGGGCGCAAGGTCTACGACGCGGACTGATCCGCTTCGGGCCTATCGTCCGGCTCCGCCTTCGCCTTGGCATCGCGCTTGTCGAAGATCCGCATCAGGATCAGCGAGCCCTCGAACAGCAACAGCAGCGGCACGGCCAGCAGCAATTGCGAGCCGGGGTCGGGCGGCGTGATGATCGCCGCCAACGCTACCACCAGCACGATGACGTAGCGCCGAGCGCCGACCAGTTGCTGGCGCGTGACGATACCTGCGCGGTGCAGCAGCAGGAGCAGGACCGGCAGCAGGAAGCTCATCCCGAAAGCGAGGATGAACTGCATGACCAGCCCGAGATATTCATTCGCGGTCGGCAGCGCCTGGATTTCCAGCCCGCCCGCGCTGCCCTCGAAGCCGAGGAACCACTCGAAGGCGGTCGGCATCACCACGTAATAGGCGAGCGATGCCCCTGCGAGGAACAGGAAGGGCGTGGCCACGAGGAAGGGCAGGAATGCCTTCTTTTCCTTCGCGTAGAGCCCCGGCGCGACGAAGGCCCAGAGCTGGTTGGCGATATAGGGAAAGGAAATGCAGAAGCCCGCAAACAGCGCTACCTTCAGCTCGACGAAGAAGACCTCGTAGAGCTTGGTGAAAATGAGCTGCCCCTGCCCGTCGGGAAAGGCCTTCTTCAGCGGCTGGATCAGGAAACCGAGGATCTGGTCGGCGAAATAAAGGCACACGCCGAAGGCCACCACCAGCGCCGCCACACAGCGCACCAGCCGCGTGCGCAGCTCGATAAGGTGGTCGAGCAGCGGGGCTTGCGTATCGTCGATGTCCTTGACCTCGAACGCCATGTCAGCGGCCCTTCCCGGTATTTTGGCCGGCATCGCCAAACGGCAGGCCGGGCTCGTCGGTCGAAGCCTTGCCGCCATGCTCGGGCGCCTTCTTCGGGGCGGCGCGCTTTATCGCGGCCTCGGCGGCGGCGTCCGCATCGGGCACTTCATCTGCCGCAGCGAGCGGCTCCATGCCCTCGCCCGGCGGCAAGATGTTTTCAGGCGCCCCGCCCGCCGGCTCGTCGCCGGTCGGATATTTCGCCATGATTTCCTTGTTACGCTGCGACCACTTTTCTTCCATCTCCTCGATTTCGGCCTGACGGACCATCTCGTCGATGCCGGAACGGAAATGGGCGGACATGCGGCGCAGCTTGCCGATCCAGCGGCCCGCGTGGCGCATCGCCTTGGGCATGTCCTTGGGGCCGATGACGAGGATCGCCACGATGACGACCACAAGCAGTTCGGCCGCGCCGATATCGAACATGGCTTACCCGCGCCTTCGCGAGGTTACTTGGGGTCGGAGGTCGTCTTGACCTGCTCTTCCTTGAGGCCCTGGTCGGCGGGCTTGGCCTCGTGCGAAATCTGCTTCGCCGGCTGTTCGTCTTCCTCGTTCATGCCCTTCTTGAAGCTTTTGATGCCCTTGCCGAAATCGCCCATCATTTCCGAGATGCGGCCGCGCCCAAACAGGACGAGGATGACGATGGCGATGATGATGAGCTGCCAGGGGCCGAGCGACATTATGAGTACCTTCTAAACGCAAGTGTTGGAGGCAATATAGGCGCGCGCGCACGGTAAAGCCAGTCAGGCTGCGTCGCTCGCCTCTTCATCGGTTTCGCTCGCTTCCTCGCCCTCGCCCATCAGATCGTCGAAGGCATCGTCGACGGGGTCGAGCAGGCCGGTCGCCTTGAGTTCGGCGATACCCGGCAAATCGCGGCGGCTGGAAAGGCCGAAATGGTCGAGGAATTCGGGCGTGGTGGCGTAGATCGTCGGGCGACCGGGCACCTCGCGTCGGCCCGCGATCTTCACCCAGCCCGCCTCCATCAGCACGTCGAGCGTACCGCCACTGGTCTGCACACCGCGGATCGATTCGATTTCGGCGCGACTGACGGGTTCGTGATAGGCGATGATGGCGAGCACTTCGGTGGCCGCGCGGCTGAGGCGGCGGACCTGTTCGCGTTCCTTGCGAAGGAGATGGGCGAGGTCGGGCGCGGTCTCGAAATGCCAGCGCTTGCCGCGTTCGACGAGGTGGACGCCTCGCTTCTCGTAGGTTTCGGTAAGAGCTTTCAGTGCCTCGCGGACCTCGCCCTTCTCCGCATCGCCGAGGAAACGGGCCAGCGCATCGACGCTCATCGGTTCTTCGGCTGCAAACAGCGCAGCTTCGATGGCGCGTTCGAGCTGGTTCACGCGACGCGCCTCAGTTTCATCGGGCCGAAGACCTCTTCCTGCGCAATCTCCGCCTTGCCGAGGCGGGCGAGTTCGAGCGCCGCGACGAAGCTGGAGGCGAGCGCCGAGCGGCGCAGGCGCGGTTCGGCATGAGGGGGCAGGAAGTCTCGCAGTTCGACCCATTCGAGCGTCACGCCGAGCATGTTCGACACGCGCTCCAGCGCCGAATCGAGCGTCATCACCGGACGGTCGCGCACGATGTGGACGGCAGGGGCAGTGCGCGCCTTCACGCGGCCATAGGCCTCGATCAGCGCATACTGGTCGCATTGCCAGTTGGTCTTGCGCACGATGTCGAGCCCTTCGGGGCTTCCGCGCAGGAAAACGTCGCGCCCGATCCGGTCGCCGCCCATCAGGCGGCCAGCCGCCTCGCGCATTGCGCCGAGGCGCTGGAGGCGCAGCTGCAGCTTGAGCGCCAGTTCTTCCGGCGACGGGTCTTCCTGCTCTTCCTTGGGCAGGAGCATGGCCGATTTTAGATAGGCGAGCCACGCCGCCATCACGAGGTAATCGGCGGCCAGTTCGAGCTTCAGCGCCTCGGCCTGCTCGATATAGACGAGGTATTGTTCGACCAGCGCGAGGATCGAGATTTCGCGCAAGTCCACCTTCTGCCGCCGCGCAAGGTCGAGCAGGAGGTCGAGCGGGCCTTCCCAGCCGTCGAGTTCCAGATAGAGCGCGTCGTTATCGGCCGTGGCTTCGGCGGCGATGCCGTCCCAGTCCTCGGCCTCTTCCTGCGCGGGATCGGTGAAGAGCAACCCGTCGCTCATGCTGCCGCCTCCGCGATGGCGAGCAGCGCGTCGCGCTTGGCGAGAAGTTCGGCCGTGTCGACGCCTTGGGGCGCGTCGCCCATAGCAGCGTGGACCCGGTCGAGCCGTGCTCTGGTGGCTTCGGGCAGATCGGGGAAGCGGTTTGCGATCGCCTGCTGGTCGTCCATCTTCGCCCAGCAGTTGAGGATGATGTCGCAGCCCGCCGCCAGCGCCGCCGCGCCGCGCTCGGGGATCGTGCCTTCGAGCGCCTGCATGTCGATGTCGTCCGACAGCAGCAGCCCGTCGAAGCCGATCTTGCCGCGAATGACCTCGTCGATCACCTTTTTCGATAGCGTGGCAGGGTGATCCGCGTCCCACGCCTCGAACACGATATGCGCGCTCATGCCGAGCGGGTGCGAGGACAGCGTGCGGAAGGGCTCGATGTCGGTTTCCAGCTCCTCGTCGCTGGCGGTGACGACGGGCAGTTCCTTGTGGCTGTCGGCGGTGGCGCGGCCATGGCCGGGCATGTGCTTGAGGCAGCCGACCACGCCTGCGCGCTCCATCCCGTCGAGCACGGCGCGGCCCAAGGCTGCCACCTGCATCGGTTCGCTGCCCAGCGCGCGGTCGCCGATCACATCGTCGGTTTCGGGGCGGCGCACGTCGAAGGGGGCGTGATAGTCGACGCTGACCCCGACCAGCGCCAGTTCGCGCGCCATGGCCTCGGCATTGACCCGCGCGGCCTCGATGGCCGAGGCGGGGGCGATCTCGTAAAGCTTCGCGAAGGCTTCGCCCGCCGGGTATTTCGGCCACTCGGGCGGCTTCATCCGCGCCACGCGGCCGCCTTCCTGGTCGATCGAGACGATCAAGCGATCCCGCCCGTGCAGGCTACGCAAATCATCGGTGAGCGCGCGCATCTGCTCGCGGGTTTCGCAATTGCGCGCGAACAATATGTAGCCCGCCGGATCGGCCTCCTTGAAGAAGGCGCGTTCATCGGCCGTGAGTTCGAGGCCGGAAATGCCGAAAATGGCGGGTGTCATAGGTAGGAAACTGCGGCGAAACCCGTCCAAAGCCAAGCTGGGCGGAGTCGGCAGGTGTGGAAATTAAGCCAAAGCGAGCCGGAATCGGCGCTTATTTGACGAAACAGGCCAGTCCGTCGCCCTTGAGGCGGTCGCACAGCGAGCGTGCGGCGGAGGTCCCACCGGTTACGGCCTGCAGGCGATAGACCGTGCCAATATCGACTTTCGCCTCGACCACGCGGTGGCTGACACCGTTGAGCGCTTCGGTCTGGCGCATCAGGCGGGCCCAGGCCTCCTGCGCGTCGGTGCGCGTGGGATAGGCGCCGACCTGCACCAGCGTGCCCTTGGGCGGTTCGGGCGAGCGCGGGCCTTCGTTGAGCGTGGTCGCCAGCGAGGGGCCGGCAATTTCCGGCTCGGGCGTCGGAGTGGGCGTGGCGGGCTTGTCCGCCAGCTTGCCTTCGCGGGTCTGGCCTTCGCCGACCGCGAAGCTGGTATCGCCCGTGCCTGGGTGGACCTTGCCGCCGGGGTTTTCGGGCTTGGTCTTGTAGGGACCTTCGGGTGCGGCAATCAGGCTGCCGTCGGGCTCGGGCTCGTCGCTCACTGCACCCATGGCGAACCATGCGATCGCCACCAGCAGGCCGACGATAACCAGCGACAAGACGCCCATGAGGACGAGCTTGCCGGTGTCGATCGGGCGTGCGCCCTGCTCGAATTCCTCATCGGCATCGAGCCAGGGCAGGCGCTCGTCGCCCTCGATCAGTTCGAGGTCGGCAGCTTCCCAGTCTTCGTCATGCTCGAACGGGCTACGCGCCATCGGCTCACATCTCCTCCACTGCCTCGACACCCAATATGCCGAGGCCGTTGCGGATCACCTGCCCGACCTGCGCCGCCACGAACAGCCGGGCGGCGGTCAGCTCGGCGTCATCTTCCTGGATGATCCGCTTTGCCGGGTCATCGTTACCCGCATTCCAGAAGCTGTGGAAGGCCGCGGCGAGGTCGCCTAGGAAGAAGGCGATGCGGTGCGGCTCGCGCGCCTTGGCGGCGGCTTCGACCACGCGCGGGAATTGCGCCGCTTCGCGCACCAGAGCGAGTTCGTCCGCGCCGAGACGGTCGAGGTTCGCCGCCGAGGGTTCGACACCTGCCTTGCGCAAGGTCGAGCGGATGCGCGCATGGGCATACTGGAGATAGAAGACCGGGTTGTCCTTGCTCGCTTCCACCACCTTGGCGAAGTCGAATTCCATCTGCGCTTCGGGCTTGCGGGTGAGCATGGTGAACCGCACCACGTCCTTGCCCACTTCCTTCACCACGTCTGCCAGCGTGACGAAGGTGCCCGACCGCTTGGACATTTTCACCGGCTCGCCATTGCGGACGAGGTTGACCATCTGCACCAGCTTGACGTCGAAGGGCACGTCGCGTCCCGCACCCTTGGTCAGCGCGGCGACGGCGGCCTTGATGCGCTTGACCGTACCGGCATGGTCAGCACCCCAGATGTCGATCAGCGCATCGGCGCTTTCCGCTTTCTGGAAGTGATAGGCGAGATCGGCACCGAAATAGGTCCATGCGCCGTTCGACTTCTTGATCGGGCGGTCCTGGTCGTCGCCGAATTCGGTCGAGCGGAACAGCGGAAGTTCGACCGGCTCCCAGTCCTCGGGCGGGGCCTTGCCCTTGGGCGCTTCGAGGACGCCGTCATAGACGAAACCGTGTTCGCGCAGCCACGCCTCGGCCTCTTCGGGCTTTCCCGCAGCCTGCAGCCTCGCCTCGGAGGAGAAGAGGTCGTGATGGATGCCGAGCAGCGACAAATCCTCGCGGATCATGTCCATCATCGCGGCGACCGCGCGCTCGCGGAACAGCCCGAGCCATTCGCTCTCCGGCGCTTGCCTGTAGGCATCGCCGAACTCCTGCGCGAGCCGCTCGCCGACGGGGATCAGGTAATCGCCCGGGTAAAGGCCTTCGGGGATCGCGCCCACATCCTCGCCCAGCGCCTCGCGGTAGCGCAGGTGCGCCGAGCGGGCGAGCACATCGACCTGCCCGCCTGCATCGTTGACGTAATATTCGCGCGTGACCTTGTGGCCCGAGAATTCGAGCAGTCCGGCCAGCGCATCACCCACCACCGCGCCGCGGCAATGGCCCATGTGCATCGGACCGGTCGGGTTGGCCGAGACATATTCGACATTGACCACCTGCCCGCCACCGACCTGCGAACGGCCATAGTTCTCGCCCAGCGAGGCAATCGCTTCGAGCTCGCGCAGCCATGCAGCGTCCGACAGGCGCAAATTGATGAAGCCGGGGCCGGCAATGCTCGCCTCGGTGATGTCGGGCTCGCGCCCCAGATGTTCGACGATCAGTTCGGCGAGCGCGCGCGGATTGGTCTTCGCCTGCTTGGCGAGCACCATGGCGGCATTGGTCGCAAGATCGCCATGCGAGGGATCGCGCGGCGGCTCGACCGTTACGCCCGAACGATTGGCCTCGGGCGGAAGGTGGCCTTCCATCTCGAGCGCATTGAGAACGGCGTCGATCTTCGCCGCAAAACCGGCGTGCAGGGTCTGGATGTCGGACATGTTCGCGCGCCTAGACGAATGGCGCAAAATGGCAAGATGCCATCCAGCGCTGGAGGGCTGCAAATCGTGCCGCCGAACGCTTCCGGTGCTCACGGGCTTGATGCCCGCTGCGCTCCGGGTCATTCAGCAGCCCGACTTTCGCACCTCCATCATCTGGATGTCGAACACCGGTTAACGCGTGGCGTTGTAGCGCAGCTGGTCCTGCGTCAGCTGGAAGCCGACGAGCAGTTCGAAGGTTGCGCGCTGGACAGCGGCGCGCACTTCGGGATCGGCCAGCGGATCGAGCGCGGCATCGGGATCGCCCGGACGGCGCTTGCGCGTGATCTTCTCGCGGATATCTTCCGGCAGGGTAGCCTCGGCACGGTTGACGAAGGCGCCTGCCTTGCCGGTCGCCTCGGCGCG
The DNA here is from genome assembly GCF_019711595.1 of Qipengyuania sphaerica. GTDB lineage: Bacteria > Pseudomonadota > Alphaproteobacteria > Sphingomonadales > Sphingomonadaceae > Qipengyuania > Qipengyuania sphaerica. The sequence continues at coordinate 607,183 of NZ_JAIGNR010000001.1, read as the reverse complement.
ATCCTGGCCATCCGCGAAGTTCAGCGTAACCGTTCCCACGCGCTTGGTGATGACGGCGCTGCCGCCGCGAAGCACGGTGGTGAAATAGGGCAGCTGGACGCTGCGCGCACCGCGCACATCGGCGCGGCGGGCCACGACATTGAAGCTCGCTTCGGAATAGACCCGCTCGCCCGTTTCGTCGCAGGTCGAGGTAAGGTCGGTCATCGCCGCAGTAACGTCGAGATCGGCCAGCGTCTTGGAGGTTTCGCTGCGGAACAGCGTGATATCGCCCGTATAGTCGGGGATGCCCACTGCCGGGCAGGCGGACCGCACGGCAGTGATACCTGCACCGCCAGCATCGATGACCAGATCACCCGAAGTCTTGCACCCTGCGAGCGCGAGGCCCAGTCCGAGGGCGGTCAGGAGGCGAAATCGGTTGGTCATGTCGGCGGCATTCCTCATGTGTTCGTATGCGTGCCCCTCGCCAGGGCTCGCGTCCCCTAGCTTGGCGCGATGCAAAGCGCTAGAGGGGCTCTCATGAACGCTCCCTTTCAATCCACGGGTGAAAAATCGGCACCCAACGATCCGCGCCTGCCCCTCAAGCTCCTGATCGCGGCACCGCGCGGTTTCTGCGCCGGTGTCGACCGCGCCATCGAGATCGTCGAACGGGCGATCGAGAAATATGGCGCGCCGGTCTATGTGCGCCACGAGATCGTCCACAACCGCTACGTGGTGGATAGCCTGAAAGCCAAGGGCGCGGTGTTCGTCGAGGAACTGGATGAAGTGCCCGACGATGTGCCGGTCGTCTTTTCCGCGCATGGCGTGCCGAAATCTGTTCCGGCCGAAGCGGAAAAGCGCAAACTGCTCTACGTCGATGCGACTTGCCCGCTGGTCAGCAAGGTCCACCGACAGGCCGAGCGCCAGATCGAGAAGGGGCAGCATATCCTCTTCATCGGGCACAAGGGCCATCCCGAAGTGATCGGGACGATGGGTCAGGTGCCCGAGGGCCAGATTACGCTGGTCGAAACGATAGAGGACGTGGCAACGCTCCCCTTCACGCAAGAGGATAACCTTTCCTACCTCAGCCAGACGACGCTTTCGGTCGACGACACGCGTGAGATCATCGCGGCACTCGAAGCCCGCTATCCGCAGATCGTCGCCCCGAAGGCGGAAGACATCTGCTACGCCACCAGCAACCGGCAGGCCGCGGTCAAGATCATCGCCCCGTCGAGCGATCTCGTACTGGTGATCGGTGCGCCCAATTCCTCCAACTCGCTGCGTCTGGTCGAAGTTGCCGAGCGCCTTGGCACCGATGCAAAGCTGATCCAGCGGGCCGACGAGATCGAGCCCGAATGGCTGGAGGGTGTCGGCACTCTGGGGCTGACGGCAGGCGCTTCGGCACCGGAAAAGCTTGTGCGCGAAGTCGTCGACCGCCTGTCGGATTGGCGACTTGTCGAAGAACACCCCGTGGCCGCTGCGGAAGAAAACATGGTCTTCAAGCTTCCGCGCCAGCTTACCGAATAGGTGGCGGTCTATACCCATCTCGGTGCGGAAGAGCTTGCCCGGCTGATCGCGCATTACGATGTCGGCGAGCTGGTTTCGGCCAAGGGTATTGCCGAGGGGGTGTCCAATTCGAACTGGCTGGTCGAAACGACATTCGGGCGTTTCATCCTGACCATGTACGAGCGCCGCATCGACGTGGCGCAGCTGCCCTTCTTCCTCGGCCTGCTCGACCATCTCGCCGAAGGTGGCTGCGCGGTCCCCGCGACGATCCACGACCGCGATGGCGCGGCTTTCCGCGAGGTGGATGGGAAAGCCGTCGCGCTGATCGAGTTCCTCCCCGGCGTTTCGCCCAACGAGCCGACACCGGACCAGGCACGCGCGGTGGGGGCCGCCCTCGCGAAGGTGCATCTGGCGGCGCAGGATTATGACGGATCGCGGCGAAACGATCTCGCCCCTGCCGATACCGCAGACATTTTGCAGCGATGCGGCGCGGACGCGCTTGCGACGATCGACCCGCACCTTTCCGAAGTGATCGATCGTGCAGCTGACCTCGTCAAAAACTGGCCGGCCGACCTGCCGACATCGGTGATCCACTCCGATCTCTTTCCCGACAACGTCCTGATGCTGGGCCACGAGGTTTCGGGCTTCATCGACTTCTATTTCGCGGCCAACGACATGATGGCCTACGATCTCGCCGTGACCCATGCCGCATGGAGTTTCGGCCGGACGGGCGCGGATTTCGACGCCGATGTATCGCGTGCGCTGGTCGAGGGTTACGAATCGGTTCGCCCGCTCGATGATGCGGAACGCGATGCTCTGCCGCTGCTTGCGCAGGGTGCATGCCTGCGCTTCGTTGCCAGCCGCGCAGAGGACTGGCTCGACACGCCTGCCGATGCGCAGGTCTTGCGCAAGGACCCGATGGATTTCGTGCGACGGTGGGATTTCTACGCCGACAAGGGCACGGCCGCCTTTGACTGACGCCGATCAGCCGCTAGGGGGCGGCGCGATGAAGAAGGTCGAGATTTTCACCGACGGCGCCTGCAAGGGCAATCCGGGTCCCGGAGGCTGGGGCGCGCTGCTGCGCATGGGCGAGCACGAAAAGGAAATGTCGGGCGCCGAGGCGCAGACGACCAACAACCGCATGGAGATGACCGCTGCCATCCGCGCATTGGCGGCGCTGCGAGAGCCGTGCGAGATCATGCTCCACACCGACAGCAAATATCTGATCGACGGGATCACCAAGTGGATCCACGGGTGGAAGAAAAAGGGCTGGAAGAACGCCGCCAAGAAGCCGGTGGTGAACGAGGACCTGTGGCGCGAACTCGACATGCTGCGCGGCAAGCACCAGGTCACCTGGCACTGGGTCAAGGGCCATTCGGGCCACCCGGAAAACGAACGGGTCGACCAGCTCGCCAGCGACGCGGCCGAAGCCATCGCCGCTGGCGGGGATTGCTAGGCGTCAGCTTTCGTCGACGGTTTCCGCGCCGGGGCCGTTATTCTGCACCGATTCAATCGCGTTCTTGGCGCTGGCCTTGGAGCTGTAGCCCTCGGTCCAGAAAATCGGCTCCGAATTGTACATGAAGTAAGCGACGTATTCGCCGGCCTTGTTCTTCTTGATCTTGAAATGGTGCGCCATCGTGCGGCCTCCTGTCCGTGTCTTCGGGGACGCCCACCCTAACAAATGATACGCGCTTGGCTAGGCGAAGCGGCCCGGGTCATAAAGCGAGGCGTCGAGGCTGCGCGTCATGTCGTCGCGTTCGAGGCCGAGGAGGAGCTGTGCGGCAAGGCGCGCGGCGGCAGGCGAGGTCTGGATGCCGTAGCCGCCCTGCCCGGCAAACCAGGCGAAGCCATCGCATTGCGGGTCCCAGCCATAGACCGGCAGCCGGTCGGGCGCGAAGCTGCGCAGGCCCGCCCAGCGCCGCTCGACCGCCTCGATCTTCCAGTCGACGACCTTTTCGAGCCTGTCGATGGCCTCTGCCACCGAGAGTTCGTCGGGCGCCGCATCGCAGGGTTCGCTCGGCACTTCGTCATGCGGGCTGAGCCACAGGCGCCCGGCTTCGGGCTTGAAATAGAAGCGCCCGTCGATATCGAGCACCAGCGGTTGGTCAGGGTCGGGCGCGGGCGAGGTCCGCAGCTGCGCGACGGTGCGCAGCAAGGGCCGGATGCCGAGCGGCTGTGCGCCGGCCATCCGCGCCAGTTCGTCCGCCCAGGCCCCGGCAGCATCGACGAGGTTGGCCGCAGCAAATTCCCGGTCGTCCTCGCAGCCGATCGTCCAGCGATCCCCCATGCGCTCGGCATGCGAGACCCGCGCGCGGCATTCGAGCTGCACGCCTGCCTTCTTCGCGCGCGAGAGATAATGCGCGTGCAGTCCGGCGACATCGATATCGGCGCAGGCCGGCTCCCAGACCGCACCGGTCCAATCCTCGCGCAGGCCCGGAAGCATCGCATGAAGGCGCGCTTCATCCAGCCGCTCGATATTGGCACCGGTCGGGCCGAAGCGCTCCATGAAATCGTCGAGCGCCGGCTCGTTCTCCTCGCGCCCGATATAAAGCGCGCCCCTCTGCGTCAGGAAGCCGTGTTCGCGCAGGTAATCGCCCGAAGCGAGCGTGAGGGGTACCAGCTCGGGCCCGCCGTAGCACTCCTCCCAGAACGCCGCCGACCGGCCGGTGGCGTGGTAGCCCGGCCTGTCTTCCGCTTCGAGCAGCAGCACGCCCGCGCCATGTTCGGCGAGCTCGGCCGCAAGGCTGGCCCCGGCGATCCCTGCGCCGACGATGGCGAAATCGAATGTCGTCACTGTTCGGCGGGGGCCACCCGGTCGAGGAAGGAGGCAATGCCGTCCATCACGCGGTCGCGCACGGCATCGACTTCGCGCAGTACCTCGTGATGGGCCTCCTCGCCAAGCTCGAGCAATTCGCCCCTGGGAAAGCGTTTGGAGGCGCGCACCGCCGCCTCGTGCTTCACAAGCTTGTCGTTCGAGGTCGAGACCACCAGCACCGGAACCTGCACCTTCTCCATCGCACCGGGCTTTTCCAGTTCGCGGGTCGAGGCATAGGCGCGCTCCACCCAGCCCCAGCTACCCGGACCCATCACCAGTTCGGGCCGGTGTTCGCGCCACCAGAGTTCGTCTTCGTAGCGGGTGTCGTCATGCGTCAGCAGTTCGCGGCGACGGGCGGGCATCTCGCCCGGCTTCTCGCTCCACTTCCATGCGGGCCGCTTGGGAGAGCCGATCCGCGCCATCACCCGCGCCACCGAATGCAGCACGGCCAGCGGCAGCGGCGGTCCGGCCATGCCGAGCATCGGCGCAGACAGTACCACGGCATCGGGATCGATCACGCGATCAATCAGCGCGCGGGCGATGATGTGGCCGCCCATTGAATGCGCGATCAGCACATGCGGGCCGGGCGTGTCAGATTTCCAGCTCTTCCAGAAATGCGCAAGGTCCCTGACCCAGACATCGAAATCCTCGACATGGCCGGTCAGCGGATCGTCGCCAAGCCGGCCCGAACCTGCCTGTCCGCGCCAGTCGGCGGCAGTGACCTTCCAGCCCGCGCGATGCCATTCTTCGAGGCTCTCGAGATACTTCTCGAAGAAGTCGCCGCGTCCGGGGAGAAAGAGAACCGAGCCACGCGAGCCCTCGCCCGCACCGGGCCAGTCGATCCGGCGCAATTCGTGATCATCGCCCGCCTGCCAGCGGCTTTCGATTGCATGCGCGGGGATGGCGCGGCGGTCGATGGGATCGCCGCCAAGCTTCGTCAGCGTATCGGGAATGGCAAACCTCCGTTTTCCAGCCATGCGATGGTTACCATTTGGTAAGCATGTTTCTGTAGCTGTTCCGTCCTGAAGTTATTCCGGGACGGGTCATGGACCAACAGACTTTCACCTATGTGCTGCTCGGCGCCTTGGCAATGGCGCTGCTGGTTGCAGCCTTCACTGATCTAAAAAGCCGCACCATCGGCAACAAGCTGAACCTCGCCATCGCAGGCGGCGCGCCGCTGTTCTGGTGGGCGACCGGGCTCGACCTGTGGCCGGGCGTCGGCATCCAGATCGGCATCGCGGCTGCCACGTTCGCGGTCTGTGCGCTGTTCTTTGCAATCCGCCAGATGGGCGGCGGCGACGTGAAGCTGCTGACCGCACTGGCTCTGTGGTTCCCGCCGACCAATTTCCTCGGCCTGGTATTAATCATGGCAATGCTCGGCTGGGTGCTGACGCTGGTCATGGGTATCTGGGGCGTCGCCCGATCCAATGTCGTGGGCGCGAAGCCCGTGCGCGATACCGCCCTGCTGGTTGCCTGCACGCTGATCGCGGCGAACTTCGCCAGCGCGGTCCTGGGCGGTCCCAAGCTCGCCATTCCGCAGCCGCTGGTCGATTCGCTCGGCACGAGCGGCGACTATGCCGTGCTGATCGCATTGATCCCGATCGCGATCCTCGCGGTGGTCACCCTGGCATCGATTCGCATCATCCGCCGCCACAACCATTCGCCGCGCATTCCTTACGGCCTCGCCATCTCGATGGCCGGCCTGTGGATCGTGGGCGGCAGTCTCTTTTCGGGATTTGGTCCCGCATTGGCAGGCTGAAACCCGATTTTAACCAATCGGGTCCTAGGAACGGAAACCATAGCTGCCCGCAATCGAATCTGACGGGCCATACGAGGGGGCTTAAAAGCCATGGATAGGAAGAAGCTGGTTCTGCTGGTAGGTGCTCTGATCGTTGCGATCGGTACCGCACTTGTTGCCCGCAGCATGTTCGCCGGAGCTGCCGCTCCGCAGGCCGAAGCCGCAGCAGTCGTCGAAGCACAGGGCCCCAAGGTCCTCGTCGCCCAGCGCGCACTGCCGACCGGTACCATCATCACCGCCGATGCCATCGGGTATCAGCTGTGGCCGGAAGAGCTGGTCCAGGATGCCTATTTCCTCGACGGCGAGGCCGACGTCACCAAGCTGATCGGCACCGTCGTGCGCCACAATATCACGGCGGGCGAGCCGGTGACGCAGGGCTCGCTGGTGAGCCCGGGCGACCGCGGCTTCCTTGCTGCAGCCCTTACGCCGGGCATGCGCGCCATCACCGTTCCGGTTGACGCGAAGAGCGGCGTTGCAGGCTTCGTTTTCCCGGGCGACCGCGTGGACATGGTCCTTACCCAGGCGGTGAGCGGCGATGGCCGTGCGCTGAAAGCCTCGGAAACCATCCTTCGTAACCTTCGCGTCCTCGCAACCGACCAGTCGACCACGCAGAAGACCGTTGACGGCCGCACGCAGGTTCGCGCTTTCCGTACGGTTACGCTCGAAGTCACCCCGACGATCGCCGAAAAGGTCGCCGTTGCGCAGACGCTCGGTACGCTCAGCCTCGCGCTGCGTCCGCTGGCCGACAGCCAGGGCGAACTCGAACGCGCCATCGCGGCTGGCGAACTCGTCATCCCCGAAGACGCGACGCCCGAAGAAGAAGAACGCCTGCTCGCCGAAGTCGCCGGTCGTCCGGACGATGGCAAGAGCACCTATGTCACCGGCGGCGACGTCTCGCGCTTCCAGCGCAGCTCGATGCCGGCCGAACAGCGCTCGGGTGGCGGTGGTGGCGGTAACGCCGGCAAGGAGCAGGTTCGCTCAGGCCCGGCGGTCATCGTGACCCGCGGCAAGAACGCCGAGAAGGTTTACGTCGGCCGCGCCGGAGGGATTTCCTCCTCGGTAGCCACCGGCACGCGCAACGTAGCGAATACCGTTCCGAGCGCGCTGAGCACTCTCCGTTGAGAACAGAACAGACAGGAAGCCATTCAGGGGGCAATTCCATGAAACGTCGTCTTACCACCAAACTGCTGCTTGCAAGTATTGCGCTTGCACCGATCGCAGCCGCTCCGACGAGCGTCGCCACCGCCCAGACGGTCGTGACCCCGAGCCAGGAGATCGTCCTTTCGATCGGCCGCGGCGAACTGGTCAACGTTCCGGGCACCATGGCCGATGTCTTCATCGTCAACGATGGCGTTGCCGATGTGCAGATCAAGTCGCAGCGTCAGCTCTACCTGTTCGGCAAGTCCGGCGGTGAAACCACCGTCTATGCCAGCAATGCGGCAGGCGATATCATCTGGGCCGCCCAGGTCCGCGTCGGTTCGAACATCTCCAGCATCGACCAGATGCTCAACCTCGCGATGCCGAATGCCAAGGTGAACGTCGCTACGATGGGCACCAACACCATCCTGCTGACCGGCACGGTCGCGGCTCCCGAAGATGCAGCCGATGCCCAGGCACTGGTCCAGGCCTATGTGGGTGACGGCGCCAACGTCATCAGCCGCCTTCGCATGGCCACGCCGCTGCAGGTCAACCTGCAGGTCCGCATCGCCGAAGTCAGCCGTTCGGTCGTCCGTGCGCTGGGTGTGAACCTTGCCACCGCCGACTTTACCAGCGGCTTCCAGTTCGGTGTCGGCAAGGGCCAGTTCCTGGCGAACGAAGGCAAGTTCACTTACGGCGGCCCGCTCGGCGTGGGCGTCACTGCCACCGGTGTCGGCGTTGATGCTACTGGCGCTGTTACCGAAGTGACCGGCCCGTCGGTCGCTGCCTCGGACATCGGCAACACGCTCGGCTTCGCCGGACGCCTGCTGGGTCTCGACATCATCGGCGCGCTCGATCTTGCGGAAACGCAGGGCCTCGTAACCACGTTGTCGCAGCCGAACCTGACCGCACTGTCGGGCGAAACTGCCGAGTTCCTCGCCGGTGGCGAATTCCCGATCCCGCTTAGCCAGGGTCTGGGCACGACCACCATCGAGTACAAGAACTACGGTGTAAGCCTGGCCTACACCCCGACGGTACTCGCCAACGGCCGAATCTCGATGCGCGTTCGCCCCGAGGTTTCGGAACTGTCGAGCCAGGGGTCGATCAACCTCAACGGCTTCCAGGTCCCTGCCCTCGTCACCCGCCGCGCGGAAACGACGATCGAGCTGGGTTCGGGCCAGAGCTTCATGATCGCCGGCCTGTTGTCCAACAGCTCGCAGAACACGATCGAGAAGGCGCCGGGCCTCGGCGATATTCCGATCCTGGGCAATCTGTTCCGCTCGACCAACTATCGTCGTGGCGAAACCGAGCTTGTGATCGTGGTCACTCCGTACCTCGTGAAGCCGGTGAATGCCAACGACATCCGCCTGCCTACCGACGGCTACCTCAAGCCCACCGAAATGCAGCGCCTGCTGCAGTATCGCGAAGGCGAGGCAGCTCCGGGTGCGGCCCGTCCGGTTCCGACCGCACGTGGCGACGAAACCGCTGCGCCGCAGGTGTCGCGCGCTCCTGGTCCGCAGGACGAGCAGCTCGCCGCCACGGGTGAAGCCCGCCGCACCGAGAAGACCGCGGCTGCCAAGCCCGGCTTCAGCTTCGAATAAGGGAGACGAGAACAATGCGTATCATCAACACTCGCAAGCTCGCCGCTCCGCTGGCAGTCACGTTCGCCCTGACGCTTAGCGCGTGTGGCGGTGTCAGTATGGACAACCGCACGCTCTACAGCGCCAAGCAGCCGGTGGTCGAACGCTCGAACTACGTGCTCGACCTGAACACTACCGCTTCGGGCCTGCCGGTTTCCGAACAGCAGCGTCTCGACGGCTGGTTCCAGACCATGGACCTGCGTTACGGCGACCGCGTCTCGATCGATGACGGCAGCTACAACCTGGCCGTGCGCGACGATATCGCCACCATTGCCGGACGCTATGGCATCCTCGTCGCCGAAGGCACGCCGGTCACGGCCGGCCAGGTCGGCCCGGGCCAGGCCCGCGTGGTCATCACCCGCACCACCGCATCGGTGCCCGATTGCCCCGACTGGTCGCACACGGCCGAAGGCAACGACAAGAACGCAACCAATCCGAACTACGGCTGCGCGGTCTACGGCAACCTTGCCGCAATGGTCGCCAATCCGGAGGACCTCGTCCAGGGCCAGCAGGGCACGGGCGAAACCATCGTCACCACGTCCACCAAGGCGATCGAAAGCTATCGCGAACAAGCCCCGACGGGCGAAGGTGGCCTAGCAGAAACCAGTACGGCTGGAGGAGGCAAGTAAGCCATGAGCATGCCCGGAAACCGCGATCCATTCGCAGCCTATATTTGCGACGAAACCGCGCTGGACGTCCTGCGTCCGGTGGTGATCGAGCTCGGCTGGCAGCCGGAAAAGTGCAACAAGGGCGGCCTGCGTAACGCCGTCCAGTCGCTCTCGGTTTCGGCCAGCCCGAACATCCTCATGGTCGATCTGTCGGAAAGCGGTGATCCGCTCAACGACATCAACGCACTGGCAGAGGTCTGCGAGCCGGGCACGGTGGTTATCGCCATCGGCCAGGTCAACGACGTGCGCCTTTATCGCGACCTGCTCGGGAGCGGCATCAACGATTACCTCCTCAAGCCGCTTTCGGCTTCGGTATTGCGCGATTCGCTCAATGCCGCGCAGCAGGTCTTCGCCGCTCCGCGCGGTGTCGAGTCCGATGCCGTCAAGCGTCACATCTCGACTGCCATCATCGGAACGCGCGGCGGCGTCGGGGCCTCCACCCTCGCCACCTCGCTCGCATGGCACTACAGCGCCGACAAGAAGATGCCGACCGCCCTCCTGGACCTCGACGTCCACTTCGGCACCGGCGCCCTCACGCTCGACCTCGAGCCGGGCCGCGGCCTGACCGATGCGATCGACAACCCCAGCCGCATCGACGGGCTGTTCATCGAACGCGCCATGATCCGCGCCAACGATAACCTGGCCATCCTTTCGGCCGAGGCACCGATCAATTCGCCGCTGATGACCGACGGCGCGGCCTTCCTGCAGCTGCAGGAAGAATTCCGCCACGCCTTCGAGATGACGCTGGTCGACCTGCCGCGCAACATGCTGATCAACTTCCCGCATGTCCTCAACGATGTGAACATCGCTGTAGTCGTGTGCGAAATGACGCTCGCCTCGGCGCGCGACACGATCCGCGTGCTGAGCTGGCTGAAGGCCAATGCCGGCCACGTGACCCCCATGGTGGTCGCCAACAAGGTGCAGGCCGGCACCGCAGAGATCAGCAAGGCGGACTTCGAAGCTTCGATCGAACGCAAGATCGATGTCTCGATCCCGCTCGACCAGAAGGCAGCGAGCATTGCCGCGAAGCTGGGCAAGACCTTCGTCGACGCCAATGGCTCGAGCAAGGTTTCGGGCGGTATCAAGCAGGTCGCCTCGAAGATCATCGGTCTCGGCGATACCGAGGGCGAAGACGGAGCCGAAGCTGGCGGCGGCAAGAAGTCGCTCTTCGACCTCAAGGGCCTGATGGCCAAGAAGGACAAGGCTGACGCCTAAATCGAACACCCGGCAGGGCGCGCGCTGGCAAGTAACCTCGCGCGCCCGGGCCGGAACGGAAATGAACGGACGGGACGGAGTAGGTTAGATGAACACGATCCAGCTGGTATTGATTGCTGGCGGCATTCTGGTCCTGCTCGTCTTGGGCTATGTCGCATTTGCCGGCCCCAACGCGGGCAAGAACAGCCAGCGCCGCCTCCAGCAGCTCCGCTACAGGCACTCGGAGAGTACCGATGCCAAGGTGGAATCGCAGCTGAAGAAGGCCATCGCCGCGCGCAAGCCCAAGCAGTTCCGCAGGGCGGGCTCGGGCTCTCGCCTCGAAGCACTGGCCATGCGGCTCGACCGTACCGGCAAGGGCTGGACGCTTAGCCAGTATGCCTATGCATCGCTCGGCGTCGGGCTGGTCATCGCCGTCATCATGTTCCTGCGCAGCGGCTCGATCGCCCTGTCGCTGGCAGTCGGCGTATTTGCCGGCGCAGGCATCCCGCACTTCGTGGTCTCCCGCGCCATCAAGAAACGCACCAACGAATTCAACGTGAAGTTCCCCGACGCCATCGAACTGCTGGTTCGCGGCCTTCGTTCGGGCCTTCCCGTCACCGAAACTCTCGCGGTCGTGGCGCAGGAAGTGCCGGGTCCGGTGGGCCAGGAATTCAAAGGCATCGTCGAGCGCATCAAGATCGGCCGGACGATGGAGGAATCGCTCCAGGAAACGGCAGACCGGCTCCAGATCCCGGAATTCAATTTCTTCTGCATCACGCTCGCCATCCAGCGCGAAACCGGCGGTAACCTCGCCGAGACGCTGTCGAACCTGTCGGACGTGCTGCGCAAGCGTGCCCAGATGAAGCTCAAGATCCGCGCCATGAGCTCGGAATCCAAAGCCTCGGCCTACATCGTCGGCGCGCTGCCCTTCATCGTCTTCGGCATGATCTGGTGGATCAATCCCTTCTATGTCGGCGGCTTCTTCAGCGACGATCGACTGATCGTGACGGGCCTTGGCGGCCTCGTATGGATGAGCATCGGCGCAGGCATCATGGCCAAGATGGTCAGCTTCGAAATCTGAGCGAGCAGGGAAAAGTATCATGCAAACCGGAACCGGCCCCACTCTCCTCGGCTTCGACGTCATTCTCGTCGGCTCGATTCTCGCCGGCATTGCCGCGCTGGCCGTGCTCTTCGCGATCTATACCGCGGTCACGATCAAGGATCCGATGGCCAAGCGCGTCAAGGCGCTCGAGGGACGTCGCGAAGAACTGAAACTCGGCCTCGTCACCGCCAGCGCCAAGAAACGCACGAGCCTGGTGCGCAAGACCAATACCACCGACAAGGTGCGCGACACGCTGGGCAGCATGAAGGTGCTGCAGGACAGCCAGGTCAAGGAAATGCAGCAGAAGCTGGCTTGGGCAGGTTTCCGCAACAAGGAAGTCGCGGTTATCCTGATCGGCCTGCGCATGATCCTGCCGCTGGTTTTCGGCACGATCGCCGCCATTCTCCTGTACGGCATCGAACTCTTCCCCGATTGGGAATTCAAACGCGTGGCCGCGTTCGGCCTTACGGTCTTCCTTGGCTACAAGGGCCCGGAAATCTACCTGTCGAACCTCGCTTCCAAGCGTACCGACGCGATCCGCAAGGGCCTTCCCGACGCGCTCGACCTGCTGGTCATCTGCGCCGAGGCCGGCCTTACCGTGGACGCCGCATTCAACCGCGTCGCAAAGGAACTGGGCCGCGCCTATCCCGAACTGGGCGACGAATTCGCGCTCACCGCGATTGAACTTTCGTTCCTCAACGAACGCAAGAAAGCCTTCGACAATCTCGCCTATCGCGTGAACCTCGAAGCGGTGAAGGGCGTGGTCACCACCATGGTCCAGACCGAACGCTACGGTACCCCGCTCGCCAGCGCGCTGCGTGTGTTGTCGGCAGAATTCCGCAACGAGCGCATGATGCGCGCCGAGGAAAAGGCCGCGCGTCTTCCGGCCATCATGACCGTGCCGCTGATCCTGTTCATCCTGCCGGTGCTGTTCATCGTCATTCTCGGCCCGGCGGCCTGCGACATCTCCGACAGCTTCATGACGCAGTAGCTGTCGCCAGACCCAAATTCGGAACCCGAAGCGAAAGCCTCGTCGACTTAACTAGTCGGCGAGGCTTTCTGCATCGAACTCGCCCGCATTTTCGCGCAGCCGGGCGAGCATGTCGCGCATCTGGACGCGCTCTTCATCGCTCAGCACCGAAAACAGCTCGGCTTCGATCTTGCGCGCGAGCGGCATGATGCCGGCGTGCACCGCCCGACCCTCAGCCGTCAGTTCGAGCAGGTGCGAGCGGCCGTCCTTGGCATTGGGCTTGCGCTGCGCAAGCCCGCGACTTTCCAGCGTCTTGCAAGCACGGTTGACCGGGACCTTGTCCATCAGCGTCGCTTGGCTGAGTTCGCGCTGCGTGGTGGGGCCGCTGTCTCCCAGCACCGCCATGATCCGCCACTCGGTGGTCTTCAATGCAAAACGCTTGCGATACTGCTCGGCGATCCGCGTCGAGACAGCGTTCGAGGCGACCGAAAGCTGGTACGGCAGGAAGTCGGCGAGGCGCTGGGCAGGCTTGCGTGCAGTCATGCCGCCAGTCCTAGCCAAAGCGGCGCGCTTGGCAAGGTTGCGGGTGTGACTATCTCACTTGCAACTACTCGTAGCCGGGTTCTTCCCACCAGGGATAGAAGTCGGGCATGTTTTCGCCCACCGTATCGGGATAGGCAGGTGGGCGTTTCTCGAGGAAGCTGGCGATGCCTTCCTTGGCATCGTTACTGCGGCTGAGGCGATAGATCGCGCGGCTGTCGATCCTGTGCGCATCCATCGGGTGGCCGCCCGCGCCAAGACGCCAGAGCATGGCCCGCGTCATCGCCACCGAGACGGCAGAAGTATTGTCCGCAATCTCGCGCGCGATGCCGATTGCCGCGTCCATCAGTTCGCCCTGCGTGTGGACGGAACGCACCAGCCCCCGCTCCTTCGCCTCGGCAGCATCGAAAATCCGCCCCGTCATGCACCACTCGAGCGCGGTCTGCATGCCGACGAGGCGCGGCAGGAACCAGCTCGACGCCGCCTCCGGCGTGATTCCGCGCCGCGCAAAGACGAAGCCGAAACGCGCATTGTCGGAACAAAGGCGGATATCGAAGGGCAATTGCATCGTCGCTCCCACGCCGACGGCCACCCCGTTGCACGCGCCGATCAGAGGCTTCTTGGAGTTGAACAGCCGCAGGGTAAGCCGCCCGCCGCCATCGCGCACCCGGGGGTCGGACAGGTCTTCCACCGGATTGGGATCGGAGAACACATGGCCCCCGCCCTCCGGCGTGAGGTCGGCGCCGGCGCAGAACGCCCTGTCGCCATGACCGGTGACGATCACCGCACGCACGCTGTCGTCGGCATCCGTGACGTCCACCGCGTCGATCAGTTCCTGCATCATCACCCGCGTGAAGGCGTTCATCTTTTCGGGACGATGCAGCGTGATGGTGGCAATGCCATCGGCGATGTCGAGCTTGATCTGGGTGAAGTCGGTCATTTGGGTTTCCTCTCCGGCGCATCCGTCAGCCTGGAACACATGGAACACGGTCCGGGCGGAAAAACAATCGGGTGACTGAAAGCAGGGCCGCACCTGCCATCGGTATCCGGGAGCCACAGGGTAGGAAAGCGCGGCGCGCTCAGCCGGTAAAGCTGCGCCTGTAGGAACTCGGGCTGCAACCCACCCGGCTGCGGAAATGGTGCTGCATCGTCGCGAGCGATCCGAAACCGGCTTCTTCCGCGATATCGTCGAGGCGCGCGGTGCCCTGTTCGAGCAGGGTCCTCGCCTTCTCGACCCTCAAGCGGCCGAGATAGGCTGCCGGCGTTTCCCCGGTGGCATCGCGGAACCGGCGGATGAAGGTCCGCCTGCTCATCGCCGCCTCGCTCGCCATGCGGTCGATCGTCCATCCGACCCCGTGATCGTCGCGCAGCCGCTCGAGGAAATCGTGAAGGCGGTCCCCTTCCGCGCTCGCCACCGGCGCGGCGATGAACTGCCGCTGGTCGCCATCGCGGTGCGGAGCCATCACCAGCCGCCGGGCGACGATATTCGCCTTTTGCGATCCCCAGTCCTCGCGAACGATATGCATGCACAGGTCGATCCCCGCGGACGAACCGGCAGAGGTATAGACAGATCCGTCTCCCACGAAGAGCCGGTCCTCCTCGACCTCAACCTGCGGGAAGCGCGCCGCGAGCTTGTCGGCATAGAGCCAGTGCGTGGTCGCCCTCGTGCCATCGAGCAGGCCGAGTTCGGCGAGCAGGAAGGTGCCCGAGCAGATCGCGATGATGCGGGCGCCGCCGCGATGGGCATCGAGGAGCGCCTCGCGAAGCGCAGGAGACGGACGTTCATCGCGCGTATGCCAGCCCGGAATGACGATGGTCCCCGCTTCGGGCAGGATCGACAGGTCGCTTTGCGCTTCCACCGTGAGTCCTCCGTTTGCGCGCAAGGCTCCGCGCTTTTCCGAGGCAGTGCGAAAGCGATACCACTCGCCTGCGAATTCGGGACGCGGCAGGCCGAAAATCTCCGCGGCAATCGAGAATTCGAAGGTGCACAGATCGTCATACACGAGAGCGACGACGTCATGCGGATTGCGGGATGCTTTTGGCATTATCTTCACGTTACTTGTCATTAGTGCCACTTGGCTGCCCGATCCCCTCCTGTAAGTCCAGCGCAGACTTACTCACGGGAGATCGTCCACATGCCGAATGCCGTAACCGCCGTGCCCGCCCTCCCCAGCGAGCAGGCAGCCGACTATTTCGCGTCGCTTTTCGCCAAGGAAACCGATTGCTGGGATGTCCACGAAGCCCTGCGTGCGGGCGATCCAGGCTTCGTCCTGCTCGATGTGCGCGGCCCCGAAGCCTTTGCGAAGGGCCATGTGCCAGGTGCCGTCCACTTGCCCCATGGCAAGATCATCGCCTCCAAGATGCGCCAGTTCGCCGATGCAGGACTTTTCGTCACCTATTGCGCGGGCCCGCATTGCAACGGCGCGGCGCGCGCAGCGCTGCGGCTGGCACAGCTGGGCCTGCCGGTGAAGACGATGCCCGGCGGCATCACCGGCTGGATCGATGAAGGTTTCGCCCTCGAGAGCGAAACACCCGCCGAGGCAGCATGATGCCGTCAGCCATCAACGCGTCATGCCCCTGGTCGGGCGATCCTGTCTCGCCCGATTCCCTCACCCGATATCGCGGGCAAACGGTCGGCTTTTGCAACCCGGGCTGCCGCGACAAGTTCGCCCGGGCAGTCGAGGTTTTCGATGAGGCGATCGAGGCGCCGCGCCCGGCCAGAGATCCCCTCGCCTTTCGTGACGGGCGCGAATTCTACGCGCCGCGCAGCTATCGCGATTACGGAATTCTAGAAATCGGGACATCGCGGTTCAAGTTCTACCTCGTCGATGCATCCGATGACCTGCTCGACGGCGCGGAGGCGGAGAGCGCGGTGCGTGGCTTTGCCCGCGCCTGCCCTCACGTCTGGACGATCGACGACAGCGCCTACGGCCATATCATCGTCCACCGCGGCACCGAGGGCCTGTGGCTGCTCGCCCAGTGGTGGACCGGCGGCGGGATATTGCGGGGGCTGATGGCGCGTTCCCCCGTGGGCGAATGGAACTTCGAGCCCGCCGATACGAGCCTGGTCGGCTGCGTCTGGGAATTGAAGATCGTCGAGCATGAACGTGCCGCATGGATTCGGCACATGATGGGCGAACAGCCGGACATCGACGCATTTCTCGCCGATCGCCTGCCCTCCGGACGATACTGAAATGATCGAAGTCCGTCCAATGACGCGCGGCGACGAGCCGCGCGCGCTCGAACTGATGCGGGCTCTGGCCAGGTTCGAAGGTTATCTCGAAGATTTCGCCGTGACCGAGGGGGACCTTGCCGCGGCGCTTGCATCGGCCAATCCCCCGTTCCGCTGCCGCCTTGCATGGTCCGATGGCGTCGCGGTCGGGATCGCGGTCACCTACCGCATCGACTGGACCTTCGATCTTCGGCCCACGCTGGTGCTCAAGGAGTTGTTCGTCGAGCACGAGGCTCGCGGCTCGGGGGCGGGCGCGGCTCTTTTCGCAGCCGTTGAAGCGGAGGCGAGGCGGATCGGGGCGAGCCGCATCCGCTGGCTCGTCCTGGCCGGCAACGACAAGGCGAAATCCTTCTATCGCAGCATGGGTGGCCGCGTTCTGGGCGAATGGGAGCAGTGGGAATTGCCGCTCGGCTGATCGCCCCGTGCATTCGTAGTCATGGCTCTGGCCTTGCGCCCGCGCGCTTGGCACAACGCGGGGATGGGAGAGAAAACCGTAGCCATGCTCACCGCAGGCGGCCTTGCGCCCTGCCTGTCCTCTGCCGTCGGCGGGCTGATCGAACGCTATAGCGAGATCGCTCCCGATGTGCGCATCGTCGCCTATCGCAACGGCTATGCGGGGCTGCTCACGGGCAACTGGATCGAGGCGACCGACGATGTGCGTGCCAATGCGGGCCGCTTGCACGCCTTTGGCGGCAGCCCGATCGGCAACAGCCGTGTTAAGCTGACCAATGTCGCCGATTGCGTGAAGCGCGGGCTGGTCGAGGAGGGGCAGGACCCGCTCGCCGTTGCCGCCGAGCAGCTGAAGCGCGAAGGGATCGACATCCTCCATACGATCGGCGGGGACGATACCAACACCGCCGCCGCCGATTTGAAGGCGCATCTGGCGGCCATCGGATCGGACCTCACCGTGGTCGGCCTGCCCAAGACGATCGATAATGACGTCGTTCCCATCCGCCAGTCACTGGGCGCATGGACTGCTGCCGAGCAGGGCGCGCTCTATGCCCGCAACATCATCGCCGAATTCTCGGCCAATCCGAACATGCTGATCGTCCACGAGGTCATGGGCAGGCATTGCGGCTGGCTCACTGCAGCGACGGCCCGCGCGCATCACGAATGGGTCGGCACTGCGCCCTTCGCCGAATGGGTCGACAATGCCTCCGCGCGCTGGGACGTGCACGGGGTCTATATCCCCGAGCGCCCCTTCGACCTGGCAACCGAAGTCGCGCGCCTGCGCACCATCATGGCGGAACATGGCGGGGTGAACCTGTTCATCTCCGAAGGCGCCGGCGTCGGCGAGATCGTTGCCGAGATGGAGGCTGCCGGCGAGGACATTCCGCGCGATGCCTTCGGCCATGTGAAGCTCGACAAGATCAACCCCGGCCAATGGTTCGCCGACCGCTTCGCGAAGGAATTGGGCGCGGAGAAGGTGCTGGTGCAGAAAAGCGGCTATTTCTCGCGCTCGGCGCCCGCCAATGCCTCCGACCGCGAGTTGATCGAGCAATGCACCCGTCTCGCCGTGGATGCCGCCCTCGCCGGCACCAGCGGCGTCGTCGGCCACGACGAGGAGCGCGGCGACGAATTGCGCGTGATCGAATTCGAGCGGATCAAGGGCGGCAAGGCCTTCGACGTAACGCAAAGCTGGTTCCGAGAATTGCTGGGCGAACTAGGGCAGGCCTGACGTCTCCTACACAATTGGCTTTGCATTACGTCGCCCCTATATGCGGCGAACCGTCGCCGAAATCCGAGTGTTCATGGACTTTCCGATCAATCGCCGAAGAGTGCTGACCAGCATCGTCGGGCTGGGCGCTGCTACGTCGCTTCCCCTTCCCGCCTGGGCGCGTGGCGAGAGCCTGTCCCATGCCAGGCAGGGCTTTGGCGAGGTGTCGGGCGAACGGATCGCGCTGACGGTCGACCAGCATCATTTCGGTGTCGGCGGGCGCAAGGGGCATGCGGTGGCCGTCAATGGCACTGTCCCCGGCCCGCTGGTCCGGCTGCGCGAGGGACAGAAGGTCCGCATCGATGTGACCAACCGGCTCGCCGAGGACACCTCGATCCACTGGCACGGGCTGCTGTTGCCCTTCCAGTTCGACGGGGTGCCGGGCGTCAGTTTCCCGGGCATCAAGCCGGGCGAGACCTTCACCTACGACTTCCCCATCCGGCAGAGCGGCACCTACTGGTGGCATTCGCATTCGGGCCTGCAGGAGCAGGCGGGGCATTACGGTCCGATCGTGATCGAAAGCGCGAAACCCGATCCGCGCTACGACCGCGATTATGTCGTGCTGCTGAGCGAATTCACCCCTCGCCACCCGCATGAGATCGCACGGCTGCTGAAGGTCGGCGAGCATTACTTCAACCGCCAGATGCAGACCGCAACCGAAGGCGACATGCCGCTAAAGGAGCGGCTGATGTGGGGCGGGATGCGGATGAACCCGCGCGATATCTCGGACGTGACGGGCGATACCTATACCTTCCTCGTCAACGGCCACGGGCCGATGGACGGGCTGGAATACCTTTTCACTCCGGGCGAGCGCATCCGGCTGCGCGTAATCAACGGCTCGGCCATGACCTTCTTCAACGTCCGCATTCCGGGCGTGCCGATGACGGTGATCGCGGCCGACGGAATGGACGTGTCGCCGGTCGAGGTGGACGAATTCCAGATCGCCACGGCAGAAACCTACGATGTTATCGTCACCCCTCCGGAAGGCAGCCACGCGCTGGTGGCAGAGGCGATGGACCGCAGCGGAATGGGGCTCGCCTCGCTGACCTCGCATGCGGGCCACCGCGCGACGCCGCCCAAGCTGCGCGAGCCGGTCACACTGACCATGGCGGACATGGGCATGGGTTCGATGGACGGCGCACACGGCGGCGCAATGAACCACGATGCGCATGGCGGCGGTCATGGCGGGATGGACCATTCCGGCATGAACCACGGCGGGGGCGCAGCGATGCCTGCGATGGACCATGGCTCGATGGATCATTCGATGCGCGATACGTCCAAGCTTCCGCCGGACGTGAAGGTCGGCCCCGGCCTCGACATGGTTGCGCCCATGCCGATGGACCGGATGGATTACCCTGGCCTCGGCCTCGACAAGGTCAAGCACCGCGTGCTGCGTTACACCGACCTCAAGGCTGCGCGGATGAACCCCCACCGCATGCCGACGCGCAGTCTCGAAATCCACCTGACGGGCAATATGGAACGCTACATGTGGAGCTTCGACGGCAAGAAGTTCTCTGCCGTAACCGACGATCCGATCCGCTTCGCCTATGACGAGCGCGTGCGCGTGAAGCTGGTCAACGACACGATGATGGCGCACCCGATCCACCTCCACGGCCATTTCTTCGAGCTGGTCAACGGCGCGGCCATGATGAACCAGCCGCTCAAGCACACGGTGATCGTCCAGCCGGGCAGCACCGCAACCTTCGACCTCACCGCCGACGAGCCGGGCGACTGGGCTTTCCACTGCCACCTGCTCTACCACATGCATGCCGGGATGATGCAGACCGTTACCGTGCGGCCCTTCCCCGCGCCGGAGGAAGGCGCATGACCGTGCGGCTTATTCCGCTGGCGCCGTTGATGCTGGCCGCCGCCCCGCTCGCCGCGCAGGATCATTCGGCGCATGGCGACCATTCCGCGCACCAGCAGCAGCCGGAAGAGGAGCCGCAGGCCGAAGACCACTCGCAGCACCAGCAGGCGCCCAAGCCGTTCGTGCTGCCCGACATGACGCAGCCGCAGGCGATGGACCATTCGGCGCATACCGTGGGCGATGTGCCTGCAGGCCCACCTCCTGCCGAAGCCTTCGAAGGTCCGCAGCACGCCGCCGATCGCATCTTCGGCGAGGAGACGATGGCAGAGGCACGCGCGGAAAATCACGCCACGCATGGCGACATGAAAACCGGCATGCTGATGGTCGAGCGGCTAGAAGCTCGGCTCGGCGAGGGCGAAGACGGCTACATCTGGGACATGCAGGGCTGGTATGGCGGCGATATCGACAAGTTCGTCCTGAAATCGGAGGGCGAGGGCGAATTCGGCGGCGGGATCGAGGATGCCGAAGTGCAGGCGCTCTGGGGCCATGCCATCGGCCCGTTTTTCGATTTGCAGGCAGGCGTGCGGCTCGATCTGGAACCCGAAACGCGGAGCCACCTCGTTCTCGGCGTGCAGGGCCTCGCGCCCTACATGTGGCATGTCGACGGCGCCCTCTTCCTCTCCGATCGCGGCGACGTCACCGCGCGGATCGAGGGCGAATACGACCAGAAAATCACGCAATCCCTGATCGTCCAGCCGCGCATCGAGCTCGAACTGGCCGCGCAGGATATACCCGAACGCGGGATCGGGGCCGGCATCACAAAGATCGAGCCGGGCCTGCGCCTGTGTTACGAAATCGCCCGCGAGTTCGCGCCCTATATCGGCGTCGAATACGAGGCCAAGCTGGGCGACACGGCCGACATAGCAAAGGCCGCCGGGGAAGACCCCGACGGCCTCAAATTCTTGCTCGGCCTTAGGGCCTGGTTTTAGCGCGGAGCCATGCGGCCAACCCTGAGCGTCAGCGAGGGGCCATGCGAATAGCGCCGTCGAGGCGGACGTCTTCGCCGTTGAAATAGCCGCATTCGATCATGGTCATGGCGAGCTTGGCATATTCTTCCGGATTGCCGAGGCGCTTGGGGAACGGGACGCTGGCTGCCAGCGCTTCCTTCACCTGCGGCGGGGCGGCGTTCATCAGCGGGGTGTTGAAGATGCCCGGCAGGATGGTGTTCACGCGGATACCTTCACCCATCAGGTCGCGCGCGATGGGGAGCGTCATGCCGATCACGCCGCCCTTCGATGCCGAATAGGCTGCCTGGCCGATCTGGCCGTCTTCGCCCGCAACAGATGCGGTGTTGACGATGGCGCCGCGGTCGCCGTCGTCGCTCAGCGGGTCGAGCGTCATCATGCCCGCTGCCGACTTGGCGATGCAGCGAAAGGTGCCTATCAGGTTCACCTGGATGACGAATTCGAAGGCCTGCAACGGGAAGTGGCTGATCTCGCCCGTCTGCTTGTCGCGCTTGGCGGTCTTGATGGCGTTGCCGATACCGGCGCAGTTGACGAGGATACGTTCCTGGCCGTGCGCCTCACGCGCCTTGGCGAAACCGGCGTCGACGTCCTCGTCGCTCATCACATTGACCTTGCAGAACACGCCGCCGATGTCCTTGGCGACGGCCTCGCCCTTTTCCTCGTTCATGTCGAAGATGGCGACCTTGGCGCCCTTGGCTGCGAGCGCGCGGGCGGTGGCTTCACCGAGGCCCGATGCGCCGCCGGTGACGACTGCGGGGGTATTGCTGCTGACTTCCATTTCAAACTTCCTCTCGAATGGGGGTATTTAAAGTGCCTCGAAGCTGTTGAGCGTGAATACGCTTACAGCGATTCAACGATGGTCACGTTGGCGACGCCGCCGCCTTCGCACATCGTCTGGAGGCCGTATTTCTTGCCGCGCGCCTTGAGCGCGTGGACCAGCGTGGCCATGAGCTTGGTCCCGCTCGCGCCGAGCGGGTGGCCCAGCGCGATCGCGCCGCCGTTGACGTTGAGCTTTTCCGGGTTCGCACCAGTGTGCTTGAGCCACGCCAGTGGCACGGGGGCAAATGCCTCGTTGACCTCGTAAAGGTCGATATCGTCGATCTTCATGCCGGCCCGCTCCAATGCACGGTCGGTGGCGAACAGCGGTTCTTCGAGCATGATCACCGGATCGCCTGCGGTCACGGTGAGGTTATGGATGCGCGCGAGCGGCGTAAGGCCGTATTCCTTGAGCGCCTTTTCGCTCACCACCAGTACCGCGCTCGACCCGTCGCAGATCTGGCTACTCGAAGCAGCCGTGATCGTGCCTTCGGGGCTGAGGAGCTTGACGCCGGCGATGCCATCGAGCGTCGCATCGAAACGGATACCCTCGTCGACCGTGTGCAATTCGGTGCCTTCGGGCGTTTCCACCTCGACCGGCACGATCTCGGCCTCGAATGCGCCGGACCTGGTCGCTTCGATGGCTTTCTCGTGGCTCGACAGCGCGAAGCGGTCGAGATCGTCCTTGGAGAAGCCGTGCTTCTTCACGATCATCTCGGCGCCCATGAACTGGCTCCACTGGATGCCGGGATACTTCTCTTCGAGGCCGGGCGACTTGTAGTTCCCCAGCCCCTCTTTCATGTGGAACATGGCGGTCGAGCCCATCGGCACGCGGGTCATGCTTTCGACACCGCTGGCGATGACCACGTCCTGCGTCCCGCTCATCACGGCCTGCGCGGCGAACTGGATCGCCTGCTGGCTGGAGCCGCACTGGCGGTCGATCGTGACGGCCGGCACGCCTTCGCCGAGATGCTTGGAGGCAAGCACGGCATTGCGCCCGACCTGCATCGCCTGTTCGCCGCCCTGACTGACACAGCCCATCACCACATCGTCGATAGCCTTGGCCTCGAGTCCGCTCCGCTCCATCACGGCATCGAGCGACTTCGCAGCAAGATCGACCGGATGAATACCTGCAAGCCGCCCTCCCCTGCGCCCGCCAGCGGTGCGGACGGCTTCGACGATATAGGCTTCGGGCATGCGGGAATCCTCTTCGGTTGCAATTTGCGACCGGACTATGGCTGGTTTCCGTTTACGTCAAGTGCAGGGCGATTACCCGAGCCTTGGCGCAGGCCGGATCGCTTTTCCCCGGCATCGGCGCAGCTTGTCTTTCAATTGGTTAACGCTCGCAGCGATCAGGCCATCTCCGACTCGCAGGCCGTCCGCGCCTACAAGTCCCGGAGCCAGCTTTTCCGCCGATTTCCGTTTGTTGCAAACAAGCCACAACAAATGTGTCAATTTGTTGAAACGATCAGTTTCCCGTTTACGCAGGCACCCTAGCTGCCGCACTCAGTCACTAGCTGCGTAACCATGCGCCCTGCGCGTATGTTCGAAGCTTTTTTAAGAGAGAAGGATCCGGATTTCCGGATTTTTTATAGGGGATTGATATCTCATGAAGAAATCTACCATTCTGAAGGTCAGTGCTGCACCGACCGTCATCGGCCTTGCGCTGATGGCTGCTCCGGCGTTCGCACAGATCGACGAGGAGGCTGATCCTGGTATTCAGCCGGCCGAGGGGGTCGATGGTGACGAACTGGGCACTTCCGCCCAGCCGATCATTGTTACCGGCTCGCGCATCAAGCAGCCGAACCTGGATTCGGCCAGCCCGGTTACCGTGGTCAGCAACGAAGAATTCGCCATCACGGGTACGACCCGCGTCGAAGACCTCGTCAACTCGCTGCCGCAGGTCTTCGCTTCGGAGTCGGGCCAGCTCGCGAACGGCGCGACCGGTGCTGCAACCATCAACCTCCGCGGTATCGGAACCGAGCGTACGCTGGTCCTGATCAACGGCCGTCGCCTGATGCCGGGTGACCCGACCACGGCTGCTCCCGACATCAACGTGATCCCGGCCGTCATGGTCGAGCGCGTCGACGTCCTTACCGGCGGTGCTTCGTCGGTGTACGGTGCAGACGCCGTTGCCGGTGTTGTCAACTTCGTGATGGATACGGACTTCGAAGGCTTCAAGCTCGACGCCCAGTATTCGGTCTACAACCACAACCAGCGTAATCGCGATGCTTACATCGCAGCTCTCGAAGGCCGCGGCTTCGCTTATCCGAGCGGCACCTCGACCAACGGCGGCACTTTCGATGCCACGCTGGCTTTCGGCACGAGCTTCGATGACGGTCGTGGCCGCGCCACTGCCTACATTGGTTACCGTAACATCAAGGCGGTCACTCAGGCTTCGCGCGACTATTCGGCCTGTGCACTTTCGGCAAACACCGCAGGTAGCGCAACGCCTTACTCGTGCGGTGGCTCGCTCACCTCGCCGACCGGTACCGCGATCTATTACGACACGGTTCCTGATTTCACCGGCCCGGACGGCGAACCCGACGGTATCGATGATTTCACCTCCACTCTGGCAGGTTTCGGCCCGGGTCGTTCGCTGGCCGCGTTCCAGCGCTTCAACTTCGGTCCGTTCAACTACTACCAGCGTCCTGACGAACGTTACACCGCTGGCGTGTTCACGGATTACGAAATCAGCCCTGCGCTGCACCCGTATGCCGAGTTCATGTTCATGGACGACCGCACCGTTGCCCAGATCGCCCCGTCGGGTGACTTCGGTAACACGCTGTCGATCAACTGCGACAACCCGCTTCTGGGCGCAGATCAGTTCGCAGCGCTTTGCGATACCGAAAACCTGCTCGTCAGCGCGGATCCGAACGACGCATTCTCGGTGGTGGGCAACACCCCGGGCGCAACGCCGTTCAACTTCATCGATCCGACCACTGGCGCGACCTACAACCGTGGCTTCCTCCAGCTGCTGCGTCGTAACGTCGAAGGTGGCCCGCGTCGTGACGACCTCCAGCACGTTTCCTACCGTGCGGTGTTCGGCCTGCGTGGCGATCTCAGCCCGGCATGGTCGTATGATGCGTACTACCAGTACGGTCGTACGAACTTCTCGCAGACCTACACGAACGACCTGTCGATCGTGAAGCTGACCCGCGCTCTCGACGTCGTCACCGGCCCCGACGGAACCCCCGTCTGCCGCTCGACGCTCGACGGTACGGATCCGAGCTGCGTTCCTTGGGACATCTTCTCGCCGGGCGACAACCCGCCGAGCGCAGAATCGACCGCTTACCTGGTCACTGCGGGTCTCTCGCGCGGTATCGTCTCGACCCAGGTTGCTTCGGCTTACCTGTCGGGCGCACTGGGTGAATACGGCGTTCGCACGCCGTGGGCATCGGAAGGCGTTGGCCTCGTGATCGGTGCGGAATGGCGCGAAGAATCGCTCGAGTTCTACTCGGACGCTTCGTTCCAGGCTGGCGACCTTTCCGGTCAGGGTGCGGCTACGCTCCCCGTCTCGGGCAAGTTCGACGTGAAGGAAATCTTCACCGAAGTCCGTCTCCCGCTCGTCCAGGATAGCTGGCTCGACGATTTCACCATCACGGCTGGTTATCGTTACTCCGACTATTCGACCGGTGCGACGACCGACACCTACAAGATCGAAGGCGAACTGTCGCCGACCCCGGATTTCACCATCCGCGGCGGTTACAACCGTGCAGTCCGCGCACCCACGGTGCAGGACCTCTTCGCTCCGATCCGTGTCGCTCTGAACGGCTCGACCGATCCGTGCGCAGACTTCGTGATCACGGCAGCCGACACCGGCTGTCTTGCACAGGGTCTCAGCGTCGGCCAGATCGTCGGCTCGAACCCCGCAGAGCAGTATAACGGCCTGATCGGTGGCAACCCGGATCTTACTCCGGAAATCGCCGACACCTATACTGCCGGTGTGGTTCTGACCCCGACGTTCCTGCCGGGCTTCAGCGCCAGCGTCGACTGGTTCAAGATCGACCTCGAGGACGCAATCCAGGGCTACGGTCAGGACACTATCCTTGGCACCTGCACCAGAACCGCTGATCCGTTCTTCTGCGGTCTCATCAACCGTGACGGTTCGGGTTCGATCTGGCGTTCGAACCTCGGTTATGTCGAAGACATCCAGTACAACGTGGGTGGCATCGGCACCGAAGGTGTCGACGTCCAGGCCGGTTACTCGAGCCAGATTGGCGACGCAGGTCGTCTGAGCCTGAGCTTCGTCGGCACCTACCTGATGTCGCTGACGCTCGATCCGGGCTTCGACGCCGCACCTGAGTATGACTGTGCCGGCCTGTTCGGTAACACCTGCTCGGCCGGTATCCTGAGCTGGGGTCCGAATCCCGAATGGCGTCACCAGGCTCGTGTGGGCTTCGACTTCGCCAACGGCTTCGGCACTTCGGTTCGCTGGCGTTACTACGGTGCCGTCGATAACGAGGATGGTGTCGCTGGCGGCCCGTTCCCTGGCAATCCTCCGGCTCGCCCGGGCAATGCCGGTTTCGACGCCGTCAACTACTTCGATCTCGCACTCACCTACGAGATCGGCGACAACTACGCTTTCCGTCTGGGTGCCAACAACATCTTCGACAAGGAGCCGCCGCTGGTTGGTTCGCAGTCCTGCCCGTCGGGTCCGTGTAACGGTAACACGTACGCGGCAACCTACGACGCGCTTGGTCGTTACATCTACGCAGGCGTGACGCTTGAATTCTAAGCTTCATTCCTACTAGTAAGGAGATGGCGGGCCCTCGGGTCCGCCATTTTCTTTTGTGCCTCATTCTTGCGGGCCTTACGACGAGACACGATGAAACGCGCACAAGCCCGCAGCACGGTTAAATCGCTGGTCAAAAGCGATGCGCAGACCGCCTTCGTTGCCGGGCTGTCGGTCCTCAAGGCGGGCCACGCCGACATATTGCTCCCCGCCGCGCAAAGGCTGGCCACGAAACACCCCGGCGATGTCCGGTTCCAGCAAATGCTGGGCCTGGCTGCGCGCAGCCTGGGCGAGAGCGACCTCGCCTATCGATCTTTCACGCGCGCAAGCCAATTGGCACCCAACGACCCGCTGATCGCCCATTCCAACGCACGCACGGCTCTCGAAGCGGGCAAACCCGCGCTCGAGTTGTTTGAGGCCGCTGGCCGCCTTGCGCCATCGAACGGCGATGTCATCCGCGGAATTGCCGCTGCCCGCCTGCACGAACGATCGCCGCAGGATGCGCTGCAATTCCTCGAGCAGGTTCTCGCCGCCAACCCCCTGTGGACCGACGGCCACCGCGATGCGGCGCATCTGCGCGGCCAGCTCGGCCTGGACCCGCTTGCGACGATCGAAGGCGCCATCGCCAGCCATCCCGCGGTTGAGGAGCTGCACCTCCTGGCAATCAATACGGCGCTTGAGACATTGGACCCGCAAGCCGCGCAAAGACTCGGCGAGAATGCCGGGAAGCGCGGATTTGCGAACCCTGCTTTCCGGATTTTTTCCGCCCATATCGCATCCGAGCTCGGCGAGCTTGAGACTGCGGGCGAGATATTTGCCCGCTGCGATACGACCTCGCGCATTGCGGACGCTTCCTATCACGCCCGCTACCTTCTTCGCGCCGGCCGCCCCGAGGATACGGCGCGGTTTCTCGAACCGCTGATTTCGCGCGACCGCGAGCATCATCTCTGGCCCTACCTCTCGCTTGCGTGGAGGCTAACCGGCGACGAGCGCTGGTCATGGCTCGAAGGCGACGAGGAACTTGTCGGGGTCTACGATCTCTCTTCCGACTTCGCGAAGATACCCGGCCTTGCAGATCACCTGCGCGCGATGCATTTCGCCAAGAGCCAGCCACTGGGCCAGTCCGTACGGGGAGGAACCCAGACCGACGGCCATCTCCTGCTCCGCCTCGACGAACCGATCATACAACTGCGCAAGTTGCTCCAGCGTACGGTCCGCAAGCATATCGCGAACCTGCCTGACCATCGTGAAGGGCATCCTACGCTGCTCAAGGATCGCTCGCCTGCCCTGTTCTCGGGCTCGTGGTCGGTGCGATTGACGGATGGCGGATTCCACTCGGACCATGTCCATTCGAAGGGCTGGTTCAGCTCGGCACTATACGTTTCGCTGCCCGACAGCCTTGGCGATGGTACCGGGGAAGATCATCCCGGTTGGCTGTCGCTCGGCGAATGCCGTGACGTCGTGCCGGACCTCGCTCCCGTGCGTCTGATAGAGCCGCGGACAGCGCGCCTCGTACTCTTTCCATCGACCATGTGGCATGGTACCCGCCGCTTCCCGTCCGGCGAGCGCCTCACGGTCGCATTCGACATCGCCCGCCCCCTCCAGGATAACGAGCTTACTTGACCATGTCCGCCTCTGCGCCTCCTCCTCCTCCCCAGCTCATGGCCGCCATGCAGGCAATGCGTTCGGGCAATCTGCCCGCCGCGCTGGCCGCTGCCGAAACGGCGCTCGAAGGTGATGGCGATCGCGCGCCTTTCCTTGCTCTCGGCAGCCTCGCCGCCCTGCGCATGGGACAGCCGGACAAGGCTATCCCGATGCTGCGCGAACTGATCGTGCTCAATCCCGAAGACCGTCCGAGCCGCAACAATCTCGCAGCGGCGCTGGTGGAAATAGGCGACTTCGACGGCGCGCTTGAGATTTCGGCAGGACAGGCCGATCCCGCGCTGGCGCGTATCGAGGGATATGTGCACCAGCAGCGGGGCGACGAGGCAAAGGCCGCTCTTGCCTACCAGCGCGCAATCGATGGTGATGCTGCCGACCTCGCCAGCCTCAACAACCTTGCCAATATCCGCACCGGCCAAGAACGCTTCGACGAGGCGATCGCCCTGTTCGAACGCGCCATCACGCTCGCCCCGGCAGACGTGAACATCTATCTCAATCTTGGCGACTGCCTCCGGATCGCCGATCGCGCGACCCCGCGCGTCAAGGTGCTGCAGGATGCGCGCTCCATTGCACCGGACGACGGCCGCGTGCTGACCGAACTGGGCATGGCGCTGACCCATGCAGACGATCTCGAAGGTGCGCTGCCGATATTGCGCCGAGCAATCGAATTGTCGGATGATTTCGGCGAGGCACATGTCGAATACGGCATGATCCTGGAAAAGCTGAACCGGTTGGACGAGCTGGCCGAATTCGTCGCGCGCTACGACAACGACCAGGCCCCGCCCGAAGCGACTTATCTCTTCGCCTGGGAAGCGCGCCGAGCAGGCGACTTCGAGAAGGCAGCAGAACTGGCCGACATGATCCCGGACTACGTGCTGCCGAACCACCGCTGGCACCTTGTCGGCGGGATTGCCGACCGGCTTGGTAACACCGACAAGGCTTTTGCGGCATTCGAGAAAATGAATGCCGCCGCGCAGAATGTCGCGCGCCCGCTGTCCGGCCCCAGCTACCGCGAGCAGGTGAAAGCCGATCTGGAGCTTTGGACCAAGCAATGGCGCGAAAGCTGGTCCGAGCCTGACGTACCATCCGACGCCATGCGCGATCCGATCTTCCTGGTCGGTTTCCCGCGCTCTGGCACCACGCTGCTAGATACCATGCTGATGGGGCTGGACGAGCTCAGCGTGCTCGAGGAACGTCCGATGGTCGCGCGGATACGATCGCTCACCCGGGGCGAGGATTTGGCCAAGATGGACGCAGACCGCATCGCGGAACTGCGCTCGACCTATTTCGAGCTCGCCCGTGCAGAGGGCTATGACGACAGCCGCTGGCTGGTCGACAAGCACCCGCTCAACATGCAGCGTGTGCCGCTGATCAAGCGGCTTTTTCCGCAAGCACGCTTCATCCTCGCCGAGCGCCATCCCTATGACGTGGTGCTCAGCTGTTTCATGGCGAATTTCCGCGGCAATATTGCCATGCGCAGTTTCACCGATCTTGAAGAGGCTGCAAAGACCTACGACGCAGTCTGGCAGGCGTGGCATCGCGCGCTCGATCTGTTCGATGTCGACTGGCGTGCAGTTCGTTACGAGCGGCTGGTCCAGGACCCGCGGGCAGAACTGGAGCCGCTGGTCGAGTGGCTCGACCTCGAGTGGAACGACAGGATGGTCGACCACACCGAAACCGCAAAAAACCGCGGTCGTGTCCGCACCGCCAGCTACGCGCAGATCGGGGAAGGCCTTTACACCCACGCCAGCGAGCGCTGGCGCCGGTATGAGGGCCACCTCGAACCGGTCCTGCCGATCCTGAAGCCCTGGGCCGAACGGATGGACTACGCGCCTAACTAGGCGACATTGTCAGCGGCGACATTACGGGTCGCGCACCGGGAGAAGGCGAGGTCAGTTGCCCGAGTGTGGCTTCGACTGCGTTTTCTGGTTGATGTCCCGCGCGATTTCCGCCCGATCGCGTTTGACCTGGCTTTCGCGACGGCAGACTCGCTTTTCGCCCAGGCGCGATCCCGTCAAGCGGATCGTCTTGCAGATGACCGGATCGGGTTCGTCGCTGATGGTGTCCCCCTTGCCCTCGCCTTCGACGACGATCTCCCGACCTTTTTCTTCTTCTTCCTGGCCAAGCGCCGGAGCAGCCAACGGCAATATCGCTGCCGCCATTACTGTACCCAGAACGCGGATTTTGGTCGTCATCATTCGGAATCTCCCGTTATTGATGCGAGCCTAACTTGAAAGACCACGAAAATACAATATTCATCCGGAAATCTCTTTCATTAGAATTCCCTCATGGAAAAATGGCATTGGCGCGCGGGAACGGTGGACCTATGCTCCGCATCGACGAGAGGAGCGTTTGAAATGGATCAGAGAAGACTTCGCACAACCCGCGCACGGGCCGGACTGCTGGCTTGTTCCGCATTCATGGCGAGTGCCTGGGCTGCGCCGGTTCATGCCCAGGACGGGGCCGAGCCTTCGCCGACCCATATCGACACGCTCAGGGCGTGCCAGGCGATCGCCGATCCAACCGCGCGCCTTGCGTGTTTCGACGAAGCTGCCGCCACACTGATCACCTCGGCCGATGCAGGAGATCTGCGGATTGTCGATCGGCAGGAAGTGCGCGAGACGCGGCGCAAGCTGTTCGGGTTCTCGCTTCCCGACCTTGGCATTTTCGGCAAGCGCAAGGGCAGCGAAGATGCGGCCGACGAGGAAGAGATCGACGAAATCGAAACCACGATTGCAGCGGTCTCGGGCTCGCATTCGGGCGGCTATCTGATCGAAACGCAGGAAGGCGCGGTCTGGCGGATTTCCGACGTGCCGAACCGTTTGCTCAAGCCCAAGGTAGGCGACACGCTATTGATCAAGAGCGGCGCACTGTCGTCCTATTTCCTGAGGATCGGAAAGCAGGGAGGGGTCAAGGCGAATCGCATCCGGTGACAGATGGTCGCGAAGGAACGATGCGCAAACTGCCTCTTAACCGCCCGCCGGTTTGCGGGCCGGAGTTAACCTTCGCCAATTCTGCCACATACATTTCCGGAGGAGAGTCGTCACCGAAATGTCCCCGTGTGATATTTTTGTGACTGCCTCGCAGCTAATTCAGCGTTAGCAGTGGGGCAGGTTGCGTAAACCGCTTTTGGTTGCTTTGAATACGGCTTCGACCGGATTGGGCCGGTCAGCTTAGGGGACTGTTCCAAATGAACATGAGAAATACGCTAGTTTCCGTCGGTGGACGGACAGCGCTTTACGCCAGTGCCGGCCTTGCCGCCCTGGCATTTTCGACCGCAGCTTATTCGCAGGATTCCGATGACGATGTCGATTCGCCGGCAGTCGAGGAAATCGAAGAGCAGGTTGCAGAAGAAGGCCTGGTAAACGCAGAAGGCGGCGATAACGCGATTGTCGTCACCGGTTCGCGCATCCGTCGCGACGAATTTTCTGCGATCGAGCCGATCACCGTCATCACTGCAGAAGAAGTGACGCAGGCAGGCTTCGCCAATGCCACCGACGCGCTGCAGAGCCAGGCAGTTGCTGCCGGTTCGTCGATCGACGGCAACTTCCGCGCAGGCTTCATCACCGATGGTGGTACGGGCATCAACACGATCGGCCTTCGCAATCTCGGGCCGGGCCGTACACTCGTGCTTCTGAACGGCCACCGCCTTTCCCCCGCCGGTGTCGGCGGCTCGGTCGGCTCGGTCGACTTGAACACGATCCCGACCGCTATCCTCCAGCGCATCGAAGTGCTGAAGGCCGGCGCATCGTCGATTTACGGTTCGGACGCGATCGGCGGCGTTATCAACGCCATCACCAACACCAACCTCGACGGACTGGTCGTCGATGCGTCGGTCAACGTGCCCGAAATCGGTGCCGGGATCTCGACGCGCGCGGCTATTTCGTTCGGCAAGCAGATGGATCGTTTCCGCTTCCTGGGCTCGGTTGAATATTTCAATCGCGAAGAAATCCAGGAAGGCGACGTTTCCTACACCAGCTGCCCGATCAACGGCCAGCTGACCGGCGAAGGCTCTGCTTTCGGTTCGGCCGACCCGGTCGATGCCTTTGGTCGCAACGGCCCCGAAGGAGTCCAGTGCTACACGATCCGCAACGGCGGTACGACGATCAACACCGTCGGCCTTCCCAGGCAATCGGGCATCGATAGGGTCACTGGGGAAGTCGTCCCCTTCATTGGCGGCAACACCGGATTCAACCGCTTCGTGCCCGCTCCCGGAACGCCCAGCTTGCCAGATGGTGAAGGTGGCTTCACGCCAGCCGGCTTCCTTGGTGTGGGCCTTGACAATCGCGATCTTTACGATCCTCGTTACCTGCAGACCACCTTGCTCACCCCAGCCGAGACCATCACCGGCTATCTCGAGCTCGGTTACGAACTTGACATTCTCGGCAACGCCGAAATCTATTCGGAAACGCTGCTTACCCAGCGTAAGTCGAGCAACACCTTCACGCGTCAGTTGCTCATCGACTATCTCGTCGGCAGCGAGCTGCTTCCCGCAGAACTGCGCGATGGGGTCTTCCTTGCCGCTGGCGACACCACGACCGGCTTCCAGCCGATCGCCGTACGTACCTTCATCGGTGCAGGCCTCTTCACGAACACGCAGGAAGTCGACTTCTCGCGCTTCGCAGGCGGCCTTCGCGGTGACTTCTTCTTCGACGGATGGCGTTACGACCTCTACGCGAGCAAGTCGTTCAGCGACGGTGAAGTCAACCAGCTGGTCGAAGTCGAACCCAACCTCGCCCGTTCGGTCAATGTCGTATCGGATGGCTTCGGCGGTTTCGTTTGTGCCGAGACGGCTGACCCGAACTGCGTCCCGGCTCCGGCCTTCTCGCCCGAAGTCGTGGCAGGCAACCTTCCGCAGGACTTCCTGAACTACGTCTACCAGCCCGACACGAGCGTTACGAAGTATCGCGAAACGATCCTTTCGGCGTTCGTCGACGGTCCGCTGTTCGAACTTCCGGGCGGCGACATTCAGCTCGGCCTTGGTGCAGAATACCGTACGAACTCGATCAACGACCAGCCTGGTCCGCTTCGCGTCAATTCCGGTTCTGCTTCGCCGACCGTGGGCTCGGACAGCGTCTGGGAAGCTTTCGGCGAAATCTTCCTGCCGCTCCTTTCGGACGTACCGTTTGCCTATGCGCTGAACGTCAACGCATCGGCTCGTTACACCGACTATGAATCCTATGGTGGCGACTGGACCTACAAGGTTGCGGGCGAATACCAGCCGGCCGAATTCATCGGCTTCCGTGCCAGCTACGGTACCTCGTACCGTGCACCGGCGCTGTACGAGCAGTTCCTCGGCGCTAGCTCGGGCTTCCTCGCTCAGAGCACCGACCCGTGCGACTTCCTGACCAGCCCTCCGACTGGTGCGGCGTTGACGAACTGCACCACCGAAGGCCTCAATGGGTTTATTCAGAACTCGCCTGTTCGGGTGAACCGTTTGGGCGGGGCCGCTTCGGGCCTTGCTGCTGAAACCTCGGACAACCTGAGCGTCGGCGTGGTTCTCCAGCCGCCGCTACCGTCCTCGCTTGGCGATCTTTCGATTGCAGTCGATTACTTCGACACGAACATCGAAAACGGTGTGAACCTCGTGACCGCCGGCACCGTGCTCAGCCTGTGCTACGACCAGGTCGGCGGCTTCCAGCCGGGCCAGGGCCTGTGCCGTAACGTTTCGCGCGATGCTGCCAATGCCCTTACAGTTGTCACCGGCTACCAGAACCTCTCGCGGTTCGGTGTCGAGGGCATCGAAGGCAACCTGCGCTATTCGGTCGATCTTGGTGACGTGAACCTTCGCCTCAACGCGAATGTCACCAAGTATCTCGAGCAGACCACGGCAAGCCTTCCGACCGACTTCGAAGTCGACTTCAACGACTCGATCGGCGCGCCCGAGTGGGTCGGTGTCTTCGATGCGACCCTGGGTTGGAGCAATGTCGAACTTCGCTATGGCCTGACCTGGGTCGGCGACGTGGACAGCTCGGACGAGTTCGTCTGCACCGACAGCGAGACCGGCCAGCCTTTCTTCGAAGGCTGTGACCAGATCGTCCGTGATAACTACCTGTTGGACATCGACGATTACTTTACGCACGACGCGTCGGTGCGGTTCAAGTTCGACGACTTCATCCTGAACATGGGTGTCCGCAACCTGACCGACAAGCAGCCTCCGCGTATTACCTCGTTCGGTAACTTCGGTGTTCTGTACAGCACGGTCGGCCGCAGCAACGTTCCGGTGGATTCGAACTACGACTTCATCGGTCGCCAGTGGTTCGTGAACACCACCTTCCAGTTCTAAGCTTCGGCTTCGGACAAAAAGAAGGGGCCCCGGGAAACCGGGGCCCCTTTTTCGTGGACCGCTGATTTTTATGCGCCCGATCTACCTTGTGCGCGGACTCTGGTGTCGTTCTCAGACGACCGTCATCTCCAGCGCGCCGTCCCCCTCGTCGATCTTGACGGTCGAACCGTCCGGCACCTTGCCCGACAGGATCATGTCGGCGAGCGGGTCCTGCACATAGCGCTGCACCGCACGCTTCAGCGGACGCGCACCGTAGACCGGATCGTACCCAACCCGGCCGAGCCACTTCTTGGCCGCCTCGGTCAGGTCGAGTTCGATCTTGCGATCCTTGAGCAGCTTCTGCACACGCGCGACCTGGATATCGACGATCGGCGCCATGTGCTCCTGCGCGAGGCGGTGGAACAGGATGATTTCGTCCAGCCGGTTGAGGAATTCGGGGCGGAAATGCCCGCGCACCACGTCCATCACCTGCGGTTCGACATCCTCGACCTTCTGACCGTCGTCCATGTTGGCGAGATATTGGCTGCCGAGATTCGAGGTCAGGATGATCAGCGTGTTCGAGAAATCGACCACCCTGCCCTGCCCGTCGGTCAGGCGTCCGTCGTCGAGCACCTGCAGCAGCACGTTGAAGACATCGCTGTGCGCCTTCTCGACCTCGTCGAACAGCACGACCTGATAGGGCCTGCGCCGCACGGCTTCGGTCAGCACGCCGCCCTCTTCGTAACCGACATAGCCCGGAGGCGCGCCGATTAGGCGGGCGACCGCGTGCTTTTCCATGAACTCGCTCATGTCGATGCGGACCATCGCCTGGTCGTCGTCGAACAGGAATCCGGCGAGCGCCTTGGTCAGCTCGGTCTTGCCGACGCCGGTGGGGCCGAGGAACAGGAAGCTGCCGAGCGGACGCCCCGGATCCTGGAGGCCGGCACGCGCGCGGCGCACGGCCTTGGAGACGGCATCGATCGCCTGGCTCTGCCCGATCACCCGCTTCGACAGGATATTCTCCATATCGAGCAGTTTCTCGCGCTCGCCTTCCATCATCTTGTCGACCGGAATGCCGGTCCAGCGTGACACCACGCCAGCGATATCGTCCTCGGTGACTTCCTCGCGCAGCAGCGCGTTATCGGTCTGGCCGCTGGCTTCCTCGAGCTTCTTTTCCAGCTCGGGAATCTTGCCGTATTGCAGCTCGCCCGCCTTGGCGAGATCGCCTGCACGCTGCGCCTGTTCAAGTTCGAGGCGTGCGGCATCGAGCTCTTCCTTGATCCGCGCCTCGGCATGGATCTTGTCGCGCTCGTTCTGCCAGCGGGTGGTGAGCTCGCTGGATTGCTGTTCGAGGTCCGCCAGTTCCTTGCGCAGGTTCTCGAGGCGCTCTTTCGACGCGCTGTCGGTTTCCTTTTGGAGCGCCTGCTCTTCGATCCGCAGCTGGATGATGCGTCGGTCGAGGCCTTCGATCTCTTCGGGCTTGCTCTCCACTTCCATGCGGATGCGCGAGGCTGCCTCGTCCATCAGGTCGATCGCCTTGTCGGGCAGGAAGCGGTTCTGGATGTAGCGGTTGCTGAGCTGCGCGGCGGCCACGATCGCACCGTCGGTGATGCGCACGCCGTGGTGAAGCTCGTACTTGTCCTTGATCCCGCGAAGGATCGAAATCGTGTCTTCGACGCTGGGCTCGTCGATATAGACCGACTGGAAACGCCGCTGGAGCGCGGGGTCCTTTTCGACATATTTCTGGTATTCGTCGAGCGTGGTCGCGCCGATGCAGTGCAGCTCGCCGCGTGAAAGGGCCGGCTTCAGGAGGTTGGACGCATCCATGCTACCCTCGCTCGCGCCCGCACCGATCAGCGTGTGCATTTCATCGATGAAGAGGATGATCTGGCCTTCGGCGCCTTTCACCTCGTCGAGCACGGCCTTGAGCCGCTCCTCGAACTCGCCGCGATATTTCGCGCCCGCGATCAGTGCGCCCATGTCGAGCGCCATGAGCGTGCGGCCCTTGAGGCTGTCGGGTACGTCGCCATTGGCGATACGCAGTGCGAGGCCCTCGGCAATGGCGGTCTTGCCGGTGCCGGGCTCACCGATCAGGGCGGGGTTGTTCTTCGTGCGACGGGCGAGGATCTGCACCGTACGGCGGATTTCCTCGTCGCGGCCGATCACGGGATCGAGCTTGCCGTCGCGTGCCGCCTGCGTGAGGTCGCGCGCGTATTTCTTCATCGCGTCGTAGGCGTCTTCCGCGCCTGCGCTATCGGCGGTGCGGCCGCCTGTCGCCTCCTGAATGGCACCCTCAAGCGATTTTGCATCGACTCCGGCCGCCTTCAGTGCGCGGCCCGCATCATTTTCCGCTAGCGCAAGTGCCTGCAGGATGCGCTGGACCGGCACGAAACTGTCGCCCGCCTTCTCGGCCAGTTGCTCGGCCTGGTCGAGCGCCCGAACGGCGTCATTGTCGAGCCCCGGCGTCGCTTGCGCTCCGCCACCGGACACGGCAGGGACCTTGCCCAATGCCGTATCTACCTCGGTGATCGCCACGCCCGCATTCCCGCCTGCACGCTGGATGAGCTGCGCGGCCATGCCCTGCTCGTCGTCGAGCAGCGCCTTGAGCAAATGCGCAGGTGAAATGCGCTGGTGGTTCATGCGGATCGCGACCGTCTGCGCGGCCTGCAGGAAGCCCTTGGCGCGGTCGGTGAATTTTTCGAGATTCATCGGTGGAATTGCCCCCTCGGGATTGGTGATACCGCATCGATATAGTGTTGCACTTTGGCCACACAAGTCCTCCCCACCTGCAAATAATCAGGTGTGTTACTCGCATAGGTAGGCTCTGCGGCGCGCACCGCAAGGGGCACGCTCCAGTTCAATCCACGAAGGGGCAAGAATTTCCCGCTATTCGGGCCGCCAGCTGCGCGCCAGTTCGTCTAGCAGCATCACACCGAAACCGCTCGAACCCTTGGGCACCAGCGGAGTGGTCACCTTGGGATCGTCGACTCCGGCCATGTCGATATGCAACCACGGCAGGTCCTCGGGCACGAAATATTCGATGAAATGCGCGCCCGAGCTCGCGCCGGGCGACACGCCCGAATTGACGACATCGGCCATCTCCGAATCGCGCACGGCCTTGCGGTAGGTTTCGTGCATAGGGAGCTGCCACAGCTCCTCGGTGCTTCGCTCGCCCGCGGCAATCGCGGCCTCCGCATAGGCATCCTCTCGTGCGAATACACCCGCATATTCGGGGCCAAGCGCGCGTCCGACCGAGCCGGTCAGCGTGGCGATATCGACCAGCGCGTAGGGCTTCGCTTCGCTCACCACATACTCGATGGCATCGGACAAGACCAGGCGACCTTCGGCGTCGGTACTGACGATTTCGATGGTCTTGCCCGACATGGTCCTCACCACATCGCCCGGGCGCTGGGCATTATCGCCCGGCATGTTCTCCGCCAGAGCGGCCACTGCCACTACGTGCACCGGAGCGCGGGACTTGGCGAGGCTGTAGATGGCACCGGTCACGGCTGCCGCGCCCGACATGTCGCGCTTCATCGCACCCATGCCGCTGCTCGGTTTGATCGAGATGCCGCCGGTATCGAAAGTGATGCCCTTGCCCGCGAGCGCGATCGGTGCGCCCGATGCGCCGCGATAGGTAATCATCATCAGGCGCGGCGGACGCTTGCTGCCCTGCCCGACCCCGGCGATCGCGCCCATGTTGAGACGCCGCATGTCAGCCTGGTCGAGCACGCGGATGGACACGTCCGGCACGTCCCTGAAAAGCTCTCGCGCGCGGGCGACGAAGCTTTCGGGATAGATGACGCTGGCTGGCTCGTTGACGAGGTCCCGGGCGAAGCGAACGCCGGTCGCGAGAGCGGACTGGCGAGTTTCCCACGCCATCCTTGCAGCCTTCTCTTCAGCTCCGACGAAGGTGATCGCCTGCGAGGGCGCATCCTCGCGATCGGTCTTGTAACGGTCGAAGCGATACTGTCCGAGGGTTGCGCCCAGCGCAGCAAGCGCCAGCGCGTCGCTGCCCGGAAGGCCCACAACGGCAACAGCCGCATCTTCGTTGGCCAGTTCCTGCGCAATCCGGCCGCCGACCACGCGCCAGTCGGGTGACCCGCCATCTTCCTTGGCTACGCCGAACAACACGATGCGGGGAGCGCCCGGAGCAGCGGGAAGTTCGAGCATCGTATCATCGCTGCCAGTAAATTCCGCCGCCGCGACCCGTGCGGCCGCGTCGGCAGGCAAGCCTTCGATTGCGGGCAGGTTCGCATCGGTCATCACCACGGCCAGTGCGGCACCGCCAGGCACCTGCGTGGCAAACTTCATCGGACGCTCCGCGCTGTTTGCGATGGTAGCCGGGACGATGCCCGAGCCGGAGACATCCTGTGCGTGGATCACGGACGGAATGAGTGCCACGGGAGCGACAGCGAGGGAAATGGCGGCAAGCGAAGTGCGCTTCATGATGCAGACCCTTTGATCAATGTGTATTGCAAACAGGCTGCTGCACGGGCTGGTCATGCCAGGCAAGTCTGGCAAGGCGATGGTTCGGCAACCCGTCGATGTCACTCGACGAAGGGAGTCAGTTTACACCCGCATCTTCGAGGCCGGGGACCATGACCGTACGTGCGCCGCCGAAATCCTCGCGCACTACGATCAGGCCCTGCTTCTCGAGGTGGTCGAGCAGGCGGCGGATGCGCCCCGGTGAACTGGTGCCATAGGCGCGGGCCAGCTCATGCTCGTCGACCTCGGTCTCGCCCGCATGGGCGGCCTTGGCAATCACGAGGAAGGGCCCGAGAAGGTCTTCCTCGACCGTGCCTGCAAGCTGCATGATCCGCGCCTGCATGTCCTCACCCAGCGCATCCAGCCCCGCGCCTGCAGTCGCGAAGCGGCGGCGGAAGGCATGCATGTCGGGCATGGGGCCGATCAGCCTCTCGCGGCGGCAGCGGGTGAGGAAAGTCTGGTACTGCGCGCTGGCAGACTGGAAGGCGATGCCCTCCTCGCTCGCCAGTTCGCCGATGATCTCCTCGATGCGTCTGGCGACATGCGATGTGTCGAGGCCCTGGCCGGGCGCTTCGGCCTGCCGCTCCTCGGCATGGGCAATGCTGTCCTCAAGCTCGTCAACGCGCGGCGCGGGCGGCGGAGCAGGTGGCGGGGGTGCCTTGGCGACGTCGGCGGCGAGGTCGCGGGTAAGGAGATCGGCCATGTCCGCAGGCGCGGTATCAGGCAGCGCCATAAGCCCCTCGCTGCGCGCCTGGTTGCCGGTCTTCACCGGACCGATTTTGCAGGCGACCGGCAGACGCGTGATCGCCGGGCCCAGCGCGAGGAAATGCCCGCGCTCCAGCTCGCGGATGCGCTCCGCCTGCCGCCGCTCCATGCCGAGAAGGTCCGCCGCGCGCACCATGTCGATATCGAGGAAGGTGCGGCCCATCAGGAAGTTCGAGGCCTCTGCCGCGACGTTTTTGGCAAGTTTCGCCAGCCGCTGCGTGGCGACGATGCCTGCAAGGCCGCGCTTGCGGCCGCGGCACATGAGGTTTGTCATCGCCGACAATGTCATGCGGCGCGTATCCTCGGCCATCTCTCCCGCTGCGGCAGGCGCGAACATCTGCGCCTCGTCGACCACCACCAGCGCCGGATACCAGTGCTCGCGTGGGGCATCGAACAGCGCGGTGAGGAACTGCGCGGCGCAGCGGATCTGCTGTTCGACCTCCAGCCCGTCGAGGTCGAGCACTACGCTGGCGCGGTGTTCGCGGATACGGCGGGCCAGCGCCTCGATCTCGCCCGGCGAATAGGCCGATCCATCGATCACCACATGGCCAAACTCTTCGGCGAGCGAGGGAAAATCGCCTTCTGGATCGATTACCACCTGCTGGACCATCCCGGCGCTCTCTTCGAGCAGGCGGCGCAGCAGGTGCGACTTGCCGCTGCCCGAATTGCCCTGGACGAGCAGGCGGGTCGCGAGGAGTTCCTCGATATCGAACTCGACCGGTTTGCCCGAGCGTTCGTGGCCTATGGTGATCTGCGCTGTCACTTCGCTCTGGCTAGCCACGCGAATCCTTTGCGCGATAGTGCGCTAACCATGGTTTTGCCCAACCCGTTGCCTCGGCTCGTCGCTCTCGCTAGGCAGGTTTCAAGAGAGGACTGAAATCTATGCGGAAATGGTTGGGGCGCATCGGAGCCGCGCTCGTCGTCTTGCTGCTGGTGGCTTTCGTTGTGCTGGCGACATGGGAGCCGATCTGGGCACAGCGCGACGATGTGCAGCCCTCTCGTGCCAGCTACACTGCTGAGATCATCCGCGATCATTACGGCGTTCCGCATATTTACGGCAAGCGCGATGCCGACGTCGCCTTCGGTGTCGCCATCGCTCACGCAGAGGACGACTTCACCACACTGCAGGACGTTATCGCCATGAGCCGCGGCCGCTATGGCGCGATCGCGGGCGAAGACGGCGCGCTGTTCGACTATGCCTACCACCTCCTCGACGCGCGCGGCACGGCGGAAAGCGAATATCCAAAACTGCCAGAGGATACGCGCGCGCTGTTCGAGGCCTATGCTGCGGGCCTCAACCAGTTTGCCCGCGAGAACCCTGGCGAGGTCAAGCTGGGCAATCTGTTCCCAGTGGACGGGATTGATGTGGCCGCCGGCTTCGCGCTGCGCCAGCCGTTCTTCTTCGGCCTCAACGGGGTGATCGGGCCTCTCGTCCAGGGCGAGGAACTCCGCAGCGAATTCGGACCCGACATCGAGGGCTTCGAACGTCCGCCAGCAGGCGATGTCGGCGCGCGGCCCGGTGAAAGCAGCGAAGAGGATGTCGCCTACTCGCCGCTCCACGCCGAGGGCGCCTTGCCCGGTTCCAACGCCTTTGCCGTCAGCCCTGAGAAATCAGGCGGGCCGACCACGCTCATTTCGAACAGCCACCAGCCCCTGCGCGGCGGTGTCGCCTGGTACGAGCTGGTCGTCGAGAGCGGTGAGGGCTGGCACTATGCAGGCGCGAACTTTCCCGGATCGCCCTTCCCCTTCCTCGGCCACAACGAAAACCTGGGCTGGACCAATACAGTCAACCGCCCCGACATGACCGAAGTCTACAAGCTGGAAATGGATCAAGACGGCACGCACTACCGCTTCGGCGGCGAATGGCGCGAGCTGGAAAGCAGGGAGGAGATACTGCCCGTCCGCTTCGGACCCATCGTCCTCCCGATCACGCAGACCTTCTATCGCAGCGTCCACGGCCCGGTGATCAAGAACGACAAGGGCTTCTTCGCCATCCGCTATGGCGGGATGGGCAATCTGGGCCAGCTCGATGCCTATTACCGGCTCAACAAGGCGAAGACCTACGAGGAATGGGAAAGCATCATCGCCCGGCTCGATATTCCGAGCACCAATTTCCTTTACGCCGACAAGACGGGCAACATCGCCTATGTCTATAATGCCGCGATCCCCGATCGCCCGGCCGAAGTGAATGGCAAGCGCGTCAACTGGCGCGGTGTCCTCGATGGCAGCGATCCGGCTTTGCTGACTCGTGGGACGATCGATTTCGAGGAGCTTCCGCGCTATCTCAACCCTTCGAGCGGCTGGCTCTACAATTCCAACAACGAACCTTACACCGCAGCTGGCGCCGCGGACGACCTGTCGCCCGATGCCTTCCCGGCAGAACTGGGGGTCGAACTGAAACAGACCAACCGGTCGCGCCGTGCTTGGACCCTGCTGAGCGAAGCGGAAGTGCTCGACCGGGCCAATCTGGAACGCATCAAATACGACACAGCCTATTCGCGCAGCGGCTATATCGCGAAGCTGTGGGACGAACTCGCCGCGCTCGACCTTACCGACGACGGCGAACTGGCGGCGGCGCGCGACCTGCTGCAGGATTGGGATTTCAAGGCGGACAATATCGGTGAAGCTGACGCCCTCGCCCTGCTGATGATCAAGGACTTCATGTCCGCCGAATATCAGAACAAGGCCGAACCAGTCGTTCGCGAGATACTGTCGGAATCGGTCGCCCATCTGAACGAGCATTTCGGGCGCATCGATCCGCCCATGTCGGACCTCCTGCGCCTGCGTCTGGGCGATGTCGACCTGCCGCTGGACGGCGGCTCCGACACACTGCGCGCCTCGACCACCTGGCGGGTCGACGAGGATGGGAGGCTCGCGCTCGTTCATGGAGACAGCTTCATCCAGTGGGTCGAGTGGACCGAGGGCAAGCGCGTCTTCTCGCGCTCGATCCAGCCCTTCGGTGCTGCCAATGGCCGCGCCGACAGCCCGCACTACACCGATCAGATGCAGCTATTCGTCGATCACAAGCTGAAACCGGTGCACTTCTGGCGTGATGATGTCCTTGCCAATGCTGTTTCGCGAAAGACCGTGACGCACCGCTGACCACGCTCTAGCGTCCGAATCACACTGACTTTCCGAGTCGCTCAAAGGGGAGAGATTATGCGTTTCAAGACCTTGCTGGCGGTAACCGCCGCGCCCGTACTACTTGCCGCCTGCGCCACAGTTCCGGGCGATGCACCTGCTGCACCTGTGGCAGTTGCCGATGTCGATCGGCCGGCGGACCTTGCCTCGCTGATCGATGAGGTCAGCATTCCTTACGAGCAGTTCACGCTCGAAAACGGCCTCGATGTCATCGTTCACACGGACCGCAAGGCGCCCGTCGTCGGCGTGGCCGTGTGGTACAATGTCGGTTCGAAGGATGAACCGCAGGGCAAAAGCGGATTCGCCCATCTGTTCGAACACCTGATGTTCAACGGTAGCGAAAACGCCCCCGAAGACTACTTCCAGTACCTGCAGGAAATGGGCGCGACCGATTACAACGGCACCACCAATTTCGACCGGACGAACTATTTCCAGACCGTGCCGACCGCAGCGCTCGAACGCGCGCTTTGGCTCGAAAGCGACCGGATGGGGTATCTGCTCGGAGCGGTGACGCAGGGCAAGCTCGATAACCAGCGCGGCGTGGTCCAGAACGAAAAGCGCCAGGGCGACAACCAGCCCGGCGGGCTCGTCTTCTACGAGATCGTAAAGACCCTATTTCCGCCGCCCCATCCCTATGATCACACGCCGATCGGTTCCATGGCCGACCTCGACAGCGCGAGCATGGAAGACGTGCGAAGCTGGTTCCGCGACAAGTACGGACCCAACAATGCCACGCTTGTGCTTGCCGGTGACGTCTCGGCCGCCGAAGGTCGTCGCCTCGCAGAGAAGTACTTCGGTCCCATCGCCCGCGGCCCGGTCAATAACCCGGCACAGGCGGATATCCCGGAATTGGCAGAGGACGTCCGTACGATCATGCGCGACCAGGTCGCCGCGACCACCATCTCCAAATACTGGACCGCACCGGGCATCACCAGCCGCGAACTGACCGCACTCACGGTGGGCGCGGACATTCTCGGTGGTCTCTCCTCGAGCCGCCTCGACCAGACGCTTGTCCGCGATGAACAGCTTGCCGTCTACGCCTTCGGCGGCAACTATTCCTTCCAGCGCGTAGGCGTGCTGTCCCTTGGCGCGACCGCCAAGCCGGGCGTCGCGACCGAAACGGTAGAAGCGCGTCTCGACGAACTGATCGCGCAGTTCATCGCCGAAGGACCTACGGAAGACGAGGTGCGCCGCGCAGCTACGAACACCGTGGCACAAACGATCCGCGGCCTCGAACAGGTCGGTGGTTTCGGCGGCAAGGCAGTGACTCTGGCCCAGGGCGAAGTGCTGGCAGGCGATCCGGATTTCTACGCCAACCAGCTCGAAGTCCTTGCCACGCTGACCCCGGCGGAAGTCCAGGCCGCGATGCAGCGCTGGCTGACCCGCCCGGCAATGACCCTGGTGCTCGAACCCGGCGAACGCGGCGACGATTACGAGGAGGCAGCTTCGGTCGAAGGCGCTGCCGATGCCGACAGCAATGCCGCAAATGAGGAGATCACCGTCACCAAGGTGCGTCCCGCTCCGCCGATTGCTGCGAGCGCAAATCTCGACTTCCCCGACGTCCAGCACACCACGCTCGCGAACGGGATGACGGTGCATTATGCACAGCGTACCGCCGTGCCGGCAACCTATGTCACCATGTCGTTCAACGCCGGCAGCACTGCCGATCCGCTCGACAAGCGCGGGCTGGAGACGCTGGCCCTCACGCTGTTCGACGAAGGCACTACCACGATGACCTCGCAGCAGCTTGCCGAAGCACGCGAGCGGCTTGG
The DNA here is from genome assembly GCF_019711595.1 of Qipengyuania sphaerica. Lineage (GTDB taxonomy): Bacteria > Pseudomonadota > Alphaproteobacteria > Sphingomonadales > Sphingomonadaceae > Qipengyuania > Qipengyuania sphaerica. The sequence goes on along the minus strand of NZ_JAIGNR010000001.1, from coordinate 562,412 downwards.
GGCCAACATCTCGCTCGGCGGCGGCTCGGACCGGTCGGACTTCACGCTGTCGGCCTTGTCGGCCAACCTCGTACCCTCGCTTGAACTCCTGTCGGACATTATTCGCAATCCCGCCTTCGATCCGGCCGAAATCGAGCGTGTCCGCACGCAGCAGGTGACGAACATCGAGCAGGAGCTCAAGACGCCCGCCTCGATTGCCGCGCGCACGATTGCTCCGCTCATCTATGGCGATGAAAATCCCTACGGCGGGGCCGGGAACGGCACCGTTGCTTCGGTCAAGGGCATCACAAGAGCCGACATCCTGGCGTTCAAGGATCGCTGGATCCGGCCCGACAATGGCGAAGTCTTCGTCGTTTCGGATCGTCCGCTTGCCGAGATCGTCGGTGCTCTCAACACCGTGTTCGGCGACTGGGATGCCCCCGATGCAGCAAAGGGCGTGAAGCGCTTTGCCGACCTGCCGGCCCGGCCCGATGTTGGGCGGGTGGTGCTGGTGAACCGGCCGAATTCGCCGCAGAGCTATATCTACGGCGGTCAGGTGGTCGACGTCGATCCGCGCGATGACAGCTATGTCGACTTCCTCAATGCCAATAACGCGCTAGGCGGAAACTTCCTCGCGCGCCTCAACATGAACCTGCGCGAGACCAAGGGCTGGAGCTACGGCGTGCGTGGCGGACCGCAGACCTACGAGAATGCGACTGCCTATACCGTGCGTGCCCCCGTCCAGGCCGACCGTACCGGAGATGCCGTGGCGGAGCTTATCCGCGAGACCGGCGAGTTCCTCGATACGCGCGGCGTGACCGATGCGGAACTGAAGCGCATCGTGGCTGCCGAAATCGGCGAGCTTCCCGGCCGCTTCGAGACCTCCAGCGCAGTCCTGTCCGCCATGCAGAGCAATGCGCTCTACGGGCGCCCGGACAATTACTACGAACTGCTGGCGGACCGCTATCGCGCGCAGACCGGCGCAAGCCTCGACGCTGCGGCCCGTGCTGCGATCGATGCCGACAAGTTCGTCTGGGTTATCGTCGGCGATGCCGAGCAGGTCGAGCCGCAGCTCGAACAGCTCGGTCTCGACGTCGAAGTGGTCGAAATGGGAGAGTGAGCCTTATTGACATTGTTGTCAGCAAGCTCGAATACGCGTTTAACGCAATCAAAGGAGAATACGCATGTCCGTAGCCGGAACTTATGACACCGTCGTCAAGAGCCCGATGGGCGACCAGAAGGGTACTTTCACCGTCGTTCCGGGTGATGGCGACAGCTTCACCGGCTCGATGCAGGGCGGCATGGGCGGCATGGACGTTGTCGATGGCAAAATCGACGGCGACAAGCTGACCTGGAAGATGAACATGACCGTCCCGATGCCGATGGAACTCAACTGCGAAGCCACCGTCGCTGGCGACCAGCTGACCGGCAAGGTCAACGCCGGCGCATTCGGCGACATGCCGCTGACGGGCGAACGCCAGGGCTGATTCCAGCATCATCCGATAAAGGGGCCGCCGGTAGCGATACCGGCGGCCTTTTTCGTGTCGCAGCACTATGTGCTAGAGCGCAGTCAAGAACCGAGAACACGAGTCGCAATCCGCCAACTGCCCGTCACAGTAATCGTAAGGGAAAACGACCATGTCCGGACTGAAAAAGAGTACCATCGCAGCAGGCGCGCTGTGCGCCATGATTGCCGCGCCGCTCGCTGCCGAAAAGGCGGACCAGTTGCTATTCCTGAACGGGCGCGATGCAGCATACGCCGAAGGCCAGCTCGAGGCGCGCGGCTTCCGTCACGAAAGCAGCCACGACAGCTATTCGCGCGGCTACATGTACAGCTACTGGTGGCACGGCCAGAACAACAACTGCATCCGTGTCGAAGCATATGGAAACGAAGTGGCTTCGGTTGCCGATGCGAGGCCGAGGGATTGCGGCCATTCGGGTTCCAGCGGCGGCGACGCGGCAGCGGCAATTGGCGCCCTTGCAGGCGCAGCGATCCTTGGCGCCCTTCTGAGCCACAAGTCGCATCACCATGACGACAGCAAACACCACGAGAACGTGGAGGACGAAGCGCATTTCGAGCGAGGGTACAAGGACGGCCTGTACAACGCGCCATATCATAATGCCGACCGGTCGAACGCCTACTCCCGCGGCTACCAGTCGGGTGTTGACGAGCGCCTTGCGAACCTGCGCCACCATTCCGGTCAGGGCGGCTATGCCCCTGCAAGCAAAGCTCCGAAGCCCGGATCGAACGAGAGGGCATATTTCGATGATGGGTGCAGGGCCGGGAAGAGCGATGCGCGGGCGAGCATGAGCATGTATCATGGCCGGCATTCCGGCGCATACGACAGCCGTTTCGAACCCTACTTCAAAAGCGGGTACGAGGAATGCTGGGCCAGGTTCAGATAAACTGTCCGGACTGGTCCTGCAGCAATAGAGGTCGCATCGACATACGCCGCGACCGGCGCTGAAGACAGGAGAGAGCAAGCATGCGGGTTCCAACATGTCTGGCGAGCGCTGCCGCCCTCGTCCTATCCGCCTGTAACGGAGCTGGCGACGCGCCCGCACAAGAGGACGCAACAGCAGGAGAGGTTGCAGTCATCCCGGAAAGCCTCGCGCCTTTCGGTGAAGGCTATCCCAATGCTGGGGATCCCTGCTTCAATCTGGGAGAAAGTCCGGCCACCTCGCAATATCTTGATGACAGCGCCGTGCTCGTAGGATGTCCGAGCCCAGCCAGCGCAGCGGCAATCGGCGGCGCGATTGTCGACGTCGTCGACGGAGTTAGTATCGTCACCATCCCGACGGGCGATGCGAATGCAGGCATGGTCGAGGCACAGGCAAGAACCTCCGTAAGCCAGCCCGCCTATGGCGAGGGCGACGCCATGGACGCGGCAACCGGATACCATGCGACGACCACCCTGCCCTGCGGCTTCGACAACAAGGCGCCGACGCAGAACTGCGATGCGGGCGTGAAGCGCAACTGGGGCGATGACGGGACCAACCTCGTCGAGGTCACCAAGCCGGATGGCCGCAAGCGCGCGATCTTCTTCAACGGAACCGAGCCTTACGGCGCGGACAGCGCGCAGGCCGATGGCTCTGCCGGATGGGACTTCAGCTCCACCCGCGACGGCGACCGGATCACAATTCGCTTTGGACCCGAGACCTATGTCATGGTCGATGCCCTGATCGAGGGGGGCTGACCCGGATTATTCGAAGCGGGCGCTGTCCATCATGGCGCGCACGCCCGCGATATAGCGGTCGAAATAGTGAATCCGCGGTGCCTCGAAGCTGATCAGATAGAGTTTCTCGTCGATGATCGCAGCGCGCGCTTCGCCCAGCCGCGCGACATTGTCGCCGCCGGTGTAGCTGTAGCTGAAGTGCACGCCTTCGTATCCCGCAAGCGTCGCCGGCTTGACCTCGACGATCTCGAACAGCGATCCGCCGAGCGCCACATTGGCCGTGTCCTCGTACCATTCGACGAGATCGGTCAGCAGCATGTCCTTGCTGAATTCGGGCAAAGGATTGCGCTTTCGCTGATGCTTCTTGAACAGCGTCTCGCCGTCCTTGATCTTGGCATAGAACATCAGTTCGGACAGCGCGACGCCGTCCTGCGTCCAGATCTCGCTGCGGCTGGTGGGACGCTCGGTGGCGCGGTTCCAGTCGACGGGAGCTGTTACGCGCATGCTGGATCGGGCGACCTTGCGCGTTTCGCCCTCCTCCACCAGTCGCCAGCCGGCTTCTGCCGGAGCAGCGGCCAGCATTGAGGCAAGCGCCAGCGGCCCTGCCAGTTTCATCCAGGTCTTCACGATTGCACCTCCCCTGCCATCGAGGCGAGCAGCGCCGCATCGGGCGCGTCGGGTTCGAGTTCGAGATAGCTGCGCAGTGCAGCCTGCCCTTCGGGCTTGAAACCGTCACGCATCAGAGCCAGGCCGAGTCCGCGCCAGCTTTCTGCCGGAGCCTCGCCCGTGGCGATGGCCTGTCGGTAAAACTCGGCAGCCTGCGCGAAATCGCCCTCTTCGGCGCGCGCACGGTAAAGTTCGGCGCGCGCATAGAGCAGGTCGCCGGTCCAGCCCATCGGATCGTCTCCGGCCAGCGTCGCCAGCAAATATTCGGTGCCGCCGAAATCCTTGAGGGCAATCTGGTCCTCGATCAGTTCGGGCCACCAGCTGGCCAGCGCCGCGCGATATTCGGCCGCGCCGCGATAGCGTTCCTCAGCCTGTTCCCCCATCGCCTCGCGCGCCATCTGGGCGAGCCTGCCCATGCGGTCGGTTGAGCGCGGGTGCGTGGCGAAAAGTCCGCCGTTACGGTTCTTGTCACTGCGATGGCCGCGCTCCTCGGCAGTTGCGTCCATCTCGGCGCCCAGCTGCGACCAGATGGCCGATGCGGCACGCGGATCGTAGCCCGCTTCGACCAGTTCCTCGATCGAGCCCGCATCCGCCTCGCGCTCCATCTCGCGGTTGAAGGAGAACATGTTGCCTAGCACAGCGACCTGCGTCGCCATGCCGACCGCATAGGGCACGCGCACGGGAATGACGGAGAGCCAGCTCAGGAGGTCGGTCTTGCTGCGCCAGTTGCGGAACAGGCGCAGCGAGTGCTGCTTTTCGAAGTGGGTAAACTCATGTGCCAGCACCGCCGCCAGCTGCGCCTCGTCACGCATGCGCAGCAGCAGCCCTGAATAGACCAGCATCACTCCGTTGGGAGCCATGCTTGCATTGAAGACCGGAGTGCGCACGAGGTAGATGCGCGTTGCCTGGCAGCGCGCTTCGCCCACTGTCTTGCAGGTGACCGAGCGGACGTATTCGTTGAGCTCCGGATCCTCGATAAGGAAACGCGATTCCTTCAGGCGGCGCTCGGCCTCGTCCATCTGGTACCACAGACCCTTCTCGAGATCGTCCTGCGGCTCGTAGCCGTAGGCGCTCGGGAGTTGCTTCTCCGTAGCTGCCTGCGCTTCGGCGCCCTCGGTTTCGGTGTCCTGCGCAGCGAGGGGCTGCGCGACCAGACCGGCGAAGGCTACACTGGCTAAGAGACGCTTCATTCTCCGTCCTCCTCGTTCGTAGCGGGCTGGTCGGCCCCATCCTCGGCCGGCAATACCTCGCCCTCGTCATTCGTGACCGGCGGGAGGACGATCACCGAGCCCGCAGGCTCTTCGCCATCGACGTCGGGTGCCTTGGTCGGGAACTCCTCCATCAATTGCGCCACGCGCTTCTGCGCGCCTTCCACCGTGCGCGGATCGCCGCCCATCGATGTGTCGATGTTGAGCCAGACGAGATCGCCATTTTCGAGATCGACCAGTCCGGCATAGCCGACATGCACGCCCGAAGGCACGAAGCCTCCGCCGAGCACAAGCGCAAGACCCTGGAGGACCTTGCGGCCGGTCGAGCCGTAGCTGTCGAAAGTGTAGAAGAAGAGGCCGTAATCCCCGCCCAGTTCCTTCAGCCGTGCGGCGTCCTCTCCCAGCGTCCAGTCGAAGCTGTCCTTCTTGGTCGGCAGGCGGTTGCCATAGGTCATCTTGTGCTGGAGCACTGCGCCCGCAACCGTGCCGAAGAGAGCGGTATATTCTTCCACCGTCTCGCCCATCTCGCCTTCCTGGTCGGGGACCATGACGAGTTCGATGCCGTTGGCGCCGTGCATCTGCGAAAGCGCGCCGATGAGGTTGGCCTTGGCCGTTTCGGACCATTCGGCGTTCGGTTCGTTCATCCCGCCGGTGGTCTGCTCGCCCACGCTGACACTGGGGCGGAAAACAAGGATGTTCTGCTGCCCGGGACGAATCTGGTAGCCTTCCTTGACCTCCGTGCGCTCGAGCCCGCCGAATTGTGCGACGGCAGGCTGGGCAGCGGCCAGCGAAAGTGACACGACGGCAAATGCCGCAAGAATTTTGCGCATGACAGGCGACCCTTGCATGATTGGGAGCGAAAACAGTCGCATAATAGGGATGAACCGTCGCTGACATACGACGGTTCCCCCTGTTCAGCTACCGCATCGTCCGATGCCAGGGGGGAGGTCAGCCGTCGAGCTTGGCCTTGAGCAGCTGGTTGACCACGGCCGGATTGGCCTTGCCCTGCATAGCCTTCATCGTCTGGCCGACGAAGAAGCCGAACAGCTTGTCCTTGCCGCCGCGATATTCGGCGACCTTGTCCTCGTTCGCGGCGATGATCTCGTCGATTTTGGCCTCGATCGCGCCCGTGTCGCTGACCTGCTTGAGGCCGCGCTCGTCGGCGATGGCTTCGGGCTCGCCGCCCTCCTTGAGGACGATCTCGTAGATCTCCTTGGCCTGGCCGCCGGAGATTTCGCCCTTGTCCTGCATCGCGAGGATAGCCGCCTGTGCCTCGGCGGTGGCATTCGCCATGTTCGCTTCGTCACCGAGCGATTTGACCACGCCGGGAGCTACCGACAGCGCCCAGTTGGCAACCTGCGTGGCGACCTTGGCCTCGGGCTGGCCGATTTTTGCCGATGCCGCCGCAAGCAGGGTTTCGAAGCGGCCGAAGGTCTCGACCTCGGCGGTCAGCTCGCGCGCATTGTAAGGCGTGAGGCCCAGTTCGTTTTCGTAGCGCGCACGCTTGGCGTCGGGTAGTTCGGGCAGCGAGGCGCGGCATTCCTCGAGGAAGCTGTCTTCGAGTTCGAGCGGAAGCAGGTCCGGATCGGGGAAGTAGCGATAGTCATGCGCATCTTCCTTGCTGCGCATGGTGCGCGTGGTGCCGGTGCCGGGATCGAACAGGCGCGTTTCCTGGTCCACCGTGCCGCCGTTTTCCAGCACATCGACCTGGCGGTTGGCCTCGTATTCGATGACCTGCATGACGAAACGCACCGAGTTCACGTTCTTGGTTTCGGTCCGCGTGCCAAATTCCTCGCCCGGCTTGCGGACGCTGACGTTAACGTCGGCGCGCATCGAGCCTTCTTCCATGTTCCCGTCGCACGAGCCGACATAGCGAAGGATCGAGCGCAGCTTGCGGACATAGGCCCCGGCTTCGGCGGGGCTGCGCATATCGGGCTTGGAGACGATCTCCATCAGCGCGATACCGACGCGATTGAGGTCGACATAGGACATGGTCGGATGCTGGTCGTGCATCAGCTTGCCCGCATCCTGTTCGACATGGATGCGCTCGATGCCGATGACCTTGTCTTCCGGAATGCCTGCCTTTTCGTCGGCTTCGATGGTCAGCTGTCCCTCGCCCACGATCGGATGGTAAAGCTGGCTGATCTGGTAGCCCTGCGGCAGGTCGGCATAGAAGTAGTTCTTGCGGTCGAACCGGCTCCAGGCGTTGATCTGTGCCTCGATCGCCATGCCGGTGCGCACGGCCTGCCGGATGCATTCGCGGTTCGGTACGGGCAGCATGCCGGGCATCGCCGCGTCGACAAGGCTGACCTGCGTATTTGGTTCGGCACCGAAAGCGGTCGACGCGCCAGAGAAGAGCTTGGCATTGGAAGTCACCTGCGCGTGCACTTCGAGGCCGATCACGACCTCCCATTCGCCCGTGGCGCCCTGGATACGATAGGTACTCATTTCTTCTGCTCCTCGCGGCGGACATAGATCAGGTTCTCGCCCTTGATCAGCAGGTCGAAATCGCGCCTGCCCATTTCCGCCTGGAAATTCCTGCTGGTTGCCCTTTCGGGGAAGATGTGGTCGTGCGGCTCGATATAGACGAGCTTCGCGCAGTCGAGCCAATCGGTGTTGGCGGCAAAAAGGTCGTCCTCGAAACCCTCGATATCGATCTTCACCGCAAACAACTCGCCATTCTCGACCATGCCGACACACTCGTCGACGGTCACGATGCGGCAGCCGCTTTCGGCGCGTTCGGTCGTCACGGCATAGGCTGCGACATCGCTTTCGACCGAAACGAAACCCGGCTCCCCGCCGATGGCCGCCTCGACGATTTCGATGCGATCGTTGCCCGCGCAATTCGCGCGCGCCATGGCCGCGTTCGAACTATCAGGCTCTACCCCGACGATCCGGGCTTGCGGATATTCGCGCGCAAACCAGAGCGCCGCCGCGCCGATATTCGCGCCTGCATCGACAATCACCGGAACCTTGCCCGATGAGCGGATCGCCGTTTCGAAGCGCTTGGCGCGCCGGGTCTGGACATCCTGCGGGAGAACATATTGCTCGTCGCGGTAGATCTGGCGGACGACCTCGAGATCGCTGGTGCCGCGCCGCACGCGGATGGATTCGCCCCCTCCCAGCGGAAGCACCGACCCCAGCTTGGCGCGCGCAGTGAAGGCCGGCCCGCCGCGAAGCAGGTCCTTGGCCGTTTCGAGTGCGACGCCTTTCAGCATTACCACCACTTCTCCGGCTGCGCTTCGAACCCTGCACGCTGCTGGATCGCAAGGCCCGCGTCGAGCACACCCTGCTCGTCGAAGGGCTTGCCGACGAGCTGCAGGCCGAGCGGCAGGCCATCGGGATTGAGCATGGCGGGCACGCTCATCGCGGGCAGGCCGGCGAGCGATGCGGGAACGGCGAAGACGTCGTTCAGATACATCGTCAGCGGGTCGGCATCGAGGCTGCCGAGCGGGAAGCTGGCGGTCGGCGTCGTCGGTGCGAGGATGACATCGCATTCGGCGAAAGCCTTTTCGAAGTCCTGCGCAACCAGCGTGCGGATCTTCTGCGCCTGAGTGTAATAGGCGTCGTAGAAACCTGCGGAGAGCACATACGTACCGATCAGCACGCGGCGCTTCACCTCGTCGCCGAACCCGGCGGCGCGGGTGGCGGCATACATGTCCTGCAGGCCCGCCCCGTCGGGCAGATCGCGCAGGCCATACCGCACGCCGTCATAGCGCGCGAGGTTGGACGAGGCTTCGGCAGGAGCGATGATGTAATAGGCGGGCAGCGCGTATTTCGTGTGCGGCAGCGAGACGTCTACGATCTCCGCTCCGGCATCGCGCAGCATGGCCTTGCCCTGCTCCCAGCTGTCGAGGATCGCCTGGTCGGTGCCGTCCATGCGGTATTCCTTGGGGATACCGACTTTCTTGCCCTTGAGGTCGGCGTTGAGCGCCGCTTCCCAATTGGGCACATCCATCTGGAGGCTGGTTGCGTCCTTCGGATCGAAGCCGGCCATCGCCTCGAGCATGATCGCACAGTCTTCTACCGAGCGAGCCATGGGGCCTGCCTGGTCGAGGCTGCTGGCGAAAGCCACCACGCCCCAGCGGCTGCATCGGCCATAGGTCGGCTTGATACCGCAAATACCGGTGAATGCGGCGGGCTGGCGGATCGAGCCGCCAGTATCAGTGCCCGTCGCGGCAGGCGCGATGCGTGCGGCCACGGCGGAGGAGGAGCCGCCAGAAGAACCGCCCGGGCTCATCGCGGAATTGGTGCCTTCCTTCTTCCACGGCGAATTGACGTTGCCGAAGTAGGAGGTCTCGTTCGAGCTGCCCATCGCGAACTGGTCGAGATTGAGCTTGCCCAGCATGCCTGCACCCGCATCCCAGAGGTTCTGGCTGACGGTGCTTTCATACTCGGGCTTGAAGCCTTCGAGGATGTGGCTGGCGGCAGTGGTCTGCACGCCCTTGGTAGCGAAGAGGTCCTTCATGCCGATTGGCACGCCGCCCATCTTGCCGAGGCTCTCACCCTTCGCGCGCTTTGCATCGACAGCGTCCGCAGCGGCAAGGGCATGGTCGGGCGTGGTGACGATGAAGGCGTTGAGTTCGGCAGCTGCAGCGACGGCAGCGTTGAAGCTTTCGGCCACTTCGCGCGCAGTGAAGTCGCCGCCGGCCACGCCGTCACGGATGTCCTTCACGCCAAGCTGTGTGAAATCGGTCATTATTCGATCACCTTGGGTACGCCGAAGAAGCCGTGTTCGGCCACCGGTGCATTGGCGAGGACATCATCGCGCCGGCCCCCCGAAGTTTCGGGGATGGCATCGACCACGTCGTCGCGCAGGCGCAAGCTGTTGGGGATGACTGCGGTCATCGGCTCGACGCCGCTGGTATCGACCTCGCCCAGCTGTTCGACCCAGTCGAGGATATTGTTGAGTTCGGGGACCATCTTGTCGAGCTCGGCATCGCCCATTTTTATGCGGGCGAGCGAGGCGATCTTGGCCACTTCTTCGCGTGTGACTGACATGCAGGGCGCGTTAGCGGCGCTGGCCCTGCGCTTCAAGCGGATTGGCGGCGTGAAATGCTATTCGAACGGCTGTCCGGCGGGCTTGCCGTCGACATAGATGCGGCGACCGTGCCATTCACGGATTTCCACACTCGAACCGGGGTGCTGCGGCGGGATCGGATTTCGCACGAATTCCGACTCCTCGATATCCACTGCGCCCACACTGGCCGCATCGGGATTCGCAAGGTCGAAGTCCAGCCACTGCACGTGCCCGTTCTCGACGATGGCCACCATCCTTCGGTCGTTATCCTGGTCGCCCGCATCGAGCGCGACGCACGGCATATTGCATAGCCAAGAGGTGTCACGAATGCGCTGCTCTACGCGCTGGCGAAGGGATTCGTCCCGGAATGCGATCCGCAAATGATCCATCCGTTCGTCACGCTGGCTTCGCCCCTCCACGCGGCGATAGGTCCTGGTATTCTGCGCCGCCGCGCTGGCGGCCATTTCGGCAATCTGCTCGTCGTCGCTCTTCGCAAGCCGATCCAGCGCCGCGCGGCCCGCATCGCCGAAATCCCAGCGCAATGCGGAGAAGTCGAACTCGTCGGTTTCGACCTTGCCCGATGCAAGCCTGTCCAATTGGTCGCGCGTCGAGATCGCGCCGAAATCGAGGATCGGCAGGGCGAGCAGGAACGTCAGCACGCAGGTGCCGACCGCAAGGTGCAAATTGGCCGTGCGTACCCGGTCCATCCAATGTGCCATCCGCCCACGGATCGGGGCGACGAAATAGGCTACGCCATAGGCGACTGCTACCACGATGGCGACGAGACCCCAGATGCGTTCGGGGCTGAGGCCGTATTCGGCGATGCGGGTACCGGTCGATATCGCCGCCATGATCGCCAGGGGCAGGATGCCGAGAGCGAGCACAAGTGCCGCCCAGCGCATCACGCGGTTCCCGCTCGCCTCCTCATCGCCATTGCGGACGACCGAATTGACCAGAACGAAGCTTGCCGCGGCGCAGGACAGCAGCAAGGGCGTCGGACTGCGTGTCGCGCCCCAAAGCACGTCCAGCCCGCTGACCAACACGGCGAGGATGAAGATGACGAGCGTAGCGGCAAAGGGCACGGCGATCAGGGAAAAGACCAGCATCACTACCGATTGCAGCGTGCCGATAACCTTCAGCTGGTTGCGCAACACGCCCAGCGCCGCACCGATGGTCACGCCGGCGAAACTGGCGTTGAACCAGTCATCGCGGAGCAGTTCGCGCAACAGATCGATCTCGATGGCGGCGAACAGCTCAGCCAGCAGGTTGGCGAGCAGCCATGACAGCGCAAAGAACGCCAGCGCACCCGCGACGCTTATGGCATCGGTCCAGACGTGGAAATGCGTTTCCTTATAGGGCGTCGCCCAACGCAACCGGTGGAAGCCCGATTGGAATAGCGGAATGGCCAGCACGATCGATACGACGCCCGCTGCCATCCAGTATCCGGCATCCGAATAATGGTCGTCGGCGCCTGCCACGCGCCAGGCGATACCCGCCATGATTGCGCCAATAAGGAGCGAGAATGCGAGTGGCCGTTTCCAGTTCGCGCGGTCGACCGTGAGGGCGAATCCACCCGCGCCGAAGAACACGAAAGCCCCCAGCGCGGCGCGCCAGGGCGTGAACTCACGCTGCGGGACATCGGTCAGGTACCATACCAGCAGCCCGGCAATGCCAAGCATGGCGGCAAGCACCCACGGTCTCATCGACCAGTCGGAAATGTGCGTGCTCTCGTTATCGGTCATGGCTTTCCCTCCCTCGATAGCGGAAGGGTTAGCCTGTGAACCTTACCCGCGCATGAGCGCGAGAGCAGCTTTCGGTGGAAATTATTCGGCAGGGACCGGCGCGGGCTCGGTTCCCTGCGGCCCACCCATTGCGCCCATCAGCGCCTGCAACTGGCGAGCCTTGGCCTCGAATTCTTCGCGCGCCAGGAAATCGACCACTTCGACCTCGAAAGTAAGGTCGGCATTGGGCGGGATGTCCGATCCGGGCGGCGGCTCTGCGCCATAGGCTTGGTCGCCCGGAATGGTCAGGCGATACTTGCCGCCTTTCTTCATCTGCTTGAGGCCTTCGAGGAAGCCGGGGATGATTGCCCCCTCTTCGAGCAGCAGCGGGCTGCCTTCGGGGAAAACGCCGGGCGGGATAGGCAGCGGACGCGAACGATCGAATTCGGTCCCGTCGTCGAGCGTGCCGACATAGTTCACGAAGACCACGTCACCGATCTGCGGCGATTCGCCGGTGCCTTCGCTAAGGACCTCGACTCCCATCGCCTTGGGCGCGGCGGCCCATGCAAGACCCGCCCCCAGAAGGATAGCGACAATCACGCCAAGCCAGAGCTTCGTCAGCGAGCCCTTCTTGATTGGCTGGAGCGGTACGCGGGTAATCTCGGTCATGAATTCACTGTCCTGATACGCAGAGGGCGCGGATTTCTCCGCGCCCTCATGGCTTAGCTTGATGGTGCTGGCAACGGCTTACTTGATGCCGTCGCGCTCCATGCGCTTGCGCTCCATCTTGCGAGCGCGGCGAACGGCTGCAGCCTTTTCACGGGCGCGCTTTTCGCTGGGCTTTTCGAAGTGACGACGCAGCTTCATTTCGCGATATACGCCTTCACGCTGCAGCTTCTTCTTGAGCGCGCGCAGGGCCTGGTCGACATTGTTATCGCGAACGATGATCTGCATAAACTAAAACACCTCGACTTGCGGGACAGAGCCCGCCGCTGCGGGTATGCCTCCTTGAAAACGGTTTCGCTAATACAACGAAAAACGCGCCGAATCCGTTCCGGATCGGCTCGAACTGAGGCGCACATACGGATTCGGGGGCCAAAAGGCAAGCGTGAAAGCCCTCCTTTCGCAATTGCGCACTTGCCGCTAGAGGAGCGGCAATGTCCACCCTTTCCCCCCTCGTCGCAACGCTGCATGTCGCCCTCGGCGGCGGTGTCGGCGCCGTGCTGCGCTACCAGACGGGCCGCGCGATGACGCAATGGCTCGGCCCGCAGGCGGTCAGCACGTTCCCCTTCGCCACTCTGGCGGTGAACGCCTTCGGCAGCCTGCTGATGGGATTGCTGGCTGGCTGGCTGGTGCGCAGCGGCGGCGAAGGCAACGAACAATTGCGCCTGCTGCTCGGCGTCGGCCTGCTCGGCGGGTTTACCACCTTCAGCGCCTTCAGCCTCGAAATGGTGCTGATGATCCAGCGCGGGCAGTATCTCTTCGCTACCCTGTATGCGATCCTGTCCTTCGCGCTTGGCCTCACCGGGCTGATGGCAGGGCTCGCCATAATGAGGGTCGCAGCATGAAGACATCCGACGAAGTCCGCAATTTCACCGTCGAGGCGGATGACGACGGGATCAGGCTCGACCGCTGGTTCAAGCGCCACCTGCCGCAGATCGGTTTCGGCACGGTCAGCAAATGGGCGCGCACCGGGCAGATCCGCGTCGACGGCGGCCGCGCCAAACCCGACGACCGGCTTGCCAAGGGCCAGCAGATCCGCGTGCCCCCCGGGGGCGATGCGCCGCACAAGAAAGCCAAGCCCAAGCGCGAGCTTACCAAGGCGGAGCACGAACAGGCCGAGGCGATGCTCATCGAGCAGACCAAGAGCGCGCTCGTCATCAACAAGCCGCCGGGGCTGGCGACGCAGGGCGGGACAAATACGTTCAACCACGTCGACGGGCTGCTCGATGCCTATATGGACGAGGGCGACGAGCAGCGTCCGCGCCTCGTGCACCGGCTCGACAAGGATACGTCGGGCGTGCTGCTGGTCGCGCGCACCCCGGGAAGCGCGGCGTTCTTCTCCAAGCGCTTCTCCGGACGCAGCGCCAAGAAGATCTACTGGGCGCTGGTTGTCGGAGTGCCAGATATCAGGGAAGGCGTAATCGAAGCCCCGCTCGCCAAGCAGCCCGGTTCGGGCGGCGAGAAGATGCATGTCGACCACGAAGGCGGGCAGCCCGCCAAGACCAAGTATCGCGTGGTCGAAAGCGCGGGCAAGAAAGTCGCCTGGCTCGAATTGCAGCCCATGACGGGCCGCACCCACCAGCTGCGCGTCCATTGCGCGGCGATGGGCCATCCGATCGTGGGCGACGGCAAATATGGCGGCAAGGAAGCTTTCCTCACCGGCTCGATCAGCCGCAAGATGCATCTCCACGCGCGCCGCCTGATCATCGACAGTCCGGATGGCGGAAAGCTCGACGTGACTGCCAAATTGCCTGAGCATTTTGCCGCAAGCATGGAGCAGATCGGCTTCGACGAGAACGCCAGCGACGCCACCCCCATGCGCGACGATCCTCCTCCCGCAACGCGCGAGGAGAAGAAGCAAAAGGCTCGCCAGCATGCGAAGAATTACAAGAAATCGCAGCGCGGTCCGCGCCGTGCTCGCGGCGGGGCAGCCGGCAAGCCAAAACCGCGCCCTAAGCCCAAGGGCAAGCGCTGATGCACCCCAACCCGCTCTTCCGCAGCGAAGACAAGGATTTGATGCGCGCACTGGTCGAGGAAATCGGCTTCGGCATGGTATTCCTGACCACCCCCGACGGCCCGCGCGTGGCCCACACACCGCTCCTGTGGGGCGATTACGGCAAACTGCGTTTCCACTTGGCGCGCGGGAATGCGCTGACGAAACATCTCGACGGCGCGACAGCACTGGTGACGCTGAACGGACCCGATGCCTATGTCTCGCCGCGCTGGTACGAGAACCGCGACACCGTTCCGACCTGGGATTACGTCGCGCTCGAAATGGAAGGGCGGGTCGTCCAGCTGGATGAGGTGGCGCTCGACGCATTTCTTTATGACCTCATCGACAAGCACGAGAACCGCCTTGCAGGCGAGGGCTGGGATGCTTCCGAAGCGAGCGAGAGCATGTGGAAGCGCCTGCTTGCGGGTATCCGCGGGTTCGAACTCGAAGTCACTGCGTGGCGCCCGACGCTCAAGCTGTCGCAAAAGAAAACCGCCGAAGAGCGTGCGCGCATCGCGCTGGGGCTCGAGCAATCGGGCAGCGCCGCGCTCGCCCATCTGATGCGCGAGCTTGCCGCATGAGCCGGATGGTCATCTTCGACTGCGACGGGACGCTGGTCGACGGACAGGCCGCAATCTGCGACACGATGGCCGAGGCGTTCGCCGCCGCAAGGCTGCCCGCGCCCGATCGCAACGAGGTCCGCCGCATGGTCGGCCTTAGCCTGCCGCTGGCGCTGCGCCACCTTGCCCCCGATGCCAGCGAAGAACAGCGCGAACTGGCGGTGGAGGCATATAAATCGGGCTATCGCGGCTTGCGCATGTCGGGTTCGTTGCAGGAACCGCTGTATGACGGCATGGCCGCGCTGATCGAGCGCCTCGCCGGGGCCGGATGGCTGCTCGGCGTTGCCACGGGCAAGAGCGACAGGGGCCTTCACGCCTGTCTCGATACGCACGGCATCAAGCACCATTTCTGCACGCTGCAAACGGCAGATCGCCATCCGTCCAAACCGCACCCGGCGATGCTCGAAGAGGCCCTCAGCGAGGGGGGAGTAGCCGCTGCCGATGCCGTGATGATCGGCGACACCACCTTCGACATCGATATGGCCCGCGCTGCCGGAGTGCGGGCGATCGGCGTCGCCTGGGGCTATCACGAGCCACGCGAATTGCTGAATGCAGGGGCACAAGGCGTTGCCGAAACCATGGAACAACTCGAGGAGATGATCGGTGAGTGAACCCGATCCCGCAGTCCGTCGCTTCTGGATACTTCAGGCTGCGCGCTTCGGCGCGGTGCTGATGGTCCTGGCAGGCGCGGCGATTATCGGTCAGCTGATCAATGTGCCGCAACCGGTCGGCTATATCCTGCTGGTGCTTGGCGCGGCGGAGTTCTTCATCGTCCCGATGATGCTGTCGAAGGCGTGGAAATCGGACTAGCCATGAAGCGCTTCTACAAGGAGGTAACCACTTCCGAGACCGGTCTCGGATGGACGGTGCAGCTCGACGGGCGGCCCATCAAGACGCAGGGTGGCCAGCCGCTGGTCCTGCCGAGCGAGACGCTGGCCGAATTGCTTGCCGCAGAATGGCGCGCACAAGGCGAGAAAATCGACCCCGCATCTTTCCGCTTCCGCGATACGGCAGATTACGCGCTCGACGTTGTGACGCGTGACAAGGCGGCCCTGGTCGAGAAACTCCTCGGATATGCGGAGACAGACACGCTCTGCTTCCGCGCCGATCCGGAAGAGGCGCTCTATCGCCGGCAGCAGGAAGTGTGGGAACCCATCGTAGCCGAGATGGAGGCGCGCGAAGGCGTGAAACTGCACCGCATCAGCGGCGTTCTACACCGCCCGCAGACCGAAGAAACGCGCGCTGCGCTGGCCGCGCGGCTGGACGCGCTCGATCCCTTTACCCTTGCCTCATTGGAGCAAGCGACCTCGCTCGCCGCATCCTTGTGCATCGGGCTGGAAGCCTTGCAACCCCAAGCCGATGGCGAAGCGCTATGGAACGCGGCCAATCTCGAAGAGGACTGGCAGGCCGATCTCTGGGGGCGCGACGGG
Source organism: Qipengyuania sphaerica (assembly GCF_019711595.1). Lineage (GTDB taxonomy): Bacteria > Pseudomonadota > Alphaproteobacteria > Sphingomonadales > Sphingomonadaceae > Qipengyuania > Qipengyuania sphaerica. The sequence goes on along the minus strand of NZ_JAIGNR010000001.1, from coordinate 545,876 downwards.
GAGGCCGAGGAACGACGCGCAAGGCGCAAGGCCGATTTCCTCGCTGCGATGGAGTTTGCAAGGGCGGCAAGCGCCAGCTGACCTACTTCGGACGGCCGGTAAAGCCTGCCGCTTCGCGCAGATCGTCCGCATCCATGACGTAGCCGTCGCTGACCACGGTCAGCACGCGGCGCAAGGCGCCCAGCTCGCTCGAAGGATCTCCGTCGACCAGCACCAAGTCGGCTTCCTTGCCGACCGCGATCGAGCCGGTGCGATCGTCGACACCGACAATGCGCGCCGGAAGGATGGTCGCGCTCTGCAGGGCCTCCTCGGCAGTCATTCCCGCCTGCTGGTAGATTTCCAGCTCGCGTATCAGCTCGATACCCCAGCCATCGGTTCCGGCGACAACGGGGACGCCAGCCTCGTGCAGCTTGCCGATGAGTTCGACCAGCTTGCGATAGCTCGCGCGGTAATCGTCGCGCGTGTAGCCATCGACCAGCGGGTAGCCCGCGCTCGAGAAACTGGACCGTTCGAAGATGGGCGACACAATGCCCATGTAAGGAGCATAGGCCGGAATGGGGGCCCCGCCTTCATGCGTGAAAAAGCTTTCGAAGATCACGATAGTCGGATCGACCACCGTTTGCCGTTCGGCGAGATCGGCGATGAAGCCTTTCATCAGCGGGCCGTCGAGATCGACGTCCTTGAAGTATTTTGCCGGCCCTTCCATCCGCATGCGCGTGTTCGAGCGGTCGATCACATCCTTCGGCATGGCTTCCATGGCGACGAAGTTGATATGGGTCAGCTCGTCATAGCCTGCGGCGACTGCCTCGCTCGGTTTCATGGTGGCGGGCACATGGCCGTGGACATGGAGGCCCAGCCGGTGTGCCTCCGCAGCGGCGGGTGCGATCCACGCCGGATTCATCGAGGTGTAGAACTTTACGCCCCACAGGCCTGCTTCCTTGACGCGGCGGATGGCATCGAGGGTCTCTTCCAGGCTCGACACGACAAGCGCACCCTGCGCGGCCAGAGGGTCCTTCTTGTCGATGATGACCGAGATGAACGGCTCGCCCATCAGGAGGTCGCCCGAGGCGCGACGCGAAGTAGCATCGACCGCGCGATCGAAGGTCGTACCCGGACTGCGAAAGCTTGTAATGCCGTTGGCCATATTGGCGAGAACGGACCAGTCGTCGCCGATGTGCATGTGGCTATCCCATATGCCCGGCACGAGCGTCTTGCCCGCCCCGTCGATCCGGCGGCCTCCAACGGGCAGCGCCAGCGATCCGGCTGCGCCAATCGCGGTGATCTTGCCGTCCTGCGCCACAACCGCACGATCGCCGAGAAAGCGACCGGCTTCCGCGTCGAAAAGCTGGACGTTGTCAAAAAGGACGGGCGCACGGGCCTCGTCGGTCAGGAAACGGGCGGCAATCCCCGAAATGTCGGCAGCGGTCGCTTGCTCTTGCGCATCGCGCAATTGCTTGAGCGCGCCCTCGTAACCTTCGGGAAGCAGCGAAAGCCAGCTCACGATACCGAAGGCGCTGCCATCATCGTTCAGCCATACCGGCATCGGCGCCTGCGACATCCCGCGGATGAAGGCGAGCGTGACTGTCCTCGGACCGTCTGCGCCGTCGATCGTTACCTGATCGGCAGTCGTGAGGTAGGCCCGTCCGCTCGGCAGCAGGGCCACGCCCTCGTCGCCTGCCGCCGCCAGTTTGTTGATGAGCGGCATCATGGAAAGGCCGACGCCTGTTACGGGAAGGTAATAGCCGCCCGCCTCACCCGATCCGCTTTCGCCGGCGGTCCGCCAGCTGGCGTGACCGTTCGAGACATGGAATTCCTCGGCGGCATTTCCCGCCGTCGTCGTGCCGCGAATGACGAGGTCGGTGAGCATCCCGTCGGCATCGTATGTGTCGACCTGGTCCATTTCGGTGATCCAGCCGCGCAGTTCCTGCGACCAGCGATAGGCCGTGCGACCGTCAGGCAGCTGCCATACCCACTGGTCGCCATGTTTTCCGGCTTCGGAAATCAGCGAATAATGCGTCGCGTCGGCTGGCGGGACGAGCAGGTCCTCCTTCGCCACCGCTTCTGTGGTGATAACCTCCGGCTCGGCCTCGTGAGCCATGAGCGCAGAAGGAGCGCTCGCCAGCAACATGGCGGAAAGAAACAGTGCGCGCATTTAGGACCTCCCCCGAGTGAAAACTAAGCGACCCACTCCGCAATCTGGGCAGCGACATCATTGGCCGCCTGGTTGAGTGCCGGACCGACGCTCGAAACATCTGCAGCCACGCCGGGCACAACGGCCTCGAAACGGCGCGTCTCGACAGAGCTGCCCTCGCCCGGGCGCACGGCGTCGAACACCACCTTCACGCTGCCATCGCGCGCGTCGTAGCCGAAAGCGCGCAGCGTGCCGGTGAGGCGGTTTTCGGCGAGCGCGCCGGGATCGTCGCCATCGATCACCACGCGGTTGCTGCGCGTGCGGATGGTCTCGGCAACGAGGCGGCGAAACAGGCGGGCGGGCTTTTCGACCCAGACCGCATCCTTGAGATAGGCGAGCTCGGTATCGGTGACCTGCACCGGCACACGCGTCACATCGATCGCGGACGGAGCCTCGAATTCGGTGAGCGCGATGGCGGTGCCGGCAGTGGACGATCCCCCCGTCCCCGCAGGTGCCGAGGCGCTGGGCGTAAGCGTCAGCAAGCTTTCGGGCGGATCTTCGCCGAAACTGATGCAGCCGCCGAGCAGGAGCGCGGGCGCGAGGATGGCGAATTTCAATTGGCTAATCATCGCTGGTCGGCCCCTTCTCACGGCTCGTATTCCGGAAGCGGCTGGCTGCTCAGCAGCGCGCCCGCGCCCTTTTCATCGATCTTTTCGGTCACGTCGCGCAGCGCCTTGCTGGTGGCGCGCAGATCGCGCAGCGTGGCCTCGGCTGCGGGCAGCGTGCTTTCGGTCAGCTGCTTGGTCGCCGGACGCGCTTCTTCGAGCAATGCGCCCAAATCTTCCGATGCATCGCCAGCCTGCTTGAGCGTCACGCGCAGCTGCTGGGCGAGCTGTGCGCCCTCCTGGTTGAGAAGGCGATCGGTCGAGGCGGTAACTTTCTCGAACTCGTCGAGCGCTTCGGAAGCTTCGCGAAGGGTGACCTGCAATTCGGCCATGGTGCGCTCGAACTGAGGAGCGGCCTGCGCGAGGTCGGCGGTCATCTGGTTGGTGTTGGCAAGGATACCGGCGATCTCGCCCTGGTTCTCGTCGTCGAGCAATTGCGTAAGCCGCTCGGTCAGCGTTGCCAGCCGCTCGAGCAGCAGCGGGGCGTTGGACAGCAGCGCGTTCAGGCCGCCATCCTTGGGCGGGATGATCGGTACGCCTTCGGTGCAGGCGGTTGTCTCGCAAGAAATCGGCGGCGCACCGCTGCGCGCGCCATCGAGGAGGATCGTCGAAACGCCGGTAAAGCTGCCCTGAATGGTCGCCGTGGTACCGATAAGGATCGGAACCTCGTCCTTCACGCTGATCCGCACGCGCACGAATTCGGGGTCCTTGTCCCACAGGGCGATCTGGCTGACCTGGCCCACGGGGACACCGGCAAAACTCACCTGGCTGCCGTTGGCGAGACCCGACACGCTCTCCTTGAAGAAGATATCGTATTCCTTCTGTGCGCCTTCGCCCCAGCGCGCGATCCAGACGATGAACAGCGCCAGCGCCGCCAGCACTGCGAGCGTAACCGCCCCCACCCAAACGTAATTTGCCCGCGTTTCCATTGGTTAGGCCTTATCCTTGCCCGCAGGCGGTTTGTCCAACGCTTTGACGGCATGCGCAGCCACGGGTTCGTCCATGTGCCGGCGCAATTCGTCGAGCGCCTGCGCGGTAAGCGCCGCCCGGCCGCGCGGGCCGTTGAAATATTCCTGGATCCAGGGGTGGTCGAGTTCCATCAGGTTGGGAACCGTGTCGACCGCGATGACCCTCTTGTCGGCGATCACCGCGACCCGGTCGCAAATCTCGTGCAGCGTATCGAGATCGTGAGTGATCAGGAACACCGTGAGACCGAGCGTTTCCTTCAGCTCGCGCGTCAGATTGTCGAACGCCGCCGCACCGATGGGGTCGAGGCCCGCGGTAGGCTCGTCGAGGAACAGCAGTTCAGGGTCGAGAGCCAGCGCGCGGGCAAGGCCTGCGCGCTTCTTCATGCCGCCCGAAAGTTCGCTCGGATATTTGTTGACCGCCTCCTCGGGCAGGCCCGAGAGAATGATCTTGAAGCGCGCGATTTCGTGGCGAAGCTCGTCCGAAATCTGCGGATAGAACTGCTTCAGCGGAACTTCGACATTCTCGCCCACGGTAAGCGTCGAGAACAGTGCGCCGCCCTGGAACAGCACGCCCCAGCGGTCGCGCACGCCGATTTCCTCGTCCGGCTCGGCATCGACGATCGACTTGCCGAAGACATGGATATCGCCCGCGGTCGGCATTTGCAGCCCGATGATCGAGCGCATCAGCACCGACTTGCCCGTTCCAGAGCCGCCGACCACGCCGAGGATTTCGCCGCGCCTTACCTTGAGGTCGAGGTCTTCGTGAATGACCGCGTCGCCGAACTGGTTCTTCAGTCCCGAAACGACGATGGGATTGTCTCCGCGAAAGCGCTCGTGCCGACCTGGGGCTGCAGTGCCATTGTCTCCTGCCATCAGCCCCAACCCAATTCGGTGAAGAATACGGCGAAGAATGCATCGAGCACGATGACAGCGAAGATGGCCGAGACGACCGACATTGTCGTTCGGGTCCCGACTTCTTCCGAATTACCGCGCACCTGAAGGCCGTGATAGCAGCCTGCGAGGCCGACGATCAGCCCGAAGACCGGTGCCTTGATGAGGCCCACCCACACGTCATAGGTCGGCACCACTTCCTGGATGCGCGCTAGGAAGGTCCAGAAAGGAATGCCGAGCATCAGGTCCCCGACCACGGCCCCTCCGATGATCGCAACGCAGGAGGAATAGAAGCCGAGCAGCGGCATCATCAGGACAGCGGCCATGATGCGCGGGATGACCAGCGCTTCCATCGGCGAGATGCCGATCGTGCGCATGGCGTCGACTTCCTCGGTCAGCTTCATCGTGCCGAGCTGTGCCGCGAAGGCCGAACCCGAGCGGCCTGCGACCATGATCGCGGTCATCAGCACGCCCAGTTCGCGCAAGGTGATGCGCCCGACGAGGTTCACCGTGAGCGTCTCCGCTCCGAATGCAGCCAGCTGGACCGCGCCCTGCTGCGCGATCACGATGCCGATGAGGAAACTCATCAGGCCTATGATCGGCAAGGCGGAAACGCCCACCAGTTCGATCTGGTGGACGAGCGCGACCATCCGGAACCGCCGTGGATTGCGCAGCAGCGTCCCGGCCGAGATCAGCAGCGCGCCGAGAAAGCTGACGACGCCGACGATCCCGGTCCGGGCGTTGAACATCTTCTCGCCCATGGCTTCGGGCACGCGGCTCCACACCGGAAGCCGGGGGGCGGCCAGTTCCTGCTCGCTATCGATGCCGTCGAGCGCACCCAGCAGGCGCTGGGCCCGGTCGCTCGCTCCGGTGATTTCCGCCTGATGATCGGTCGAGATGCTGCAGGCCATCCACGCGCCCACGGTATCGATCTCGGTAACGCCGGAAATATCGACCTTGGCGATCGGGCCGGGCAGGTCGCGCAGCTCTTCGTCGAGCGCACCGATAGTCGACACGAGATAGGGTCCGGTCAGCGTCAAGACCGCTCCCCCCTCGCCTTCGTGCAGTTCGTATTCCGCCAGACCTGTCATTCGCTGCGCGGTATGCGGGGAAATCGGCTGCTAAACAAGCGGGTAACAACGCTCATGCCCATCCGGCGTTGCATCGCACAATTCTGGCTGGCATGGGCCTCCCCATGTCCACCGAATTATCCAAGACTTTCGATCCCGCCGATATCGAGCGGCGCTGGTACGCGCATTGGGAAGAAAACGGCCTGTTCCGGCCCGAGCGGCCCGATGCCGAGCCCTTCACCATCGTGAACCCGCCGCCGAACGTTACGGGCTCGCTCCATATCGGGCACGCGCTCGACAACACGCTGCAGGACGTGGTGATCCGCTACGAACGCCTGCGCGGCAAGGATGCGCTGTGGGTCGTGGGCGTCGACCATGCGGGGATCGCGACGCAGATGGTGGTCGAGCGCCAGATGGAGGCGAAACAGGACAAGCGCACCAACTATTCGCGCGAGGACTTCATCGACAAGGTCTGGGAATGGAAAGAGGAAAGCGGCGGCCAGATCACCCGCCAGCTGCGCCGCCTAGGCTGCTCGATGGACTGGTCACGCGAACAGTTCACGATGGACCCGCATTTCACGCAAGCCGTGCTCAAGACCTTCGTCGATCTCTATAACGATGGGCTGATCTACCGCGACAAGCGGCTGGTGAACTGGGACGTGAAGCTCAAGACCGCCATTTCGGATCTCGAAGTCGAGACCACCGATGTGAAGGGCGGCTTCTGGCACTTCCGCTACCCGCTGGCCGATGGCGTGACCACCTCCGAAGGCAAGGATTACCTTGTCGTCGCGACCACGCGCCCCGAGACCATGCTAGCCGATATGGCCGTTGCGGTTCACCCCGATGACGAACGCTACAAATCGGTCGTCGGCAAGGACATCCTCCAGCCGATAACCGGTCGCCGCTTCAAGGTGGTGGCCGACGAGCATGCCGATCCCGAACTCGGCTCGGGCTGTGTGAAGATCACCCCGGGGCACGATTTCAACGACTTCGACGTGGGCAAGCGTGCCGGTTTCGCGCCTGCCGAGATGCTCAACATGCTCGATGCGGAGGGCAATGTCTGCCAGACCGCCGACGGGCTGGTGCCGGACGAATTCCTCGGCCTGCACCGCTTCAAGCGTGACGGTGTGGACGGCGCGCGCGAACTGGTCGTCGCGCGGATGAAGGAGCTCGGCTTCCTCATCCCGCATGTCACCAAGGACAAGGAAGGCAACGAGACCCTCCACGACGCCGAGCCGCGCACCATCGCGACGCCCTTCGGCGACCGCGGCGGCGTGGTGATCGAACCGTGGCTGACCGACCAGTGGTATGTCGATGCCGAAAAGCTTGCCAAGGCGCCCATCGAGGCGGTGAAGGACGGCACGATCGAAATTGTCCCCAAGAGCTGGGAGAAGACTTTCTTCAACTGGATGGAGAACATCCAGCCCTGGTGCGTCAGCCGCCAGCTCTGGTGGGGTCACCGGATCCCGGCCTGGTATGATGCCGAGGGCAAGGCCTATGTCGCCATGACCGAGGAAGAGGCGCAGGCACAGGCAGGCGAAGGCGTTGCCCTGACCCGTGATGACGACGTGCTCGACACGTGGTTCTCCTCCGCGCTCTGGCCCTTCGCCACGCTCGGCTGGCCGGAGAAGACCGACCTGCTCGACAAGCACTATCCCAACGACCTGCTGATTTCCGGGTTCGATATCCTGTTCTTCTGGGATGCGCGCATGATGATGCAGGGCATGCACCTGACCGGAAAGGCGCCGTGGCCGCGGCTGTACCTTCACGGGTTGGTGCGCGCCGCCGACGGGGCGAAGATGTCCAAGTCCAAGGGCAATGTCGTCGACCCGCTGGGACTCATCGACCAGTACGGTGCCGATGCGCTGCGCTTCTTCATGTCGGCGATGGAAAGCCAGGGCCGCGACATCAAGATGGATGAGAAACGCGTCGAGGGCTATCGCAACTTCGCGACAAAGCTCTGGAATGCCACACGTTTCTGCCAGTCGAACGGCATCGGCGCGAGCACCAGCATCGCCGCGCCCGCTGCCACGCAGGCCGTCAACAAGTGGATCATCGGCGAAGTCGTCGAGACCAAGAACGCGCTCGAACAGGCGATGGCCGATTTGCGCTTCGATGCCGCCGCGAACACGATCTACCACTTCGTGTGGGACCGGTTCTGCGACTGGTATATCGAGCTGATCAAGGGCAATTTCGACGAGGAAACCAGGGCCGTCGCCGGCTGGGCGCTCGACCAGATCCTCGTCATGCTGCATCCCTTCATGCCCTTCATCACCGAAGAGTTGTGGTCGAAGCAGGGCGACCGGCCCGACTACCCGCTGATCACCGCCAAATGGCCCGAGCCGCAGGCGGAAGTCGATGCGCAGGCCAAGGCCGAGATCGACTGGCTCATCGCGCTCACCAGCGCAGTGCGCACGGCGAAGAACGAGCTCGGCATTGCTCCCGGCGCGAAGCTGGAAGCTTATTGCCCTGCCCCCTCGGCTCTTGGTCGCAAGACTGCAGAAGAAAACGCCGCTGCTATCGAACGCCTCGCGCGGCTCACGCCGATCCATTTCGCCGAAGCGCCCGGCGGCGCGGCGATGCAGGTGGCGGCGGGCGAGGACGCCTTCATCGTGCCGCTCGAAGGCGTGATCGACATCGAGGCCGAAAAGGCGCGCCTGACCAAGGCGATGGAAGCTTCTGCCAAGGAAGCCAAATCGCTCGAAGGACGCCTCGGCAACGCCAACTTCGTCGAGCGAGCCAAGCCCGAAGCAGTCGAAAAGGCCCGCGCCGATCTCGCGCATCACACCGTCGAAATCGAGCGGCTGACGGCGGCGCTGGCCCGCTTGGGGTGACCGATCAATCGATCACCGCGCCAGCTGGCGGAATGGACGAGCAAGCCCAAAGGATCGTCACCGGCATCGTAGGCCCGTTCGGCATTGCCGGAATAGGCGATCTCGGCGGAAAATGGTCGATCACCTTCCAGCTAGTCGTTTGGCGGGAAGGAGATAGACCGATATGTACGAATCCGCTGCGTATCGAAAAGCCGATCCTGAGCGAACATATGATTGCGCTGTGGCGATGGCGTCTCCGTAAGGGTCAGACGATAAGGCTGAAGGTGCGGGACATGGAGAAACCGCCAGAGATCATGAGGACGGTAGAAATGCTACGCCTTCAGGGGCGGCCTCACGATCCGGCGCTTTCCGAAGCAGCACACGAAATCCTCAATCCACCCGATTACACGCATCCGAAGCTGGGCACATTGAAAGCCGGAGAGACCTTTCACGATGTCTTCGAAGCGACCGGCAAATGGTGCGGTGTTCCCGTAAGGATGGCGCTCGAGCCGGGCGCGCACTCGATCGCAAAGGCTGCCGATCATCTCTCGGATGCGCTGGACAGGCAGGCGGAAATCGACGCGCAATTTCGGCAACGGATCACCGAAGACTATTATGGTATCTGGGCTGAAGGCTGGGCCAATGACGGCGAGGACCTTGACCGGTCCGAGTGGATTACGCGGATCACCCCGACCGACGTGGAAGTTGACGGATCAGGCGCGCTAAGCATCTATTATGCCGATGGCGATCTCTTCGCTGGCCACTCGATCGTTGCATCGATGTCTCCCGAAGGCGACATCGAGGGTTCAATGATGGTGGGCTAAGATGACTATCGGCTGGAACTCAACATGGCATTAGTCCTCGCCACCGACGACACCGGAGGGCCGGAGATTTTCGCCTCGGTCCAGGGCGAAGGGCCGAGCATGGGGCTCCCGGTGGCCTTCATGCGCCTGTCGCGCTGCAATCTTGCATGCGTGTGGTGCGACACGGCCTACACCTGGCATTTCGAAGGTGACGACCGACCACACCGCGACGGCGTGACCTATGAGCGCAAGGCGAACCAGGTCACGCTCGACGAAGAACAGGTAGCTGCCATTATCCAGTCGCTGGGCCAGAACCGGCTGGTGATCACAGGGGGCGAACCGCTGCTGCAGGCTCCGGCACTGGCGAAGCTGCTCGACCTGCTGCCCGATATCTCGGTCGAGATCGAAACCAACGGCACTACTAAAGCGCCCGCGACCCTCGATATCCGGATCGACCAGTTCAACGTCAGCCCGAAACTGGCGCACAGCGGCAATCCTGCAGATCTCGCGCTGCTGCCCGAGCGGCTCGACGCCTACGCCACCGACCCGCGCGCATGGTTCAAATTCGTGATTGCCGAGCCTGCGGACGTGGACGAGGTGCTGGCGCTTCGCGACCGCTACCGCTTCAAGCCCGGCCATGTCTTCCTGATGCCCGAAGGGACTGACAGCGAGACCTTGCGTACACGGGAGAAATGGCTCGCCCCGCTATGCCTCGAACACGGCTTTCGCCTGAGCGACCGCCTGCATATCCATCTGTTCGGGGATACCCGCGGGACGTAATTGCTTTTCGCACCGACCTGCGTCGGTGCGTCCTCGCTAGATCTGCGGCAAACCGCACCCGCTGCGGGCGGGCAGTCGCCCCTGCCTCGCCTTCGGCTCGGTTATCCCTGCGAACGCCAGCGCTGCACGGTGCGCAGGACGATGTCCTCTTCGCCGCCGGGGTTGTTCCACATTTCGATGAAGCTCGGGTCTTCCGATGCCGGGCGCTTGACTTCCTCGAGGTTGTCGAAGCTCACGCGGATCGGAATGGCGACACCCTCGCCGCAGATGATGCACTCGCGGTTGCGCAGCGCGGGGATCGCGTCGAGGAAGCCGCGCGCACCTTCGGGCATCGCCGCACGGACGAATTCCTGGTCGCGGTCGTTGTTCAGGCGCATCGAGATGATCGTACCGCACTGCGACAGCACGCCTTCGGCCAAATCGGAGGGACGCTGCGTGATGAGGCCCAGCGAGATGCCGTACTTACGGCCTTCCTTGGCGATACGGCTAAGGATCGTGCCCACCGAGTTGCCATCGGCGTTCTTTTCGCTCGGCACGTAGCGGTGGGCTTCTTCGCATACCAGCAGGATCGGCGTGGTCTTTTCCTCACGCCCCCAGATCGCAAAGTCGAAAACCAGGCGGCTGAGAACCGCCACCACGGTCGAAGTAATGTCCGAAGGCACGCCCGAGACGTCGATGATCGAGATCGGCTTGCCGTTCGAAGGCATGCGGAAGATCTTGGAGATGAAGTCGGTCATGGTGTCGGCGACCAGCATGCCGGAGAACATGAACTGGTAGCGCGGGTCGGCCTTCAATTCTTCCAGCTTGTTCTTGATGCGCATGTAAGGCGCGGAATTGGTCGCCTTGTCGAGCTTGCCCATCTGGTCCTGAATCTCGTTGGAGAGATCCGAGAGCAGGTAAGGGATCGGCGAATCCACCGTGATCTTGCCCATGCTTTCGGCAAGGCGGCTTTTCTGGCGCGCTTTCAGAAGGCATTTCGCAAGGATGTCGGAATCGACCTGGCGTTCGTTGCCGTTGCTGGTGAGGAGCACTTCGCAATGTTCTTCGAAGTTCATGATCCAGTACGGCATCTGCAGGTTCGAGACGTCGAGGATCACGCCGGTCTGGCGGAAAGCAGCCGAATATTCTCCGTGCGGGTCGACCATGACGATGTGGCCTTCGGGCGCCGCCTCGCAAATACGGTGGAGGATCAGCGCGGCGCTGGTCGACTTACCGGTACCGGTGGAGCCCAGCAGAGCGAAATGCTTGCCGAGCATCGCGTCGACATAAAGGCCCGCGCGAATGTCCTTGGTGGGGTACACCTTGCCGATCGTGACCGCGCTGCGGCCGTCGCTGGCATAGACCTGCTTGAGGTCGGCGGTGGAGGCGGGATACACCAACGCGCCCGGGATCGGGTAACGCGTCACACCGCGGCGGAAACCGTGAAGGCGACCGGTGAGCTTTTCCTCCACGCCTTCGCCGAGGAAGTCGATGTTGGCGAGGATGCTGCCCGCCTTGCGGTCCTGTTTCTGGTTGCGCACGCTGGCGAGCAGCCAGCTGTTGCCGACGCGGATCTTGATCTGCGAACCGACCTGGCCCGCCATGCCGATGGCCGGGTCCTCGTCCTGGCTGCATTCCGAAAGACGCTGGAGGTCGATGGCAATCATCGATCCCGAACCGGCGATCTCGAGCACCACGCCGATCGGCTGGGTGGCGTTCTCGCTCGGCGGCGCGTCTTCTGCATCGGGCTCCGGCTCCGGCTGAGGAGCAGGCTTGGGAGCGAGATCGGAGGGGCGCGGCGGTGCTTCGCCCAATTTCGGGGCAGCAGCGGCCTGCGTAGCGGGTTTCGTAACCGGAGCTTCACCCTGTTGCTGGGGCTGCGGCTGGGGAGCTGCAGGCGCTTCTGCCTTCTGCTGCGGTACAGCCTGAGGCTGCCCTTCGGGTTGCTGATGGACGTATCCCGATCGCGAGGAGGTGCGCGCGGCGGCTTCCTGGTTATCGTGATTGCCACGGATCCGGTCGCGCAAGGATCGACGACCGGCCTCCTCGGCCTCCATCTGGCGTCCCGCGCCGAATGCCCCGAATTTCCCGTTACCCATCTGGCTCATAACTCGTTCAACGCCCCAAAATTGCACAGGTGCAGCTGCCGAGTGTAGTGGCGGATAAGGGTTAAGATCGGGTCAACGTTAACGCGCAAGTGCCCTGTTATAGCCGGGCGAAAAGACGTCCGGCGCCCCAGCCCATTCCGACCGACAGCAGCACGGCAATAAGCCCGTATGCGAGCCCCCAATTGTTGGCGCTCAGGGCGACGAAACGCTCGAACCCGACCTTGCGAACCTCGACCTCGGCCATTGCCGAGGCGATGACACGGCCGTTGCTGACCGCAAAGGTTTCTGCCGTGTATGTGCCAGTGGTGACGTTGGACGGCAGCGAGATGCGCGCCTGGTACAGCACGTTCTCGTTGATCTGCACGCCGTCGAAATCCTCTTTGTAGAGGCCCTGCCGCTGTTTCAGGTCGACTAGACCGGAGGCGAAGCGCAATTGCAGTTCGGGATTGATGCTGCCGCTGGGCGAAAGCTGGATATAGCGTGTGCCGAATTCGTAGATTGCTGCGGTCTTTTCATCGACGATCTGCTCGATCGGCCGCGAGGAGGCGACGGCAAAGAAGCTCGGCACCGAGCGGAAATCATTGCTTTCCGCATTGATCCAGACGCCGGCGAAACGCTCCTTCTCGCGCAGTCGGATCGGCTCGCTCGGCCCCTTGAGGACGACCACGATATCGTAGCCCTGCCCTGCCCGCCCGGCCGGATCGAGGACCGCGCCGAACAGGAGCAGTTCGGTGCCGGTGAAACCCTGCCTGACCTGGACGTCATGCTGCGAGACTTCAGGCACGAGCACCGGATCGCGCTGGCCCGAAAGCAGAAGGGCTGCAAGAAGGAGGAACAGCGCCCTCACAGCGGATAGACCGTATAGATTTCGTCGGGCTGGTAGAACAGGCCGAGCAGCATGCGGAACGCGATCAGGAGGACGATCGCTGCAAGAACCAGTCGCAGGATCTCCGGCTTTGCGCGCACTGCCAGCTGCGAACCGAACTGTGCGCCGGTGACCGAACCGATCAGCAGCAATGCCACCAGGACGATGTCGACCGCGCGGGTGGTAACCGAATGCATGATCGTCGTCGCTATGGTGACGAAGAGGATGTTGTAGAGACTGGTGCCGACCACGACATTGGCGCTCATGCCAAGGATGTAGAGCATCGCCGGCACCAAGATGAACCCGCCACCCACGCCCATGAGCATGGTGAGGATGCCCACCACGACGCCGACAAGCGCGGGCGCCAGCGGGCTGATGTACAGACCCGAACCGTAGAACCGCCAGCGCCACGGCAGGTTGGCAACCAAAGGGTGATGGCGGCGTCGCGCGGCCTGCTTTCCGACCGTACCGCGCAGGACCTGCACCGATTCCTTGGCCATCAACAGGCCGATTGAGCCCAGCAGGACAACGTAGAGTGCGTTGATGACCACATCGATCTGTCCGATCGAACGGAAGAAGCGGAACAGCAGCGCGCCGATCCCTGCCCCGATCACGCCGCCGGCGACCATCACCGTGCCCATGCGATAATCGACGCCCTTGCGTTTGCTATGCGCCACCACGCCCGACACGCTTGCCCCGGTGACCTGCGTCGAGGCCGAAGCGGCAGCAACCGTCGGCGGGATGCCGTAGAAGATCAGCAATGGCGTTGTGAGGAAGCCTCCGCCCACGCCGAACAGGCCGGACAATACTCCCGTCAGCGCACCCAGTGCCACGATCCACAGACCGTTCACCGACAGGTTCGCGATGGGCAGGTATACGTCCATATGCCGCCCCTATATCGGAGAAAGCCGTTACGAAAGGTGGACGGCGCTCAATTCTCGTCCGGAGGCTAGCGCTTGGACTCGACAGGTGCCGCTTTGCCTACCCCCATATCGGGGTTCGATGCGCTCATCCACAGCATGTTGTGCATCGCACCCGGATTATCCGGCAGCGGCGCGACCATGTGTGCAGGGGGCGCAGGTGCGAGGTTCTCGACGCCGGGGTAACTGGCTGCGGCATCTGGCGAACCCGATTTCTCCAGCGTAATCACATCGGCACTGGCCGTCCCGGGCGCATCATGGACATCCGGGCCGGATCGATTGTTCGTAGTCGTTGTGAAGGCAGTACGGTTCGATTGCTGCCCGGTTTGGTCTGGCTCGACAGCAAGAGTACCGATGAAAAGCGCTCGCATGCCGATCCATGCGATACCGAGCCCGGCCAAAAACCGTAAGGGACGCCCCTTGCCTTCTATGGCGCCGCTGCTCATGCGCGAGCCTCTGCCTGCCGGGCCAGGGCGGGATGCGTGTAATGGGTGGTCTTCTCCCAGATCACCGGCTCTCCGCGAAGTGTCTTCAGATAGGCTGCAAGCGCACGCCGCCCGCTCATGATCGCGATGATATTCGACACCATGACCCTTGGTATCGCCAGGAGGCCCTGCTTCAACCCGTATTCGCGCGCCGTAAATATCGCTCGGGAAAGGATTCGCCAGACAAGGCCGGCAAAGGTCAGCCAGAGCAAGCCTTCGAGCTCGCTCGACAGCATGAGCGGCTCGATCATGCCTGCCTCGCTCGCAAGGTGGAGCACCATGCCGCTCAACACCAGCGTATAGGCGACCGCCAGCAATATGGCAGCAAGAGGCCCGCGCCGGTCGCGCAGCGTCATCCAGCGCTGCAGCAAGTTACCTTCCCAGCCGAGCCTGTCCCAGCCCTGCAAGGCAATGCCATGCGTCCAGCGCGTCTTCTGGCGCACCGATTGTGCGATGTCGGAAGGGAAATAAGCGCGCGTAGCAATCAGGCGACCGTCGAGCGCGCGCAGCCTGAGGAATCGACCCCGGCCGCCCGCCGCGTGGATCTTGTGGCCAAGCTCGTAATCCTCGGTGAGCGAGTTTTCCGAGAAGGGTCCGCCTTCATTTTCACGCGACAGCCTAGCGAGCATTCCGCGAGAGATGGCACAACCGACGCCTGCCCCCGGTATCGCGCAGCCGAGCCGGTCGCGCACAACCATTGCCTTGGCGTGGGCTTCTGCGAACTCATCCGAGTAATGGCTCGCAATCCAGCGCGAATCCGAAGGTGGCAGAGCCATGACGGGCAGTTGGACGAAATCACTGTTCCAGATCGCATGGTCGAGGAGCGGGAGAGCTGCAGCATCGACCATATCCTCTGCATCGTGCAGCACGACCATATGTGCGCGTTTGCCGCGGCGTGTTTCGTCCTCGCGCAGAGCGGCATAAAGGCGGTTCAGGCAATGCGCCTTGCAGGTCGGGCCATCCTCACCGACCACGACAAGCCGCACCCGGTCGTCACCCCGCGCTACGACCGACACCGAAGCTATCGTTGCGGCATCGTTGCGATAGCAGCCGACATAGATCCGCAAGTCTTTCTGCTGCCAGACTTCGAGTGCATGGCTGAGCGTCGGTCCGATCACGTCGGCTTCCTGCCAGGCGGGAATGAAAAGCGCGGCCATGCCGGACAAGTTTTCCTCGGCAAGGATCTGCTCGTCGATATGCGGCGTTGCGATCCGGCCGGTCATCCGGTTCCAGAGATACAGGAGGTCGACTGCAACTTCGTCCACCAGGCCGATGGCGAAAAAGACCGCTGCGAACAGCAACAGTTCCAGCTGGGCCGCGGCAAACGCCCCGGCGACGACATTGTATGATGCTAGCAACCCGTTTTCCCCTTGCGATCTACCTATCGCGCCGATTCGGGTCTTGCAACGCGCTTTGCTTTGCGAAAGAGAGCGCAGCCACATGACCGAACGCCCTTCAGCCTTCCGCCTCGTCTTTGCCCCCGTCCGTGCGCTGTTCGTTAGCGACGCGTCAGCCGGCATCCTGCTTATCCTGGTGGCCGTCGCCGCGATGCTGGCGGCCAATTCGCCGTTCGCGGACGAATACCAGCAGCTGTTCTACGGCAAGCTTCCCTGGACACCGATCCCCAAGCTTTACGACCTGCATCTGTGGATCAACGACGGATTGATGGCGATCTTCTTCTTCGTGGTCGGACTAGAGGTGAAGCGCGAATGGATCGAGGGCCAGCTTAGCACTTCGCAACAGCGAAAATTGCCGATCCTGGCCGCAGTAGCCGGCATGGCGATACCCGCGCTTTTCTATGTCGGCGTAGTCGGCGGCGATGCGCAGTTGCTGCGAGGCTGGGCAATCCCGGCGGCAACCGATATCGCCTTCGCAATGGGCGTGCTCGGCCTGTTGGGCAACCGCTGTCCCGCGTCGCTGCGCCTGTTCCTGCTGACGGTTGCGATCGTCGACGATATCGGCGCAGTCCTTGTGATCGCCGCCTTCTACACCGAGGAAATCAAGCTCGGTTGGCTGGCAGCTTCTGCTGTGGTCGTCATCGCAATGATGGCCATGAACCGAATGGGTGTGAGCCGTTATTGGCCCTTCGTCCTCATGGCGCTGGTCCTGTGGGTATTCGTCCTGTTCAGCGGCATCCACGCCACGATCGCCGGTGTCGCCGCAGCCCTGACCATCCCGATGGTAGGCAAGGATGACGAGACGATGGTAGAAACCATGGAGCACAGTCTCGCCCCGTGGAGCGCCTATCTAATCGTTCCGGTTTTCGGCTTTGCCAATGCCGGCGTCCCGCTGGCAGGTATCGGCATCGACGGCTTGCTGGCACCGCTGCCGCTGGCGATCGCAGCAGGCCTGTTCCTCGGCAAGCAGGTCGGAATCTTTTCCGCAATCTGGATTGCGGACCGGATCGGCTTCGCCCCCCGGCCCGACCAGGCCAGCTGGCAGGAAATCTGGGGTGTTTCGATCCTGTGCGGCATCGGCTTTACCATGTCGCTGTTCATCAGCGGCCTGGCATTTACCGGGCAGGCGGAACTCATCAACGAGGCTAAGCTCGGGATTCTGGGAGGATCGCTCCTGTCTGCGGTGTTGGGCTATGTCGTGCTGCGGCTTTCGACGGCGCATCCCGACGACGTAAAATCGCCCTACGTCGACTAGCCGGCGCCCCTACCAGCTGCCGGTATTTCCCATGCTCGCCCAGGGCTCTGCCGGGTCGAGATAGCCGTCCTGCAGCAGTTCGACCGAAATCCCGTCTGGTGAGCGGACGAAGGCCATGTGTCCGTCGCGCGGAGGCCGGTTGATCGTATGGCCCGCATCCATCAGCCGCTGGCAGGTGTCGTAGATATTCTCGACCCGGTAAGCGAGATGGCCGAAGTTTCGCCCGCCATCATATTGCTCGGGCGCGCTGCCGTCTTCGGGCGGCCAGTTGTAGGTGAGCTCCAACTCGGCCGTTCCTTCCTGTCCGGGAGCAGCGAGAAAGATGAGCGTGAAGCGCCCCTTTTCGCTTTCCTTTCGCCGGACCTCCTCCAGCCCGATGAGCTTGAAGAAATCGATTGCCTTCTGCGGGTCGGCGACGCGGATCATGGTGTGAAGATAGTGGGTCATTGTGACCAGTTAGGGAGCCCGCCTGGAAAGGAAAAGGGGCGCACCCGCAGGCACGCCCCCGTGACCCTCGCCAGTGAATTCTCTAGAAGCTGGCGGTGATCGTTCCGACGATGGCGTCATCGGTGAAGCCATCGATCGAAGGACCTTCGACGCCGATGTAGGCAACACCGACTTCGAGAATGCCCTTGGATAGGCTGGCGCCGATCGACCAGTCAAAACCGCTGTCATCGGTTGTCCCCGCCAAAAGCGGCGGTGCAAGGACGCCGTCGGTATAACCGAGGTGGGCCGAGAGCGAGATCGGCGTCGAAGGCAGCGAGTAGCCGAGATCGGTATAGACGTAGAGGTTGTCTTCCCCGCCCAGCGAATCCTGTTCCCAGGCATAAGCGGCCCCGACAGTAGCTTCCGCTCCGCCGAGGTCGAAGCCGACCGAAGCGTAGGGCTCCCAGTAATTGACATCGCCGCCGAGATCTTCGGTGGGATAGGCGTAATAGAGAAGGCCGACATCGAGAGCGATGCCTTCGGCAAGGTCGCCGGACCAGCCGCCGTAGATGTCGAATTCCATCTCGCCATAGGCGGGGCCGCCATCGATCGAGCTTGCCCAGGTGCCGACGTAGAAGCCGCTTTCGTGGCCAACGTCGACGCCGCCCTGGATGGCCGGGTCGCCGCCAGAAAGCGAAACACCGCGGAAACGATAGTCCGTGGTCAGCGCAGCGTTGGCGGAGATGGTGAGGCCGCCATCATCTTCTTCCTGCGCCAGCGCGGCGGAAGGGATGGCAAGCGTGGCGCCGGCTAGGGCGAGCGAAGCGGCGAAACGGCCGCGAAAGGACGTGAGCATTATCGAACTCCTGATTGGTTCGTTGGTGTGCTTCGTCCCACCTGCGTACTCGCCGGGTCCTCGTTTATATAAAGGCTCCTCGGGCGAATTCGACATAATCGTGCATGATTCGTGCGGAGGAAGCAAGTTGCGTGCGAAAACTATTCGCTATTGCAGCAAATAGCGTGGCTATTGTGCAACTGCGAAGTGACCTGGCCGCGTCACGCTCCCTTGCCGCCTGCGCGACAGTCTCCTAAATGCCCGCCAGCCCCCGGAAGACAGGTCCCCTCGCCCCCGATGTTCGATTCCATCCGCCGTATCTTTGCCCGACCGCAGGACGATCGCCGTGTCGCTCATGCGCCAGATGGCGAGCGCTGGTACGTGATCGGCGATATCCATGGGCGGCTCGATCTGCTCGAGGCCCTGCAGAAGGCGATCGAGGAGGACGACGCCGGTCTCGCGCCGGCTGAAACCACAGTGGTTTTCCTCGGAGACCTCGTCGATCGCGGCCCCGATAGCGCGGGCGTCATCAAGCTCGCGCGCAAGTGGGGAAAGCAGCGCAAGGTCCGCTATATTGCTGGCAATCACGAGGAAATGTTCCTCGAGAGCTTCACCGACAAGGAAGTGGCGCGTCATTTCCTCAGGCATGGCGGGCGCGAGACAGCGCTGAGCTACGGTATCGACCGCAAGGCCTACAACAAGATGAAGGTCGGCGAGGTGCAGGAAGCGCTCGAGAAAGCCGTGCCGAAAAAGGACCGCGAGTTTCTCGAAAGCTTCGAGGACCTGATCGTGGTCGGCGATTATGTGCTCGTCCATGCGGGCATCAACCCGAAACACGCGATCGGGGAACAGAAGGCATCGGACCTGCGCTGGATTCGCGACCGCTTCCTGCGCCATGAAGAGCCTTTCAGCCATGTCGTCGTGCATGGCCACACTATTTTCGACGACGTGGTCGATACCCAGCACAGGATCGGCATCGATACCGGCGCGTTCAGGACGGGACGCTTGACGGCACTGGTGCTGGAGGGCGACAGGCGTCGCACGATCAAGGCGGTCGCAGCCGAAGATGGCGCAATCAGCGTCGAGAAGGATGATGCGTAGATGAAGATCGCAATGGTAGGTTCGGGCTATGTCGGCCTGGTTTCGGGCGCGTGTTTCGCCGATTTCGGACATGATGTCGTCTGCATCGACAAGGACCAGTCGAAGATCGACCGGCTTCACGATGGCATCATGCCGATCTACGAGCCGGGCCTCGCCGAACTGGTCGGCGCGAATGTGCGCGCCGGTCGCCTGACCTTCACCACCAGCCTTGCCGAAGGCATCAAGGATGCCGATGCGATCTTCATCGCCGTCGGCACGCCCAGCCGCCGCGGCGATGGCCATGCCGACCTGACCTTCGTCTATGCCGTGGCGAAGGAGATCGGCGAGAACTTGGCGAATGATGCCGTGGTGGTGACCAAGTCCACCGTTCCCGTCGGCACGGGCGACGAGGTGGAGCGCATTCTCAAGGACAGCGGCACCAGCCACAAATTCTCGGTCGTTTCCAACCCCGAATTCCTGCGCGAAGGCGCGGCAATCGGCGATTTCAAGCGGCCCGACCGTATCGTGATCGGCGCAGAAGACGATTTCGGCCGCGAGGTGATGAGCGCGGTCTATCGTCCGCTGTTCCTCAACGAATCGCCCATCCTCTTCACCGGCCGCCGCACCAGCGAACTCATCAAATACGCTGCCAACGCCTTCCTCGCGACGAAGATCACCTTCATCAACGAAATGGCGGACCTGTGCGAAAAGGTCGGCGCGGATGTACAGGACGTAAGCCGCGGCATCGGCATGGATGGCCGCATTGGTGCCAAGTTCCTTCACGCCGGCCCCGGCTATGGCGGCTCGTGCTTCCCCAAGGACACGCTCGCCCTGCTCAAGACGGCAGAAGACTATGACAGCCCGACGCGGATCGTCGAAGCGGTGGTCAAGGTGAACGACACGCGCAAGCGCGCCATGGGCCGCAAGGTGCTCGACGCGCTGGGCGGTGCAGACAAGGCGCGCGGCAAGAAGGTCGCCTTGCTCGGCCTGACCTTCAAGCCCAACACCGACGACATGCGCGATAGCCCTGCGATCGCCGTGGCGCAGACGCTTACCGATGCGGGGGTGGAAGTCGCCGCTTTCGATCCCGAAGGCATGGAACTGGCAGCACCTCTGATGCCCGAGGTCACCATGGTCGAGGAACCCTATGCCGCGATCAAGGATGCCGATGCCATCGCCATCGTCACCGAATGGGATGCCTTCCGCGCGCTTGACCTCGGTCGCGTGAAGGAACTGGCCAAGGCTCCTGTCCTCGTCGACCTGCGCAACATCTACAGGCCGGACGAAGTCCGCGCAGCCGGGTTCGAATATTCGAGCATCGGGCGGAACTGAGCAGTTTCAACCGAACCAGTGGTGGCGGTTGGCCTTTTCCTTGAGGCCGACCACTACCGCCCCCACTACCAGTAGCCCCGAAACGAGCGTCGCCAGCGCGATGGCGCCGCTTTCCTGCCCGCCGCGAAAATAGATCGCCAGCAGCGCCCAGCAGAACACCAGCGCGTACCAGGGGTTGCCGCGGCTCCGCGCCGTAGCGATAGCCGCGATGACGCCGCCAACCGCGACGATTGCGGCAGTGACGAGCGGGTATTGTCCGCTGCCACCCACCCCGTGATAGACCAGCGAGGCACTGATGTTGACGATGCTCGCCGCCGTGAGCCATGCCGCGAGTGCGCTGAAGGTAATCGTGACGATCAACCGCTCGGCGAGCGAGAAGGGTCGCTCGAAACTCACCAGCCGGTTCAGGATCGTGAGCAGCGCGCCCAGCGATGTCAGGATGATGAGAGCGGAAACGAAAGTCAGGTTGGCGAACTGGGTGTAGATCGCCCACAGGCCCTGGAATGATAAAGCTATGACCGATGGCCATCCGATTTGGGCGAGCAGTGTATTGTCACGCTGCCCGGGCAAGATCTGCCAGACGGCGTAGACCGCACTACCGAAAAACAGCGGTCCCCAGATCGCAAAGGCCCAGCCCGAAGGTGTGATAAGCGTTCTTACACTGTCGGATCGATCACCGATCGGCTCTCCCAAGCCTAGCTGCGGCAGAAAGGTCGCGCCGATCTGGATAATTACGGCAAGAAGTATGGCGAGGCGCTGCGAGAGGCTGCGTTCGAAGGTAGAGCTCATACCCCGCCCAATCGCCGGGAAGGGTCTCGGGTTCCGCAAAGAAGTGCCAGGGGGCCTGTAAGCCGGGTTCTGTTCCGCACGCGATATATAGCCTTGTTTCCTTGGCACATCAGCCGCGCGGCGGCAGCCATTCGTCTGGGCCATGGATCGCTCCATGGCTCGAGCAGCCAACCCGGGCGACTGGGGAGAAACACCCCTGCCTTTCGGCACGCCGCCCCTATTCGGCCTTGCTCCGGGTGGGGTTTGCCATGCGGGCGCTGTTACCAGAACCCCGGTGCGCTCTTACCGCACCCTTTCACCCTTGCCTGATCCCATGAAGGGCCATCGGCGGTATGCTCTCTGTGGCACTTTCCCTGGGGTTTCCCCCGGCGGGCGTTACCCGCCACCCTCGTTTCGTGGAGCCCGGACTTTCCTCGCTAATGCGCGGCTGCCCGGCCCCCTGGCGAGAGCCTATCTAGCGTGTCCGCGGTCGCGATCAAGCAAGAGCTGGAACAGGATCGCCCTGACCTGTCCGTCGATCACGCCGTCGATCTTTTCCGGACGCCACCGGCGTTGGAACGCTTCGACCGCCTTGTGGCCGTCGGTGATGTCGTAACCGAAGCGCTCGAGGGCGAGGTAGAAGCTCGCGTCATTGTCGAACGGGTCGCCGCGTTCGAGCTTCTTCGGGCGCGGCAGGCACAGGCCGTATTCGGCGAGGCGATCCCACGGAAACAGTTCGCCCGGATCGATCTTGCGCGCTGGTGCGACATCGGAATGGCCGACCACATTGGCGCGCGGGATGTCGTATTGCTTGACCATGCGCGCCACCAGCGGGACCAGCGCCTCGAATTGCGCATCGGGAAATTCGGTATAGCCGTATTTGTGCCCCGGATGATCGAGTTCGATACCGATGCTGGCCGAGTTCACGTCCTTGATACCGCGCCAGTAGGACAGGCCCGCATGCCAGGCGCGCTTGTCTTCGGGCACCAGCCGCACGACTTCGCCGCCCTTGCCGATCAGGTAATTGGCCGAAACCTTGGCTTCGGGATCGCACAACCGCTCGATGGCGAAGCCCTTGTCCTTCATCTCGGTATAGTGGATCACCACCATGGAGATCGGGAGCTTGCGCTCGTCATGGTTGGGCGAGAGGATCTTGCGGTCGACGAGTTCGTCGTTCGCTTCGGGAAGGCCGGCTCCCAGTTCGCCGAAGTCCCCCGTCACCCGATAAGTCCTTCCGCCTCGGGCAGCACCGCGCCGAGAACCAGCGTTTCGTCGGTGCGCGCGAACTGGAGGCCCCCGCCTGCCTGCTCGGCAAGCAAATGGATCATGTGGGCAGCGGCAGTGCGGCTGGAGATTTCGGAAGAATTCAGCGAACCGTCGATGGCCTTGCCGATATTCTCGTCGAAGGCGATCTTGGTGCCGGTTGCCCGCACCACGATCTCGCAGGCCCCGTCGCGAACCTCTGCGCCGATATCGAGCGATCCGCCGCGCACCAGCGCATCGATGGCGATCTGCGCGAAGTTCAGCAGCACCTTTACCGCGGGCTTGGCGAGGTTGGCGCCCTCGATCGCCCAGTTGATCTCGACCTTGTCCTTATCGCCCACCAGCGCATCGATCAGCGCCTTGGGTTCGGCCACGTCGACACGGTCGCCAAAGCCGCCTGCTGCACCGAAGGCGAGGCGGAAGAACTTGAGCTTGTTGGTCGAGGTCCGCGCGCTCTGTTCGAGCAGGGCGATGACGTTGCGCCGCATTTCCGGATCGTCTTCCATCGCCAGCAGCTCGAGCCCGTTGTTGAGCGCCCCCACGGGGCTCAGCATGTCGTGGCACAGGCGCGAGCACAGCATGGCCGCGAGGTCGATCGAGTCTTGGTCGTTCATTGAAATCCAGTCGGAAACGCGAAATTTACTTATCTACTAGCGAGGCCGAGCCTCATAGGGAAGCGGGCTGAACCCTGCACCCCCTTCGCGCCAGAAAGTGACGCCGCCCGCCGCGATAATCGCCCAGATCGCCCCTTCGCCCGATGCCATGGCTTCATCGGTGGCGGAAGGGCGCGCGAGGCCATTGGGATGCGAATGGTAGTATCCGATCACCTGCGGTCCCCCATTACGGGCTTCGCGGTGGGCATCGACGAGCGCCTGCGGATCGATTTCGAAATGAGTTTCGGGCTCGGGATGGACGTTGGCTGCAGGCTTTGCCGAAGCGATGCACACACCCTCGCCCAGCAGGATGCCGCAGCATTCGCGCGGGTGTGCGCTATCCGCTTCGGCGAGCAGTGTGCCGAGAACTTGGCTTGAGACTTCCAGCGTCATCGCGCATGGCCCTAGCATGTCCGCGCCCGAAGTCCTCACCGGAACGCTCGAAAACCCCGGCCGCCTCGACAAGGCGCTGGCCGAAGCGACGGGTTTGTCGCGCGAGCGGGTGAAGGGGCTGATTGCGGACGGGGCGGTGGCGATTTCAGGAAAACCTGCAAAATCCGCCTCGGCTAAGCTGGCTGGCGGCGAGAGCTATCGCATCGACCTGCCCCCGCCGGAGCCGCTCGAAACGATCGCGCAGGACATCCCGCTCGACTTGGTTTTCGAGGACGAGAACCTGCTGGTGGTCAACAAGCCGGCGGGAATGGTCGTGCACCCCGCAGCGGGTAATCCGGACGGTACGCTGGTCAATGCGCTGCTGCACCATTGCAAGGGGCAATTGTCGGGCATCAACGGAGTTGCGAGGCCCGGGATCGTGCACCGGATCGACAAGGATACCTCCGGCCTGCTGGTCGTCGCCAAGAGCGATGCGGCTCACGAAGGCCTCGCGAGGCAATTCGCTGACCATTCAATCACGCGCCGCTACCTTGCGGTGTGCGCGGGCCATCCCAATCCGGCTTCGGGCACCGTGTCGGGTCGGCTTGGACGTTCAGACAAGGACCGCAAGAAGATGGCGGTCCTTCCAGACGGGAGCACTCGCGGAAAACACGCCGTCACGCATTACGAGACTGTCCGGCTCCTAAACCACGCCGCGCTCATCGAATGTCGCCTCGAGACCGGGCGCACACACCAGGTCCGCGTTCACTGCGCATCAATCGGCCATGCGCTATTGGGAGACCCTGTCTATGGACGCACTCCCAAGCCGCTTCGTGCAGTGCTCGACAGGTTGAAATTCGCCCGCCAGGCGCTCCACGCGGCACGCCTCGGATTCATACATCCTATCAGCGGTGAAAGCTTGGATTTCCGCGCCGAATTGCCCCCCGATATGGTGGAACTTATCGACGAAACCGCTCGTTGATATCGACGAAAGTTGATGCAATTTCGCGCCGTTTGCGGTATATGTAACGAAGTGGCCCGAAAGACCGGATGCCCAGCAGGGGTCCGGCGATAGAGGTCGACGCTAGAAAGGTCAGGGTAACAGTGAATACAAGAAGTATGAGCGTTCCGGCGCTCGGCGGTGAGCAGAGCCTCAACCGCTATCTCTCCGAAATCAAGAAGTTCCCCGTGCTGACGCAAGAGCAGGAATATATGCTCGCCAAGCGTTACGAGGAACATGAAGACAGCGAAGCTGCGGCGCAGCTCGTTACCTCGCACCTGCGTCTCGTGGCGAAGATCGCCATGGGCTATCGCGGCTACGGCCTGCCTGTTTCGGATCTCATTTCCGAAGGCAATGTCGGCCTGATGCAGGGCGTGAAGAAATTCGAAGCCGATCGCGGCTTCCGCCTCGCCACCTATGCCATGTGGTGGATCAAGGCGAGCATCCAGGAATATATCCTTCGTTCGTGGTCTCTCGTGAAGATGGGAACCACCGCCGCGCAGAAGAAGCTGTTCTTCAACCTGCGCCGGATGAAGAAGAACCTCGATGCCTATGAGGACACCGACCTCCATCCCGACGATGTGAACGAGATCGCTACTACCCTCGGCGTGCCCGAGCAGGAAGTGGTCAACATGAACCGCCGGATGATGATGGGCGGCGATGGCTCGCTGAACGTGCCGATGCGCAATGGCGAGGAAGGCTCGGGCGAATGGCAGGACTGGCTGACCGACGACCGTCCGCTGCAGGACGAGACCGTCGCCGATGCCGAGGAAGCGCAGGTTCGTCACGAAATGCTGGGCGAGGCGATGGAAGCCTTGAACGAGCGCGAACAGCACATTCTCACCGAACGCCGCCTGACGGAAAACCCGCAGACGCTCGAAGAGCTCAGCCAGGTCTACAACGTCAGCCGCGAACGCATCCGCCAGATCGAGGTGCGCGCCTTCGAAAAGCTGCAGAAGGCGATGAAGGCCATCGCCGGCGAAAGGCTTCTCCCGGGCGTCGCCTGAAGCTGGTAGCCTAACGAAAATCGAAAAGGCCCGCGTCCACCACGGCGCGGGCCTTTTTCATATCTTCATGCGGCAGAAGTCGGCCGAAGTAGCGGTGTCGAGGATATCGGCAGCAAGACGGCCCGATCCCGTCTCGAGCGTATGAACACCCGGCTGGAGGTTTTCGAGCTGGTCGGCTGGCACGAAGGCCACGGGCGAGGACACCGGCACCAGCTGCGAGCCGACGCCTACCTGCAAGGTAGTGAGCAGACCGTACATGCGCCCGTCGTGGGTCGCACGGCCGAGGACGATCATGCGGTATTGGCCCGAGGTGCCGGTCATCAGATAGGCATGGCCGCTCAGGTGTGGCATCGAGACGAAGCCGGCCTGTTCGAAGCTGTCGTCGATCCGGTCGCTCTCGGCAAAGACGAGGTGGCCCTTCCGCTCGCTCCAGCGGATTTGGGTGCGGTAGGCGTAGATCGCGTCGGCCTGTCCGAAGCTGGCGCGCAGGGTGACGTATTCGCCCTCGATCCACTGGACCGCGGGCCTCGCGTAGGAGCCCATTTCGGGCGGGGCGAGCATGGGTACCTGCGCCTGCGGTTCATCGATCTCGCGCAGTGACGCGCCGAGAGCTTCTTCGAGCCGGACGACGGTAGCCAGGGTGAAGCGGCGCCTGCCCGCGAGTGCCTTTTCGAGCGTGGAGAGGCTCAGCCGCGCATTCTCCGCCAGCGTCTGGCGGGACATTCGGCGACGCGCGATTTCCTCCCGTAGACGCAGGCCGACTGCGTGGTCGTCGAAGGCATCGTGGGTCATCGCAAACGTCATCTCTTCTCCCTTTCCGCACGGTTCCGGACAAAACCGCACATGGCTGCACCCGTCCTCCATTTGCCTGCCACCGGTGGCCGAAACTGGCCGATCTATCCCGTGGCGGTGCGCCGTTCCCTCGATTTATCGCTTAGCCGAATCAAGATGAACGGAGACTTACATGCGACGAATGGTTAATCCGCCCGCCCCCGACCGGTTCCTTCTCACCCTTTTGATCGGGTTGTTTTTCGCCTCGCTCGCATGGACCGGTGCGCTCCATGCCGAAGAGCCGGAGCCGCGCGAGGGCGGGCTGATGCTGAAGGCCAAGGGCAGCACCACGCAGGTGCCCGCCGTGCGCCTCGGCACCGATATCAAGGCAGAGGTCTCCGGCCAGGTCGCGCGCGTCACGGTGACGCAGGCTTTCCGAAACACCTCGGACGAGTGGATGGAGGCGACCTATCTCTATCCGCTGCCCGACAATGGCGCTGTCGATACGCTCAGGATGGTGGTCGGCGAGCGGATCATCATCGGCCGCATCAAGCCGCGCGAGGAGGCCCGCCAGATCTACGAAGAGGCGATGGAGAGCGGCAAGAAAGCGGGGCTGGTCGAACAATTCCGCCCGAACATGTTCCGCAATTCGGTCGCCAATATCGGCCCGGGCGAAACCGTGCTGGTGCAGATCGAATTCCAGGCTCCGGTCGAACAGGTCGAGGGGCGCTATTCGCTGCGCGTGCCGCTAGTCGTCGGCCCGCGCTACATCCCGCCGCACACGCTCACCACCGCGGCCGCAGCCAAGATCGCGCAGGCGATGACTGCACCGGTTGCCGACCCGTCGATTTCGGATGGCCTCAACCCCGTCTCCATCTCGGTCGCGCTGGCACCCGGTTTCGAGCCGGTCGATATCGAGAGCCCTTACCACTCGGTTGCCATCACCCGCACCGCGCTTACGGCTTCGGTTACGCTCGACAAGGGCGAGGTCCCGGCCAATCGCGACTTCGTGCTCCATTGGGGCGCAAAGGGCGAGGTCCCGCAGCTCGGCCTCTTCCGCCAGACCTATGAGGGCAAGGACTATGTCATGGCGACGCTCACCCCGCCCGCCGTGGCGCAGGTGGCGAAATTGCCCCCGCGCGAAATGATCTTCGTGATCGACAACAGCGGATCGATGGCTGGCGAATCGATGGAAGCGGCAAGCAAGAGCCTCGTCTACGCGCTTACGACGCTGCGCGCGGTGGACCGCTTCAACATCATCCGCTTCGACGACACGATGACGATGCTGTTTTCCGATGCCGTCACGGCCGGCCCGCAGAATATCGCCAAGGGACGGCGCTATGCCGAGAGCCTGCGCGGTGAAGGCGGCACGGAGATGCTGCCCGCACTGCGCGCGGCGCTGCGTGACAGCGATCCGCATGGCAATCGCCTGCGCCAGATCATCTTCCTCACCGACGGCAACCTTTCCAACGAGCGCGCCATGATGGCGGAGATTAAGAGTTCGCTCGGGCGCAGCCGGGTCTTCATGGTCGGCATCGGGTCGGCTCCGAACACCCATCTCATGCGGCGCATGGCCGAAGCCGGGCGCGGCACCTTCACCCATGTCGGTCAGGATTCCGAGGCTATCGGCGAGATGCGGCGCATGCTGGGCCGTCTCGCCAAGCCGGTGGTGACCGAACTGTCGGTCAATGTCGAAGGCTCGCCGCTCGACCTGACGCCCGCCATCCTTCCCGATCTTTATGCAGGCGAACCGCTGGTCCTGCTCGGTAGTACCGACAGGCTGCGCGGTAAAATGACCGTTTCGGGCATGGCGGGTGGCAAGCGCTGGAGCACCACGCTCGATCTCGCCAGGGCGCAGGAGAGCCCCTCGATCGCCCGCCTCTGGGCCCGCCGGAAAATCTCCGACATCGAGGCGCAGCGCTGGTCCTACCAGATCGATGCCGAGGATGCTGATGCCAAGGTCGAGACGCTCGGCATGGCGTTCCACATCGTTACCGACCGCACCAGTCTCGTCGCGGTGGACGAGACGCCCTCGCGTCCCGAAGGCCAGCGCCTGACGCGCGAAGAGCTGCCGCTGCTGCTGCCCGCGGGCTGGGATTTCGACCATTTGTTCGGCCAGCAAATGGCTGCCCGCCATGCGGCTCCCGATGCGGCGAGCGAGGAACAGGAGCAGATCGACCTGCCGCGCGGCTCGCTCGATTACCGCATGGCGCTGCTGCAGGGCTTGCTGCTGGTGGTGCTCGGCCTCGCCTTGCTGCTCTGGCGCAGGTGGATGCGCTTCGCATGAACGAGACCATTTCCCGCGGAGCGGGAGGGCGCGGCTGGAGGCGCGCCCTCCCCCAGCTTTTCGCTGCGGCGCTGCTGCTGGGTGGCGCAGCGCTTGCGATCCCCGCGGCATGGATGCCCGCCAAGGCCGCGCTGGCACAGGTGCTGCTCGAGCGGAATTTCGAGGCCAATCTTGCCACGGGCCACAACCATCGCCCCTGGCCCTGGGCGGATATCTCGGCGAGCGCGCGGCTGACCGTCGATCGGCTTGGCGTGAGCGATATCGTGCTTTCCGGTGCGTCGGGCGAAGCGATGGCATTCGGCCCCGCCGAGTTCCCAACACGCCAGCACGGCCGGCTGAAACTCCTCGCCGCACACCGGGATTCGCACTTCGCGTGGATGCGCAAACTCAAGGTGGGCGACCGGATCGAGCTGGAAGGGGTGGATGGCTTCACGACGCAGTACGAGGTCACGCGGATGGAGACGGTCGAGTGGGACCGCTTCGCCGTGCCCGCCCAGCTTCACCGCGAAACGCTGGTCCTGGCGACCTGCTATCCCTTCGATGCCTCGGGCCCCGGCCCGCTCCGCCGCATCGCCATCGCCGAGCGCATTGCATGACCCGATTGCACCGCCCCAGCGCGCCGCCTAAGGCTGGCCGCCATGCGGCGCATATCCCTGTTCCTGGTCAAGCTGGCGGTGGGCTTCGTGGCTCTCAGCCTGATCCTCCTGGTCCTCTTCAAGTTCGTCCCCGTTCCCGTCACCGCGACGATGGTGATGGACGGCAATGGCATTACCAAGGACTGGGAAAGCCTCTCCAATATCGATCGCAATCTCGTGCGCGCAGTAATCGCCAGTGAGGACGGCAAGTTCTGCAGCCATGACGGCTTCGACCGCGAGGCGATCGAGCAAGCAATTCGAGAAAATGCGCAAGGTGGTCGTATTCGCGGCGGCTCCACGATCAGCCAGCAGACCGCCAAGAACGTCTTCCTTTGGCAGGGCGGGGGATATTTCCGCAAAGGTCTGGAAGCCTATTTCACCCTGCTAATCGAGAAGGTTTGGGGCAAGCGGCGGATCATGGAAGTCTACCTCAACGTCGCGGAGACCGGCATCGGGACCTATGGCGCGGAAGCTGGCGCCCGGCGGTATTTTGGCAAGGGCGCCGCCTCGCTGACACCGCTTGAGGCCGCGCGCATGGCGGCGGCCCTCCCGCTGCCCAAGGAACGCTCGGTGAAGAACCCCAAGGGCTGGCTGCGCGGCCACGGCAACACCATCGCCGCACGCATCGGCCAGGTCCGCCGCGACGGGCTCGATGCCTGCGTGTACGAGTAACCCGGGCACTTCGTCACACCCCCTTGAGAGCTACGTCGAATCCAATGATTTCATCACCTTCGCCCTTGTCACGAAGAATTAATGTTATATCATGCCAGATTTGTTATTCCGTATCACATTGATTCCTAGCGGATTTTTCTTGAAGGGCGCTTTCTATTTCGCCTAATCCGGCAACAAGGAAACGATAGGGGGACGGCGCCGCAAGTGGGTATCGGACACACTCACGATCATGGTCACGAGGGCGGGCACGGCCACAGTCACGCGCCGAAGGATTTCGGCCGCGCCTTCCTGATCGGCATCATCCTCAACGCCGGCTTCGTTATCGTGGAGGCGGTCTACGGCTGGCTTTCGGGATCGATGGCGCTGATCGCCGATGCGGGACACAACCTCTCCGACGTCCTCGCGCTGCTGCTGGCCTGGGGCGCGAGCGTGGCTGCAAAACGACCGGCGACTGAGCGCTTTACCTATGGTTACAAGAGCTCGACCATCCTTGCAGCCCTTGCCAATGCCGGTCTGCTGCTGGTCGCAATCGGGGCGATCACCTTCGAGACGTTGCACCGGATGGCGGACCCGCAGCCGGTCGAGGGAATGACCATGATCATCGTCGCGGGCATCGGAATTCTCATCAACACAGGCACCGCCCTGCTGTTTCTGCGCGGGCGTGAACACGACATCAATATTCGCGGCGCCTTCCTCCACATGGCGGCCGATGCGCTGGTCTCGCTGGGAGTGGTAATTGCGGGGCTGGCCATTTTGCTGACCGACGCACTGTGGATCGACCCGCTCGTCAGCCTGGTCATCGTAGCAGTGATCGGCTGGGGAACATGGGGGCTGCTCAAGGATAGCGTAGCCATGAGCCTTCTCGGAGTGCCCAAGGGCGTATCGGAGAGCAAGGTACGCGGCTATCTGGCCGGGCTTGAGGGAGTGAGCGAGATCCACGAGCTGCATATCTGGCCAATGTCGACCACCGAAACCGCACTCACCGCGCATCTGGTGATGCCGGAGGGCCACCCCGGTGACGCATTTCTGAGGGAGGTGAGCGACGAATTGCTGCACCACCACCGCATCGGCCATGCCACCATCCAGATCGAAAATTCCCGTCTTCACTGCGCAGGCCGGTGCTGATGCGGCCCGCCAGCAGTGACGCTCGCGAAAAGCTCAGGGCCGCAATGGCGCGCCTCGCTGGCGGCGACCGGCAGGCACTGGAAGAGATCTATCGCAGCACCTCGGCGAAACTTTTCGGAATCTGCTTGCGTATCTTGAAGGACGAAAAGGAAGCCGAGGACGCCTTGCAGGACGTCTATATCAATCTCTGGCGGCGTGCGGACCGCTACGACCCCGAAAGGGCCAGCCCGATCAGCTGGCTCGCCACCTTCGCGCGCAATCGCGCCGTGGATCGCCTGCGTGTCGGCAAGGTGCGCGGCGGCGGCGTGGCGGAAGAAGAAGCGGCGCCGGTAGCGGACAGGGCACCGCTCGCAGACAGCCTGATGATCGATGCCGAACGTGATGCGCGCGTCCATAGTTGCCTCGAAACGCTCGATGAGAAACCGCGCAAGGCCATACGGACCGCTTTTTTCGGCGGACAGACCTATGCCCAGATCGCCGAAGCTGACGGGGTACCTCTGGGTACGATGAAAAGCTGGGTCCGGCGTGGCCTGCAAAAACTGAAGACATGTATGGAGAGGGGTGAATGACCGACGATCCGACCCCCGAAAACATGCTCGCTGCCGAATATGCGCTCGGCTTGCTGGAGGGCGAGGAATTGCTCGCCGCGCGTGGGCGCGAGGCTTCGGACACGGCTTTTGCGGCCGAAGTTGCGTGGTGGCAGAACCGCCTCGCGCCGCTGCTCGACGAGGTGGATCAGCAAACACCGCGCGAGGAAGTCTGGCAACGGATCGCAGCCGAGCTCGATGGCGCGAGCGGGGATGCCGAGATCATCTCGCTCAATGCGCGCCTGCGAAGGTGGAAAATGGCGACGGGCGTGGCAGCGGCGGCAGCCGTGGCAGCCGTATCGCTCTTCGTGCTCACGCCATCGGTCACCGCGCCTCCGGTCGGCCGGGCAACGCCCGAAGCGCCGCTCGCCGCATCGATCCCGATTGCCGATACTGACTTGCGGATCGCCGTAACCTACCTCCCCGACCGAGAGGAATTGCTTGTATCGGCGAGCGGCCTGACTGCCGACGGCGTGCATGACCACGAATTGTGGCTCGTACCGCAGAGCGAGGACACGCCGCTGCTCTCGCTCGGCGTGATCGCGCCTGGGGAAGAACGTCGGGTGTCGCTCGACTCTGCAACCGCGGCGGAAATGGCAGACGGCTCTGCCCTGCTCCTCACTCGCGAGCCATTGGGCGGCAAGCCCGCCGATGCCAACGCCGGACCGGTGGTCGCCGAAGGGCGCATGCAGATTATCTGACATTTTTTGCATCCGCCCCCGCGGCGGCTTCGTAACTCTTCGCACAGGCAGGACGGGGCCTTGTGAAAAGAGGAGATTTACGAATGCCATTTTCCACCCAGCTGAAGGCCGCTGCTGCCGCATCCGTTCTCGCCATGGGCGGTTTCGCGCTCGTGGTGAGCGCACCAGCCAACGCACATGACCACAAGGCCAAGCCCGAACAGGCGCAGGTGAATATCGTGGAAGCCGCAATCGGCACCGGCGTTCACGAAACGCTGGTTGCTGCCGTACAGGCCGCCGATCTGGTCGACACGCTGGCTTCGCCCGGTCCCTTCACCGTCTTTGCGCCGACCGACGATGCTTTCGCCGCACTGCCGGCCGGCACGGTGGACACGCTGCTGGAGCCGGAAAACCAGGGCCAGTTGCAGAACATCCTGACCTATCACGTCGTTCCTGGCCGGGTGCCTGCCGCGCAGCTGTCCGCCGCGATCAAGCGCCATGGTGGCAGCTACACTTTCGAGACCGTCGCGGGCGGGGAACTTACCGCCAGTTTCTCGGGTGAGAACATCGTCATCACCGACGGTGCCGGCCGCACGAGCACGGTCACCATGGCCGACGTGAAGACCACCAACGGCGTCATCCATGTGACCGATGGAGTGTTTCTCCCCGGCTGATCGCCCTTCGGGTCAGCCACGCCGCTCGCGTCACTTCCCTCATTCGAGCGAGCGGCACATGAGCCCCGTCAGGCCATCCCATCGGCCTGGCGGGGCTTTTGAATGCCCGAATGAAAAGCGCCGCGCGGTCCGGGGACAGCGCGGCGCTCTTTAATCAGTCCGGAAAGCTGGCGTCAGGCCGCTTCTTCCTTGGGCCCGTGGACCTGGATCGGGTCCTTCTTGCCTTCGACCACATCGGCATCGATCACGATTTCGGTGACTCCGTCCATGTCGGGCAGGTCGAACATCGTGTCGAGCAGGATGCCTTCGACAATCGACCGCAGGCCGCGTGCGCCGGTCTTGCGCTCGATGGCCTTCTCGGCGATGCGCTTGAGCGCATCTTCCTTGAAGGTCAGCTCGACGTTCTCGAGTTCGAACAGCTTCGCATACTGCTTGCACAGCGCGTTCTTGGGTTCGGTCAGGATGGTGATGAGCGCATCGACA
Organism: Qipengyuania sphaerica; assembly: GCF_019711595.1. Classification (GTDB taxonomy): domain Bacteria; phylum Pseudomonadota; class Alphaproteobacteria; order Sphingomonadales; family Sphingomonadaceae; genus Qipengyuania; species Qipengyuania sphaerica. The sequence goes on along the minus strand of NZ_JAIGNR010000001.1, from coordinate 512,096 downwards.
TCGAGATCGCGCAGCGTGGCGATCACCGGCAGGCGCCCGACGAATTCGGGGATCAGGCCGAACTTGAGAAGATCTTCCGGCTCGCCCTTTTCAAGCAGTTCGCCGATGCGACGCTTGTCCGGATCGGCGACATGCGCGCCGAAGCCGATCGACCGCTTCTGCAAACGGTCGGCAATGATCTTTTCAAGACCCGCAAAAGCGCCGCCGCAAATGAACAGGATGTTCGTCGTGTCGACCTGCAAGAATTCCTGTTGCGGATGCTTGCGACCGCCCTGCGGCGGGACCGAGGCCGTGGTGCCTTCCATCAGCTTCAGCAGGGCCTGCTGCACGCCCTCGCCCGACACGTCGCGCGTGATCGAGGGGTTCTCCGCCTTGCGCGTGATCTTGTCGATCTCGTCGATGTAGACGATGCCGTGCTGCGCCTTGTCGACATTGTAGTCGCTGGCCTGCAGCAGCTTCAGGATGATGTTCTCCACGTCCTCGCCCACGTAACCGGCTTCGGTCAGCGTGGTGGCGTCGGCCATGGTGAAGGGCACGTCGAAGGTGCGCGCCAGCGTCTGTGCGAGCAGCGTTTTGCCGCAGCCGGTCGGGCCGACGAGCAGGATGTTCGACTTGGCGAGTTCGACATCGCCAGCCTTGCCGCCGTGCTTCAGGCGCTTGTAGTGGTTGTGCACCGCGACCGAGAGCACGCGCTTGGCGCGATCCTGGCCGATCACATAATCGTTCAGCGTCTCGAAGATTTCCGAAGGGGTCGGGACGTCGCCGTCCTTCTTGCCCGAAATGCCGGCCTTGGTTTCTTCGCGGATGATGTCGTTGCACAACTCGACGCATTCGTCGCAGATGAACACGGTGGGTCCCGCGATCAGCTTGCGCACTTCATGCTGCGACTTGCCGCAGAAGCTGCAGTACAGCGTGGATTTGCTATCGGTTCCGGTCAACTTCGTCATTTCCTGCTCTGCCCCGCTAGCCCCGAAGAGAGGGATTCGCCGACTCTAGGCCGTGGCGGGATTCGGTCAATATCTCACTATCAGCAACCCCTTGCCATATGCTGAAGATGCAAGGTTGCTGGAATCCTAGGACAAATTTGTCACAGTCCCGGTAAGGGACGGGGTGTGGGCGCCGAAATTACTCCGGCGCGCCGCCAGAACCCTTGTCCGTATCGCTTACCGGCTCGTCGTCGCCCTCGTTTTCGGGGCGTGCCTCAAAGACCTTGTCGACGATGCCGAATTTCATCGCTTCCTCTGCATCGAGGAAAGTGTCGCGGTCCATCGCCTGCTCGATCTCGTCGAGGCTCTTGCCGGTGTACTGGACGTAGAGATCGTTCATCCGCTGGCGGATGCGCAGGATCTCGCGCGCCTGGATTTCGATGTCGCTGGCCATGCCGCGCGCACCGCCCGAAGGCTGGTGGACCATGATGCGTGCATTGGGCAGCGCGATGCGCATGCCCGGCTCGCCCGCTGCGAGCAGGAAGCTGCCCATCGAGGCGGCCTGTCCGATACACACGGTCGAAACGCGCGGCTTGATATATTGCATGGTGTCGTGGATCGCCATGCCTGCGGTCACAACGCCGCCGGGCGAGTTGATGTACATGCTGATCGGCTTCGAGGGGTTTTCGCTCTCGAGGAACAGCAGCTGCGCCACGATCAGCGAGGCCATCACGTCTTCCACCTGGCCGGTGACGAAAACGATGCGTTCGCGCAGCAGGCGCGAGAAAATGTCGAAGGCCCGTTCGCCGCGGCTCGACTGCTCGACCACGGTGGGCACCAGCGCGCCGGTCACGGGATCGCGGGTGAACTGTCCTTGGGAAGCATGGGCGTCGGTGCCGAAGAGATCGATCATTGAGTGTCCTTCTGAGATTGCGGGGTATATCTGTCCTGCCGCCGCAAGGTTCAAGGCTTGATTAAAGAGATTACGGTCGCGATGTAGGCGGCCTAGCGGTAGTCCGCACGAAATCGCAAAAAAAGGGCCTTTACCATGTCGTCTTCGCCGTTCTCCCCAATTGCACCGTTCCGCGCCGACGAGGATGACGACGAAAACAAGGGCGACGGCCTGCGCGCCGCAATGATGAGCAAGTTTCTCGAAGCGCGCACCGTGATGCTGTTCGGCGGCGTCGACCAGAAACTGGCCGAGCGTATCTCGATGCAGCTGCTCTATCTCGACCACATCTCGAACGAGCCGATCAAGCTGATCGTCAATTCGCCGGGCGGCCATGTCGAATCGGGCGATACGATCCACGATCTTATCGGCTACATCTCCTCGCCCGTCGCCATCATCGGCACCGGCTGGGTGGCCAGCATCGCGACCCATATCTTCCTCTCGGTCCCGCATGAGCGTCGCTTCTGCCTGCCGAACACGCGCTTCCTGATCCACCAGCCCTCGGGCGGTGCGGGCGGCAAGGCCAGCGACATCGCCATCCAGGCGCAGGAAATCGTCAAGATGCGCGAGCGCATCGCGCGCAAGATCGCCGATGCGACCGGCCAGACCTACGAAAAGGTCCTCAAGGACATCGACCGCGATTTCTGGATGGATACCAAGGAAGCCAAGGAATACGGCATCCTCGGCAATGTCATCAGCCACGCGAGCGAGGTAAAGTTCTAAGCCCTCAGGCCGGGGCGGCGGCTGCGGCTGCCGCCTGCCGCTGCTTCAGCTCCACCAGGAAACCGTGAAGCACCTCGGTCGAAAGGCCGTGGAGCATGAGGCGGAAACCCGCTTTCAATGTACTTTCGGGCACCAGCGGATGCGCGTTGGTGACCATGGCGAGATGCTTTTCCTCGCCCGTCAGCCGCGCACAATAGAGCCCGATCGTCTCGTCCAGCTGCAGCGAATTGGCCGCTCGCCAGAAATCGCGATCGGTCAACCAGAAGGCATAGGCCGGCGTGTACATCTCGATCGCAGTCTGCAGGTCGATCTTGTTGAGGCGGCCCTTGGGCATTTCCTCAATCTTCACCGCATCGGGATCGATCGCGCTGAAATCGAGGCGTTCCGCCTTTTGCAACGTCACCCCGCGCCTATCCATCTCGTGATTAAGCTGGATCAGAAAGTTGTAGATGTTCAGATCGTGCTTGAGGAAAAGATTGTCGCGCACGCCGTCGACATTCTTCGGATCCATCGGTTCGAGCACGGGGCGGAAACCGGGCGTCACATTGTCGGCAATGAAGCGCAGGATCTGCGAGCCGAGGTGGAAATGCCGCAGGATCAGCCAGTTGGCATCGGGCGTCAGGAATCGCTTCATGCCAGTCGCGATCATCCAGTGAAGGAATTTCGGCGCGTGCGGGAAGCGCGGGAAGATCGATTTGAACACCTGCGCAAGGATGATCGTCAGCCGCGCGAGCGGACGCACGAGGGGCAGCAGGAACTGGCGGCTGGGCGAACGCTGGTCGCGAAGCAGCGCAGCCTTGGCGGCCGGGTCGAAAGGCAGCGAGCGGTCCATCGCCAGTGCCGCCCACGGGTCCGGATCGGCGGGATCGTGCACGCCGAAGGCATGGACGATCGGCTCGTCATGCGCCGTGCCCGGATGGGGGCGCGCATCAGACATTGTCGATTTCTTCCAGCTGCAGGCGATAGAGACGCGCGACGATTTTTGCGTGGCGCACGATATCGGTCCCAACCTCTTCGCTGGTGACCGCCATTTCCATCGCCTCGTCGAATTCTTCGAGATGGTGGCTGTCGTTGACCGAGTGATACTTGAAGAACCTCACCGCCTCGTCGGGCAGGTCGAGCTGTTTCTGGATGAGTTCCGACCACGGCCCGGCGATCCGGTTGCCCAGCCCCTCGATGATGAACATCGCGCCAAGCAGACCAACCGGGTCGGGCTTTGAGGCAGCGTGGTACATGAAAGCCGAGAGCGCTTCCGAACCGACGTTTTTGGGGGCGTTCTGGATTTCCTTGCGCGAGCCGCCGACCGCGACGTAGCAATCCTCAAGCATCCGGAAATCGCGGTGTTCTTCCTGCGCATGGTGCAGGAACATGCTGCGCAAATCTTCATGCGCCGGGGTGAGGCTGGAGGAGGCGCGCGCGATCCAGCGGCTGCCTTCGATCACCTGCTGGCGCAGGTTGCGCAGCAGCGCCTGGTAATCCTCGACCCGCCACTTGCCCGCATGGAGCCGGGACACAAGCGGCACGGTCATCAGCGCGCTTTCGAAGTCGATCCACACCTGCGCCAGCTGGCGGTGCGTCCTGGCGAGCGGCGCATCGGGCCGTCCTGCTTCTGCGTTCATTTCGCGTCCCTCCTGTCATCAGGGCCGACCACGGTCATCCCGGCATAGGCCATCACACATTGCCCGCTTTCGGGCACGGCGCAAAGCACTGTCTGCCCTTCTTCCAGTGTCCCGCCTTTCAGCAGGTCGTCGAGGATGAGGAAAATCGAGGCCGCGCCGACATTCCCCTTGGTCGCAAGGTTCGAATACCACCGTTCCTCGGGGATCATGCAGCCCGCCTTGGTCGCCTGCCGGATCATCTCCTCGCGCAGCGAATGGGCGGAATAGTGGATGGCGAACCAGTCGACAGTGTCGGGCTCGATCAGTCCCTCGTCGACCAGCCGCATAAATTCGCCCAGCCAGACAGGCAGCATCCGGTAGAGCGCATCGACATCCTGCCGCAGCTGGAAGGCACCCGATTGCGCAGCGGCCCGAATGCCGGCGTGGTGCGACCACGGGGTGAGCGCGCCATCCCCGTCCCGCACCGAACCGGCGGTCATGCACGGCTCGAAGCGGTCCGCAAAACTGCGCAGGCTGACCCAATCGATCCGCAGCGACAGGCCGCGGCTCGCCGGGCGATCTTCCAGCAGCACTGCGGCCGCCCCGTCGCTCAGCGTCCAGCGCAGGAAGCCCGCATCGCTCGGTAGCGCCCCGTCTTCGAGGATGCTGTCGGTCCCCTCATAGAAACCGGGGCGGAAATAGCGGCTGGCAAACTCGCCCCCGCCGACCAGCGCCGCGCGGTGCTCGCCCGACTTCACTTGGAGGTAAGCGCTCTTCAGCGCCATCATCGAGCTGGCGCAGACCGACTGCATGCTCGCGAGCTCGAGCGGCGGCAGGCCCAGCTCGCCATGCACCTGGCTCGCGAGGCCCGGAACCATCAGGTCGTTCTGCGTGGTGGAAGTGGCGAGATAGCCCACCTGCTTCGCATCGATTTCGGCATCGTCGAGCGTCGAACGCACCGCTTCGCCGAGCATCCTGGCAATGGTCCAGTCGGTCGTCCCGTCCGGCTTCATCGCATAGTGGCGAGTACCGATGCGGTTCTGGCGAAGGACCAGCCGGCCCATCCGCTCCGCTTGAGGAGAGAGACGCCCGATATGGTCGCCCATGGCCTCGTTATCGACGGGCTCTCCGGGAAGGAACTGGCCCGATGCGGTGATATATACCATGCGCCTAATGTCGGGATACGTTCATCGCTGCGCAAGGTTTCGCGTGATTTTTCCCCGCGAAATCAGGCAGCTCGGACATGCTCGAGGAAATCGGCGACCTGCGCACGGAGCACTTCAGCCTGCTGTTCGAGCGAGGTGCAGCCGGTAAGGACCTGGCTTGCCGCAGCACCGGTCGCCATCGACATCCGGCTGACTTCGTCCATGTCGCCGCTCACGGCTTCCGTGTTGCGCGCGGCTGCATCGATACTGCGCGCCAGTTCCTGCCCGGCGACGGCCTGCTGGTCGACCGCCGCAGCGATCGAGGTCGAGGTGACTCCCAACTGGCCGACTTCCTCGGTAATCTTGCGCAGCGCACCGGCGCTGGCCGAGGACGAGGCCTGAATCTGCTTGATCTGCGCTTCGACTTCCTCGGTCGCACGCGCGGTCTGCGCAGCGAGTTCCTTCACTTCGCTAGCCACCACGGCAAAGCCGCGCCCTGCTTCGCCACCGCGCGCCGCTTCGATGCTGGCATTGAGTGCAAGGAGGTTGGTGCGCTGGGCGATCTGGCCGATCAGTTCGACCACTTGGCCGACATGGATCGCCATCGCGTCGAGTTCGCCGATCGTGCGGTCGGCATCATGCGCCGCATGATTGGCCTGCCCGGCGCGCTCTGCACTGGAGGCGGCCTGGCGGCTGATTTCGCCGATCGACATCACGAATTCGTCCGATGCCGCCGCGGCTCCCGTCACGCCTTCGCTCGTTTCGGCAAGCAGGCGCGAGGCATTGAGCACGCGCTGCGAGGACTGTTCGGCATTGTCCGACATGGTGCGCGCCGCATCTTTGAGTTGCCCGCTGGCGGCGGCGACATCATGCGCGACACCGCTGACCATGCGCTCGAAGGCATCGGCAAGGTCCTGGATGACCGCCACCTTGCGGTTGCGTTCTTCGGCCGAGGCGACTTGGTCTTCGAGTTCCGAAGCGGCCTTGGCGCGCGCTTCTTCCTGGATCAGGCGCAGGCTTTCGAGCGCCCGCGCCATCTCGCCGATTTCATCCTCGCGGTGGATTTCGGGAATTTCGAGATCGCTTGCGCCCTCGGCGAGCAGCGCGCTGGTCTCGCCGATATTGCGGATCGGTGCCACGACGCGGCGCGCCATGACCTTACGGCCGAGGAATACGGTGACCAGCGAGGCGATGCCCAGAAGAATCATCACCAGCGTGAAAAGCTCGATGGCGGCCTGCTCTGCGCGATTTACCCGATAGAGGTCGACCTCGGCGCGATTGCGCAGACCGTTGGAAATTTCGCCGACGGCATAGCCATGTTTGAATGCCGGTATGACCGCACCATAAATCTGGTCTTGGGGCGTGGTGTAGAGCGCCTGGAGCGAAGACTTGAGGCCCTTCAACTCGGTCTCGACCGCCTGCACGTCCTCGAGGCCGGCGGGGTTTCGCTCACGGTAATATGAAGCGAGCTGGGCGTTGTGTTCCATGCCCTGGTCGACGAGGTCGATTGCCGTATCGAGATCCTGCGCCTGGTTACCCTCATCGAGGAAGTTGCCCAAGCGCTCCTGCGAGGCATGGACATTGGCGCTGGTGCGCGAGACCAGCAGCACGCTCTCGGTAATGCCGGTGAGTTCCTGCGCGTGTTGCTCAATCCGCTGGAAGCCTATCGTCGCGACAAGGCACAAGACCGCCACGCCCGCGGCACAAAAGGCGAAAAGGCCATTCATCTGGGCTGCGATCGAGCGTTTGCCCGACTTGAAACCGGACGCGGCGGGAGCATCGAAATCGCTGGAAAAGGACACGCGGCATTCTCGCTTGCTTGAAGCTTCGGACAGGCGGGAAGCGTTGCGCAGCGCGTAGATTGGCGGCGCTCGGCGACCCGGACATGATGTGGCGTAATTTCGGGCAGGCCGCGCCGATTTTTCGGCTTGCGCGGCATAGCCCTCTGCGACGCAATTCAGGGTCTATGCGCAAAGCGGTAAGAGAAGCGTTAACCACGCGCAAAAGGTGGGGGGATCCGGTTTTAACACGAAACCCGTCTCGACGCTGATCGATTGGACTTGCTCTTCATCGGCATCGGATTGCCGTTCATCGACGCCCGCTTTGCCGTTTGGCTACAAATGTAGACGAAGCCGGAAAGTTTCCGGAGAGAGCTCCTTGTTTAGAACGACTTCCAGCCTTTTCGCGCTTGCCATGGTCGCCTGTGCGACCAGTCCAGTCCTTGCGCAGGACGAGGCTGACCCGCAGTCCGAACCTCCCGCACCGCCAGCCGTGACGGCCGGCGCCCGCGTCTTCGAACCCGACTATTTCGCCCAATTCGCTCCGCGCAATGCGCTGGAGATGGTGGAGCGCATTCCCGGCTTCACGATCGAAGGAGGCAATGATGACGGACAACGCGGTCTGGGCCAGGCCACGCAGAATGTCATCGTCAACGGCGCACGCTTTTCGAGCAAGTCCGACAGCGTCCGCGATCAGCTCAGCCGCATCCCTGCAAGCGACGTGACACGCATCGAGATTATCGACGGCAACACGCTCGATATTCCCGGCCTCACCGGACAGGTAGCCAATGTCGTCTACCAGAGCAGCGGCGCATCAGGCCAATTCCGGTATACCGCCGGTTTCCGCCCCCATAATACCGAAGCGCAATTATACGGGGGCGAAGTATCGCTCACCGGCAGCAGCGGCGCGCTCGATTACACCGTCGCGCTGAGCAATACGAACGACCGTTTCGGCGCAGATGGACCCGCTCTCATCACCGATGGCAACGACGAACTGCTCGAAGAACAGTTCTCCAAGATGTCCGGGGCTTATGACAATCCCAGGCTGGCGACCAACTTCAGTTATGCATTCGGCGGCGGCGCGATAGCCAATCTCAACCTCAGCTATCGCGAGGATTTCCTCGATATCGACCGCCCTGAAATCGGTATGCCGGCGGGCGGGCCGCAGCGCACCCGCCTCGCCAAGGAAAAGCGGACCGGACCCGAGTACGAGATCGGCGGCGATGTGGAATTCGCCCTTGGCCCGGGCAGGCTCAAACTCATCGGGCTGGAACGGTTCGAGAGGGACAATTTCTTCTTCAGGCTGGTCGACTCGTTCGACGACGGCTCGCCCGATCAAGGGTCCTATTTCACCCAGGTGGACGCCACCGGAGAGCGCATCGGACGGTTCGAATATGGCTGGAACATGCTGGATTCCGACTGGCAGGTGGCCGGCGAAACCGCGTTTAACCGTCTTGATCGCCGCTCTGCGCTATCGGTCCTCGACGGCAGTGGCGCGTTCGTGCCCGTTCCCTTTCCCGGCGGTACCGGCGGCGTGACTGAAGACCGGTACGAGGGCAGCCTCAGTGTCTCGAAGGAATTGTCGTCCACTCTTTCGCTGCAGGCGATCGGCGCGATGGAGTTTTCCAAGCTCGAGCAGACCGGATCGGATGCCAATTCGCGTAGTTTCCGCAGGCCCAAGGGTTCACTGGCCGGCACGTGGAAGCCGAGCGACGATCTTGACGTATCGCTGACACTCGCACGGCGGGTCAGGCAGCTGACATTCGGAGACTTCCTCGGCAGCGTCCAGCTCGATAACGACCAGCAATCGGGCTCCAACAGCGATCTCGTGCCCTACCAGACGTGGAACCTGGAGCTGGTGGCTAACAAACGGCTGGGGCCCTGGGGATCGATAAAGTTCAGCGCATTGCAGGCCTGGTTCGAGGATTTCATCGATTGGGTCCCGACCGAGGACGGCGGCGAAGCGCGCGGGAACATCGGTGATGGCGACCGGCTCCAGTTGCAGGTCGATGCCACGATCAATTTCGACCCCGTGGGGTTCAAGGGCGCGAGGCTCGATTTTACGGCAGTCGAACGCTTCATGTACTTTACCGACCCCTTCACCGGGGAGACCCGTGCCAATTCGGGTGATGTCGAAGGTTGGTTGGAAGGCAATTTCCGGCACGACGTCCCGGATACCGACTACGCCTGGGGCGCGAGTATCTTCACCAACGACCAAGTCCCCTATTATCGCCGCTATGAAGTCGGAAGGTTCTGGGAAGGTCCGGTTTTCCTCGGTCTCTTTGCAGAGCACAAAGACTTGTTCGGGCTCACCGCCACAGCGCGGGTCAACAACGTGCTGGGCGCGCGCAACAAGTTCTACCGGACGGTCTATGCGGGAACCCGTCCGAGCGACGAGATAGACTTCATCGAAGACAGGAATCGCCGGATCGGACCGATCGTCACATTCTCGCTCAGCGGCGACTTCTAGGTTTGCGCGGTCTCTCGATCGCTGCCGAATGAACCTTGGCAGCCCTGACGCGTTCAGGCGATCATGGAGTTCGAACCGCGCATCTTCCTGTTCGTCTTTCTCGGTCTCGGACTCGTCCTCGCCGTAAAACTGGAAAAATTGCTCGCACGGATCTGGCTTTCGCTGCCAATCGTCTACGTCGCAGCGGGGTTCCTCCTGTATTCCGTCCCGATCGACCTGCCGAATATCAACCCGACCTCCGATGGCTTCGATGCACTGGCATTGGAATATGTGACCGAATTCATCGTCATCGCCTCGCTCATGGCGGCAGGCATCGCGATCGATCGGCCGGTGAGCTGGAAAAACTGGAGCCAGATCTGGCCGCTGCTGGTCATCGCCATGCCCTTGACGATAGCCGCAGTGGCGTTCCTGGGATGGTGGGCGCTCGGACTGCCGGTGGCGAGCGCCATCCTGCTGGGTGCAGCCATGGCTCCAACCGATCCGGTACTTGCGCGCAGCGTGCAGGTCGGTCCGCCGGGCGGCAACCAGCGACACGACGTGCGCTTTTCGCTGACTGTCGAGGCTGGGCTCAACGACGGGCTTGCCTTCCCCTTCACCTATCTCGCCATCGCCGCAATCGGCATGACCTCGCTCGGGGGCTGGACGCTAGAGTGGGTTGCCCTCGACCTTATCTGGCGCATAGCGGCGGGTGTGGCGGTCGGCTGGGCCGTAGGCCGCGCGGGCGCATGGTATGTGTTCGAGCGCGAGGCCGATGCGCCCATGGCGGAGGTGGAAAAGCCGGACAGCGCCGACCGGCCCAAATATTCGACCAGCGAGGGTCTGATAGTGCTGGGCACGCTGCTACTCGCCTATGGGCTGGCGGAACTTGCCGAAGGATACGGATTCCTCGCCGTCTTCGTGGGTGCGGTCACCGCCCGCCAGCGAGAGAACCGCAGTCGCTACCACAAGCTCAGCCACCACTTCATCGACCAGATCGAACAGATCGTGCTCGTGGCTGTGCTATTCGGTTTCGGCGCGATGCTGGCAAGCGGTGTGCTCGATGCGTTGACCTGGCCTGCCGCGCTGGTCGGCATCGCGCTGGTGTTTATAATCCGCCCGCTGGCCGGCCTGGTGTCGGAAAGCTTCTGCGGCCTCCCGCTCATAGGCAAGGCAGCGGTCGCATTCCTCGGTGTGCGCGGGATGGGCTCGATCTATTACCTCGCCTACGGCCAGAACCATGGTCAGTTCGAGGGGCTGGACGTGCTGTGGGCTACCGCGAGTTTCGCGATCCTCTTGTCGATCATTGTCCACGGCATCGTGGCCGGACCGCTGATTCGCCATGTCGAGCGCGTGCGGGCGCACATCCATCACGGCGAAGTTGAAGATCTGCCATCTCATCGGCCCGCCGGTTCGCGAAAGGGCGCAACCCCCAGCGACAAGGCCTGATCGAGCGCAGCAAAAAGGGCGACGGGATCGCTCCCGCCGCCCTTGTGATGTCTGGCCGAAGCCGACCGCTTACTTCTTCTTGGCGGCAGCCTTCTTGGCCGGAGCCTTCTTCGCAGCGGGCTTCTTGTCGTCCGACTTGGCCGCGGCCTTCTTCGGAGCGGCCTTCTTGGCGGTAGGCTTCTTTTCTTCGGTCTTGGCGGCAGCCTTCTTGGCAGCAGGCTTCTTCTCGTCAGCCTTCTTCGCCGGAGCCTTCTTAGCAGCTGCCTTCTTGGCCGGGGCCTTTTTCTTGGCGGCCTTCTTCGGCTCTTCGGTCTCTTCCGCTTCGATCGCAGCTTCGAGTTCCTCGCGAGTCACTTCGCGATCGGTGATTTCGGCCTTGTCGAACAGGAAGTCGACGACCTTGTCTTCATAGAGCGGCGCGCGCAGCTGGGCAGCAGCCATCGGCTCCTGCTGGATGTACTGCATGAACCGTTCGCGATCTTCGGGGCGATACTGCTGGGCGGCCTGCTGGATCAGCATGCTCATTTCCTGCGAGGTCACCTGGACATTGTTCGCCTGGCCGATTTCCGACAGCAGCAGGCCGAGGCGCACGCGGCGTTCGGCGATCGAACGGTAGTCGTCCTTCTCGGCGTCCATTTCCTTGAGCATCTCTTCGGGGTTTTCCGAACGAGCCGCTTCCTGCTGGAGCTGGGTCCAGATGGCGTCGAATTCCGCATCGACCATGCCCTGCGGCACAGCGAAGTCATGGCCGGCTGCCAGCTGGTCGAGCAGCGAGCGCTTCATCTGCGTGCGGGTGAGGCCAGCAGTTTCCTGCTCGAGTTGGCCGCGCAGCAGTTCCTTCAGCTTGTCGATACCGTCGAGGCCGAAGTTCTTGGCGAAATCGTCGTCCAGCTTGGTGTCGCCCTCGACCTTCACCTGCTTCACGGTGACGTCGAATTCGGCCTTCTTGCCGGCGAGATGGGTCGCCTGATAATCTTCGGGGAAGGTCACTTCGATGGTCTTGGCATCGCCGGTCTTCACGCCGACGAGCTGGTCTTCGAAGCCGGGGATGAACATGCCCGAACCCAGCACCAGCGCCGCGTCTTCGGCCTTGCCGCCTTCGAATTCCTCGCCGTCCACACGGCCGACGAAATCGATGATCAGCTGGTCGCCGTCTGCAGCCTTCTTGGTCTTGGCGGCGTCCTTGTAGCTCTTGTTGTTCTCGGCAAGCTTGCCGATCGCGTCCATGACCTCCTCGTCGGACACGGGAACGGTCAGGCGCTCGATCTTGATGTCGTCGGTGGCCGGAGCTTCGACTTCGGGCAACACTTCAAGTTCGATGGTGAGGCTGGCGTCCTTGCCTTCCTCGTAACCTTCGCCGAGTTCGACCTTGGGCTGCATCGCCGGCTTCAGCTTGTTGTCGGCCATGGTCTTGTCGACCGATTCGCGAATCATCGAATTGACCGCTTCGGCGTGCAGCTGCTCGCCATGCATCTTTCGTACCAGGTTCGCCGGGACCTTGCCGGGGCGGAAGCCGGGCATCTTCACCTGCGGGGCGATCTTCTTGATTTCCGAATCGATGCGGGCATCGATTTCCTTGGCCGGAATGGTGATCGCATAGGCCCGCTTGAGGCCTTCGTTGGTGGTTTCTTTGATCTGCATGGGGTCGGAACTCGTAAGTTTACTGTCTGTCTGATCGAGAGGCCTGCGACAGGAGCGGAAATGGTGCGGGCGAAGGGACTCGAACCCCCACATCTTTCGATACTGGTACCTAAAACCAGCGCGTCTACCAATTCCGCCACGCCCGCAAACCGCAAAAGCGAGGCTGCGCCGACGGGGACCCGCCGCGCATATAGGCGCGTGCCTCTAGTCGGATGCGGCGAAAAGGGCAAGCGTGGCGAAGGTCCAAGGAACACCCTTTCGCGCCGAGGCGTTGATCGGGCGAAAGGATCGCGACGATGAGCGACTATGAAACTCCCAAGGTGCCGCCCGCAACGCCGCCGGTGATCGACCCCGATGTAAAGCCCAAGACCGCTGCCGAAATGGAAGCCGAAGGCGAAACCGAGGGCGACGTGCTGGCCGATCGGACCGAGCCCGACGAAATCGATATCGAGACCGAAGAGGCATTGCGCCCGGCCATGGACGGCGGACGCGAGGGCGAAGGCGAGCAGGCGCTCGATGCGGCGACCACCCTGCCGCCCGATTGAGCTTGTCGCTGGGGCCGATGGCAAGTAAAGGCGCGCGCCATGAGCGAAGATACCAAGTCCGACGACAAGCCCCAGACCCCGCCGATGCAGCTTTCGGTGAACCCGAAGAGCGATCATTTCGACGTGAGCGTGCTCGAACGCGGCGTGGGCATCCGGTTCAAGGGCCGTACCCGTACCGATATCGAGGAATACAACATTCCCGAAGGCTGGGTGCGCGTGCAGGCGGGCAAGACGGTCGACCGCAAGGGCAATCCGCTGACGCTGAAACTGAACGGCCCGGTCGAAGCCTGGTTCGAAGACCTGGGCGAAAACCCGCCGGTCGCCAAGGCCGACTGATCGCGGCTTTCCTACTCTGGCCGAGGCGTGGCAGGACCGGCAGAATGCGCCAGCCCAACCGCCCGAAACCGCACAATTCCGCCGCCGGAGCGAGTGTCTCGCCCGGCGGCATTTTTATTCCCAAGACCGTGTTCCATCTGTTCCATCCTGTAGGACGCGCCTTCAACGCTTGCCAAAGCAGTGCTTGTCCCCCACCTGCGGGGCCGGAAACCACACCATGACCTCGACCCAGAAACCCACCGTCATCATCATCGGCCGGCCCAACGTCGGCAAGTCGACGCTGTTCAACAGGCTCGTCGGCAAGAAGCTCGCGCTGGTCGACGACCAGCCGGGGGTGACACGCGACCGCCGCATGGGCGATGCAGAGATCGCGGGGCTGGAATTCACCATCGTCGATACGGCAGGCTGGGAAGACGAAGACCCCGACAGCCTGCCCGGCCGGATGCGCAAGCAGACCGAAGTCAGCCTCGAAGGCGCGGATGCCGCGCTGTTCGTGGTCGATGCGCGTGCCGGGCTGACCCCGCTCGACGAGGAAATAGGCCGCTGGCTGCGTGGGCAGGACGTGCCGGTCGTGCTGGTGTGCAACAAGGCTGAAGGCAGGGCCGCCGAGCCGGGCATCCTCGAGAGCTACAGCCTCGGCCTAGGCGAACCCATGGGCATCAGCGCCGAGCACGGCGAAGGCATTGCCGACCTGTTCAGCGGATTGTGGCCGATAATCGGCGCAAAATCGGAAGCGGCCGAAGCCGCTGCCGAACTTGAGGCCGAGCTGGACGAGGAAGACCTGTCCGGTCCGCTCAAGCTCGCCATTGTCGGTCGGCCCAATGCGGGCAAGTCGACGCTCATCAACCGACTGCTCGGTGAAGACCGCCTGCTGACCGGTCCGGAAGCCGGCATCACGCGCGATTCCATCGCGGTCGACTGGGAATGGTTCGATCCCAAGGCGAACGAACAGCGCGAGATCCGCCTGATCGACACCGCCGGCATGCGCAAACGCGCCAAGGTCACCGAGAAGCTGGAGAAGCTATCGGTCGCCGATGCGAAGCGCGCGATCGACTTCGCCGAAGTCGTGGTGCTGCTGCTCGATGCGACCAAGGGGCTCGAACACCAGGACCTCAAGATCGCTTCGCAGGTGCTGGAGGAAGGCCGCGCGCTGATGGTCGCCATCAACAAGTGGGACATCGCCGAGAACGCCTCCTCGCTTTTCAACGGCATCCGCGAAGCATTGAATGAAGGCCTCAGCCAGGTCCGCGGCGTGCCGCTGTTCGCCGTATCGGCCAAGACCGGCAAGGGCCTCGACACCATGCTGTCGGCCGCCTTCGAAATCCGCGAGGCGTGGAGCCGCCGCGTGCCGACCGCTGCGCTCAACCGCTGGTTCGACGACGCGCTTGCCGCCAACCCGCCGCCCGCGCCCGGCGGTCGCCGGATCAAGCTGCGCTACATCACGCAGGCGAGCACCCGCCCGCCGCGTTTCGTGGTCTTCGGCACGCGGCTGGACGACCTGCCCAAGAGCTACGAGCGCTATCTCGTCAACGGCATCCGCGCCAAGCTCGGCTTCGATGCCGTGCCGGTGCGCGTGGTGCTGAAAAGCCCGAAGAACCCCTATGACGCCAATCGCGGCGGCGGCGGCAAGTTCAGCGGCGGTCAGGGCCGTGATTGACCTGCTGCTGGTGATACCCGGTTTCGAGCTGCTCGAACGCACCAGCTCCTCGATCCGCGTGCAGAACGTGGTGCAATTGTCGATGGCTCCCGCCTTCCTGCTGGCGGGCATCGGCGCGGTCATGAACGTGATGACCAACCGGCTGATCTGGGTCGCAAACAAGATCGAGAAGATCCTCAAGGCGACCAAGGAAGACGAGGCCAACGAGCTGCTCGTCGAACTGCCCGCGCTGGAAAAGCGCCGCATCCATGCGCAGCGTGCGGTGATGCTGAGCACGGCGGCAGCTTTCACCATTAGCATCGTCATCATGCTGCTGTTCGTGAGCGCTTTCGTGAAAGCCCCCCTCGGCACGCTGGTGGCTTTCACCTGGGTCCTGACGATGGGCCTGCTGATGGCTGGCCTTGCCTCTTTCCTACTCGAAACGCGCGTGGCAGCACGGCGTAACCGTGAACGGATGGAAGAGCGCAAGTATGGCCCCTGATTTGGCCGACTCGTACACGGGCTGCTAAGACCAAAAGAAAACAGCCGTTTCATGGGTCGCCCACGGAGACCGACCATGAAAACCACAGCCACTCTGGGCCTTGCCCTTGCTACCCCCCTCGCCCTTTCAGGTTCGATGTCCACGCCGACATCCGCCGCGCTGAGCGATGCCCAGCTCGCGGCGCTCGATCCGACTCTGCCCGGCCGCAACGCCTGCCGCGGCTTCTTCACCGGGGCCGACGCGCTCGACAAGCGGCTCGCGCTCGCCGAAACCTATGGCGCAAGCCAGCTCGCCATGTCCGCCAGCATCGGCCTTATCGGCAATACCGGGCGCTTTGACATCCCCGCCACGGGCCTGACCGGCGAGGCACGAAGCTATTTCGACCAAGGCCTCGCTTTGACCTACGGCTTCAACCACAAGGCCGCCATCCGCAGCTTCCGCGAAGCCGCCCGCCTCGCTCCCGACTGCGCAATGTGCTGGTGGGGCGTGGCGCTTGCCAACGGGCCGAACATCAATGCCGGGATGGACGCGCAGGCCAACCGCGATGCGCTTGCCGCGCTCGACCGCGCGACCGAGCTTGCCGCCGATGCCAGCGCAACCGAGCGCGCCATCATCGCTGCGCAGCGCCAGCGCTACTCGGCAGATGGCAACCGTGCCGCACTCGACGCGCAATATGCCGATGCCATGGCCGCGCTCGCCAATGCCAATTCGGGTAACGACGATCTGCAAATCCTCGCAGCCGAAGCGGCGATGAACACCACGCCGTGGAACTACTGGACCGAGGATAAGCAACCCCAGCCACGCATCGGCGAGGCGGTCGGACGCATCGAGACGGTGCTGGCGCGCAATCCGCAGCATCCGCAGGCCTCGCACCTGCTCATCCACCTGCTCGAAAACGGACCCGACCCGAGCCGTGCCGAAGCAGCCGCCGACGAGCTCAACCGGAGCGGCCCTCGCGCACTTGGACACCTCGTCCATATGCCCGCACATATCTACTATCGGATCGGGCGCTATTCGGATTCGATGGAGGCGAACATCGCCGCCGCGCGTGCCGACGAGGCCTATCTCGCCAGCGCACCGCAGGATGCGCTCTATCGCTACGGCTACTATCCGCACAACGTCCACTTCCTGCTGACCAGCGCGCAGATGGTCGGAAATCTGGGCGCAGTGGCGAGCGAAACGGCGCGGCTCGAGGCCATCCTCGACGCCGATGTCGCCAAGGAGCTGGCCTGGGTGCAGGCGATCCATGCAGCGCCGCATTTCGCGCTGGCGCAAACGGGTTCGCCACAAGCCATCCTGGGGCTGACGCGCGAGAAATCGGAACTCGCCTATGTCGATGCTATGCGGCTCTATGCCCGCTCGGTCGGCCATGCACTGGCGGGCGACACAGCCAGCGCCGAGGCGACTATTGCCGAGATCGATGGAATGGTCGATGCGCCCGGCGTGGTCGCTATGACCGAGCAGTTTTTCCCCGCACCCGATCTCGTCAAGCTGGCTTCGGCCGCCGCGCGCGGACGACTCGCACTGGCCAATGGCGACGCAGCCTCCGCCGTTCGCTACTTCGAACTGGCGGAAAGCATTGAGGCGACCATCCCCTATTCCGAACCGCCTTTCTGGTATTACCCGATCGCGCAATCGCGTGGGGCTGCCCTCTACAAGCTTGGCCGGCACGAGGAGGCCGTGGCCGCCTTCCGCAAGGCGCTCTTTCAGGCGCCAAACAATGGCTGGGCGCTCTATGGATTGTCGAAGGCGCAGGCTGCAGCGGGCAACCGGATGGAGGCCCGGGCCGCCAAGGCGAAGCTGGAAGAAATCTGGCAGGGCGACACAGGCTGGCTGTCGATGGACAGGCTCTAGACGCTTGGCGGGGGCGATGAGCTACTCATCGCCCCCGCGTATTGCTCTCGGACGGATCAGTCGAGATCGATGGTCAGGCCGCGGAGCAGGTAGGTGCCCTTGATCTTGCGGATATTGTTATAGACCTCGCGAACGGTGCGGGTGCTGTTTTCTTGGTTGGCGTTGCCCCAGGCATCCATGAACCGGTCGTATTGCTCCTTGCTCGTATTGAGCGCGGCCATGTTCGGATATGTCACCCGGAGCACGAGGTTCACCTCGTTGGAGCCGTAAGGAACCGTATAGATGCCGTAGCTTTCCACGGTGCCGAGCGTCTTGTTGACCTCGTGTGCCTGCACCCACGTCTGTTTGAGGCCTTCGAGATAGGTGTCGAGCTGCCCCTCATCGACCTTGACGTAGGTCAGTTCGACAACGTTCTCCGCAGGTGTGTAATCTTCCCAAACGCGCAATTGCGCATTCGCCGAGGTGGAAGTGGTCATAACAGCAGCTGCCGCTGCCAGTCCGGCGTATTTCAGAATGGTCTTCATATGCAGTCCCCCAATTCGTTGGTGCTAACGACCCACGATACCGGGAAGGTGCGATCCATCTTGAAATCCCGCCCTGGTCCCCCTTGGCTGCGCCCTCGCGAACAGGGAGTCAATGGCAATTGCGTGTCGCGAAACGGGCGCGAGCGCGGTGAAAGGCAGTGTCGGACGACACGCTTTGCCGCAATATCTGGACCTTACCGCGACAAGACGACCCTACGGTAAGACCGCAGGAATGCGGTTATCTGGCGTTCAGATATCGCTGCGCACTTTGTTTCCAGGCATGAGGAGAACTTCGATGACGCGACTTCAGCTTGCTTTGGAACTGCGCCACTCGGTCCATGGGGATGTCGTGAGGATGGGCGCAATCGATGTCCACACGGCCCTCGCGATTGCTGACATCAATGTCGAAAGAGGAAGCGCCGAATTGTGGGATGGCGAACGCCGTCTTGGCCGCTTGACCAAGCACGGCGGCGATCACGCGACATTCTGGGAGATCGTACCCGACCAGCCCCGTGGCTAGCCCTCCTCGCCCTCGCCCGCCGGTTTCGACTGGAGCTGGACGTAATTCTGCAATCCCATCCGCTCGATCATGTCGAACTGCGTTTCGAGGAAATCGACATGCTCTTCCTCGCTTTCGAGGATGCGCTCGAAGATCTCGCGGCTGGTGTAGTCGCGGACCTCTTCGCAATGCGCGATCGCATCCTTCAATAGCGGGATAGCTTCCATCTCGACCGCCAGGTCGGCCCTGAGGATTTCCTCGACCGTTTCGCCCACCTTCAGCTTGTGGATCGCCTGAAAGTTGGGAAGTCCGCCAAGGAACAGCACACGTTCCGCCAGAACATCGGCATGCTTCATCTCATCGATGCTCTCGTGCCGCTCGTATTCGGCGAGCTTGGTAACACCCCAATCGTTGAGGACGCGGTAGTGCAGCCAGTACTGGTTGATCGCGGTCAGCTCGTTGGTGAGCGCCTTGTTGAGGAATTCGATGACCTTGGGATCGCCCTTCATGGCTTGCTGTCTCCGCTGCAATTCGAGTCGCCGCCTTATGCGCTCCGACACAGTAGGCGGCAAGGGCAGAGAGCGAGAAAAACCGCGGAATTCCGCCAGTTGCGAGCGATTTTCAGTAGCGAAAACTAGGCGGCGACGCTGGTCGGCTCGAACGCCATTTCACGCTCTTCGAAGATGATGTCCTCGGCGTCATCCAGGCAGGTGCCGCAGGAAGGGCGCTTGCCCAGCGCGGCATAGCAAGCCTCGGCATCGCCGGGGCACCGGCGCGCGACATTGCGCAGCTCGTTTTCCCTAATGGCGTTGCAGATGCAGACGTACATGCGCTTCTAGCTCCTTTGCGAGTGATTCGCAAAAGCAGATGTAATGCGAATTATTCTCAATAGCAAGGAATCAGCGACGGAGTTCGAACAGGCGGCCGTAGGTCAGGCACCGCCAAAGCCATTCGAGCGGGCCATAGCGGTAGCGATCTAGCCATGGCTTAGACCATCCGAGCATTACCGCCCATGTCGCAATCACGGTCATATAAAGCTCTGTCCGGCCAAACTGTCCGAACAGGTCGAGGCCCCAGTTGCCGAACACCAGCAGCATGATGAGCGAAGTCCCGAGATAGTTGGTAAAGGCGGCCCGTCCCGCTGCGGAAACCCGCGCGCCGAGCCATCCCCCGGCACGCGGCGCAAAGGCGACGAGGAGCGCGAGATAGCCCAGGGTCATCATCAATTGCGGTATCATGTTCCAGCCGACCAATGCGGCATAGGTCCCGTAATATGTGAGACCCGCAGCCTTCGTTGCGAGCCCGATCCAGAGGGTGAGCGCACCTCCGCCGAGTATTGCAAACAAACCGTACCGCAGCATCGTCCTTCGCTCAAAACCCCCGTTGAAGAACCCGGTTCGGTACAGGGCCATGCCGATGAGCATCAAAGGCAGTGTCTCGAATGGAAAATTGAGAATTTCGTAGAATGGGTCACGCCCGTGTTCCTTGAAGACATGCGCAACCAGTTCGCCATAGCTACCGTCTTGCCTGATCGCGGTCTCAAGCTGGCCGTCAGCGATGTCGGCCTCGGCCATTTCGACAAACGCGGCGCGCGTTTCGGCCTGCATCGCATTATCCGGTACGGGCCCGTCGGCCATCTGCTGCATGAATATGGTCGACAGGCCATAGAACAGCACCCCGCAGACATACCCGAGGAGCCCCAGGACGAGCTGCTGGCGCGGCGCCAGGTCGAGGCAGAACAGCACCGCGATCAGCCCGCTCACCGCATAGGCGAACAGGATGTCGCCCTGCCACAGCAGGTAATAGTGAAGCAGCCCGAAGAGGCCGAGCCACAGGAGCCGACGCACCTGCAGCAGGCGCGTGGCACCTTTCTCCCATACTTTCTCCATGAAGAGATAGAGCCCGGCACCGAACAGAATCGTGAAAAGTCCGCGCATCTTGCCGTCGATCAGCACCAGCTGGGACACCCACATCCAGTCCTCTGCCGGCGAATGGCCCGAAGTGAACGCGCCGGGATAGGGATAGGCGGTCTGCGGCTGGCCCATCGAAACGATATTGGCGACGAGGATGCCCATCACCGCGATACCGCGGACAAAATCGAGGCTCGCAATTCGGCCGCCCGCCAGTGCAACAGGCTGCGGGCCATCGGAAGTTCCCGCATTATCCTCGACGCCTGCGCTCATCGGCTCGTCCATACTTCCTTAGCTTTGTCGTGGCACACCTAGCGTCTCGAAAGCGAAGGCCCATAGCTGGCAATAAGAAACCAACAGCTTTGGACTTCGCAGTTGACGGGATCGCCAACCGCAAACGGGGCGTGGAAAACGGGCAATGAGGCCCCTTGCCCACTCACCTTAGGGTTCAAAAGTTTCGCGGTGTTAACCCTAAATTAGGGGTAGTCTGCGATCCCCCAGTTCGAGACCGCCGCGACAACAAGCGGCATGAGTATGGATACAGGCGCTAATAGGGGGACCTAGCCTTGCGTGTACTGGCTTTGGCATCGCAGAAGGGCGGATCGGGTAAAACCACGCTCTCCGGACATCTGGCCGTTCAGGCCCAGCGAGCGGGCGCTGGCCCGGTCGTCCTGATCGACATCGACCCGCAGGGGTCGCTCGCCGACTGGTGGAACGAACGTGAAGCGGAATTGCCCGCCTTCGCCCAGACCACCGTTGCACGGCTTGCGGCCGACCTTGCGATCCTGCGCCAGCAGGGCTTCAAGCTTGCGGTCATCGATACGCCGCCCGCAATCACCATGGCGATCCAGTCGGTCATCTCGGTTGCCGAGCTGATCGTGGTTCCGACCCGCCCGAGCCCGCACGATCTTCGTGCCGTCGGTGCGACGGTCGACCTGTGCGAACGCGCCGGCAAGTCGCTGATCTTCGTGGTCAACGCGGCAACACCCAAGGCCAAGATCACTTCGGAAGCCGCCGTCGCGCTCTCGCAGCACGGTACGGTCGCCCCGATCACGCTTCACCACCGCACCGATTTCGCCGCCTCGATGATCGACGGCCGCACGGTGATGGAGGTCGACCCGGAAAGCCGCTCGGCAGCCGAGGTCACAGCTCTCTGGAAATACATTTCGGACCGCCTGGAAAAGCAGTTCCGCCGCACTGTGTTCGCTGCGCCGAACCAGCAGGCCGCTACGCACCAGCAGCCCGGAATGCATCGCCCGGCCGGTGGCTTCGGTCGCCGCGTCGCACAGTAAGAGTAGCTTTTAGGACAGGCGAAAGGCCAGCCGGATGTCAGACGCCAATTTCGCATCTCTCTCCTCTACCCTGCTTGCACGCAAGGGCGGCGCGAAGCCTGCCATGCGTCCGCAGTCGGCAGTGCTCGGCCCCGTCGATGGCGTGGCTGCTGCGGCCAATCTCGAGGACCTGGGATGGAACGACATGGGCGAGGATGCTCCCGCCCAGCAGGCAGAGCAGGTGCAGGCGCCCGTACGCAGCGCCAACTCGGCCTCGCTTGCCGAATCGGGCCTGATCAAGAAGCCCGCCCTGCCCCCGATCGACGAGCGCGACGATTACGACGCGGAAGAAGAGGATGATACCTCGGCCCGCGTGGTTTCGATCAACCCGCTCCAGAGCAAGGACAGCACTGGCGGACAGAACCAAGTTCGCGAATCGCTCGACCGGATTGCCGATCGCCTCGAAGGTAAGGCCCCGTTCGCAGCCGATAACGAAGACGACGAGGAAGACTTCGAGGAATACGAAGCGCCGGTCGTCCTTCCCAAAGCCATCAAGCCTGCCCCGGCCCGCTCGAAAGCGGCGGCCAAGGGCAAGCGTGCAGCCTTCACGCTGCGTCTTGATCCGGAGCGTCACCTGATGCTGCGCCTGGCCTGCACCGTTCGCGGCAGCAGCGCCCAGCAGCTGGTTACCGATGCTCTCGACGGCCTGCTGGCCGAAATGCCGGAAATCGCCATGCTTGCTGCACAAGTGCAGAAGCGACCGAATTGAATCTTCAAGGACGTGGGATCGCCTTTTGAGGGGTAAGAAAATGAAGACCAGGAACACCACTCTGATCAGGCTGGCCGTTTCGACGGCGCTGGCGACCACGGCACTGGCGGGCTGCACCGGCAAGGTTGCACCCACCGCTGCCCACTCGGCAGGCAAGGCCGAAACCGCGCTCGCCAAGGGCAAGGCCGACAAGGCCGTGACCCATGCCGAAGCCGCCGTTCTCGCCACGCCTCGCGATGCTTATACGCGCACTCTGCTGGGCAATGCCTATCTCGAAGCGGGTCGTTTCGCGTCGGCCGCGCAGACCTTCGAAGATGCGATCCAGCTCGGCGACAATTCGCCGCGCACCGCAGTCAGCCTCGCACTTGCCTATACCGGCATGGGCGACCGCGCTGCCGCGATCTACACGCTCGAGAAGCATGAAGCCGCCATCGACGAAGCCGATTTCGGTCTCGCGATTGCGCTCGCCGGTCAGCCGCAGCGCGGCGTGCATGTCCTCTCGAATGCGATCCGCAGCGGCAACAACACCGCCAAGACCCGCCAGAACCTGGCCTATGCTTATGCGATGAGCGGCCAGTGGCGCGAAGCGCGCCTGATGGTTGCCGAAGACGTTCCGGCGGACAAGGTCGGCGAACGCATGTCCGAATGGGGTGCACTGGCACAGCCCGAACTGTACCGTCACCGTGTCGCCAACCTGCTCAAGGTCGACATCGTTGCCGACCAGGGCCAGCCTGCACAGCTCGCGCTGTCGAACAACCCGAGCACCCAAATGCTCGCGGCTGAAAATATCGACGAACTGCCGCAGGTTGAAGAACCGGTGGTCGAATTCGCCGTCGCAGACGAAGAGCCGAGCGCCCCGATCGAGCGCGTGGTTTTCGATGATCCGTTCATCAATGAGCGTGGCGATATTGCCGAAAGCGATGCACCGCGCGCGGTCATCGTGGCTGCCCTGCCCGAGGAAACCACACCTGCTGCCAAGCCGGCACCGCGTGTAGCACAGGCACCGGTGGCTGCTGCGAAGCCTGCCCCGAAGGCAGCTCCGGCTCCGCGCCTCAACCTCGCCAGCGGCGATTACAACATCCAGCTCGGCTCGTACTTCTCGATGGAAGACGCGCTCGAAGGCTGGCGCCAGTTCCAGGTCATGTATCCCGAACTCGCCGATGCAGAGCGCGTGATCAGCAAGGCCCGCGTGAACGGCAAGCTCTACTTCCGCGTCGCGGCAGCCAATTATGCCAAGGACAGTGCCAGTGCCATGTGCTCGAGCGTCAAGGGCAAGGGCGGCGGCTGCATCGCCTACGCCCAGAGCAACCCGCTTCCGGGTGCTCTTGAAAACGGTACCGTAAGGGTCGCAGCGCGCTAACAGGCGCGACAACCAATACCACCGAGCCTCGGGCCTCTTCCGGATCCGTCCGGAAGGGGCCTTTTCTTATCTGCTAGAGATCGACCGGCACCCCGCCCTTCCACAGGGCCAGGACGCGGCCTTGCGTGGGCTGCCCGTCGAAGGGTGTATTCCCGGCAGTGGCTGCCATCCTGGCGCTCTGGATGATCCAGGGCTTGTCGGGATCGATCAGAGCGAGGTCGGCCTCATATCCCTCGACCAGCGCGCCGGCCTCGACACCAAGCAGCTTGGCCGGATTGGTCGCGACCAGTTCGAACGCGCGCGGCAGGTCGATCACATCGTCGAGCACCAGCGCAAGCACCATGGCCAACAGCGTCTCCGCCCCCGCCATTCCAGGCTCGGCATCGGCGAATGGCAGGCGCTTGTCTTCAGGTCCGCGGGGATCGTGTCCGCTGGAAACCACGTCGATTGTTCCGTCGGCGATCGCTTCGCGTACGGCCTGCCGGTCATCTTCGCTGCGGAGCGGCGGCGAAAGCCGCGCGAAGGTACGGAAATCGGCGGTGGCGAGGTCCGAGAGCATGAAATGCGCAGGCGTCACGCCGGCGGTGACCTGCTGCCCCTGCGCTTTTGCGACGCGGATCATGGCGAGCCCGGCACGCGTCGTGACCTGCCGGAAATGAATGCGCGCGCCCGCCATGTCCGCCAGCGCGAGGTCGCGGGCGATAGCGATGGCTTCGGCTTCCGCCGGAGCGCTCGGCAAGCCGCGGCGGGTGGCGTATTCGCCCGCCGTCGCGACGGCATCGCCGACCAGCGCCGCGTCCTCGGCATGCGTAATGACCGGCATGTCGAGCATGGCGGCATATTGGAGAAGCCGCAGCATGACGCCGCTGTCGGAAATCCACTTGCGGCCTGTGGCGATGCCCCTGGCACCCGCTTCGCGCATGAGTGCGATCTCGGCAATCTCGCGGCCTTCCAGGCCGCGCGTCGCGGCCGCGAGCGGATGGACCCAGAAATCGGGCTTGCCGCTCTTGGAAATGTAGGAAACGCGGCTCGGCAGGTCGAGCGGGGGCGACTGGTCGGGCATCAGCGCGGCGCGGGTAATTCCGCCGAAGTGGAACGCCGGCTTGTCGACTGCAAAAACGCCCAGATCGACGAGACCGGGCGCAAGCAGCTTGCCCTTTGCATCGACGGTCTCACCCTCGCCTTGATCCCAACCGATGGAGCCGATGCGGCCGCCTTCCATCCGCAGCGAACTCTCGCGAACGCCTTCGGGGGTCACCAGTCGCGCGTTGGTTAGAGTGACGGGACTTGCCTGCTTCATGCCGCGTCTCCCCAACCCTCGACCCCGCGACCGCGACGGGTCAGCACATCGAGGCAGGCCATACGTATGGCCACTCCCATCTCGACCTGACGGGTAATGATCGAGCGGTCGATCATGTCGGCCACCTCGCTGTCGATCTCTACTCCTCGGTTCATCGGGCCGGGATGCATTACGAGCGTATCGTCACCCGCCTTGTCGAGCCGCGCCTTGGTCAGGCCGTAGAGGTGGTGGTATTCGCGCGCCGAGGGAATGAACTGGCCGCTCATCCGCTCGGTCTGCAGGCGCAGCATCATCACCACATCCGCCCCTTCGAGCGCGGCGTCGAAATCGTGGAAGACCTCTGCGCCCATGATCTCGATTCCCGTCGGCATCAGAGCGGGCGGTGCGCAAAGCCGCACGGTCGCCCCAAGCGCCTGTAGGCAGAGCAGGTTCGAGCGCGCCACCCGGCTGTGCAGGATATCTCCGCAGATTACGATGGTGCGGCCGGTGAAGTCGTCGCCATTCTCGCCGCGCTCACGCAGCGCATGGCGCAGCGCCAGCGCATCGAGCAGTGCCTGCGTGGGGTGTTCGTGCTGCCCGTCGCCCGCATTGAGCACGGGGCAATCGACCTTGTCCGCGATGAGGCCGGTCGCCCCGCTCGATCCGTGGCGGATCACGATGGCATCGGCGCGCATGGCATTGAGCGTTATGGCCGTATCGATCAGCGTCTCACCCTTCTTCACGCTCGAGGTGGCGGCGTGCATGTTGACCACGTCCGCGCCCAGCCGCTTGCCCGCGATCTCGAAGCTCAACAGCGTGCGGGTGGAGTTTTCGAAGAAGGCATTGATGATCGTGAGACCCGCCAGCGCATCGACATGCTTGGTCCGCTGGCGATTGAGGTCGACCCATTGTTCCGCCTCGTCGAGCAGGAACAGGATTTCGTGCCGCTCCAGCTGGCCGATGCCGAGCAGGTCGCGGTGCGGAAAGGCCTGCGCACCCGCTGGATAGCGGGCCGCATGGGGCGATGTGTCCGATCGTGTCATTAAAGCCACGCCCTTAGTCGAGACCTATCGCACCCTCAAGCATATTCCTGTGGCACTTCGCCCCGCGCTCGCCTAGGTCTGGAGGGAGACAGGATTAGGGGACGTATCCAAATGCATTTTGCGGGCAAGGTCTGGCGTTTGCTGGTCGGCATCAAGGACGGCCTCGTCCTTTTGTTCATGTTGCTGTTTTTCGCTCTGCTGTTCAGCATTCTTTCGGCCCGGCCCAGCCCGGCGCAGGTGCGCGACGGAGCGCTGTTGCTGGAACTCGACGGCGTGATCGTCGAGGAGCGTACACCGGTCGACCCCTTCGCGGCCCTGCTGTCGGGAACTGCGCCCATCGGCGAGTACCAGTCCCGCGATCTCGTGCGTGCGATCGACGCGGCCGCAAAGGACAAGCGGATCACCGCCGTCGTCCTCGATCTCGATCGCTTCCTTGGCGCAGGCCAGGTCCACCTCGCCGAAGTGGGTGAAGCGCTCGACCGCGTGCGCGCTGCAGACAAGCCGGTGCTGACCTATGCCACCGCCTATGCCGATGACGGCGTCTTCCTTGCCGCCCATGCGAGCGAGGTCTGGGTCGATCCGATGGGCGGCGCGTTTGTTGCTGGCCCCGGCGGCAATCGCCTCTATTTCGCCGGCCTCCTCGACAAGCTCAAGGTGAACGCCCGCGTCTACAAGGTCGGCACCTACAAGAGCGCCGTCGAACCCTTCACCGAAACCGGCATGTCGGATCCGGCACGCGAGAATGCGGCCGCACTTTACGGCGCGCTGTGGGAGGAATGGCAGGCCAATGTGAAGAAGGCCCGCCCGGCAGCCGACCTGGAATTGCTGATCAAGGACCCGGTCGGCTGGGTCGAAACGGCAAACGGCGATTTCGCCACGGCTGCCAGGAATGCAGGGCTCGTCGACAAGCTCGGCACTCGCACCCAGTTCGGCGAGCGGGTTGCCGAAATCGTCGGCGAGGACGACTGGGACGATGCGCCCGGCGCCTATCCCTCGACGCCGCTTACTGCCTGGCTGGAAGCCAATCCTTGGCCCACCGACGGCAAGAAGATCGGTGTCGTCACGATTGCCGGGAATATCGTGGACGGCGATGCCGGCCCCGGTACGGCCGGTGGTACGCGCATCGCCGACCTTCTGGACGAAGCCTTGGACGAAGAGTTCGCCGGCCTCGTGGTTCGCGTGGATTCGCCCGGCGGTTCGGCGCTCGCCTCGGAAGAAATCCGCAACGCCATCCTGCGACACAAGGCGCGCGATATTCCCGTGGCCGTGTCGATGGCCAATGTCGCGGCGAGCGGCGGTTACTGGGTCGCGACGCCAGCCGACCGTATCTTTGCCGAACCCGAAACGATCACCGGGTCGATCGGCATTTTCGCCATGATCCCGACCTTCGAGGATGCTGCCGCCAGCATAGGCGTGACGAGCGATGGCGTGCGCACGGGACCGCTTTCGGGTCAGCCCGACATGATCGGCGGTTTCACACCCGAAGTGGACCGGATCCTGCAGGCAAGCATCGAAAACGGCTATCGCGATTTCCTCAGCCGCGTCTCGAAGTCGCGCCAGATGACCATGGAGCAGGTCGACCGTGTCGGCCAAGGCCGTGTCTGGGACGGCGGAACCGCTCGTCAGTTGCGCCTGGTCGATGAATATGGCGGCATGGAAGAAGCCCTCGCCTGGGTCGCCGGTCAGGCAGAACTCGGTGAAGGCGAGTGGTCGGCCGCCTATCTCGGCGACGATGCCAGTACCGCCGACACGATCCTGCGCCAGCTGCTGATCGGTGACGAGGATGCGGGCGGCCGCGATGTCTTCGCCCGGATTGCCGGCGACCGTCAGGCGCTTACGCTTGCGATGTTCGCAGATGCCCGGCGGCTGCTCGGGTCCGAGGGCGTTCAGGCCTACTGCCTTGCTTGCCCAACGACGCAAAGCGCGAGCGTTCACCAAGGACGCAGCCTCGAAGGTTTCCTTGCTCGCATGGTCTCGTTCTTCGCCGACTGAGGCGCTTGCATTGACCCGATTCGCCGCGTAAAGGCGCGCCCCTGTCCGGCAGCAATGCCCCAAGGACGGGCGCGTAGCTCAGTGGTAGAGCACACCCTTCACACGGGTGGGGTCGCAAGTTCAATCCTTGCCGCGCCCACCATGGCACGAAGAAAAAGGGCCGCCCTCAAAGGCGGCCCTTTTCGTTTTCGAGAGCTTGTGATCAGGCTGCTGCGGCAGTCTTGGTCGGCTCCGAAGTTTCATTGACGATGGTCTGGGTGCCATCCTTCTTCGCTTCATTGCGCTCGTAGAGCTTCTTGGCGATGTATCCGCCAGCGCCCAGCACCAGCATAGCGGGCAGGCTAAGGCGGCGAAGTGCCGTTGCTGCCACCACGCCGAGTGCAGCGCCGCTGGCACCGCCGATGCCGCTGGTCTGTTTTGCGAGCTTGTCGCCTGCATAGGCGCCGATAATCTTGCCGATCATGTCAAATTCTCCTTTGCCGTATCAACGGTTTGGAGACGTAAGCGTTCCTATCTGCTGGCCGCACCGACACCCCGTTCCAACAGGATATTGGCCGCCTTGGCGACAGCGGCAGCATCGGGATCGCCATCACGGTGCCAGATTGCATAACGCAAACCCAGGAAGACGTTCATTCCCATCAGCGCCCATGCTTCGATCTCTCCGAGATCGTCCCGCATCTCGCCGCCTGCAGCGCCGCGCTGGAGACGCTCCACGATACGTTGCCCCACCGTCTCATAGTGCATGCGGTAACTGTCGGGATCGACGAATTCCGCCTCGTCGATGATCCGGTAGACTTCCTTGTGATCGGCAGCGAATTCGAGAAAGGCCTGAAGTGCCGCGCGCTCGATTTCCAGCGCGGGCATTTCCGGTTCGATTGCCTCGCGTGCGGCATGTTTCACCGCCTCGCTCATATCGGCAACCAGCGCGCGGAAGATTTCGTCCTTGCTGTCGAAATAGGTGTAGAAGGTCCCGAGCGCGACGCCTGCACGCCGGGTTATCGAGCTAATCGAAGCCTCGTGAAATCCCAGGTCGCCAAACTCCCCCGCAGCCGCATCGAGCAACTTGCGCAGGGTCCTGCGCCCCCTTTCGGTGCGTGGGCTCTTGCCGACTTCGGGTGCGTTCGTGGCCATCATTCTCCCCTCCACTGCTTATGGCTAGGCCAAGATTTCCACGCAATGCAAGAACAAACTTGAAAGGTGGTTCAGTTTTCAATATTGAGCGGTGCAGAGAGATATTTCGGGAGGGAGTTTGATGAAATTTCACGCCACGCGTACGCTTGCAGCACTGCTGGTCGGAACCGCATCCGTCTGCTGGGCACTGCCCGCCGCCGCGCAATCCACGCAGGAAACCGTCGCCGATAGCGACAGTGGAACACCTGCCGATCCGGACGCCGAAGAAAGCGATGTCATCATCGTGACGGCCCGCCGCCGGGAGGAGCGCCTGATCGACGTTCCTGTCGCGGTTACAGCACTGAGCGGAGAGCAGCTGGAACGCAGCGGCGCGCTGGACCTGACCGATGTCGGCCAGACGGTCCCGAACGTCACGCTTGAATCGAGCCGCGCGACCAATTCCACGCTTTCCGCCTTCATCCGCGGGATCGGCCAGCAGGATCCGGTCTCCGGGTTTGAACAGGGCGTCGGCATCTATCTCGACGATGTCTACCTCAACCGACCACAGGCCGCGGTCCTCGACATATACGATGTCGAGCGGGTCGAAGTCCTGCGCGGTCCGCAGGGTACGCTGTACGGTCGCAACACCATCGGCGGTGCGGTCAAATATGTGACCAAGCGCCTGCCGCTCGAACCCTCGTTCAAGGCCCGTGCGACCTATGGCACATACGACCAGGCCGAAGGTGTGGTCACCGCATCCCTGCCCTTGGGCGATATCGCCCGTGTCGGCGGATCGCTTGCCCGCCTTTCGCGCGGCGGTTTCGGCGACAATCTCACGACCGGCCTTGAAAACTACAACAAGGATATCTGGGCGGCCCGCCTGAGTCTGGAAGCTGGCGGATATGGCGAACCCGGCTTCATCCGGATCCAGGGCGACTACACAAAGGACAAGAGCAATCCCCGCGGTGGACACCGCCTCATTCCCGGACTCGTCTCGGGCGCTCCGATCCTCGACAACGAATTCGACACACGCGGCGGTATCAACGATCCCGCACAGTTCGTGGAGGCATACGGCCTTTCGCTGCATGCAGAGCTGGAAATCGGCGATGCCGTCACGCTTCGCTCGATCTCGGCATTCCGCAAGGATGACACCGAAACGCCGATCGATTTCGATGCCCTTCCAGCAATCGATCTCGACGTACCGGGCGCCTATTACAACGAGCAGCTAAGCCAGGAATTCCAGGTCCTCTGGGACAACGGCGGCCCGCTGACCGGCCTGCTCGGCTTCTATTATCTCGACGCCAAGGCAGACACGCTGTTCGAATCGCGTCTCTATACGACGCTGCCTGCACTCCTCCCGCAGCTTACCGGCTACACGGCGGCGCTGGTGGATACGGAGACTTCGGCGATCTTCGGCGACTTTACCTTCGACGTTACCGACCAACTCAGCCTCTCGGTCGGCGGTCGCTACACTTGGGACCAACGCTCGGCCGACATCACCAAGCAGAGCTACATCCTCGGCGGTCCGGGCACTTTTGGCGACGCAGGCTTCCTGATCGCGACCGACACCGATTTCAACGGTTCGGAAAAGTTCAAGAAATTTACCCCGCGCGCCTCGGTCAGCTTCAAGCCGACGCCGGACCAGAACATCTACGCGAGCTATTCCAAGGGCTTCAAGGGTGGCGGTTTCGACCCGCGCGGTGCCGGCTCCAATGCCCCCGACCTGAATTCGGACGGCATCCAGTCCGACGACGAAATTGCCGCCTTCCTGAGCTTCAACCCCGAAGAAGTCGACAGCTACGAACTCGGCTACAAGGGCGCGCTCGGACCGATCAACCTGGCCGCTGCGGCATTCTATTCCGATTACAAGGATGTGCAGATTCCGGGTTCGGTTGCCTGCACCGTGGGC
Source organism: Qipengyuania sphaerica (assembly GCF_019711595.1). Taxonomy (GTDB): domain Bacteria; phylum Pseudomonadota; class Alphaproteobacteria; order Sphingomonadales; family Sphingomonadaceae; genus Qipengyuania; species Qipengyuania sphaerica. Next base: position 480,902 of record NZ_JAIGNR010000001.1, on the reverse strand, counting down.
GGAGCGCCCAACTTCTGCGGCGTCGTGTCCAACGCTGGTGCGGCCACCATCAAGGGACTGGAACTCGAAGCCAACACGCGTTTCGCCGGTGGTTTCAGCCTGTCCGGTTCGCTGGGCTACATCGATGCGCAATATGACGAATACGTCACCAATATCGGAGGCACGCCCACCGAGGTTTCGGACTCGAGGAAAATCCAGAATACGCCGGAACTCACCGGCAGCCTGACGGTCGGTTACGATACCATGCTGGGCGCTGGCGACCTCTACATCGGCTCGACGCTGTCCTATCGCAGCAAGACCAACCAGTTCGAGATCCCCAATCCCTATATCGACCAGGACGGTTATGCCCTGCTCGATGCCAATATAGTCTACACCGCGCCGGGCGGGCGATGGAGCTTCGGCATCCATGGCAAGAACCTGACCGACAAGCGCTACAAGACCAGCGGCTATACCTATGTCGTCGCCGATGCGGTTACGGGTGAAATCGCGCTGGACGCGAACGGACTTCCGATCCCGGCACTTGGGCCCGAAGGTGTGCTGACGGCTTTCTACGGCAACCCGCGCCAGGTCTTCGCGACCGTAACGCTGAATTTCTGATTGCGGCCATAAGAAGCGGGGCGGCAGCCGGGCGACCGGTTTGCCGCCCCTTTTCTATCCGGCGGCGATGCGCGGCCGGGTGACGCCTACCCGGTTATCGACCGGCACGTCGTAGGTGCGGATATAATCGGCGAAGCGTTCGTAGACCTCGCCCTCGGTCAGTCCGAACTCTTCCAGCGAATAGGCATGTGGAACCCGTTTCGATGCCGCCGTGCGCGCAAGATAATCCTCCATGCCCGGCAATGCAGGCGCGATATCGAAGCCGAGGAAATCGTAGACCTTCTGCATCGAGCCGCGCCAGTCGTTGTCCATGTCGTCATACTGGATGTCGATCATGCGATCTTTCGGGATGCTGTCGCGCGCGGTCCGCATCCGCTCGATCATCAGTTCGGTCTTGCGGAGCCACTCCCGCCCATGCGGCTCCGGACGAACATCATCCGAATAGATGATGGTCTGGTTCCAGGCGAGCGATGCAGCGCTTCCTACTACCGACTTGGGATCGCGGTGGGTGAAGATCAGGCGCGCATCGGGAAAGACTTCGAGCAATGCTGGTAGGTCGAGCATGTGCTGTGGTGTCTTCAGAATCCACGGACGCAGCGAGCTTTCCTGCTGCGACCAGCCGATCAACCGCAGCAAGTTCGCCATATGGCGGTATGCGGGCACCGCGATCTCCTGCTCGCACCAGCGCGTGAAGCTGGGAATGCGCCACTGCGCCTCGAACTTCATGCCGTAGAAACTGGCGGCGATAAGGCCGAGCTCCTCTTCCGGCTCGTAGGCTCCGGTCGGATGGATCGAAAGCGTACGCGGGTTGGCGAGGCGCGCGACCTTGAGGATGCGGGCTGCCAGCGTCGGCCGGAAATCCTCCTTTTCTCCAGCCATCACTTCCTCGAAGTCGGGCCGGGGAACCGGGCTGATTGTCTCGAAGCTGCGCAAGTGGGCAAAACGGCGGTCGGCCGACAGCAGGCGATGCAAGCGCGTCGTGCCCGAACGCATGGGCCCGACGATCACGACCGGGTTCTTGATCGGGCGCGCCAGGATTTCAGGATGCCGCTTGAACCACATCTGCGCATAAAGCCGGTCACGCAGGAGGTGATGAAAGGTCTTCATCGCCGAAAAATCGCCTGCGGCATTGAGATGCGCTTCGGTCTTGGCGGAATCGAGCAGCAGGTCGAGCGGGCCGGTGAACCACTCGTCGCCGAAATCATCGAGCCCGTAGGCCTGGGCCACCTCCGCCATCATCGCTTCGCGGCTCCACTGCGCCCTGTCGACGAGGCCGAGCTTGCGACCCGCCCTCACCCCGAGATCGACTGCATCGATAAAGCGGCTGCGACGGGGCGGCGTAAGTGTCTGTTCCGGCAAGTCTCTCGGCCTCATGTTCGTCATTGGCGGTCGGGAGGAGCGCCATAGTGGGTCAAATGATCGGTTGGCCAATCGGTGCCTGCCGCTTTTCCCCACTGGAAAAGCGCACCCGCAATCGGCATAGCGCGCCCCCATGCACGATATCGCTTTCATTCGAGCCAATCCCGAAGCCTTCGACGCCGCGATGAGGCGGCGCGGCGGCGAGCCTGTCGCCGACAAAATCGTCGCGCTCGACGCCAAGAAGCGCGAGGCGCAGACCCGCGTGCAGGAAGCGCAGAGCCGCCGTAACGAGGCTTCCAAGGCGATCGGCCAGGCCATGGGCCAGGGCGACAGCGACAAGGCCGAAGCGCTCAAGGCAGAGGTCGCCGAGATCAAGGCGAGCATGCCCGAATGGGAAGAGACCGAGCGCGCTGCCGGCGAAGAGTTGCAGGACATGCTCGCCCGGCTTCCGAATATTCCGGCGGACGACGTGCCCGAAGGCGCGGACGAAGACGACAATGTCGAAGTTGCAACCTGGGGCCAGAAACGCGAGTTTGCTTTCGAGCCGAAGGAGCATGCCGATATCGGCCCCGCGCTGGGGATGGATTTCGAGACCGGTACAGCGCTTTCGGGTGCCCGCTTCACCTTCCTGCGCGGCGACATCGCCCGCCTCCACCGCGCGCTCGCGCAGTTCATGCTCGACAGGCAGACGCGCGAAAACGGCTACACCGAGTGCAACCCGCCGGTGCTGGTGAACGATGGCGCCATGTACGGCACCGACAAGCTGCCCAAGTTCGCCGAGGATAGCTTCCAGACCACCGACGGTCGCTGGCTCGTGCCGACATCGGAAGTGCCCCTGACTGCCTCGGTAGCGGACCAGATCATCGACGAGCCGGTCGAACCCATTCGCCTCACCGCCCACACGCTCTGTTTTCGCAGCGAGGCAGGCTCGGCAGGCAAGGACACGCGCGGCTTCATTCGCCAGCACCAGTTCGAGAAGGTCGAGATGGTCAGCATTTGCCGTCCCGAAGACAGCGAGGCCGAACACGAGCGAATGACTGCCTGTGCGGAAGGCATCCTGCAGGCGCTCGAACTGCCTTATCGCAAGGTGCTGCTGTGCACCGGCGACATGGGCTTCGGCGCGCGCAAGACCTACGACCTCGAGGTGTGGCTGCCCGGACAGGGCGCCTACCGCGAAATCAGCTCCTGTTCGAACACGGGCGACTTTCAGGCGCGTCGGATGAACGCGCGTTACAAGCCCGAGGGCGAGAAAAAAACGCGCTTCGTCCACACGCTCAACGGCTCGGGCCTCGCCGTGGGCCGCACGCTGGTGGCGGTGATGGAGAATTACCAGGAAGAGGACGGCAGCGTGCGCGTCCCGCAATGCCTCGCCCCCTATATGGGCGGCGTGACCAAGCTCGAGCCTGCCAAGTGAAAATCCTCCTCACCAATGACGACGGCGTTCATGCCCCCGGCCTCGAAGTGCTCGAAGCCATTGCGCGGCAATTCTCGGACGATATCTGGATCTGCGCGCCCGACGAGGAGCAGTCGGGAATGGGCCACGCGCTCACGCTGACCAAGCCGGTACGTTTGCGCAAGCACGGCGAACGACGCTTCTCTGTTACCGGCACGCCGACCGATTCGGTGACCATGGGCCTGCGCCAGGTCATGGACGGTGCGCCCGATGTCATCCTGTCGGGCGTCAATCGCGGCGCCAACCTTGGCGACGACATCACCTATTCGGGCACCGTCTCGGCCGCCATCGAAGGCGCGCTGGCGGGCATCCGTTCGATCGCCTTGAGCCAGGTCATCGGCCGCGACGATGCGGGCCACGACATGTCCTTCGCCGCTGCGGAGGCATGGGGCGCGAAAGTCCTGGCCCCGCTCCTCGAAGCGCCCTTGCCCAACCGCACGCTGGTGAATGTGAATTTCCCGCCGCGCGCACCCGAGGACGTGAAAGGCATCCGCGCGGTGGCTCAGGGCTTCCATGACTATTCGCGCGGTACGGTGGTCGAGGGACGCGACCCGCGCGGGTTCAAATATTACTGGTTCGGCCTGCAGGCGATAGAGCACACGCCCGATCACGGCACCGATCTGGAAGCGATTGCAGACGGTTATGTATCGGTCACGCCATTGCAGCTCGACCTGACGCATCACGCCTCGCTGACGGCGCTCGGCGAGCGTTATACCGATTGAGAATGCTTGACCGCCGCCCTGCCCTCGCCCACTTGAGGAGCGGATGAGCGAAGCCAAGCAAATCGACCGGATCGTGCCCGACAAGCAGCCGCGCAGTTATCGGGGGCCGAAATTCCGCCCCCTGCGCCGGGCAACCAAGCTCCCCGTCTGGGGCGATCTGGGCATCAGGCTGGGCGCGGCGCTGTTCCTGATTTTCATCGTCATCATGGTCCACTGGTGGGACCGCGAGGGCCTTGTCGACAATCTCGACGGCGAGGTCAGCTTTCTCGACGTGATCTATTTCACCATGATTTCGATCACCACCACCGGCTTCGGCGACATCGCGCCGATCAGCGACCGGGCACGTCTGGTCGAAGCGGTTATCGTAACCCCGATCCGTTTTGCCGTCTTCTTCATCTTCGTCGGCACCGCCTACAACTTTATCATCAAGCGCAGTTGGGAGAAATTCCGCATGGCCCGTATCCAGGAAAAACTCTCAGGTCACATCGTGGTGCTGGGCTTTGGCATTTCAGGTTCCGAAGCGGTCGGCGAACTTGTCGAGCGCGGAACCGATCCTTCCTGCATCGTCGTGATCGACCCCAGCGAGGAACGGCTCGCCGATGCCGAGGCGCTTGGGTGTAACGTAATGGCCGCCGATGCCACGCGCGACGAAACGCTGAAGGCAGTGCGCATCAGCGAGGCGCAGAACGTGCTGATCTCCGCAGGCCGCGACGACACGACCATTCTCATCACGCTGACAGTCCGCGCACTTGCCCCGAATGTGCCGATCAGCGTGGTGGTCCGCGCAGACGACAACGAATCGCTGGCGCGGCAGGCTGGCGCGAACAACGTCATCAATCCGGTCCGCTTCACCGGCCTGCTTCTCGCGGGCAGCGCCAAGGGCGAGCATATTGCCGAATACCTCGCCGACCTTGCCAGCGTATCGGGCCGCGTCCAGCTGGTCGAACGCGAAGTGACCGACGAGGAATGCGGCTGCGCAATCAGCGAGCTCGAAAGCGGTGGGCGGGGCCTGCGTATCTACCGCAATGGTCGCGCGATCGGATTCTGGGAGGACGAGTGCCAGAACCTCCAAAAGGGAGATGTCATCGTCGAAATCGTCGCCACCCCGAATGGCACCACGAAGGGCGACGGCCATGTCAAGGACGACACCATCCGACAGGGAAGCTAGGCCCAGACCGTCAACTCATGAACGCGTGCACGGCCCCCATGGCGGTGTAGAATAACAGCCAGTAGCCGCCGTCGATCCAGTAGAGCGGCCGCTTGGCATCCTGGAAATTGTAGTTGGTCCAAAGAGCAGGCAGGATAAAGCCTAGCGCGACGCCAAAAGCTGTCAGGATCTTCACTGTAACGGACAGGTCCTGGGCGTAAGTCGCGTAGGTATGCGCCAGCGTCCAGCTGGCCAGCAAAGCAAGCAAGAAGGTGATGCCGTAGGTCTTTAACGGATTGATGTTCTTAAGATCGTCCTCGGTCTTGCCGACCGCAGCCATCCAGCTCTTGCCCATAATCGGACCGTACCAAAGCCCGCCGACCACAAAGCCCGCGAGCGCCGCCAGCACTACAGCCAGCCAGTTCACGTCCAGAATGTTCATTTCCCCTCTCCCCTCTTGCCGACCCAAGCGGGTGCTAGCGCAAATCGCAGAAGGGGTGTAGGGGCGCGCCCAAATCCACGGACATTGATATGAATAGCACCACCACCGCGATCCCCGACCAGAAGAAGGTCGGCATGGTTTCCCTCGGCTGCCCCAAGGCGCTGGTCGATAGTGAGCGCATCCTCACGCGCCTGCGCGCCGATGGCTATGCGATGAGCCCCGACTATGCCGGGGCCGACGTGGTGCTGGTGAATACCTGCGGCTTCCTCGACAGTGCGAAGGAGGAAAGCTTGCAGGCGATCGGCGAGGCTATCGCAGAGAACGGCCGCGTCATCGTGACCGGCTGCATGGGTGAAGAGGCCGATGCAATCCGAGCAGCGCACCCCAGCGTGCTGGCCGTGACGGGCGCGCACCAATACGAGGCGGTGGTCGAGGCCGTGCACGAGCATGCTCCCCCAAGCCAAGGCCCCTTCATCGACCTGATCCCCCAGCCCGACGTCAAGCTGACGCCCCGGCATTACAGCTACCTGAAGATTTCGGAGGGCTGCAACCACTCTTGCGCCTTCTGCATCATCCCAGACCTGCGCGGAAAACTTGCAAGCCGCCGGATCGACGCGGTGTTGCGCGAGGCGGAAAAGCTGGTCGAGGCGGGCACCAAGGAACTGCTTGTCATCAGCCAGGACACCAGCGCCTATGGCGTGGACACGCGCCACGAAAGCAAGCCTTGGAAAGGGCGCGAGGTGCGCGCGCACATGACCGACCTTGCCCGCGAACTCGGGCAGCTCGATATCGGTGGCGGCATGCCGCCATGGGTGCGGTTGCACTATGTATACCCCTACCCCCATGTCGACGCGGTCATCCCGCTGATGGCGGAAGGCCTGCTTACACCTTACCTCGACATCCCGTTCCAGCACGCCAGCCCGAAGGTGTTGCGCGCGATGAAACGCCCGGCGAACGAGGCGAAGGTGCTCGAACGCCTGAAGGGCTGGCGCGAAATTTGCCCCGAGATCGCCATCCGCTCCAGCTTCGTGGTCGGCTTTCCCGGAGAAGCGGAGGAGGACTTCCAGTATCTGCTCGACTGGCTCGAGGAAGCGCAATTGGACCGCGTAGGGGCTTTCCGCTTCGAACCTGTCGAAGGCGCACAGGCCAATGCCCTGCCCGATCCCGTTCCGGAGGAAATCAAGGAGGAGCGCTACGCCAGGATCATGGAAGTGACAGAGCGGATCAGCGCGGCGAAATTGCAGGCAAAGGTCGGCAGGACCATTTCCGTGATCATCGACGAAGTCGGTGAACCGGACGAGGATGGCGACATTGGTGCAACCGGCCGAAGCCAGGCCGATGCGCCCGAAATCGACGGCGCCGTCTACCTTCGCAACGTGCCCGAAAGCACCGGCCAGGGCGACATCGTCGAAGTCCGCATCGAGGATGCCGACGCCCACGATCTCTACGGTTTCATTGCCTGAAACAAGCAGGAAAGAACCTGCTAACCATTTTCATATACCGGCTTTCGGAACCGATAAGGAATTGTTTGGGAAGAGGAATTCTTTGCATCCTCGGCTTGCTGCCAAGAGTTTTCTGAACGGTTCTTCACCTAGAGTCCTACCGCGCTTTTAACCATCGGACTCCGCAGAAGCGCGCCTTTTCGGGAAAAAATCAGAGCCCGCGTCAAAACATTCTTAATCCTAATCTGAGCATACGGGTGCGCAATGAACGCAGTTCGCGCCCTGACCAGTGCCGGAACGCGGCTCAAGTCGCTCGTCGACTTGCCAGCCGAAGTCTTCGAGCGCCTCAAGAGCCTTTTTTGGGCGGGACTGCTCGCGTTCGTACTGTTCCTGATCGCACTGCTCGAACCGGTCGACCAGGTGGCATGGATGCTGCAGTCGCGGATTGTCGACCGGGCACCTTCCGGAGATATCGTCTTCGTCGCCGCCGAACGCGACATGGCCGATCCCAATTTGCCACAGCGCCGCGAAGAACTGGCCGAAGCGCTGACCGAGCTGGAGCGGCGGGGCGTCGGCAAGGTCTATCTCGACATCACCATCCCCAAGGCATCGTCATCGTCCGATGCCGATCGCGAACTCGGCGACGCAATCGCGGCACTGGGTCCGCGCGCTGCAGTCGTTAATCGCCTGGACTATGTCTACTCTGCCGATGGCGAGGTTTCCACGACCCTCCCGGAGATCGCAGGCTCCGCGCGCCAGGTCGTTTCAGAACGTCGGAGCAACTTCATGGGCTTCGCCTGGACCCGCGACTACGGACATGAGATCGACGGACGTCGATACCCGTCGCTGGCAGCTTCGCTTGGCGGTATCGAAGACAGCCCGCCCGGCGAATTCCAGATCGATTACGCAATACCGTTTGAAAAAATCGAAGTCATCGACCTCGCGGATGTCTCCCCTGACAGCGAGTTGACAGATCTTGCGGGCAAGACGGTCATCATCGGCGAAGGCGCGGTTCTCGGCGAGGGCCAGCAGCGAATTCCTGGCAAGTATTCCGTCCCGTACAGCTACGTGGCGATTTATGGCGCAGAGACCCTGAAGGCCGGACGCACGCGGCATTTGTCCGCCCTCCCGGCCCTGGTGATCTTCCTGCTGCTCCTGGCGGCAGGCATTGTCGCGGCGAAAACACCAAAGCGCCGCGAAGCCGCTTACCTGGTAATGGGGCTGAGTATCCCGGTAACGCTCTATGTGGGCGCCTATATCGGGGTTCGCATGGATCCCGCATATTGCGTTGCGACCTTGCTTGCATACATCGCGATCCGCTCGCGTGCGCGGTGGAAAAACCGTATCGCGCTGGTCGATAACGAAACGGGGCTGCCGAAACTACGCGCGCTCGAATTGAAAACGTCGCAGGATATCCATGCGCGCGGTCACCTGGTGGTCGCCCGCATCCATGGCTACGAGCATGTGCTCAAGACTTTGCCCCGCTCCGAGCGGGCGCAATATATCCTCAAGCTGGTCGACAGGCTTCGCGCCACCGATGGCAATTTGACGATCTACTCCGAAGGCCATCACCTTGCCTGGCATTCCAAGCAGGATGACAGCGCGATATTGGCAGAACATCTCGAAGGCTTGCGCGCGATGTTCGCCGCGCCGGTCAATGTTGCCGGATCCTCGGTCGACGTCGGTATCAGCTTCGGCGTCGCCAAGCTCGACGGCGATCCCGCAGCGCGCCTCGCAGCTGCCGTCGCTGCGGCCGAGGAAAGTTCAGAGGCACTGCAGCCTATCAAGATCGCAGAAAGCAGTTCGCGGTTCGACGAGCTATGGGACATTTCGCTTCGCGCCCGTATTGACGAAGCCATGTCGGCCGGCGAGATCTTCTGCGTCTACCAGCCCAAGATCGATACGCGCAGCGGCACAATGACCGGCGTCGAGGCTCTCGTACGCTGGCAGGACCCGGCGCGCGGTTTCATCCCGCCCATGCATTTCATCGCCCAGTGCGAAAAGGCCGGTCGCATGGAAGCGCTCACGGACTATGTGTTCGAACACGCACTGGCCGCAGGCCGCCTGATGCATTTCCGTGGCCGCTCGATTTCGATGTCGGTCAATATCTCGGCCACACTGCTGGCCGATATGCGTGTTGTTGGAATGGTCCGCAACGCGCTGCAGGCGACCGGCTTCGATCCGCGCTTCCTGATCCTCGAAGTCACCGAGACTTCGCGCATCGGCAATCTCGAGACGGCAGAGATGGTGTTGAACGAATTGCGCGGTCTGGGTGCACGCATTTCGATGGACGATTTCGGCGTCGGCGAAACGAACTTTGAAACGCTGTTCGAGCTACCTTTCGACGAGGTAAAGATCGACCGGCTGTTCATTGCGAACATGGCTAAGAGTGCGAAAGCAAAGGCAATTGTTTCCAGCATCGTGACCATGGGACGCGACGCGCGAATCGGGGTTGTGGCGGAAGGCGCCGAGGACAACGAAACGCTCAAAATGTTAACCGAAATTGGCTGCACACACGTCCAGGGCTATGTTTTGGCGCGACCGATGAGCTTGGATAATCTTATGGAATTCAATAACTTGAAGGACGGCGGCGCCCAGCAAGCATAGTTAACACTTTACAAACATACATGGTTAACAGATGGTTACCTCCTGTTCCGTCAACAGGAGGCGAATCATGTGGAAATTTTGGGATTGGCTGTTCGGCAGTGAAGGTGGCAAAAAGTAAGCCACACCGGACATAGTCCAAATAGATCAAGGGACCCCTCGCGGGGTCCCTTTTATTTTGTCTGAGACAGATTCCACGAAACACTGTGCGCGCTTTCTCGTTGGGCAGGTATGTCCATCCAGATCGACACCCGATTTTCCTTCAAGCTTCCACGCACCACCGACATCCTGCTGCAATTCGAAGCTGCCGCGATTCCGGAGCAACGGATTGTTTCGAGCAATACCGACCTGACGCAGTCCGAGCACTGCGCATGGGTGCCAGCACAGGACGAGATCGGCGAACGGATATGGGTCCGGGCGCAGGGCCAGTTCGAAGTCGCTTACAACGCCGAGATCGTGCTTGAGCGCCAGTTGGTCGAATTGGAGAAGCTGGAACGCCTTGCACCGCACGATATGCCAGGTGAGGCGGTCCAATATCTTTTCGACAGCCGCTATTGCGCTGCCGACCGTTTCCAGAGCTTCGTCGATGAACAGTTTGAGGGGACGGACGGCGGAGCGAGGATTGCCGCCATCCGCGACTGGATAGCGGGCAATTTCACCTACTCGCCCGGCGCCTCTGGGCCGCAGACCACGGCCGTCGACACGTTTATCGAACGCCACGGCATTTGCCGTGACTATGCCCATGTCCTTATCGCCCTCGCCCGGGCCAGCACTATCCCGGCCCGATATGTCGCCTGTTACGCTCCTGGGGTCGATCCGCCCGATTTTCATGCCGTAGCGGAGGTTTTCCTGACCGATCCCGAAACCGAAGGCGGCGGCACCTGGCAGCTGGTCGATGCGACCGGGATGGCGGACCCCGCTCATACCGTGAAGATCGGCGTTGGCCGGGATGCTGCGGACGTCAGCTTCCTTACCAGTTTCGGAATGAACGAGTTCGGAGACAAGCAAGTTACGGTCACCGCCGATTAGCGGTCGCGCAAGAATAGGAATGCGGCACACTGGCGTTGCCCGCACCCCGCTGATAACGCGCGACGCCAAGGGAGAAGATTTGCCGATGTACGGTGTATGCAAGAACTGAGTTTCAACGCCGACCGCCTGCTCCTTTTCGGGGCAACGGGGGACTTGTCGCAGCGAATGCTGCTGCCCTCGCTCTGCGCGCTGCATGCCGATGGACTGCTGGACGAGGACCTGAAAATCGTCGCCACGGCCCGTTCGCAGATGAGCACGAAGGAATTTCGCCAGTTCGCGCGCGAGGCACTGGAAAAATACCTCCCCAAGAACCGGCGAGGCCCGACGGCCGATTTTCTCAACCGGATCAGCTACGTCCCGGTCGATGCGACTACGCCCGAAGGCTATGACGAACTCGCCAAGGAGGTCGGCGACTACAAGGGTCTGGCCATCTTCCTGTCGACCGCTCCCAGCCTATTCGAGCCGACGATCGCGGGACTGGAAAGGGTCGGTCTGACCCAGGGCAACAGCCGCATCGCGCTGGAAAAGCCGCTCGGCGAAGACCTCGAGAGCAGCTGCGAGATCAACGACGCAGTTGCCAAGGCCTTCAGCGAGGACCGCATCTTCCGCATCGACCACTACCTCGGCAAGGAAACGGTGCAGAACCTACTGGCGCTGCGCTTTGCCAACATCCTGCTCGAGCCGGTGTGGAATTCGAACTATGTCGACCACGTCCAGATCACCGTTGCCGAAACGGTGGGGCTGGAAAGCCGCGTCGCCTATTACGACGACAGCGGCGCGCTGCGCGACATGGTGCAGAACCACATGCTCCAGCTGCTGGCGCTGGTCGCCATGGAGCCGCCGACCAGCTTCGACGCGACGGCAGTACGCGACGAGAAGGTCAAGGTGCTGCGCGCGCTACGCCCTGTTGATGCCAAGGAAGTCGTGACCGGTCAGTACCGTGCAGGCGCGGTCGATGGGCAAAGCGTGCCTGGCTATGACGAGGAACTGGGCAAGGAAAGTAACACCGAAACCTATGTCGCGCTTAAGGCGCATGTCGACAATTGGCGCTGGCGCGGGGTTCCCTTCTATCTGCGTCATGGCAAGCGGATGCCGCGCCGGGTGACCGAGATCGTCATCCAGTTCAAATGCATCCCGCATTCGATTTTCGAAGGCCGCGGCGCGAAGACCGTGCCAAACAGGCTGGCGATCGAAATCCAGCCTGAAGAAAATATCCAGCTCACCATGATGGCCAAGGTCCCGGGCCTAGGCAGCGACGGGTTGCGCCTACGCCCGGTCCCGCTCGATATTGCGATGCCCGATGCCTTTTCCGATGTCGTGCGCCGGATCGCCTACGAGCGGTTGCTGCTGGACCTCGTCCATGGCGACCAGACGCTGTTCGTTCGCCGCGACGAGGTAGAGGCGCAGTGGGATTTCATCGACCACATCCGCAAGCTGTGGGCGGAAAACGATACGCAGCCCAAAACCTATGCCGCCGGCACCTGGGGGCCGAGCTCGGCCATTGCGCTGGCCGAACGCGACGGGGTGACCTGGCACGATGACTAAGCTCAACGAAACAATCCACCGCGTGACAGAGCGCGTTATCGCGAATTCGCGAGATAGCCGCAGCGCCTATCTCGATCTCATGGATCGTGAAGGAGACCGGCAGGTCAACCGCGGCACCATGAGCTGCTCGAACCTCGCGCACGCCTATGCTGGCGCAGAAGAAGACCAGCAGGCCATCATGGCAGCGCGCGGGCCGAACCTCGGCGTGGTCACTGCCTATAACGACATGCTCTCGGCGCATCAGCCCTACTATCGTTATCCCGAACGGATGAAGATCTGGGCGCGCGAAGTCGGCGCAACGGTCCAGGTCGCAGGCGGCACGCCCGCCATGTGCGACGGGGTTACGCAAGGCGAAGACGGGATGGAACTCTCGCTCTTCAGCCGCGACACCATCGCTTTGTCGACCGTGGTCGCATTGAGCCATGCGATGTACGACGGCGTGGCGCTGCTCGGTATTTGCGACAAGATCGTGCCAGGCTTGCTGATGGGCGCGCTGCGCTTCGGACACCTGCCGGCGATTTTTGTGCCTTCCGGTCCCATGGGCACAGGCATTTCGAACAAGGAAAAGCAGAAGACCCGCCAGCTTTATGCCGAGGGCAAGGTCGGCCGCGAAGAATTGTTGGCGAGCGAGATGGGCAGCTACCATTCGCCCGGAACCTGCACTTTCTATGGCACGGCCAATTCGAACCAGATGATGATGGAGATGATGGGTCTCCATGTTCCCGGGGCAGCTTTTGTCCAGCCCGGCGCGAAGCTGCGACAGGAACTGAGCCGGAAGGCCACGCATCGACTGGCGGAAATGAACAAGGACGCTGATTTCCGTCCGTTGAGCAGGGTCGTCGACGAGAAGGCCATCATCAACGCGGCGGTCGGCCTGCTCGCCACGGGCGGTTCGACCAATCACGCCATCCACATCCCGGCCATGGCGCGCGCGGCGGGTATCAGGTTCGACTGGACCGACCTCGCCGAGCTTTCCAGCGCCGTGCCGCTGGTCGCGCGCGTCTATCCCAACGGCTCGGGCGACGTAAACCATTTCCACGAGGCCGGCGGCATGGGCTATGTCATCGGTACGCTGCTAGACGAGGGGCTGGCGCATGGCGACATCCTGACCGTCTGGGACGGCGGCTTCGAAGCCTATTCTAAGGAGCCGGGCTTGGATGGCGACGCGCTGACCTGGCGCGACCCCGGTCCCTCCGGCGATCCAGAAATGCTCCGTCCCGCTTCCGACCCGTTCCAGGCCGATGGCGGCATGCGGCTGGTGCAGGGAAATCTGGGGCGCGCCTGCTTCAAGTCCTCCGCAGTCGAACGCGAGCGCTGGACGATCGAGGCACCTTGCCGGATTTTCCAGACGCAGCACGATGTCGCCGAAGCGTTCAAGAAGGGCGAGCTCGACCGCGATGTGGTGGTGGTGGTCCGTTATCAGGGGCCGCGCGCAAACGGCATGCCCGAACTCCACAAGTTGACCCCTGCGCTCGGCGTTCTGCAGGATCGCGGTTATCGCGTCGCGCTCGTGACCGATGGGCGCATGTCCGGCGCTAGTGGAAAGGTGCCCGCTGCCATCCACTGCACGCCGGAAGCACTGGGCGGCGGCCCGCTCGCGAAATTGCGCGACGGCGATATTGTGAAGGTCTGCGCCGAAACCGGCACGCTTTCGACCACCGCCGATCTTGACACGCGCGAGCCTGCAGCAGAACCGGCTTCCGATGGCGGTATGGGCCGCGAAATTTTTGCCATGTTCCGTGCCAATGCAGACGGCGCCGAACAGGGCGCATCGTCGATGCTGGCGATGGCCGGACTGTAATGAATATCGAGGCTCAAAAGGGCCCGAGGGGAGGACAATGGAACTCGTAAGCGTCGATATCGGCGGCACACATGCACGTTTTTCGATCGCGACCATCAACGATGATGGCACGATCACGCTGGATGAACCCGAGACGATCCACACCAAGGATCACGCGAGCTTCCAGACTGCCTGGGAGGATTATAGCGACCGCAAGGGCGGTAGCCTGCCCCCTCGTGTCGCCATGGCCATTGCGGGGCCTGTCGGCGGCGAGGTCATCCGCTTCACCAACAACCCATGGATCATCCGGCCCGCGCTGGTGAAAGAAAAGCTGTCCGTCGACAGCTATTGCATCGTCAACGACTTCGAAGCGGTGGCACACGCCGTCGCGCGGGTCGGCGACGACCAGTTCATCCACCTGACCGGCCCGGACAAGCCGCTGGCACCGACCGGCCGCCTTTCCGTGCTCGGCCCAGGCACGGGCTTGGGCGTTGCCCATCTCTATCGCGAACCCGATGGCACCTATCGTGTCTCGGCCACCGAGGGCGGGCATATCGACTTCGCCCCGCTCGACCAGATCGACGATGCGATCCTCGCCCGTCTGCGCAAGCGGCACAATCGCGTGTCGGTCGAGCGCGTTGTGGCGGGCCCTGCGATCTCCGACATCTACCAGACCCTCGCCTCGCTCGAGGGCAAACCGGTGACGGAAGAAGACGACGTGGCGATCTGGACGCGCGGGCAGGACGGCAGCGACAGCCTTGCCGCCGCCGCAGTCGACCGCTTCTGCATGTCGCTCGGCAGCGTCGCGGGCGACATTGCTCTGGCGCAGGGCGGTTTTGGCGGCGTCGTGATTGCTGGTGGCCTCGGCTACCGTATCCGCGAAACGCTGGTGAAATCCGGCTTCGCCGAACGCTTCAAGGCCAAGGGGCGTTTCCAGGAGCTGATGGCAAGCATCCCCGTCAAGCTCATCACCCACCCGCAGCCGGGCCTGTACGGCGCGGCTGCCGCTTATGCGAGGGAATACGCATGACCCAAATCGCCGACATCATGCAAACCGCGCCGGTCATCCCGGTGATCGTGGTCGACGAGGTGGAACACGCCGTGCCCCTCGCCCGGGCGTTGGTGGCCGGCGGATTGCGCGTGCTCGAAGTGACCTTGCGCACGCCTGCCGCGCTCGATGCGATCAAGGCGATGAAACAAGTCGAAGGTGCCATCGTCGGCGCGGGCACTGTGGCCAACCAACAGGACCTTACCAATGCGATCGATGCGGGGAGCGAGTTCATCGTCTCGCCGGGCCTCACGGAGACGCTCGGCAAGGCGGCAATCAGCGAAGGCATCCCCTTTCTCCCCGGCATCGCCAATGCGGGCGATATCATGCGCGGCCTCGACCTTGGTCTGACGCATTTCAAGTTTTTCCCCGCCATGGCAGCAGGTGGACTGCCTGCCCTGAAAGCGTTGGCCGCGCCCTTCGGTCAATGCCGCTTCTGCCCGACTGGCGGGATTACGCTCGAGAATGCGCCCGACTGGCTCGCATTCGATCCCGTGCTGTGCGTCGGCGGAAGCTGGGTTGCTCCGCGCGGAGCGGTGGACGAGGCCGAGGTGGAGAAAATCGCGCGCGAAGCGGCGGCGCTGGGAAGCTAACCGGTCTTGCGCGGGTTCTCCGGCGCGAAGGTCCAGACCATTTCATCGTACTCATAGCTGGGGACTGCATGAACGCCGCCGATGTTCAGCGGCTGCTCGTCCATCAGGGTTTCGGCCATGCGCACCGCATCGCTCCGGGTGATCTTGCGACCCAAGTCGTCGAAGATCATGACGATGATCTCTCCCCAGACCGCGGGTCGATAAATTTGGGAGCGCTCCAGCGGTCGGTAGCAAGTCGTTTCACCGTCAAAGCTACCGGCCAGCTCCAGATCTTCAGCGGCGAGGCCAAGGATGCTGTCCTCCATCTCCGCAAGCACCTGGGCGGAGCGGGCGACCCCACCGCGGTCGATCCAGTCGGCATCGGCCAAAGCATCACGCATCCGAACGCGGTCATATTTGGGGTCGGTATTGGAAGAGTCCTGCACCGCGTCGAAACCGCTGCCGGCAAGGATCCGCTCCAACGAAGCACGGTCCCAGCCGAGCAGGGGACGGATCAGGATCACTTCGCTGTCCGGGACTAATCCGGCAGCACGAACCCCCGCGAGGCCCGACAGCCCGCTTCCCCGGTTGAGCCGCATCAGGAAAGTCTCGACCTGATCGTCGCGGTGGTGTGCAGTGCAAATCGTATCGATGTCGCGGCGCTCGGCCCAAGCCGAAAGCGCTGCGTAGCGCGCTTTCCTGGCCTCGCTTTGTGTATTTCCTTGCGGGACTTCGATCCGCAAACCTTCGTGCGGCACCTGCAATCGGGCGCATACGCCGGCCGCGTGTTCTACTTCGGCAGCGCTTTCTGGCCTCAATCCGTGGTCGACGCTCGCGGCCTCGACCCTTCCGGGCAAGGCCTCGGCGGCCAGAAGCAGCAGTGCGAGACTGTCGGGTCCGCCCGAAAAGGCGACACCGAGTTTCGCATCCGGCTCATCGAAATCGAGCCACAGCGCCTCAAGGTCCGCCCGGAACCGCTCTACCAGTTCCGGATCGAGCGCCATGTCAGCCGCAGGTGACTTTGCTGCGTGCTGTCGCGTATTGGCCGCTCAGCCGGCCCGTCGCGAGCGCGGGATAGGTCTCGGCGAATTCAGCGAGTGCAATGCAGGCCCTGTCGGTGTCTTTCAGGGCAATCATCGATTCCGCGAGGAAAAGCAGGCTGTCGCCCGCACGCGCTCCGGACTTGTCCGCCTGGTAGTTGCGCAGGAACCAAGGAGCCGCCTCGGTCGGCTTGCCATCGTCGAGATAGGCACGGCCGAGCAAATTGCGGCCAAAACTGGTGCGCGAATGGCTGGGGTATTTTTCGACGAACATCGTCAGTTGCTGCTGCGCTTCGGGATAGAAACCGGCCTCCCACAAGCGGAAGCCGTACGAATATTCGTCATCGCCAGCGTCGTCGGACTGCGGCTTGGTGATGGCCTGCACTGCGGCAAGGCGGGCAGGATCGGGCTGGGAGACAGGCTCGGGCTTCGCCGGCGAACCAGCGGCGGGCTGGACCGCGGCGGGCGGCGGCGCTCCAGCCGTTTCGAGCTTCTCGATCCGCTCTTCGAGCAGACGCATGGCGTTGGTCCCCACCTCGTACTGGGCGGTTAGCCGCTGGAGCTGGCTTTCGAGTGCATCGAGGCGTGCGAGGATGTCGGTGACCGCTGTGGTCGAGGGCGCGGCAGTGGTGGCGGGACGCGTGGCAGGCTGCCCGGTGATTTCGGGCTCGAAATAGCGCCCGTCGCCTCCCGGGAAGACCTTGCGCTGAAGGGCGCGAACCTCCGCCTCCAGCTTGCGGATGCGCGCTTCGTCATTGTCCTGCGCGGCGGCAGGCATGGAAGTGGCGGCAAGGGCCATGGCGATGGTTGCAAGTCCGAATGCGCGTGCGCTGCGTGCGGTCATGTGAAGTTTCAGCTCCTTGGCTGGAATGAATTTCGATCCGAAAAATGCCCTACCCCCGCAAAGCTGTCGAGGGCATGAAGGCGGATATCCGCCGTCGGATGAGAGCGCGATCAGGTGGAAGTTTGCGAAGGTGCAGCAGCGGGCGGGGTAGTTGGCGTCACAGCCGGAGCCTCGTCACGAGCGAGCAGCGCTTCGGCGGTCACCGGCACATCCTTCACCACCGTGTCTTCCTCGGTCAGCTTGGGGACCTCACGCCCACCGATCGTGATCGAAAGCGCGTAAGGCCTGCCGGTCCAGATCTGCGGGCCATCGGCATCTTCGGGGATGGTGTAGGTATCGCCCTTAGCCATCTGCGCTTCGTAGAGCCGCGTGCCGCTGGCATCGTAGAACTTGACCCAGGTATCGTCCATTTCGCTTGTGAAGACGACCGGGCCACCCGTCGGCTGAGGTGCGGGCGTCGCGGCTTGCTGCGGCGCCTCGTTTACCGCGACCTGCTCACTCGGATCCTCGAGCGGTGCGGGGCCCATCCCGGGTGCAAAATAGCTCGAATAGAACGCGTAGATACCGCCCAAGAGAAGGATCGCTGCGAGAACCGCGAACCAGGCTAGGCCGCGACCAGGCACACGGGCTGGATCGCCGGGCTCGAACTTGGCGGGCATTTCGCGAAGGGTCGGGTCGCTTTCGGACAGTTCCTCGCGGACCTGGTCGAGCACTTCCTTCTCGTCGAGGCCCAGCGTGCGTGCGTAGGTCCGGCTGAAGCCGATCGCATAGGTGCGCGCCGGAAGTCCGGCGAAATTGCCTGCCTCAAGGGTTTCCAAATGGCGTTGCGGAATGCGCGTTTCGGCGGCGACCTGTTCGATCGACAAACCCTTGGCCTCGCGAGCCTCGCGAAAGCGCTGTGCAACGCGCGGGCGCGCCGCGACATCCTGTTCGACGATTGCGTCTTCTTCTTCCATGCGTATCCCGAATTCCTGAAACCCCGCGGGCGTTCCCGCTCCCGTGTGCGCCGTAGAGAGAGCGCGGGGCGATTCATGTCAATGGCGCATCACCTGCCCCATCGCCGGGAAACCGACGAATTGCGCCGCACCAGCGACGAAATCAGTCGAGATCGATGTCGTTCGCCGCCGCCCATTCGGCCAATGCGACACGCATGCTTGGTGGCGGGCTCAGCATCCATTTCTGCATCTGGCTGGTTAGGTCGGGCAGGTAGACCTTGCGCACCAGTTCCTTGATCGGGCCCACGGCGGCCGGTGTGATCGAGAAACGCGTATATCCCAAACCCATCAGGGCCAGCGCCTCTAGCCTCCGGCCTCCCATCTCCCCGCAAACACCGATCCGCACTTGGCTGCCGACCATCTGGTTCGCAATCCGCCCAAGAAACCTCAGGATAGATGGGCTGAGCCAATCGTAGCGCTCTGCAAGTTTCGGATTGGCCCGATCAGCGGCAAACAGGAACTGGGTCAAATCGTTCGTGCCGATCGAGATGAATGACAGCTTGGGCAACAGAATATCGAGCACCTCGGCCAGCGAAGGCACCTCGAGCATGCAGCCGTATTCGATGGACTCGGGCATCAGCTTGCGGCGATCGCGCAGGAACTGGGCCTGTTCTTCGAAAATCTCTTTCGCCGCGTCGAATTCCCACGGTTCGGAAACCATCGGGAACATGACCGAGAGCTGGCGACCGGCCGCCGCTTCCAGCAGCGCTCTTGCCTGCGCCTTCAAAAGCCCTTCCCGTTCAAGGGAAAGTCGCAGCGCCCGCCAGCCCATGGCGGGGTTCTCGTCCTTCTCCGCGGTGTCGTTGTCGAGATAGGGCACCGCCTTGTCGCCGCCGATATCGACCGTCCGGAAGATTACCGGCTTGCCGTCGGCCGCATCGAGAACGTCGCGGTAGAGGCGCATCTGCCGCTCGCGCGCGGGCAGCGTCGAAGAGACAAGGAACTGGAACTCGGTACGGAACAGCCCGATCCCGTCCGCGCCCGTCAGTTGCAGCGCACTGACATCGTCGCGCAGCCCTGCGTTCATCATAACCGTGATGCGCGTGCCGTCGCGCGTGAACGGTTCGACATCGCGCAATTCGGCATAGGCTGCGGCGCGTTCCTTGCTCTTGGCGAAGCGCGCATCGAAAGCCTCGAGCAGCGGCTGAGAGGGGCGCAGGGTGACGGTGCCCTTGTCAGCGTCGACCAGCACCTCGTCGCCTTCGGAAACCTTGCCGCGCACGCGCGCCACGCGCCCGAGGACCGGAATGCCCATCGCCCGCGCGACGATCACGACGTGAGCAGTAAGCGAACCTTCCTCCAGCACGACACCTTTGAGGCGCCGTCGGTCGTATTCGAGCAGTTCGGCCGGACCGAGATTGCGCGCAAACAGGATCGTGTCCCGCCGCAGACCTTGCGATGCAGCGGTGCCGAGCTGGCCGGACACGATGCGCAGCAGCCGGTTCGACAGATCCTCCAGATCGTGCATCCGGTCGGCCAGCAGCGGATCGTCGATCTCGCGCATGCGCATGCGAGTGCGTTGCTGGACCCGCTCGATTGCCGCCTCTGCGGTCAGTCCGCTGTCGATCGCCTCGTTGATGCGGCGGCTCCAGCCCTCGTCATAGGCGAACATCTTGTAGGTCTCGAGCACCTCGACATGCTCGCCGCCCTTGCCGAATTCCGGTTCGCGGCCCATCGCATCGATCTGGTCCCGCATCTTGTCGAAGGCGCGATAGACGCGCTGGCGCTCGGCCTCGATATCCTCGGCCACGACCTGATCGATCTCCACGCGCGGCTGGTGGAACACCGCCTGCCCCGCCGCGAGGCCTTTCACTAGGGTCAGTCCTTCGAGCACCTCGGTTTCGGTAGAGACCTCCTCGAGATCGAGCGCCTCCGCATCGTCGACCAGTTCTTTGTGCGCGATGAGTTCAGACAGCACCATTGCAGTGGTCTGGAGCGCCTCGATTTCCACGTCCTCGTAGCGGCGAGGTTCGACATGCTGGACGCACAAGACGCCCACCGAACGCTCGCGGTAAACGATGGGTACGCCTGCGAAGGAATGGAACTTTTCCTCACCCGTTTCCGGGCGATAGAGAAAGTCGGGATGCGCCTTGGCCTCGGCCAGGTTGAGCGTCTCAATGTTTTTCGCGATCGTGCCTGTCAGCCCCTCGCCGATACCCATGCGGGTGACGTGGACGGCCTCTGGGTTGAGGCCATGCGTGGCGAAGAGCTCGAGCTCGCCGTCGCGCAGCAGGTAGATCGAGCAGACCTCGCTCGTCAGGCTGTCGGCGATGATATCGACAACGCGGTCGAGCTTGTGCTGGGCGTGGTGACGTCCGGCCATGACCTCGTGCAGCTGCGTGAGGATCTGGCGGGCGGATGCTGCGGCTGACATGGCCTGCAGCTATAGCAAGTTTAATCGAGTGCGAAAGCGGGGCGCGGAAGGGAAATCCTTCCAGCCCCGCAAGCTTTCACCCGGCCATCAGGCCATGGCGATTTCTTCCTTGATCTTCAGCTTCTGCTTCTTGAGCTGCTGGATCATCGCGATGTCGGGAGCGGGCCTCGTCTGTTCGGCATGAAGCTTGGCTTCCAGTCCTGCATGCTTGGCCTTGAGTGCTTCGACATGGGATGATTGCATAGGTTCGCTCCTTCTAGAGTTGGTGACCCCGGAAGCGACTCGCGCCAGGCGGCACGCGCCGCTTCGATCTTCATCAAACCACAAGTTTGCGAATTTACAAACACTCCATCGCGGGCCATGCGATAGGCCGAGATTCGGGAACGACGACCTTGAACGAGCAGGAACTTCGCAAGCGTTTGGAATCGCTGAAAAGCGAGCACCGCGACCTCGACGTCGCAATCGCCGCGCTGAGCGATGCGGGAGAGGGCGGCTATGTCGACCAGCTGCAGATCGCACGCCTCAAGAAGCGCAAGCTGCAATTGAAGGATCGAATCGCGGCGATCGAGGACAATCTCATTCCCGACATCATTGCCTGAGCGCGATTGCCCGCGTTTCATCGCGGGACAGGTGCACAGAATCGCATGGGACTTGCGGACCCCTGCGCCTATCCATCCATTGAGTATGGATATGGATCGCTCGATTCACGAACAGGTCGTCGAAGACCTTTATACCGAGGCGCTGGAACTCGCTGACGAGGCGCGCGCGGTGTTCGACCTGCGCGACGAAGCCGGTCGGGACAAAGCGCCAGACCAGCTGCGCATCGCCATGTCCATCGAAGGGCTGCGTACGACAACGCGCGTGATGCATATCCTCGCCTGGCTCCTCAACCAGCGCGCCTATCACGCGGGCGAACTGACCAGGCTCCAGCTCCTGCGCCACGGCACGCTGGGAGAAGAACGTCTCTCCGATCCCGATAACATGGCCATCCTCGAGCTTCCTACACGGGCGCTGATCCGCGATACCGAACGGCTGCATGCGCGGGTCAAGCGGCTCGACGAGGAGCTCCGCCACATCGAGCATCGCTCTTCCGACCCGGTGCGCAGCATGCAGGGCCGGATCGCGCAGGCCTTTGCCGGTCGCTAAGCCACCGACAGCGCGCGGGCATAGCGTGCCAGTCGGTCTTTCCTGACCTCTTCCGACATCGATGGACTGAAAGTGCGGGTTGCGCCGCGCATTGCGCTAGCCGCATCCTCCAGCGAGGGGTAGATGCCCACGCCGACACTCGCGCAAATCGCAGCGCCCAGAGCGGTCGTCTCGACAAAATCGGGCCTTTCGACCTTGAGGTCCAGGATGTCCGCAAGGTCCTGCGCCATCCAGTCGTTGGCGCTCATGCCCCCGTCGATTTTCAGGCTCGCCCAGGGCGCCCCATCAGCCGCAAAGGCCGAGGCTAGGTCATGCGTCTGGTGCGCCATGGCTTCGAGAGCTGCACGGGCGATCTGCGCCTTGCCGCTGGCGAAACTGAGGCCCGAGATGACCCCGCGTGCGTCGGGCTTCCAGTGCGGAGCGCCCAGCCCTGCGAGCGCAGGCACGATCACCACTTCGCCGCTGTCTTCGATCGAACGGGCGAGATCCTCGGTCTCTGCCGCGCTTCCGATCAGCCCGAGCTGGTCGCGCAGATACTGCACGAGGCTGCCCGCGACGAAACACGCGCCCTCGATGGCATAGGTTCGCTTGCCGCCCGACTGATGCAACACCGTGCCAAGAAGCCGGTTGTCGGAATGCGGGATGTCGTGTCCCTTGTTGGTGAGGACGAAGGCACCTGTCCCGTAGGTCGCCTTGGTCTCGCCGAAATACAGGCAACCTTGGCCGATCGTGGCCGATTGCTGGTCACCGACGAGCCCGCAGATCGGAATGGCGGTTCCGAGCCAATCCGCCGTGCAGCTCGCCAACTCGCCATGGGTGTCCACGACCTGCGGCAGGGCGCTTTTCGGAACACCGAGAAGCGCGCATAATTCCTCGTCGAACTGCTCGCCGTCGAGAGCAAGAAGCAGGGTGCGGCTGGCATTGCTGGCATCGGAGACATGGGTGCCGCCCGACAGCTTGTAGACCAGCCAGCTCTCGACCGTACCGAAGGCCAAAGTCCCGGCGTCGGCAGCAGCGCGCACCGCCTCGTCATTGTCGAGCATCCAGCGCATTTTCGTGCCCGAGAAATAGGGGTCGAGCAGCAGTCCGGTGCGCTTCTGGACTTCGGCCTCGTGCCCCGCTTCCTTCAGCTGAGCGCAGAAATCCGCCGTTCGCCGATCCTGCCAGACAATTGCGCGGGACAGCGGTTCGCCGGTCGTGCGATCCCAAGCCACCACTGTCTCTCGCTGGTTGGTGATGCCGATGGCAGCGATCTCGCCAGCGCCCTCGCCCACCGCTTCGCGCATGCAGCGAAGCGTCTTGTCCCATATTTCCGCCGCATCGTGCTCGACCCAGCCGGGCTTTGAATAATGCTGAGTGAGCTCCGCCTGCGCGACGCTAGCCATGCGTCCGTCGCGGCTGAAGACCATTGCTCTTGTCGAAGTCGTCCCCGCGTCGAGGACCAGAATTTTCTCTCCCATGCGCCCCTCCCTATCGACAAGCTGCAGTAATCGCTACAGGCTTGGCGCATGGCAGGCCCTCCTCCCAAACCATGGCCCACGGGCGAAGCGATGCAGCTTGAGCCGCTGGTGCGCCGCGTGCTCGCGCCCAACCCGTCGCCATACACATTTACGGGGACGCAATCCTACATCGTCGGCCTGGGTGACGGCTGCGCGGTCATCGATCCCGGCCCGGACGAAAAGGCCCACCTGCTCGCACTCGATGCCGCAATCGGCGAAGAACATGTCTGCGCGATCATGTGCACGCACACCCACCGCGACCATTCGCCAGCCGCCAAAACGTTGGCTCAGCGCACGGGAGCTCCTATCGTCGGCTGCGCGCCGCTGGTGCTCGACGACAGCGGGCCGCGCGCCGATGCGAGCTTCGACCGGACCTACGAACCCGACCGCGTGCTGGAAGACGGCGAGGCGATGACGGGGCCGGGCTGGACCCTGCGCGCTGTTGCGACGCCCGGGCATGTATCCAACCATTTGTGCTTCGCGCTGGAAGAAAGCGGTGCGGTCTTCACTGGCGACCATGTCATGGGCTGGTCGACCAGCGTGGTCGTGCCGCCCGATGGCGACATGGCCGATTACATGGCCAGCCTCGAGAAACTTTACGGGCGCGATCAGGACAAGATTTATTACCCTGCCCACGGGGAAGCCATTGATAAACCTCGCCAACTCGTGCGAGGAATGATCGGCCACCGCCGCCAGCGCGAGAACCAGATCCTGCGCCACCTGCGCGAAGGTCCGCACGAAGCTGCCGATTTCGTGCCCAAGATGTACAAGGGATTGGACGAGCGCTTGCACGGTGCAGCGCGAATGTCGGTGACTGCCCACCTCATCGATCTGGAACGCCGCGGACTGGTGCTGCGTTCAGGCGATGTATGGCAGATGACGTAAAACCCGACGCACAATTGATTCAACCCGAGGTTTCGAGCGAGAAGCCCCTCGCCCGCGTGCAG
This sequence comes from Qipengyuania sphaerica, assembly GCF_019711595.1. Taxonomy (GTDB): domain Bacteria; phylum Pseudomonadota; class Alphaproteobacteria; order Sphingomonadales; family Sphingomonadaceae; genus Qipengyuania; species Qipengyuania sphaerica. The sequence continues at coordinate 456,317 of NZ_JAIGNR010000001.1, read as the reverse complement.
GCCATGCCTTGGCTCATCGTGATCGTGCTGCTCGCGGCGGTTGCCTGGCTGGTCTGGCGCGCTTTTATCTACAAGGAAGAGGGCGATCCTGTTGGAAGCGCGATGCTGGCGTTCGAAAAGCAGAATTCGCTCACCGTTTTCTCATCGCGCTTCGAGGTGGTTGCCGAAAGCGTCGACAAGCGCGGGGTGTTCAACATCGACCTGCTCGAAAGCCGGCAGGCGGCGATCATTCCGGCGACGGTCGAATACCGGCTGGACCTGAGCCAGATGGATCGCGACCGGTTCGCATGGGACGAGGAGACCGAAACGCTCGATGTCATCCTGCCCGTGCTCAAGATTTCGCGCCCCAATCTCGACGAGGCGGAATCGAAGACCTTTACCGAAGGCACCTATGTCAGCCGCGATGCGTCCTCCGACCTCGCCCGAAACAATTCGCGCCAGGCCGAACGCAAGGCGGCGGAGTTCGCGAAGAATCCCGAGGTGCTGAGGATGGCGCGCAGTGCCGCGAAGGAGGCGGTGCGCCAGAACCTCGCCATTCCGCTACAGGTGGCGGGCTATGGCGATGTCACGGTCAACGTCCGCTTCGATGGTGAGGCGGCGCCCGAAGCCTAGGCCAGCGCCGCGTCGTATTTTCCGGCGACGAAATCCTCTGCCAGCGCGAACTTCCTGATCTTGTTCGATCCGGTCATCGGCCACTCGGTGACCCATACCCAATGGGCGGGCGTTTTCTGCGGCGACATCCGCTCGCGCGCGAACTCGCGCAGATCCTGCTCGGTCGGCTTCGCAGTGCCCTCGCTGGCGCGCATGAAGCAGGCGACCACTTCGCCCCATTTCTCGTCCGGTATACCGGCCACTGCCACCTCGGCGATAGCAGGGTGTTCGAGCATGGCGTTCTCGATTTCTGCGGGGAAGAGGTTCTCGCCGCCGCGGATGATCATCTCCTTCACCCGGCCGGTGATCTTGAGATAGCCGCGTGCATCCATCGAGCCGAGATCGCCCGTGTGCAGCCAGCCGTCGGCATCGATAGTCTCCGCCGTAGCTTCGGGATTGTCGTTGTATCCCGCCATCAGATTGTAGCCCCGAACGCAAATTTCTCCCTGCGCATGGAGCGGACAGACAGCATGAGTGTGCGGATCGCGGATCGAGACCTCCATATGCGGCAAGGGCTGGCCGATCGTGCCGAGAATGTCATCCTCCGCATCGTCTGGCCATGCCGCGGTGATCCCGGGATAGGTCTCGGTCTGGCCGTAGATGATGAGAACCTGCGCACCGAAAACGGCTTGCGCGGCGCGGTTGAGTTCGGGCGCCACCATGGCCCCGCCGCTGAACAGCGATTCGACGCAGGTGACATCTGCGCCGGTCGCCCGTGCTGCCTCGATCAGGGCAAAAATCATCGTCGGCACGCCGCCGAACATGCGGATTTGCTCTCGCTCGATCACCTGTACAAGCATGGCCGGATCGAACAGGCTCACAAGCAATATGGTCGCCCCGTGGGATAGTCCGCCAAGGATCGCCAGCGCGCTGCCCGAAGTGTGGAACAGCGGCACGGCGCAGGGCAACTGGTCCCCCGGCCTGGCGCCATATCGCGCCAAAGCGTCCTTGTTGCACTGGAGCAGCCCGTGCTGGTGCAGGAGCACGCCCTTCGGAAATCCCGTGGTGCCGGAAGTGTACTGGATCATCACGACGTCCCACGGTTCGGTTTCGCGCAATTCGCCTCCGTCCTCGCCAGCGAATAGCGCCGCGTGATCCTCCATGTCGAAAAGACCTTGCACCACATCGAGGCCCGTTACTGCTTCCTCGACAATGGGGAGCAGCGAATTGCCGCGCACATGCGGCTGGTAATAGACCGCCTCCGCGCCCGATTGTTCGACCACATACCGCACCTCGCGCGCGATCAGCGCAGGATTGACCGTGACGATCACAAGGCCCGCCAGCGCAGCGCCGTACTGGATCAGTACCCATTCGGGGATATTGCCGCCCATGATCGCGATGCGCGCGCCACGCTTGTGCCGGCTGGCGAGCGCGCGGCCCATGCGTTCGGCATCGGCAAGCAGCTGGGAATAGGTCCATTCGCGCCCGATCGCGCCATCGGGCAGCAATTCGCGAAGCGCCAGCGTATCGGGCCGCACCGCCGCCTGTTCGCGAAGGACTTCCCCGATCGTCCGCTCGGCATAGGGCGTATCGTCCTGCGCCGGAAAATAGCTCTCGGTTAGCGTGACCTGGTACATGGCTCTCTCCCTGAAAGGAGAAATATCACAGCGTGCCTTCTCCTCCGAGTCCAAGGCAGATGCGCGCGATTTTCCCACAAGCGCGCGATTGACCGAGACCCGTCGGCGCGCTTAACTCCGCGCCATAACAAAAGAGATCCGGTCGCTCGTTCCTGAGGGGGAGATTACGAGAATGGCTACTGCCGCTGCTGCGCCAGAGGATACCGCGATCCGCGGAAACACGCGCTTCTTCACCATCATGGCCTTCGTGATGAGCTTCATCATCGTGGCCGGTTTTGTGGTCAATCTGGCCTTCGCACGCTCCACTTTCGACGTGCCATGGCCCTATCACGTCCACGGCGTGATCTTCATGTCGTGGCTCGGCATCTATTGCGGGCAGCATCTGACCGCCTCGCAGCAGAACTGGGCGCTCCACGCAAAGTTCGGCAAGATCGCCTATCTATGGGTCCCGCTTATGGTCATATTCGGGACGGTCATCATGGTGGTGGTCGCTCGCCGCACGGGCGGGCCCTTCTTCTTCCACGTCAGCGAATTCCTGTGGAGCAACACCATGCTGGTGTGGCTGTTCGGCGGGCTCACCTTCTGGGCGCTCTCGAGGCGCCGTTACACCGGCTGGCACCGCCGGCTGATGCTCTGCGGGATGGCGATCCTGACCGGGCCCGGCCTCGGTCGCCTGCTCCCGCTGCCGCTGATGATCCCCAATGCATGGCTGATCACCACTATTTGCACGATGATCTTTCCGGTGATCGGCATGATCGCCGACAAGCGCAAGCATGGCCGCGTGCATCCGGCATATTGGTGGGGTCTCGGCCTCTACATTGCCGTCTTCGCGATTTCCGTCCTGCTGGCGCACAGCTCGTTCGGAATGGGCATCACCGAGCAGGTGATTACCGGAACGCCGGGGGCCGAGCGACCGATGGAAGCGTTCCTGCCGCCGGGCTTTGCGATGTAATCCTTTAGCGAGGCGAGGAACCCCCTCGCCTCGCCACCCGTTCCGTCTATAAGCGCCGCAAAGCCATTAGACGGGACGATACATGACCGCCGAAACCACCAATCCGACAGGCGAAGACCTGCTCGCCGCCATCGACCGCCTCCGCAAGGAGAAGAACGCGGTAATCCTCGCGCATTACTACCAGACCGCGCAGATCCAGGACCTCGCCGATTTCGTGGGCGACAGCCTCGAACTCAGCCGCAAGGCGGCCGAAACCGATGCCGATGTGATCGCCTTCTGCGGCGTGAAGTTCATGGCGGATACGGCGAAGATCCTCAGCCCCGAAAAGATCGTCGTCCTGCCCGACATGGATGCAGGCTGCAGCCTCGAAGACAGCTGCCCGCCGGAGAAATTCAAGGCTTTCCGCGAGAAGCATCCCGACCATATCGCGCTGACCTACATCAACTGCTCGACCGAGGTGAAGGCATTGAGCGATATCATCGTCACCTCCTCCAGCGCCGAGACGATCATCAGCCAGATCCCGGAAGACCAGAAGATCATCTTCGGCCCCGACCGTCATCTGGGAAGCTACATGAGCCGCAAGTTCGGCCGCGAAATGCTGCTGTGGCCGGGCGTATGCATCGTGCACGAGGCCTTTAGCGAAACCGAGCTGCTGAAGCTGAAGGCGAAGCACCCCGGCGCACCGGTGGCTGCACACCCCGAATGCCCGCCGACCATCGTCGAACACGCCGATTACGTAGGCTCGACCAGCGGCATTTTGCAATTCGCCAGCACCTTCGAAGGCGATACGCTGATCGTCGCGACCGAACCGCACATCATCCACCAGATGGAAAAGGCGCTGCCCGAAAAGACCTTCATCGGCGCACCGGGTGCGGACGGCAACTGCAGCTGCAACATCTGCCCCTACATGGCGCTCAACACGCTGGAGAAGCTCTACAAGTGCCTCGACACGCTCGAGCCGCGCATCGAGATCGAGGAAGGGCTCAGGCTCAAGGCCAAGCAGAGCCTCGACCGGATGCTGGAAATGGCCAGCGGCACGATCGGAAAGGGCGACCTGGGCAAGGTCTAGGCAACCCTTCCGCCGCACGCGCGTTACCCCCCTGTCCGCAACGACAGGGGAAATGCGCGCTTTGGCTGCAACGGGGCCACTAAAGGGAATACGCGACTGGGTGATCCACCGGCTGGTGGCCAATTACTGGTCGCTGCCCGCGGTGGCCGTGCTGGCCGCGCCGCTTGTGGGCGCAGCTGTGCTGTGGGCCGACCATGCCTTTGCCTCCCGCCTGTTGCTCGATTGGGGCGTCACACCTGCCACGACGGGCGATGCGGCACAGGACGTCACCATAGCCATCGTCGGCATCAATGCCGCCTTCCTGACGCTCTACTGGTCGGTGACGCTGATCGTGCTGACGCTCGCCACGGGCAATCTCGGCGTGCGGCTGGTCGATCGCTGGCTCGACAAGGGGCTGGTGCGGCTGTCGATGGCGGGCCTGACCTTCTGCCTCGTTTTCTCGGTCATCGTTCTCATGCGTATCGATGCGGAGGCCAGTTTCGAACAGCTTCCCCACTTCACCATCGTTGCCATGCTTGCGCTCGAACTGGTCAATATCGGCATGCTGGGCGTGGCGATCCACGACCTGGGGCGCACCATGTTCGTCGACCGCTCGATCGCGCATCTCGGCACCGATGCGGGGAGCGTAGCGATCCCCGTCGTCACCGCCGATCCCTATGACGGCGAGTGGGGCTTTACCCTCCCCTCCAAACGCGAGGGGTATATCGAGGGCATCGATCTTGCGGCAATCGAGCAGGAACTGGCGATGGATGCGGGGGCGGTCCGCTTCTGCGCCGCGCCGGGCCAGCATGTCCTCGAAGGCGAGCCGCTGGTGCGGTTCCAGAACGCTCCGCCGCGCGAGGACACAATCTACAAGTCCATCCCCATCGGCGAGTTTCGCAGCTCGGTGCAGTCGACCGTATATCAGGTCCGCCTGCTGGTCGAGGTCGCCGCGCGTGCGCTGTCGCCCGGCATCAACGATTTCTATTCCGCCATGGCCTGCGCCGACCAGCTTGCCGCTGCGATATCGGGCAATGCCGATATTTGGGTGGACGAAGGCAAGGTCGCCGCCTGGAAGACCGCGCCGCGCTTCGAATTGCCGGGTCAGGATTTCCTCGGCCTGTTCGACGCGCCCCTGAAGGCCTTCCGGCAGGCGGCGGCCGACTATCCCTCGGTCAGTATTCGCATGATCGACAATTACGCACGCCTGTGCGCGCTCATGGCCACACAGGGCTGTCCGCCGGGCCTGCTGCGCTATCTCAGGAAATCTGCCGAGGAATTGCGCGACCACGCGCTCGCCAATGCCGAGCAGGACATCGACCGCCGCGATATCGCCGAAGCCTTTGCCCGTTTCGACCAGCCCTCCCCCACATTGAAGAGCGCCGCATGACCGCACGCCTGCGCAAATTCTGGCTCAGCGTGAATGCCAGCTACTGGTTCCTGCCCGCACTGTTCTCCATCGCGGCGCTGCTGCTGGCCAGTCTCACCATCTATCTCGACCGCAGCGGATGGGCCGATTTCCTGAACGATGTCACCTGGCTCCAGCCTGCACGGCCCGACGGGGCGAGCAACATGCTGACCGTCATCGCCGGCACGATGATCGGCGTCGCGTCGACCGTGTTCTCGATCACCATCGCCGCGGTCGCCTATGCCAGCGGCAACTACGGCCCGCGGCTGCTCACCAATTTCATGGAAGACCGCGGCAACCAGTTCAGCCTCGCCACTTTTATCGGCACCTTCGTCTATTCGATCACCGTGCTGCGGACGGTGCGCGGCGAGGACGAGCGCCCTTCGAATATCGAGGATGCGACTGCGAGCGTGCTTCCCGGCTTCGTGCCGCAGCTCTCGCTGCTGGTCGCCTTTGCGCTGATGCTGCTGAGCGTGGCGGTGCTGGTCTATTTCCTCAATCACATCCCCTCCTCGATCCGCGTGAACACGGTGCTAAAGGGCATAGGCGCGCGCTTGCTGGAGGAGATCAAGGAGCTCTTTCCGGATAAGAACAGGGGCGAGAAAACGCACGGCGCACCCAGCGGCACCCCCATAACCGCCTGTGACACCGGGTATGTCCAGGCCATCGCCTTCAAGCGACTGGAAGAGCTGGCACAACGCGAGAACGGCAAACTCAAGCTGGCCGTGAGAACCGGCGATTTCGTCCACCCGGAAGTCGCAATCGCCTATTGGGCCGATATGGACAGCATTGAGGATCCCCCCGACGACAAGGTGCGGGCGGCCTTCACCCTGGGCAGCATGCGCACGCCGAGCCAGGACATGCAGTTCCTGATCGACGAACTGGTCGAGATCGGCCTGCGCGCGCTATCTCCTGGCATCAACGATCCTTTCACGGCGGTGACTGCAGTTCACTGGCTCGGCGCGGCGACTGCGGAACTGGCGCGGCGCAATCTCACCCGCAGCTATGAGGACGATGGCGAGGAACCGCATCTCGTACTGCTGGAAGACGACTTCGAACATTTCGTCGCGCGCGGTTTCGGGGCGATGCGCAGCGGCGTGGCGACCAACCGGATTGCCGCGTTGGTGACTTTCGACGCGCTGGTCGATGCAGCCTCCACGCTTGACGACGAGGAGCGGCGGGCGGTCATCCGGAAGGAAGGCGACCAACTGGCGCGGCAGGCACGCGAGCATTTGACCGGCCCCGAACTGGAGGCAGTCGAGGCTCGCTACCAGCAGTTCAATGGTCGGATCGAGCGTTAGGCGCCCGCACGGGAGGGCTGCTGCGCGCCAATACCAGCGCCGCAGCCACGAGCGCCATGCCGAGGATATCCATCGGCACCAGCATTTCGCCGAAGACGAGCCAGCCGATCGTCGCCGCAAGCGCAGGCTGGGTCAGCAGCGCCATGCCGATGATCAGCGGCGGGAAATGCCTCAGCGCGAACACCAGCAGCCCCTGTCCGATCACCTGGCTCGACAGCGCGAGCAGCAACACCGGTGTCCACCCCGCTTCGCCCGGCCAGATCGGCTCGCCTGCCGCCAGCGCAATGCCGAGCAGCACGGGCGATGCCGCGAGGCAGACGAGCAGCAACACGCTCCACTGGCCGAGGCTGGCGCGCGCGCGTTGGGCAGGCAGCAGGTAGAATGCGTAGAACAGGCCCGCTGCCAGGCAGAACAGGTCGCCGACGAAATTGGTCGCGGAGATTTCGAGGCTGCGCCCGAGCAGGATTGCTGCGCCCACCAGCGCTGCCAGAACGCCCAGCCCCTCGCGCCAGCTCGGGGCGCGACGCAGGGCAACCAGGCCCCAGACCATCAGGATCAGGCTGCCCGCATTGCCGAACAGCGTCGCATTGCCCAGCCGCGTCCGCTCGATCCCTACGTGCCAGCTGGCGATATCGAGCGCAAAGAACACACCCGCCATCAGCACCAGCAGCGCCAGCTTGCGGTCGAGCGGTCCCGGCGAACGACCCCGCCAAGCGAGCAGCGCGATCAGCGGGATCGGCAGGAACAGCCGCCAGAAGCCCGCCGAAACCGGCCCCGTATCGGCCAGCCGCACCAGCCACGGCCCCAGCGCCAGCGCCGCATTCCCGCCGAGAAGCGCGGCAAAGTGCCATGCACCGGCTTGAAAGCCATTCTTGTCCGGCTGGGTGGTTGTCGCGGTCATCATCGCCCCCTAGCTCAAAGGCCACGTCGCGCCACCAAAAAGGACTTGCTCCCGCATGCACGAAAAACTGTTCGATCCGATCACCCTTGGTGCCATCGAAGCGAAGAACCGCATCTTCATGGCCCCGCTCACCCGCGGCCGCTCGACCCAGCCCGGCTCGGTCCCGAACGAGATGATGGCGACCTATTATCGCCAGCGTGCGAGCGCAGGACTGATCATTTCCGAAGCCACCGGCATCAGCGTCGAAGGCCTCGGCTGGCCGGCAGCGCCGGGCATCTGGAGCGATGAGCAGGTTGAAGGCTGGAAGTTCGTGACCGATGCTGTGCACGAGGAAGGCGGCCAGATCGTCCTCCAGCTGTGGCACATGGGCCGCCTCGTCCATCCCGATTTCCTCGGCGGCAATCCGCCTGTCTCGGCCAGCGCCACCAAGGCTCCGGGCCATGCGCATACCTTCGAAGGCCGCAAGGATTACGAACAGGCGCGAGAACTTTCGGTCGAGGAAATCGCCCGTGTGGTCGGCGACTATCGCCACGCGGCAGAGAACGCGAAGAAAGCCGGCTTCGACGGCGTTCAGCTGCACGGCGCAAATGGCTATCTCGTCGACCAGTTCCTGCGAGACAGCACGAACCTGCGCACCGACGAATATGGCGGCAGCCCCGAAAACCGCACCCGCTTCCTGCGCGAAGTGCTGGGCGCGCTGGTCGACGTCTGGGGCGAAACCCGTGTCGGCGTGCGCCTGTCGCCCAATGGCGAAACGCAGGGCTGCGACGACAGCGACCCGCCCGCAACCTTCGGTGCGGCAGCAAGGGTGGTCGAAGAACTCGGCCTCGCCTTCCTCGAATTGCGCGAGCCGGGACCCGACGGCACCTTCGGTGCGACCGAGGTGCCCAAGCAGAGCCCGCTCATCCGAAGCATCTATTCGGGCAAGCTTATCCTCAACAGCGATTACACGCCCGAACAGGCAGTGGCCGATATCGAGGCCGAACGCTGCGATGCGGTGAGCTGGGGCCGCGATTTCATCTCGAACCCCGATCTGCCCGCCCGTTTCGAGCTGGGCGCGCCGCTGCAGCCCAACGTGAACGTGCCGCTCAGCTGGTACCTGCCGGGGCCCGAGGGATACATCGATTACCCGATGCTAACCAAAACGAGCGAAACTGCCGCCTAGGTGATTCGCGCCTCCTTCGGGCGCGTATGCGCTCGATGGAGGGTATTATGCGCTCGTGGCTTCTGGTCCCGGCGGACAAGGACAAGGCTTTAGGCGAAGCTGCACGGAGCGGCGCGGACGTGATCGTGCTCGATCTCGCGCGGGCGGCGCCCAATGCCGAGGCCAAGCTGCCCACGCGCCTCGCGGCGCGCAACTGGCTGCTGTCCCACCGCGAACATGTCACCTCGGCGCGCCCCTTCGAGCGCTGGATTCGTGTCGGCCCGCTGTCGGGCGACCAGTGGCGCGGCGATCTCGAAGCCGCGCTCGAAGGCGCTCCCGACGGCGTCCTGCTGGCCGAATGTACCAATGCCGAGGAGCTGAAGAACCTCGCCGCTGCGCTGTACGAACTTGAAGGGGGCGCAGGGATGCGTGCCAATTCGACGCGTATCGTCCCCGAACTCGGATCCAATCCGGTCGCGGCTTTCCACCTGCGCCAGTTCGCCGACGAACTGCATCCGCGCGTCAGCGGGCTTGCATGGGATTCGGCGACGCTTGCCCGTTCGCTGGGTGCGAGGCGGATGCGCGGTCCGGGCGGGCTCTGGACCGATCCGCTCGCCATGGTGCGTGCGCAGGTCCTCCTGGCGGCCCATGCGCAGGGTCTCGAAGTGCTGGAAGCACCATTCCGCGACCGGCGCGACGAGGAAGGTGCCCGCAGGGCCTACTCCGCAGCGCGCGCAGACGGCTTTACCGGCATGCTGGCGATCCACCCTTCGCAGATCGACGGGATCAATGCAGCCTTCGCGCCCACGCCGGAAGAAATCGCCGAAGCGCGCGAGATGGCGGGCCTGTTCGAACTCAATCCGGGCGCCGAGAAGGTGGTCTTCCGTGGCCGCCAGGTCGGGCGCAAGCAATTGACGCAGGCCAAGGCACTGCTCGGCGCGGCCTAGCCTTCTTCGGCAGGTTCGGCGGCGGCCGCAGGCTGCGCTTCGGGTACCGGCTCGGGTGCCGGTGCCGCTTGCTGCGCGGGCGCAGGTTCGGCCGCTGGTGCCGGGTCACTTTCGCCATCCGCCGCACCGGCATCGTCCCCGGCCTGGCTGGGCGACTGCGAGGTCACCGTATCGAGCGGCAGCATGTCATCGGTGATCGTCCCTCCGAGCACCTCGCCGCGCGCGGTGGCATCGTCATCGGCCTGCTGGGCAGGAGCGGGATCGTCACCGCAACCGGCAAGGGCGCAGTATGCGATGGCGACAAATGCGAAACGCTTCATGGGAGCGAGCAGGCCTTTCCTTCGAGCGCGGCGAGGAAATCGCGCGCGCGGTTCTTGAGCGCCTTATCGAAATCTTGCGCGCCAATGTCGAGGCCCAGCTTTGCAAGGCTGGTGACGCCGAATTCCTCGATCCCGCACGGCACGATGCCGGTGAAATGCGAGAGGTCCGGATCGATGTTCACCGAAAAACCGTGCATCGTCACCCAGCGCCGCACGCGCACGCCGATCGCACCGATTTTCGCCTCACGCCCGTCCACGTCCCGCGTCCAAATGCCGATTCGTCCTTCCGATCGCCAGCATTCGACGCCGAGATCGCCGAGCGTTGCGATGACCCAGCCTTCGACCGAATGGACGAAGCAGCGCACGTCCCGCCCGCGGGTCTTGAGGTCGAGCATGAGATAGCCGACGCGCTGGCCGGGCCCGTGATAGGTATAGCGCCCCCCACGCCCCGCCTCGACCACCTCGAAACGCGGGTCGAGCAATTCGGCCCCGTCGGCGCTGGTCCCGGCGGTGTAGACCGGCGGATGTTCGAGCAGCCAGACGAGCTCGCCCGCATCGCCGGAAGCGATCGCCTCGTTGCGCGCCTGCATCGATTCGAGCGCTTCACGGTAGGGGATTTGCCCCTGCTCGGCGCGCCATTCGATATTTTCGGGGAGTTCACCGCTCATCGGCGATTGCGTGGCGATTGTCTTGGCGCTTATCAAGGGGGAAGACCTGAGGGGAATGAAGTATGAAATTCGATCTCGATACTGCGTGGAAGGATGCAACACAGCTCCTGCGCGACAATTTCGGCCTGCTCGCGGTGGTTGCGGGCGTCTTCTACTTCCTCCCCTATTTCGCCGCCATGCTGTGGGTGCCCGGGCTCGCCGAGCTGACCGCAGGCCAGTTCGATCCCAATAGCGACGCTTTCGAGGCAATGGCGAATGAACTCGTTTATGGCTACTGGTGGGTCATGTTGCTGGTGGCCATCGTGCAGGGCATCGGCTTGCTTGCCATGCTCGCCCTTTTGCGCCGCCGTGCCGCGCCTACGGTTGCCGAGGCCATCCAGGTCGGGGCGAAATCTGTCCTGAGCTACCTCGCCGCTTCGTTGTTGATGGGCTTCGCCATCAGCCTCGTCATAATCCTGCTGATCGCGATCCCTGCTGCTCTAGGCTCGACCACGCTTGCCGTGCTCGGCGGGATCGTGGCGATCGTGATCGCAATGTATCTCTTCACCAAGTTTTCGCTCGTCGGGCCGGTTATCGGGATCGAGGGCATGCTCAATCCGGTGGCCGCGCTCGGCCGGTCATGGAGGCTGACCAAGGGAAACAGCGTGCGGCTGTTCTTCTTCTATTTCCTTCTTTTTGTCGCCTATCTCGTCATCTCGGCGCTGGTCGGCATGGTTTTCTCGCTCATCTTCGCCCTGGGCGGGACGGAGACGCAGACCTTCGGCACGGCCTTTTCCAGCAGCCTGATGCAGGCAGTCTTCTCGGTAGTGTTTGCGGGCGTGCTCGCAGCGGTCCTGATGCAGCTGGTGAGGCTACATCGTAGCGGTGACGGCGGAGATTTGGAGCGGGCCGAACCTTAAGGTTTCGGCTGCTTCCAGCCCCAGAAGAGCTGGCACGGCAGGATATTGAGCGCTTCGAAGCCGCTGTCGATCCGCTCGAAATGGCGGGCCATGAAATCGCGCGCCTTGGCCGAGAACTGGTAGACGAGGAAGGCGCCGCCGGGGCGGATCACACGGTAGGTCGCGGCGGCAATGGCCGGTCCGACACCTTCGGGCAGGGTCGAGAACGGCAGGCCGGAAAGCACATAGTCGGCGTGGTCGTGGCCATGCGCCCGGACGATTTCCTCGACATGCTCGGCCGAGCCCAGCACGGCGGAGAAGCGGCTGTCGCGGAAATGCTTCTTCAGATAGTCGATATAGAGCGGGTTGGTATCGATCACGATCAGCTGGCCGTCGCGCGGCAGCCGGTCGAGCACTTCCTGGCAATAGGTGCCAACGCCCGGACCATATTCGACGAAGACCTTGCACTCGTCCCATTTCACGGGGCCGAGCATCTTGCGCACGGTAAAGCGTGAGGAAGGAATGATCGATCCGACCATCTTCGGCTCTTCGAGGAAGCCTTTAAAGAATACTCCCCACTGGCCGAACAGACGCGCCGCCCGGTCCTTCAACGTGCGGCGCTCGATTACGCCGATACCTTGTTGTCCGTCCAAGAAAATTCTCTCTCGCAACCCCGTTGGAAGCGACGGGGTTTGGCAGGGTGGAAGGGGCATTGCAAGCGCGCCGCGACGGGCGTAGCGGCTTATCCATGGCCGATGCCGATCCCAAACCTGCCGTTACGGCACCGCCTCCTCCCGCTCGCCCGCGCACGATTTCGCGTGAGAGGATGGCGCTGCTGTTTGCCGTGATGCTGACGACGGCGGCGGGCAATACCGCGATGCAGTCGGTGATGCCTTCGATCGGGACGGCTCTCGACATCGACGATGTGTGGATCAGTCTCGCCTACAGCTGGTCGGCGCTGCTCTGGGTGATCTGTGCCCCGATCTGGGCGGACCGCAGCGACCGGCGCGGGCGCAAGGCGATGATGGCGGTAGGCCTTGTGGGGTTCATTTCCTCGATGGCGCTGTGCGGCCTCGCTCTCTGGCTGGGACTGGCAGGCATCCTGGGAGGCACGGCGGCGCTTGTCGCTTTTGCCATAGCGCGCAGCCTTTACGGCGGCTTCGGAAGCGCGGCGCCGCCCGCAGTGCAAGCCTATGTCGCCAGCCGTACGCCGCGCGCCGAGCGGACGCAGGCCCTGTCGCTGATCGCCTCGAGTTTCGGCCTCGGCACGGTGATCGGCCCGGCGCTGGCGCCGCTCATGGTCCTGCCCTTCGTGGGCCTGACCGGGCCCTTTATCATCTTCGCACTGATCGGACTGGCGACGCTGATGGCGCTGCGTCTACGCCTGCCGAACGACGAGCCGCAGTTCGCCGCGAGAGGTCAAACCTACGATGCGCCCTATGCGGGTGGACCGACCTCGCAGCAGTCCGACGACGACGATGAGGACGAAGAAGAAGTCGAACCGCACAAGCTGCGCTGGTTCGAACCCCGGCTGCGCCCCTGGGTAACCGTCGGCCTACTCGGCGGACATGCGCAGGCGATGATCTTGGGCATTATCGGCTTCCTTGTACTCGACCGGCTCGGCCTGCGTGCCACCCCTGCAGAAGGGACGGGGCCGGTAGGCCTGGTGCTGATGTGCGGCGCGATCGCCACCCTGCTTGCCCAATGGGGCATCATCCCGCGCCTTAACCTTGGCCCGCGTGCGGCTACCCTGTCGGGGATCGCCATCGCCGCAGCGGGGGTCGCCTATCTCGGCGTGGCGGACGACCTGCATGCAATCGCGCTCGCCTATGCCGTGGCTTCGCTCGGCTTCGGCCTGTTCCGCCCCGGCAGCACGGCGGGCACTTCGCTCGCGGTCACGCGCGCCGAGCAGGGGCAGGCGTCGGGGGTCACGGCGAGCGTTGCCGGGGCGAGCTTCATCTACGCTCCTGCGCTCGGCGTATGGCTATACGGCCATTCCGACTGGCTTGGTTTCGGGTTGATCGTGGCGCTGTGCGCGATCGTCTTCGCCTATGGCTGGGCGAGCCTGCAGGCAGACAGCAAGCTCACCCGAGAGCGGCGCTAGAGGATTTCGAGCACCCGATCCTGTGGACGGCAGAGGCGCACGCCCTTGTCGGTTTCCACCAGCGGGCGTTCGATCAGGATGGGATCGGCCGCCATCGCCGCCAGCACTTCTTCCGCACTCGCATCGGGCAGGCCGCGCTCGGCCGCATCGGTGCCGCGAATGCGCAGCCCCTCGTTCGGCGTGATCCCGGCATCCCTGTAAAGTTGCGCCAGCTTCTCGGCGCTCGGCGGGTCCTTCAGATATTCGACCACCTCGACATCGACCTTCGACAGGTTCTCGAGGATGGCGAGCGTCTTGCGCGAGGTGCCGCACTTGGGGTTGTGCCAGATCGTGGCCTTCATGTCGGGTCTCCTTTGGCCCTCCCGCTAATCGACCCTTGCGATGAGAGAAAGCCACTCTTGCGATTTTTTCACGTGGCAAATGCACTTTCGGGGTTGAAACTGCGAATGGTTCTCAATAGCACGCACTCCGCAATTGACAATCATTCGCAAGAACAGAAAGAGCCTCATGAAGTCCCTATCCACGGTCGCAGTCCTGCTTGCAGGCACCGTTTTCGCTCCCGCTGCACTCGCTAACACCGCAGCGGCCGATGCCGAACGCGATTACCTTCCCAAGGAAATCGTAGTGAAGGGCCAGCGCGCCGACGATTACGGGACCGACGATGGCTCGAGTGCGACCAAGACCCCGACCCCGCTGATCGACGTGCCGCAGGCCGTCAGCTTCATCACCGAGGACCAGCTTGAAGACCAGGCCGTCCACCAGTTGGGTGACGCGCTGCGTTATGTCCCGGGGATCAGCATGGAAACCGGCGAAGGCCACCGCGACGAGGTCTTCATCCGCGGCCAGGAATCGACTGCCGATTTCTACATCGATGGTCTGCGCGACGATGCGCAGTACTATCGCTCGCTCTACAATATCGAGCGCATCGAGGTGCTGAAGGGCGCAAATGCGCTGATCTTCGGCCGCGGCGCGGGTGGCGGCGCGATCAACCGCGTGGCCAAGCGCGCAGAATTCCAGTCCGCCATCTCCGGCGAAGCGTCGGCCGACAGCTTCGGCGCCTTCGCGCTGCTTGCCGATGTGAACCAGCCGGTTTCGGACAGCCTCGCGATGCGCCTCAACGCGACTTACGAGGAATTCGACAACGACCGCGATTTCTACGAGGGCCGCTTCATCGGCATCTCGCCCACGCTGACCGCAGCGCTCGGCCCCGACACCACTCTCGTCGCAAGCTACACCTACGACAATGACGAACGCGTCACCGATCGCGGCGTACCTTCTCTGAACGGCGGCCCGCTGACCGGCTACGACAGCACCTTCTTCGGCGATCCGGATATCAACCGGTTCAAAGCCGAAGTGAACATCGCCCGCCTGCGGCTCGATCATGATTTCAACGGCGGGCTGTCCGCCAATGCCAGCGTGCAATTCGCCGATTACGACAAGATTTACGCCAACATCCTGCCCACCGGCACCAATGGCACCACGGTCTCGCTGTCGGGCTATGAGGACGCCCAACAGCGTCGCAACTGGATCGGTCAGGCCAACGGCATCTGGCAGGCAGGAAGCGGAAACATCGAATCGACCTTCCTCTTCGGGGTCGAGGCCAGCAGCCAGGATTCGCTCAACACGCGCCGCACTATCAGCTTCGACGATGGCGACGACACGACCGTCAATGACAACGTGACTGCGCTGGCGGAAACGATCTTCATTCCCGCTTACAGCTTCAACACGGTTTCGCGAGCGAACGACAGCCAGCTTTCGACGCTATCGTTCTACGTCCAGGAACAGCTCCAGATCGGCGATCATATCGAACTGGTCGGCGGCCTGCGCTGGGACCGCTTCGATCTCGAAACGCGCGATATCAACGCAGTTGCCGGCAATCGTATCGACGAGGAATTCAGCCCCCGCGCCGGCCTCATCGTCAAGCCGACGCCGGACCTGTCGATCTACGCCAGCTATGCCGAGAGCTTTTTGCCCCAAGCGGGTGACCAGTTCTTCCTGGTCTCTCCGGGCAACGCCCAGTTCGCTCCCGAAAAGTTCACCAATTACGAAATCGGTGCAAAGTGGGCGCCGCTCGACAATGTACTCGTAAGCGCAGCCATCTTCCGTCTCGAACGCAGCAACACCCGCTTCACCAACGAGCTTGGCATTACCGAGCTGACCGGCGAAAGCCGCACCGAAGGCTTCGAAATCGGCGCCGTCGGGGAAGTGACGAAGTTCTGGAAGGCGAACCTTGGCTACACCTATCTCGACGGCGAACTGACCAGCGACAGCACCTTCGGTGACGCAGGCCTGCGCCTGCAGCAGCTGCCGCGCCACTCGGTCAGCGCCTGGAACCGTTTCGACATCAGCGACCAGATCGGTTTCGGTCTCGGCGTGATCCACCAGTCCGACCAGTTCGCGAGCTTCTCGAACGAAGTCGTGCTGCCTGCCTACTGGCGCGTCGATGCGGCGGCCTACTACACCGTCAGCGAGCGCCTGAGCCTCCAGCTCAATATCGAGAACCTGTTCGACGAGGATTACTACCCGAGCGCGCACGGCGACAACAACATCCAGCCGGGCGAGCCTTTCCAGGCCCGCATCGGTGTGCGCTTCGAAATCTGACCTGTCGTTTGTTGCAGAAGGAAAGCGGCGGCCGGAAACGGTCGCCGTTTTTCGCGCCTACTCGGTTTCTTCGCGCCGCGTGACGGTGTCTTCCGGTGCGGTGAGCGCAGGAACCTGCGCGGCAGCATCTTCGGCGCTGATACCCGGTGCAGGGGCGGCGCTGATGCGTTCCTGCCTGTTCGCCACGCGGCCCGCGCGGCGAATGGCGCGGACCAGCCGCGGCTGTACGCCGCAGCGGCAGATATTGGGGATCGCCGCCTTGATCTCGTCCTCGCTCGCGCCCGGGTTGCGGTCGATCAATGCAGCAGCAGCCATGACGATGCCGGGCGTGCAAAAACCGCACTGGATCGCCTGTTCGGCCACCAGCGCCTGCTGCACCGGATGGCTACGATCGCCCGAGAGGCCTTCGATGGTCTTGATGAAGCGCCCCTCCGCCTCGGCGATGGTGACGAGGCAACTGCGCAGCGGCTCGCCGTCGATGTGGACGACACAGGCTCCGCAGTCACCATTGCCGCAGCCGTATTTCGTCCCCGTCAGGTTCGCGGCATCGCGCAGCGCCCAGAGCAGGGGCGTTTCGGGGTCCATCAGGAATTCGATGGGCCGGTCGTTGACCGTCATGCGCGACATGGCGGGGCCTTCGCCTCAATCCGAACGAATGTCGAGAGGCCTTAGGATTTCCAGCTGTCGTCGATCTTCGAGACGCGGCGCTTCCAGGCCTCGAAATCGAACAGCCCTGCCCCGCCCTGCGTCTGCATGGTGGACAGGTCGCGCTGGTGTACGTCGACCACCTCCTGCTTGACGATGTTAGGTTCCCCTTGGCTGAGGGTGGCGACCTGGATTTCGCAGGCGCGTTGCAGCGCCCACATCTTTACGAACATACCGGGGATGGTCTTGTCCATCACAACGGGGCCATGGTTGCGCAGCATGAGGATCGAATGATCGCCGAGGTTTTCGACCAGCCGGTCGCCTTCCTCGGGGCGCACGGTCACGCCCTCGAAATCGTGATAGCCGATCTGGCCCTGGAAATTGCAGGCGTAGAAATTGGTCGGCAGCAGGCCGTCCTTGTGGCTGCACACCGCCATCGTGGCTGTGGTATGGACATGGCAGATCGCGGTCGCCTTCTCGCCCAGGTGCTTGTGGAAATGCGCGTGCTGGGTGAAGCCGGCCTTGTTGACCATGTATTGCGACTGGCCGACATTGTTGCCCTCGACATCGATCTTCACGAGGTTCGAGGCAGTCACTTCGTCATAGAGCAGGCCGAAGGGGTTGATGAGGAATGTATCCTCCTCGCCCGGCACGGCGACCGAGATGTGGTTGTAGATGCTCTCGCCCCAGCCCAGGTGCTCGAAAATGCGATAGCAGGCGGCGAGATCCTGACGGACCTTCCATTCCGCTTCGCTGCATTCGAACTTCGGTCCGCTTTGGGGTTTCATCTGCGTTGCCATGGCGCGCTCTCCTTCGGTCTCTCTTTGAAACCTCTATCGCATGGCATCGTGCTATCGGGCAAGCGCCCGTGGCGTAAATCGGCGCTTCCCAACCGCGCCCCGCCCCGCTAGCGCCGCCAAGCAATGAGCGAGACGGCCAAACTGACCCGCGGCAGCATCGGCGGCCATCTCGTCACCCAGACCCTACCGATGGTGATCGGCGTGGCCGCAATCATGTCGGTCGGGTTGATCGATGCCTATTTCATCGGCCAGCTGGGCAGCGCCGAACTGGCCGCGGTCAGCTTCATTTTCCCGATCATCATCGCGCTCTCCAGCCTCGGCGTCGGCGTGATGGTCGGCATCAATTCGGTGATTGCCCGCGCGCTGGGCGAAGGCGACGTGGCGCGCGCCGAGCGCAGGGCGAATTTCGGCGCGGTCTTCGCATTGGGGATCGGCGTGATTTTGGGCCTCTTGCTATTCGCGCTGCTCGGTCCGCTTTTCCGGCTGATGCAGGCGAGCGATGCGCTCCTGCCGCTGATCCTCGACTATATGCAGCCCTTCGCGCTCGGCATGCCGGTGCTGCTGCTGCAGATGGGCCTGAACGGCGTCCTGCGTGGCCAGGGCGAGGCGCGCTATGTTTCCATGGTCTCGATCACCTATTCGGTGGTGAACTGGATCCTCGACCCGATCCTGATCACCGGCGCTTTCGGATTCGAGGGCTATGGCGTGGCAGGGGCCGCCTATGCCTCGATCATCGGTTATGGCGTGGCCTGCATCATGGCCCTGTGGTTCATCGGCAGGGCCCAGCTCCAGATCCATCCTACATTGATCATGCAGTGCGACTTTGCCAATTCGAGCAGCGCGATCCTGCGCGTGGCAGGCCCGGCGGCATTTTCCAATGCCATCAATCCCATCGGTCTTTCCGTCCTGACCGCGCTGCTCGCGGCACAGGGAGAGGCGGCAGTGGCAGGTTTCGGCGCGGCCGGAAGGCTCCAGAGTTTTGCAGTGGTCCCTCTGCTCGCACTTTCGGGTTCGATCGGCGCGATCGTGGGCCAGAACTGGGGTGCGAACCGCCCGGACCGGTCGCGCCGCGCGATGTATTGGGCCGGTATGTTCTGCGTCGGCTACGGGCTCGCCACCGCCATCGTCCTGTTCGCCTTCGGCAGGTGGTTCGCCGACTTCTTCACCGACGATCCGGCAGTGGTCGAGCAATTCGCACGCTATCTCGAAATCTCCGTATGGGGCTATGCTGGCTTCGGACTGCTCATCACCGCAAACGGCGCGCTCAACGCGGTCGACAAGGCACCGCTCGCCCTTGCCCAAAGCGCGGCGCGCGTGTTCCTCGTGATGCTACCGCTTGGCTGGATGCTGCGCGCAAGCCTTGGTGCGGACGCAATTTACGGCGCCGAACTCGCTGCCAACCTGCTTGGCGGCGCGCTCGCTTCCTTCGTGGTCTGGCGCGTGCTGCGCGCCGGCCCGAAAGCTCAAGAAACGGACCCAACGAAACGTTAACCATCTTGCGGCATAGCGGACCCTAACGAGAACTGGGGGTCCCGGACCAATGGATGAACTGCTGGCGGATTTTGTCGCCGAAACCCGTGAAATGCTTGAACAAAGCGGCTCCGAACTGGTCGCGTGGGAAGCCGATCCGTCCGACAAGGCACGAATCGACACCATTTTCCGCTTCGTCCACACGGTGAAGGGCAATTGCGGTTTCTTCGATTTCCCGCGCCTCGAAAAGCTCAGCCACGCTGCAGAAGATGCGCTCGCCGAATGCCGCGCGGGTCGCCGTGAACCCGACAGTGCGCTGGTCACTGCCGTCCTCGCCATCATCGACCGCATATCGGAAATGACCGACAGCATCGAAGCCGGTGAAGACCTCGGCGAAGGCGGCGACGAGGACCTAATCGCCGCTCTCGAACCGGGTGCCGAAGTCGAAGTCCAGAGCGATCTCGAAGTGACCGCCGAAGAAGTGGCACAGGTCGAAAAGGCCGAGACCGACAATCCTTCCGCCAAGGCTCCGCGCCAGGGCGTCCAGCGTTCGATCCGCCTGCCCGTCGACCTGCTCGACGAAGTGATGAAGGGCGTGTCCGACATGGTGCTGGCAAGGAACGACCTTGCCCGCCGCCTGCGCGAAGCGGGCGAACAGCCGACCATCGACGGCCCGTTCGAACGCCTCTCGGCCATCCTCGCCGACGTTCGCACTTCTATCACCCGCATGCGCATGCAGCGGCTCGAGCATCTCTTCTCCTCGCTCCCGCGCCTGGTGCGCGATCTGTCGACCGAGCTCGGCAAGCAGGTGATGGTCGATTTCGAAGGCGGCGAGGTCGAACTCGACCGCGAGATGATCGAGATGGTTCGCGACCCGCTGACCCACATCATCCGCAATGCCATCGATCACGGCATCGAAAGCCCGGCCACGCGCCTCAAGAACGACAAGCGCGAAATCGGCATGCTCAAGTTCGCCGCGCGCCAGTCGGGCAACCAGATCAGCCTCGTGATTACCGACGATGGCGGCGGCATCAATCTGGACAAGCTGACCGCCAAGGCGCTGGCAAACGGACTCTATTCGAAGTCCGAACTCGACAAGATGTCGGACAAGCAGAAGCAGGACCTGATCTTCGAACCGGGCCTCTCGACCGCAGAAGCCGTCAGCTCGGTTTCGGGCCGCGGCGTGGGAATGGACGTGGTGCGTTCGAACATCGAGCGCGTCGGCGGTTCGATCGAGGTCACCAGCAAGCTCGGCGAAGGCACCAGCTTCCACCTCCAGCTGCCGCTGACGCTTTCGATCATCGCGGCGCTGACCGTCGGCAGCGGCGACCAGCGCTACGCTATCCCGCGCAGCTATGTCGAAGAAATCGTGTTCGGTAATTCGAGCCATGTCGATTTCGCCCAGGCCGGCGATCGCCGCCTGATGACCTTCCGCGACCAGCGCGTGCCCTGCCTTGCCCTGTCCGAGATCCTCGGCGGCGAAGCGGGCGCGGACTGCAAGTGGGAAGACAAGACGCTCATCCTCGTCCGGCTCGCCAGCGACGATGTCTTCGCGCTCGCGGTCGACCGCGTGTTCGATCACGAGGACGTGGTGGTGAAGCCGATCGCGCCCGCGATCATGGACACCCGCCTCTACGCCGGGACCACCCTGCTCGACGACGGGCGCCCGATGATGCTCATCGACCTGCCCTCGATCGCGCAGATGCGCGGCATGTCAGGCAATGTCCGGGCCAAAGCAGCGGATGTCGAGAAGAAGGACAATGCCGATCGCACCAAGGCGGTGCCGGTCATGCTGTTTGCAGGGCTCGACGGTCGTCACCGTGCGGTTCGCCTCGAACTGGTTCGCCGGATCGACACGATTTCGCGCGATGCGATCGATATCGAGGGCGAACGCGCCCAGGCCGTCATCGACGGCGAGATCATGACGCTCGCCGGACACGATGTGGGGCCGCTCCCCGAAGAGCGCGTGCGCCTGCTGCGCCTGTCGGACGGCGAGCAGGAACTGGTCTATGCGGTCAAGGAAGTGCTCGATGCTGCAGACATTACCGACGATGTCGTACCGAGCGAAGCCGACAAGGCGATCGAGGGCGTCACGCTGATCGGCGGCAACCCGATTCCGCTGCTCGACGGCCATGCGGTCTTCTCGCGCTACCGTGCCAGCAAGAAACTCGAACACACGCTGACCTGCCGCATTCCGGAAGGCAGCGAATGGGCCAGGACCATCCTCGAGCCGCTTGTCCAGGCTGCAGGCTATCGTATCGCCCGGGAGGATGACGAGGTCGAAGCCGATCTTGCCATCGCGCTGGCCGAAGAAGGCGAGACGCCTGCCAGCGGCGCTCGCGAAACCATCCGCCTGCGTCCCGAACCCGAAGATGCGGGCGACGACACCATCTACCGCTACGACCGCGACGGGCTGCTCGCCGCGCTCAAGCGCATCCGCACCGGGAGGGCGGCATGAACGAACTGCTTTTGATGTGCACCATCGCGGGCCGCCGTGCGGCAATCCCCGCGATCGAAGTCCAGTCGGTGATCGAGGTGGAAAACATCACCCCCATCCCCGGCACGCCCGATTTCATCCTCGGCCTGACCGCGCTGCGCAGCCAGGCGCTGACGGTCATCGACTGCTCGCTCGCCCTGGGCCTCGATACCGCGTGCGAATCGGCCGACCGCCGTGCGGCTGTCGTCGAGATCGAAGGTCATCTCTACGCCCTGCTCGTCGACGAAGCGCATGACGTGGGCGAGGCAAACAGCGATCCGGTCGCCGTGCCGGGCGGCTTCGGCGAAGGCTGGCAGCGCGCCTCGAAGGGCATGGTGGAAACGGACGGAGGTCCGACCCTGCTGGTCGATATCGACCAGCTGGTCTCCGGACCCTTGCGCGAAGCAGCTTAAGCGATTGGTTACCGCTCGGTGCTAGGAAGGCCGGGCAAGTGAAGGGATCACACGAAATGAAAACCTGTCTCATCGTCGACGATTCGCGCGTTATCCGGAAGGTGTCGCGCCATATCCTCGAAACGCTCGGCTTCACTGTCGACGAAGCCGAAAACGGCCAGGAAGGCCTCAACAAGTGCCTCGAAAGCATGCCCGAAGTGGTGCTGCTCGACTGGAACATGCCGGTCATGACGGGCATCGAGTTCATCCACGAGCTGCGCAAGCACGAAGGCGGCGACAAGCCCAAGGTCGTGTTCTGCACCACCGAGAACGACGTCGCGCACATCCGCGAGGCGATCAGCGCCGGTGCCGACGAATACGTCATGAAGCCGTTCGACCACGAAACCCTGCAGATCAAGCTCCAGCTCGTCGGCATGGCCTGATCCGAAAGGATACGAGCCGTGGTGACCGCGCTCCGATCAACCAGGACCGCCTCCCACAGCGTGTCGCCCTCGCCTGCCACCGTGCGGGTGATGCTGGTCGACGATTCGCTGACCGTGCGGACAGTCTTCTCGCGCATGATCGAGCGCGAGAACGACATGACGATCGTCGCCAGCGCGAGCACGGCCGAACGCGGGCTCGAAGAGCTTTCCAGCCACCGGGTCGACGTGATCCTGCTCGACCTCGAGATGCCCGGCATGGGCGGGATCGAGGCGCTTCCTAAGATCCTCAAGGCATCGCCGCGCACCAAGGTGCTGGTGATCTCCTCGCTCACGGCCGAAGGCGCAGAGCATACGGTGAAGGCGCTCCAGATGGGCGCGGCCGACACCATGCTCAAGCCGCGCCCGGGCGGGTTCAACGAGGACTACCGGACCCAGCTGCTCGGCAAGATCCGCGCGCTCAAGGGCCTTGCGCCCTACGAGCAGCCCAGGCCCGTCCGCCCAAAGTGGAGCGAACGTCGTGCGGGCAAGAAACCACAGGTCCTTGCCATCGGCGCATCGACCGGGGGCATCCACGCGCTGAACCTGTTCCTGCGCCAGATCCCGCGCGAATTCGACCTGCCGATCCTGATCACGCAGCACCTTCCCGGCAGCTTTATCCCGGTCTTCGCCAAGCAGATGGAAATGGCCGCCGGTCGCAAGGCCGTGCTGGCGGGCGAAGGCACCGAAATCCAGCGCGGGACGATCGTGATCGCGCCGGGCCACGGACATATGGTCGTGCGCCAGAAGGGCACGCGCTTCGTCACCGATCTCGCCTTCCACGCGGTCAAGAGCGGCTGCACGCCATCGGTCGATCCGATGTTCGAAACGCTGGCCGAAGCCTTTGACGGCAAGGTCGCGGGCATCCTCCTGTCGGGCATGGGCCGCGACGGGAGCGAAGGGGCCGAGGCGATCATCAATGCGGGCGGCTCGATGTACGCCCAGAGCGCCGACACATGCGCCGTCTGGGGCATGCCGCGCGACGTCACCGAACGCGGGCTCGCATCCGCCGTTCTCCCCCCGGCAGAACTTGCCGACAAGATCCTCAAGACCGTGGGGGCCGATGCATGGCGCTAGAAGACGCTTCCCACACGATCATTGCCGATCTCCTCAATGCGCGCACCGGTCAGACGCTGACCGAGAGCCGTCGCTGGCGGATCTCGACCGCGCTTTCGGGACTGTTCCGCGAATTCGGGATCGAGAACGTCGACCAACTCGCCTGCATGCTGGAGCGACCGGGCGAACACCGCCTCGCCACGCGCGTGGTGGAAGCGCTGCTGAATAACGAAACCTATTTCTTCCGTGATCACGCATATTTCGCAACGCTCGCCAATACGGTCCTTCCGGAACTGGCGAAGAAACGTGCCAATACACGCAAGATTTCGATTTGGTCTGCTGGTTGCTCGACCGGGCAGGAAGTTCTCAGCCTCGCGATGACCTTCTGCGAACAGCCGGGCAGGTGGCAGGACTGGACGATCGAAATCCTCGGCACCGATGTTTCGGGCAAGGCGATCGAGCAGGCCAGGACGGGCACCTATTCGCAGTTCGAAATCCAGCGCGGCATTTCGGTGGCGCAGATGCTCAACTTCTTCACCGAGACGCCAAAGGGCTGGAAAGTCGCCGACAAGGTGCTTTCGATGACGAAGTTCGAACAGCGCAACATCCTCGATTACCCGCCCTCGCCCGGGCGGTTCGACCTGGTGCTGTGCCGCAACTGCCTGCTCTATTTCGATCCCGAAGTGCGTCGCAACGCCTTCGACCGGCTTTCCGGCGGTATCGCACCCGACGGCTTCCTGATGCTGGGCGCGGGCGAGACCGTGGTCGGCCAGACCGACAAGTTCGAGCCCGCTCCGTTCGGCTCTGCGATCTACGTGCCGAAAACCGCCGCGAGTTCGGTCGGTACGGTGCTTTCGGGTTCACTGCCGAAAGTCGCCAACGGCTGACATCGTCCGGTCCGCGCGAAAACGCGGATCGCGCTCCCACGCCCGCTGACCAAGGTAAATTTGGGGTTTACCGTTAATTAGCGAATGCGCGTTAGCGAGGGCGATAACGAAAGTTGGGTTGAGCCCAGGGGGAATCGCGTGCGTTCACATACCGACATGGCACAGCAAAGCACGCGCGTGATGATATTCGCGCCGCTGGCCTCGCTGGCTGGGATCGTCGGCGTTACCGCAGTGATGGCGGTATTCGGCACGCATTTCGGCGTCACTTCGATGGAAGCGGTTCTGAGCGGCGGCCTTGTCGCCTTCCTCGCCAGCATCGGCGGGTTTGCGGTCCTCGGCCTCAAGCACCTGCGCAAACTCGAACGCCTTTCGAACAGCGATGCCCTCACCCTTTTGCCCAACCGCCGCGCGCTGCACCGCGATGTTGCCGAGCACATGTCGGACCAGCACGAGGTCGCGCTGGCGATCGTCGATCTCGACGGGTTCAAGATCATCAACGACCACTACGGCCACCTCGTCGGCGACGAGACCATCAAGACCATCGGAAAGATCATCCGCGACATTTGCGGAGAGGAAGCCGATATCTATCGCCTCGGCGGTGACGAATTCGCTGTCCTGATGCACGGCGATCTTGCCGGAACGCTGCTCGAGGGTCACAGCCGCCGGATCATCGAACGGCTCGCCAAGTCGGTGAAGATCGGCGAGAAGCGACTGACGCTCGGTGCCAGCATCGGGCTTGCCCGCAACGCGCCCGGCCAGACCGTCAGCTCTTCGGAAATGCTGCGCCGCGCCGATGTGGCGATGTATGCTTCGAAGCGCGGCGGCAAGATGCGCTGCACCTGGTTCAACGAGGCCTTCGATCGCAGCCGCGAACAGATCAAGCAACTGGACGACGACCTGCGCCAGGCGCTGACCCTCGGCGAATTCCGCATGCATTACCAGCCGCTGGTCGATTCCAACACGCGCAGGATCGTGGCGGTCGAAAGCCTGATGCGCTGGGAGCGTCCCGACGGAAAGACCGTCGGTCCCAACACCTTTATCCCGGTCGCCGAGGAATCGGGCCTGATCAATCCGATCGGCCTGTGGGTCCTGCGCCAGGCTTGCGTCGATGCTCTCGAGTGGGAAGGCGTGACGCTGTCGGTCAACATCTCGGCCGCGCAGCTGCGCAATCCCGAATTCCCGATCCAGCTCGGCCACATCCTCGAGGAAACCGGCTTCGATCCCGAACGGCTAGAGCTGGAAATCACCGAGACCTGCCTTGTGCTCGACCCCGTGGTCGCCGAGCGCAGCCTCAACCTCATCCGCGGCTTCGGCGTCGGCGTCGCGCTCGACGATTTCGGCACGGGCTATGCCTCGATCGGCTTCCTGCGCCAGTTCCGCTTCGAGAAGCTGAAGATCGACCGCAGCCTGGTGGTCCAGGCGAGCGAGGACGAATCGAGCCGCGCGATGATGCTTTCCAGCATCACCATGGCGCAGGCGATGAACATGGCGGTTACCGCCGAAGGCGTCGAAACGCAGGCACAGGCCGACATGGTCCGCGCCGCCGGATGCGACCAGATCCAGGGCTGGCTCTACTTCAAGGCCATGCCCGCAGACGAAATCAAGCAGCACCTCGGAAAGACGATCACTGGCGTCGAAGCCGGGGGCACCAACACTGACCGGGGGGTCAAGGTAGCATGAATGCAGTGAGCCACGATTTCGGTGCCGCCGAAGTCGATACCAGCAAGTATTATTCCGACGAGATCGCCGAAGACCGCGCGATCCTCGCCGATATCGGTGCGGGCAGCGAAGGCCTGCGCGGCAAGTTTGCCGACATGTCGATCGGCGGCAAGCTGAGCCTTGTCGCTTTCGCAAACGTCGGCGCAGTCGTGGCGATCCTGATGGCGATCGTCCTCGGCGGCTGGTTCGCCATCGAACTGCGCAAGGAGCGCATGCAGATATCGGAGATGGTACTGCTGTCGACCGAACTTTCGGCCGGTTCGGACGCCGCCCAGCTGCAGATCCAGCGCTATGCACTTTACGGCGACAACAAGTCGCTGAACGGCGCTCGCAGTGCGCTGCAGGATGCCCGCCGCGATCTCAACGCGATCGAGCGTAACGTGGTCGCAGTGGTGCCGGAGCAGGCGGCCACCATCACCGAATTGCGTGCAGGCCTCAACACGCTGAACGGCCGTCTCGAGCAGCTCAAATCGGTGCGCGACATGACGACCCGGCTAGGTGTGGTCGAAGGCGCACTTGAAGAAGGGGCCGAGTTCAACGCTCTCACCAAGCAACTCAAGGCAGCCCTGTCGAGCACGGGACAGGCGAGCGATTCGGCGGGCGAAACAAACATCGTCTATCTCTTTGTCCTGTTCTTCACGGTCGCCCTCGCCGGCATCGTGCTGATCGTGCTGTCGACGCGCATTATCGCCCGCGACATTTCGGGCACGGTCAGCCAGCTGACCGATAGCGCGGAACGGCTGGCTACGGGCGACAAGTCGATCCAGATCCCCGGCCTCGAACGCCGCGACGAGCTGGGCGGCCTCGCCCGTTCGCTTCATGTATTCCTGCGTGCCGCTTTCCGCTTCGAGAAGATGGCATCCGAGAAGGAAGCCCTGCGCGCCGAACGCGGCCAGGATCTCCAGCGTCTCGCTCTGCAGTTCGAAAGCACGGTCGGCGAAGTCGTCAACGGGGTTGCGGCTGCGTCCAGCCAGCTGAATTCGACCGCCTCTGCAATGGCCGCCGCTGCCGAACAGGCAACGCACCAGAGCGAATCCGTCACCCATTCGATGGAACAGGCATCGGGCGGCGTCACCGCCGCAGCTGCCGCCTCGGACGAGTTCGCGATGTCGATCGGCGAGATCAGCCGCCAGGCCTCGCACTCCGCCGAACTGGCGCGCAAGGCCTCGGACGATGCCGAAGGTGCCGATGCGACCATCGGTGCGCTTGCATCCTCGGCAGAGCAGGTCGGCCAGATCGTCGAACTGATCCAGTCGATTGCCCAGCGCACCAACCTTCTTGCCCTCAACGCCAGCATCGAAGCGGCGCGTGGCGGCGAGGCAGGCCGCGGGTTTGCCGTGGTGGCAAGCGAAGTGAAGGAACTGGCAGCGCAAACCAGCCGCGCCACCGAGGAAGTGGCCGAACAGATCCAGGCCATGCAGGCCTCGACCGGCGCCAGCGTCAGCGCGCTGCGTTCGATCGGCGACCAGATCAAGCAACTCGAAACGACGGCTATCTCGATCGCCAGTGCAGTCGACCAGCAGTCGGTCGCGGGCCAGGATCTTGCGCGCAGCATCGACCTTGCCGCGCGTTCGACCGACGAGGTCTCCAGCAGCATCACGCAGGTACGCGAGGCCAGCGTCGCTACCGGTGCCGCGGCAAGCCAGGTCCTGGGTTCGGCTACCTCGCTCGAATCGCAGGCCGGAGTGCTTCGCCAGCAGGTGGACGACTTCCTGCGGCACGTACGCGAAGCCTAAATTGGTAACCATTATGCGCTAGCAAAAGCGCAAATCGGGAAGGGATGTGAGCCGTGAATGCGCAAGTAGGTTTCATCGAGGAAGAGCTGAGCCGCGAGATCGCCGAGGTCGAGGGACCGCTGCTCGAGGAAATCCGCCACACGGGCGGCCTGCACGGCTGGTTCATGGCGAAATCGATGTCTGCCAAGGCCAAGATCGCCTCGATCTTCACGCTTGGCGGCGTGCTGGCCATTTCGGCGATTGCCCTGGCCGGCTTGGGCGACCCCGCCTTCGCCTCTACCGCGACTGCGCTCATCATTGCGCTGGCCGCTGTTTCGGCAGTTGGAGCGCTCCTCAGCCTGCGTTTCATCCTACGCGACGTCATCGCTCCCTTCCAGCAGATCACGGTCGAAATGGCGCGGCTTGCTGGCGGTGCTCGCGATATCCAGGTGGGCGACACAAGCCGCCCCGATGAAATCGGCGACCTCTCCCGTTCGCTCGCCGTTTTCTCCCGTTCGGGCCACAAGCTCGACGAGCTGTTCGCCGGCCGCAAGGCCGCATCCGAGCAGCGGAAGCAGGAATTGATGCTGCTTGCCGACAGTTTCGAAAAGACAGTTGGCGATGTGGTTGGCGGCGTTGCTGCAGCTTCCAGCCAGCTCAACTCGACCGCCAGCGCCATGGCGGGTGCAGCCGAACAGGCCGCCGGCCAGGCAAGCCAGATCACGGGCGCCATGGAACAGGCATCGGGCGGCGTCACTGCAGCCGCTGCCGCCTCCGACGAGTTCGCCATGTCGATCGGCGAGATCAGCCGCCAGGCCGCCAATTCGGCCGAACTGGCGCGCAAGGCATCGGACGATGCCGAAGGCGCGGACGAGACGATCGGCGCGCTTGCTCACTCGGCGGAACAGGTCGGCCAGATCGTCGA
Organism: Qipengyuania sphaerica; assembly: GCF_019711595.1. Lineage (GTDB taxonomy): Bacteria > Pseudomonadota > Alphaproteobacteria > Sphingomonadales > Sphingomonadaceae > Qipengyuania > Qipengyuania sphaerica. The sequence goes on along the minus strand of NZ_JAIGNR010000001.1, from coordinate 427,253 downwards.
GCTTATCCAGTCGATCGCCCAGCGCACCAATCTCCTCGCTCTCAACGCGAGCATCGAAGCCGCGCGCGGCGGCGAAGCAGGTCGCGGATTCGCGGTCGTCGCCAGCGAGGTGAAGGAACTCGCCGCGCAGACCAGCCGCGCGACCGAAGAAGTATCCGAGCAGATCCAGGCCATGCAGGCGTCGACCGGCGCCAGCGTCAATGCGCTGCGTTCGATCGGCGAGCAGATCAAGCAGCTGGAAACGACGGCGATCTCCATCGCCAGTGCAGTCGACCAGCAGTCGGTAGCCGGACAGGACCTTGCGCGCAGTATCGACCGCGCCGCGCAGGGCACCGACGAGGTGGCAAGCCATCTCGACGCGATGAAGGATACCAGCATCTCGGCCGGCGCTGCAGCAAGCCAGGTTCTGGCCTCGTCCAGCGACCTCGAAACGCAGGCAAGCACGCTGCGCGACAAGGTCGACGAATTCCTGTTCCAGATCCGCGCTTCCTAGTTCGCAGGACTGGAAACTCGAGAACGGCCCCGACCCTTAGCGGCCGGGGCCGTCCTTTATTCTATTCCCACCGATTACCGGACGGTGTTCTACCGGGCGCTTGAGCGCTCCACCAACCGCACCGGCACGCGGCGCTCGGCACGCTCGCCCTCGCCGGCCAGCGCCGTCTCCACCAGCAACCTGCCGGCCTCGGCAAAATCCGGTTCGACCGTGGTGAGAGGCGGATTGCTGAACTCGCCCGAGCCGAGGCCGTCGAAGCCGACCACGCCCACCTTTTCGGGTACGGCGACACCGCGGGAGGACAATTCCTCGAGTGCGCCCAGTGCCATCGCATCGCAGGCGAAGAAGAGGCCGTCGAATTTCTCGCCGTTGTCGCACATCGCGCCCACGGCGCTTCTTCCTTGCGTTACGCGGTCGGCACCCTGTTCTGGGGCAGCTGGATCGCGCGCAGTCAGGCCCGCCTTCTCCATCGCACTGCGATAGCCTTCATAGCGTTCGCGGAACTGCTTCTGCGAGGAATTGGGATCGCCGACGAAGACGATGTCCTTCGCGCCGCCCGACACCAGCTTTTCCACGGCCAGCCTGCCGCCTTCGAAATTGTCCGAGCGGACCCAGACCGCGTCGTCGAATGGCGAGCCCCAGAAGGCGATCGACTTGCTGTCGGCGGCCACTTTGCGGAAATAGTCCCAGGCCGGTCCGTTCGTAGCCGTTCCGATGACGACGACACCGTCTGCCTGTCGCCGCCCGACATAATGTCCGAACAATTCGTCTTCCTTGGCCTGGAATGACACCAGCGCCTCGTACCCGCGTTCGGCGGCTGCAGCACAGGTGCTGCCGAGCAGGCTGTAATAAAAAGGATTGATCGCGGCAGGTCCCTGCCCTTCGCGCCCGATGACCACGATGGCGATGGTTCCGGTCTCGCCCTTGCGCAGGCCCGCAGCGCGCATGTTGACGTGATAGCCGAGCTCCTCGGCCGCCTGCTCCACGCGGCGGCGGGTCGCTTCGGTAATAGTCTCGGAGCCCGAAAGCGCGCGGCTCACGGTGGACTGGCTGACCCCTGCGCGTTCCGCCACATCGATCGACGTGACGCGGTGCGGGCGCCCGTTACCCTCTCTGGTCATGCTCTCTCCTCAAACCATTGGCTTAGCCCCTAGCGCAGCATTTTTGGGAAAGCGAGAGTGCAGCCGCGCTTGCAGCGACGCGCAAGACATGGGAAAGCTGCGATCAAGGGATCACCGGGGGATCGCAATGCGAAACCAAGCAAAGCTGGATCGCGCGTCGGACGAATGAGCGAAGTTCAGATAACCAAGGGCGAGCGCATGCTCGACACCCCCGCTCCGGTGCGCTTCGTCCACAATGATCGGTTCGGTGCGCAAGAGGCGATCGCCAGCGAGGATTTTGGCAAGCTGCTAGAAGTTCGCCCCGATATCCTGCGCTCCTTTGCCGAGAACGGCGACCTGTGCTGGACGGTCCAGACCTGGTGCCGCCTGCGCGACATGGACGTGGGCGGGATCGAGATTGCGACCCGGCCCGCCGAAGGTCGCATCAACCTTGCAAAGTCAAAGACGCTTTCCCGCTCGGGGGCCAATCCCGCGCTGTTCCAGGTGTCGATCCAGGCGGACTATCCGCGCATCCTGTGGGCGCAGTTCCATATCCAGCAGAACGCCGACCAGTTATGCGAGGATTCCGCGCTCCAGTATCTCTGGCCGCAGGCGGGCATCATTCCGCGCGATCCCGATCGCCGGGGCGTGAAGCGCGTTGGCTTCCTCGGCAGTATAGAAGGCAATCTCGCCTCCAGCGTCGACGATTGGTCGCAGCTGCTGGCCCGGCGCGGGATCGAATTCGTCGCGCGCGACCCGTCACGCTGGCACGATTTCTCCGATCTCGATGTCGTGATCGGCCTGAGAAGTTTCGGCCATTCGCGCCATTCGCGCAAACCCGCAAACAAGCTGATCAATGCCTGGATCGCAGGCGTCCCATTCATAGGCGGCAGCGATTCCGCCTATTCGCAGGCGGGCACGGCAGGTGTCGACCACCTGCTGGCGCATAACCGCGAAGAAGTCGCCAGCCAAGTAGACCGCCTGTGCAACCATCCTGAACTTTACGACGAGCTGGTCGAGGCAGGACGGCACAAGACGCGCAAGTTCTCGATCGAGCGCCTCGCTTCGCAATGGGTCGGAATGCTCGAAGGCCCGATCGCAGCGCGTTACCGCGAGTGGGAGGCAAATCTTTCTCGCGAGAGGCGACGCACGCGGATCATGGGAACGGCGCAATCGGCGATCGATATCGGCAAGTCTGCCGCGCGCAAACTGCTGGGCCGGAACACCGAGGCGTGAGCATCGGGCAGAGGATCAAGCGCGGCATCCTTGCCAATATTGCCGCGCTGGGTACGCGCATCGCGGTCCAGTTCGCCACGCTTCCGATCCTCTTCGCCAGCTGGAGTGTCGAGGCGATAGGCACATGGCTGATCCTGTTCGCCATCCCCGCCTATGTGGCGCTGGTCGGCAACGGTTTCGCCGGGGCCGGCGGCACCGCGGCACTGGCGGCGGTACAGGAAGGGGAAATGCCCCGCGCGCGCCGGGATTTCCGCGCCGCATGGGCGATTTCGGCCGGGTCGACCGCGGCCCTCGCGCTGGTTTTTGCGACAACGGCAATGATCATCGTGCCCTCGGTCGTCGAAAACGGCGACGGGCTGGACATCTGGGATATCGCACAGGCCTCTGCATGGCTCGCGCTCTATGTCTTTGCCACCAGCCAGATGGCGGTATTCGATATCCCCTATCGGGCGGTCGGGCGGTATCCGGACCACATCTTTCTCTACAATGCGACAAGCCTGCTCGAAATCGTGGTGCTGGCGGCGGCGGTGACCTTTTCGCAAAGCCTTGCAGTGCTCGCCATGTCGCTGGCCCTGTTTCGCTGTCTCGCCGCTTTCGCGATCTACCTTTCGGCCCGCAAGGTCGCTCCGCAGATGTTCGAAAGCGGTCATGGTCCAATCGGCGAGAGCCTCGACGGGCTCTGGAAACCATCGCTCGCATTCATGCTCTCCCCGCTGATCTTCGGACTGAACCTGCAGGGATATCTCCTGCTCGTCGGCGCCGTTTTCGGCGCGGTGGTGCTTGCCGGTTTTGCGGCGACCCGGACGCTGGCGCGCCTGCTAGACCTGATTACCGGGCTCGTTTACGGAATGCAGTTCTACGAAAGCGGGTATATCTCGGGCGACCGCAGGGCGATCCAGAAACGGATGCTCGCGACGATGACGGTAATCTCGCTCGTGATGTCGACAGGCTTCGCCATCGTCCTGCTGGTCCTGGGTCCGCTGGTGCAGGATATCTACACGCTGGGCGAAACCCTGTTCGATCCGGCAGTCGCGATCGTATTGGTGCTGGCCGCCGCCGTCAGGGCCGTGTCGGCCAACGCCATCGCCCTCGTCGCCGCCGAGAATGCCCACGCCCGGATCATTCTGCTTTACCTCATCGGCTCGGCTCTCTCGCTCCTGGTGGCTATATTGATAGGCTGGGCGGGCGCTCCGCTGCCGGTTGTCCTCCTGCCGCTGATTGCGGCCGAGACCTCGCAATTGGTACCCACGATGCGCCGGGCGCTTGCGATGATCGAGATGACGCCGCGCGAATTCGCAACCTCGCTGGTCTCGCGCGAACGACTGGACGATGTGAAGGCGCTGTGGACTGTCCTTCGCAAGCCGAAATGAGCGCCTTGCAGCCCACATGCCGCGCGGGATAGGGATAGGGCGCCGTGTACGACTTTCTCCTCTTTGCCTCGGTTATCGTCTTTCTCGGCATTTCGCTGGCCTATCTGCGCCATCCGGCAGCTTCGCTTGCCCATCCGGCCAGCTTCTATCTCGCCTTTCACGGTTTCCTGTTCGTCTTCAGGCCGATCGTGGCGCGCTATTACGACTTCGATTTCGTTTACCGGCTCTACCAGTTCCAGCCATCGATGACGGACAAGATCACCGTAATCCTCGGCGCCAATCTGGCGATGATCGTTTTCGTGATCGCGAGCCTTGCAATTGCACCGCGAGCCTTCTCGCCGCCCGATCGCTCCATGATCGAGGAAGCGCGCCGGCGGATGTTCTGGCCGATCATGATCATGACCGGCCTGCTGACGCCCATCGCCCTGGTCGCGCAGATCGGCAACTGGCGCCTGCGGGTCAATGATTTCGAGACCATGGTGCGCGATGCTGCGACCGGCAACACGGTCAATTTGCATGGCAATGGCTGGTTTACCGATGCCGCCTTGATGATGGCACCGATGGCGGTCATGCTGATCTGGTTGGCGCGCTATCGCTGGTGGGGCTGGATCTACTTCGCCGTCTTCGCCTTCCTCCAGGCCGGAACCGGGACGCGCCATGCACTCATTTTCGCGATTGCCGCCATCGGCGTGACGCTGCTGATGGAGACGGGGCGCAAGTGGTTCGACTGGCGTGCAGTGATCCTCGCACTGGTGGCCGCCTTCGCGTTCAACCAGATCGTGATCGACCGCGGCGGTGCGGTCCGCCAGCTCGTCGCGGACGATATGGGAGAAGGCTATGTCGACGAGAATGCCCTCGACCCGCTCGAGCACATGGATTTCGCCAATCTCGAATATTTCGAATACCTCGTCTACGTCGTGCCGCAGCGATCGGGCAGCTATGACTATTTCGCCAATGTGCTGCAGGTATTTACCGAACCGATCCCGCGCCGGATGTGGCCAGACAAACCGGTAGGGTCGCCGATCAAGTTCTTCTCGCTGTGGGATTACGGCCAGCCGGTCGGCATGACCGCCTCTCTGCCGGGAGTGGGCTGGATGAGCCTCGGCTATCTCGGCATCATCATCAATGCGCTGATTTTCGCGCTGATATTCGCCGGCGCCTATCGCCTGTTGCTGGGCAGGTATGACGGGCCGATCGCGCGGCTTGCCTATGCTTTCGTCATCTGCACGAGCGTGCTCGTTTTCCGCGACGGGACGCTGGTGACGCTCTTCCGCAGCGTGCCCTTCTATTTTGGACCGCTGCTGCTGGCGCTTCTCATCGCGAGGGTTTCCGGACCAAGGCTGGTCTACACGCCGATCCCGGACAATCGTGCGCCCGCCGCGATGACACCGGCCGAACGCCGCAAGGCCCTCGCCGCGCGCGCAGGCGATACCCCGCGATAGGTTTCGCGCCGCAACTTACACTTTCCCTGTGATGCGGCTTGGGATAGGCTGCCTGCCATGGGTGAGAGACCGACAAGCAGCCGCGCAACCGATTTCGACGTGCTGATCGTAGGTGCCGGGATTTCCGGCATTGGCATGGCAGCGCATATGAAGGACAAGGTTCCCGACCTCAGCTTCGCGATCGTGGAACGGCGCGAGCAACTGGGCGGGACCTGGGACCTCTTCCGCTATCCCGGCATCCGCTCGGACAGCGACATGCACACGCTTGGTTTCGAGTTCGAGCCGTGGAAGCACGAGAAATCGATCGCCGATGGTCCGACCATCCTGGAATACCTCAATCGCATTGTCGACGAACGCGATATCCGCCGTCACATGCGCTTCGGCCACAAGGTCGTTTCCGCCGACTGGCGCGAGGCTGAGGCGCGCTGGCATATCACGTTGGAAACCGATGGTGGCGAACGCAAGCGGCTGACCGCCAACTGGCTGCACCTCGGATCGGGCTATTACGATTACGACAAGCCCTATGACGCAGGGTTCGATTTCAGCGCCTTCGACGGCGAAGTGGTCCACCCGCAGTTCTGGCCCGAAGACCTCGACTATTCGGGCAAGCGCGTGGTGGTCATCGGATCGGGCGCGACGGCGGTAACGCTCGTCCCCGCGATGACCGACAAGGCCGCGCATGTCACAATGCTGCAGCGCACGCCCACGTGGATGGTCAACCGTCCGGCCAAGGACAAGATCGCCAACACGCTGCGCAAGGTGCTGCCCGAAAAGCTCGCCTACCGGCTGACACGGTTCAAGAACATCACGCTGCAGCAGTTCTCCTATCGCAAGGCGCGCAGTTCGCCCGAAAAGGTGATCGACTACCTCAAGAAGGGCATCCGCAGCGCGCTGGGCGAGAAATACGACGATCCGACATTCACTCCGCCCTACAATCCGTGGGAACAGCGGCTCTGCCTCGTCCCCGACGCGGATTTGTTCGAAGCGATGAAGGCCGAAAAGGCCGAAATCGTGACCGGGCACATTGCCGGTTTCGAGCAGGGCGGCGTACGGCTGAAATCGGGTGAGTTACTGCCCGCCGACATCATCGTCACTGCAACGGGGCTGCAGGTGGTCTGGGGCGGCAAGATAGCGGTGTCGGTCGGCGGCCAACCGGTCGATTTCAGCGAGCACTATTTCTACAAGAACTGCATGCTCTCGAACCTGCCCAACACCAGCTTCATCTTCCCCTATCTGGCGGCGAGCTACACGCTGCGCGCGGATTTGGTTGCCGGCTTCGTCTGCCGCGTGCTCGACCACATGCGCAGCCGCGGCGATGCGATCGCCGTGCCAGTGCTCGATCATCCCGAATTGATGAAAGAGGAAGAAATAACCGATTTCTCCTCCGGCTATCTCCAGCGCTCGCTCCACCTCATGCCGAAGAATTCGGCTGGCGGGCCGCCCTGGTACCTGAGCCAGGACTATTATGCGGACCGCAAGGCAATGCGCGATGGCGAAGTGGAGGACGGGCTCCTGATCTTCCGCCGCAAGGGCGCGAATGCCCGGGCAGCCAACGAAACGCTCGAAACGGCGACGTAACGCATACATGACCGACCGCATCTATACCGCAGGCCTCGTCGTGATCGGCGACGAAATCCTCTCGGGCCGAACGCATGACAAGAACATCGCGCAGGTCGCCAGCTGGCTTCAGGTGCAGGGCATCCGCCTGTCCGAAGTGCGCGTGGTCCCCGATGTGATCGAACGGATCGTCGAGGCCGTCAACGCGCTGCGCGAGGCTTACGACTATCTCTTCACGACCGGCGGGATCGGCCCGACGCATGACGACATCAGCGTTGATGCGGTATCGCAGGCTCTGGGGGTCCCGGTAATTGTCCACCCGGAGGCGCGCGCAATCCTCGAGCGCTATTATGCCGACAAGGGCGGCGTGAACGAGGGCCGGTTGCGCATGGCGCGCACGCCCGAAGGCGCGGAGCTGATACCCAACCGCATGTCGGGCGCGCCGGGCATCCGCATCGGAAATGTCCACATGATGGCCGGCGTCCCGCATATCGCGGCGGGCATGCTCGATGCGCTGACCGGGACGCTCGAAGGCGGCGCGCCGCTGCTCTCCGAGACGGTCGGCGGCTTCATCCCGGAAAGCGAGGTTTCCACCCTCCTCCGCGACGTCGAGAAGGCGCATGAAAACTGCCAGATCGGCAGCTATCCCTTCTTCAAGGAGGGCAAAGTCGGCGCGAATTTCGTGATCCGCTCCACCGACCGCGCGGAACTCGACGCCTGTTTGGCGGACCTGTGCGCAGGGCTGGACAAGGCCGGTTTCGCCTACCAGCCGGGCGGTATCTGACGCGGCAATGAGAAAGGGCCGGAAGTTTCCTTCCGGCCCTCTCAAATCATTTCCAGGTAGGAAAGCGGTTTTACGCGCCTTCGACCTCGGCGAGGTCGACCTTGAGGCCCGGGCCCATCGAGGAGGTCAGGGTGACCTTCTTGACGTACTTGCCCTTGGCGCCCGACGGCTTCGACTTCACGATCGCGTCGGTGAGCGCCTTGAAGTTGGCCTTCAGGTCTTCGTCCTTGAACGATAGCTTGCCGATGCCCGAGTGGATGATGCCCATCTTCTCGACGCGGAATTCGACCTGGCCGCCCTTGGCGTCCTTAACGGCCTGTTCCACGTTCGGCGTGACGGTGCCGAGCTTCGGGTTCGGCATCAGGCCCTTGGGGCCGAGCACCTTACCGAGACGGCCGACGACACCCATCATGTCGGGGGTCGCGATCACGCGGTCGTAGTCGAGGTTGCCGTTCTGCATGTCTTCCATGAGATCTTCGGCACCGACCTTGTCCGCACCTGCGGCAAGAGCCTTCTCGGCGTTGTCGCCCTTGGCGAACACGGCGACCTTGACGTCCTTGCCGGTGCCGCTCGGGAGCGAGACCATGCCGCGGACCATCTGGTCGGCGTGGCGCGGATCGACGCCGAGGTTCATTGCGACTTCGACGGTCTCGTCGAACTTCGCCTTGTGCTCGCGCAGCGTGGCGAGTGCCTCGTCCACGGTGTACAGCTTTTCGCCGTCGAGCTTCGCGCGGACCTGCTGGTTCTTCGTCTGCTTTGCCATGTCCTTAGCCCTCCACCACTTCGAGGCCCATCGAACGCGCGCTGCCTTCGATGATTTTCATGGCCTGGTCGATATCGTTCGCATTGAGGTCGACCATCTTGGCTTCGGCGATTTCCTTCACCTGGCTCTGCTTGATGGTCCCGGCCGAAACCTTGCCCGGCTCCTTCGAGCCCGACTTCAGCTTGGCAGCCTTCTTGAGGTAGAACGATGCGGGCGGCGTCTTGGTGACGAAGCTGAACGAACGATCGGCATAGACCGTGATAACGGTCGGGATCGGAGCGTTCTTCTCGAGGTCCTGCGTGGCGGCGTTGAACGCCTTGCAGAATTCCATGATGTTCACGCCGCGCTGACCCAGTGCCGGGCCGATCGGGGGTGACGGGTTTGCAGTGCCCGCGGGCACCTGCAGCTTGATATAGCCTTCGATCTTCTTGGCCATCACTGGCCTCCTTTCACACTGTCGGCTGCCTCTTTCGAGAGAGCCTCATGTTGAGCGGTCGAGCGGCTTGCCGGGGCGAGCCTCCCGCGTGGAATCCCTAACTGTCGCTTGGGAAGGCGCGCACATAGCGATTCTGCGCGCAAATGCAAGCATTCGTGGCCGGTTGGAGTGGCCCTGCAGCTTCCCAACATGATGGAACGGATGAAACACAGCCCAAGGGAGAAATTCCCTGAAGAGTGGACGTGGCTGACAACACGGCGGCAAAGCAAATGCGGGTCACGAGGTAGGAAACCGTGGCCAGATAAGGAATTCGTCCGATCTGTCCTATCCCACTGGTTCCAAAGCCTTAAGACTTGCCCGCTAGGGACAACGGGACTTTCAAGGGGGACGCTTTCATGTTTCGTATCGCAATCCAGACCAGGGAGCTGATTTCTAGCAATGTGTCGAGCGCACTCGATGCCGCCTCGAACCCTGCCAAGCTGCTCGCCCGCCTCCAGCGCGAGATCGAGGAAGCGCTGATCGGTCTTCATGGCGAATTGTCGAAGGCCCGCCGCCAGCAGGAACGCCTGCACACCGAACTCACGCAGGCCGAACTGCGCGAAGCGGACTGGTCGGACAAGGCGAAAATCGCGATGGATGCCGATCGCGAGGACCTGGCGCGCCAGGCGCTGATCGCGCGCGAAGACTGCCGCGGCGGGATCGCCCGGCTGAAGCAGGATATCGGACGCCTCAATGTCGATATCGCGGAAATGCAGGCAGCAGAGCGCGAACTCGAGGCCAAGCGCGAAGATGTCCGCCAGCGGCATGCCGACCAGAAGGCCGCCGATGGTTACGCCAGCGGATCGGGCGGAGACAACAGCGGCTATGCCAAGCGCACCGAACGCCGGATGGACCGCATCGAAACGCTCGAAAAGCGCACCGATTTCGCCACCGAAACCGGAGGGAATTGCCGAGGCAATGCATCGGTCGAGCGCGAGATCGAGGAAATGCGCCGCGAGCGGCAAATCGAGGAAGAACTTGCCGCATTGCGGACCGGCACTCCTTTCAAGAAGACTCCCGCAAAGAAAGGCGGAAAACGCGGCAAGGCTGCGTGATTGCAAGCTGCTGAAATGCTAGGGCGGTGCCGCAAGGTGCCGCCCTTCTTCTTGGTGTGCGCGAAAAGGACAGGGAATCGGAAATGAACGAGGTTACGACACGCGAGCTTGGCTGGGGGCGCTTCATCCTCCAGTTCCTGACGGTGGCCGTGGTCTATTTCGCCGCTTCCATCCCCGCCGCGATCATCTGGGGCGAAGTCGACGCCGCCGGCGAACTGGTTGTCAGTTCCACCGGTGCGGCCGTATCGGTCGCCTCCAGCATGGCGGGCGCGCTGTTGATGGCGTGGTTCTGGCTTCGCCGCGACAATGCCGTCGCACAGGCCTGGAACCTTCGCTCGCCAACCGGCGGATGGCCGATAACTCTCGGCGTCGCAGCGCTTGCGACCATCGCCATCATCGGCTGGTTCACGCTCGGCGCCATGCTGGTACAGCAGATCGGCCTCGACACACCCGACGTGGTCGAAGTGCTGGGCTGGGTCACGCAGAGCCAGTTCCACTTCATCCTGTGGATCGTGCTGGTTGCGCTTTTCGCCGCCGGCCTCGGCGAAGAACTGCTCTGGCGCGGCTTCCTGATGGACCGGCTCGAACGCCTCCCCGGCCTTGGCGGAAAGGCCTGGCTGATCATCCTGATCCAGGGGATTTTGTTCGGCCTGCCTCATGCATACCAAGGCCTCGGCGGGGTTATCATAACCGGCGTGGTGGGCCTCGGCCTGGGCTGGCTGCGCTACAATCGCAAGGGCAATCTCTGGGCGCTCGTCATCGCGCATATGGCGGTTGACGTAATCATGATGAGCCTCGCCTATGCGGACAAACTCGGTGCGGTTCAAATCACTGGATGATTTGACCTTTTGCCTTACCTCTCAGGAAAGCTTAGGGCCGTGCGAACCCTGTATTCAATGCCGTGCTTGAAATTGCGCGGATCGGAGGAATGATGGATCCGTTCAGCGACTTCTGGCAATATATGCCCCATGGCATGTGCCTTTTGTGGCAACCATGGCTCGTCCTGCTCTGGGCGGGGTCGGACCTGCTGATCTTCCTTTCCTATTCCGCCATCCCGATCGCATTGATGACGGTTCTTCGCCAGCGTCAAGACGTGCCTCATTCAGGCATCGTCATCCTGTTCGCCTCGTTCATCCTGCTGTGCGGCCTGACCCACCTGCTGTCGATCGTGACGCTGTGGGTTCCGATCTATCCCTATGTCGCCATCGTGAAACTGGCCACCGGGATCGTTTCGGCCGTGACTGCCGTCACGCTGTTCCGCCTTATCCCGACGCTGGTGGACTTCCCCTCCCCGGCGCAGCTCGAAGAAACCAACACTCGCCTGCGCGAAGAGATCGAGGCGCATCAGGCCACGCTCCTAACACTGGAAGCAAAGGTGGATGAGCGCACTGCAGAGCTGAGCGAGGCCTCGGCCAGGCTTGCCGTGCTGACACGCGAGGCGGTCCATCGCAGCAGCAACCTGCTGAGCGTCGTCACCTCTCTGGCGCGGCAGAATGCCAGGGCTACCAAGAACCCCGACGAGTTCGTCGAAACCTTCATAGGCCGGCTCGGTGCGCTGAACGAGGCGACCGCATCGGTCATTGGCGGTGACGATGCGACTTCCCAGGAAATCGAAACCATTATTCGCAAGCAGCTCACCCCGCTGACCAGCACCGTGCAAGACCGCATAACCGTGTCGGGACCTTCCCTCAGGATCAGTTCGGAAGCGGCCCAGCAGATCAGCCTCGCCATCCATGAACTGGCGACCAACGCCCAGAAATACGGGATGCTCGACGACACCGATTCCAAGCTGGAAGTTTCGTGGCACACCGCGACCGGGGTCGACGGGATCGAATATTTCGACCTTGTCTGGAACGAGGAACTCGTCGGCAAGGCCCCGCTCAGTTTCGCGGTCGACCAGAAAGAGGGGTTTGGCACCAAGCTGTTGACCAGAATCGTGCCCACCGTCCTACGAGGCAGGGCCGACCGGCGCTTCGAGAAAGACCGCTTTTTCTATCACCTGCATGCCCCCCTGGCGGCGATCCTCGCCGTGCGCGACGAGAGCGACGAAAACGCGCTCGCCGCACGCATCCTGGACGATACATTCGGGCTCGACTGACCGGGAAGCCAGACGCAAGAAGGGGCGCAGCTCCATCCCGAGCCGCGCCCCTGCCGATGTCGGATTTTGCAGTCTTACTTGACCAGTTCGACCTGCTCGAATTCGAGTTCGACCGGCGTTGCTCGGCCGAAGATCGAGACCGAAACCTTGACCTTCTGCTTGTCGAAATCGAGTTCCTCGACGAGGCCGTTGAAGCTGGCGAAGGGGCCGTCGAGCACCTTGACCTGGTCGCCGATTTCGTAATCGACGCTGACCTGCTTCTTGGGCGCGGACTTGGCTTCTTCCACGCCGCCGAAATAGCGCGCCGCTTCCTTTTCGGAGATCGGCTGCGGCTTGTTATTGTTGCCGAGGAAGCCGGTGACCTTGGGCGTGTTCTTGACGAGGTGGTAGACGTCGTCGGTCATGTTGAGCTTGGCCAGCACGTAGCCGGGCATGAACTTGCGTTCGACCTGCACCTTCTTGCCGCGCTTCACTTCGGTGACCGTCTCGGTCGGGACTTCGACCTCTTCGACGCCTTCGGACAGGCCAAGGCGTTCGGCCTCGGCGATGATCGAATCGCGGACCTTGTTCTCGAAACCCGAATAGGCGTGGATGATGTACCAGCGTGCCATGTGTATTCCCGTTATTCCTTAAGTCCGATCAGGCCAGCGTCATGAGCCAGCCGACGAGGGCGCTGAATGCCGAATCGATGCCGAGGAAGAAGAGCGAGAGAATCAGCGTCATGATGAAAACGAAGATCGAAATGCGGATCGTTTCTTCGCGCGTCGGCCAGACGACCTTGCGGCCTTCGGTCTGGACCTGCCGGATGAATTCGGCGGGCGAAGTCTTGGTGCCTTTCGCAACCTTGGTCGTCTTGTCGGCTTTGTCGGCCATGATGAACCTGCTCTCGAACTAGAATTCTTGCGTCGCTTCCGGGATGGGGGTTTCGCCGCCCCGATACAAGGTCGGGAGGGGCTTTTCCTTCATCGATGTCGGAAGACGGGGAGGCATTTAGGCCGCGCGGCCGCAAAACGCAAGCGGTGGAGATGCACGCAATTGCGGCTTTCCAAGCAGCCCCGCGATAGCTAGCCTGCGCGCTTCAAATTCAAGGGACGCTTGAGGGGAATACCAGAATGGCAAATGCCGCACCGCCGAGCTTCGGCGAAAGGATGATCGAACCGGTCACCAATGTTTCCGACTTCATCTGGGGAGGCACGTGGAACGGCGAAGCCGTAATCCCCTTCCCGCCACTCGCGATCATCCTGCTGGGTGTCGGCCTGTGGTTCATGGTCGGGCTGCGGTTCTATCCGATCGTCAAGCTGTGGTCCTCGATCACCGGCCTGTTCGCCGGTCGCAAGGGGCAGGGCGCGGGCGAAATTTCTCCCTTCGCCGCGCTGTCGACCGCGCTTTCGGGCCAGGTCGGCACGGGTAACCTTGCCGGTGTCGCGACCGCAATCGCGCTGGGCGGCCCGGGTGCGATCTTCTGGATGTGGATCACCGCGCTGTTCGGAATGGCACTGGCCTTCGCCGAGGGTTCGCTGGCGATCCGCTACCGCGAAAGGACTTCGGACGGCGTTTATCGCGGCGGCCCGATGAGCTACATCATGATGGGTCTCGGCCCCAAGTTTACCTGGCTTGCGGTCGTATTCTGCCTCGGCACGCTGTTCAGCGCACTGGTCACGGGCAACTCGATCCAGGCGAATGCGGTGGCCGACGGCCTCAACGAACTGTTCGCCATTCCGGAATGGATGGGCGGGCTGATCGTGGCGATCCTCGTATTCATCGTCATCATCGGCGGTATCAAATCGATCGGTAACGTGGCCGAAAAGGTCGTTCCCTTCATGGCGGCCGCCTACATCGTGATGGCCGTGATTGCCCTGATCCTGAATTTCGGCGACCTCGGCGAAACCTTCGCTCTGATCTTCCATGGCGCCTTCAACCCGCAGAGCGCGGTCGGCGGCTTTACCGGTGCAGCGATCATCATGGCGATCCGTGCCGGTGTGGCGCGCGGCCTTTTCTCGAACGAGGCCGGCCAGGGTTCGACCCCGATCGCCCATGCCGTCGCACAGACCGACGATCCCGAACTGCAGGGACGTATGGCCATGCTCGGCACATTCATCGACACCATCGTGATCTGCACCATGACCGCACTCGTCATCCTGACGGTGCGCGGGGATTTCACGGCCGGCGGCGAAGCGGTTGTGCATGCCTGGCAATCGGACCGCGTCGGCTTCGAGATGACCAGCGGCGCGTTCGCGGCGGCTTTCCCGCTCGAAATCGCCTCGATCCCGATCGGTACGCTGATCGCCTCGGTCGCGCTGATCCTGTTCGTCTTCACCACCCTGCTGACCTGGAGCTATTACGGCGAGCGGGCGATCACCTTCATCTACGACCGCTTCAAGGGCTCGAACCGCGAAGGCGAGAAGAAGCTGCATATGGCATGGCGCGTGCTGTGGTGCGTGGTGATCTTCCTCGGCGCAGCCCAGCCGAGCGAACTGGTCTGGCGTCTTGGCGATATTTCCAACGCGGCCATGGCTCTGCCCAACCTGCTGGCACTGGCGCTGCTTTCGGGCGTGGTCTTCAAACTGGCCCGCGGCGATCGCAAGGCCGGGCCCACGCACACGGCAGACACGCCGGAAGAGCCCGAGGAATACTAGGTTCCTCCAGTTCGAGGAGCAAAAGCAAGGGGCCGGGAGTCATGCGACTCCCGGCCCCTGTCCATTTGACTGAACCTTAGTCTCAGCGTGCGCCGAACAGGCGTGCGAGGAAACCCGGTTCTTCCATCGGGATGATCTTCCCGTGGTGCTTATAGCGAAGGCTGGCATCGCTATAGCTCTTGGGCTTCACCCACCCGTCGGGGCGGCTGCTGCGATAGGACAAGCTCGACATGGGTAATCCTCCATGAAATCTTTTCCCTGCGTCCGATCCGTAAAACCGCCTAAGTACGCCTCCGGTTCCCGCTAAACCGTCATCGGCGGCGCCAGCTGTGGCAATCGGGCACCTTTAACCATCGCGATGCTCCGAATTCCGTAGCGTCACGAAGACCTCAAAAAATCGGCGGTGAATTCGGCCCCGGGGCCGCGGGCAGGTCAGCTTCCCGCAGCCACCCATGCATCGACCTTGGCTTCGAGCACCGGCAGCGGTATCACCCCAGTCCCCAGCACCTGGTGATGGAAGCCCTTGAGCACCTCGCGCGTGTCGCCCAGCGCAGCAACGCTTTCCGCGCGCAGTTCCTGCATTTTCAACTCGCCGATCTTGTATCCGAGCGCCTGGCTCGGCCAGCCGATATAGCGATCGATCTCGCCCGGCAGGCCATTGTTGTAGGGCGAATTGGCGGCGACATAGTTCAGCGCCTGTTGGCGGCTCCAGCCGAAATGGTGAATGCCGGTATCGACGACCAACCGCAAAGCGCGCAGCAATTCTTGCGTCAGGTGGCCGTATTCGACAAGTTCATCGTCATAGAATTTCATGTCGTAACCGAGCGTTTCGGCATAGAGCGCCCAGCCCTCGACATAGGCGATCAGGCCCGTGCCGTTCATGAAATCGGGCAGCCCCTCGTTTTCACGTGCAAGCATGATCTGGAAGTGGTGACCAGGCACGCCCTCGTGCATGAACAGGCTGGTGGAGGCGAGCTTGTGGCCGCCGAAACTGGAGGCATTGTAGCGGAAGATGCCCGGACGCGATCCGTCGGCCGTGCCCGGCAGGTAAGACGCGGCGAACATGAACTGCTCTTGCACCGCATCGTAGGGCTTGATCGAAAGCTGCGAGGTCGGCTGGTAGCGAAACAGGCCGTAAGCCTTGGGCACCACCCTGTCGCCGATGTCTTCGAACAGCTGCTGGTATGCCGCGCGCGACGAGACGCCATAGGCGGCGTTCTGGTGCAGGCTCTGGTCGAACTGGTCGAGCGTTCCGGAAAAGCCCTGGCTGCGGCGGATGGCATCCATGCGGCCCAGGATTCTCGCCACCTCGTCTTTGCCGGTCTGGTGGATGGCGGGTGCGGCCAGGTCGAGCGAGGTATTGGCCTCGATCAGGTGATCGTAATAGGCCTGCCCTCCTGCCAGCCCCGCAAGGCCCGGTGTCGTGCGTGCCTGGAGACGGTATTCGTTCTGAAGGTAATTGCGCAGGCGGCGGATGGCGGGCAGCACGTCGTTCGTAACCATGTCGGCATATTCTGTCTGGAGGCGCGACTGGTCGGCAGAAGATATAGAAGCGGGAAAATTCGTGACTGGCTTGTAAAAGGGCGAGCCGGTCACGCTATCGTCCGCCAGCGCGCCCAGCTGCGAAATTACGATGTCGATCGTATTGCGCGATTCCACCACGCCGAGGATTGCCCCGCGCCGAAAGGCGTCTGCCGTGGCATCGAGCGCTACGGCAAATTCCTTCGTACGCGAGATGTTGTTCTCGTAATCCTCGAGCGTTTCGAAGGGTATCGGGCCATCGCCGCTGGCATAGCTGGGATAGAAGGCCTGGATGCCCGTGATATGGTTCATCGGCAGCCCGCGTTCGAAGGGGAGGACCGCCGGATCGAACAGCGCCAGCGTCTGGCGTTCCTTGAAGGCGAAAGCGTCGTAGGCGATCTGGCTCGGGGTGTTCAGTTTCGAGCGGTCGATCCCCGCCAGCGCATCGAGATTGGCCTGTGCCTGCCGCTGCAATTCGGCATACCAGGCATCGCTAAGGTAATCGCCGAAGCGGCCTGCATATTCGCTCTTGCCGCGTAACTGCGCATTGAGGGGGAACATCTCGTCATACCCTGCCTCCGCAGCATCAAACACGGCAGTGAGCCGGGCGGAGAGGACCACCGGGGGCGCAGGTGTAGGCGTGGGGGTTGGCGCAGGAGACGGGTTCGATGATGGCGTGGGGGTCGGCGCAATCCCGGTGCCCCCTCCGCTCGATCCGTCACCGCCGCCGCAAGATGCGAGCGCCAGCGCCGTGCCGCATGCCATTACAGCGCGAAAGACTCGGGAATTTCCCATGACGACCCTCCCTTGCCGCCAGTCTAGCCCCTATCAGGCAAAGCGCAAAATCAGCCGCCGCCGCGCGCGATCCAGCGATCGATCTTCGTCTCCAGAACAGGCAGTGGCAGCGCCCCGGTATCGAGAACCTGCGCATGGAAATCGCGGATGTCGAACTTCTCGCCGAGCCGTTCCTCCGCCTTGGTGCGCAGTTCCTGTATCTTGAGCGCACCGACCTTGTAGGCCAGCGCCTGGCTCGGAATGGCGATGTAGCGCTCGACTTCGGCGATTACCTCGGTTTCGGTCATGCCGCTGTTCTGCAACATGAAGTCGATCGCCTGCTCGCGCGTCCAGCCCTTGGAGTGGAGACCGGTGTCGACCACCAGTCGCATGGCGCGCAACTGTTCGTCCTGCAGCGTCCCATAGCGGTTCCACGGATCGTCGTAGAAGCCCATTTCGTAGCCGAGGGTCTCGGCATAGAGCGCCCAGCCCTCGATATAGGCCGTGGTCCCGCCGAAGCGCATGAAGCTGGGCAGGTCCTCGTTCTCGCGCGCAAGACTGATCTGGAAGTGGTGTCCGGGCGACCCTTCATGCAGGTAGAGCGTGACATTGCCGGTCTTCAGGCGGCTCGGCAGGTCATAGGCGTTGAAATAGAAGATGCCGGGCCGCGATCCGTCGGGCGCACCGCTCTCGTAAGAACCGCCCGCTTCGAACTTCTCGCGATATTCCTCGTAGGGCTTGATCACGAGCGGGGTCTTGGGAACGAGCGAGAAATAGTCGCCGATCATGGCATCGACTTCGTGCCCGATGTCATAGAACCGCTGCGTCAGCGCCTGGCGGCTGGGGTGCTTGAACTGCGGATCGGTCCGCACGTAATCGAAGAATTCGTTGAGCGTGCCGGTGAAGCCGACCTCGTCCTTGATCTCTTCCATCCCCGTCTTGATGCGCGTCACTTCGGCAAGGCCGAGATCGTGCAAATAATCCGCGGTGAGCGGCAGCGTCGTCGTTTCTTCGATCAGGTGCTGGTAAAGCGCAGGCCCGCCCTTCATCTGGGCGAGGCCCACGCTGTCACGCGCCACTTCGTAATATTCGTCGCGCAGGAAATCGCGCAGCCGTCCGTGCGCTCCATAGACCGCAAGGATGGACTCGAGATATTCGAACTGGAGACGCTTCTTTTCCGCAGCCGAGAAGCTGTCGGGGAAGTTCGTGATCGGCATCCACAGCGGGGATTCGTGCACCTTCATGCCCAGCTGGGTGTCGAGCTGGGTGATCACATTGCCGATCGTCAGCTTGGTCTCGAGCACGCCGGACGCCATGCCCTCGCGCATCTTTGCGATCATCCGGTCGTTGAGCGCGATATAGTCGGCGTGGCGCTTGAGGTTGTTTTCGTAGTCCTCGACCGTGGCGAAAGGCGCCGCGCTCTGCCCGCTGGCGAAGTTGGGATAGAAAGTGTGGTAGCCGGCGAAATGGTTGACCGGTCGTACTTCGGTGAGCGCGAGGATGTCAGGGGCCAGGCTCCTTACCGCACGCGTCTGGTCATATTCGAAGACGTCATACGCCAGCTGGTCGGTCGGCGAGAGCACGCTGCGATCGATCTCGGCCAGCTTGCGCAGGTTCAATTCGGCATCGGCCCGGCTCGCATCGTTGTAGGCATCGGTGTAGTAGTCGCCGATCTTGTCGGGGCGCCGCATGTCGCCGCGGAACAGCGCGCTGATCGGATTGAGCTCGAGATTGCGCTCGTCGGCCTCGGCAAACAGGGCGAAAAGGTCTTCGTGCTCTGCCGCCGCTTCCATTGCCGCAGCAGTCGCTTCCACCTCGGCAGCTACAGACGACGCAGCGTCCATTCCGCCGGTGGTCGCACAGGCGGCCAGCGAAAGGGCGGATGCGCCGGTCAGCGCGATACGAACGAAATTCATTTGCGGCAATTTCCCCGGTTTGGACTTTGGCGCGGCTCTACGCCAAATTGCCGGAGAGGGAAGCCCCCTCCGACCGCCGCGCAACCATTCTCGACCAACGGCCGGGTGGGATCGTGCTAGCCTATTCGATCACGCGGCCGCGGATCATCACCCAGTCGACATCTTCCAGCACGGTCGCATCTTCCAGCGGATTGCCGTCGACCGCGATGATGTCGGCCGAATAGCCCGGTGCAATCCGGCCGATCTCTCCTTCCATGCCGATGATCTTTGCGGCGCCGGTCGTGGCGCTGGCAAGCGCATCGCGGTCGCTCATGCCATTGGCTTTGAGGAGCGCGAATTCACCTGCGTTCTCGCCATGCGGGAATACGCCCGCATCAGTGCCGAAGGCCACGTTCACGCCCCAGCGACGGGCGCGTTCGACGATCGTGCTGGCATATTCGCTGACGGCGCGGATCTTCCCCTCGACGACAGGAGTATAATAGCCCGTGCCGAGGTTCTTCTTGATGCCTTCGAATGCCATCAGGGTCGGGATCAGCGTCGTGCCGTTCTCGCGCATGGCCCTGGCTGCACGCTCGTCGAGATAGGTGCCGTGTTCGATCGTGTGGACACCCGCACGGGCCGCCGCCTCGATGCCGCGCGCGCCGTGCGCATGGGCCGCGACCTTCAAGCCGAGCGATTCCGCCGTGGTGACGATGCTTCGCATCTCTGCATCGGAGAAATGCGCTTCGAGGCCGCGTCCCTGCTGGCTGAGCACACCGCCGGTCGCGGTGATCTTGATCAGGTCAGCACCATATTTCGAGGCGAGGCGAACCTTTTCCGCGCACTCGACCTCGCCGGTGCAGTTGAAGCCGGTCGTCAGGACCGGGTCGAGTTCCTTGCGGAAGCCGTTGCCGTAATCGCCATGCCCGCCGACGATCGATATCGTGCGGCCCGAAGTGATGATCCGGGGGCCCGGCACCATGCCGATTTCGGTCGCCCGGCGGAGCGATTGCATGACCTGGTCGGTCCGCGAGCCAACATCGCGCACGGTGGTAAAACCGGCGAGCGCAGTGAGCCGCGCATTCTTGACCCCCTCGATAACCTTCCATTCGGGTGGGGTGGTGGCGGTGCGCCAGAACTCGCCGCTCGGATCGCCGGAGAGATGCGTGTGCAGGTCGATCAGGCCGGGCACCAGCGTCTTGCCTTCGAGATGCACCATGCTCGCGCCTTCGGGGACCGCCGACCAGCCTTCCTCGATGCTGACGATCCGGCCATCGGTGACGGTAACCGTCGCGCGGCCCATGGGCTTTGCATCGGCATCGGTAATGACGCCATCGGCATGGATGACGGTGGTTTCGGCAGCGGCAGTGGAAGCCATCAGCCCGGCAACCAGCCCGATTATGAGTGTGCGCATGCGGTCTCTCCCCTTTGACGGAGATGCGTGATGCCTTTTTGACCCTCAAGCGGCAAGCGCCGTTTCCGGCAAGCTGTTTGAAAGGGTTATCGGTGCTATGGGATAGCAGGCAGGGAGACAGGGAGGAAAACTTGCGGGCGATACTTTTCATCGTGGCCGGCTGCGCGATAATCGCTGCAGGCTTGCGCGTGTTCCCGGACACTAACGACATTCCGACGGCGATGTCGGTCATTCTGGTCGTTTTCGGGCTGCTCGTCATCCTGGCCGGCTTGCATCACCTCTGGCTGCGCATCCAGCGCCGACGCGCCTACGCCGGTGGTCGAGACCGCAAGGGAGAGATCATCGTCGAAGGGCTGCAGGGCGAGGAAGAGGATGTGGCTCAAATAGTTTTCGTGACGAAAACCCGAAAATGGCGACTGACCGTCGATACAAGGAGCCTCGCAAAAGATCATCGCACGAGCGGAGCGACGGCGAGCGCGAAGGCGTGGCTCGGTGATGACGACTTGATTTACGCGATCGATGTCGGCGACCGGAAACTGCTACCGATCTCGGCGGGCAAGGAAATCGCCCTTGATGACGAGCGCACGACCCTGCGCGGCTAGGCTCAGCCCAGCGCCTGCCATTCGCGGATGAATTCGAAGGGGTAGAGGAGCATGATCACGTTGAGCGTGAGATTGTCCCGCACCACCCATGCGGCGACCACTTCCATGATTATTGCCAGCACAACCGTCACCCGAACGGGCAGCTTCAGGGCGAGCCAGAAGCCGAAGCTCATCCAGCCGATGTCAGCCATGGAATTGATGATGCTGTCGCCCGAATAGCCCCAATTGACCGTGACCGAGCGATAACGGTCGATGATCCAGGAAGTATTCTCGAGGATTTCCCAGGCGGCCTCGATAAAGACGGCGAGAGTGAAGGAGTACTTCCCCGCCGACTTCCCGCCGATGCCCAGCTTGGAAAACAGCAGCCAGCCGAGCGCATAGAAGATCATGCCGTGGATGATGTGGCTCGGCGTGTACCAGTCCGACAGGTGCTGGCTGTTGCCCGAGGCGTTGATGTCGCCATACCACAGCGCCACATAGCCGCAGGTGCAGATCGGCGGGCGGCCCATCGCGAACAGGATCGCCAGCGTCACCGCCACGATTGCGAGGGCGGCGACAAAGGCCTTGCGGTGCGGACTGAGCTTGCGTGCAGACATGCCGCCTGATTGGGGCGGGCTTCAGCCGACGGCAAGCCGCCGCGCGAAACTATCCGCTAGAAAGTGTAGCCGACGCCCAACGCGATGAAATACTGGTCGTTATTGCCGCGGATGCTTGTGAAAGGCGTATCCGCAGCATCGTTCACCAGCTTGGACCAGCCTCCGATACCGACCAGCGAGAAGCCGCCGTCGGTCACATCGCCCGAAAGATCGTGCGCGAGGAGCAGGTTCACACCGTAGCTCTGCATTCCGCCCTCGGCCTGGAAACCGGGCAGGACATCGGGATCGGGCAGCAGCGCGTTTGCTGGCGGGACCGAGTAGTAATAATCGGCGAACTTGTCGTCGATGAAGGTGGTGCTGAAGGAGAGCGAGGCTGCCGTGGCGCGGCTGAAGGGCGTGAAATAGGTCACGCTCGGGCTCCAGTACATGCCGCCATGCGCGCCTGCGACATCCCAGGCCGCGTCCAGATTGACGCTGAGACTGTCGAAGGGATGGAGCAGCTTGGGAAAGCTCAGACCGACGCTGCCACCCAATTCGACCGCGCGGTCGAGCTCGCCGTAGGCCGCGACAACATCGTCCCTGATATCTTCGACATCGGTCCGGTCGTTCCGCAGGCGGATGAGCGGACCTGCGGATATGGCCACGCCTTCATCGGGATCGGGAACGAGGTCCACCGCAATCCCGGCCGGGCGCGGGTTGATCTTGATGCCCCCAACGCTCGCCTGGACGATCGGCAGTATGTTCACGCCATAATCGTCGCTGCCCGAATAACTGGCGTTGTAGCCAACGCCGATGCCAACGCTGAGGAAGTCGCCATCGAACACGGTTTCCGGCGGCCCGGCGGGTAGCGGGTCCTCCGCATCGACTTCCTGCGCAAGTGCCGGGAAAGCGGCACAGGACAGGGCAATTGCAGCAACGTGCGCGAAACGGATCATTCGGATTTCCCTCAATTTGTCTTTCGCCAGCAACGGATTGGCGGGTTCCTCGTTCCTGCACAAAACGAAAGGACGTTGCCCGCAATGCACCCTGCCCTTAAGCCGCATGCCGATGCAGGCTGAGAAAATCGATATCGCCATCGTCGGCGGGGGGCTTGCCGGAGGGCTGACCGCGCTGGCGATCAACCGGGCATGCCCGATGCTCCCGATCGGCCTGTTCGAGGCAGGCCAGAGCTTCGGTGGCAATCATCGCTGGAGCTGGTTCGAAGGCGATCTCGACGAGGCCGGGACCGCGCTGATGGAACCGTTCGAAAAGGCCCAGTGGCCGGGCGGCAACGAGGTGCGTTTCCCGTCGCATACACGCCGCCTGTCGAGCGATTACCGCTCGCTCGACAGCCGCAGCTTTGACGCTGCGCTACGTCGCCTCCTGCCGCAGGAGGCCATCCGCACCGGATCGAAGGTGATGGGGCTGGATGCGCAAGGCGTTACGCTCGAAGGCGGCAAACGGGTGAAGGCACGCTTGGTCATCGATTGCCGCGATGCCGGACCGAGCGAGCACCTGACCGGTGGCTGGCAGATCTTCCTCGGCCAGCAGCTGCGGAGCGAAAAGCCGCACGGGATAGATCGACCAATCATCATGGATGCGACCGTCGACCAGCCGGGGGCCTATCGCTTCGTCTATGTCCTGCCGCTCGGCCCTGATGAAGTTTTTATCGAAGATACTTACTACGCCAACAGCCCGGTGCTCGACGAAAAACTCCTGCGCGGCCGCATTGCGCACTACGCCGCAGCGCAAGGCTGGGAGGGCCAGCTCGTCCACGAGGAAACAGGCGTCCTGCCCGTCATCACCGGGGGCGATTTCGCCGCCTATCGCGCCTCGCTTGCTACAAAAGGTGTGGCCTTGTCCGGCGCGCGCGGCGGCTTCGTCCATCCGCTGACCAGCTACACCCTCCCCATCGCGGTCGAGAACGCGCTGGCAATCGCCGCGCAGGCGTCTGACAATTTGGAATCGCTGCCGGAGTTTCTCGAAGGCCGTGCCGAAATGCACTGGCGCCGAACCGCCTATTACCGGATGCTGGGCAAAATGCTTTTCGACGCTGCCGAGCCCAGCGAACGCTACCGGATTTTCGAACGCTTCTACCGCCTTCCCGAACCCTTGATCGAACGGTTTTATGCCGCACGATCCACTCCGCTCGACAAGTTGCGCATCCTTACCGGCAAGCCGCCCGTAGCTGTGGGACGCGCCGTCAAGGCTTTGCTTGGCAAGGGCGCCCCACTGGTCCAAGGAACCAACCCATGAACGCCGAAACGACGTACCCGCCGGTTCCCGCCGATCTTCCCGAAACACCGACCATTCCCGAGCCGACCGGCAGGACGGCCTGTGTCATCGGATCGGGCTTCGGCGGCCTTGCCCTGGCCATCCGGCTGCAATCGGCCGGCATTGCCACCACGGTAATCGAGGCGCGCGACAAGCCGGGTGGCCGCGCCTATTTCTGGGAGCGTGACGGCTTCACTTTCGATGCCGGTCCCACCGTCATCACCGATCCCGATTGCCTGCGCGAGCTATGGGCGCTGACCGGCCACGACATGGCCGAGGACATCGAGATCGTGCCGGTGATGCCCTTCTACCGGCTCAACTGGCCCGACGGCACCAACTTCGATTATTCGAACGACGAGGAGCAGCTCTTCCGCGAAATCGCAGAGCTCAATCCGGGCGATGTGGCAGGCTACCAGCGCTTCCTCGAATATTCCGAAGGCGTTTACGAGGAAGGCTACGTGAAGCTTGGCCACGTTCCCTTCCTCGATTTCAAGTCGATGATGAAGGCCGCGCCCGCGCTGGCCAAGAAGCAGGCCTGGCGCAGCGTCTATTCGATGGTCTCGAGCTATGTCGAGAACGAGAAACTGCGCGAGGCCTTGAGCTTCCACACGCTGCTCGTCGGCGGCAACCCGATGAAGACGTCGAGCATTTACGCGCTGATCCACAAGCTCGAAAAGGATGGCGGCGTGTGGTGGGCTAAGGGAGGCACCAACCGCCTGATCGCAGCGATGGTGAAACATTTCGAGCGGATCGGCGGCACGGTGCGCCTGCACGATCCGGTCACTCGCATCCACACGCTCGGCAACAAGGCAAGCGAGGTGGAGACCCACTCAGGCTTCAAACAGCGCTTCGACGCTGTCGCCAGCAATGCCGACATCATGCACAGTTACAAGGACCTGCTCGCAGGCACCAAGCGCGGTGAGAGCTATTCGAAGTCGCTCTCACGCAAGAGCTTCTCGCCCAGCCTGTTCGTGGTCCATTTCGGGATCGAGGGCACCTGGCCCGGCATCCCGCATCACATGATCCTGTTCGGGCCGCGCTACAAGGAACTGCTCGAGGACATCTACGATCACGGCGTGCTGCCGCAGGATTTCTCGATCTACCTGCACCACCCCAGCGTGACCGATCCCAGTGTCGCGCCGGAAGGGATGAGCACATTCTACGCCTTGGTACCGGTCGCGCACATGGGCAAGCTGTCGGTCGACTGGGAGCAGATGGGCCCCGTGCTCGAACAGCGCATCCTCGAAGAGGTCGAGCGGCGCCTGATCCCCGGCCTGTCAGAGCGGATCGTGACCAAGTTCCATTATGCCCCGCGCGATTTCGCGATGGATTTGAACGCGCATAAGGGCAGCGCCTTCAGCCTCGAGCCTCTGCTCACCCAAAGCGCCTTCTTCCGCGGGCACAATCGCGACGACGTGCTGGACAATTTCTACCTCGTCGGTGCAGGGACGCACCCCGGCGCGGGCATCCCCGGCGTCGTCGGCAGCGCCAAGGCGACTGCAGGATTGATGGTAGAGGATTTGGTTTTGTGAAGTTCGGATTTGCTGTCGCGTTGGCGGCATTCGTTATTGCAGGATGCGGTGAAACGGCGGCGCGTGAAGAAGCGCCGGTGCCTGCTGGCCTCGAGCCTGTCGAAATGCCGGCTGGCGAACGTGTCTATTTCGACCCAGCCTCGCGCGGCGAAGGCGAGATGAATGGCAATCCGGCGCGCACCGGAGTGTTCGTCGAGGTCTTCGAGACGACCGACGATCGCTGGGCCATTCGCCGCGAAAGATGGACCGCGCGCTGCGAGCCGCAGCATGCGACGAAGGAGGTCCTTTCAATTCAAACGTCGAGCGGCGAAACGGTGGCGGAAAGCTCCCTCGTCATTCCCGAGCGCGATTTCGCCGCCCGCAGCTATTACTTGCGCAGCATATCCGGCTATCTGTGCGGGCAGGAGGTGATGCCGTGAAGCGACTGGCAGTCTATTGCGGTTCGGCCTCCCCGGAGGACCCGCGTTATCTTGAACTGGCGCGCGAAGTGGGTGCAAGCCTGGCTGAGCGCGGAATCGGGGTCGTCTATGGCGGCGGTCGTCTCGGCCTCATGGGCGCGGTCGCCGCTGGCGCGCTCGACAAGGGCGGCGAAGTTATCGGGATCATTCCCGATGCACTCGCCAATAGCGAAGTCGCCAATCACGACTGCACCGAGCTCTACACCGTTTCGGGCATGCACGAGCGCAAGCAGCGCTTTACCGACCTGTCGGACGGGTTCGTCACCATTCCCGGCGGCGTGGGCACGATGGACGAGCTGTGGGAAGCGGTCAGCTGGGCGCAGCTGGGCTATCACCAGAATCCGGTCGGCCTTCTCAATGCTTTCGGCTTCTACGACCACCTCATCGCCTTCAACCGCCACATGGCCGATGTCGGTTTCGTGCGCCCCGCGCACCAGGGGATAATTCTGGCCGAAGAGACGTTAAGTGCGTTGCTGGACAAGATGGAAACCTATGTCCCGCACACTCCGATCTTCAAGATGAAGGCATCCGACCTCTGACGACGCAGCGCCCCCTGACCACGCAGAACCTGCGCCCGACACCGGCCCGCGCGGGCGGCGGGCGCGAGCGTGCGACACTCGTTGCCAAGGCACTGGAATCCATCGAAGTCGGTTCGCACAGCTTTTCGGCGGCCTCCAAGCTGTTCGACAAGGCCACGCGCGAGCGCAGCTGGCTGCTCTATGCATGGTGCCGCCGCTGCGACGACATTGCCGACAATCAGGACAAGGGCGGCCCGCTCGGCAACCAGGGCACGCCCAAGGAAGCCGAAGACCGGATCCAGGCGATCCGCGTCCTCACCCGCCGCGCGCTGGAGGGGCAGCCGACGGCGGATTTCGCCTTCGATGCGCTCGGCATGGTCGCTTCCGAATGCGGGCTGACCTACGAGATGTGCAACGATGTCATCGGCGGCTTCGCCATGGATGCGACCGGTTTTGCGCCCAAGAACGAGACCGACATGCTGCGCTATTCCTACCATGTCGCGGGAGCAGTCGGCATCATGATGGCCAAGATCATGGGCGTGCATGACGACGATGGCGAAACGCTCGACCGGGCGAATGACCTTGGCCTTGCCTTCCAGATCGCCAATATCAGCCGCGACGTGGTGGAAGATGCTGCTGCAGGGCGTGTCTACATTCCTGCCGACTGGCTGGCGGAGGCGGGCCTGACCCCGGGCGAACACGCGAAACCGGAAAACCGCTTCATCCTCGCAGGGGTCATGCCGCGTATGATAGGCCTTATGCAGAAGCACGAGGATGCCGCGCGTCTGGGCGCCAAGCGCCTGCGCTTCCGTTCGCGCTGGGCGGTACTGTCGGCGGCGAACATCTATGGCGCGATCGGGCGCAAGGTCCTCAATCGCGGCCAGAAGGCCTGGGACACGCGCACCCGCGTCAACGCTGCAGAGAAGATGTGGCATGTCACCACGGCTTTCTTCCAGGCCGTGTGGAACAGGCCCAGCGGACCGGTCGAGCCGATCATCTGGTCGCGCCACGATTTCCGCCCTGTTGCAGGCTGGTAGCTTGAAGCGCTGCCGTCTCGCGGCTAGCGCATTCGTATGATTTCGAAACTCCTCATCGCCAATCGTGGCGAAATCGCCTGTCGCATCATCCGAACCGCGCGCGAAATGGGGATCGCCACGGTGGCGGTCTATTCCGATGCCGATGCCAAGGCGCTCCATGTTCGCTCGGCTGACGAGGCGGTTCATATCGGTCCCTCGCCTGCTGCCGAGAGCTACCTCGTGGGCGAGAAAATTATCGCGGCGGCCAGGGAAACCGGCGCTGAGGCCATCCACCCCGGCTACGGCTTCCTCTCGGAAAACGCGGGCTTCGCGCAGGCGGTGATCGACGCGGGGTTGATCTGGGTCGGCCCCAAGCCTTCCAGCATCGAGGCGATGGGCCTCAAGGACGCGGCCAAGAAACTGATGCGCGAGGCGGGCGTACCCGTTACGCCGGGCTATGAGGGCGAGGACCAGTCGGTCGAGCGCCTCAAGTCCGAAGCCGACGCCATCGGCTACCCCGTGCTGATCAAGGCGGTCGCAGGGGGCGGCGGCAAGGGGATGCGCAAGGTCGATGCGGAGGCGGACTTCGAAGCCGCGCTCGAAAGCTGCCGGCGCGAGGCCAAGGCCAGCTTCTCCAACGACGAGGTGCTGCTCGAAAAGTGGATCACCTCGCCCCGCCATATCGAGGTTCAGGTGTTCGGCGATGCCCACGGCAATGTCGTCCACCTGTTCGAACGCGACTGCTCGCTTCAGCGCCGCCACCAGAAGGTGATCGAGGAAGCCCCCGCCCCCGGCATGGACGAGGCCACGCGCGAGGAAATCTGCGCCGCCGCCGTGCGCGCCGCCAAGGCCGTCGATTACGAGGGCGCCGGCACGATCGAATTCATCGCCGACGCCAGCGAAGGCCTGCGCGCCGACCGCATTTTCTTCATGGAAATGAACACGCGGCTTCAGGTCGAACACCCGGTGACCGAGGAGATCACCGGGGTGGACCTGGTGGAATGGCAGCTAAGAGTGGCTAGCGGCGAGCCGATTCCCTGCACGCAGGATGAGCTTTTCATAGACGGACATTCCATCGAAGCGCGCCTCTATGCCGAAGACCCCTCGGGCGGTTTCCTGCCCTCGACCGGGCGGCTCGACCATTTCGATCTTGGCGTGGAAGGACGGATCGAAACCGGGGTCGAGGAAGGCGACATGATCTCGCCATTCTACGACCCCATGGTTGCCAAGCTCGTCGTCTGGGGCGAAACGCGCGGCGAGGCGATCGACCAGCTCGCTGGGATCGCAGAGGGCGTGGAAATCTGGCCGGTGAAAACCAATGCTGCCTTCATCGCGAACTGCTTGCAGGACGAGGATTTCGAGGAAGCGCAAATCGATACCGGCTTTATCGCGGAAAAGCTCGACAGCCTTGTTTCCTCGGACGAGGCCGATGACGAAATCTGGCAGAGCGCTGCAGATTTCATCGCGCTCGCCGAAACCGAAGACCATTCGGACCTTCCGATAGGGCTTCGCCTGAATGCACCTGGCGTTCTGTCCGCCACCCTAACCCACAAGGGCCAGACGCGCACGGTGACTGCTGCAAACCAGACCGCAGAAACACACGCGACTGGCTTCGTCGATCCCGCGCGCGCGGTTGTGTTTGCCGACGGTCAGAGCTTCGTTTTCGAACGCCAGTCGCGCGGAACTGGCGCTGCGGCAGCAGGTGACGGCGCCATCCTCGCCCCCATGCCGGGCAAGGTCATCGCGGTCGATGTGGCCAAGGGCGACACAGTCACCGCGGGACAACGTCTGATGGTGCTCGAGGCGATGAAGATGGAACACGCGCTCACCGCACCCTTCGACGGCACCGTGACCGAGCTTTCCGCCAGCGAAGGCGGGCAGGTACAGGTCGAGGCGGTGCTGGCGGTTGTGGAGCCTAACGAAGAGTGAGCTGGCAAGGCGAACTCGAGGAACTGCGAAAGCGGCAAGAGTTCGCCGAAGCCATGGGCGGACCCGACAAGCTCGCTCGCCAGCATGGCCGCGGCAAGATGGATGCGCGGGCGAGGCTTGCCGCGCTGGTCGATCCCGGCTCCTTCCGCGAGATCGGCAAGATTGCGGGCAAGGGGCACTATGATGCGGACGGCAATCTTGGCCACGTTACCCCTGCCCCCTTCCTCTTCGGCAAGGCGGAAATTAACGGACGCCCCGTGGTCGCCACGGCAGACGATTTCACCATTCGCGGCGGGGCTGCCGATGCGGGGATCAGCCGCAAGATGGTGCAAGCCGAAAAGATGGCACATGAACTGCGCTTGCCGCTCATCCGCATGATCGACGGCACCGGCGGCGGGGGCAGCGTCAAGACGCTCGAGATGATCGGCGCGACCTACATTCCCGCCGTACCCGGCTGGTCGGACGTGGTGAAAAACCTCGACACCGTGCCCGTGGTCGCGCTGGCGCTTGGCCCCACCGCAGGCCTCGGAGCGGCGCGCACCGTGGCGAGCCATTATTCGATCATGGTGAAAGGCCTCAGCCAGATATTCGCCGCCGGACCCGCCGTGGTCGATGGACTTGGCGAAAGCTACAAGGGACCGGCCGATCACCAGCAGGCCAAGGAAGACCTGGGCGGCTCCGAAATCCACACGCGCAACGGCGTGGTCGACGACGAGGTCGGCTCGGAGGCGGAGGCCTTCGCCCGCGCGCGGCATTTCCTCTCCTTCATGCCCGAGCATGTCGGCCAGCTCGCAGCCCGCGCCGAATGCTCCGACCCGGCGGACCGCCGCGAGGAAGCGTTGCTCGACCTCGTCCCGCGTGAGGAAAAGCAGGTTTATTCAATGCGCCGCTGTCTCGACATGGTGCTCGATCAGGGCACAGTCTTCGAGATCGGCCGCATGTGGGGCCGTGCATGTATCACCGCACTCGCCCGATTGAACGGCTGGCCGGTGGCGGTACTCGCCAGCGACCCGTCCTATCTCGGCGGTTCGTGGGAGGCGAAGACGAGCGAGAAGGTCGAACGCTTCGTCAAGCTTGCCGACCAGTTCCGCCTGCCCATCGTCCACCTCGTCGACAATCCCGGCTTCATGATCGGGCGCGAGGCGGAGATGGCGGGCACGATCCGCTACGGCGTGCAGGCGATGAACGCGATCTACAAGGCCAGCGTCCCGCTCGCCTCGGTCGTGCTGCGCCGCGCCTATGGCATCGCCGGCAGCGCGATGAGCAATGCCGAGACCTATCAGTACCGTTTCTGCTGGCCCTCGGGCGACTGGGGTTCCTTGCCCATCGCGGGCGGGCTGGAGGTGGCCTACAAGTCCGAACTCGAAGCTGCCGAAGACCCGGCAGCCGAACTCGCCGCGATCCGCGAGCGGCTGGACAAAGTCACGTCCCCCTTCCGCAGCGCCGAGCGCTTCAATGTCGAGGATATTATCGACCCGCGTGATACGCGCCCGCTGCTGTGTGAGTTCGCCCAGCTTGCGTGGCGCAAGCTGGAGAGCGAGACCTAGATCGCCTCGTGCATGGCGAGGTACTTGCGCGCCTCGCCCGGACGGCGGAACAGCTTGCCGCGCTCGCTGAACAGCACCAGCAGCAGCGCGCACAGGCTGAAGCCGAACAGCGCCAGCGCGATGGGCTTGGCCGTGCCGTCATAGGCCTGCCCGATGGCGATGCCGATCAGCGCAGCGCCGCCCATACGGATGAAACCCTGCGCCGAACTCGCCGCCCCTGCGGTCTTTTCGAAGGGCTGCATCGCGATCGAACCGAAGTTCGCGCCCATGAAGCCGAGCAGGCACAAATTGCCCGCCATCAGCGGTACGAACCATACGAGGTTACCCGGCTGGAAGAAGGCGGCATAGACCTGCATTGCGGCAAGGCAGATGAAGGTGACGAGCGCCGTATGGCTCACCCGCCGCGCGCCGAACCGTTCGACGATGCGCGAATTGGCGAAGCTGGATACGGCCAGCGTCGATGCGGTCATGCCGAAGATGATCGGGAAATACTCGTCGGCATCGAAATGCTCGCCGATCAGCTGCTGTGCGCTGTTGATATAACCGAACAGCGCCCCGAAGGTGAGCGCGCTGCCGATGACGTATCCCGATGCCTCGCGCGTGGTCAGCGTGAGCGGGAGGTTGTGCGCCACCGTGCGGAAATCGAGGCGCGTGCGGTCTTCCCGCGCCAGCGTTTCGGGCAGGCGCGACCATGCCCAGACCCAAACCGCCGCGGCGATCAGCGCCATCACCACGAAGACCCATGGCCACTGGGCGAAGGCGAGCACTGCCTGCCCTACGCTGGGCGCGAGCACGGGCACGACCATGAAGACGATGAAGATGGTCGACATGATCCGCGCCATCGCATCGCCCTCAAACCGGTCGCGGATGATCGCGGCGGGCAGTACGCCGAGGCCCGCCGTGCAGAAGCCCTGGATCCCTCGCATCCACAAGAGGCTCTCGTATGTCGGCGCGAAGGCGCACAGGATCGAGGTCACCACGTAGAAGGCGAAGGCCACGAACAGCACGCGGCGGCGGCCAAAGGTATCGGCAAATGAACCTGGGACAAGGCAGCCCGCCCCTGCCGCCAGCAAGTAGATGCCGACGACCAGTTGCCGCCGGTTGGGCTCGGTCACTCCGAAGGAACCCGCAATCTCGTCGAGCGCGGGCAGCATTGCGTCGATCGCGAGCGCGCCAAGGCTCATCGTCGCCGCCATCAGCGCAACGAATTCGGCCCGGCCGATGCTACGACTTGTGCCGTCGCTGGAAGAGATGCGCGTGATCATGCGGGAAGGTCTTTGTCGAGGGATTGATACGCTGGAAAGTCATTGCGGGTCCTCACCCTCGAAATTTTCCCGCGCTGTGCTTCATTTGTCGCGCCCCCGCGTTTATCGCCTGATCATGGCCGAGGACGAAAAGGATGACGATGGGGAGGCAGTCGGCCTCCGCAAGATCATCCATGTCGACATGGACGCTTTTTTTGCCAGCGTCGAACAGCGCGACAACCCGGAATTGCAGGGCAAGCCCGTGGCCGTGGGCGGATCGAGCGGGCGCGGGGTGGTGGCCGCCGCCAGCTACGAGGCGCGCAAGTTCGGCGTGCGCAGCGCCATGCCGAGCGTCACCGCCAAGCGCCTCTGCCCCGACCTCATCTTCTGCAAGTCGCGCTTCGACGTCTACCGCGAGGTGAGCCAGCAAATCCGCGCGATTTTCCGCCACCACACCGACCTGGTCGAGCCGTTGAGCCTCGACGAGGCCTACCTCGATGTGACCGAGGACAAGCTCGGCATCGGCAGCGCGACGCGTATCGCCGAGCTGATCCGGCAGGAAATCCGGGCCAAGACGAAGCTGACCGCCAGCGCGGGGGTGAGCTACAACAAGTTCCTCGCCAAGCTGGCGAGCGACCAGAACAAGCCAGATGGGCTGTGCGTTATACGCCCGGGACAAGGTGCCGAATTCGTCCAGTCGCTCCCGGTCCGGCGGTTCCACGGTGTCGGACCAAAGGGCGCGGAGAAGATGGACCGGCTCGGCATCCAGACGGGTGCGGACCTGGCAGCAAAGGACATTGAGTGGCTGCGCGCCCACTTCGGCAGCTTTGCCGATTACCTCTACCGCGCGGCACGGGGCATCGATTTGCGTCCAGTCCGCTCGAGCCGCATCCGCAAGTCTGTGGGCGGCGAGCGGACCTTCAGCCGCGACCTCTCCTCGGGCAGCGAGCTGCGCGAGACGCTGGAGGACATCATCGATATTGTCTGGGGCTATATCCTTCGCGCCGAGGCCAAGGGGCGCACGGTGACGCTCAAGATGAAATACACCGATTTCCAGATCTTCAGCCGCGCAAAGACGGTCGACAGACCCATCACCGAACGGGCGGAATTCGAACGGATTTCACGCGAGCTGCTGGAGGAGGTCCTGCCGCTGCCCATGCCGATCAGGCTGATGGGACTGACATTGTCGAAACTGGAACACGACGGGCCGGAAGAACCCAAACGCCCCGACGCTCAGCTTTCGCTGCTCTAGCTCTTGCGCGCCTGCCACATCCTGAGGTGTTCGCGCGTGTAGCGGCTGAGCGGTTCGGGCAGCGAATGCGTGGGGAAGAACCGCGCTTCGATAACCTCGCGGCCATCTGCCTCGGGCATGTCGTGGACGACGCCTTCGAAAACGTGCCCCTTGTGGAGCGCGCCCGAAACCGTTTCCTCGATCACGCCGACCAGCTTCATGCCTTCGATTTCGCAGGCGGTCTCTTCCATCAACTCGCGCCTCGCGGCGTCTTCGGGGCTTTCGCCATTGGCGATGCCGCCGCCGGGGAAGAACCAGTCCTGCGGGCCATAGCTGTGCCGGACCAGCAATACCTGCCCGTCGAAATCGCGGCCGATGACCGTCACCCCGTCGCGTGCCTTGCCGGTTGCCGAACGCAGCCGGTTGCGCAGGCGATAGGCGATCTTGAGTGCGAACCGGTGAAGGGGAGCAGGGATCAGGTGAAGCATGTAACCGGCTGTTTAGCGCCCGAAAGCAGCCTCGCAACCGGTAAATCGCTCTTCCCCCCAACAGCATCCTCGAACACCGCCCGCTTGTCGTCTCCCCGAATGACGAAGGCGATCTCTTCGCTGTCGAGCAGCGCAGGCAGGGTCAGGCTGATGCGGTCGAAAGGTGCTTCGGGCGGCAAAGGGTCGGGGGTCAGCCGGATGATCCGGCGCTCTTCGTCGAGCTTGGGATCGGTATTTGGAAAAAGCGAGGCGATATGCCCGTCCGCACCCATTCCGAGCCAGGCGAGGTCGAAATGCGGGACCTGCTCCATGATCGTCAGCGTCACGACCTCGGCACCTGCAGGTTCGAACAGCGCGCGCAGCTTGCCGGTATTCGACGCCTCGTGATCTTCGGGGACGATCCGGTCGTCACCCGGCCAGACCACCAGCCGCGACCAGTCGAGGTCGGCTTCGAGCAGTTTCGCGATGATCGGGAACGGCGTGGAGCCGCCCGGCACGGTAATCGTTACTGGGCCCTCGCGCGCATCCAGTGCTGCGCCGAGTTTCGTTTCCAGCCACTGCGCGATCTGCGCATCGCCTGCATTTTCGATGATGTTCACGTCAGCCATGCATCCTCCGATACAGCAAACCCGCCTGCGGCCAAGCCGCAGACGGGTGAATTGCTATGCGAGCGCGGTCACTTGCTCGTCTGGTTGAGGAACCAGATGCGCTCTTCGCACTGGTCGATCCAGTCGTCGACGATCCCGCTAGTGGCGTTGTCGCCCACGCTTTCGGCCTCTTCCTTCACGGTTTCGAGGCGATCTTTCAGCTTGCGGTTGTCGTCGCGCAGCTCGGCGACCATCGCATCGGCGGTAAGGGTTACGTCATCCTGATCCGCGATCTTCGTCTCCGCGGCAATCGTGCCGATCGAGGTGAGCGTGTATTCGTCGTTCTTGCGCACGCGTTCGCCGATATCGTCGACGGTCGCGATCAATTGCGCGGCCTGTTCGTCGAACAGCAGGTGCAGGTCGCGAAAACGCGGACCGGCGACGTGCCAGTGGAAGTTCTTGGTCTTGAAATAGAGCGCCATCGTGTCCGCCAGCGCGCCGTTGAGCGCGGTAACGAGACCCGATTTCGCATTGTTGCCGAGTTCGGCCATCTGAATTCTCCTTTGTCCTGACAACGGACGCCGGAGATGCAGGTTTCCCGAATACTGGCGGTTCCAGTAATCGCCTCAGTCGATGAACCTCACGCGACCCATGGTCCCGTGATCGCCACCGTTCGCGTAGGAGCATAGGCGTTGACGAAGAACCACTTGCCGTCGGGCGAGAAGCACCCTCCCGCCAGTTCGGTCTGCATCCGCAGGCGGCCGAAGGCATAGGGCTCGCCAGCCGGTGTGATGCCGATCAGGCGGTTGTCCACCACCGGAGTGTATTGGTCTTCGCAGACGATCAGGTGTCCGTTGGGGCCGACGGTAAGATTGTCGCCATAATTGAACTGCGATCGGTTTTCACTTTCGAAAAACAGCTCGATCCTGTCTGCCGCACCGCTCCTTCCCGGGATGAACTTGAAAACCTGCCCCAGCTTCGCCGCGCCGCCGCTTGTCGAGCAAATGAAGAGTTCGTCCTCACCCATGTGCAGCCCTTCGCCGCGAGCGATCAGCGAGCCGCCCTGTGCGGCCGCACGCTTGCGCAGATCGTCTTGAGGCGCCTCGACATCGTCCATCGGTATCCACTCGACCGGATAGCGCGTGCCGACTTGCATCGAGGCCGCTTCCCAGTTGCGCGTGTCGGGCATGCCGACGATCCGCATCGCCTCCAGCTTCCCGCCCTTGGCCAGATCGCCCGGAACTTTGGGAATGAAGCGGTAAAATACCGAGTCGTTCCGGTCCTCGGTCTGGTAGACGATGCCTGTTTCGGGATCGACGCAAGCTGCCTCGTGATTGAAGCGGCCCATAGCCTTCAGCGGCTCGGGATTGACCTGCCCGGTGGCGCTTGCAGGCACTTCGAAGGTCCAGCCATGATCGCGAGCGAGCTTGTCGGGCGCGATATGCTGCGGCTCGGAGACGAATTCCTCACACGTAAGCCAGCTGCCCCATGGGGTTATCCCGCCCGAACAGTTGCGGATCGTTCCCGCTAGGGACCGGAACTCGCGCTTCTTTTCGAGCGTGGCGGCATCGAGCACGATCGTCGTGGTGCCGCCGGGCAGGACCATCTGCCCGGCCGCCTTGTCATATCCCGAGGCGAGCGTGGCACCAGCCCCATCGCCCGGTACCAGTTCATGATTGCGAATGAGTGCGATTTCGCCATTCGGCAACTGCAGGCAGCCCATGCCGTCCGCCTTGTCGGGCACTGTGCCGCCATCGCTCATCGCGTCGCCGAGGCTCGAAAGCAGCCGGTAGGAAAAGCCTTCGGGAAGGTCGAGCAGTCCGTCGGGGTCGGGGATGAGAGGCCCGTAACCTGCCAGCTTGGGCCAATCGGACTGCGGCGTCATGCAGCCGCTCAAACTCAGCGCGCCGAATGCGGTGGCGGTAGCGGACAGGAACTGGCGGCGGTGCATCTCTGCGGTCATGCGACTCTCCATTGGCTCTCTGGCTTCCCATGCGATAGCAGTGCGACGGGCAAATGACAGTGGGAGAGAGTGGATGCAGCTGACCCAAGGCATGGCGGCGGTGGTGACCGGCGGGGCGAGCGGCCTCGGCAAGGCAAGCGCGAAGGCACTGGCCGACCTCGGCCTCAAGGTGACGATCTTCGACGTCAACGAAGAGGCAGGCGAAGCGCATGCAAGCGCCATCGGCGGCACATTCGCAATGGTCGACATCACCGACGAGCAATCGG
Source organism: Qipengyuania sphaerica (assembly GCF_019711595.1). Classification (GTDB taxonomy): domain Bacteria; phylum Pseudomonadota; class Alphaproteobacteria; order Sphingomonadales; family Sphingomonadaceae; genus Qipengyuania; species Qipengyuania sphaerica. The sequence continues at coordinate 390,410 of NZ_JAIGNR010000001.1, read as the reverse complement.
TGGTCGACGGTTTCGAAAAGGCGCGCACCGCGCACGGGCAGGAGCGGGTCACGGTCCACTGCGCCATGACCAGCCGCCGCGGCAAGACCCTGGGCTGGGACAAGGAAAAGGGCGGCTACAAGCGCCTCTCGACGGAAGATTATGCCTTCGGCGCAGAAGGGATCCTCGTTTCCTCCTACCGTATCGCCAGCCATTCGGCGCTCGGCATGGCGAACAGCGAGCCGCTGAACGTGGACGGTGAGCGCGGCTGCATCACGCTAACCGCAAGTGTCGCTGCGCAGGACGGGCAGATCGGGCAGGTCATCTACGGCAGCTGCAAGGCCGGCGTGAACGGCCTCGTCCTGCCCATGGCGCGCGACCTGATGGACCTCGGCATCCGGGTGAACTCGGTCATGCCCGGCATCTTTGCCACGCCGCTGATGCTCGGAATGAAGGATCGCAACCCGCAGATGTGGGACCAGCTAAATGCCAGCGTCCCCTTCCCCAAGCGCCTCGGCGAACCGGAAGAATTCGCCTCGCTGATCTGCGAGATTGCCCGCAACAGCTATATCAACGGCCACCAGTTCCGGCTCGACGGGGCAATCAGGATGCCGCCCAAATAGGGTGAGGAGAGGACAGACATGGAAATCGATTTCAGCCCCGAACTCGAGGCGTTTCGCGCGGAGGTCTGCGATTTCCTCGACACCGCGCCGACGCCCGAAATCCGCGAGGCGGGGCGCAAGCTCACCAGCGTCTTCGCGCCCTTCGAGCAGGTCATGGCCTGGCACAAGATCCTCTACGAGAAAGGCTGGGCCGCGCCCTCCTGGCCGAAGGAGCATGGCGGCACCGGCTGGACGGTCGAGCAGCGCTATATCTTTGCCGAGGAATACCGTCGCCGCGATCTGCCGCCGCTGCTGCCGCAAAGCCTCGGCATGGTCGGGCCGTTGCTGATCGATATCGGGACCGAGGAGCAGAAGGCGAAATATCTCCCGCCGATCCTCAAGGGCGAGGATTTCTGGGCTCAGGGCTATTCAGAGCCCAACTCCGGCTCCGACCTCGCTTCCTTGAGCTGCCGCGCGGACAAGGACGGCGACGATTACATCATCAACGGCTCCAAGATCTGGACCACCTACGCGCACCACGCCAACCGCATGTTCATGCTCGTGCGCACCGACAATACGGGCAAGAAACAGCAGGGCATCACTTTCCTCCTGCTCGACCGGGTGGATTATCCCGGCATGACCATCCGCCCGATTGTCGGTCTCGACGGCTTTCCCGAGCAATGCGAGGTCTTTTTCGAGGATGTCCGCGTGCCGCAATCGGGCCGCGTGGGCGAGGAGAACGACGGTTGGACGGTGGCCAAGCACCTGCTCAAGCACGAACGCGGCGGCGGCGCGCAAAGCCCGACACTGCACCGCGGGATCGAGCGCATCCGCGAGGCAGCGAAGGATACGCCCAGCGGCTTCGGGACCAGCCTGGCCGAGGACCCGGTGTTCCTGCGCGACCTCGGCGAACTGGAAGCCGATATCGCCAGCTATGAGGCGTTCGAGAAGCTGGGTGTGAGCGGGCATCCGATGGCGAACGATCCGTCCTGGCCCTCGATGAACAAGACGATGAATTCCGTGCTCACCCAGCGCATCAGTGTGATGATGACGCGAGTGACGGGCAACGAGGGGTTGCCGCTGCAGCACGAGGCCTTGCGCGTCGGTGCCAATGTCGAGCCGCTGGGGAGCGATCTCGAACTGGTGGCCATGCCCTATTACCTCAACAGCCGCGCGACCACGATCTACGCCGGGTCGAACGAAGTCCAGCGCGACCTTATCGCGCGCACTGCCGGACGGGGGGCCTGAGACATGGATTTCAGCTTCACCGACGAACAGCAAATGCTGCGCGACAGCGTCTCCTCATTCCTCCAGCGCAGCTACGATTTCGATGCACGTAGCAAGATCGTTCGCAGCGCCGAGGGCTGGTCGCGAGCCATTTGGGAGCAGATCGCCGAGATCGGCCTCCTCGCTCTTCCCGTAGCGGAAGATGCGGGGGGCCTCGGCGGGACGGCGCCGGACCTCGTCGCGGTCGCCGAGCCGTTCGGCGCGCATCTCCTTGCCGAGCCTTTCATCGCCACCCTGCTCGCCGCGCCGCTGCTGGCGAGCGTGGAAGACGAACGGCTCGAAGGGATCATGGAGGGCAGCAAACTCGCCGCCCTCGCCTATGAGGAAGGACACGGCACCGCCGACCCCTCGCACATCGCCATGACCGCGCACCGCGATGGCGAGCGCTTCATGCTCGACGGCGAAAAGCGGATGGTTCTCGCAGGCGGGGATGCCGACCTGCTGCTGGTGGTCGCGCGGCTGGAAGACCGGCTGGAAGACCGGCTGGCGCTGTTCTCCCTCTCGCCGGACAGCGACGGGATTACCATCAAAGGTTACCAGACGATCGACGGCCGCCGCGCGGCGAACATCCGGTTTTCCGGAGTCCAGGTCGAGAAGGATGACCTGCTCGCCAACGATATCGAGGATGCTCTGCGAAAGGCCCTCGACACCGCGATCCTGGCGCTATGTGCCGAGAGCGTCGGCGCGATGGGCGAGTTGCTGTCCCGCACCGCCGAATATGCCTCAACCCGCAAGCAGTTCGGTGTCCCCATCGCCACTTTCCAGGCGGTCGCGCACCGGCTTGCGGACATGAAGATCGCTTACACCAAGGCACGCGCAACGCTGCTCTACACCGCAGCGCTGATGGAAGCGGGCCATGCGACCGAGCGCGACATGGCCATCCTCAAGGGCCAGACCGGCAAGCTGGGCCGCGAAGTGGGCGAAGCCGCGATCCAGACGCATGGCGGCGTGGGCATGACCGACGAACTGGCTGTCAGCCACCTCCACAAGCGCATCCTCGCCAACGATGCCTTGCTCGGCAGCTCTGAATATCACCTGAGGAAAGTCGGCAACCTCAGCCGCAGCTGACTAGATACACCAGTCCTTCTGATGGCCCTTGGAAGCCTTGCCGTCGAATTTTTCGCGCCCGTGGATGATGCGCTTGTGCAAGCCGAGGATGGTCTTGCTTCCGGTCGACTTGCACCAGAAGGGGAACACGGCGTGGACGAAGCAGGCAAGCCCCGCCCCGACCATCTTCGCGCCGACCCCGGTGGCGACGAGGAAATGCTCGCCATAAGTTTCGCCGACGGAATTGGGGTGATCGGTGAAGATTTTCATCGTGTCCTCGCGCTCTGAGGTTGCGACTATAGACCTCGGAACACTGCGCTCAAGTAGCGCGCAGGGCGGTAGCGCAAAAAACCTCCAAATCGCTCCCAGCGATTTGGAGCGGGTGAAGGGAATCGAACCCTCGTCGTCAGCTTGGGAAGCTGCTGCTCTACCATTGAGCTACACCCGCCGGTGGGGCGCGAAATAGCCGCGCCGCGCGCAGGCGGTCAATTGCTTTCAACGCCCTGGCAACGATCTAAGGCGCCTTGGACGATTGGTATCGCGCCTTCGCGGTGACGCCGGACGACGACCTCTACCTTCCACCCGAGGACCGCGTGCGGATCTGGTGAGATCCTCGATGTCGAGCTTTGTGCGCCGCGTCGGGTGAACGTCGCGGCGCGACAAGGTTTCATCTGAAACCGGTTGATTTCGGACCCTGTGCTTGCCAAGGCCGTTGGCAAGGAAAGAGAGGAAACTCCCATGCGTCAGGTAGACCATTTCATCGCCGGCGGCGCCGGTGGCACCAGCAATCGCACTCACAAGATCTGGAACCCGTCGACGGGCGAGGTTCAGGCCGAAGTCGCACTTGGCGATGCCGCGCTGCTCCAGCGCGCAGTCGATGCAGCCAAAAAGGTCCAGCCCGAATGGGCGGCGACCAATCCGCAGAAGCGCGCGCGGATCATGTTTGCGTTCAAGGAGCTGGTCGAAAAGCACAAGCAGGAACTCGCCGAACTGCTGTCGAGCGAACACGGCAAGGTCGTCGACGACGCGCATGGCGACGTTCAACGCGGGCTCGAAGTCATCGAGTTTGCCTGCGGCATCCCGCAGGCGTTGAAGGGCGAGTTTACGCAGGGCGCCGGCCCCGGCATCGATGTCTATTCGATGCGCCAGCCGCTCGGCATCGGCGCAGGGATCACGCCGTTCAACTTCCCGGCCATGATCCCGATGTGGATGTTCGGCATGGCGATTGCGGCAGGCAATGCCTTCATCCTCAAGCCTTCCGAGCGCGATCCGAGCGTGCCGGTGCGCCTCGCCGAGCTGTTCCTCGAAGCGGGCGCGCCCGAGGGCCTCTTGCAGGTGGTCCACGGCGACAAGGAAATGGTCGACGCGATCCTCGACCATCCCGACATTCCGGCGATCAGCTTCGTCGGCTCCTCGGACATCGCTCAGTATATCTACTCGCGAGGGAGCGCGAATGCGAAGCGCGTGCAGGCCTTCGGCGGAGCGAAGAACCACGGCATCGTCATGCCCGACGCCGACCTCGACCAGGTCGTTAACGACCTTGCCGGGGCTGCATTCGGCTCGGCAGGCGAGCGCTGCATGGCGCTGCCAGTTGTCGTCCCCGTGGGCGAGGACACCGCGAACCGCCTGCGCGACAAGCTCATCCCCGCCATCAACGCGCTGCGCGTCGGCGTCTCGACCGACAAGGACGCGCATTACGGCCCGGTCGTCACGCCCGAACACAAGGCACGCGTCGAAGGCTGGATCGACACGGCAGAGAAGGAAGGCGCCGAAGTCGTCATCGACGGCCGCGGCTTTACGCTGCAGGGCTACGAGGACGGCTTCTTCGTCGGCCCCACGCTGCTCGACCGCGTCACCACCGACATGGACAGCTACAAGGAAGAAATCTTCGGCCCCGTGCTCCAGATCGTGCGCGCCAAGGATTTCGAGGAAGCGGTGAAGCTGCCGAGCGAGCACCAATACGGCAATGGCGTCGCCATCTTCACCCGCAACGGCCACGCAGCGCGCGAATTCGCCAGCCGCGTGAATGTCGGCATGGTCGGCATCAACGTGCCGATCCCGGTGCCGGTCAGCTATCACAGCTTCGGCGGCTGGAAGCGCTCGGGCTTCGGCGATATCGACCAGTACGGCATGGAAGGCCTGCGCTTCTGGACCAAGACGAAGAAGGTCACCCAGCGCTGGCCCGACGGCGGCGGCGATGGCTCGAACGCCTTCGTCATCCCCACCATGGGATAAATCAGGAAATCCCCTTCATTGGAGATTGTCGGGCAGCGGATTGTTCAATAATTCGCTGCCCGACGGATTCAATTCAAGGGGGTAATCCAGATGAGGTCGTTTATTACTGCTGCGCTGCTTGCAGCCACGTCCACTGCCGCCATGGCCCAGCCCGTCCAGGAAGTGGACGATACACCGGAAGAAATCGCCAAGGACGCCGCGCGCGACTTGAAGGACAGCCGGTTCTACAACAAGCCGGGTGCAACCCGCGCCGACTATGACAGCGACTGGCAGGAATGCCGGCTGATCGCGCGCGGTTCGCGCAATCCCGCCGGCACTACAACGGTCTACAATCCGGCGATGTACAATCCCGCGATCTCGCCGCTGGCAGGCGCGGTGGGTGGCGGGATCGGCGGCCTGATCGGCGCTGCCATCGTCGAGGGCCAGCAGCGCCGCGCCAATCGCCGCAGCTGCCTGATGATCCGCGGCTGGCGCCTTGTCGAACCGCCGCAGGCCCGGCAGGACGCAATCGCCGCGATGACCGACGAGGAGCGCGATGCCTTCTTCAACACCATCGTCGGCGCCGAGGAAGTCGAAGGCGAGATTACCACGCTCGACAGCTTCGAGCCGGTATCGGGCACCAAAGCCAGCATGACCGGTGCGCCGGCAGGCACGCCCACGCTCTACCTCGGCAAGAAAGTATCGCCCAGCGACCCCGTTCAGCTCGAAGAGGGCGAAGGAGCGATCATGGTGGTCTTCCGCCGCAATGACGAAGGCAGCATGGGCCGCTCCGGCTCGCTCGATGTAGCGCGTTACGACGCCGAAAACGGCGATCTCCACTACCAGCCGCGCAAGTGGAAGAAGATGGGCGACTTCACGACCTATTGGGAAAGCATAAACAGCAAGGATCGAAAGGCGCCCTACGAGATGCAGATCGTTCGGCTCACTGCCGGCGATTATGTCTTGAGCGCGGATTCGGTCGGCAAGGCCGTGCCCATGGCGACCTATTGCTTCGGCGCGCCGACTTGCCATGTCGAAGCCGGGAAGATCACCTATCTCACCGACCTTATCCCGTTCATGGGCGCCAAGCAGCCCGACGGCGAGAAAATCACCGGCATGGGCTATGCCCGAGATTTCGCCGTCGCGAGCGAGGCGCTCGCCTCGGTCCGCCCCGATCTGGCCGAGCGACTGGTCGATGGCGAGATACACAATGGCGCGACCTATATGTGCTCGGGCACGACGATGACGCGGATGGACTATCCGGGCATCACCGAAGCCGTGGTCGAGACGGTGGCCGAAGAAGACGCCGCGCCGGTCGAGGAAGTCCAGGCCGACGAAGCGCCGTAAGCGGCGAGGATCGGGATAAAGCTGCGGGGCGGAGCGTTGGGGGAGCATGACCATTCATCACCCCTTCCGCTCCGCCCTCGCCTTTTCTTCGCTGGCGCTTGCGCTCGCCGCCTGCGCCGAACCGATCGAAGACAGGCCCGACACCGAAGAAACCGCCATCCCGGTCGAACCCGACGGCGGGATCGGCGACGGCGCCGGACCGCCCGAAATGGTCGACGGCGATATCCCGCCCGCACTGCATGGGCGCTGGGGCCTCGTGCCAGAAGACTGCACATCCGATCGCGGCGACGCGAAGGGTCTCGTCAACATCGACGCCGAGGGCATACAGTTCTATGAATCGCGCGGCGTGGTGGATACGGTTTCCCAGAGCGATCCCGGCTCGTTCCGCGCGACCTATGCCTTCAGCGGCGAAGGCCAGGAATGGAACCGCGATATGGAGCTTACCTTGTCGGAAGACGGCACCACGATCACCCGCAGCGAATTCGGCGAGGAAGCGCTTGCCGAACCTCTGACCTACACCAAGTGTCCGGCATGATGCGCGTCACGATCCTCCCGCTTGCCCTCGCAGCGAGCGCCTGCATGGCCGGTTCACTGCCGACCGGCGGCCTCGATGCAGCCGACGCGCCCCCCGCCAGCTGCACTGCCACCGAGGCGCAGCAGTTCATCGGCCGCAAGGCGAGCAGCTCGATCGGGCGCGGCATTCTCGACATGAGCAAATCCCGCAAGCTGCGCTGGGGCGGGCCGGACAGCGTTTTCACGATGGACTACCGCAAGGACCGGGTGAACGTGATCTACGACGCGAACGGCATCATCACCCGCATCTATTGCGGATGAGCGACCGCAAGCACGCCTTCACCGGATCGCCCTTCGAAGCGAAGTTCGGCTTTGCCCGCGCGGTGCGCGTCGGCGACCGGATTATCGTGGCAGGCACCGGGCCGGTCGAGGATGACGGTTCCTCCACACCTGGCGGTGCCGCCGAACAGGCCGAACGGTGCTGCACGCTTATCCTGCGCGCCATCGAACAGCTCGGCGGCACGGCAGGGGATGTCGTCCGTACACGCATGTTCCTGACCGACTTCGACGACCAGGAAGCTGTTGGCGAAGTCCACGCCCGCTTTTTCGGCGAAGCATCGCCGGCCGCAACGATGGTCGGCGCAAGCTGGCTATGCCGCAGCGATTGGCTGGTCGAGATCGAGGCGGAGGCGATCGTCGGCTAGCGCAAATGCCGGTTTTCTAAGCTTTCCTGCAGGTGCTGATGCCGAACGGCAGGTAGGCCGGGCATACCGAAACGAGGCTTGTCACCACGAAAATTGCCGCAATCGCATAGGCTGCGATGGCGAGTGTGCCCGTCAGCGTTCCTGTCAGGGCAAGCATGACCAGTACCGCTGCCGAGATAAGACGGATCGTCTTGTCGAGCGATCCCATGTTCTTGCGCATCAGATAATCTCCTGCATCCCGGCCAATCTGTCCCGGTTTCGCCGATCTACAGCCATGCAGACGACCCCGCATTGATCTGGCGCAAATCGGCGCTGCGGGAATCAACGTCCACGCTTGGGCAGGAGGTTCGTCACCGCCCCTTCCCTAGCGGCACTTGCGGCGCTAGAGCGCGCGCCATGACTACGAATTCAGGACAATTCCAGCTTACCGAAGAGCAGCTGCAGATCCAGGAAATGGCGCAGCGCTTCACCGCCGACAACATCACTCCGTACGCCGCCGAGTGGGACGAGAAATCGCACTTCCCGCGCGACGTCATCAAGCAGAGCGCGGAGCTCGGCTTCGGGGCGATTTACGTCTCCGAAGAAAGCGGCGGCATCGGCCTCGGGCGACTGGAAGCGGCGCTGATCATGGAAGCCATGGCCTATGGCTGCCCTGCCACCAGCGCCTACATCTCGATCCACAACATGGCCGCCTGGATGATCGACCAGTTCGGCGGGGCGGAGGTGAAGGAGAAATACCTCCCCGATCTCGTGACGATGGAAAAGATCGCCAGCTACGCGCTCACCGAACCGGGCAGCGGCTCGGATGCGGCAGGCCTCAAAACCAGCGCAAAGCTCGACGGCGACCATTATGTCCTCAACGGCACCAAGCAGTTCATTTCGGGCGGCGGTTTCAACGACGTCTACGTCACCATGGTGCGCACCAGCGATCACAAGACCAAGGGCATCACCTGCCTCGTGATCGACAAGGACACGCCCGGCGTTTCCTTCGGCAAGCCCGAAAAGAAGCTCGGCTGGAATGCCAGCCCGACCGCACAGGTCATTTTCGAGGACGCGCGCGTACCGGTCGCCAACCGGGTCGGCGATGAAGGCGAAGGCTTCCGCTTTGCCATGATGGGACTCGACGGCGGCCGCCTCAACATTGGCGCCTGCTCGCTCGGCGGGGCGCAGCGCTGCCTCGACGAGGCGGTGGCCTACACCAGGGACCGCAAGCAGTTCGACACGCCGATTGCCGACTTCCAGAACACCCAGTTCATGCTCGCCGATATGGCCACCGACCTCGAGGCGGCGCGCGCGCTGCTCTATCTCGCGGCGGCCAAGGTCACCGATGGCGCACCCGACAAGAGCAAGTTCTCCGCCATGGCCAAGCGCCTCGCCACCGACAGCGGCAGCAAGATCGTCAATGACGCGCTGCAGCTCTTCGGCGGCTACGGCTATTTGCGCGAATACCCCATCGAGCGGTTCTGGCGCGATCTGCGCGTCCACTCGATCCTCGAAGGCACCAACCAGGTCATGCGGATGATCGTGGGCCGCGACCTCCTGCGCCAGTGAGCACCAGAATGACCGACGAAGTCCATATCCACACGCATGGCCGCACGGGCCATATCTCGCTCAATCGCCCCAAGGCGCTCCATGCGCTGACGCTCGACATGTGCCACGCGATGAGCGCGGGCCTGTCCGGCTGGGCGGGCGACGATCCGGTCGAAGCCGTGATCCTCGACCACGCCGAAGGCCGCGGTTTCTGCGCCGGCGGCGACATCAACCTGCTGCGCAATTCGGCATTGAACGACGGCGGCGCATCGGGCCGCGCCTTCTTCCACGACGAATACCAGCTCAACCACCAGATGATGACTTATGCAAAGCCCATCGTGGCTTTCATGGACGGCATCACCATGGGCGGCGGCGTGGGCATTGCGCTGCCATGCAAATACCGCGTTGCGACCGAACATACGCGCTTCGCCATGCCCGAAACCGGCATCGGCCTGTTCCCCGATGTCGGTGGCGGCTGGCACCTCTCGCGCCTCGGCGGGCGGCTGGGCCAGTTCCTCGCGCTCACCGGCGCGCGGCTCGACGGGGCGGAATGCCTCTGGGCAGGCATCGCAACGCATTACCTGCCAGCTGAGAAGCTCGCCGAAGCCAAGGCACGCATTGCCGAACATCCCGACCGCATCTCGGGCATCCTGTCCGAACTCTCGGTCACGCCGCCCGAAGCGCGGATCGAGGGCAATTCCGACAAGATCGCCAAGCACTTCGCCTCCGATCGCTTCGAAGACATCCTCGCGAGCCTCGAAGCCGACGACAGCGACTGGGCGGCGAAGGAGCTGGCCACGCTGCGCAGCAAGAGCCCGCAGACCTGCAAGGTTGCGCTGCGCCAACTGGCGACAAGCAAACAGCTCGACGATTTCGCAGACAACATGGTGATGGAATACCGCATCGCCAGCCGCGTGCTGACCCGCCCCGACTTTGCGGAAGGAGTGCGCGCAGTGATCGTGGACAAGACCAACGACCCCAAATGGGATCCGGCAACGCCCGAGGGCGTGAGCGAGGAATTGCTCGACAGCATCTTCGCCCCGCTTCCCGCCGATGAGGAATGGAAACCCCTATGAGTTTTGAAACCATCACCGTCGAACAGCGCGATGCGGTCACGCTGATCACATTGAACCGTCCGCAAGCACTCAATGCTTTGAACAGCAAGGTGCTCGAAGAGCTGACCGAGGCATTCGCCGCCTATCAGGCCGATGCCAGCCAGCTGTGCGCGGTGCTTACCGGATCAGGCGACAAGGCTTTCGCCGCGGGCGCCGACATCAAGGAAATGAGCGAGAAGGCGGCAGCCGACTTCTATCTGGAAGATTTCTTCAGCCCCTGGACCAGCGAGATCGTCAAGAAGACCCGCAAGCCGTGGATCGCTGCGGTAAACGGCTTCGCGCTCGGGGGCGGGTGCGAACTCGCCATGATGGCGGACTTCATCATCGCCTCGGACAAGGCCAAGTTCGGCCAGCCCGAAATCAAGCTCGGCGTTGCACCCGGCATGGGCGGATCGCAGCGCCTGACCCGCGCCATCGGCAAGTCGAAATCGATGGAGATGTGCCTCACCGGCCGCATGATGGATGCCGAGGAAGCCGAGCGCAGCAACCTCGTCGCGCGCGTGGTGACGCATGAGCAGCTTCTCGACGAGGCGATGAAGACTGCCGCGCAGATCGCGAGCATGCCGCCAATGGCCGCCATCGCGAACAAGGAAATGGTCAACGCAGCCTTCGAGACCAGCCTCGACCAGGGCCTGATTATCGAGCGCCGCATCTTCCAGATCCTCACCGCCAGCGAAGACAAGAAGGAAGGCATGGCCGCCTTCGTCGAAAAGCGCGAGGGCAAGTGGAAGGGGCGGTGACGCGATAATCCTTTCCTACACGCCGCCGGGACATGTATCGCTCTCGGCGTCGTTCGACACTGCTGCACCAGGCGTAATCTCCGCCACCGGCTCGGTGTCACTTTTTGCGGGAGAACAGCGCCTATATCGCTGTAAAACAGAGGGAAACCGAAGTTGACACAGGTGTCAGCTTCGTCGTGTTCGAGAGAGGAAAACGACATGCAAATCGCCTTCATCGGCCTCGGCAATATGGGCGGCGGGATGGCCGCGAACCTCGTCAAGGCGGGGCACGATGTGAATGCCTTCGACCTGTCCGAAGAGGCGCTCGCGACCGCCAAGGCTAACGGCTGCGCGACCTTCACCGATGCGGCTGAGGCCGTTCAGGGCGTCGATGGCGTCGTGACCATGCTGCCCAATGGCGGGATCGTGAAATCGGTCTACGAGGGTAGCGTGATCGGCAAGGCCCCCGAAGGCGCGGTGCTGCTCGATTGTTCGACCATCGATGTCGCCACCGCCAAGGAGGTGATCGCAAGGGCCGAGGCGGCTGGTTACGACATGGTCGACGCGCCCGTCTCGGGCGGCATCGCGGCGGCCAATGGCGGCACGCTCACCTTCATGGTCGGCGGGACCGACAAGGCGTTCGGGCGCGCAGAGGAAGTGCTCAACGCCATGGGCAAGGCCGTGATCCATGCGGGCGATGCAGGCGCAGGACAGACGGCAAAGATCTGCAACAACATGCTGCTCGCCATCACCATGATCGGCACGACCGAGGCGATGACAATGGCGAAGAAGCTCGGTCTCGATCCGCAGAAGTTCTACGAGATCAGCTCTGTTTCGTCGGGCTACTGCTGGCCGCTCAATGCTTACACCCCAATGCCCGGCGTGGGAGTCGAAAGCCCGGCTGACAAGGGCTACCAGGGCGGCTTTGCCACGGCCCTCATGCTCAAGGATTTGCGCCTCGCGATGGAAGCCGCCGACAGCGTCGATGCGAAGACCGCACTCGGGCGTCACGCCACCGAAATCTACGAGGCATTCGCCGAAGAGAATGGCGGGCTCGATTTCTCGGCGGTCATCAAGACGCTTTGATTTTCAAGAAGGTGGTATCGCGACACCGCCTGTAGGGCGACTGGCCGAAAGGCTCGGGGCAGCACCGCGATACCGGGGTCGGCTATAAGCAACGAAGGTTGCAAAGTCCTAGCCCCGAATCTGGATTTTTCCGGAATTATTCGCCGATTTCAGTCAGTATTCGCGCCAGCCAGTCGCGCGGAGCCTGCCGGCGGCCGATATCGGCGACGAATTCCTGACCGCGCGCGACCGATCTGAGGCGTCCGCCGCGAAGCCAGCGATTCGGGCGGTCATGATAGCTGAGCCCGCCCTCCCGCAGCCAGTCGGGGCGTTTCCACAGGCTGGGCGGGCCGCCGGGAACGGTAAGGCGCAAGGTCTCGCTCGCAGCCGCAGCGGTCGTCCCCCGCCCGACGTAGAGGCAATCGTTGGCCCCGTGCATGCCGAGCGCATGCGGATGAAGCCTGGCCGCAAACTCGCACCGTTCATCCTCACCGCACGCGCCGAGGTGAACCATCCGCTCTACCCGGAGGTAGCCGAAGATCCGATGGTGCGGCTCGCCGCTGTCCTCCTCGCGGAAAAGGCCGAAGAACAGGAACACATCGCCGATGCCCACGCCCCGGTTTGCGAGATGCGTTTGCGCCGCACCGACCTGGCCGAAAATGCAGGTGCCGTCATCGCGGAACATGGGGTCGTGATGGCAGAGGTCATCCGCCCCCAGCCTGCCGCGGCTGGACTTGGCAGCGAGCTCGCCCAGCCCGAGGTCGCCATAACTCGTGCGCGACGCCGTACCCGCAGGGATCGGCAAGCTTACCGGCTTGCCATCCACGATCGGCGACGACCCGCCGCCTGCCGCGCTGTCGAAGCCCTTGCGGCTGAAGACGATCTTCATGGCCGCAGGCGAGCGATCACCGCCCGCCCTGCTCGCTCATCGTCGGTTCGCCGCCCGGAGGATTGGGTTCTTCCCAAGCGAGGATGGGCTTGCGCGCCGCCAGCGTCTCGTCGAGCCGGCGACGCGGTGCGTAATGCGGCGCGGTCTTGAGGCTTTCGTCGCCTGCCCGAGCCCGCTCCGCCACGCTGCGGAGCGCCATGATGAACTGGTCGAGCGCGGCCTTGCTCTCGGTCTCGGTCGGTTCGACCAGCATCGCACCATGCACCACCAGCGGGAAGTACATGGTCATCGGGTGGCAGCCCTCGTCGATCAGCGCCTTGGCGAGATCGAGCGTCGAGATATCCTCGGCAAAGCCCTTATCGCTGAACAGCGCCTCGTGCATGCATGGGCCGCTGTGGCCGAAGGGGGCATCGAGCACGTCGTCGAGGCTGCGCAAAATGTAATTGGCGTTAAGCACCGCATCCTCGGCCACCTGCCGCAATCCATCGGCGCCATGGCTGAGGATATAGGTCAGCGCGCGGGTGAACATACCCATCTGGCCGTGGAAAGCGGTCATGCGGCCGAAGGCCTTGGTGTGCTCGAACTCGTCGGCATTCTCTTCCTCGACGAGGTGCACCGCGCCGTCCTTGCCGCGCACCACGTAGGGGAGCGGGCCATAGGGTGCGAGCGCTTCGGAAAGGACTACCGGCCCCGAACCCGGTCCGCCGCCGCCATGCGGGGTGGAGAAGGTCTTGTGCAGGTTGATGTGCATCGCATCGACGCCGAGGTCGCCCGGGCGCACCTTGCCGACGATCGCGTTGAAGTTCGCCCCATCGCAATAGACGAAGCCACCCGCTTCGTGGACCGCGTCGGAGATCGCTTTCAAATCGCGTTCGAACAGGCCGAGCGTCGAGGGGTTGGTGATCATCACACCCGCGACATCGGGCCCGAGACGGCTCTTGAGCGCATCGAGATCGACACGTCCGTCGGAATTCGCAGGGATGTCCTCGATCTTGTAACCCGCAAAGGCCGCGGTGGCGGGATTGGTGCCATGCGCGCTTTCGGGAACGAGGATGACTTCGCGCGCATCCCCGCGCGCTTCCAAAGCGGCGCGGATGCAAAGGATGCCGCACAATTCGCCATGCGCGCCCGCCTTGGGGCTCATCGCGACACCGTGCATGCCGGTGAGGTCGATCAGCCAGTTGGCGAGTTCGTTGATGACTTCGAGCCCGCCCTTCACCGTGTCGACCGGCTGGAGCGGATGGACATCGGCAAAGCCGGGCATCCGCGCGACCTTTTCGTTGAGGCGCGGATTGTGCTTCATCGTGCAGCTGCCGAGCGGGAAGAGGCCGAGGTCGATCGCGTAATTCTGGCGGCTGAGGCGCGTGTAGTGACGCACCGTTTCCGGTTCGGAGAGACCCGGCAGGCCGATCTCCTCGCTGCGGTCGAGGCCGCCGAGGCGGTTGGCGCCACGCGAAGGCTCCGGCAGGTCCACGCCGGTCGTTTCGGTCGTCCCGATCTCGAAGATCAGCGGCTCTTCCAGCATCAGCGCGCGGTTGCCGGTGACGGTGTCGGGGCCGCTCATCGCGTTGTGATCCTTGACGGGGCTGCCGGGTTTCCAGCCGGACTGGTTGGGAGCGCTCATGCCAGCACCTCCTTCAGCGCGGAGACCAGCGTTTCGATGTCCTCCTCGGTGGTGGTCTCGGTAACCGCGACAATGAGGCCGTCGGCCAGTTCCTCGTGCTGCGGGAACAGGCGGCCGAGCGAGACGCCGGCAAGAACCTTGTCCTTGGCGAGCTTGCGCACCACCGCGCGGGCATCGGTACCGAGGCGGATGGTGAATTCGTTGAAGAAGCTGTCGTTGAGCACCGTGACTCCCGGCACCTGTGCCAACCGGTCGGCGGCGAGGCAGGCAAGGCGGTGGTTCTCCGCCGCCAGCTGCCGCAGCCCCTTCTCGCCCAGCAGGGTCATGTGGACGCTGAAGGCCAGCGCGCAGAGGCCGGAATTGGTGCAGATGTTCGACGTCGCCTTCTCGCGGCGGATATGCTGCTCGCGGGTCGAGAGCGTGAGCACGTAGCCGCGCTTGCCTTCCGCATCCTGCGTTTCGCCGCACAGGCGGCCGGGCATCATGCGGACATGCTTGGGATCCCGGACGGCGAAGAGACCGAGATAGGGACCGCCGAACTGGAGGCCGACGCCGATAGACTGGCCCTCGCCCACGACGATATCCGCGCCCATTTCGCCGGGCGACTTGATCGCACCCAGCGCCACAGGCTCGGTATTCACGACGATAAGCAGCGCGCCCTTCGCGTGGGCAGCATCGGCAATCGGCTGGAGATCGGTCACGCGGCCGAGGATGTCGGGATACTGGACTACGACGCAGCTCGTGTCGCCGTCGATGCGGGCAATCAGGCCTTCGGTATCGGGCGCCGCCGTCATCGCCGGTTTGGCGTGGGCGATCTCGTCGTCGGTGAACTTCGCCATGGTCTTCACGACCTCGGCGTAATGCGGGTGCAGCGCGCCCGAGAGCACGACCTTGCGCTTCTTTCCCCGCGCGATGCGGCTGGCCATCGCGACTGCTTCCCAGCAAGCGGTCGAGCCATCGTACATGCTCGCATTGGCCACCGCGCAGCCATAGAGATGCGCGACCTGGCTCTGGAATTCGAACAGCATCTGCAGAGTGCCCTGCGCGATTTCCGGCTGGTAGGGCGTGTAGGCGGTCAGGAACTCGCCGCGCTGGATGATGTGGTCGACGCTTGCCGGGACATGGTGCTTGTAAGCCCCAGCGCCAAGGAAGAACGCCGCGTCGGACGCCGCAAGGTTCTTCTTCGACAGGCGGCGCATATGCTTTTCGACCGCCATCTCGGAGGCATGCATCGGCAGGCCATGGATCGGTCCGGAAAGCCGCGCCTCCTCGGGCACGTCGACGAAGAGCGCGTCCACATCGGGCGCACCGATTTTCTCAAGCATCGCCGAACGGTCGGCGTCAGTCAGCGGCAGGTAGCGCATCGATTACCTCTTATGTCCCGCGTGCGGGATGGGAATTAGAGTCCGTCGCAAAAGCTCTTGTAGGCCTTGTCGTCCATCAGGCCTTCGAGCTCGGACTTGTCGGAGACGGTCATCTTGAAGAACCAGCCGTCTTCCTCGGGCGAGGAATTGACGAGTGCCGGGTCGTCTTCGAGGCTGTCATTGACCTCGACAACTTCGCCCGAAAGCGGCGCGTAGACGTCGCTTGCGGCCTTGACGCTCTCGACCACTGCGGCGTCCTTGCCCTTTTCGACCATGGTGCCGACGTCGGGCAGTTCGACGAAGACGATATCGCCGAGCTGGCCTTGCGCGAAATCGGTAATGCCGACCGTGGCAGTGTCGCCTTCGAGGTCGATCCATTCGTGTTCATCGGTGAAATAACGGGCCATCAGGTCACTTCCCTCTGTAGTAGCGGTTGGGCACGAAGGGCATCGTTGCGACCTTCGCAGACAGTCTCTTGTTACGAACCTCGACCTCGAGTTCGGTTCCCTCGGAAGCGAGCGCGGTGTCGATGTATGCCATCGCAATCGGGCGCTGGAGCGTGGGCGAAAATCCCCCGCTGGTGACGCGTCCGACCTGTTTGTCGCCCGAATAGACCAGCGCACCTTCGCGGGCGGGCAAGCGGCCCTCGATGTCGAGCCCGACGCGCTTTTGCGCCGGACCATCGGCAAGAACCTTGGCGACCGCCTCGTGGCCCATCCAGCCGCCTTGCTCGCGGCGCTTCTTGGTCAGCGCGAAGAGGAGGTCGGCAGAGACGGGGTCGGTCTCTTCGGTAATGTCGTGGCCATAGAGCGGCAGGCCGGCTTCCAGGCGCAGGCTGTCGCGCGCGCCGAGGCCGATGGGGCGCACCTCGATTTCGGCGCAGAGGCGGTTGCACAGGCTTTCGGCATGTTCGGCGGGGATGGAAATTTCGAACCCGTCCTCGCCGGTATAGCCCGAACGGGTGATCCGCAGGGGCCACTCGCCGAAATCGTGCAGCACCGAATCCATGAAGACCATGTCGTCGATGACATTGCGCATCACGCGGTTGAGAGCCGTCGCCGCATTGGGGCCCTGCAGCGCCACCAGTGCATGGTCGTCCATATGCGTCAGCGTCACATCGTCATCGAGATGTTCGCGCAAGTGGGCGATATCGTCCCACTTCATCGCGCCGTTGACGACGAGATAATAGGCCGGGTCGCCCCAGTGGCTCTCGGTGCCTTCCTCCTCGTCGCCCTCGATCCAGGGGGTGGCGTTGGTGACCATCAGGTCGTCGAGGATCCCGCCATCTTCGGCCATCAGCAGCGAATAGCGCGTGCGGCCGGGCTTGAGCGAGGCAATGGCGCCGGGAAGCAGCTTTTCGAGTTCCTCGGCGGCCTTGTCGCCCGTGACCATGAGCTGGCCCATGTGGCTGACATCGAACAGCCCCGCCTGCTCGCGCGTCCAGTTGTGTTCGACCACGATGCCCTCGTATTGAATCGGCATTTCGTAGCCGGCGAAAGGCACCATGCGCGCGCCCTTGCGGCGATGCCACGCATCGAGCGGCAGCGTCTGGATTTCTTCGATGTTGTCGTTCTCTTCGCTCAAGTCCCGTCCTTCAAAAGCATGGGAGCGCGCCTTTCCAGCGCACCAAACCAACCCATGCCCCCTCTGTCGGGAAACCTGAGAGACTGGCGCAAGAAGCGCTTACCCCTTCGGTGGCCCCGCGCAGCCGCGCGTGACGCTTTCCAGAGTGTCGATGGCGGCGCACGGTCCGTTGGCCTGAGAGTTTCCGGGGCGGTTGCTCCTTCGGCGTTGCGGCTGACCGCAAGCTCTCCCGTGCGCGCCCGCCGCAGAATCGCTCCCGCAGCCGACGGTCCAGCCCTGCGCGATGCAGCCCGCCGGGTCAATTCCCTGCGGCGCTCGAATAGGTGCTAATTCCCCGTTTCCGTCTTTATTCGCAAGGCACGGCGGACCAATATCACCTCTTCGAATGCAAAACCGCCTTCGTCGGGCGCAGTTCGATCCGGAACTTGCGTCACAAAATAGGCGATGCCCGTGCCTGCTTCGTAATCGAGCCACAGACCCGATCTCAGGCCATAAGCTTCTCCCGCATGACCGAGACGCGAGCGTCCATCTCCGACCAGAGCGTCGTCGCACTCTTCTCCCGATAATTCGATCAGCTGCACATGAAATCCGTATATGCAGAAAAAATGTTGCCTTTGGGCTTCGGAATTTGCCGTCAGCGAAAGAAACAGCTCGTCCAGCGCGCGCTCGGAAAATACGCTTTCCTTCGCCGGCTTGAGCAATTCAGCCCCCAGGCGGGCCAGGTCTCGCATCCCGATCCGCAATCCTCCCTGCGGCGAAAATACCGAAGCATTGGTGCCCGGCTCGTAAGCGTCGAGCGAGCAGGTCCTGTCGTCTGCCACGGGGATAGTGCAATTCGGCGGTCGGTCCGCCGGATCGTCGCGGGCGATCTCGCCATTGCTACGATAAAGCGTGACCGCACGGTCGGCCATTCCCTGGGGGCAGCCGATCCAATTGAAGCAGGCATCGATGGCGAGTGGCTCAAAGACCAGCCGCTGGACCAACCGGTCGAAGCGTTCGCCGCTCGCTCCTTCCAGGATGGTCGCCACGACAGGCGAACCGATGTTGGCATATTCGAAGGGAGCCTCTCCCGGCGGCGAACCGCGATACCACGCTTCCGGTTGCTTCAGATGGTCCTCGAGACTCTCGCCGAGCGGGATGACATATCCGGCGGTGTCGCGCAGGCCACTGCGATGCGAAAGGAGCATCGGCAGGGTTATCGGAACATCCGGATGATCGGGATGTCGCAAGGTAAAGCCGAGATGTTGCGAGACGTCCGCATCGACTTCGAGCTTCCCTTCCTCGACAAGTTCCAGAGCAGCAATCGCCATTACGAGTTTGGAAATGCTCGCGATCCTGACGGGATCGTTCGCTTCGACCGGGCGGCCCGTTTCGCGATCGGCCAATCCTTCCACGATTACGGTAGTCGAATCATATCTGTCGAAGACCACGGCTACCGAGGCTGCTGGTGATGGAGCGGGCTGGTTGGCGCATCCGGTCAACATCACTAAGCAGGCGATGGTGACAATGGTTCGCATGGACGCAGACGATTGCGCCACCCAAGCCCGCTGTCAATCAGCCTCGGCCAAGCCAGAGCAGATACATCGCCGAGAGGACGATCCAGCTGCCATCGAGCGTTTTCAGTCGCCGTGCCCCCAGCCACAGGGCGATCGGGCGAGCGAGAAAACCGCCCAGCACGGCTGCCGGGGCGGCGAGCAGGACGACCTCCCACTGGATGGTTCCGGCCTCGACATGCCAGAGCGCCCCCGCAATCACGCTGATGGAGGAAATGAGGCACGCGGCGCCCGTGCAAAGCAGGACTGGATAGTGGCGAATGAACAGGTAGAGCGCGACCAGCTCGCCAATCCCGACCGAGAACAGGGCGGTCAGGACGCCGCCCGGTACGGCCAGCGCGAGCAACACCAGCAGGTCGACCCGCTCAAGCCGGTCTTTTTCGGGACGGGCGAGGTTGACCGTCCAGGTGGACAGGATGAGCGCAAATCCAAGTAGAACCGAGAAGGCCTTGTATCCCATGAGCACGGCGTGCTGGTCGAACTGCGTCATTCTCTGCGTCACCAGCATCGCGGGTAGCGACAGCGCCAGGACTGCCAACGCCACGGTGAAGAAGTCGCGCGGGCGGACAAGTGCGTGCAGATGGTCTGGCGAGGGTTGGTGATAGAGCCGGTCGGTCCAGCGCAATGCACCCATGGTCATGCCGAAGCTCTGGATGCACATCGAAACCCCGACTACCTGGAGCGGTTCGAGGTCCATCACGTCCCATTCGCGGAGCGCGTTGAACACGGGCACGAAGACGACACCTCCGCCCGTGCCGGAAGTATTGGCTATGATTGCACCGACGACCCCGACGCCGGGAAGGAACCACAGCTGCCCCATCAGGCCCGGGTCGCTCGGCACGATGGCCGCCATGGCAGCATAGGCCAGCAGCAGCACGCCGCCGCCCAGCCATACCAGCCTGCCCGGAGGCAGCACGCTCAGTCGAGATTGGGTCGCAGCCATCGTTCGGCCGTCGCCATATCGACCCCGCGGCGACGCGCATAGTCCTCTAGCTGGTCGCGGCCGATACGTGCGACACCGAAATACTCGGCTTCCGGATGCCCGAAGTAGAAACCGCTCACGGCTGCGGTGGGCAGCATGGCGAAATTTTCGGTCAACGTCAGCCCTGCGTTGGTTTCCACATCGAGCAGGTCGAACAGGATCGGCTTGAGGCTGTGATCGGGGCAAGCAGGATAGCCCGGCGCCGGACGAATGCCGCGATATTCCTCCTTGATCAGCGCCTCGTTGGTGAGTTGCTCCTGCGGCGCATAGCCCCACAGATCGGTGCGGACGTGCTGGTGCAAGCGCTCGGCAAAGGCCTCGGCGAAGCGGTCGGCGAGCGCTTTCAAAAGAATGTCGGAATAGTCGTCCTTGTCTTCGAGGAAGCGCTTCGAATGCTCTTCGATCCCGTGGATGCCCACGGCGAAACCGCCGATCCAGTCACCCGCCGGGTCGATGAAATCGGCAAGGCACATATTCGCGCGGTCGCGTGACTTTTTCACCTGCTGACGCAGGAACGGCAGCACGACATGCTCTTCGCGATCGGCGAGGTGGAGCGTCACGTCGTCGCCATCGCGCGCGCATGGCCAGAACCCAGCAACGCCTCTCGCTGTCAGCCATTGGCCCGCGATGATCTGGTCGAGCATCGCATCGGCGTCGGTTTTCAGCTGGCGCGCGGTCTCGCCCACCACATCGTCGTCGAGGATCTTGGGATACGTGCCGTGCAACTCCCAGGCGCGGAAGAAGGGCGTCCAGTCGATATAGTTGCGCAGGTCTGCAAGCGACCAGTCGTCGAACGTATGGATACCGGGCTTCAATGGCGGCGCGGCCTTGTCGCTGAGATAGGCGTCGAAGAAGTTCGCCCGCGCCTCTTCCAAGGTCAGCAGTACGCTTTGTGCCTTGCCCTCGCGCGCCTCGCGGACTTTCACGTATTCGGCTGCCGTGTCCTCGACGAACTCGTCGCGCTGGGTATCGGACAACAGCCGGCTCGCCACACCCACGGCGCGGCTGGCATCGAGCACGTGGATGACCGGGCCCTCGTAGGCCTTGTCGATGCGCAGCGCTGTGTGGACCTTGCTGGTGGTCGCCCCGCCGATCAGCAGCGGCAAATCCATGCCCGCCGCCTGCATTTCCTCCGCCACGGTCACCATCTCGTCGAGCGAGGGCGTGATGAGGCCAGACAAGCCGATCATGTCGGCCTTAACCTCGCGCGCGGTTTCGAGGATTTTCGCCCACGGTACCATGACGCCAAGATCGACCACTTCGTAGCCATTGCACTGCAGCACCACGCCGACGATGTTCTTGCCGATATCGTGGACGTCGCCCTTCACCGTGGCCATGACGATCACGCCCTTGGCCTTGGCGCCCTCTTCTTTCTCCGCCTCGATAAAGGGGATGAGGTGGGCGACGGCCTTCTTCATCACGCGCGCCGATTTCACCACTTGGGGCAGGAACATCTTGCCGCTGCCGAACAGGTCGCCGACGACGTTCATGCCGTCCATCAGCGGGCCTTCGATGACCTCGATCGGGCGTCCACCTGAAGCGGCAAGCAATTCGCGTGCTTCCTCGGTGTCGTCGACCACATGCGCGTCGATGCCCTTGACCAGCGCGTGTTCAAGTCGCCGTGCAACCGGCCAGCTGCGCCATTCCTCGGCCGCTTTCTCGTCCGCCGCGCTCTTGCCGCGATAACTTTCGGCAAGTTCGATGAGGCGCTCGGTCGCGTCCGGGCGACGCATGAGGATCACGTCCTCGCAGGCCTCGCGCAACTCGGGATCGATCTGGTCGTAAACGTCGAGCTGGCCCGCGTTGACGATCGCCATGTCGAGCCCAGCCGGGATCGCGTGGAACAGGAAGACCGAATGCATCGCGCGGCGCACGGTCTCATTGCCGCGGAAGCTGAAGCTGAGGTTCGACAAGCCGCCGCTGGTCTTGGCGAGCGGGCAGCGATGTTTGATCTCGCGCACCGCCTCTATGAAGTCGAGCCCGTAGCGGTCGTGCTCTTCGATACCCGTCGCCACGGCGAATATGTTGGGATCGAAGATGATATCTTCGGGCGGGAAGCCGATGCCGGTCAGCAAATCATAGGCGCGCGAGCAAATCTCGACCTTGCGATCCTTCGTGTCGGCCTGGCCGGTCTCGTCGAAGGCCATCACGACCACCGCGGCGCCGTAATCCATGCATTTGCGCGCATGGTCGAGGAATGCTTCCTCGCCTTCCTTCATGCTGATCGAATTTACGATCGGCTTTCCCGAAACGCATTTGAGCCCGGCCTCGATCACCTCCCATTTCGAGCTGTCGATCATTACCGGAACGCGCGCGATATCGGGTTCGGCAGCGATCAGCTTGAGGAAGGTCGTCATCGCCTTTTCAGCGTCGAGCAGACCCTCGTCCATATTGACGTCGATCACTTGCGCGCCGTTTTCGACCTGGTCGCGCGCGACCTCGACGGCGGTTTCGTAGTCGTCGGAAAGGATCAACTTCTTGAACCGGGCCGAGCCGGTCACATTGGTGCGTTCGCCGATGTTGACGAAGCGGGCTGTCGTAAGATCGGACATCAGGCGGCGATCGTGAAAGCTTCGAGGCCGGCAAGGCGCATGTCGTGATCGACCTTCGGCAGCTTGCGCGGCGCGACCCCCTCGACTGCCTTTGCCATGGCCGCGATGTGCGCAGGAGTTGAACCGCAACATCCGCCGAGCGCGTTGACGCGGCCATTGTCGGCCCAGACCTTGGTCAGCGCAGCGGTGGTCTCCGGCACCTCGTCATATTGCCCGAGATCGTTGGGCAGTCCGGCATTGGGATAGGCCATCAGATAGGTATCGGCGATATCCGAGAGGATCTGGACATGCGGACGCAATTGCTCCGCTCCGAAGCTGCAATTCAGCCCGATGGTCAGCGGCCTGGCGTGGCGCACCGTGTGCCAGAAGGCCTCGACCGTATGGCCTGACAAATTGCGGCCCGACAAGTCGGTGAGCGTTAGCGAAATCATCAGCGGGATGTCGCGGCCTAGTTCCCGCTCCAGCTGCTTTACCGCCATGATCGCGGCCTTGCAGTTGAGCGTATCGAAAACGGTCTCGATCAGGATGAAATCCGCCCCGCCCTCCAGCAGTGCGCGCGACTGTTCGACATAGACCTCGACGATCTCGTCGAAACTGACCTCGCGAAAGCCGGGGTCCTCGACATCGGGCGAGAGCGACAGCGTCTTGTTGGTCGGCCCCATCGCACCCGCCACGAAGCGCGGCACGCCATCGGTGCGCGCGTCGACGGCTTCGCGGATGATGCGGGCAGCGGCCACGTTGATTTCGTGGACCAGCGCTTCGGCACCGTAATCTGCCTGGCTGATGCGGTTGGCATTGAAGGTGTTGGTGGCAAGGATATGCGCGCCAGCATCGATATAGCTGTCGCAAATCGCGCGGATGACCTGCGGCTGGGTCAAATTGACGAGGTCGTTATTGCCCTTCTGGTCCGCCTCCAGCCCGGTGTCGCCCGCATAGTCTTCCGCAGCCAGCCTGGCGCGCTGGATTTCGGTACCGTAGGGTCCGTCCTTGATCAGGATGCGCTGCGCTGCGGCGGCGGTGAATTCGTCTCGTTTCGACATGTCAGGCCTTCGGTCGCAGGCCGAGCATATGGCAGATGGCATAGCTCAGCTCGGCGCGGTTGAGAGTGTAGAAGTGGAACTGGCGCACGCCGCCTGCATAGAGGCGGCGGCACATCTCGGCCGCGATCGTGGCGCTGACCAGCTGGCGCGCTTCGGGCCGCTCGTCGAGACCGTGAAACAGGCCTTCCATCCAGTCGGGGATGGCAGTGCCGCACAGCCCACTCATCCGCTGGACCGCGGCAAAGCTGAGCACGGGCATGATGCCGGGCACGATCTCGCCGTCGATCCCGGCGGCAGCGGCCTTGTCGCGGAACTCGAAGAAGCATTCGGGCTCGAAGAAGAACTGGGTGATCGCCCGCGTCGCACCCGCGTCGAACTTGCGCTTCAGGTTATCGAGATCGGCCTGCCGGTCGGGCGAATCCGGGTGAACCTCCGGATAGGCGGCGACCGAGATTTCGAAATCGGCGACTTTCTTGAGGCCCGCGATCAGGTCGGCGGCGTTTTCGTACCCGCCCGGGTGCGGTGTATAGCCTGCGGATCCGTCGGGCGCATCGCCGCGCAGGGCAACGATGTGGCGCACGCCCTCTTCCCAATATTCGCGGGCGACCGCGTCGACTTCCTCGCGCGTCGCCTGGACGCAGGTGAGGTGGGCGGCTGCGGGAATGCCGGTCTCGCCAACGATACGGCGCACCGCTTCGTGCGTACGTTCGCGGGTCGAACCGCCCGCTCCATAGGTGACCGAAAGGAAGCGCGGGCCCAGCGGGCGCAGCGTCTCGACGCTCTGCCACAGGGTCTCGGCCATTTTCTCGGTCTTGGGCGGGAAGAATTCGAAGCTCACTTCGATGTCTCCCGGCAGGCCGGAGAAGAGCGGCGTTTCCAGCGCCCGCTGGGCTTCACGCATCTGGTCGAGCGTGGGGCTCATGCAAAATTCCTTGTCGCTGCGCGGCGCCGTTCGGCCACCCAGATATTGATCCCGATCTCGCCATCTTCGAGCGATACCGTGTCCTGCGGCGAGAACCCCGCATCGTCGAGCAGGTCGCGCATCTGGCCATCGGCGAACCCGAGCCGTGCATGCGCGTGCTTTTCTCGCAGTTCCTCGCGCTGATGCGCATCGAAATCGACGATTGCGATGCGTCCTCCCGCATTTGTTACGCGGGCCGCTTCGTAAAGCGCGGCTGCGGGGCTGTGCGCAAAGTGCAGCACTTGGTGAAACAGCACGGTATCGAAACTGTCGGGCGGAAACGGAAGGCTGGTGAAATCGCCCTGCACCACCTCCACCCGGTCTGCGGAAAGATGCTGCAGCTTGGCACGTGCCACGCGTAGCATCGCCAGGCTCTTGTCGAGCGCGACGATATGGTCGGCCCGTTCCGCAAAGAGTTCCGCCATCCGGCCGGTGCCGGTACCGATATCGAGCAGCCGCCCAAGCCGTCCGTCACCCAGCGCACCGGCAAGGGCAGTTTCCACTTCCTCGTCAGACGAATGGAGCCGACGCACCTCGTCCCAGTCATGCGCATGCTGTGCGAAATATTCCTGCGCCTGAGCTTCGCGCGTGGAACGGATTTCGGCGAGCTTCTGGCGGTCGGTTTCGCAAAGCGCGCCGAAGTCCGGATCGGCACTTTCCGCCCGCGCCAGCAAGCGTGCGAAATCGGACCTCAGCGGCGGACCGTCGCGCTGGTCCGAGCTTGCACGAAGGAAAATCCAGCTGCCCTCGCGGCGCCGCTCGAGCAGACCTGCATCGCACAGGATGCCGACGTGGCGAGAAACGCGCGGCTGGCTTTGCCCGAGTACCTGCGCGATCTCGCCGACCGCCAGCTCCATCGAGCCGAGCAGCCGCATGATCCTGAGGCGCGTAGGGTCTGCCAGCGCGCGAAAGAGGGATTCAATCCGCATGGTCGGCCCAGATATAAAGATATTTTTATGTCCGTAAACGGCTCGGGGAGAAGCTTTGCCTTGGCCGCCATCAAGGCGAAATTCGCCAAGTGCTTACCGGATCTTCACCATTATGCGGCAGCTTCATCGCCGGGTCAGCCCATGTCGGCCCGGGAGCGCGGACAATAACGCGTCACCGGATTGCGCAGGGCCGTAAATTCGAACGGGCGTATCAATGCGTAAGCCAGCGCTGCAATTTCGGTCATCGGGCGGGGTTCGCCGCACGCAGGTGAGCGCGTGAGCAATTTCGTGACCCGCACCGAATGCGAACGCGTGGTGACCGATCTCCTCGCAATGATGTCCCCCCTCGAGAAAGCCGGGCAGCTGGCGGTCCGTTCGCTCCCTTCGGCGGACGATCGCGACGCGCTGGACAGCCTGCACGAGGACATCGCGGCCGGCCGAGTGGGGGCTGTCAGGGGGATACACGACCGTGCCCAGGCCGAACAGCTCCAGGCCATCGCGCAGGAACGTTCGCGCCTCGGCATCCCGCTCCTGTTTCTAACCGAAACCGGGACCGGGATCGAGACGATCATGCCCGCCCCGCTGTCCATGGCCGCCAGTTGGGACATGGACACGATCGAAGTTGCGGAGAGAGCCGTCGCGCAGGAAGCGCGGGCGCATGGCATCAACTGGGCTCTAAGTCCCGAAGTCACTCTCGCCGAAAACGGATCGACAGGAACGAGCCGCGACTGCGGAAGCGAAGTGCACCTTGCGGCCAGTGTCGCGGCAGCACGCATCCGTGGCCTCCAGGCGGACGGACTGCGCGATCACCAGGGAATGCTGGCGTGCCTCGACCTGTCCGACATCCTGACCACAGCCTGCAGGCGCGATCCTCTCGACCTGCTCCGCATTGCACGCGCCGCGATCGGGAGCGCAGGAGTTGGAGCGATCAGGCTCACCCGCGATGGCGGGCCTGCACGCGAGGCGCTCGAGCGTGCATTCAGTTTCCTGCGCGGTCCCGGGGGATTCGATGGCATTCTCTTATCGGAATGGGACAAGCTGGAACGGCAGGCAGCACCCGGAGAAAATACCGGCCCGATCGGAGTTGCCTCCCCCGATGCCGTAGCCGACGGCGTGAAGGCGGGGCGGTGCAGTGCCAATCTCCTCGACGACACGGCTGCACGGGTGCTGAGAGCTAAGTTCCGCCTCGGCTTGCTCAGCGCCGCGCACCTTGCCGGGAAGCCCCAGCTGGCCAGTGCATTGCCAACCCCCGTCCGCAATCGCGAAATCGCTCTCAACCTCGCCAAGCGTTCTGCCATCCTCCTGCGCAACGAACCGCGCCTCCTGCCGCTCGGCATCGACTCCGGCGACCTGGTCATAGTCGGCAGCGCCGCATCCGATCGCCGCGCACCGCTCGCAGGGCGGGATGGCGTTGCGGCAAGCGTTATCGACGGCTTCGAGCAGCTCGGCATTCCGCATCGGTTTACACCCGGCCTTGCCCTGCGCGAAAACGGCGCCGGGACGGGCCGGATGATCGCTGCCGACAACATGGCAATCGGCATGGCTTGCGAGGCGGCCAAGCGTGCCGGGACGGTCATCTTCGTAGTGGGAAGCAGCGAGGAAGGCCGCATAGGCGAGGCCGACGAGAAGCTCATGTCGGCCCTGTTTGCCGCCAATCCGAACCTCGTGGTCGTCACGCTGGGTGAGGCTCCGCTCGATCCGCTCGTGAACGGGCGGCAGCTACCATGCCTGCTCCATGCCGGTGCGCTCGGCACGATGAGCGGACATGCGGTTGCCGAATTACTGACCGGCGAGGCCGATCCGAGCGGCAAGCTTCCGCTCGAGCTGCCCGCCACCCCGAAAGGCGCCGGACTGCCTTTCGGTCACGGCCTGACCTATGCGGATTTCGCCCTGACCGACCTGTCGATCGAGATCGGGCGCGAGCGTATCTGCGCCTATGCGGACCTGCGCAATACCGGCGAGAGGGAGGGCGTCGAGACGGTCCAGCTCTACCTTCGCCGCATATCGCGCGAGGGATCGGAGGACGCGAGCGCTGTGCTCCTGCTGGTCGATTTCCAGCGCGTGCGCCTGCGACCGGGAGAACGCGAGACGCTGATCTTCGAACTGGGACGCGACGAACTGGGCCAATTTGCCGAAGACGGCAGCTTCCATGTCGAAGCGGCCGGCTTCGACCTGTTCCTCGGCCTCAGCAGGAGCCGCGGCATGTCCGACCGGTTCGAACTAACCGACGAGTGCGCCCGCGCCATGGCCGGCACCGGCATGGCAGCCATTCAGGTGCAGGCGCGCCTCGAAGCCTGAGCGCGAAGCCCTAGACCTGGGCGTCGCGCTTCACGGTGATGACCTGCGGATAGGTGAATTCCTTCAGGCCATCGATCCCGTATTCCGCGCCGATCCCCGATTGCTTGTGCCCGCCGAAAGGCGCGAGCGGCGAGATGTGGAGGAATTCGTTGATCCACACGGTGCCGGTTTCGAGCTGCTCGGCGATCTCGACACCCTTGTCGGTGTCCTTGGTCCAGACTGCGCCGGCGAGGCCGTAATCGGAATTGTTCGCCCGCTCGATGACTTCCTCGACGCTCGAGAATTTCATCAGCGGCATGACCGGACCGAACTGCTCTTCGGCCACGATGCGCGCATCTTCGGGCGGATTGTCGAGGATGGTGATCGGCACGTAGTAGCCCGTGCCCGAAGGATCGACATCGCCGCCGGTCAGGAACTGATAGCCCTTGTCCTTGGCGTCCTGGATGAGCTCGCACACGCGGTCGAACTGCTTCTTGTTCTGGATCGGACCGACGCCCGTGCCTTGCTGCGAGCCGTCGCCCACGACCACGCCCTTGGCATATTCCGCGATGGCCTTGGAGAGATCGTCGTAAATGTCCTCGTGGATATAGATGCGTTTGGCCGCGACGCAGATCTGTCCGGCGTTGGAAAAGCTCGACCAGAAGAGCTGCTCGGCCACCTTCTCGACATCGGCATCGGGCAGGACGATGGAGGCATCGTTGCCGCCAAGTTCGAGCGTGATGCGCTTGAGGTCACCCGCTGCGCCTTCCATGATCTTCTTGCCTGTCGCCGTGGAGCCGGTGAAGGTGATCTTGTCGATATCGGGATGCTCGGTGATGAGCGGGCCGAGTTCGTCAGGTCCGGTGATGATATTGACCGTACCGGCCGGGACCACGTCCTTGATCAGCTCGGCAATCCGCAGCGTGGTTAGCGGCGTGAAGGGAGAAGGCTTTAGAACGATGGTGCAGCCCGAGATCAGCGCGGGCACGATCTTCTGGATCGCCATCATGACCGGGAAATTCCACGGCACGATGCCGCCGACCACGCCCACGGGTACCCGGCGGGTGCGCGAGAGGCGCGTGTCGTCATCCTGGTTGATCACATCGTCGAGGGTCAGCGTCGACTGGGCAGCGGCAAGCCCGGCCGCGCCGAAGATTTCCATCTGTGCCTGCGCATGCGGCTTGCCCTGCTCGGTGGTGAGCAGGCGGAACAGCTCGTCGGCATTTTCCTTGATCACTCCGGCTATGCCCTGGACGACCTTTTGCCGCTCTTCGGCGCTCGTCTTGCGCCAGCTCTTGAAGGCCGTGCGCGCCGCAGCGACTGCGCGATCGAGCTCGGCCTTGCCGCAGGAGGGGGCCAGCCCGACCACTTCCTCATTCGCGGGATTGACGACTTCGAAAGTCGCATCCGTCGTCACCATCTCGCCGTCGATCAGGTTCGCATAGGTCTTGGTCATGGCTCTCTCCTCAAATCCGCAGAATCGGTTGCGGAGAGAAACCTAGACCTTTGCGCGCGAATGACAAACGCGAACTGGCGCCGCCTCACTTCTCACGCAGGGCGAAGTCGACCTGGATGTAGACCTGGCTGCGTGTGGTGCCCACCATCATGCCCGGCGATGCGCTCTGGGTACGCACGACGGGGGGCGGCGAAACCGGCGGCGGCGGCGCTGCCACCTCGACGGCCATCTCGTTCATTGCCTGCGCCCCGCGGAGCCACTGCTGACCCTGCTGCCCGCCAGCGTCGCGGATGTAGAGAGTGCGGCTTATCTCCATCCCTGCAGCCTCGGCGTAGGCTTCGGCCCGCTTCCTCGCCGCCTTGAAGGCATCGGCATAGGCGAGGTTCGCGACTGCTTCGGGATCGCTCATCGTGAGGCTCGGGCCGCTAAGGATATTGGCTCCCGCTTCGGTAACCGCGCTGATCGCCGCGCCTGCCCGGTCGGGATCGTCCATCGTGACCTGAAACACATTGCTGGCCTGGTACTGGCCCTTGCGATCGCCCCAGTCGATCCGGCGAACGGATACGTTCTGCGTCTGGATATCGTCTTCCTCGATTCCGAATTCGCGCAGGGCGGTGACGATCTCCTCGATCTTTTCGGCATTGGCTTCGCTGGCGGCTTTCGCGCTGCGCGAATAGGTTTCGATGCCGGCATTGAACTGCGCGCGATCGGGGCGGCTTTCGGCTCGCCCGCCGGCGCTCACGGACAGCAGCGTTTCGCCGTGTTCGACCCCGCGCACGTCATCGGCGCCGGGAGTACAGGCAGCGAGCGGGAGAATCGAAGCCGCCAGAAGAATGGTATTTTTCACAAGAATGCCCTCCATGTAATGTTGTTACATGGAGGGCATTTCACTCTTCACATGAATGTCAGCTTACAACGGTCAGTCGGCCTTGCGGAAAAGCAGCGTCATCCGGTCGCTCTCGCCGATGGCGAGGTAGCGGTCGCGATCCTGATCGCCGTAACGAAGCGTCGGCGGGAGTGTCCACACACCGCCTTCCCAATCGGCTGGATCGTTGGGGTTGGCGTTGATATCGGAACTGCGCACCAGTTCGAAACCGGCCAGTTCCATCAGCTTGACCACATCGGCTTCGCGCATATAGCCGCGTGCCGGATTGACGTCGTCATAGCTCGCATCGGCAGGAGCGCGATGCTGGACCACCCCGATCACGCCGCCATCCTTCAACAGCGGGCGAACTCTTTTTACATCACCCAGCAGCGTTCCAGCATTCCAGGCACCATGCAAGGTGCGGATGGCAAGCAGCATGTCCACCGTGCCCAGAACCTCTTCGGGCAATTCATCGACTTCATACGCGTGCACGCTTGCAGCATCGACGCCGAACTCTTCCGCGAAATCCGCCTTGAAACGCTCGGTCCAGCCGAGAGCGCGAGCCAGCCGCGCCCGATCATCGGTTTGGATGGTACCGCTGTCCTGCGCGAGTGCGATGTATTTGCCGTGAGGGAGCAGGTAGGGAGCGAGGACGCGGGTGTACCAACCGCCTCCCGGATTGAGTTCCGCCACGGTCATGGTCGGCTCGATCCCGAAGAACTTCAGCGTTTCGGCGGGATTGCGATAGCGGTCGCGCGCGCGATCATCTTCGCGCAAGTCCGCAGCTAGAACCTCGTCAAGATCCGGCGCATGATCGTCGGCGGCAAGCGGGGTAGCCATCATGGCAGCAGCAGCAGCAACACTCATGAAAATACGCATGAAATCTCTCCTCTAGCTTCTTTGCCTTCCCTGCCCATGAACTGGACGGATGACAAGGTGGAGACGGCTTCCTACATCGCGCAGGCAAAGGAGAACACGAATGGCGCAGGAACAGGTGATCGTCGCAGGCGGATGCTTCTGGTGCACCGAGGCGGTGATGAAGGATGTCATCGGCGTAAGTGGCGTCGAAAGCGGCTATATCGGCGGTGACAAGCCCGACCCGACCTACAAGGAAGTGTGCAGCGGCAATACCGGCCATGCCGAAGGCGTGCGCGTGACCTTCGACAGCGAGCGAATTACGCTCGACCAGATCCTCGACGTGTTCATGGGCACGCATGATCCAACCCAGCTCAATCGCCAGGGCAATGATGTCGGGACACAGTATCGCAGCGCGATCTTCCCTGCCGACGGCCAGCGCGAAGCGGCAGAGGCCGCAATTGCCCGGTGGAACGAAGAGCACCCTGGCCAGAGCGCGGTGACCACGATCGAGACCGGCGAATGGTATCCGGCGGAAGACTACCACCAGGAATATTGGGAAGGCGAAGGCCAGCGCAATCCCTATTGCCTTGCCGTGATCCCCCCCAAGCTGATGAAGCTGAGGAAGAGCTTCCAGAAATACCTCAAGGAAGACGCCGAATAAAAAGGGGCGGACATCGCTGTCCGCCCCTTCTTTCTTATCTGGCCTGTCGAGCCTCAGCCTTCTTCCGTCGCCTTGCTGACGAGGATGTTGACCGAGACGCGGCGGTTCTGTGCCTTGCCTTCGGGCGTGCTGTTGTCCGCTGCCGGGTCCGATTCGGACATGCCGGTCGGGGTCAGCATGCGCCACGGCTGCCAGCCGCACTTCTGCTGGAGGTAGTTCACGACGCGGCCCGCGCGGCGCTCGGAGAGGACCTGATTGTAGTCTTCGTCACCATCGGAATCGGTGTAGCCGACGACGAGCAGCAGGGCGTTGTCCATTTCTTCGGCCTGCGAAGCGATGTTGCAGATCTCGCGCTGGCCTTCAGGCGAGATGTTCCACTTGCCGCTGTCGAAATAGACGTTGGTGAAGCCCTTGACGTTGTACTGGTCGATGTTCGCCAGACGGCCCTTCAGCGCTTCGGCTGCGGCAGTGTTGGCGTCGATATCACGGCGATGGGCGACGAAGCGCTGCTCGGTTGCACCGCGGATCATGTTGGCAGTGGCAAGGTCGCTGGCTTTCAGCTTGACCTTGCTGGCAACGAGACCGCCTTCATACTGCAGCGTGTCGACTTCGACCGGGAGGCCGGCCATCAGGCGTGCCGATGCGATGTCCTTGCTGCCGAGGCCGAGGAAGCCGCCGGTGGCGCGCACTTCGGTGCCTTCATCGACGTAAATCTTGGTCGTCTGGCCGTTTTCGAGCGTCACTTCGATCGATTCCGAATCGCGCGAGGTGATCATGCCTTCGATCTGCGGGCCGTCCGACAGGCGCGAACCGTAAACATCGATGCTGGCGTCTTCCTGGGCTACGGCCGGAACGGCCACCGGAAGGGCGAGGGCGGACAGCAGCAGGGGTAGGGCTGCCTTCTTCGTAATTGCAGTCACGTATATTCTCCTAATTATCGCGGCAACCATTGCCTGTGGCCGTTTGACCGGTCGCACCTTGGGGGAGCGTGTCCGGCTGCCGAAATCCGTATGTCTTCTCTTGTCTTTCACGCCGCAGGAAGCCGCGCGAGGGGGGTGGAGGACACCGGGGTTGTTGACCCTATGCTTTCTAATAAATGAACATGGCGCAGATGGTGCCGAAGCCGGGGGCGGGTCGGACCATGGATGCGGTGAACCGTTTTTTCATTGCCTTTTTTCCGCCGCTTTTCACGCGCGTTTGTGCATCCGCGCGATGAAAAAGCCGTCGATTCCGCCGGATTCGGGCAGCATTCCGGGATCGGTCCGCAATGTGCCATCTGCAGAAGGGAGGAGGCCCTCGGGCAGTTCACCAGTCCCAATCGGCTCGGCAGAGAGTGGTTCAGGGAATTCTTGGGCCTCGCCCTCCTCGCTTTCGAGCGAACAGGTCGCATAGACCAATACGCCGCCGGGCTTGAGCCAGCTAGCGGCGCGTTCGAGCAACGCAGCCTGCAGTTCCGCCATCTCCTCGATCTGGCGTGATCCGATGCGGTGGATCACGTCGGGATGGCGGCGCGCGGTCCCCGTTGCGGTACAGGGCGCGTCGAGCAGGATCGCGTCGAACTGGTGCCTTGGCTCCCATTGCAGCGCATCGGCGCGCACGGCGCCGGCTTTCAAATCGGTGCGTTTCAGGTTCGCCTTAAGCAGGTCGAGCCGGCGCTTAGAGATATCGAGCGCGGTGACCTGCCAGCCCTGCGCAGCCAGTTGCATCGTCTTGCCACCGGGAGCGGCGCAAAGATCGAGCACATGACGCCCCTCGCCCGCTCCGAGCAGGCGTGCAGGAAGCGAGGCAGCGAGGTCCTGCACCCACCATTCGCCTGACGCGAAACCGGCAAGTTTCTCGATATTCTCCCCGCGCGCGAGGCGCAGGTGGCCGGGCATGAGGCTGTCGGCAGCGAGCTTCGCTTTCCAGACCTCGGTCTGCGCCGGGTCCTTCAGCGTCAGGTCGAGCGGCGGCGGTTCGGCCAGCCCGGCGGCAATCGCGGAGGCGCGCTCGCCCCACCGTGCGGCCACCTCGTCCGGCAGGCTCGGCGCGTCATTCAGCGAGGCTTCGCTCTTCGTAAGCGTGGAGAAAACACCATGCGCCAGCCGGCGCGGACCGCCTGCCAGCAGCGGCAGGCATGTGGCGATGACAGCATGCGGCGGCGTGTCGAGCCTTAGCCACTGCGCCAGCATCATGCGCAGCACCATCCGCGCCTTTGCATCGTCGGGCAACGGCTTTTTCGTCGCGCTGTCGATCATCTCGTCGAGATCGACCAGCCAGCGCAGAACCTCGCTCGCGATCGCGCGCGCCAAGGCCTTGTCCTCGAACTTGCGCAGGTCCTTGGTGGCCGCACCAAAGGCGACATCCAGGGTCTCGCCGCGGCGAAGCACGGCATCGAGCAGGCGAAGCGCGGCACGGCGCGCGTGAATTCCGGTAGGCTGGGCCATTGCGCGCGCCCCTACCCGCTCTTGCGCAATCCCGCCAGCACCCTCATCTTGGGTGTATGACCAAACGCGCGACCAAGCGGCCCGAGGGGTTCGAGAGGCCCAAGCACTGGAACAGCGAGCCGCCGCCCGAGCCAGCCAAGGGCAAGGACGAGGAAGACCTCAGCCCCACCCGCTATGGCGACTGGGTCAAGGACGGGATCGCGGTTGACTTTTAGTCTTTCGCACCCGCTTCCGCGGGTGCGTCCTCGCTAGATGCGAAGCAAGCTGCGCCCGCTGCGGGCGGGCAGTCGCCCTTGCACTCGCCTTCGGCTCGCGAAATATTTTTCAGATCCTGCGCAGGCTGATCTTCAGCCCGTCACGCGGCTTGGGGATCGGCCAAGGCTGCCAGTCGGGTTCCTGCTCGAGCGCAATCTCGTAGCGCGGCAGCAGCTGCGCCATCAGGATCTTCACCTGCATGTACGCGAAGTGCAGGCCGAGGCACATGTGAGCGCCGCCGCCGAAGGGCACCCAGGCATATTTGTGCCGGGCCTTCACGGCATCGGGAGTGAAGTGGTTGGGGTCGAATTCCCAGGGGTTTTCCCAATGCTCTTCCTCGTGATGCACGAAGAAGGCGTTGATCCCGACATGGCTGCCCGCCGGAATGCGATAGCCGCCATATTCGAATTCGCGGAGCGCGCGGCGCGGCGTTGAAGGCACCGGCGGCACCATCCGCAGCGCTTCCTTGAACGCCATTTCAGTCAGTTCCAGCTTGCCCATATCCTCATAGGCAAGATCGCGCGGGCGTCCATCAGAACCGACGCCGCCGGTCACGCTTTCGATTTCCTGCCGCAGCTTTTCCTGCCATTCGGGATGCTTGGCGAGCAGCCAGATGAGCGAAGTCGCACTGCTGGTGATGGTGTCGTGCGCGGCCATCATCAGGAAGTTCATGTGGTCGACCACCTCGTCGACCGGCATCAGCGAGCCATCCTCGTATTCGGCAGTGGCGAACTGGCTGAACATGTCCTGCCCGCCGCCTTCCGCGCGGCGGCGATGCGTTTCGGCAGTGAAGAAATCGACGAGGAACTTCCGCCCGTCGACCCCGCGTTTCATCTGCGTGAAGGGCAACGGCTTCCTGACCGGCGCGACCGAGGCCTGCACCATGTCGATGAAAGCGGTGTTGATCTTGTCGGCTTCGGGACCCCACTCGATGCCGATAAAACTGTCGGCGGCAAGGTCGAGCGTCAGCGTCTTGATCGCGGGGTAGAACTGCATCTTGCCCTCGCCCCAATCCTCGACCTTCTTCGCGATGCCGCGATTGAGGCTGCCCGAATAGTGCCGCATCGGACCGGGCTTGAAGGCGATCGAGAGCGCGCGGCGGTCGGCGCGGTGATGGTCGAAATCGATCAGCATCAGACCGCGCGGGAAAAGCTGGTCGAGCACCGGACCCCAGCCCTGTTCGGAGGAGAAATTCTTGTTCCGGTCGAACAGTACCAGTTCGTTCGCATCGGCCCCGATCAGCGCGATGTTCCAGCCACCGAAAGCCTTGTTCTTGTACACCCGGCCATAGGTATCGACCATGTGACGCGTGAAAGCGTGCGGGTCCTTGAGCATCTTGAACGTATTGCCGACCACCGGCCACCCGCCCTCGCCCGGGATGTGGGCGAGCTCGTCATCGGTGGGGTTGCCTTCGGTCCAGTGCGTGGGGATCGGATCATGCGCGGCTAGCGTGGCCATAGGTAGCTCCTGACAACTTACCGCAGTGTAAGTAATCGCTAGAAGTTAATCCACCCCGAAAGCTCGCGCCGCAAAAGCGCCTCGAGCATTTTCAGCCCCGCATCGGAGGTATTGAGGCAGGAGAGCGCCGCAAATTTCTCGCCCCCCGCTTCGATGAACTGGTCGCGCCCCTGGATGGCAAGTTCTTCCAGTGTCTCGAGGCAATCGGCCGAAAAGCCCGGCGCGGCGATCGCCATGCGTTTGGTGCCCTTCTCCGCTTCCTCGCCGATCACCGTGTCGGTGGCGGGTTCGAGCCACTTCGCCCTCCCGAAGCGCGACTGGAATGTGGTGCGGATGCGGAACTTCCGGTCGGCGAACCGCTCCTGCAGCAGGCGCGAGGTCTTCTGGCAGTGGCAATGGTAGGGATCGCCCAGATGCAACGTGCGCTCGGGCATACCGTGAAAGCTCAGGAGCAGGACCTCGGGCTCGAAATCGAGATTGTCGAGCTGGCGCGACAAGTCCGCCTCCAACGCGTCGACATAGGCGGGATCGTCGTGATAGGGCGGCAGCGTGCGCAGGCTCGGCTGCCAACGCATTGTGCCCAGCTTTTCCGCAGCCTTGTCCACAACGGTCGCGGTCGTAGCTGCCGAATATTGCGGATAAAGCGGAGCGAGCAGGATGCGCTCGCAGCCCGCGTCCATCAGCGCCTGCAACCGGTCGCCGATTGATGGATTGCCATAGCGCATCGCCCAATCGACCTGAACCGCCTCGCCCAGCCGCGCCTGCATTGCCTCAGCCTGCCGGCGCGTGATGACGGCCAGCGGCGAACCCTCGTCGGTCCATACCTGGCTGTAGGCATGCGCGCTCTTCTTGGGGCGCGTATTGAGGATGATCCCGCGCAGGATCGGCTGCCAGGCGATTGCCGGAATCTCCACCACGCGGCGGTCGGAGAGGAATTCGGCGAGATAGCGTTTGACCGGCCCCGGCTCCGGAGCTTCGGGCGTGCCGAGGTTGACGACGAGCACGCCGATGCGGCCGGACTTTACCGGCGGGTGGTCTGCGGGAAGGTTCTGAGGCTGCCAGGTCATGGGTTCAGCGGCAAACGATAGGAACGCTTGCCAGTCAAGGAGAAGAGCGCATTCGCGATGGCAGCGGGCGCAACGGCCACGCCCAGTTCGCCCGGATCGAAAGGCTCGGCATCGCTGGCGATGAAATCGACCAGCATGTCGGGCATGTCGCCGAGGCCCGGCAGTCCCATGTCGCCCAATGTACGCGGGACCGGGTGGCCCTTCTGGAATGCAAGCGGCGCGCCCAGTGCGAGGCCCATCCCGAACACGAGGCCGCCTTCGATCTGCTGGCGGGCGATGTCGAGGTTTACGATCCGGCCGATGTCCACGACCGCGCTCAATTGCGCCACTCGCACCCCGCCCTCGCCGCGCCTGACATGCGCGACACAGGCGATATGGCCGGCGGTTTCCGGGTCCGCGCCCATGCGGATCATGGCGATCCCCTCGCCCGAGCCTTCCTGGCCGCCGTCCCAGTCTCCCAATCGTGTCGCCTGACGCAGGCTCTCCGCCATTCGCGGGAAGCCGGACAGCATGGCCATTCGATAGAGAAACGGGTCGCGTCCGGCATTGCGCGCGAGTTCGTCGACGAAGCTTTCGGTGAAGAAGCCGGTGTAGGCATGTGCGCCGCCCCGCATGCGACCGGTCGGGATATCGACGCTGGCGGGCACGTGTTCGATGGCGACATTCGCGATGCCGTAAGGCGGAACGGAGCCTTCGACCACGAAGGGATCGGCCATGTCCCGGCTTTCCTCGCGGGCCGCGTCGGTCGTGTAGTTGTCGAACAGGCGGTGTCCCGTCTCCCGCATCCAGGAAGGGCCCGTGATCCGCGCCCGCCAGGCAATCGGTTGCCCTTGCGCGCCCAGCGTCGCGGTGATTTCGCCGGAGACCGGCGCGCGGTACGGGACTGACTGCAAATCCTGCGGGCGCGACCATGTCAGCTGGACCGGCCTGCCCACCTCGGCGGCGATCTGCGCGACCTCGATCGCATGCTGCTTTTCGAGCCGCGCATCGAAACTTCCCCCCGCAGGCATCGGATAGAGCACCACGTCCGAGGGCGATATCCCGATGGCCTTGGCGGCGGCATCGCGCGCTGCTGCGGGGGCCTGGCTGGCGATCCACAGTTCCAGCCTGCCATCGGCCAGCCGCGCGGTGGCAGAGGCCGTTTCGAGCGGTGCATGCGCTGCAGGTGCGACATCGTAACGGCGCGCCATCCGCGCATCTGCCAGCAGCGCATCGGGCTCGCCTATGGTGGTTATGCGCTCGGCACTATCGGGACCGTTCTCGACAGCCCGCTCCATCTCGGTGTCGAGCACGATCTGCTCGAGCGCTCCCGGCCCGGTGAATTCGGGCCGCATCTTCGCCAATGCGCGGTCAGCGATCCACCAGCTTTCGGCGACTGCCGCGATCCAGCGCTTCGACTTGACCACGGCCACCACGCCGCGCGTGCCGGCGACGGCATCCTCGCTGAAACGCAGCAATTCGGGCAGCCCGATCGGCCCGTGGCGGATCGAGGCAAAGACCATTCCCGGCATGCGGATGTCGCCTGCGAAAAGATGGCTGCCGTCGACCTTCGATGGCAGGTCGAGACGGGGGAAGGCAGTCGGCGCATTTCCTTCGCCTGGTATCGGCTCCTCGAATGCCGGTGTAGGGCGGAGCGGTGCCGGATCGGGCGGGTCGAGTTCGGCCGCCTCGTCGACCAGCTCGCCGAAGGACAGGCGCTGCGGGCCGTAAGTGACGAAGCCGTCCTGCACGACGCATTGCTCGGGCTCCAGGTCCCAGCGATCGGCCGCGACGCGGGTGAGCATGTCGCGCGCGCTGGCCGCAGCTTCGCGCAAGGGGAGTTCATAGGCCGCAAGGCTGGTCCCTGCTGCGGTGACATTGAAATCGTGGCGTTCGGCGAAACGGCCTACCGACCAGTCGTCGGCATTCTCGCCCGCACCCAGCATGCCTTCCCACATGGAAGACCATTGCGCCGCCAGCGGCAGGTTGGCGAAAAAGCCTCCCGGCGGGACCGGCTCGATCGCGATCTGCCGCCAGTCGGCACCCAGTTCGGTCGCCGCGATCTGTGCCAGCACCGTCCCGATGCCCTGCCCCATTTCAAGCTGAGGCACCGCCACGGTGACGACCCCGTTCCGGCCGATGACCAGCCATCCGCCGAACAATCCCTCACCCTCGCGCGCGGCGAGCGTGCTGGCATAATTGCGCGGCCATACATGCCAGGCGAGCAGCAAGCCGCCGCCCGCCGCCGCGCCTACCAGGAGCTTGCGACGCGATACGGGAAGGTCCTTCAGCTTTTCGCGGATATCCACGCCTGCAGCCTTTCGGCGATCGCATTGAAAGGAGCAGCCATCGGTCCTTCGCCCGCAGCCGGCGGTTCACCCGCATCGCTCCCCTGCCGGATCGCCATGTCGAGCGGAATGCGTCCGAGGAACGGCAGCTCCAGCCTTCCAGCTGCCGCTTCCACTCCGCCCGCGCCGAAAGGATCGGACACCTCGCCGCAGGAGGGACAGGCATAGCCCGACATATTCTCGACAAGACCGATCACCGGCACCCCGGCGGTATCGAACAATTGCCCGGCGCGCGCCGCATCGATCAGCGCAAGATCCTGCGGCGTCGACACCAGCACCGCCCCCGCGGGTTTGAATTTCTGGATCATTGTCAGCTGCACATCGCCCGTTCCCGGAGGCAGGTCGACCAGCAGCACCTCGATGTCCTTGCTCCAGTGCGCTTCAATCAATTGTGAAATGGCTCCGGATGCCATTGGCCCACGCCACGCCAGCGCTTTTCCCGGCGCGACAAGATGCCCCATCGAGAGATGCGGCACGCCGTATTTGCTCTCGATCGGCGCCGGCTTGTTGTCCAGCCCCTGCGTCTTTACCCCTTGCGTGCCGAATATCACCGGCTGCGACGGCCCGTAGATATCGGCATCGACCAGCCCGACCTTCACCCCGCCCTTCGCCAGCGCGATTGCGAGGTTGGCGGTCAGGGTGGACTTTCCTACGCCGCCCTTGCCCGATCCGACCGCGATGATCAGCGGCCCCTTCCGCTCCGCCGTCATGACGACGCGCACTTCTTCTACATCGGAACGGGCCGAAATCGCGCGCTTTATCGCATCCTCGACACCCGCTCGTTTCGCCTCCTCGATGCGCGCTGCATCGACGACCACGGTGGCGCGGCCCTCGTTCAAAACCGAACCGGTTACGAGAGGGATCAGTTCGGGCGGGAGATCGGCGGAGAAATCGGCGCGGCTCATGGGCGAAGCTGCTGTATCATCGAAAAGCGCATCGCAACCCCTGTTTTTCCGGAGAAGCCTACCTATAAGACACTTATGAGACTTATAGACGGGTTTGGACGGAGGATCGGCCTCGCGATGGCTGGCAAGAATCCCTGGGGCGGCGGGAGCGACGATTCCTCCGGTTCCGATAGCAGCGATACGCCGAAGGGCGACAAGGGCGGCAAAGGCCCGCGCAATCCCTGGCTTCCGCCAGGTTCGGGCGGCGGTCGCGGCCCGAATATCGAAGACATCTTCAAGAACCGGGGCCCCGAAGGTCCGCGCCGCAAGGGCGGCGGGCCGGGCGGCCCCGGCTTCCGCGTCCCGCAGCGCCCCGGCGGCAAGAGCTGGTTCCCGGTCGTGGTGGTCGGCATCATCGGCCTCGGCCTGCTTGCCACCAGCGTGCATCTGATCGGCCCGCAGGAAAAGGCGGTGGTCAAGACATTGGGCGATTACAGCCGCACGATGGATTCGGGGCTGCAGTTCTCGCTTCCCTTCCCGATCGAGACGGTCGATGTCGAAAACGTCGAAGGGGTTCGCCCCATCCGCATTCCCGGCAATGACAATACCGCCAAGCTGATCCTCACGGGCGACCAGAACCTCGTCGATCTCAGCTATATCGTGCGCTGGAACATCAAGGACCTCGAATCCTACAAGTTCCGGGTCGTCGATCCGGAAGAGACGGTGCAAGAAGTGGCCGAGGCCGCAATGCGCGCTTCGGTCGCCGAGAAGCAGCTCGACCAGACTTTCTCGGGTCAGGGCCGTGCCGCCATCGAGCAGGATGTGAAGACGCGCATGCAGGACAAGCTCGACCTCTACCAGGCGGGCATCCGCGTGCTGGGTGTCGAAGTCGAGAAGGCCGACCCGCCCAGCCAGGTCGTCGACGCATTCCGCGACGTGCAGGTCGCCGAGCAGAATGCCGATGCCGCGCGCAACCAGGCGCAGGGCTATGCCCAGCAGGTTCTCGCCCAGGCACAGGGTGAAGCCGAAGCCTTCGACAAGGTCTATGAACAGTACCGCCTCGCCCCCGAGGTGACCCGCCAGCGTCTCTATTACGAGACCATGGAGCGCGTGCTTTCGAAGACCGACAAGACCATCGTGGAAGCGCAGGGCGTGACACCCTACCTCCCGCTCCCCGAAATTCGCCGCCGCGCGCAGCAGCAAGCACCCGCCACCACTGCGACCGCGCCGGGAGGACAATAAGATGCAACGTGTTTGGGAAGATCACCGCCTGACGCTGATCGCCGTCGGCCTGCTCATCGTGGGGCTGATGCTCAGCGCCTATGTCGTGCCTGAAGAGGAACAGGTCGTCATCGTGCGAACCGGTGAGCCGGTCGGCACGGTCAATACGCCCGACGGGACCAAGGGCCCGGGTTTCTACCTGCGAACGCCCTTCGTCGATCGCGTCGTGCGGATAGAGCGCCGCCTGCTCGACCTCGAAATGACCAATGAAGAAGTGCTTTCGAACGACCAGCAACGCCTGCTCGTCGATGCCTTTGCCCGTTTCCGCATTACCGACCCTGTGCGCATGGTCGAACGTGCCGGGACGACCGACGGGGTCCGCACAGCGATGGAGCCGATCCTGAACTCGGTCCTGCGCCAGGAGCTTGGTCGCCGTACCTTCCAGGCGATGCTGACCGCCGAACGCGGGTCCGCGCTCGACAACGTGCGCCGCAACCTCGACCGCCAGGCCCGCCAGTATGGCGCGGAAGTTGTCGACGTGCAGATCACCCGCACCGACCTGCCCGAAGCACCGCTGCAATCCGCCTTCCAGCGGATGGAATCGGACCGTCAGCGCGAGGCGCGGACAATCCGTGCACAAGGCAGCCGCGATGCGCGGATCATTCGCGCAGAGGCGGACGCGGAGGCAGCGCGCATCTATGCCGACGCATTCGGCAAGGATGCCAACTTCTACGACTTCTATCGCGCGATGCAGAGTTATGATGCGACCTTCGCTTCAGATAACGGAGATGCTGCCAGCAGCATCATTCTCTCTCCCGATAATGAATACCTGCAGCAGTTCCGCGGACGGCGTTGATCGTTCGTCGAACGCTGCAGCGCTGCGGCACACCGTTCAACGCGCATTAACCGCGCGCCAGCAGTCTGCCCTGCGGAACCGCAATGGCGTGGCTGCATAATCAAAGGTGCCCGCGCCATACGCGACAAAAGAGGATTGAAGAAAAGGACGTGAAGCCAGTGCGATATGCCTATTCCGTAACCGCCACCCTGCTTGCTGGTGGTGCCGCTCTCTCCCTCGCCGGATTCCCGGCAGGAGCGCAGGTCGCGCAAAACGACGATTCGCAGATGGCACGGGTGGTCCCGCGTGCCGGTGCTCCCGAAAGCTTTGCCGACCTTACCGAGCAATTGCAGCCGGCAGTGGTCAATATCTCGACCCGCCAGCGCATCGAGGTGCAGTCCAACGGCGGCAATCCCTTTGCAGGCACGCCCTTCGAAGGCCTGTTCAACCAGCGTCGCGGCCGGCAGGACGATGCCGAACCGCAATATCGCGAAGGCCAGTCATTGGGCTCGGGCTTCCTGATTTCGGCCGATGGTTACGTCGTCACCAACAACCATGTGGTCAGCCCCAACGGACGCGGTTCGGTCGAGGAAATCTCGGTCACGCTGCCCGATGGCACCGAATACGAAGCCGAGCTGGTCGGCACCGATCCGCAATCCGACCTCGCCGTCCTCAAGGTCAACCGCCGCGAAGATTTCCCCTTTGTGCGCTTCGGCAATTCGGGCGATGCGCGCGTGGGCGACTGGGTCATTGCCATCGGCAACCCCTTCGGCCTCGGTGGCACGGTGACAAGCGGCATCATCTCGAGCGTGCTCCGCTCTACCGGCGGTGGCGGCGCCTACGACCGCTATCTCCAGACCGATGCCAGCATCAACCGCGGCAATTCGGGCGGCCCGCTGTTCGACATGCAGGGCAATGTGATCGGCATCAACAATGCCATCATCTCGCCCACCGGCGGCAGCGTGGGCATCGGCTTTGCCATCCCGGCTGAAACCGCGGCGCCGATCGTCGACAAGCTCGTTCGCGGCGTCGAAATCGAGCGCGGCTATCTCGGCATTCAGATCCAGCCGGTGACCGAGGACGTGGCCTCTTCGCTCGGCCTTCCACGCAATCGCGGCGAGATCGTGCAAATGGTCCAGCCCGGCGAGGCCGCCGCGCGTGCGGGTATCGAGCCCGGCGACATCGTGCTCAAGGTCAATGGCCGCGATGTTACCCCCGACCAGACGCTGTCCTATCTCGTTGCCAATATTGCTCCGGGCACGACCATCCCGCTCGAAGTGATCCGCGACGGCCAGCGCCGCAGTCTCAACGTCACCGTGGGCAAGCGTCCGAGCGAGGAAGAACTGCGGCAGAGCCAGATGTTCGATCCCGATGCCGAGCCGGAAGACGACATGGCACCGAGCGAGAACGAGGTGATCGAAGAAAGCCTCGGCCTGCAGGTTCTGCCCCTGACGGCGACGATCGCTCGCCAGCTTGGTGCGGATGCCAACACGCGCGGCCTCGTAATCGGCGCGGTCGACCAGAATTCGGATGCTGCCCGCAAGGGTCTTCGCCGCGGCGACATTATTCTGACGGCGAACTACCGCCCGGTGGTCGAAGTCGCCGATCTGGAAAAGACCGTCCGCGGAGCCCAGGCAGACGACCGCGATGCGGTCCTCCTGCGGGTTCAGCGCCGTGGTGGCTCGCCGCAATATATCGCGGTGCGCCTGCGCTAAGGCAGAGCCACTGAGGGCAACAAAAAGCCCTCCCGGTTCGCGCCGGGAGGGCTTTTTCTATTGCCTCGATCAATTAGGGGATTGGGTCGGCGTAGGGCTGGGCCTCGGCCTGTCGCGTCCGATCACGCCGTCGAGGAAATCGTCGTCGATCGCCTGCGGAGCGCCATCGGCCCCGCGACCTGTCGAAGGCTGGCGGGGCGCCGGGACACGCTGGACGCGTGGCTGTTGTTGTTGTTGGCGCGGGCGCGTCAGGTCGACTTCGCCCTCACCCGAGCTGTCCTCGGGGAACGGGATCGCTCCTCCCGGCCCTTCGTTGCGGCCCGGCTCGATCAGGTTGCCCTGCTCGTCGATGTAATAATAATCGTCCGGATCGCCGAAGAAGAAGTCATCCTCCTCGTCGATCTGCCATTCGGGCAGCTGAAGCTCGGTGTCGAATTCCTCGACCGGACGATCCTTGACCGCGTAGCGCATGTAGGCAGCAAAGGCCTGGGCGGGAGCGCGTCCGCCCTGAAGCCCGCCGACACGCTTGTTGTCGTCGCGGCCCATCCATACGCCGGTGGTGATCCCACTCGAAAAACCGACGAAGTAGCCATCCTTGTTGGAACTGGTCGTGCCGGTCTTGCCCGCCACGGGGCGACCGATCTGCGCCGCCCGGCCCGTGCCGGTCTGGACGGCCGCCTGCAGCAGGTCGGTAATGCCGCGCGCGACATGATCGGGCACAAGCTGCGTGCTGCGGGCGCGCTTGTGCTGGTACAG
The DNA here is from genome assembly GCF_019711595.1 of Qipengyuania sphaerica. Taxonomy (GTDB): domain Bacteria; phylum Pseudomonadota; class Alphaproteobacteria; order Sphingomonadales; family Sphingomonadaceae; genus Qipengyuania; species Qipengyuania sphaerica. The sequence continues at coordinate 345,749 of NZ_JAIGNR010000001.1, read as the reverse complement.
CAGCTCGCCGTCGGAGGTTGTCACCTTGACGATACCGTAAGGTTCGACCGAGGAGCCGCCAGCCGAGACCGCGGCAAAGGCGCGCGTCATGTCGAGCAGACGGACCTCGTTCGATCCGAGGACCATCGCCGGATAGCTGTTGATCGGCGTGGTAATGCCGAAGCGACGCGCCATCGAGGCGACCTGGCCGAAGCCGACTTCGTTTCCGAGCTGTGCGGCGACCGTGTTGATCGAATAGGCGAAAGCAGTGCGCAGGTTCGTTTCGCCGATATTGCGGCCATTCGAATTTCTCGGGCTCCATCCGCCGATGCTGACCGGGGTATCCACTACACGGTCGTTGGGAGTGTACCCGGCTTCCAGCGCGGCGAGAAAAACGAACAGCTTCCAGCTCGAACCAGGCTGGCGCAGCGCATTGGTGGCGCGGTTGTAATTGGTCTCGACGTAATCGGTACCGCCGACCAGGGCGAGGATCGCACCGTCGCGGTCGAGGCTGACGAGCGCCCCCTGCGCCCCGTCGGGCGCGTTGCCCGCCACGGCCGCCGTTGCAGCCTTCTGCATGCCCGGGTCGAGCGTGGTCCAGACCTCGATCGGTTCGAAGGTTTCCGGCAGGAGCAAGTCGAGCTGTGGGAGCGCCCAATCGGTGAAATAGCGGACCGAGTTCGTGCCGGTCTCCTGCTTCAGCTTAACTGCCGAGACGTCGACATTGGCCTCGCTCGCGCTGATCTTGCCCTGCTCGCGCATGAGCTGAAGGACCACGCCGGCACGCCCGACAGCGGCATCGACGTCGGCGGTGGGCGAATAGCGGCTCGGCGCCTTTACGAGGCCCGCGATGATCGCAGCCTCCGCCGTGCTGAGCTGGGTGCCCGGGTGGCTGAAGAACTTCCGGCTCGCGCTATCGATGCCGTAGGCACCTCCCCCGAAATAGACCTTGTTGAGGTAAAGCTCGAGGATCTGGTCCTTGGAGAATTTCCATTCCAGCGCCATCGCCAGCACCGCCTCGCGCAGCTTGCGGTCGAGCGAGCGATTGTTGTTGAGGAAGATGTTGCGGGCAAGCTGCTGAGTGATCGTGGACGTACCGCCGATCTGCGAGCGCTCACCGGTAATCCCTTCGATCACCGCCCCGGTAAGTCGCACGGGGTCGGTGCCGAAATGCGAATAGAAACGCTTGTCCTCGACCGCGACCATCGCATCTTTCATCACCTGCGGGATCTCGTCGGAGGTAAGCCACTTGCCATAGCTCGGGCCCAGCTCGACCAGTTCGGATCCGTCGCGGGCGCGCACCACAATCGTCTGCGCGTTCTGGGTTGCCTTGAGCTGGTAATAGCTCGGAAGCGAGCGCGCCGCGAAGGCCACTGCGATCCCGAGGAAGATCAGGCCGAGGACAACTGCGCCCCCGCCCCACAAGGCAATACGCTTGCCCCACAGTTTCACGCCGGAATAATCGCGCTTGCCTTCCGCTTCGGCCCGCCTTGCGCGTGCGGCACGCGTGCTCTTCCTGCGGCGGCTGCCTCTCTTGTCCATCTAGTGCGACTTCCTCATGATCCGTTGCGCTGCCCTATATCCGCCACAATCTTCCATGGCGAGACGTAACCTCGGGTGAACGCGACCACACTTGTGGAAGCTGCCCGCTTCAATCCTCCGGCTCGAAATCGAGCGAGGCGGAATTGATGCAGTAGCGCAGGCCTGTCTCGCCCGGTCCGTCGGGGAAAACATGGCCCAAGTGGCTTTCGCATTTGGCGCAGACGACCTCGGTGCGGATCATGCCGTGAGTGACGTCGCGGTGCTCCTCGACCGAATCGCCCTCGGCCGGAGCAGTGAAGCTCGGCCAGCCCGATCCGCTGTCGTATTTGGTGTCGCTCTCGAACAGCAGCTGGCCGCAGGCGGCACAGTGATATTCGCCTGCCGCCTTGTTCTTTTCATACTTGCCGGTGAAGGCCCGCTCGGTGCCCTTCTCGCGCAGGATTCGATATTGCTCGGGCGTCAGCTTCTCGCGCCATTCGGCCTCGCTCAGTTCCAGCTTCTCGCTCACGCCTTGTCCTTTCCTTGTGCGCTTACCATATAGGGGCAACAGGGCGCGCCGCAGCAGGTTCCGCACTCGCAAGACGATTTGCTTGACGATTCGGGATCGCGAAGCTAAGTGCGCCGCTTTCCGGCGGTTCGTCCGCCTTTTTCGACACGCCCAGACAGAATTTTCCGCCGCGACAGGTTGCGGCTCGATCGAGGACAAACATGGCCAATACGCCGCAAGCCAAGAAGCGCATCCGTCGCAACAACCGCCGCGCCGAAATCAACGGTGCGCGCATGAGCCGCATTCGCGGTTTTGTGAAGAAGGTCGAAACCGCATGCGAAGCGGGCGACAAGGATGCCGCACAGACCGCGCTCAAGATCGCCCAGCCCGAACTGGCTCGCGGCGTCGCTCGCGGCGTGATGCACAAGAACACCGCCTCGCGTAAGCTGAGCCGCCTGACGAAGCGCGTCGCCGCTCTCTGATTCGGCTCCGGCTCGGGCCGGACAAGCAAATTTGAAAGGGGTCGCCGCACATCGCGGCGGCCCCTTTGTCATGTTCGCGTTGCACTTCGAAACCCGCAGGTAACTTTGCTGCAACCTAAGTCACGCAAATCCTGCGATTCGCATGGAAAATTCGGCAATTTCTACGTTTTTCAATGACATGAACGGCGGGCTGCGGGGTAGCGCCGAGTCAACAAGTTTATTTCAGATTTTTTGCAGTTATCCCCCTTGCGACTCATCGCGGGTGCGACCTACACAATAGACCTGCTCGGGGGGGACAGCCCGAGTTTTCACATCGATGGCCAAGGGGAGGGACCACCCGTGAATCACGTGATTCCGGGAGAGGGCAGAGCCGTGCCTGCTCCCCGCAAGGCCAAGGCAACTATGCGACCCGCAAGCGGTCGTTCCGGGGGGAATGAAACTATAATGGCGAAGATGGGCGGCCCGACGGGCAAGCGGAAGGCGACTGACGAAATGGAAGATCTCGAGGCGGTGAACCTCGCGGCCGACTGGGCTGATATCAGCCAGGGCCTGCGAAAGGATCTGGGTCACCAGCTTCACAGCCAGTGGATCAAGCCGATCCAGCTTGGCAAGATCGATCCGGACACCGGCACGCTCGACCTTTTCCTGCCGACCGAATTCAGCGCCAACTGGGTGAAGGACCGCTTCGCCGATCGGCTCTCGCTCGCCTGGAAGATTGCGCGCAGCGAAGTGCGCAAGGTTGCCATCTCGGTTCATCCGGGCCGCCGCCAGGTCGCCGACCTGCGCCTCCACAACGATGGCCGTCGTCCGGCGAACGATGCCGATACCTCGATGATGGCGATCGGTGCCGACACGCTCGGCGATGCCGGCTTCACTTCCAGCGTCGGCCTCGATGCTTCGCTGACCTTTGCCGCCTTCATTACCGGCGAGGCCAATATCCTCGCCTTCAACGCTGCGCAGCGCATGTCCGCGACCGAGAAGCCGCAGTTCAGCCCGCTCTACCTCAAGGGCGCGACCGGCCAGGGCAAGACGCACCTGCTCCACGCCATCGGCCACACATTCCTGCAGACGCACAACCGCAGCCGCATCTTCTACTGCAGCGCCGAGCGTTTCATGGTCGAGTTCGTCCAGGCGCTGAAGGCCAACCGGATGATCGAATTCAAGGCCCGCCTGCGCAGCTTCGACCTGCTGCTGGTCGACGACATCCAGTTCATCATCGGCAAGGCTTCGGCGCAGGAAGAACTGCTCTACACGATCGACGCGCTTCTGGCCGAAGGCAAGCGCCTCGTCTTCGCCGCCGACCGTGCCCCGCAGGCTCTGGACGGGGTCGAACCGCGCCTCCTTTCGCGCCTGTCGATGGGCCTTGTCGCCGACATCCAGCCGGCCGATATCGAACTGCGCAAGAAGATCCTGCACTCCAAGCTGTCGAAATTCGCGCCGCTCGCCGTGCCCGAGGACGTCATCGAATTCCTCGCCCGCACGATTACGCGCAATGTCCGCGAGCTCGTCGGCGGCCTCAACAAGCTTATCGCCTATGCGCAGCTGACAGGGCAGGAAGTTTCGCTCCAGCTCGCCGAAGAGCAGCTGACCGATATCCTCTCGGCCAACCGCCGCCGGATCACGATCGACGAGATCCAGCGCACCGTGTGCCAGTTCTACCGCATCGACCGCAGCGAGATGTCGAGCAAGCGCCGCGCGCGTGCCGTCGTCCGCCCGCGCCAGGTGGCCATGTACCTCTCCAAGGTGCTGACCCCGCGCAGCTATCCCGAAATCGGCCGCAAGTTCGGCGGGCGCGATCACTCGACGGTCATTCATGCCGTCCGCCTGATCGAGGACCTGCGCCAGCGCGATGCCGACATGGATGGCGACGTGCGCAGCCTGCTGCGCCAGCTGGAAAGCTGATTACCTGACACCCCAAGCCCTTCGGCTCGCGTTTCGAGGAGGGGAGTGCTCGTCGGCAGGTCCATCGCAGAGGCCTGTCGACAGCTTGCCAACATGCTGCCAACAGGCTGTCCATGAGCTTGTCCACGGATAGGCCGGATGCTTCCGGCCAGCCTTACGAACTGCCTGCCAACCTGTGGCAGACCCTGTGGCGCGGCACGCTGTGTCGCTGCCCGCGCTGCGGCGAAGGCACGCTGTTTCGCCGCTGGCTGAAGCCTGTCGATGCCTGCGCAAACTGTGCGCTCGACATCTCGGGCCAGCGTGCCGACGACCTTCCCGCCTATATCGGTATCTTCGTGACCGGCCATCTGCTCGCGCCTGTCATTATCGCGCTGGTGACCGGTTTCGCGCTCTCGGCGCTCGCTCTCCTTGCGATCATCATCCCCGTTGCCATCGTCATGCTGATCGGGCTGCTGCAGCCTTCGAAGGGCGCGGTGATCGCCCTGCAATGGTGGAACGGGATGCACGGATTTCGCAAGGAGCGCCTGCCTGCCGCACCGGAGATCAAGCCGTGAGTGCGCTGGGCGAGGACCGGCTCGAAAGGTTCGCACGCCACATCGTCCTGCCCGAGGTCGGCGGGGCGGGACAGGCCGCCCTCGCGCGCAAGCATCTCGTGCTCGTGGGCCTTGGCGGGATCGGCAGCCCGGCGCTGCAATATCTCGCCGCAGCGGGGATCGGCAAGCTGACGCTGGTCGACGACGACAAGGTCGATGTCAGCAATCTGCAACGCCAGACGCTCTACAACGAACGCGATATCGGTCACGGCAAGGCCATCTCGGCCAAGCGCTGGGTGACGCTTTTCGACCCCGCGCTCGATGTCGAGATAAGCGACCGCCGGATCGATGCAGGGCGTGCCGCCGCGCTGGTTCAAGGGACCGATCTCGTGCTCGACGGCACCGACAATTTCGCCACGCGCCTCGCCGTTTCCGATGCCTGCGTGAAGGCCGGAACCCCGCTGCTTTCCGCAGCCGTGGGGCGCTTCCAAGGACAGGTCGGCGCCTTTGCGGGACACCTGCCTGACGAAGCTTGTTACCGCTGCTTCGTCGGCGATGCTTTCGATGCCGATGATTGCGACACCTGTGCCGAAGACGGCATGCTGGGTGCAATGGCCGGATGGGTCGGCAGCTTCGCCGCGCTACACGCCGTGCGCGTGCTCCTTGATGGCGTAAGCGCATATGGCGACCCGCAGTGGAGCATGGTCAATCTGCTCGACGGCATGCGTCCGGGAATGCGGCAATTCGCCATCGCCAAGGATCCCGAATGCAAGGGCTGCTCGCTGCGATAATCGCCTATTCATGCGGATTTGCGCAATTTGTGCGGCATGAGAAAAGCAGCCCTCGCCCTTCCCCTCGCCGCTCTGGCCGTTCCTGCCCATGCCACGGGCGGAATGGCGTGTAGCACCGCAGGGCCCGAACCGGTCGAGATCGTGCTCGGCTTTGGCCATGTGCCGAGCGCAGGACTGTTCCTCGCCAGGCTTGCCGATGCAGGCCGGGAAATTGCCGCCGAAGCTACCCAGTGGTGGATGCAAGGGAGCGAGATGCGCCTAGCCATGGTGAGCATGGAGACAGGCGAGGCTGAAGTTACCCTGGTCGCCGACTGGAACGAGGAGGCGCGCGCCTATGACGGCTCGATATGGCGCGAGGGCAAGAAGCGCTGGGTGCGCTGCCGCGAAGCTTGATCAGCCCTCGATGGACAGAATTTCGTCGACCCATCGAGGCACCAGTTCACCTGCCCTGCCCTGCCGCGATTCGTGGAACCAGTACGAACCCTCGCTCCGTTCGAGGTTGAGTTCGAGCGTGCGGGCGCCAAGTTCACGAGCATCCCTGACGAAGCCCGCAGCCGGATAGACCGCGCCGCTTGTTCCGATGCTGACGAACAGGTCCGCCCGGCGCAATTCGGCATAGATACGGTCCATCTCGTAGGGCATTTCGCCGAACCAAACGACGTCGGGGCGCAAGGCCTGCTCGCCGCATCCCGGACAGGCTGGGCGATCGATGAGCGGCTCGCTCCAGGCGTGCCGCGCCTGGCATTTCGCACACAGCGCGCTCAGCAATTCGCCATGCATATGCAGCACACGTTTCGCCCCTGCGCGCTCGTGGAGGTCGTCGACATTCTGCGTGACGATGAGCAGGTGCCCCTCCCACCCGGCATCGAGCCGCGCGAGCGCTTCGTGCGCCGGGTTGGGCGTAACTGTCCGCACTGCTTCGCGCCGCGCATCGTAGAAGCGCTGGACCAGTTCCGGATCACGCGCGAACCCCTCTGGCGTGGCGACGTCCTCGACCCGGTGTTGCTCCCATAGCCCTCCGGCATCGCGGAAGGTATCGATCCCGCTCTCTGCCGAAATGCCCGCCCCGGTAAGGACGACGATGTTGCGGATGTCGTTCATAGGGGCCATGAACCACGCAAACACAGGGAAACACAATGGCAAACATCGGCGTAATCGGTTCGAAGGGCGCAATGGGCGAGGCGCTGCGCGACGTAATCGAGGCCTCGGGTCACGATTATGCCGGCGGCGCGGACAAGGGCGACGATGTTAGCAAGCTGGCCGATGTCTCGGACGTGCTGGTCGATTTTTCCGCCCCGGGCGCGCTTGAAAGCAATCTCCATGCTGCGGTCGGTGCGGGCATTCCCATCGTCATCGGAACGACCGGCCTCGGCGACAAGCACCATGCCGCGATCGACCAGGCGGCACGGGCCATCCCTGTGCTGCAGACGGGCAATACCTCGCTAGGCGTCACGCTGCTGGCGCATCTCGTACGCGAGGCGGCGAAGCGGCTCGACAGCGACTGGGATATCGAGATCCTCGAGATGCACCACCGCCGCAAGGTGGACGCGCCCTCGGGCACTGCCCTGTTGCTGGGCGAGGCTGCCGCGGAAGGGCGCGGTATTGTTCTGGCGGACAATTCCGAACGCGGGCGTGATGGCAATACCGGCGCGCGATCCGACGGAGCGATCGGATTTGCAAGCCTTCGCGGTGGTACCGTGGCCGGAGAGCACAGCGTCATCCTGGCCGGTGACGAAGAGCGCATTACCCTCTCGCACAGCGCGGAGAACCGGGCAATTTTTGCCCGCGGTGCTGTGCGTGCGGCGGAGTGGCTGCGCGGGCGCGATGAAGGGCGCTACACGATGGACCAGGTGCTCGGCCTGTGAAGCTTTTCGCCGCCTTGGGCGGCGTTCTGCTGGGATTCGTCCTGCTCTTTTCCGGATATTCCATCGCCTTTCCCGGGGCCATCCCGGGATATCATCCGCCGCTATGGCTCGGCGCAATCGCCGCCATTGCATTGCCGGTCCTCTATTGGAGCAAGGCCTCGAGAATCCTCGGGAAAATCCCCTCGCGCCTGATCTTTGCCGCGATGATCGGCGCGCTCCTGGCGAGCTGGGGGCCACTGGTGATCGAGCCCGAGCGCTGGCACCTGTTCATGCCGGCACTGGCGGTTTTCTCGGCAGTCTGGCTAGTTGCGGCCTTGCCGTTCCTGCGCGCCGGGATAAGACACCGTCCCAGATGACAAATGACCAGATTTTCGAGTTCTTCCGGCGGCTTGCCGAGGACAATCCCTCACCCGAGACAGAGCTGGAATATGGCAATTGCTACCAGCTGGTGGTGGCCGTCGCCCTGTCCGCTCAGGCAACCGACGTGGGGGTGAACAAGGCCACCCGCGCGCTATTTGCCGAGGTCACAACGCCTGCACAAATGATTGAACTGGGCGAAGACGGCCTCAAGGAGCACATCAAGACGATCGGCCTGTTCAATTCCAAGGCCAAGAACGTGATCGCGCTTAGCCAATTGCTGGTCGACGAATATGGCGGCGAGGTTCCCGATACGCGCGAGGACCTGGTCCGCTTGCCGGGCGTGGGTCGCAAGACGGCCAATGTCGTCCTCAACTGCTGGTTCGGTCAGGAGACCTTTGCGGTCGACACGCATATATTGCGGGTCGGAAACCGGACCGGCCTCGCGAAAGGCAAGACGCCCGAGCAGGTCGAGGCGAAACTGGAAAAGCGCGTGCCCCAGCCCTTCCGGTTGGGTGCGCATCACTGGCTGATCCTGCATGGCCGCTATACCTGCAAGGCGCGCACGCCCGAATGCTGGCGCTGTCCGGTGGTGGATTTGTGCAGCTACAAGAAGAAGGTGCTGGAGAAGCCAAAGCGCAAATCCTAGCCGCCGACTTGCGAAATCGCCCCGGAAAGCGCATCATCACAGCCGTATTTCGGGGAGGGAATGCGATGCGTATCACGGTATTTATTGCGGGACTTTCGCTGGGCGCTGCGGCCTGCGCGGCGGCGCCCGCATCGGCGCAGGATGCTGTAGAAACTGGCGTGATCCTGTCGGGAAGCTCGGGCCAGGCGCGCGCGCAAAGCCGCCTAGGCGGAGCGATCAGGGGCAGCCTCGATGGTGCGACACGGGCGATCCAGACCACCCCGCGAAGGAATACGAGACGCGCGGCCCAACGGGTTCGTGCGCGTGGACGCGGACGCGGGCGCGGCGGAAATGCAAGCGCGGTCTACGCCATCCAGGATAGCGGCGACGCGCTCGCTTATAGCGATACCGAAACCTACGAGATGCAGAGCGGGACGCGCATTCGGGTCAGCGGCGGATTCACTCCGTCGCGCACGACCATTTGTGCAGAAAACTGCGCGCCGGACACAGCGCAGGAGAATAACGAAGCCGTGGCCGCGGAAACCGAATCTCCGGAATGATCGCGGCAACCTGTGGGATACATGCTGACTTTCGATAGCCCGGTTTTCGCCGCCTATGCGCTGGCGGCGAGTGCGATGGTGCTGCTGGCAGTGGCGACCGCGTGGATCACCGTGATCCAGATGATGCGGCACAAGGCGGGCTACCGCGCGCCCGAAGATGCCAAGAAGACACCGCTCAATCCCGTTCCGGCAGAGGGCCAGGTTGGCGCGTTCGAGCCGGTCGAGCGCTATCGCCGGATCATGGCCAACCACCTCGAGAACATCCCGTTCTTCCTCGTGGTCGGCCTGCTGTTCGTGCTGACCGGGCCGGGCCTCGTTCTCGCGCAGTGGCTCTTCTACGGCTACGCGATCTCGCGGATATTCCACTTTCTCGCCTACGCCACCGGCCAGATCCACGACATCCGCGCGACCTTCTGGACGATCGGTTCGGTGATCATCGTGGCGATGGCGGTTATTGTACTGATGACGGCGCTCAGTTCGATCTAGCGTTGGGGCGCATGCTGCTTGAACCGCCACCCGACCTGCGGCAAATTTACGCGGAGGGAGAGAAAACATGGGAGCGGGGATAGCCGGGACCGACATCGCGATTGCGGATAACCTGACAACGCGCGATCTTTTCGCTGCGCTAGCGGCAGGATGGCGCGATTTTCTGGCCAAACCGCAATACGGTCTGTTCTTCGCAGCGTTCTACGCATTTTCCGGCGTGGTGTTGTATTACCTGTTCATGGTGCGCGGCGAGGCAGTTTGGCTGATCGCTGCCGTTGCAGGCTTCCCGCTGCTCGCACCCTTCACCGCGGTCGGCCTTTACGAAGTAAGTCGCCGACGCGATCGCGGCATGGAGATGGGCTGGCCCGCGATCTTGGGCGCGCTTGGCGGACGCGGCGATCACCAGTTGCTGTTGATCGGCGGTATTATCTTCGTCGGCTTCGCCTTCTGGGTCATCATTGCGCATATGATTTTCGCGATCTTTTCTGCGTCGGCGGGCCTTGGCGAAGGAATGGTATTCCTGCGCTCGACCACCGGGCTGACGATGCTTGCATTCGGCGGGGCCGTGGGCGCCGGTATCGCCTTCCTGTTCTACGCCATGACCGTCATGAGCCTGCCCATGCTCGTAGACCGCGATGTCGATTTCATCACGGCGATCATCGCCAGTTTCAAGGCTTTGGGAAACAACTTCGCCGTTCTCCTGCTGTGGGCAGTGATGATTGCCCTGGCGTTGTTTGCCGCGATCCTGCCGCTGTTCGTCGGGCTGTTCGTCGTGCTGCCCGTGCTCGGCCACGCGACCTGGCATCTCTATCGGCGGACCGTGACCTGATCCCTCAAGGTCGTCCCCCGGAAATCGTTTGCCCACCCAGGTCACCGCAAGGTTCGCGCGTCCTCCAAGCGTGTTGCAAACACCCTCGATCCCGGACCCATCCCGCCCGGCGGCGGTTCTGTTCGACATGAAAGCTTACATGGCAGCAACGGCCGCCTGCGCATTCCTGCTCAGCGCATGCGTGACACCCCTTCCCGTCGCCGATCGCGCAATCGACCAGGCTTCGCTCATCGGCAATTGGGAGCTGGCGAGGATCGACAATCACCCGATCGCCAATGCAATTTCGCTCGAATTCCGAGCCGACGGCAATGTGCGCGGAGCGATCGCCTGCAACAGCTTCCTGACGGACTACACAGTGGCCGGCACACGCATCGAGATCGGGAATGCGATCATAACCGCAGCAGGGTGCCACCCGCGCTTCGATGCCGACCGGGAGCTCCAGGAAAAAGCCGAGAAGGTACTCTTTTCCGAACCACCCGCCGCTCTGACGCAGGGCGGCAATTCGCTCGTGCTTACGGGCGATAGCGTGCTGGTATTCGAACGACAGTAGTAGGCTCTGGGCCGATCTCACCTGACAAGTCCAGAATCCTTGTCAGCGGTCGTACTAGTCCGAAGCGACCGGGCCCATTTTCACATTACCGCCAATGAGGTGCCTGATTAGCCAAGTGCCGTCTTCCTGACTTGCCAGTACTGCGACGTATTCGGCGTCGAGCTGCAACCTCTGGCCTTCGATGACGCCCTGCTGACGTACGACCCCCGTTTCGAAAGCGTAATCGCCTTGTGTGACAAGGTGTCGGTCCAGCAATATGAGACTGTCGACGGTAGCAAGACTATGTTCGAACATCGGCAGGATTTCGGCGTGCCCCGCAAAAGTGCGCGCGGTCGAGTGCTTGCCGTCTTTCTCATAGAATCCGGTCATGGCCTCGGCATCGCCCCTTTCGCGTGCTCGCAGCCAAAGGGTCATCACATCCTCTGCGCTATTCGCAAAAGCTGCTTCCGTCCCAGCCGAAGGCGAGCTCTCCGGCGATGGTCCGGCCAATACAGGACCGGCCGACATCGCAAAGACCACTGCAGCGGTCAGGCTTAGTGCTCTCATCGAACTTCCCTCTCAGACATCGTCCGCCGAGATCATCTCCACGGTATCGATCTCGCCCGTCATCACCGCCACGGTGGTCGCCACCGCGGCATCGCCGCTGACATTGGTGGTGGTGCGCATCATGTCCATGATCCGGTCGACACCGGCGACGAAGGCGATCGTTTCCAGCGGCACGCCGACCGCGCCGAAGACCAAGGCCATCATGATCAGGCCCGCGCCCGGGATGCCCGCTGCGCCCACAGCGCCCAGCGTGGCTAGGATCGAGATCAGGAAGTAGTCGCCCATCGACAAGTCGACGCCGAAGATCTGTGCGCCGAACAGCGTGGCGAGGCCGAGATACATCGCGGTGCCGTTCATGTTGATCGTCGCACCGAGCGAAATGACGAAGCTCGCCACCGAATTCGAGACGCCGAGGTTCCGCTCCGCACAGCGCAGGGTCACGGGCAGCGTGGCGTTCGAGGAGGCGGTCGAATAGCTCACCGCCATCGCGTCGATGATCCCGCGGAAGAAGTCTCGCACCGGCAGCTTGGCGAGGAACTTGATCATGCTGCCGTAGATCACGCCGATGATCAGCAGGCAGCCGAGATAGTTGAGCCCGACCAGCTTGGCGAGGCTGATCAGCGCGTCGATGCCGAGCGTGCCCGCCACCCATGCCATCAGCGCAAAGACGCCGAAGGGGGTCAGCTCCATCACGATCATCGTGACCTTCTGCATCACCACTGCGCCGCTATCGAAGATCTTCTGGACCGGCTCGCCATCCTTGCCGGCCATCAATATGCCGATGCCGATCAGCATGGAAAATACGATCAGCGGGAGCACCGCCACATCGGCCATCACCTGCACCGGGCTTTCGGGCACGATCGACAGGATCATGTCGACCGCGGTGGTCGGGTTGGGTTCGGGCGTCACGCCCTTCTGGATCGCGCTGGTGTCGACGCCCGCGCCCGGCTGGACGAAAGTGCCGAGAGCGAGGCCCAGCCACACGGCGATCTGGCCGGTGACGATAAAGAGCAGCATCGCCCGCCCACCGACGGCGCCGAGCTTTCTCAAATCCCCGATGGCAGCAACGCCTGCGACAAGGCTGAAGAAGATCAGCGGGACCACCAGCATCTTGATCGACTTGATGAAGAAGTCGCCGATCCACTTGATGCTTTCCGCTTCGGGGCCCCAGGCATAGCCGGTGAGCACGCCGAGCAGGAGCGCGGTCAGCACGCGCTGCCACAGCGGAATTTCGAACCAGGTCCTCAGCATGTGTGTCCCCTCACGTCCCTTTGATTTATGCCAGCGCGTTCTTGGCGATGCGCGCGTAGATGCGGCTTAGCGTGGAAAGGTCTTCGATGGCTACCGCCTCGTCGCGCTTGTGCATGGTCGCGTTGACGAGGCCGAATTCGATCACCGGGCACACGGCGCGCAGGAAGCGGGCGTCCGAGGTACCGCCGGTCGTGCTCGGCTCGGGATCGAGGCCGGTCTCCGCCTTCACTGCGTTGGCGATGATGTCGCTGAATTCGCCGGGAGGCGTCAGGAAGGGCTCGCCCGAGATGATCGGTTTTGCGACGCCCCCGTGCCTTTCGGCGATGGCCATGACCATTTCCGACAGCGAGGCTCCCGAATGCTCGTCGTTGAAGCGGATCGAGATGCGCGCTTCGGCCCTTTCCGGAATTACGTTGTGCGCCTGGTTGCCGACTTCCAGATCGGTGATCTCGAGATTGGACGCCTGGAACCAGTCGTTGCCTTCATCGAGCACCAGAGCGTCGAGTTCGGCGAGCATGGCGACCAGCTTGGGGATGGGATTATCGGCAAGGTGCGGATAGGCGACGTGGCCTTGCGTTCCCTCGACCTCGAGCCAGATATTGACCGAGCCGCGCCGCCCGATCTTCATCATGTCGCCTAGGCGGTTGACGCTGGTGGGTTCGCCGACGAGGCACAGGTCTGGCTGGTGTCCCGCCTCGCGCATGAAATCGATCAGCGCGCGCGTGCCGTGAAGCGCAGGGCCTTCTTCGTCGCCGGTGATGATGAAGCTGATCGTGCCTGCCTCTGCCGGAACGGCCGCCACTGCATCGACCATGCAGGCGATCGAGCCTTTCATGTCGACCGCGCCGCGTCCGTAGAGGAGGTCGCCGCGCACTTCGGGCTCGAATGCGTCCGAAGCCCAGCCGCCGCCGGGAGGTACCACGTCGAGGTGCCCCGCGAAGGAGAAGTGCTTCGAACCTTCCGGCCCCTTGCGGATCGCGAAGAGGTTTTCGACCGGCGCTTCGGGCGTCCCTTCAGCCCCGTCGCCGCGGGTGAAGCGGGTCACTTCGAAGCCGAGCGGTGCGAGCATGGCCTCCATCTCGTCGAACACGGAGCCGGTGGCAGGGGTGACGCTTTTCGCGGACATCAACCGCTTGGCGAGATCGAGAACCTGAGTCATTGTCATCGCGCTAGCAGGAGTGTGCGCCAATGCCCAAGCTCGATCTCGACGCCATCCCCCAGACCAATGCGACGGGATATCCGCCCGAATATGCGGGCGCGGTCCAGGGGCGCCATTACCGCAGGCTCGCTCCCGCATCGGGTCTCACCGATTTTGGAGCAAGCCATGTGGTGCTGGAACCGGGCGCATGGTCCGCGCAGCGCCACTGGCACGAGGAAGAAGACGAGTTGCTTGTCATGATCGAGGGCGAAGGCACGCTGGTCGACGATAGCGGCGATACGATCATGTTCCCGGGAGACATTTCCGCCTTCCCCAAGGGCGATGGCAACGGTCATGTCATCCAGAACCGCAGCGACCAGCGTTGCGTGTATGTTGTGATCGGCAGGCCGGCTTCGAGCGATTGCCACTATCCCGATATCGACATGCATTTGACCAATGGTCGCGGTTTCCACCGCAAAGACGGCAGCGACTTCTAGCGTTCCGGCTCCGGCAATGGCCCCGGCGCGAAGGCCGCGTCGAGATATTCGGCCATGCGAATGCCCGCCTGCGTGACGCGGCGCTGCGAGATCGGGATGGCGCGGAGGATGTCCTCCTGCGTCAGCGCGGTTTCGTCGGCATAATCCTCGCCCTCGCAGGCAGGGCGGTCGAAGGCGTTGGGATAGACGAAATCGCGGCTCGTCTCCCAGCTTTCGCGGCCCCAGTCTGCCGAAGTGCCACCGCCGAGTTCCTCGCGCTCTGCAGCAGTATAGCGGCGCACCAGCGGGACGGGCGAAGAAGTTATCGCGCGCTCTGCCAGCGGGCCGTCCCAGATCCAGTGCAGGTTGAGGCCCGGTGCAATGCCATAGGCGGCCTCGATATCGTTGCCGCCGCGATCCTCATGGTCGCCCGAATGGAGCGGCATGTGCACATCGCCGATAAAGTGGACGAGGAAGACCAGCGCCTCGAGCCGGACATTGGCCGGCAGGCCCTCGTCGGCAAGGATGCGCTGGTTGCGCTCGATCTGGGCAAGGATGCAGTTCTGGCCCGAGCAATTGGCGCGCGGGTTATAGGCCTCGCACACCGGCGCGGTGCGATAGTGCCAGGCGAAGGTATAGCCCCAGCGCCAATAATCCTTGCGGATGCAATCGGGCCAGTAGGCCGCGTCCTCCAGCGTGGCGAGCGGGCAGTCGGGCACGCCGAGCTGCGGTGCGGCTTCCAGCAGCCGCGCGATCTTGCGCGCCGTGCCGGGCGAGACGTTCTCCATCGCGATACTGGCCGTGGTGCGATGCGCGAACTCGCCCCAGGCCATGGCGGGCGCGGGCAATAGCGCGAGGCACGCCGCGACCAGCGTCAGGAAACGGTTTCGTACTGTTCGATGACCCATTCTTCGTTTTCCGATGCCTCGACCCACCCTTGCATCCATTCGTGCTCCCACATGGCCTGCATATAGGCGGCGGCAAAGCCCGGGACGGGGATCTGGTAGCTGATGAAACGGCTGACGACGGGGGCGAAGAACACGTCCGCCGCGCCGAAGGTGCCGAAGAGATACGGTCCGCCATTGCCGAAGCGGCTGCGCGCTTCCGCCCATAGCGACAGGATGCGCAGGATGTCCGCCCTGCACGCCTCGCTCGGCTCGAAACCGTCGAAACGCTTCCTTACGTTCATCGGGCATTCGCCGCGCAGCGCGAAGTAGGAGGAGTGCATTTCCGCCACCATCGACCGCGCCATGCCGCGCGCGGTTTCATCCTTGGGCCAGAAGCGGTCGCGCCCGACCTTGTCGGCGAGATATTCGAGGATGGCGAGGCTGTCCCACACCACATTGTCGCCGTCCCACAGGATCGGGACCTTGCCGTGCGAGGGCTGCGTGCCGCTATCGTCCTGTTTCAATTCGTCCCACGCCTCGCCGCCCATCGGCACGGTGATCTCCTCGAAGGAGAGACCCGATTGCTTGGCCGCAAGCCAGCCGCGCAGCGACCAACTCGAATAGTTCTTGTTGCCGATGATGATCTTCATGCGCTTCCCCTGCGTATGCAAAGGCCGGTAGAGGTTCAGCTTGGGCGTGTCGAGCCTGAACGGGATGGCTATGCGACGAACGTCATTGCCGCTAGACGAACGCCATGAGCCTGCGCCCCTTCCACCTCGCCTTCCCCGTCCGCGACCTTGCCGAGGCCCGCGCCTTCTACGGAGGGTTGATGGGCTGTGCCGAGGGTCGCAGCAGCGAGGAATGGATCGACTTCGATTTCTACGGCCACCAGATCGTCGCGCACCTTGGCGGCGAGGCGGGCGACCGGGCGAGCAACCCGGTCGACGGCCACGATGTCCCCGTCCCCCATTTCGGCGTGGTGCTGGCGATGGAGGACTGGCAGGCGCTCGCCGACCGGCTGGTGGCGGCAGGAGTGGAGTTCGCCATCGAACCCACGATCCGTTTCAAGGGCCAGCCGAGCGAACAGGCAACGATGTTCTTTCGCGACCCCAGCGGCAACGCGCTGGAGATGAAAGCCTTCGCCGACGACGCGATGCTGTTTGCGACGTGAAATCCCGCCTCGGAGATCATTGCTCCGAATTTGGTTGACTTTCAGCAGCCTAGACCATCTTTCCCTACTCGTTCAGGTCAGGAGAGACGCAGGTTGCGCAGCGAGGAGATCTACGACGCGCTTTTCGATGACGAGGCATTTGCCCACTTGCCCGGCAAACTGGCGTCCATCGCCGGCGGCAGGTCGGCTGTCGTCGGCTGGGTCTATACCGATGGCGCGCAGCGCTTCCTCGGGCACAACGGTTATTTCGCGGAGAGCGACATCGAGAGCTATCTCAGGGATTATGCGGCCGAGGATCCTTGGACACTTTCAAACCTTTCCAATTTCCGCGCCAATGTCCTGATCGACAATGCCGAGCTGGTCTCGGATGAACGCTACAGCAAAAGTCGCCTCTACAACGAGTTCTTCAGGAAAATCGGCGACGATACGTTTCGCGCCCTGTCGATTTCCGGGAGCTCCCCGCACGGCAAGGGATCGCTCGCCATCCACCGCGGAAAGTCGTCGCAGGGTTTCTCGACCGCCGGCAAGCGTGCGCTGGCCCGTATCGCGCCGCATGTCGGCAGGGCGGTGGCGTTGCGTGCCCAGTTGGCGCAGCTGGAAAGCAGCCGCGAACTGGCTGGCGCCTTGGCCGATGCCAGCCCCGTGGCAACCCTTATCGTGGACAGCAAGCGACGACTTCTTCGCGCGAATGCGGCCGGGGAGGCTTTGCTGCAGGCATCATCCCTATTCATCGTGAAGTGGGGCCGTATCGGCATTGTCGGCAAAAGCGCCCGTGCAATCGAAGACGGGTTGGCCCGCGCGACATCCCCGTCCCCGGCTCCCGCGCTGATAGCGATCGCGCGGGAAGACGATGTTCCCCTGACCCTCGACATCCTGCCCATGCCGATCGATGCGACGACAAGGGGCGCGATGCTGGTTGTGCGCGACCCCTCCGCAATGTCGCCCGATACACCAGCGCGCCTGAGCGGCCTGTTTGGCCTCAGCTCTGCCCAGGCTGCCGTCGCGATGGGACTGGCGGAGGGACGAACCATCGAGCAGATGGCCAAAGTCCGCGGCGTTTCGCGCGAGACCATAAAGGTACAGGTCCGCGATGCGGCTGCCCGGCTCGGATGCACCAGGCAGGCCGAGATCGCCGCGGTCGTCCGCGCAATAGGTGTCCTGTCTAAAAATGCAGGCTGATCGCGAACCATAACCCGAATGGGTGATGTGGGGCCAGAGACGGCAATGTAAGGCCCGACGATATCAATTCATTCTGTTTTTGATAGGTTTTTCGGGGGTCGTTCTCATGAGTACCAGTGATATTTTCGTCGTCGATAATGGTCTAACCTATTCGGCGGAGGATCCTTCCGTTGCGACCCTGCTCGATGGGGGTTTCGTCGTTGCTTACAATCGCAACAGCGATCCAGGGGGCGACGGTGACGACGAAATCTACATCATCTATTACGATGCATCGGGGCAGCCCACTACGCCTGCGTTCCAGGTCAATTTGTCGACTGTGGCTCAAGACGACAATCCCGAAGTAACCGTCCTTGCCAACGGCAATGTGCTTGTCGTCTGGACCAAGGAATCGGTCGCAGGTTACGATCCGGAATATGGCTACGAACTCTACGAAGAGGAGATTTACGCACAGCTCCTTGATTCGTCGGGCAACCGCATCGGGCTGAATTTCGAGCTGCTCGAGGGCGGCGGATCGGTTTACGCGATGGATATCACTTCGCTGGAGGGCGGCGGGTTCGTCGTCAGCTACCAGGATTATTCCGATTGGAGTGCTGGAGTCCGGATCTTCGACCATCTGGGCAACGCTGTGGGCAACACCATCTCGATTCCAAACTCATACGACATCAGTATCACGGGGCTCGCAGGAGGCGGATTTGCGATAGGCTGGCAGATCGATGTCTATGACGAAGTCGCGGACATCTGGACCTATCAGAACTACGTGCGCAGCTATTCGGCCGATGGCACCGCGATAAGCACGACCTTGCTGGGCACCAGCCCGGATTATTTCGCCGCACCGGATGTCGCAAGCTTGGAGGGCGGAGGCTTCGTAACAGTCTGGGCAACCGGAAATGGCAATATCGGTGCAGCGCTTTTCGACAGCAACGGCCAGACAGTCGGCAGCAAGTTCTATGTCAACACTTCGCCTGCGGCCGTTTTTACAGAGGCTTCTGTTATCGGGACCTCGGACGGGGGCTTCGTAGTTGCATGGAACTACGATAATTTCGGCGAATACATCTATCACGCCCAACGATACGATGCTGCCGGCAATGCCGACGGTCCCCTCATCACCATGGCTACAGGCCAGATCGACCCGGCCGATTTTCAAATGTCGGCGCTCGCGGACAACGGGTTCGTGGTCACTTGGGATGCCGAAGAAAACGACCGGGACTTCGTCCAGGGTTACTACTCGTCTGTGGGCGGCGAGGAGATAAGCGGAACTGCAGAGGATGAAGAAATCTCTGGCGGCAGCGGAAACGATTTCATCTACGGCCTCGGCGGGAACGATATCATCAACGGCCTGGGCGGTAACGACACGATCGATGCCGGCACGGGTAACGACACGCTGATAGGCGGCGCCGGGGACGATATCCTGATCGGGGATGCTGGAGAAGACACCGCGTCCTACTCCACCGCTTCTGCTGGCGTTTTCGTGCGGCTGCTTGCAGGTGGTCCGCAGGACACGCTTTCGGCCGGCATCGACACTCTGGTAGCAATCGAGAACCTGGTCGGTTCGGATTTCCGTGACCGCCTCGAAGGCGACGATGGATCAAATCGCGTCGATGCGGGGGATGGCGACGACCGTGTCTACGGCCATGGCGGCAACGATGTCATCGTGCTCGACACAGGCCGGGACCGCGCCTGGGGCGGCGCAGACGATGACCGGATCTACGGCCAGGACGGCAACGACCGCATCTATGGCGACAATGGCGACGACCGTCTCTACGGCCAGGCCGATGACGACACGCTGATCGGCGGGGCCGGCAATGACGAGATGGTCGGCGGCACCGGCAACGACATCTATTTCGTCGACGATGCGGGCGACAGCGTGCTCGAGCTGGCCGACGAGGGTAATGACGGCGTGATCGCCGGGCTCGACTATACGCTGGGCGACAATGTCGAGATCCTGCGCATGCGCACCGGCGATTTCGACGGGACCGGCAACGGGCTCGACAACATCGTGCGCGGTGTCGGCGGGGTCAACGTGCTCCACGGCATGGGCGGCGATGACAGCATCTACGGCGGCACGGGCAACGACACGCTCGACGGCGGCGATGGCAACGACCGTCTCTATGGCGAGAACGGCAGCGACACGATGACCGGCGGCGCGGGCGCCGACAGCTTCATCTTCATGGATGCAGCCGAGCTGGGCACGCGGCTTGCCATCGCCGATATCATCACCGACTTCAGCCAGTCGGACGGCGACCGGATGAACCTGCGCAATGTCGATGCCAACATCAACCTCGAGGGCGACCAGAACTTCGCCTTCATCGGCACCTCGGCGTTCAGCCAGACGGCAGGCGAACTGCGCTATTTCCAGACCAGCACCAGCACCATCGTGGAAATGGACGTGGACGGCGACGGCGTCGGCGATCTCTACATCCGCCTCGACGGGCAGATGGATCTCAGCGCGGGCGACTTCGTGCTCTAGTGTGCCGGAGACAGAGCGACGTCGGCAGGGTACCGGCGTCGCCTTGCCTTATCACCCTGCGCGCAATAGGGTTGTGAGAGGGTTCGTTAAAAATAATCACAACCGGAGGTGTGACCGCGTTCTGGGCGCGGGTAATCTTTGCGCGATGCCGCACGAATGCGGGTAAGCGCAATGGGGGGCTATATGGGCGTGTGGTTCGATACCGAAATTCAGGGAAAGCAGCTGATTGCCGAAGCATCGGGAAGGCAGCTTGCCCGGGAAAGTCATGACCTGATGACGCAGTTCCAGCTGCTTTCCGTTTCCGGCAACGAGCAATCGTTTTCACACGGCCCCGCACCTGCCTGCGGATGCACGGCCTGCTGCACAAGCGCGGCGATGGGGGACGGCTTCGTCCTTTCGCTCGAAGCCATGGCCACGGTATCCGACTACACCTCGCTCATCTCAGGCAGTTCCATGAGCATGGCTCCGGGCCTTGGCGCATTCTTCAGCTATTCGCTGGCTAGCCAGATTCCCGATTATCTCCTGCCGACCCTGAGCCAGGAACAGATCGACACCTTCCAGGAATTCACGGAAGAACAGGCCACGCTGATCCGGCAGGCGATTGCCGAGTTTACCGACGCCAGTGGCCTGACCGCCTTCGAAGTGCCTTCGGGCATGGGCGACATGAATTTCTATGTGTTCGACCTGGCGTTTTTCCCTGCGCTCGGCGGAGGTGCTGCCGGGTTCGCCTATTACCCGACGAACTACGATTCCAATTTCGCCTCCGACGTCTTTCTCGACGATACGGCAGCCGGCGGATATGCGGTTATCCTTCACGAAATCGGCCACGCGGTCGGCCTGAAACACCCTTTCGAGGGTGATCCCATCCTGGATACCGAGCTCGACAACCGCGCAAATACGGTCATGTCCTATACCCACACGGGTTTCGCAGACCAACTCGGCCCTCTCGATATCGAAGCCATCCAGTATCTCTATGGCGACGATACGGCGGATGGAAACCAGGTGGCATCATGGTCGTGGGACAATCACACCCATACTCTGACCCAGACAGGCTTCGCCGGTAACGATACGATATTGGGGATAGGTGGGCGCGACGTGATCGACGGCCTCGCAGGCGCGGACACCATTTACGGCCGATTGGGAAATGATTCACTCAGCGGAGGAGATGGCGCAGATATCCTTTACGGCGGCGACGGCGAGGACGAGTTGTTCGGTGGCGGGGACGAAGACAACCTGGTCGGTGGCAATGGCGACGACATCCTCACCGGGGGACTTGGCAATGATTCGCTGTCGGGTCAGCGCGGAAATGACGAGATTTTCGGCGGCCAGGGCGATGACAATATTTTCGGTGGCGGCGACGACGACTGGCTCGAGGGGGGCGATGGCGACGACTGGATCAGCATCGGGGATTATTGGGACCGCTCGATAGGAGGTAGCAGCGTCGCCCACGGCGGGTCCGGGAATGACGGTTTCCAGATTTATGCAGGCGAGAATGCAATCCACGGTGACGCGGACAATGACAATTTCTACCTCTATGGCGGAAATAACCAGGTATTTGGTGGAACCGGGAATGATTATTTCTGGGTTTCCTATTCCGATGATGGAAGTACCCATCAGCTCGATGGCGGCGACGGCGATGACGACTTTTTCGTAGAACTTCTGACAAGCATTCCTTTGGTCATCGACGTTACGGACCTCTCGTCCTTCGGTGTCGTCCTGGATAGCGTCGAGGCCGTCTACATTCTCGGCTCTGAATTCTCCGAAACCCTGATCGACGATATCTCGAATACAGGGGCCTACCATTCGCTGTATGGCGGAGATGACACGGTCTACACCGCCGGTTGGGACTATCGGCCAGGGACAGATGGCCTCCCCAGCTTCTGGTCGCACAGTTATTACGGCGGGGACGGTAACGACATTTTCCATCTGGGTGCAGCGAGCGGCTACATCTACGGTGAGGCCGGTGCTGACCTCTATGTCTATGACCATGCCGGCGACATTGCGCAGGGATCCTATTGGTACGTCCCCGACTTCACGACCGGGACCGACCAATTCGACATATCGGCATTCCCCGTTTGGAATTTGTCGATCGACGTCAATGGCTATGTGACCGGACTGACAAGCGCCGGTAATCTCGGTTTTTATGCGCCTGGCATAGCGCTTTCGGATATCCTCCAGCAGTCTGGCATCGGCATGTATTTCGCCGGAAATTACTATTCCGAGCTGGTGCAAGGCGGTGCCGACAAGGATTTCCTCAAGGGTTCCGAAGGGAACGACGAGATCTATGGCTATGGCGGCGATGACCTAATCCATGGCGACGATCTTTCGGTCACGGTCCTGCAGACCAATGGCAATGACGATGAGATCCACGGCGGTGACGGCAACGACCGGCTCTACGGGGCGATCGGCAACGACCTTCTCTATGGCGAAGCCGGTGTCGATCTCCTGGACGGCGGGATCGGTGACGATTTCCTCGATGGAGGCTCTGGCAGCGATAGCGCGAGCTATGCGGATGCGGCTGGCGGCGTTTTCATAAACCTGCGTGCGGCAGGGGCACAGGACACGCTTTCGGCCGGGATCGATACGCTCGTCTCGATCGAGAACCTGGTCGGCTCGGGTTTCCGTGACCGTCTTGTAGGTGACGACGGGGCAAACCGCGTTGATGCCGGGGATGGCGACGACCGTGTCTATGGCTACGGCGGGCGGGACGTGCTTGTGCTGGAAGAGGGCAATGACCGGGCCTGGGGCGGCAGCGACGATGATCGCATTTATGGCCAGGACGGCAAGGATCGCATCTATGGCGACGATGGCGACGACCGTCTTTATGGCCAGGACGGCAATGACACCCTGATCGGCGGGGCCGGCAATGACGAGATGGTCGGCGGCACCGGCGACGACATCTATTTCGTTGATGATGCGGGCGATAGCGTGCTCGAGCTTGCCGGCGAGGGCAATGACGGCGTGATTGCCGGAATTGACTATGCGCTGGGCGACAACCTCGAAAAGTTGCGGATGCGCACCGGCGATTACGACGGGACCGGCAACGGGCTCGACAACATCGTGCGCGGTGTCGGCGGGGTCAACGTGCTCCACGGCATGGGCGGCGATGACCAGGTCTATGGCGGCACGGGCAACGACACGCTCGACGGCGGCGATGGCAACGACCGGCTCTATGGCGAGAAGGGCAGCGACACGATGACCGGCGGCGCGGGCGCCGACAGCTTCATTTTCATGGACGCGGCGGAGCTTGGCACGCGGCTTGCCATCGCCGATATCATCACCGACTTCAGCCAGTCGGACGGCGATCGGATCAACCTGCGCAATGTCGATGCCGACAGCACTGCCGAGGGCGACCAGAACTTCGCCTTCATCGGCACCTCGGCCTTCAGCCAGACGGCGGGTGAGCTGCGCTATTTCCAGACCAGCACCAGCACCATCGTGGAAATGGACGTCGACGGCGACGGCGTCGCCGATCTCTACATCCGCCTCGACGGCCAGATGGATCTCAGCGCAGGCGATTTCATACTGTAAGATTCCCTAATGGGTGGAAAGTCGACCATCGCTTTCCACCCAGTTCGGGCCATAATCGATGTCAGATTGACCGCTGAGCGAACGCAATCAGGCGCCAGCTTCTTTCAGCAGCGCTGCGCTTGATGCAGTTCGCGACTTAGGATTGCCCTGCCACAGGCACTTGGAGATCGCATGAATTCTTGAGCCTCACGGAAATATTCCGGAAGTCGGCCCTGGTGACCCCGGTCTCGTCGAAACGGTAAGTACCCAGCTTCCAGTAATGGTTCTGGTCGCCGGCATCGTAGCCGACAGGTCCCAGATATTGCCCTGCCCGTTCGCCGTTCTGGTAGATTACCGCGCCAGCATCGGTGCCCAGCGTTACGCAATAGCGAAGACGCTGCCATTCGCCCCGATTTGCCGGTATTTCGGCGACGACGAGGTCCGGCCCGCGCCCAGCCTCGATCGTGCCGGAGCGGATCGTAAAAAGCAGCTTGTCCCCTTCCAGGTTGACGACAAACGGCGGGTAAATGAAGTCGTCTCCTTCGGGAAGCGTCGGACGGTCAGGACCGTGTAACTGGGAGAGGATGAGCCTCGCCGGGCCATCCATGCTTCCCGCCTCGACGATCTTCAAATCGTAGGCAAGCTCGATACTCTGGCCCGGTTGTGCGTATGTTTGCGAGCTGAGTTCGGCGCGCTCTCCCTTACTTTCGGGCGCGGAAGCCCACCGATCTCCGTCTTGGATCTCGAAGCTGAAACTGTTTGCCCCCCAGCGCGTGATGGCGCCTCGGCGCTCTGGAGCGTGAACTGTGAATTCGGATCCACCTACCGATAATCGAGAGTGATTTGTCGGGGTTGCGAGCAGGAAAAGATTGGCTGCGAGCAGCGCCAGGAGAAGAACCAAAAGAATGCCAATCCGGCGATTCAACGATGTTTTCCGATCTTTTCGGGCACGACGCGCCTAAACTCCGGCATCTTTCAGCAGCGCGGCCCTTAGCTCGCCGATCCCCATGCCCTTCTCGGCGCTGGTGACATGGATCTGCGGGTAGGCAGCGACGTGTTTCTTCGCCTCGGCCTCGACCTTCTCAACCGTCGCAGCCAACTCGCTCGCCTTGATCTTGTCGGCCTTGGTCAGCACCACGCGGTAGCCCACGGCTGCCTCATCGAGCATCTTCATCATGTCGCGATCGACATCCTTCAGCCCGTGGCGGCTGTCGACCAGCACGAGATTGCGCACCAGCACCTGCCGTCCGCGCAGATAGGTGCGCACCAGGTTCTTCCACTTCTCGACGACCTTAACCGGGGCCTTGGCAAAGCCGTAACCGGGCATGTCGACGAGACGGAACTGGGTGGGCTCGCCCACCTCGAAGAAGTTGAGTTCCTGCGTGCGGCCCGGCGTCACCGAGGCGCGCGCGATGGCCTTGCGACCGGTGATCGCGTTGAGGAGCGAGCTCTTGCCCACGTTCGAGCGACCCGCAAAGGCGATCTCGGGCACGGTCGGATCGGGCAGGAACTTGAGCTGCGGGGCCGAGAGGAGAAACTCCACCCGGCCCGAGAACAGCTTGTTTGCGCGCCGCTCCAGCTGGGCCAGTTCGGCGGCTTCTTCGTCGGTCATCACTCGCGTCCCGGGAGCTCGACCTTGGCGGCCTTGGCAGCCTTCTCGGCCTTCTCCTTCTCGGCCGCCGCCCTCAGGGCAGGGTGCTTGGAATAGAGATACTTCTGCTGCGCCAGCGTGAGGATGTTAGAGGTTACCCAGTAGAGCAGAAGGCCGGCCGCAAAGGGCGCCATTACGAACATCAGCACCCAGGGCATGATGTTGAATACCTGCTGCTGGACCGGGTCCATCGTGCTGGGGTTGAGCTTGAAAGTCAGCCACATCGTCAGGCCGAGCAGCACCGCAAGCACGCCGATAGCAAGGAAGCCGGGCGGGTCGAAGGGCAGCAGGCCGAACAGGTTGAGGATGGTCGCCGGATCGGGTGCGGAGAGATCCTTGATGTAGAGGAAATCCTGGTGGCGCATCTCGATCGCGAGGTAGAGCACCTTGTAGAGCGCGAAGAAGATCGGGATCTGGAGGATCAGCGGAAGGCAGCCGGCGAGCGGGTTGACCTTCTCGTCCTTGAACAGCTTCTGCATTTCCTGCTGCTGCTTGACCCGGTCGTCCTTGTAGCGTTCCTGCAGCGCCTTCATCTTGGGCTGGATCGCCTTCATCGCAGCCATCGATGCGAACTGCTTCTGCGCGATGGGGAACATCAAACCGCGCACGATGATCGTCAGGATGATGATCGCCACACCGAAATTGCCGACGATTTCGAAGATGTTCTTGAGAAGCCAGAGGAAGGGTTTCTCGAACCAGCGGAACCAGCCCCAGTCGATCGCCAGGCCGAATTTCGCAAGCCCTGCATCCTCATAGGCATCGAGCACGGTCGATTCCTTCGCGCCGGCATAGAGGCGCGAGGTCGTCGTGTATTTGCGACCGGCCGGCACAGTCACCGGGTCGTAGATCATGTCGGCGCGGTAGATGTTGCTGCCGAGCGAGCGGAAGGTCGCATCGGGCGTCGCCCCATCCTGCGGGACCATGGCTGCCAGCCAGTAGATATCGGTGAAGCCGAACCAGCTCGGTGCGCCCTCGGGCGAAACCTTCTTCGCCTCGTCGATATCGTCGTAATCGTAATCGTAATTCGCGCTGTCGCCGAAGACGCCCATTGGGCCCGAATGCGCGATGAAGAAATCGGCGCTGGCGGTGTCGCTGGTACGTCCGACGAGGCCATAAGGCTGCACGACGGCGGGTACAGCGCTGCGGTTCGCGACGGCCTGCTCGATGGTGAGCATGTATTCGTCGTCGATGCTGTAAGTGAGCTGCAGTTCGATCCCGTTGCCGGCATCATGCGTCAGCGTGACGGGATTATCTGGTGTCAGCGTGCCGCCCTCGGTGGACCAGAGCGATTCGTCGGACACTTTCTGGCCGTTCACCAGGAAACCGAACTGCGAAAACTGCTGCGCCGGAGTGCCGCGCGGCGAGAATATCCGGACGGGGTCGTCATCGTCGGCATCAGTGGTCGCGGCGTAATCCTTGAGCACGACATCGTCGAGGAACGCGCCCTGCAGATTGATCGAACCGGCTATACGCGGAGAATCGATCGCCACGCGCTCGGGCGTGGCAAGCGCGGTTTCGAGATCGGCGGCCTCCTGCGCGATTGCCGTCGGGTCCTGAAGACCGCCGGTGCGCGCATGGGCGACCTCGGCCTGTTCGGCGGGCGTGTCGACCTTCTCGGCCGTGACGGACACTTCCTCGGGCTGCGGATAGAAATAGTCCATCGCCCACTGCCAGCCGATCAGGACGGCCAGCGAGAGAGTGAGCACGAGCACGAAATTGCGTGAATTTTCCAAGGTCGATCCCGGTGGTAATTGTATTCGTCAGGTGGGAAGGGTGTGTTGCTACGTCAAGACAGTGGTCCCTCAAGGAACCGGATCGTGGCCGCAGCCCCCCCAGGGTTGGCAGCGCAATAGCCGCTTGAGGGCGAGCCATCCACCCTTGATTGCGCCATGTTTCTGCAATGCCTCGATCGCGTACTGGCTGCAGGAGGGGGTAAAGCGGCAGGTAGGCGGCAAAATCCGGCTCGGACCGAGCTGCCACAGGCGGGCGATCCAGATGAGCGGGTACTTCATGCGCGGCGCGACCGGTTGCGATGCGCGCGGCGGGCGCGGTCGCCCTCGCCGCTGGCTGCGCGTGAGAGAGCAGCGGCGAGTTCTTCGGTCAGCGCGGCAAAATCGCGTTCCACCCCGCCTTCGCGCCCGATGAGGATATGGTCGTGGTCGGGCAGTCCCGCTTCGGGGAGCGCGGCCCAAAGGAGTTCGCGGAAACGCCGTTTCATCCGATTGCGCACCACGGCATTGCCGATCTTCTTGGTCACGGTGATGCCATACCGCTTGCCCTTCCCCTCGTTGGGACGGGTTAGCAGCACGAAACCGGGCTTGGCGTTTCGCACACCGCGATTGGCGGCGAGAAAATCGCTGCGCTTGCGGATCACGGACAGGCTCGGGTGCATGGAATGCAGATACGCAAAACGGGCCCCCGATGGGAGCCCGCTTTTGTTATCGCGATGACAGGCGCGCCGAAGCGCAGCCGGTCAGTCGATTACGCGCAGAGGTTCTTGCGGCCGCGGTTGCGACGTGCACGGAGAACCTTGCGGCCGCCCGGGGTGGCCTTGCGGGCGAAGAAACCGTGGCGACGGGCGCGCACGAGGTTCGAGGGCTGGAAAGTCCGCTTCATCGGATGATCCTTCGTTAAATCACAATACGCCGGGCGAATCGCTCCGACAGAAAAAGGGCCGCCGCATGGGGCGACCGCTCTCGTGAGGGCGCGCTTAAGGAAATCGGGCCCGAAGGTCAAGCCTGAAGGCGCCTTGCACCGATATGGATGGGCCAAGTCTCGACAATCGCTACGCTTCTTGCCAGAGCCTTCTCTAAGCAGGGGGGAATTCAGGTGGTCGCATTGGTCCGGACGGTGGCCTATCTCGGGCTGGAAGCACGCAGCGTGGAGGTCCAGTGCAGCCTCGCGCCGGGCCTGCCCAATTTCAACATCGTGGGCCTCGCCGACAAGGCCGTGGGCGAAAGCAAGGAGCGCGTACGCGCCGCGCTCTCCTCCATGGGCCTCGCGCTGCCGCCCAAGCGGATCACGATCAACCTCTCGCCGGCCGACCTGCCCAAGGAAGGCTCGCATTACGATCTTCCGATCGCGCTTGCGGTGCTCGCGGCGATGGGGATCACCGATGCGGAGCAATTGGACGACTGGGTCGTCGTCGGCGAGCTGGCGCTCGATGCGCGTGTGCAGCCTTCGCCCGGCGTGCTGCTGGCGGCTATCCATGCGAGCGAGCAGGAAAAGGGGCTGGTGTGTCCTGCCGCACAAGGCTCGGAGGCGAAATGGGCGAGCGACGTACCGGTTCTCGCCGCGCCCGATATCGCCAGCCTGCTCAATCACCTCAAGGGTACGAGCCAGCTGCCCCAGCCGGTGCAAGGAGAGGTCGAGGAGCCGGCTAACGCGCCCGATCTCAAGCAGGTCAAGGGGCAGGAAACCGCCAAGCGCGCACTCGAGATCGCGGCTGCGGGCGGGCACAACTTGCTGATGATCGGTCCTCCGGGCGCGGGCAAGTCGCTGCTCGCCAGCTGCCTGCCCGGCATCCTCCCCCCGCTCTCTCCTTCCGAGGCGCTGGAAGTGAGCATGGTGCAATCGGTCGCCGGCCTGCTCGAGGAAGGGCGCATCTCCCGCGCCCGCCCGTTCCGCGCGCCGCATCATTCGGCGAGCATGGCCGCGCTCACCGGCGGCGGGCTAAAGGTGAAGCCGGGCGAGGTCAGCCTCGCCCATCTCGGCGTGCTGTTCCTCGACGAATTGCCAGAGTTCCAGCGCGCCGTGCTCGATTCGCTGCGCCAGCCGCTCGAGACCAACACGGTCGACGTCGCGCGTGCCAATGCGCATGTGACCTTCCCCGCTAATGTCCAGCTTGTTGCGGCGATGAATCCCTGCCGCTGCGGGCACCTCGGCGATCCCGCGCTGGCATGTTCGCGCGCCCCCAAATGTGCCGCCGACTACCAGAGCAAGGTATCGGGCCCCATGCTCGACCGCATCGATTTGCACGTCGAAGTCGATCCCGTGAGCGCCGCCGACCTCGCCCTGCCCCCGCCCGCCGAGGGCAGCGCGGAAGTCGCCGCAAGGGTTGCTGCAGCCCGCGCGGTTCAGACTGCGCGTGCAGAAAAGGCAGGCGCACGCACCAACGCCGAATTGCAGGGCGACGCACTCGAAAAGTTCGCCTCACCCGACGAGAAGGGCCGCGAATTGCTGATGCAGGCCGCCAGCGCCATGCGCCTTTCCGCCCGCAGCTACACGCGCATGCTGAGAGTAGCGCGGACGATCGCGGATCTGGCGGGCGCGGAGAAGGTGGGGCGCATTCACGTGGCAGAGGCGCTCAGCTACCGGAGGCAACCGCCACGCGCGTGAGTTGACAGCCACCGGCATGCGGCGCAGATTCCCGTCGGTCCAACCGTCCGGGGAGGGATGCTGTGCCTTATAAGAAAGCCTATATGTGGGTAGCTTTTGCGACCCTGCTCACTATTCCCGCCTTTTGGCGCGGCTATTTCGGGCGCATCTCGGAAGTGGGCTGGGAGCTGCATTTCCACGCCTTCACGGCGACCGGTTGGATGATCCTTTTGGCAGCACAGGCATGGGCGGCCCACCGGCGAGACAAGCTGGCGCTTCACCGCCTCCTTGGCCGCGCAAGCCTGTTCTTTTTCCCGGTGTTCTTTTCCAGCGCCCTGCTCGTCGTCTGGTCGATGGCGCACAACACCGCCTTCGGCGACAGCATCATCTACGAGGCGCATGGCGAAGGATTGGGCGCCTACGACTTCCTCTCGGTCACTTGTATGGGGATGTTCTACTACCTGGCCCTCAAAGAGCGGCGCAGCGTGCACGTCCACGCGCGTTGGATGATCGGCACGCTGTTCGCACTGATCGGCCCCATGCTGGCGCGGCTGTTCGCGATACCCCTGTTCATCACCTTTGGCAGCACGCAGGCGCCGCCCGACATTTTCTACGCGGCGCTTGTGCTGGCCCAGACTGTCGCGCTCGGCATCGCCCTCCTGCTTTGGCGCGGTGCCCCGCTTGCCGGAAAGCAGCCGATGAAGTGGGTGGCACTGCTGGTTTTCGGCCAAATGGCGATCTTTGCCGTCGCTCGTCTGTCGGACGGGTGGCGAGAGATGTTCATGGCAATGGGCCGAACCGACAGCGCCATCTGGTTGGTGCTAGGCCTCGCCATCGGCGCGGCCGTGACATGGTTGGGCTGGCAGGCAGGGAAGACCCCGCAAAGCAAGAAGGCCGCCCCCGCGATGGGAGCGGCCTCCTAAGCCTTGCAGCAACGTCGGTTGCCTACTGCTCCTCGCTCATATCGAGGTTTAGCTTGACCGTTTCATGCTCGTGGTCGCCCTCGAACTTGGCGAGGAAATCGGCGATGGGCATGGCCTGGTTCGGCATTTCCTTCGATCGTGCGCCGGGCTATTGACGGCAGCCGCCGCGGTCGTGACGTCGGTATCGCAGATCAAGGCGGAGTAGGAGAACGACCAATGATCCGTAGCCTGTTCATGTGCCTGGCCACGGCGTGCGCCATCGCCGCTTCGCCGGCGTCCTCTCGAACCGATGCACCTGATGGCACGTTGCTTTCGTCGAAGCCGTGTCCGCCCAATCCGGTCGAGTCGTACGAGCACTATATCGACAGCGCGCGAGCCTATTTGGCCGAGGAAGTCGCCTTGGCCGCAGCGGAGGGGATACAGATGCCGGCCGTCGCCGACGACCTGCTTGTGGAGATGCTGGACGACCGGGAAACAGTCGAAAGCCAAATAGCTTACGAAGGGTTCGAATGCCTTCAGATCACCTATGCCAGCGATGGCCTGGAGATCGGCGGCTTCCTCTGGAAGCCTGCCGACACGAGAGGGGGCAGCCTGCCGCTGATCATCGCAAATCGGGGCGGCAATGCCGACTTCGGCCCGATGCGGCCATGGCACAATTGGGGCTGGCACGATTTCCTGCGCGCGGGCTACGTCGTGCTCGCCTCGCAATATCGGGGTGGGCCGGGCAGCGAGGGCTTGGATGAATTCGGTGGCCGCGACCTCGATGATGTCCGGGCATTGCTGCCGCTCGCCGAAAATCTCGGTTTCGTGGACACACGAAACATTTTCGCCTTCGGTGAATCGCGAGGCGGCATGACAACCTACATGCTCGCGCGCGGAAAATCGCCTTTCAAGGCCATCGCGATCCGGAGCGGGCTTGGAAATGCCTATCGTCTTGTGGAGAGCAGGCCGGTATTCGATACGATGGTTTTTCCGGCGCGTATCCCGGACTATGCAGAGAAACGCGAGGAAGCCCTGACGGCCCGCTCTGCATCGATGTGGGCCGATGAGATCGCAGCGCCCGCGATCATTTTCCATGGCTCGGACGATTGGCGCGTTTCACCAAGCGATGCCGTGACTATTGCAGGGAAAATGATGACAGCCGGGATTCCTGTGGAGCTGCACCTCTACCACGGCGACACGCATTCCATCACTCTCAACCGCACGGATATGCTGGCGCGCACGATCGCCTTTTTCGATCGCTTCCGGATACCGTAAATCGGCTTAGTCTTCCTCGCTCATGTCGAGGTTGAGCTTCACCGTTTCATGCTCGTGGTCGCCCTCGAACTTGGCGAGGAAATCGGCGATCGGCATGGCCTGGTTGGGCATTTCCTGCGCTCCGGCGCTGGGTGCAGGCGCGGCGTGGCCATCCGAAGGGGTGGTCTTGACGTGGAGATAGGGCACCCAGACTTCGCCGTAATCGGCTTGCTGGTACCACACGTCGAGCACGTCGTAGCTCGCCCAGGTCGCGTCGGGTTCCTTCAGGCGGATGCCTTCGCCAATGCGCGGCACGCTCATCGCCTTGATGCGAAACTGCGTCTGGTGCGTCTCGTTCTGGACTTCGATTTCGATCACGTTTTCATTCCGGCTCAACGGGCGCAGGGCCCCGATTCACCGAAACATATGTCATAAAGGTGTTGCGATGGTTTTAACGATGACGTCACACCGCCAGAGCCGGATTTGACGTCACTTTGGCAAGAGGTCGTTAACGTTCAGGCGACGGAGGCCGCGCCGGATTTCGCGCGCGCTCATCGCCGGCGTAAGGCGTATTCTTGAGCAAAAACCGGTTGTAATCGGGTGCACCGTCGTCCCACCACACCGGACCGCGCTCACCCAGGCGGACCTTGACGTCATGTACCTTGGCGCGCGCATCCTTTTCCGCTGCGGCATCTTTTTCGCGCAATGCCGCCCCGACGGCGCGGCGCGCGTCCATCAGCTCGCGCACGAGTGATTCGCGCGATTCTTTCGAAAGCGAAGGGTTGCTGGCCCGCCAGAGGCGACCGCGCACGATGATGTAGCGCCCGTCAGGCGTTCTTTCAGGAGTGTCGCTCAGGCGGCGCTGCGCGACTTGGCCGAGGCGATGTCGACCACCGAGCCTGTCTCCAGTCCTTTGCCCGGAGTCGCCTTGCTGCCATCGGCCCGCACACCCAAGTCGCCGCGCTCGACCAAATAGAGGTCGGCAGGTCCAAGAATACGGCCATCGTGGCTCAGGATGGAGGTCGGGCCGATCGGCAGGCGATCGCGTTCGTCGACCAGCACGGGGTTCTCGATCACTTCCGCACCGTATTTCTGGCCCCACTGGCGTAGCGCGACCATGGCGGGCAACAGGTCAAAGCCTTTTTCGGTCAGGCGATATTCGATCTTCCGGCGATCGTCGGGGCACGGATCGCGCTTGAGGATGCCGTGTTCGACCAGTTTTGCGAGGCGATTCGAGAGAATATTGCGCGCAATTCCCAACTCGCTCAGAAATTCCTCGAAGTGATGCAGCCCGTTGAAGCTGGCGCGCAGGATCATGAAGCTCCAGCGTTCGCCCATGACCTCAAGTGCTTGCGGCAGGCCGCATTCGGTCAGTTCACGCAAGGGTTCGCGGATATCGCCCATAAATTCAGTCCTCTTCCAGCAACCTATCTAGCTGGAATTCGTCTCAAGCCAAATATTTTCAAAAAAGGGTTGTGGAATGCAACTTATCTATATAGGTAGCGATTCGCAACCAGTTGCAAACAGAAACTGATATTGCAGTTTCCGCAAGCGCTGTTGTTGAAAACGCAACATTCGAAAAGGCGGACAGACAATGACCCTCTCCAACTCCCCCTCCACCAAGCTCGGCGTGTTCGCTGCAGCTGTCCTCTACACCGCCGTCGGCTTCGGCGCCCTCACTGCCCCGGTCGCCGCTTCTGCCGCAGGTAATTCGCCCTTCTACCGCGCCGAACTGACCCAGCCCGCCACCGAGCGCACGGTCATCGCAGGCGGTGTTGCGTGGACTTGCGAAGGCACGACCTGTGTCGCCAAGAAGAGCACCTCGCGCCCGCTGCGCGTGTGCCGCGAACTGCAGCGCGACACCGGCGATATCGCCAGCTTCACCGTCAAGGGCGAAGCGATCGAGGCTGACAAGCTGGCCAAGTGCAACGGCTGAACCACCGCACACCCTTCCCCCACCCCCTCTCCATCGGGTGGAAACACTGGCCCCGGCGCATCTCCGCCGGGGCTTTTTTGTGCCTCAGATCAACCCGCGTGCGGCAAGATCGCTTTCGAGCGAGGCCGCATGGGTGAAGTGATGGACTTGCCACCCGCTCACCCGCGCCGATTCAACATTGGCTGGATTATCGTCGATGAAGAGCATGCGCGCAGGATCGTGGCCGAAGCGCCTGGCCGATAGCGCGAAGATCGCCGGATCGGGCTTGGCAATGCGCTCCTGCCCGGAAACCACGATATCGCGAAAGCGGTCGAAGATGCGGTGCTGCGGGCGGAAACCGGCCCAGAACTCCGCGCCGAAATTGGTGATCGCGAACAGCGGCACGCCGCGCGCGTCCAGCCGCTCGACCAGCTCGTGACTGCCCTCGACCGGACCCGGAATGGTCTCGTTGAAACGCGTGGCGTAGGCGCGGATTTCCTCGGCGAATTCGGGATATAGCGCGATGCGTTCGGGCACCATCTGCGACAGCGGCCGGCCCGCATCGTGGAGGAAATGCCATTCCTCGGTCACGACTTCGCCCAGCAGTTTTTCGAGCCGCGCGGGATCGCCCACCATCTTCCCGAACAGGTGGCGCAGCTCCCAATGGTAGAGCACACGCCCGACGTCGAAGACGACGGCATCGACCAGTTCGTGGTTCATCTCGTCACCTCAAACATCAACGGCCCGCACTCCCATCGGGAGCCGGGCCGGTTGAAAGACATGTCGCGGAATTGCTTCCGCGCAGCCGAAGCTTAGCCCTGGCGGGCCTTGAAACGGCGGTTAGTCTTGTTGATAACGTAAGTGCGGCCGCGACGACGGATCACGCGGCAATCGCGGTGACGGCTCTTGAGCGACTTGAGGCTGTTGCGGATCTTCATCGTATCTCTCTGGTCAAATAAATACGCGCCGGAGATGGTGCCCCGACGCGCCGATTTCAAGCGCGCCCGTTAGCGGCGGTGGTGATTCTGGTCAAGTAATTCCGCGAATTTCGCTGAGTTTGCGTTCCCATTGCAGCGCATGGCCGATGATCTCGCCAAGGTCGTCGTGCTTGGGCTGCCACGGCACGGTGGCGCGGATGCGGCTGGGATCGGACACCAGCTCTGCCGGATCGCCCGCGCGGCGCGGCTGCATGACGCGCTCGATCTTCGCATTGGTCACCCGGTCGACCGCGTCGAGCACTTCGAGCACCGAGAAACCCTTGCCATAACCGCAGTTCATGGTGAGCGAGCGGTCGGGTTGGCCGATCAGCGCTTCGAGCGCGAGGACATGCGCATTCGCAAGGTCGCTGACATGGATATAGTCGCGCACGCCCGTGCCGTCGGGCGTTTCGTAGTCGGTCCCGAACACCGCCACGCTGTCGCGCTTGCCGGTGGCTGCCTCGCAGGCGACCTTGATGAGGTGCGTTGCGCCCGCGGTCGACTGGCCGCTGCGCGCCTGCGGGTCGGCACCGGCGACGTTGAAATAGCGCAATGCGCAGAAGTTGAAGCCATGCGCTGCGCTGGCATCGGCGAGCATCTGCTCTGTCATCAGCTTCGACCAGCCATAGGGATTGATCGGGCTCTTGGGCGAATCCTCCGAAATCGGCGAGCTTTCGGGAATGCCGTAAGTCGCCGCGGTGGAGGAGAAGATGAAGTGCTCCACCCCGCCCTTCACTGCCGCTTCGATCAGCGCGCGGCTCTTCACCGTGTTGTTCTCGTAATATTTGAGCGGCTGTTCGACCGATTCGGGCACGATGATCGATCCGGCGAAATGCATGATCGCCTTCGTGCCCTGTTCGGCGAAAATCCGCGCGAGCAGCACCGCATCGGCGATGTCGCCTTCGTAAAGCGGCACATCGTCCGGCACGGCAAACTCGAACCCGGTCGAAAGGTTGTCGATCACCGCGACCGGCCAGCCCGCGTCCTTCAGCGCCAGCACCGCGTGCGAGCCGATATAGCCTGCGCCCCCGGTGACCAGCACCGGCACTTTCGTGACTTTGTCCATGGCGCTGCCCCTAGCACACGATTTGGTAAGGGCAATCGCCTAGAGCCGCGCGCACCAGGCCGGTTCCGGCCATCGATATCCGCCCTTGCGCATTGACCGGCAAACGCCCATTCGGGCCGCCACGCCTTGGGCTAGAGGAATTAGAGAGGTTTATACGTGAGCGACATCCGGATCGATTCCGCTTTCGACAGCGGCAATATCGAAGTCCTGTCGGTCGACGGCGCGACTGCGCGCCTGGCCATCCCGCTGGATACGAACAGCGAATTCAAGCAGTGGTTCCACTTCCGCGTTGCAGGCGCGAAGGGCCGCGAACTGGTGCTCAAGATCACCCAGCTCGCCGACAGTGCCTATCCCGGCGGCTGGCCCGATTACGATGCCTGCGTTTCGGAAGACCGCGACTATTGGGGCCGCGCTGCCTCGACCTATGACAAGGACGAGGAAGGCGGCACGCTGACGATCCGCTATACGCCCGCCAGCGACATCGCCTATTTCGCTTATTTCGCGCCCTATTCGATGGAGCGCCATCACGATCTCGTTGCCGAGGCAGCCGCTTCGGAAGGCGTAGAGCATATCGCGCTTGGCAATACGCTCGACGGCCAGCCGATCGACCTGCTCACCATGGGCGAAGGCAGCTTCAACGTGTGGCTCTATGCCCGTCAGCACCCCGGCGAAACGCAAGCCGAATGGTGGATGGAAGGCGCGCTCGAAGTGCTCACCGACCCCAGCGACAGCGTGGGCCGCAAGCTGCGCCAGAACTGCCGCCTCCATATCGTGCCCAATTGCAACCCGGACGGCTCGAAGCGCGGGAACCTGCGCGTCAATGCGGCAGGCGCGAACCTCAACCGCGAATGGGAAAATCCCAGTGCGGAGCGTAGCCCCGAAGTCCTCGCGATCCGCAACCACATGGACAAGACCGGCGTCGATTTCGCCATGGACGTCCACGGCGACGAAGCCATTCCGGTGAGCTTCCTCGCCGGTTTCGAGGGCATCCCTTCGTGGACCGACGAGCAGGGCGAACGCTATTACAGCTACGAGCGCATCCTCGACCGCCGCACGCCCGATTTCCAGACCGAGCAGGGCTACACCAAGGCCGCGCCGGGCAAGGCGAACCTGTCGATGAGCACCAACCAGGTCGCCGAGCGCTTCGGCGCGACCGCGATGACGCTGGAAATGCCTTACAAGGACAACAAGGCCGATCCCGAGCCCGAGCAGGGCTGGTCGCCCGAACGCTGCAAGATGCTCGCGCGCGACTGCCTTGCGAGCCTCGTGGAATGGATGGACGAGCAAGGCGTCTGATCGCCCCACTCGACAAACAAAAAGGGGCGCATCCTTGGCTGGATGCGCCCCTTTTTCATACCCGGCCGGAAAGCGTCAGCCTTCGGAACCGCCAGCCAGCAATTTCTGCGCCACGCTTTCGGGCGTACCGGTGACCAGCAGCGGCTGGCTGCCGACCATGCCGACCTGCGTCTGCCCGTTCTCGGCAACGCGCAGGTACGCGACGTTGCTGGCAACGACCATGTAGTTGCCGCCGCGCGATTCGAGGTGGACGAATTTCATGTCTCGGTATCTCCGGAGCGCACCATGCGCCGCCGAGACGTCCTAAACGCGATTGGTGAAGGAATGTTTAGTCGAGGCTTGCCGGGCCGAACGCGTCGGGAAGCAATTCGCTGAGCTTTACGCGGCGCACCTCACTCGGGCCGACGCACAGGATCAGCGGATCGGTCCCGCCCAGTTGCGCCAGCTCGTTGAGCACCTGCCGGCAGCGGCCGCATGGTGTGATCGGATCGTTGCCGGGACCGGTTACCGCGACCGCTTCAAGCCCGCCGCGCACGCCGTCGGCCATGGCTTTCGAGACCGCGACCGTTTCGGCGCAAAGCGCGAGGCCGTAGCTGGCGTTCTCGATATTGGTGCCGGTCACCACGCTGCCGTCGGCAAACAGCAGGGCGCTGCCGACAGCGAAGTTGGAATAGGGTGAATAGGAATTTCCGGCAGCTTCGCGCGCGGCGGCGATGAGGTCTTCGTCGGTCATATCCGGGGCTCCTAGGGTCGCACGGCCAGCCAGCGCAAGGGGGTCTCGGCTGCATCGCTCCGGTATCCGGAGTTCGCGGTCCAGACGGTCCAGGGCCTGCCCGCGTATTCGGGTTCGCTCCGGTCGCCATCGAGCCAGAGTGCGCGTTCGAGACGGCGGGCGGGACGGTAGCGGTCTTCGAAAACCTCGCTGGGCGCGAGCACGACGGGCGCGCCGGTATGCGCCTCGATCTGGTTGACGAGGGTCAGCAGTTCGCTCTGCACCGCCGCGTCGGAGACGCGCTCGAAACATTCGTCGGTCGTGCGCGTCAGGCGGATGGCGGGCGGCAAGAGGTCCGCATCGCGCGGGACGATGGTGACGTAATTGGCGGACTGTCCGTCCGCAGTCTCGCAGGGGTCGAACAGGTGGACGGCGCCGACCTGCAGGCCTGCAATGCGTGCAGCTTCGAGGTTGCGGCTGAAGTTGGCGTCCTTGCCGCGCGCGCCGCGGCTCGCTTCGAGATAGACGAAACTTGCCCCGAGGCCCTTCAGCACCTTGAAATCGACAGCGCCGTCATTTTCTCCGACAAGCGCGCCCTGGTCGGGATAGGCCTCCTCGTCGGGTCGCCAGCCGGCGTTTTCATGCTGGAGGTAGAGCCAGCCGCCAGCGCCCAGCAGTGCCAGCAAGAACGCCAGCTTCACCAGCAGCCCGATCCGGCCCTTCTTCTTGCGATGTGCCACGCTTCAGCCCTTGATGTGCAGGACGCAGATGAGCGTGAAGAGGCGGCGCGCGGTGGCGAAATCGGTTTCGACCTTGCCCTCCAGCCGTTCTTGCAGGAGTTCCGCGGCGCGGTTGTGGACGCCGCGGCGGGCCATGTCGATCGTCTCGATCTCGCCCGGCGTCGCCTTGCGGATGGCCTGGTAATAGCTGTCGCAAATGGCGAAATATTCGCGGATCGGACGGCGGAAGCGCGCAAGGCCGAGCAGCAGTTCCTCGACCAGTTCGTCGTTCCTGTCGTTGATCGTCAGCAACAACCGCCCGTCACGCACGGCAAGGCGCAGGTGATAGGGGCCGCTTGCCCCGCGTGTCGCAGCGCGCACCGGCTTGAAGGTGTTTTCCTCGATCAGGTCGAAGATCGCGATCCGCCGTTCCTGCTCGATATCGGCATTGCGCCAGATGATCGTCTCCTCGTCGAGGTCGATCTTGGCAATGCGCTGGTCGCCGGGAAGGGTAGTTGAATCGGTCATCGTCCGAAGTGTGCTTTCGCAACTGCAGTCAAGCGGAGCAAGGTCGATCTTTGGCCAATCCATCCACAGGGTTACCCTCATCGCCAAATTTTGGTCCGGTTCAAACCCGTGGCGATTTCCGTCATGGTGCCGCGCATGGCCGACACCGATCTCCTTTTTCCCGCCAATGATTCGACCCCCGCAGCCGAAAAGCAGGGCCAGACCCTGCCGAGCAATGTCGAGGCGGAAGCGGCGTTCCTGGGCGCGGTGCTGATCGACAACCAGGTGGTGCAGGAGCTCAACACCCCGCTTCAGCCGCATCATTTCTACGAGCCGGTCCACCAGCGCATCTACGAGCGCGTGCACAAGATGATCGACCGCAATTCGGTCGCCACGCCGGTGACGCTGAAGCCCTATTTCGAGAGCGACGAGGCCCTGAAGCAGCTGGGCGGCGTGACCTACCTTGCACAGCTCACCGCCGACGGACAGGGCCTGCTCGCCACCGGCAAGCTGGCCGAGCAGATCTACGACCTCGCCCTGCTGCGCGAACTCGTCACCGTCGGCCGCAACCTCGTCGAAGGCGCACTGGACACCTCCGAGGAGGTCGCGCCGATGGACAAGATCAGCCAGGCCGAGGCCGATCTCTACAAGGTTGCAGAGGGTGCCACCACGGGCAGCGAGGCACAGGATTTCCGCACTGCGGCCCTCGGCGCGCTGAAGATGGTCGAGGCGGCGATCAACTCTGGCGGCAAGTTTTCAGGCAAGACCACCGGTCTTGAAACGATCAACGACAAGACCAGCGGCCTGCATAATTCGGACCTCATCATCCTCGCTGGCCGTCCGGGCATGGGCAAGACCTCGCTTGCCACCAATATCGCCTTCAACGCCGCGCGCAGGCTGATGGACGACAAGAAGATCGGCATCGAAGGCAGCGAAAGCCCGGGCGCGGCGACCGCATTCTTCAGCCTCGAAATGAGCGCCGACCAGCTGGCCACGCGTATCCTTGCCGAAACGGCGGAGATTTCCTCCGAAAAACTGCGTTCGGGACGCCTCTCGAAGGAAGAATTCCAGCGCCTGTCCTTCGCCAGCCAGGAATTGAACGAGCTCCCGCTCTATATCGACGATACGCCTGGCCTCACCATCGGCTCGCTGCGCACGCGCGCACGCCGGTTGAAGCGCCGCCACGATATCGGTCTCGTCATCGTCGACTACCTCCAGCTCTTGCAGGGCTCGGGCCGCGCCAACGACAATCGCGTGAACGAAATCTCGGAAATCAGCCGCGGACTGAAAACGCTCGCCAAGGAACTGCACGTGCCGGTTATCGCACTCTCGCAGCTCAGCCGTGCGGTGGAACAGCGCGAGGACAAGCGCCCTCAGCTTTCGGACCTGCGCGAATCGGGCTCGATCGAGCAGGACGCCGACATGGTCTGGTTCATCTATCGCGGCGAATATTACCACAATGCGCTGAAGCCCGACACGCCCGACGAGACCAGCAGCGAAGAGGTGCGGATGAAGTATGCCGATTGGGAAGCGCGGCATCTCGAACTGGTCAACCGCGCAACACTGATCGTAGCCAAGCAGCGTCACGGCTCGACCGGCAATGTCCCGCTGCTGTTCCAGAGCGAGTTTACCAAGTTCAGCTCACCCGAATTGCGCGGCGGATATGAGGATTACGAATAGCGCCTAGAACCCCAGGTTCGTGCGCCGCGCCACCGTGTAATCGATTACCGAGACTAGCACCCACCCCGCCCACCAGCGCATGCGGTTCCACACGGTCGCGCGCTTGCGGTGTTTCTCCAGCGTGATGCGTTCTGACGCCTCGATGTGATGGCTGACGAAATCGCGCATCCTGTCGGCCAGCGCCTTGTCCTCGATCCGTAGCATGATCTCGAGGTTCAGGTAGAGACTGCGCATGTCGAAATTGGCGCTGCCCATATAGACCGCATCGTCGAGGATCAGCAGCTTTGTGTGCAGCTTGCAGGGCGAGAATTCCCAGATCTTCGCGCCGCGTTTGAGGAGATAGTTATAGAGCGAGCGGGTCGCCCCGATGGTGGCGCCATTGTCGCTCTTGGCTGCCATCAGCAGCCGCGTCTGGCCCTTCTTCGCCACCCGCGCGATGCGTTTGAGCAGCGTGTAGGGCGGCGAGAAATAGGCCATGAAGATATCGAGCTTCTCGCCCTCCTTCAGGTCCTGTGTGACGCAGCGCGCCCAGGTGGAAAGCCCGCGCGTCGGACCGCCCACAAGCCAGCGCGCCTGGCCATCCTTCGAGGTCCAGTTCCAGTCGCGTACCGTCTGCTTGATTTCCTTGAAATGCGCTTCGTCATCATCGGTCCAGTCGAGCAATCTGGCAAACCAGTCGGTCAGCCCTTGCACCGCATCGCCTTCGACCCTGATGCCGATATCGTTCCAGCCGTTCTTCTCCGGGGGATCGAAATAGCTGTCCTCGATATTGAACCCGCCGAACATCGCCTTCTCGTTGTCGGCGATGACCATCTTCTGGTGGTTGCGGATGAGATAGCGCATCGTCCAGCGCGGGCTGAAGCACAGGAACCGCCCGCCGCTGTCGACCAAGGGTGCAAGGAATTCGTCGGTGGCCGAAGCCCCGAAGCGGTCGATGATCAGCGTCACCTTGACCCCGCGCGATGCCGCCTCGCACAGCGCATCGCGCAGCTCGGTAGAGACCGCATCCTCGGCGAAGATGTAGAAGCAGATGTCGAGCGTTTTCTGGGCCTGCCGCACGAGTTCGAGCATCGCCTCGCGCCGGTCCTTGCCCGCGGGATAGAATGTCAGCGACTGGCCCTGCGCCTCGGCCTCGAAAGGCGGGGGATCGCGGTAGTCGGTGGCGATTTCCTGTGTGGTTTCCTCACCCATGCGCAGCCACCCTTAGCGGTCCTTCCCCATGGCGCAAATCCTTGACTATTGCGCCTGCGGACCTTATCTGCGCCGCTCTTTCCGAGATTCTCGAATTCATTATACCGGAGTGCCCAATGGCGCGCGTTACCGTCGAAGATTGCGTAGACAAGGTTCCCAACCGTTTCGATCTCGTCCTGCTGGCAGCCCAGCGGGCGCGCGAGATTTCGGGCGGCGCGGAGATCACGCTGGATCGTGACCGCGACAAGAACCCGGTTGTCGCACTGCGCGAAATCGCGGAGCAGACGGTCAAGCCGAAGGACCTGCAGGAAGCAGCCGTCACCAACCTGCAGAAGATCCTGCCGGACGATGATGACGAGATGGATGAAGTCGGCTCGCTCAGCCAGTCGGCCGAAGCCCTTCGTATCACTGCCTCGGCCCCGACGCGCTCGACCTCGATCGGCGCCGATTACGACGGCTGATCTTTCGCTCCGGCGAAACCATGAAAACCCGCCCCTCACCGGGCGGGTTTTTCATTTGTGGAACGGGAGAAGCAGGCTCCAGCCGAGCTTGTACGGACGCGTATCCTGGTATTCCTCCAGCCCGATTGTGAGATTGCCCTCGGCGTCTTGCGTATATGTCCCGAACAGGCGATCCCAGCCCGAAAGCAGCGTGCCGTAATTGCTGTCGGTCTCGCGCTGGATGGCCGAATGGTGGATTCGGTGCATGTCGGGCGTGACGATCAGCGCTCGCACAGGCTTTTCGAGTGATTTCGGCAATGCAAAGTTCGCATGGGTGAACAGCGTGGCGATGTTGAACACCAGTTCGAACAGGAACACGCCCCAGACCGGCAGTCCCAGCGCGGCCACGACCGCCATCTTGTATAGCATCGACAATGCGATCTCGACCGGATGAAAACGCGCCGCGGTCGTCACGTCGAAGGCCGGGTCCGAATGGTGGACCTTGTGCAGCCGCCAGAGCAGCTGGACGCGGTGCGTCGCCCAATGCTGGACATAGAGTGTCAGGTCCAGCGCCACGATTGCCAGCAGGATCTCCGTCCAATGCGGCAGGCCGACCAGGTTTAACAGCCCCCAGCCACGATCGGCCGCCAGGGCAGCGGCCCCCACCATCAGCAGCGGAATCAGCAGGCGCACCGCCAGCGTGTCGATGGCGAACAGCGCGAGATTGGTCAGCCAGCGGTGCCCCCTCGGGGCCTTGCGCGCAGGCGCGGCGATCTCGATCACGGCAAACAGCGCAAAGACCGCAGCCATTGCGGAAAACGCCGCTATTTCTGCAGTGTCGGAGATGCCGTCCATCTTGCTCTTGTCGCAAGGCGCTTCATCCACCGCAAGCGAGATTGCGCCGGTTTGCCCGCCCGCCCTGGAAGTCTATAGGAGAGCCGACGAGCACAGGGGGAAAGCGTGAGCGATTTCGGCGATGCCATCGGAACGGCGGTAGAAGGTGCGCTGGTGTCAAGGGCGGTGGACGGCGACAAGGGCGCTCCGCTCGATAAGGGCCACTTCGCGGAAGGGGCCTGCCTCAATTGCGGCACGGAGCTGATCGGATCGCATTGCCATGCCTGCGGCCAGAAGGCGCATCTCCATCGTACGCTCGGCGCGTTCATTCACGACCTGCTCCACGGCGCGCTCCATTTCGAGGGCCGCACCTGGAAGACCCTTCCCAAGCTGCTCTTCAAGCCGGGCGAACTCACCCGCCGCTATATCGAAGGCGAGCGCGCGCGCTTCGTGAGTCCGATGGCGCTATTCCTTTTCGTCATCTTCCTCATGTTCGCCGTGTTCCAGATCGCGGGCATCAGCACGCCGACCGATTTCGACACCGAGGCCCGCACGGACGAAGTCGTCGCCCAGGCTGCGAAGCAGATCGACACCCTGCAGGAACGCCGCGACGATCTCGCGCTTGAGATCGACACC
Organism: Qipengyuania sphaerica; assembly: GCF_019711595.1. Taxonomy (GTDB): domain Bacteria; phylum Pseudomonadota; class Alphaproteobacteria; order Sphingomonadales; family Sphingomonadaceae; genus Qipengyuania; species Qipengyuania sphaerica. The sequence continues at coordinate 302,033 of NZ_JAIGNR010000001.1, read as the reverse complement.
GGTGCATACTCCGGCGCTGAACGCACTGCTGCCGAGGCGCGTCTCAAGGAACTCGATGACCAGCTCGCCGGGCTCGAGGCAGCGCAGGACGAACTGCCGATCCTGAGACAGATTTTCGATGAGAATGACGCATCAGCAGAAGAAGCGTCAGGCGGACTGCCGCTCGGCACCGGTGAAGGCCAAGCATCCGGCATCCCGACATCAGAGGGGGGCGATACGACCGTTAAGGTCGATGCAGCGCAGTTCGGGTGGCTGGAGAAAACTGTCGAGAAATGGCGCGCCAGCCCCGAGCTGATGCTCTATAAATTGCAGACCAATTTCTACAAATTCAGCTGGTTGCTGATCCCGCTGTCCATACCCTTCGTGTGGCTACTCTTTTTCTGGAAACGGCGGTTCAGGGCCTACGATCACGCGATCTTCGTGACCTATTCGCTCAGCTTCATGACGCCGCTGATCCTGGGGGTCACGCTCGCAGGACTGGCAGGGCTATCCACCGAACTGGTTGCGATTTGCTTGCTGACCATCCCGCCGCTGCACATGTACAAGCAGCTGCGCGGCGCCTACTCGCTATCGCGTTTCTCGGCCCTGTGGCGGCTGGCAGTGCTGACGGTCTTCATCCTCGTCATCCTGCTGCTGTTCCTCCAGCTCCTGCTCGTGATAGGAGCTTTCTGACCTAATAGGCCGGGTCTTCGCGATCCTCATTCAGATCCTGTCCGGTAATCGGTGCGGGACCGGGCGTTTCGTTGTCGTTTTCTTCGATATGCTGCTGGAGGTCGGCTGCCCCTTCCGCGACCGCACCTGCGGCCTTCTTCGTGCCGTCCTCGAGAACTTCGCCGACGACCTGGGCATTGGCCTCGATATCGTCGCCCGCAAGATCTGCTGTGCGTGCAGCATCGTCCTGCGTCTGCTCGGAACAGGCGGCAAGCGGCAAGGTGGCAAGGGCAATGGCGGTGGTGATGGTGCGTTTCATGGCAGTGACCTCATGTGATTGTATTGCCGTCCAAACGCAGAAAGGGCGCCAAGGGTTTCCCCCATGGCGCCCTTTGCATGAATTGGCAGACGGCTTCAGGCGCCTGCAGGAGCGCCTTCGCCCGAACCGCCGAACTTCTTGCCGGCCTTGGGCACGGTGCTTCCGCCCGGCTGGCGGACGATCGCCGGACCGCTCGGCTGGTCGGGACGATCGATCTTGCCGTCCTTCATCAGCTGGTCGATCTCGTCGCCGGTGAGTGTTTCGTATTCGAGCAGCGCCTGCGCGAGGAGGTGAAGCTTGTCTTCCTGCTCCTTGAGCACTTCGGTCGCACGCTTCAGACCGCCCTCGACCAGTTCCTTGATCTCGCTGTCGATCAGCTTGTTCGTTTCCGCGCCCCCCATCGTGCGCGCGGTCTGGCCCATGCCGAGGTAACCTTCCTGGCTTTCCTCATACATCAGCGGGCCGAGCTTGTCCGACATGCCCCATTTGGTGACCATGTTCTTGGCAAGGTCGGTCGCATATTGGATATCGCCGCTCGCGCCGCTCGACACCTTGTCATGGCCGAAGATGATCTCTTCCGCCACGCGCCCGCCCATGGCCACGGCGAGGTTCGCATGCATCTTGTCGCGATGGTAGGAATAGCTGTCGCGTTCGGGCAGGCGCATCACCATGCCCAGGGCGCGGCCGCGCGGGATGATGGTGGCCTTGTGGATCGGGTCGGATGCCGGCTCGTTTAGGCTGACCAGCGCGTGACCTGCCTCGTGATAGGCGGTCATCTTCTTCTCGTCCTCGGTCATGACCATGCTGCGGCGTTCGGCGCCCATCATGACCTTGTCCTTGGCGTCCTCGAATTCCTGCATCGCGACGAGGCGCTTGTTGCGGCGCGCCGCCAGCAGCGCCGCCTCGTTGACGAGGTTGGCGAGGTCCGCACCGGAAAATCCGGGTGTTCCGCGCGCAATGGTGCGCGGGTTCACATCGGGCGCCAGCGGCACCTTCTTCATGTGAACGGCGAGGATCTTCTCGCGCCCGTCGATATCGGGGATCGGCACCACGACCTGGCGGTCGAAACGGCCCGGGCGAAGCAGCGCGGGATCAAGCACGTCGGGGCGGTTGGTCGCCGCGATGATGATGATGCCTTCGTTGGCTTCGAAACCATCCATCTCGACCAGCAGCTGGTTCAGCGTCTGTTCGCGCTCGTCGTTCGAATTGCCGAGGCCGTGGCCACGGCTGCGGCCGACCGCATCGATTTCGTCGATGAAGACGATGCAGGGCGCGTTGCGCTTGGCCTGTTCGAACATGTCGCGCACGCGGCTTGCGCCGACGCCGACGAACATTTCGACGAAGTCCGAGCCCGAAATAGTGAAGAAGGGCACGCCCGCCTCGCCCGCGATGGCGCGAGCGAGCAGCGTCTTGCCGGTGCCGGGCGAACCGACCAGCAGCGCGCCCTTGGGGATCTGTCCGCCGAGCTTGGAGAAGCGCTGCGGGTCCTTCAGGAATTCGACGATTTCTTCCAGTTCCTCGCGCGCCTCGTCGATGCCGGCGACATCTTCGAAAGTGACGCGGCCCTGGCGTTCGGTCAGCATCTTGGCCTTCGACTTGCCGAAGCCCATTGCGCCGCCTGCCCCGCCGCCTTTCTGCACCTGGCGCAGCGCAAAGAAGGCGATGCCAAGGATCAGCAGGAAAGGCAGGATATTGATCAGCGCGTAGACGAGCAAATTGCCGCTATCGGCTTCCTTGCCGGAAAACTCGACACCGTTCTTTTCGAGCAGCGGAGTAAGCGTCGTGTCGTTCTTGACCGGAATGGTATTGAACGGCTCGTTGTCCGTGGTGAGGCCGGTAATGCGATCGTCGGAGATTTCGACCGATTTGATCGAACCTTCGGCCACCTTGCTCTTGAAATCGGAATAGAGAAGCGGTGCGCCGGCATTCTGGCTGCTGCCACCGAATGCGGAAACGACAAGCAACAGGCCGAGGAATACCCCGCCCCAAATAAACAGGCTTTTCATCCACGGGTTGGGACCGCCGCCTTCGGGTTCCTGGTTCGGCTGGTTGTTTTCGTCGCGCATTGCTGGGGGCAATCCTTTCCTTGTCTAAGGAATGTAGGCGCGCGCCAGTGAATGGCAAGTTTAGCCGGCAGCGAAAATCGCGCTTATTTCCGCTCACACTCATCGATAGCATAGGCGCGGCAGAACACCTCGACCGCCCCATCTATGCGCTGGCGGTCCCGTTCGGGGTCTCCGGGATGGCCGAAACGGCGCTCCAGGTCGCCCATTCCCTTGCACATGGACGCGAATTGTTCGACCGCGAGATCGACGTCGTCGATGCGGACTTCGCCGGCATCGACCATCGCCTGCATCAGCCCCTTGAAGGCCGCTTTCATGCGGTGAGGACCGGACTCGAGGAAGGCCGCGCCGATATCGGGTTCGTGTTCGGTTTCCGCCGCGATCCGGCGCTCGAACTGGACCATTTCGGGGCGCGAAAGGAAGCCGACCATGGTTTCGCCGATTGCGGTAAGGCGCTGGCGCAAGGTTCCGCGCAGGTCAGGTGTAACCTGGAACTGGTCGCGCAACCGCTCGCATTCACCCTCGACGGCGGCGGCAAACAATCCGCGCTTGTCGCCAAAATGACTGTAAACGGTGACTTTCGAGACTCCTGCGTCGGCTGCGATCTGCTCGATCGAGGAGGCAGCAAAACCCGATCCGAAAAAGGCACGCGTCGCCGCTTCGAGGATCGCCTCGCGCTTAGCGGTGTCCGCCGGCCGCCCGGCCTTTTTCGCATCACTTGACAAAATGAACGGTCCCGTTCAGTTGAACGCCATCGTTCACTAATGGACGAGTCGGTGGAATTAGGCAAGCGGAGGCACGGAAGGCGCAGATGATCTGGATCGCGATCCGCATGCTCACCGGCGACCCGCAGAAATTCTTTGGGCTGGTGTTCGGCATAGCCTTTTCCACCCTGCTCATCACCCAGCAGCTCACGATCTTCGTCAACCTGCTCAATCTCGGCGCGGCCGGGGTCTATAACAACGGCAATGGCGAGGTCTTCGTGATGGACCCTGCCAGTGTCACCACCGATGTGACCTATCCAATGCCCTCCACGGCGCTCGATGCGGTGCGTTCGGTAGAAGGGGTCGACTGGGCGGTCCCCCAATTGCGCAGCGCGGCCGCCGTCCGCACCGCGCAGGGCGATCTCGAACAGGTGGTCATCGTGGGCGTCGACGATGCGACGCTGACGGGCATGCCCAAGCGGCTGGTCGAGGGCGACAAGAGCGATCTGCGCACCCCCGACACGGTGATGGTCGACGATGTCGGCGCCACGCGCATGTTCCCCGGTCTCGATCCGATGGGACAGGTGCTGGAGTTGAACGACCAGCGCGTGGTCATCGGCGGCATCACCGACACCGTCCCCGGTTTCGCCAGCACGGCTGTGTTCTACACCACCTATTCGCGCGCACTGCGCTACATCCCGGGCACGCGCAACCGCATGAGCCTCGTCATTGCGCAGCCGGTCGCTGGAATCACACCTTCACAGCTGGTCGACAAGATCGAAGCGGAAACCGGCCTCAAGGGCCGCACGCGCGAGGAATTCACCCGCGACGGCATCGATTTCATCATCGCCAACACCGGCATCCCGTTTAATTTCGGCATCACCGTTGCGCTCGGCTTCGTGGTCGGCGTGGCGATCGTCGGCCTGACCTTCAGCCTCTTCATCCGCGACAATATCAAGCAGTTCGGCGCTCTGAAGGCCATCGGCGTCACCAACCGCCAAATCCGCAAGATGGTGGCCGCGCAGGCGGGGCTGGTCGGCTTCATCGGCTATGGTTTTGGCGTATTGGCGACGGTCGGCACGATGTGGGCGTTCTCGTCCAACCCCTTCTTCAAGGGCTTTTTCGTGCCTTGGCAGGTCCCGTTGATCAGCCTCGCCGCCGTGATCGTAATCCTTGCCCTTACCGCCCTCCTCGCGCTGAGAACCGTCTTCAATACCGAACCTGCGGCGGTGTTCCGGTGAGCGCGCCTGCCATCTGCACGCGCGATGTGACGCGCGATTTCCAGGCGGGGCAGCAGACGATTACCGTGCTCCACGGCATCGATCTCGACATCAAGGCGGGGGAGATGACCTTCCTTGTCGGCGAGAGCGGATCGGGCAAGACCACGCTCATCTCGATCATGTGCGGCATTCTCTGGCCGACGCTGGGCGAGGTTAAGGTCTTCGGCACCGACATCTACGACCTCCCCGACGACGAGCTGGTAGAATTCCGCCTCCAGAACATCGGTTTCATCTTCCAGCAGTACAACCTTATCCCCGCCATCGACGCGGCGAGCAATGCTGCCGTGCCGCTGATCGCGCAGGGCATGGACCGCGCCGAAGCGCGCGAAAAAGCCGTGGCGATGTTCGAAAAGCTCAACATCGCCGACCAAGCCGACAAGCTGCCGAGCCAGCTTTCGGGCGGCCAGCAACAGCGCGTTGCCATTGCCCGCGCACTCGTTCACGAACCGCGCCTGGTGGTCTGCGACGAACCGACCGCCGCGCTCGATGCCGCTTCGGGCCGCCGCGTGATGGACCTGCTGCGCGAAGTTGCCGTCGCCGAAGACCGCGCCTGCATCATCGTCACCCACGACAATCGCATTTTCGACATGGCCGACCGCATCCTCGTGCTCGAGGACGGGAAGGTCATCCATGACGGCAAAACCATGCCGGAGACCCACTGATGGCAATCGATATCCGTAACCTGAGCTTCTCCCGCCAGATCCTTCCCGCGATTGCCGTGGTGGGGCTGGTGCTGGCAGCGATCTTCATTCTTACCGGCCAGCCCGACCGCGAGGTAGATGAGCCCGACACTTCGCCGCCCAGCGTGCCCGGTTCGCTCGCCAACGAGGCACGCGTGGCAGGTTCGGGCGTGGTCGAGCCTTCGAGCGAGCTGGTGCAGGTGGGCTCCGCGCTGTCGGGGCTGGTGACCGGTCTCTACGTCCAGCCCGGCGACCGCGTAAGCGAAGGGCAGACGCTGTTCACCGTCGACGACCGGCAGGCGCGCGCACAATTGCGCGAGGCCGAAGCCGCTATCGGAGAAGCACGCGCGGCGATAGCCGAGGCGCAAAGTGCGCAAGCCACCGCATCGAGCCAATTGGCGCTCTATCGCAATGTCTCCGACCCCGCCGCGGTAAGTCGTAGTGAAGTCATCCGCGCCGAGGGGGAAGCCAGGGCCGCAGGCGAGCGATTGCAACTCGCGCGGGCAAGACTGTCGGCGGCGCAAGCCCGCGCATCCTCAGCGCGTACCGAGGTCGGGCGCCTCACCATTACCGCACCGATCGCAGGCGAGATTCTCGCGGTGAATATCCGCAAGGGCGAATATGTCAGTACCATGGGCGGCGGCGGTTCGCAGCCCTTCATAGAAATGGGCCAGACCCAACCGATGCACGTCCGCATCGATATCGACGAGCAACAGGCCCCGCGCCTCGCGCTTGGCAAGCCCGCCACGGTTTCCCCTCGCGGCGCCGCCGAACAGCAGGTCGAAGCCGCATTCGTGCGCGCCGAGCCGCTGGTGGTGCCCAAGCGCTCGCTCACGAACTCCGCCGCCGAGCGTGTGGACGTGCGCGTGTTGCAAGTGATCTACGAACTACCCGCGAGCGCGGTGGGCGAAAACGGCACCTTCCGCGTCGGCCAGCAGGTCGATGCCTTCATTCCGGCAAAGAAGGGCCAATAATGAGGCGCGCGCTTCTCCTTGCCGGATCGCTGGCGCTTGCAGCCTGTGCGGGAGGCCCGCCGCCCGAGGTCGCCACGCCGACACCGGTGCTGCCACCCGAATTCCTTTACGCACCAGACAGTGAGAGCGGGACGGCACTTGCCGAATTGTTGCCGAGCGCTGACCCCGGTTACGACACGCTCGCAGCGCAGGCGCTTGCCGGGTCGCCCACGCTCGCCGAAGCGCTAGCCCGTATCGAACAGGCCCGCGCTGGTGCGGTCCGTGCCGGGGCCGAGCGATTGCCCAATATCGGCGCCAATGCGGCGGTTACCGGACAGCGCACCAATCCGAACCAGTTTGGCGCTTCGCTTCCGCCCGGCGTGGAGTTCGACACCGAACGCGTTAGCTACGCCGCCAATCTCACCGCGCGCTGGGACCCGGACATCTTCGGCCGCTTACGCGCGCAGGAGCAGGCTGCGCTGTTCCGTATCGACGCAGCCGATGCGCAGTCGCGCGCGGTGCGCAATGCGCTGCTGGCAGAGATCGCGGCCAGCGTCATCGACTGGCGCACGCTCGACGCGCGGCAGGCGGAAATCGAGGACGATATCGCCGCCGCCGTGGAATTGGCGCGCCTGGCCGGTGTGCGCGAAGAGGCTGGCATTGCACCCGGTTTCGACCGCGTGCGGGCGGAAAGCGCTGCCAATGCCTCGCGCAGCCGCCTTGCCGCTTTGGACAGCGAACGTGCCCGGCTGACCGGACGGCTGGTCACGCTGACTGCGCAAGGCGGGGCACAGGTGCGCGCCGCACTGGCGCTCGACCCGCCCGCGCCTCCATTGCCAGAACCGCCGGTGGCGCTTCCCTCTACCTTGCTTGCCAACCGGCCCGATGTCTTGGCTGCCGCCGCGATATTGGCTGCAGAGGATGCCGATCTCGCTGCCACCGCGCGGCGTCGTTTCCCGACCTTCGACCTCTCTGCGGTCATCGGCCTGCTCGCCTTCGGCCCCGCCGATCTTTTCGACGAGGACAGCATCGTCGGCTCGCTCGCCGCAGCAGTCGCAGCCCCTCTTCTGGACTTCGGTAGGATCGAGGCGGAAATCGACGGTGCAGCCGCAGAAAAGCGCGCGGCGTTCCAATCCTATCGCGGCGCGGTCTACACGGCGCTGGGCGATGCCGAGGCCGCCTACGGCCTGGTGGCTGCCGCCGATCGCGAACTCGCCGCGGCGCGGGCCGAGGCTGCTAGCCTCCAGCGTGCCGCCAGCCTTGCCGAGACCCGCCAGCAGGCAGGCCTCGCCGACTTCCTCACCGTGCTCGAAGCGCGCCGTGCTGCCGATGCCAGCGGTGAGCGCGCGGCAGCGGCACTGGGTCGGGCGCAAAGAGCACGCGTGCTCTTGTGGCAAGCGCTCGGCGGAGATGCTCAGCCGACCACGCGGTCGACCAGCCAGTAGGCTCCGATAATTCCGATTGGGTAGGAGGCGAGGCGGATGGCCCGCGCCTCCGCCGCAGGTTTCACACTCCGGAGCCCCCACAGCGTCACCAGCACCGCGGCGATGACCGCGAGCTGCCCTGCCTCCACGCCGAGGTTGAAGCTGATGAGCGCTGCCGGAACTTCTCCTTCGGGCAGGCCGATCTCGCGCAAGGCCCCTGCGAAACCGAAGCCGTGGAGCAGGCCGAAGACGAAAGCGACCAGCCACGGCAGGCGGCGCGTCAGAGTCTCGCGGGTGCCGCGTGCGATTTCGACAGCAAGGAAGACGATCGAGAGTGCAATCAGCGCTTCGACGGGCCGCTGCGGCAAACCTGCAGCGCCCAGCGTCACGGCGGCAAGCGTGAGGGAATGCGCCACGGTAAAGGCTGTCGCCGCCTTCACCACCGCCCAAGCGCGCCCAACCAGCAGGACCAGCGCGATGACGAACAGCAGATGGTCCCAGCCGGTGAGGATATGCTCCACGCCGATGACGAAATAGCTCCGCCACACCTGGCTCGCCGATGCACGCGGTGCGATGGTGGCGAGCGGCTCGTCGGGTGTGAGGCGATAGACCTGGACCGCGCGCTCCAGCGGCGCGACGCGCAGGATAGCCTCGCCGTGGCCGGGAAAATCGGGCCAGCCGATCTGCGGCTCGCGTAGCTGGCCGTTGCAGATGATCTCCGCATGGCCGTGAACCGCATCGCCTTCGCGGCTGCGCTGCGTATCGCGCCACTCGCAATTGGCAGGGATCTGCGGTGTGCCCAGAGCCTCCCCCCGCTGGCCGGATAGCGGTTGCTTCCAGTCGAGCGACCACCAGCCACTTTCGACCTCGACGAACTGGATCGAGACGGGACGCAACTCGTCCGCCCATGCCGGAACGGCAGCGAACAGCAACGCCAGTGCGGCAAGCCAGCGGATCATTCGATGTCGATCTCGTATGCGTCGCGCAGCAGCTGGTAGGCTTTCTCTCGTCGCGCCTGGATGGTGCGGCTGCGCCAGTCGCGTTCGACAGCCTCGCGCACTTCCTCGAAGGGCGGAATCCTGCCCTCCTCGCGCTGGTAGAGATGGACGAGATGCCATCCGTATCCCGAACGGACCGGCCCCTGCCACCCCGGCCCCGAGCGCAGTGCCGTAACCTCTTGGGCGAAGTCACTGCCGAATAGCTTGGCGATTTCATCCGGCGAGTTTCGCACGACCGTGCGCGGCAGGCTGATCGGTTCTCCGCGCGGCCTCTCCTCACTCTTCGCCGCAAGCGCCGCTTCCTCGCTCGGGTACCAGGCCTGCTCGAAATTCAGCACTCCGCCCGTCTCGAATTGCCCGCCGTTGTCGCGGTACCAGTCGCGCAAGGTTTCCTCGTCCGGCCGGACCATCTCGGCCTGCGCCGCCGCGAGTTCGTCCATCTTGGCAGCAAGCCTGCGGCGGACCAGCGGATCGCCATCGTCGAGACCGAGCCGCAGCGCCTCGCGATAGAGGATCTCCTCACGAACCCAGTTCGCGATCTGGGCGTCGAGCTCGGCATCGGTCGGCGCGCGGCCCATCATCCGCTCGAAGCGCAAGGCAAGGCCCGCCTGCTTTTCGCGGCTGAGTTCGATACTGCGGCCTGCCGGGTCAACCGGATCTCCGGCCAGCGCCAGCACGCCCCAGATCGCGGCCCCGGCAATCAGGAAATGCGCGAGCGGATCGCGCAAGGCCTCTCGGATCATGCGCCTTCCATGATCGCCGGTGCGTCGCCCGGCGTTGTCTGCGGCTCGTGCGCCGGGCGTAGCCAGACGGGCGAGGAATAGGCGCGTTCCTGCATGACGTTGGCCTCGATCACATTGGTCGGCAGCTTCAGCCCGAAGCGAACCGCGTCGAACAGCACCCAGCTGGGTGTCGGGATTTCGAGTACGCGAACGTAATAGAACGCGCGCTGACCCTCACGATATTCGGGATCGGTCCAGGTAGCCCGCAGTTCCGGTGCACCGATGGAGTTTTCGTAGGTCGCCTTCGCGCGGTCCACCGTGTCCCCCACTGGCGGGACGGGAGAATCAGAAGCCCCGTCCATCTCGCGCGCGCTCCATGCGACGTCGAAGACCTTCTCCCGCGCCTCGCCATTGGCATCGACCCATCCCTTGACCACCTGCACCCGGTCGAGATTGGCCCCTTCGGGGTCCTTGAGTGCGGAAATGAGGAATGTGGGCGCGCGCCCTGTATCGTCGAGCACGCCGCCCATCGGCACGCCGCGCGTATAGCCGGCGCGCACCCAGTCGCCGTCCCAGTCGTCCTCGGCAAGATCGAAGCCGGCGAACAGGCGCAGCACCATGCGCGGGCCGGTCGTGGCATAGACTTCGCGCCGCATGAAGGCATCGAAGATTTCCGCGCGCGTATTCCCGCGTGCCCAGGCAGCCGCATAGCCGCCTGCAAGGTAGTGCCAGCCGAAGCGCCCCTGCCGCGTGCCGAGGTTCTGCCCCTCCATCGCGCGGCCTTCGCGCGGCTCGACACCCGTGTGCTTGCCGAAGAAATTGTCCTCGTCGCCCGTGGCGAGCGCGGTGTGGCTATCGGTCGAACCGATCATGCCGAAAGCATAGGGATTTACCCCCAGCTGCTCCTCCAGCGTCAGCCCGCGCAGCAATGCCGAGCGGGCATAGCTGCCCGCATACATGTCGGGAGTTGACCGCTCGGTCAGCGGCAAATTGCCCAGTTCCCATCCGGCCACGCCATATCCGGCGAACTCGTCGTTGGGCGAGAGGAAGGGATGCGTTTCGCTGTCGCCCTTGATCTGCGTCGCTTCGACCACCGGCTCCCTTGCGGCGCGGCGGCGGGCATATTGCGCACTCATCGCGCCGCCGTCTGGGCCGGTCAGTTCGAACATCATCCCGTTCGAGAGGTTCGAATTGTGCGGGATGGCCAGCACCTTGCCTTGGGTCGTTTCCTCGTAGGCGTCCATGTAATCCCACAGGCCGGTGACTTCGCCATCGATACCGGGATAAGGCAGCACCTGCCGCGTGCGCGCGCTGCCATCGCGAAACATCACCACCCGGTGGAGGTTATTGCCGTTCGGCATGAGCGTCCATTCGAACCCGGCGAAGGCGGTAAACTTGCCCGGCTCGTTGTAGCGGTCGAGCGTATCGAGATGGCGGTCCCACAACTCGCGGGTCGCCTTCGCCTGCGCCTCGGTGTCGCGCATGGCCTCCGGAATATCGCCATTGGCCGCCGCGGTGATCAATTCGGCCACCGCGCGCGTCGATTGCTCGGGGCTTTCGTGCATCATGTCGTACCAGCGGCGCAGCGTGGGATCGCGCACCATCATGCGCGGCGCATCGTAAAGGCGGCGGGTGGCGCCCATGCCGTCCGAGTGGTCCGATATGACGAGAAAATCGAGCGGCCGGTCGAGCTGCGCGCTCATGCCAGTGGTTGCAGTGATTTCCTCTCCGCGGGCAAAACGCAGTGCCTCTTCCGGACCCAACCTGACACCGAACCCGAAGGCGTCGACCGAGATATCAGTGTGGAGATGCGTGTCCCCCCAATAGGGCCGGTCGGGGAACTCAGCGAGTTCGACGGCATCGGTCCCGTCGCCGCGCTGGGCCTCGGTCGGCTCGTCGCTGCCTATCCGCCCACAGGCAGCAAGTGCCAGCAGTGCTGCAAATCCCGCGAATTTCCGCATCGGTTCTCCCCAACCGTCAGGAAAGAACTGTGCGCCTCTTAGAGGCCTCGGGTCAAGGCCCCGTCACGAAGGGAACGCCATCGTAATGTCCGGCCTCTTCCTCGCCGGTGTAGGTCACGGCGAGATATGCGCCGCCCGCCAGGGCAGCGCCGGCGAGCAGCAGGGCGATCACCATGATTTTGCCGTCACGCACGGTCAGCGCGAGGCCGATCGCGGCAATTGCAAGCATGGGCGCGCTGCTCGCGAAGGGCAGCACCTCCAGTGGGGGAACAGCGCAACAAAGGAGGATGACGACCGACGCGGCAATCTTCAACCATACGCCTTCGGTCAGCTTCTCGAGCCGGTGGCCCTGGCTATGCTCGTCCAGCCAATGTGCGATCCCGCGCAGCTTCTTCACCGCCTTGTGCAATTTCTTGGAGCCTACCGCGCGGTTCTGGATGAAGTCCGGCATCCAGACGTGATCTTTACCCATGAGGAGTTGCACCGCCACGATGGCAACGATCAAGGCAAGGAAGGTCGGAACGCCGGGTATGCCGCCGACCGGTGTAATCTCCAGCAGCGCAGGCAGCATGATAAACGGACCGAAACTTCGCCCGCCGAAATCGTCCAGCACATCGCGAATGCAGACCTCGTGCTGGTCTGCCGCGAGCTCGTCGAGTTCGCCGAGGACTTCCTCGACGCTTTCCGGATCTTTCTCGCTTTTCTGCTCGTTCACGCGCTGTCCCCTTCGTCCCTCAACGCGTGAGGCTGACAAAGGGGTGCAAAGCGCGGAAAATCAGACGCTTTTCTTCAGCAATGCCGAGCGTTCGCAGCGGCATACGACCTCGCCGCGCTGGTTCACCGCCTCGTGCAGGAAAGTGACGATGCCGGTGTCGGGACGCGACTTGCTTTCGCGAAGGCCGATGACCTCGCTCGTGGCATGCAGCGTGTCGCCGATGAACACGGGCTTGGGCATCACCAGCTTGTCGTAACCCAGGTTCGCCACCAGCGTGCCGAGCGTGGTGTCGCCCACGCTCAGCCCCACCATCAGCGAGAAGGTATAGGTCCCGTTGACGAGGATCTGCCCGAACTCGCTTTCCTTGGCCGCTTCCACATCGAGGTGGAGCGGCTGCGGATTATGGGTCATCACGGTGAAGAAGAGGTTGTCCGCCTCGGTCACCGTTCGCCGGATTTCATGGGTCAGCTTGTCGCCGACCTGCCATTCGTCGAAGAACTTGCCCGCCATCAGCTGTGGCCCATCACGGCTTTCACTTCGAGGAAGTCGTGGAAGCCCCACTCGCCCCATTCGCGGCCGTTGCCCGATTTCTTGTAGCCGCCGAAGGCTGCATTCATGTCGTAGCCGCCGTTGATGGCGACACGTCCCGCGCGGATGCGCTTGGCGAGCTTCTTCGCGGTCTCGATATCCTCGCCCATGATATGGCTGGCGAGGCCGTATTCGGTGTCGTTGGCGATGGCGATCGCGTCCTCGTAATCGTCGTAGCCGATCATCGCGAGCACGGGTCCGAAAATTTCCTCGCGCGCGATGGTCATGTCGTTGGTGACATCGGCGAAGACGGTGGGCTTAACGTAGTGGCCGGTCTCCAGACCTTCGGGCTTGCCGGGGCCGCCTGCGACCAGCGTCGCGCCTTCTTCGATGCCCTTTTCGATGAGGCCCTGGATCTTGTCCCACTGCGCCTTCGAAACGACCGGGCCGATGGTGGCATTGCCCTTCGGGTCGCCCGGAATCACGCCCTCGGCAGCTTCCTTGGCCGCGGCCTTGGCCTCTTCCATGCGCTTGTGCGGCACGAGCATACGGCTCGGCGCAGTACATGTCTGGCCCGAATTGCCCATCATCGCGGTGGTGCCGCGCATCACTGATTTGGTAAAGGCGCTGTCGTCGAGAATGATGTTGGGGCTCTTGCCGCCCAGTTCCTGCGCCACGCGCTTGACGGTGTCGGCAGCGTTCTTGGCGATAGCGATCCCTGCGCGGGTCGAGCCGGTGAAGCTGACCATGTCGATGTCGGGATGGCCCGAAATAGCCTCGCCCACGCCCGGCCCGTCGCCATTGACGAGGTTGAACACGCCCGCAGGCACGCCCGCCGCATCGAGGATTTCGGCGAAGATATAAGCGTCGAAAGGCGCGATTTCGCTGGGCTTGAGAACCATGGTGCAGCCGGTCGCCAGCGCGGGGAAGACCTTGCAGGCGATCTGGTTCAGCGGCCAGTTCCACGGGGTGATCATCCCAACCACGCCGATCGGCTCCCACACGTGGAGCGTCGGGCCGTCCTGGCGTTCGAAATCGAACTTCTCGAGCACTTCGATGGCAGTCTGGCAGTGTCCGGCGAGCAGGCCGGTGTGGGGGCCATTGGCGAGGCTCATCGGCGCACCCATTTCCTCCGAGACGGCAAGTGCGAGGTCGTCCTTGCGATTGGCGATTTCGGCCTGGATGGCGCGCAGCAGGGTGAGGCGCTCTTCCTTGGAGGTCTGGCTGAAGGTCTCGAAGGCGCGGCGCGCGGCCTTGACCGCCTTGTCGACATCAGCAGCCGTGCCGAAGCTGATGTGACCGATGGTCTCTTCGGTGGCAGGGTTTTCGACCGGCTGCGTGTTTTCGGTGACCGGGTCGACCCACTGGCCATCGATGTAGAACTTGGTGCAATCGCGCATGGGAAAATCTCTCCTTGTGCGCGCCCCTCTAGCCCCCTTGTGCCCAGCGCGCCACTACCTCTTCGCCGTCTTCCGCACTGTCGCGGATGACACCCGGCGTGCGGTCGAAACGCGGTGCGGGCGCGGTGTGCGAACGCCCGCCATAGTCGACGAAAGCCCCGCGCGCTTTCATGTGCGGATGGTCCTTTGCCTCGTCGAGCGGCACGACCGGCGCGAAGCAGGCATCAGTGCCTTCGAGCAGTGCGGTCCATTCGGCTTGGGTCTTGGTCCTGAACAACGCAGCGAGCTTTTCGGTGTAATCGTCCCAGTTGGAGGGATCGAGCTGGCCTTGCGCCAATTCCTTCGGCGCATCGGCACGGGCAAGCAGCTCGGCATAGAATTGCGGCTCGATCGCCCCGACGCTGACTTCCTTGCCATCCGCGCAAGTGTAGCAGCGGTAGAAATGCGCCGCCCCGCCCAGCAGGCCCGCGCCGCGTTCGGTCGTGCGAAGTGCACTGTGCGGCTGGCCGTAGAAAAAGCTCATCAGGCTGGTCACGCCATCGACGATCGCCGCATCGACTACCTGCCCCTTGCCGCTGGTCTGGCGCTCGTAAAGCGCGGCAAGTATGCCGAAGGCGCAATACATCGAGCCGCCTCCGAAATCACCGACGAGGTTCTGCGGCGGGATGGGCAATTCGCCCTTTGCCCCGATGCTGTCGAGCGCGCCGGTGATGGCGATATAGTTGAGGTCGTGCCCTGCTGCCTGCGCCAGCGGCCCGTCCTGACCCCAGCCGGTCATGCGCGCATAGACGAGGCGTGGATTGAGGCCGAGCACTTCGTCCGGCCCCAGCCCGAGCCGCTCCATCACGCCGGGGCGGAAGCCTTCGATGAGCACATCGGCATTGGCGAGCGCTTTCTTCACGAAAGCCTGTCCCTCCTCGCTCTTGAGATCGACGCCGGCGCGGTTGCGTGCGCGCTCGACCACAGCATTCATCGGCTGGTGTCCCGGCCGCTCGATGCGAACCACTTCCGCGCCCAGATCGGCGAGCAGCATGGCGACATGCGGCCCCGGCCCGATGCCCTGGAATTCGACCACGCGAAGGCCGGTCAGCGGTCCGTTGCTCATTTCTCTCTCCCGATTGGCGTTTGCCCCAAGAAAGCGAAACGGTCCGCAATTGCAACCGGTTTGAGTGCTCAGGCGAGGCGCGCTTCGGCCTCGGTCAAGTCTTCGGGCGTATTGACGTTGAAGAAGGGGTCACCGTCTTCGGTGTCCCATTCCACCGTCACATAGCCAAGCAAATTGGCAAGTCCGAACAGCGAGCGATCCTCGCCTTCAAGATAGTCCGGCAGCGCACGGCCCAGCGCCTCGACATTCCACATGGAGCAAACCGGCACGTCCCGTTCGTCGCAGCGCGCCATGGCGCAATTCGCCCCGCCATCGACCATCCACGCCAGTCGCTCGGGCACGTCGCCGGGGAGGAAGGGCATGTCGCATGCGATCAGGAGAAGGCAGGTTTCGCCATCCCCCCGGGCCTTGTCGAAGGCTGCTGCCAGACCTGCAAGCGGACCTTTCAATTCGGGGCGGTCATGAATGACTTCGCAGGTCGCATCGGTGACTTCATCGCGCGTCACTATGACCGGCGTGCGGTCCCAAAATCGCACTGTCGCTACTGCGCGGTCGAGCAGCCTCCTGCCGCCCAGGACCCGCTCGGCCTTACCGCCTCCGATCCGCCGCCCCTCGCCACCTGCAAGTACGGCGACCAGCATGTCAGACCGCCTGTTCGCCGTAGTAAAGCGTCACCGCGTGCTTGGCCTCTGCAAAAAACAGCCAGCGTTCGGCGGTGATGCCGATCTGGCAGGCGATGACGGAGAGCAAGGTGACCAGCAGGTTCAGCGGTCCTTCGGCGAAGACAAGGCCCAGGGCCACACAGATTATCGGCACCACAAAACCGAGCAGCGTTGCAATGCGGCGCAATTTTTCGGCGTGCTTGCGCGCGATGCGGAAGCCCATTTCACGCAGCAGGTAATTGTCGCTGTCATGGGGGCTGCCTGTCATCTCGACCTTGCCGAGGTGACCCAGACCGGTAGCCGTCCCGGCGGTACTGACCGGCGCTGAAGTGCGGATATTCTGCCAGTAGAGCAGCTTCACCGCGAGACCTGCGAGGAGCATGGCCAGCGCGATACTACGCATTGCTGCTGCGGCGTCGGCAAAGCCGAACAGAGCGAACAAGAAGGCGAGGAAGACCGCGCCGTTCATCGGACCGAGTACGAGGTAGCCAGCGACGGTCCAGCCATTGTGCCATGCGGGAATGGTCCTCAGCGAGGCATAAATCATCGAGGTGAAGTAGAGCGTCAGCAACGCCATGGCAGCACCGATGACACCGACGACCGCGCCCAGCGCCATGTCGGCAATTCCGAAGATCGCAACGAGCGCAAACAGGCCGAGCGGCACGAAGCCGATGATTGCAGCCAGTCCCTCGCGGCTGAGCCAGCTGGAGCGCCATTGCGACATCGCGCGCCATGCCCGCTCGGGCCGGCCGAGGTGGAAGGTCGAAGACAGCAAGCCGCCCACGATCAGAGCGAAGGCCAGGCCGAAGACGAGGATCCCGAAAACGGTTTCCTGAGGCAGCATTCCCAGCGCTGCGAGGACCGCCAGCCAGATCATCATACCGTAACCCGCGCCGCTCGCGGTGGTGAAAAGGATGACGGATTTCGCCGGATGCATTCGCGTAAGGCCCCTTAGGAAAGTATCTTGTCGACCCAGCGCGCGATAACACCAGCGCCCTCGGTGCTTTCATCGGCGGAGGCGAGCATCCGCGGGGCCTTGTCAGCTGTGCGGCCATCCTGCCTCGGGCGGGGCGGCAGGTACTTGTTGACCGGCTTCGTCTCTTGTTCGGGCATAAGATCATAGCCGCCGCGCGCCGCGACAAGTTTCGATACCTCGCTTTCCGGATCGCCCAGATCGCCGAAGCTGCGCGCGCCTGCAGGGCAGGTCGATACGCAGGCCGGAACGCGGCTCTCTTCGGGCAGGTTCTTATTGTAGATCTTGTCGACGCAGAGCGTGCATTTCTTCATCACGCCTTCGTTTTCGTCATACTCGCGTGCGCCATAGGGGCAGGCCCAACTGCACAGCTTGCAGCCGATGCAGATATCCTCGTTGACGAGAACGATACCGTCCTCCTCGCGCTTGTAGCTTGCGCCCGTCGGGCAGACGGTGACGCAGGGCGCATCCTCGCAATGGAGGCATGAGCGCGGGAAATGGACGGTCTGGCCGTGACCAGCCTCATCGAGGGTTTCATAGGTGTGGATGCGGTTGAACCAGACGCCGTCGGGCTTCTTGCCGTAGGGGTCGTAGTCGGTGAGCGGCGCGGACTTGGCGCTCGCGTTCCACTCCTTGCAATTCACCGCGCAGGCGTGGCAGCCGACGCAGATGTCGAGATCGACGACGAGACCGAGCTTCTTGGCGGTGGTTTCGGGAAGGCTGGTCATCTGTCTTCGCTCACCCTGTTACCGCGTCCGTCCCTGATGCCATCGACCCAGCTGTGGTTGGCGCTGCGCTGGCCGATGAAGTCCTTGAGCGGCGCCTTGCCGCCCGTGTCCTGCCCTTGCAGGTTCTCGCCGAATTCCATCGGACCGGTCTTGCCGCTGAAGCGCTTGTCCATCGCTTCGAACACCGGATAGGCCTCGCCCGCCTCCTCCTCGGTGCATTTCCTGAGGCGCACGCGCAAATCATACCACGCGGCCTGGCCGGTAACGGGGTCGGAATTCGAATATTCCTTCCCGCCCTTCTCTGGCAGCAGCTTCTCGGTGATGATGTGGTTGAGCAGGAAACCCTTCTCGAATTCGGGGCTATCCTTGTCGAGGCCCCAAGCGCCCTTACGCTTGCCGATGGCGTTCCATGTCCAGACGACAGAAGGGTTCACGCCCGTCACCAGCCGCACCTGCGCCTTCACCCGCCCGCGGCCGTTCTCGATCCAGACCCAATCGTCGTCTTTCAGGTCGTGTTTTACCGCAAGGTCGCGGTGCATGTGGAGCTTGTTGGCATTGGTAATCTGCCGCAACCAGGCGTTCTGGCTGCCCCAGCTATGATACATGTGCATCGGCCGCTGCGAGAGCGCGTGGACCGGGAATTCATCGCCGCCCTCGTCCCTCTCGAGGAAAGGCTGGTACCAGATGGGCAGCGGGTCGAAATAGGTCTCTATCCGCTCGCGATGCGCCTCTGGCGGCTGGATCTCGCCATGCCCCTGCGCGGCGAGGCGGAACTTCTGCAAATCCTCGTTATACAGCTGGAAGGTGATGGGGTCGGCATGCCCAAGCCACGCCATCTTCTTCGCATGCTCGAGATATTCGCGGTTGGCGAACTTCATGAACTGCGCGGAAAGCGGCAGTTCCTCGTGCCAGAAGCAGCCGTTCTCGATGTAGCGGTCGAGCTGTCCCGGATTGACCGCGCCCACGCCCGACTTGCTCCCGTCTTCGCCGCGCCAGCCCGATAGTGGGCCGACACCCGGCGCACGTTCGTGATTGACGATGTAATCCTCGTAGCCACCGGGGAATTTGGGCGAGCCGTCCTCGTTCGTCATTCCCGGCAGGCCCAGCCTTGCCCCGAGGTCGAGCAGAACCGTCTGGAACGGCCGCACATCGCGGTCGAGCGGGATCACCGGCTGGCGAATGGCATCGCCCCCGCCATGCGCCGAGGAAATCGGCCGGTCGAGCATCGAGATGCAGTCCCAGCGCTCGAGATAGGTCGTGTCGGGCAGGATGAGGTCGCAATATGGGACCGTCTCCGAATAGAAGGCGTCGGAGTAGATGATTTTCGGGATGACGTATTCGCCGTCCTCGCGCTTCTTCGTGAAGTACCCCAGCGTCTCGGGGATATTCATCGAGCTGTTCCAGGCCATGTTCGCCATGAACATGAACAGCACGTCGATACCGTAAGGGTCCTGGGTCGCCACATTGTGCAGCACCATGTGCATCATGCCGTGGAGCGCGAGCGGATGCTCCCAACTGAAGGCCTTGTCGATCCGCAGCGGGTCGCCGTGCTGGTCGACGATCAGGTCGGCAGGAGAACGCGGGAAGCCGAGCGGCGGACCGTCGAGTGGCAATCCCGCCTGGGCCTTGGGCCATGCCGCCTTCACGCCCGGAGGGATGGGCTTGGGGAACGGCGCCTTGTAGCGCCAGCCGCCCGGGCAATCGACGCTCCCCAGCAGCGCCTGCAGGATATGGATCGCTCGGCAGGTGTGGAAGCCGTTCGAATGAGCCGAGATGCCGCGCATGGCGTGGAAGCTGACGGGACGACCGACGAATTTGTCGTGATGGCGACCCCAGGCATCGACCCAGGGCTCCTCGATCACGATCT
Organism: Qipengyuania sphaerica; assembly: GCF_019711595.1. GTDB lineage: Bacteria > Pseudomonadota > Alphaproteobacteria > Sphingomonadales > Sphingomonadaceae > Qipengyuania > Qipengyuania sphaerica. Next base: position 282,300 of record NZ_JAIGNR010000001.1, on the reverse strand, counting down.
CCTTCTCGAAGGCGGTCTCGGCCAGCTCGGCAGCGATGCGGCGGGTGACTTCGGCAGGAACGCCGGTGGTCTCGGCCACGGCTTCGGGCGAGAATTCCTCGTTCAAATAGCGTTCGGCGAGAATCTGGAAGGAGGGGACGACAGTGCGCCCTTCGACTCGGCGCTCTCCGGCAAAAGCGGGCTTGCGATGCACCGCATTAGCCAGCACCGCCTTGCCCTGTTCAAGACACCAGACCAGCGGCCCGCCATCCTTGTCGCGCAGGAACAGGCCGTCGTCCTCGGTGCCGGGCTCGCGGATGACCAGCCAGGGCGCGTTCGAATAGCGCGCAAGGCTCGCCCAGTCGATTTTCTCTGCACGCAGCAATTCGTGGATGATGGCGAAGACGAACAGCCCGTCGGTGCCGGGGCGGATGCCGATCCACTCGTCGGCGATCGCAGAATAGCCCGTGCGCACCGGATTGACCGAGACGAACTTGGTCCCTTCGCGCGTCTTCAAATTGCCGAGGCCGAGCTTGATCGGATTGCTGTCATGATCGTCGGCCACGCCGAACATCATGTGATAAAGCGTGCGCTCGTAATCGGGCTCGCCGAATTCCCAGAACGCCCCGCCCAGTGTGTACAGGCCCCCAGCAGCCATATTGACCGAGCAGAAGCCGCCGTGCGCGGCAAAATTATGGGTGCCGAACTGGCTCGCCCACCAGCCGGTCAGCGATTGCGACTGGTCGCGCCCGGTGAAGAAGGCGAGCTTGCCCGGGTCGCGCTGGCGCACTTCGCCGAGCCACCGGGTGGCAAGCTCCAGCGCCTCGTCCCACTCGATTTCCTTGAACTCGCCAGACCCGCGCTCACCCACGCGCAGCAGCGGCTTGGTCAGCTTTGCGGGCGCATACTGGTGCATGATGCCAGCGCTGCCCTTTGCACAGAGCACGCCCTTGTTGACCGGATGGTCGGGATTGCCCTCGATATAGCGGATCGTGCCGTTCTTGAGGTGGACCTTTATCCCGCAGCGGCAGGCGCACATGTAGCAGGTGGAGGTCTTCACCTCGTCGGCGACTTGCGGGGACAGCCCCACATCCTCGCGCACCGTTTCGAACGGATTGAACCCCATCGCTCTCCTGCAGAGCCGCGCTATATCACGATCTCCTAATACGGGTATCGCAGCGCGCCCGCAGGAGGGCAACAGGGAAAAGGGCCGTGCGAGCCTAAAGCTTGAACTTGAGGCCCAGCGTGAGCTCCAGCTGGTTCATCTCGATCTCGACCGTGCGGCCCGGATTGGGGCCCAGCGGCGAGACTTCGATGCCGCTAACGCTTTCGTCGGGGGCATACATCAGCGCCAGTTCGAAAGCCGCACCGCTGCCGAAGCCGAAGCTCGCGCCGGCAGTGAAGTGATCCTGGATAACACCCGGCGCGAGAACATTGATCGTCACGTCATCGCCGCTGATCGGCTGCGAGTTGTGGGCATAGCCAGCGCGAAGTGCCAGCGTGTCGCTTGCGCGATATTCGGCCGCGATCTTGTAAGCATCGACATCGTCCCAGCCGAAGCCCGGACCACCACTCGAGCCGAAAGGCGCCATGATGCGCGAGCTGTTGCCGACCGATCCGGCCTCGGAATAGTTGATGCGGCGATAGTCGGCCATGACGGTGAACTGGGGCGTAACGTCGGCCGCGACACCCACCTGCCAGGTCGAGGGGATGTCGAAATCGCCCTGGTCGGCAAACAGGCCGGCGTAATCGTCGAACTCGCTCATCGCGAACTTGGTCTGGTAGGCGCCGCCGATACGAAATCCATCGACCGGTTCGACCTCGATCCCGACGCGCGCGCCGAAACCAGTCGAGATGTCATGTCCGTTGTCGGAAAGGTTCGCCGGGTCGGCAGAAAAGCCGCCGAAGGCTGCAACCCCGCGTCCGCGAAAGCGCTGGACTGCGAAGATCGGCGAAACGCCGACGCGCACTGCGCCGAAATCATGCGCATAGGCCGCCGCGAAAAAGGCCTGCATCATGTTGACCCCGGCCTCGCCGCCACAGAAAATCCCGTCGGGCGCCGGCAAAGGCATGGTGCCGCAAGCAGGATTGGCGACTGCGGAATAATTCGTGTTGAGCCCGCCGTTACCGCTCAGCGAGAAGCCGAGCGTGCCGTTTCCGCCCAGCTTGTAAGCCAGCGCCAGGTTGGGGATCGGGAAGATGTCGACGTTGCTCTCGGTGTTGCCGGCCGGGAGAAAGCCGGGATCGCCGGTGACCGTGAAATCGCGATTGGGATTGAACAGCGAAACGGCAATGGCGATTTCGCTGTCTTCCAGCGTGGCGATGCTCGCAGGGTTGACGTTGATCGCGGTGGCATCGCGCCCGTCTGCCGCACCTGCACCGGCCAGGGCCTTGCCGCGCGCGCCGACGCCGTTGGAGAAATAGCCTTCGGTCGCATGCGCTGCCGGAGCGACTGCCGCCAAGGCGAGGAAAGCGGAAGCGCCCGTCAACAGGCGAGAGATAGCCGGGCGCATCTCAGCAAACCCGCTCGAGCACGAAGCGATAAGTGCCATTGTCCTCGCCCGAATCCACCAAACGGTTGCCGGTCGCCCTTGCGAATGCCTCGAAGTCCCTCACCGAACCGGGGTCGGTGCAAAGGATTTCAAGCGTCTGTCCGTTCGACAGATCCTTGAGTGATTTCTTCGCCTGCAGGATCGGAAGCGGGCAGTTCAGCCCCTTCGCGTCGAGCGTTGCATCAGCCATTTCGTGTTTCCTTCCCGCTTACATGTACAGGTTGATGTCGGACTGGAGCGCGGATTCCATCCAGGTGGCAGCGCCACCGATCTCGATACCGTCGATCATGTCCTCTTTCTTCTTTTCGAACAGATCGAGGGTCATCTGGCACGCTATCATTCTTACGTCGGACAGAACCGCAGCTTCGCGCAGCTCCTCGATCGAGGCGACACCCTTCTTCTTGATCATGTTCTTCATCATCGCGGTCGCCCCGCTGGTGACACCGGGGAGCATGCCGACCATGTTGGGCATGCCCATGTGCATCCCCATCATCGGCATCTCCATTGCCGGATTGCCGAGCGGCGAAACCTTGAGGTCGAGTTCCTTGTCGAGCAGGCCGAGCCCGTAGAAGGTGAAGAACATCGTCACTTCGACATCCATCGCTGCGGCAGTCGTGCCGAGGATGAAGGGCGGATAGGCCCAGTCGAGCGTGCCCTTGGTGCAAATGATGGTCATCTTCTTGGTATTGCCTGGGATCATGCCGTCATCGGCCATAGTCTAGCCCTCCGTTTCCGGCCCGGAGATAACGAAAAACTGCCAAAAAAGCGCTAATGCGGCCTCAAGAATGGCGATTGACGCTAAAACCGTCTCTCGCTTGCCAGCACAGTGGCAACTGCCTAATTTGACCTATCCTGATGCGCGAGGATTGCGCTCGGCTAGGACTGGACGGGAAAAAATGGATCTACCTCTGGACTTGATGCGAGCGAACGCCGCCCGGGCGACTGCGCTGCTCAAATCCATGGCCAATGAATCGCGGCTGATGATCCTGTGCCATCTCTCGCAGGGGGAAATGTCGGTCGGCGAACTGTCGGAGCACCTTGCACTTTCGCAATCCGCGCTCTCGCAGCACCTCTCGCTCCTGCGCCGCGAACATCTCGTAAAGACGAGGCGCAATTCACAATACGTCTACTATTCGCTCGACAGCGAGGAAGTGAAGGCGGTGATGGGGACGCTCTACGACCAGTTTTGCGCGAATTGCGAGGCAGAGGCTGAAACCGGCGGCGAGGCAGCTCGGGCCTAAAGGCGTCCGCGGATTTCAGACAGGTCGTGGCCGGCAGCCGCTGCCTTTTCGATCCGTTCTTCCGCACTCAGCCCTTCGGGATTGCTGAGCGCCCAGAGAATGCTGGCACGACGCCCGGACCCGCAATAGGCCAGGACCGGCCCCTGCGCTTCCGACAATATCTTGCCCTGCTCTTCGACATGGCCGGGGGCAAGCTGGCCGGGGGTCAAGGGATTGTGATGGAAGGCGAGCCCCGCTGCCTCGGCCGCAGCGCGGATTTCGGCCGCATCGGGCTGGCCTTCGATCTCGCCGTCGGGCCGGTTGCACAGGATCGTGCGATAGCCTGCATCGGCGATTTCCTGCACCTCGTCGGCATGCACCTGGCCGCGTACACTGATGGCATCGGTGATCTTACTGGCGTGCATGGACGGGTTCCTCTGTTCTTGTTCTGGCTATTGCGCGGTGGAGCGCCATGCCCGCGAGCAGGCTGGCGGTAAAGACCAGCGCCTCGACAGGGGCGATGATGAAGATTGCCACACCGGGACCCGGGCAGAGTCCGGCAAGGCCCCAGCCGGTGCCGAAAAGGGCAGCACCACCAACGAGCTGGGGAGTTAGGTCGGTCCGGTCGGGAAGCGAGAATTTCGTTTCGAAAAGCGGGCTCGCCATACGCGGGACAAACCGCCAGGCGATCGCCATCACGGCCAGCGCGCCGCCCATCACGAAGGCGAGCGTCGGATCCCATTGCCCGAACACGTCGAGAAAGCCGCGGATGCGTGCGGGATTGGTCATCCCGCCCAGCGCAAGGCCTGCACCGAACAGCACGCCGGAGACGGCTGGAAGAACCTGCCGGGCAATCATGCGATCATTCCCAATACCGCCACGGTCGCGATTCCTGCCGCAATGAAGGTCGCTGTCGCTACGATCGAACGCTGCGACAGGCGGCTCACACCGCACACTCCGTGGCCGCTTGTGCAGCCGCTACCCATGCGCGCCCCCAAGCCGACAAGCAGGCCGGCTGCGATCATCATCGGGATCGATGCGAATTCGGCTTCAAGCCCGCCCTTGATCCAGTAAATGGCCGCGGCGCCGGCAGGCATTCCGGCAAGGAAGAGCCAGGCGCTGGGCATGGGAAGGTCGGAGGCGTTGATCCTGAAGGCCCGCCCGACAATGCCGGAGACGCCGACTATGCGTCCTGCGCCCAGCAACATCACGGCAGCAGCAATGCCGATAAGCACGCCGCCGGCGAGGCCCTCGATCGGGGCCGCTTGGGGAAATCCTGGCAGGCTCATACAGCGTTGACCGGTATCTTGATGTAGCTGACGCCATTGTCTTCGGGCTCGGGCAGACGCCCGCCACGGATATTGACCTGCACGCTCGGCATAATGAGCTTGGGCATTGCGAGTGTCTTGTCGCGCGCGGTGCGCATCTTCACGAATTCATCCTCGCTCGTACCTTCCTTGACGTGGACGTTCTCCCGCTTCTGCTGGCCGACGGTGGTCTCCCACGCATATTCGTCGCGGCCCGGGGCCTTGTAATCGTGGCACAGGAACAGGCGGGTTTCTTCCGGAAGCCGCAACAGCCGCTGGATCGACTGGTAGAGCTGGCGCGCATCCCCACCGGGAAAGTCTGCACGCGCCGTACCGAAATCGGGCATGAACATTGTGTCGCCTACGAAAGCCGCGTCTCCGATGATATAAGCGTAGTCGGCTGGCGTATGGCCCGGTACGTGGAGCGCGATGGCTTCGATCTCGCCGAGGCTGAAACTCTCGCCATCGTCGAAAAGGTGGTCGAATTGCGAGCCGTCGCGTTCGAAATCGGTGCCGGCGTTGAACAGCTTGCCGAAGACCTCCTGCACGCGAATTATTTCCCTACCGATGGCGAGTTTGCCGCCGAGTTTATCCTGCAGGTAGGGCGCGGCCGAGATGTGGTCGGCATGTGCGTGCGTTTCGATCAGCCAGGTTACGGTAAGATCGTTCGCCTTCGCGTATTCGACGATTAGATTGGCCGAGCCATGCGAGGTGCGACCGGCTGCGGCATCGTAATCGAGCACAGAGTCGATGATTGCCGCCTCCCTGCTCGCCGGGTCGTGGACGACATAGCTGATGGTATTGGTCGCCTCGTCGAAGAAACCGGCGATCGAAGGGCGTTTCGCCTTGTCTCCGGCCGCTGCGCGGACTTGAGCAGCAGCGCTTTCAAGCGGGCCATCCGGGGCAGAAGAATTAGCAGGATCGGTCATATGAGCATTATCTAATATACGTGCTTCGTATGTCAATGACCCGGCATCGTGCGGACGGGCGGTGACATTGGCGCCTCGGCGGGTATATGATCGATCCGAATGGCTTTGTTCGATCCACCCTCTCCCTCCTCAACGGGGCAGCTGCAGGACGGTTTCGGGCGACGCTTTTCCTATTTGCGCCTGTCGCTGACCGAGCGCTGCAATTTCCGCTGCACCTACTGCCTGCCTAACGGATTCCAGGCGCAGAAGAGCCTCCCGACCGAGCTCTCGCGCGACGAAATCCGGCGCGCGGTTGCCGCCTTCGCGAAATTGGGGTTGTGGAAGCTCCGCCTGACCGGCGGCGAGCCTACAGTGCGGACCGACTTTACCGACATCGCGCGCAAACTGGCGCAGGTCGAGGGTATCCGTCACCTCGCCATGACCACCAATGGCTACCGGCTCGAACGCAGCGCTGCGAAATGGCGCGAGGCGGGTGTCGACGCGGTCAATGTCAGCATCGACACGCTCGATCGCACGCGCTTTGCCGAAGTGACCGGTCACGACAAGCTGGAAGGCGTCGTGCGCGGAGTGGACGTGGCGCTTGGCGCAGGTTTCGCCTCGGTCAAGGTCAACAGTGTGCTGTTGCGGGAACTCGAGGGCTCGGGTTGGGACGACGTGCTTGGCTTCGTTGCGCACCGCGATGTCTCATGGCGTTTCATCGAACTGATGCGAACGAACGACAATGCGGGCTTCCACCAGAGGCAGGCGACGCCTGGCGAGCTTGTGCGCGAGCGGCTCGATGCCTCGGGATGGTACGCGCTTGCCCGCCGCGAAGGTGCCGGACCGGCGGTCGAATACGCCCATCCGGATTACCGCGGTCGGATCGGCCTCATCGCGCCTTATTCGAGCGGGTTCTGCGACAGTTGCAACCGGTTGCGCCTCTCGAGCCGCGGCAAGCTGCACTTGTGCTTGTTCGGCAGCGAAGGCCTGGAGCTTCGCGACCTCCTCCAGCGCGACGACCAGGCTGGCGAACTGGTCGAACGGATCGAAGCGGCCATGCCTGCCAAGATGCGCGGCCACAGGCTGCACGAGGGCGACAGCGGTGCAACTCCGCATCTCGCCTCGATCGGCGGCTGACCGACCGGCCGTGCTCACTTTCGACGAGGCTATTGCGCTGCTGGACGAGGCGGTTTCGCCATTGACGAGCGAAACCGTGAAAATCGAGCATGCGGCAGAACGCTATCTCGCCGAAGATTTGCACGCCCGCACCGACGCGCCGCGCAGTGATGTCTCGGCGATGGACGGCTATGCGGTGATCGAGCGCACGACCGTTCCCGGTAATCCGTACAAGGTTGTCGGCGAAGCGCGTCCCGGCATGCCTTACCCTCGCACCTTGCAGGAAGGCGAAGTGCTGCGGATTTTCACCGGCGCACCTGTGCCGCAAGGTGCCGACTGCGTCATCATGCAGGAATATGCGACGAGCGATGGCGAGCATGTGACTTTCGCCGAGGGGTTCGGGCCAGCCCGCCATATACGCAAGGCCGGCGGCGATTTTCGCGAGGGAGATTTGCTACTAGCGAGGGGTTCTTGGCTCACCCCTCGCGCCATGGTGACAGCCGCTGCCGCTGACCGTGACCGCATCGAAGTCTACCGGCAACCCAAGGTAGCGATCATCGCGACCGGAGAGGAACTCGTCACGCCAGGGAACGCGCATGCAACCGACGCGGGCTTGCCCGAGTCCGCCAGTTTCGGCGTTTCTGCAATGTGCGGGCGAATGGGCGCTCAAGTCATCATGCGCGCGCGTGGGCGCGACGATCTGGACGAACTGGCCGGGCTTGCGAGCGAGGCAATTTCCTCGGCCGACCTCGTCGTCGTCACCGGAGGAGCATCGGTGGGCGATCACGACCTCGCCAGGCCGATGTTCGCCGATATCGGCCTCGACCTGGTGTTCTCGCGCATCGCCATCAAGCCGGGCAAACCTGTCTGGCTGGGCAGGGCCGGGGGCAAGCTCGTGCTCGGCCTGCCGGGCAATCCCACCTCCGCCATGGTCACCGCACGCCTGTTCCTGTGCCCGCTTTTGGCCCGCTTGCAGGGCGGTGCGATTGCAGACCAACTCGGATTCCTTCCCATGCTTCTGGCCGGACCGCTCGATGCAGTCGGCTCCCGCGAGACCTTCGTGCGGGCAGCGAGCACCCAATCGGGTCTTCAACCCGCCGACAATCAGGAAAGCGGCGCGCAGGCCCCGCTTGCTACCTCCGATTGGCTGATCCGCCGACCAGCGAATTCTCCAGCGATCGCGGCAGGTGGCTCGGTACAAGCGCTCCCTTTCTGACTGCAGCCAGGCGGTTGGCAAAAAATCCACCTCGCGTTAACCATGAATTTGCCTTTTCGCGGTAAGAGGGGGATCGGGCGCTAGCATGATCGATGAGGGCGCGGATCGAGGCGCATTGCCGAGGGGCTTTTGACCGGAATGAAGAATTACGTTGCCCAGCCCGACTGGTCGGATTTCGACGACATGTGGCTGTCGAATTACGACGATGCCAATTATGGCAACAGCCTCAGCGCGGGCGTGCTCGGCCGCACCCATTCGCTGATCGAAAAGGATAAGCGCCTCAAGGCGCATTACGGCACGGTGCTGGAGATCGGCGCCGGCACTATGGCCCACTTCCCGACCGTGAAACACGGGTTCGACCGTTACATCGCAACGGACGGCAATCCCAAGGTCGTCGATTGGCTCAAGCAGCGCGACTGGGATCCCCGGGTCGAAATCCTGCAGGTCGAAGGCGCAAAACTTCCCTTCGAGGATGACAGCGTCGACCGCGTCATCGCCACCCATGTGCTGGAGCATGTGTCCGAGCCGGTCGAGGCGCTGCGCGAATGGACGCGCGTGATCAAGCCGGGCGGTGTGCTGTCGCTGATCTTGCCGTGCGATCCCGGCTTCCTGTGGCGCATGGGTCGCTCGCTGGGCCCGCGCAAACAGGGCACCGAAGCGGGCCTGCCCTATGATTATTACATGGCCATCGAGCACCGGAACCCGATCCACAATTTGCGGCACATCGTCGGCTTTCATTTTCCCAAGCGGACCGAGAAGTGGTGGCCGCTGGGTATCGCTTCACCCGACCTCAACCTGATCTACGGCGTCAATTGCTACGTCTGAGCGCAGCCAGCCAATCGGGACACACGTCATCCAACTCCGCTATATCCTGTCCGCCGGACGTACCGGCACAGTCTTCCTCGAAGGACTGATCAACCGCCAGTTCGGGGCCGGCACGGCGCAGCACGAGCCGGGCGAGACGCGTTACCAGATGATGCTTGCCAATATGCGCAACGACTGGGGTGTGGGCGGCGCGATCCTGGCTCCGCTGTTCCGTCGCTCGCGCGATCGCAGGCTGGCAGAGCGGGGGGATAATTATGTCGAGATCAACCCCTTCCTGTGCCCGATGACCGACCTGCTGCCCGAAGACGGCAAGGCTCTGCATGTCGTCCACATGGTGCGCGAGCCGGGAGACTGGGCGACTTCGATCACCAACTTCAAGGCATCGACCCGCTTCCGCGACGTCATCGACCATGTACCCTTCGCCAAGCCCTATCCCTCGCCGCGCCCCGAAGGGTGGTCGGCCATGCCCGAGATCGAGCGGGCTTTGTGGCGATGGCAGTGGTGCAACTCGAATATCGCGAAAATAGCCCCTCGATGCGAAGCCTACTCGCTGGTGCGATACGAGCATCTGTTCTCCTCCGATCACGCAACGGTGCGGCACACGGTCGATACGGTCTCGCGCACTCTGGGCATGGCCCGGCCGCTCACGCTCGATCCGGCTGACCTCGACCGGCGCGCGAACCCATCGCAGGGCGATCAGGCACGCCCCGCGCAAGACGTGATCGACCGCATCTGCGGCCCGCAGGCGGCCAGATATGGATATTAGGCGGATCGCGTTCAGGACCGCCGCCGCGTTGCTTATTAGCGGCTTGCTGCTGGCGCTGCTGGTCCGTGTGGCGGACATAGAATGGCGCGACTTTGCTGAGGTCAGTCCCGGCGGTTTCGCACTGGTGCTTGCGTTCCACCTCCTATTGCTCGTCACCCGAGGCATACTGATGAGCCAGCTGGCGCGCTGCGGAGAAGGCCACCTTGCCAGCCATAGGGCGTGGATACGCCTCGCTGCGCGCCATCAGTTCCTGTTCACCATCTTGCCGACGGGTCTGGGAGACCTGCTCTTCCCCGCACTCGCCAGGCGCTTGGTAGGCCATTCGGCAGCCAGCGGTTTTGCGGTGATCGTTCAGATGCGCGCCCGCGACCTGATCGTCCTGCCCGCATTCGCGCTTGCCGGCGGGTTATGGATATCCGGCCTTGAATGGCTGGGCGTTGCCGTCGCCCTCACAGCCGCACCAGCCTTGTTCTTTGCCGACAAGCTGTTCCGGATAGCGCTGGAAATACTGCGCAAGCCCCTGCCCGAAGGCAGGATCGCCGGCTTCCTCGAAACCGCAGCGGGTCCCGGCCCCGCCGGTCCGCCGGAGAGGCTGCGTCTTGCTGCCACCAGCCTCTTGATCTGGATATTGGCCACTTGTGCGGTACTCGCAGCATTCTCTGCCATAGACGAACCGGTTTCGGTTGGCGTCGCGGTCCTCTTCCTCGCGGGAATCAATTTCTTCGGTGCGCTCGCGCTATCGATCGGCGGGCTTGGCGTTGCCGAGGCGGGAGGAGCTGCCGCACTGGTCCTGGCCAATCGCGGCGTAAAAAGCGCTTCTGCGCTGGCGCTGGTGGTGCGGCCCATGCTGCTGGTATCGATGCTTGCAGCCAGCCTTCTTGTCGACTTCGTCCTGACGATAGACAAACGGTTCGGCAGCCGTATCTAGTCCGGCTCGGCGAGCCGCTCCCGGTCCCGCTTCGCCAGTACCGTCAAGCTGCCCGCGCGCGAGTTCATAGTCTCGTTCGGACTCTTCGATATGTCGTAATGCAGGAATGACAGCAGCAGCTGGAAGCCGACCAGAACCGGGGTGACGCTGAGCATCACGGTGCCGGTGGTCGCGGGCATTCCGGTGCGCGAGCTTTCGATCCATTCGGCGATCCCGAAGACGAGCCCGAATGTGAGCAGGACCAATCCTGCCAAAAGGCTCAGAGAAGCGACGTCGAAATTGCGCAGGAGGTAGTTGTAGACCACCCGCTTGAAGAAATTGCGCAGGTGCAGCAGCGGAAATGTCAGCAACGAATGCGTGACGCTCAAATTGCTCTGCTCTTCGCCGTAGATCGCTTCCATCGGCTGGTCGACGACCAGCGCCCCGAAGGTGTTGAGACGGAACAGCATGTCGGATTCAAAGAAGTAGCGCTGGTGCAGCTTGCCTAGCGGCAGGATGCGTACCGCTTCGGCGCTGATGGCGGTGAACCCGTTGGTCGGATCGGACAGGTTCCAATATCCCGAGGAAAGGCGCGAGAAAAAGGTCAGGCCCGCATTGCCTACCAGCCGCATGACCGGCATTGCGCGGACGCTCTCGATATCGAAGAAGCGGTTACCCTTCACATAGTCCGCATGGCCCGCGAGTATCGGCTCTGCGAGGCGCGGGGCGAAGAACGGATCCATCTGCCCGTCGCTGTCGATCTTCACCATTGCTTCCGCGCCCAGTTCCAGGGCCTTTCGATAACCGGCTACCGTCGCACCGCCTACGCCGAGGTTCTTCTCGTTGGTAACGATCGCAATGCGCGGATCGGCTTTCGCCAGCTGCTGAAAAACCTCTGCCTGCCCGTCATCGCTCCGGTCATCGACGAGGACGATCGTGCCGATTTCGGACGGCACGGCGGATACCACTCGGGCAATGGTCCTGCCGGCGCGAAAACACGGGATGACCACGGCGATGTGATGCGCTGAAAGGTCCGGCTTGGTGGCTGCGATCATCGATCAGTTCCTGCGTCGCACATAGGCTTCGAATTCGGGGCTGGGCGAATCTATGCGCCGGTAGTCCTTCCACGCTTCGCGAAAATCCTCGTCTTCATTGTAGAATTCGAGGAAATCGAACGTGCTTGAACCAATTGCGTGGCGGATTTCGGCCTTATCGACAAGCACCAGCGCGGGTTTTCCCGCGATATCGCGGGCCATGGCCGCGCGCTCTTTCTGCTCGGCAAAGGCAAGGAGCTCGGCATCCTTTTCCGTGCCTTCGCGAAGCCTGACGACTGCGGGCAGGAATATCCGGCTGTTGCTCGCCGAACTCCAGCGGCGGTCTGCATAGATACTGACCGGAAAGCCCGGGTACGGATGGGTCGAAATGGCAAGGTAGGTTTCCTCGCGATCGACGTGATCCCTCACGAAATCGGTCAGTTCGGCTTTGGGCTCGAACAACTGCCCTCCCGGCTGGCTCGCTTTAAGCCACAGCACGGGCGTGACAAGATTGATGGCAAGAGCGAAGGCCACGACAACCCGCTGTATCCGCTGCCTTGAAGGATCGAGATTGCGCAAGAGCAATGCGTTGGCAATCAATCCGAGTGTGAATGCAGGGTAGAGGTGGTACGAATAGTATTTCGCCTGGATCACGGCTGCCAGAAGGAATGGCACGCTTGCCAGCAGGCAAATGAGAGCCATGCCCGAGATGTTTTGCCGCGAACTCCACGCCATCGCTCCGCCCAGACCCAGGGGTAATAGGTACTGGAGAGTGATCCTGAGCCAATGGCCCGGGGAAGCTTGTTCAAATGCCCAGTAGACCTTCGAAATGTCCGGTACTGCTTCGAACAGCCATTCTCGTGCGAAAAGCAGGATTGCTGCAGCATAGACAATACCCGACAGCACCGCGCCGATCGCTTCGGGCCGCCAGAGCAAGGCAAGCTGGCGTCGGCGCAACAGCAAGGCTGCTTCGACAACGAGGGGGACGAGCGCGAAATATGGCTTGAGTGCGATCCCGAGCCCCGCGGCTACTCCGATCGCAAAGGCGAAGCGGCCAGAGAGGACCGCCCCGTCATAACGCCTGCCCGCTGCCAGCAGGTAAGGCAGCGAAAGCATTGCGGTGATATGTTCCCTTTGTCCGAAATCCCTATACGCGCCCAGTGTGAAGAGAAGTGCGCAAAGCAGGAGGATCCCGCAGCGAAAAATACGGTTATGACCGCCTTCGCGCAGCAGCCGGTCCGCGGCAAGGAGAGAAAACAGGGCAAGAGCGACAATGAAGGCACGAAATGCGTGTTCGACAGGGAGGCCGGTCAACCGGGCCAGTGCATTCGGCACATGATATATCCACCAGACTAGTGGCGGGTTGGCCGCCACGATATCGCTGCCGAACCAGCCACCGTCGAGCAATACGCCCGAACCGTAAAGCACCCAGGACACATCGTGGTTCAGGAATGTCCGGCTAAGCAGCAGGACGCCCACAAGTATCACTATCAAGGGAATAACGATCAGACCGCCGAGCCGGTCCGCACCTCGCTCATCCCGCTTGCCTCTGAGAGACATTCAGCGTTCCTCCCTGCGACCCTTGGCGAGCCTGCATCGCCCGGATGGGCCCCACAGTGAATCTCTGCGCGGCTGCCCGTCCGAAGCCGGCCGGGCAGTCTCCCTAGGCAGGCTACATCCTGGATCGCTGCAGGACAGTCTGCACGCGTCACTTATACGCGAAAGATTGTAAAGGAAGCGTAGTCGTGGTGCTGTCCGTCAAATCGCAACTTGTCTCCGGTCGACGTAGCTATCCCCTACCCATGGAGCGGTCAGGCCATAATTTCGGGATCGAGGAAGGCGCAACTGGGGTACTGAAGCCTCCGAAACGTTTCGGTCACGGAGCCTGTGACGGAGCGGGGAGCTTGCGCCGATCGATCAATGCTTGGGTCAAACGCGCATTTGTTATTTCGCCGAATGGGGATCGATTTTGGACACCTCGACGATCTTGTCTGCCGGAATGCCCGCCATTTCGGCCGCTCTGCGGATGTCGTCGGGATTTCTTGCCTCGTAAAGACAGTAGGTCTTTGTCTGGTCAGCATTCAGGAAGGAATACAACCATTGAACTCCCGCCTGTTCGTTGATCCCGCCGATCGCCTCCACGCCTTCGGGCGTAATTTCCAGTTTCTCGGCGAATTGCCTTTCAATTAGAAACAAGGGCATTACTTGGTCCTTTCTTTTATCGGTCGGCGTCAAAGCCAGCGAGGCCCACATGTCGCGCATACGCCGCCGCGGCAGTACGGTTCTTGCTTTCTGTCTTACCCAGGATGTTACGGACGTGTGTCGCTACGGTCGGCAGGGTGATACCAAGATTTCGAGAGATCTCCGCATTGCTGGCACCGGCAGCGATTTCGCGCAAAACCTCAACTTCTCTCGCCGTCAATTCGTCAAACCCGTGCGAGCAACCCAATTTTCGCAGCGTAGCCGAAATTCGGGTAAAGCGGTTGACGAGAGAGGCCATGCCGGCCGAGTGCGCTAGGCCTGCAAACTTGGCTTCCAGGTCTCTCGCACGCTTGATGCCTGTAGGTGTCCCCTCGACCAGCAAGACATCGCAATAATCACATGCAACCCTCAATATCATTGGCTTGCTGTCCCAGCTCTCGGCTTGCTGCAATGCTCGTTCGAACAATTCTTTCGCGTCGGCAAATCTCCCCATGCTCGCGAGCAATTGCCCCAGGGCCCGATCGACCGGTCCAAAGCAGAGCGAAGCGGGTCCGGAGATGATCGCGTTGCCGGATTCCGCCTCCATCATGGAAAAGATATGCTCGCAGGGAGCCGAGGTCCGAGTATGCCAGATCGTTTCTGCCATAAACGCGAGGGTGAGTATGAACAGATCATCCTTGGGAATGGCATTTAAACCGCCCTTCAGAATATCGTCTAGCTGGATACGAGCCGCGTCGAGTTCATCGATTTCGGCGAGAAGGAGCATATATCCGGGGCGCCAGATGTTCTGTTCTGCATCTTTCCCGAGACTTCTTGCGAGACCTGCAACCTGCTGTAGCGCACCGCGCTCTCTTTCAATCAGGAACATCTGCATCCCATAAACACCCTGGGCGTTTGCGCCCGAGATCTTGCGTCCGATTGCCAAAGCTGCCGAGGCGGAGCGAATGGCTTCCGCAAGATCGCCCTCCAGCATTGCCAAGGTAGTCTCCCAGTGCTGCGAAACATACTGAAAGTGGGGCTGCGCCAGTTCTCGTGCGAGTCCCCTGAGTTCGAGGTGTGTCTCCCGCAGACTTTCAAAGTTACCGACTTGGGCCGAACAGGAGCCGAAATCGACCAGCATGGTGGCAAGCCGGAATTTGTCTTCGAGCTTACGCGCAATCGCAACGGCCTCGCGGCACACGGATAAGCGCAAATCGACCGATCCGGGAAGTGTGTTGAAGGCGCAGGTACCTTGGTCGAGCGCATCGCATAGCAAGGCTTGGTCACCCAGCTCGCGCGCCATTTCGATGGCGCGTAGCCCCTGCTCTCGTGCAGCCTCTAACCGACCGCTCCACTGTATGGCGCGAGCGAGACTGCAGTGCAGCTGTACCACGGTCTCGTCTGGAATCTCTTCGGCGTGGTTCAATGCCAGCTCAAGATGCTCGATGGATTCTTCGCTTGGCAGTCCCGGTTGCCATCGTGCGGCTTCATACTGCAGAGTCGCGGCAGCGAACCGCGGCCAGTCACCCGACGACCGCGCCCAGCCAGCTGCTTCGCGGGCTGTCCTGATTGCCGCGAGATTGTCCCCGGCAGACCTTTCGGCCTCGGCGAGTTCGAGTGCGACATCGATCTTGCCTGTCACATTATCGATCCCCGGAACCGAAAAGCACTCAAGCGCCAATCGAAATTGCGCGGCAGCATCGTCGTACGCTGTAACGCTCATCGCGTGTTTGGCGGCCTTGCGCGCAAGCTCAATGACCCTTTGCGCCCCAACGAAGATTTGTCCTTCAAACGCGTGATAGGCGAGCGCGGATAGGGAATGCGGGTTTTCGGACCCATAGACAGCTTCGATCGCCGCAGCGGCATCCGCGTGGGCCCGCAGCCGCTGGATGGGCGCCAAGCGATCATACAGCACCTCGCGGATCAGAGCGTGATTGAATTCCCAGCGACCAAGTGCTGCTTCGGTGGGGCGCGCAAGGCCGCACTTTGCTGCCTCGTCCAGAAGCCGGGGATGAAACTCTGTGTCGAGCCGCATGAGCACGAGTTGCTCGAAGGTCCGACCTAGTATGGCTGCATTCATGAGTGTCTGCTGACAGCGGTGGCTGACTTGCTCGAGTCGAATGGCGATCGCCTCGGTGATGCCCTCGGGCACGGTTATCCGATCCGGCAACACCGCAACGCCATCCGCAATATGTCCTTGGTCGAGCAGCGATTGAACGATCTGCCTGAGGAACAGTGGATTGCCTTCAGTTTGACGGTGAAGGCGCCTTATTATCTGTGCTTCGGGCGTCCATGACGCCAGCTCGCGGCAGAATTGAGCGGATTCCAGTTGGTCCATCCCGCGCAAAACCATACGCTGTGCCCGCAAGGCCAGCGTCGACTGACGCGCTGGTCGGCCGCGCCCAATGGAGGGTTGCGTTTCGCCATCGCGAAAGGTGATGACGATCAGGATCGGGTGGTGGCGTACCTCGCTGGCCACGATATCAAGAAGCTTGGCCGAGGCGATGTCGGAATACTGGATATCGTCGAAGAACAGGGCGAGCGGGTGCGATGCTGCCGCCTCCCTGAGGAGACGCAGCAAGCGATCGAATATCAGCGGCTGCGAACGCGATGTCGAACGAACCTCGCTTTGGGTCATCGCGTCCACCAGTGCCATGGCCTCCGGTGCACATCCAGTCGCGTCAAGTTGACGGCAAACCTCGATCCAGCCCCAGAATGGAGGACAATCGGATTGCTCGGGAAATCCGACCCAGCACGTCATGGCCCCACGATCCTCGGCCAGATGGCGGAAATGATTGACGAGGGCCGTTTTACCAATTCCCGCGCTTCCGGAAACAACGAGCGTTTCCCCGGAGCCCTCATTCAGCCCATCGAGCAAGGATTCGAACTGGTCGAACTCCGCGCTGCGCCCGACGAAACCGTGCCCCAAAATCATCTCATCTCCTCATACTGCGACGGGTCGACTGGAAGGTCGAATGGCAGGATAAACCAAAATAAATACAACACCTCATCATAATTGATGATGCGCCTGACCACGCCTCCGTCAACAGTTGCAGTGTTCTTCATCGATCACCCCGGCGTTTCATTTCAACGCCGAGGGAGACTGAAGAAGATGCAGGGAAACTCAGACCCTTTTGGAGGATTCAACTATGAAGAAGATGCTTATTCTGACCGGCGCCTTGGCAATGGCGGGTCCGGCTCTTGCAGACACCGGCGAGACGCAGGGCGGCGAAGCCGTGTTGGCCCCGGTGGTTCTCACTGACGAGGTGCTCGATCAGATCACCGCGGGCGATCTACTGCTGCCCAATGGCAAACTCCAATTCGAAGGAATCGACAATCCCGGCAAGGATGCAGACACGTTCATCTGCACCGACCTCGGTATGTGTCACCCGACATTTGGGCGTAGTCTGACGGCGATATTCGAACTGTTTGGCAAGGAAACAGGCTCGGGTGGCCAAGTCCCCGGGCTCGAAGGCCCTTGGGCAGCAGGTCGCAACGACAATCCGATCGAATGCGTGGACTGCCCCTAAGGTAGTCGGAACCGCTTTGGGCGCGGCTTGAATCCTCTGCGGGCCAGCCGCGCCAATTTCACAAAAGGAGTGAGACCATGCAGGGTTACCTTGCCGGTGCGGCGGGTTTTTTGTTGAGCCTGGGTGCGAGCTCACCTGCAAATGCCGACGCCGGACCGGTCCGCTCACTGGTCGAACTGCGTCAAACCGGCGTTGTAGTACAGCAATGGGACCTGAGTTGCGGCGCTGCGGCGCTCGCCACTCTGTTGCGCTACCAGCACGGAGAAGCCATTACCGAAAGAGAAGTGGCCGCGCTCCTTGTCGACCGGCCGGAATATCTTGAGCACCCGTGGATCGTGCGCGCTCGGCATGGCTTCTCGTTACTCGACCTGCGCAGGGTTGCCAGACGACTTGGCTATGAGGGCATCGGCCTTGGAGGATTGTCGCTAACTGAACTCGACAAACGCGCACCGGTGATCGTGCCGGTCAATCTCACCGGCTTTCCCCACTTCGTGATCTATCGCGGTCGTATCGGACAGGAAGTCCTGTTGGCCGATCCGGCCTTCGGCAACCGGACGATTGTGGCAAGCCGCTTTGAGCGAGCCTGGATCGAAAACGCACAATTGGGAAGAGTTGGCTTTGTCGTCCGACCTTATGGTCTCGCCGACAACGAAGCGCCCCACCAGGGTGAACTCGCACTCGACGAACGCGCCTTCACGATGGTGCGGCCATGAGGAGAATGCGCGAACTCTCAGCGCTTCTCGTTGTCGCGCTGTGCTTGGCCCAACCCGCGAGAGCACAAGACGAGCCCGGCGCGAACGCCGATCTGGCCGAAATGCTTGCACAGCGCGATGCAGTCATCGCCCAACTTTCCGCGAGGCTGGAGCGACTGGAGCGCCTCCTGCTCGTAACG
Organism: Qipengyuania sphaerica; assembly: GCF_019711595.1. Taxonomy (GTDB): domain Bacteria; phylum Pseudomonadota; class Alphaproteobacteria; order Sphingomonadales; family Sphingomonadaceae; genus Qipengyuania; species Qipengyuania sphaerica. Next base: position 263,867 of record NZ_JAIGNR010000001.1, on the reverse strand, counting down.
CAGCAGGCCGAGCGACACCCCCCCTCCTTGCTCCCGACCGAACCCATTCCAGCAGACGTCGAGCGGGCACTTGAGAAGACCCTGATCCAAGGAGGAACGGCACTGATCTCCCCTGGCTCGATCGAGATCACGCCCTCGTTCGGCTACGCCTTCGACGCAAGAAGCGACCCGCTGCTGGTCATGGTCGGCGGTGTGCCCGAAGTGGTTTCGAGCGAACAGCGCCATTCCTTTCTTCAAGCTCGCCTTGGCGCCCGCATTGGCCTGCCAGCCAATTCACAGCTCGATGTCTCCATTCCCTATCGCTTTGCCTTTCGCGAGGACGTGCTGAGTCTGGCAGGTAGCCCGGTTGCCAATGTCGAGCGCAATGCATCGGCTATCGGTGATGTAACCCTTGGACTCAGCCACGTCATTTCTGGTCGCGACCGGTCCACTCCGCGCGTGATTGGGAGCGTCAGTGGCAATCTGGGTACAGCCGACAGGGAAGCCGGAGAAGGATTGCTAGGAGGAGGTTTCCCCGGCATCGGCGCCGGGCTTTCGGTTAGCCAGCGGCTCGATCCGCTCGTCCTCGCCGGACATGTTTCCTACGACTCGCGTTTTTCGGAGGGTGGGATCGATCCGGGTGATCGCTGGGGTTATTCGCTAGCGACCTATCTGGCAGCATCGCCCGAAACGTCGCTGCGGATACGCTTCGACCAGCAGTTCTTCGAGGATGTTCGCCTGTCCGGGCAGCGCGTCGAAGGCACAGGCGGAACCTCCGCCTCGGTCTCCTTCGGTGCATCGGTGATCGCCAGCCGACGGATGTTGCTGGATCTCGGGCTATCGGTTGGGCTCACCGAGAATGCTCCCGACCTCGCCGTTACCTTATCCGCGCCGCTGGAGGTCAAGCGATGAAAGATATCCTCGTTGCACCGGTGCTGGCTTCTGCCATTTCCTTGCTGGCTCAACCGGTACAGGCACAAGACGCTCCATCCACAGACGCAATCCTCGAGCGGCTTGAGCGGCTTGAAGAGGAGAACGCTTCCTTGCGCGAACGGATCGATACGCTCGAGGAAGAACGGGCGCAAAGTGAGCCGCTTTCCGAAGATTCGGCGACAGCGTCAGGGGCAGAGCAGCAATCCGATCGTCTAGTCGGCACCAACGCTTCTTATGCAGCGCGTATTCTCGATCATGCCGAAGGAATAACTGTGCGACCGCTGACGCAGTTGCAAGCCGTTGAGGCAGGAGAACTCGAACAGCTTGTAACTGTTTCGGGTGGACTGACGGTGCTTGCCAATTGGCAATCCAGCAACCGAGCCGACACCTTCGGCTATCTGATGCGTCATCCAACATCGAATAATCAGGTCGGCAAGCAGGTATCGGAAGCGGTGATCCACAGCGCTCAGCTCGCCGTCACCGCTCGTCTGCCGGGAGACTTCAACGGCTATGCCGAAATGCTTTATGACCCACAGCAGAGCTTCGGCAGCGGTACAATCACGGGGCTCACGCGCAACCAGATACAACTCAGGCGTGGCTGGGTGATGTGGGGCAACCTTGAGAAACGCCCGGTCTACGCCCTCATTGGTAAGCTTGACGTACCATTCGGGCTGATGGACACCGTCAGTCCGTTCACCAATTCGACCAGCTATCACGCCTTTGGTGGGCTCGCCTATGGCGCTCAATTCGCCTATTTCGATCATGGATTGCATCTGCGCGCCATGGCGGTGCAAGGGGGTGCCCAGTTCCGCGCGGCAAATGCGCCTGTAAGAGGCAGCGCGGTACCATCGAAAATCAATAATTTCGCGCTGGACGGTAGCTACACATTGCCCCTCGGCAACCGGGATACGCTGCTGGCCGGCGCAAGCTATCTTCATGGCAGCGCATATTGCCAGGCTTACCCGGTAGTGCACTTCATGCCCTGCGAGGACAATGTTCCGGCTTGGGCTGCCTATGCCAAGGTCCTTTCCGGCCGCATTACCTTGCTTGGCGACTATGCAAGCACGACGAAGGAATGGCCTGGCTCGGCGGTTCCCGAACCGACGAACCCGCTCAGCCAATATGCCGCGCGCAAGACCGAAAGCTTCACAATCGGTGGCCGGTATGGATTTGGCCCACCGACCGCACCTCTCGGCCAATATCGCCTGGCCCTCTCGGCAGAATTCAGCCGCTTCAGGGCCGGAGCCGACGGGGCCCCTTGGGAAAAGCAAGACCAGTGGGTCGCTGGAGTGTCATATTATCCCGCGGCAAGCGTCAACCTGTTTGCCGAATATATCCATGTCGACGGCTTCGTGCCCCTCAACTTCCTCAGCGGCGGAAACCTGCCAAATGGTGCAAGCTGGTCAAGCCAGGAAGCCAATACGGAGGTTCTTCTGCTAGGAGCACAGGTGAACTTTTAGAGCGGACTCGTTCGCTTTTCCATCATCCAAACTGGAAGAACCGGATCGTGTCGTTACCAAAGTGGCAGCTTTCTTTTCATGAAGCGCCATAAGCGGACGGTCCGCAAACAGCCCAAAAGCTGCCGTTGTGAGGGGCTATCGCTGAATGACTGGAATGGGCCAGAAGCGGACTTTCCGCTTCCGGCATGAGAATGGAAACTGGAGAAGGCGCGGCATGTCGGGATTGGTCCGCGCTAAGCCGCCTGTTCCGCAGTGAAGCCGCAATACCCTGTAAATAGATACTAGTGCTGGGGGTGGGTGGCGGAGAGGGAGTCCGCCTAACACCGTGTAGAGGGATTTGATTTTTGTTGATATTTTTTCAAGTGCAGGAAATTCTCCCACATTTTTTCCCACGCTACCGGCGCGTTACCTGCTAAAACGAGCCATCACGGCAGCCATCTCGATTGCGCATTGCTCATCCAATTTCCAATATTCGGCCAAATGGCGCTGCCACGTGCGCTCCCACATGCCCTTGGGTTTGAATATCGGCTGCTCCCAGCCCTGTTCGCATCCCAGCTTCTTTTGCAAGCGGAACAAACGCTCGAATGGTCGGTCGCGCGGCACATCCCGTTGCGACTGGTAGCCTAGTCTCCATGCTTGCCGAGACGCAAAGATGTCGCCGCCTTGCGGGAGGTAAAGCTTGCCAACGCGGCGGGCGCTCACAGGACACAGCATCCACCATCGCTTACCGCCGTAATTTGGAACCGTGTGCGTCAGATAGACCGTCTGTCGCTTTTCCAGCCGCTCCCCTTGGCGCGTATTCGTATAGGACAATTCCAGGCGCTCGCCTCCAACCTCGTGCATAAATGCCGTATAGCCAATCCAACCGGACGGCTGGTCGCCGCAAGTCCAGTGCAGCTCTCCACGGATTATGGAGCCTTCGCGCGCATGGTTCGTGCGCAACATCCATGCCAAATCTATCCTCAACGAGCTATCCGCTAAGGGTCGCCCGCTTTGCCGTCCCGATCCATATCCGCCCATGCTCGAAATCTAGCATCAGCGGACTCTCTGACCCAGTTATTTTCCTAAATCATCAACCAATTTCGACAAATGGGACGGCTGGGAGCAGACTTTCTGCTAACGACCCGATTGCGGACTTGACGATTGAGCGCCATTATCAGCCTGTGCCGCAACCTCCTAACAAACACGAGCGGATGGAAATTCGGAAGAAGCTTGGTTACCGCAAGGTCCAAGGGTTTACTCCGCCTGCAAGAGAAGGCGGCCCAGCCTATCTCACCGCTCACGCATGTTTCGATTGTCGAAAATCGTGGAAGCTTTCCGAAGAGAGCGAAGCCACCTGTCCAGATTGCGGTGAGGAAGCACACTATATGGGTCGATCCTTCAAAGCGCCGAAAAAATCGGACGTGAAACAATGGAGGAAGGTGGAGTTGCTTTGGTTAGCGGGCTTTCGATTTCACACGAACACCCGATCGCGTAAAATTGCCCCCTATCCCGAGCATCTCCGCGAGGTGGAGAAGTTCATTCTCGACAATCCGGACCATCCGTTCCGAGAGAAACGGTAGTGTCTGCTTCCCACCCAGTTCGTGACTGATTTGCCGAGCTAGCGCTGTGTCAGGAGCGGACGGGCTGGTGACGACTCGATTTTGGAAATTACGCGCGTAGCTCAGTGACATAGTTACTCAGAGCGTCGGCAACTTCATTTGCCCGTTGCTGAATGCCCGGTGCCTCGCCAAGGCCCATGTAATCAGTTTCGATACTGACCAAGTAGCTCGCCACTTCCTGTCGGCTCGCGCCGTTCCACAGGCGCCCAGCCGCTTGAAGTAGATAACGGTCGTATTCATCTTCGGGCCAACCTTCGGTCCCACTCATCCCGATTGGGTCCCACTTCGCCCAACCAATTTCGCGAAGTCTAGAAAGCTTGAACTTGGGGCGACCAGTCATCCGCAAATCGTACACGCTCGATGTCCGTTTTCCACCCATTTCGCGACTGATTTGCGGGGCATAACGCCAGCCAACAGCAGACAGTCGGCTAACGACCCGATTGCGGACATCGGCACTGGTGTCCAAAACATGGTAATGACTAAAGAAGATTCGCTCGACCGTTATTTAGCTCCCGGCACAATGGTTCGGTTGCGAAACCCGACTGACGGCGAATACGAACACGGTGTCGTCGTCCACTGTTGGGGTGACGACGACATTGACGCCTATGACTGCTTCGTTGCGTTCTTCGGTGCTGAGGTGCCGAGCCGCACGCCAAGCGATAAGCCTTACGTCCTTCGCTATGCGGCGAGTTCGCTGCAGGTCACCCAACCTTCACCTCACGCCCTGATGCTCCGCGACACCGTGATAGAAATGAAGGAGCATCTTGAGGGGCTGTCTGGTGAGACTGACTTCGACCGTGGCTACGCAATGGCTTACGACTTCGCCACGAAAACGCTCAAGCGGCAATGCGATGCTTTTGGTCTGCGCGAGGACTTGGGCTGGATGGAACCTGATGTGTCGAAGTGGCTACTCGATGACTAGCGTCCGCTTTCCACCCTTTGACGACGCTTTCCCCGAGCTAGCGGTGTACCAGAAGCGGACCAGCCGCTAACGACCCGATTGCGGTCATTAGCTTACTGAGGAAGCGCAGCTAGAAACTCGCTGATTTCGGTGCGCGCTGCTTCCTCCGCATTTTCCTCGGCAACAGTCTCACTGTAGTCGAACGCTAGATAGAACTTCCAAAACTGTTTCGGCTCTTCAACCTTTCGACTGCGATCAGTGCAAAACTCCATCAACACCCCGAAGAGGTCATTGGCTGCCGCATCGCAAAAATCCCAGTCAAAGTCGCGGTCCATATAGCCACGGGAGAGTAGGACTGCGATTTGATCGAACGTTTCTTCAATCGAAAGGTCGCTCTCTTTGGCCCAGAGTAGGACGTCCTCTTTACGAACGCATCCTCCCCAACCGGTTCGCGATACTCCTCCGTCATAGAGCACACGAATATCTCTCAATGCTTTATCGACCATCGGCTGAGCTTATTTCATTCGCAGAAGGAAGCAACGCAATGTCCGCTTCCCACCCACTTCGTGACAGCTTCGTCGAGCTAGCCAAGTCCCAGGAGCGGACGGGCCGTTAACGACCCGATTGCGGTCTTAGCGACGATTAGCTAGACCAAGTTTGGCTCTGACACGGTCGGCGTGGGCGAAACAGCAATGCTTCGTCTTGGCGGGTTCGACTCCCGCCCGTGAGTCCCTCCCGCTCAAAAATCTGCTGGTGCATATTCGTTCTGATGGATGTGTCGGCTTTCCACCCAATCTCGTGACGGTTTCACCGAGCTAGCGGTGCGCCAGGAGCAGACGGGCAGCTAACGACCCGATTGCGGACCTGAGAGTAGTGCGTGTAACCGCCCAGGTGCGACCAGTCGTATGCTGCGGGTATTGGCAGTGTTCGCTGCTATCTTGGGCATCACAATGGTTGCAATGTTTGTGGCGAGCTAGCACAACTCAAGGCCAATTGTTGCCAGCTGGGTGTGTCGACAGCTTTGGGGCGGAGTATTTAATAGATGAAACTTGAGGCAAATATATTTTTTTTGGCAACTAGCTTAATTGCTGCGGCATTTCTCAGTTTTTTCTCTGATAATTTGCCCCTAACATTACTTTTTGCTTTTTTCAGCGGCCTTTTTTCTGAGCGGGTTTCCAATCTTCTGACGGCCCGCAAAAATAGATGAATTATTGCCCTTCTAGGCGACGCTTTTACCGAGGTGCGAGGAGAAGACGATCGGCTGACGACCCGATTGCTGACCTCAAGTTAGGCCCGCTCCGTCAGGTCGTTGCCACATTTGGCGCAGGTTTTTGCGGGCCACGGATAAACCCAGAAGTAACCTCTGATAAACAGCGATCGGCGGCACTTGGGGCAGCTAATGAAGTAGAACTTCAATCCAAAATAGAGCACCCACATTATCGCGAGTGGAGCAATTATCCATTCGATATCGTCAAAATCGAAACCAGCTATGGAAGTCGCAATTGGGATGCCCCAGACAATGCCTAAACCAACCAGAATGGTCTGGAGAGAATGGCGTTTTCCTCTTTGGTAGGCGCTAGTTCCAGGTGAACTTTTCATTCGACTTCAATAGATCAAACTTGTCCGCTTCCCACCCAAAATCGGACATTCACGGCTTTTCTGGAAGGTTGAAAGCCGACCGTCCGCTTTTCCCCTCGCGCGCGGGCGAGAAACTGTATTAGCGATTTCGCTCGGGACTGGCACCGCTCCCGACATCTTTTGATCAGGAGATTATCCCTCCCCCCTCGCTTTCGCGCCGATGTTCTGCGTCCAGCCGCAGCGCTTGCCGATGATGCGCCCACCCATCCCCGAGCGGGTGAGGTCCAGTCGCTGCCCGGTATCATTGGAAGATGCTTTCAATAGATAGCGCACGACTTGGCTTGCGTTTCGTGTGTGGCGGTCTCCATTTTCCGCCTCTATTTTAGGGAGTACACCGCCGACTATCGTAATGCGGCTCACTCCATGTTGCCACTTACCGCCAGCCGCTTCGATCCAGCGCCTTGTGCGGCCGTGCAGGCGCATACCGGCTGGCAGGTGCATCAGGATGTGGACATGCTCGCCTTTGTCACTCGCACGCTCACGGACCCAAAGCGCGGTCAGAACTCCGTCCTCCCGCTTTGCCTGTTTGCTGGCAAGAGCAAGCACCTTGGAGACAAACCTTGCCCCGTTCTCGGCTTCAATGCCCGCCTTGCCGTAGTGGATTGTCCAGTGACGCTGGAACGTGCGGCCCGTCGAGATTGCATAGGCTGCAGCATCAAGAAGCGCTCGCACCTGCTCGTCAGTGAGATGGTCGCTGGCTCTGTCTGCCCTATTCCTAGCGCCTCCCCAGCCGCAATGCCGTTCGCAACTCGTAGTATAGCTATAGTTTGCAAGCGCCGTGCCAGATTGGCGCGGGTCGCGGTTATCTGCCGTTTGTTTATCGGCGCGCCCTTTTGTCGGCGGGTCCGTTCTGCCCATCACGGTCAAGTTTCAAGTTGAGGTTAGCGGGGCACACTGTCCGGCTGGATCGATGCGCCCCGCGTTTGGATTTAGCCGTGCGCCTTTCCATCCAGCTGGTCAGCATAGGACAGAAGGGCAATGGCGAGGTCGCGCACATTCTCAGGAGGAAGAGTCACGCCCTTCTTGGTCGGCTTGTCGCAATTCTCGCCTGTCCATAGACGAACTTCGAAGAATCGCTTGCCATGAAAGCTCCGCTCGCCAGCAATGAGATTGCCTTCATGCCGGGCAAGCTCCCACACTGGCTCGCCAGTAAAACCGGGGAGCGATCCGGCAGGCTTCCTCGCCTGTTCCTCGCCTGTTTTATCAGGCAATCGCTTGTTGCATTTTGCATCCGGTTTCCCGATACCACGGCGGTAGGCGGCTTCCACGCTTGTCGACACGCCCTCGGTCGTTGCCGCGACCGGGGGCATTTCGTTTCCAGCTTCTTCCAACATCACGCTGCCTCCCCACCGTAGCCGGGCAAATTGGCAGCCCAGCGTTCTGCATCCTTGCGAGCAATGCGTGTCGCAGAACCAAACTTGCGAAGCTTCAAGCGTCCAGCATTGACCTCGCGATAAAGCGAGGTGCGACCGATGGAGTAGCGGGAACAGAAGTCCGCCACGGTAAGCAGTTCCGGTATTTGAGTCATAGTCATAGTGACCTTTCGTTGTGCCTCGTTCGCCGCAGGAACGCAGCGGAACATCAAGGCAACATCACTATGAGAGTGATTCGGTCTGTAGGGAACCGGATGGCGCCAAGCGAATGAGGATAGCCATGTGGATAGATTCAAATTCCAGCGATCTTGCAAGCGAGCGCCACAAGGCCAAGCTGTGCTATCTATTATCGATTTCTCTAGCTGAAATATCTGTCAGACAACGATGCGAACGATCTTTTGATCGCCAATCCCGTCACAGTAGTCAGCCCAGGAAGCCATTAATTCTCTTCGCTTTTCCAACATAGTTCCTCGCTGGTAGGCGGCCACGGTCTTGTCGCTTACCGCATGGGCGAGCGCCGCTTCTGCCAGATCAGCCGGAAAGGTCGTCTGCTCCGCAACCCAATCGCGGAACGTGCTCCGGAAGCCGTGCGGTGTTTCGCTCCTGTCCATATCGCGCATCGCTTTCGTGAGAGTCATGTCGCTGAGCGGCTTGCCACGCTTCATGCCGGGGAAAACAAGGGCTGGACCGTCACCATCGCGCCGGTGCGCTTTCAAGCGTTTGAAGAGATCAACCGCTGGAGTGGAAAGCGGGACAACATGTTCGCGCCCCGCCTTCATGCGCTCGGCTGGAATAGTCCAGGTGGCGGCATCCAGATCGACTTCGTCCCAAGTCGCTAGCCTCACCTCGCCCGAGCGTGCGGCAGTTAGGATAACGGCCTCCAATGCCAGCCGCCCCATGCTCTCCGTTTCCCGTAAAACACGCATAAATACGGGAAGCTCGGCATAAGGCATCGCTGCATGGTGGCGGACCTTTGCACGCTGCTTTGGTAGCGCCTTGTCGATCACAGGCATTGCCAGCGAGCTATCGCGGTATCCCTTGGCGACTGCCCAATCGATCACTGTTCGTATCCTCTGCCGCAATCGGCGCGCGGTCTCCGGCTTGGCGAGCCATATTGCTGCCAAGGCATCGCGAACCGCAGCCGCGTCTATCTGCGCAACCGAGCGATCGCCAAATGCGGGGAAGGCATAATTCTCCAGCGTGGAGAGCCACTGCGCTTTGTGCTTCGCGTTCTTCCAGCTTGCCTTGTGCTCGGCATGCACGAGCTTCGCAGCTTCGCGGAACGTAGGAATACCAGCCGCCTTGCGGCGCTCGGCAACGGGATCGATTCCCGCCTCTACTTGCTCTCGAACCGCAATGGCCCGCTCACGCGCCAGCTTCAATGGAACCTTGCTGGCGCTACCCAGTCCGATGTCGCGACGCCGCCCATCTTTCTGGATTCGCACCATCCAGCTTTTCGCTCCGCCTTTGCCGACAAGCAGGAATAAACCGTCCCCGTCGCCATAGCGTCCCGGCTCGCTCGCTGCCTTCACCGCCGTCGCTGTCAGACTGCCCATACATTTGCTCCCACACTTTCTACCACACACTAGCGCGGCTGGGGAGGAACAGCAAGCAACAGGCCGGAACGAGAAGGGCCCGCAAATCCTAAGGATTGTATTGGCTGGGAGAACTATCAGGAAAAGCCAGAAAAGGCCGAATGGCGGAGAGGGAGGGATTCGAACCCTCGATACGGTTGCCCGTATACTGCATTTCGAGTGCAGCGCATTCGACCACTCTGCCACCTCTCCGCATGTCGGGTGCGCTTGATTGGGCCTTGGCCCCGGGTCGAAGCGAGCGCGCCCATTAGCCGCCCATATCGCCCTTGCCAACCCCTTTCGCATGCGAAATCGGGGGATCGTTCGCCCCGCACCCTTGCCTAATTGCCGCAGCGCACCATATTCTTTGCATTCATGGACAGGGCATCGTTTTTCTCCGCACAGGCCGGCCGCACTCTCGAGGCGCCGCGCCGTATCCGCACCCGTTTCGCCATCGGCGACGTTGTTCGGCACAAGGCGTTCGATTTTCGCGGAGTGATCTTCGATATCGATCCGGTCTTCGCCAATAGCGAGGAATGGTACCAGTCGATCCCCGAAGAGATCCGGCCGGACCGCAACCAGCCCTTTTACCACTTGCTCGCCGAGAGCGACGAGAGCGATTATGTCGCCTACGTCAGCCAGCAGAACCTGATCGCGGATTCGCTCGCCGGCCCCGTCTCGCACCCCGATGTGCACCAGTATTTCGAACAGTTCGAGCACGGGCGCTACCGCATGCGCCGCCGCCTCACGCACTGATTTCCAGATAGGCTGAACGGAATGGAGCCGGATTGCGCAAAGGCGATCCGGCCCCCTCCCGTGACGAATTCAGGGCTAGATCGTCCGCCCCGGGAGTACTCTTGCGCAAAAGCCGCCAGCTTGGGGTCCGGCAGCATGCGGAATTTCCGATAGGGAGCGTGGTAAGCTTCGAAGGTTAACGAGCCGCAAGCGCGCGCAAGAAAATTTGCGCTTATCGCTCCGTTCTATTTCGCAGCGCGGTCAGACCCGCGCGCCCTGGATCAGGCTTTCGACCACCGCCGGATCAGCCAAGGTCGAGACATCGCCAACCTTGTCCGGCTCGCCTTCCGCGATCTTGCGCAGGATACGCCGCATGATCTTGCCGGAACGGGTCTTGGGCAATGCGGGCGCAAACTGGATCGCGTCGGGCGAGGCGATCGGCCCGATCTCCCCGCGAACGAACTGGCGCAACTCCTGTCGCAATTCCTCGCTTTCGGGCTCGCCCGCATTGAGCGTGACATAGGCATAGATGCCCTGCCCTTTCACATCATGCGGCATGCCGACCACGGCTGCCTCGGCCACCTTGGGATGCGCCACGAGAGCACTTTCGACCTCTGCCGTTCCCATGCGGTGGCCCGATACGTTGATCACATCGTCGACACGTCCGGTGATCCAGTAATAGCCATCCTCGTCCCGCTTGCAGCCATCACCGGTGAAATATTTGCCGGGATAGGTGGTGAAATAGGTCTGGAAGAAGCGGTCCGCATCGCCCCACACCCCGCGCATCTGGCCGGGCCAGCTTTGCGTAATGCACAGGTTGCCTTCGGTCGCGCCCTCCAGCAATCCGCCATCGTTATCGACCAGCACCGGATAGACACCCGGAAGCGGTTTGGTCGCACTGCCGGGCTTGGTCTCGACCGCGCCGGGTACGGGCGCAATCATCGCACCCCCGGTTTCGGTCTGCCACCAAGTGTCGACGATTTCGCAGCGCCCCTCGCCCACGACCTCATGATACCAGTTCCAAGCCTCGGGATTGATCGGTTCGCCGACCGTACCGAGCAAGCGGATTTGCGAGCGGTCGTGGCGGGTGACCCAGTCGTCACCTTCGCGCATGAGCGCACGGATGGCGGTGGGAGCGGTGTAAAAGATGGTCACGCCAAGCCGGTTCGAAGTCTCCCAGAACCGACCGAAGTCGGGATAGTTTGGGACACCATCGAACATCACCGTCGTCGCTCCATTGGCGAGCGGTCCGTAGACGACATAGCTATGCCCGGTGACCCAGCCGACATCGGCGGTGCACCAGAAAATATCTTCATTTTTCGCGCCAAACAGCATGTCGAAGGTCAAGGTGACCCAGAGTAGATACCCGCCGGTGGTATGCATCACCCCTTTGGGCTTGCCTGTCGAACCGGAGGTATAAAGGATGAAAAGCGGGTCTTCCGCGTTCATCCTTCCGGGCGGGCAATCGGCGCTCACACGACTTCGCAGATCGTGCCACCAGCTGTCGCGGCCCTCGACGAAATTCACCTCGCCTCCTGTGCGGCGAACCATGATGACCGCATCGACCGGTGATTTCTCCAGCGCCTTGTCGGCATTGGCCTTTAGCGGGATCTTCTTGCCACCCCGCACCCCTTCGTCGGCTGTCACGAGCAGCTTTGCACCGCAATCGGCGATCCGGTCGGCAAGGCTGTCGGGCGAGAAGCCGCCGAAGACCACCGAATGGACCGCCCCGATCCGTGCGCAGCCCAGCATGGCGAATGCCGCCTCGGGGATCATCGGCATGTAGAGAACCACCCGGTCGCCCTTGCCTACGCCGCGATCCTTCAACGCATTGGCAAAGCGGCAGACCTCTTCGTGGACCTGCCTGTAGGTGAGCGAATAGCCCTCTCCCGGCTCGTCGCCTTCGAAGATGATGGCGGTCTTGTCGCCACGCTCGGCGAGGTGGCGGTCGAGGCAGTTGACGGTGACGTTGAGCTCCCCGTCCTCGAACCAGCGTATGCCGAAATCCGCCTCGTCGAACGAGCTACGATTGGCCTTGGTCGGGAAAGTAATCCAGTCGAGACGGCCCGCCTCCTTCAGCCAGTAGCTTTCGGGGTCGCTGTCGACTGACTGGTGGCGGGTGGCAAGTTCGCTGGCTTCCATTGCGCTCGTCTCTCCTTCTCGGCGACGATCATATCGGGAAGGTTGGGCCGCGCAATGGTGCAGGCTGGCAGTGTCGTACTACGCCTGCCACACTCCGTCGTGAAATGTCGGAAGTGACGTGAATTGCGACTGGAAGGATGGCGGAGCAGGAGGGATTCGAACCCTCGATACGGGGTTACCGTATACACACTTTCCAGGCGTGCGCCTTCGACCACTCGGCCACTGCTCCGCGTTCCCGTTGGGCCTGCCGCGCTTTGCGCCACTTGAGGCCCGGGTTCTCGAACGCGGGCCTCTAGCGACAGTTGATGGTACGCGCAACAGCGCGGCTGGGCCAAAATGCGACGAACCGTGGGAACCCGCCCACGCGCGCAGGCATTATTTCGGGTACACCCCCCAAGTTGCGGTGCTGCGCGGAATGGCATTCCCTGCGAACATCGCATCAGAGCCCCTTCCCGCCCATCAAAACGCGCGCGAAGGGGCTTTTCTTTTGTGGCAATGCTGGCAAGCTGCCGCGCCATGACCAACCACCTGATTTCGCTGGCTGCAGCGCTCGCCCTTGCCACTCCGCTCCTTGCGCAGGACGATGCCGAAGCGCCGCCGCCGGGACCTTACGAGATCGTCGAGCAGGCAGCTGCGGAGGAGTGGATTGCCATCCCTGCCGAGGACCTGCTGGTCATGACGCTGGCGCCCGACGCTGATGGCAATGAGCGCCAGGTTGTAATCCAGCTGATGCCCGCCCCATTCAGCGAGGACTGGACCGCCAATATCCGCACTCTCGCACGGGCCGGCAAGTTCGACGGAAATGCGGTTTTGCGGGTGCAGGACAATTACGTCACGCAGTGGGGGGACCCGGCCAGCATGGCGGACGATTTCGAGCCTCTGCCGACCGAAGGTCTGCGACCTACCAGCTCCGCCAATTACACAATACCTGCCGATGCGATCGGCCTGCCGCGCCTGCTCGCCGACAGCCAGCGCGCCCGCTCGCTCGAAACCGATGAGCCGGTGATTGCGGCCGACGCCACCACCGGCATGATCCTCGCCAACGGGCTGCTCGATTCCTATGCCCAGCTCTCGCTGCCCTACAAGGGCTGGCCGCTCGCTTCCAATTACGGGAAGGACGAGAACGAGGGCAATGCGCGGGTCTGGCCGGTCCATTGTTACGGCATGGTGGGCGTCGGACGCGGGATGGCACCCGATGCCGGCGATGGTTCGGGCCTCTATACGGTAATCGGACATGCGCCGCGGCATCTCGACCAGAATATCGCGCTCGCCGGGCGCATCGTGGAGGGCATGGAGCATTTGAGCGCCCTGCCGCGCGGCAAGGGCACACTCGGCTTCTACGAGGACGAAAGCAAGCGCACGCCGATCCTGACCGTGCGCGTCGCCGCCGACCTGCCCCAGGACGAGCGACCGAAGTTCGAATATCTCGACACCGAAGGTCCCAGCTTCGCGCGCTACGCCGATGCCCGCGCCAATCGCCAGCCGCCGTTCTTCATCGTGCCAGCGGGCGGCGCGGATATCTGCAATATTCAGGTGCCCGTGCGTCGCATGGCCGAATGAGCGAGAGGCTCTCCTGCGCCCTGCCGCTGTCGCGCTGGCAGGGCGATCGCGGGACCTATCACCTTGTGACGATCACCGGCGAAGCGGCCGCAGCCATCGCCATGCACGAGCGGCTGCACCGGCTCGAGTTCGGCGCGCGGCGCGGCTTCGGCTCGGTCAAGGTTCTGGCGCGTATTGGCGAGACGGATTGGAAAACATCGGTCTTCCCGCAACGCGAGAAATCCGAATGGGTACTGCTCGTCTCGAAGAAGGTAATGCGGGCCGAGGAACTCGCCGAAGGCAACTTGCTGGGACTCGAGCTGGAACTCTTGTGAGCGGTGGCCAACATCACAAGGGTCTCGCATGGGTTACTGCGGGAGGGTTGGCAGTCGCCGTGATTGCGGCGATCGGCGGGATCGCGATGCCTCCTGGCGAAACGCTCTGGCACCTGATAGCAGCACCTGAAGAGGACGGGGGTTGGGATTTCGTCCGGATCGATGGCATCGATGTCACCGATGAGAACTATTCCATCGGCATTAGATGGAGCGAGATCGTCGGCTATCACGACGGCTGCAATTCCTGCGGAGTTTCGGGCGAGAGCGAGGGCATATATCACATGCGCACCTGCACGCTGCAGGCCTGTGCCGAGCAGCCCAACGAAAGGCTGTTCCGGCTCTTCCTCGCAAGTAATGTGAGAATGCTACCTGCCGGCGATCGCCTGTTTCTGACCGTACCCGGTCACCGCGCAGAACTGGTCCGCAACAGTCACGACTAGAGCTTTTCCATCAGCTCGATGCGGTTGCCGAAGGGATCGGCGATATCGCCGCGGCGATAGCCTTCGAGATCCTTGCCCGGTTTGAAGGGCACGCCCAGCGCTTCGAGCTTGGCGACCAGCGCGCCGAGGTTCTTGACCAGTAACGCCGGATGCGCGCGGCGGGCGGGCAGGAAACCGTCCTCTACGCCGCAATGGATGGTAATACCCTCCGCCTCGAACCAGCAGCCTCCGTTGATGGCGAGATGGGCGGGCTTGGCGACTTCGGTGAGGCCCATCACGCCGGTCCAGAACTTGCGCGCATGCGGTTCGCCGCCATGCGGCATGGCGAGCTGGACATGGTCGATCCCTGTAAGAAGGCTCACAGTGCGGGCCTAGCGCTGCCGAGGTTTGAGTCAAAAAGGCTCAGGGCGAGAAGCGAAGGCGCAGGCAGATGAGCATCTTCCAAGCCTTTGCGCCGAAGCACTGGGCCTTTTTGGCCAAATCTCCTCGAGACGTCGGAATGGCTTCGATCTCGCACAGAACCCCGCTTGCCCGTGCGGCGTGCACGCGCTGCGCGAGCTTCCGCACGATATCTTCGCCATTCCGCCGCCTCGGCAGCGCTAGGTCTGCACTGTGAGCCTAAGCTCATGCGCGCTCCGCCTGCGCCACCGCATCGCTCGCGCGCAGCGCGCTCAGGATGCGCGTGAGGTGGGCAAGATCCTGTACCTCCAGATCGACCTCATAGGTGGTGAAGGGATGGTCGAGCTGCGTCTGCTCGAGGCTTTTCACATTGACCACGTTCTGCGCAAAGATGCCGGCCATCTCGGCCAGAGTGCCGGGCCTGTCGTATAAGGTAACGCGCAGGCGGCCGACGGCACCGCGTGACCGTCGGCCCCAGCTGAGATCTAGCCAGTCGCTGTCGATTCCGGTGGCAAGCTGGTGGCAGTCGATGGCGTGCACCTCGACGCCCTTGTCCTGCTTGCGAAGGCCTACGATCCGGTCGCCCGGTACCGGGTGGCAGCATTCCGCAAGGTCGTAGCCCACGCCGGGAGTAAGCCCGCGGATGGAAAGCGACTTGCCGCTACGCAGCCATTCATCGTCCTCGTCGGCCATGCCTTCGGTGGAACCCGGCATGAGCGCTTCCATCACCGCGCGGTCGGTAATCTTGGCAGCGCCAATGGCGTAGAAGAGGTCTTCATCTTCCTCCATGTCCAGCCGCTTCAGCGCGTCGCGCAGGGCCTTCTTGCCGATCTTGGCAGGCACTCGGGTGACGATCTCGTCGTAAAGTTTCTGGCCGATCTCGGCGACTTCATGGCGTTCCTTCAACCGTACTGCGCGGCGGATCGCAGCGCGCGCCTTGCCGGTGATGACGAAGCCCAGCCAGCTCATCTGCGGTTCGGCATTCTTGCCCTTCAGGATTTCGACGACATCGCCATTGTTGAGCTGGGTACGCAGCGGCATGTGCCGCCCGTTGATCTTTGCGCCCACCGTTTGCGTACCGAGCTCTGTATGGACGGAAAACGCGAAGTCGACCGCGGTCGAGCCCTTGGGCAGCTGGTGCAATGCGCCCTTGGGCGTAAAGGCAAAGATGCGGTCCTGGTAGATCGCCATACGGGTGTGCTCGAGCAATTCCTCGGCATCATGGCTCGCATCGACGATTTCAATCAGGTCGCGCAGCCAGCCGACCGCGCCATCGGGCCGGTCACCCTGCTTGTAGGCCCAGTGCGCGGCAAGGCCGAATTCGTTGGTCTTGTGCATTTCGCGCGTACGTATCTGAACTTCGACGCGCATCGACTTGCCATAAATCAGCGAGGTATGGAGCGACTTGTACCCGTTGGTCTTCGGGGTCGAGATATAGTCCTTGAACTTGCCCGGCAGGAACTGCCACGTCGTGTGAAGGACGCCCATCGCGCGGTAGCAGTCGGCCACATCCTCGCAGATAACGCGGAAGGCCATGATGTCGGTCACCTGCTCGAAGCTGACATGGCGCTCGGCCATCTTCTTCCAAATCGAATAGGGGTGCTTCTCGCGGCCCGAGACCTCGACCTGTAGACCTGCGTTGGCGAGCGCATGCTTCATGTCGAGCGCGATCGCATCGACCTGTCCGCCATCCTCGTCGCGGATCTGCTGGAGGCGCTTGGTGATCGTGGCGTAGGCTTCGGGTTCGAGCTGTTCGAAAGCGAGCAGCTGCATCTCGCGCATGTATTCGTACATGCCCACGCGCTCCGCCAGCGGGGCATAGATATCCATCGTTTCGCGCGCAATGCGCTGGCGCTTTTCGGGTTTCTTGATGAAGTGGAGCGTGCGCATGTTGTGCAGCCGGTCGCCCAGCTTCACCAAAAGCACGCGGATATCCTCGCTCATCGCCAGCAGGAACTTGCGCAGGTTTTCCGCTGCGCGCTCGTTCTCGGGCATCTGCTCGATCTTCGAGAGCTTGGTAACCCCGTCGACCAGCCGCGCGACATCCTTGCCGAAATTGGCCTCGATATCGTCGATCGTCGCCAGCGTATCCTCGACCGTATCGTGCAGCAGCGCGGTGGCGATAGTTTCCTGGTCAAGCTTCAAATCGGTCATCAGCCCGGCGACTTCGACCGGATGGCTGAAATAGGGGTCTCCGCTCGCGCGCGTCTGCGTGCCGTGCTTCTGCACGGTATAGACGTAGGCGCGATTCAGCATCGCCTCGTCGGCGTCGGGGTCGTATTCGAGGACCCGCTCTACGAGTTCGTACTGGCGCAGCATCGTGAGAGCACGATGGCGGAAAAGCCGGTTCTATTGCAACGCAAAAAGAGCGCTGTGACTAATCGCCTCCGCTCATCACCCGGTCGACATAGTCGCGCGTCACTGAATGGTAACTGCCACGCGTCTCGGCATAGATGCGGGTGGCTATCGGCCGGCCCCAGTCGCCCTGGTCCCACAAGACCTGGAACAGCGGGCGTACGAACTTGGCACGGCCTACGCGGGCAAGAAATGCCTCCGCCTGCGGGACTGCAGGTTCGTAGCGGTTTTCCAGCGCCATCTCGAGCCAGAGGAACAGGATTTCGTTATTGCCGGTGCCCGACAGGCCGAGTGCGATATCGAGGGCGGCCAACTGTTCGTGCGAAAGTTCGGCGGGAAGGTTGTCGAGGAAACGAATTTGCTCGGCTGCGGTCCAATTATCCCAGGCTGAAGGGATCGTGCCCGAGGCGGCATAGGCGGACACCGCTCCGTCCACTTCGGCAAAGGCTGCAGGGTCCGGCTTTGCTACATTCGACGGCAGACCGGGACCGAAAATCCATTCCCGCAGCATCAGCGCCCCTGCCTCGGCATCGGAACGAACGAGGTTTGCCATCATGTCTGCGAGGAAGAGCTCGCTGGTCGCGGGCTGGAAGGCGTGGTTGTCGAACCACTGCTGCAGCCAGGCATCGAAGCGCTCGCGCCCGACGATGCGCTCGACAGTGCGCAGGAAAAAGGCGCCCTTGTCATAGGCGATCGCGCTGCCGAGTTCGTACTGGCCATCGGTGCTGAGCGCCGTGCCGGGTTCGTTCATCCCGACCTCCTCGAGTACTTCCTGGATGTTGGCATACATCAGCGCGGCTTCCTGTTCGGCGCGCTTCTTGCCGTAGACTTCCTCCACGATGCGGTTTTCGAAATAGGTGGTGACGCCTTCGTTCAGCCAGCTGTCGCCCCACACGGCATTGGTGACCAGATTGCCCGACCAGCTGTGCGCAAGCTCGTGCGCGACGAGGCCGTTATTCGACCGGTCCCCCGCGATGAATGTAGGCGTGAGGAAGGTCATTACCGGGTTCTCCATGCCCCCGTAAGGGAAGGCCGGCGGCAGGACGATCATGTCGTACCGCCCCCAGCGATACTCGCCGTAAAGCTTCTCGGCGGCGACGACCATCTGCTCGGTATCGGCGACCTCGGCATGGGCGCGGTCGAGCACCGAAGGCTCGGCCCATACTCCGGTCCGCGGACCGATGGCGCGAAAGTCGATGTCGCCAGCAGCAAGCGCAATGAGATAGGGCGGGACCGGCTTGTCCATCGAGAAATAGTGCGAGATGCGATTGGGCGGCGGCGGAGTGGGGTCGGCCTTGTCGCCCTCGATCCCGCTCATCACTACATCGATTTCACCCTCGGCCGGGATGACCGTGCTGATCCAGGCCTCCCAGGTTTGGCGAATGCCGGGGCTATCCTGCGTCGGGATCCATGTCCGGTTGAGGATCGCCTGCCCTTGGCTGAAAAGGAACGGCAGCTTGCCGCCCAAAGTCTGCTCGGGCGTCAACCACTGTAACGCCTCCGCGTCGGGGCCGCTGCGATAGGCGATCTTGATCCGACGTTCATCGCCCATCCGGATCGTGAGCGGCGCGCCCTTGCCTTCCTCCTCGACATGGGCGCCGATCGTGAAGGGAAGCGCCTTGTCGCGCATGTCCGTGACGCTGACGATATCGAGCCCGTTGATATCGAGCACGATCTCGTGGGCATCGGGCCTAGCCAGCACATCGAGCGTTGCCGTGCCGGACACGCGCTGCGCTTCGAAATCGAGTGCCAGGTCGAGCGAGACATGCGTAACCCGCGCGATCTGCGGCTGGGCAAAGGTCAGCGTGTCGAGCGCTTCGGGCCCGGTCAGGATTGGCGCGACCATCGGCTCCGGAATGGCCGTCGAGACCTGCGGCTGGGTGGTTGCAGTGGTGCAGGCTGAGGCGGATAGCAGGATCGCAAGGCTGGATGTGAGGCGACGCATTATGATTTCTCTCCGGCAAATGTCACCGGCAGACCCGGCAGCTGTTTATACGCGCCGCGCCCTATCGGCGATCCCGGCACTCCTTTCCACCCCGATCATTGAAAACGTATCCAAGGGGCTGGCGCTTCGACGTCGGACCGTTAATGTGAACGTTCACAGATAAAAATCGGAGAGCCTGATGATCCGCAAAGCCATTTTCGCTGCAACCACTGCCGTCACACTGGGCCTTTCGAGCGCCGCCTGCGCACACGCGGACGATGCCGGCGCGGCCCTCGCCGAAGCGATCGCTCCGGAACGCGAATTGATCTTCGCGGATGAATTCGACGCCGGCAGCCTCGACCGCGACAAGTGGATCGTCATCGGCACCGATTTCTGGGTCAATAACGAACAGCAGGCCTATATCGATGATCCCTCCGTGATCGCCTTCACTGAGGACGCCACCGGTGCCGATGGCGGTGCGCTGGTCTTGCGCCCGGTCTTCAAACCCGGCGCAGACCCCAAGAAGGAGCGCAACGCGCCCTTCGTTTCCGGCCGCATCGAAAGCCAGGGCAAGTTCGACTTCATGCACGGTCGCGCCGAAGCCCGCATCAAGATGCCCGACAATGTCGGCGTGTGGCCCGCCTTCTGGCTGCTCGGTTACGACCAGTGGCCCGGCACCGGCGAAATCGACATCATGGAATATGTCGGCGAGAAGGACTGGATCGGCGTTGCGCTACACGGCCCGGGCTATTCGGGCGAGACCCCGCTGGTGAACAAGTTCTTCTTCCCCGAGGGCATCGACGTCACCCAATGGCACACCTACGCCGTGGAATGGACCGACAGCCAGATCGACTTTCTGATCGACGGCCACGTCCACTACCGAGTGACCAAGCCCATGGTGGTGAATTATGGCGAGTGGCGGTTCGACAACGACAAATACCTGATCCTGAATTTCGCCATGGGCGGCGCGTACCCGTTCAAGACCAATCGCATCGAGGAGCCCTATAATGGCATCCCGCAGGAGACGGTCGACGCGGTTAAGCGCGGCGAGGTCGAGATGCTGGTCGACTGGGTGCGGGTGTACGCGCCGGTGGCTAGGTAGATGCGCGGCCGATGGTTGGCCCCGGTAGCGCTTGCGTCACTGTCGCTGGGTGGCTGCGGCGGCGGTAGTGGCAATGCGTCAGGACCGGTATCCACTGCAACGCCTGCGCCCACGCCGACGCCCTCGCCCACGGGAACCCCAACCGAAGTCTTCGCCGACGAATTCAATGCCGCCGAACTCGACCGTTCGAAGTGGAACGTCGTGGGCATGGATTTCTGGGTCAATAGCGAACAACAGGCCTACCTCGACACGACTGACACCATCTTCATTCGCAGCGATGCCGAAGGGGCCGAGGGCGGCGTGCTGGTCCTCAAGCCCATCTATCGCCCCGGGGTCGATACGCGAAGCGATCGCAACGCCGATTTCATTTCGGGCCGCATCGACAGTTCGGACAAATTCGATTTCGAGCATGGAAGGGCCGAGGCGCGTATCCGCATGAGTGATGCGCAAGGGTTCTGGCCGGCCTTCTGGCTGCTGGGATATGGCGCATGGCCAGACAGCGGCGAGATCGACATCATGGAATATGTCGGCGAGAAGGAATGGGTGAGCTCGGCACTCCACGGCCCCGGCTATTCGGGCAACACCCCGATCAACGCCCGTTATACCTTTCCTGCGGGGCAGGATGTGACCGCATGGCACACCTATGCAGTCGAGTGGGATTCCAATCGCATCGTTTTCGAGGTCGACGGCAACGCCTATTACACCGTCACGAAAGCCGACGTCGAACGGTATGGCGCGTGGAGATTCGACAACCGGAAATATCTCATCCTGAACGCGGCGCTCGGTGGGACCTATCCGAATGGCGTGAATGCGGTGACCACGCCCTATTTCGGGCTTCCGCAAGCCAGTGTGGACAGGATCAAGGCAGGCGAAGTCGAGATCGAGATCGACTGGGTCCGCGTAACCCAGCTGCGCTAGGTCAGCTCCAGGTCGCCTCGGGCGGCAGGCTCATCAGGATGGCGTCGATATTGCCACCGGTCTTGAGGCCGAACAGCGTGCCGCGATCGTAGACGAGGTTGAACTCGGCATAGCGACCGCGCCATTCCAGCTGCTGCTGCTTGTCTTGCGGCGTGAACTCGCTTTCCATGCGGCGGCGAACCAGCTTGGGGAAGATGTCGAGGAATGCCTCGCCAACATCCTTGGTGAAAGCGAGATTGCGCTCGAAACCGGCTTCGTCCTCGCATTCGAGGTGGTCGTAGAAAATGCCGCCCACACCGCGGTGAACGCCGCGGTGGGGGATGTAGAAATACTCGTCCGCCCACTTCTTGAAGCGTTCGTAATAGGTCGGGTTATGCGCAGCGCAGGCGGCGCGGAAGCGCGCGTGGAAGTCCTCGGTGTCCTCTTCGTAGGGCAGAGGCGGGTTGAGATCCGCCCCGCCCCCGAACCAGGCGGCCTGCGTCGTGAGGAATCGGGTATTCATGTGGACTGCCGGCACATGCGGGTTCGCCATATGCGCGACAAGGCTGATGCCGGTGGCGGTGAAGCCGGGGTTTTCGGGCGAAGCACCATTGATCGAGGCGGCGAATTCGGGCGCGAAATTACCACGCACGGTCGACACGTTGACGCCTACCTTCTCGAACACCTTGCCCTTCATCAGGCCCTGCACGCCGCCACCGGGATCGTCGTTACCGGCCTCCTCGCGCTCCCACGGCGTGTACCGGAAGGCAGCTTCGCTTCCCGCCTCGCGCTCTATGCTTTCGAACTCGGCGCAGATGCGGTCGCGCAAGGTCTCGAACCAGTTGCGGGCAGTTTCGGTCTGGGTGGTCCAATCGGTCATAACGAAGCCCTTGCCATCGCGATAGCAACGCGGCAATAGCACCCGCATGGTTCCCCTTTCGTTCGCTGGCGAGGAATGGCTCCTCACCGAAGGCCGTGCGCTTTACTGGCCGCGCGAACGCGCGTTGCTGGTCGCCGATCTGCATCTTGAAAAGGGCAGTTTCTTTGCGGGCCACGGGCAGATGATCCCGCCCTACGACAGCCGCGAGACGCTGGAGCGCGTGGCGCTCGCCATTCGCGAAACGGGTGCGCGGCGGGTGATTACGCTGGGCGACAACTTCCACGATTCGGATGGCTCGGCGCGGCTGGAACCCTACGCCTGCGGGATGCTGGAGGCACTGACCAAGGCCGTCGACTGGGTCTGGATCACCGGCAACCACGATCCCGACATGGAAGCGCGGTGCGGCGGCACGCTGGTCGAAGAGATCGAGCTGAACGGCACTATCCTGCGCCATCGAGCCAGGAAGGGCGAGACGCGGCCCGAGCTGTCCGGCCACTACCACCCGCGCCTGCAGCTCAAGATCCGCCAACGCATGATCCGTCGCCCCTGCGCGGTCGTCAGCGCCAATGAAGGGGCCGACGGCAAGCCTTCGGGCCGCATGATCCTGCCCGCATTCGGGGCATATACCGGTGGGATGAACGCCGCCGACCCGGCCATACTGAAGGCACTGCAACCCGCAGAAAGGATCGATGCGGTAGTGCCTGCGAAAGGCAAATTGGCGCGCTTCAACCTCTGGTCAAAAGCCGCCTAAGTGCAACTCACGCGCGTAAAACCGCGCGCGTTTACCCTAACCCCCTTCCGAATCTGCGGAACAGCGCCTACATGGGCGCATTCTGAAGAGGCACCAAAAGGAGATAGCCCCATAGCCCGTCCACCCCGGCGCAGCATGCAAATGCCCGTAAAAAGCGGCCCGCGCTACGATAACATGATCAATGTCCCCAAGGTCCGCGTGATCGATCACGAAGGCGAGAACCTGGGGGTGATGTACACCCGCGAAGCGACCGAGCAGGCCAACGACCTCGGCCTCAACCTCGTCGAAGTGTCCCCCAATGCGGACCCGCCGGTGTGCAAGTTCCTCGACGTCGGCAAATATCGCTACGAGGCGCAGAAGAAGGCGAATCTCGCGCGCAAGACGCAGAAGACGCAGGACATCAAAGAGGTCAAGATGCGCCCGAACATCGACGATCACGATTACGACGTGAAAATGCGTAACGTGAACAAGTTCATCGAAAACGGCGACAAGGTGAAGTGCACGCTGCGCTTCCGTGGCCGCGAAATGGCGCACCAGCAGCTTGGCATGGACCTCCTGAACCGCGTCCGCGACGATGTGGAAGAGATCGCCAAGGTCGAAAGCTTCCCGCGTCTCGAAGGTCGCCAGATGGTGATGGTGCTCGCGCCCAAGTAAGGGCCGCAACTGATTGAGACAATTGAAGGGCAGCTATCCAATTAGCTGCCCTTTTTATTAAATGTTAAATTATCACAGACGCCAAACCCCCGAATAGTTGAGGTTGTACAACCGCGTGCGAAATATCCACGTCGCGTTTCGCTACATCTCTAGACAAGTTGGACGTCTTATCTAACGATCGCACGTCGCATGCTGCGGTGCAAAGTTACAGGGGTCGATACATGGAATTCAAAGGGATTGCGGCGATGCTACTCGCCAGTGTGGCGCTTGCCGCTTGCGGCGGTGGTGATAGCTCGGGCAGTGGTGGCGGATCGATCGGCTCGCCGTCGCCTTCGCCATCTCCTTCACCATCTCCTACCCCAACATTCAATTACGAGAAGTTCGACGAACTTTCGGGAGACCAGAGCTTCTATACGGCTTGCGTCGGCTCCAACCCGGTATGGATCGGCACCGGTTCGGGAGACGTGCCGCCTTCGATGATGGGCATTTCCGTTTTCGGGCAGGATGATCTGGTAAACTACAATGCGACCGACGAGAGCTGGTTGGTGCGCATCGTCAATGGTCAATCCGAGACTTTCCTTCCGTCCGACCTAGCGACTTCCACCGGTCCGGTGAGAATCTACAACCGCACCACCGATTTCAATCTCGAGGTCCTGGAGATTGAAACTTTGGGAACCGGTTCGATGCTGCGCGAATATTCGCGCGAATTATTCTTCTCATTGGCAGACAGCTATTCCGAACTCGGGACCTCTTACTGCTCGATCGGGATTCCGACAGATCCGGAGGATCTCCCTCCCGAGACGGTGGTGACCTATGACGACTTCGATTTCCGCGGAGCGATGTACGAGAAGGTCGGAGACAAGGTCGAATCGCGCAGGATCATCGGAGGAACGGCGACGGTTACGGGCAATACCGAGACAGGTGCTTTGGATGTGAGCTTCAGCCTCGAGGTTGAGATCACCGGTGGCGGCTCCCAGTTCTATGGGCCGTTCAGCGGCGAAACCGGGACATCGGTGGACACCGACCGCGTGGGTTATTTCGGTCAGGTCAACGTGGGCGGGACGCCCGAATTTTTCGTTTCAGGCGGCTTCTTCGGACCGCAGGGAACGGAAACGACCTTTGTTTTCGCAGGAAACGTCGATCAGGACTTCGATGGTTATAACGAGCGCTACTTCGTCGGCCGGGCATCGGCCAAGCGCTAGGATACAGATGGGGACGGCGAGCCGCGATGGCCTCGCCATCCCCGCAATGCCGAGATAGTCTCTCCTCATCGAGGGAGAAATCTAAAGATCATGAATGCGCGAATGGTTGGTCTGGCGATTGGCGCGGCTGCACTTCTTGCGAGCATCGTCGCTCCCACTCCCGCCGGCATGAGCCGAGAGGCGTTTATCGTGGCCGGTCTCGTCGTGCTCATGGCGGCCTGGTGGATGACCGAGGCGATCCCGCTGACTGCCACCGCGCTCATGCCCTTCCTGGTCCTTCCCTTTGCCGGCGTGATGACCGCCAAGGAAACCGCGGGCGCCTATTATTCGGACATCCTCTTTCTCTTGCTGGGCGGGGCCTTCATCGCGCTGGCGATCGAGCGCACCGGCCTGCATCGGCGTCTGGCGCTTGCCATCCTGACCGCCATCGGTGGCAGGGGCGGCCAGACCGGACTGCTGCTCGCCTTCATGATCGCTGCGGCGATCCTGTCGATGCTTATCTCCAACACCTCGACCGCACTGATCATGATGCCGATGGCGCTGGCCGTGCTGGCGGGAGGCGAGGTGGGCAAGGCCCGCGAGGATGGCGAAATCGCCACCGAAGGTCTGGCGGGAGCGCTCCCCATGGGCATCGCCTTTGCCGCCAGCATCGGCGGGCTCGGCACGCTCGTCGGCTCGCCTACCAATGCGATTGCCGTGGGCCTGCTCGACACAATGATCGGCCATAAGATCAGCTTCGCCGAATGGATGGCCTATGGCCTTCCGATCGTGCTGTTCGGCATCCCGCTCGCCGCCTTCCTCATCGCCCGCGTCCAGCAGGTTTCCACCCATCCCTTCGATGTCGCGGCAGCGCGCGAAGCGGTAGTCGACGAGGCACCGATGGGGACGCCGGAAAAGCGCCTCATGGTGGTTGTCGCCATCACCTTTGCCGCATGGATGACGCGGCTGCTGGTCGGGCCCTACCTCCCCGCCGGATCATGGACCGACGGGACGATAGCGATCATAGCCAGCCTTGCGCTGTTCCTCCTGCCCGATGGCACGGGCCGCCCCCTGCTGGTCTGGAAGGAAGCGGACCGCGCGCCATGGGGCGTGATCATGATGTTTGGCGGCGGCCTGGCACTGGCATCGGGAATGGGCGCGAGCGGGCTTGCCGAATGGCTCGGGAATGCGCTGCTGCCTCTCGAGGCCTGGCCGCTCGTGCTGGTAGCAATCGCCGTAGTCGCCATGGTGGTGCTGATTACCGAATTCGCCAGCAATGTCGCGACGGCCAGCGCGATTATCCCGGTTGTGGCGGCGCTTGTGGTGGCGCTCGAGGTCGATCCGGTGCTGCTCGCGATGCCCGCTGCGCTGGCTGCCAGCTGGGGCTTCATGCTTCCTGCCGGGACAGGGCCGAATGCCATTGCCTGGGCCACAGGCCGCATCAGGATCGCGCGCATGGTGAAGGCCGGGTTGTTGCTCGATCTCGTCGGCATATTCCTGATCGTCGCGGTGGTGTGGGCAATGAGCGCAATCGTCTGACCACGGAGTTGATTCCGCTCCCTGTCCGCAATAGTGGCACGGGCCATAACGGCCATGCGGTGGAGAGGCGTTCCTGCGGAGGTTAGGAACGGGCGCCCCGGATAGGCCACCGGCTCCCGCCTTCCTGGGAGCGTGTCACTAGGAAGGATGCTCTTCGCATGAGCGACCACGAAATCGACCCCACGTCCCCGCGCATGGCGCCCAGGCCCGAAGTCACCAAGATTGCGGGGCGCGAACTCAAGCCCAGCACGCTGATGATGGGCCACGGCTTCGATCCGACGCTGTCCGAAGGCAGTCTCAAGCCGCCGATCTTCCTGACCAGCACCTTCGCCTTCCCGAGCGCGGCCGATGGCAAGCGTCATTTCGAAGGCATCACCGGCAAGCGCCCGGGAGGCGCGGACGGCCTCGTCTATTCGCGCTTCAATGCGCCCAATCAGGAAATCCTCGAAGACCGCCTGTCGATCTGGGACGGGGCTGAGGACGCGCTCTCCTTCTCTTCCGGCATGACCGCGATCTGCGTGCTGCTGCTAACCTATGCGAGCCAGGGCGATGTCATCGTCCATTCGGGCCCGCTTTATGCCGCCACCGAAGGGTTCGTCGCCAAGTGGATGTCGCGCTGGGGCGTGAGCTATGTCGACTTCCCGGCCGGCGCCACGCGCGAGGAAATCGACGCGGTCCTCGAAAAGGCCAAGGCCAAGGCTGACGAGCAGGGCGGCAAGGTCGCGATGGTCTACCTCGAGAGCCCGGGCAACCCGACCAATGCGCTGGTCGACGTGCAGGCCGTTCGCGCCGCGGTCGATACGGCGAAGCTCGATTGCCCGATTGCCATCGACAACACCTTCCTCGGCCCGCTGTGGCAGCGTCCGCTCGACCATGGCGCGGACATCGTCTGCTATTCGCTGACCAAATATGTCGGCGGCCATTCGGACCTCGTTGCGGGCTCGATCGCGGGCGCCAAGAAGTGGATGGACCCCGTGCGCATGCTGCGCAACACGATGGGCGGCATCTGCGATCCCAACACCGCGTGGATGCTCCTGCGCAGCCTCGAGACGGTCGAACTGCGCATGAGCCGCGCGGGCGACAACGCCGCCAAGGTCTGCGAATACCTTGCGAAGCATCCCAAAGTCGAAGGCCTCGGCTATCTCGGCATGATCAAGGATGCGCGACAGCAGGACATTTACGATCGCCATTGCCTCGGAGCGGGCTCGACATTCTCGTTGCTGCTTAAGGGCGGCGAGGCGGAGTGCTTCCGCTTCCTCGATGCGCTCAAGATCGCCAAGCTCGCGGTCAGCCTCGGCGGGACCGAAACGCTCGCCAGCCACCCCGCCTCGATGACGCATCTCTCGGTGCCCGACGAGCGCAAGGCGGCGCTGGGCATCGGCGACAACCTCATCCGCATCTCGATCGGTATCGAGGATCCCGACGATCTGATCGCCGATTTCGAACAGGCGCTGGAGGCAGTCTGAGCAAGATCGGCTTCCTCGCCTGCGCCGACACGCTGCCGGGGGATGGCCCCCGGCGGGGTGATGCGTTCGAGCACGATATCGAGGTCGCCGCGCTACGTCCGGCGTTCGATAAAGCGGGACTGGAGCTGGTCGAAATCGACTGGCGCTCGCCATTGGGCGATTTCGAGGGCATGGCGATGGTGCTGCTGGGCACCGCGTGGGACTATCAGGACCACCCGACCGAATTCCTCGTGAAACTCGAGGCGCTGGCTGGCAAGGGCATCAAGGTCTGCAACCCGCCCGCCGTCGTGCGGTGGAACACCGAGAAATCCTATTTGCGGGAGCTCGAGGAGCGCGGCGCAACCGTAGTCCCGACCATGTGGCTGGGCGATGCCGGGCGGCAGGATGTCCGCGTCGCCATGGCCGATTTCGGCGTCGACCGTGTCGTCGTGAAACGCCAGGTCGGTGCTGGCGGACTTGGACAGCATAGTTTCACGCAGGACACCCTGCCCGGCGACCGCTGGCAGATGGGCCGTGCCTGCATGATCCAGCCCTTCCTTCCCAGCCTTGTGGTAGAAGGCGAATACACCTTCGTTTTCATCGACGGGGAGTTCAGCCACGGCGTTCTCAAGCGCGCGGCGGAAGGCGAATACCGGATCCAATCGCTATTCGGGGGATACGAAGCGGATTATTCGCCCGCTCCCGACGACCTGGCCAAGGCCGAGGCAGTCGTGGCGGCACTGCCTTTCGACAACCTGCTGTACTGCCGCATCGACATGGCGCGCCTGCCTTCGGGCGAACTCGCCGTGATGGAGGCCGAGGCGATCGAACCCTATCTCTATCCAGAGCAGGGTCCCGGTCTGGGTAAAAAATTGGCAGAGGCTGTGGTTAAGAGGCTAGCCTAGAGCTCTAGCGTGTTGCGGATGACTGCGCTCAGCTTGTGCATGAATTTTACGCCCGCCTCGTTACCACGCACCCACATGATCTGGCCGGCAAGTTCGTTGCGCTCGTCGATCTCGAAGAAAATGGTCTGGCCCTTACTCACATGGCCATCGAACAATTCGATGCGGCAACCCGTATGGGAGATATCGCACAGAATTGCCTGCGCACGCGCCACCGGCGTGCGGCAATTGAGGACGATATTCGATCCCTGTCGGTTGGTTTCGCGTGTTTGCATGGTAGCCCTTCCAGTCGCGCGCTAAACCTAGGCCCCAATTCGCAATAAATGGTAAACCGCAGCTTCATCTTTCAAATAAAAGATGGAGCCTAGCCCTTCCATTCACGGCGTTCTTCGGCAGATTTAAGCACTTCATAAGCCAGCTGGTACTTCTGGAACAGGTCGGCGGCTTCCTTGTCCCCGGGCTTCACATCGGGATGGACCGCCTTGGCCTTCACCCGCCACGCTTTCTTGATCGCATCGAAATCGGCATCGGCTTCGAGCTCGAGGATTTCCAGTGCGCGCATCTCGTCCGCACTCCGCGAGCCGTCGCCCGAGCCACCCCAGCCATAATGCTGCGCCTCGGCATAGCCGGCGTTTTCGGAACGCTCCGACTTGGCGCGCGCCTCTTTCTCGGCCTTGTCGAGGCCTTCGAAATAGTCCCACCGCGAATTATATTCGGCCGCATGCTTCTGGCAGAAATACCAGCGCTCCGGGCTGTTGGGCGACTTGGGCGCCGGGCAATCGCCCTTCTCCTCGCAGCCGTGGCGATCGCACAGGCGCACGGTCGCTGCCTCGCGGCTCTCGTCATAGCCGCGCCAGCGGGGGAAGCCCCAGTCGTTGGATCGCCGCGCCTTGGGCATCAAAATGTCGTTCGTCGAGCGGACATGGCGGTCAATCTAGGGATGATGGCATCTTTCGCAAGCTTGTGGGAACCAGTTGCAATCTGAAATGTTGCATTGCAACGAACCGTTAAGAAACTCCCGTCTAAGGCAGGACCATGAGCAAGCAGTTGACCCTTTCCGCCACCTTCGCCGTCTTGAGCACGGCCGCGCTCGCTCTGGTTGCGACGCTGGGCACGATCGGCACCGCGCCGGAAAGCCACCTTTCGGGCCAGGCACCCATGGGCGGATACGAAATCTCCCGCTAAGCGCCCCTGCTTCGACAAAGAAAAAGCCCCGGCGCAAACCGGGGCTTTTCTTTTGCCTGAAGACCGTTCGATCAGTTGATCGTAACGGTCGCCGCGCGGCGGTTCTGGGCCCAGGCTGCCTCGTTCGATCCGAGCGCGACCGGGCGTTCCTTGCCATAGCTCACGGTACGGATCCGGCTGGCTGGAATGCCGAGCGAAACGAGATAGTTCTTCGCCGCATTGGCACGGCGCTCGCCCAGCGCGAGGTTGTATTCGCGCGTACCGCGTTCGTCGGCATGGCCTTCGATGGTAAAATTCACGTTCGAGTACTGGCTGAAATACTGCGCCTGCGTCTGCAGCTTGGCGCTGTCTTCGGCATCGATGTTGTAGCGGTCGGTATCGAAATAGACGACCGTATTTGCCTGGCCGACCGCAGCAAGGAAGTGCTCCATGCTGCCCACGGCAGGGCCGGTAGGCGTGGGCGTAGGCGCCGTCACCGTCTCTTCAGGCGGCGGCGGCAGTTCTTCCGGGGCCTTCTTCGCGCAGGCTCCCAGAGCGAGAGCCGACGAAAGCATTACGGCAGTTACGACACGGGTATTCATAGTGCTGTCCCCTTTTAAACAGCGGTGGAACTCTTATCGGCCCCCGGTTTCATCCGTCCCCACGGATTATCCAATGTTCTTACGGCAGGATCGGTCCCCAGGACGGGTCCGATGCATCCACCGGCGTCGGCAGGCGGCGCTCGTTTTCGCCGGTCAAGTCGACCTGCCAGAGCGAGGTCGCGCCAGAATTGCGCGCCGTACGGAAGAACTGGATGATGCGGCCGTTCGGCGCCCAGGTCGGCGCCTCGTCCTGCCAGCCGCGCGTCAGCGTGCGCACATTGCCACCCGAAGGTGTCATGACGGCAATGTTGAAGCTGCTTGCATTGGTAAAAGCGATCTGGTCGCCGCGCGGGCTCCATTCGGGCGTCGCGCAACGCGATCCGCCGAAGCTGATGCGGCGCTGGTTCGAACCATCGGCATCCATCACATAGCACTGCTGCGCGCCCGATCGGTCGCTTTCGAAAACGATCCGGCTTCCATCGGGTGAGAAAGACCCGCCGATATCGATGCCCGGCGTATCGGTCAGCCGTTCGCTGCGCCCACCGCTCGAGGAGACGCGGTAGATGTCGGTATTACCGCCTACGGCCATCGAATAGAGGATCCAGCGACCGTCCGGGCTCCAGCGCGGAGCGAAGGTCGGGTTCTCGCTCTGCGTAATCAGCGTCTGCTTGCCGGTGCCGATATCATAGACATAGATGCGCGGATTGCCGTCGATATAGCTGAGGTAGACCAGCTTCTTGTAGTCAGGGGAATAGCGCGGTGTCAGTGCAGTCGACCGGCCGGTGGTAATGAAGCGGTGGTTGGCCCCGTCGCTGTCCATGATCGCGAGACGCTTGGTGCGGTTATCCTTGGGTCCGGTTTCCGCGATATAGGCGATACGGCTGTCGAAGAACGGGCTTTCGCCGGTCAGGCGCGAATAGATCAGGTCGGCACATTTATGCGCGGCGCGGCGCCAGTCGGCGGGCGACACGACCCAGCCCTCCGCCACGAGGCGGCTCTGGAGCTGCATGTCGTAGAGGTAGCACCCCACGGTCAGTCGGTTGTCGCTGCGCGCGCGCACGTAACCATGCACCAGCATCTCCGCCCCGCGCACACCCCAGGTGGACCAGACGGGCGACTGGATGTTGTCGAAGCTCGGACGCGGGAGCGAGTCCGGGCCGGTCGGCTTGAACAGGCCGTTATTGCGCAGGTCAGAGGTGATCACGCGTGCGAGCTCTACGCCCAGAGCTTCGGTGCCGCTCGCATTGGCGGGGGTCGACACATTACGGTCGGTCGCGAAGGCGGGGATCGCAATGCCCAAGTCGTCGAGATTGCCCTCGAAGCTGACCGAACCCGACAGGCCCTCATCTTCCTCGATGGTCTCGACATCCTGCCCTTCGGCAACCGGTTCGCCGAGGTCCTGGTTCTGCGCAGCCAGCGGGGCAGCCACGATTGCGAGCGTCGCGTAAATCAGTTTCTTCATTGGGAGAGCTTCCAGTCGAAATCCACGGTGATGAGTTTCCAGGCTTCGTAATATTCAGCCGGCAAATCGAACGGTGCGGCGAGCTGGACGGCACGTACCGCCTGTTCGCCATGCCGCGATGCCTGTGCACGATTGGTATCGTTGACGCCGCGCTGTCCGACTACCGAAGGGCGTCCGTTGAGCGTGCCGTCGGGATTGAGGCGGAACCGCACCTTCGTGACGATCTGCTCGACCTCGGGCCCGCTCGGCGGGGTCCAGTGCGGGCGAAGCTGGCGACCGACAGCCTGGAACAGCGATGCCTTGGCACTTGACCCGATTTGCGAGGCGGGTGTGCGCGTTTCGTTGGTACTCGTGCTGCCGCCGCTGCCGGTGAGGAAGTTGTCGCCGATGCGCGAACCCTTGGGCTTTTCGGTCGGCTGCGCCTTGGGCTGCTCGCGCGGGGTTTCACGGCGCGGGGTATTCTGGCGCGGCGTCGGGCGCTCGACCACGGGGCGGCTCGGCGCTTCGAGAATCTCGGGCGCGGGCGCGGGCACGTCCGACAGTTCCGGAGCGATGGCCGCCCGGCTTTCGGGTACGGGGTCGGGCGCGGTCGCCTCGAGGCCGACATCTTCGGTGAGGTTGACCGTCATCCGCTCGACCGGCTTGGCGGCGGGCGGTTCGAAGAACGCACGGATCACAAGCACGGCGAGGAGCGCGACATGCAGCGCCACGGCGACGATAAGCCCCGTCTTCTCCTCTGCCCTGATGCCCGCTCTCTCCATCTTACGCGCTGGCTATTCCTCGCTAGCTGAACCGGCGTTGACCGGCGGCGAAGCTTGCCCGCCGTTGGTAACCAGCGAAATACGGTTGAGACCGGCGCGATTGAGCTCGCCCATCACTGCCATCACCCGGCCGTAGTCCAGCGCGCGGTCGGCGCGCAGCGTCACATCGGGACCCTCGCCGACTTGCGGGATCGCTTCGAGCGCCTGCGGCAATCCGCCCACCGGCACCTGGTCGTCGTCGATATAGACATAGCCTTGGCTATCGATGCTGATCGAGACCTGCTGCTGTTCCTGCGGCAGCGCATTGGCGCGGCTGTCAGGCAACTGGATCGGCACGCCTGCGGTGAGCAGCGGGGCCGTAACCATGAAGATGATCAGCAGCACCAGCATCACGTCGACGAAGGGCGTGACGTTGATTTCGGACATAGGCCGCCGACCGCCGCGACCTCTCCGGCGGCGCGTGCCTTTACCGGAACCGAGCGCCATCGCCATGTCAGCGCTGCTCCAGCTGGCGGCTGAAGCTGGCGTGGAGCTTGTCGGCGAAGCGGTGGAGGCGACTTTCAAACCGCTCTACAGTATGGCTGAAACGGTTATAGGCAATCACCGCAGGGATGGCGGCAAACAGCCCGATGGCGGTCGCGAACAGAGCTTCCGAAATACCCGGTGCGACCACGGCGAGCGAGGAGCTTTCCTGCGCGCCGATCTGGAAGAAGCTGTTCATGATGCCCCACACGGTCCCGAACAGGCCCACAAATGGTGCAACCGCGCCGACAGTCGCAAGAAAGTTCAATCGCTCGGCAATATCGTCGGCTTCCTGCGCGACCTGGCTGTCCATCGCGGCGAATATCCGGCTGCGCACTGCCTCGCGGTCACGCACCTCGCCCTTGGTCGAGCGGCGCCATTCGGCAACCCCGGCCTGGGCAACGCGGGCGGAGGGAATGTCCTTGTTGGCGCGTTCGGACATGAAACTGTCGAACTGGTCGGCCTGCCAGAATTCGGTCTCGTAGCGCGACTGCACCTCTTTCAGCTTTCGCATGCGCAGGCTGAAGGAAACGATGATCATCCACACCCAGATGCTGGCGAGGATCAGGCCCGCCATCACCGCCTGCACGACGATATCGGCATCGAGGAAGAGCTGCACCGGGTCGAGCCGGGTAGGCGCGCCGACAGAAATAAGTGAAAGTGCGGTCATTGGTCCTCTGGTGACTGGACGAAACGCGCGAATGCCGCGCGCCATTCCTCGGGCTGCCGGATCGGCCGCCCATTCGGTGAAACGAAACCGACGCGCAAGTGTGCCTCGGCCAGCAATTCTTCTGCGCGAAAAGCTTTCTGGTGCATCCGGCAGGATGCGGCCTTCAGCTCGGTGCAGCGGGTTTCGATGGTGATGTCGTCGTCAAGCTTAGCGGGGCGCAAATACTTGAGGTTAATCTCCGAAACGGCATAGGCGCCCCCGCCTTCCTCGATCGCGGCGCGCTGGTCGATATCGAGACGGCGCAAGAGGTCGGAGCGGGCGCGCTCGAACCAGCGCAGGTAATTGGCATGGTAGACTATGCCTGAAAGATCGGTGTCCTCGTAATAGGCGCGCACGGCATAGAGATGCGTGTCGCCATCGATTACGCCGTCGGGGGGATTGGGCCTCGCGTCCATTGCTTGCGCGTCTAGCGTAGCGCGGACTCGCGGTGCAACGCCAAACGACGAACCGAGTCTGGCGAGCGACTAACGGCGCGCAATCATCGGGCCCAATGGCTGCCCGCCGAAGATATGGACATGCAGGTGCGGAACTTCCTGTCCGCCATGCGCGCCGATATTGGCCATCATCCGGTAGCCCGGTTCGACCAGCCCCTTGTCGCGCGCGACCTTGCCGACCGCACGCACGAAGCCCGCGATCTCCTCTGCCGGAGCCTTCTCGCTGAAGTCGTCCCAGCTGACATAGCGCCCCTTGGGGATGACCAGCGTGTGCACTTCGGCCTGCGGGTTGATGTCCTCGAAAGCGAAGGCCCATTCATCCTCGTAAACCTTGGTCGAGGGGATTTCGCCGCGCAGGATTTTCGCGAAGATATTGTTGTCGTCATAGGACTGCGTGGGATCGATCGGCATGCGGCTATTGCTCCTCCGGCTTCCTGCTCGCCTTTTCCTCATGCCCCGACACGCCCTCGCGCCTCTCGAGCTCGCCCATGACTTCTTCGAGCGAAATGCCCTTGGCGGCGAGCACGACCATCAGGTGGAAGATGCTGTCGGCCGCTTCGAGGATCAGCTCCTCCCTGCTGCCCGATAGCGCCGCCACGCAGGTTTCGACCGCCTCCTCGCCGAACTTGCGCACCATGATCGGCAATCCGCGATGGTTGAGGTGTGCGACATAGCTTTCGCCCGGATGGGCCCGGCGGCGTTCGTCGATCGTGGCTTCGAGGCGGGTGAGGGTGTCCATGGCGCTATCCTACCTGTGTCATCCGCGCGCGGGCAAGCCTGCCGCACGCAAGGCGCGGTGCGCCTCGCCGATCGAATGCTGGCCGAAATGAAAGATCGAGGCGGCGAGCACGGCGCTGGCATGGCCCTGTGTCACCCCTTCGACGAGGTGGTCGAGCGTGCCGACGCCGCCGCTGGCAATGACGGGGACCGATACACTGTCGGCAATCGCGCGAGTCAATTCGAGGTCGTAGCCCTGCTTGGTCCCGTCGCCATCCATCGAGGTGACGAGCAGTTCGCCTGCGCCTAGTTCGGCCAGTCGCTGCGCATGTTCGACCGCATCGATGCCGGTCGGTTTGCGCCCGCCGTGGGTGTAGATCTCCCAGCCGCGAAAACCCTCGCCCTCGGTCCTGGCACGCGCATCGACGCTGGCGACGACGCACTGGCTGCCGAATTTCTCGGCGATTTCGCGCACCAGTTCAGGCCGCGAGACGGCTGCGGAATTGACCGCCACCTTGTCCGCGCCTGCCAGCAGAAGCGCGCGCGCATCCTCGACGCAGCGCACCCCGCCCCCGACGGTCAGCGGCATGAAGCACACGGCCGCCGTGCGCCGCACCATGTCGAGCAGCGTACCGCGCCCTTCGTGGCTGGCGGAGATATCGAGGAAGCACAGCTCGTCCGCCCCGGCACGGTCATAGGCCTGCGCCTGCTCGACCGGATCGCCCGCATCCTTGAGGTCGACGAAGTTGACGCCCTTCACCACACGCCCGTCGCGCACGTCGAGGCAGGGGATGACGCGGATACGGACAGTCATGTCAGCCACGTCCAGACAACGCCGGAAAAATACCAGAGGACAAGTAGCATGAGAAAGATTTCGAAGCCGAAGTTTATGAAGAAGCGCGCCGGCTCATCGGCAAGGACGGCCGGATTTCTGCCGCCCGCGGTCCGTAAATTCCAGGCCCGCAGCACGATACGCGATTGGCCAGCAAGCAGCGCGAGGACTATTACAACGAAGAGGAGTTCGAAGATGATCATCAGTCTGGCTCCACCGTTCCGGTAAGCACCTGCTCGCCGAATTCGAGCCGCACTTCCTCTCCTATATCGAACTGCGGCTTGCCGTCGTTGACCATCCCTTTCGCTCCGAAGGCAACCTTGCCGAATTTCGCCTCGAAGTCCGCAACATGTGCGCCCTTGTAAAGTAACCTGACAGGCCCGCTGTAGCGTCCGGGAAGTCTGCGCAAGTTTAGCGAAAATCGCTCCTGCCCGTCGCTCCAGCGCGACTGATCGAGATCGCCATGATAGCCTGCTTCGGATCGAAATTTGCATTCCACGTCGTGCGTCTTGAGTACGCCGGGTTCGGTGATGATGACGCTCGACGAATTCTTCGCCTTTCGCAGCATCCAGATGAGAGCGAAAACGATGACGAGGGTGGCGATTGCGCCAGTCATGAGCGCGCCGCCACCGCAAGGGCGGCGGCAAGGTCCAGCCGCCCGTCATAGAGCGCGCGACCGGTAATCACGCCCTCTATCCCCTCATTCGCATGAAGCGAGAGGACGTGGATGTCGTCCAGCCCCTTCACCCCGCCGCTGGCGATAACGGGAATGTCGACCTGGCGGGCCAGGTCCACCGTCGCCTCGAGGTTCACTCCCTTGAGCAGCCCGTCGCGTCCGATGTCAGTAAAGAGCAGTGCCGCGACGCCCGCATCCTCGAACCTGCGGGCGAGGTCGACCACGGGGACATCGGAGACATCCGCCCAGCCCTCGGTCGCGACCATGCCGTCTTTTGCGTCAACCGCGACCACGATGCCGCCCTCGAATTCGCGCGCCATGTCCTTGACGAACTCGGGATCCTTCAAGGCCGCCGAGCCCATCACGATGCGCGATACGCCCGCATCGAACCAGCCCTCGACATCCTCGCGCTTGCGGATGCCGCCGCCCAGTTGGACGTGGGCGGGGAAGGCCGCGACGATCTGCTCGACCGCCTCTCGGTTCTGCGCCGATCCGACGAAGGACCCATCGAGATCGACTACGTGCAGATGCTGCGCGCCTGCCTCGGCGAAGATGGTCGCCTGCGCGGCCGGGTTGTCGCCATAGACGGTGGCGCGGTCCATATCGCCTTCGGCAAGGCGCACGACCTGTCCGGCCTTTAAGTCGATTGCGGGGAAGACGATCATGGCCGCCACTCCAGGAAACGAGAGAGAAGTTGCAATCCGTAGCTCTGGCTCTTCTCGGGATGGAATTGCACGCCGAGGATATTGTCGCGGCCAACGGCTGCCACCAGTCCTCCGCCATGATCGGTCATGGCAAGCACATCCTTCCCGCTGTTTGCGTGAAAATGATAGGAATGGAGGAAATAGGCCTCGCCCGGCTCGACCACATCGTGCCCCTTGGCGTGCGGGGTGATCGCTACATCGTTCCAGCCCATATGCGGCACCTTCACGCTGGTGTCGGTCGGCTGGACCAGGCGCACTTCGCCCTCGATCCAGTCCAGCCCCGGCGTCTCGCCATGTTCGAGCCCGCGCGTCGCCAGCAATTGCATGCCGACGCAAATGCCGAGAAACGGTGCGCCGCCCACGAAGACGCGCTCGTGCATCGCCTCGATCGCGCCCTTCTCGGCGCGCAGGCCAGCCGCGCAGGCTCCGAAGCTCCCCACGCCCGGCAGGACGATCCGGTCGGCCGCGCGCAGCACATCGGGATCGGCGGTGACCTTCACTTCAGCACCGACCCGCCGCAGCGCGTTCTCGACCGAATGCAGATTGCCCGCGCCGTAATCAACCAGCGCGATAACCTCAGCCATTAACCCGTTCCAATCCGCAAAGGCTGATAATTCGATCTAACACTTCGATCTCACCGCGAAGCGACAACGGCGTCCAGTTATCGGACCAGATTTCAATGCGATCTCCGGTGTCGAGTGTCCAGCTGCGCCAAACGGCATCGACGGATCCGGCATGCCCCTGGCCACCCTCGCCTTTGATCGCCTGAAGTTCTGTCAAAACTGCAACAATGGAGCGGACGGACGCTCTGGGATCCCCGGTTCGAATCTCGATCTCAACCACCCAATTGTCCCTTGGTCGAAGGAATGGCACCGCCCTTGCGAGGGTCGATCTCTACCGCCGCGCGCATGGCGCGGGCGAAGCCCTTGTAGATAGCCTCGCAGATATGGTGGTTGTTGGTGCCGTAGAGCAGTTCGACATGCAGCGTCAGCCCGCAGGTCTGCGCCACCGAATGGAACCAGTGTTCGATCAGCTCGGTGTCCCATTCGCCCAGCTTTTCCTGGCTGAACCCGGCCTTCCAAACGAGATAGGGGCGCCCCGAGATATCGAGCGCCACGCGCGCCAGCGTCTCGTCCATCGGCGAATAGGCGCTGCCATACCGCGCGATCCCGCCCTTGTCGCCGAGCGCTTCGGCCAGCGCCTGGCCCAGCGCCAGCGCCGAATCCTCGGTCGTGTGGTGCTGGTCGACATGCAAATCGCCATTCACCTTCATGGTCACGTCGATCAGCGAATGCTTCGAAACCTGTTCGACCATATGGTCGAGGAAGCCGATCCCGGTGGACACATCGTATTTGCCCGTCCCGTGGAGGTTCACCTCGACCAGGATTTTGGTTTCCTCGGTGTTTCTTTCGATACGGCCTGTTCGCATGGGTGGAGCCTATAGGCGGCTCGTCACCGCGCGCAAGGAATTGCAACTATCGATAGGGTAAAGACCACCTTAAACCGCTTGACCGCAGCCGCGCGCGGTTCCAATTTGCGCGGCATGAGCGAAGATACGCCAGACAGCCTCATCCCTTACGACACGATCGTGCAGGAAGCCCTGCGCGCCGTGGTTGGCCGGGTGCTCGGCGAAATCGAACAGGGCGGCAGCGAATTGCCCGGCGCTCACCACTTCTACATCACTTTCAAGACGCACGCTCCGGGCGTGTCGATCCCGGTACACCTGCGCGAACGCTTCCCCGACGAGATGACGATCGTGCTCCAGAACAAGTTCTGGGACCTGAACGTGCGCGAAGACGGTTTTTCGGTCGGCCTGTCGTTCAACCAGATCCCGGCAGAGCTCGACATTCCCTATTCGGCGATCACGCAATTCGTCGATCCGGCGGTCGATTTCGGGCTGCAGTTCCAGGCCACTGTCGCCGACATGGCGCCTGCCCCGACGGATGAGGCGGGCAATGACGAGGAACAGGCCGATGGCCTGCCCGTTGAAGGTGCGGAAGACGGCTCGAATGTCGTCACGGTCGATTTCGGCCGGAAGAACTAGGCGCTGGCCCTTCGCGGCCCGCCACAGCAACGGGGCAGGCATGGGACTATCGAGCAAAGAGGCACCGAACCACCTTACCGACAAGGTGAGCGACGGAATTGCGCGCGTCGAGCGCGAGTGGTCGGACGAAAACGGCGTGCCCGGGCCCAGCACCAATCCGTCGACCAACCTGATTATCAACGATATCCTGCTGCGCAGCGCAGGAAGACTGACGCGCCACACGCTGGAAAAGGCACTGCTCGGTCGGCAATATGGCAGCAAGTTCGCCAAGGAAGTGGTCGAGAACCGTTCGCTGGTGCAGACGCTGGCCGCATATGGCGTGACCAAGATCGCGACCAAGTCCGTACCGGGCGCGCTGCTGGTCGGCGGCGGGTTGCTTGCCAAGGTCATCTTCGACCGCAGCACCTCGCGCCGCAGTTCGCGCCGCAAGGGCGAAAAGGCCCTGCGCAAACAGTCCAGGGGCGAGACCGCCGTTTGAAACCGGCGCGGTCGGGGTTGATTCCGCCCCTCCCCTTGCGCCACTAGCGCGCATGGCCGAATCCACCGACAAACAAGAAGACGCACTCGCCCGCCGCGGGCTGATGTTTATCCTCTCCTCGCCCAGCGGGGCGGGCAAGACCACCATCAGCCGCATGCTGCTCGAGGCCGATCCGGCAATCAAGCTGTCGGTCAGCGTCACCACCCGCCCTCCGCGCCCGGGCGAAAAGGACGGCGTGGATTACTATTTCGTCGACGATGCCACCTTCGACCGGATGGTCGAGGAAGACGATTTCTACGAATGGGCGCACGTCTTCGGCCATCGCTACGGCACGCCCAAGGGCCGCATCCGCAACGCTCTCAAAGAGGGCCAGGACTTCCTCTTCGACATCGACTGGCAGGGCACGCAGCAGCTGAAACAGAAGGACGACCAGGATGTCGTCACCGTCTTCATCCTGCCGCCGAGCCTTGCCGAGCTACGCCAGCGCCTCGAAGCCCGCGCGCAGGACAGCGCCGAGGTGATCGACAGCCGCATGGAACGCGCCCGCGGCGAAATCAGCCACTGGGCGGAATATGACTATGTCGTGATCAACGACGATGTACAGGCGTGTTTTGCGAAAGTGCGCGAAGTGCTCGATGCCGAGCGCATGCGCCGGACGCGCCAGACGGGGCTGATCCCCTTCGTGCGGGAATTGATGGCTTAGGCGCCCCGCCGCGCAGCCATGATGCGCTTGTTGCGGTTCTCGACCAGCCTCAACGCGCGCATCACCGAAAAACTTTCGTCGGTTCGCCCCTCGTGGCCCAGCAGCCAGAGTTGCTGGTAGAACCAGTAAATGCCGGCGAAACCGCTCACCGCCTTGATAACCTGAAAGCGTTTGAGGAAGCCGAGCCACACGGGCAGCAGGTCGACCCGATCCTCATAGCGCGGCAAATCGTCGGCGCCCTCCATCAATTGCTTGGGCCCATCCGTCTGGACGCACAGCGGACGGCCGAGACCGATCACATCGGCCGCGCCGATAGCGAGTGCCTGCTCCATTGCGGCCCGCGTGCGAAAGCCACCGGTCACCATCAGGGGCACCGACACGGCATCCTGCATCGCCTTGGCGAAATCGACGAAATAAGCCTCGCGCGCGGCGGTCGTGGGCGCAACGTTCTGAAACGGCTCCTCTTCCACCCCTTCGATCCCCATCAGCTTGGGCTGTTCGTAGGTGCCGCCCGATATCTCGATCAGATCGACCGAGGCGGCCTCCAGCCACTGGACGACCTGCAGGCTATCCTCGAAATCGAACCCGCCTTTCTGGAAGTCGGCGCTGTTGAGCTTCACCGATATCGGAAACGCAGGGCCCACGGAATCGCGTACGGAGGCAACGATTTCCAGGAGGAAACGCGCGCGGTTTTCAAGGCTGCCGCCATATTCGTCGTCCCGTAGGTTCACCCGTGGACTGAGGAATTGCGAGACGAGATAGCCGTGCGCGCCATGCACCTGCACGCCGGTGAAGCCGGTATCCTTGCAGGCCCGCGCGGCGATCGCCCAGCGTTTCACCAAGTCCGCAATTTCGCCTTTCGTCAGCGGTTCGGGCTGGCCGAACTGGCCGCCAGGCAAGGCGAGCGCCACATCGGAAGATGATTTGGGTGCCGGATTGACCAGCTTGGGGGTCTGGCGTCCGCCGTGACTGATCTGGGCCCAGAGATGGTTGCCCGCCCGCGTCCCCGCCTTGGCCCACGCCACCAGTCGCGCCGCCATTTCGGCATCGGGCTCGCGGTCGATCACGACGTTGCCGGGCCTCTCGAGGTGGTCCTTGTCGATGATGATATTGCCGGTCAGCAGCATGCCCGCGCCGCCATCGGACCAGATGCCGTAAAGCCGCTCGAGCTCGGGCGTCGGGCGGCCATCCGGCGTGGCCAGCCCTTCGGTCATAGCACCCTTGGCGATGCGGTTGGGAAGCGTCGCTCCGCAGGGCAGTTCCAGCGGGTCCGACAGCTTCACCATGGCTTCATCCTCCAGCTTAGCGCCCTCCGGCCGGGTCCGCGAAGTGGGTCGGCAGGTGCGCGTTCACGATGCCGCCGTCGACCGCGATGGTTTCGCCCACCGTGTAATCACCCGCACGGCTGGCGAGGTAGACGCAGCTTCCGCCCATGTCGAACTTGTCGCCGACGCGCTTGTTGGGGATGCCCTGCGCGCTCGCCTCGGCATGGTCGCGCGCGACCTTGTTCATGTTCGAGGGGAATGCGCCCGGCGCGATGCCGGTGACATAGACGTGGTCCTTCACCAGCCGCGCGGCCATGCGGCGCGTGAGGTGGATGAGCGCGGCCTTCGAAGCCTGGTAGGAATAGGTTTCCCACGGGTTGATCCTGAGGCCGTCGATACTGGCGATGTTGATCACCTTGCCCGGCTTGTCCTGGCTGGCATTGGCAGTGAGCAGCTTGTGGAGCTTCTGCGTCAGGAAGAACGGCGTCTTGACGTTAAGGTCCATGACCTTGTCCCAGCCTTCTTCGGGAAAGTCGAGATAGTCCGCCCCCCAGGCCGCGCCCGCATTGTTGACGAGGATGTCGAGGTGGTCCTCCCTGGACGATAGCTCGGCCACCAGCTCGTCGATGCCTTCCATGGTCGAGATGTCCCCCTGGATCGGCAC
Organism: Qipengyuania sphaerica; assembly: GCF_019711595.1. GTDB lineage: Bacteria > Pseudomonadota > Alphaproteobacteria > Sphingomonadales > Sphingomonadaceae > Qipengyuania > Qipengyuania sphaerica. The sequence goes on along the minus strand of NZ_JAIGNR010000001.1, from coordinate 221,430 downwards.
GACCTTCTCGCCCAGTTCCTCGGCGGTCTCATGCAGCTCGCCGCCCTTGCGCGCGGTGATGTAGACCCGCTCCGCACCTGCGGCGAGGAAACCCTCGACGATCATGCGTCCGATGCCGCGGCTCCCGCCGGTCACCAGCGCAACGCGGCCTTTCAGGCTGAACATGTCTTCGAGGGTCATTTTCTTTCTCCCGTTTAATAGCCGCTCATCTCGGCCACACGGCCTGCGTGGTAATACTGGTCACCGAGGAATTCCTGCAGCGCCCGGTCGCGTTTCATGTAGAGGCCGATATCGTATTCGTCGGTCATGCCGATGCCGCCATGCATCTGCACGCCTTCCTTCACCGCAAGGCCCGCGGCTTTGGCAACCTTGGCCTTGGCGACGCTGGCCATCAGGTCCGCCTTCTCGCTGCCGCCATCGAGCAGCTGGGCTGCCTTGATGGTGACCGCGCGGGCGATCTCGACTTCGGAATAGAGATGCGCGGCACGGTGCTGGAGCGCCTGGAATTCGCCGATGAGCTTGCCGAACTGCTTGCGCTGCTTGAGGTAGTCGACGGTCATGTCCATCGCGCCCTGCGCAACGCCGACACCCTCGGCAGCCGCACCCACGCGGCCCGCCATCAGCATGGCGTTCAAGACCTCACGGCCCCCGTCGACTTCGCCGATCACGGCATCGCCGTCGAGCTCGACGCCGTCGAAGGTGACATGGCTCGCCATCGAGCTGTCGACGAGGCGCACGCTGTCGTGGCTCATGCCCGATGCGTCCTGCGGGACGGCGAAGAGCGTGACGCCGTCAGTGTCGCTGTCGCTGCCCGAAGTGCGCGCGGCAACGACGATCATTTCGGACGAGGCGCCGTAGACCACGAAGTCCTTCTTGCCCGACAGCTTGAAGCCGTTGCCCGACTTTTCCGCCCGGCAGGCAATGGTTTCGGGACGGTGCTTCGCGCCTTCATCGATGGCGACGGCATAGACCTTCTCGCCCTCGATCAGGCCCGGCAGCCAGCGCCCGCGCACATCGTCGCCGCCATGCTTCAAGGCAGTTGCTGCGAGCACGGAAGAGGAAAGGAAGGGCGAAGGCGTGAGATTGCGGCCGATCTGTTCGAGCACGATGCCCGCCTCGACATGACCCATGCCGAGCCCGCCGTCGTCTTCGCCCACCAGCATGCCGGTGAAGCCCATTTCGGCAAACTGCTTCCACAGGCCGTGGCCGAAGCCGTCCTTGCAATCGCGGTCGCGCCAGTGGCGCAGCTGCTTGGGAATAGCGCCTTCTTCGCCCATGAATTGCTGGGCGGTCTCGGCGAGCATCGCCTGGTCGTCGTCGTAATAAAGGGGCATCGATCAGGCTCCCGGCAGGTCGAGGATACGCTTCGAGATGACGTTGAGCATGACTTCGCTCGTGCCGCCCTCGATCGAATTGGCCTTGGTGCGCAGCCAGTTACGCGACGGCTTGCCGCCACCCGTTTCCTCGCTCTCCCATTCCAGAGCGCGGCTGCCGCCGGCAGCCATCATCAGTTCGTGGCGGCGCTTGTTCAGCTCGGTCCCTGCATATTTCATCATGTTCGGCTGTGCGGGGTGCGCCTTGCCGACCTTCAGCTCGTCGAGGAATTTCTCGCCCATCGCGGTATAGGCCAGCGCATCGACATCGAACTGCGCGAGTTCGGCGCGCAGCACGGGGTCGAGTTCGCCCGCATTGCGCTTCATCGCTGCGCCGATGGCTGCTGTACGGTCGCCGCCGCCCGCGCCCGAAATCATCTCGCGTTCGTGGCCAAGGAGGTATTTCGCCACGTCCCAGCCGCGGTTGATTTCGCCGACATAGCCGGGGCAATCCTCGCCATAGGACTTGGGCACGCTCACATCGTCGAAGAAGGTTTCGCAGAATGGGCTGTTGCCGCTGATCAGCTTGATCGGCTTGGTGGTGACACCGCCCGCCGCCATGTCGAACAGCATGAAGGTGATGCCCTGGTACTTGTTCTGCTTGTCGGTGCGCACAAGGCAGAAGATCCAGTCGGCCTCGTCGGCATAGGAGGTCCAGATCTTCTGGCCGTTGACCACCCAGTGATCGCCCATGTCTTCGCCGAAGGTCTGCATCGAGACGAGGTCGGAACCCGAACCCGGTTCGGAATAGCCCTGGCACCAGCGGATTTCGCCGCGCGCGATTTCATTGAGGAAGCGCTGCTTCTGGCCTTCGGTGCCGAAGTGCAGCAGCGCCGGGCCCAGCATCCAGATGCCGAAGCTGGAAAGCGGCGGACGCGCGCCGATCTTCGCCATTTCCTGGCGCAATACCTTGCCCTCTGCCGGGCTGAGGCCGGCGCCGCCATATTCCTTCGGCCATTCGGGAACGGTGTAGCCCTTGTCACGACAGGCCTCGAACCAGGCCTTCTGCGCATCGTTCTTGAAGGTGGCGTTGCGGCCGCCCCAGTAGATATCGCCCTCGTCCTTGACGGGCTTGCGCATTTCAGGGGGGCAATTGGCTTCGAGCCATTCGCGCGTTTCGGCGCGGAAGCTTTCCAGATCGGGCACGGACCGACTCCTCTCAGGTCTCCTCGGTTGACGTTTACGTTAGGGTGATTCGCGGCCTTGCCGCAAGGGCGTTTCCGGCAGAGCGCCATGCCGTAGCGTCAGGTGGTTTACGTTGACGTGATGGGTCGCTTCCCTAAGCTGGAAACCAAGGAAATCCGGGAGAGAGACCGATGCGATTCACCGGCAAGACGGTGGTAATTACTGGCGCTGCATCGGGCATCGGCGCCGAGACGACGCGGCTGTTCGCAAGCGAAGGCGCAACCGTCTTCGCCTCCGATATCGACGATGACGGCGGCAAGGCGCTCGAGAGCGAAGCCGGGGGCGATGTCCGTTATCGCCACTGCGACGTCTGTTCGCCCGGTGACATCCGCAAGCTGATGGACGGGGCGGCGCAAGAGACGGGTGGCATCGACGTGGTCTTCAACAATGCGGGCGCCGGCGGCGCGCGTCCTGGCATAGACGAGATCGAACCCGAGGAATGGGACCGCACGATGGACCTGCTACTGCGCTCGGTGGCAATGGGAATCCGCTACGCCGTGCCGCACATGAAGGGCCGCAAGGGTGCGAGCATCGTCAATGTATCCAGCGTCGCAGCGGTCGGTCCCGGCTATTCGCCGACCGCCTATGCCGTCGCGAAGGCCGGCGTTTTGCACCTCACCAAATGCGCAGCGACCGACCTAGCCCAGCATGGCATAAGGGTGAACGCGGTGCAGCCCGGCTTCATCAATACCAATATCTTCACTTCCTCGCTCGAAATGCCGGAGGAAATGGTGAGCATGGCCAAGGCTGCGATCGCGCAGATGTCGTCGAATGCGCAGCCGGTCATGCGCGGAGGGCAGCCGCGCGACATCGCCGAGGCGGTGGCCTTCCTCGCCAGCGATGCGGCGGGCTTCATGACCGGCGCCTCGATGCTGGTCGATGGTGGCATAACGCTCGGCCCGCGCCACAGCTGGGACCCGGAAACGCCGGGAATGTTCGAAGCCCTTGAAGCCATGGAGAAACAGGCTCAAGGCCTAAGCTGATGGCATTCGTCGAAGGCCCCCTGTCCCAGCGCCTCAAGATCGTCCACGGCTTCGGCGCGGTGGCGTTCGGGGTGAAGGACCTCGGCTTCAGCTTCTTCCTGCTGATTTTCTATAACCAGGTCCTTGGAATGGACGCGCGGCTCGTCAGCCTTGCGCTGCTGATCGCCTTGCTCGTCGATGCTGTGATCGATCCGATCATCGGCAATTTGTCGGATCGGACCTATACCCGCTGGGGGAGACGTCTTCCGTGGCTTTATCTCGCCCCTGTACCGCTCGCGCTTATGTGGGTTCTCCTGTGGCATCCGCCGGGCGGTGAGGCTCCGAGTTTCCTCGGCCTGATTGCGATCGCTATCGGTGTTCGCATTCTGCTGTCTGCCTGCGAGGTGCCGTCGATCAGTCTCGTGCCCGAAATTACGCAGGATTACGATGAGCGAACCACGCTGTTCCGTTATCGCTTCCTGTCGGGTTGGCTGGGCGGAATCGTTATGATGATCCTTGCCTACACGGTCTTCATGTCCGGGCCCGACGGATTGCTGCAAGAGGAAGGCTATCTGAGCTTCGGCATCTTCGGGGCGATGCTGATGGTGCTGTCGGTCGCCGGTTCGGCGCTGGGCCAGCACCGCCTGGTGGCACGACTGCCGGAAAACCGCCCGCCGCCATTTTCGCTCAGAAGCGCTTTTTCCGAGATATTCGACGCTTTTTCCGAGCGCAGCTTCCTGTTCTTCGCTGCCGGGGCGCTGGCGGCCTACGTCAACCAGGGCATGGCATTCTCGATATCGAATTACCTCAATGTCTTCGTCTGGCAGCTCGACCAACCGATCGTCGAGGGCGCACCTTCATGGTTCACCGGCCTCTTGGGATATGCTCTGACGCTCTTCGCCTCGGTGGTCATGATGTTCTTCGTGGTGGGCCAGATGCACCGCGCCTACGGGAAGGCGAGGAGTGCCGCCATCGGGGCCTATTGCAGCGTGATCATTGGATTGGCCCCCTATGCCCTGGTGCTGGCGGGGTTCTGGCCGGAGCTGGGCACTCCGGTTTCGACCTTCGGATTCCTTGGCATGCTCCTGTTTGCCAACATGTTCGGCGTGATCATGATGATCTCGGCGACTTCGATGATTGCCGAAGTTGTCGAAGCATTCGAAGAGCGGACAAACCGTCGCGCCGAGGGTGCTTTCTACTCGGGCAACTGGTTGATCCAGAAGTGTGCCACCGGGGTCGGCATTTTCCTCACCGGGCAGATCGTAGCGGCATCGCAGCTCCCCGATGGAGCGCGTGCGGACAGTGTGGAGATGAGCGTCTTGTCGGACATGATCATCTATCACGGCGCGGCCGCCATCGTTCTCGCCGTGCTGGCTGCATACTGGCTCGGCCGGTTTCCGATCAGCCGCGCAGAACATGAGGCAAGGCTGGAGACACTCGCACAGCGACGGCGCGATGCGATTGACGCTGCGGCGAGGGGGGATATCGACGCTGGCACGATCGTGCCGTGAGAAATTTCCCGCAAAAATGACTTGGCGCAGCGCTGGCTCCCATGCCAGTTTCACGCCGCAACTGATTTGAGAGAGGACCGACAAGATGGATTTCCAGCCCACCGAAAGGCAAACCTACTGGCGCGACCGGGTGAAGAATTTCATCGAGGCGCACGTCCGCCCCGCCGTGCCGACCTACAAGGCACAGGATGCCGAGGGCGAGCGCTGGAAGGTCATCCAGGTGGTCGAGGACCTCAAGGCCAAGGCCAAAGCGGAGGGCATCTGGAACCTCTTCATGCCGCCGCGCAACGACGGCCACCACCATGTCGACGAGACCTATGATTTCGAAGGCCCGGGCCTCACCAACCTCGAATATGCGCTCTGCGCCGAGGAAATGGGCCGCATCGGTTTCGCATCCGAAGTCTTCAACTGCTCCGCGCCCGACACCGGCAATATGGAAGTCTTCCATCGCTACGGCACGCGCGAGCAGAAGGAAAAGTGGCTCACCCCGCTGATGAACGGCGAAATCCGTTCGGCCTTCCTCATGACCGAGCCCTTCACCGCTTCGTCGGATGCGACCAACATCGAAACCCGCATCGAGCGCGATGGCGACGAATACGTCATCAACGGTCGCAAATGGTGGTCGTCGGGCGTGGGCGATCCGCGCTGCAAGGTCGCCATCGTCATGGGCAAGACCGACTTTTCCGCCGGCCGTCATGCACAGCAGTCGATGATCCTGATGCCGATGGACGCGCCGGGCGTGAAGATCCTGCGCCACCTGCCCGTCTTCGGCTACGACGATGCGCCGCACGGGCACATGGAAGTCGAATTGAAGGATGTGCGCGTGCCCGTCACCAACATGCTGCTGGGTGAAGGCCGCGGTTTCGAAATCGCGCAAGGGCGCCTCGGCCCGGGCCGTATCCACCACTGCATGCGCACCATCGGCGTTGCCGAGGAAGCGCTGCACAAGATGTGCAAGCGCCTGCAGGAGCGCGAAGCTTTCGGCAAGCCGATCTACAAGCATTCGGTCTGGGAAGAGCGCGTGGCGCGCGCGCGCATCGATATCGACATGACCCGGCTGCTCTGCCTCAAGGCAGCCGACATGATGGACAAGGTCGGCAACAAGGCAGCCAAGCAGGAAATTGCCATGATCAAGGTGCAGGCACCCAACATGGCGCTGCGCATCATCGATGATGCAATCCAGGCCCACGGCGGCGGCGGCGTTTCGGACGATTATGGTCTCGCCAATGCCTATGCCCACCAGCGCACGCTGCGCCTTGCCGATGGTCCGGACGAGGTCCATGCCCGTTCGATCGCGCGCATGGAATTCGCCAAGCACATGCCCGAAGAAGGCCCGACGGCGAACGCCCTGCGTGACGGCAAGGGCCCGACCGCCGGCGACGACCGGCTGAGCTCGGGTGACATGGGGGCGACCCGCTGATGGCAAAGGCGGCAATCCTCGAAAGTGTAGGCGGACTGACGATCGGCGAGGTCGAACTTGCCGATCCCGCCCCGCACGAAGTCCTGATCGACACCAAGGCCTGCGGCCTCTGCCATTCGGACCTGCACTTCATCGAAGGCACATATCCGCACCCGCTCCCGGCCATTCCGGGCCACGAGGCGGCTGGCGTGGTCCGCGCGGTCGGCAGCGAGGTGAAGACCGTGAAGCCGGGCGACCATGTCGTCTCCTGCCTCTCGGCCTTTTGCGGACACTGCGAATTCTGCGTCACCGGCCGCATGGCGCTGTGCATGGGAGCTGACACGCGCCGTGCGCAGGATGCCGCCCCGCGCATCATGCGTGCGGACGGCAGTGGGCCGGTCGCGCAGATGCTCAACCTCTCTGCCTTTGCCGAACAGATGCTGATCCACGAGCATGCCTGCGTTGCTATCGACAAGGATATGCCGCTCGACCGGGCCGCCGTTATCGGCTGCGCGGTAACGACCGGTGCGGGCACGATATTCAACGCATGCTCGGTGGTGCCGGGCGAAACCGTGGCGGTAGTCGGCTGCGGCGGTGTCGGCCTCGCCGCGATCAATGCGGCCAAGATCGCCGGCGCGGGCAAGGTCATCGCCATCGACCCGATCAAGGAAAAGCGTGATCTTGCCGCGGTCCTCGGTGCGACGCACACGGTCGATGCCATGGCGGACAACGCGGTCGAGGAAGCCATGAAGATTTCCGGCGGCGGCGTGCACCACGCGATCGAGGCGGTCGGACGCCAGGCCAGTGCCGATCTCGCGGTAAAGATATTGCGGCGCGGCGGCACGGCGACAATCCTCGGCATGATGCCATTGGACTGCAAGGTCGGCCTTGGCGCGATGGACCTGCTTTCGGGCAAGAAGCTGCAGGGCGCGATCATGGGCATGAACCACTTCCCGGTCGACCTGCCGCGTCTCGTCGATTTCTATATGCGCGGCCTGCTCGATCTCGACACGATCATCGCCGAGCGCATTCCGCTTGAGCAGATCAACGAGGGCTTCGAGAAGATGAAACGGGGCACATCGGCCCGCAGCGTGGTGGTGTTCGACTGATGGCAGAGACCGGCATGACCGATATCGATTTCGACAAGGAAATGGTCGGCACGATCGAGGTGCCCGAGCGCGACCAGCTCGACATGGACAAGCTGACTGCCTGGTTCGAGGCCAATGTCGAAGGCTTTGAAGGCCCGATTTCCTATTCGAAATTCAAGGGCGGCCAGTCGAACCCGACCTATCGGATCGATACTCCGGACCGTTCCTACGTCCTGCGGCGCCAGCCTTTCGGAAAGCTTCTGCCGAGCGCGCATGCGGTAGACCGCGAATACATGGCGATGCACGCGCTTGGGCCCACCGGCTTCCCGGTGCCGAAGACTTACGGCCTCTGCGAGGACCCGGGAGTCATCGGTTCTAAATTCTTCGTCATGGGCCTCGCCGACGGACGTAGCTTATGGAATGGCGCGCTGCCGGATTACTCGCCTGCCGAGCGCCGCGAAATCTACAACGCCATGATCGACACCATGGCCGAGTTGCACCTGCGCAAGCCCGACGAGATCGGCCTCGGCGATTACGGCAAGCCGACCGACTATTGCGCGCGCCAGATCGCGCGCTGGTCGAAGCAGTACAAGCTTTCCGAAACCGAGCACATGGAAAAGATGGAGCGGCTGATCGAATGGCTACCGCAGACCATCCCGCCGCAGCACGAGAGCAGCGTCGTCCATGGCGACTACCGGCTCGACAATATGATTTTCGAGAAGGACGCGAACAAGGTCCTCGCCGTGCTCGACTGGGAACTGTCGACGCTTGGCGATCCGATTGCCGACTTCAGCTATCTCATGCTCAACTGGCACAATCCGCATGACGGGCGTGCGGGCCTCTTGGGACTCGACCTCGACGAATTGGGCATTCCCTCGCAGGACGAGGCGGTCGAGCGTTATGTCGCGAAGACCGGCTATCCCGTCCCGCCGATGGATTGGTATTTCGCCTACAACCTCTTCCGGCTCGCCGGCATCATGCAGGGCATCAAGAAGCGCGTCATCGACGGCACGGCCTCCTCAGCCCACGCCAAGGCGATGAGCGAGCGCGTCGGACCGCTGGTCGACCGCGCCTATGAATTCGCCGTGGCTGCGGGGATGGACTAGCGCGCCCACGCTGCTAACGACCTCTCCGTCATTCAAACGGAGAACAGCATGAGCGCCGACCTCGAAAACCGCATCGAAGCCGCGTGGGAAGACCGCGCCAACGTCACGCCGCAGTCGAGCGACGTGCGCGAAGCGGTCAATGCTGCGCTGGCCTTGCTCGACAGCGGTGAGGGTCGCGTCGCGCAGCCCGACGGCAAGGGAGGCTGGCACGTCAACCAGTGGCTGAAAAAGGCCGTGCTGCTCTCCTTCCGCCTCAACGACAACCGCGTGATGGAGGGCGGCAGCGCCGGACACCCCGCCTTCGACAAGGTGCCGAGCAAGTTTGCCGGCTGGGACGATGCAAAGTTTCGCGAGGCGGGTTTCCGCGTGGTCCCCGGCGCGATCGCCCGCGAAGGCGCTTATATCGCGCCCGGCTGCGTGCTGATGCCGAGCTTCGTCAACATCGGCGCCTATGTCGGCAAGGGCACCATGGTCGATACCTGGGCCAGCATCGGCTCCTGCGCGCAGATCGGCGAGAACTGCCACATCTCGGCAGGCGCGGGCATCGGCGGCGTGCTTGAACCGATGCAGGCCAACCCGACAATCATCGGCGACAATTGCTTCATCGGCGCGCGCTCGGAAATCGTCGAAGGCGTGATCGTCGGCGAAGGCTGCGTCGTTTCGATGGGCGTCTTTATCACGCAGTCGACCAAGATCGTCTACCGCGACACGGGCGAGGTGATCCGCGGCCATCTCCCGCCCTATTCGGTCGTCGTTCCCGGCACGCTTGCGGGCAAGAATGGCGGCCCCGGCCTCGCCTGCGCCGTCATCGTGAAAACGGTCGATGCGCAGACCCGCGAGAAGACGAGCACCAATGACCTGCTTCGCGACTAGGAACATTCCCCTCCCCAAGCCGTAGAACTGCCTGAAACCCGCGGGATCGCGATTGCAGGGAGTATTTTACGTGCACAAGGAAGGCGACGAAGTCCACGTCAGCGAAACCGAAGCCAGCGGCGGCTCCAAGGAAGGCGTCGTACGTTGGGTATTGGCAGGCGGGCTGCTGCTCGCCGTATTGCTGATGTCAATCGTCTGGATCATCCCCGCGATGACACAGGGCGATGTCGAGGAAGAAGCCACGGTCAGCGGCGAGATCCGGTCGATGGAAGAAGAAGGCGACGGCACCGACAGCATCGTCGGCGTGCCGAGCGACACCGATCTCGGCGACGACGAAGTTCCTGCGCTCGAAGACCAGACCGAGACCGAAAACGGTATCGACGTGATTGAGAACTGAACCGCAAGGAGTGGTCGCATGAGCAATTCGAACAGCTTCCAGACCGACCAGTATGTCGAGTGGAACTGGGGCAACGGCAAGGGCAAGGGTCAGATCAAGGAGCGCTTCGAGCGCGAGGTCACCCGCACGCTGCAGGGCACCGAGGTCACCAAGGATGGCGACGAGGACAATCCTGCTTACCTGATAAAACAGGAAGACGGTGACGAGGTGCTGAAACGCGGCTCGGAACTCTCGGCGCAGAACTGAAGACCCACGGTCCGCCATGAGCGACCCCTTCGAACACTTCGTCAAGGCGCAAGACGGCGGCACCTACGAGCAGGCGCTCGAGGAAATCGCCGAGGGCCGCAAGACCAGCCACTGGATGTGGTTCGTCTTCCCCCAGATCGCGGGCCTCGGCAAAAGCGGCAAGGCTAAGAAATATGCCATCGCCGATCTCGACGAAGCGCGCGATTATTGCGCGCATGAGGAATTAGGCCCTCGGCTGTTCGAGGCCACCGAAGCAATGCTTGAATGGGCCGGCACGATGAGCGCCGAAGATATTCTCGGCGAGGTCGATGCGATGAAATTCCGCAGTTCGATGACTCTGTTCGAAAACGCCTGCGACGATGAAGATTCGCAGGTGTTCTCCGATGCTCTCGAAGCCTTCTACGATGGCGAGCGCTGTCCCCTGACGCGGGACCGGATGTAATCTCGAAATTGACGGTCCGGATCGGATCGTTCGATCCGGACCGTCAGCGATAAATTAGTCGTCGCGCGGTTTTCCGGCCGGATATTCGATCGGCGCGGCACCAGCCTGGCTCGCGGCATAGGCTTCGGCCTCGCGCATGGCGCGCATCATGTTGCGCATCGAGATTTTTTCCAAGTCTTCCTGCGAATAGCCGCGCCGCGCCAGCTCCTCGAACAGCGCCGGATAACCGGTCACGTCCTCCATTCCCGATGGTCCATGCGGCATGCCGTCGTAATCCCCGCCGATGCCGATAAAGTCGATCCCCGCGACATTGCGGATGTGGTCGATATGATCGGCCATGTCGGCAATGGTCGAGACCGGCTCGCGGTTTTCCGCATCCCACTTCGCCATCAGCGCCTCGACCTGGTCGGGCAGGCCGGAATAGAGCGCCTTGAGCCGCGCCTCCTCCGCAGCGCGGTTGGCCGAGTGGTTGCGAAGGTCTTCGTTGATGAACCACGGCAGCGCCACCACCATGACCACCCCGCCGTTCAGGGGGAGGCGCTGCAGCACGCTGTCAGGTACGTTTCGCAGGTGGCCGGTCACACCGCGTGCGCCCGAGTGGCTGAAAATGACCGGCGCGCGTGCCGCATCGAGCGCGTCGTGCATCGCTTCTTCGCTCACATGGCTGAGATCGACCATCATGCCGATCCTGTTCATCTCGCGGATGACATCCATGCCGAAGGCGTTGAGCCCGCCATGCCTCGGCGCATCGGTCGCGCTGTCCGCCCAGTCGAGCGTCTTGCCATGCGTGATGGTCATGTAACGTGCACCGAGATCGTACATCTGGCGCAGCACGGCCAGGCTGCTTCCGATCGAATGGCCCCCTTCCATACCGAGGAGCGAGGCGATCTTGCCATCGGCGATCGCGGCCTCGACATCGGCGGCAGTCAAAGCCATCTTTAGCGAATCCGGATAGCGTGCGATCAGGCGCTTTGTGACGTCGATCTGTTCGATTGTCTGCTGGACTGCCATCGGCTCGTCGAGGTCCGCGCTGACATAAACCGACCACCACTGCGCCCCGACTTCGCCGCGGTCCAGCCGCGCAAGGTCGCTATGCATCGCGTCATGGTCCCCTTCCGCCATGTCGAGCGTATCGCGGAAATCGAAGCTGTTGATCATGTTGTCGAAGCGTGCGCGAAGCTGGATCGGCACATCGTTGTGCCCGTCCCAGACCGGGGCCGCTTCGAGCGCGGCTTCAGCCGTTTCACGCGGGGTTTGTGCAGCGAGAGGACATGCGGCAAGTGCCAGCGCGGCGACGCCCATGTAGCGACCAATGGTTTTCACGATATTCTCCTTGGCGGAACCCGTTATCTTGTCGATGGCTCTTCTAGCGAATGCATCGTCTTTTGAAAGGAAAGCCTCATGACTGTTGTCGCAAGATGGAACGGCGAGGAAATTGCCCGCAGCGACGATACCGTGGTGGTCGAGGGCAACCACTATTTTCCCGCCTCCGATGTCGCCCGCAGTGCCCTCGTCCCGAGCGAGCACACCAGTACATGCCCGTGGAAGGGGACCGCCAGCTATCATTCGATCAACGCAGGCGGCGCAATCAATGAAGACGCGGCATGGTATTATCCCGAGCCCAAGCAGGCGGCGTCGGAAATCAAGGACCGGATCGCCTTCTGGAAGGGTGTGGAAGTGATCGAGGAGTGATCCGTACAGGCCTGCGCTGGCTGCTCGCCGCGTTCTACGCAATTGCAGGTTATGCGCATATCGCCAATCCCGCCCCCTTCCTTGCGATAATGCCTGCCTGGGTTCCTGCCGCTGAAGCGGTCGTCTTCTGGACAGGCATAGCCGAACTGCTGGGCGCAGCGGCGCTGGTCCAGCCGTGGTCGGCACATGTGAGAAAAGCCGGCGCGATCGGGCTCGCACTTTACGCAATCTGCGTGTTCCCCGCCAACATCAATCAATTCGCCATGGACATGGCACGCGAGGACGGGGGTCTTGGGCTGGCCTATCACGTACCGCGCATGATCGCGCAGCCGGTGTTGGTGTGGCTGGCCCTGTGGGTCGGCGGCGTCACGAACTGGCCGTGGCGCCGCCGCTCCGGATAATCAGGACATGTGCTTCGAAACGGCACCGGTCATCTTGAACATCGAGATCTGGCTGTTGCCGATCACGGCGCCAAGCTTGGCATCGGGATTGATCATGCGCTTGTCCTTCGAATCCTGAAGGTTGTTCGCCTTGATGTGATCCCACACCTTCTTGGTGACCTGGGCGCGGGTCATGGGACCCTTGCCGACCACGTTTTCCAGTTCCGGCGAGAGGTTCACCGGCTTCTGCAGAGCGTTGTTCTTGCCAGCCATTTCAGTATCCTTTCAGTTGGCTATACTTATAATCAGTCTTCGATATCGAAGTCTGCCGCGTCCAGTTCCTCGACCTCGTGCCCTTCGAAGCGGGCAGTGAGGATCGCGGCGGCTGTGACGTGTCCCGTGATATTCTTGAGAAACTCTTCGTAGCCCGCACCCGGCATCAGCGTGAGCGGCAGGTCGAGCGCGAAGAGCTGGAAAACGTAGGTGTGCTGCACACCGAGCGGTGGATCGGGGAGCAGCCATTCCGAATTGCCTTGCGCATTCTTGCCGGTGCGCGGCGGAGTCTCGCCCTCGAACAGCGCGCCCTTCTGGCCCTTCAGGCCCCAGACGACCCAGTGCACCTTGCCGTCATCGGCATCCTCGACGACCAGCGCCAGTTCCTGCGTGCCGGGCGGCGGCGCGGTCCATTCGAGCGGCGGGGCGACCGCGTCGTCCTCGATTGCCGTGAAGCTGGGATCGAGTTCGCCCTTGTCGCGGAAAGCGGGACTCGAAAGTGCAAGGCCCGATTTGCCCAGCATTCTTTCTTCGGCCACCTTGCCGACGGTCAGCGCGGCCTTCGCCTCGCCGCCGATTGCCTGGTTCACCCAATCGGGATTGCCGGTACGCAAATCTCTCACTCCGTATTCACTTCAGGCGCCCGAGGGCGCGTCTCAGGGGCAGAGCCTAGGCATATACGGATAGGAAACGCCATGGCGGCGGGCGGCATTTGCACCGTTTTCACCTCAAATCGCCCCTGTTTTCCACCGCAAATGCGCAAGGATACGGTTGGAAAGAGCATCAAATGACGTTCCGCTTGCTCAGAGCCGGTTAATTGGCCATCGCTCATAGCGACCACTTCCTGAAGGAAACCGCCTTGGCGGCGGGGGAGAAAAGATGATGAAACTGGGTCGCTCGCTACTTTCCGCAACGCTTGCCATATCGCTCGCTTCCTGCGGTGGAGGAGACGGTTCAAGAGGCGGCACCATTGGCGGCGGATCCGGCGGCGGCACAGGGGGCGCAGACAGCTGTTCCCTGTCTGCAAGACAGGACTGGGCGAAGTCCGTGCTCGATGAATGGTATCTTTTCCCCGAGCTCCTCAATGCCACTGCCGACAAGTCGAGGTATGGCGACCTTCAGTCCTATCTCGATGCGCTGGTGGCCCCGGCCCGGGCGCAGAACAAGGACCGGTATTTCACTTACATCACCTCGATAAAGGAAGAGAACGACCTCATAGCCAACGGCTCAAATGCCGGCTTCGGCGTCCGCCTCTCTTACGACAGCGCCAATAACCGTGTCTTCATCGCCGAAGCATTCGAAAATGCTCCCGCCTTTGCTGCCGGCTTCGATCGCGGGACGGAAATCCTGCAGATCGAGGGGCAGAGTGTGTCGTCGCTGATGGCATCCGGCGGCGCACAAGCCGTCAGCAACGCTCTCGGGCCGAGCGATCCGGGAGTGACGCGCAGCTTCGTCATCGAGGACACTTCGGGTGTTCAGCAGAATGTGACGGTGACGAAGGAAGAATATTCGCTAGACCCGATTTCCGACCGCTACGGTATCCAGATCCTCGACGACGGGACCGGAGGCAAGGTCGGCTATATCAACCTGCGCACATTTATCGTGCAGGATGCAGCCACTCAGCTGCGCCAGGCTTTCAACCAGTTCCGCAACCAGGGCATAACCAATGTCATCCTCGACCTGCGGTATAATGGCGGCGGACTCGTCTCGGTTGCCGAACTGCTCGGCGACTTGATGGCCGACGGCCTCGAAGGACAGATTTTCTCGGAAACCCAGCTTCGTCCGTCCAAGTCTTCGGAAAATTCGACCGAGCTGTTCGAAAACCAGCCACAGCAAATCCGCGCCATGAAGCTGGCGGTAATCGGTCGCGGCGGGACGGCGTCCGCCAGCGAGCTCGTCACCAATTCGATGATCCCCTATCTCGGCGACAACATCGCGCTTGTCGGCACCGACACCTTCGGCAAGCCGGTCGGCCAGTATGCTTTCGACAGGTCGGAATGCGACGACCGCCTGCGCGCGGTGACCTTCAAGACGGTCAATGCAGACGGCCAGGGCGAATATTTCGACGGCCTTGCCAGCGTGATGCCCAACACCTGCAGCGCCGGTGACCTGTTATCCTACCAGCTCGGCGATCCGCGCGAATCCTCGGTCAAGGTCGCGCTCGACTTCATTGCCGGCCGCAGTTGCACCGCGATCGGCGCCAAATCCGATGGCGCGCAGGCACAGGCTCCGCAATTCAGACTGCTGCAGCCCGCAAGGCCGACTGCCGCCCAGTTCGAAATCCCGGGTCTGTTCTAGGGTATGGTGGAGCGGTATTCGACCTTCGCCGAGTTCTGGCCGTTCTACCTGCGCGAGCATTCGAAGCCGCGCACCAGGGCGCTGCACTATTTCGGGACCACCCTGGTCGTGCTGCTGGCAATCGCCGCCATCCTGACCGGTCGATTGCTTCTGTTCGCGGCGCTCCCCGTAGCGGGCTACTTTTTCGCCTGGGTCGCGCATTTCGGGGTCGAGAAGAACCGGCCCGCGACCTTCACCTATCCGCTGTGGAGCCTGGGTGCCGACTTCAAGATGTGGTGGCTATGGCTGACACGCCGGCTCGGCCCCGAACTGCGCAAGGCCGGAGTGAAGGGCTAAGCCAGCGCAATCGCGATCGTCATCGCGCCAAGTCCGATCGATAGCGGCGCGCGCAGCGACATCCACCAGCGCGGGGCCAGCGATCCGATCCGGCTGTCGACCCCAAGCGCGATCAGCAGACCTGCGCCCAAGACCACGAGAACCGGTTCGAGCGGCAGACGGCTGCCCAGCCACAGCGTGAGCACGGCCAGCACAATCAGGCTCGGCACCACGCTTGCGATCCACAGCCATGCCAGCCCGCCGCGCCGCTCTGCTGCTGGAGCGCCTGCAGCGATGCCCCACCACGCACCTCCGAGGAAGGTGAAGATCAGGCCCGCGTAGAGCGCGGCGAGCGGCTGGGCCGCTTCCTGAAGATCGTCCGGTCCGAAATAGGCAAGCAGCAGGAAGGCGGCTTGTGGAAGCAGCCCGGCAAGCCCCAAGAGGCGCGGAATGCGGGGGACCTCACCCATGCTTGGGCGCGCGCAGCAGGAAGAGGGCAAAGCCGATCGCGAACAGGAGGTCGCCGGCCACGATCACGCCGATCGCCGCGTCGCCACCTGCGGCCCAGTTGGGCGGGCCGAGCATCAGCACCACCATCACCTTGCCGAGGATTCCCGCGATCAGGGCAGGAGCGAAGCGCAGCGGATCGCGCGCCACCAGTGCGTAGACGATGCCGAAGCAGAAAATCAGCACCGACATGATCGCTTCGGGCGATCCCCAGCGCGCATCGAGAAACCCGCCCAGCCCGATGACGAGGTTGTAGGCGGCGGAAAGCCAGAAGAATACGGCCCAGCCGCGAGCTGCCGTGGCGCCCGCGTTCATGGATGCTGGGGCCCGGTGAAGCCCTGTAGATCGGTCCAGGCGCAGCCATTGCGCTGCTCGTCTCCGACCTTGAGCGTGGCGGTATAGGGATAGGTGCGGTCACTCATTCCGTCGGAACATTCGCCCGGCGTCACCATCAGGTCGAAACTGCGCCCCTCCATCTGGCCGGTGAAGGCAAGGCCATTGTTGCCGGCAAAGCGTGCGACCGGAAAGCGAATGCCATCCTGGTTTTCCGGCGTCGAATAGAGCGCCTTCCCCTGGCCGATTTCGCCGCCCCAGAATGGCTCCGTGCCGGTGAGATAGACCGTCTCGCTCTCTGCGATCGCATCGAAAGCCGGGGTGGGCCCGCTGCTTGGCGTCCCGTCGCCCGACTGGCAGGATGCAAGCGACAGGCAGGCCATCGGGAGAAGGTATTTCATGCCGCTTCTTTCCTCTGCTCCGAAATAAACGCCGCCGTCTCGTCCAGAGCCCGCTTCCCTTCGGGTATGGGGAACAGCATCCAGACGTGAAACATGCTTTTGTATTCGCGGTAGATATGCGGCGGGTGTCCGGCGGTCTGCAGTTTTTCGACAAGCCGCCTCGCATCCACGAGGAGAATGTCGTGCGTGCCCGCAAAAATCGCCATCGGCGGCAGGCCTTCGAGGCTGCCGACAAGCGGGCTGACCTTGGGATCGTCGAGGGGCAATTCCCCCGCGTAGCGCTGGCCGCATGCTTCGAGCCCGCTCACGCCCAGCATCACGTCGCTGGGTTCGATTTCCTTCTGACCGTCGCCCGATGCGGTGGCATCCAGCCACGGCGAATAAAGCACGAGGCTGGCGGGCATCTCGGCTCCATCGGCGGCCAGCATCTGCGCCAGGGCCAGCGTCATCCCGCCGCCCGCACTATCCCCCATCACGGTGACATTCTTCGCCCCATATCGTTCCGCCACCTCCGCATAGAGGCTGCGCATCGCATCGAGCGTTTCGGTCGCCTTCGCCTCGGGCGCGAGACGATAGATCGGGACGGTGGCCGATGCCCCCAGCCGCTCGCACAGCTTGAAGATCGAATCCCAGTGCACCGCCGCAATGTCGAGGACGTAACCACCGCCATGAAGATAAAGGAGGTGCGTCGCGCCCGGCTGCGCCCCGCCCTTGGGCTCGATCGTCACGACGGGAAACCCGCGCGAGGAGAACTCCTGTATATCGAACCGCTTCGACCATTTGGCTTTCGGTCGCACAGGGGCCTGGGTCCGCGCCTTGGCAATCCGGCGGTCGAGCTTGTCGGGTTCAGTGAAGAATTTCTTGATGCCCAGCAGCGGCAGGACAAGTTCGACAAGGCGCGCACGCAGGCTGGGCATGTGAAGGCTCTCCCGTTTCCCGGGACAAGCCTAGCGCAGCCACGGCGGCACGCAAGCGGAGTGTGGGTCAGCCGCGGCCGAAAATTCGGGCGACGAGGCTTTTCTTTTCAGGCTGTTCTTCGGGTGCGGCCTCGGTGATGCGCTTGCGCAGATCGGCCCCCGTCGGCGGTTCCTTGATCTCCTCGACCTCGCGCCGCGTGATCATGCGGTCGGGAAGCATTTCCGCCATCAGCGGGGCCTCATCCTTTTCGACGCGCTGCGCGGGGCGGCCGCCTTCCACAAGCCCGTGGATCGAAATCGCATCGGGTTTCATGTCGACCATGCCGGCCAGCACGGGGATATTGCCCGGCAGAGGCCGCTGGCGACAGATTTTCTCGACCGCGCGGTGGAACAGCAATGCACGCCACCAGCATGCAAGCACATATTCGACATAGCGCCTGGGCGCCTGTTCGGGCGCTTCGTCGCGGAAGAAGTGCCGCTCCTTGTGGTGCACCAGTTCGGTATTGATGGCGGAGAGGCCCTCGCATTCGAGGAAGACCTCGATGTCTTCGTCCCAGCCCGCCCACTCGGGACCGTCCTCGGACAGCGCCTCCTGGATAAGCGTGGATGCGTTCGCCTGGCTGAAGGCGAAAGGCTCGTCGCTGTAGAGGCCCAGCAGCATGTAGGGGTGGTGGACCTGCCCCTTTTCGAAGGCCCGATCGGCTTCATTGGCGATGGCCAGCGTGACCGCGCTGATCGGTTCGCCCTCGTGCAACTCGATCGCCTCGATCAGCTCGCTCCATCCGGCGATCGAAACGCGGTCGGGATCGTCGATGAGGCAACGCGTGGCAAGCTCGGTACCGAGCGCCTCCAGCTGCAATTCGAGATATTGCTGCGCTTCATCCAGGCTGCCGGTGTGGAAATGCTCGTGCATCACCGCATTCCAGGCGTTCTCGCCCTCCTGCGTGGCAAACTGGGTTTGTAGTTCATGCATCGTCTTGCGATCCGTCAGCCCTCTATTTGTGCGCCTTCATGACGCAAAAATCTCACCATCGCATTAACTGTGCCATCCAAGCTTTGCCGCGCGACTAAGGCCTGTCGTTAAGGATGTGTGAAGCCCGGCGCGGCGCTCCAGCGGGAACAGGCGCGGCGATCCGGACGTTTATCGGGGCAAGAACGCTTCACGCGGAGATATACGATGAAATACGCCCCCCATGTGCTGGGCGCGGTGGCCGTGGTGACGATTGCCGGTGCGGTGAGCGGTGCCACGATCGGAGAGAGCCCGATGCTCCAGCGCGGACAGACCGATACCCTGCCCCAGGCCCAGATCGTCTCGGCCTCGAATGCGGCGATGGACAGCTCGCGCCGTCCTCCCGATCACTACCCGCTCAAGACGCCCGAAGGCACGATCGAAGTTGCCGAGCTCGCGCTCCATGGTCGCTTGCGCAATCGCGGCGGCGATATGTGGTGGGAAGGCCGCAGCGACGACCGCGTAGACCTCTCCGCCGGCTACGACTTCTATGAAACCGCTAGCCCCGAACGGATCGCCCGCGAGGAGAGGCTTCTGGCCTTCCACGGCGAGCAGCCGCAAGAGCAGGTCCGTCATGTCGAGAGGCAGGTTATGACACGCGCCGAGGCGCCGATGGCGCTGGCCGAACCTGTCGAATTGGCAGTGGCAGAAGCTGCCCCGGTCGCCCGGGAACCGGAACCGACTTCGATCGGCAACTCCAAGACCATCGATGTTGCTGCCACCCTGGCAAGGCGCGACTGATCCCTTCACGGCAGTGGTTGCCGCAACGATAATTCTCGGCAATTGTGAGTGCGATGTCGATGACGGAGCAACTCGCGATTTCGACCGTGATGGTCCTCCTCACCGTGGCGATCCACGGCGGCGGTCTCGTCGTGCTCAGCCGGGTCCTGAGGCTCGAGCGCATGGACGAGCGCGAGGAGCGGCTCTCGCCCCTCAGTCCGCGCGGCATAGGTGTGACTTTCGGCGTAGTGCTCGGCCTGTTTGCGATCCACGGCCTCGAGATCTGGCTTTACGCTGCGCTCTACCTGATCGGCGGCGCACTGCCCGACCTGCACACGGCGGTCTATTTCAGCACCATCACCTATGGCACCATCGGCTATGACGACGAGGGCATCCTGCGCGCCTGGCAACTGGTCGCCGCGATCGAGGGGATCAACGGCGTCTTGCTGCTCGGTTGGTCGACCGCTTTCTTCGTGGCGCTGATCGCGCGGCTCGGACGGCGCTAACCTTCGAGCAGGACGATATCCCAACTATATCGCTGGTCCCCCAGAGCGCTCGCCACGGCAGTCGGCGCGCCGTCGCCCAGCGTCTTGTAAAGCGTGTCGCGCGCATTCGCTTCGGCATCCTCGGGGAAATACATCTGCAGCATGGCCCGTGTAGACCCGCCCAGCGCATCCATGTGGATGTACGGCGGACGGTTGCCGATAGGGCTGTCGTAGCTGCCCGGCTTGATCGTCGTCAGCTTCCAGCTGCCATCTCCGCCGGTGGTGATCCGAGCAAAGCCCTGGAAGCCGGGATCGAGCGGCATGACCGCCGGGTCCTGTGGATGGTCGTAGCGCCCGTGATGGTTCGCCTGCCAGATGTCGAGCTGCGCGCCGCGGATCGGGTTACCGAGCTTGTCGAGCACGCGCCCGACCACTTCGATCACCTGGCCCTCGGCTCGCCTCTCCGCTCCTGCCACGCGGGTGAGGTCGGCATCGGTCTCGCCGCGATAGCCGAGCGGGTAGAAAGGCCCCATGTCCGAGGTCGCCGTCACCGTCTGGGCGAGAGCGTTGGGCCCGGCAACGAGGCCGCCGACGGCACCGGCGGCAAAAGTGCGCCGGGAAATCCTGTGTTTGATGAGCGTCACCGATAGTCTCCCCGACCCAGGGACGACCCGATGGCGCTGCATTTACCCCAGCCGGCAGGCCAAGTCCATCGCGCCTCGCCTCACAGCACCTTGTCGGGGCGCGGGTCGTGGCTATGGCGCGCCTGCTTGCCGAAGTGGCGGTTCAGCCGCTGCGAGAGCGTCATCGCCGCGCGCCTTGCCGCATCGTCGACCGTCGAGGCGCCTTCGGTCACGCCGATCGGCTTGCCGCCGCGCGGGCGGGCCTCGATGGTGCAGGCCTTATCGTCATGCCCGTGCTTGTGCGCATTCTCGTCATGCACATGGATCTCGATCCGCGACAGCCGGTCCTCAAATCGCGCCAGCTTCTCGCGCACCCGCGCCTCGATCCGGCTCGCGACGTTCTCGGTGCCCATGACGCTGCTGTCGGAATTGAACTGGACCTGCATGGCGGATGCTCCTTCTTTTGGTTCTACCGAACCAACGTGCAGGAGGCATTTCCGTTTCCGGCCGAGAGACCTTTGCCCCCCGCTTACTTGCCCGCGCAGGCCTTTGCCCGGCGTGCGGCGCTGATGTCGTCGATCGTCTGGTCGCTGTTGGGAAGCTCGCCCGCCATGCGCATCGCTTCCAGCTTGATCCGCTGGAACGCCTCGGTGCCGTCCTTGATGCCTTCTTCGCGGGCATAGGCATCGCCATATTTGGTGATCAGCGCGAGGCTGTCGGAGAACTCGGCGGATTCGTCGTCATAGATGCTGGTGGCCGCATAGATCACCGCCGCGCAGGACAGGTTGGTCTCCCCCTCGGGCAGCTGCGCCTTGACGGCAGCGGCGGGATTGCAGGCTCCCATCGCGACGGCGAGCGGTGCGAGGATTGCGGTTTTTGCGTTCAAGTTCATGATGTTGCCCCCTTGGTGATTCCGGGCAGGCAGATAGCGCGCAAGTCTTGCCGAAGCGTTAGCCTTTCCGCGCAAATCGCCAGGGGCTTCCCAACAGCTTGGAACACATGGAACACGGTCCAGGGGAGAAAAACCGGAAGAGGCGCAAACCCGCAGTTTTCCACGGGTTCGGACGGGCAGAAGCAGGCTCATGCGCACGGCCTAGCAATCCTGCCCCGCTGTAGGAAAGCACGCCCCCGCAGGAACGCCCGCCGCCCCCATGCGCTAGTGTCATGGACGGGGTCGCAGGAGAGAATTTCCAATGTCCGACAAGACGCCCAAGCAGCACCTTTCGCACATCGCCGAAAAGATGAAGGACATCGATTTCGTGATGCTCGCCACGCACACGAAGGATGGCCAGATCGGCCACCGCCCGATGAGCAATAACCGCCAGGTCGATTACGATGGCGACAGCTATTACTTCACCTGGGAAGACTGCCTGATGGTGAAGGATATCGAGAAGGACCCGAAAGTCGGCCTCTCGCTGCAGGGCAACCATGACCCCAAGGGCGCACCCGGTATCTTCATCTCGCTCGAGGGCGATGCCGAAATCGTGCGCGACAAGGCGAAGTTCGAGGAACACTGGACCAAGGACCTCGACCGCTGGTTCGAGGACGGTCCCGATACCGAAGGCGTCGTCATGCTCCACGTCCACGCCACCCGCTGCGCCTATTGGGACGGCGAAGACGAGGCGGATTTCGATATCTGACGAGAAGCCGGGCGAGAGCGTGCAGCTTCGCCCGCCTATTCCATCCCCGCCGCCAGCAGCGCCATGGCGGCGGCGGAGGAAAGCGTGCGCACATGGTTGAACCGCGTCCAGCGCACGAGGTATTCGAGCCACATGGCCTTGCCCTCCTCGCTCGCCGCGTCCACCGCATCGAGCCGGTTGTTGAGCGGCACATTGCCCGCCACGGTCACCACGAACATGCCCAGCACGTAGGCCGCGCTGCCCGCGATCACCAGCGGCCCCGCATGGCCCATCAACCCGAGCACGACCAGCGCCGCGCAGGCGATGGTGCTGCCGAAGAACAGGGGCAGGAAGGCGGTCCGCACGATGACCCGGTTGAGCACCTGCATCGCCCGTGCCCCGGCCGCCTCGCCCAGCTCGGCAAAGCTGCGCATCGCGAATACCGAGAATGTGAAATAGATGCCCGCCATGATCCCGGCAGAGATCAGCGCGAACCAGATCAGCACGGTGACAAGGGTGTCCATGGCAAGCCTCCTTGCCCGGAATGGTAACGCGCTTGGCGGGCTTTTACCAACGTATGCCCTATCGCCTTGATACGGCTGCCATTGCCCGTCACTGCCGAAGGGGAGCGCTAGGCTTCCAGCGCCTCTGCCGCTTCGCGCGCCTCGCGCTTTTCGCGTTCGGTCTTGATCCGCGCTTCGGCCACGCCGCGGGCGTGATGGGCAAGGTCGGACCAGGATTTTGCCGCGCGCAGTTCGCGATCGCGGACATTGTCGAGCGTTGCCGCCTTGGCCGCCGCGCGGGCTTCCTCGGCGCGCGCGTCGTAGAATTCGTAGGACTGGCTCATCGGCAGGCTCCTTGGCTGGAGGGAAAGGGTGCCGCGCACCGTGGCAAGAGGATAGCAAGCCACAGTGCGCGAACCTTGGAAATAGGCGTCAGTCGGCAGCCGAGAGGTTCACGGCGCTTTCCTTGCCGTTGCGTCCCTGCTCGACTTCGTAGTTGAGGCGCTGTTCCTTATCGAGCGTCGTCATGCCAGCGGCCTGCACGGCGCTGATGTGGACGAAGCTGTCGGCCGAACCGTCGTCGGGCTGGATGAAACCATAGCCCTTGTCGGAGTTGAAGAATTTTACGGTGCCAGTCTTTGACATAATCGGTTCCTTTCGAGAACGCATGGGGTTGCCGCCGCGCGACATGCGCTGCGGTCGTGCATCAAATCGTCCGAAGAAAGGAAATCGTCGCCTGTTTTACGCCGGGGCCAGTTGAGGCAAGCGGCGGTCTTCAAATCTCGACATCCGTCGCAAATTTCGACGTCAGCAGGGGTGCAGTAGCACGGAGGCAGCCGATCACCTAAGCAATTCTCGTTTCTGCAAAAACCGCGTCAGTGTCCCGGCGGGATAAGCCGTGGTCGGGAGCCGCCCCTGCCCTCCTTCTCACGGATGCGCTGCTCGTAATGCCGGGCAAGCTCGCCATAAGCCCTGCGATCACCTGGCGAGCGCGCTGTTCGCTCGTTCATCCGCGCGATCTCCAGGTGGCGATGAAGCTGGTCGAGGCTGGTCACCTAAGCCAGGTGCATCTGCACGGCGACAAGCTCGCCCAGATCGTCTTCCTCGGTCTTGTAGTGGACGCGCGATCCCTCGCGCACTTCGGCGTCGCGGGGGCGTTTCAACTCGATCTGGTTGAAGGGGATCATCGCCCCGCCTTGCGCGGGCCGGATGAAGCCGGTGCCGGTAAGCGGGTTGAAGGTCTGGATATTGCCGAACAGGTCCATGCGTGTCCTCCTGTGCGCACACGCGACCGCACATGGCCGCGTTCTTCGCGCAACTAAAAGGCGAGATGGAAAGAAGGCGCCAAACGGGGAGCCCGACCGTCGAAAACGACTGATAGCCCGCACCCGGTAACACATGGCGGCGATGCGACCTAACCCTAAGTGGTCGGACAGCGTGCCCGGTGCTAGGCACGCGGCATGAGCGCCATGACCATTCTCGTAGATGCCGATGCCTGCCCGGTGAAGGAGGAGGTCTACCGCGTTGCGACACGTCACAAGGCGCATGTCCGCGTGGTCAGCAACAGCCCTTTTCGCGTGCCGGTGAGCGAGCGGGTGAAGCGCGTGGTGGTCTCGGACGGGTTCGACGCGGCGGACGACTGGATTGCGGAGCACGCGTCCCCAAGCACCGTGGTCATCACCGCCGACATATTGCTGGCCGAACGCTGCCTCAAGGCGGGCGCCACCGTGCTGCGCCACGACGGCAGGAGCTTCGACGCCGCCAGCATCGGCAGCGCCATCGCCACCCGCGCGATCATGGAAGACCTGCGCGCCGGGATGGACGGAGTGGGAGGCGGCCCGCCGCCCTTCAGCAAGGCGGACCGGTCGAACTTCCTGCAGGCGCTCGACCGGGTGCTGGTGAGGATGGGGCGAAGTTGACAAGATTGACACCGCGTCACCCGGGCATTTTCCGCCGCAGACCCGCAGGAAACTGCGGTTTTTCGCATTCGGGGCGAAGTTGACACATGGCGCGGGCTCAATCCTCCCCGTCCTCCTCCCCGGCCGCCATCTCCCCCTCGACCAGCGCATAGATCTCCTCCGCCCAGGTTTCGGGGCCGGTCTCCACGCGTTCGAGCAGCGGGCCGAAATCATGCGGCTTGTATGCGGCGGCGGGGTGCGCGGAATGGACGGGCGGGCGGCGAAAGCTCTCGCGCATGGCGAGCAGCGCCACCGTCAGCCGCTCGTCATAGCGGCGCGATGTGCCGACCAGCTCGCCGCGATAGAAATGCGGCACCTCCACCCCGTTGAGCGCGCGCTCCATCGCCGCTTCCGCCAGCGCATCGAAACGGCAGCGCAGCGCGGCAGTCCACGCCAGATCGAACGGCTCTCCCTTGAGCCGCGCGCGCAGGCCATAGGCCGACTGGCGGCTCATCCCCGCCGCCCGCGCCGCCCTGGCGACCGAATGCGAGGAAGCCAGCTCGCGCAGGAAAAGCGCCTGGCGCTGGACGGTCCAGCCGTCGTGACGGGTGGCGGGAAGAGTGAGGGCGGTGCTTCGGGACGTGCTCATCGGCAAGGATAAGGCAGATTTTGGCGGAGTAGGAAAGTTAAAGGTTATCCGGTAGATAGTCTGCGATTCCTGATCGGGGCAAAGTGGGGGCTTTGATGTTCGAAACATTGTTCGAAGGCGCGATAAACAGTCAGGTGGTGTTTGTTGCCGTACTGGTTGCCGTCGTTTTCTTCGTGACCGAGTGGCGAAAGGCCGGTCGGAAGAAGGGTAGCGGCAAGCGCTACTACAAGAACCGACAGCCCAATCGGCGCTTCGGCAAGACCGGCGAGGCTTCAAAGCTGGCAACGGCTGCGGACCAGCTTGAGACCGTGATGGCCGCCGATTTCAAGCCCCGCAGCCTGCTCAACAAGTCCGAAGCAAATGTGTTCAGGGCACTCGACCAAGCGGTGATCGCGCGCAATCCGGGTTGGCAGGTGATGGCACAGGTTTCGCTCGGCGAGTTCCTGTCATCCCGCGATCAATCAGCTTTCGGCTGCGTCAACTCCAAGCGCGTCGATTTCGCGCTGATGGACGAGAACTGCTACGTCCAGCACGCGCTCGAATACCAAGGCAAGGGCCACCATCAGGGCAGCGCCGCCGCGCGCGATGCGGTGAAGAAGGAAGCGCTGCGCAAGGCGGGCATCGGCTATCACGAGATCGTCGCCGGCCACACCACGCCGAGCGAACTCAGGACGCTGGTGGAAAAGCTGGTTCCGGCGGAATAGGCGGTATCATCTCACTATCGGGTCCAATACCGATCCGCTATCCACGCCCGACAGCCGTTTGTACAAGGCGTCGGCTTCAAATTCAGTGAGGCTAGCTATGCAATCCGCAGCTCTCCGTTGCGCATCGCCATCCAGCTCGTCCCAAATGTAACGAAGTCGCATTGGCAGGAAACGGTCTGACGCGCGATCTTTCTGATTCATCAGGATATCGAATAAGCCATTAATGATCCGCTTCTGACCCATTTGTTGGGCGTGAAGTGCTGGCAAACCTATGACGTACTTCCGAGCCAAGTGTTTGAGCACTCGCACCTCATCAGCGCTTTGTTCATTGATGAGAACCGCCGACCCCTCTCTTTCCTCACTTAGCTTAGCAGAGCGCACATAACGCCCGATCAGCGTAGACGTGAAATTTCGGATATGGTGACGCTGCTCACGTGTACCGGCATAAGTTTGCCTAGCGACGGCGGGAAAAAAGATGAGCGTCTCTCGAATATTTTCGACGGCTGTTCGCAGTCGACGCCCGGCATCTTTCGGGGCATTAAACCAGCCGCTAGCCACCTCATTGACGAATTCGGTCTCGTTGCCGCGCTCTGTAATCAGCTCCCACGGAACGATATTGACGCGATGAAAATCTTCGAGATCATGAACGGAGTAGGCGATATCGTCCGCCCAATCCATTAGTTCAGCTTCGGCTGATTTCATGCCTTCGTTGGCGAATTCACGCGCCCATTCGAAATCGTCAACCTCAGTTCTGTAGGCTGACCATTTTCCCGACCTTTCAGGATTTCCGAGATCGCGAAACCATGGGTACTTTAAGCAGGCAGCGATAGTGGCGCGCGTCAAGTCCAACCCAAGGCACTCGTCTTTGCCATACCTGACCGCTAGCTTCGTGATGATCCGGACGGTCTGCGCGTTTCCCTCGTACCCATCATCATCGCCTTCGTGTTGGACGAGTCTATCGAGCTCTTTCTCTGCGGCATGCCCAAATGGCGGATGCCCGAGATCATGAGCAAGACATGCTGCCTCTACCACTTCTGGGTGGACACCGTGACGTGCGGACGCCTCCGGTTGCTTGTCGACACACTCTTCCGCTAGCCGTCGCCCAATTTGCGCGACTTTGTAAGTATGCTGTTGCCGGGTATGAAAAATATCCTGCTCACCGGCGCGCACAATCTGGGTAATTCCAGCCAGCCGGTGAAAGGCCGAGGAGTAGAGCAACCTGTCACGGTCACGCTGGAACTCTGTTCGCTGATCGCCAGTAGAGTGGCTGATATTATGGCGGCGCTCGGTACGCTGCGCCTCGGTCCAGCTCATCAAGCGGCTACTTCAAGCCCTTCAACCGCAATGAAGCGACCTCCGTCACCCAAGACAGCTTTCCCTCGATCAAGGACCCGTTGAACAGCACGGACTACGTTCTCGTACGAATGACCACTCGCTTCAAGGCGCTCCACCAATTCACTTGGACGCAGACCATCGTCAGTCGAGGCAAGCTCTTGGATAACTTCAGCGTCTGTTGGAATTTCGTCGGTATGCGTCATGCGTTAGGTCCCTCTCTAAACACAACGATAAAGGCCCCCAAAGGAGCCTTCACCCATCCAAAGTTGCGGTGATCTTCATTGTACTCGCCGGAAAAGCACGCGTTAGCGCCTACGCTAATTTCGCCGCGATGGAAACCACTTTCTAGAACAAAGGATGAATCTGCGATATCTTGCCCACACAATCGGAAAGAAGGCCTTAAAAAAACCGCCACGCTGTCGCGAAATTGTGACAGTTAAACGGTCAACCCTCCGGCAAATACAACTTCTCGCCCTTCTCCCGGTACACCTCGCTCATCTCCTCCATGCCCTTTTCCGCTTCCTCGGCCTCTTCGGCTGAGGTCTCGGCACGCAAGTTCTCGCTCGCAAGATAGCTGTCCGAGTTCTGCTTGGCCGCAAAATCCCGCACTTCCTGCGTGATCTTCATCGAGCAGAACTTGGGCCCGCACATAGAGCAGAAGTGGGCGGTCTTGGCGCCTTCTGCGGGGAGGGTCTGGTCGTGATATTGCTCGGCCGTGTCGGGGTCGAGGCTGAGGTTGAACTGGTCACGCCAGCGGAATTCGAAGCGGGCCTTGCTCAAGGCGTCGTCGCGGACCTTGGCGGCCGGGTGGCCCTTGGCAAGGTCGGCGGCGTGGGCGGCGAGCTTGTAGGTCACCACGCCCACCTTCACATCGTCGCGGTCGGGCAGGCCGAGGTGTTCCTTGGGCGTGACGTAGCAGAGCATGGCGGTGCCGTACCAGCCGATCTGCGCCGCGCCGATGCCGCTGGTGATGTGGTCGTAACCCGGCGCGATATCGGTGACGAGGGGCCCGAGCGTGTAGAAGGGCGCTTCGCCGCAGGCTTCCAGCTGCTTGTCCATGTTCTCCTTGATCTTGTGCATCGGCACGTGGCCGGGGCCCTCGATCATCACCTGCACGTCCTGCTCCCAGGCGCGCTTGGTAAGCTCGCCCAGCGTGTAGAGCTCGGCGAACTGGGCTTCGTCGTTTGCGTCGGCGATACTGCCGGGGCGCAGGCCGTCGCCCAGCGAATAGGCGATGTCATAGGCCTTCATGATCTCGGTGATCTCGTCGAAGCGCTCGTAGAGGAAGCTCTCCTTGTGATGCGCGAGGCACCATTTCGCCATGATCGAGCCGCCGCGCGACACGATGCCGGTGACGCGCTTGGCGGTCATCGGGACATAGGGCAGGCGCACGCCGGCGTGGATGGTGAAATAGTCGACGCCCTGTTCGGCCTGTTCGATCAGCGTGTCGCGGAAGATTTCCCAGGTCAGGTCCTCGGCAATGCCGCCGACCTTCTCCAGCGCCTGGTAGATCGGCACGGTGCCGATGGGGACGGGCGAGTTGCGGATGATCCATTCGCGCGTGTCGTGGATGTTGCGCCCCGTGGAGAGGTCCATGACCGTGTCCGCGCCCCAGCGGATCGACCAGACCATCTTGTCGACCTCGCTCGCCACGTCGGATGCCACCGCGGAATTGCCGATATTGGCGTTGATCTTGACGAGGAAGTTGCGCCCGATCGCCATCGGCTCGGTTTCGGGGTGGTTGATGTTGGAGGGGATGATCGCGCGCCCGCGGGCCACTTCGTCGCGGACGAATTCGGGGGTGACGTAATCGGGCAGCTCGGCGCCCCAGGGCTGGCCATCGTTGCGCGCGGCGGTGCGGGCGGCTTCCTCGCGCAGCATCTCGCGGCCCAGGTTCTCGCGTTCCGCCACATATTCCATCTCGGGCGTGATGATGCCGCGGCGGGCGTAGTGCATCTGGCTGACGTTCATGCCGGGCTTTGCGCGCAGCACCTTCTTGGCCACGTTCGGGAAGCCGGGAACACCGCCCGAACGGTCGGGGCCGAGCTGGCCATTGTCTTCGGGCTTCACCTCGCGCGCGTCATATTCCTCGACATCACCGCGCGCCATGATCCACTCCCGGCGCTTCTGCTCAAGGCCCTGGCGGATGTCGATGGTGGCATCGGGATCGGTGTAGGGGCCGGAGGTGTCATAAACCCGCACCGGCTCTTCGCCGCCTTCAAGGTCGATCTCGCGCATGGCGACCTGCACGCCGCTGCCGGACTTGGCGCCAATGTGCACCTTGCGGCTGCCGCGAATGGGCCCGGTGGTGACGCCGATGTCGAATTTGCTGTTGATGTCGGCCATGCGTGTGCTCTCCATATGGCGGACGGAGAGCGGTTTACTGGCGCCGCTCCACTCCCTCCGCCGATGCTAATCGGTTCAGGTTCGACGGGTCGGAGGGTGCGAGACCTCCCTCTCAGCCAACGCTGGCTCCCCGGGGATGAACTGCAATTAGGCGCTTGGCGGTGGAAAGTCTACGCCGCGTCGTCGGCAGCGGCGCGCTGGGCCGCCTGCACGTCGCGAAGGTGCCTCAGGCTGGCGGAGATGCCGGCGACGATCGTGTCGATATGCACGGCCGCATCCTCGATCCGGCCCTGTCGCTGCGAGCGCATGAGGAATTCCGCCGGCCCCAGCGAAAGCGCCTGGAACAGCGTGGGCGGCATGACCGGCAGCGCCCCGCTGGCGAAGTGCGGCATCGCCCAGTCGATCACCGGCTGCTGGATATCGAGCGCGGCGTTGAGCCAGACGTCGCGGTTCTCGCGCAGCCATTCGCTATCGTTGAAATCGGCGATGAGGTGCATGAAGCGTTCGACATCGGCCAGCTGGAACTCCGCCGCCGCCCGCGCGCCTTCGGCAAAGGCATCGCAGGGGTCGCCATCATAGCCGGTAATGGCTTTGGCGATCGCACCAAGATACCGGCGCCGTTCCTGCAGGAAAAGTTCGCGGATGATGCCATCCTTCGAACCGAAGTGATGGAAGACGCTGCCGTTCGAGATGCCCGACTGGTCGCAGATATCCCGCAGGGAGACGTTGGCATGGCCATGCGCGACGATGAGCTCTGCCGCCGTTTCGAGCACCTTCTCGCGTGTTTCCTGGCCCCTCGCCTGTTTCATTCCATCACTATCGCATCAATTAACCAAAAAGCCAGTCTAGAGGAAATTTCTAGAACGTCAATCTAATTAATGGAGAATCGGCCGATTTGCGGGGAAATCCTGCCGGTTGGCGGGGCGCGCGCCTCCGCAGAAACACCTGATTATGGACAGGTTTCCACGCTTGGTTGCAGTCGCAGGCGGACTGTTGAGCCAGATCCCCCCCGCTCCTTCACCTAGTGCGATATAGCCAGTGCTGTGCTTCGGTGCACCGCCCTTCTGGTCATAGGTGAGCCGGGCAATGATTCGGGCGCAGTGAGGCCGGGAGCCAAAGCAACGGCATCGGCGCTGGATGAAGGAAGGTGGTGAGCCGTGCTGGGTTCGAACCAGCGACCTACTGATTAAAAGTCAGTTGCTCTACCGACTGAGCTAACGGCCCGACCACGGGCGCCCACCTAGGCAGGGGATGCCGACTGGTCAAGCGGGGTTTGGCTTGCTTTTCGCCTGCCGGTGCAATTAGGCGTGGAACGGACAGGAGGGAGCGCATGGCAGAGCCGCTGGACGCACGAGCATCGGGGAGCAGGAGCGGGGGGCCATCCTTCTCGCTCGGCAACCGTATCGGGCGCGCCCTTTGGACGCTCTGCTGGTTGCTGCTTGCCCGGTGGACCCCGCCGCCGCTGCATGGCTGGCGCGCGCTGGTCCTGAAATTGTTCGGCGCCAAGCTGGGCCGGGGCTGCCGCGTCCATGCGAGCGTGAATGTCTGGTGGCCCGCCAATCTCGAGCTTGGCGACAATGTCCTGATCGGACCGGGCGCGCGGCTCTACAACCAGGGGCGCATCACGATCGGCAGCGACAGCATCGTCTCGCAGCGCGCGCATCTTTGCGCCTCGACCCATGATGTGTCCGACCCGAACTTCCAGCTGGTGGTGCGCCCCGTTTCGATCGGCGCGCAATGCTGGGTCGCGGCGGAGGCTTTCGTCGGGCCCGGCGTGACGATGGGCGAGGGATCGGTGCTGGCAGCACGCGGCGCGCTGTTCGAGGATGCGGAAAGCTGGACGATCTATCGCGGCAATCCGGCAGCCGCGGTCAAACCGCGCGCGCTGCGATCTGGCGCAGCGTAAGTCCGGTCGCCGGGTCGCGCCAGTGGGGAGCGATCTCGGCGGCAGGACCCGTGACGAACTCGCGATCACGAAACAGCGGGTGCGGGATGACGAGCCGGGGAGAATGCCACATCCCGCCGCTCCACAAGACGATATCGAGGTCGAGCGGCCGCGAACGCCAGCGCGCCCCGCGCCGTTTGCGACCGAAACGGGCCTCTAAATCCTGCAAGGCCGCAAGCATCTCTTCGGGGGGAAAGCGCGTCTCCGCCAGCGCGGCAGAATTGGCATAAAGTCGCAGCGAGGGACCGAGCGGCCTGCTTGTCCTGATGCGGGAGCAGGCGACAACTTCGATCCCGCCTTCCCGCATCGCTGCCAGCGCAGCCGCGAGCACCTGCCGGGGCCCGCCGATGCTTCCCACGCGCATGTTCGATCCTAGCGCGATCACATATCGGTGCGTGCTTGCTCCCATGATTTCCTGCGACTAGCCTCGCCCCGCCGACAGCGCAAAGGGAGAGGACGTATATGAAGCCGGTCACCACATTCGTTGCAGGGGCGCTGGCCCTCGCCGCAGTCCCGGCCTTGGCCCAAGACCGCGTGCTGACCGAGCACGAACAGCGCGTACACGACATCTACCGCGACATCATCGCCTTCCGCACCGCCGAGGGTTACGGCCAGGTCGACGACATGGTCGCCTATCTTACCGGTCGCTTGTCCGAAGCCGGTTTCGCCAACGACGACATAATGGTCTCCGATTACGTCAACGATGGCGACCCGACACAGGGTCTCATCGTGCGCTATCGCGGCGACGGATCATCGGGCGAGAAGCCGATCGTGCTGCTCGCCCATATGGACGTGGTCGATGCGCTGCCGGAGGACTGGGTGCGCAATCCCTTCGAGCTGATCGAGGAAGACGGCTATTTCTACGGCCGCGGGACGATGGACAACAAGTACGGGGTCGCCAATCTCACCGGCACCTTCATCCGGTTGAAGGAAGAAGGCTGGACGCCCAATCGCGATCTCTACCTCGTTTTCTCGGGCGACGAGGAAACCGGCATGACCTCTACCAAGGCGCAGGCGAAATGGGTGGCGGAGAATGTGGATCCCGCCTTCGTGCTCAATTCCGATGCGGGCGGCGTGGGCCTGACCGAGGATTACCGGCCCATGGCGCAGCGCGTGCAGGCTGCCGAGAAGACCTTCGTCACTTACGAACTCACCATCACCAACCAGGGCGGCCACTCCTCGCGTCCGCGCAAGGACAATGCGATATACGAACTGGCGGATGCGCTGCAGAAGGTGCGCGATTACCAGTTCCCCGTCCGTGCAACCCCGCTCACGCGTAGCTATCTCGGCGCGCTCGGCCAGGCGATCCCCGGCCCGATGGGCGATGCGCTCAAGGCCTTCGCAGCCGACCCCGATGATGCCGAGGCACTTGCCATGCTCCGCACGCACCCCGAATTTCTGGGCACCACCGGCACGACCTGCGTCGCCACCATGCTCAAGGCCGGCCATGCCGAAAATGCCCTGCCGCAGACAGCCACTGCCACGGTGAACTGCCGCGTCTTTCCGGGCGAAGGCGTCGAAGCGACCAAGCAGCGGCTCGCCGAGGCTGTCGGCAACCCCGGGGTCACGATCACGACGCTGGGCGATCCGACCGAAAGCGAAGGCAGCGATTTCCGCGAGGACGTCCGCGCGGCGCTGACGAAATCGCTCGAGGCACGTTATGGCGCTGCGATCCCGATCATCCCCTATATGGAATCGGGCGGCACCGACGGCATGCATTACCGCGCGCTGGGTTATAACACAGTGGGCATCAGCGGCGGGGCGAGCAGGCCGCAGGATGTCTATGCCCACGGCCTCGACGAGCGCGTGCGGGTCGATGCCTTCTACGCCGGGCTCGACCACTGGACGATCATCCTGAAGGAACTGGCCGGTAGCTAGAACAGCTCGTTGGGCACTTCGCGCGCGGCGACATCGCCGAGTTCGATCCGCCGCTTGCGTTTGACGAGGCCGCTGGTCTCGACCGAGAAAAGCACGTCGATATTCGCCGAAAAGTTGCGCGCGCGCATCCGCACCTCGGCAACGCCCTCTTCGCGCAGACGCACGATGGCGGCGGCATCGATCGTGCCATCCTCGGCGCGCGGCCTGAGCAGTGCGACGAGCCGGTCGATCGGCCCGCGCGTATTGTCGACCTCGCCCGTCTCCAGCACGGCAACCGCCTGGATCGTGCCGTTGGCGCGCAGTTCGAAAACCAGAGGGTGGAAATGCCCGTCCTTCTCGATCCGCCCGATCGCAGCTTCGAGTGCGGCGGTGTAGAGCCGGTCGAGCTGGTCCTGACTGATGGTGCGACCCGAATTGCTGCCTAGATGTCTTCGCATATCCGCCCGTAGAGTTGCGGCCTGCGATCGCGGAAAAAGCCCATGCCCGCGCGGTGCCTGGCCGCGCGGTCGAGATCGAGCGTGGCCACCAGCGAACCGCTGTCCGATGCGCCATATTCGTCCAGGAGGTCGCCCCACTCGTCGGAAATGAAGCTGTGGCCGTAGAAGCTCTGCTGGCGGTCGGCGGGCCCCTCGTGCCCGATCCGGTTGGCTGCGCAGACGGGCATGCAATTCGAGACCGCGTGGCCGATCATTGCCCGGCGCCACATGCGGCTGGTGTCGAGATCGACATCATAGGGTTCCGAACCGATGGCGGTGGGATAGAACAGCACCTCGGCACCCTTCAATGCCATCACCCGCGCGCATTCGGGATACCACTGGTCCCAGCAGATGCCGACGCCGATGCGCGCCCCGAAGACATCCCAGACCTTGAAGCCGTCATTGCCCGGGCGGAAATAGTATTTTTCCTCATAGCCCGGCCCGTCGGGGATATGGCTCTTGCGATAGGTCCCCATGATCTCCCCGTCGGGTCCGATCATGGCAAGCGTGTTGTAATAGTGATGCCCGTCGCGCTCGAAAAAGCTGGTCGGGATCGCCACGCCGAGTTTCCCGGCCAGCGCCTGCATCGTAAGGACGCTGGGGTGCTCGGCAGTGGGCCGGGCGCGCGAGAACAGCTCCTCCTCTTCCTCGCGGCAGAAATACTCGCCGGCGAATAGCTCGGGCGGCAGGATCACCTGCGCTCCCTTGCCGGCAGCCTCCTCGACCAGCTCGGCAACGGCGGCAATATTCTCCGCCTCGTCCTTGCGGGCGAGCGGCAATTGGAGGACGGAAACGGTCAGCTCTCTCATCGGGCGCGGGTTTATGGCGCAGCGATGCGGCTGTCCAGCCACTGCAGAGTGTTGATATCGATAAGGGAAAATGGTGCCCAGAAGAGGACTCGAACCTCCACGCCCTTGCGAGCGCCGCCACCTGAAGACGGTGCGTCTACCAATTCCGCCATCTGGGCACACTTTCGAGACGTGCTGATCATACGAGTCAGCGTCTCGGGTAGGCGCGGGCCACTAGCGAAGGCGGCGTTGCCTTGTCAACGCTAATTGCACCGGCGCGGCACGCGGAACGCTTGCAGCAGCCATCCGCTTATGGCTAGGGCGCACCCGACGAATCCCACTCCGATTATCCGAGACGAACGACATGGCAAAAAGCGGCGCATTGAACGGCAAGATGGTGGTCCTGATGGGCGGCACCGGCTTCCTCGGCAATTACGTGGCGCAGGCGCTGCTTTCGCGCGGGGCAAGGCTGCGCATCTGCGGGCGCGACCCGCAGGCTGCCTTCAAGCTGAAGCCGCTTGCGAACCTCGGCCAGCTGCAGTTCGTGCGCATGGATGCGACCAAGCGCGACAGCGTCGAGAAATGCATCGAGGGCGCGGACGCGGTGGTGAACCTTGTCGGCAGCTTCGATGGCGATCTGCGCAAGCTGATGGGCGAGGCGCCGGGCTGGATGGCCGAGGCCGCGAAAAAGACCGGTGCGACCAGTTTCGTCCATGTCAGCGCCATCGCGGCCGAGCCGGACGAAGATACGGTCAACGAATATGCCAGCGCCAAGCACCTCGGTGAGACGCGCGTGCATGAGGCTTTCAAGAAGGCCACCATCATCCGCCCCTCGATCATCTTCGGCAAGGACGACAATTTCCTCAACATGTTCGGCGAGCTGATTTCCAAGATCCCCGTCCTGCCCGTCTTCGGGCCCGAGGCGAAGCTGCAGCTGGTCTATGTCGACGATGTCGCCGAGGCGATTGCGCAGGCGCTCGAGCATCCCGGCAAGCATGGCGGCAAGACCTACGAGCTGGGCGGCCCCGAAGCGCTGACCATGATGGAGATCAATGAGCGGATTGCCGCTGCCCAGCGCCGCGAGCGGACTTTCCTGCCGATGCCCGATGGTCTGTCCGCGCTATTCGCAGCACTGCCCGGCACGCCGATGGGCAGCGACCAGTGGAACCTCTTGAAGCAGGGCAATGTCGCCAGCGGCAATTATCCCGGTTTCGACAAGTTCGATATCGAGCCCAAGCCATTGGGCCTGTTCCTCGACAAGTGGATGACGCGCTTCCGCAAGCACGGCCGTTTCGCCGAGCGCCTCAGCGCGTAATCCTTTGCCTCAGAGCGGTTCGACGATCAGGACCGCGCCGTCGCTGCCGCTGATGCGGACCTTGTCGCCCACGGCCGCATCGCAGCCCTTGGCGAGCCATTCGCTATCGCCGTGCTTCACCCGGCCCGTGCCGCCATCGATGGGCGAAACCACGGTGGCGATCTCTCCCGCCAGCCGCATGCCCCGCCGGTTCATCTTGGGGTCCGCCTCCAGAATCGGATTGCTGCGGAAATAGTTGCGGCCGATGAAAACCGCGACGATCGACAGTACCGCAAAGACGGTCACCTGCAGCGGGATTGCTCCCGGCATGATGAAGGCGACGACGCTGGTCGCCAGCGCTGCCCCGGCCAGCCACATCAGGAAGAACCCCGGCACGAGGATTTCGGCTGCAAACAGGAACAGGCCGACGGCGAGCCAGACCCAGAACGGATCGAGCGAGCTGAACCATTCCATCACTGGCCTCCCATGCTGCCGCTACGCGGAACGCTGCTCTGCGCGCTGCGCTGCTGCGGACGCGGCGCGGGTGCGGGCGAAGGCGCGGGACCGCGCGGCGCACCGCCACCGCCTCCCGGGCGATCGTCGGTGATGCCCTTGACCAGTTCGCCGATCCCGCCGAGCGAGCCGATGAGCTGGGTCGCCTCGACAGGGAAGAGGATGGTCTTGGCATTGGGGCTGGTGGCGAACTTGCCCACCGCCTTGGTGTATTCCTGCGCCACGAAGTAGTTGAGCGCCTGCCCGCCCGATCCGGCGATGGCTTCGTTCACGACCTGCGTTGCCTTGGCTTCTGCCTCGGCTTCGCGCTCGCGGGCCTCTGCGTCGCGGAAGGCGGATTCGCGGCGGCCTTCGGCCTCGAGGATGGCCGACTGCTTTTCACCTTCGGCGCGAAGGATCTTGGATGCGCGGTCGCCCTCCGCTTCGAGGATTTCTGCACGCTTGAGGCGTTCGGCCTTCATCTGGCGCGCCATGGCTTCGGAGATGTCCATGGGCGGACGGATGTCCTTGATCTCGACGCGGGTGATCTTCACGCCCCAGGGCGAGGTCGCATGATCGACCACGCTGAGGAGGCGCGCGTTGATCTCGTCACGCTTCGACAAGGTTTCGTCGAGGTCCATCGAACCCATCACGGTACGCAGGTTGGTGGTCGTCAGCGCCATGATCGCGGCATAGAGGTTGGACACCTCGTAGGCCGCCTTGCCGGCATCGAGGACCTGGAAGAACACCACCGCATCGGTGCCGACCATGGCGTTATCGGCAGTGATGATTTCCTGGCCCGGAATGTCGAGCACCTGCTCCATCATGTTCACCTTCTGCCCGACGCGGTCGACGATCGGGATGATGAGATGGAGACCGGGCTCTGCGGCCAGGGTGAATTTGCCCAACCTTTCGATCGTGTAGACATAGCCTTGTTTGACGACGCGTACGCCCATCGCAACGAAGAGTACGACGAAGACTAGGATGGCGATAAGAAACGCTAGCAAATCCATTTTTGACCCCCTGAATGATCCCGCCGGCCATGCTAGCGCGCCTGTATCGGCGGGCAAGTAAAACCGGATGCCGTCATGCCATTATTCGCGAGGGATTACCGACCGGTATATTCCCCGCCGTAGACGGCATCGCGGAAATCGTGATGCAGCTGGTCGTCGAAAGGCATTTTCTGCGTGGCGAGGATTACGACCATGTCCTGCTGCGGATCGACCCAGAACAGCATGCTCGGCCAGCCGTCCCAGAAGAATTCGCCAACGCTGCCGCGGTTCTCTTCCGGCGTTTGCGGAGGCGCGGTGCGGACGAAGAAATCGAAACCGAAGCCCCCGCTGCCCTTGCCGGGAAGGAACGAGCGGTTTTCGGGCGCGATCGCCGGATCGAGGTGGTCGGTCGCCATCAACCTCACCGTGGCGGGCCTGAGGATGCGGACGTCACCGAGTGCCCCTTCGCCCAGCAGCATGAGGGCGAAACGCGCATAATCGTCGACCGTCCCGACCAGCCCGCCACCACCCATGGTCATCGGCTTCCCGACGAAGCCCGCAGCAACCCAGTCCGGGTTCAGCACCGGGGTAAAGGTTCCACCCGGCCCGACGTCATAGATCGTCGCCAGGCGATGAAGGTCGGTCCGGGTATTCGGCCAGCCAATGCCATCCATTGAGAGCGGGTCGAAGATGGTTTCCTCGACATATTGCGCGAAGGGCTTGCCCGACAGCACCTCCACCAGCCGCGCCTGCACGTCGACACCGGCGCTGTAGCTCCAGTGCGTGCCCGGATCGAACAGCAACGGCACTTTCGCCATCGCCTGCGAGAACTCGGCGAGCGATTTGTCGGGTGAAAGCGGCAGCAATTCTTCCCATACGCGATCCGCTGCATTCTGCGGATTGCCATCGGCACCATAGGTGAAGCCCGCAGTATGCCGCAGGATATCGCGCACGGTGATCGGACGCGAAGGCGCGCTGGTGATCGGCTCGCCCGTTTCGGTTTCTCCGCGAAGGACTTGGACGTGCTCATATTCCGGCAGGTGCCAGTAGAGCGGATCGTCGAGACCGAACCTGCCCTGCTCCCACAATGTCATCAGCGCGACCCCGGTGACCGGCTTGGTCATGGAGAAGAACTGGACAAGCGTGTCGCGCGCGAAAGGGCGGTCCTGCTCGCGGTCGGCGACACCGGCTGCGTCGAAGCAACGCTCCTCGCCGTCCTTCCAGACCATGGCGGAAGCCCCTGCGACTCGCTGCCCGGCTACCGCGCTATCGAGAAAAGCCGCAATGCGCTCGCAATCCGGCTCATATTCATGGGCGGACAGGGGCGTGGCAAGGAGCGTCGCCGCAACTGCGACGATCCTGCCGATCATAATGCCTCTGAATAGGTAGCGAGCAACCTCGTCCAGGCCTTCTCCGCTTGTTGCTGGTCGTAGCTCGGGCTGTCGAGCACGCACCAGCCATGATCGGCCGGATAGACCTCGACTTCCGCCGTCGTGCCCGAGGCCTCGACCGCTTCGCGCAAGGCTATCTTGTCGCCGGGCGCCTTTGCGTCGTCATCCTGTGAGATCGCAATCAGATAATGCGCGTCTTCGCGCAGTGAACGGTGCGGACTGGAAGCGCCCTCACGAACGAGGCCGCCGCCGTGAAAGCTGGCGCCGGCGTGGATGTGATCGTCGGCCGAGGGAGCCAGCACAGCAAAGCTGCCGGTCATGCAATAGCCCTGAACGCCGATCCCGCGATCGCTGTCGACCTGCGCTTGTTCATAAAGCCATGCCGCCGCCGCCGCATTGTCGGCAGCAATGGTTTGGGCGGTGAACTTCTCGCGCCATGGCGTGACTTTCGGCCATCCGCCATTGCCTGCAAAGTCCGCAAAATCCTCGAATTGCTGCCCGGCAACGTCGCGGTAATAGGGATTGGCGAGCAGGACGGCATAGCCCGCCTCGGCCAGACGGCTTGCCATCTGGCGTTTTGCAGGACGGATCCCAGCGATGTCGGGCCAGAAGATCACTCCGGGGCGCGGCGTGTCCCCGGCAGTATAGAACTCGCCGTCGAGAGTGCCGGCGTCGGTCGTAAAACTGACGGCTCGCATGGAGGCCGAAGAAGCTTCCGAAGATGCGGCAGTGCCCTCATCCATCGGGGCACATGCAACCGCTCCTGCAGCCATTGCAGCGCCGCCGAAACTCCGCCGCGTCATGCCACCCTTCGCCCAGTTGGCCAATTGATCGCTATTGCACATGCATCTCTCTCCCTTCGCCCGTCCGCGCCGATCCTAGCAGCGCTCCGGCGATGGACAAGGCGATAGAAACGCTACCGAGAGGAGGAGAAAGGTCAGCCGC
Source organism: Qipengyuania sphaerica (assembly GCF_019711595.1). Classification (GTDB taxonomy): domain Bacteria; phylum Pseudomonadota; class Alphaproteobacteria; order Sphingomonadales; family Sphingomonadaceae; genus Qipengyuania; species Qipengyuania sphaerica. Next base: position 181,640 of record NZ_JAIGNR010000001.1, on the reverse strand, counting down.
GCCCCAGAGCCTCCCAGGGGCCCGTTATCGCGTAAGTCATGCCGGGCGACTGCACATTGACGAACAGCGTGCTGCCGTCGGGCGAGAAACACGAACCGCAAAACTCCGCGCCATCTTCATGCGCGTTGCGGGCAAGATCATAGACCACGCCTTGTGGCGTAAGCCCGCGCAAATAGTTCTGACCCATCCCGTCTTCGCAGATTATGAGGTCGCCCCAGGGCGAGACTGCGAGGTTGTCGCACAGGTCGAGCGTGTCGGCACCGGGACTTTCGTGGAGCAGTGTGAGCGTGCCCTGCGGTTCGCCCTCGCCACCCTCTTGCGGCGACGGGTCGTAGCGCCAGACCTGGCCGGTGCGCGCAACGCCGCCCTGCGTGCAATTGAAGAAATGCGCGCTCTTGCCTTCGCCCGAGACGCCATAGGCCAGACCTTCGCCCCTGCAGAACATCGCCGCGCCGGCATCGAAGCCGCGCCGTGCAAGATCGGCATTGGGCGATTCTACATCATCGAGATCGATCCAGCGGGTAACGAAGCGCTCGCCCTGCTCGACCCGGCGCGCACCCGGGCGCGACCAGTCGACAGGCCAGTTCCTGAGATCGGCACTGTCCCAGCCTTCGACCGCGAGCGCCTGCAATCTTCCGCCTCTCGCAAGCTCTCCCGGAACGTCCGGAATGAAGCGCCAGAACAGGCCGTGCATATTGTCTTCGGTCATGTAGACGATGCCGGTTGCCGGATCGACCGATGCGGCCTCGTGCACGAAGCGGCCCATCGCCTTGAGCGGGACGGGATCGACGATTCCCCGCGCGGCCGAGGGCACCTCGTAGACGAAGCCGTGATGCTTTTGCGCCCCGCTTTCGCCCGGCTGGAGCATCTGTTCCTCGCAGGTAAGCCAGCTGCCCCAAGGCGTCGTACCGCCGGCGCAATTCCCTGTCGTGCCCACCAGCGACAAGTGCTCCTCGACGGTTTCGCCGCTTTCCAGGTCGACCGTCAGCGTGGTCGTCCCGCCATAGAAGGGACGCCCGCCGTCTTCGCCTGTCGTGCGCCAGTCGTAGAGCTTCGCTTCGGGCAGCCTGTCGAGCAGTTCAAGGTCGTCCCCGAAGGGCATGTCATGATCCATATCGGCGAAGATTTCGTGGTTTCGCACCAGCGTGACCTTGTTCGGATCGGTCGGGTGCGCGAAACAGCCCATACCGTCGAAGCTTCCGGGGGTCATGAAACCGTCGCTCATCACTTCGCGGCTGCGCGACAGCACGCGATAGGAAAACCCTTCGGGCAAATCGAGCAGGCCGGCCTCGTCGGGAACGAGTTTCATTCCTGCGTTGGTCGTGTGAGCGGCGGCCAGGCTACCCTTGCCGAGAGCCACGAAGGCAGCGAAGCTGGCTGCCCCCTGCTTCAGGATCGTACGTCGCGTAGACATCAAAGGTCCCTCCCATAGTTCGCCTACACTTGTAGACAAGGAAAGGGCCTCACAGCGATACGCAATCTGCGAAGGGCGCAATCGCCAAGACGAACGTCAGCTCCTGAACACCACCGTGCGTTGGCCGTTGAGGAGGACGCGTTCTTCAAGGTGCAGTCGCACCGCCTCGGCCAGCACGCGGCTTTCGATCTCGCGGCCCTTGCGGACCAGTTCATCGGGGGTGTCGGCGTGGCTGATCGGTTCGGCGGCCTGGTGGATGATCGGCCCCTCGTCGAGATCGGCGGTGACGTAATGTGCGCTCGCGCCGATCATCTTGACCCCGCGCTGGTGGGCCTGGTGATAGGGCTTGGCACCCTTGAAGCCGGGCAGGAAGGAATGGTGGATGTTGATGCACCGGCCCGAGAAATGCGCAGCCTGCTCGTCGGAGAGGATCTGCATGTAGCGGGCGAGGACGACGAGCTCGGCATCGTAGCGATCCGCCAATTCGCGCACCTGCGCTTCTTGGCTTTCCTTGGTGTCGCGCGTGATCGGCAGGTGATGAAAGGGAATATCCCCGAGCGGCGTATGCTCGATCGCCTCGCGCGGGTGGTTCGATACGATGGCGACCGGCTCCATGGGCATTTCGCCTATGCGCCAGCGATAGAGGAGGTCGGCGAGGCAATGGTCGAACTTGCTGACCATGATCAGCACGCGGCGCGGACGGTCTCGCAGCGCGAGTTTCCAGTCCATCGCGTATTCGCCGGCCAGCGAGGCGAAGTCCTCGCGGATTTCCTCCCGCGTACCCTCACCCGGGTCGAATTCCACGCGCATGAAGAAGGCGTCCGAGGAGCGGTCGCCAAACTGCTGCGCCTCGAGGATGTTGCCGCCACGCTCGAAGAGGAAGGAGGTGACGCGCGCGGTGATGCCGGGGCGATCGGCGCAGGAAAGGGTCAGGACGAGAGGTTCGCTCATTCCGGCCTATTGGCGCGGCGGGCGTGCCGCTGGCAAGCGCGAAGGTCTAGGCCCCGCCCAAGCCAGCGTTGCTACTCTTCGAGTTCGAAGATGACCTGCTTCATGCCGGTTTCGTGCAGCGCATGTTCGACGATCACGCGTTCGTCCTCGGCCAGCGGACCGTCGCAGCGCACGACGCGGGCGATGGGATCGCGCAGCGAAAAACCACCTTCCTTGAGGATCTGCCGGATCGCGCGAACCATCGTGTCCTCGAGGAAGCGCGCATGGCCGACCACCGACCGCTCGGTAGAAAAGGGATATTCGGCCCGCTGGTCGACGAAGGTATCGGTCGGCCGGTGCGTTACCTGCACCCGGTCGCGATAGATCGCGACGTCTAGGTCGAGCCTGTGGATTTCCATTTCACCTGCGCGTCAGCGCGTCCTCGCTCTGCGCCATCAGCTTTTCGATAATGTCCGCAACGGGTTCTTCGGCCTTGAGCATGCCGACCGACTGGCCCGCCATGAGGCTGCCGTTCTCGACATCGCCATCGATCACGGCGCGGCGCAGCGCGCCCGCCCAATAGTGTTCGATCTGGAGCTGTGCTTCTTCCATGGCGATCTCTTCACGGTCCAGAACGCCCGCAACCTCGATCTGTTTCCGGGTGAACTCCTCGGTCCCCTTGTTCTTCAGCGCGCGCACGGGGATCACCGGCAGGCGCGGGTCTACCTGTACGCTGGCGATCGCATCGCGCGCATTCGCGCGGAAGAAGGCCTTCTTGAAATTCTCGTGCGCGATGCTCTCGGTAGCGCAGGCAAAGCGCGTGCCGAGCTGCACGCCAGCTGCTCCCATCTCGAGATACCCGGCGATCGCATTGCCACGCCCGATACCGCCAGCCACGAAGATGAGATGCTCTTCGGAAAGTTCGGGCAGCATTTCCTGCGCGAGCACGCTGGTCGAGACCGGCCCGATGTGGCCGCCTGCTTCCATGCCCTCGATCACCAGCGCATCGGCGCCCGAGCGCAGCAGCTTCTTGGCCAGCGCCAGCGTGGGCGCAAAGCAGATCACCTTGGCCGGATTGTCACCGCCCTTGATCGCCTCGACGCTGCCCTTTGGCGGGATGCCGCCGGCCAGCACCACGTGGCTGACCCCCGCCTTGTCGCAGACCTCGATCAGGTCGAAGAGCTGCGGGTGCATGGTGATGAGGTTCACGCCGAAAGGCTTGTCGGTGAGCTTCTGCGTCTCGGCGATCTCGGTTTCGAGCAATTCGGGCGTCATCGCGCCGCAAGCGATCACGCCGAAACCGCCGGCGTTGGAGATGGCGGAGACGAGATTGCGTTCGGACACCCAGCTCATGGCGCCGCACAGGATGGCGTACCGCGAGCCGAGAAATTCTGCGCCGCGCTGCATCAGGCGATCGGTCTTGGGATAGTCTGTCATGGAGGAGGCGCTTAGTTTGCACCTGCACTTACGGCAAGCTGCTTGCTCTAGTCGCCGTAGACGATCCGGACATTGTGCGCCGCATCGCGGGCCTTGCGCCGGGCTTCGTCGGTGTCGCCTGCCGTGGCCAGCGCGACCCCCATGCGGCGATAGGGACGGCTGGTGGGCTTGGCGAAGATACGCAGGTCCGTGCCGGGTTCGGACAGCGCTTCTGCCATACCTTCGTAAGAAAGCGCCTCACTGTCGCGCTCGGCGAGGATGACCGCGCTGGCAGAGGGTCGCGCACGAAGTTCCGGCGGCACGGGCAGGCCCATGACCGCGCGGGCATGGAGGTCGAATTCGGTGAGGTTCTGGCTCACCAGCGTCACCATTCCCGTGTCGTGCGGGCGGGGGCTCAGTTCGGAGAAGATCACCTCCTCGCCCTTCACGAAGAATTCGACGCCGAAGAGGCCGTAACCGCCCAGGTCGTCCACCACCCGCCTCGCCATCTCCTGTGCTTTCGCGATGGCCGCGCCGGACATGGGCGTGGGCTGCCAGCTCTCCTGGTAATCCCCGCGCTCCTGCCGGTGGCCGATGGGCGGGCAGAATGTCACGCCATCCCTGTGGCGCACAGTCAGCAGCGTGATCTCGTAGTCGAAATCGACGAACTGCTCGACGATCACGCGCTGCCGGTCGCCGCGCATATTGGCGCAGGCGTAGTCCCACGCCTCCTCGAGCCTGGCTGCCTCGCGCACCGTGCTCTGGCCCTTGCCGGAGGACGACATGACCGGCTTGATTACGCAGGGAAGGCCTGTGTGCTCGGCCGCCGCACGCACTTCGTCGAGGTTCTTGGCGTAGCGGTATTTCGAAGTGACGAGGCCCAGCTCGTTCGCCGCAAGATCGCGGATCGCATCGCGGTTCATCGTCAGCTGCGCAGCGCGGGCCGAGGGGACCACGGTGAAGCCTTCCTCTTCCAGCTCCGCAAGGACCGAGGTCCGGATCGCCTCGATTTCCGGCACGACATAATCCGGCCGATGCTTCTCGACTGCGCCGCGCAGCTTTTCGCCGTCGAGCATCGGGAACACCTCGCGCGCATCGGCCAATTGCATGGCCGGCGCGTGGTCATAGGCATCGCAGGCGATGACATAGGCGCCGAGCCGCTTGGCCGAGATCACGAATTCGCGCCCCAGTTCGCCCGAACCGAGCAGCAGGATCTTCGCGGTGAAAGCCATTTTCCGTTTCCCTATAACCAGCCCGCATCGCGGAGCGGTTTTACATTGGCGCGCGCAACCGGTGCCTCGATGCCGTTGGCAAGGACGAGCCGGATGTTGCGCCCTTCGCGCTTGACGTCTTCGACCGCGCCGCGCGCGACCCACCAGCTGCGATGGACCTGCGCCCCGTCCAGACCTTCGAGTTCGGCAACCGCATCGCGCATCCGCAAAAGGACCAGGTCCGAACCGAGAGGCGTATGCGCACGGACGTAGTGGTCTTCCATTTCCAGCGCGACCAGCTCAGATCCGAGCGACGGCGGAAGGCGTTCGAGGAAGCGGACCTGCGCGGCCTCTACCCGATGCGGCACAATGCCTTCCGGGGGCTTTGCACGATGGAGCAGCGTGAAAATCACCGTGACCAGTCCGCCAACCAGGAACACGTAGAGATATTGCTCGAGCGCGGTATTGGCATCGGGTATCCGCACCCGGTCGGGCAGGCGCGGGAGAACCCACACTACAACCGCCATCGGGACCGAGGCCACGAAACAGGCGGCAAGGCGCACTGCCCAGACCGGCAAGTCGAGGCGAGGGGCCATCTTCTGCGCGACCCCGTCGATCGGCGCATAGAGCGCATATCCGACATAGGCGAAACCAAGCCAGACGATCAGCCGCATGGCGATCGGCTCCTGGAAGCTGCCGAACGGACCGATCAGCGCCAGTACGATCCCGATCACCGTCATTACGGCTAGGTCGATCAGGAAACTCCTGATGGCGGGGGTCGATTGTGCCTGGAGGTCGTTGCTCATTTCGCTGCGCAAACTAGCGCCCATTCGCGCTTCGTAAAGTGCGCAAGTGCCCGAATTCGGCGCATTTCGCGTAGCTGCCCGCCAGTCCGCGCATCCCGCGTTGCAAGGAGGCCCGATCCCGCCAAGCTGTGGGAGAAACAGCAATTTGGAGCAAGTATCGTGGCCGCAATCTTCCTGCCTTCCCAGAACCGCCAACCGGCAAAACCGCGTCTCGAGAACTCGCCACGGATGATGGCGCTGGTCGCTTCAGGCGCCAGCCTCGTCACGCTTGCAGCAGCGGTCGCGCTGTTCAAATGGCTGACCGGCCTCGCGCCGGACCTGCCGCACTATCGCAATCCTGCAATCTTCATCCATGTCGCCACCGTCCTGCCTGCCGTTCCGCTGGGCGCCTACCTGCTGCTCTCGCGCAAGGGCGATGCGCGGCACAAGCTGCTCGGCAAGGTCTGGATTGCGCTGATGGTGACGACAGCCATCGCCATTACCTTCGTGCGCGGCGGAACCGACTTCAGCTGGATCCACATCTTCGTGCCCTACACGCTGCTGGGCGCATGGAACGTGGTCCGTACCGCACGGGCCGGCAGGATCGACGAGCATCGCAAGCACATCACCGGCATGTACCTCGGTGCGCTGATCATCCCGGGGGGATTTGCTTTCCTGCCCGACCGCCTGTTCGGATTGTGGCTGTTCGCCTAGGCCGCTTCGTCCGCAGCATCGAGCCCATAGGCAGTATGCAGCACGCGCACCGCCAGCTCGGTCTCGTCCTCGTCGATCAGCACGCTGACCTTGATTTCGCTCGTGGTGATCGCCTGGATGTTGATCCCGCGATCGGCGAGCGCCTGGAACATGGTGCTGGCGACACCCGCATGGCTCTTCATCCCGACGCCCACGACGCTGATCTTGGCGATCTTGCTGTCGGTGATGAGGCGGTTGTAGCCGATCTCGTCGCGCTTGTCCTCGAGCAGCGCCTGAGCGCGGGCGAGGTCGGCCTGCGGCACGGTGAAGGTCACGTCGGTCTCGCCCTTGTCGCGGCCGACGTTCTGGATGATCATGTCGACATTGATGCTGGCCTGCGCGAGCGGCTCGAAGATATGCGCCACCGAGCCCGGCTTGTCTGGCACGCGGGTGAGGATGATCTTGGCTTCGTTCTTGTCGTGCGCGATGCCGGTTACGTGCTGGCGTTCCACTTCGCCCTTCTCCACCAATTCGTCCATTTCCTCTTCCGACACGATCATCGTGCCCGGAAGCTCGTCCGCGGGGACTGCGTCGTCACCCACGAAGCTGGAGAGGACCTGCACACGCACGCCCTCCTTCATTGCTAGCCCGACGCTGCGGGTCTGCAGCACCTTGGCCCCCACGCTCGCCAGTTCGAGCATTTCCTCGTAGGTCACCGCCTTCAGCTTGCGCGCCTTGGCGACGATGCGCGGGTCGGTCGTGTAGACGCCGTCGACATCGGTGTAGATGTCGCAGCGATCGGCATTGACCGCCGCTGCCACCGCGACGGCAGACGTGTCCGAGCCGCCGCGACCCATGGTGGTGATACGGCCATCTTCGGAAACGCCCTGGAAGCCGGGGATGACCGCGATCTCGCCCGCCGCCATCGACTTGCCCAGCGCCTCGCCGTCGATGCTGTCGACACGGGCCTTGGCATGCGCCTCGATAGTGCGCACCGGAAGCTGCCAGCCGAGCCAGCTGCGCGCCTTGCAGCCCAATGATTGCAGCGTCAGCGCGAGCAGGCCCGATGTGACCTGCTCCCCGCTCGCCACCACCACATCGTATTCGGCCGGATCGTAAAGCGCATTGGCCTCGCGGCAGAAATTGACGAGGCGATCTGTCTCGCCCGCCATGGCGCTGACGACCACGGCGACCTCGTTGCCGCCCGCCGCCTGCTTGCGCACGATATTGGCGACGCGGCGAATGCGTTCGGTCCCCGCCATGGAGGTGCCGCCGAATTTCATCACGATACGGGCCAAGCGGGAATGTCTCCGTGCTGGAATGCTTACCTTGAGGCTGCTAGCCACGGTGCATGAGCGATGCAACCACGAGCCGTCCAAGCAATCCTTCAGGCGGGCAAACGATCCGTCCCGATGAGGCCGCGCATTTCGGCAGACTGGCGGCCGACTGGTGGGACCCCAAGGGTTCGTCCGCCATGCTGCACAAGCTGAACCCCATTCGCCTTGGTTTCCTGCGCGATGCCATCGACCTTCATTGGGCGGGCGATGTGCGCGATTCGAAGCCGCTGGCCGGCAAGTCCGCGCTCGACGTAGGTTGCGGGGCAGGACTGCTGTGCGAACCGCTCGCCCGGTTGGGCGCGGATGTGACCGGCGTGGATGCCGCACCCGAGAACGTGGCTGCCGCCGCGATCCATGCCGAGCGCAGCGGTCTCGACATCCGCTACATGGCGGGCGAACTCGCCGCGCAGGACATAGGGACATTCGACCTCGTCACCGCTATGGAGGTGATCGAGCACGTCGCCGACAAGCAGGCTTTCGCCCGCGAACTCGCCGCGCGGCTTGCGCCCGGCGGGCTGATGGTCCTTTCCACCCCCAACCGCACCGTCCGCAGCCGCGCGCTGATGATCGGGGCGGCGGAGGGTTTGGGCCTGATCCCAATGGGCACGCATCACTGGGATGATTTCGTAACGCCCGAAGAGCTGGACGCGATCCTTGCCGAGGCCGGTCTTGCGATGGGCGAACCCAGGGGCATCGCCTTCTCGCCGATGAAAGGCCTGCACCTTTCGGACGACCTTTCGCTCAACTATATCGTCACCGCCCGAGCGCTGTGAGCACGAGCGCCGGGTCGTCGGTGAAGACGCCCCCAACCCGGGCGCGCTGCAACAGGCCTACCAGCGTTTCCATATCCCCCCTCTCTGCTTCGCCACCGGTCGATTTCAATGGCGGCGGCAGAAAGGCGTTTTCCTTTCGCGCGGTCCAGCCATGGACTGCAAGGCCCGCAGACTGCGCTTGCGAAATGATCGGCGTGCCATAGCCGTTTCCATCGAGCAGCAGCGTGATAGGAACGCCGATGCCGTCAGCATAGCGCGCGATCTCGGCAAAGCCGCTGGGGGAAAGCATGTCTGCATAGCGCATGCCCGGCTCGTCGGCAGGTCCATCGCTTTCCTTTAGCAATTGGATGAGCTTCACATCGACCAGACGGTCCAGCCGGCGGAGAGGTGCGACTTCGAAGCTCTGCACGAAAACCGCATCGTCCGCATCGTCGAGTCCGGCTTTGCCCAGAGCGCTGACCAGCAGGTCGACGCTGTCGATGCCGGCTTCCTGCAGGAGGAAGGTCGGATGTTTGAGCTCGGGATAGAGGCCGATCGTGCGCCCCGTTTCGGCTTCCTTCGCGCGCACCAGCTGGACGATCTCGGCAAAGGTCGGGATTGCATACAGGCCGTCGAAACGCGCATTGGCGGGGCGCAGGCCGGGCAGGCGCTCCTTGGCGCGCAGCGTTCGCAGCTCGGCGAGGGTGAAGTCCTCGGCGAACCAGCCGCTGACCAGCCGCCCGTCGATGGTCTTGGTGCGCTTGCGGCCATCGAATTCCTCGCGAGAGGCGACATCGGTGGTATCCGACAGCTCGTTCTCGTGGCGCGCGACCAGCACGAGGTCCTTGGTCACCACCAGGTCGGGCTCGATATAGTCCGCGCCCTGATCGATCGCGCGTTCATAGGCCGCCAGCGTGTGTTCGGGCCGCTCGCCGCTGGCACCGCGGTGCGCGATCACCAGCATGCCTTCAGCGTTAACCGCAGAGGCGCCGGCGGCAAGGCTGAAAATTAGCACGATCTTAACGACGAATCGGGCAATATCCCTAGCCATGTTCAAGAAACTCCTCCTCGGTGCAGCCGTGCTTGTCGGCCTGCTCTATTTGTCGGGCAACGATTTCGACACGTTGCACCGCCAGATCACGGGCGGGGCGAACGAGAATGCGCGCGGCCTGACTGCGGGCGACAACCATGGCTGGGGCAGCGACAGCGGCTACTGAAGTGCCGCCGCCCACGATCCTTCCGAAAACCCGACCAGCACGCCGCCCGGATGTTCTACTACCGGGCGTTTGATCATGCTTGGATATTGCAGCATCAAGTCAATCGCCCTCGCGCGATCGATATCGGCCTTGTCCGCCTCTTCCAGCTTGCGGAAGGTGGTGCCACGCTTGTTGAGCAGTGCTTCCCAGCCCGCCGCATCGCTCCAGCTTTCGAGCTTGCCGCGATCCGCGCCTTCCTTCTTGTAATCGTGAAAGGCGTAGTCGAGCCCCTGCGCTTCGAGCCATTTGCGCGCCTTCTTGACGGTGTCGCAATTGGGGATACCGTAAAGCTGGATGGTCAATCGAAGTCCTTTCAGTAATCGCGCGCGAGATGCGCATCGGCGATAGCCACGGCGAGCGCGTCGGCGGCATCGGCGCCGGCGATCTTCGCGCCCGGCAGCAGCACCTTGAGCATGGCCTGAACCTGCGTCTTGTCCGCCCCGCCCGTGCCGACGACGGCCTTCTTCACCAGCCGCGCGGCGTGTTCGTTCACATCGAGCCCTGCCGCCCCGCAGGCCGCCAGCACTGCGCCGCGCGCCTGTGCCAGCTTCAATGTCGATTGCGGGTTCTTGTTGGCGAAGACTTCTTCGGCTGCCGCGCGGTCGGGCCGGAATTCGGCGATCACCGCGTCGAGCGAGGTCTGCAAAAGCGACAGCCGGCGCGGCATCGAGGCCTTGGCGTCGGTCGGCACCTGCCCGTTGGCGATATGCATGATGCGCGAGCCTTCGCTGCGGATCACGCCCCAGCCGGTGCAGCTGAGCGAAGGGTCGAGGCCGAGGATGATCACTCGCTCGATCCCCTCACAGCCCGACGAGGACGCCGAGCCGCCACAGGATCGCGATCAGGAATGTGCCGCCCAGGCAGAGGAGGATGGCCAGTTCGCGCCATTTCATCCTCTGCCAAGCCTCATGCCGAGACCTTCTCCATGACCTCGTCCGAGATCTCGTAATTGCCCCAGACGGTCTGGACATCGTCATCGTCTTCGAGCGCATCGATCAGCTTGATCAGCGTCGATGCGTTCTTCTCGTCCATGTCGACGGTGAGGTTGGGCTTCCACGCGAGCTTGACGTTCTCGGCCTCGCCCAGCGCCTTTTCGAGATCGCCCGCGACCTGGTGGAGATCGTCTGCAGCGGTCCAGATGGTGTGCCCGTCCTCGGTGCTCTCGATGTCCTCGGCGCCCGCTTCCATCGCGGCTTCGAGGACCTTCTCCTCGTCGCCCGCGCTCGCCGGATATTCGATCAGGCCGAGCCGTTCGAAGCCGTGCTGCACGCTGCCTTCGGTGCCGAGGTTGCCGCCGTTCTTGCTGAAGGCGGTGCGCACGGCGGTGGCGGTGCGGTTGCGGTTGTCGGTCAGCGCTTCGACGATGATCGCGCTGCCGCCCGGGCCATAGCCTTCGTAGCGGACTTCCTCGTAATTCTCCGCATCACCAGCAGAGGCCTTGTCGATCGCGCGCTGGATATTGTCCTTGGGCATCGACTGGCTCTTGGCGGCATTGACCGCGAGGCGCAGGCGCGGGTTCATGTCCGGATCGGGCATGCCCATCTTGGCCGCCACGGTGATTTCGCGGCTGAGCTTGGAAAAAAGGTTCGAACGCTTTTTGTCCTGCGCACCCTTGCGGTGCATGATGTTCTTGAACTTGGAATGGCCTGCCATGGGAATCTGTTCGCCGTATTCTGTGGGAAGGTTGTGCGCGTCCCTTTAGCCGCGCTCCACCCGTGCCGACAACCCTCCTGGAAACTGCAACATTTGTGAATCCGCGCATTCAAAGCGCATTCATGGCCTTACCGCTAAAACACTGATCATTCGCTGGAAGAATGCCCTGGGGAAATGGCACGCGGCGACATTTTCGAGATAATCGTGTATAGGCTCCCTCGCAATAAGGTGGCGGACCGAACGCGATACGAAAGGACCAGAGCTTATGACTACCCGTGCAAAGGGTTGGGGGCGCACACTCAAGCTGGCCTCCGTTCCGATTTTCCTGGCGAGCCTCGCGGCTTGCACCACCGGCTTCAATGCCGATGTGAAGCGCTTCCAGACGCAGCTTCCCGCGCCGCAGGGCGAGAGCTTTGCCGTGGTTGCCGATGACCCGTCGCTCGCCGGCGGTCTCGAGTTCGCGCAATATGCCGATCTCGTCGAAGCGCAGATGGAGCGCCTCGGCTATGTGCAGGCCGCATCGCCCGAGGACGCCACGCTGCTGGTACGCTTCGATTACGGCGTCGACGAGGGCCGCGAGCGTATCCGCTCGACCGGTTTCCGCGACCCGTTCTATTCGCCCTGGTACGGCTATCGCAGCCGCTTCGGCTATGGCTACGGCTACCGCGATCCCTTCTATCGCCCGCGCTATGTGCGCACCCGCGATGGCAGGGTGCTCCGCATCGGCGGAGGCGGCGCATGGGGCTACGGCTTCTACGATCCGTGGTTCGGCGGCCCGGAAGTGCGCAGCTACACCGTCTATGCCAGCGGCATCGACATGAAGATCGACCGAACCGCGACCGGCGAGCGGCTGTTCGAAGGCAAGGCGCAGGCCCTGTCGCGCTCGAGCCGCCTCGGTTATCTCGTGCCGAACTTGGTCGAAGCTATGTTCACCGATTTCCCCGGCAATTCGGGCGAGACGGTGCGCATCACGGTCAAGCCGGAAGACGAGAACACCGTACGCCGGGTTCGCTAACGGCACTCAATCCCGGACGGGACAAAGGAGAAGGGCGGCCATGGATCGGGCCGCCCTTTTTCGTTTGCGACAAATATGGTATGAACCGCCCGATTTCAGGGAGATAGCCCGATGACCACGCTTGCTTCGTCCGCTTTCAGCCGGGTTCGCATCGCCTACTGGGCGCTAGCCGCGGCGGTCCTGTTGATACCAGCTGTCGCGATGCAATTTACGGCCGAAGTGGCATGGGGACCGGGCGATTTCGCGATCATGGCCGGACTGCTGCTGCTTGTCGGCCTGGGGGTCGAACTCGCTCTGCGCACGACGCTCAGGCTGCGCGGCAAGCTGCTCGCGATTGCGGCAATGCTGGGACTGTTTTTGCTGGTGTGGTCGGAACTGGCCGTGGGCCTGTTCGACTAGACCAGCTTTTCGTGCCCGCCGGTCGAGCCGAAGCCGCCTTCGCCGCGTTCGGTATCGTCGAGTTCGTCGACCTCGTTCCAGCGGGCCTGCACGACCGGAGCCAGCACGAGCTGCGCCACGCGGTCGCCGCGGGCGATCTCGAAATTGTCGTCCGAATGGTTGATCAGGATGATCTTCAATTCGCCGCGATAATCGCTGTCGATCGTGCCGGGCGTGTTGGGCACGGTGATGCCGTGCTTCAAAGCCAGCCCCGAACGCGGGCGGACCTGGATTTCGTAACCCTGCGGGATGGCGAGCGCGAGGCCGGTCGCCACCGCATACCGCTGTCCGGGCTTGAGCGTAACGCTTTCGGCGGCGAGCACGTCCATGCCGGCCGCGCCGCTCGTCGCATAGGCGGGCAGCTCGAGCCCGTGTCCATGCGGCAATCTCTTTACTTGCACACCAATCGGATCAGTCACGCGGGTCTTCTTCCGGCTCCACTAGCGCTTCGGCTGCGCGACGTACCAGTTCGCGCGCGACTTCTTCCTTGGGCATTTCAGGCAGGCTTTCAACCCCGTTCGGGGTGACGATGTGGACCTGGTTGAGGTCCCCGCCCATCACGCTCTCGCCCTCGGCGAAGGCGACATTGTTGGCGACGATCCAGTCGGCACCCTTGCGCTTGCGCTTGGACTTGGCGTTCTCGACCACGTTCTCGGTCTCGGCAGCAAAGCCTATGAGCAGGTGCGGACGCTTGCGGCCTGCTGCCACGGCGGCAAGGATATCGGGGTTTTCGGCAAGGATCAGAGCGGGCGGTGCAGAGCCGCGCTTCTTCATCTTTTCGGCGGCCACGTGGCGGCTCTTCCAGTCGGCCACGGCGGCGACCATGAAGGCGGCATCGGCGGGCAGCGCATTGCGCACTTCCTCGGCCATGTCGTCGGCGGTTTCGACATCGATGCGATCGACGCCCAGCGGCGTGGGTAGGTGGACCGGCCCGGTGACCAGCGTCACGCGCGCGCCTGCAGCTGCGGCCATGGCGGCAATCGCGAAGCCCTGCTTCCCGCTCGAGCGGTTGGCGATGTAGCGCACCGGATCGATCGGCTCGCGCGTCGGGCCGGCGGTAACCAGCACGTGCTTGCCGTGCAGCGGACGGTGCTCGGGATCCTCGTCGAAGATCGCCTGGCCGTAGAGCGGGTCGGCGGCAATCGCCTCGGCCGCGTCGGGCTCCTCGTCATATTCTTCGGGCAGCGGCTGCGCCTTTGCGCGTGCGTCCTTCTTGCCGACCTGGTCGTTGATCGCTTCCTTGTCGGTCGGCGGCGCAGCAGCGGCCCCGCCCTTCTTGGCGAGCAGCGGGCCGTCGAGATCGGGAGCGAACTTGCCGTCCTCGTCGAAGACGTCCTCGTCGAAATCGATCTCGCCTTCCTCGAAGTCGGCTTCGTCGAAATCCTGTTCGATTTCCTCGTGGCTGCGCTTTTTGGTGCTGCGCGGGATGATCGAATTCAGAAGGCTGCCGAGGCCCGAACCCGAAGAGGAGCTTTCCTCCTCGTCGTATTCTTCCTCGTCGACATCGGGCTCTTCGAGCTCGACCTCCGCGACTTCCTCGACGAGCTTTTCGTCCTTGCCCTTCTTGGCGACCGGTGCGGCAAGCTGCGGCGCGGGCGGCGCAAGCTCGGGCACGTCGATATCCATGTCGAGCGTTTCGGCAATCTTCTGCAGGATGGCGACCGGCTCGGGCAGGCGTCCGGGGCCGAATTCGCCGCAGGCCATCGCGCCCTCGTCCGGGTCCATCACGGTGACACCCGCCTGGCGCAGCCATTCGGCGTTGCGCTGGGTGGCCGAATGCTCCCACATGCGGACGTTCATCGCCGGAACGGTGATGACCGGCTTGTCGGTTGCGAGGATCAGCGTGGTCGCCAGATCGTCGGCAATGCCGGCGGTCATCTTGGCGAGGAGGTCCGCCGTTGCCGGGCAGACGACCACGAGATCGGCATTCCGGCTCAGCTGGATATGCCCCATCTCGACCTCATCCTTGAGGTCGAAGAGCGAGGTATAGACCTTGTTTTCGCTCAATGCGGCAAGCGCCATCGGCGTGACGAACTGCTGGCCGCCTTCGGTCAGCACGCAGGTGACATCGCCGCCCGCACGCTTGATGAGGCGAACGAGCTCGCAAGACTTGTAGGCGGCTATACCGCCCCCGATCACGAGCAGGATCTTCGGGCCGCTCACGCCGCCATTCCCGCTGTTGTCATGGCGCGAAGCACTGTCCGCGCCGATCGGCTGGTGAATTCCCATTGCGTCATCGATGCGCTTGCTAGCGCCC
Source organism: Qipengyuania sphaerica (assembly GCF_019711595.1). GTDB lineage: Bacteria > Pseudomonadota > Alphaproteobacteria > Sphingomonadales > Sphingomonadaceae > Qipengyuania > Qipengyuania sphaerica. The sequence goes on along the minus strand of NZ_JAIGNR010000001.1, from coordinate 166,483 downwards.
CCTGTCCGTCATTGCCAGCGCACAAAAGCACGCTATCCAAGTCCAGCCTTGGCAGCCTATGGTGAAGAAATCGGTAACGAGGGGGAAACGACATGCATTTCATTCTGGTGGTCCTGCTGGCGCTCGGCGCGCTGCTGAACCTGTTCCTGGGGTTGAGCTTCTTCTTCGACCCCGCCACGGCGGGCGCAGATTTCGGGCTGCAATCGCCAAACGAACAGGGCCTGTCCTCGATGCGCGCCGATTTCACGGCATTTTTCCTCGTTGCCGCATTCTGCGAAGGCTGGGCCGCGTGGAAGCGCCGGGGCGATATCTTGTGGCCCGCACTCATGCTGTTCGTGATCGCTTTCACCGGGCGACTGGTGAACCTGATCGTCGTTGGAGACTACGACCTTTGGTACGGCCCGATGGCGGTCGAGGCGCTGCACGTCATAGTCATGTTGCTGGCCATCAAGACCTTCCCCGCGGGCAAGGTCAGCCCAGCAGGCCCTGCGTAACCGCGGCCCAAACGCCGAGCCCGCCGACAGCGGCGGCGGCGATATAGCCTAACCAGCTGCGGTCCTTCTGGCGGCGCTCGCGGCGGTCCCACATCAGCTCGATGTCGGGCAGCGGCGGCGGTTCGGGCGCCCCGCCCTTGGGGGGGAAGCGGTCCTCGATCCGGCGCACGAGATCCGGGATGCGCAGCAACGTCTCGGTATCCTCCCGGATACGGTCGGCAATCGCGGCTTCGGGGCCGAGTTCGTCGCGAATCCAGCTGCGGACATAGGGGGCCGACACGTCCCACATGTTGATGCTGGGATTGAGCTGGGTTGCGATGCCTTCGACCATCACCATGGTCTTCTGCAGCAGCAGCAAATGCGGCTGCGTCTGCATGTCGAAATCGCGGGTGATGGCGAACAGCCCGTCGAGCATCTGGCCGACAGACAATTCGCTCACCGGCTTGCCGCGCATCGGCTCGCCCACCGCGCGCAGCGCCGTCGCGAACTCGTCGACATTGTGATAGCTGGGCACGTATTGCGCCTCGAAGTGGATTTCGGCGACGCGGCGGTAGTTGCCCGTCGTCAGCCCATAGAGGATTTCCGCCAGCCACATACGCGCGCGCCGGTCGATCCGGCCCATGATGCCGAAATCGATCGCAGCTATGGTGCCGTCGGGCTTAACGAACAGGTTCCCCTGGTGCATGTCGGCATGGAAGAAACCTGCCGAAATCGCCTGCTTGAGGAAGGCGAGCACGAGGCGGCTCGCCAGCTCGTCCATATCGTGGCCCGCAGCGCGCAGTTCCTCGGTATTGCTGATCTTGATCCCGTCGATCCAGTCGACGGTCATCACCCGGCCATTGGTGCGGTCCCAGTCGATGCCGGGGATTTCGTATTTCTCCGTGCCGACCATGTGTTCGGCCAGTTCCGACGCACTGGCAGCCTCGCGCCGCAGGTCGAGTTCGCGATTGGTCCAGCGCTTGAAATTGGCGATGGTCAGGCGCGGGCGCAGGCGCGCGGCCTCGCCGCCGAAGCTTTCGAGATGCGCGGCGGCCCATTCATAGGTGTCGATATCGCGCGCGAACCGCTCGCGCACGCCGGGGCGCAGGACCTTCACCGCGACCTGCCGGCCCTCGGTCGTCACGGCGCGGTGGACCTGCGCGATCGAAGCGGCGCCGACGGGCACGGGGTCGAATTCTGACCATAGCGCCTCGAGCGGCTGTTCGAAGCTCGCCTCGATGCTCGCCTTGATCTGCTCGAAGGGGACGGGCGGCAAATTGTCCTGCAGGCTGAGCAGGTTCCTGGCCGCTTCCTCGCCCACGAGGTCGGGCCGCGTCGCCAGCGTCTGGCCGAGCTTGATTGCCGCAGGACCGATATCGCGGAAGGCCCCGGCATAGTCGGGCGTCTTCGGCTGCACCGTGCCGAAACGGGCGATGCGCGCGAGCCGCTTGACCGGCGGCGGCGTGTTGGGATCGCGCTCGATCCCGCGCAGCGCACCGTGGCGCGCAAGCGTGCGGCCCCATTTGAGCAGCCGCCAGATATGCGTTGCGGGTTTCGCCACCCTTTAGACTTTCCACCCCGAATGGATGTTGACCGCGCCGCCGAGGATTTTCTCGACCCGCGTGTTCTCGAAGCCCGCACCCCGGATCATCGCTTCGAATTCGGGAGGCCTGGGGAAACGGCGGATCGATTCGGCGAGGTAGCGATAGCTGTCCTCGTCATTGGCGATGGCCTTGCCGATCTTGGGCATGAGCTGGTGCGAATAGAGGTCGTAGACTTCCTTGAAGCCGGGCCAGTCGGTCTGGCTGAACTCCATGCAATAGAAGCGCCCGCCGTACTTCAGCACGCGGTGCGCCTCCTTGAGCGCCTTGTCGATGAAGGTCACGTTCCGGATGCCGAAGACGATGGTGTAGGCATCGAAAGTGCGGCTCGAAAATGCCAGCTCCTCGGCATTCTGGCGGGACCAGACCAGCCCGTCGATCCCGCGCTCCATCGCGCGTTCGATGCCGACGTCGAGCATGTCCTGGTTGATGTCGGACACGGTCACGCTCGCGCCCTTGTCCGCCATGCGGAAGGCGATGTCGCCCGTGCCGCCCGCCATGTCGAGGATCTGCTCGCCCGGCTGCGGCTTCACGCGGCGCACGAAGCGGTCCTTCCACAGACGGTGCATCCCGCCGCTCATCGCGTCGTTCATGATGTCGTACTTGGCCGCGACATTGGAAAAGACCTCGCCCACGCGGCCGGTCTTTTCGCTCGCATCGATATCTTCGTATCCGAAGGAAACGGTGTCACTCATGGCGAAGCGCCTTAGGGGGAATTGAGCCGGGCGCAAAGGGTGTTAGAGGGGAATTCATGCCGGAGCTTCCCGAAGTCGAAACCACTGTGCGCGGGCTTGCGCGCTTCCTCGAAGGCGAGACGATCACGCGCGTGACCGTCAACCGCCCCGATATGCGCCGCCCCTTCCCGCCCGATCTGGTGCAGGCGCTGACCGGGGCGAGCGTGACGCATCTGACGCGAAGGGCGAAATACGGCCTCATTCACACCAGCCGCGACCACGCGATGGTGTTCCACCTCGGTATGAGCGGGCGCTGGCGGATCGATCCGGAGGTGGACGAGAAGCACGACCATCTGGTGATCGAGACCGCGGGCCACCGCTTCGCCCTCAACGACCCGCGCCGCTTCGGGTCGGTCGATTTGATGACCAATGGCGAGCTGGTGACATGGAAACCCTTCGCCGCGCTGGGGCCGGAGCCGCTGGGTGATGGCCTCACGCCCGAACACCTGCGCGAGGCGACACGCGGGCGCAAGCAGGCGATCAAGCTGCTGCTGCTCGACCAGAGCATCGTGGCGGGCCTCGGCAATATCTATGTCTGCGAGGCGCTGTGGCATGCGGGCATCCACCCGCGAAAGGCCGGCGGCAAGGTGACCATGCCGCAACTTCGCCGCCTCGTCCCCGCGATCAAGGACGTGCTGGAGCGATCCATCCGCGACGGCGGCAGCACCTTGCGCGATTTCGCCCAGCCCGACGGCAACCTGGGCTATTTCGCCACCCGCTTCCACGTCTATGGCCGCGAGGGCGAACCCTGCCACCACGAGGACGGCGGCACGATCCGCCGCATCGTACAGGGCGGGAGAAGCACGTGGTTCTGTCCGGTGTGTCAGAGGTAATTGAGCAGAAACGTCTTCAAGCTATTATTCGCACATGCCCGAAGCATCTGAACCCCTGCCGCCGCAGAAACCTGCAACCCTGACCAAAGAGGAAGAGAGCTTCATCGTGGAGACGGTTAGACGGTTCTACGGCGACAATGCCGTGGTGCGGAACTTCGGTCCCGCTCCAGACCGGATCGACCTACATGTCGAGGCCGAAATCGGGCGCGACATGACACTATATGACTGCCTTGGAGTGCTACTTACTCGGATTGATCGCGCGGCTATTTCACTGGAGATTACCAAACGCGGCAGCAAGGTCTACGGACCTGCAAAAATCGCCTATCGCCAGGGTGTGATATTGTAAGAGCGGCCAGTCCTCACAAATCCAGCGAAGCATATTCCCGTGGCGGGGGCAGGCCATCCATCTTCTCGCTCAGCAGCGGGCGGAAGCTGGGACGGCTTTTCATGACCATGTACCAGCCCTGCGCCTGTTCGTGCCCGCGCCAGTCGACCGCGCCGAGGTAATCGACCACCGAGAGATGCGCCGCGCAGGTGAGGTCGGCGAGGCTTAGCTGCGGCCCGGCCAGCCACTGCCGCGTGTCGACCAGCCAGTCGATATAGTCGAGATGGCCGTGCAGCATCCGCCCCATCTGGCGCAGCACCTGCCCGTCGGGCGGCTGGCGCGTGATGATGCGCTTCTTCATCTTCTCGTGCAGCGCGGGCTCGGTCACGTCGGCGTAGAAATTCTCGTCGAACAAAGCGGTCAACCGGCGGATTTCCGCGCGCTGCGAGGCCTTTCCGGGGATGACCGGATTGCGCTCGACCGTCTCTTCGAGGAATTCGCAGATCGCCTGGCTGTCGCATAGCGTCACCCGGCGCGCCGGGTCGTGCAGCACCGGCGTGCGGCCTGCCGGATTCAATTGCCAGAAGGCATCGCGCCCTTCCCAGGGGTTCTCGCGCACCAGTTCATAGGCGATGGACTTTTCGGCCATCACCAGCCTCAGCTTGCGGCTGAAGGGGCATAAAGGGAATTGGTGGAGCTGCCACATGACTGGCCCACCCCATGCATCACCCGCGCGCCCGCGTCCACATGGCGCAGGCGCAGTGTGTCAAAATTTTACATGGATAATCAGTCGGCGGGGACTTCGATGTCCTTCATCCGCTCGGCCATGACCTCACCCATTTCCTGCAGGGCGGGCATCATCTTCTCGAACGCCTCGGCCATCGAGCCCATCGCATCGAGCGCGCGCGGCAGGTTCTCCTCGATTTCTTCAGGGATCCGCTCGGCCTGAGGCGACATCGAACGCAGTGTGGCGTCGGGGTCGACATCCGGCATATCCTTGCCGGTCATGTCCTTCGACATCTCGCCCATCGCCTCCATCATCGGGGCGAGCGGCATGTCGAGCAGGACTTCGCTCATCGTGCGCAGCATCAGCGCCATCTGGCGCTGGCGCTCGGGGTCCTTCATCTTCTCCGCCATTTCGGAGAAGGGCTTTTCGGGATCTTCCAGCGCAAGCGGTTCGTCTGCCTCGGCATCCTGCGCGAGCAGGGGTGCAGGCGCGGCGATCGCGGCAGCGGAAAGGGCGGTCAGGACAAGTTTACGCATGGGAATCCCCCGGTTTTCTGCGACTTTCGCGGTTTAGCAAAAGCTCGCTGAAAGGGGGCTGAACGCGGGGATTTAGAGGCCCGAGGCCTCCAGCAGCAGCAGGCAGGCCGGGAATTCCTCCGCCACATCGGTGAAATCGGTGGCGACGATTTCCTCGACCTGGCCGAAGACAAGCGCCTTTACCGCATCGCGGTCGAGGTTTTCATCGTCCATCAGCTGCGCGGTGGTGCGCACGAAAAACTCGCGGCCGCGCTCCTTCATGGCCGGAAGCTCGAGCGCGGCTTCCTCGCCCCGGTCCTGCGCCGCCGCGACCGTGCCGAACACCACGCCGCAGCGCAGGTTGGTCGCCTGCTCGAGCGAGAGCTGCGGGCTGGCGGGAGCGTCTTCCTGCGCGAGGGCAGGAGCGGCAAGGGCGAGTGCGACGAGCGGTGCGATGATCTTCATAAGGCCAGCCCTATGCGCGCAAGTCTTAACACAAAGCAACTTGCCGCTGCCCTTCGCCGTGCCTACCGATTGCGGAAGAGGAGATTCGTTTCAGATGAAAACCCGTGCCGCCGTTGCGTTCGAGGCCAAACAGCCGCTGGAGATCGTCGAACTCGATCTCGATGGGCCGAAAAACGGCGAGGTGCTGGTCGAAATCAAGGCGACGGGCATCTGCCACACCGACGCCTATACGCTCGACGGGCTGGACAGCGAGGGGATCTTCCCCAGCGTGCTGGGCCATGAAGGCGCAGGGATCGTGCGCGAGGTCGGCAAGGGCGTGACCAGCGTCAAGCCGGGCGACCATGTCATCCCGCTCTACACGCCCGAATGTCGCCAGTGCAAAATGTGCCTTTCGGGCAAGACGAACCTGTGCAGCGCCATCCGCGGAACGCAAGGGAAAGGCCTCATGCCCGACGGGACGACGCGGTTCAGCTACCAAGGCAAGCCGATCTACCATTACATGGGCTGCTCGACCTTCTCGAACTTCACCGTACTGCCCGAAATCGCAGTGGCGAAAATCCGCGAGGACGCGCCGTTCCAGACCAGCTGCTACATCGGCTGCGGCGTGACAACCGGCGTGGGCGCAGTGGTCAATACCGCGCAGGTCAGGCCGGGCGACAATGTCGTGGTCTTCGGGCTGGGCGGGATCGGCCTCAACGTGATCCAGGGCGCGAAGATGGCGGGCGCGGACCGGATCGTCGGGGTCGACATCAACGACAGCAAGAAAGAATGGGGCGAGAAGTTCGGCATGACCGACTTCGTGAACCCCAAAGATGCGGGCGACGTGGTGGCGACACTGGTCGAAATGCTCGACGGAGGGGCGGATTACAGCTTCGATTGCACCGGCAATACGGACGTGATGCGTCAGGCATTGGAATGCTGCCACAAGGGCTGGGGCACATCGATCATCATCGGCGTGGCCGAGGCCGGCAAAACCATCGAGACGCGCCCCTTCCAGCTGGTGACGGGCCGCAACTGGCGCGGCACGGCCTTCGGCGGGGCCAAGGGTCGGACCGACGTGCCGAAGATCGTCGACTGGTACATGGACGGCAAGATCCAGATCGACCCCATGATCACCCACGTCCTGAAACTGGAAGAGATCAACCAGGCCTTCGACCTGATGCATGCGGGCGAGAGCATCCGCAGTGTGGTGGTCTACGACTGACAGGATTTTTGAGGAGACGAGAAATGTATTCGCACATGATGGTCGGTTCGAACGATATCGACCGCTCGAAAAAGTTCTATGACGCCACCTTCAAGGCGATGGGCGGGCGCGAGGGCAGCCTCGATCCCAAGGGCCGGCTGGTCTACATGCACAATGGCGGGATTTTCCTCGTCACCCCGCCGATCGACGGGCAGCCGGCAACCCACGGCAATGGCTGCACCATCGGTTTCGCGATGACCCCCGAACAGGCAGATGCCTGGCACGCAGCGGGCGTCGAAGCCGGCGGCACATCGATCGAAGACCCGCCCGGCATCCGCGAAGGCGGCGGCATGAAGATGTACCTCGCCTATCTGCGCGATCCGGACGGCAACAAGCTGTGCGCACTGCACCGGGTCACCGATTGAGCGATAGGCTGCGCGGCGAAGAAGGATTGCGGGCGGATTTGGCCTCGCTCGCGATCCCCTTCGAGCATCACGAACACGAGGCGGTGTTCACCGTCGAGGAAAGCCGCGGGATCAAGGCCGCGATCCCCGGCGAGCATACCAAGAATCTGTTCCTCAAGGATGCGGGCGGCGCGTTCTGGTTGGTCACCGTGCCTGCCGAAATGCGCGTAAACCTGAAGGCGCTTCCCCAAGCCATCGGCTGCAAGCGGGTGAGCTTCGGCAAGCCAGAGGACATGGAGCGACTGCTCGGCCTTACGCCCGGGTCGGTAACGCCGCTTGGTGCGATACACGCCGAACCCGGCAGCATCACCGTGGTGCTCGACCGCGGCCTTGCTGATGCTGAGCGCATCAACGTCCACCCGCTTCGCAACACCGCGACCATCGGCCTGTCCGGCGCGGATTGCTTGCGGCTGCTCGAAGAGTGGGGCCATGCGCCGCTGATCGCAGAAATCCCGGTTCAGGAGACCGCATGACGCTCGAATACCTCTCGCAGAACAAGGCCCATGGCGGTGACCAGTTCGTCCTCACCCACCAGTCGGAGGCGACGGAGACGGAGATGATGTTCTCGGTCTATGTCCCGCCGCATGAAGAGGGCGCGAAGCTGCCGGTGCTGTGGTATCTCTCAGGCCTCACCTGCACGCATGCCAATGTCACCGAGAAGGGCGAATATCGCGCCGCCTGTGCCGAGCATGGCGTGATCTTCGTCGCGCCCGACACCAGCCCGCGCGGCAAGGCCGTGCCCGATGCGGCGGAGGAATACGATTTTGGCAAGGGCGCGGGCTTCTATGTCGATGCAACCCGCGAGCCGTGGTCGAAGCACTACCGCATGCGCAGCTATGTCGAGGACGAGTTGCCCGCACTGGTCGAGGCAAACTTCCCCGCCGACATGGCGCGCCAGGGCATCACCGGCCATTCGATGGGAGGGCACGGCGCGCTGACAATCGCGCTGCGCAATCCCGGACGCTTCCGCTCGGTAAGCGCCTTCGCCCCCATCGTCGCGCCCTCCAAGGTGCCATGGGGCGAGAAGGCGCTGTCACGCTATCTCGGTGAGGACCGCGAGGCCTGGGCCGAGTACGACACAGTCGCGCTGATCGATAACGGCGCGCGGCTCGATCACCTGCTGGTCGACCAGGGCACGGCGGACAACTTCCTCGAAAAGCAGCTCAAGACCGGCCTGCTCTCGATGGCATGTGCCAAGGCCGGCATCCCCGCCGAAATCCGCATGCAGGAGGGCTACGACCACTCCTATTACTTCATCTCGACCTTCATGGCCGAACATGTGGCGTGGCATGCGGAGAGATTGGGGTGATCGCCGGGCGAGAAATTTCCCCCGGCCAAGGAGCTCAAGCGCGCGAGCTCACAGTGCTCTCAGTGCTTGACCATGCCATCGCTGGTCCCAACAAGATGCTTCGGAGGTACGGGGTCGTTCCTCAGTTTCTCGATTAGTTTTTTGCAATTCGTAAGTTCTTCTACGGACGCGAAGACTCTCGGCGGAATGTAATATCCATGAGCCGGTCCGGTCTTGATCCAAAGTGAACCTTCTTGCTCGATTACATCGATAACACCAAGCCAGCTTGTATAGTCCTCGCTGGTTTCGGTGCTCCAGGAGACCCCCGAAGAATCCAGCCAAACAGAATTCCAACCAACTCGTTTGGGATCGACTGCTTGCAATCGTTCAAGCATTCTAATGAGAAAAATCTCAACCCCGAGCGAGACCCATATCGAGAGGCTGGCGGCCAGCACGATCCAAATCAGCACGAAAAAATCGGTATCCGGCAGCAAGGCCTTCGCCACGAAATAGGTAAGGACAAATGCAACCACCCGCGAGAAAATCGCAATTGCGTAGGAGTGGTCAAAACCGATCATCTCGCGCACATTCTGTTCGTGCGCTTTCGTATCGCCGACTACCCATTGGAAGGAGATGTGAGCGGTATCACCCTCTTCTTCATACATGCCCAGCGTCGCCCATTAGATTCATTCAACCGTAGTGTGACAACTCTCACCCATGCGCCGCAATGAATTCCTCTACCACGGGGGCGATCTTGCCGCGCCACTTGCTGCCGTTGAAGATGCCGTAATGCCCGGCACCTTCGGCCATGTAGTAGCGCTTTTTCGAGGCATCGAGGTTCGGCGTCAGCTCCAGCGCAGCGCGGGTCTGGCCCAGCCCCGAGATATCGTCGCGCTCGCCCTCGATGGCTAACAGCGCGGTACCGGTGATGTCGCCGAGGTCGATGCGCTTGCCGCGATGCATGAAGGTGCCGTTGGGGATCGAGTGGTCCTGGAAGACCTCCTGCACCGTCTGGAGGTAGAATTCCGCTGTCATGTCGCAGACGCTGCGGTACTCGTCGTAGAAATCCTTCGTCGCCTGCGCGGAGGCCTCGTCGCCGACCGTGAGGTGTTTGAACATCTCGTAATGGCTCATCATGTGATTGCCGAGGTTCATGCTCATGAAGCCGGCGAGCTGCATGAAGCCGGGGTACACCTGCCGCCCTGCGCCGCGATACTGCATCGGGACAGTGGCGATGACATTGTGACGGAACCACTCGATCGGGCGCTCCATCGCGAGGTCGTTGACGCTGGTGGGCGAGCAGCGCGTGTCGATCGGTCCACCCATCATGGTCAGCGTCTTCGGCGCGCATTCGTGCCCGTCGCGGTTCATGATCGCGGTGGCGGCAAACACAGGAACCGAGGGCTGGCATACCGCCATGGCGTGCGCGCCGGGGCCGATATGCTCGAGGAACTCGATCACGTAATCCATGTAATCGTCGAGGTCGAAATGGCCCTCGTGCAGCGGCACGTTGCGCGCATCAGCCCAGTCGGTGACGTAGACGGTGTAGTTCTGCAGCATCCGCTCGACCGTACCGCGCAGCAGCGTGGCGAAGTGCCCGCTCATCGGCGCGACGATCAGGAGGCGCGGCGCATCCTCGGGCAAATCCTCGCGGCGGAAGCGCTTGAGATCGCCGAAGGGCTTGTTGACGACGGTGGCCTCAACGACCGGGTGATGCCTGCCATCCTTCTCGACAGTCTCGATGCCCCAGGCGGGCTTGCCATAGGTGGCGGTTGCGTGCGCAAAGACCTCGAGCGCGCTCGCCGCCATCGGACCCATGCCCATGTAGCCAAAGGGCAGCGCCGGGTTGGAGAGCATCTCCGCGCCGATCGAGGCCCATGTGCTGGCGCCCGACAGCCAGCTCTTCTGCAATTCGTGTACGTGATACAGCATTCAATGCGTCCCCTGCTGGCCGCGCTCTTGTTTTCTATGCTGCGGCCCGTCCGAAAGCGGACTTTGTGACGGTAGAAACGTCATTGTGCAATGCACAAATAGGGTAAAAGTGCCATATACGCCTTTCGCCTGTGGATTTTGCCGCGCCCCGGGCCTAGTTGGGCGGCGATGGACGAGACGGGCAGCAATCCGAAACAGAAACGCGGGCTTTTCCGGCGCAAGGGCGAACGCGAGAAGCGCGACCTGCGTCCGCTGGCAATGGTCTTTGGCGCAATGCGCAAATATCCCGGCCACGTGGCGCTGGCGCTTGTCGCGTTGCTTATCACGGCGGCAGCGACGCTGGCGATCCCCGCCGGCTTCAAGATGGTCATCGACAGCGGATTTGGCGCAGACGGCGATCCGGGCGAGATGGAGCGCTGGTTCCGTTACCTGCTGATGATCGTCTGCGTTCTTGCGGCCGGTACGGCTATGCGCTTCTATTTCGTCAGCTGGCTGGGCGAGCGCGTGGTCGCCGACGTTCGCATGCGGGTGCAGGAAAACCTGCTGCGGCTCGCGCCTGGCTTCTACGAAGAAAACAGCCCCAAGGAAATTTCCAGCCGCATGACCAGCGATACTGCGCTGATCGAGACGACCGTCGGCAGCACGGTCTCGGTCGCGCTGCGCAATACGCTGGTGGCGATCGGTGGCACGATCTACCTCTTCTTTCTCGTCCCCAGTCTCACCATGGGGATGCTGCTGATCATCCCGGCGATCGTGGTGCCCATCACCCTGTTCGGGCGGCGACTGCGCAAGGTCAGCCGCACCAGCCAGGACCGCGTGGCCGATATCGGCGCAATGGTGACCGAAGTGCTATCCGCGATGAAAATCGTCCAGGGCTTCAACCAGGAAAGCCGCGAGCAGGGCCGCTTCCGCGAGGCGGTGGAGCGCACCTTCACCGTCGCCAAGCGCCGCATCATCATCCGCGCGGCCTTCACCGCGATCATCATCTTCGTGGTCTTCGGCGGCATCACCATGCTCGTCTGGACCGGCGCGGAGGCCGTCAATGAAGGCACGATCTCGGGCGGCACCATCGCCGCCTTCGTGCTTACCGCAGGTCTGGTCGCAGGCGCTTTCGGCGCGCTCACCGAAGTCTATGGCGATCTGCTTCGCGCAAGCGGCGCGGCCAGCCGCCTCTCCGAGCTGCTTACAGAGCAGCCCGGCATCGCCGCGCCGGAAAACCCGATGGCGCTGCCCAGCCCACCGCGCGGCAGCCTGTCCTTCCGCAACGTGACCTTCCACTATCCAACGCGGACGGAAACACCCGCGCTGGTGGACTTTACGCTCGAGGTCGAGCCGGGCGAAACCGTCGCCATCGTCGGCCCATCGGGCGGCGGCAAGTCGACCATTTTCCAGCTCGCCGAGCGGTTCTACGACCCGCAATCGGGCACGATCAGGCTCGACGGCATCCCGCTTACCAAGGCCGATCCTGCCGAAGTGCGCGGGCGCATCGCTTTCGTCCCGCAGGAAGGCGTGCTGTTCTCCGCCAGCGCGCGCGACAATTTGCGCTACGGCAATTGGGATGCGAGCGAGGAGCAGATCTGGGCGGCAGCCCGCGCAGCCAATGCCGCAGAATTCCTCGAACGCCTGCCTCGGGGCCTCGATACCTATCTGGGTGAGAACGGGACACAGCTATCGGGCGGCCAGCGCCAGCGCATCGCCATCGCCCGCGCGCTCCTGCGCGATGCGCCGATCTTGCTGCTCGACGAGGCGACGAGCGCACTCGATGCCGAGAGCGAGCGACTGGTACAGGATGCGCTCGACCACCTCATGGAAGACCGCACCACGCTGGTCATCGCCCACCGCCTCGCCACCGTGCGCGCGGCGGACCGGATCGTGGTGATGGAGGAAGGCCGCCTGGTCGAGCAGGGAACGCACGACCAGCTGGCAGCAAACGGCGGCCTCTACGCTCGCCTTGCGCAGCTCCAGTTCGGGCACGAGACCGCCTGATCCATCGATCAATAGGCGTAAATCGTCGATGAACCGCGACTCCCGGCCCAAATAGCTGATAGAGGTCGTTGCATGGTCGCATGTGCGCTTAGGGGAGCGTGCACGACCGGGACTGACCGGAGAAATTTACATGAAGACCAGAATCCTTGCCCTCGGAGCGTCCGCTCTGGCCCTTGCGCTGAGCGCTCCCGCCGTCGCCGAAGATGCGGCTGCCGAGGCCACTGCCGCGCCCACGATGAGCTTCGGCGAATGGGGGGTCGACCCCAAGCTGCTGTCGGAAGACATCGATCCGGGCGACGACTTTTTCGCCTATGCCAACCAGAAGTGGCTCGACGCCAATCCGCTGCCGTCCGAATATAGCCGCTTCGGTGCCTTCACCCTGCTGGGCGAAAAGTCGGTTTCCGACGTCAAGGCGCTGATGGATGACCTGATGAAGAAGGACGCGGCCGCGCTGACCTCCGACGAGAAGCGCCTCGTCGATGCGTACCGCTCCTACCTCGACACCGATGCCATCGACGCTGCCGGCCTCGCCCCGGCGCAGGTCTATCTCGATCGCATCATGGCCGCCGACACGTTGGAAGGTCTCGTGACCCTGTGGTCGACCCCGGGCTATCCCTCGCCGCTCGGCGGGCAGGTTGAAGTCGATGCCAAGGAGCCGGATCGCTATTCGGTATATCTCGGCTCGGACGGCCTCGGCATGCCCGACCGCGATTATTACCTCGACGAAACCGAGAAGGGCGAAGGCATCAAGGCCGCCTATCGCGAATATCTGACCTTCCTCTTCACCGAAGCAGGCTATGCCAATCCGGAAGCCACCGCGACCGCGGTATACGAGATGGAAGACACGATTGCGCGCGAGATTGCCTCTGACCGGGCAGCGAGCCGCAACCTCGACCTGATCTACAACCCCTTTACGCCCGCCGAACTGCGCGAGCTTGCGGGCGACTTCCCGATTGCCACCATGGTCGAAGCGAGCGGCTTCGGGGAGACCGACCGCCTGATCGTCTTCAACCTGCGCCCGAGCGAGGAGCGCGCCAAGGAACTCGGCCTGACGGCGGAAACCATGGACAAGCTGGGCAGCGGCTTCGAAGGCATGCTTGGCCTGCTTCAGGGTACGCCCATCGACACGCTGAAGGCGTGGACCGTCGCGCAGTTCCTCTCGAACAATGCCTCCATCCTGCCGACCCGCTTCGACGAGGCGAGTTTCGCCTTCTTCGGCAACAAGCTGCGCGGCACGCCCGAACAGCGCCCGCGCTGGAAGCGTGCCATCGGTTCGACTGAAGGAATGCTCGGCGAACTGCTGGGCGCAACCTATGTCGAGCGTTACTTCCCGCCGGCCAGCAAGGCCGCGATGGACGAGCTGGTCGCCAATCTGCGCAAGGCAATGGCGCAGTCGATCGACGAAATCGACTGGATGGGCGAGGAGACCAAGGAGCAGGCCATGGCCAAGCTCACCAGCTTCGACCCGAAGATCGGCTATCGCGACAATCTGGAAACCTATGAGGGCCTCGCCATCGAAGCAGGTAACCCGCTTGGCAACCGCATGGCGGCAGCGCACTGGGCATGGCGCGATATGCTCGACAAGCTGGGCCAGCCGATCGACCGGACCGAATGGGGCATGCTGCCGCAGACGGTGAACGCCTATTACAACCCGCTGAAGAACGAGATCGTCTTCCCGGCAGGAATCCTGCAGCAGCCGTTCTTCGGCGCGAATGCAGACCTTGCGGTAAACTACGGAGCCATCGGCGGCGTCATCGGCCACGAAATCGGCCACGGTTTCGACGACCAGGGTTCGAAGTTCGATTCGACCGGCGCGCTTGAGAACTGGTGGACCGATGCCGACCGCGCTGCTTTCGACGAACTCGGCAATGCGCTTGTCGAGCAGTATAACGCCTTCTGCCCGCTGGATTCCGGCGAGACCTGCGTCAACGGCCGCCTCACGCTGGGCGAGAATATCGGCGACCTTGGCGGCCTCAGCCTCGCCTACCGGGCCTACAAGATCGCTACCGAAGGACAGGAAGTCCCCGTGATCGACGGCTTCACCGGCGACCAGCGCTTCTTCCTTGCCTGGGCGCAGGTATGGCGTTCGCAGCAGCGCGAGGAAAACTATCGCAACCGCCTGCGCACCGACACGCACAGTCCCGAAGAATACCGGACCAACGGCGTCGTGCGCAACATGGACGAATGGTACGAAGCTTTCGGCGTGACCGAAGACGACGACATGTACCTGCCGCCCGAAGAACGGATCCGTATCTGGTAAGTCGCGCCGCGGCGCAAAACGATAGAAGGGCAGAGCAGGTCGCTTGACTTGCTCCGCCCTTTCTTCATGGGAGTGAACCCATGACTTTCCTTCAAGAATTGATCATCGCGATCGTCCAGGGGATCACCGAGTTCCTGCCGATTTCCTCGTCGGGACACCTGATCCTCATCCCGAAGCTGACCGATTTCCCCGACCAGGGCCCGCTGATCGATGTGGCGGTGCATGTCGGCTCGCTGCTCGCGATCATACTCTATTTCCGCAAGGACGTGATGGGCCTCGCGCGCGGCGGTTTCGCGAGCGTTGGCCTCGGCAAGGATGACGAGCAGCGCCGGCTGTTCTGGTTCATCGCGATCGGCACGATCCCCGCCGTGCTCGCCGGGCTGTTCATCAAGCTGGGCGGCTATCTCGAAGGTTTCCGCTCGACCGATCTCGTCGCGACCAATCTCATCATCTTCGGCATATTGCTCGGCCTCGCCGACAAGTTCGGCAAGCAAACCAAGGCCTATGAGGACATGAGCCTCAAGGACGCTATTCTCGTCGGGCTGGCTCAGGCGCTGGCACTGATTCCCGGCACCAGCCGCTCGGGCGCGACGATGACCGCCGCGCGCGCTCTTGGCTACGGACGCGTCGAATCGGCCCGTTTTTCCTTCCTGCTGGCCATTCCCGCAGTTTTCGGGGCGGGCCTCCTCGCCGCTTTCGACCTGTCGGAGGCGACCGCCCAGATGCAGCAGGATGCGCTCGTATCGGGCGTGCTGACCTTCTTCACCGCGCTTGCCACGATGATGTTCCTGATGAACTTCCTGAAGAAGGCCTCGATGCTGGTCTTCGTTGTCTATCGCGTCATCCTGGGCGTGGCCTTGCTGACCCTTCTCTAGGCCTTTGTCCGGCGCTGTTCGTCGCATTTGCGGAACCATTCGGCAGCTGTGTGGATTGGAGTGCGGAATACGCACGTAAGGAAGTTTGAATGGGCCTGATTATCCTGATCGTTACCGGAGCCTTGCTCGGCTGGCTGGCGACGATCGCCTTGCAGATCGAAGACGGGCGCGGAATTCTGCGGAATGTCGTGGCCGGTGTCGTCGGTTCGCTGGGCGTGGGCATGGCCACTTCGGGCGGTGTATTCCTCGGCGCGATCCGGGCCAGCACGCTGATGTGGGCGATGCTCGGCGCTATCGTGCTGATCGCGCTCTACAATGTCCTTCGCGCAAGAGCCTTGCCATAATTTAGCCACACGTTATCCATTCGATCCGGGACAGACGGCCAGCGCCGCGAGTCCCTTTAAAAAAGGGGAATCATAATGAAGTTCACCAAAGCTACCCTCGTCGCTTCGGCCGCAGCCCTCAGCCTCGGCCTCGCCGCTTGCGACAGCCCGGCAGAAGAAGCTGCTGAAGAAGAAGCTGAAGCCATGGAAGCTCAGGCCGACGACATGGAAGATGCCGGCATGATCAGCGACGAAGAAGCCGACGCCATGGAAGCCCAGGCCGACGACATCGAAGATGCTGCCGAAGGCGACACCGATGCGATGACCGAGGGCATGGAAGAAGCCGTCAACTAAGACGCTGTTCCATAGGAAAAAGAAACGGCCCGGAAGCGCTTTCGGGCCGTTTTCTTTTGCAGCGGCGGAACCAATCGCCGCCCTGACACATTTTAGCCATGAAGATTGCATCCGGACACGCCGGAGACGCGATCATAACCACTCAAGGGGATACCCAAATGAAATTCGCAAAGACCGCTTTCGTCGCTTCTGCCGCTGCCCTGAGCCTCGGCCTTGCCGCATGTGACGGCCCGCAGGAAGAAGCCATGGAAGACCAGGCTGAAGCCATGGAAACCGATCTCGAAAACCAGGCCGACGCTGCTGAAGAAGCCGGCATGGAAGCCGAAGCCGATGCTCTCAACGAGCAGGCTGACGACGTCGAAGACGCTCTGGAAGAGCAGGCCGACGAAATGGACGGCATGTAAGCCAGTCCATTCCTTCGGGAATAATTATCGAAGGGCTCCGGAGCGATCCGGGGCCCTTTCCTTTTGCCCTAGACAGGTTTCGCGCCGCTGCCCCTGCCCCCGCGCAGCGTGTATTCGAGCGTGCCGCGATTGACCACGTAATCTACGTCGATCACCGCGGTATTGGCATAGGTGAACCCTGCCCCGAGGCTCTTGTAGAGCTTGTCGAAATCGCGCTCCACCGTCTGGCGGTAAAGGTCCTCGAAGCTGGGAATGACGAAATAGGTCGGCTGCAGATCGCTGATCACGTAATCGGTGCGCATCACGCGGTCGACGTTGAGCATGATCCGGTTGGGGCTTTCGGCCTCGACCGAATAGACCGCCTCGGTCGGACCCGACAGGATGCCCGCACCATAGGCGCGAATGTCGCCCGGCTTTTCCTCGATCAGGCCGAATTCGACCGTGTACCAGTAGAGCGAACCCAGCGCCTTCAGCCGGTTGTAGCGCATCGCCTTCCAGCCGGCCTTGCCATATTCCTGCATGTAGTCGGCATAGACCGGATCGGTCAGCATCGGCACATGGCCGAAGACATCGTGGAACACGTCGGGTTCCTGGATGTAGTCGAAGGTCTCGCGCGTGCGGATGAAATTGCCCGCCGGGAAGCGGCGGTTGGCAAGGTGCCAGAAGAATACGTGATCGGGGATGAGCATCGGCACGGGCACCACGCTCCAGCCCGTCAGCGCCCCCAGATCCTCGCTCAGCTTGCCGAACTCGGGCACGCCGCCGCGATTGAGGTTCAGTTTCTGCAGCCCCGCCATGAAGGAACTCGCAGCGCGCCCGGGCAGCATGTCCATCTGGCGCGCGAACAGGTCATTCCAGATCGCATCGTCCTCGGACGAATACTCGGTCTGCTTGGGCTCCAGCCAGTCGTCGCCGACGTGGTCCGGTTTCTTCAGCGGCGCGGTAAAGACATCCTCCGGCATTTCGGGAAGCCGGGTAAAGTCCTGTTCGGGTTCTGCTAGCGTAGCCATATCGTTGCGCTAGATAGTCTTTTTGGCGGCCGCATACAAATCGGGAGGAGCCACGGGTGAAGGGCAAGGATTACGAAGCGGCTTTGGAGCCGATGCAGGAGGAGCTGGTGGCCATGGCGCGCTGGGCGCGGGTGACAGGCCAGCGCATCGTCGTGCTGTTCGAAGGGCGCGATACCGCGGGCAAGGGCGGCGCGATCCGCGCGGTGTCCGAAAGGCTGAATCCGCGCCAGTGCCACATCGTCGCGCTGGGCAAGCCGACCGAGGACGAACAGGGCCAGTGGTATTTCCAGCGCTATGTCGCACACCTGCCGACGGCGGGCGAAATCGTGCTGTTCGACCGCAGCTGGTACAACCGGGCAGGCGTCGAAAAGGTGATGGGATTCGCCGAGCCCGAGCAGGTCGAGCGATTCCTCGATCAGGTACCGACCTTCGAAAAGATGCTCGTCGACGATGGCATATTGCTGTTCAAATACTGGCTCGGCGCGGACCAGGAGCGCCAGGAAGAGCGGCTGCGCGAGAGGCTCGAAGACCCGCTGAAACGCTGGAAGCTCTCTCCCATCGACCTCGCCGCGCGCGACAAATACGATGCCTACACTAACGCGCGGGAGGAGATGCTACGCGCCACGCATACCGAATGGGCGCCGTGGACGCTCGTAGATTTCAACGACCAGAAACGCGGGCGGCTGACTTTGGTGCGCGACCTGCTCGACCGCCTGCCCGATACCCAATGCGAGCCTGCCGCAATCGACTTTCCCGACCTGGGCAGCGAGCCGCTCGAAGAGACCTACGGCGTCCTCAAGCCGATCGAGAATTTCCCCGAAAGCTAGGGTCAGGACTCATTACTGGCACGGGCGTGGCGGCAAAATGACGAAGATATCGGGCGAAACTGCGTGCAGCATAGGCTCATTGCCTTTGCAAACGCGGTTTTGTTCGAGATCGAAATCATTTTGCCGTCCTGAGGATTGAGTCAATTGGCCACTGTGCAGCGTCACGAAAGCTTGAAAATGCCACGGCATTTCCTGCGCTCCCGTTTCTCGCACACCGCTCCGCTGTGGCCAATTGCTCCCAACCACGCTCCGCGCCAGTAATGAGTCCTGACCCTAGGCCGCGCGTTCGAACACGGCGGCCATGCCCTGTCCGCCACCGATGCACATGGTCTCAAGCCCGTAGCGCACCTCGCGCCGCTGCATCTCGTGCGCCATGTCGGCAAGGATGCGGATTCCGGTCGCGCCGATGGGGTGGCCGAGCGAAATGCCCGAGCCGTTGACGTTGACGATCTCGCGGCGGCTGTCGTTATCGGCGAAACCCCAGCCCTTCATTACCGCCAGCGCTTGCGGGGCGAACGCTTCGTTGAGCTCGATGAGGCCGATATCATCCCAGCCGAGGCCGTTTTTAGCAAAGAGCCGCTCGACCGCCGGGACCGGGCCGATGCCCATGCGCGATGGATCGCAACCTGCAGCGCTCCACGAATGGAACCACAGGATCGGTTCGAGGCCGAGCTCCTCCACCTTGTCCTCGGCCACCACGAGGCAGGCAGCGGCCGCATCGTTCTGCTGGCTGGCATTGCCAGCCGTGACGATGGCATCGGGATCGCGCTTGCCGTCGATCGGGCGCAGCGCGGACAGAACTTCCATGCTCGCATCGGCGCGGAAGCCTTCATCCTTTGCGAAGAGGACCGGGTCGCCGCGCCGCTGGGGGATCTCGACCGGCACGAGTTGCTCGTCGAACTTGCCCTCCTCCCATGCCTTGGCTGCATTGAGATGGCTGCGCACGGCAAATTCATCCGATGCCTCGCGGCTGATATCGTAATCCTTGGCGAGGTTCTCGGCCGTCTCGATCATCCCGGTGATGACCCCGAAGCGCTCGATGGGCTGGCTCATCAGGCGCCCCCGCGTCAGCCGGTCCCACAGCACCATGTCGCCGAGGCGAGAGCCATGCCGCGCCTTGGTGGTATAATGCTCGACATTGGACATGCTCTCGACCCCGCCCGCGAGCACGCAGTCGGCCATGCCGGTCTGCACCATCATCGCCGCGGTCGCGACGGCCTGCAGGCCCGATCCGCACCGCCGGTCGAGCTGGAAACCCGGCACCTCAATCGGATAGCCCGCCGCGAGCCAGCTCCAGCGTCCGATGGCCGGCGCCTCGCCGCTGCCATAGCCCTGGCTGAATACCACGTCGTCGATGCGCATAGGGTCGATGCCCGAACGCTCGACTAGCGCCTTGATGATGACCGCACCCAGTTCGCCCGCCTCGAGCGGGGCAAGGCTGCCGAGGAACTTGCCGACGGGTGTGCGTAACGGCTTGCAGATGGCTACGCGGCGTAATTCAGTCATGCATCAGTCCTTATCGGAAAGGCGGGCGATATCGCGGTCGACCAAGGCGCCGATCGCGCCCGATGAGAGGCCGAGCCTTGTCGCAAGGACCTCTTCGGTATGTTGCCCGAGATAGGGTGCAGGCGCCGGCGCACCCGCCCCGCGCCCCGGGATATTGGCGAAGCTGCGGGTGGCCGGATATTCGAAGCCGCTGGGGTTATCGGCAGTGCGCATGAAGAGCGGATTGTCCTGCACCAGCACCGGGTCGTTCGCTGTCTCGTGCATGGTGCGATAGCGCTCGAAGGTGCAGCCTTCAGCGCCCATGCGGGTTTCCAGTTCCGACCAATCAATAGTGTCGGCGCGGGACTGGAACAGGTCGAACAGCGCATGGCGATGCCTGAAGCGCGGATCGTCGCCATCTGCGAAACGCACGCCGCATTCCTGCTCGAGCGCGGCAATCTCACTTTCGAGTGCGAAGGCTGCCACCAGTCCAGCCCATTGCTTGGCCGTCAGCGCGGCAACCATGAAGCGCACGCCGTCCTTGGTGCGGAAGTCGCGTCCGAAGGCGCCCCAGATGGCATTGCCCAATCGCTCGCGGTCGCCGCCGCGATAGAGCATCTCGGCCATCGCCCCGCTATTGGCAACCGTGCCGATGGCGACATCGCCCAGGGGAACGCGAAGCTCGCTGCCCTCACCCGTCTGGTCACGGTGACGGATCGCGGACACCATCGCGAAGGCGCAGTAGGCCCCGGTAATGAAATCCCATGCGGGCAGCACCTGGTTGACCGGCGGCGCGGTTGCCTCGTCCCATTCCTCCGGGCCGCACATCAGCGGATAGCCGCTGGCCGCGTTGACGGTGAAATCCATCGCCTGCCGCCCGTCGTGCCAGCCCATGATCCGCACGCTGACGAGGTCGGGACAATTCGCCGCCACGGCCTCGTGCGAGAGGAAGCTCCTCTCGGGCAGGTTGGTGATGAGATTGCCGGTCTTTGCCGCCAGTTCCACCAGCAGCTCGCGTCCTTCGCCGCTGCGCAAGTCGAGCGCGACCGACTTCTTCGCCCGGTTTAGGTTCTCCCAGCTGAGCGATCGACCTTCCTTCGTCAGCATGTAGCGGTCGTAATCGAGACCGCCCTCCTTGTGATCGACGCGGATCACCTCGGCGCCCATTTGCGCACAATACAATCCGGCGGTGGGCGAGGCGACGAAGCTGGAAGCCTCGATGATCGAGAGGTCGCCTAGGAGGTTATACACCCCTCAGAGGCCCGCGGCATATTCGCGCAGCATGCGCTTGGCGATCTGCAGCTGGAGGATCTGCGTGGTGCCTTCGTAGATGCGGTAGATGCGCGCATCGCGGAAGAAGCGCTCGGCATCGTATTCGGCCAGATAGCCCGCCCCGCCATAGATCTGCACAACGCGGTCGACCACGCGGCCGCACATCTCGGAGGCGAAGACCTTGAACGCGGCGGCATGCTTCACCGTATCCTCGCCGCGATCGACGCGGGCGGTGACGTCCGCCATCATCGCCTCGGCAGCGTAGATCTCGGTCCAGCTTTCGGCGAGCATCTGCTGGATCAGCTGGAAATTGGCGATCGGTTCGCCGAAGGCCTGCCGCTCGTTCGCATATTTGATCGCGCTGTCGAGCGCACGGCGCGCATAGCCCGCGCTCGCCGCGCCGACCGAGATGCGGCCATTGTCGAGGCTCATCATGGCGAAGCGGAAGCCCTGCCCGGTCTCGCCGCCTAGCAGCGCCTCGCCCGGCACATGCACGTCGTCGAGCATCACGTCGGAGATATGGCTGCCCGACTGGCCCATCTTCTTGTCCGGACTGCCGGTCGAGATGCCGGGCGTATCCATCGGCACGATGAAGGCGGAGACATGCGCATTCTTGGGCAGCGCTTCCTTCTCCGTGCGCGCCATGATCAGCGCGACATCGGCATGCGGGGCATTGGTGATGTAGCGCTTGGTGCCGTTGAGGATCCAGCCATTCCCGTCCGGGTCTGGCCTCGCCATGGTCTGCATCGCTGCGCTGTCCGATCCGCTACCGGGTTCGGTGAGGCCGAAGCAGGCGATCTCGCCGCCCGCGATGCGCGGCCACCATTCGGCCTGCTGCTCTGCCGTTCCGCCATTCTTGATCGCCGAGTTGAACATCCCGACATTGATCGAGAAGATCGAGCGGAATGCCGGCGCGGCATAGGCCATGGTCTGCACTACTCGCGCATATTGCGTGATGTTGAGACCCGCGCCGCCATGGTCTTCGGGCACGGTGAGGCCGAACAGGCCCATGTCCTTCATCTCGGCAAGGATATCGTCGGGGACTTTGTCCTGCTCGATGACGTCCTTTTCAGCCGGGATCAGCCGCTCGCGGACGTAGCGTTCGAGCTGTTCGAGGAACTGGTCGAAAGTGTCCTGGTCCATGCCGGGATTGGGAGTGCTCATTCGCCTGCCTCCTCGCCGGCTTCCGGCACGGGCGTTTCCGAGACCATCCGCTGTTCGTTGAGCATCGAGGCGGCGTCGTCCAGCGCCTCGGCCTCCTCCTGTGTGACGGGGCCGGGATCGGCACCTTCGGTGGAGGAATTGCAGGCCACCAGGGCCAGCGCGGGCAGCAGGACGAGTCGGTTCATGGCGGCGATGCTATCTCCCCTTGGTGCGGCTGCCAAAGCCGCTACGGAAAAGGGGCGGGCGAACCAGCCGCACCGCCCCCTTTTCGGCATTACTCTTCGTTCATCGCGTCGAGCGCGGCTTCGGCCGTGGCAGCGGCCTCGTCGCCTGCTGCCTGGACCGATGCCGCTTCGGCCTCGGATGTTGCCGCATCGTCGGCAGCTGCCTCGAGATCGGCAGCCGGATCGGCGACCGGCACTTCGGTGACCGGCTCCATCGCTTCGTCCGCAGCGACTTCGACGGTGTCGGCTTCAGCTTCGGTCGAAGCGTCGTTCGAGCTGCCGCAGGCGGCGAGGGCGAGGCTGGCAGCAGCAACGGCGGCGATATGGAATTTCATGGCATTCTCCTTGGGATTGGGTCTGCGGCGTGGTTAATCGCAGGGAAGCTCCTTCGCCAAGGGGAAAATGCGCGGAGCACGGTTGCGCGGGGCGCGCCGTGTGGCAACAGGGATGGATGGTCGCCACTCTCGACACTGCCCGCGAACACTTGCGCGCCACATTCGGCTTCGACGATTTCCGCGGGCGGCAGGCCGAGGTGGTCGAGCGCACGCTTTCGGGCCGGTCGAGCCTTGCGGTGATGCCCACGGGTGCGGGCAAGTCGCTGACCTACCAGCTTCCCTCGACCATGCTTGAGGGCACCTGCGTGGTCATCAGCCCGCTGATCGCGCTGATGCACGACCAGCTACGTTCGGCGCGTGCAAACGGCATCCGCGCCGCCACACTGACCAGCGCCGATTCCGACTGGCGCGAAACGCAGGACGCCTTCCGCGCCGGGGAGCTCGACCTCCTCTATGTCGCACCCGAACGCGCGAGCCAGCCTGCCTTTCGCGATTTCCTGAATTCGACAAGACTCGCGCTCTTCGCCATCGACGAGGCGCATTGCGTATCCGAATGGGGCCATGATTTTCGCCCCGACTACCGCATGCTGCGGCCACTGATGGACGCCTTCCCGCAAGTCCCGCGCCTAGCGCTGACAGCGACGGCGGACCGGCAGACGCGCGCCGACGTGCTCACCCAGCTCGGCATACCCGAGGACGGGTTGGTGCTGGCGGGCTTCGACCGTCCCAATATCCGCTACGCCATCCGCCACCGCGACAATCCGGTGCGCCAGCTCGCGACGCTGATGACCGAAAGGCCGGGGCCGGGCATCGTCTATGCGCAGACCCGGAAGAAGGTGGAGGACCTTGCCGAGAAGCTCGCGGCCTCGACCGGACGGAAGGTCCTGCCCTATCACGCCGGTCTCGACCCCGAGACGCGCGCCGCCAACCAGGCCGCCTTCGTCGTGTCGGAAGACATGGTCATCGTCGCCACGGTCGCATTCGGCATGGGCATCGACAAGCCCGACGTGCGGTTCGTGGCGCATGTCGGCGTGCCGAAATCGATCGAGGCCTATTACCAGGAGACCGGCCGTGCAGGCCGCGACGGAGATCCCTCGGCGGCGACGATGTTCTGGGGCGCGGGCGATTTCGCCACCGCACGCATGCGCTTGTCCGAGGTGGACGAGGAACGCCGCAATGCCGAGCGTGCGCGGCTCGATGCGCTTGCCGCACTAGTCGAGACCCCGCATTGCCGCCGCGCCGTGCTGCTCCGCCATTTCGGCGAGGACCCACCCGAGACCTGCGGCAATTGCGACAATTGCCTCGACAAGCCGGGCGTGACCGATGTGACCGAGCTAGCCCGCAAGCTTCTTTCCGCCGTCTATCGCACCGGCCAGAGCTTCGGCATGGGGCATCTGCAAAAAGTCCTCACCGGCGCCGAGGACGACCGCATACGCCAGCGCGGGCACGACCGGCTAAGCGTTTACGGCATCGTGGAAGGCGAGGACGCGCGCCTGCTCCAGCCATTGGGCCGCGCATTGCAGGCGCGCGGCGACCTCGTCCCGACCGAGCACGGCGGGCTGGCGCTGGGCGGCAGCGCCCGCGAGATCATCAAGGGCGAACGCGAGGTCGAAATCGTTGTCCCGCCGAAGCGCCAGCGCAGCCGGGGTCGGCGCGGCGGAGACGAGGCCAACCCCGTCGGCGATCCCCTGTTCGAGGCGCTACGCGAACTGCGCCGCGAGCTGGCGAGCGAGGCGCAGGTCCCGCCCTATGTCATTTTCCACGACAGCACTTTGCGCGAAATGACCGCCGCGCGGCCATCGACCATGTCCGAAATGGGCCGGATCGGCGGCATCGGCGGCAAGAAACTCGAAGCCTATGGCGAGCGCTTCCTGATGGAGATCGCGCGGCACTGAGCGATATCATTTGACATTTGCGCCTCGCGATATAAATATGATATCATAATTATATCGGAGGAGTTACACTCATGTCTGTCGAAATGACCGGAATGAAGACCAGCCGCGAAACCGCGGCGACCAGTTACAATGGCTATATCATGCTGCTGGTGCTGTTGGTGGTACTCGCAGCGCTCGCCTTCATCATACCGGGCATGGCGCCCGGGGATTATCCGACGAAGGGCGACAAGGTCGCCTTTGCGGGAACGCTGTTCGCCTCGCTCATCGGCGTGCTCATCCTCGCCTCGGGCTTCTTCATGATCCAGCCCAACCAGGCCGCGGTCATCACGCTGTTCGGCGAATACAAGGGCTCCGAACGTACCGAGGGGTTGCGTTGGGTCTGGCCGTGGATGGGCAAGAAGAAGATTTCCGCCCGCGCCCACAACATCCATTCCGAACGCGTGAAGATCAACGATCTGCGCGGCAACCCGATCGAGATCGCCTGCAACGTGGTGTGGCGCGTGCGCGATACGGCGCAGGCGAGCTTCGACGTCGACGATTACAAGGAATTCGTGAACATCCAGATCGAGGCGGGCCTGCGTACGGTCGGCTCGCGCCATCCCTATGACGATTTCGAGGGCGAGGAAGTCACGCTGCGCGGCGGTGCCGAAGTGGTGAATGCCGAACTGCTCGAAGAACTCAACGACCGCCTCAAGGTCGCCGGCGTGGTGGTCGACGAGGCGGGGCTCACCCACCTCGCCTATGCCAGCGAGATCGCCAGCGCCATGCTCAAGCGCCAGCAGGCCGATGCCATCATCGCGGCGCGTGCCAAGATCGTCCTCGGCGCGGTCGGCATGGTCGAGGATGCGCTGACCAAGCTCGCGCAGGACGATATCGTCGACATGGACAACGAACGCCGCGCGGCGATGGTGTCCAACCTGATGGTCGTGCTGTGCGGAGAGAAGGAAGCGCATCCGGTCATCAATACGGGCTCGCTCTACTAGGGCGGGCCGATGCGCTGAGGCTTCACCATGTCGCAGAAAAAAGCCTTTGCCTTGCGTCTCGACCCGGCGGTCCACGCCGCGGTCGAGCGCCTTGCCGCAGATGAATTGCGCAGCGCCAATGCGCAGATCGAGATGCTCTTGCGCGAAGCCCTGAAGACGCGCGGGATCGAGGTGAAACCATCGAAACCGCCGCGCAGGGGACGGCCGCCTTCGGGGGACTGACAAAGGTTACCGCGCAGGAAACCGCAAAATTTTATGGTGTTTCACCATGATGCGGCTTGCACCGCTCTTAACCTTTTCGCCGTATAACTTTCCTCATGGCAAAACTGGCCGCCTCGAACCCCCAGCGGATCCCCGAGTGGATCGTGGGGGCGGTTGCGGCAGCTTCGGTCGGCCTTATCCCTCTCGCCGCACTGCTGTTCTGACGGAACGCCCTCGGCTTCTCGCCCGTTGAGGGCGCAAAGGAGCTTTTCATGGCAGGCGGTTGGGCGCGCGATGGCGCGGTTCAGGACCAGATCGACGATACGGTGAGCGACGCAGTCAGCGCCGCCCGCGCGCGCATGCCACGCGGCGAAAGCGCGAAATATTGTGATGAATGCGGCGAGGAGATTCCGGAGAAGCGGCGCGAGGCTCTCCCCGGTGTGCGCACCTGTGTCCAGTGCCAGTCGGGGCGCGATGCTGCCACGCGCCAATCGGGCATCAACCGGCGCGGGAGCAAGGACAGCCAGTTGCGCTGAGGCGCGGCTCGGTCCAAGGCCCTGTCCATGAGTTCACCCTTCATCTGGCTCCAGCATGCGCTCCCCCACCACGCCGTCTCGCGCGGAGCTGGCAGGATCGCCTCCTCCGAGGTTCCGTGGCTCAAGAACCTGCTCATCCGCCGCTTCATCGATGCCTATGATGTCGACATGAGCCAGGCCGCGCGCGGAGTGGAGGAGTTCAGGAGCTTCAACGACTTCTTCACGCGCGAACTGAAGCCCGGCATGCGCCCGCTGGCAGATAGTACGACGCAAATCCTGAGCCCCGCCGATGGTGCGGTGAGCCAGATCGGACGGATCGAGGAAGGACGCATCTTCCAGGCCAAGGGGCGGCACTTCACCGCCGCACAATTGCTCGGCGGCGACGAGGAAGCAGCCAGGCGCTTCGAAGGCGGCAGTTTCGCAACGATCTACCTTTCGCCCCGCGACTATCACCGCGTCCACATGCCCGCAGAAGGGTCGCTGGCGTCGACCACCTATGTCCCGGGCGAATTGTTCTCGGTGAACCAGGTCACGGCGGAGAATGTCGACGGGCTTTTCGCGCGCAACGAGCGGCTGGCTTGCATCTTCACCGGCCCCGACGGTACATTCGCCAGCGTCATGGTCGGCGCGATGATCGTGGCAGGGATCGAGACCGTTTGGTCGGGCCTCGTCGAAACGCACCATCCGCGGCTCGTGCGCGAAAGCTTCGAGCCGACCGCCCACCAGCTCGCGGCGGGCGATGAAATGGGCCGCTTCATCCTCGGCTCGACCGTGGTGCTGCTCTTCGAACCCGGCAAGGTCGAATGGGATACCTCGCTGAAAGCTGGCGATGCCGTCCGCATGGGACAAGCGATCGGCAAGCGGCTTCAGCCGAAAGCGGGCGCGTAACGCACGGTCCCGCCCGGCGCATCGCCGTCGAGCACCAGACGCTGGAAATAATCGGGCGGAGGTCCGGGATAGGTGAGCTTCGGGTCGTGCTCGAAGCCGAAACGCGAATAATAGGCAGGCTCGCCAAGCAGGACGATGCCCTTCGCGCCCATTTCGCGCATGTCCGCAATCGCCCGCTGCATCAGCCGCAATCCGACGCCTTCGCGCTGGTGCTGCGGCAATACGCTGATCGGGCCTAGTCCGTACCAACCCTCGTTCCCGTCCGAGATAGTGACGGGCGACACGGCAACGTGGCCGATAATCCGCTCGCCGTCTTCCGCGACCAGCGAGAGGGCGAGATCGCCATCCTGCCGCAAACCTTCGACGATCCGCACCTCGCTGCCGTCGCTATGCTCGACTTCGGCAAAGGCTGCATCGGTCAGCACCGCAATCTGTGCATGGTCGGCGGGCTTTTCGGGGCGGATGGTGAGCGCGGTCATGGACGTGCTTCCCTCGTAAAAATCGCGGCGATTTCCTCGGGTGAAATCATGGTCCCGACCTTGTGCACTGCATCGAGCATTTGGGTCAAACGCTCTCGCCGGGTGCTTGATATGATGAGCGTGGCTTGCGGGACCCTCACCGAGACCAGAGCGAGGATCGCAGCGATCCTGGCCGCCCCCATGGGACCTGAAACAGCCTTGGCCGCGACATCCCAACGAGCCGAGAACCCGGGATCGGAACGCGCCAGCCATTCGGCGGTGGGGAGAAGCGAATGCAGCTCCGCTCGCTCGCGGGTTGTCGGGATGCTGTCGCCGACCAGCCAGACAGGATCGATAGCGGTCTGGGAGATGAAGTGGACAGGAAACGCAGCGTCGGTCGCCTGATCCCAACGTGCCTGATTGCCGTATCCCGGCGCGGCCGCCAGCCCCGCAGAAAGCGCTTCGAACTCGCCTAGCAATTCCGGTGTTGCCTCTTCAGGCCCGCAATTATGGAGCAGCACGGCATCGATCCGCCCCAATGCCTCGTGCGATCGCGCCAGCGAATCGCGCAGGGCCGGGTGCGAGAAATCCGCCAAATCATATCGCGCCGGGGGTTCGAGGGGCGCAAATCCCTCGAACGAGCGCGGGGCTGAGGAGCCGAGCCCTCGCTTGGCCGCACGCGCCACGCTCTTGGTCCAGCCCAAGTGTGGGCGCGGGATACCGACCTTGGTCGTCACCCTGACAGATGCATGATCGCGCACGGCCCGGCCCACCACCTTTTCGGCCAGCCCGAGGCCATAGGAAGGCGCCACATCGACAGCGGTGATACCGCCATCGAAAGCCTGCCGGAGCAAGTCAGCCGATGCGCCTGCGGACACTCCGCCTGCCAGCCTGCCGCAGCCGTATATCAGCCGGGCCGCAAGGTTCAGCGACATTGCTCGATCAGGCGATCTGCCAGCCTTTGGCCCAGCGCGATCGCAGTAAGAGTGGGATTGGCATAGCTGCCGGTCGGAAACACCGACGCCCCCGCAACATGGAGGTTGGCCGTGCCGAACACGCGGCATTCGGCATCGACGACCCCGCTGTCTGCGCTCGTCGCCATGCGGGTGCCGCCCATGTGATGGTAAGCATCGTGGAATGCGCTGATGGCGCCCGGATCGCGCGCGGCGAAGGCCGGGTCGAGCGTGACCTTGCCAAGCCCCGCCGCCACTAGCGACCTGCCCGCTTCCTCGACGAAATCGGCGATATGCGGTACCAGCGCGGGATCGACCGACCACGCCACCCCTGCCCGTGCCTCCTCGGGCGGAACCCTGTCTTCCAGCACGACCCTTCGCTCCGACGCCGCAATCTGCTCGACCTCGATGCCGAGCGGGATCGTGTCGTCGAACATGGAGGCTATGCGGCGATGGCGCACATAGCGCCACGCCGCCGGGATAATCGCCCGCGCCAGTTGGACTGCCGTGCCGATCCGTCGCCCCGTGGCAAGCGCGTCGCGCACGATCATGCCGGGCGTGCTGGCATTGAGCGTCATTGCCATGCTCGGCCTTGTAGGCGGCGGGGAGGACGGCTTGATCTTCACACCGTACTTCCGCCCGCCCTCGAAAATCCCGTCGAACAGCGCGCGTATGCGCCTGGGGTCTGCGGGCGCTAGCGTACCGACGATGCCGTGAAGATGGTCGAAATAATGCGCGCCGAGATGGGCATTTGCGGCGAAGGGCAACGCTGGATCGATGGCGGCGCTACGCATCAATATCGCCGAATTCTCGATACTGCCGGCGGCGAGCACGATATGGCGGGGCGAAAAGGTTTCGCTCCCGCCCGGCCCTTCCAGCCCTACCGTGCAAATGCCGTCTTCACCGCAGGAGATACGGCGTGCCGAAGTCGCGGGGCGGACGTCAATTTTCGCGATATCGGTTTCGAAAAATTTTGCGAAATCGGGCTGGGGTAGCCACAGATTGAGCCCGGCAACGAGCCCTTCGGCAAACTCCACCGGAGAGCCGGACTTGCGCGCGAATACGGCATCGGTGGCGCGGGCCGCTTCGCTCACGCCCAGAATGTCGTAAGCCGCGTCCAGAGTGGCGCAATATTCGTCCCAGTCGATCGGCCAGAGCTGCCTTCCCGACTCGTCCACCCGGGCAAAATCATGCCTCGAGAATGGATTGAGCTGCCCGCCCCACAGGCGGGTCGTGCCGCCCACGACTTTCATCCTGCCTTCGGTCAGGCCGGGATAGGGCTGGAGCGGCTCGGGCCCTTCATTGCGGGCCTGCCAGCTGCCGTCGGGCTGCGCCGGTCCGGCATCGATCACGACAACGCGAAGCCCGGCGCGATGGAGACGCACCGCCAGGGGAATGCCGACAGCACCTGCGCCGACCACGAGGACATCGGGACCCGGAGCATCGCTCATGGCAGGATATGCCCTGCCCGGTCGCGCTTGGTGGCGAGATAGCGCGCGTTATGCGGATTGTCGGGAAGCGAATGGGGGACGCGTTTGGCAACGGTGACACCCTCGCCCTCGAGCGCTTCGACCTTGGCAGGATTGTTGGTCATCAGCCGCACCTCCTTGACGCCAAGCAGGTCCAGCATCCGGGCAGCCGTCGGGAAGTCACGCGCCTCGTCGGGAAGGCCGAGCCGGGTATTGGCATCGACCGTGTCGAAGCCCTGGTCCTGCAAGCGATAGGCGCGCAACTTGTTGACGAGGCCGATGCCGCGCCCCTCCTGCCGCATATAGAGCAGCACGCCCCAGCCGCCCTTGTCCGCTTCTACGCTCATTGCGCGAAGCGCCGCATCGAGTTGCGGCCCGCAATCGCATTTAAGGCTGCCGAGGATATCGCCGGTGAGGCATTCGGAATGGAGGCGAACCAGCGGCGGCGTGCCCGAGCTTTCCTTGCCGATGACGAGCGCGACATGTTCGCGCGTGTCGTCGGGGCTGCGGAACGCGACGATGCGCGCCCCTTCGGCAGCAGCCACGGGCAGTTTTGCGCGCGTCGCGATGTTCAGCCGCTGCGGATCGGTGAAGGCGGCGACATCGCTGGCTTGGAGTGACGCTGCTTCGCCCGCCCCTTGCGGATCGACGATAAAGGCCGGCAGGATTCCCGCTATCCTCGCCAGCTCAAGCGCGGCGCGCGCCTGCTCTTCCCATTCGAGCGGCAGCGCCTTGAACGGCCCCTTGAGCGGGCTCTGCAAATCGAGCGCGGGGTCGGCCACCGCCAGCGCGGCGGGCAGGTCGAACACATCCGCGCCGCGCATCAGCACGGGCTTGCGCGGAGCAGCGGCCTCGATCTGGTTGGCGAGCTTCAATGTCGCGGCGCGGCTGGCCGAGACCAGCATCGCTTCGCCCGAGACATCCGAAAACGCCGTCTCCACCGGCTGCAGCAGCGGCGCTCCATCGATCGCGAGCGGCCAGCCGTGGCGCAGCGCGTCCACCGCCAGCGCTGCACGCCGCGAGGGAGATGGCTCGCTCAGATGTCGAACTCCGTTACCAGCGGCACGTGGTCCGACGGCTTTTCCCAGTCGCGCGCATATTCATGAACCGAGTGCCCTGTGGCCTGTTTCGCCAGTTCGGGGCTCGCCCACATGTGGTCGAGACGGCGGCCGCGGTCGTTCGCCTTCCAGTCCTTCGCGCGGTAGCTCCACCAGCTGTAATAGCGCTCCGGCGCCTTGATATGCTCGCGCCCGATGTCAGACCAGCCATGCGCATCCATGAAGCGCTGCAGGCTCTCGACCTCGACCGGCGTGTGGCTGACGACTTTCAGCAGCTGTTTGTGGTTCCAGACATCGCTTTCGAGCGGCGCGATGTTGAAATCGCCCACGATCAGCGTCGGCCGGTCGACTGTGTCGGCCCAGCGCGTCATCCGCTCGAGGAAATCGAGCTTCTGGCCGAATTTCACATTGATCTCGCGGTCGGGCTCGTCCCCGCCGGCCGGGACATAGACGTTCTCGATGATCATCCCGTCATGGTCGGGAAGTTCCACCCCGACATGGCGCGCCTCGCCATTGTCCTGCCAGTCGTGGCGCGAGAATTCGCGGATCGGCACACGGCTGACCGTGGCGACCCCGTGATAACCCTTCTGGCCGTGCACCGCGACGTGTTCGTAGCCCAGCGCCTTGAACGCCTCGTAAGGGAACTGGTGCTCCTGGCACTTGATCTCCTGCAGGCAGAGGACGTCGGGAGCGCTCTCCTTCAGGAAACGCTCGACGATCGGCATGCGGAGGCGGACGGAATTGATATTCCAGGTAGCGACAGAAACCATCGCGCGGAGATAGGGCGCTCACGCCACCCGGTCCACACCTCCATACAAAAAACCCTCAAGCCGGGGGCATTGGCTTGAGGGTTCCTTGTGAGCGTTCGTCACGCTTGGATACCGAGCGACCTTGAGGGCTGAGGCAATCAACAGGGGGGAAATTGCCGCCCGCCGCTTCGATGTCCCTAGGATTACGCCCCTTCGGCTTGCTGCTCAATGAACATTCGCTCTCGAGAAACCGCAAACAGAAAACGGGCTGTCGCCGAAGCGTTTATCCCGGGCGACGAGACGTGCGGCGCGGGTCCTTGAAGGTGAATGCGCTGTCAGCAACGGCGACGCCATAGCGGTTGTTGTTCAGCCGCACAGTGGTCCGGTGATTCTGCGCATCGAGCGCCACCCAGTGCGTCAGGCGAAGACCGCCGGGCGCAGAAGCATCGCGCGCGAAGATAAGCGTGATGACACCGAATTCGGGGCGCTTGGGATCGCGCACTTCGATGCTGACCACATCGTCATGACCGGTCGGAATCAGCTTGCCGTATTTCTTGACGTCGCGGCTAGGGTCGAGCAGCGCGCCGAGCGGGGAATTTTTGATGGGCCAGCGCTGGACCTGGTTCACCTCGTAGTCGATCATGTACATCGACTTGCCGTTCGACACGACGAGAAGCGGCACGCCCTTTTCGTACTCGAAACGGATCTTGCCGGGGCGCTTAAGCGTCATCACGCCCGAAACGGCCTGGCCGTTGCGGTCGGTCTGGACGAAATTCGCCTTCATGGTCGAAATGCCGCGCAGCGCCGCGACCGCCTGGTCGAGGTCGCCGGCCGCCGCCTCGACGGGGGCGGGTGCAGCGTAAAACGTCGCGGGCACGCCAACGCTGAGTGCGAGGGCGAGTGCAGAGGCGACGGGGCGATTCTTGAAGATAGACAAGGTGCTCATGCTCCTGATTTAGGTTCGGAGCATTGAACTGTCACTGAACTAAAGGCGTTCCCGCCGTTCAGCTTATCGGCCACACGGGCCGGCCAGATCACTTGATCTTGGCTTCCTTGAATTCGACGTGCTTGCGCGCCACCGGGTCGTACTTCTTGAAGACGAACTTTTCGGTGTGGTTGCGCGGATTCTTCTTCGTCACGTAGTAGAAGCCCGTGTCGGCGGTCGAGACGAGCTTGATCTTGACGGTTGCGGGCTTCGCCATGGCGTGTTCCTAAAGATCTTTCTGAGGGGCCGATTTCAGCCGAAATAATAAGGGCGGCGCGAGCTGCACCGCCGTCCGGCGCGCCCTTTGTGTGATTCACGGGGAAAAGTCAAGCGTCGAAGCCTTCCGCGCTACCAGTCCACCTTGCCGCGATTGGCCTTCACCTCGCCGCGCGCCTTCTTCGCCTTCAGTCGTTTCACCTTGCCCACCCGGTTGACGCGGCTCTTCTTGCGTTTCCTGGGCGGCGTGAGCGCCTCGCCCAGCAGCGCCACCAGCCGCTCGCGCGCGGCCTCGCGATTCTGTTCCTGCGTGCGGTATTCATTCGCGGTAAGCACGATTTCGCCCGCCTTGGTAAACTTGCTCCCCGCCACCTCCTTCAACCGCTCGAAGGCATCGGGCGGCATGCCGAGCTGGAACACGTCGACGCGCAGCTGGACGGCAGTGGCCACCTTGTTGACGTTCTGCCCGCCCGGGCCCGAGGAGGCGATGAACTTCTCCTCGGCTATTTCCAGCGCCTTGTCGGCAATCCTACCCATCCGCAAAGCCAAGCGCCGCAAAATCGCGCGGCAGCGGCGCGGCGGCCTCGATCGTCGGCTTGGTTCCGCGCGGGACGATGAGCCCCGCGGCATGGAGCATGGTGCGCGGCGCACCTTTCGCCGAACCATAGACCGGATCGCCGAGCAGGGGCATGCCGAGCCCCGCCTCGCAATGGATGCGGATCTGGTGGGTGCGGCCCGTCTCGGGGCGGAATTCGATGAGCGCCTTGCCGTCGTGCTCCATCAGCTTGCGCCAGTGGGTGATAGAGGGCTTGCCCTTCTTCGCCGCGATCATGCGCCAGCCCTTGCCCGCACTGCTGATCTTGGACAGCGAGAGCTCGATCGTGCCCTCCTCGCCCTCGGGAATGCCCGACAGGATGCCGAGATAGCGCTTCTCGACCAGCCGGTCCTCGAAGGCCTTGGCGAAGCGCTTCAGCGCCTTGGGATTGCGCGCGAGCAGCAGGCAGCCGCTGGTATCGGTGTCGAGCCGGTGGACGGGATGCGGCGCGCGCTGGAAGCCCAGCTTCAATTGCTCGAAATGGTCTTCGAGGCAGGGACCGCCACGCTTGGGGCGATCGACCGGAAGGCCGGCAGGCTTGTCGATGACGAGCGCTTCGCCGTCTTCGAAGATGATCGGAATCTGGGTCATTTCACTTTCAGTTCCGCGCGCATCAGGCCGCGCACGGCATTGCCGAGGAAGAAGCCGTCCTCGAGATCGGCGATGGTCAGCTCAGCCTCGCGCGCCTTGCCTTCTTCGAGCAGCGACTGGCGGTACACACCCGGCAGCAGGCCGAGCGTCGCGGGCGGCGTGAGCAATAGGCCGTCGCGCTCGACAAAGATACTGGTGATGCAGCCCTCGGTCAGCAAGCGGTCCTCGCGCACGAACAGCGCCTCGTGCGCGCCGCGCTGGCGGGCCACTTCCTGTCCGGCTTCGTAAAAGCCGCGATCGGTGGTCTTGTGGCGCAGGCGCCAGTCGCCCGGGTTCACCGGCAGCGGCAGGACCACGCACTGCGCAGGTTCGGGCCAGCCCTCCGGCATGGCGCACGCCTCCAGCGCCACCGCGCCGCTGCGCGAGGCGAACAGGCGCACGCGGCTCGGTCCATCGAGGACGAAGCAGCAGGCGTGCATCTGGTTGCGTGCCTCGTGGCGGTCGAAACTGAAACCGAGTTCGGCGGCGCTCTGCTTCATCCGCGCGAGGTGCATTTCGAGCAGCGGGATGCCCTCTTCGGGTGTGAAGCGCATGGTCTCGATCAGATCGAACTGCGCCGCCCTGTGATCGGGCGAGGACTTGGACGCGAACGCGCCCTTGAGCAGCGCCTCGCGCCATTCGGTGCGCGGCTCGCTGTCGGCAACGATCGCCCCGCCCACCCCGAGCACGGCCTTGCCGCGCGCATTCTCAATTTCCGTGAGGCGCAGCGTGCGGATGGCGACATTGAACGCCGCATCGCCGTCTGCGCCGATCCGTCCGATGGCCCCGCAATAGGGGCCGCGCGGTTCGCGCTCGACCTGGTCGATCAGTTCCATCGCGCGGATTTTCGGCGCGCCGGTAATCGACCCGCAAGGGAACAGCGCGCGCACGAGATCGGTTGCGCCCATGCCCTCCTTCAGGTCGGCACGGACCACACTGACCATCTGGTGGACCGTCGGATAGCTCTCGATGGCGAAGGGTTCGTCGACGCGGACGCTGCCCGCTATCGCCACGCGGCTGAGATCGTTGCGCATCAGGTCGACGATCATCAGGTTCTCGGCCTTGTCCTTGACCGAAGAGGCCAGCTCCTCTGCCAGAGCCTTGTCCTGCGCCTCGTCGGCCGAGCGCGGGCGCGTACCCTTCATCGGCTTGGCCTTGGCCTCGCTGCCCTTGAGCGAGACGAAAAGTTCGGGCGACAGGCTCAGCAGCCAGTGCGAGCCGTCGAAGATCACTCCGCCATAGCCCGCCTGCGCCGCCGGTCGCAGCGCAGCATAGAGCCCCAGCGGGTCGCCGGTGAAATTGCCGGCCAGCGGAAAGGTCAGGTTGGCCTGGTAGATATCGCCTGCGCGGATCGCTTCCTGCAGCTGCTCGAAGGCCGCTTCGTAGCCGCCCGGTGACAGCTGCGGCTCAAGCGGGCCGACGCCGCCCGGTCCCTGCACGCGTGATGCCAGCCAATCGGCCATGGCATCGGCGGCAATCCGTGTCGGTGCATCGAAAAGGCCAAGCCAGACGAGCGGCCCTGCGCCTCCAGTCTTCGCTGCAGCCAGACCGGCAAGCCGTACCTCCAGGGCAAGTCCCGCCTCATAGGCGATATAACCCGCCAGCTCGCCGCCTTCGCGCCGCGCGGCCTCGGCAGCTGCAAGCACCTCCTCGACCTCGTCTGGCCGGTTGGCGACGAAAATGGCGCGCGGGTTCTCGTAGAACAGGGCGTCGGCAGCGCCGCTTGTCCGTGCATCGTCCAGCAATACAAAGGGATGTCTGCCCGCCATCGTGGCCCCAGCATTTACAGCCCTGTGCGCCCAAGTCGAGCCATTGCTTGACCGCAAGGACCACGCTGCGCCACATCGATACACGCAAATTGACTGGCGGGAGCACTATGAGCACGATTTTTCTTGGCCTCGGCGCGAATGGCGAGAAGCAATATTTCCGGCTCGAACAGGCCAACCGCCACGGCCTGATCGCGGGCGCAACCGGCACTGGCAAGACGGTGACGCTGCAGGGCCTCGCCGAGAGTTTTTCCGCCAATGGCGTGCCGGTCTTCGTCGCCGACGTGAAGGGTGACCTTGCGGGTATCTCGATGGCCGGATCGCCACAGTTCAAGCATGCCGACAAGCTGGAAACCCGCGCGAAGGAACTGGGCATGGAAGACTATGCCTATGCCGACAATGCCGCGGTTTTCTGGGACCTCTACGGTGAAAAGGGTTTCCCCATCCGGACGACGATTTCGGAAATGGGTCCGCTGCTGCTCGCGCGCCTGCTCGATTTGAACGACACACAGGAAGGCGTGCTCAACATCGTCTTCCGCTATGCCGACGAGAACAATCTCCTGCTGCTAGACCTCGGCGACCTGCAGGCGATGCTGACCTTTGCCTATGAAAACGCCAGCGAATTGTCCGGCACCTACGGCAATGTCTCCAAGGCCAGCGTCGGCGCGATCCAGCGCCAGCTGCTCAGTTTCGAAAGCCAGGGAGCGGACCGCTTCTTCGGCGAACCGGCTCTCGAGATCGACGATTTCCTCGCCACCGATGAACAGGGCCGCGGGATCATCAATGTGCTCGCCGCCGACAAGCTGATGCGCAGCCCGAAACTCTACGCGACCTTCCTCTTGTGGCTGCTCGCCGAACTGTTCGAGACGCTGCCAGAAGTGGGCGATCCGGAAAAGCCGAAGCTCGTCTTCTTCTTCGACGAAGCGCATCTGCTCTTCGACGATGCTCCGGATGCGCTCGAGGACAAGGTTGAACAAGTTGTGCGCCTGATCCGGTCCAAAGGCGTGGGCGTCTATTTCGTCACCCAGAACCCGATCGACATTCCGGAGAAGATCGCCGGACAGCTCGGCAACCGCATCCAGCATGCCCTGCGCGCCTTCACCCCGCGCGACCAGCGCGCGATCAGGGCGGCGGCGGAGACATTCCGCATCAATCCCGATCTCGATGTCGAAGAGGCGATCACCCAGCTCAAGGTCGGCGAGGCGCTGGTCTCGACCCTCGACGAGGACGGCGCACCAGGCGTGGTCCAGCGCACGCTGATCAAGCCGCCGCATTCGCGCCTTGGTCCGGTGACCGAGAAAGAGCGCAAGATCATCAATTCGGTGAGCGACCTCGACGGCAAATACGACGAGGCGGTCGACCGCGAGAGCGCCGAGGAAGTGCTTGCGCAGAAGGCCGCCGATGCCGAAGCCACGGCCAAGGAGGTCGCCGAAAAGGGCCGGGAGGAAGTCGGCAAGCGCGAGCGCAAGTCTCCTTCCATGTGGACCAAGGCCGGCAAGGCCGCGGCTACCGCCGCAGCCGGCTCGCTGTCCTCGATTGCAGTAGCGACGGTCCTGGGCAAGAAATCGCGCGCCGATCCGGTTCGCACCGGCCTTAACGCCTTCGTGCGCAATATCGTCGGCGGCTTGATGCGTTAGAGCGGTAGACGGATTTCCGCGCGCAGACCGCCTTCCTCGCGATTTTCGAGGACCAGCCTGCCACCGTGTTGCTCCGCCACCGCGCGCGCGATGGCGAGGCCGAGCCCGGCACCGCCGGTGGCCCGATTGCGGCTTGCCTCGCCGCGCGCGAAGGGTTCGGCGATGGTATCTATCAGTTCGGGCGCGATGCCGGGTCCGTCATCCTCGACCGCAAGGATCGCAGCGCGGTTCTCGCTGGTCACCGACAAGCGCGCCGAGCCGCCGTAGCGGATCGCGTTCTCGATCAGATTGCGCAGCGCGCGCTTTAGCCAGGTGACCTGAATTCCCCGCTTGCGCCGCTCAGTCGTCCCCAGAGTGACAGGCTTGCCGAGATCCTCGAACTCCTCGACCAGCGTGGCGGCCAGCGCGGATAGGTCGACCACCTCGAATTCGACATCATGGCGGCCGACGCGGGCGAGCATCAGGATATCGTCCAGCGTGCGCGAAGTCTCGGCGATGATCTCGGCCATTTTCGCCTTGGCTTCGGCGTCGCCCTCGAGATTCTCGATCCGTACGCGCAGCGCGGCCAGCGGGGTCTTGAGGTCGTGCCCGATCGCACCGAGCATGACGTCCTTCTCGTCGAGCATGGCGCCGATCCGCGCTTCCATCTCGTTATGCGCCTCGATAAGGACACGCACGTCTTCAGGTCCGCGCGGTTCGACCTGCCCCACTGCCGCAGGATTCTCCGAAAATCGCTGGGTGCGCTCGGTAAGCTGCGCGAGCGGGCCGGTGATACGGCGCAGGACGAGCCAGAGCACGATGACAAGAAGGCCGGTCAACATCGCCGCCCTCAGCAGCGGAAACAGCGGGCCGAAATGTTCGTGGGGCCGATAAATCGGTGCGCGGACTATTTCCCAGCCTTCGCCGCTGCTGATTCCGGCGACGGCGATTTTCTCGGGCAGGTCCGCCGGAGTCATGCCGCGCCGCCGGGCCAGCCGCTCCAGAAAGCGCTGCGCGACGGGATCGTTTGAGACTTCCCGCTCGACGATACGGATATCGGCGAAGTCGCGCCCATTATTGCGCAAGGTTTCACCCAGCCTTTCCTCGAGAGCTGGCAGCCTCCGGTCCCCATCCAGGGTCAGGAAGGTGTCGGCACGCGCAAAATCGGTTCCGGCGAAAGCCCTGCGAGGCCGACGCGCCCCGGGCGGGCCACGCCTCTCGCTATGAGGTCGGAAGCGGCGTCGCTCCGCATTTTCCAGTTGCGGCGTGAGATCGACGACAAGCTCGCCATCGTCCATATCCGCAATACGACCCATCGCCACCAGGCGCAGGCTCAGCGTGTTGACAAGTCCTGTTTCGACCCGGTCCTTTTCGATGGTCCATGCAAGGTAGGCGTTGATGCCCTGCACGAGGAACAGCGTCACCGCGATCGCGAGCGTGACCTGGCCGAGCAGGCTCTTGGGCAGAAGTCGCTTCATTGCTGGCCTGCGCGCGTCACTTCCGCACCGAAGCGGTAACCTCCGCCGCGCACGGTCTGGATGAAATGCGGGTTGCGGCTGTCGGCCTCGATCTTGCGGCGCAGGCGGCTGACCTGGTTGTCGACCGCGCGGTCGAACAGTTGCGCCTCGCGGCCCTGCACCATGTCGAGCAGCTGGTCACGATCGAGCACCCGGCGCGGATGATCGCAGAAGGCGCGCAGCATGCGGAATTCGGCAGTGGAAATCGGGACGAGCGTGCCGTCGGGATCCGTGAGACGCCGCTTCAGCGGGTCGAGCGTCCAGCCTTCGAAGTGGTAGAGCTGGTCTTCGGCAGGAAGCACCGGCTCGCGTTCGGACCGGCGCAGGACCGAGCGAATGCGCGCGACCAGTTCGCGCGGCTCGAAGGGCTTGGTGACATAATCGTCGGCGCCGATTTCAAGGCCGATGATGCGGTCCATCGCTTCGCCCTTGGCCGTCAGGAGGATAACCGGGAGCTTTTTCGTTTCAACGAGGTGGCGGCAGAGCGAAAGGCCGTCCTCCCCCGGCATCATGATGTCGAGCAGGACGAGATCGGGGGTGTCACTGCCCAGCACCGTTCGCGCAGCAGCGGCGCTTTCCGCCTCGCGCACGGCGAACCCCTGGCCGGTGAGATACTCGGCCAGGGGTTCGCGAAGGCTGCGTTCGTCGTCGACGAGCAGGAGGGTGGTTGGCGCGGTGTCGGTCATGTAATCCTCGCCGCGCCTACCGTGCGGCGCTTGCCATGCGCAAGCGCGTTACTGCGCGGCTTCGCGCTTTGCCTTCCGCTCGGCACGCATTGTTTGGTGCATCGCCTCGCGCTCCTCGGCGGAGATTGCACCGTCGCCATTGGCATCGGCCTTGGCGAAATGAGCCGCGAGAGCCGCATCGAATTCGGCGCGGGTGACGGCCTTGTCGCCATCGGCATCGGCCATGCGCATCATGTGCATGCCGCCGCGCATGCCGTGACCACGCTTGCCTCGCTTTCCGGCATGACGTTCGCTGCGTGCTTCATGCATCGCCTTGAGTTCGTCCTGCGAGAGGCCACCAGAGTTGTCGGTGTCCATCTTGGCGAAACGCGCGGCCATGCGGTCTGCGCGGCGATCGGCACGGGCTTCGCGGCGTGCTTCACGCCGTTCCATGCGCGCTTCGTGCATCGCCTTCATCTCGGTCTGCGACAATTCGCCATCGCCGTCGGTATCGGCCTTGGCGAACATTTCCGCGCCATGTGCCTGACGGTCATTCGCGTCGATTACGCCATCATTGTTCGCATCCATCTTTGCGAACATCTCGTCGGCATGCGCGGTGAGTTCGGCGCGGGTGACGTTGCCGTCACCATCGGTGTCCATCTTGGTCATGTGGCCATGCGCCAGCGCGGCAGTCCCGGTTAGGGCCAGCGCAGCGGCGGAAAGGGTCAGTGCGGTCTTGTTCATCATACTCTCCAGCAAAAGGGGAGAGCTGCGACGGTCCGTCGGGAGGGGAGGGGAGAAACACTTCGATCCCGCCGCAGCTCATGTATCACTTTTAGGAGTGTATTGTCGCAGCTTTATGCCGAAGAGAGGCTGAATTGTAACGAAGTGTCGCATTCAGCCCGCCATGTTCACATGACCGAAAGCCATCTCGCTCAGCCGACCTTGTCCATCAGATAGGCGTTGAGCTTGTTGCCGTCCGGATCGCGGAAATAGGCGGCGTAGAACAGCATGCCGTTCTCGTCGGGTTCGCCGCGCGGACCGGGTTCGCCTTCGCAGGACCCGCCGTTGGCGAGCGCGATGTCGTAAAGCCGCTTGACCTGGTCGCGGTCCTTGGCCTCGAGCGCCACCATCGTGCCATTCCCGACACTCGCCGCATTGCCGTCGAACGGCTTGGTCGCTGCAACGCCCGCGCCGCCATCCCACTTGCCCCAGGCGATGAAGGTTTCGAATTCCATCATCCGCCCCACGCCCATTTCGGCCGCGATAGCGTCATAGAATTTGGCCGCCTTCTCGAGGTCGTTTGTGCCCACCGTAACGTAACCGATCATTCGCCTGCTCCTTCAGAAAACGACTCGCGACCGCCGGAACATTACGTGAACATACGTAATCCTACAAGGGGGCGCATTCCCGCTCGAGCCAGGCGAGGTCCTCGCCCTCGAGCTGCGGCGCGAGGATCTCGCGGGTGCGTGCATGATAGGTGTTCCACCACTCTATCTCGCGTGCCGTGAGGAGCGACTTGTCGACCAGCCTGCGGTCGAGCGGCACATGCGTGAGCGTTTCGAAGCCGAGATATTTGCCCTCGCTGCCCTCGATATCGGCGTCGACCACCAGCACGAGGTTCTCGATCCGGATGCCGTATTCGCCCGGCTTGTAATAGCCCGGCTCGTTCGAGAGGATCATCCCTTCGCGCAAAGGCGCGCCGGTCCCGGCAAAGGCACCACCGGGCTTGGAAATGCGCTGCGGACCTTCGTGGACCGAGAGGTAGCTGCCGACGCCGTGGCCGGTGCCATGGCCGTAATCCATGCCGACCTGCCACAAATGCATGCGGGCCAGCGCATCGAGCGCGCCGCCGCTGGTCCCGTCGGGGAAGCGTGCAAGATCAAGCTCGATATGGCCCTTGAGGACGCGGGTGTTGCGATCGACCATTTCGGCCGTCGGTTCGCCCGGACCGACCCAGACGGTACGGGTGATGTCGGTCGTACCATCGAGATACTGTCCGCCCGAATCGCACAGGTAGATGCTCGAGGGCGGGATGGGGATATTGCTGTCCTCGTCGACCTTGTAATGCGGCAGCGCGGCATGGCCAGCAGCCGCGCTGATCGTGTCGAAGCTGCTGTCCTTCATGTCCGGGCTTAGGCCGCGGAATTCGCGCAGCTTGGCTGCAGCGGTCAGTTCGTCGATTTCGCCCGAGGGTGCGTTTTCCTCGATCCAGCGCAGGTATCTGACGACAGCCGCCCCGTCGCGCGCCTGCGCATCGCGGTGGCCCTGCTGCTCGGCCTCGGTCTTGATCGCCTTGGGCAGCACGGCAGGATCGTCCTCGCGCACGACCTTCGCCCCGCCCGCTTCGAGCGCGTGCAAGATGCCGGCGACAGCATGCTTGGGATCGACCGCGACGGTCTTGCCCTTGAGGTCCGCAAGCGCGGGCTGGAAATCCGCGCGATCGCGCACCCTCACCGCATTGCCGAGATGCTTGGTCAGCTCGGGCGAAACCTTTTCGGGCGCAATGAAGAGGTCAGCCGTGCCGTCCGAATTGACAAGGACGTAGGACAGCGCGACCGGCGTGTTGTCGACGTCCTGCCCGCGCATGTTGAGCAGCCAGCCAACCGAATCGAGTGCGCTGATGACAGTCGCGTCGTAGCCTTCCTTGTTGAGCCAGTCGGCAATGACCGCGCGCTTGTCGGCGCTCGAGCGGCCCGCATATTTATCGTCATGCGGGACGGCTGCAGCCTTGCTCGGTTCAGGGCGGTCGGCCCAGACCGCGTCGATCGGATTGCCGTCGACCGCGACCAGTTCGATGCCCTTCTTGGCGAAAAGCTTTTCCGCGCCTTCCGCCCACTCGATCCCGTGCAGCCAGGCGTCGTAGCCGATCTTTGCACCCTCGGGCGCATTCTCGGCGAGCCATTTGGCGGGCGAGGTCGCGGGCACGTCCTCGTAATCGTAGAGCTTGCCGTCGACCTGCTCGCGCACCTGCACGGTATAGCGGCCGTCGGTGAACATCGCGGCCTTGTCTTTCAGCACCGCCGCGCTGCCTGCGCTGCCGCCAAAGCCGGTCAGCCAGTGGAGACGCTGGGCGTAGGAGCCGACATATTCGCTCATATGCTCGTCGGAAATCGGGATGACGAAGCCGTCGAGGCCGCGCTTCTCCAGTTCGGTGCGCAGCGCGTCGAGACGGGCTTCATGGGTTTGCATCAGCATGGCGGTAATCCTTTCGTCGGTGCTGCATGCGCATTGGGCGATGCAGCGCTTGCGGCTTGTGCCTGCCGCTCGTAATCGCCCCTCTCCAATAGGGACTTGCGGCGGTTCTTTCCAGTTCTGTGCCGCGAACAAGGGATCGCACGTGACTTTCATTCGACTGGCGGCATGCCTATCTGCCGCTTCGCTGGCTTTCGCCGCTCCGACACATGCCCGGACAGAAGGGAAATCCGTGACCGAACCGACCGCTCCGCCGACAGCCGAGAAGCGCGACCATGCCTATACGCATCACGGGATCACGATTTCCGATCCCTATTACTGGCTTAAGGACGAGAGCTATCCGACCATCGATGACGAGGACATCCTCGACTACGTAAAGGCCGAGAACGCCTGGTTCGAAGCGCGGATGGAACCGCACAAAGCGCTGGTCGACGAGCTCTACGAGGAAATGAAGGCGCGCGTGAAGGAGGACGACAGCTCCGTCCCCCAGAAGGACGGCGACTGGCTCTACTGGACCGAGTTCGAGAAGGGCAGCGAATACAAGAAGTTCTACCGCCGTGCGGTCACAGGCGGCGATGCCGTTCTGATCCTCGATGAAAACGCGCTTGCGGAAGGGCACGAATATTTTCGCCTCGGCGCATTCTCGGTCTCGAAGGACGGACGCTACCTCGCCTATTCGACCGATACCGACGGTTCCGAACGCTACACCGCGCGCTTCAAGGATTTGCAGACCGGCGAGATGCTGGCCGATGAAATCCCCGGCATCCGCACCAGCCTCACCTGGGTCGCGGGCGGCAGCGCGGTGGTATACGGCGAATCGACCGAACAGTGGCGCACGCTCAACGCCAAGGTCCACACGATGGGCACGCCTGTTTCGGACGATGTCGAGATCTACCGCGAGGCCGACGAGAGCTTCGGCGTGTCGACGGGCCTCACCGCACAGGAAGACTGGCTGGTTATTTCCACCGGCGACAACGAGACCAGCGAAATCCGCCTCGTTCGCGCCGATGATCCGACCGGCGAGCAAATCCTCATCGCACCGCGCCAAAAGGGCCGCGAATACGATGTCGATGTGCGCACTGTGGACGGAAGGGGCACGATCTACGTCCACACCAACGACGATCACGTGAACTTCCGCCTCGCCACCGCCAGTATCGACAATCCCGGCAAATGGACCACGCTGATCGCGGGATCGGACGAATTCTATCTTTCAGGCTTCGAACTGTTCAAGGACTTCTACGTCACCGAAGGCCGCCTGCGCGGGCTCGACCAGATCCAGCTGCGC
Organism: Qipengyuania sphaerica; assembly: GCF_019711595.1. Taxonomy (GTDB): domain Bacteria; phylum Pseudomonadota; class Alphaproteobacteria; order Sphingomonadales; family Sphingomonadaceae; genus Qipengyuania; species Qipengyuania sphaerica. The sequence continues at coordinate 121,764 of NZ_JAIGNR010000001.1, read as the reverse complement.
AGCTACGCCGACCCCAATCTTGTCAAGCCCATCGCCTTTGCCGAAGCGAGTTTTTCGACCGGGCTTTCCGACAACCCCGAATACGATGTCGACAAGCTGCGGCTCGTCTATGACAGCATGGTCACGCCCGACACGGTCTATGATTACCACGTCGCGAGCGGCGAACTCGAACAGCTCAAGCAGGTCGAAATCCCGAGCGGATACGATGCGAACCTTTACAAGGTCGAACGCATCGACATCGCCGCGCGCGACGGAACGCTGATTCCCGTCTCGATCGTCAGCCGCAAGGATCGCCCGAAAACCGGACCGCTCCACCTCTACGCCTATGGTGCATACGGCTATGCGGTGCCGCCGGGCTTCTCCTCGACGCGCCTCAGCCTCGTCGATCGCGGCTATGCCTATGCCATCGCGCATATCCGCGGCGGCGATGACCTCGGGCGCAATTGGTACCTGCAGGGCAAGCTCAACGAGCGCACCAATACCTTCAACGATTTCGTCGACGTGGCGAAGGGCCTGATTGCCGAAGGCTATACCGAGCAGGGCAAGATCAGCGCGAGCGGCGGTTCTGCGGGCGGCGAACTGATGGGCGTGGTGCTGAATACCAATCCCGAGCTCTGGGGCGCTGTGGTGGCGCATGTGCCTTTCGTCGACGTGCTCAACACCATGCTAGACAAGGATCTCCCGCTCACGCCGGGCGAATGGCAGGAATGGGGCAATCCCATCGAAAGCAAGCAGTCCTTCGCTTATATTCTTAGCTATTCGCCCTACGACCAGGTTGTGGCGCAGGACTATCCGCCGCTGCTGGTCACCGCCGGCCTCAACGATCCGCGCGTGACCTATTGGGAACCCGCAAAATGGGTCGCCAAGCTGCGCGAACTGAAGACCGACGAGAACGAACTGCTCTTGAAGACCAACATGGGAGCGGGCCACGGCGGCAAGTCGGGCCGATTCGCCTCGATCTACGAGGTGGCCGAGGAATACGCCTTTATCCTGTGGCAGATGGGAGCGGCCTCGAGCAGCCAAGCGGCGGGTCAGACAAGGAAATGACCGCGAAGTTCGAGCAGACCTTCACCGCACGCCCCGAGCACATCGACGAGCTCGGCCACGTCAACAATACGGTCTGGGTGCGCTGGATCCAGGACCTCGCGGTAGCCCATTGGGAAAAGACCGCGGCCCCCGATCACAGCGCACAGTTCTTCTGGGTCGTGACCCGGCACGAAATCGATTATCGCGGCAATGTGGCCGAGGGCGAAACAGTGACTGGGGAGACCTGGATCGAAGGCACCCCGCGCGGTGCCACCTCCACGCGCCGGGTCGATTTTCGCAACGAGGCGGGCAAGGTCATCGTTTCAGCTGCCACAACCTGGGCCATGCTCGACCGCGAGACCCAGCGGCTGGTCCGCGTAAGGCCCGAGGTGCTCGCGCCTTTCACCTGACGGCTCAGGCCGTTTTCAGCTCGCCGCCCACAGCTTCTTCACCTGTCAGGATCTCGAACTGGTAGATATTCTTGCCGAGCCGCTTGGCCTGGTAGAGCAACTTGTCGGCATGGGCATAAAGCGCGTTGAAGTCGCCCCGGGCACCCTCGTCTGCACCGTCGAAAATTACGATGCCCATGCTTGCGCTTACCCGCTGGCGGATCGCGGGGACCGAACGCTTGACAATCTGCGTCAGGTCGAGCCGGCGCATTTCGGCGCGCTCGATGGCATTGGGGCCGCGCAACAACAGCATGAATTCCTCGCCGCCGAGGCGCACTGCGACAACATCGGGCCCCGGTGCAAGTGCCCTTGCCGCGGCGACTAGGACCTCGTCGCCCACGTCATGGCCGTAGAGGTCGTTTACATCCTTGAAGTCGTCGATGTCGTAGATCGCCATGGCGGAAAATCCCTGCGCCACTAGCCCATCGAAATTCCTGCGGATCGCGCGGCGGTTGAGAAGCCCAGTAAGCGGATCGCGCTGCGAGATGTCTTCAAGGTCGCGCTTGTCCCTTAGCGCTTCGTCGCGTTCGCGGCGAAGCACCATGATGCGGGTAACCACACCGACACCCGTTACGCAGACTTCGAAGGCCATGGCATAGAAGGGGGCGGTCACCCCGAGCGTACGCGCGCTTTGCAGACCAAGTCCGTTGGCGATCATGTCGAAGCCGGTCAGTATTGCAGGTACCCAGCCCACGATGATGAACCAGACCATGCGGCTCCTGCGCACAAGCGCATCGCCTATCGCCCAGGCCACGGCGAGGAACATGGGCAGGAAGCCGTACATGTAGAAATTCTGGTCGAGTGGCCCGAACCCTCGCTGGGCAATTGCGAGCAGGCCCGAAGTCGCCAGCATGATTGCGATGGCGGCCTTCAGCAACCGGCGCGACCATTCGCCAAGGCATTCCCGCTCGATGAAGGTCATCGCGAAGAGGGCAGCCGAACCGACGATGGTGACATAGCCGAGCTGCGTCAGCGTCACGAGCGTTGCAAGCCGTGGTTCGAACAAGGCCGTGAACAGGCCATTCGAGGAATTCAGCACCATAAGCATCCCGACGCACATGCCGGCATGCGCAAGCATGAAACGCTGTCGGAGGATTGCATATAGGCTGGCATCGAAGAGTAACGGCATAATCACGAGGCCCGCCAAAGCAGCGAGGATCAGCGCCGTTGCCCGTGAAAACCCAACATCGTTCTCGCTCGCGACCAGCCGTGCCTCGGAACCCGCGCTGCTGAGGTCGGGGCGCACTATTTTCACGAGCAGCCTGTCCGCTTGTCCGTCGGCCAGTCCGATCTCATCCAGCGGCACGGACGCGAAAGGGCCGAAGAGCGCCGGTTCAACCTGCGAACCTTTCCAGCTGCGCTCGGACAAGGTTTGATCGCCGGCCAGCGCGTAGATCGTGATGCTCTGAAAATGGGCGTGGCGCATCGCGAAGATTCTCGGCTCCGCCTGCGCCCCCACTCGATCGAGCGGAAAGGTGAGCCAGGTGGCGCCGCGTTTGCTTTCCCAACCCTCGTGATCGCAGCGCCAGGCGAAATCTTGCTGCATCACTTCGGACACTTTCGTGGTCGCGCTCGTCGCTGCATGGCAATCGTACAGTTGACCCGGTGCCTCTTCGCGCGCTTGCGCAGATCCAAGGCCGAGCAACATCGAGCACAGCAACACTGCGATCATCGCCAACAACCGGCGCGATGCATGCAGTGTACGGGCGGTCATGCAGCTGCCCTCGAATGCGCGATGCGCCTGTCCGGTTCGCCTGTCACCATTGAGCGCGTGCAATTTCGTCCCGCGCACTTGGCATCGTAGAGCAGTCGATCGACCTGTGCGTAGAGCTTGGCGAAGCCGTCTCCCGCATTTTCTGCCAAGGCGGAGAAATCGAGATAGCCCATGCTTGCCGTCACCGGACGCGCCAATTCGGTTACATCGGCCGATATCCGCTGGCGTACGGCCAGGCGCCGCTCCTCCGCCTTTTCGACCGCACCTTCGCCGCGCAGCAGGAGCAGGAACTCTTCCCCGCCGATACGGAAGGCGGCAATATTCGGGTCATCGCCCGGGCTCAACGCAACCGCCGCGCTCCGGATCACGCGGTCTCCGACGGGGTGGCCGTGAATATCGTTGATCGACTTGAAGTGGTCGAGGTCGACCACCGCCATTGCGTGGAAGCCCTCCTCCACAAAACGCGCAAAACGCGTGTCGAGCGCGCGGCGGTTGCGCAGGCCGGTAAGCTCGTCGTGCTCGCTCAACACCTCGAGGTCGCGTGCAGCGCTCAGTGCGTGATCGCGCTCGCGGCGGATGGTGATGAAGCGGTCTGCTACCGCAAGCGCAGTTGCGACGACTTCGAACAGCAGCGCGAAATTCTGCGGCCATGTCTCGTCGATGGTGGCAAAAACCGCCTCACCATAGACCGTGACGGCCTGCATCAGCACCACCAGCGCGAGCGGCGCGATGCCCCAGGTGAGATAGGGCGCCATCCGGCTGCCCTGACCGCGCGCCTGGTACAAGACATAGAAATAGGCGGCAAAGACGCAAAGCAACACGCCGAAATAGAAATGGTCGACCCACGGGCCAAACAGGTCGATGGCAAAGGTGGTGGCAAAGCCGTTGGCGATCTGGATGACCGGCAGGAACAGAAGCCAGCGCCGGTAACGCCGCGGGAGGCGGCCGTCCTCGATGAAATGATAGGCGAACAGGAACGTCGCCGAGATCATCACGTCGAGGCTGAGATAGGTGACGTAAAGTTCGTAGTCGTAGCTCAGCGGGAGAACCATCGGCAGCAGGCCAGACACCGCCGCGGTCTGGATAACCGCCATGACGCAGAACAGCGCGTGGTAGAGCGGGAAGGGTTCGCGCAGCGCTCGGTAGAAGCCGAGGTCGAAGATGATCGGAGCGAGCAACAGTCCGCACAGGACTGCGGCGAGTATGTGCACCCAACCGGCGATCGCCGGGACTTTCGCTTCCTCGCTCAGTCGCGCAGTGACGAAGGCTTCGGGGAACCAGCCTCCTTCATGAACGAAGGTAACGGCAGTGACCCGCGAACCGGGATCGGGCAGATCGACCAGCGCCTTGAGGCTTGAGGAGCCGAGCTTCAAGCTTTCGAAACTGTAGCTGCGCACGGCGCGCGCGCCGTTTTCACCGTCGACGATCAGGGTGAGCTTTTCGAATTCGTGACGATCGAACTCCGCCACCCGCGGCGAGGCCGCAGTTTCAGGCGCATTGGTGAGATCGTGGCGGACGAAATGGCGCTCGGCGTGCCAATCGAATTCTGCGCCTTCACAGGTCCACAGTTTCGGGTTTTCCAGCGCTTCGGCGAGCTCGATATCGGCCTTCACCGAGGCATGGCATACCGATCCGGAAGACAGCGGTGCTTCGGCGGAAAGCGGAGCGGGGACGAGCGAAAACATCGCGCATAACGCGAGTGAAAGCGCGGCTCGCACAAGGGCTAGCCGCGGAAAGATGAAACCGTCCCGTCCCATTGGACGCGGTGCATAGCAGCGAAGGCCTTAAAGTCCCATTACCTATTAGCTAAGGCTAAATTAGGCCTCTTCAGGCGGTCAGGACCTCGGCAACAGGGCGATAATCATAAGACAGTTCGCGGGCCACGGCCTCGTAGGTGACCTCGCCTGCGTGAACGTTGAGACCCTCGGCCAGATGCGGGTCGTTGCCCAACGCCTTCTTCCAGCCCATCCGGGCGATGCGCAGCGCGTGCGGCAGGGTCACATTATTGAGCGCATAGGTGCTCGTGCGCGCGACTGCGCCCGGCATGTTCGCAACGCAGTAATGCACGATATCGTCAACCACATAGGTCGGATCGGCATGGGTGGTGGGCTTCGACGTTTCGAAGCACCCGCCCTGGTCGATGGCGACATCGACGAGAACTGCGCCCTTCTGCATGTCCCCCAGCATCTCGCGCGTCACCAGCTTGGGAGCGGCCGCGCCAGGGATCAGAACCGCACCGATCACGAGATCTGCGCCGCATACGGCATCGTAGAGGTTGGCAGCGTTCGAGAAACGCGTGCTTGCGCGGGCTTCGAAATGCGTGCCGACCTTTTCGAGAACGTCGGGATCTCGGTCGAGAATGGTTACGTCGGCACCGAGACCGGCCGCCATCTGCGCCGCGTTGAAACCGACCACGCCGCCGCCGATCACGACGACTTTGCCGGGCATCACGCCCGGTACCCCGCCCAGCAGCACGCCGCGTCCGCCATGCGCCTTTTCAAGCGCGGTGGCACCTGCCTGCACGCTCATGCGTCCAGCGACCTGGCTCATCGGTTTGAGAAGTGGCAGCTGGCCGCCCGGTCCGGTCACGGTTTCATAGGCGATGGCGGTGACACCGCTCTCGACGAGTTCGCGGGTCTGGTCCGGGTCGGGGGCAAGGTGGAGATAGGTGTAGAGGATCTGCCCTTCGCGCAGCTTGGCGCGTTCGACCGCCTGCGGTTCCTTGACCTTCACCACCATTTCGCATTCGGCGAAGATCTCGTCGGGCGTGTCGACGATTTTCGCGCCTGCCTCGACATACTGCTCGTCGGTCGCATCGATGCCGCAGCCTGCCTGCGTCTCGATCCAGACCTCGTTGCCCTGGACGATCAGCTCCTTCGCGCTCTCCGGCGTCAGGCCGACGCGATATTCGTGATTCTTGATTTCCTTGGGGCAACCGATACGCATTTGCCGAGTCTCCTTCTCGGCGCACCCGTTACAAGTGAAACCGGTTTGCGGCAAGCGCGGTGCAAGCCAAGCGGATCAGCGCGGCATATCGGCCCATTGCACGGTGACGAAGGGTCCGGGTCCTTCGATCACCTCGTCGACGATAGCATCGCCATCGCGCAGCCGCTTGGCCAGCGCCCCGGTCTGGGGGGCGGGCCCCGTAAGCACGATGGGCAGTTCAAGCCGCTGGGCCGCCCAGAGGACGATGCCTTCCGAAACGGAGCCTGCGCCGGTCGGCCCCTTCTCTCCAAGCTCGATCGCCGGAAGGCGCTGCACCGGCGGTCGCAGGACTACCGTCCAGCCCGGCGTCTTGCCGGCAACGCGACGTTCAAGCTCGCGGTAACCCTCAAGGGTGAGGCCCGGCAAAGGCCTTGCGCTGGCGATCATCCGGCGTGTGTCGCGATCGAGCATGACGTCGCCCCGATCGACGCCCGCAGCCATCGCCATGCGCGCAACCATCGCGGCAATCTGCCGTTCCGTCGCCGCAGCCTGTTCCGCTGCGCGCGCACGGGCCAGTTCGGCCTGTTCGGCCGCGCCCGGGTCGGCGCCGACACGGAACTGTTCGACATTGACCGTGACCTCGCGACCGAGCTGCTGGCCCAGCGAGCGTGTGAGATCGGAATTGGCATCGGTGTCGAATTCGGGGGTGAAGACCGTTGCCGAAACGGACATGGGTTCACTCTCCCAATCGATCGACTGCTCGCTGATGCGCGAGCGCGCACCGAACTCCGCCTGGATTGCGTTGCGGACCACCCGCTGGGCATTTGCTTCCCATGCGATGCTACGCAGGGACAGACCCAACGGAACAGCCATGGCGACGAAGATGAAGAAAATACCGACATTCTGGAACCAGCCCTGGCGCCTCGAGAGGGTCGTGCGAAAACCGTAGAGGCGCGCCATCAGCGTGGCGGTCAAAGCAATGGTCAGGAAGTTGGTGACGAACAGTCCCAGCGCGCCGAAGAACACCGTCCAGTTGAATGTCGCAAGCCCGAAGCCGACTACCGCGAGCGGCGGCATCAAGGCAGTTGCAATGGCGACGCCGACAATCGTCCCTTCGCGCCCGCGGATCATGGCATAGGAACCCGCGATCGAACTGAACAGGGCAACAAGGAAATCGAGCAGGTTTGGCCGGGTTCGCGAAGCGATCTCTTCGGTAATGGTTTCGAGCGGCGAGACCAGGACGATGAAGGCAGAGAACAGCACCGCTGCAAGACTGCCCAGCGCAACCGAGCGCGCGCTGATCCTGAGCCATTTCTGCTTGCCCGTCGCAAGCGCGAAACCGACCCCGAGGATCGGGCTCATCAGCGGCGAGAGGAGCATCGCCCCGATCACCACGGCCGCCGAGGAAAGAAGCAGGCCGAGAATGGCGATCCCGGCCGACATCATGACCATCAGGAAGTAGCGTGCGGTGGCTGGACACTCGAGTGCCACTTTTGCGATCACGGCTTGATGATCGACATCCGCCACGACGGCATCGCGCCAATAGCGACGTAGCGGCGCCAGCGAACGTCCCAGGGGCGAGAATACCCAGCTGGCCCTGCGATCGGCTTCCTGGTCGGCGGTTTCGGTGGGTGCGTCGGTGGCAGCAGCGTTCATCGATCCGCCCTAGATCGGATTGCCGTCCTGGTCGCGATAAATTTCGCGGCGGCCGACATGGTTGGCGGGGCCGACGAGACCGTCCGCCTCCATCCGCTCGATCCACTTGGCCGCGGTGTTGTAGCCCACGCCCATCTGGCGCTGGAGCCAGCTGCCGCTCGCCTTCTGGTTCTCGATCACGATCTGGCAGGCCTGGCGATACTTCCGCTCTTCGGGATTGTCCGAGGCGGTGAAATCGTCCTCGAAATTGAAGCCGCCATCCTCGGGCTCTTCGGTGACCGCATCGACGTAGTCGGGCTTGCCCTGCGCACGCCAATGATCCGCCACGCGCTCGACTTCGTCGTCGCCGACGAAGGGGCCGTGCACGCGTATCATCGCTCCGGTGTTGGGCTTGTAAAGCATGTCGCCCTTGCCCAGCAGCTGTTCTGCGCCCTGTTCGCCGAGGATCGTGCGGCTGTCGATACGGCTCGTGACCTTGAAGCTGATACGGGTCGGAAGGTTTGCCTTGATGACGCCGGTGATGACATCGACCGAAGGGCGCTGCGTCGCCATGATCAAGTGGATGCCCGCCGCACGCGATTTCTGGCTGAGACGCTGGATCAACACCTCGATTTCCTTGCCCACGGTGACCATGAGGTCGGCCAGTTCGTCGACGATCAGCACGATCAGCGGCAGCGGTTCGTAGTCGAGCTGCTCTTCCTCGTAGAGCTCCTCGCCCGTTTCGGGATCGAACCCGGTCTGCACGCGGCGGCCCAGCGGTTTGCCCTTCGCGATGGCCGCGGAAATTTTCTCGTTGAAGCCAGCAATATTGCGCGAGTTCACCGAGGACATCATCCGGTAGCGCTTCTCCATTTCCTCGACCGCCCATTTCAGGGCGCGGACCGACTTGGCGGGCTCGGTCACCACCGGACTGAGCAGGTGGGGAATGTCGTCATAGGTGTTGAGTTCGAGCACCTTGGGATCGATCAGGATCATGCGGCACTCGTCGGGCGTGAAGCGATAGAGCAGCGACAGCAGGATCGCGTTGAGACCCACCGACTTGCCCGAGCCGGTGGTGCCGGCAACGAGCAGGTGGGGCATCGCGGCAAGGTCGGCGATGATTGGCTCGCCCGCGATATCCTTGCCGAGGATCATCGGCAGGCTGCCCTTGTGGTCCATGAAGGCGCTCGATGTGGCGAGCTCCTTGTAGCTGACCATCTGGCGGTCGGCATTGGGCAATTCGATCCCGATCACGGTCTTGCCCGGAATGGGCGAAACGCGTGCGCTGATGGCGCTCATGTTGCGGGCGATGTCTTCTGCGAGGCCGACCACGCGGCTCGCCTTGATGCCGGGCGCGGGCTCGAGCTCGTACATCGTCACTACCGGCCCGGCACGCACCGCAGTAATCTCGCCCTTCACGTTGAAATCGTCGAGCACGTTTTCGAGCAGGCGCGCGTTGCGTTCGAGCGCGATCTTGTCGAGTTTCACACCCTTGTGCTCGGGCTGGTCGGCGAGCAGGTCGTGGCTCGGCAGCTGGTAATTTGCGAACATGTCGCGCTGTTTGGCTTTCGCCGGACGCGACTTTGCGGGTGCGGCAACGGGATCGGCGATTTCGGGCGCGCGGCGCGGTTCGCGGGCGGGTTCGTCCTCGTCTTCGTCTTCGACCACCGAGCGTTTCGCACGCTTCTGCTTTTTCGGGCTGACCGGCAAATCGATGTCCGAAAGCTGCGGGCGCCGCTTGAGCATTTCGGGCAAGGTAAAGAACTGCGCCCAATCGATGGCGAACACCTTGGTTACGAGCGCAAGCCCGCCGCCCAATGCGACCAGGCCGAGCGCGCCGATGATCCAACCCGAATAATCGCCGCCGAAGCGCGTTGCGACAGCATCGATACCGCCCGCGCCGAGCAGGCCGGCAAGGCCTCCTGCCCCGGCAGGAAATGGACCGGGAGTTCCTGCGAACAAGAGGGAGATGACCGTGCCGAGCAGCACCATGGCCAAAATCAGAAGCGCAAATGGGCTCCACCACTTTCCGGGCGTTTCCTCTTCGTCCGGGTCCTCGACACCGGTCCACAGGCGGCGGGCCGAAATCCAGAGGAGTGGGAGCAGGAGCAGCGCAGGCAGGCCGAAGAAGAAATAGGCCCGTTCGGAAGCCCATGCGCCGCTTGCGCCCATCCAGTTGGCGATGCCCGTTCCCGCAGCTGCGGTGGACAGACTCGGGTCGGTCTGGGTGTAGCTGGCGAGCGCCAGGGCAAGGAACAGCAGGAGCACGAACAGCAGCCCCGCCCCCGCCATATGCGTGGCGCGGCGCAGCGAGCGGCGGAAAGCCGCCCGCCAATCGGATTTGGCGCCTGCGCGCGTGGCCATTGAAATTCCCTTCTACCGTCTTGGCGCGCAGTATGAGTCCTCGGCGAGTCCGAGGTCAAGTAATGTTCGTCGAGGTGAGTCCGTCGATCGCCCCCCAGCGCGGCCAGTCGAGTTCCCGCGCCCGCTCGTGGTTCATGCCGCCAAGGGCGATGACCGGCACGGAGGATTGCTGGGCGAGGACGTGGAAGCCGTGCACGCCCAAGGTAGCGCTGGCGGGGTGCGAGGCCGTCGGGAATACGGGACTGAGGAAGATGCCCGCAGCTCCGGCCGAGATGGCATCGCGGATCTCGTCCCCGTCATGCGTGGTGGCGAGCCAGAGTCCGCTTCCTTCAACGCGTCTTGCGCCGTAATGGCCGTCTTCGCCCCAGCCGCTCGCACGAGACAGGATGACAGAATGCGATCGCTCTCGTGCGATGCGGGAAAGGGTCTCGAACCGCTGACGACGCTCTGCCTCGGGCAGATGGTAATGGCGGAATACGAAGCCCGACCCGCGCGGCAGCGCAGCGAGCGCATCTTCCAGCCCCGCATCGTTGCGGGCATCGGAAAGCAGCCACAGCAGGGGAAGGGTCTGGCGCGAGGTCACGGGGACGCTATAGCGCAGCCCCATGGAAAAGGCAGATACTCCGCTCCGGTCGGTTCTCCACACTATCCAGCAGGCCTGCAAGCGCGCGCGGCGCGATCCAGGCGATGTCACGCTGGTGGCGGTGAGCAAGAAACATCCCGCCTCGGCGATCGAGCCGCTGCTGCTCGAAGGCCAGCGCCATTTCGGCGAGAACCGCGTTCAGGAAGCGCAGGAGAAATGGCCCGCGCTGCGCGAAGCCCATCCCGGCGTCCAGCTACATCTCGTCGGACAGTTGCAATCGAACAAGGCCGAGGATGCCGCCGCTCTGTTTGACTTTATACACTCGCTCGACCGAACCAGCCTCGTGACGGCTCTGGCCAAGGCCTTCGACAAGACCGGGCGACAGGTCCCCTGTTTCGTGCAGGTCGATGTGGGTGACGAACCGCAGAAGGGCGGCTGCCCCGTGTCGGAATTGCCCAGCCTCCTCGAACAGGCGCGTGATGCCGATATCCCCTTGGCAGGACTGATGTGCCTGCCGCCCGCCGATATCGAACCCGCACCCTTCTTCGCCTTCCTCGACAAGCTCGCTCGCGATCACGGGCTTGAAGGCCGCAGCATGGGAATGAGCGGCGATTACCCGACCGCCATCATGCTCGGCGCAACGCACATCCGCGTTGGCACCGCCTTGTTCGGACAGCGATCCGGCTGAAACGAAAAAGGGGCGCCTCGCAGCGCCCCTTCCCGATTGGGTAATGCCCGGTTCGATCAGAACTCGAACTGCGCCTCCACGCCGACCTGACGACCCTTCGACAGCGGCGAGAGCGTGCCTAGCGCAGGGAAGAAGTCGAACGGGCGGTTCACACCATTGCTTAGCGGTCCGCCGAAGGGCAGCTGCGTATCGCCGCCGGCCTGCACCTGGTCGAGCAGGTTCTTGCCGTAGAGCGAGAAGCTGAGCCCTTCCATCGGGGTTTCCCAGGTGATGTTGGCGTCGAGGTTCTGCGCATCCTGAATGTAACCGAAGTTGTTGTCGGTATAGGCGAACTCGTCGCGGAACTGGTAGTTCACGCGGGTCGTGATCGATCCCGATCCGAGATAGAGCTCGTGGATCATGCCCACACCCCAGGTGATCTCAGGGACACGAGGTAGCGCGAGCGCAAGGTCCGCATCGTCGATCACGCCGTCGCCCGAAATGTCGAACTTGACGCTGTCATACTCGGCATCGATTAGGCCCAGATTGGCGGTGAACAGCAATGAATCGGAAACCCGCATGCGGCTTTCGGCCTCGAAGCCGAGGATTGAAGTGTCGGCCGTGTTCAGAATGTTCTGGACCACCCCCGCACCGGGTCCGGAGGTATTCACCTCGCGCTGCATGTCCGAAATGTCGGTGTAGTAGACGGCCGCATTGAGTGTGAAGGCACCGTCGTCGGTCTGGAATTTCCCGCCCAGTTCGTAATTGTCGACTTTCTCCTCATCGAAAGAGAACTCACCGCCATTGAGCGGCACGACGACATTTTCGAACGTCGGGACATCGGTGACGCGGAAGTTGTAGCCGCCCGAACGATAACCACGCGTCCAATGCGCATAGATCTGGCCGCGACCGAACTCGTATTGCAATCCGAGCTTGGGCGACCAGTTCGACCAGCTGTTGTCATCGGTGAACCCGTTATTTTCGCCGGTGAATGGATTGATCCCGCTTGTCGGGCATGTTCCGTCGACAACCGAACATTCGGGACGAGGACGCACATAGGTAACGCCTGCGTCCTTTTCTTCGCGGCTCCACCTGATCCCTGCAATCACCGAAAGGGCATCACTCAGGTAAATCTGCCCGTTAACGAAAGCGCCAAGGACCTGGTGATCCTGCTCGCCGCCACCGTAGAAGGTGAATGCGGTGAGCGGCGGAAGGTCGCGTACCTCGTCATAAGCAATACTTTGGTCGAAAAAGAATCCGCCGAAGGTCAGGTCGAAACCGTCGCCCGACATGGCATAGCGCAGTTCGTTGGAAATCTGCTCCTGATCGGTCTTCGTGCTGGAATGGAAACCGAAGATCGGCAGGCTGTCGATGTCGCCAAGCGTCGTCGCGCTATAGGTGCGATAGCCGAAGATATTAGTCAGCGTGCCAGGGCCGATATCGAGTTCGGCATGGACCGAGCCGGTCCAGATCTCGTTATCGTAGTTCCCGCGCTCGTCGATCGACATGTCGAAGGTGTCGCGGCGGAAGAGGCCGCGGTTCTGGCCCGAGGGGCCGTCGCCCTCGCTGGTGAAATAGTCGAGCTTGCCGCGGATCATGAAGTCGCCGAAGCGCCCTTCCAGCGCGCCGCGCAGGATTTTTGTCTCGGCCTTGCCGTGGTTCGAATTGTCGAACAGGTTGGTGAAGTAGCCTTCGTCCTTGTTGTAGTAGCCGCCCAGCTTGAACAGCAGAGTATCGGGGACGATCGGGCCTGAGACTACGCCGCTGACGGTGTAGTTCGACCCGCCGCGATCATCGAACCAGGGGCCATCGACCGATGCACGGAACTTGCCGGTGAAGTCCGTGGTCGGATTGCCGGTGTTGAGCAGTACTGCACCGCCGGTCACGTTGCGTCCGAAGAGGACGCCCTGCGGGCCGCGCAGGATTTCCACGCTGTCGAGATCGAACACGTCGAACACGACGCCGCCGTTGAAACCGAGATAGACGCCGTCGACGAAGACACCCACGGTCGGGTCGATCGAGGGAATGGAGGAGTTGATGCCGAGACCGCGGATCGAGAAGTTGGCCGTACCACGGCTGGTGCCGATCTGGTCGAGCGAAACGTTCGGCGCGGCGTAGGTCAGCGACTGGACATCGCGTACCTTCAGGGCATCGAGGCTGTCCGAATTGAATGCCGTCACTGCGAGCGGTACGTCCTGCACGTTTTCGGCGTTGCGTGTCTTGGTGCCGGTTACGACGATGGTGTTATAGGCATCGATCGCCCGGTCGCTTTGCGGCTGCTCGTCCTGCTGTTCGAGCGTGTCCTCGTCGACCTCGTCCTGCGCAAGCGCGGCTTGCGGAAGCAGGGTGAAGCCGGCGCCGAGAACGGCGAGTGTGCGCAATGAAAGCGTTGTTGAACGCATGGGTGCTCTCCTCAGGGTTAATCTCTCGCAAGAATCAGTGGCGGATTTGCAACCTATCTGCAACAAACAATGTGCATAGGTATGCTAGGCATCCTCCAAGCGTGCCTGTAAAGCATCACTTGCCGCCTCGATCAGGCGGGTTTCGAGCTGGTTCTGGCGATCGCCCTCGGCCAGTTTCCCGCCTGTCAGATCGGTCACATAAAAGGTATCGACCGCGCGTTCGCCATAATTTGTGATATGCGCGGAATGGACCACCAGCCTGTTCTCGAACAGCACGCGGGCCAGGCGGTTGAGCAGCGCAGGACGGTCGCGAGCGTTCACCTCTATGACGGTAAAGCGGTTCGATGCCTTGTTGTCGAACAGCACCCGGGGTGACACGTCGAATGCCTTGGACCGGCTGTGCGCCAGCGGGCGCTGGGCCAGTTTCGGCGTGAGGTCGACCCGGTTTGCCAAAGCATCCTCGATGCTTTTCTCCAGCCTTTCGAGCTGCTGCGCCTCGCGGAACGGCGCGCCGTGCGGATCCTGCACGAGAAAATTGTCGAGCGCCCAGCCCGTGCGCGTGGTGTGGATGCGCGCGTCGATGATATTCCCGCCCGCGAGGTGGATGCCGCCGGCAATACGATAGAACAGGCCTGGGTGGTCCGAAGCGATCACCGTCACCAGCGTCGCCCCGCGCGCCTCGTAATATTCGCAATGCACCGAAAGCTCATGGCCCAGATCACGCGCGGCGGCATAGTGGACAAGGTTGAGCGCGATGATGTCGAGCGGCTCGGCCACCCAATACGCATCGCCGAAGGTCTCACCATGCACGTCGACCAGCGCTGCCTTGTCGCCGAGCAATTCGGATACCTGCGCCCGCTTGGCAGCAACCTTTTCCTTGCGGCCATGGCGCATGTGGCCGAGCCTGAGCCGCTCCGACGAGACATCGTAGAGCTCGCCGAGAAGCTGGCCCTTCCAGCTGTTCCATGTTCCCGGCCCCACGGCGCGAATATCCACAGCAGTCAGGATCGCGAGGTGACGCAGGCGTTCGAGGCCCTGCACCTGCCCGACGAAATCCTCGATCGTCTTGGGGTCGGTCAGGTCGCGCTTCTGCGCCGTGTGGCTCATCAGAAGATGGTTGAGCACCAGCCATGCGACGAGCTCGGTCTCGCTGTCGTTGAGGCCGAAGCGCGGGCACAGTTCATGCGCGACCTCGGCCCCGAGCACAGAATGATCTCCGCCGCGCCCCTTGGCGATATCGTGCAATAGCGCCGCGACATAGGCGACCCTGCGCGAATTGACCTTGTGGATCAGGCGCGTGGCGCGCGGGTGATCGTCCTTGAGTTCGCCCTTCTCGATCTGGTTGAGCAGGCCGATCGCGCGGATCGTATGCTCGTCCACCGTATAGTGGTGGTACATGTCGAACTGCATCTGCGCGTTGACCTTGCCGAAATCGGGCACGAAGCGGCCGAACACGCCCGCCTCGTTCATCCAGCGCAACACCATTTCAGGATCGTTTCGGCCGCACAGCAAGTCGAGGAAGAGCTGGTTGGCGCGCGGATCCTCACGCACTTGATTGTCGATCAGCTTTGCATCGCGGCCCGCCTGCCGCATGGTTTCGGGGTGGACTTCCAGCCCCTCTTCCTCGGCAATCTGGAAGATCTCGACAAGCCGCACCGGGTCCTTGCGGAACCAGTCGTCCGAAGGTGCGCGGATGCGCCCGCCGAAGACGCGGTACCCCTTCACCTCGCGCGACTTGGGGCGCCAGCCTGCAAAGAAGCCCTTGCGCGCGGCATTCTTGGCAAGATCGTCCTCGATGTGCGCGAGGAAGACGCCGGTCAGGCTGCCGACCCGCTTCGCCTGCAGGAAATAGAACTGCATGAAGCGTTCGACCTTGCTCTTGCCCGGCCGGTCGGCGAATTTCATCTTCTCTGCCACCTGCCGCTGCAGGTCGAAGGTCAGCCGATCCTCCGCACGACCCGTGATAATGTGCATGTGGCAGCGCACAGCCAGCAGGAAGCGTTCGGCACGGCGGAAGCTGCGATATTCGGCATCGGTCATCAGCCCGGTATCGACGAGTTCGGCGGCATTGGTGACGCGGTGGAGGAACTTGCCGATCCAGTAGAGCGTCTGCAGGTCGCGCAAGCCCCCCTTGCCGTCCTTCACATTCGGCTCGACCACATAGCGGCTGTCGCCCATCCGCTTGTGACGGTTGTTACGCTCTTCCAGCTTCTGGGAGAGGAAAGCGCGCTCGTTGCCCTTGACCACTTCGAGCGTGTAGCGCCGCTCGCCCTCGTCGTAGAGGTCGCGGTCGCCCCAGACATAGCGCCCTTCGAGCAGCGCGGTGCGAATGGTGAGATCGTCTTTCGCCAGCCGGATCGCCTCGTCCAGCGTGCGGGTGGAATGCCCGACCTTCAGCCCCAGGTCCCACAATATGTAGAGTATCGCCTCGACCACCTGTTCGCACCAGGCGTTGCGGCGCTCGCCGACGAGGAAAGCGATATCGACGTCCGAATGCGGCGCCATTTCGCTGCGCCCATATCCGCCCACCGCCATGATCGCGAGGCGCTCGCCCCGGCTGCGATTGGGGTTCGGATAGGTGTGCTGCGTCACATATTCATGGATCACGCGCACCAGTTGGTCGACGAGGAATGAATAGCCACCTGCGACGGAATGGCCGGCCGAGGGGCGTGCCTCGAGCCGCCGCTCCATTTCAGCGCGCCCGGCTTCGAGCACGGTCTTGAGCAGAGCCACGACAGGCTGGCGCGACTTGCCGCCATGCTCCGCGACCAGCGCTTCCACCCGGGAGGCGACGTCGCGCCGGTCGAAGATGGCGCGCTGGTCGGGGATCGCGGGTGTACTCAAGCGGCAGTTATACTTTCGGCATAGGTCGATTTCACCGTGCGCTTGTCGACCTTCTGCGTGCCGAGCCGCGGCAGATGGTGCTCGGACCGCCAGACATGCGCCGGGACCTTGAAGGCCGCGATGTGTTCACGCAGGAATTCGCGCAGTTCCTCGGGTTCGAGATCCTTGCCTTCGTGCGTGAAATAGACCGCTGCGGGAATCTCACCCAGCCGCTCGTCAGGCACTCCGAAGACGCTGCATTCTGCGATAGCGGGGTGTGCGTAGATCGCCTCTTCTACCTCGATGCAGGAGATATTCTCGCCGCCGCGGATGATGATGTCCTTCTTGCGGTCGACGATGAAGAGATACCCGTCCTCGTCGAGATAGCCGAGGTCGCCGGTGCGGAAATAGGCATCCTTGGTATAGGCAGAAGCGGTAGCTTCCTCGTTTTTCCAGTAGCCGAGGAAATTGGCGACCGAGCGAATGCAGACCTCGCCCACCTCGCCCTGCGCCAGCTTGTTGCCGTCGTCGTCGAGTATGGCGAGATCCACCAGCGGTTTCGAAGCCATGCCGGTCGAACCGGGCTTGGCCATGTAGTTCTCGTTGAGGTTGCCGCAGCCCACTGCGTTGGTTTCGGTCAGGCCATAACCAAGCAGGGGGAAGCCATCGGGAAAGGCTTCCTTGATCTTGGTTACATGCTCTGGCGGACGCGGGGCGCCGCCGGCGGCAAAGCTCTTGCACTGCGAAAGGTCGAACTGGTCGCGCTCGGGATGGGTGGCCAACTCGAAACTCATCAGCGGGACGCCGACGAAATAGGTGATCTTTTCCTCGTCGAGCAGGCGCAGCGCCTCGCGCGCATCCCACTTGGGCATCAGCACCAGCTTGCGGCCCAGCGCAAAACTCTGGAGGAAGAGCGGAACCTCGCCGGTGACATGGAACAGCGGCACGGCCACCAGCGCGCTCGGCTGGACGGTCGGCGCTTCGCCGCGCTCGGTCAGGATCTGGAGGATCATCGCGGTCTGCGCGACATAGTTCATCGTGCCCGAGACCACGCCGAGGTGGTCCGAATAGGCACCCTTCGGATTGCCCGTTGAACCCGAGGTGTAAAGGATGGTCGCCAGGTCGTCCGGCCCGAGTTGGCCGAGCATCTGCATCGCCGTGTCGCCTTCCGCCCAGATCGGCGCGAGGCCCTCGGACGGCTCGCCATGGTCGAATACGACCACATTCGCCTTGATGTCCTGTCCTTCCATGCGCGCTGCGCGCTGCGGATCGGCCAGCACCAGCGAACATTCGCACAGGTCGATGCCGTAGGCCATTTCCTCGCCGGTCCACCAACCGTTCAACAGCGTGGCGCATCCACCAGCCATCAACGTGCCCATATAAGCGAGGATCCAGTTGACCGAGTTGCGCGCGGCAATCCCGACGCGGTCACCCTTCTTCAATCCATGCCTGGTCGCAAGGCCATGCGCCACATTGGCAGCGGCGGCATAGACTTGCCCGAAGGTGAGACGCAGGTCGCCGTCGACGAGGAAAAGCTCGTCCTTCTTCTCGTTGGCGAAGTAAGCAAAATAATGCGCGAGGCTGGGGGGTGCGTTCTTGAAGGCCGGCATTTCTACGCCGCGGCGGGTCGTTTCGATGAGTTCGAACATCTGGCCGGGGGCAGTGACGGCGGCAGTGAAACGCTGGATATCCTTGTCGAGATCGGTCGGCATGGCTTTAGTCTGGTCCTCTCCAATGTGGTTGCGCGTGGCATGGGCCGCACGCCCCTGCCGCATAAAGCGAAAAGGGATGCGAGACAGGCTTTCCCCAAAAGGCCTGCTATGCCAAAAGCCGCATCCGAAACGGGTCGCGCATGGCGGCTTTCGAATAGTCTCTAAGGGGATAAAACCTTGCTGTCACTACTGGCCGCGACCGCGGCTGCATCCGAACCGATCCAGTGGGCGGAACTGGGGCTGAGACCCTACCTGTTCGAGATCGGCGGCTTCCAGCTGCGTTACTACTCGCTCGCCTATATCGGCGGGGTGGTGCTGGCCTATTGGCACCTGTCGAAGATGATCAAGGCGCCCGGTGCCCCGCTCGCACAGCGGCACGCGGACGACCTGTTCTTCTATTGTACGCTTGGTGTCATCCTCGGCGGGCGGCTCGGATATGCAGCCTTTTACCGGCCCGAATTGTTCGGCAGTGTCGAGCTGTTCCAGATGTGGAACGGCGGGATGAGCTTCCATGGCGGGGTCATCGGCGTGCTGGTGGCGATCAGCTGGGTCGCGTGGCGCGGCGGGCTGAACTGGTTGCGCGTGTGCGATTACATCGCGGTCAATGTCCCGCTCGGCTACATGCTCGGCCGCTTCGCAAACTTCATCAATGGCGAGCTTTACGGCCGCCCGGTCGAAAGCGATGTGCCATGGGCGATGGTATTCCCGACCGGTGGCGACGTCGCCCGCCATCCCAGCCAGCTCTACCAGGCGGGGCTTGAAGGCCTGCTGCTCGGAATATTCCTGATCGCTCTCTTCTGGAGCACCCGCGCCCGCTATCGCGCCGGATTGCTGGTCGGCCTGTTCACAGTCGGCATGGGCATCGGCCGCTTCGTCAACGAGTACTTCCGCGCCCCGGACGAACACCTTATCTATGTGGTCGAACAGACCGGGCTCTCGCGCGGTCAATGGCTCAGCCTGCCGATGATCGCAATCGGCCTTGCCGTCATCATCTATTCGCTGGTCAAACCGCCTGTGGGAGGCAGCAAGAAGGCAGCACCCAAGCCGCAGACAGCATGAGCGGGGGCGGCGATCTTGCCGCGACGTTCCGCCGCCTGATCGAGGGCCACGGGCCGATGCCCGTCTCGCGTTACATGGGCGAAAGCAACGCGCGCTATTATGCAAGCCGCGATCCGCTGGGTGCAGGCGGCGATTTCACCACCGCGCCCGAAATCAGCCAGATGTTCGGCGAGATGGTCGGTCTGTGGTTGGCTGATTTGTGGAGCCGGTCGGGCAAGCCCGATGCCTCCTATGTCGAGCTGGGCCCCGGACGCGGAACGCTGGCGCGCGATGCCCTGCGTGCAATGGCGAGCCAGGGGCTGATGCCGAAGGTGCACCTGATGGAGGGATCGGAAGCCTTGCGGCAAGTCCAGAGCGGCGCGCTCACGGCCGCGACATTCCACGATGGGCTGGACACGCTCCCCGAAGACGGGCCGCTCTACATCGTGGCCAACGAGTTCCTCGATGCGCTGCCGATCCGCCAGCTGGTGATGACCGAGCGCGGTTGGCGCGAACGGATGGTCGCATTCGACGGGGATCAGTTCGTGTTCTCTGCGGGCCCGAGCCCGATGGACGATGCCGTACCCGAAGGCCGCCGCGCGCAGCCAATCGGCACGGTCATCGAGACCTGCCCGGCAGCCGCCGCGACGATCGAGGAGATTGCGCGGCGCATCGATATCCAGGGAGGCGCCGCGCTGTTCATCGATTACGGCTATCTCGAGCCCCGGTGCGGCGAGACACTGCAGGCGGTGAAAGCGCACGAGAAAACCGGCGTCTTCGATGCGCCGGGCGAAATGGACCTGACCGCTCTCGTCGATTTCGCAACACTTGCGGAGATCGCGAAACGCGAGGGACTGGCGGTCGCCACCGCGACGCAGGGCGACTGGCTGCGCGCCATGGGCATCGACTTGCGCGCACAGGCACTCTCACAGCGCAGCCCCGAGCGCGCGGAGGAAATTGCCGCCGCCCATGCCCGCCTCACGGGAACCGAAGCGATGGGCGAACTCTTCAAGGTCATGGCGATCACTCCGCGCGGCGGCCAACGCGGCGCGGGCTTCGGCTGAGGTTCATCTGCTTAAGCTAGCAATTCGCCATTGGAGGTTGCCGATGAAGAAGCTGCTCGCCCTTGCCACCTTGTTCGCAGCATCTCCGCTGCTCGCAGCCCAGCCGGTCGAGGGCCGGTGGCTGACGGCGGAGCGGGACGCGGTCATCACGATCGGCGATTGCGGGAAATCGGTGTGCGGACGGATCAGCAAGTTCCTCGTCGCTCCGCCGCA
The DNA here is from genome assembly GCF_019711595.1 of Qipengyuania sphaerica. Lineage (GTDB taxonomy): Bacteria > Pseudomonadota > Alphaproteobacteria > Sphingomonadales > Sphingomonadaceae > Qipengyuania > Qipengyuania sphaerica. The sequence continues at coordinate 101,149 of NZ_JAIGNR010000001.1, read as the reverse complement.
AGGCGCCGACCAGCGCGACGTCAATAACAGGGAACCGAAGCTGCGAAGCCGAAAGCTTCTCGGTATGGCGATCCTCACCGGCTTTTCGGCCGACGGCGATCAGTGGCGAGGCCAGATCTATGATCCGAAGAGCGGCAAGACCTATCGTTCGGTCATCCGCCGGCTGAATGCCACGACCCTCGAAGTCAAAGGTTGCCTCGGCCCGTTCTGCCAGACCCAGACCTGGAAGCGCGCGCCTTAGGTTAAAGCCCGGCTCGCGCCGCCAGCCGCCGGGCTGCCTCGTCGAAGGAAAGTTTGTCTTCTTCGCGGTCGACCGAGTAATTGGCCTCACGCATCGCGCCCACATCGATGGCATCGACGAGCGGTTCGAGCGCCGCCACTAGCGCCGCGTTACGTCCCGCCGCCGGGCTGAGCAGGATGATCGCGTCATAGTTGGGAAAGGCGCCTTTGGGATCGGCGAGGATGGCAAGATTGTCTGCCTCTATTCGCCCGTCCGAGGTGTAGGCTCCGATCACATGCGCTTCGCCCGAAACCAGCGCGTTGTACATGAAGGTTGGCGAGAAATTGCGCTTTTCCCCGAACCGCAGGCCATAGGCATCGCGCACCGCGATCCATTCAGGCCGCTCGAAGAATTCCGGATCACCGCCGATCGTGAGCTGCGGCGCGACGCGCGCGAGGTCCTCGATCGATTGCAGCCCGCTCATATTCGCGCGTTCCTGCGGGACGGCCAGCCCATAGGCATTCTCGAACCCCAGCCGGCCGAGCACTCGCATCCCCGTATTCTCGGTCTCCCACGCCACAAGTTCGTCGTACATGGCCTCGCGCGGCAGACTGTCGGTGCGCTTCATCTGGTTGGCCCAGATCGTGCCGGTATAGTCGACGTAGACATCGACATCCCCGCTCGCCGCAGCGCTATGCGCGACCGCCGAACCCAGTCCGTCGCGATATTCGACCGCAAAGCCTTCCGCTTCGAGCCTCTGACCGATCAGGCGCGCGAGAATGTATTGCTCGGAAAATCCCTTGGCGCCGATGACGATGCGGTCATCGTCCTCGCTGCCGCCGAATTGTGCGAACAGGGCAGCCCCCACACCAAGCGACACGGCAACCAGCCCGCCGAGCCACAAGCGGCGCCGCCGCTCTCGAAAGCCGCGCTCGATCAGGCCGAGCAGTGTATCGGCCACCAGCGCCAGTCCGGCGCTCGCGATGCAGCCGGCAAGAACCAGCACCCAGTTCTGGGTCTGGAGCCCGGCGAAGATCGGATCGCCCAAGCTCTTCTGACCGATGGTCGTTGCGAGTGTGGCGGCGCCGATGGTCCACACTGCGGCGGTACGGATACCAGCCATGATGTAGGGCGCGGACAGGGGCGCCTCGACAAGCCAGAGGCGCTGGCGAAAGCTCATGCCGACGCCTTCGGCAGCCTCGATCACACCGGGGTCGAGATTGGCCTGCGCGGTCACCGCATTCCTGAGGATGGGCAACAAGGCATAGAGCGCCAGCGCCAGCAGCGCGGGCAGGAAGCCGAGCGTCGGCAGGCCCTCGCCGAACACTGCGCGCAGGCTCAGCAGGATCGGGAAGAAGAGCGCCAGCAGCGCCAGCGCGGGGATGGTCTGGACGAGGCTTGCGAAAGCGAGCGACGCGCGGGCGACCTTTTCCGACTGGCTGGCCCACACGGCCAGAGGAAGCGCCACTGCGATCCCCAGCGCGATAGCCGCTGCCGACAGCAGGACATGGGCTGCCAGCTGGTCGCCCAGTCCTAGAAGAGCAGTCCAGAGACCGTTCATTTCGACAGCTCCTTGAGGCGCTCGGCCTGGTGGCGCGGGACGGCAACCAGCGATTGCGCGATCTCGCCACCTTCTCCGGCCACCAGCGCTTCGGGCAATTCGTCGGCCACGATGCGCCCCGCGTCCATCACCAGCACACGGTCTGCGAGCAAGAGCGCCTCGGCCATGTCATGCGTCACGAGGATCGTGGTGAGACCAAGTTCGGCATGCAGCGCGCGCACGCGTTCACCCAGCGCATCGCGGGTCACCGGGTCGAGCGCGCCGAAGGGCTCGTCCATCAGCAACAGCTCGGGCGATCCGGCCAGCGCTCGCGCAACGCCGACCCTCTGCCGCTGGCCGCCGGACAGGGCATCGGGCATCCGCCCCGCCATCTCGCTCGGCAATTCGACCAGTTCGAGCAATTCATCGATCCGCCCGGAGGCTAGGCGCTCGCCTGCAAGCCTTGGCCCGATGGCGATGTTCTCCGCCACGCTCATATGCGGGAAGAGGCCGATGGACTGGAAGACGTAGCCGATGCGCCGCCTGAGCGAGGGCAAAGGCATTTCCGCAACATAGGGTTCATCGAACAGCACTCTGCCGGAGCTTGGCTCGACCAGCCGGTTGACGGTCTTGAGCAGCGTCGATTTGCCCGATCCGCTCGCGCCTACCAGCGCGACGAACTGGCCGCGCGGAATTTCGAGCGAGACGCCGTCGACGGCACAGGTCGCGCCATAGCTCTTCGCAATGTCGCAAAAGGAGAGCGCCGGACGTTCGGTCGAAGTCACTCTTCGGCTTCGCCCTCGGCGTCACCCGTTTCAGGTGCGGTATATGCGACCTTGAGAAGCTCTATCCGCCGGTCGCCCGGCCCGGTAGCGATCATCGCATCGTCCTTCATCCGGCCCGGCTGCCAGCATCGTTCGCGACCATCTTCATGATCGGGCTTGAGACACAATTGCTTGCCGCCCGGACCGTCGGCATAGGTCCAGTCGCCTTCCTGCCAAGGATCCCCATTGCGCAGGTCGCGATAGGTCCCATCCTCATCGAGCAGCGTCGTATAGCGCGCGCCGTCTTCTGCCGTGATGCGCCAGGCGGTTCCGGCGAAGGTGTCGGGGGCAGGCTTGCCCGAGGGCGTTTCGCTCGGCGTTGCGACGACCTCTCCGCTGTCGGCAGGCGCATCTTCCTCCGCAGGAGCGCATGACACCACGGCCAAAGCCGCTGCCGTCGCCAGAACCGTGAAATTGCCCCTCAAACCTGCCTCCATTCGCTATCTCGAGGCCGACCATAGGAAATGACCGCCAGCTTGGCGAGGGGCTGGTTCAGTGGCCGAGCGAAGCCAGTGGGAATGCGATTTCCACGTCGAGGCCATCATCGGAAAAGGCACGGCTGAACCGCCCGCCCAGCTGGCCTTCGATCGCCATGCGCAACATGCGCGAGCCGAAGCCTTCGCCTTCGCCGTCCTCGCGCTTGTCCTCGCAGCTCGACGATTCCCGCCAGAAAACGCAGACCTCGTCTTCCTCGCCGCACGGCTGGCGGATTTCGATCTCTACCTTGCCGTCATGATTGCCGAGCGCACCGTATTTCGCCGCATTGGTGGCAAGTTCGTGGAAGATAAGGGCCAGCGGGGTCGCGGCGCGCGAACCGATGATCACATCGTCGCCCTTGATATGAACACGCTCGCCCTTCGCCCCTTCATAGGGGGCAAGCAGGTCTTCGAGGAGGCCCTGGAGATTGTCTGCCCCGCGCCCGTCGTCGGGGCGCACATAGTCATGCGCGGTCCCCAACGCCCGGATCGCCGAACTCAGATCGTCCGCAAACTCCTTCGCCTCGGGCCGGTTGCGCGAGCGCAGGGCGATGAGGCCGGACACGACGGCGAAGATGTTCTTGATCCGATGCGAGAGTTCGCCCGCCAGCAGATCGCGTGCTTCGGACAGGCGATGGGCCTTGTCGATATCGATCACCGTGCCGAACCAGCTCGTCGGCTGACCCTCGGTAATCACCGGCATGGCGCGCGACTGGACCCAGCGATAGCTGCCGTCGGACATGCGCAAGCGCCATTCGTCCTCGAACAGGGAATTGGTCTCGACCGCCGTGAGGAATTTCGCGAGCGATCCATCCCAGTCCTCGGGATGGATGGCGACCTTCCATTCCTCGGTGGTCGTGGGGGGCTCGATGCCGGTAAGTTCTTTCCACCGCGCGTTCACATAGGTGAAATTGCCCTTGTCGTCGGCGCGCCAGGCGATGCCGGGCACACTGTCGACCATGCGGCGCAATTCGCGCTCGCTCTTTTCAAGCGTCAGGTTGACGTGGCGCCCCAGCCGCCTCTGCCCCAGCCGGCGCATGACCGATTGCGCGAGCACTGCAAGGCCCTGGCGCTGGAGGTCGGTCAGACCCTCTGCACGCGGCTTGGTATCGATAACGCAAAGCGCGCCCAGCGGGGCGCCTTCGGGAGAGATCAGCGGCTGGCCGGCGTAGAACCGGATATGCGGTTCGCCCGTGACCAGCGCATTACCCTCGAACCGTTCGTCTTCGCGCGCATCGGGGATGACCATCGGCTCTGCACCGAGCATGGCGTGCGCGCAGAAGCTGGTCGGGCGCGGGGTGGTTTCCGCATCGAGCCCGGTCTTGGCGAGAAAACGCTGGTGCTCCGCCTCGACCACGGTGACCATCGCCATCGGAACTTCGCACAGCTTCGCGGCGAAACCGGCAATGTCTTCAAGTTCCGGATCGCCGACAAGGTCCTGACCGCCGTAGGTGGCGAGCACGGACAGCCGCTCTTCCTCGCCGCAATAGCGAGCCTCGGGCGCACGCCCCTCCGGCCAATTCGACCCCTTCGATGCCACCATATCCATTCTTGATTAGACTTATTAGCCGATAACCCCCTCACAATCAAAAGTTTTTGAGTTTCGCAGACTCCGGGATTCAGCCCCGAAATTCATAGGTTTGCACGCGTCCGCCACCTCGGCTATCGCGCGGCGGAGAATTGATGGCGGCCCAGTGCCGCTGCAGGAGAGAGACTTTGCGCGCCACCCCAGACTTCGATTTTCAGCTCGGCGAAAGCGCCGAGATGATCCGCGATGCCGTCAGCCGGTTTTCCGATGAACAGATCCAGCCGCTGGCCGAGAAAGTCGACCGCGAAGACTGGTTCCCGCGCGAGCTGTGGCAGCCGATGGGCGAGCTCGGCCTCCATGGCATCACCGTTCCCGAAGCCGACGGCGGCCTCGGCCTGGGCTATCTCGAACACGTCATCGCGGTCGAGGAAGTCAGCCGCGCGAGCGCCTCGGTGGGCCTGTCCTACGGCGCGCATTCCAACCTCTGCGTCAACCAGATCGCGCGCTGGGGCAATGAGGAGCAGAGGGCGAAGTACCTCCCCAAGCTGATCAGCGGCGAGCATGTCGGCAGCCTGGCCATGAGCGAGGCGAGCGCCGGATCGGACGTCGTCTCGATGCGCACCAAGGCCGAGCGTGTCGATGGCGGCTATGTCCTCAACGGCACCAAGTTCTGGATCACCAACGCGCCTTATGCCGATACGCTGGTGGTCTATGCCAAGACCAGTCCCGAGGCGGCCAGCCGCGGCATCACCACCTTCCTGATCGAGAAGGATTTCGAGGGTTTCTCGATCGGCCAGAAGATCGAGAAAGTCGGTATGCGCGGCTCGCCCACAGCAGAGCTGGTGTTCGACGACTGCTTCGTGCCCGAAGAAAACGTGATGGGCCCGGAAAACGGCGGCGTCGGCGTGCTGATGAGCGGCCTCGATTACGAGCGCGTGGTGCTCGCCGGTTTGCAGCTCGGCGTGATGCAGGCCTGCCTCGACACGGTCATCCCCTACCTTCGCGAAAGGAAACAATTCGGAAAGCCCATCGGCAGCTTCCAGCTGATGCAGGCCAAGGTGGCCGACATGTATGTCGCTCTGCAATCGGCCCGCGCCTACACCTATGCCGTGGCCAAGAGCTGCGATGCGAACCAGACCACCCGCTTCGATGCGGCAGGCGCAATCCTGCTGGCTTCGGAAAACGCCTTTCGCGTGGCCGCTGAAAGCGTCCAGGCGCTGGGCGGCGCAGGTTATACGCTCGATTGGCCGGTGGAGCGCTACATGCGCGATGCCAAGCTGCTCGACATCGGTGCGGGGACGAACGAGATCCGCCGCATGCTGATCGGGCGCGAACTTATCGGGGCTGCCGGGTGAGCGTCGTTCGCCCGCAGCCGGACGGCTCTATTGATCTTGCCGAAGCCGACCTGAAAGATGCCCGCGAGATCATGCGCGTGTTCCTTGAAGGTGAACAACCCATCCACGGTGGCATCTTCATTGATCCGCCCTCAAGCCTTCAGCCTTTTGGTTTCGGCATCTTGCTTTCGGATCTTTTGCATCACGCGGCCCACGCCTACGCATATAAATTCCAGATTGAAGACGTCGATCGAGTCAGAGAAGCCATCATCGCAGGATTGATGGCGGAACTTGAGAATCCGACTGATACGCCCAAACCCGCGAGTAACTGAAACAGATGACCGCACCCGTTCTCACATCCACGCTCGACCGCGAGGCACCTGACGCCAAGGCGCGGTTCGAGCATAACAAATCGCTCGCTACAGACCTGCGCTCCACCGTCGCAGCAGCCGCACTTGGCGGCTCGGAAGGCAGCCGCGAGCGGCATGTCGGGCGGGGCAAGCTTTTGCCGCGCGAGCGGGTGGAGCGCCTGCTCGATCCGGGAAGCCCGTTCCTCGAGATCGGCCAGCTGGCTGCCAACGGCATGTACGGCAAGGACGAGATCAACGGCGCCGGCATGATTGTCGGGATCGGCCGGGTTTCGGGGCGGCAGGTGATGATCGTGTGCAACGATGCCACGGTGAAGGGCGGTACCTATTACCCGATGACGGTCAAGAAGCACCTGCGCGCACAGGAAATCGCGCAGGAGAACCGGCTGCCGTGTATTTATCTTGTGGATTCCGGCGGGGCGAACTTGCCGCACCAGGCGGAGGTTTTTCCCGACCGCGACCACTTCGGCCGGATCTTCTTCAACCAAGCCAATATGTCGGCGATGGGCATTCCGCAGATTGCCTGCGTCATGGGCAGCTGCACTGCGGGCGGAGCCTATGTTCCTGCGATGTCCGACGAGACAATTATCGTTCGAAATCAAGGAACTATCTTCCTTGCCGGACCGCCGCTGGTGAAGGCGGCGACGGGCGAGGAAATCAGCGCCGAGGACCTTGGCGGGGGCGATCTCCACGCGAAGAAGTCGGGCGTGGTCGACCACCTCGCCGAAAACGACGAACACGCGCTCACCATCGTGCGCGATATCGTCAGCCACCTCGGCGACAATTACGCCGCCGCAACCGGGTTACAATTGATTGAACCGCGCCCGCCGAAGTTCGACGCCGACGATTTGTACGCGATCGTGCCCGAAGATGTCCGCGCGCCCTACGATGTGAAGGAAATTATCGCCCGGCTGGTCGACGGGTCCGAGTTCCACGAATTCAAGGCCAATTACGGCAGCACGTTGGTCTGCGGTTTCGCGCATATCTGGGGCATGCCGGTGGCGATCCTCGCCAACAACGGGGTGCTGTTTTCCGAAAGCGCGCAAAAGGGTGCGCATTTCATCGAGCTCGCGTGCCAGCGCCGCATCCCGCTGCTGTTCCTCCAGAACATCTCCGGCTTCATGGTCGGCGGGAAATACGAGGCGGAAGGCATCGCCAAGCATGGTGCGAAGCTGGTGACAGCCGTCGCCACCGCCACCGTACCCAAGGTTACCGTAGTCATCGGCGGCAGCTTTGGCGCAGGCAATTACGGCATGTGCGGCAGGGCTTATTCCCCGCGCTTCCTCTTCACCTGGCCCAATGCGCGCATTTCGGTGATGGGCGGCGAACAGGCCGCCAGCGTTCTCGCCACCGTCCACCGCGACGCCGACAGCTGGACCGAGCAGCAGGCCGAGGAATTCAAGGCCCCCATCCGCCAGAAATACGAGGACGAGGGCAACCCCTATTACGCCACCGCGCGGCTTTGGGACGACGGCGTGATCGACCCGGTCCAGACCCGCGACGTACTGGGTTTGGCGTTTGCAGCAACGCTTGAAGCGCCGATACCAGAGAAGCCGCAGTTCGGCGTGTTCAGGATGTAGGCATGGTAGAACTCGAAGATCTCATCGGCAGCTTCGACGCTAGCGCTCCCCCTTCGGTTGGCGAACAGCGCATCGAGTCCTTCGAGAAAAGTGTGGGTTTCAAGATGCCCGAGCCGCTCAGGAAAATTCTGTTGGCGCGTGACGGAGGCGATCTAGAGCCGAACTACTTGGTTGAGTTTCCGAGCTCAAATTTCGCCGGCGGCTACGGCCATGCTCCGATAGCCCAGGTATTCGGGATCGCGCGAGAACCTTGGCAGAATATCCGCCCCTTGCAGGAGCACTTCGCGGGCATGGAAGCCGAAGTCACTAATGTACCGCCTGAGATTTTCGTTTTTGCCGACGATTGGGGCGGAAATGTCCTGACTTTCAACATGCGAAGTGGCGAGATTGGTTTCGTCGATCACGAAACCTTTGGCAAAGACTTTACCGACCGGGAAACTTATTACGTCATCGCAGCAAATTTTCACGATCTGCTTGCCCGAATGTCCGCTGCCGAAGCGTAAAACTCAGCGCTATTCGCGTCCAGTCGAGGAACCTCCAAGCCCCTCCGGACATTGCCAAATTATACCATGGGGGTTGGACCGGGCAGAGGAGAATTCCCGTGGAAGGACAAGAAGTCACCATCGCTGTCATTGCCATTGTCGTCGTCGTCGGCGCGCTGTTGGCATGGCTCTTCGTCCAGAGAAAACGCACGCAGGAATTGCGCGATAAGTTCGGCGAGGAGTACGACCGCACCGTGAGCACGCATGGCAAGCGCCGCGATGCCGAAGCCGATCTGATCGAGCGCGAAGAGCGCGTCAGGAAACTGGACATCCGCCCACTCACCGCTTCGGAACGCGACCGCTACACCACCGAATGGACCGCCACCAAGGCACTGTTCGTCGATAGCCCGGTCGAAGCCGTCGCCAAGGCCGACCGCCTCCTGACTGATGTGATGAACGCGCGCGGCTATCCCATGGCCGATTTCGAGAAGCGCCATGCCGACCTCACCGTCGACCATGGCGATGTCGCCAAGCATTACCTCGCCGGTCACGAGATCGCCGACCGCTCGAGCGATGCCACGACCGAGGAATTGCGCCGCGCCTTCAACCACTACGAAGCGCTGTTCGGCGAAATGACCAGCGATGTCGCCGATGGTGACAAGGACAGGGATGGCGTGCCCGATGCCGTCGATGGCCGCGTCGATGCAGATAACGACGGGGTGGACGACCGCGTCGAAGATGCGCCCGTGCGTCCCGACAGCGATCCGGCGCTGACTGACCGCGACAAGGTCTGAATATCGCAGCGCATCCCTCTCGCTTTCCTGTGCGTACCTGCTAGGCCTCGTGAGGCAGGAGAGAGAATGCCAAAGGCCAATTTCAGGAAGCCGTCGCTGCTGAGCCGTATCGTGCGGCGCATCATCATGGTGCTGTACCGGTGGAAGGGCTGGAAGCTCGACGGACGCTTGCCCGACATCGACAAGTTCGTCATCGCCGGCGCGCCGCATACTTCGAACTGGGACTTTGTCTTCTTCATCGGCGCCACCGCCGAGGAAGGCGTGCAGCCCAATTTCATGGGCAAGCACACGCTGTTCCAGGGCATGATGCGCAATTTCATGTTCGACATGGGCGGCATCCCGGTGGACCGCCGCAAGCGGGCCAATGTCACCCAGCAGATTGCCGAAGAATTCGCCAGCCGCGAGCGGCTCGCGCTGGTCATCGCGGCGGAAGGCACGCGCTCGACCGATGGCAGCTGGAAATCGGGTTTCTACCACATCGCGCGCGCGGCCAATGTCCCGATCGTGCCGGCATGGGTGTGTAACGAAACCATGACGCTGGGCTTTGGCCCTGCGATCGTGCCCACCGCCAGCTATGGCGAGACGCTGGCGGAGATCGCGCGCTTCATGCGCTCGAAACTGCCCGAATACGAGCGATTCAGGGTACTCGAGGCGCAGGCACAGGAACTGATCGAGGAGGAGCGCGCCAATGGTTGAGATGCTGCTGGTCAACGCGGGCGTATTGGTGGCAACCGTCCTCGTCCTCTGGGCCATCTCGGTGAAGATCGACGACGTCTCCTTCATCGACAGCTTCTGGGGCGCAGGGATGGCGCTGATGGCCTTTACCAGCTGGCTCCAGCTGGAAGAGCGCGGCGTGCTGGCGCATCTCCTGCTGGCGATGACGGCTGCCTGGGGACTGCGGCTCGGCATCTACCTCCTGCGCCGCTGGCGTGCGGAGGGCGAGGACAAGCGTTACGAACGGATGCTGAGGAAGGACCGCGAAAAGGGCCGTTTCGCCTTTGCCGCGCTGACGAAGATCTGGCTGGGGCAGGCCGTGCTGCTGTTTCTCGTGTCCTCGCCCGCGCAGGTCGGCATCCTTTCCAGCGAGCCATCACAGGAAATCGGCGCGCTCACACTCGCCGGCATTTCGATCTACCTGCTCGGCATCATCTTCGAATGGGTTGGCGACTGGCAGCTTTCGCAATTCAAGGCCGATCCTTCCAACAAGGGCGAAGTGATGGACAAGGGGCTGTGGCGCTATACCCGCCACCCGAATTACTTCGGCGATGCCTGCGCTTGGTGGGGCATCTGGCTGGTCGCGGCGAGCGTCGGCTGGGAGGTTGCCGCATGGACTGTGGCGGGCCCGCTTTTCCTCACTTTCACGCTGGTCAAATGGTCGGGCGCTGCGCTGCTCGAAAAGGGCATGAAGCATACGCGCCCCGGCTATGAGGAATACAAGCGCCGCACCTCTGCCTTCGTCCCGCTTCCGCCCAAGAAATCGGGCTAAATCCGCCGACAAAGGGCTTTAACCACAAGCCCGATGCTCTACATTGCTGGTGCGACACGCAATGAGGGCCCTTCGGTGAGCGAGGAAGATATCGAGCAGTTACGCAGCCGCTTCGCGCGCGAGGCGATGGCGCTAATGGAGCGTACCGGCGAGGAAGTGACCCGCACGCGGCTCGCCGCCGAGCTCAAGATCGCCCGCGCCCGGCTAGATGCGGTCTTCCCCGATGAAGGCGACATGCTGGAGGCGATCACCGGCGAATGGTTCGCGCCCAAGATCGAAGTGATGGACGAGGTGATGGCGAGCGGGCTGCCGCCGCGCCGCAAGATGTACGAATTCTTCGCCCGCCGCTTCATCATGCTGCGGCAGAACTTCAGGGACGATCCGGCGACTTTCAATCTCTATGTCGAAATGGGCGAACGCTATTTCGAATATGCGCAGAGCTATATCGATCTTGCCGACCACATGCTGTGCGAACTGATCGCCGAAGCACAGGCCGATGGCCATCTTCCCGGCATGGATGTCGACCTGGCGCGTTCGGTCATCAACCAGATGGTTTCGACCTATCTCATGCCCTACAATATCGCGATGCTGGGCGACCGGCTTTCCGAGGACAAGCTGGCGCTGATCATCGATGCCATCTTCGACGGGCTCGACGCCAAAGACGGGGGCGCGCGCGGAACGGGCACGCTGGGCGCAGCCTGACGTGGCGACGCCCCGCCGCATTCTTTTCCTCAGTCTCAATTACGCGCCCGAGCCGATCGGGATCGGGCCCTATTCGGCGGGACTGGCAGAGGCGCTGGTCGAGCGCGGGCACACGGTGCAGGTGGTGGCGGGCCAGCCTTACTACCCTGAATGGAAGCTGTTTCCCCGCTTCAAGCGACGCTGGCAGACAACGGTGGAGAACGGGGTGAAGGTCACCCGCTGCCCGCATTATATCCCCGCCGACCCCACGGGCAAGAAGCGGATGGCACATCACGCCAGCTTTGCCAGCAGTTCCTGGCCCGCGGCGCGCAAGGCCCGGCGCGAGCTGGAGCCGGACATCGTGTTCACTGTCGCGCCCTCGATGATCGCCGCTCCCGTGGCGGTCAGCATGGCAAAGCGCGCGGGCGTGCCGCTGTGGATGCATGTGCAGGATTTCGAAGTCGGCGCGGCGCTGGCGACCGGGCTTATCGATCGCAGCAGCAAAGTGGCCGATGCCGCGGCGCGGTTCGAGGACCGGATGCTGCATGCGGCAGACCTTGTCTCGACCATCAGCGGGCCGATGTGCGAATTGCTGCTGCAAAAAGGTGTCGAACCCGAACACATCCTCGAAATGCGCAACTGGGCCAATCATGCCGAGGCGATGGACGCGGCGGACGAGAACCATTTCCGCAAGGAATGGGGGCTCGAGGGCAAGACCGTCGCGCTCTACTCGGGCAATATCGCCAACAAGCAGGGCCTCGACGTGGTGATCGAGGCGGCGCGCCAGATGGCGACACGCGAAGACATCGTGTTCGTCATTTCGGGCGAAGGGCCCAACCGGGCGAAGCTGGAGGAACTGGCGAAGGGCCTTCCCAATATCCTCTTCCGCAATCTCCAGCCCGAAGAGCGGATCGGCGACCTGCTCAAGCTGGCCGACATCCATTTGCTCCCGCAGCTGCACGATGCGGCCGACCTCGTGCTGCCGTCGAAGCTCGGTAATATGCTGGCTTCGGGCAGGCCTGTGGTGGCAACGGTGCGGCCGGGCACGGGCATCGCGCGCGAGCTGGTGAACTGCGGCATCGTGGTTCCGCCCGAAGTTCCCGAGGCGATCGTCTCGGCGATCAATGCGCTCGCCACGCACCCCGACTATCGCAGGACGATGGGCACGGCGGCTGCGGGCCGCGCGGCGGAGGCCTGGTCGAAAACCTCGGTGGTCGACACATTCGAGGAAGGGCTCGAACGCCTGCTGGGCTAGATGCCCATCTTTTCGAGCAGCCGCGCGATATTCCCGCGATAGGCGGCGAAGTCGCGTTCGCGCGCCTCCTCCATCGCGGATAGCCGCATCGCGTGGAGCATGTCCCGGTCATCGATCAGCGCGCGCATCGCCTCTTCGACAGCATCGGTATCGGGCCGGTCGTGGACGAAACCGCTCGCCGCGCTCGCGCCCAGCCCCGAGGCCCTGGTCTGGATCACGGCCAGCCCCGATGCCATCGCCTCCAGGAGGACCGTTGCCGAGCCTTCATTATAGCTCGGGAAGACCAGTGCATCATGGCGGCGCATGATCGCCGGAACCTCGCTGCGCGGGACGGCTCCCACGAATTCCACCCGGTCGCGAAAAGGAGCGAGCAGTTCTTCGGGGAGCGCCACCGGCCCCACCACGGTCAGCCTCGCCCCGCTCTCCGGCAGTCGCGCGATCGCTTCGAGCGCGTGACGGATGCCCTTGCGCGCCGCGACCTGCCCCACGAACAGGAACCGCACGGGCTCTCCTGCGCGCACCGGCTCGGGCGCATCGGGCCGGGCGAAGAGCGCGGCGTCGAAGCAGTAGGGAAGCAGTTCGAGCTTGTCCGCGAGGCCCGGGACTTGGGAATATTCGAGGATCGTCTCCATGACGAAGGGGCTGCCGCAAACGATGCGGTCGGCTGCGGCGTATTCCTCGTCGTCCTGCTCGATACGGCGGGCGCTCCATGCCGGAGAGCCTCCGGTGAACCATTCGCCCTGGAGTGCTAGCTGCCGCTCGCGCTCGGCATTCCAAGAGCGGCAATCGGCCATCGTGCGGTCGAGGATTTTCGGGCAATCCTTCGTGCGCGGGTGGCGGAAGGCGGAGAAGGACGACCCGTCATAGCCCCACAGGGCGAGCGGTCCTTCGTCCTTCGCGATTGCCGCGATCCGCTCCCCGAAAGCGGCATTGAGCGACTGGTCCAGCCTCCCGGCCAGACCGCGAGCGCCCAGGCGCGTGGCGATCCTTTCAGGCAGTTCGTAGCGCGGGAATCCCCTTACCTTAGCCGGATCGAGGCGGGGAAAAGCGAAGCGCCCCATCTCCCTCTCGATCTTCGAGGAAAGGAAATCGGGAAGCATCCCGGCGAGCTTTCGCGCGGCACTATCGGGATGATCGAACAGCCCGGTGGCAAGGAAGGCCAGCCGGCCGAGATCCTGTAGGGCGAGCGCGGTCTGGCGGCTGTGTTGGGTACCGGGATGGAAAACGCCGACCTGCATCGCCCCGTGTCCTAGCGCGGGCGCAGCAAAAGCCAAAAAGCATTTTCCTACTCACCAACTCGTGATTAACCGGATTGGCTCATTCGATTGAATCGAGGAACCACAAGCGATGAGCCATCCCATTCCCCTGCAGACCCCCGGCGGCTTCGCACCCGCCTATGCGCTCGGCATCGACGACGGTACCGGCAATCTTGCGCTGGTGGCCGACAGCCGCCCGCTACCCGTCCAATCCGCCCTTCCCGCAGCGCCTGCACCGCTGGAGGGGTGGACCGGCAACGATGCCCTCGTCGGACCCTTCACCCCTGCCTCCCCCGCCCCTGTCTATTGCACCCTGTCGGGCGATTGGCAGGGCAGCGTTGCCGTCAAGCGCTCGACCGATGGCGGGACCACGCTTCACCCGCTGACTGTCGCGGGCGACGCTTGGGGTGCGTACTCATCCAACGCCTGCGAACCGGTCTGGGAGGAAAGCGAGAGCGGCGCCACGCTCTGGCTCGATTGCCGCATCGCCTCGGGTACCCTGACCTACAGGCTCGCCCAGTGAGCGCGCTTGCCATCCCTGCTTTGGGGCTCGCCAACCGCGCCGCACAGGCACTGCCCGCGCTCTTTGCCGACCTAGCCCTGCGCTCGCCGTCACCCGATGTGGTGCGGCTCGAAAGCACCGGCCACGGCGAGGACGGCAAGGGCGCCGCAACCTACATCAGCGATGCGCGATGCGACGCAGGCCTGCTCGCGGCGCACCCCCGCTTCGTCTTCGCGACGGCCAATGGACGCATCTTCCGCCTCTTGCCCGAAGCCGGTTCGCTCTCGGCCGAACAGGGCGGCGCGGCAGGTGACGGCCTCGCCAACGACCAGGGCGCGCTGCAGGCCGCGATCGACTATGCCGAGGCGGTGGGCGCGGCAGAGCTGCGTTTCGAAGCCGCGTATTACCGCGTCGATTGCCCGCTCCGCACCTCGCCCGCCGGAGACATTCGCGCCGAGGACGGCCACCCGCTCGTCGTTCGCCGCTCGCTTTGCTTGCGCGGCTGCGCGGCACAGCGAACGGTGCTCGACTTCCGTGCCCTCGACGGCGAGGACCCCGAAACCGATTTCCAGCTCGTCGCCACCTCGGCCAGCGACCCGACGCTGGCGGTATGGCGCGGCGGAGGGCTGTACCTGCAGGGCGATACCTCCGATCCCGGCGAAGGCCAGCGCAGCATCGGACGGCTTGAAATCGACCGGCTGGTTTTCCGGGGCAACCGCCACCGCACGGGCGAATACTCCTGGCCCGCCGACCCGCTTACGGGCGACGGCTGGGACACCAGCGACAAGGCCCTTTGGATGCAGGACTGCTTTGCCGGCGAGATCGTCGTCAGCGATACCGACATGATCGGCTGGAAAGGCGAGATCGTGTTCGTAGCGGGCGAGGCCAACGCCCTCGAAAGCCTCGAGCTCCACCGCTGCCGCCTCGAAACCGGGAATGGCAATGCGCTAAATGCCGGAACCGATTGCGATCTGCTTGCCGTCGATTGCAGCTTCGGCGATTGCTACCAGGCGCAGGAAGACGTGGCGAAGACGCGCGCCACCTACCGCAATTGCAGCTGGCACGATTGCGTCGCCACCGGCATCGGCAACGGCCCCACCGACGGCCCTTATCATTCGCTTGCCTATCCCACGCGTGACGAGACAGCGCCCCTGCCGACGATCCGGCTGGAGAATTGCAAGTTCCGCGACATCGATGTGCTGCGATTCACTAGCTGGGTTTCGGGCTCGATACGGACGATCGATTGCACCGTCGTGCTCGACGGCAACGAGGCGATGGCACTGCGCGATACCGATTTGCGCATCGAAGCCTGGCTCGACCGCAAAAGCGGCATTCACGCACTGCAATTCGACGGAGTCGACACCTTGGCCGAGCCTGTGCCGGGAGCGCCTGCCGGCATCTTTAAACTGCCCCCGTCGCAGGTGCGCATCGATGTTGCGCTTCGCCGCACCCGGCTTGCGCAGGAGCAGGATCGTCAATGGCTCGGCTGCTTCTGGACCGGCTATATCGACAAGAGCTGCGAGCTGGCGTTCTCCGGTCCGACCGTCAGCGGAGGCGGACCCCATGGCGGCGCTGCGCCGGTCTCGATGCCGCGCGTCAGCCAGCGTGTGCCGGAAACGACCAGCAGCATTTGGGCACGCGGATGGTACAAGCTTCCCGATGTCTCGGGCGCGGGAGAAATCATACCGTGCGCGCCTTTCATGGCGATCGAGATGACGAGCGGCATCATCGCGGACGTGACGCTCGCCCGGACACCGCTTGGCGGCGATCAATTTGGCTATGCCGACGGCCAGCGCATCCGCATCGTCAAGCACGGGCCGACCGGTTCGATCCGCTTCGCCAAGGGCGCATCGGGCTCCTTCGCCGTGCGCGAGACGCGCGTGCTCGACAATCCCAACGACTGGATCGAGTTCAGCTATAATCGCGACTGGCAGCGCTGGGAGGAGGAGGGCTTTCTCTCCGACGCCTGATTATCGCCACGCGGGAGGGGACAAAATGCCCCTCCCGCTTGCCGCGCGCCCTTCCATGCGGAATCTATTCGCCATGGCGATTCTCTCCGACAAATGGATCCGCGAAGCGGCAACGACCCGCGGCATGATCGAACCCTTCGTGGAAGCCCAGCGGCGCGAGGGGAATATCTCCTACGGGCTGTCGAGCTTCGGCTACGACGCGCGCGTGGCGGACGAGTTCAAGATCTTCACCAATATCGACAGCGCGGTGGTCGATCCCAAGGATTTCGCCAGCAACAGCTTCGTCGACAAGCAGACCGACGTCTGCATCATCCCTCCCAACAGCTTCGCGCTGGCCCGCACGGTCGAATATTTCCGCATTCCGGACGACGTGCTGGTGATTTGCCTCGGCAAGAGCACCTATGCGCGCTGCGGGATCATCGTGAACGTGACCCCGCTCGAGCCAGGCTGGGAAGGCCATGTCACGCTGGAATTTTCCAACACCACGCCGCTGCCGGCCAAGATCTACGCCAATGAAGGCGCGTGCCAGTTCCTGTTCCTCAAAGGTAACGAGCGGCCCGAAGTCACCTATGCCGACCGCGCGGGCAAATACATGGGCCAGCGCGGGGTCACGCTGCCGAAGCTGTAGGAACCAATCAGGCGGCCACAGCCGCCTGTCTTGCAAGTACGACCGGTGAGACCGGAAACCAGCTTTTCGCGCTGTCGACGAGCAGGCGCTCCCCCGTCATCACGATCTCTTCGGCTCGCATCGCATCATCCAGGTTTGCCTCGTCCATCCATACCGCAAGGATCGTCTCGAGAGGGCCGTGAATATAGACGTCTACGGAGCGGCCGGGGTCCTTGTCGCACAGATCGACCCTCTCGCCCTGTGCCACTATCCACCAGCGATTGTGCTTGTCCAGATCGGACAGCGTGATCGAGAAGACGGTCTCGCCATCGGGAAGGCCGGTCGTGCGTAAAGTGCGGTGCAGGTCCCACATGGCGACGCCCACGTCGATCTGGTCCGTGCGCATGTTTCGCTTAGCCCAGCGCAGGCCCCATTCTGCCATCATCACCACTATCGGCCCTGCTTCGCGCCCGGCGGGTGCGAGCCGGTATAGCGCCTGCTGACCGGTATCACCCCGCTTCACGATCAACCCCTCATCGCAAAGCCGCTTCAGCCGCGCGCTGAGGACGGATGGCGAGATCCGCGGCATGGCTGCTGTAAAATCGGAGTATCGCTGCGCCCCGAGAATCATCGCTCGCAGGATCTGCAGTGTCCACTTGTCGCCCAGGATGTCCGCTGCTTTCGTGGCTGGACAATGGCTCGCCAATTCTGGCATCGGTCATCTCCCCGCACCGCATTGAAGGCGCGCAAAGATACGCTTTTTCGCGATTTTCCGCAATCGCTACGGATTTAGTAGTGAGTTGCTGCGAATTGCGTAGCGGCCTGCTTCGGATCGCGAACTATCCCGAATCCGGGCCTGGAGGCACTTTCTCCCCATCGCCATAATCAATTGGCGAAGATCAAAAGGAGAAAGACCATGAGCAACCGCATCACGAGCTTCATCTGCGCAATTGCTGCAGTACTGGCCACAACGATCACCTTCTCGGAGGTCACCACCGTACCTGCGGCGCGCGTCGAAAGCGGAGCGTTCGCGGCCCGGGCAGCATGACTGCGACCGAAGGAGTTCCGTGTCCTTTCGGGCGGGCGCTACTGAGCGCAAATCCCGGCAGCACCGATGCTCGGACAGGGGGCTTTGACGCTGCGTCTTTGACTCTCGCGCGGTCGCGGCGCACATCTCTCACCTTACGTGGGAGAGTGACATGGCAGATCGCGAATTCGACATCATCGTCTATGGCGCAACCGGCTACACCGGCCGCCTCGTCGCCGAACATTTCGTGCGCGAATACGGCAATAGGGACGACGGGCCGAAATGGGCGATGGCGGGCCGCAGCGAGGACAAGCTTACTGCCGTGCGCGACGAGATCGGCGCGCCATCGACCACGCCGATGATCGTCGCCGATGCCTCCGATCCTGCGAGTCTCGAAGCGATGTGCAAGAGGACGAAGGTCGTCCTGACCACGGTCGGTCCCTACCAGCTCTATGGCGATGCGCTGGTCGAGGCCTGCGTGAAGACGGGCACCGATTATGCCGACCTCTGCGGCGAACCGGCCTGGATGGCCGAGCAGATCGAGAAGCATCACGAGGCCGCCAAGGCCAGCGGCGCGCGGATTTGCTTCTCATCGGGCTTCGATTCCATCCCCTTCGATCTCGGGGTGTTGATGCTGCAGAAGGAAGCGGTGGCGCGGCACGGCTCGCCCGCACCGCGCGTTAAGGGCCGCGTGCGCGCGATGCAGGGGACTTTCTCCGGCGGCACGGCCGCCAGCCTCGGCGCAACGATGAAGGCGGCGATGAAGAACCCCAGGATCATCGGCCAGCTGCGCGATCCCTTCGCGCTCACTCCCGGTTTCGAAGGTCCCGACCAGCCGAGCGGCATGGTCCCGCGCTACGAAGACGAGACCGGCAAATGGGCTGCGCCTTTCGTCATGGCGCCAATCAACACCAAGAACGTCCACCGCACCAATTTCCTGCGCGGCCATCCTTACGGCGAGGATTTCCGCTATGACGAGATGATGCTCACCAGTCCCGGCGATGCCGGCAAGGCAGCGGCCAATGCCATGGTCGAGCTGATGAAGAACCCCTTCGGCGCCAAGCCCCCCAAGCCGGGTGAAGGGCCGACCAAGGAAGAGCGCGAAAACGGATTCTACGACGTGCTCTTTATCGGCTCGTGGCCCGACGGCAGCGGCATACATTATGCGGTGAAGGGCAAGTTCGATCCCGGTTACGGATCGACCAGCCGCATGCTGGGCGAAACCGGCATGGCGCTGCTGACAAGCGATGCGGAAGGCGGCGTCGGCACGCCCGGCTCCTTCCTCGGCGAGGCATTGGTCGAGCGGCTGCGCGACCATGCCCACCTGACTTTTCAACTGGAAGAATAAGAAAAAGGGGGAGCACGCGGCTCCCCCTTCGAAATGCCTAGATGCTCATCCGCACCGCGAGGCTGAAATTGCGGCCCGGCAACGGCACGAAATCCTTCGTGAAGCTCGAATGGCGGCGGCCGGTCTGGTCGAAAATGTTCTCCGCCTTGAGGATCACGGCCAGTGCCGGCTCGCTTTCGAGCGGTCGCCAGATTGCCGAGGCGTTGACGAAGGTAAAGCCCTCTGTGGGTGTTTCGAACGGGGCGACGTCTCTCTGGTCGTCGAACCATTCCACCTCGCCGCGCAAGGTAAGATTGTCCACGTCGGCCTCGAGAGCGCCCAGCACGCTGAGCGGCGGGATGCGGGGCACGTTGAAACCATTGTCGAGTTCGGCCTCGATGTAGGATGCCCGCAGGTCTGCGGTCAGGTCGAAACCGTCGCTGTCGATGAAGGTCCAGGCGACCTCGCCTTCGATCCCGGTATAGGTCGCACCTTCCTGAAGGTAGACGAAGACCGGCAACTCGTCCTCTTCTTCGCCCGTTTCGCTCAGATAGATGAAATCGTCGAACCACTGGCGGTAGGCGGCAAGGCTGAGGTCCACCGGCCCCACGCTACCGCGGGCGAACAGCTCCACGCCCCAGGCCTTTTCCATCGACAGGTCGACATCGCCGATCTCGAACTGCTGGGTGGCGATATGCGGGCCTTCGGAGAATAGCTCCTCTGCGCTCGGCGCGCGCGAGACGCGCGAAATGTTCACGCCGGTGCGGAAGCTGGGGGTCAGTTCGTAGACCAGTCCCAGCGCACCCGACAGGCCATCGAAATCGCGCTCAACGCCGAGCGGGACGGACTTCACATCGGTCATTTCGTAACGCAGTGCGCCTTCGACCTGGAACGGGCCATTGCCGTATTCCTGCAAGGTGAAAAGCGAGAACTGTTCGGTCTCGTTCGGCGCGACATAGGCCTCTGCGCCCTCCGCCGCGAAATCGCGGATATAAAGCTGCATGCCCGTCGAGCCGCGCAGCACGCCATCGGGGTTCTGCAGCAGCTCGGCACGCGCTTCGATGCCCTGCACGTCGAATACGGTGCCGACCTCATCGCCCTCGAATTCGGTGTGCGTGTAATCGGAATAGCCCGCCCGAAGCTTCAGGCGCTGGAAGAATCCGGTGCCGAGCTGGATATCGCCGCGGAAGTCGGCGCGATACTGGCGCAGGCCGATGCTGACGGTCTCGGGACCTTCCTCCTCGCCCTCTTCCTCGCCGTGATCCTCGTCGCCATGCTCCTCACCTTCTTCCTCGTGGTGGTGGTGCGCACCGGGCAGGATCGGAACGCCGTAGAAGGTGTCGTAAACGCCAAAGGCAACGCCGAAGTTCGACCCGCCCCTGAACAGCCCGAAGCCGCCGTTGACCGCCCAGGTCTCGGTACCGCTGTTGAACAGCGTGTCTTGCGCATTGGCCGCCTCGCGCAGTTCTTCGGCTTCCTCGAACTCGCCCTCTTCCTCTTCCTCGGCCGCATCGGCGAGGAGATCGGCGCGCAGCCCGGGCGAAAGCACGTAACCCGGCACGTCGAGATCGTCTGTTTCGCGATAGACGCCGTCCACATGGAAGACGAGACCGCCGCCAACGGGCAGGTCGAGCGAAGCGCCGCCTTCGCGCAGGTCCGCCACCGTGTTTGCGCGCACCAGCGCATCGATATGGACGTCTTCGGCAGGCACGCGGCGCGGGATGCGCTTGTCGATGATATTGACCGCGCCTCCGATGGCCTGGCTACCGTAGAGAAGGACGGCGGGGCCGCGCAGCACTTCGATGCTTTCGGCGGTCAGCGGGTCGATCGACACGGCATGGTCGGCAGAAGTATTCGAGACGTCGATCGCCCCGATGCCGTCAACCAGGACCTTGACGCGTTCGCCCGAAAAACCGCGCAGGATCGGGCGCGAGGCTCCGGGCGCGAAGCCCGTGGCGGTGACGCCCGGGATACTGGTGAGGACTTCGCCGATCTGGCCATCCATGTTGAGGTCGAGTTCCTCCGCCTCGACCACGCTCACACCGGCGAGCAGGTCGAACTGGCGTAGGCCTTCCGCGCTGACGATGATGGTGCCATCGGCGCCGATCCGGCGGTTATGGAGGTCGTCCTCGGCGGAAACGCCTTCGACTTCGATCTCGCGATCATCCGCTTGTTCCTGCGCAAGCACTGGAGCAGCGGCGGCGATTGCAATGAGTGAGAGTGAGGCAGCCAGGCTGCGGCGAAGCGGTGCGGTTTGATACAACATCACGCGCCGAAATAGCGAGGCGAGGCCCGACTGCAAGCGATTTCGCGACGAAACGCATATGCGCACGACGAATTGCAACCGCGGTGCGGTTGGATCGACATTTCGACTGGAGGAAAATGGAGCGGGCGAGGCGATTCGAACGCCCGACCCCAACCTTGGCAAGGTTGTGCTCTACCCCTGAGCTACGCCCGCTCACTGACGCTCGCCGAACCGCATGGCTCGGTGGGGAGGCGCGCAACTAGCAACGGCTCCTGAGTCCCGCAAGCGAAAAAATGCACTTTTTTGACCCGCCGCGCATCAACGCCTACGCCCCTTCACATTCGCGCTCCAAGGCCCACATGGGGCGCACAGGAATTTCCGCAAAGAAAGGGTGCATACGTGGCGAGCATGGGTTTGAGCATCGACGAGCAGAAGGCAGTCGAGAAGTTCAAGAAAGACGTCGTCGAACCGTCGATAACGAAGCTCGTCATCCTCGATTTCTTCGCCGAGTGGTGCGGGCCGTGCAAGGCGCTCGCCCCGATGCTGGAAAAGGTCGCGGGCGAATATGCCGACAAGGGCGTGGTGCTGGTGAAGGTCGATGTCGACCAGGAAAAATTCATCGCCGCGCAATTCCAGGTCCAGTCGATCCCGACCGTCTATGCTATGTTCCAGGGCCAGCCGGTGGCCGACTTGACCAGTGCGCGCAGCGAATCGCAGCTGAAAGAAGTGCTCGACCAGATCCTCGGCCAGCTTCCGGTCCAGGGCGGCGATGCCGACGGCGCACAGGCGCAGATGGCCGAGCAGGTCGAACAGTATATCGCCATGGCCGAGCAGATCCTTGCCGAGGGCGATGCGCCCCGCGCGGCTGGCATCTTCGCGCAGGTCACCGAGATGGCGCCCGACAATGCCGCAGCGCATGCGGGGCTTATCCGCGCGCTGACGCAGGCCGACCAGGTCGAGGAGGCCAAGGCCGTGCTCGCAGCAGTGGAGGCCAACCCGGCACTGGCTGGCGACACGCTGATCGAGAACGCCAAGGCCGCGCTCGAACTCGCCGGTAACAAGGTCGACGATGGCGAACTGGCGGCGCTGCGCGACAAGGCCGCTGCCGATCCTGCCGACATGGACGCGCGCCTCGCCTATGCCGAAGCCGCCTTTGCCGCGGGCCAGCGCGATGCGGCAGCGGACGAGCTTCTCGCCATGATCGAGGCCGATCGCGAATGGAACGAGGGCGCAGCGCGCACCAAGCTGATCGATATCTTCAACGCCGTGGGTCTCGAGGACCCCTGGGTAGTGGCGACCCGTCGCCGCCTCTCGAAGCTGCTGTTCGGGTAAGCGCGGCTTGACCAGACGCCTTTCCATCTTCCCCCTGCCCGGCGCGATCCTGTTCCCCGGCCTGCAATTGCCGCTGCATATCTTCGAGCCGCGCTATCGCGAGCTGGTCGGCAGCGCGCTCGCCAAGGACCGGCTGATCGGCATGGTGCAGCCGCAGCGCAATGCAGAAGGCTCGCCGCTCTATGCGGTCGGCTGCCTCGGGCGGATCGGCGATGTCGAGGCGCTGGAAGACGGGCGCTACAATATCGTGCTCGAAGGCGAGGCCCGCTTCCGCATCGTGCGCGAGCTGGAAGTCACCACCGCCTTCCGCCAGGTCGAAGCCGAGATGATCGATGACCCGGAAGATGAAGTGCTCGCCAGCGTCGAGCGGGCGGGGTTTGAATTCGAAGCCAAGCGCTTTGCTGCGATGCAGGGCTATTCGGTCGACTGGGATTCGGTCGAGCGGCTGGACGACGAGACGCTGATCAACGGCGTCGCCCAGATCGCGCCCTTCGACAGCGCGGCCAAGCAGGCCTTGCTCGAAGCCGAAACGCTATCCGACCGCTGCGAACTGATGGTCCAGCTGATGCAGTTCTTCGCCCTGCGCGACGACGGGGACGAGATCGTCACCTTGCAGTAATTATTTCGAACCGACCTCCGTCGGTTCGTCCTCGGGGCTATTCTTCCGCTTCGCTACAGGCCCCTGCGGGCGGCCGGTCGGCCTTTGACTGCCGTGACCAGGAACCGGGCCGGCGGAGGCCCGGCAAGGGCGACCGCCCGCCCGCAGCGGGTGCAGCTTGCTGCACGTCTAGCGAGGACGAACCCGCGGAGGCGGGTTCGCAAATCAGATGTTAAAACTGCCTCGCAAGCCATCGATGACGTACTGGGCCGCCAGCGCGGCCAGCAGCACGCCGAGCACGCGGGTGATCGCCGCTTCCACTTTGTCGCCCAGAAGGCGCAACAAGGGCCCTGCCGCGATCAACGCCAGCATCGTTATGAACAGCACTGCGGCAAGCGCACCGAGCACGGTGAAGGTTTGCGTAAGGTCGTCCGCCTCGTTCATCAGGAGCATGATCGCCGCAATCGCGCCAGGGCCTGCCAGCATGGGGATGGCCATGGGGAAGATCGACACGTCTTCCACTTCGGGTGTGGCGGCGACTTTCTCCGCCCGCTCCTCGCGGCGCTGGGTACGCTTTTCGAACACCATCTCGAAGGCGATCCAGAACAGCATGAGCCCGCCCGCGATGCGGAAACTGTCGAGGTCGATATGCAGCGCACCCAGCAATTGCTCGCCGAACAATGCGAAGATGAGCAGGATAATTCCCGCGATAAAGGTCGCGCGGATCGCCATGTTGCGCCGCTGCGCCTGCGTCGCCCCCTTGGTCAGTCCGGCGTAAATCGGCGCGCAGCCGGGCGGGTCGATCACGACGAAAAGCGTGATGAAGGCGGAGAGGAAAAGCTGGGTCATTGCGGCCTGTCAGCGGCAAGCGCGACGTCGACGACCTGTTCCCAGCCTTCGTCGCCCGCGACCCATACATCGTAATGTCGCTCGCCCTCGCCGACGAGATGGAAGCTCCACGCCAGCGTGCCATCAAGCGACGTCGCCATCGCTGCCCCTTGAGGAACTTCGGGAGAGGCGAGGCGCGCATCGCAGTCTGCCACCTTCGACGCGATCATCTCGGGCTTCTCCGGCGCCTCCTCCTCAGGATAACCGAAATCGAATACCCAGCGGTACTCGCCGTCGCTCTGGCGTCGCCACACCGTGTTGAAAGTCCCGACCTGCCCGTCGGGATCAACGAAACCCCCTTGCGTTACGGCAAGCGAGCCATCGCAGCTCGACCAAACGCGGTGCGGTTCCCATGCCACGGCGGCGGGCGGATCGGTCTGTGTCTTCAGCCAGGGCTTGGCTTCGATCGCGCCATTGCGCCCGAACAACAGGCCACCGTCGGCAGCATATTCGGCGAAAGCGGTCCACTGCCCGTCCTCCTGCGCGGCGCGGGCGAAGGCGATTTCCGTCGCCACGACCTTGCCCGGATTGGCGACCGGCTGGATGAAGCGCCCGTAGCGCTCGCGCGGGCCTGCCGTGCAGGCGGCAAGCCCCAGGACCATGGTCGCAGCAAGGATCGCTCGATACATTTACAGCCCCTCCGGAACTTCGAGACCGGCGTTGCGGTAGGCAGCCACCAGAGTGTTTCGCAGCAGGACGGCAATCGTCATCGGCCCCACGCCGCCGGGCACGGGTGTGATCGCACTCGCCACACCTTCGGCGCCCGCATAGTCGACATCGCCGACCAGCCGGCCCTTCTCTTCGCCCTCTGCAGGCGGGAGGCGGTTGATGCCGACATCGATGACGGTCGCGCCGTCCTTGAGCCATTCGGCCTTGACCATTTCGGCACGGCCTACGGCGGCGACGACGATATCGGCGCGCTTGACCACTGCGGGCAAATCCTTGGTGCGGCTATGCGCGATGGTTACGGTGGCATTGGCGTCGAGCAGCAGCTGCGCCATCGGCTTGCCGACGATGTTCGAGCGGCCGATCACGACTGCCTCGAGGCCCGACAGATCGCCCAGCCGGTCGGTGAGCAGCATCATGCAGCCCAGCGGCGTGCAGGGCACAAAGCCGCTCTGCCCCACCGCGAGGCGACCGGCGTTGGTGACGTGGAAGCCATCGACGTCCTTGTCCGGACTGATCGCGCCGATAACCGCCTGTTCGTCGAGATGGCCGGGCAAGGGAAGCTGGACGAGGATGCCGTCGACCGCTTCGTCCGCGTTCAGCTGTTCGACCAGCTTGAGCAGTTCGAGCTCGCTGGTTTCGGCAGGCAGCCGGTGCTCGAAGCTTTCCATGCCCGCTTCCACCGTCGCCTTGTGCTTGCTGCGCACATAGACCTGGCTCGCCGGGTCCTCGCCCACCAGCACGACCGCGAGGCCGGCCTTGCGCCCCGTTGCCGAGGCGAACTTGCCCGCATGCGCACCGACCCGCTCGCGCAGGCCGGCGGCGAAGGCCTTCCCGTCGATCCGTTCGGCGGTCATACGGAGTAGATGATGTTGCGCAACACGATCAGCACGATGTTGAGCAGGATGATCAGGACGAGCGGCGAGAAGTCCATCGCGCCGGTGTTCGGCATGAGGTTGCGGATCGGCCGCAGGATCGGGTCGACCAGCCTGTTGATGGCATCATAGACCGCCATCAGGAATTCGTTGCGGCCCACCACGTTGAAGGCGAACAGCAGGCCGATGATGAACTGGATGATGATCAGCATCACGAAGACATTCGTGATCATCGCGATGATTTCGTAGAGGGTAATCAGCACTTGGGTCGCACCCCGTTTGATGAGCTTTGGCAGTCCCGTTGATCGGCCTCTACTAAAGGCCTGCGTTCCCCGCCACCCCTAGCTTGCGCTTATCAAGGTCCCTGCGCCGCGCGCGGTGAAGAATTCGAGCAGCATGGCATGCGGCACGCGCCCGTCGAGCACCACCGCCGCCTCGCAGCCGGCCTCGACAGCGGTGACGCAGGTTTCCAGCTTGGGGATCATCCCGCCGCTGATCGTCCCGTCTTCGCGCAGGGCAGCGATA
This sequence comes from Qipengyuania sphaerica, assembly GCF_019711595.1. GTDB lineage: Bacteria > Pseudomonadota > Alphaproteobacteria > Sphingomonadales > Sphingomonadaceae > Qipengyuania > Qipengyuania sphaerica. The sequence goes on along the minus strand of NZ_JAIGNR010000001.1, from coordinate 74,763 downwards.
TCGGCCGGGGTAAGGTCGGTGAGCAGATTGCCCTTTTTGTCGAGCACGCCATCGACATCGGTCAGCAGCAACAGCCTTGCCGCGCCCAGTGCCGAGGCCAGCGCGCCGGCCATCGTATCGGCATTGATATTGTAGGTGTGGCCGTCCTCGCCCGTGCCGATAGGCGCGATGACGGGGATCATGCCCGCTGCCGTCGCCGTCTCGATGATCGTCGTGTCGACCGCGCTGGGCTCGCCCACGAAGCCGAGATCGAGCGCCTTTTCGATATGGCTTTCCGGGTCCTTCGTCGTCCGTTCGACCTTGCGCGCGGTTACCAGCCCGCCGTCCTTGCCCGAAATGCCGACCGCCTTGCCGCCCGCACGCGCGATCGAACCTACGATCGCCTTGTTGATGGCGCCGGAGAGGACCATCTCGGCCACTTCCGCCGTCGCCTTGTCGGTCACCCGCAGCCCGTCGACGAAGCGCGTTTCCACGCCCAGCTTCTCCAGCATCGCGCCGATCTGCGGGCCGCCGCCATGGACCACCACCGGGTTGATGCCCACCGCCTTCAGCAGCACCACGTCCTCGGCGAACTCGCGCGCGGCATCCTCGTCGCCCATGGCGTTGCCGCCGTATTTCACGACGAAGCTCTTGCCCGCATAGCGCTGGAAATAGGGCAGCGCCTCGATGAGGGTCTGTGCCTTGGTGCTGGCGTCGCTCAAATCCATGCCTGTGCTTTCGTTTCCCTGTTGGGCCATTGCACTAGCTTCCCCTCCGCCTGTGGGAAAGCCTATCGTCTGTTCGCGCGCGCATAGCTGCGCTAGGCAGGTGCAATGAAAACAGCATTCACGATCCTTGCCGCCCTGCCGCTCGCCGCCTGCGCTTCGGCTCCCGACATCCCTGCCTTGCCAGCATCGCAGCAAGCCTTCTGGGAGGCGCTGCAGAGCCATTGCGGCAAGGCCTATGACGGGAAGCTTGCCAGCAGTGATGCGCGCGATGCTTCATTCCCGCAGCGCCGGCTGGTCGCGCATTGGGCCGAGTGCAGCGACACGCGCACCGCCATCGCCTTCCACACCATGGATTTCGGAGCCGCCGACGAGCCCGTATGGGACCGGAGCCGAACCTGGATCGTCACCCGCAGCGCCGACGGCCTGCGCCTCAAGCACGATCACCGCCACGAGGATGGCGAGGAGGACGCGGTCACCCAGTATGGCGGCGACACGCTGTCGGCCGGGACCGCGCGGGTGCAGGACTTCCCCGTCGATGCCTATTCGATCGCGCTGTTCGAACGCGAGGGGCTGGATGCCTCGCTCACCAATGTCTGGCGCGTCGAGGTCGACCCGGCTGGCGCGAGAGGCGCGCGTTTCGCCTACCAGCTGACCCGCCGCAACGATCCGACCCGCCTGTTCCGCGTCGAGTTCGACGCGACCAAGCCCGTCGCCCCGCCGCCCGCTGCCTGGGGCTGGGAGTGAGACCTACTTCGCGCCCTCGGGCGGGTATTGCGGCGCGGGGCCGTGATCGAGGCTGAGGCTTTCCAGCAGGCGGAAGCGCCTTTCGCCGGGCATCCACTGCCAGACATGCAAGTATCGCCCGCCGCCGGTCTGGACCCAGCCGATATCCTCGCCGCGCCATTCGTGGAAGGTGTGATGCGCTTCCTCGAGCGCGCCCCATTTACCGAGCGGCTTGATCGTGCGGCTGCCCGGGACGAGCAGGCGCCGGTTCCTGTACCCCTCGTTTTCGCCGCCCGGCTGGCGCCTGGCGCAATCCTCGCGCGAGCTGTTCACGATTGCATCGGCACTATCGAAGACGAGGCCGCCAAGGTCGTGCACCATGCGATAGTCGGGATGGAGCAGCGCTGCCACCGCGTCCGGATCGCAGCCTTCGAAGAAGCCCCAGAATAGCTGCGCGTCATTGGCCTCGATGCGCGCGGTCATGTCCTCGCCGGTCGGCATGGGAGGCGGCGTATCGGCGACGGCGGTCTGCGCTAGCAAGAGTGCGGCAATTGGACTCATGTCATCTCCTCAAGTGTAGTATTCCCATAAGACACCAGCATTGCAGGTCAAGCTTTGCCTTTCGCGCCTGGCGCGGTATCGTCTGGGCTGAACGGACAGGGAGGGAGAAGACATGACCGACGACCGTAACAGCCTCGAGGGCGACCGCGCACAGATGGGCGAGCGACCACAGCGTGCCAGTTACCCCGATCGCTCCGCCACGCCGCGGCGCGAGATGCAGCGCTCGAATGCCGAGGGTTTCGACAGCAACAAGCCGACGATCATTGCCATCCTCTACCTCGCCAGCTTCCTGACCGGCATCACCGGCCTCATCGGCGTGGTGCTCGCCCATGTCTGGCAGGGCGACCGCAACGAGGAAGCGTGGGTGGCCTCGCATTACACCTACCTCATCCGGACCTTCTGGTTCTCCTTCCTCGCCGGGATCGTGGCGATGGTGCTGAGCGTGATCTTCATCGGCATCCTGCTGTTCCCGCTTATCGCGATCTGGTTCGGCGCGCGCAGCGTCTTCAGCCTGATGCGCGCCCAGAGGCGCGAGCCGATGCCCAATCCGCAGACGCTGGGCTTCTGACCCGTCCGGTTGGAGTGCCACCCGCGCACTCCGACAGGATAGAACACATGGACCATACCCTTGGCGGACAAAATCCCGCCAGATACAAATCGGCCCGCGTCCGGAGGGGATGCGGGCCGTTTTGGTGTGGCCATGCGAGCAGTCTGGCACGCGCAGCTGCGAGTAGGAAAGCATGCTGCTGCGCTTCAGCGGTACGGCTCGCAGGCTATGCCGTCTCCATCGCCGTCCATATGCTCCCCGTAGCCGGGCTGCCCGCGGTAAAGCGGTGCCTTGCCCTGTGCGCGAACCTCGTTGCAGCCCTCGTAAGTGACAGAGCGTTCGATAGCGAGCCGCGCGGCAGTCTCCTCCTCGGATTCGAAAAGAATGTTGCCGGGCGTTGTGGAGAGATTCCAGATGAACAGGCCGAGCATTACCACCAAGACCATTTGCGCTGCGAAAACTCTCACTAGCACCCTGCCGAAGCCTTGCTTGCGCGTCTTGTGGCGGAACACTTTCCGTCCGGCGAGCACCCCCAGCCAGCCGCCGAGGAATGCGAATGCCAGCAGCGTAGTTTCGCTGATCCGCCACGAGCCTGTTTCGGCAAATTCCTTGTCCAGCCCGAAGGCTACAAATCCGCCAAGGTTCACGGCGATCAGGTAATAGACCAGCAATTCGACCATCGCCTCCCCCCCCCGAAAGACCGGCGCAAGCCATATCATTGGGATCACTGCAGTTCCACTTACCATGGAGCGGGACTATGCAAAGGGCCATGCCGCGCAAGCCCCGCCTTCCTGCCTATCGCCGCAAGCCGAAGCCCAACCGGCCAAAGGTTCGCAATGCGAAGTGGACGGCTGGCAGGCGGCGGCGCGGTGGCGGGCATGGCCGGTGGCAGGCCTTCAAGAAATCTGCCCCGTGGGTGCTGCTGGTCGTGCTGGTCACGCTCTGGTTGATCCTCGGCGACCGCCTGCGCGAGCCGGAACATCCTGAGCAACTGGTCGAGGTCGCCTTGGACTTTCGCCTCTGCCCCGAGCAGGAATGGGGTGCGCCTTGCGTGATCGACGGCGACACGGTGGCCATCGGCAAGCGCCGCGTGCGGCTGACCGGCTACGATGCGCCCGAGATGGACGGCCCCTGCGATGCCGAGCGCGCCAAGGCGATGCAGGCGCGCGATGCCCTACTTACCTGGCTGATCAAGGGCCGCTTCAGCTGGACCGGCGGCTCCGAGCCACCCTACGACCGCTACGGCCGCGAATTACGCGAAGCGCGGCGGGGCGAGGAATTGCTGGCGGAGCACATGATCGCTGCGGGACTGGCCGAGGAAATGGGTTGGGGCGCGCAGAAGCGCGAGTGGTGTTGAGGGGCTGTTGTTTTTCGCCCCGACAGCCTACTCCGCAGCCACAGCCCCCTCGCCGTCCTCGAACAGGCCCGGGCCGTCGGTCTCGGCCTCTTCCTCGTTCGCGGCCTTGGCTTTCTGGCGCTTGTCGAAGCTCGACCACACGTCGTTCCAGTTGCCCTTGGTCGCGCCCTTCGAATACTCGGTCGCGCGGGTTTCGAAGAAGTTGGCGTGCTCCACACCGTTAAGGAGCGGGGCGAGCCAGGGGAGCGGGTGGTCGTCGACCATGTAGATCGGGTCGAGGTTCAGCTGCCCCAGGCGCCAGTCGGCGATGTAGCGGATATACTTCTTGATATCCTTCGCCGTCATGCCGGACACGGGACCCATCTCGAAGGCGAGGTCGATGAAGTTGTCTTCCAGCCGCACCGTCTTCTGGCAGATGTCGATGATGTCTTCCTTGACCGCCTTGGTCAGGCAGTCGCGCTCGCGCACGAACTCGTGGAACATACGGATGATGCCTTCGCAGTGCAGGCTCTCGTCGCGCACCGACCAGCTGACGATCTGGCCCATGCCCTTCATCTTGTTGAAGCGCGGGAAGTTCATCAGCATGGCAAAGCTGGCGAAGAGCTGCATGCCTTCGGTAAACGCGCCGAACATGGCGAGCGTGCGGGCGATGTCCTCGTCGCTGTCGACGCCGAACTGCTGCATGTAATTGTGCTTGTCGGCCATTTCCTCATATTCGAGGAAGGCGGAATATTCGCTTTCGGGCATGCCGATCGTGTCGAGCAGATGGCTGTAGGCCGCGATGTGCACCGTCTCCATGTTGGAGAAGGCGGTGAGCATCATCTTCACTTCGGTCGGCTTGAACACGCGGCCGTATTTGTCGTGATAGCAATCCTGCACCTCGACATCGGCCTGGGTGAAGAAGCGGAAGATCTGGGTGAGCAGGTTGCGCTCGTGCTCGGTCAGCTTCTGCGCCCAGTCGCGGCAGTCTTCGCCCAGCGGCACTTCTTCCGGCATCCAGTGGATCTGCTGCTGGCGCTTCCAGAACTCATAGGCCCAGGGATATTCGAAGGGCTTGTAGGTCTTTCTGGCTTCGAGCAACGACATATAGTGTCTCCGGCGTTCGTGTTCAGCGACTCATATAGGGAATCATGACTGCGAATCGAAGGCAAGGGGGGATGATTCGGCGGGGATAAGACTGGAAAACTCGGCGATGGGCAGGAACCGCCCCGCGCGTGCGACGAGTTGCGGAACGTGGACGCTGTTTCAGCCGTTCTAGGGTCGCAACGAAATTACACCGTGGAGAACGATCATGGCCAGCAGCGACCGCCCGCAGGGCGAGGGCGCGCAGCCCGGTAACCAGCAGCAGGCACTCGCCGCACAGGTCGGTGGCCCGCGCCCGGAATACGACCAGTACGAGGTCAACCAACCCGGTAATATCAACAAGCTGGGCCAGGCCCAAGCGCAGCAGGGCTATGGCAATGCGCGCAACGAAGAAGGCCAGATGGAGCAGGATGCGGCCGAGAGCGGGCAACCCTCCGCCGAGGACTGACACGAGTTTCACAGTACGGGGCTAAGCGAACTTGTTCGGTTTCCCCTTTTTGCGGGCAAGTCTCGCAACCCCGACGCCCCGTCTCCTGTTGGCGGGGCGTCATCTTTTTTGCGGCCCTATCGAGTTCCTTTTTGCCCTACCGCGCCTTGCGCTCCTTGAGGGTGGGATTGAACTACAGGGCGGCGGCAGGCATCACCACGCGAGATGTCACGGACGACCGAAGCACTTATTGCCGAGATATACGCCGCCTTCCCGGCCAAGCGCCCGCATGTCTTCGATCCGCTGGTAAACTCGACCCAGGGCGAAGAGCCCTACGAAACCGCCGAGGCCTTTGCTGACAAGGAAGACTGGACCGCGCTCGAAGGCCAGTGGGTCGACCAGGCGGCCAATGGCTGGGCATCGGCGCTCTCCTTCCTGTCCGACGAAGCCGTGTGCTTCTACCTCCCTGCATGGCTGGTCGCGGATCTGCGCGGCCAGTTGATGACCAGCGATCCGACCTTCCAGCTCACCCACGGCTTTACCGTCGGCACACAGGAAGCGCGCATCTGGCCGCGCAAGGAAGCGACCTGGACCGAATATACAAAGCGACGCTGGGCTTCGCTGACACAAGCGCAGGTCCTCGCAGTCGTCCACTACCTCGAATGGCGCCGCGAGCAGGATGTCGACGATCTTGACCACGGCATCGAGGAGGCGCTGGCTTTCTACTGGTACAAGCGCGCGGCTCGTCCCGACCGGCTTTGACCGCGCGCACTCCGAGGCGTGCCCTACTCTCGCCGAAGCGTGGACCGAATAGGCGTACGACCCGTTGATTACGTGTAACCAACTTAAAACAAAAGGGTTTTACATGTTTGAGAAACTACGCATCAAGGAACATATGGAAGTCACCGACTGTCGCGGACAGCATGTCGGCACCGTCGACCACGTACAGGACGATGCCATCAAGCTGACCAAGTCGGACAGCTCGGATTCCATGCACCACTTTCTTTCGCTCGATGACGTCGAGAAGATCGACGATAACCGCGTCTATCTGAAGGAAGGCGCACGCATCCCTGAAGGTCTTGGCAACAAGGCAGTCATGGAAGACGCATAACGCCGATATCCGGAATTGGTCCGGACTGTCGAAAGCCCCGCTCTCCTACCCGGAGGGCGGGGCGTTTCGCATCCAATATGGCGCGACCCTCGCGCTATCGTTTGCTTGGGCCGGCAAATGTCATAGTGTGGTCACAGAACGATGGAACGGGCGCAAAAACCGGAGCGCGGCAAGGAGGCCACACTTCTGGATTGGTGGATGGGCAAGCCCGTTCCCTGTCCTGCGCATTTGCGCGCCGAGCTTCAGGCCGCTGTAGACGATCGGCAATATCGCGAGGGGCGCTTCGTGCTGATCGTCGGCTTTCTGGTCGCCGTGTTCTCGCTGGTCGTCGATGCCCTCACCATTCCAGAACATCTCGGCCAGGTTGCGCTTCTGCGGCTGGGCGCCACTTTACCGGTCCAACTGGCTGCTTTCCTGACGCCGCGTGAAAGAATGCGGCAGTTCAAGTTCTTCCTCGGCCTGTCGCTATGCGTGTTCTCGCTCTCGCTCATCTACGCCAGCTCGCTCGCCCCGCCGCCTGCAAACGCCTTCATGGCGCTGGGCGTCGTCGCCTTGCTGGGGATTGCGGTGCCGCTCCTGCCGTTCGGGCGGCTTGGCATCGTGCTGTTCCTTGCCGGTGTCGTTATCCCATGCGCGCTGCTTACCCTCGAATTGCATGAGGATTTCGAATTCTCCCAGACTTTCCTGGCGATCCTTGTCCTGGTGGCGCTGGGCGGAGGTGTCCTGGCGCGCAGGGTACGCTGGCTCGAGCGCTGGACTGCCTTGCTCACCCTCGAGGCCGAGGACCGCGCCGCCGAGCTCGAGCAGAGCAACCGGCGCCTGACCGAACTCTCGATGCAGGACCCGCTTACCAATCTCGCCAACCGGCGCTGGGCGGAACTGGCGTTCAAGCGGGATTATGCCCTCACCGCCGAGGAGGGGCCAGGCCACACCGCCCTGCTCCTCATGGACCTCGACCATTTCAAGGACTTCAACGATCGCTGGGGACATGACGCCGGCGACAAGTGCCTGCAGGCGGTTGCCGAAGTGCTGCGTCATTCGGCCGGAGCCCATGGCGGGCTGGCTGCGCGCTTCGGCGGCGAGGAATTCGTCGTGGTCCTGCGCGCAAACGAACCAAACGAAGCGATCGAAGTGGCCGAGGAACTGCGGCTGGGCGTCGAACGCATCGAGATGGCGCACGGCGGCTCGCCGGCTGCGATCAGTTGCACCACCAGTATCGGCATCGCGCTGCACGAGGGCGAGGGCAAGCCGCAGCTATCGGACCTGCTCAAGCGCGCGGACAAGGCGCTTTACGAAGCCAAGCGCGACGGGCGCAACCGGCACAGGCTGGCGGCCTGACTGCTGTCCGGTCAGACCCAGAAACGGAAATAGCAATACCGCGCGAGTATCACCGCGAGGACAAGCGAGGTCACCAGCATCAGCAGTCCGAGCAGCTTGTAGAAGCGCCGCAAGGCGGGCCGGCGGTAAGCCTGCGCCACGGCAAGCAGCCAGCGGCGCGCTTTCGCATCGCGCGGATGACCGGCCAGACGATACTTCTCGTGCTTGCGGAAAGTGGTCCGACCACGGAGCCTGAGGATCCTGTCGGCCCAGAGGAAGTTCGCAGCGCCGAAGGAGACGCCGAACAGAACGATCGCCCAGAACGACCACACGGGCATGGCCTCGAGTACCGGTCGCGCGATGTCCATGGAGTTTCCCCTATCCGACTGCTTTGAGCCGGATAGGGGAGAAAAGTTAAGAGAGCTACCGCAGCCGGCTTACTGGCAGGCGAGGCATTCCTCGTAGTCGGTCTGTTCGGCCGCGAGTTCGTACTTCGCCGCGTCGGCCGTATTGTCGGCTTCCACGCCGCCTGCGAACCCGGCGCGCTGGACCGACTTCGAGCGCAGGTAATAGAGCGACTTGATGCCCTTCTCCCATGCCTGGAAGTGCAGCATCATGAGGTCCCACTTGTCGACATCGGCGGGGATGAAGAGGTTCAGCGACTGCGCCTGGTCGATATAGGGTGCGCGGTCGGCGGCGAATTCGAGCAGCCAGCGCTGGTCGATTTCGAAGCTGGTCTTGAAGGTAGCTTTCTCTTCCGGCGTCAGGAAATCGAGGTGCTGGACGCTGCCGCCCTTCTCGAGGATCGAGTTCCAGATCGCGGTCGAGTTCTTGCTCTTCTTGTCGAGCAGCTTTTCCAGGTACGGGTTCTTGACCACGAAGCTGCCCGAAAGCGTCTTGTGGGTGTAGATGTTCGCCGGGATCGGCTCGATGCAGGCGCTGGTGCCGCCGCAGATGATCGAAATCGACGCAGTCGGTGCGATCGCCATCTTGCAGCTGAAGCGCTCCATCGCGCCCATTTCTTCTGCGTCCGGACATGCGCCGCGTTCCTTGGCGAGCATCATCGATGCTTCGGAAGCCTTGCCCTGGATATGCTTGAACATCTTCAGGTTCCAGACCTTGGCCATCGGGCTTTCGAAGCCGATGCCCTTCTGCTGGAGGAAGGAGTGGAAGCCCATGACGCCGAGGCCGACGCTTCGTTCGCGCATGGCGGAATATTTCGCGCGGGCCATCTCGTCGGGGGCGCGGTCGATATAGTCCTGCAGCACATTGTCGAGGAAGCGCATGACGTCCTCGATGAACTGCTTGTCGGTGTTCCACTCGTCCCACTTCTCGATGTTGAGCGAGGACAGGCAGCACACCGCCGTGCGGTCGTTGCCGAGGTGGTCGATGCCGGTCGGCAGGGTGATTTCGGCGCACAGGTTCGAGGTCGAGACCTTGAGGCCGAGATCGCGGTGATGCTTGGGCATCATCCGGTTCACCGTGTCGGAGAAGACGATATAGGGCTCGCCCGTGGCAAGGCGGGTTTCGACGAGCTTCTGGAAGAGGCTACGTGCATCGACCGTCTTGCGCACCGATCCGTCCTTCGGGCTGACGAGGTCGAATTCCTCGCCATTGCGGACCGCTTCCATGAAGGCATCGGTGACCAGCACGCCGTGGTGCAGGTTCAGCGCCTTGCGGTTGAAGTCTCCGCTAGGCTTACGGATCTCGAGGAATTCCTCGATTTCCGGATGGTTCACGTCGATGTAGCAGGCAGCCGAACCGCGGCGCAGCGAACCCTGCGAGATCGCAAGCGTCAGGCTGTCCATCACGCGGACGAAGGGAATGATGCCGCTGGTCTTGCCGTTGAGGCCGACGGGTTCGCCGATGCCGCGGACATTGCCCCAGTAGGTGCCGATGCCGCCGCCCTTCGAGGCGAGCCAGACGTTCTCGTTCCAGGTGTTGACGATCCCGTCGAGGCTGTCGGAAACCGAGTTGAGGTAGCACGAGATCGGCAGGCCGCGCGTGGTGCCGCCGTTCGACAGAACGGGGGTAGCGGGCATGAACCACAGCTTGGAAATATAGTCGTAGAGGCGCTGGGCATGGTCCTGGTCGTCGGCGAAATAATCGGCGACGCGGGCGAACAGGTCCTGATAGGTTTCGCCGGGTAGCAGGTAACGGTCTTCGAGCGTTTCCTTGCCGAATTCGGTCAGCAGCTCGTTGCGGCTGTCGTCGGTCTTCACGTCGAAACGGCGGTCGAGAACCTTCTTGCTGTCTTCCTTGACCGCAGCCTTGGCGACTTCGGCCATGGCACCGGCCATCGCCTCACCCGCCTTTTCGGCGACGAGTTCGTCGGTGCCCTTGTCCTGTTTCGCCATGCTCACCGCCTTTTTCGGCTCGGGAGTAGCGGTATCTTCGACAGTGCCCTGATCATCGAGGTCCAGTCCCATCGCCGCTTCGTCTCCGCTTTTGAAATCCATCGTGTCCCCACCGTTTGCTAGTGCCCGCGGCGGGTCTCTGCGCGCCCCGCCAAACCGCTGTTTCGAGTCGGCGAGCTAACCCTCCCCGCCTATCATCTTATGCCGGGAAACCGGACTGAAACTTATCCAGTCTTGTCCACAGGACCGGGCCGAATCCTTGGCTCCACCCCATATGGGGATGAAGGGAGAAATCGCTAGGTCTTGTAGGTACCCCCAGGCAACCGACCACTAGATACTGAATCAGTCGCGGATTCGGCGCAAGAGGGATAACGAAAATTTAACGCGCGAAATGGGCGGGTTTGGGGGCGTCATCATTTGATGCAGCGCAGCGACGCGTGGACAAAGCTGGCTTTGCGGATTCGCAAGCCCCAAAATGCATTCGTGCAAAAAATTTTGCGGGCAAAAATTGTGCTGCGCGCTTGCGATTCAATCGAATCCGTGGGCGCAATTTTTGAATCAGGCGGTCGCTGCCGCAGCCGTTCCGAGAGCGTCCGCCGCGCGCCGAATCGCGCCCCGCATAGCATGCAAGACAAACCCCCGGCCTCGCACCATTCCCGCAGAACGGTTGGCGAAGCCGGGGGCGTTCCCGGTCAGAGGGCCGGGAAGGGGGAGGTGCGCTCAGGAGGTCGGACGGGAAGGCGCACTTCCAAAAGCGAACACGTGGCGTTCCGCCGGGCTCGATGCGATACGTGCCGCTTCTTCCCTTGCCAGCTGTCTTTCGAGGTCATCCTTGCTGGCGTGGCTCGTGGCAAAGATGATGTTGGCCTGGTAGGTTTGCTCGGCCGTTACACCGGAGGGCACGACATCGAGCGAACTCAGGCGCCTGACCGACTTGAGCGCGATGCGATCAAGGCTGGTCCGGCCCGATTTGCGCATCATCCGCACATTTGCCGGATCCCCGCTGGCATCGCGTTCGAAACGCACGATGGCGATTCCGTCACCGTTGACGTTGCGATCGATGCCTCCCCGGCGATTGAGCTGCCGGTTCAGGTCGTCCGAGACCTTCGTCACGAAAGCTTCGTGCGAGGTCGCCGGCGTAACGACGATGTTTTGGGAGAATACCGGTCCGGCCAGCACGGTGGCAGAGAGAGCGGTAGCGATAGTGAGGGCAACAATTTTATTCATGGTGATCATCCTTTTTCGATAAAAAGCGATGATCGGCCGCAGAGGGTAACGCCGTATGTGCGACAGCCGTTATTGTATTTTAGAAGCGCAGACGGTCATTGGTCGATCTGGCTCACCGATATCTGCGGGACCATCCGAGAGCCGTTGCCGTAAATGCACCCTTCGCACGATTATGTCAAATGATGCACCAAAACCTGTCACGATCTTACAAGTTTGAACACTAATATTAAGTCCCGGACAGATTTATTTCGTGGGACGCAACTTCGTTCGCCGTCACGAAATCATCTCCCAAGCCTCGCGATTGCGACTCACTCGCCTGTTATAATTCGGTCATGAAGGCTGCGATTGGCGCCAATCATTCTGCCGCATGCGTTGCACGCTCTGTCGAGACGTTTGCATGCCCTGAAATGGCCCCTGCGATATCGCCGACCAGTTCGAGCGGGAGATCGTGCCCCCATCCGGGAATGGTCTTGAGCTGCGCATCGGGAATGCAGGCAGCCGTATCTCGCCCGCCCTCGCAAGGGACGAGCGGATCGTCTTCGCCATGCAGGACCAGCGTCGGCACGGCGATCTTGCGCAGCATGGCACTGCGATCGCCGTCGGCGACAATCGCCGAAAGATGGCGGGTGGGTCCCTGCGGATAGAAGCTGCGCCTCACGCTCGTCCGCGTCCTTTCTCGCAGACGATCCTCGGGAGACGGATAGGCGGGCGATCCGATCGTGCGCGCCAGCATGATTCCGTGTTCGACCAGCACTTCTTCCTCGTCGCTGGAAGGCCGCGTGACGAGCGCCTTCAAGGCTTCCTTCCTTGCCGGCGGCAGCTTGGGATTCCCGGTGGTCGAGAAAATCTGCGTGAAGCTGAGGCAGCGCTCGGGATATTTGGCTGCGACATGCTGCGCGATCATCCCTCCCATGCTCGCCCCGACGATATGCGCCTTGTCGATATCGAGCGCGTCGAGCAGGCCGACACCGTCAGCGGCCATGTCGGCCAGCGTATAGGGCACCCTGGGCGTAAGGCCGACCTTCGACATCAGCGTCATCTTGATGAGGCCCGGCGCCTTCACCCCATCGAACTTGTGGCTGAGACCGATGTCGCGATTGTCGTAGCGGATGACGCGGAAACCGTGCCCGGCGAGCTCTTCGACCAATTCGTCAGGCCACAGGGTCAGCTGCGCGCCAAAGCCCATAATCAGCAGCATTGCCGGATCGGACCGATCGCCATGTTCCTCGTAATGAAGCTCGATCCCGTTCGCCATCGCCTTGGGCATGCACATCTCCTGTTCCCGGTGCCTTTGCGTTGTGGCCTGATCGGGACAGGTTTGTCCACTACAAGGAAGGCCCGCATCAAAAGATAGTAAACACCAAGTAAATATCCACAATCGATTGTCGCTCATCTACAATTCATACACTCTTCACCACTATATCTGCCTTTAAGGGAGGTAAGGGTTGCAGTGCTAGAAGACCGTAGGCTCGGACATCGTAGCGAAACGCGCGAAAGCATCCGCTTCGAGCTGCGCGGCGCGCTGCGCTTCGGCACCATGCGCAACCTGTCGCAATTGGGCTGCATGCTCGAAAGCCCCGCGCTCGACGTCGAGGTCGGCGAGCGCTGCGAAGTGCGGCTCATGGCGGGCTATGTCGTCAGCGGGCGGGTGGCCTGGCAACTGGGCGATGCCATCGGCATTTCCTTCCACCTTCCCATACCTTCCAGCCTCGTGCGCGATTTCGCCCTCGACGACTGGTCGCTCCGCGCTGCAAACGGCCAGGCCGGGGGCCGCTATTAAGGGCACCTAAACGGCAGGCGCCCGTTTCCCCTTCGCGCGCGCCGCGCGTAAAGGGAGCTATATCATGCTGAACATTGTCGGTGCCATACTGTCCGGACTGCTGGTCGGCGCGCTCGCGCGCTGGTTCTATCCCGGTGAAGTGGCGATGAGCTGGCCGATGACGATCCTGCTCGGCATCGCAGGTTCACTACTGGCGGGATTGCTGGTCCATCGCGGCAGGCCCGGAATAAATCGCGCGGGGTGTTTGTCGAGTATCCTCGGGGCAATGGCCCTGATATTTATCGGGCGAGCATTTCTGTAAATTTGTTACAGATGCAGAAATACTTGCATTTATTCATAATCTTCGCGCCTCTTTCCTTGCGCCGCGAAAATATTAACTCGCTGCGGCTATAGAGCTTTCGAGCGATGGCGACGGAGGCCTGATGTGGACCAAAGGGCAAGCGAGAGACTGGACGTGGGGGGTACGGTTCTGTGCCGCATCGGCGGCGCCGAAATGCGCAGCGAGCTATGCGACATGTCCATCCGTGGCTGCAAGCTCACCGGTGTTTCCGGCGAGTGGCAAGAGGGTGCGCAGGTCGATCTCACCCTCCTTGCAGGCATCGAGACGGCAGGCATCGTGCGCTGGGCCGTGGATGGCGCGGTGGGCGTGGAATTCGCGCAGGATATCAACATGGCAGCCGTGCGCTATTTCACGCTGGGATCGGGCGGCGCTTACGTCAACGATGCCCCGAATGATTCCTTCGGCCGGAAGCTGCCAACGCTCGACCGTCTCGACAGCCTTGGCATAGCGCCCGCCTGAGCGAGGTCTCACGCGTCGGCGAGTTCCCTGCCCTGCTTGTCCCTGTAGAGAGCGCGGTCGGCGCGCTCGATTGCCGCTTCCAGGTCGGCGACATCGTCAGCGTCCAGCTCGGTGATCCCGAATGCGAAACTGACCGGCATGCCGTCAATCTTCGATAGCGGTCTCCGGCGCATCGACTGGCGCAGTTTCTCAAGCCGGAAATTGGCTTCGACCGGATCGCAATCGGCAAGGAAGATCACGAACTCGTCTCCGCCCCAGCGTGCGGCAAGGTCGTCGCCCTTAATGCTTTCGGCAATGCGCTCGGCCATGGAACGCAGCACGCGGTCTCCTTCGAGATGGCCATGGACGTCGTTCACGCGCTTGAAATTGTTTCCATCGAGGACGGCCAGCGTCCCGGCCGGGGTGCTGCGCTTGCCCAGCGCTTCGAGGAACCCGCGCCGGTTGGCGAGGCCGGTGAGGAGATCGGTGGTGGCCAGACCCTTGAGGTCTTCCATGCGCTCGGCAGTCGACCGGGCGGCGTGGGCGACGGACTCGAGAAGTTGCCCCGCCATGTCGGGTCCACCTACCGGGATCGGCTGCGAAAGGTCGCCGTCGCGCAGCGCGCGCAGCGAGCGCGTGGCCTGCTCCATCGGGGCCAGCAGCCCCCAGATACCCGCAATCGCAGCCACGCTTCCGACCACCGTGGCGACCAGCAGGGCGAAGAAAATGCCCCAATGCCACTGGCCCCGGATTGCCTCGAACACGAGGAATGTGAGGAGCGGAATGTGCACCGCGCCGAAGCACAGCGCGAACATGCGCGCCGGGTAGTGGCGCGGGAACAGGAAAGACGTGGCCTTGTAAAATCGCATTCGGGATTATTCCTTCGGCGACCCCCTTAGATGCACAAAGCCTAATATTCCGACAAAAGCCAGCGGATGCGCCTAAGGGACAAGCACTGTGTCGCGCGCAACGCTGTCAGTTTCGGGATAGTCGAGGATGAAGTGCAGGCCGCGGCTTTCGTGCCGCTTGAGCGCGCTTTTCACGATCAGGTCCGCGCATTCGAGCAAATTGCGCAGTTCGATAAGGTCGGTGGTGACACGGAAATGGCCGTAATAGTCCTCCACCTCGTCCCTCAGCATGCGGATACGGTGGGCGGCGCGTTCCAGCCGCTTGGTGGTGCGCACGATACCGACATAGTTCCACATGAAGCGGCGAATTTCGGTCCAGTTCTGCTTGATGACCACCTCTTCGTCGGAATCGGTCACGCGGCTTTCGTCCCAAGGCAGGATGGCGGGCGGATCGTCGAGATCGTCCCAGCATTGGAGAATGTCCTTGGCCGCCGCTTCCCCGAAAACGAAGCATTCGAGCAGCGAGTTCGACGCGAGGCGGTTCGCGCCGTGCAGCCCGCTCTCGGTGCATTCGCCTGCCGCCCAGAGGCCCGGCAGGTCGGTCTTGGCATCGAGCGAGATTTTCACCCCGCCGCAGGTATAGTGCTGCGCAGGCACGACCGGGATCGGCCCCTTGGTCATGTCGATACCCAGGCCCATCAGCTTCTCGTGAATGGTCGGGAAATGCTCCGTTACGAATTCGGGCGGCTGGTGGCTGATGTCCAAATGGACGTAGTCGAGGCCATAGCGCTTGATCTGGTCGTCATTGGCGCGCGCCACGATGTCGCGCGGGGCCAGCTCCATGCGCTCGGCGTCGTATTTCTCCATGTATCGTTCGCCGGTGACGGGATTGAACAGCCGTCCGCCCTCGCCGCGCACCGCTTCGGTAATGAGGAAGTTCTTGACCTCGAGATTGTAGAGGCAGGTCGGGTGGAACTGCATCATCTCCATGTTGGAGACGCGCGCGCCCGCCCGCCATGCCATGGCGATCCCGTCACCGGTCGCGCCGCGCGGCGCGGTGGAGAAGAGATAGACGCGGCCCGCCCCGCCTGCCGCCAGCACGGTGGCGCGCGCGACGTGGGAGACCACCTCCCCGCTCTCCTCGTCGAGCGCATAGGCGCCCCACACGCGGCCCGATCCCGAATAGTCCTGCTGGTTGCGACCGGTGATGAGATCGACGCAACTCTGGTGCGGAAGCAGGGTGATGTTCGGGTTTTCCTCGGCCGCCTTGAGGAGCGCCGCCTGTACCGCCCAGCCGGTCGCATCGTCGACATGCACGATCCGGCGATGAGAGTGACCGCCCTCGCGGGTGAGGTGGAGGTCGTCCTTGTCGCGGTTGAAAGGTACGCCCAGTTCGCACAAGCGGTCGATCGCAGCGGGCGCGCGTTCGATCACGAACTCGACCGTTGCGAGATCGTTGAGGCCGGCGCCGGCAACCATCGTGTCGCGGATGTGATTCTCGAAGGTGTCGCCAGCGTCGAGCACTGCAGCGATCCCCCCCTGCGCCCAGGCTGTCGATCCACTGGTCAGCTTTCCCTTGGCCAACACCAACACTCTCTTGGTTTCGGCCAGCGCCAGCGCGGCAGTCAGTCCGGCCGCGCCGGAACCGATGACGAGGACATCGTGGGTCATAGCTGTCATGGGCTGCGTCATGGCCGCGCAAACGTTACGCGGCAAGCACAGAACGACTCGCCGAAACCATGGTTAAAATATGACAAACGCCGGATATGCCCCGAATCGACAGGGACAAATGCGGGGGCGCATGGGATCTTGGAGGGTCGCAAAAAATGAAAATGGGTCTGCTCGCCTGCGCTTTCGGGCGCCACTCGGTCGATCGTGCGAATATGCGCAAGGCCGGTGGTTCGCACGTTTGCAAGTGCCGCAACTGCAAGACGCCGATGGAAGAGATCGAACCGCATGTGTGGCAGGTTCTCCAGATCAAGGATGCCGGTCTCGGCCCGCGTTCCTTCGGCTAGAGCCTGACGCCAGGGGCGCGGCTCAGCCCGCGCCCGTCAACTGAACGAACACATCTTCCAGATCGGCTTCGCGGGTGGTGACATCCTCGATCCCGTAGCCGTGGCTCTGCACCAGCGCGAGGACCTGTCCCGCGCTCGCCTTGTCGCGATCATAGGTGATGTTGAGCCTGCGCGGATCGACGGCCTCGGCCTTGAGGAAGGCCTCTTCCATGATCGGGCCGCCGAGGTCCTTGTCGACGCTGATCGAAACGATCTTTTCGCGCGCCATGCCGACCAGTTCGCGCGTGGGCTTGTTGGCGATGAGCTCGCCGTGATTGATAATCGCAATCCGGTCGCACAGCTGCTCGGCCTCTTCGAGGTAATGGGTGGTGAGCACCACCGTCACCCCTTCCGCATTCAGCTCCTGCACCAGCTCCCACAGCTGGCGGCGCAGTTCCACGTCCACCCCGGCCGTCGGTTCGTCGAGCACGAGGATCGGCGGTGAATGCACCATGGCCTTGGCAATCAGCAGCCGCCGCTTCATCCCGCCCGACAGCGTGCGCGCATAGGCGTTGCGCTTGTCCGACAGGTGCACAGCGGCGAGCAGGTCCTCGCTGCGGCGGTCCTTCTTGGAGATGCCGTAGAAGCCGCCCTGGTTTTCCAGCACCTCGAAAGGCGTGAAGAAAGGATCGAAGACGATTTCCTGCGGCACGATCCCGATCGAACGCTTGGCGTTGCGCGGGTTCTCGTCGATGTCGAAGCCCCAGATCTCGGCATGGCCCGAGGTCTTGCGTACGAGTCCTGCAAGGATGTTGATGATCGTCGACTTGCCCGCGCCATTGGGACCGAGCAGTCCGAACACCCCGCCCTGCGGCACGTCGAAACTCACTCCCTTCAACGCCAGCTTGCCCTCGTCGCCCGGCCCGCTGGGAGCATAGCGTTTGACGAGATTGTCGATGCGGATAGCGGGAGGCGTGGTCATGACAAGCACTTGGCCATTTCCGCATTTACTATCAAGCGCAGTTTCCGGGCCGGTGGAGGCCCGGCAAGGGCGACCGCCCGCCCGCAGCGGGTGCGGCTCGCCGCACGTCTAGCGAGGACGAACCCGCGGAGGCGGGTTCGAAAAACAAGGAACGGCTTGAGCCGCTCGGTCAAACCCATTATCGGCCCACCCCATGAGTCTGCCTCCTCCCGAAGTGTCCAAGGTCACCACGCGCCGCGTGTGGTGCGACGGTGCAACCGACATCCGCAGTGGCGAGAAATATCGCGCCGCCGCGCTCGGCCATCCCAAGGTCTGGCTCGAGATCGACGAGCATGGCTATGTCGATTGCGGCTATTGCGACCGGCGCTTCGTGCTTGAAGGTGGCCCGGCCGACGGCGTCGACCAGTCGACCCTGATGGACATTTCGGAAGGCGCCGACCCCGGTCACCGTTAAGCGGCATTCCTAAGCCCTCGCCAAGCGGGGCAGTCATGCTTACATGCATGGCATGACTGACACGGCAACCGACCCGCTTTCGCTCGTCTACGGCAACAAGCTCTCGCCTGAGGAAGCGCAGGCGCTGACCCGAAAACTGCTCGCGTCCTGCGACGATGGCGAACTCTACTTGCAGTTCATCGCGTCGGAAGCCTTCGGGTTCGACGACGGCCGGCTGAAAACCGCCGACTATTCGCGCGACAGTGGCTTCGGCCTGCGCGGCGTGTCTGGCGAGACCACCGGCTTTGCCCATGCCAACGAGATCAGCGCCGCCGCGATCAGCCGCGCGGGCGAGACGCTCAAACTGCTCGATGCGACGAAGAGCCCGCTTGCCGCGCCGCCCGAGCGGACCAACCGCCACCTTTACACCGATGCCTGCCCGCTGGACCTCGTCCCCTTCGAGGAAAAAGTCGCGCTGCTGGAGAAGATCGACGCGGTCGCCCGCGCCAGGGACCCGCGCGTGGCGCAGGTTTCCGCCAGCCTGCTCGCCAACTGGAGCGTGATCGAGATCGTCCGTCCCGACGGCCATATCGCGCGCGATATCCGCCCGCTGGTGCGCCTCAACATCCAGGTCGTCGCCGAACAGAACGGACGGCGCGAGACCGGCTTCTTCGGCATGGGCGGACGCTATCTTTACGACCGGCTGTTCGACGAGGGCCAGTGGATGCGCGCGATCGACGAGGCAGTGCGGCAGGCCATGGTCAATCTTGACAGCGTCGCCGCGCCTGCTGGCGAACAGACCGTGTTGCTCGGCCCCGGCTGGCCCGGCGTGCTGCTGCACGAGGCGGTCGGCCACGGGCTCGAAGGCGACTTCAACCGCAAGGGCACCAGCGCCTTTTCGGGCCGTATCGGCGAGCGGGTGGCCGCACCGGGCGTTACCGTGGTGGACGATGGCAGCATGGCCGAACGCCGCGGCTCGCTATCGATCGACGACGAAGGCACGCCCACCGGCGAGACCGTGCTGATCGAGGACGGCATCCTGAAAGGCTATATGCAGGACCGCCTCAACGCGCGCCTGATGGGGGTCGAGCCGACCGGCAACGGCCGCCGCGAAAGCTACCAGCACGCGCCCATGCCGCGCATGACCAACACCTTCATGCGCAGCGGCGAAGACGATCCCGAAGAACTCCTGAGCCGTGTCGAGGACGGGATCTACGCCACCAGTTTCGGCGGCGGCCAGGTCGACATCACCAGCGGCAAGTTCGTCTTTGCCTGCACCGAGGCCTACAAGGTCGAGAAGGGCAAGATCGTAGCGCCGATCAAGGGTGCGACGCTGATCGGCGATGGCCCCAGCGTTCTCACCCGTGTCAAAGGCATCGGCAACGACATGGCGCTGGACGAAGGCGTGGGCATTTGCGGCAAGGGCGGGCAGAGCGTGCCTGCGGGCGTCGGCCAGCCGACATTGCTGATCGATGGCATTACGGTTGGCGGCACGGGCTGAGAGCCCGACCGGTCAGCGTGCATTCACTTCGTGTTTGATATATGTTCTCTTCCAGCATCCGGAGACTCGCCATGTTCAAACGCCTAGCCACTGCCACTGCCGCGCTCACCCTGCTCGCCGCACCCGCCGTGCAGGCAGACGAGCCTGTCGAACTGACCAAGGGCGAAAAGCGTTTGGCCAAGATGCTCGACGGCCGCGTCGCAGGCGAACCGGAAAGCTGCATCAGGACTATCGGATCGCGCAACCTCATGACGATCGACGGGACCGCGCTGGTCTATCGCAGCGGCGATACGATCTGGGTGAACTACACCAAGCGTCCGGAATGGATCGACGACAGCGATTACCTGGTCATTCGCCGGTTCAGCAATTCCTCGCTGTGCCGGACCGACCAGATCACGACCTACAGCCGCGGCGGGAATTTCTTCTCGGGCGTCATCTTCCTCGACGATTTCATCCCGTACCGGACGGCCGAAGACGCCTCCTGAACGGCGCGTGCCGACCGATAGCGAAAAGGCGGTTCTCGCCGAACTGGTGCGGACTTGGTTCGACGAGGTCGGGCCAAGCCACTGGTACAATTCGACCCCTGAAATCGACGCGATGCTACGGACACGCTTTGGCGATTTCCTCGAAAAGCAGGGGCAGCGTGAGGCCGACGACTTCCTGACCGATCCGCAGAGCGCGCTCGGAGCGATACTCCTCTTCGACCAGGTCCCGCGCAATATCCATCGCGACACGCCGCGAGCTTTTCAGCGGGATACCCTAGCCCAGGCGATTGCCCATGGCATGATCGACAAGGGCTGGACGCAGGAACTGCCCGCCGCGAAGGCGCAGTTCGCACTGATGCCGCTGATGCATTCGGAGAAGCTGGCCGACCAGGATGCATGCGTGGTCTGGTTCGCCAAGCTCGCTCCCGATGCGCTCGACTATGCGCGCTCGCACCGCGAAGCGATCGCCCGCTTCGGCCGCTTTCCGCATCGAAACGAAATACTCGGACGCGAAACTACACCGCAAGAGCAGGCCGCCATCGACGATGGTCTGAGCTGGTAGACCTCTCAGCCCGCGTGGCTGGCCAACACGCCCCGCGTGGTAACGCGCTCGACCCCTTCCAGTTCGGCAATCCGTTCGCGCAAGCTGGCGAGTGCGGCAGCGTCGGCAACCGCGCATTCGACAAGGATGTCGATATCGCCCGTCAGGCAATGCGCGCGGAGCACGCCGTCGAAGCCGGCTATCTCCTGCGTCAAATCGCTGCGGGCATAGGCGCCTTCGAGGCATACGGTCATGAAACCGCGCACCGCATCGAGCGCACCTTCGGCGAGGCGAACGGTATAGCCGCGGATGACCTGCGCTTCTTCCATGCGCAGGATTCGGTCATGCGTAGCGCTGCGAGACAGGCCGATCTCGCGCGCAAGCGAGACTAGGCTCGCCCGGGCATCGCGCTGCAGCGACGCCAGCAGCAGGCGATCCTTCGCGTCGAGTTCTGCCCTCGCCATGTCACCCTCCCAATTGCAGGCGCAGCCGGACGATTTCCGGCGTGACCGACATCATGCTGGTGGCGGGCGGACCTGCCTGCCGTGATGATATCCGCGCAATCGAGACGCGGAGCGACAAATGCAAGCCGATACCTTCTTTCTTTTCGCAATCACCACGCTGGTCGTCGTGCTGACGCCGGGGCCGGCGGCGATTGCCGTCACCGCGCAAGGCGCGACCAATGGTGCGTGGCGCAGCCTTGCAGGAATCGCGGGCGTCGCCAGTGCCAATGCGGTCTATTTTGCCCTGTCCGCTCTCGGCATTGCCGCCCTCGTGATCGCATCGGACTGGTTGTTTGCGGCGCTGAAATGGCTGGGCGTTGCCTATCTCCTTTATCTCGGGATCGGAGCGATCACCGGATCGGCGCGCGGACTGACCATCCAGCCGGGCGATCCCGCACCGCCTGCGCGGCTCTTCGCCAAGGGATTCATGGTCGAATTCGCCAATCCCAAGGCGCTTTTGTACTTCGCGGCCATCCTGCCGCAATTCCTCGACCCGGCATCGCCCATCGTACCGCAGATCGCGATCATGGGCGGCGTGACTGTCGTCATCGATTTCACCGTCTACTCGCTCTACGCGGCGCTCGGACAGTATATCGCGGCGCAGGGACTCAAGCCTGCAGTCGTCTCCACCTTGAACCGCTTTGCCGGCGGCGCGCTGTTGTTCGCGGCATGGAGGATGGCGCGCGTCACCGCCTAGCTGTCGGGAGCCCTTCGCTGGCCCGTGGCGCATAGCGACACTGCGAGGCAATTCGCGCAATCGGGCGCGGTCGGCCGGCAAAAGGTCTGGCCCAGCTTCTTCATCAGCAAATGGTGCTCGTCGAAGTCCGCGCCGTCCCATTCCTCGGGCATGATCGGCATGATTGCCTCGAATGCGCGGTCGGTATTGGCCTTGGGCGGGACCAATCCCATCCGCTGAAGAATGCGCGTGTGATGACCGTCGAGCACGATCGCGCGGCGGTCGAGCGTGCTCGCATTCATCACCCCGGCGGCGATCTTGCGCCCGATGCCCGGCAGCTGCTCGAGCCAGCGCATCGCGGCGAGCGTGTCCATATCGGCGAGGTGCGAGAGATCGACCGATCCGCGCCGCTCGACCAGTGCGGTGAGGCTAGCCTTCAACCTTTCGGCTGCGATGTTCGGATAGGTCTGGGTCGCAAGCTCGGCCTGCAAGTCTTCTAGCGGTGCATCGGCCACAGCTTCCCAGCTACCGAAGCGCCTGAGCAGCCGGTCCGTCGCCGCATTGGAGATTTGCGATTTGGTCCGCGCCCCGATGACGCCCTGTACCAGCACCCACTCGGGCCTGCGCCACTCCGCCGCGGCGCGTTCGATCCTGCCGAAGCGCTGGACGAGCAGGTCCTGGAGTCGGCGCAAGGCTTGGGTGCGGGGGTCGGGGCCAAGGGGAAGTTGCATGGAGGATGGTCTATCCGGCAGTGAAGCGGTGGACAAATTCGGCCGTGTCCGCCTGACCTTCGCCTGTGAAGGCCTCGGCAATCTTGCCTTTCTGGACGCAAGCTCCGGACGGGAGCCCGCGTGCGGTCAAGTCTCCTCGAGAAATGCGAGTATAATCTTGTCCGCAAGCTGCGGCTGCTCGGAATTGAAGAAGCCGTGCCCCACTCCTTCGACGAGTTCGATCCGGGCCTCTTCACCCGCCTCTTGCAGGTTCGCAATGAAGCGCGAGGCAATCGGCGCGGGCGTCACCTGATCTTCCGTCCCGTTCAGCAGGAGGACGGGGGCAGACAGCGATACGCCGTCGCGCAGCGGGGCGAACCTTTCACCAAGATCCTTGGTCTGCTCGTAAAATCGTGAGCCTGGGGAGATATCGAGCACGGGGTTGAGGAGCACCAGACCGCCGACCGGTACCCTGCTCTCGCCGGCCGCCAGAAGCGCCAGTGAGCCGCCCGCGCTGGCTCCCCCGATCCAGAGCTCGCCCTCGGGCAGGCCGAAAGCGGTCAGGTTCGCGGCGGCATGTTCGAATGCAGCGAGGCAATCGTCGAGCGCATCGAGCGGGGTGGCACCATGGCTCTTTCGCGTGCGATATTCGCTGGAGATGCATCCGTATCCCGCATCCGCAAGGACACGGCACGTACGGAAGAATTGCTGCGGGGTTCCTTCCAGCCAGCTGCCGCCATGAATTAGCATGACGGTGCGACTGCGTTTTGGTGCGCCGCGCGGGGGCACGAAAACGTGGAGTGAGAGTGCGCGTGACCCGCTCTCGCCTTCAACCCGCTTGAACATCACCGACCGGTCGGGAGGAAATTGGTTCGCGACCGCTTCGGGCTCGGGTTCGCGCGTCAAGGTGTGAGCGGCCAGTCCCACCACTGCGCAAGCCAGCAGGATGACGAGGGCATTCAGCCGGCCCCGCACCCGATCATTCCCACTCGATGGTGCCCGGCGGCTTCGACGTATAATCGTAGACCACGCGGTTGATGCCCTTCACCTCGTTGATGATGCGGGTTGCCACGCGGCTCAAAAAGGCGGCGTCGAAGGGGTAGATGTCGGCGGTCATGCCATCGGTACTGGTCACGGCGCGCAGGGCGCAGACGCTGTCGTAGGTGCGACCGTCGCCCATAACACCCACGGTCTTGACCGGCAGCAGCACGGCGAAGGCCTGCCAGATCGCATCGTAAAGGCCCGCGTTGCGGATTTCCTCGAGATAGATCGCGTCGGCCTTGCGCAGGATATCGCAGCGTTCCTTGGTGACTTCGCCCGGGATGCGGATCGCAAGGCCGGGGCCGGGGAAGGGATGGCGGCCGACGAAAACATCGGGCAGGCCGAGTTCGCGGCCCAGGTCGCGCACCTCGTCCTTGAACAGTTCGCGCAAGGGTTCGACCAGTTCCATGTTCATGCGTTCGGGCAGGCCGCCGACATTGTGGTGGCTCTTGATCGTCACCGAGGGCCCGCCGGTGAAGCTGACGCTCTCGATCACGTCGGGATAGAGCGTGCCCTGCGCGAGGAAATCCGCGCCGCCGATCTTCTTCGCTTCGGCTTCGAACAAATCGATAAAGGCACCGCCGATGAACTTGCGCTTCTTTTCCGGATCGGTCTGGCCTTCGAGCCCGCCGAGGAACATCTCCTCCGCGTTCACATGGACCAGCGGGATATTGTAATGGTCGCGGAACAGGGTGACGACCTGTTCGGCCTCGTTCATCCGCATGAGGCCGTGGTCGACGAAAACGCAGGTCAGCTGGTCGCCGATCGCCTCGTGGATAAGGACTGCGGCAACCGCGGAATCGACGCCGCCCGAAAGGCCGCAAATCACCTTGCCGTCACCCACCTGGGCGCGGATCTCCTCGATCTTGGTCTTGCGGAATTCCGCCATGGTCCAGTCGCCCTTGAGGCCGCAGACATGGCGCACGAAATTGGCGAGCAGCTTGCCCCCGTCGGGCGTGTGGACCACTTCGGGGTGGAACTGTGTGCCATAGTAGCGGCGCGCGTCGTCGGCGATCAACGCGAAAGGCGCGCCGGGGCTGGTGGCGACGATACGGAAGCCTTCGGCGATGCGGGTGACCTTGTCGCCGTGGCTCATCCACACCTGGTGCGTTTCGCCCGGCTTCCACAGCCCGTCGAAGAGCACGCATTCCTCGGTCACCTCGCAGAAGGCACGTCCGAATTCGCCGCCTTCGCCTGTTTCGTGTCCCGGACGCACTTCGCCGCCGAGCTGTTCGGTCATCACCTGCTGGCCGTAGCAAATGCCGAGGATCGGCACCTTGCTGTCGAAGATCACTTCGGGTGCGCGCGGGCTGTCGCGATCGGGCACGCTGGCCGGACTGCCCGAGAGGATCACGCCCTTGGGCTGGAGGCGATTGAACGCCTCCTCTGCCATGCTGAAGGGGGCGATTTCCGAGTACACGCCTGCTTCGCGCACGCGGCGTGCGATAAGCTGGGTGACCTGGCTGCCGAAGTCGACGATGAGGATGGAATCGGGGAGGTGAGAGGCGTCCATGCGCGGCGGTTAGGGCGCGTGTCGCGCACTGTCCAGAGAGGCTTGTTAGGTCACTTGCGCAAAACGCAACAGTTCCTGACCTTTTCTCACTTTAGTTCACAACTCGGCAACATTATTACAGCCCTCACAGCCGCCGCGGGATGTCGTCCGACGATATCGCGCCCCGGCAACGAGATGGCGACAGTCCCTTCCCAAGAGATGCTGTCGTCGCCTTCCTCCGGGCCAGCAGCCCAGTCGAGCAAGACACTGCGTTCCTCCTAGCGCAGGTGCCGCTCCCCCGGAGGCGATATGGCAGCGAGTAGAGACGCGGCCGCCGACACCTCCTCTCCCCCTCCCCCTAGTGTCCGCGCCGCGTCTCGAACGCCCGCTGCGGGCACAACCAGAAACTCGTCCGCGCCGCGTCTCGAACGCTCACTGCGGACTTGGGGTCATTCCGGAAGGCCGCGCCGCTCCGCTTCTTCGCGCAACTCGGTCTTGAGCAATTTGCCGATATGGCTGCGCGGCATTTCTTCGATTACATGCAACAGAGACAGGCGCTGGGTCTTGCCGAGCCGCGCGTTCACTGCCGCGAGAATGTCTTTGGCTGGCCGCGAAACCTCTCCCAATCGCACGAATCCCACCGGCGTCTCACCCCATTTGCGCGAAGGCACGCCGATGACGGCGGCTTCGAGCACGTCCTCTTCTTCCAGCAGAGCATTCTCCAGGTCGACGGGGTAGATATTGAACCCGCCCGAAATGATCATGTCGTTGGCGCGGCCGACAAGCTCGAGGAAACCCGCTTCATCGACGCGGCCGATATCGCCCATGCGCTGCCACACCTCGCCCGTCGCCGGATCGGTCCAGTAGCCTTCGCGCGTTTGCTCGGGCCGATTCTTGTAGCCGCTCATCATCGTATGGCTGCGGCCGACGAGATTGCCCGGTGTGCCCGCCGGAACCTCGCGGTCCTCATCGTCGAGAACCTTGAGTTCGCTTCCCGGAGCGGGACGTCCGACGGTGTGGAGCTTGTCGGGAAACCTGTGCGCTTCGAGCAGGCAGACGACGCCGCCTTCGGTCATCGAATAGATCTCGATCAGCGCGCCCGGCATGCGGGCCAGTACCTCGCGCTTGAGCTCGGCGGAGAAGGGAGCCGAGGTGCAATATTTGAGCGTGAGCGCCGACAGGTCGAACTCGTCGAAGCGAGGCTCGTCCATCAGCCGCTGGTACTGGACCGGCACCAGCATGGTGATGGCGGTGCGATCGGCCTGCGCATAATCCAGCCATTTCAGGCATTCGAACTTGCCCATCACGCGCACCGTGCCGCCGGCCAGTAGAGCGGGCAGGAAGGCAACCATCGTCGTGTTCGAATAGAGCGGCGTTGAGGCGAGGCTTCGAACTTCAAGACCTGCTTCGAGCCAGCTCGCCGCCGTCGCCGCAAATTGCCGCCAGCGCATCTGGTGCGAATGGACGATGCCCTTGGGCGTACCCGTCGTGCCTGAGGAATAAATGATGTTGAAGGGGTCGGAAGGCTGGTGGTCGAAGCGCGGGGCCTGCGTGCCTTCCGGCGCCATCCACTCGTCCAGTTCCTCGTCGAGGACGATCTTCGCGAGGCCCGGGAAACAGTCCTCGCCGAGTTCGTCGAGCCTGGCGCGATCGATGAAGATGTGCCGCGCGCCCGAATCATTCGCCATGCCGGCAAGCTGTTCCGCGCTGGCGCTGGTGGTAAGCGGTGCAGCCACTCCCCCTGCGCGCACGGCGGCGAGGAAGACCAGCGCATAAGCAACGCTGGAATAGCCGAGGATAGCAACCGACTGGCCACGCTCCAGCCCGTCCTCGAGGAGGCGCGCTGCAATGCGCTCTACCCGGTCGCCCAGCTGCGCCCAGGTCATTTCGCTCGTCTCGTCCCTTATTGCGGGATGCTCTTCGAGCCTTGCGGCATTGGCCGCAATAATCTCGGAGATGTTGCCGAATGGCTCGGCAAGCATGGCTGCGGTCTCGGTCTCTCCCATCGCACGAATATGACCCAGGTTCACACAGGTGCAAGCTTCGATGCCCTAGCCGCCCGGAAACTTCGATATCGGGAGGTTCGATGCGTTTTCACATAGTTGCAGGGCTCGCGGCGTTTACACTTTCATTTGCGGGGCCTGCCAGCGCAGGGGAGGAGCGGGTAATCGATGTCGACTCGCGCGTATTGGCCGTGACCGTCGATGACGAGGAAATCCCGTTTGAGATCGCCCCCGATGCACCCAACAGCCCTGTTCTCGCAGCCGAGACCGCACGACGCCTTGGACTGAAGGGGAGCCTCTTCAAGGGCGTACACCTCGTCGGCCGCACGAAGCTTACGGCGCGCTCGAACCGGGTGAAAATCGACTTCGGAGACGGCGAGCGCCGGACCCGCCGGGCGTTCTTCTTCGAGAGCGACTGGCATGAGCTTGGCGGGGCCATGATCAACCCCGCCTCACTTTCCGAAAGCGTTGTCACCTATCGCCTGCGCGATGCTGCTTCGGGCGAACGGGTGATCACGCTCCCGCTCCTCGAGAACGATATCGCCGGGTTTCATACCGAACTGGTCTTGGGCGAGGAAAGAGTGCCGACCTTCTTCAGCTTCGCCCGCCCCGAAACAATGGCGACCGCCGCTGCCGGCGCCCTCCTCGCATCGGGTTACGATGGCCAGATGACAGGCGAGGCACGCCCCCTCGAAATCGAGTTCGGCATTGCACGACCAGTGCGCACAATGAAATTCTCCGGCTCGCCGGCACTGGGCGAGCTGCGGCTCGCCAATATCGTCGTCCGGTCGCAGGATACCGGCTCTACCGATGCCATACCGGACGACGAGCGCGATCCGAACGAAATCGTCGTTGTCGGCGGCAAGGCCAAGCCGATCAGGCGGCTGTGGGTGGGCACCGACAGTCTGGCAGCCTGCTCAAGCCTGACCTTCGACAGGGAGGCGCAGGAAATACGCCTGTCCTGCGCGATTTAGCATTCGATCACGTTCACGGCGAGCCCGCCCTGGCTCGTTTCCTTGTACTTGCTGCTCATGTCGAGCCCGGTCTGGCGCATGGTTTCGATCACCTGGTCGAGGCTGACGGTGCTTTCCGCACCTGTCCGGTGAAGCGCGAGACGCGCAGCGTTGACCGCCTTCACCGCGCCGATGGCATTGCGCTCGATGCAAGGGACCTGCACCAGCCCGCCGACCGGATCGCATGTCAGGCCAAGATTGTGCTCCATCCCGATTTCGGCAGCGCTTGCGACCTGCACGGGAGTCGCGCCCCATAGTGCCGCGAGCCCGCCTGCGGCCATCGAGCAGGCCACCCCGACCTCGCCCTGGCAGCCCATTTCCGCGCCCGAAATGCTGGCGCGCTGCTTGTAGAGGAGGCCGATCGCGCCCGCCGTCAAAAGGAAGGTGCGGCGGCTCTCGGTGCAGGGCTGCTCCTGGTTGGTGACGCAGTAGAAGCGAATCACCGCCGGGATGATCCCGGCCGCACCATTGGTGGGCGCAGTGACCACGCGGCCACCGGCGGCATTCTCCTCGTTCACTGCCATAGCGTAGCAGTTAAGCCAGTCGAACAGCTGCTCGCGCTCGTTCGATTGCGGGTTCGCGGAGAGCTTGTCCCACATGTCGGGCGCGCGGCGCTGGACCTTGAGCCCGCCCGGCAGGATGCCGCGCTGCGAAAGTCCGCGCTCGATGCACTGATCCATCGCCCTCGCGACACGGTCGATGCCCTCGAGCGTTTTATCGCGGGGGCGGAAAGCGTCCTCATTGGCGAGCACCAGCTCGGCGATCGACTTGCCGGTCGCTTCGCAGCTGGCGAGAAGTTCCTCCGCCGAGCGGAAGTCGAACGGGGCGAGCGTGCCGGTATTGATCCGGTCGTCCTTGGGCTTGCGCTTCAATTGCGCCTCGGAAGCCACGAAGCCGCCGCCGGTCGAATAATAGGTCCGCTCCGCCAGCTTGCCACCATCGGTATCGAAAGCGAAGAGCGTCATGCCATTGGGGTGGAGGTCCGGGATGATATATCCGGCCAAGTCGATATCCGCGGCTGGATCGAAAGCGATTTCGTGCTTGCCACCAATCGGAAGGCGCTTTTCTTCGCGCACCCGGGCCAGCGCAGCTGCCGCCTCGTCCGGACAGGTTGTGTCGGGCGCAAAGCCCATCAGGCCGAGGATAGTGGCATCGACGGTGCCGTGACCGATGCCGGTCAGCGCCAGAGATCCCTGCAATTGGACGGCCACCCGCGAGGTGCGCTCGAGCTTGCCGGCCTTGTCCAGTG
This sequence comes from Qipengyuania sphaerica, assembly GCF_019711595.1. Taxonomy (GTDB): domain Bacteria; phylum Pseudomonadota; class Alphaproteobacteria; order Sphingomonadales; family Sphingomonadaceae; genus Qipengyuania; species Qipengyuania sphaerica. The sequence continues at coordinate 45,317 of NZ_JAIGNR010000001.1, read as the reverse complement.
CCCGCACGAAGCTCCGCGCGATGCGCATCGGGCCGACCGTATGCGAGGAGGAAGGACCGATCCCGATCCGGAAAATGTCGAGCACCGAAAGCATGGCGGCTGGATGCGCCTTTTGTGCCATGGAATCAACCGGTTTCAGATGTAACTTCCGGGGGTCGGACCTGTGGGTAAAATCCGCCCGAATCCTTTGGTTTTTACCCTCCCCGAGCCTATATACTCGGCATGGACGAGAACACCCCAGAACAGGGCGCAGAAGCGCCCAAGAAGAACGGTTACGGCGCGGATTCGATCAAGGTCTTGAAGGGCCTCGATGCGGTCAGGAAACGCCCTGGCATGTATATCGGCGATACCGACGACGGGTCGGGCCTGCACCACATGGTATTCGAAGTGTCGGACAACGCCATCGACGAAGCGCTGGCAGGGCACTGCGACCTCGTGCTGATCGAGCTGAATGCCGATGGTTCGGTAAGCGTCGAGGACAACGGTCGCGGCATTCCGGTGGACATGCACAAGGAAGAAGGCGTCTCGGCGGCCGAGGTCATCATGACCCAGCTCCACGCGGGCGGTAAGTTCGAGAACACGTCCGACGACAATGCCTACAAGGTGTCGGGGGGCTTGCACGGTGTGGGCGTCTCGGTCGTCAACGCGCTGTCCGAATGGCTCGAACTCACCATCTGGCGCGACGGCAAGGAACACTGGATGCGCTTCGAGCATGGCGATGCGGTGGAAAGCCTGCGCATCGTCGGCGATGCGCCGCCGGTCGCGTCCAACGGCGACGAGGACGGGCTGAAGAAGGGCACGCGCGTCACCTTCATGGCGAGCCACGATACCTTCAAGAACGTCACCGAATTCGACTTCGAGAAGCTCGAGCATCGCTACCGCGAACTTGCCTTCCTCAATTCGGGCGTGCGCATCCTCATCCGCGACAATCGCCACGAGGACGCGAAAGAGCACGACCTGTTCTACGAAGGCGGCATCGCGGCCTTCGTGAAATATCTCGACCGCAACAAGCAGGCGCTCGTCGCGGAACCCATTTCGGTCAGTGCGGAGAAGGAAGGGATCGGCATCGACGTCGCGCTCGAATGGAACGATTCCTACTACGAGAACGTGCTCTGCTTCACCAACAACATCCCGCAGCGCGACGGCGGCACACACCTCGCCGCCTTCCGCGCCGCACTGACGCGCACGCTCAACAATTATGCCACCTCGTCGGGCCTGATGAAGAAGGAGAAGGTCTCGCTTTCGGGCGAAGACATGCGCGAAGGCCTCACCGCCATCGTTTCGGTCAAATTGCCTGATCCCAAGTTCTCTTCGCAGACCAAGGACAAGCTGGTTTCGTCCGAGGTCCGTCAGCCGCTGGAAAGCCTGATGGGCGAGAAGATGACCGAATGGCTCGAAGAAAATCCCAACGATGCCAAGCAGATCATCCAGAAGGTAATCGACGCCGCCGCCGCCCGCGAAGCCGCACGCCGCGCCCGCGAAATGAGCCGCAAGGGCGCGATGAGCATTGCCTCGCTGCCGGGCAAGCTCAGCGACTGCCGTGAACGCGATGCCTCCAAGGCCGAACTGTTCCTGGTCGAGGGCGATTCGGCAGGCGGCTCCGCCAAAAACGGGCGCGACAGTCAGTACCAGGCGATCCTTCCCCTGAAGGGCAAGATCCTTAACGTCGAGCGCGCGCGTTTCGACCGGATCATTTCCTCGAAGGAAGTCGGCACGCTGATCCAGGCGATGGGCACGGGCCTGCGCGATGAGTTCGACCTCGAGAAGCTGCGTTACCACAAGGTCGTGATCATGACCGACGCCGACGTCGACGGCGCGCATATCCGCACGCTGCTGCTGACCTTCTTCCACCGCCAAATGCCCGAAATCGTGAAGGCCGGGCACCTCTATATCGCACAGCCGCCGCTGTATAAGGTCGTGCGTGGCAAGTCCGAGGTCTATCTCAAGGACCAGGCCGCGTTCGATCGTTACCTGATCGAAGCGGGTCTGAGTGGTCGCATCCTCGAGACCGCTGGCGGTGCGCGCGCATCGGGCGAACTGGAGGCGCTGGTCCAGCACGCGCTCTCGGTCCGCAATCACATGAATTACGTGCCCCGCAAGTATAACGCCGAGATCGTCGAGGCGATGGCGCTTGCGGGCGCGCTCGACCCTGCCGGTGGCGACCGTTCGGCGGCCCACAACAAGGCTGCCGCCCAGCTGCAGATGGGCGATCCGGAAGCGCAATGGTCCGCCAAAATGGGCGAAGACGGCCATGTCCGCTTCCACCGCGTCTGGCGCGGAGTCACCGATGTTCACGAAATCGAAGGCCGCTTCCTCGAGAGCGCCGAGGCACGCAAGCTTCACCGCGTCACGCAGGAGAATGCCGAGGTCTATGCTTCGCCGGTGCGTCTCATCCGCGGCAGCGAGGAAGAGCCCGAGGTCGAGAGCGACGATGTCGAGGAGACCGAGGAAGCTGCGGCAATCGTGGGCGACGATGCGCTGATCCTTCCGAGCCAGCTGGTCGATGCAGTGATGGCAGCGGGCCGCAAGGGCCTCAAGGTCAGCCGCTTCAAGGGCCTCGGCGAAATGGACGCAGAGCAGTTGTGGGAGACCACGCTCGACCCTGAAAACCGCGCGCTGCTGCAGGTGAAGGTCGAGGATGCCGACGTGACCGACGAGATCTTCACCCGCCTGATGGGCGATGTCGTCGAACCGCGCCGCGAGTTCATTCAGGAGAACGCGCTGAACGTCGCCAACCTCGACGTCTGATCACGCACGTCTTAGTGGAACCAATTAGAGTGAATTTGAAAGCAATTACGCATGTTTTGGACCCATATACACCGCAGGCGGCAAGAGCCGTTGTCGGCTGCATGAGCATCAGCGACTGATTTGACGAAACTCTAGCGGCAGCTTTGCGCCCTCATTTCGGAAGTTCGAACTCTTCTCAAGAATGCCTAAAAGCGGACCGGCAGCTTTGCTCCGATAATTGGCGCCGCCATTGTCCGATACTGGTTGATGTTGTGATATTCAGCTTTCCGGCTTTAGGTCGGAGATAAGCGACATTCGCTGAGATCTGAGTTGGGGTGAGATCGTGACGACCCTGCAAATTATTGGACCGCAAGCCGTCGCCCATCCATCAGCTGTCGCCCTCCGCCTCAAGGACAGCAGCCATCGGGGTGGTTCTCGGCAGGCTTTGGAAGTTCTGTTGCAATTCTCCTGGAACGGCCGCGCGCATTGCCAATCGCCAGATACCGAACGCGCCGCCCCATGCGGCGAGAGCTCCGATGATTATGAAGATTCCGGTAGGGCCGAACGCGCCCATTCCGGCCGAACCGACAAGCGGGCCGGCCACTGCTCCTGCCGAATAGACAAGGACGAGACCACCGCTGGCGGATATCCGCTCCTCTTCGGTAAGGTGGTCGTTCGAATGCGCCACACACAAGGGGTAAAGGGCGAAAGCAAAGCCGCCGAACAGACTGCCCAGTGCAATCGTTCCGGTGGGCCCCAGCGGAAGCAGGGCGATGGCCGCGCACACTGCTGCAGCGGCCACGAAGCACAGGATGACTATCAGGCGCCGGTCGAAGCGATCGGAAAGCAGGCCAAGTGGATATTGCAAGGCGACCCCGCCTGCGATGACGCATGAGGTGAAGAGTGCGACTTGCGACAGGCCCATGCCGATCCGCTGTATGTAGACCGCGCCCAATGCATAGAAGGCGCCCAGCATCGCCCCCGTCATCAGCGTGCCGACAATGCCTAGGGGCGATGCCTTGTATAGCCGACGCAAGGAAAAAGGCGCGACAGCTTCGATACGGGGCTGTTCCATGCGCGTAAGCAGGACGGGCAAGAGGGCGATCGACAGCAGGATAGCCGACACCATGAACGGAAGGTCGGGTGCATTGTCGCCAAGGTTGAGCAGGAATTGCCCAGCCGCTTGCCCGCAATAGAGCGCGATCATGTAGAAGGCGAGCACTGCGCTACGGTTTTGCGGGCTCGCCTGCTGGTTCAGCCAGCTTTCGAGGCAAACAAAAACGCCGGCCATTGCAAATCCGTCGATGAAGCGGAGCGCCGTCCACACGCCGGGGTGATCGATGATCGCGTAGGTCAGGCTGCTCGCCGAATAGACAGTCACGAAAGCAGCAAAGGCACGAATATGGCCGATGCGGGTAATGACCTTCTCTACCCGAAGCGATCCCAGCATCAGCCCGGCAAAGTAGCTGGTCGCGACAAGCCCGATGATCCCCGCCGAAGCTCCGGCAATCTCAAGCCTGATTGCGATCAGCGTCGAAAGAAATCCGCTCCCCATCATGAGGATGAAGATCGCGACGAGAAGTGCGCGAACGGGATAAGCGGACGACATCATCATAGCGCCCGTATTCTCGCCCGGCGATCGCTTCAAGCCCAACGCACGGTTCGACATCGAGACGGCGGACCGTTAGGCCGACGTAATGGACCAGATAGGCTTCGATGATTTTCTCAAGGTGGACATCCGCAGCGGCACCGTGATCGCCGCGGATCCCTTTCCAGAGGCCCGGAAGCCGGCGATAAAGCTTCGCGTAGATTTCGGCGCCGAGATCGGGGTGAAAAAGAGCTCTGCACAGATCACCGATCTCTATGCGCCGGCGGATCTGGTCGGGCGCAAGGTCATGGCCGTGGTGAATTTCCCTACCCGCCAGATCGGACCCTTCATGTCGGAAGTTCTCGTGCTCGGATTCCCTGACGCCAAGGGCAGGATCGTGCTCGCTTCGCCGGGTGATGCACCCGATGGCGCCCGATTGGCCTAAAGCGCCAGGGGGCCGAGCGCATCCTTTAGTGGTCCGAGCCAGGGCTCATAGGGCTTCCAGGCATCCTGCCCGCTGCGATTGATCGGTTGGCGTACCTGCTCGCTGCTGGCGGTGCGTACTGCTCGCTTCGACTTGTGGAAGTCGAGACAGGCTTCTTCGAACGGGAGGTTGCAGTATTCCAGGATTCGGCGCGTCTGACCTTCCAGATCGTCGAGTACGTCCTCGTGGTGCACACGCAGGATCTTGCCTGGGAGCACATTGTCCCAGTGTTCCATCAGGGCGACGTAGTCGGAGTAGTAGCGACCGACCTCGCTTAGCCCGTAGGTGAATTCCTGCCCTTCGGCGAACAGCTGTTTGAAACCGGAGAAACAGCAATCCATTGCTGCGCGGCGGGCGTCGATGATCTTCGCGTTCGGCAGGATAAGGTGGATCAGGCCGATGTGACGGAAGTTGTTCGGCATCTTGTCGATAAAGAAGGGTGCGCCCTGCCGATGGACGCGGGTTTCCTCGATGAATTGCTCACCGCATTGCGCAAGCTGCTCGAGCGTCAGGTCGTGAAGCACATCCGGATAGTTCGACTGGCCCGCCCTGCGACCGCGCAGTTTGTGGGCAAGGGCGAGGATATTGGGCAGTTCCATCGTTCCGTCGACCTGGCTGTGGCTCGCCAAAATTTGCTCCAACAACGTCGAGCCGGCGCGCGGAAGTCCGAGGATGAAAATTGGGTCGGTCGCCGCATGCCCCGCACCCGAGTGGGAATCGAAGAGCTCCTTCGTGCAGACCTCGGCCTGCCGTGAAAGCTCCTCGCTCATCGCATCGGCACTGTAGCGGGTCTGGGCGCGTTTGAGCGCATTGCCCTCGTCGTAAAAATGGAAGGATTCTTCGTATTCCCCGCGATCTTCATAAGCCTTGCCGAGGGCAAAGGAGAGGTGGGCCCGGTCCATGAAGCCCAGTTCGGGTCTCTCCACCTGCGCCCGCATTGCTGCGATCTCTTCGTCGGGAAAGCTGTAGGTCTTCAGGTTTGCAAGTGCATAATAGGCGTCGCCATGGTCGGGCTTTGCGGCAAAGGCGGCGCGATAGCTGGCGACCGCCTCTTCCTGCTTGCCAGTCGTCTTGAGTGCATGGCCGCGGCTGGTGAGCGTGGCGGCATCTCCCGGCAGTTTTTCGAGCACCGCGTCGAACAGTTCGAAAGCGCGGTCGAAGTCGCCTGTCTGCATGCTCTCGATCGCGAGATGCGATTGGAACAGCGGGTTTCCCGGATCGCGGGCGTACAAGCCCTCTGCCTCATCGCGTGCTTTCTCGAATTTTTGGCGCCGGCGAAGCGCATCGATATAGTCGAGACGCACCTGCACATTGTCCGGCTCGAATGCTGCCGCGCTGTCGAGCAGGAACTCGGCATCGTCGAGTATGCCCAGCTTGATGCCGATCTGCGCGAGCAGGCGCATGCCTTCCACATTCCTCGGATTGGCGCGCAGGAAATGGCGACAGATCTCCTCTGCCCGCAGCAAGCGCCCTTCGTGAAGGTGGTGTGTAACTGCCACCAGCTCGCGTGGTAGCGCGGCGATACGCTCGGCCTGTGCCTTGGCGGCGGCGGCCTCTGCCATGCGGCTAGCCCCTTGAAGTTCATCTGCCAAGGCACGCCAGCTCGCATCGAGTGCCGGGTTGAGGCGCGTCGCCAGCGAATAGGCAGCGATCGCATCATCCCTGCGGCCCTGTGCGCGGGCAAGGTGCCCGGCCTCCTGCCAGGCGCGGCCGTATTCGGGCATTGCATGATGCAGTGCCTGCAAATGGCTCTGCGCGCGATCGAACTGCTTGAGATAACGTGCAGCGACGGCCGCCATATAACGCGCCTCGGCGTCGTCCGGCGCATTGGCCAGCATCTCGTCCGCGAGCTCTGCACCGCGTGCGAAGTCGCCCGCCTGAAGCGCCTGCTGCGCTGCCTTTGATGTATTCTCACGCGCGGTCATGCGTGTGCCCTTAACAAGCGAAAGCGGCGGAAGCGATGCTCAACCCCGCTCCCGCCGCCAGTTCTTCGATCAGCTTCGCCGATCAGTAATCGAAGCCGACACGCAGCCCCACGGTGAGCGGGCGGTTGGTGGTGATCCGTGCGCGATCGTTGACGAAATTGCCGGAGATCTGGGCTCGCTCATCGAACAAATTATCGGCGTAGAGTTCCACGCTCCACTGGTCGCTCTGCACGCCTGCGGACAGGTTGGCGATCGTGTAGCTGTCGAGTTCGAGCTTGTTGATCTCGATCACATCGGTGAACTTCGATGCCGAGTACGAAACCTGTGGCTGGATGAAGGCCATCCAGTCGCTCGAAAGGTCCCATTCGTAGCGGAGACGTAAGTTGCCCTGGAAGCTCGGCGCGAAAGCCAGGTCTTCACCCACGACCACGTCCTGTGTCGGGATCAGCACCTCGGTGATTTCCGTGTCGAGGATCGAGAAAGCGCCTGCAACAGTCAGCCCTGGCACCGAGTAGGGTGCATAAGTGAAGTCGCCTTCGATGCCCATGATCTCCGCATTCGCAGCGTTCGCCGAGAAGAACAGGTTGGTGATCGAGGGGTCGAAGATGGTGGTCTGCAGATTGGTGATATCGACGTAGAAGGCGCTGCCGTTGAAACGCACCTGCCCATCGGCAAGGTCGAGCTTCCAGCCCAGCTCGTAGTTCGCCACCTCGTCGGTATCGAGCTCGTAGGGAACCGTGAAGCCGGCGCCATTCGTAGCGCCGCCGGGACGGTTGAGGAGTCCCGGCCGATAGCCTTCCGAATAGGTGCCATAAAACAGCAGGTCCGGCGTCGGCGTGTAGGTTAGCGTGCCCTTGAAGATCACGCCTTCCGCCTTCGCCACGTCTGGGGCCCCGACCGGGCCGTTGCCACCGAACTGGAACGAGATATTCGTACCCGCCCGCTGCTGGTCAACACGCTGGTCGGCCGGAACGCCGGTGTTTGCGCCGAAGACCGGTGAGTTGAGATTGAAGAACGAGCTGTTCGCACTGCCCGCAAGATCGACCTCGACGTTGTAGTAACGCGCACCGCCGGTAATCGTCAGGATATCCGGCACGATGTCGAAGCTCGCCTCGCCGAAGATGCCGATCTGCTCGTCGGTCCGGAGGATGTCATTGCGGAAAATGGTTTCGGGAGCGAACGGGCCCGGGTCGCTGAAATATCCTGCTGCGGCCGAATTGATCTCACCCGGAGGCGCAGTGATGTCGGTCAGCGGATAATTGGGCAAGAAGCCCGTGGTCACACCGTCCGAACCGCGCACCTGCACATTCGAAAAGTAGTTGAAGTTGTTGAGCTCTTTCAGCTCGAGATCGCTGTAGAACGCACCACCGGTGAAGCGGAAGCGCCAGTCGTCGGGCGTGCTGAAGCGCAGCTCCTGCGTGAACACTGTCGTATCCGTAGTCGAGTCCACGGCGAGGTTTGGTGCGTAGCAGGTCGGATCGGCCGGAGCGTTGGTGACATAGCCGGGGTACACGACTGCCGTGTCGCAGATGTAGTAGGGTAGATACTGCCCCACGTAGAGGTAATCGGTGTAGTCTACGTTCTGCTGCGTGCGGCGATCGGTATAGGCACCGGTATACACGATATCGAGCATCGCGAGACGACCTTCGACCGTCCAGGATGTGTTCGAAAATTCGTCGTTCAGGCGGTCTTCTTCGTAGCGCTGGATCTGCAGATCATCGAGACCGTCGAGTTCCGGATCGGCGAAGAAGACCCCGTCGCTTTCCACTTCCTGCTGCGTGTGCGCGACAGTGATGGTCCAATCGGGCGTGATTTCCCAAAGCGCCGTGCCGCGGAAGCCGAGGTAGCTGGTGTCGTTGAAGTCTTCCTCGACCAGCGCAGCATTGTCGGCGGCGATGAAGGTGACACCGCTGAGGTCGGCGTTCTGCTGGAAACCGGCGCGAAGGGCGCTGACCGGAACGCCATTGGCGCGGACTGTGCCTTCTGGACGGAAACGGGCGCTCTCGCTGGCATCGACCGTGCCTGCGACATTGTCGATATAGCCGCCCTGGTGCTCGTAATAGACGACCCCGCGCAGGGCGAAGGTGTCGCTCACGGGCGCGTTGATCATGAACTCGCCCTTGTAGCTCGCTTCGCCGCCATCGGTGAAGGAAAGGCCTGCATCGACACTGGCGTCGAATCCGGACAGGTCGGGCTTGTTGGTAATCAGGCGAACCACACCGGCCTGCGAGCTGGCACCGAACAGCGTGCCCTGCGGACCGGAGAGGACTTCGATACGCTCCAGGTCGGCAGCGTATACGTCGAGGTTACGGCCGGGCTGCGCCAGCGGCTGCTCGTCGAGATAGAGCGATACGTTGGGTGCGAGGCCGGCCACACCGGCCGTCGTCAAGTTCGGCGTGGTCGAGGCAAGGCCGCGAATGTAGATCGTACTCTGGCCCGGTCCACTACCGCCAGCGGTGACCGTGGGCAGCTGTTCGAGGTAGTCCTCAAACGTGTCGATGCCGAGCTCTTCGAGCTGCTCTTCACCGATGGCCGCCACCGAAACGGGCACGTCCTGCAAGTCCTCGCTGCGCTTCTGCGCGGTCACGACGATGGTTTGAACCCCGCCCTGGCGCTGTTGCTGCGCGGGCGCGTCGGTCTGTGCGGTGGTGTCCTGCGCGACGGCAGGTGCAGCGATGGCAATGGCGAGCGCGCTTACGGACGCGCCGCTTACGAATGTCTTCATTTTGGAAGGTTCCCCCAATTCGGACCTTGATTTTGCACCCGACCGGACGGCGGGCAAATATTCGTGATCGGGATTGAGGCACAATCCCGCTCGACGAAATCAATAGGGTCGCGATTGCAGCCCGGCCACCGACTCCCGGGCAATTCTCCGAATGAATTGGAGTCTGTTGCGAAAGGACAACATATCCATTCTAAGGAAAGAATAGATTAAGTTGCAAATTTGAAATCTGTTTATCGATTGTATATTTACTTCGGTGTGTGTCATTTTACGCTCTTACGTTCGAGAGCAATTTGTAGTAGCTTCAAATAGCAATCTTTCTATTCGACTCGTTTGCGATTCTTTAGTGCAAACTCTTGTTCGGCCTTTACTTTGCTGCGCTCCATTCTGCACACCCTTCGGCAGTAGTCGGCACTCCGTGGCGTTTGCGCCGGATGTCGAACACCACTGCCTTGATGATGGAAATCGCCATCAGAGCGACCACAAAGGAGAACGGCAGCGCACCGATAATCATCGTGATCCGGATCGCATCGATCCCGCCAAGGATCAGCATCGAACCGACGACGAAGGCCAATGCGGCGCCCCAGAACAGGATGTGGTAACGGCGCTGGCCCTCTGTCTCCCCCGCGCCATTGATCGTGTTCACGATCAGGATCGCACTGTCGGCCGATGTCACGAGATAGGTCATCAGCAGCAATACGACGAGCCCGGACACCGCTCCCGCGACACCCGGCGACAGCAACACCGAAAGCGTAGCGAAGAGCTGGTCCGAAATTCCGGTGCCGACGATCGAACCGCCGGCTGCACCGCTGAGCTCGAGATTGATCGCCGTTCCGCCAACCAGCGTCATCCAGACAAAGCACATTAGCGAGGGCACCAGCACAACGCCAAGGACATATTCCCGCACAGTCCGTCCGCGTGAAATGCGCGCGATGAACATGCCCACGAAGGGCGCGAATGCGATCCACCAGGCCCAGTAGAAGACCGACCAGTCAAGCTGCCATTGCACCAGCGCGTCCCCGGTCTCATCGCCGCCGGGAAACAGCGTCAGCGAATTGGGCACCAGCGTGCGGAGATAGTCCCACAGCCCGACGAACAGGTATACCAGTCCCAGCAGGCCCGAACCCACAATTGCGAAAAGGGCCAAGAGGGCGAAGGATAGCGCCATATTGAGGTTGGATAGCCACTTGATGCCCTTGCCCACGCCCGAAAGCGCGCTGATGGTCGAAGCTCCGACGAGCACCAGCAGTGAAATGACGACCGCCATGGCCGAAGACGACCCGTCGGCATCCAGCAGCCAGTCGCCAAGGCCAAGCCGTGCCAGGCCGGCTACGAATTGCTCGACCCCGAAGCCCATTGTGACGGCCACGCCAAGGATCGTCGCGACCACGGCAACGATGTCGATCACATGCCCCCAGATGCCCGACATGCGCAGCCCGAACAGCGGTACCAGCGCGCTGCGGATTGTAAGGGGCAGGTTGCGGCGATAGGCGACATAGCCAATGGCAAGCCCCACTAACGCGTAGCTGCCCCAGGCCGCGAACCCCCAGTGCAGGAAGGTGTAGATATAGGCAGGCCTGACCGCTTCTGCGGACAGCGGCTCGATCGTTCCGCGAATGATATCCGGATTGTTCGCGAAATGAGCGAGTGGCTCGCCCGTGGAATAGGTCAGCATTCCGATCCCGATGCCGGCCCCGAACAACATGGCGAACCAGGAGAAGCGCCCGAACTCCGGCGCCTCATCCTGCGCGCCGATCTTGAGCCGCCCCGATGCGGGCCAAAGGGCGAGCAGGAAACAGACGGCCATCAGCGAAGCAACCAGGTAGACATACCAGCCCGAGAAGCTGGCGATGATCGTCGAATTGGCCGCGCTCAGTGTTTCGCTGGCACTGACCGGGAAGAAGATCGCCCACATGATGATCAGCGACACGATGATCTTTGAAGGGATCGTCACGGCCCGACTGAACCCGTCGTAAAAGCCGCGATCATGCGTATCGATGGGCAGTTCGACGAGCGGCGGCGCTACGGGAGCGTCGTCAATGGAGTGCATGGGATGATCATCCTGTCGGGTGGCGTAAGGAGGCAAGGAAAAGCGCGAACGGTTGCAATCTTGCCGCGGATGGAGGTTCACCGAAGCATAGATAACGGCCCGAACAATGCAAACTCGGCTCGGGAGGAGTGGCAGTTGTCGCACCGGGATCGCCAAGGGTTGCGTCTTGCTTCAACCGATCTTGGGAGCACTAATAGACCAGAGAAGCATGGGCGCCCTGCACTCCATGTCGGGTCGTACTCGTAAGACCGCTCTTGTTTACATGGCGAGCTTGCCGCAACGCCCGCAAGCAGGGTCGTCTGCAGAATGTCAGCGTTCGGCTATCAAGCAACCGAAAGCCGCCAGTCCGCTTCCGGCCCCAAAGCTGCCGATCGAGTTCCTTCAACGTGAATGACTGAAATGGGGCCGGTTCCGGACGGTCCGGTTTTAGCCCGGGAATGCTTCATAGCTGCCATTCGGCTTCCGACCCGATTGCAGACATTGCTGCCGAAGAATTTCCACGACGGATACGTCGCTTAGAACTCAGCTGCTCACTGCGCCCGCCCTAGCCAGATCAATCCCCTCGGCGATGCTTGAGATGTATTTCATCGAGAGTTCGGTCATGGGACGGAGATCCTCCGCACCTCGCTTCCCCATCTTCCAATGACCGAATTCGTCCCGCTCAACCCATAACTTTGCCTCCATCGTGGCGAGTTTGCGGCGAACGGTCTCGCGCGGAATGCCCGTCACCTGGGAAATCGAGAGGGTGTTCAGCGGCTTCCTGAAATCGATGTCACGCTGTTTGAGCAGATCCGAATAGCTGAACGAAATCGGCAGTTCGTCCTTCGGCAAGAGAGCGGCACCAATCACGGCAAGGATCAGGGTGGCGTCGAGGTCGCCCTCGAATGCTTCCCGCAGTTCGCTCAGCAGGGCGATCATGCCTTCGACGTGGCGAGGCCACAGGATCGAGAAATGGACTTCGGCAATGCTCAAAGGATCATCCTGCGTTCAATTACATAGAAGCGGATGATGACAGGAGTGCCCATTTTGGGCAATAAGGGTCTGGTCAATGATGCTGGCCTGATGAAGACAGGGGTCAGCGGGTCGCCGAATCCACTTTGCTTGGAGTTGGCGAATGAATTTTCGAGCTGTCGCTTGCCAGACTACCGGCCCTCGGCGCGCAATGCGCGATTTGCCGCTTACCACCGGTCTTCTGACGGCCTGTCTTGCCTTTGCCCCAGTGGCGCATGGTCAGGATGAACCATCGCCCGATACCGACCCCGTCGAAGACAGTGATACCCGGATCAAGTTCACTCTTGAGGGCGGCATCAATGCTGTCGCCGAAGAGAACCTGTACTGGAACCTTGCAGACCGGTTCGCGCCCTCGGCCAATTTCGATTCCGACACGCAGTGGCTCGAAGTGTATGCCAAACCTGGCGTCGAACTTACTCATGACCTCGACGGTTCGAGCGAAATCTATGGTGGCTTCTCGGTAGTCGCATCGGCGACGCTGGGCACCGACGCCTTCGACCAGGAGAACACGGGGCGCGTCACGATCGAAGAGGCGTTTCTTGGTTTCCGGACCGGGTCTGTCGAAACGGGTCAGTTCGACCTTTCGATCGGCGCGCAGGAGCTCAAGCTCGGCACCGGCATACTCATCTCGAACGGTGCCTCCAACGGTTTCGAGCGTGGCGCGGTGAAGCTTGGCCCGCGCAAGGCGTGGGAGCGGACGATCATCGCGCGGTTCCGCAGGCAGGACCTGACCGCCACAGCGTTCTTCATCGACCCCAACGAACTCGCATCGAACAACACGAAAACGCACAGTGTTGGTGGCGACCTCAGGCTTGATTGGAGCAAGGGTGACTTCGCTGGCGTCAGCTATGTCAACGTCCTGCAGTCGGGCGCACCCTATCCGCAGGCCGCACCGGGCGGCATCGGACCGCCCGACTTCCTCGATGGCGGCCGCGAAGGCCTGAGTGCCATCTCATTCTATAGCCTGGTCCATCCCGCGCCGGACGCGGTTCCGGGCCTTTATGTCGGCCTAGACGGGGCGTATCAGTGGAACGACCGTATCAGCCTCGACGCTTGGGGCGGACGCATCAAGATCGGCCACGCTTGGAACGACAAACCCTGGCGCCCCGACCTGTTCTGGTCCTACCAGACCTTCTCGGGCGACGATCCGGACACGCCCGAACTCGAGCGGTTCGACCCGCTCAACTACGAGGGCTCGCCGGCGAGCTGGGCGACGGGATCGAAGGCCGCGCTGGTCTTCATCAACTCGAACGTCCAATCCCACCAGCTGACGCTGAGGACCATGCCGAGCCCCAAGGACTTCCTGACATTGAGGGCAGCCCACATCCGGGTGAACGAGCAGCGAAGCCCGATCCAGTTCGGCCAGGCGACCCGTCTCGAGATTAGCGATGACCTGGGCAGCGTCATTTCCGGCGTCACCGCGAACCACCTCGCTGACGATTTCTTCGTCGAATACACGCGCGTGCTCACGCCGAATATCTTCCTGACCGGCGGTTTCAGCATCTCGATCCCGGGTGAGGGAATCGAGAACGCATTCGGCGGTGACGCTCCCAGCTGGACCGGAGGTTTCGTCAACGTCGTCGTGAATTTTTAAGCGCGCCGCGAAGGCGGTTTCCCAAGGAGAGGAGTTTGAATGATGAAAAGGCTCATGACCCATTCACTGGCGGCAGGCGCACTCATGCTTACTGCCGCAGGGATGTCGCCCGTCAGCGCGCAGGACGATGCTGGCGAAGCGCTCAGCGATGAGGAGCAGGTCGACAACGGCCTGAAGAACTTCGGCTATATCGCCGGCCTCTCCCGCGGGTGCGTGGCCGAGAACCAGCAGGCCGCGTTCGAGCGTGACGTGCTCGAAATTCATGCCTCGATCACGCGGCTGCTCGGCGTGGACCGCGCGTTCCTGTTCTCCGCCGCATTCGGATACGGCACGAGCGTGATCACTGATAACGAGAACTGTGTCGAAGTCCTCCGGCAATACGAGAGCCGCTCGGAAAAATTCCGCAGCGCCGCAAAGGGAGGCTGAGCGATGTACGGCAAAATATTGGTATTGGTCGGAGCCGCAACGGTGCTCACCGGCATGCCGGTCGAGGTGCAAGCCCAGAGCTGGGAGGTACGCCGGGAAATCCGTGAAGCCAACCGCGAGGTCAACCGGGAGCGCCGCGAGGCGGACCGGCGCATCCGCCGATGCAAGGACCGCGAGTGCGTCGAGCGAGAGTATCGCCGCGCCAACCGCGAGGTTGCGCGTGAACGGCGCGAGGCGCGGCGGGAAGTCAGCCGTGAAATCCGCGAAGATTATTACGACCGGTTCTATCGCGGAAACGGCCGCTGGTGGCGCGACGGGCGGTACTGGAACCGCAACGACTACCTGCGTCGCTACTACAATCGCCGTGACAACGACGGTGCGGATGTTCTCACCGGAGTCCTCGTGGGTGCGGCCGTGGTCGGGGTGATCGCAGCTGTGACGGACGACGACTGACAGCCTTGAACAGGGAGTAAATCCATGCGCTTCATCTCTAAGATTTCCGGGGCCCTGCTCTCGCTGTCGGTTGCTGGCGGGATGGCCACCACAGCGGCCGCTCAGCAAGGACAAGCCCCCCTCTCAGCGGAGGAATCCGATCCGCGGGTGATGGGGTGGATGGTCGGCTCCCCGCCACCGGAAGACAAGATCATCACGCAACCGGATTCGGTCTATTTCAGCTTTCCGCGTCTGAGATGGAGCGTGTGTCATCTGCGCGAATTCCTTCCGACCGAAGAGATCAGCCGCGGACTGGGCGCGCCCGTCCCCCTGTCCTACCTGCCGCCCGACCAGCTCGGCGAATATGCGGATGCAATCGATGCGTTGACCTTCACGCCGATGAACTCCGACGAGGAGATGACGTGGCAGGAATCGCTCGGCGCGAACTACACCGACGGTCTCCTGATCATGCACAAGGGTCGCGTGGTCTATGAAAAATACTCGGGCTGCCTGACCGAGGACGGCAAACATGCCGCCATGTCGATGACCAAGTCGCTCACGGGCCTCCTCGCGCAGATCCTCGTGACCGAGGGCAAGCTCGACGAAGCCGCGCGCGTGATCGACATCATCCCTGAAATCGAGGGCAGCGCCTTCGCCTCGGCAACGGTGCGCGAGGTCATGGATATGACCACCGGCGTCAAATATTCCGAGAACTACGCTGATCCGAACGCAGACATCTGGGTCTATTCGCGCGCGGCGAGCCCGCTCCCCAAGCCGGAGGGTTACACTGGTCCAAACGGCTATTGGGAGTATCTGCAACAGGTCCAGCCGGACGGCCGCCACGGAGATGAATTCCACTACAAGACAATCAATTCGGACATGCTTGGATGGATCATCACGCGCGTGACCGGGAAAGAGGTGACGCAGCTGGCCTCGGAACGGCTCTGGTCGAAAATGGGTGCAGAACAGGCCGCTTACCAGACCGTGGACGGCAAGGGCGTTCCCTTCGCAGGTGGCGGGCTGACTGCCAGCTTGAGGGACCTCGGCAGGCTCGGCCAGCTCGTGCTGAATGGCGGAGTCATCAATGGAAAGCGCCTTTTCCCGGCTGCGGTAACCGAGCGAATAAGCCAAGGCGGCGATCCGTCCAAATTCCTTGGTTTCCCGACCATGCCGGGTGGCAGCTACGCCAGCCAGTGGTGGTCCTTCCACAACGAGCACGAGGCGTATGCCGCTCGCGGTGTTCATGGCCAGACGATCTATATCGACCCGACTGCCGAGATGGTGCTCGTCCGGTTTGCTTCCTTCCCGACAGCGGCGAACGGGCGGATCGATCCAACCTCGCTTCCCGCTTACCAGGCGGTAGCCGAATACCTGATGTCGAAGGACTGAGGGCAAACGGAGCGGGGGAAAAGCGATGTCGACAGTAAGGTTCTGGACGCTTCTCATTGCGGCTTTCGTTGCTTTCGGGTTTCCGACCAGCGCGCTCGCACAGGAGGCCGAACCGGACAGGCAGGAGCCAGAAGTCACCGAGGCTCCTGCCGAACCCGCTCCCGACGAACTGGTCGCTCTTGCCAGCCGGCCGAATATCTCCGTAGCGCAGCTTTCACATCTGCTTGTGCCGTTGACCGTGGAGGAACTGGAGGAAGTCAGCGAAACCTGGCTCCAGCTTGTCCGCGGCAAAACCGCTGAGATCGCACGGGCGCAAGCTGAACGCGTAAGCAGTGAAAACCCCTCGGACGAGGCGAAGATCGCCGCGATCGTGGGCCTCGTCGAACAGCGTGCCCGCCTGCTCGAGCGGTACACACTTGTTGTCGACTCACTGGAGCGCAAAGGCGGCAATCTGGATCTGGTTCAGAAGCTTCGCTCTTACCGGCAGGGCATTCTCTATGAGGAAACCGCGCTTGCTCCCGCAAGGGCGCTCTTGGGCTCCTTCATCGAATGGCTTGGGAGGCCCGATGGCGGCATCGCCGTACTCTGGCGGATATTCGTCGCTTTCCTCGCCGTCGCGGCAATCATTCTCGTTGCCCGCATTGCAAGGGGCTTCGTGAAGCTCTGGATCGGCAGGTTCACGAAGATATCCAAACTGCTGCAGGCATTCATCGTCGGTGCCTTTTTCTGGCTCTTCATCCTCGCCGGCATCATCATCGTGCTGGCCTCGATCGACGTCGACATAACGCCTGTGTTCGCACTCATCGGCGGCGCTTCATTCATTCTCGCGTTCGCGTTTCAGGATACGCTCGGCAATCTCGCGAGCGGACTGATGATCATGATCAACCAGCCGTTCGACGAGGGCGACTACATCGAGGTCGGCGGCGTCGGCGGGACCGTGAAGAATGTGAACATGGTCGGCACCACAGTCGCGACGCCGGACAACCGGATCATCGTCGTCCCGAACAAGAACGTCTGGGGCAACGTGATCGTGAACGCGACAGCCAGCGAAACGCGCCGCGTAGACCTTGAGTTCGGGGCTTCCTATGAGGACTCCATCCAAGAAGTGCTGGACCTTCTCAAGGAACAGGTTGCGGCTCACCCGAAGGTCCTGTCCGAACCTGCGGCGGATATACGCCCCGCCGAACTCGGCGCGAGCGCGGTGAACTTCGTATGCCGCCCGTGGGTGAAGGCCGAAGACTATTGGGATGTGAAATGCGAGCTCACGCAGAAGGTCAAAGAGGCCTTCGATGCGCGCGGCCTGGCGATGCCTTTCCCGCAGCAGGACGTGCACGTGAAGTCGCTGCCCAAGGACGCCAAATAGTCCCTCACAGATCGCGTATTCTGCGCCTTACGAAAATAGCAACTTGCCTCTTGCGGGGCGCATTTCATAAGTTAACTCGCCTTCGCGATGGTCGCGCCTTACCGCGACCCTACAGGCTTTCGCCCCTCGATTAAGCGCTCATCACACCCTGTCCGTGAGTAATGCATCTCAAAGTGATGTCCGCTTTCCACCCACTTCGCGACAGCTTCACTGAGCTACCGATGTGCCAGAAGCGGACCGGCTGCTAACGACCCGAAAGCAGACTGTCCGGTTCCGGTGTAAAACTATACAATCCGGACGCAACGCCCCTTGTCGCTCCACACCACTTAAGCGCTGCGACCCGTAAATTGCGAAACGACGCCCCCCTGCTGCGTACGTGTGCTGACTGATCTTCACGATTGTGAAAGGTGCCTCCGCTGCTAAGCGCCAGAGGGTGCAAGAGTTCGTCCAGCCGATAGGGACCCTATAACTCATTTGGTTTTTTGGAAGGCTGGCTAACCTTTAGCAGGAAATATCCGCCTTAAACCAGGTAGGTCTCATGCCGGCGGGGTGGACTTGCCACAACCGTGTAATTATCTCGTGAGATAATGCATTAAATATCCAAGCGTTAAGGCTCCATGCGCAACTTACCGAAAATAACTGTCGCAGTCTGTACATATCGTCGCAATGAGCCTTTGCGGACGCTGCTTGCAGCACTTGTGGAAGCTGCCAACGAGGTCCGTGAGCGGGCGAAGATCGGGGTCGTTATAGTAGATGATAACCCGGATGGGCGCGCTCGTTCCGTCGTTTGCGAATTCAAAAATAGATTTGCCGGTGGAGTGAGATACCGCATTTCCGGTATTGGCAATATCTCGGTCGCTCGCAATATCGCCGTAGATGTGGCCAGCAAAGGCTCCGACTGGGTGGCCATGATTGATGATGATTGCGAACCCACTTCCAGCTGGCTCGGAGCCTATCTCGATGTACTGGAGGGGACCGGCGCGGATTGCGCCACCGGACAAATGAACCTTCGGGTTCCTCCAGGATCCCCCCGCTGGCTGGAAGAACAACCGTTTTTCGATGATGTCCGCTTCGATTTCGAAGACCGGGCAGCTTTGGATGTCGCGGCCACTAACAACTCGATTATCCGCGCATCATTCTTGCGAGAGAACCCTCAAATCCGTTTCCTTCCCGAACTCGGAAAATTGGGCGGTGAAGATATGGTTTTCTATCGCACGGCGCACCGCGCCGGATTAAAGATTAGGTTCGCCAAAGCTGCCGGAGTCTGGGGGAATGAACCTCCCGAGCGTGCAACTTTGAAACACCAGATTCTTTATCGCTACTGGTTGGGCAATTCGACCTATGTGACAAATAGACACTTTGGTGTTGGCCGGGGCAGGCTTTTTCTGCGCGGGGCCAAAGGCTTCGTGGAGGCAGTTGTTCGCCCCTTCGCCAGGCTGAGTAGGCGAGCGCCCCCGCAATGGCGGTATGGTGTTGCCGCTGCGGCCGGAGGAGTTGGATTGATGAGTGGGGCAGTCGGTGTCCGCAAGAAACACTAAATGGGTCAGATTGAATGCGTATCAGTTTTGTTTTGCCGGGGCTTCATCGCGTGCACCGAGGTGCCGAAGTGGCATTCGAGGCTGTTGCGAATGAAATAGCCAATCTGGGCTTGGATGAAGTGACACTTTTTGGCTCGGGGACAGAATTGGCGGGCCGCGCATATGCGTTCTCGTCGACATCCCTAATACCCCGCGAAAGCTTCGAGCGCTTCCCCAAAGTTCCGCCCTTTCGAACCGAGTACATCTACGAGGAATCGACTTGGGCACTGAACCATCTGAGAAGTTATCGGCCCAATGACGCTGACGTAACGGTCACCTGCAGCTATCCGTTTGTAAACTGGATGCTCACGCGATGGCCACCGTTCCGTAGGAAGCCAGCTCATATTTTCGTCACTCAGAATGGCGATTGGCCCGCTTATTGCGATGATCTCGAATATTCGCAGTTCCGCTGCGATGGCTTGATTTGCACCAACCCCGATTATTACGAGCGCAACAAGGACAGGTGGCCCTCGATCCTCGTCCCCAACGGCTTCGATCCGAAGAAATTCTATCCGGCCAAAGGCGACCGCGCGCAGTTCGATTTTTCGGAGAAGGGGCCGATCGTCCTTATGGTCAGCGCCCTAGTCGATAGTAAGCGCGTTTTGGAAGGAATGCGGGCCGTCGCAGAAATCCCCGACGCACAACTTGTGGTCGCCGGCGATGGCCCATTGAGGGAAAAATTCGACGCTCTCGGTGAGGAGATCATGCCTGGACGTTTTCGTCGAATGACACTGCCTCTGGATCAGATGCCCGACCTCTATCGTGTTGCCGACGTCATGCTTCATCCAACTTTCCACGAGTCATTCGGCAACGTTTATGTCGAGGCTCTTGCGACAGGTATTCCGGTCGTCGCCCACGATTATCCGGTGACGAAATGGATATACGGGGGGGATTATCCTGGACTCACAGATGCAGGCGATGAGGAGCTCTTGATCAAGGCACTCAAGGCAGCGCTCGAGCGCGGTAAAGAAAATGCCATCCGCCGCGCCGACAATGCCGTAACGCGGTTTGCATGGGAGAACATCGCCAAGAAGTATCGCGAGTTCCTCGCCGAGGTGCACGCACGACATCGAAGCCTCGTATCTTGAGCCAATCGTTGCTTGTCCAACCAATTACGGTTCGGGAGCCGTCTGCGCTCATGCGGCTGCGCAACCGTGCAATTCTTGCTGGTCTCCGGTCCGCGACGGCCTTGTCGCAGGCTCTGTCAGGAGGAAGGGCGATTGGGCTCGCCTGCGTTTTCGCTGCAAAGCTGATGAGCAAGGATGATTGGCTCAAATTCGATCTTGGGGGCGGTGGGACCTTTGGCGTGCCGAGAAATGATCGCTATTGGTTGCATTATTTGTTGCTGGAAAGGCAGTACGAGCCAGATCTTGATCACTTCCTTTCCCGGATGATGACAGGTGGAGATTCGTTTCTGGACTGCGGCGCCAACCTGGGCTTGTGGAGCGTGGTAGCATCTCAGGTAATTGATGATCCACGCCGTGTAGTAGCGATCGAAGCGGGCAAAAGAACTTTTTCGCGACTTAAACGAAACTGGGAAACCAATGGGAAAAGCTTCTCGGTGATCAATAAAGCTGTCGGATTGCGGTCGGGTGACAGTGTGACCTTTTATAGTAGTGAGAGCGATCACGCGTCGGCGACGATGAAAGCAGAATTGTCACCCCAAGATGCGAAAGTCGAATTGATCGAAACAATCTCAGTCGGCGAGCTAACCGACCAACAGGCCGAGTTCAGAACCTCAGATGACCAGTTGATATTCGTTAAGCTCGACATCGAAGGAATGGAACGTGAAATTTTCGCTTCTATTGAACCTGGAAAGTTTGGGAATGTGATCTTCCTGTTCGAAGATCACGGCAATGTACGCGATCACATTTCCATCGACGCATTGGAACGAGGCTTTCAAGTTGCGTTTCTCGCGGATGATGGGTCGATCGAGGTTATCATCCAAGAAAATATTGGCCGCTTGGATTTATTGAAGACCAACCCCGCGCGGGGCTACAACCTGATAGCCTTGTCTCCGAACGGTATGGCGGAGCGACGAATTACCCGCTGCTTCGGTCCGATCCTTCAAGGTAAATGATGCCCGGCGCACACGCGGATACGCACACCGTGCGTCCTTGAATAAACCGAAGCAACGCTCGTCCGATCGTGAAAACTCTCAACCCTTCAGAATGTTGGGAAACAAAAAGCCGAGAAAGCATTGGACTCCTTGTGAGTTAACCGGTAGTTAACCCTTTGAATCCTGTCGCGGAGTGATTCTTTTCCCGGAATTCGGGGAAATTCGGGGCCAGCGGCAATAATGCGAACGGAGACCTAAATGAGGAAAATTCTACCAATCGCCATGGCCGCAGCTGCATGCACCCTTGCGGTACCGGCAGCCGCAACTGTAACGATCGACGACACCAGTCTCGAGAATGTTGACGGTCCAGACACCTCGAACGGTACGACGACGATTTCCTTCGACGACTCCAATCTCGAAGAGCCGACGTTTTACGAGTGGCTTACCCTGACGAACGATCTCGCGGGACTTTACAGTTTCACGGTCGATACCAGTTCGATCGATATTGATTTCACCGAGGTATTTCTCAGTGACGGCAGCGGCACGATCACTTCGCTGTCGGAGTTGTTCGACGATGGAACCATCGAAGCCTGGGGCCTTTCGAATTTTGCTCTCGATGCAGGTCAGTACAGCCTGAATATCTACGGTGACAACCGCGGTCAGGGAGCCCTCGGCGGGACAATCACCATCACCCCGGCCGTACCTGAACCGGCGACATGGATGATGCTGCTTCTTGGCTTCTTCGGTGTTGGTTTGGCCCTGCGCCGTAATCGGTCAACAAGGCCAGCCGAGCTGCTTCGAGTGAACATGACCTGAGCCTTCAGGATCGCAAAACAGTTGAGATCGACCCCGCGCCATCAGATGGCGCGGGGTTTTTCGTGCTAGTCATGAAGGTCTTAAATTTAGTCTTCTGATTGCCGGCACTCAATCGATAGAGTCGACCCATCAAAAAAACCCTACTCTCTCGAGTAGGGCTTAGTAAAAAAGCTGAAACTAGAACCAATGGGGCTAATCAGCTTCCGCGAGTGACCGGATAGCCACAAAATGAGCATATACGATTCGCTCTCGATTACTACGGAAAATTGATCGAGATGCTGACAAAATGAAGTGCGTTCTTTCCATCCACCCGGTGGGACCATCTGATGACGAGCGATAGCCTGGACAAGGATGTCAGGCTATTTCTGAACGAACGCCACCCTAATCTATCAGCGCCCCATCTTGATCCACACGCAAAGTGCCGGCCGACGTGTCAGCGATCGGCACTCCTTTTTGAGCATCGCTCGCCAAACCTTTTTGCGTATCAGGAGTTGTCCGCGGGCTGGAGTCGACGATCAGACCACTGCCGCTGAGCGGGGAGTGATTGGCGAATGTATCATCGTTTTCCGCCGACGGAACTTCGCCCGTCAACCCCAGAATTTCCTCCACAGATGGATCGTTAGTTGGCGAATACTTGAAAGCCGCTCTTCGCCCCCAAGCTCCATTCCAACGATAAAAAATATGCCTGCCGACCTGACGGATTTTTGTAAGCTCGAACGCCCAGCGAGGCACAACATAGTCCGCGTGGTAATGCGTTGCCATGCCAACAGACTCCTCGACCACTCCTGCTAAAGCATTATTCGCCACCGTCTCGGATCGTAGCCATGCAGATTCTTGAGGTCGACGGCGTAGACTCCCATCGCAGGTAAAGGTGAATTGGCACCCCGTCTTGCGGTATGACCCTTCGTAAATGACTTCACAAACCGATGAAGGAAAAGCCGGATGGCGCACACGATTTAAAACAACTTGAGCTACAGCTCGCTGTTCATGCACGGCTTGAAATCCCGCTTCGTAGTAAATGGCATCAGCTAGGCATTTTTGGGCGCGCGAGATCGCTTGAGGATCTTTGACATACGCAGAAAGGACCAAAGCATTGGCAGCTTCTATTGGTTGATCAGAGATCGGGATTGTCTTGTTTACCGCCAAGGCGTCCTCGGCTGTCAGGCCCAAAACCCCGTTTTCGGCCAGATCGGGCATTGCGCTCCTCTGCTCCTCAAGTTGGGGGGCGATATTCCTCGCCATTCCCCGCAGAGTGGTTGGAGTGTCCTTAGCCAGAGTGAGAATACCGATTATCCCGGCCAGGAGTGTGGCGATCGCCAGAGTAACCGGATACCGGTGGAGCATTGATTGCAGCGCCCCCATCTTACAGTTTTTCGGGCGCGAACGATATCATTCAAGACGCTTACCAGAGCGGCGGGTTTTCGCGAAGCAACTTGTTTAAAATCGCGCAGTTGCTAGTGTTGCACTGAACTATTCCGATCGCCAATCCAACGAGGAAATGACCAAGGGAAAGGGGCAATGGATTTGGCGCACGCATCTCGCGACAGAAGCTGGCTGGTGAAAATGATGGGCGCCAAAAATGCCGTCGACGTAACTGTCTTGGCTATCGGCATTCTTGCCCTGACCATCCCGACCATGGCTTTCGTCGTCCGAGAAGGTTGGACCGGAGAAACAGGCGCACATGCCCCGATCATACTCGCGACAGGGCTATGGCTACTTTATGAATCGTTTTCGGAGCATAGGCGCCACTTCGTTCCGCCAAGAGCCGCATACCCCATCGCAATCCTGACGTTGATCCTGCCGCTTTATGCAATTGCCAGGGTTACCCAGATCGTAGAGATTGAAGGCTACCTGATGTATGCTGCGCTCATCGCAGTTCTTTATAGCGTGATCGGATGGGAAGGAATTCGGCGCCTCTGGTTCCCGCTGATATATCTGCTTTTCATTTTTCCGCCGCCCGAAAGCGTGGTGGCTGCAATAACACTCCCGCTGAAGCTCTGGATTTCCCAAGCTGCCGTTGGTGCCCTATCTTTTGTCGGTTATCCGATCGGCGCCCAAGGCGTGACAATTAGCGTAGGCCAGTATTTGCTACTTGTGGCAGCGGCTTGCGCAGGTTTGAACACTATCCTGTCGCTGTCGGCCATTTCTCTATTCTATGCCTATGTTCGGCACAAGGCAGAGCCGCGGTATGTAGCCTTCCTTGCGCTTCTCGTGCTTCCCGTTGCGCTCTTCGCGAATTGGGTGCGGGTCGTCATTTTGATCTTGCTCACCTATCATTTTGGGGAAGCAACTGGCCAAGGGTTCATGCACAACTTTGCCGGGCTACTTATGTTTGCGGTAGCGTTAGGTACGATGTTTGCGCTTGATGCCCTCCTTCAATCGAAGCGGCTGCGGTTTAGAGCGCAGCCAACGGAAGAACGGCTATCGGCATGAAGCACGCTGACGATAGCTTCGATCGGCCCCCAATGCGGATTACGCGTCGACATCTAGTACTGGGTGGAATGCTGACCGCAGCTGCGGTTTTGGCCGAAGCCCGGCGTCCAGTGGTTGCGAACCCGGTGATAGAGAAGCAAGATTTTCGGGCTTGGGTGCCAGACCGATGTGGGGAGTGGTCGAGCACGGGAAGTGGCGACGTTGTACTCCCGCCTCCCGACGAATTAAGCGACCGGCTATATGACAATCTGATCACCCAAGTTTACCGTGAGGCTGGCGGTGAGGAGGTCATGTTGCTCATGGCTTACAACAATCGTCAGGACGGCATGCTGCAAGTCCATCGCCCGGAAGTCTGTTACCCGGTCGGCGGGTTCGAACTGACGGAAACGGCGGCCACCCAGTTACGGTTGGGCGCAAAATCGATACCCGCTTCGATGTTCACGGCTTCAAGCCCTGGGCGGGTCGAGCATGTCATGTATTTCACTCGCGTCGGGAACAGTTTTCCGCGGAGCTGGGCGAGTCAGCGTGAAACGGTAATCGCGGAAAACCTTAGAGGCTATATTCCTGACGGCCTGATGCTGAGAGTATCGTCTCTGTCTCCAAGGCCCGAAACTGCCCTGAACCACATGCGCCAGTTCGTTCAATCGTTTCACGCCGCCTCACCTATGTCCATGCGTAGGCTTCTGACTGGCGAGTAGTAGGAGAATTCCAAATGCGTCGCATCGTCCATTCGACCCTAATCTGTGCCAGCCTGCTACTCATGGCATGCGAACAAACGCCTACCGGGCAAGTTGCCGCGATTGTCGACGGTGATGAGATCACCATTCAGGAAATCAATGGCGAGCTGGCATCGATGCGCCTGCCGCAAAGTTTCGACCCAGAATTAGCGCGGAATATAGCGTTGCAACGGGTCATTGATAGGCGGCTCTTGGCGCGTGCCGCTCGCGAGGAAGGGCTCGATCAGACGCCCGAGTTCTTCATCCGTCAGAGAGAGTTGATCGACAATATGCTGATCGACCAGTTGCGGGACAAATTGCAGCGCGCAGTCGCTACACCGACCGATGCCGAACTTAGTGATTATGCACGATCCCATCCCGAAGCTTTCGAACAACGCAAGCTGCTCGAGGTTGATCAGATTACCTTCCCTGTTCTTGCCGACCCTCAAGCCCTTAGCGCGCTCAAGGATGATCACTCCATGGATGAAGTTGCAAAATCGCTCACAGACATGGGGGTCGTTTTCAAACGTTCGCGCAGCCAGTTGGATACCGCCATGCTCGGCGCTGATAGACTTCGTCAAATTGCTGCTCTGCCGGAGGGTGAACCTTTCATTCTGCCGGGTCCGCGAGTCATCACAATCGCTGTAGTGATGGGCGAGCAAGCGGCCGAGCGCGATGCTCAGGCAATGCCCTCACAAATAGCTGACAGGATCAAGCGAGAGGAATTGGCGGAGCTGCTCGAGACGAGGCTCGAAACTGCGAAGAGTTCTGCACAGATCCAATACCAGGCGGGTTACGAACCCCCTCCCAAGGAGGAGTCCCCAGCCACCTAGGGGCGCTTGAACTTACCCGGCGATCAAACACCTAGAGAAGTTGTTCGAAGGAAGGCAATGTCTTCGCGAGTCCATCCCGCAGTGAAATCTGAGGTTGCCAATTCAGTTTTTCACGGGCCAGGCTGATGTCCGGGCGACGCTGAGTAGGATCGTCCGATGGAAGCGGCTTCTCTACGATTTTTGAGTTCGAATAGGTCATTTCGATAATGATCTCGGCCAGTTCCCGGATGGTAAATTCCGTCGGGTTGCCGAGGTTGATCGGCCCTTGGAAAGCGGAATCGTAGTCCATCAAACGCACCAGCCCTTCGACGAGATCGGAGACATATCCAAAACTGCGCGTCTGCTCTCCGCTGCCATAAACAGTGATATCCTCTCCGCGTAGGGCCTGCATCGCGAAGTTCGAGATCACGCGGCCATCGGAGGGGTGCATCCTCGGTCCGTAAGTGTTGAATATGCGTGCGACCTTGATGTCGACACCGTGCTGTCTGTGATAATCGAAGAACAGGGTTTCAGCGCAACGCTTCCCTTCATCGTAACAGGAACGAAGGCCGATCGGATTGACATTACCCCAGTACGATTCCTGTTGCGGATGCTGTTCGGGATCGCCGTATACCTCGCTCGTCGATGCTTGCAGGATCGGGCACCGCAGGCGCTTTGCGAGGCCCAGCATGTTGATTGACCCGATCACCGACGCTTTCACAGTCTGAACGGGATCGTATTGATAATGGATAGGCGATGCCGGACATGCGAGATTGTAAATCGCGTCCACTTCGACAAATAGAGGAAAGCATATGTCGTGCCTCATGAACTCGAAACGCGAGTTCCCGAAATGATGAGAAATGTTCTCCTTCGATCCCGTGAAGAGATTATCGACGCACAGGATTTCGTGTCCATCCTCGAGAAGCCGGTCAATCAGGTGCGAGCCTATGAAGCCGGCGCCGCCCGTGACCAGAATTCGTTTTCGCGAGAAATAGTTGCGTGACATTTTTTTTTGATCCTGTCGTTCTAAGTCAGATATTGTCTGGAAGTCATCTCGGAATGTTCGATATGAGCGCCCAATCAGGCGCGTTTCTCACAGTGTTATCGTGGTTGCTGGTGACGCCATTTCTGCTGTCCTTGAGCTACCTTGTCATTGAGCTTGCGGCAGGCCTCTATCCGACCCGTGTGCGCGGCGGAGTTGAAGATGCGTTGGAAAATCTGGCAATCCTTATTCCGGCCCATAACGAGCAACATGTCATTGGCGACACGATCGGCGAACTCAAGCGTACAGCCTCCTTCGCGCGAATTGTCGTTGTGGCTGACAATTGCTCGGACCGCACTGCTGAAGTTGCGAAAAGTGCGGGAGCAGACGTCATTGAGAGGTTTGATGATGAGTGCCGCGGCAAAGGGTACGCTTTGGCTTGCGGGCGCGAGTATCTGGCAAATTCGGCGCCCCACGCGGTAATCGTTCTCGATGCAGATTGCCGAATTTCGGGTTCGTCCGCCAAGGCGCTCGGTGCGAAGGCGATCGCGAGCGGTCAGGCGGTACAGGCGATCAATTTGTTCGCACCGGATCGTTCTCTTTCGGCCCAGCTGCAGATTTCGAACTTCGCCATGCTTGTGAAAAACCGGTTCCGGATGAGAGGTATGTTTCGCCTGGGAGGATCTGCGGCACTGCTTGGAACTGGAATGGCTTTTCCCTGGCACAAGTTTATCGCACTGCCCTTGGCCACCGGGGACGCTGCAGAGGACATCCAGATGACGATCCAAATTATTTCCAGTGGCGAAACGATCCTCTTTCCCGAAGTGGCGGAAGTCTGGAGCGACGCCGAAACCGTTCAGGAAACAGCCGGGCAGCGGAAGAGGTGGGAACATGGTTTTCTGGGCCACGCTTTACGTCAGGCTGCGCCTACCGTGTTGAAAGGAATTTTGAGTGCGTCGCCACCACTGGTCGCGCTCGGCCTCCACCTACTTGTCCCGCCGCTCGCATTGCTGCTCATCCTTTCCGGTCTAGCATCCATAGCCTCGGGGCTTCTTGTGTTCGGCGGTGCATCCATTCTTCCACTGGCAACCCTGCTCACTCTCATCACCGTAACCGCGATCTTGCTTGCGTTTCTTTGGGCAACCAAGGGCCGTGAATACCTGTCGCTTCGAGCTGTCGCATCAATTCCTTTTTATCTATTGTGGAAGGTCCCGATCTATCTGTCGTTCGTGACCAAGCGACAGAGGAACTGGGATGACTAGTCCTTTAAGCAACACCTCGCCGCGATCGTGACCAACGGGCCCAAGCCAGGAAAATTGTCGGCCCCTTGATTAGATAACGATACGCCAGTCGATGCGGCTCTTGGAGGAGACGGAAAAGCCATTCGCAATGGGCTTTCTGTACCCAGAGCGGAGCGCGGGTCTTCTCGCCGGTGATGAACTCCAGCGATGCGCCAATACAAAGGGCGAGGCCCCGGGCATTCCCGGCTGCTTTGATCTTCCGGCAGACCACCTCGCTTTGCGGGGCGCCTATCGCGATAAAGCTAATATCCGCATCCGTCGTCGCGACGAATTGGCAAATGGCATCTTGCGCCTCCTCGGAGTGTAAAACTCCCATGGGCGGTATGAAAAAGCTCCATTCGAATTGCGGGTAGCGAGCGCGTAGCTCTTCGTGGACGACCGGCGAGCCGCCTACCGCTGCGATACTCGTTCCATCCTCCAAGCGAGCGAGCAACGCCGCTGTAATATCGCTTCCGGGCACCGCAGGTAGCTCCACGCGCGACTTGCGCGCCATGAGCGAGAGAACACGGCTGTCGCATACAAGGTAATCCGCTTCGTCGTACGCTACCCTGATGTCGGACCCGATTGCAGAGCGCGCGATTGTGACCAAGTGGTCGACATTAGGCGTGACAGCATATCGGAACCTGGCGGCACCAATGTTCGAGCTAAGGGAGTCAAGAAGCTCTGCCAGAACGGCATTATGAAAATTCATGCCCAGGAATTCGGTCCGCAAGAGCTCCGGAGCTTCAGGCTCTTTCCCGCCCAATGGATCAATATAAAGCTCATCGGCAGACCCGGGCGGCTTTTCGAAGAATAGCTTTTTGGCTTCCAGCGGGAGAAGGTCGTCATCGTCCAGTCGATCTTGGATCGCCGAGCGCTGGTCGAATTTATCTTCAATCCCTTCCATTGCGACACCTCTCGAACACGATGAAACAAAGGCGTCTGTCCAAACGCCGCCACGACCCGACATTTCAGCATGTGGAACACGCGGATTTGTCGCAGACCACTGCGCGAGCGCCGACGCATTGGTTAAGCGCAAGGCAACTCGCGAATCACTCCGCCCGCCTGGGTCAACCTGATGTTAACCAGCGAAGTGCTTGAACTAAAGGAAAATACCTAGTTTTTTAGGATGGATGTCCCAATTCGTTACATCCACTGCAACTCATTCAGCGAATGAGGAACCTTCCGAACAGACCGCTTGAAGAGCGCTCGCCCGGCGGTGGGTCAATTCCGTATGTCTGGGTGGATAGCTCAAGACCGTGTTTTGCGGCCTTTACGCAGGCAGGGTCGATGTCTCCGCAAAGTTGCAAATATTTTCGCCAGGCCGGTGCGTAGCCCGGCATCGCTCGCGCTAGCGTCCTCTGGACCGCGAGCGCCTTGCGTGGTTCTCCTCGCTCAATGAGCCAATCGACATATTGATGTGTAAGCCAGGGCTCTTGCGGGTTTTCGGAGATCGCCTGTTCGAAAACGCGGTCGGACTGCGTGCTCTTTCCCTGTTCGTCATACGCGCTCGCAAGTACCGACCAGCCTTCCACTAATGTCGGACACTCGCCTGTCGCACGCTGAGCGGCGTAGATTGCCTTGTTGAAATCTTTATGCTCGTGATGAGCGCGGGCCTGAACATACCTCGCAGTGCAATTTGTGCTGTCAACTTCGACGATAGCCGTTGCCGCGTTTAGCGCTTCGACACTGCGGCCGAGGGCCAAATCTCGCGAGGCAGCAAAGACGGAGGCCTCGTTCCCACGCAAATCCTTCATCAGTTCTGTTGCCACGCCCACTTCATCGCGCTGCAGCAATAGTCTCGCCAATTCGACCCGCGCATCCACATTGCCCGACCTACCGACAACTTGGGATGCACGAACAATGTCCGGTGTCGAAGCATACAGGCGCAACACGCGTACCAGCGCGCCGATCTCCTCAGCTCCGACATCATCGAGTGCCAGTGCTTGCGAAACGATATCGGTAGCTTTCGAACTCTGGCCCAATTGGTAATGGAGGACTGCTTCGTCCAAACTCAGATTTGCGCTTTTCGGCAATAGAGTTCGGAGTTTCCCGAATGCCGCGATCATGCCATCGGCATCCGAAAACTCGCGATATACTTCGAGTTCGGTCAGGGCCAACGGGGGACTGTCGGATCGTTCGCTGGCATATGCGCGAAGCAAGGAGCGTGCCGCTTGCTCGTCGTCATTCAAGACGGAGGCACGTATCTTCAGGATGACCGCTTCGGTGTGGTCCGGCTCTATCGCCAATACAGCGTCGGCCTCCTCGATCGCCTCGTCATAGTCTCGGCCGAGCATATGATGGACACCATTGACCAATCGCGCTTCGACAAATCTGGGATCGTTCAATAGCAATCGCCGCGTAGCTTCCTTCGACTTTTGACGCTCGCCGACCTGGAGCCCGATCTGCGCAACAGCAAGAAGTGCCTCGGTATTTTGAGGAGCTAGAGATGTCGCGACATCATATGATGCGAAAGCGGTGGTGCGGTCGCCTAGCTGAAAACTCACTCTGCCCAGCTGGAGGTAGAAATCAGGGACATCATCCCGGATTGCAATCGCTTTCGTCAGGGCCAGACGTGCTTTGACCAAATCACCTGCTTGCTGCAGGCGAGCAGCTTCTCCGGCAAGTTCGTAGGCTTTCGCGTCGCTGGTCTCCTTCAAATACCAATATCCGGCAATGAGCGCGGCCACAGCGATAGTTGCCCATATTGATACGGTTTTAAGATTCACGTGTCGCAGGAGCATTTTCAACGCTATAGTGCCTTCCAAACAGCAAATCGACGGTGGATGGATATTCAGTAATGCGCTTTTTCGGTCTAGTTTTCACGACTACGATTGCACCATTTGCAATGCTAGCGATGTCTCCGCTGATGGCTCAAGATGGTACAGCTCAATCATCATCGGAAGCGTCGGAGCCATATCGTATCTATCCCGGTGATGAGATCGAAATCTATGTTTGGGGCGAAGAGCGTTTGCAGCGCTCGGTCAAGATCCTCCCCGACGGCACATTGGCTTTCCCGCTGGTTGGACAGGTTTTGGCCGCTGGTCGGACCCTTACGGAGATCGAGGCAATAGTCACCGAAAGGTTGCAGCCCGAGTATCGTGGCGAAGTTCCACGCGTCACCGTTTCAGTTGTATCTTCGGGCGGGACCCAGTTTTCCGTGATGGGGCGCGTAAATGCTCCAGGTGCCTTTACTCCTGCACGCCGGGTGAATGTTCTGGAGGCGCTGGCGATGGCCGGTGGGCCGAGCGAATTCGCAAACCTCGATGACATTGTTGTGCTTCGAAAGCAGGGGGGAGCCATTAGACCGTATCGCGTGAGCATCTCGCGATTGTTCAAATCGAATTTGCGCAACGCCGATGTAAATGCTGCCAACATCATGACCATTCAGCCCGGTGACACGATCATCGTACCCTAAGGGGATTTGAATTGCTGCTTCAGGGTTCGAAATTTTGCCTTGCAACAACAGTCTGCTTCTCGGCGCTGTGGTCTGCGTGCGTTCAGGCTCAGGAGGGACCAACGGTTGAAATCAGGACCGGAGCCCTCGTCGCGAGCAATCCGTTTCTCGTTGGCGGCGATGATGCCGAAGGGATCGCCTTGACCATGGAGGTCTTGCCGCAAATTCGATGGGAGGACGAAACCTCCACAGTCGTACTGGATGGGCAGGTCAGGATCGAGGAGTGGCTGGAACGTTACGATACCGATCTCTCGGGCAAGGCTGCACTGAGCGCTAGCAAGAATGTCAGTCAGACGCTGGAGCTGTTTGGCGACGCTATGTACGAGACGCGAAAGCGTGCCTCACCAGACCTGTTGGTAAATTTACCTCCCGATGGTGAAATTGCGCCGCCAACCGGGACTGACTTCGAACTTGATCCGACGTTGATCGATCAGACCGTCAGGCGTCAAAGTGCCTCGGCAAGCTTCGGGGCGGCAAAGCAGCTTTCGAGCACGCAGTCGTTGCGCGGGCAAGTTGCGACTGGTGCGAACTGGTTCGATCAGAGGGGCCTGGATTATCGAACGACCAGCCTCGACCTGAGCTATAACCAGGATCTCAGCCCTCGCGTGAGCTTGGTTCTGGGCGCAAACGGATCATTGTCCGATTTTCTCGATCAGGCTCGCGGTGATGGCGTATTTGCCACGGCGGAAGCCGGTTTCGAGTTTGAAACGAGCCCAACCGGGACTCTTGCCGCGCGCGCAGGTCTCTCGATTGTTCGCGTCGATACGGGCTTTGGGGAAACGGATAACGGCGAATATGCTGTTGCAGATGTCGAGTTCTGCGAAGAGCTTTTCCAGGGCAAGATGTGTGCAAGTGGATCGCGCGAGTCGCGTCCGACGACCATCGGCGGCGCAAGCACGGTAACCGCAGCGAACTTTTCCTGGAACAAACAGTATGATCGCGGCGAGAATCTTACTCTCAATCTAAGATACAGCGATACAAAAGCTTCTTTGGCTGCTTTCGATCTGGCAGATGTTCAGCGGACCAAGTTCTTGGGCGCGTCAGCTTATTATGCGCGACCGATCAGCGATACTGTCGGGGTTTACGTCAGTCCCAGTGCAGTGAAATTGTTTGACGACCCTTTCGACAGAGGATCGAATTATCAAATCATGTTCGGCCTCACACTTAATTTCGGCAGATAGATCATGAACTCGTTTGAGCACCATGGAGAGTCACGAGCCGAGGAAGCTGGGGCGACCTTCCTTGCCCAGGTTCCGAACATTCTCCGAGACCGTAAATGGTGGATTCTGACAGCCCTCTTAATCGGGACCTTGGCAGCCGCAGTCACATCACTGGTCGTGCCCGTGCAGTACAAGGCCGAAGCGATAATGTTGGTCGAAGCTCCTCAACTGCCGGAGGAGGTTCTGAATCAGACAGACGTAGATGTCATCGACCGGCGCATCGCCAGGATCAAACAACGAATAACCAGCAGGCCGGATCTCGTCGCCATGATTGAGCGGCATAATATCTATGCAGATCGTCGTGGAAACGATTCGATGTCGGAAATCATCGAAGACATGCGTGACGAGATCGAGATTGCTCCGACTGTTTCCGATGCGGCTAGTGGAGCTTTGTCGGAGACAATCGCATTCACTCTCTCATTTTCCTATGAGGATCCAGTCGCCGCTCAGGCAGTCGCACAGGACCTGATGGAACGCATCCTGCAACTCGACGCACGAGGTAGTGTCGAGCAGGCCACCAATACCGTCGATTTCCTCGAGGAGCGCGCATCGCGCCTCGAGGACCAGATAGCGACCATCGAGGGCCAGATTAACGACATCAAACGCCGCAACGGGATGAGCCTGTCTGACGGGGGACTGATCCTGTCGGGCGGTCAAGGCAGCTACGATGTCCAAATCGGTGCGCTCCAGCGCGACAATCAGGCATTGATATCGCAGCGGCGTGCGGCCCAAAGTGCCGATAATCGCAACCCGATTGTGGCGGCGGCGGAGCGCGAATTGGCAGCGGCAAGATCAGTTTATTCCGAAACCCATCCGGACGTCGTGCTGGCTCGCCAGAAATTAGCCGAGGCTCGTGAGCTCGCCAAATCGGCTGGGCCAAGCGGCTCCGAAATAAACGACCTGACGCGCCAAATCGAGTTCAACAATTCGCAAATCGCTGCGTTGCAAGCGGCCAAAGCCCGCGAAGAAAGCAGGCTTAACAGCCAAATTGCGGCTCAATCACGTGCCCCGCTGGTGCAGCAACAAGTTGCAAACCTTGAACGACGGCTGACAGGCTTCACCGAGCAATACGAGGAAGTGAGCGCTCAGTTGACCAGTGCCCGAACCGGGGTTCAGGCAGAAGACGAGCGCATGACCGAGCGGCTGACTGTTGTGGAGGCCCCAATCACACCAGAGCGACCTTCCTCGCCCAATTATTTGCTCATTTTAGCCGTTGGGGTGGTTGGCGGCCTTGCCGTAGGTGTAGGTCTCGCTTTCGCTGTAGAGCTCTTTTTCAGGCCTATCCGGGATCCTCAATCGCTTGAGGCTTTGCTGGGCGCTTCCCCGATTGGGGTGATCCCCGTCGTCGATGTGCTCAAGGTAGCGGACGACGCTCCAACCCGGCATGAACCCGGACGCTTGTTGCGCTGGTTGAGGTTAGCCCGATGACAATAGATTCCCATGCTTCCACCTTCCTCGGCGCAACAGATACGCTCGACATCTCACTTTTACCGGAGATTTCGTTCGATGAACGGCCTGCGCCACCTGCTCTGCTACGCAATGCAAGCGGTTTGGCCCTTCGCCCATTCTCTTTGATGAGAAGCAAGGTGCTTCAAAAACTCTCCGAAAATGACGTCACCATGGTTGGGGTCACTTCGGCGACTCCGAACGTCGGCAAGAGTACGCTGTCGATTGCATTGGCAGCATCGCTCGAGCAAGTCGCCGAAAGGCCGGTCGTTCTAGTGGATCTTGATCTGCGGCGTGGTTCCGTTGCGGAGTATCTGGATCTCGATGTGGGGGTCGGGGTCAGCGATTATCTATCGGAACCCTCGATCGGGCTGCAGTCCATCGCAGTCAGGATGCAAAATTCGGACCTTGTTGTTTTGCCGACGGGAACGGTTCCGAAGAAAACGGCGGAATTGCTGTCTGGGCCGGGCTTGGGCAAATTGGTTGCATCTTTGAAAGCTTTACCAACAAAGCCTATCTGCGTTTTCGATCTGCCGCCTGCCTTTGCCAATGACGACACGATAATCGCCTTGCAGAACCTGGACGGTTATTTCCTGATCGTGGAAAGTGGCAAGACGACCAAGCGGCACATTTTGGACCTGTTGAAGATTTTGGCACCAGCAAAATGCTTCGGCACCATTTTGAACCGCTATGAAGGCATGATCGGCGATTCCTATTCCTACGGCAGCACTGCATACTCCCGATATTACGAATGAGAACTCTGCAGGATCGGTCGGAACTTCTCGGCGAGAATGCTCGCGGCTTTGTCGATGTTGAACTCTTCAGGGAAGTGAGAGCCGGCGTTTTCGGACAGTTTTCCTCGGAGATCGTCGTCGGTCAGCAGCGTCTCTAGAGCGATCCGAAGCTGCTTCCAGTTGGATGGTTCGAAGGTCAGGCCATCTACCCTATCACTAACAAGCTCCGGGATTCCGGCAATCGCAGTCGCGATCACGGGCTTTCCCAGAGCTCTCGCTTCGATGAGTACGACTGGCAGTCCTTCCATCAGGCTCGGCAGGACGAGAAAATCGCAGTGAGCTATATGCTGCAGGGTTTCCCGTTCCGGCAAAGCACCGAGCAGCTTTACCCTTCTACCTAACCCAGCCTCTTCCATGCTCTGAACGAGTTTATCGCGAGCCGGCCCATCGCCGATGATCGATACCTCGTAATCGGGAAGCGATTGGGGGAGCGCTGACAGGGCTTCGAAAAGCCCGAAATAGCCTTTCTCGGCAGAAAGTCGCCCGACAGCCAGAACTCGGAGTGGGGAGCCTGAAGTCGCGCTCCTCGGTCGTGGCAACGAACCGAGGTCGATCCCACAACGCACGACAAGGAATTTCGCCCCATACTCGGGATCTACGAGACGCATGCCTTGGGCCATCATGAAACGGCTTGCGCAGGCTACGAACGCTGCCGCCTCTAATTTATCGCGCAGGGTGGCGATGGCAGGAAAGTCGGTCTCGGATATTCCGTGCAAGGTGAGGCTCCACGAAATCCCGGCCTGATGGGCTGCAAGCATTCCGACGGTCGCACCGCTATTGGCGAAGTGATTATGCAGGTGGGCGCAGCCATCTTCGCGAAGCAGCCTCGCTAGAAAAATGGCCTCGACGAAATGGAAGATAGACCAAATCAGGTGCCTTATCCCTGGAGGACGGTGACGCAAGGCAAGGAATAAGGTCCTCGTGGTCCTTATCGGCTCCCCGAAAAATTGGCGGATCGCGGCGATAACATACTGGTGAATGGGCCGCCCAAGGATCGCTTGATAGGTCTCGGAACCAATATCACCGTGTATCGAATAGGCCTCGACAGGAATTTCCTGTCGTCCCAGAGCCTCGATTTCCCGCCGAACGAATGTGTGGGATGGCGCCGCGAGATCACTAACAAGGTAGCCGATTTTTCTCATGTGAGATCAGTCACCGCATGACCTGGCGGATGATAGGGTCGGGGGCCCGGGTTCTGCCAACGCTTTCAAATTTCATGCCTCTGGCAGCTGCGATTATGCCCAAAGCTATCGCTATCAGGTATTGTGGCTCGCTCAGGATAATAATCCATTCGAAGATGCCATGAATAGACATGGTCAGTAGCGCGACAGCTGCCCCCAGCACGAGGTCTCCCGCCGGATTATCCTTCGCGCGAATGGCAAATGCCACCCCCCTGACGATCGCCGTTGCGATGAGAGCTATGAAAGTGAGCAGACCCAGCCAACCCATTTCGGCTGCGTGAAGCAGGTAGATGTTGTGGACGTGTGCGGCTCTGCTGCCAAAAACTGCAACCACACCGGCTTCATCCGAATATCCCTCCACATTTGCGGTCACCACATACCGGTTTGCGCCCACCCCCATGGGATGATCGCTCCACATTGCCATGGCTGCTCGTTCGAATGCTGCCCGTTCCTCGTCGCCTGACAGTTTTTCCGCTGCGGTCCGGTTGGCAAGCGCTGAAAACATAAGCGGGACGACAACTGCAGCAGCCAGTATTCCAAGACCTAATGCCTGCCATTTTACCTTGGTCGCCTTGCGAGCCAATGAAATGCAGACGAGGATGCCAATACCTAATCCGAGAAAGGCTACCGTCCCACGTGAAGCAGTAAGCGCTGCGGCCAATAAACCAGCGAGGGCGCCTAGGAGAATGACGCGTCGGCGATCGCCGGCCAAGATCATCGCAATGAGCGGTATGGTCGCGAAATGGAGCATCATGCCGAGCAAGTTCTGGTGCGACATAGTGCCGGACGCCTGGACCGCTCCGCCAACTTTTTCGTAGATGCTGAAGGCCGCTTGGAAAATAGCGCCCGAGGCCAGACCGAAGCACAACCAGTCGCGCGGCATAGGCTGCCTCGAAACGATGACTACGGCGAGAAAGAGGACGAGAACCCGAAGAGTTTGTAGGGCATAGAAAGCGCTGCTCATCGGAACTGCCGAAAATGCCATCGATACACAGGCAGCGAGGAAATATAGCGAGATGAGGACTACGAATGGCGGAAACCCGATGCGTTCTCGACTCGAGATCAAAATTGCGAGAGCCAGACTGTCCAGAATCGTTACGATCAGGCCCTTCGTGTGCCCCGGCCACATATTCCAGTTGATCAAGGCAGCATCGAGATTGAAGAATGCGATGCCGAAAGGCAAAAAGCCGATACCAAATGCGGCAAGGCGCAATCTTGCGGGATTGCCTCTCAACCAAACGACGAAGATCGGGAGCGAGACGATTACCAGAAGGATGCCGATCATTCGCATCGGAGCGGCCCTCCCGGTTTATAAGATGCGGTGTTTTGGGCCGCGCAAATCATCTCCGGCGCGAGATGAGTTGCAAAAGAAATTGTCGGAAAAGTTCTGACTTGACCCACGAAGAAACCGCCTCTCGCCTGGCGCCTTCGATACAGGCATCCACGGGGACTTCAAGTTCGCGATTATCCGTTCTGGACGGATGGAGGGCCCTGAGCATTCTCTTGGTAATCGCGGGGCATTGGCTTCCGATAGGCCATGCTAGCTGGGAGCTAAACGCCGCTGTAGCGGCCAGCGGCATGGCCCTTTTTTTCTGCCTTTCCGGTTTTCTGATCACCAAGCTCTTGCACAGTGATCCGACCGTGCGGGACTTCCTCGTCAAAAGGATTTTTCGCATCGTCCCGCTGGCTTGGCTGGCAATGATAATATTGATTGTCGTCAACCAGCCCAACTTTGCAACCAGCATCGCCAATCTTGGCTTCTACGCCAACCTTCCACCGGCACGCTTGATGGAAGGTGGCGAGCACCTTTGGAGCTTGTGCGTCGAAGTTCAGTTCTACCTGTTTGCCGCCTTGCTCGTCGCCTTGTGCGGACGCAAAGGCTTGCTGCTTCTTCCCATCGCTGCAGTCGGCGTTTCGGCTTTGAGAATATCCGATGGCGAGATCATCAGCATTGTGACCTGGCATCGCGTCGATGAAATTCTCGCAGGTGCTTGCGTCGCGCTGGTGTGGATCAATTTCCCCCCGCGCGAGAACAGCAGGATCCCGGCGTGGCTGCCCCCACTTGCGATCCTGCTCTTGATGGTTGCCAGCTTGCCGCAAGCAGGCGCTTTCGGATATTTTCGGCCGTATATCGCGGCTTTGGCGATCGGAAGCTCGCTGTACGCATTCCCGCGCATGCTAGGCAAGATATGGACAGGCAAGGCCGCTCGATACATCGCTGAAATCAGCTATTCCCTGTATGTCTGGCACGCCATGCTTCAGGCAACTCCCCTTGGTGGAAACGAGCAAGATACGATTGTGAAGTATCTTTTAAGGGTTCCACTCGCCCTAGCCACTTGGCTACTTTCGCATCTATCGACACGTCACTTCGAAATGCCCCTGACCAAACTTGGCCGGCGATTGATCCGCCGAAAGGTTGGAGCAGCTGCCAACTAAAGATGCGGTATGCCTAGGTGTCTTAAGGTTCTCGCCGAAAGGAAACCTTCAACACTTTAATGACGTAGACAACTATCAGGCTGAAACCGATGGCGGCAACAACGTCATACCCTTCGTTGCCAATGTAGTTCACGACAGCGCACCCGATTGCGGGCGGTGCGTAGTGCCACAAGGAGTCAGGCGGTTCTTCCATATTGGAGCGCTGCAACATCAGGGTAACCAGACCCGCAAACGCGAAGACGGTGACCCAATCCCATAAAGTTTCCATGCGCTACTGCCCCGTCACTGTCTATTCTGCACCTTAGACCGATCCGAGCTGCGGGGGAACCATTGGAAGAAATTCGGAAACCCAACCCAGCATTAGCAGTACCCAACGAATTGAGGCGGCAGTAATCAGCAGAGTGGTTGTCCCGACAAGATCCTGAAAGGCGAAAACGCGCTTTTGACCTGACTGACTGAAGGAAAGAACCATATACCTCGGAATGTCCCCGAGCGAGATCATGGCGAGCGCGGCGGCGAATCCATAGCTTTGAAAGGCGAACGGCACCAAAATAAGTAACCAGGCGAATTTGGCTGCGTTCGCGCCGGCGTTCAATACCGGTTTCCCCGATCCATATACGACTGACTCGTTGATTACCGAGAGTATCGAAAACCAGACGCCAACGAGAAGGACCGGGAGGATGAAGGCAGCAGATTGATAGCGCGCGTCGTACAACAAACCGATAGCGATATCTGAGAAAGCCAGGCCGCCGCCGATAAGTATTCCTGCGATGAGAACTCCGATCTGCCTCGGCTTCGTGATCGCAGCGATGCCTGCCCCGGAATGGTGTGCATCTGCGATTGTCGGAAAGACAATCAGGGTGGAGATTTTGTGGGCAAGCTGGAATGCCGCATCTGCAAAGGTCTTCGCTATGCCGTAGACGCCCAACAAACTTAGCGGGATCACTGCCGCGAAATAGAGCCGATCAAAGCTGGATGCGGCGAAATGCAGCAGCGTCGCCACAAACACCCAAGCGCCGAAGTACAGGATCCTGCGCGCCATGATTCTATCGAGACAAAGGCGCAAGTTCCTCCAGCGCATCATTCGGGCACCGAGAAGTGCCGCAATGACCGAGGTAAGCAACAAAGCCCAAACCAGCGCCTCTGCCGTAGGGGATACCAAAGCGAAGCCAATCGCGAGTATAGCCCCGATCAAGGCGATCACCAGTTCGAGCGAAACCAGTTTCCTGATCTGATGGTTCTTCTGCATGAGGAAAATCGCAGGTGTGGCAAAACCCGTGATCACGAAGATTGGGGCGAACAGCGGCAGAAGAGCGCCAAGTTCGCCACCGCCGAATGCTGTGGCCAAAAAAGGCGCCGCGAGCAGAAATGCGCCGAACAGCAAGAGCCCCCGAATGATCTGGATCGTCCAGGCGGTATTATAGAACTTAGGCCTGTTGCCCATTTTGTCGAAGACGATGTTCTGGCCTATCCCGACGTCGGAAATCTGTTCGACTCCAGTGCGCAAGGTATTCAGGATAAGCATTATGCCAAACACCGACGGGGTCACGATCGTTGCCAGCACGATGTTGGTAACAAGACGGATGACTTGTTGCAGGCCGAATGCAATTCCAACCCAGCTCACATTGCGCACAACCCGATTTATCATCATTTGATGCGCGACCTCTCGCTGCGTTCAACGCCCTCGATGCCGTGAATATCACCACGAATTACGACGCACTTCGGTTATTCTCGAGGCATCCGCATTGATCTCAATGACATGGTAGCCGGAGTTTCGCCAGCCGACATTTCAGCTCAGAGGGCTGAAGTACGGGAAATCAGATCGCAAATAAAATTCTTATGAATGGGGTGACGCCGCCCCTTCGCTGTGGCGAAGGTTAGTGAACGGTGTGCACCGCAATCTTTCGCGGGTTTGCTCCGCTTGTCGGATAAAGATTGTTTCGCTTCATCTTCCTGCCCGTTCCCAAGTCGCCGTCCGAACAATTCAACAGATTGTCGATGCAACCGTCTTGCCACATGTCGAGAACCGCATCTTCCCAGGCTCCGAACCAGTCCGAATGGAATGTCGACCCGGGCTCGACATTGTCCATGTCACTCGAGAATCGCCACAGCGCCGGCATATCTCCGGTCTCGATGCTCCACTCTACGGTCATGGTAAATTGTGCGAGAGCGTAGGGATGGCTAGCCGGACAGTAAGTGCGCGTTCCGTCTCTCACTTCCATTGAAACGTGAGACCTGTGGTCAGCCGAATCGAGGTTCCTTCCATCCCAGCAGCTTGGCGAAGCGATCGAAACCATGAGTTTCTGGCCGGCGCCACACCCAGAAAGTGCGTCGGGCATGGAATCGGATTCTCTGACGGGCGTCCATTCTTGAACGCACTTGAATTTTACCGATCCATTGGGATGGCCAAATACGTATTTGAGCCCTCGGGGAATGCCGGTGGGAGTTGTCTTGTTCGACGCAAACCACGTGTCACTGGATGGCCGGCGCTTGTAATAGATTGCCACGTAGTTCGGAATTATCGCTGATCCCTGACCGTCCAGAAGCGCTGGCATCCAATATGCCGATCGGTTCAGTGCGTTCGTGCATGTACTATCGCCGGTCATGCGCAGGCTCTCGTAAGTCGAATTCGCATCGGCCTCCGTATTGCCAAAGAACTGGTGCAAGTGAGCTGCCCCGGATTTCCCCGGGTGCACGATGGGGTCATCGTAGCTGAGATGGCTTGGCGCGCATAAGAAACGAAAAGCACCGAGCACGTCTGGAGCCGCGGTTTCCGGAATGGGGCTGGAATAAAGCCACGAATCGATATTCAAACCCGACGCCACCTTGGGCAATTGCACCTGGGCGTTCGTGCCGGGGGTCGGCGTCGGAGCGGGAGTAGGGGTGGGGGACGGTGTCGGCGTTACAACGGCTATGCCACCGGAATTGGGGGGAGTTGCACCCTCGCCAGCTCCACATGCGGTAAGACAAAGGGAAGCGACGCCAAGCAGAAGCATACGGTTAGTTTGGAGCACTATTTTCCTCCGCGCAATACAGCACGGGACCTAGTTTCTTGAGGTTAAATTCGGGTAAAATGCGACCGAGCGCGGGCCCCTAGTGCGGCGGGGCTAGCGCTTCCAGTCCCCAAGGCGATCGTGGCGGCTAAAACGCGATATTTTGGTCAGGAGATGAGACGGGGCGGCACTCTCAAGTCTGCGAGAGCATTATTTGACAAAATAAAGAGGGCCGACTCGCGAAGAGCCGACCCTGCTTGATCGCGTCTGAATTTAAATCGCCCGGCCTCGCCGCAAGGCGAGTCTGGCAAGCGCCCTATGCGAAGCTTGCGCTTCCTGTAAGTCCGCGCTTCGCCGAACGCCTCCGCAGACCGAAGCCTACGGCCGCAAAGCCCAGCAGGAGCATCATCCATGTCGAGGGTTCGGGAACCGCCGGCACGCCTGTCGAATATAGCACGGCATTCGAAAAGCCCTGCGTATCGGCGAGGGTAATATATTCAGCCCCCTCTTCTCCGAAGTCGAACGACCAGAAAACCGAAACGTTGCCGGCATCCCCCGCCACGTTCCCGAAATGGGCACCGATGAAGGTGAGACCGTAAAGCACGGTCCCGAAGTTGATCTGATTCCCGTTCTGGAGAGAAAACACGACGCTGGAAGAAACGCCATTCCAGTCGCCATCAAAATTGTAACCGAGCTCGTTTAGGGCTTCCACCTGGTTTGCGAGATCAGTCTCACTGCCGTTGAGAAGGTTGCCCGAATAATAACCCGCGCACGCCGTCGCGTTCGGAACCGGAAGCGTCACATCGCAAGGTTCGTCCACTTCCAGAGCAAAAGTAGTTTTGTCCGAAGTCGAAATCGGCGCAATCGTTTCAGTTGCGAAGGCAGGGGCGGCACACAAAGCGAGACCAATCGCCGTGGCAGCAAGGAAATTTCTCATTTACTCGTACTCCGGTCTATGGCGCGCCAAGTCTTGATGGTCACGTACTGCGAATCGACCGACCCTAGTTAAAGCACTTCCTAACGTTTGGTTAACCAAAATGCAATGGTGCACCTGTTGAATTTCTCGATGTTTTCCAGTGGGAAAGCCCTATCGTATGTTCCGTTGGTTCGATGGGCAGAGAATGGCAAACACCGCTCAGCTCGAGATCGGCAGTTTCAAACGATCAGTTTTTGAACAGTCGTCTTCGTATTCCGCGTATCTGCAGAGACACTTAATAGCCAGAGGTCGGTCCCCTGCATGCCTATAACGCTTAGGCGCCCTGACTTATGGGCGGCAGTGTCGATGTTGATCCGATTATAGAGGAATTCGGGGCTGTCCACCTCCGTGTGCCCGTGGACGACCACCGCGCCGTGATCCTCGTCGCTATACAGAAATTTGTTTCGGATCCAAAGCAGGTCACTGGCGACTTGCTTGTTCAATTCGACACCTGGGCGAACGCCCGCATGGCAGAAATAGTATGACCCCGAGCGATAGCTAAGCGGGCGCGAGTCAAGCCATTGCAGCGTTTCATCGCCGAGAGCTGCCAACAACATCTCTGCTCTTTCGGTTGGCGAACGTCGGGCAAACCGGTCTGGATCGATGCCATAGCTTTCCAGCGTTTGCCTTCCTCCGCTCCGCAGCCATAACCGCTGCATTACCTCGTCGCCTCTGGCGCTTTGAAGCAACATTTCTTCGTGGTTGCCACGAAGGACTATGAAACTTGTTGAGGCGGTATGGAATTGCTGGAGCACCTGCAGCAATTGCTTCGATTGCGGGCCTCGATCGACCACATCTCCCAGCAATATTATTGTGGATCGGGCAGCAGGCTTCGAAGCATTATCGGCATTTACTACCTTGAGCGCCTCGCGAAAGAGATCGAACTCGCCGTGCAGATCTCCGATGGCGTAGATTCTTTCGAATTCTCTACCTCTTTCGAAGAGTCTGTGAGCATAGGAGCCTTGAATTTCAGCGGTCGCCCGGCTGCCCCGAGCGCGCGATTCGCGTCGACCCAGATTTGCAACCAGTCTCCAAGGCTTCATCTCTTTGCTCCACAAAGATCAGGTCGGGATTCAACCTCGACCGCGGCCCGGCGCTTTACATGTTCCAAAACGAAACTGCTCTGCTT
The DNA here is from genome assembly GCF_019711595.1 of Qipengyuania sphaerica. GTDB lineage: Bacteria > Pseudomonadota > Alphaproteobacteria > Sphingomonadales > Sphingomonadaceae > Qipengyuania > Qipengyuania sphaerica. The sequence continues at coordinate 1,299 of NZ_JAIGNR010000001.1, read as the reverse complement.
TTTCTATTCCGTGTCATGCACGTTTGGGAAATGTGTAGAACATTGCTCTGCGAAAAGTAAGGCGGAAGGACTTAGTATCAACACGGATGGCCAAAGATCGCCTCACACTGCCCCCTCGATTCCACGCTTGCCTTTGATGCTTGGCGGGGGGTATGCCTTTTAATTCCCAAGAGTTTTGTGAATTCAATCCATTAGGAGGTCGCAAATGGCCATTACCGGTACTGAAAACAGCGAGCTGCTCGTTGGCACTGAAAATGACGATACCATAAACGGCCTCGGTGGCGACGATACACTTCGTGGGTTGGCCGGCAATGATGCGCTCGACGGCGGTGAAGGCGCCGACACGATGGAGGGTGGCCAAGGCGACGATACCTACCGTATCGATGATCCCAATGACGTGGTGATCGAACTCGCGGATGAGGGCTACGATCACGTCGATGTTTATACAACAATGGTCTTCGACTTCGGAGAAAACATTGAAAGCGCCTATACCAATCGCCCCTCGACGCTGATTGGCAACGACGGAGATAATTATCTCGGCGGTAGTGGTGGGTCGACGTTGATCGGCGGCTTGGGGAACGATTATTACCTCGTCGCCGCCAACGCAGCGGTGATCGAAGACATGGATGGCGGGATCGACACCGTTAGCGTCACTGGGAATTATTCGCTTCCCGAGAATGTCGAGAATCTCTTGAACGAGAATTCATCCTACGCTTTGGGATGGACCTATAACGGCAATTCCCTTGATAACATCATGATCGGGTATCAGGGACCCGAGACGATCAGTGGCCTAGATGGCGATGATCAGATTTATGCTGATCCAATTACCGGCGGCACGGCATTCGGCAGCGAAGATCAACTTTACGGCGGAAACGGCAACGATATTCTCTATGCTGTCCGAGGAAATGATAGCCTGTATGGCGAGGCGGACGACGATGAGCTTCATAGTGGCCTAGGAAACGATCTCCTTGATGGCGGCGCGGGCAGCGACACTGCTAGCTATGTTGGCGTTACTGGCGGAGTGTTCATAAACCTGCTTGCAGCAGATGCGCAGGACACGCTTTCAGCCGGCATCGACACCCTTGTATCGATCGAAAACCTGGTCGGCTCCGCTTTCCGTGATCGTCTTGTGGGCGACGATGGAGCAAACCGCATCGACGCCGGCGATGGTGACGACCGTGTCTATGGCTACGGTGGGCGTGACGTGCTAGTCCTCGAAGAAGGCAACGACCGCGCCTGGGGCGGCGGCCAGGACGACCGTATCTACGGCCAGGACGGCAACGACCGCATCTATGGCGA